>CAWDMA010000001.1:0-1437500 GCA_963803425.1 uncultured Thermoleophilia bacterium
AGCTCGCTGATGTTCTTCGGCGCGTTCCTCGCCGTCCTGTACGTCGCCACCTCGCGGATCTCGTTCGTGCTGATCGGGATGGCGCTGTTCGTGGTGGGCGCCTGGGTGATGTCGCAGACCGTCCCGCACGTCCACGACCGGGTGGACATCTGGCTCGACCCGTTCGGCCGCCACGCGCCCGAGGGCGCCGGCCAGATCACCCAATCGCTGTACGCGCAGGCCGACGGCGGGCTGTTCGGCCGCGGCCTCGGCTCCTCGCTGCTCGAGCTCCCGGGCCCGTTCAAGCCACACTGCGTGCAGCCGTTCCCGGACTGCGGCAGCATCCTGCCGGCGCCGCACACCGACTTCATCTACGCGGTGATCACGAACGAGCTGGGCCTGTTCGGCGCGGCCGCAGTCGTGATCACTTACGTCCTGATCGCCGAGCGCGGATTCAAGACAGCGGTGCTCGCGGCTGACGGGTTCGGGAAGCTGCTCGCCGCAGGGCTGACCGCGGTGCTGGCGCTGCAGGCGTTCGTGATCCTCGGCGGGGTCGTCCGGGTGATCCCGCTGACCGGCGTCACCCTCCCGTTCATCAGCTACGGCGGCAGCTCTGTGGTCGCGAACATGGTGTTGGTCGCGCTGCTGCTGGTGATCTCGGACCGCGCCCGCCGCCCCCGAGCGCCGCGCACGCAGGTGTCGCCGTGAACCGCTCGATCGTCCGCCTGTACGTCCTGATCCTGGTCCTGTTCGCGACCGTGGTCGGGTTCACGTCGTACTGGGCGATCTTCGACTCCGACGAGCTCGCCGCCCGTCAGGACAACCGCCGCCCCCTGATCGAGACCCAGAAGATCCCCCGCGGCACGATCAGCACCGTAGACGGGACAGAGGTAGCGGTCAGTGTCCCGTCGGGATCCGGCAACCAGCGGATCTACACCCGCAAGTACCCGCAGGGGAAGCTGTTCGGGCACCCGGTCGGGTACAGCTTCGTCGCGCAGGGGAACACCGGGATCGAGCGGTCCGAGAACGACGTCCTGATCGGCCGCGACAACGAGTTCGTCTCGATCATCGAGCAGCTCGAGGGGCACGTGGACGCGGGCAGCGACCTCACCGTGACGCTCGACTCGGATGCGCAGCAGGTCGCCGAGGACGACCTCGCCAACGCGATCACGGTCCCGGAGACGGGCGGCGCGGTGGTCGCGATCGAGCCCGACACCGGCGCGGTCCGGGCGATGGTGTCGGAGCCCGGGTACGACCCCAACCTCGTCCCGGACAACCTCAACCAGCTCAACAAGGCCCCCGGCAACCCGCTCGTCAACCGCCCCACCCAGTCGATCTACCCCCCGGGGTCGACGATGAAGGTGGTGACGGCGACCGCGGCGCTCGACTCGGGCGAGTTCGATCCCTCCACCGTGCTGAACGCCGACTCCCCGAAGAAGATCTCCGGAGTGCCGCTGGAGAACTCGGGCGGCGAGTCGTTCGGCAACATCGACATGACCACCGCGCTCACCCACTCGGTGAACACCTACTGGGCGCAGGTCGGCGAGCAGCTCGGCGCGGACACGATGGTCGAGTACATGCAGCGGTTCGGGTTCTACAGCGACCCGCCGCTCGACTTCCCCGACGGCGAGATGAAGGCGAGCGGCGTGTACAACTCGAGCGGCGACCTGGTCAAGGACGGGTTCGACGTCGGCCGCGTCGCGATCGGGCAGGGTGGCGCCGAGGGCCAGATCCTGGCGACCGCGACCCAGATGGCGATGGTCGCGTCCACGGTCGCGAACGGCGGCGAGCAGATGCGCCCGACCTTCCTGCAGCGGGTGACCGACCCGGAGGGGAGGACGACGCAGGAGCTCGACCCCAAGGTGCAGTCCGACGTGATGAGCGAGGAGACGGCGAGCGAGGTCGCCGACATGATGACCAAGGTCGCCGAGGAGGGAACCGCGTCTGGGCTATCGGTGTCGGGCGCGTCGCTCGCGGGGAAAACCGGGACTGCGGAGATCAACATCGCTCAGGGCCTGAACCAGGCGTGGTTCATCGGGTTCGCGCCGGCCGACAACCCCAAGATCGCGGTTGCGGCGACGGTGGAGCGGTGCACCGGGTGCTTCGGCGGCGACACGGCGGGGCCGATCGCGACGGACGTCATGGAATCGCTGCTCGACTAGCTCGTGAAGCTCGACGAGAACACAATCGTCGATGGCCGGTACCGGGTGATCCGCCGGATCGGGTCCGGCGGGATGGCGGAGGTGTGGTGCGCGGACGACACCGAGCTCGACCGCCGGGTGGCGCTGAAGATCATGCTGCCGCGATTCGCCCAGGACAAGGAGTTCGTGGAGCGGTTCCGCCGCGAGGCGTCGGCCGCCGCCGGGCTGCAGCACCCGAACGTCGTGAACGTGTACGACCGAGGTGAGTACGACGGCACGTACTACATCGCGATGGAGTACGTCGAGGGCGCCTCGTTGCGCGACCTGATCAACCGCGGGATGAGCGTCGATGCGGCGGTCGGGGTGACCCGGCAGATCCTCACGGCGGCGCGGTTCGCGCACTCGAACGGCGTCATCCACCGGGACCTGAAGCCGGGCAACGTGCTGATCGACCGCGACGGCCGCGCCACCGTCACCGACTTCGGGATCGCGAAGGCGGGTCCCTCCGAGATCACCCAGACAGGGTCGGTGATGGGGACGGCCCAGTACCTCTCGCCCGAGCAGGCGCAGGGGCTGGACGTGAGTGCCGCCTCCGACCTGTACTCGATCGGGGTGATCCTGTACGAGGCACTCACCGGTCGGGTCCCGTTCGAGGCGGACAGCGCTGTCGCGGTCGCCCTGAAGCAGGTCTCGGAGGTGCCGCGCCCGCCCTCGGAGCTGAACCCGAGCGTCACGCCGGCGCTCGACGCGGTCGTCCTGAAGGCGCTCGCGAAGGACCCGGCCAACCGGTTCCGAAGCGCCGAGGAGTTCGACGCGGCGCTCGCGATGGCGCAGGCGAACCCGTCGGTGGCGCCCGTCGACACCGCCGTGTTCGCGCCGGTGCCGGTGCCGGGCGGCACAGAGGTGCGGGGGGCGCCGGTGGGACCGCCGCCGCCCCCGCTGGAGACCGACGAGCAGCGCGCGCGCCGCCGCCGCCGATGGCGGTGGGCGGCCATCGGGGCGCTGCTGGCGGCGCTCGTCGCGGTCGCCGTGTGGGCGCTGTTCCTGGCGCCCACCAGCAAGACGGTCCCGAGCGTCACCGGCAGGACCGTGAAGGCCGCGACAGCGACCCTCGAGCAGGCCGGGTTCGCGGTGGATGTGACCGAGTTCCCGACCACGGACGCGAAGAAGGGGCAGGTCGTGGAGCAGGACCCGCCGGGCGGCGAGAAGGCCAAGGAGGGATCGACCGTGGTGCTCTCGGTGAGCGCCGGCCCGGGCACCGCCCAGGTGCCGGAGGTGGAGGGCATGTCGGAGCGGGCGGCGACGGTGAAGCTGCAGGACGCCGGGTTCAGGGTCGACCCCGAGAAGCGCTTCTCCGCCGACGCGGCTGCCGGCAGGGTGATCGGCACAGACCCGCCCGGCGGCCAGCGGCTGAAGCAGAGCAGGGTGGTGAAGCTGTTCGTCTCCAAGGGGCCCAACCTGGTCGAGGTGCCCTCTGTGCTGGGGCTCGACCAGGGCGGCGCGGAGTCCAAGCTCGAGGACGCGGGCCTGCTCCCCAACGTGGAGACCGAGGACTCCACCGAGGAGGAGGGGACCGTGATCGCCCAGGATCCCGGATCCGGCACCGTGAAGCGGGGCGCCAAGGTGAGGATCACAGTGTCGACCGGCGCCGACGCGGTCGTCGTCGAGAGCGTGATCGGCCAGACGAAGCAGGCGGCGCGCGGGACGCTCCGCGCGCAGGGCCTGAAGGTGTCCGTGCAGAAGCGCACGGTCAGCTCCGAGGACGACGACGGGATCGTGCTGCGGCAGTCGCCCGCGGGCGGCGATCGGGTCGACCGCCGGACGACGGTCGTGCTCGTCGTCGGCCAGTTCACCGCGCCCCAGCCGGGCGTGGTGGAGGGCAACTAGATGCGGGTCGTGGTGCTCAGCGGGGGGCGCTCGTCAGAGCACGAGGTTTCGGTTCGCTCCGGCGAGTCGGTCGCGGCCGGCCTGCTCGCGGCCGGCCATCAGCCGCTCCCCGTCCGGGTCGATCGCGATGGACGGTGGCTGCACGAGGGCGACGAGGTCGAGCTGCGGGCGGCGGGAGGCCTGCTCGGCGCCGACGTCGCCTTCCCGGTCCTGCACGGCCCCTACGGCGAGGACGGGACGCTGCAGGGGGCGCTCGAGTACCTCGACATCCCGTACGTCGGCGCCGGGGTGCTGGCCTCGGCGATCTGCATCGACAAGCTCACCTTCAAGCGTTTGCTCGCCTTCCACGGTCTTCCGCAGACGGCGTTCTGCTCGGTAGGCGAGGACGGGTGGCGGGAGATCGTCGCCGGGTTCGGGCTGCCGGTGTGGGTGAAGCCGTCCCGGCTCGGCTCGAGCGTCGGGATCTCTAGGGTGGGCTCGACCGAGGCAGAGCTCGACGAGGCGATCGAGCTCGCCGCCCGGCACGACCCGCGGGTGGTCGTGGAGGCGTCCGCGACGGGCAGGGAGGTAGAGTGCTCGGTGCTGGGGAACGAGCAGCCGCAGACCTCGGTCCCGGGTGAGATCGTCGCCCACGCCGAGTGGTACCACTACGAGGCGAAGTACTCCGACGGCGGGATGGACCTGGTCGTCCCGGCGCGACTCGACGAGCCGACCACCGCCACGGTGCGGGAGCTCGCGGCGCGGGTGTTCGCGGTCACGGGCTGCGCCGGGTTCGCCCGCTGCGACTTCTTCGTCTCGGACGACGACGAGGTGCTCGTCAACGAGCTCAACACGATCCCCGGGTTCACGGAGACGAGCGTGTTCGGGAAGCTGTTCGAGGCTAGTGGGATCCCCTACCCGGAGTTGTGCAACCGGCTGGTCGAGCTCGCGATCGAGCGGCACGCGACCGAGCGCGCGCACCGGTTCTGATCAGCTGATCAGCCGCACCTCGTTCACCTCGACGAGGAAGTCGCCCTCGACATCGGCCGGGCTGGTGATCCACAGCAGGTAGTACTGCTCCTTCCCGCCGGTGTCCAGCGGGACTCGGACGTGCTCCGAGTCGACCTTGGCCGTCCCCACCGGGGAGCCCCACCCGTCGAGGCCGTCGGGGGGAGCGCCCGAGGCCGCGTACACCTCCATCTCCCACCCAGGGGTGTCGGTGCGCACGTCGAGCTGCTTCGCTCGGACCGGCTTGCCCGCGTCCACGTACAGGCCCACCCCGGGCTTGCCGAGGTCCTCGGTCTGGTAGGTCTCCGTCGTCCACTTGGTGCCGGGGTTCCCGTCGACCGCGAGCTTCACCTTGTCGGGGTGCTCCTCGCCGTCCCCGAGCGGATCGAAGTCCGTCGCGCCGACCGGTTGGGTGACCGTGGGACCGCCTTCCCCGCCGCCCCCGTGCTGGTCGTCGCCGGCGAACACCCCGAGCAGCACCGCCGCTGCGGCCCCGGCCAGCACCAGCAGGATCCCCGCCCATGAGACGCCGCGGCGGGTGAGGATACGGCGACGCTTGCGGGGGACCGAGTCCAGCACCGTCGTCACCTCGCCGGTGGAGCGCCCCGCCCGCGCCACCTCGACCTCGAGCGCACCCTCCAGATCCCGCAGCATCGGGGCCATCCCCGCGTACCGCTTGTCTGGATCCTTCGCCGTGGCCGACTCCACGACCGCAGCGAGCGCGGCGGAGACATCGGGCCGGCGACGCTGCACGTCCGGGAGCG
Source organism: uncultured Thermoleophilia bacterium (assembly GCA_963803425.1). GTDB lineage: Bacteria > Actinomycetota > Thermoleophilia > Solirubrobacterales > 70-9 > DASPWW01. The sequence continues at coordinate 5,759 of CAWDMA010000001.1, forward strand.
GCTCGTTGACGTGCTTCATCGCCACCCCGACCTGGGTCTCGGCGTGGAATGGGACGTCTCCGGTCAGCATCTCGTACAGCAGCACGCCCAGCGAGTACACGTCCGAGCGTGGGTCGATTGGCTGCCCCATCGCCTGCTCAGGGGCAACGTAGTCGGTGGTCCCCAGCACCCGCCCGGTGGCCGTCAGCCCGTCCTTCTCCAGCGAGCGGGCGATTCCGAAGTCGGTCACCTTTGCGCGCCCCTCGGGGTCGATCAGGACGTTCTGCGGCTTCACGTCGCGGTGGACGAGGCTGCGGGCATGAGCAACCGCCAGTCCCCTGCCGACCTCGATCGTGTACGCGACGGCCTCGTCGAGAGGGAGTCTCTCCATCTCCTCGATCCGCTGCTTCAGGGTCTCCCCCTCGATGTACTCGAACACGATGTAGGGGTGGCCGCCATCCTCGCCCGCGTCGATCACCGAGACGATGTTCGGGTGGGAGAGCTGCGCGACCGAGCGCGCCTCCCGCCGGAACCGCTCGATCTGGTCGGGCTGGTCGGAGATCTCCGCGTGCAGGAGCTTGACCGCGACCTCCCGCTCCAGGGTTTCGTCGGTGGCGAGGTAGACCGTCGACATCCCGCCGCTGCCGAGCTTGGACTCCAACCGGTACCGGCCCGAGAGGACCGTGCCGATCACCGAACCCGTCTGCATCAGTTCACCATCTGCATCTTGACGCTATTTTCGACCTTCCCACGACCGCGCGCACGGCGCTCGACACCCATGATCGCGCGTCGAAGTGGACGGTCGCCACCGTGTCCATACAGGTTCGCTGCTACACCGATCCCGCCTGCCCCTGGTCGTGGGGTTGCGAGCCCCAGCTCCGCCGGCTGATCTGGGATCTGGGCGACGAGCTCAGCTTCAGGTGGGTGATGGGCGGGCTCGCTCGGGAGTACGACTCCGGGCCGGACGTCGTCGCCACCGAGATGGGGCGATGGCTCGAGGTCACCGCTCGGACCGGGATGCCGACCGATCCGCGGGCGTGGAGGGACGGGCCGCTGGCGTCGACCTATCCCGCGTGCCTGGGCGTGAGGGCCGCCGCCGAACAGGGCGAGGCGGCTGCGCACTCCTACCTGCGCCGCCTCCGCGAGGGGATCATGGTGGAGCGACGCAAGCTCGATCACACGGAGGCGCTGGTCGGGGCCGCCGGCGAGGCCGGCCTCGACGCGGCGCGGTTCCGGATCGACCTCGGCTCGAACGCGATCACAGAGGCGTTCGGAGCCGACCTCGAGGAGTTCCGCGGACTAGGCGAGCGGGTGGCGCTGCCCTCGCTCGTGTTCGTCGGCGGGGACGGGGAGCGCCACGCGGCCTGGGGGCCGCAGCCGTACGACGCCTACCTGGAGGCCGCGCTTGCGGCGGGAGCGCCGGCCCCTTCACCCGATCGCCCCGAGCCGCTCGAGGTGCTGCGCCGGTTCGGCCGGGCGGCGACCCGCGAGCTCGAAGAGGTCACCGGCCGTGCCCGGATCCCGCTCCGGGCGGAGCTGTGGTCGCTGGCGCGCGAGTGGAGGGTGAAGCCGATCCCGGTGCCGGGCGGGACGCTGTGGGAGCCGGCCTGATTTGATCTTTCCGTGACGCTTCGTCGCGAGATCCCGGGCGCCGACACGTTCGAGCTCGAGCACCTGCTGTGCGACGTCAACGGCACCCTCGCCAACCGCGCTCACCTGATCGACGGGGTCGCCGATCGGATCGGGCGGGCCCGCGAGCAGCTCACGGTGCACCTGCTGTCGGCGGACACGCTCCACAAACTGGACGAGACCGCCGCCGCGCTCGGGGTCGACGGGCACCGGGTGATGAGCGGGACCGAGAAGCGCGACTACGCGATCGAGCTCGGCGCGGAGCGGTGCGCCGCGATCGGGAACGGCGCCAACGACGTCCCGATGCTGGAGACCGTGCGGTTCGGGATCTGCGTGATCGGACCCGAGGGGGCCGGCGCCGCCGCGATCACCGCCGCGGACGCCGTCGTCACCTCGATCCTGGAGGCGTTCGACCTCCTGCTCGAGGAGGACACGACGTACTCGACCCTGCGGCCCTAGCCGCCGTCTACCGCTTCACACGTACGCCGCGCGATCTCCGCGAGCACGGCGTCCCAATCTCCGCGGTTTCCACGCCGCGACGGCGGCATGGACGATCTCGATGTTGTCATCCGCCAGCCTCGGTGGCCCTCCCGATTCGCCTCGCATCGGCGTAGTGGTGGCGCAGCAGCTTGAGCGCGGCATCCTCGTCCGCGTCGCCGACCACGCAGCAGAACCCGCATCCCATGTTGAAGACCGCCCGCATCTCCTCAGCGGGGACGTCCCCACGCTCCTGGATCAGGTCGAACACGGGCAGGACCGGGAGCGGGTCGTCGATCTCGTACCCGACGTCGGCGTCGAGCCGCCCGAGGTTGCCGAGCCCGCCCGAGGTGATGTGGGCGAGCCCGCGGACCTCGACCGGGGAGCGGAGCAACTCCACGATCGCGGCCACGTAGATCTCGGTCGGCTCCAGCAGCACCTCTCCGAGCGGTCTTCCGAGCCGCTCGTCATCGAGCGGGATCCCGTCCAGCGCTGAGCGCGCCAGCGTGTACCCGTTCGAGTGCAGGCCGGAGGAGGGCAGCCCGATCACCGAGTCGCCGGCCTCGACCGCGGACCCGGTCACGATCGCGTCGAGCGCGACCGTTCCGAAGCAGGCGCCGACCAGGTCGAGCCCGGTGACGATCTCGCCGAGCTGGGCGAGCTCGCCGCCGGGGATCTCGACCCTTGCGAGCTCCGCTCCGCGCCGCAGTCCCACCCCGACCGCGCGCAGCACCTCGGCCTCGGCCCGCGGGACGGCGATGTAGTCGAGCATCGCGAGCGGCTCGGCGCCGACGCAGATCAGGTCGTTGACGTTCATCGCCACGCAGTCGATCCCGACCGTGTCCCAGCGGCCGAGCTGTTCGGCGATCAGCAGCTTCGTCCCCACCCCGTCGGTACACAGGGCGATCCCGGTGTGCTCGTCGAGCGAGATCACGCTGGCGTAGTGACCCGGGCCGACCGCCTGCCGCGATGCCCGGCCCGGGTCGATCCGGCGGACCGACTCGAGCAGCGCCTCGACGGCGGCGTCCGCGGCGCCCTGGCTCACCCCGGCCCGGGCGTACGCGTCGTCCATCAAGGCCGGCCGGGTTTGCGCAGGTTCCACAGGACTACTCCCGCGAGCCCGACGCGGTATGCGGCGTACGGCCACAGCGCCCGGTCGCGCTCTACCACCCGGATCAGGCGCTGGGAGGCGAGCGTCGAGGCGAAAGAGGCGACGATTCCGGTGACCATAGCCCGCTTCGCGGCGGGATCGACGCCGCGGCGGCGGAGCCGCTCGCCCTTGAGCAGGGCGGCGCCGACGATCGCCGGCAGCGCCACGGTGCGCGACAGCATGTTGGCCTGCTCGCGGGTGAACCGCCGCCATCTCGCAGCGGTCAGGGTCGCGCCGTTCCGGGACACGCCGGGCGCAAGTGCCGTCGCCTGGGCCGCGCCGAGCGCGAGACCGTCCGTCGCCGTCGCCTCGCCGCGGCCGCGGACCTGGGGGCGGCGGTCGGCGAGCACCATCGCCGCGGCGCCGGCGAGCAGCCCCACCGCGGTCGCGAGGGGACCGCCGAGGCGCCGCTCGATCGGTCGCTCGAGCGTCCATCCGATCACGGCCGGCGGCGCGAACGAGAGCGCCAGCACGCTCGCCCGGCGGACGTCGAAGTGGCGCAGCTCGGAGGCGATCACGTCGCGCTGGCCGATCACGAGCGCCGCCGCCGCGCCGGCGTGCAGCGCGACCTCGAAGCTCTTGCGCAGCTCGGGGTCGACTCGCTCCAGGTCCCATCCGGCCAGCCACGGGATCAGGATCAGGTGCGCCGAGCTCGAGACGGGCAGCAACTCGGCGGGTCCCTGGATCAGGCCGAGGGCGGCGGCTCGCGCCGGGGAGATCGCCAAGAGCTCAGGGACCGGATCCGGCCGCCGGCTCGGGCTGGCCCTCTGGCTCGGCATCGCCGGGGCGGGAGCGGCGCCGCTTGATCAGCAGGTAGGCGATCACGGCGACGATTCCGGCCACAACGACGTAGTCGAGGTAGCGCAGGTTGTCGCGCCACTGATCCCAGTTGTCACCGACCTCGCGCCCGAGCAGCGCGAGCGCGAAGACCCACGGGATGCAGCCGAGCAGCGTCAGCCCCGTGAAGCGCCAGAACGGCATCCGGGCGATGCCCGCGGGGAGCGAGATGAAGGTGCGGATGATCGGCAGCATCCGGGTGAAGAAGACGGTGGCGTCGCCGTAGCGCTGGAACCACCGATCGGCCGTCGCCAGATGCTTTGGGTTGACGTGGATCAGCCGGTTCCGCTCCAGCATCTCGATCCTGCCGAAGTAGCCCGCCGCGTAGGCCACCCACGAGCCGACGAGGTTGCCGAGCACGCCGGCGACGGTGATCCCGATCAGGGTCATGTCCCCTTCGGAGACGTTGAAGCCCGCGAACAGCATCGTCGCCTCGCTGGGGATCGGGATGCACGCGCTCTCAAGCAGCATCAGCACGAACACCCCGGGCAGGCCCAGGGTGTCGATCACGTTGGTGGCGAAGTTGACGAGCGGGTCGATCAAGAGGTCGGCCATGCGAACCCGCAGGTTAGGGAACAATGGCCGCGCGATGGCCCGGGTTCTCTACGTCCACAGCCGGCGAAACACGTTCACCGCGATCGACCGCGAGGCACTGTCGGAGCGGTTCGAGGTCGTCGACTACTTTCAGCCGCGGCTGCGAGTGAAGCCGCTGGAGCTGTGGCGAAAGCTGCGTGCCGCCGACGTCGTGTTCGGATGGTTCGCCTCGTGGCACACGTGCGCCGCGCTCACCCTGGCGCGGCTGATGCGGAAGCCGTCCGTGCTCGTGATCGGCGGGGTCGACACGGCCCGGATGCCCGAGATCGGCTACGGGGCGCAGCGTGGCGGACCGCGTAAATGGATCACCCGTTGGACGATCTCGCTCGCCACCCGCCTGATCACGAACTCGCGCTACTCGCTGCGCGAGATCGAGGCCAACCTCGGGATCGGCCCGGACCGGGTCGCGGTCGTCCACCACGGGATCCCCGATCGGTTCGCAGACGCCGACCCGGAACCGGGCGAGCAGCGAGTCGCGCTCACGGTCGGCGTCGTGTACCGGACCAACCTGGAGCGCAAGGGCCACGCAGCGTTCGCGGCCGCCGCGCGGCTCGTGCCCGAGGTCGAGTTCGTGCTCGCCGGGAAGTGGGATGACGACGCCGCCGACGAGCTCCGCGGCGCGGCGCCGCCGAACCTCACCCTGGCCGGATATCTACCGGACGCCGAGCTCGACCGGCTGTTCAGGCGCGCGGCGGTGTACGTGCAGCCGTCCCGGCACGAGGGGTTCGGGCTGTCGGTCGCGGAGGGGATGCTGGCCCGGTGCGTGCCTGCGGTCACCGATGCGGGTGCGCTGCTCGAGGTGGTCGGTGACACCGGGGTCGTGATCCCGTCGCCGAGCGCGGAGCACGTCGCGGCGGCGGTGCGGCGGGCGCTCGAGCTCGGGCCGGAGGCGGGCGAGCGGGCTCGCCGCCGCGTCCTGGAAGAGTTCTCCTACGAGATGCGGCGGGACGGAATCTGCCACGAGGTCGACGCGGCGCTCGCCGCGTAGGAACCGGCTCTACACTCGAAGCGCCCGTGCGCCGTCTCAACGACCCGGTCTACAGGCACCGCCTGGTGCAGTTCCTCGCCGACGCGGCGGTCGCCGCGGTCGCGTTCTTCCTTGCCTTCCAGTTCCGGTTCGCGGACGTATCCGGCGGGATCCCGGACCGCTATCTGACGCTCCTGTGGGGCTCGATCGGGTTCGTGGCGCTGGGCAAGGCGATCCTGTTCACCGCCCTCGGCCTGAACCAGAAGTGGTGGCGCTACTTCGGGTTCGGTGACTTCCCGCTGATCCTTCGCACGGTCGCGCTCGCGACCGCGGTGCTGGTCGTCGTGTTCACGGTCGTGCAGCCGTACTCGGTCGGGATCCCGCGCTCGGTCGTGATCGTCGACTTCCTGCTGTGCCTGCTGCTGGTCGGCGGCGTCCGGATGGCTGTCCGGTTCGTCGCGGAGCGACCAGCGCGCGCGGCGCGGCGGCGCAAGGGCCGCGAGGCGCTGATCGTCGGCGCCGGATCGGGCGGCCAGATGGTGGTGCGCGAGATGCTGCTCAACCCCAACCTCGGCTCGAAGGCGATCGGTTTCGTCGACGACGACCCCCGCAAGCGTGGGATGCGGCTGCTCGGCCTGAAGGTGCTCGGCTCCACCGACGAGATCGGGCGGATCCTCGACCAGGCCAAGCCCGACGAGGTGATCATCGCGATCCCCTCGGCGCCGGGGGTGCTGCGCGGCCGCGTCGTCGCGGCGTGCCGGGGACGCGAGATCGAGGTGCGGACGCTGCCGACCGTGTTCGAGTTGCTCCGCGGCGGGGTCCAGCTCACCCGGCAGCTTCGCGAGGTCCGGGTGGAGGACGTGCTGGGGCGGGACCCGGTCGTGATGGAGCTGTCCCGGGTCGGCGCGTACCTGCACGATCGGATCGTGCTCGTCACCGGTGCCGGCGGCTCGATCGGCTCTGAGCTCTCCCGCCAGATCGCCCGGGTGCGGCCGCGGCTGCTGGTCCTGCTCGACCACGCCGAGGACAACCTTTTCGAGATCGATCGCGAGCTGATGGACCAGTGGCACTTCTCGGCGGTCGAGGCGGTGCTCGCCGACTGCAAGGAGGGCGACCGGATGCTCGAGGTGATGCAGCGGTTCAAGCCCGACGTCGTCTTCCATGCCGCCGCGTACAAGCACGTCCCGCTGATGGAGTCGAACCCGCTCGAGGCGCTCCGCAACAACGCGATCGCGACCCGAGTGACGGCCGAGACGGCCGCGGTCGCTGGCGCCGAGAGGTTCGTGCTCGTCTCCACCGACAAGGCGGTCAACCCGCAGACCGTGATGGGCGCCTCCAAGGCGATGGCGGAGTGGGTGATCGAGGCGGCCGGCCACCGGCACCCCGGGACGCGGTTCGTCACGGTCCGATTCGGAAACGTGCTCGCTTCCTCCGGAAGCGTCGTGCCGATCTTCCGCGGCCAGATCGAGCACGGTGGGCCGGTCACCGTCACCCACCCGGAGATGACGCGCTATTTCATGACGATCCCGGAAGCCGTCCAGCTCGTGATCCGGTCGGGAGACCTGGGGAGCGCCACCGGGGAGGTGTTCGTGCTGGAGATGGGCGAGCCCGTGCGGATTCTCGAACTGGCCCGGAACATGATCCGGCTGGCGGGGATGGAGCCGGATTCCGACATCGCGATCGAGATCATCGGTCCGCGCCCGGGAGAGAAGCTGCACGAGGAGCTGTTCAACGAGGACGAGCGCTCCGAGCTCACCCCGGCGAGCCGGATCGTGCGGGTCGTGCGCCAGGTCTCGCTCGAACCCGACTGGGTGGAGCGCACGGTCGGCGACCTGGAGGCGATGGTCGCCGGCGGCGACGAGACAGGGCTCGCCCAGCGCGTCGTCGACCTGGTCGCGGCCCAGCGTGATGCGACCACCGCTTGACCGGTCCCGCGACGACGACAGGCCCTCCCTGCCGGTGACCGCACGGCGCCCGGACGCGAAGCGGAGGACGCGGCGCGCATGATCGAGCCGCCTAAACTGCCGCGGCCATGGAGCTGATCAAGGAGATCGGCGGGTACCTGGGGCTGGCGGCGTTCCTGGCGCTGGCCGTGCTGGTGATGCTGTATTTCCAGCAGGCGCGCGATGTTCGCCGCCTCCGCGAGTGGGCGGGGCGGGCACCGGAGCGAGCCGCCGCCGCGGCCGAGGAGGCGGCTGCCGCCGCGGCCGAGGAGGCCGGCGTCGGTCCCGAGGAGGAGCCGTCCGGCGGCCGCCTATCGAGGCTCTCTGGGATCGGCGGCCGCTCCGAGCGCTTCCCGCAGGCGCGGTACCTGATCGCGATCCTGGGGGTCGTTGTGATCGCGGCGGCCGGCGTGGTGACGAGCGGGTTCGGGTTGCTCGGCGACGAGGGCGGCGGCGGCAAGAAGGCGGCCAAGAAGGCCGCGGAGATCAAGCCCTCGAGCATCACCGTGTCGGTCCTGAACGCCACCGGGGTAGCCGGCGCCCCCGGCGTCCCGGGCCTGGCCGAGAAGGTCGCGAAGCAGGTGAAGAAGGACGGGTACAAGCTCGGCGCGGTCACCGACGCCGGCACGGCGAATGCGCTGACCAGCTCCCTGGTCATGTACAAGGGCAAGAACGACCGGGACGCGGCGGGGCAGGTCTCGGACGATCTCCGCAAGACGCTCGGCAAGACGAAGCTGCTCGAGATGACACCCGAGGTCGAGCCGCAGACGGACGGTGCGCCGGTCGCTGTGGTGATCGGCACCGACGACTCGGACATCTAGGTGCTGCGTCGATGGACCTGATCCAGGAGGCCGGCCGGTACGCGGGGATCGCGGCGCTCTTCGGGCTCGCGGTGTTCTTGCCGCTGTTCCTCTCGCAGGCCCGCGACATCCGCCGGCTCCGGGTGTGGTCCGAGCGCGACCCGGATGCCGTCGAGGGGGCCGAGGAGGCCGCCGTGGCGAGCGCCCGCGTCGCGCAGCAGGCGGCGGTGGCGCGAGCGACCGGTGCGGCCGAGACGACCCGCGCGGAGGTGCGCGCGGCCGCCCGCGAGTCGGCGGCCATGCAGACCCCCGCGGAGCGGATCGCGGCCGATCGGCCCGCGACCAGCCGGATCACCGCGGAGCGGATGGCGATCGTCCGCCAGCCGGCGTGGAGACGATGGCTGACCAGGCCGAACCCCCGGCAGCTGCTCGCGGTCGTCGGCGGGGTGTTCGTGCTCGGCCTGGCCGTCGCGCTGATCTCGCTGCAGATTGCGGACAGCGGAGACGGCGGCAGCTCGGCGCCCCCGCCGACCGTGCAGGAGCGTGGCGTCGTCAAGGGAGACGTCGAGGTCGCCGTCCTGAACGGGACCGCGGTGGCGGGGCTGGCGGCGACGGCCGGTGGCGACGTCGAATCGAACGGCTTCAAGCTCGGAGCGGTTACGAACAGCCAGACCCCTGCCAACGAGACCCAGGTCTTCTACGAGCGGGGCCACGAGGAGGAGGCGAAGACGGTGGCCCGCGATCTCGGCGTCGACTCGGTGTCGGTCGTCGACTCCGAGACCAGCCATCTCGCTGAGGGCGCGGACGTGATCTTGCTGGTCGGCGAGGACCGCGCCGACCTGTAACGACCCGCGGGTAATCTGCCACCCGTGCAGGCAAGCTCCGACCCGGCGGCGCAGGGCCGGCTCGCCGTGATTCTGCTCGTTGCGGTCTCGATCGCCGCCCTCGGATCGCTGGCGGCCATCCTGAAGGCGCGTCAGCGCGGTGAGGTGCTCGACCTGGTAGAGGTGACCAACTCGTTCGATCCTGCGGCGGGTGAGCAGGCGCGGATCGAGTGGCGCCAGCGTCGCAGCTCGGGTGACGCGACGGTGCTGGTGATCGACCGCAACGAGCGCACCGTCGCCACCCTGCTCGACGGCGGCAGGCTGGAGGGCGGCGATCGAGAGCAGGTTTTCCGGTGGGACGGTCGGACCGACACCGGCGGGACCGTGCCTCCGGGTCGCTACCGGGTCGAGATCCTGCTGCCCGACCTCGACGACCGTGACGTGATCCCGGAGCGCAGCGCGACCACCGTGGTCGGGACGCCCGAGGGAGCCTGACCATGCTCGCCTGGCTCGGGATCACTGTCGCATCGGGCGCTGCCGCGACCGCGCTGGTCGCCCGGGACCGGCGAACGAGGTCGATCGCGTTGCTGATCGCACTCGGGTTGCTGCCGGTGCTGGTCGCCGGGGAGACCTGGGACACCGAGCGGATCCGCGAGCTCCGCGACAGCCCCGTCCAGATCGCGGCTGCCGCGGTGCTCGTCGCGGCGGCCGTGGCGGCACTGACCGCGGCGCTGCTGCGGTGGCCGGCGGCGTTCCCCGTGCTCGCGTTCGGCACGCTCGCCTTCCGCGTCCCGATCGAGCTCGGGGGCGAGACCTCGAACCTGCTGTTGCCGCTGTACCTCGTGATCGGCGCCGGCGCGATCGCGCTCGCCGTCGCCGCGTTCACGAACGGCCCATCGCCCGCCCCCCCGGCGCGCGTCGGTGGGGATACGGGGCGTGCCGATCGTCTGCTCGAGCTCGCGGTGCGGGCGCTGCCGTGGCTGTTCGCCGGGTTCCTGGCGCTGTACGCGATCCAGAGCGCCTACACCAGTGACGTCTCGAAGGCGACCGAGACCGTCTCGTTCTTCCTGGTCCCGTTCGCGGTGCTGCTCGTGCTCCTGCTCGAGGTGCGGTGGACGGCACGGCTGGTCGCCATGGTCGCGATCGTGTTTGTCGCCGAGGCGCTCCTGTTCACGGCGATCGCGGTGTGGCAGGTCCAGGCCCGGGAGCTCTTCTGGAACCCGACGGTGATTGCGGGGAACGAGGTGCACACCTACTTCCGTGCCAACTCGGTGTTCTGGGACCCGAACGTGTTCGGCCGCTACCTGGTGCTGGCGGCGCTCGCCGCGGCGGCGTACATGACCTGGACCCCCCGCGCGGGCCGGGCGGTGGGCGCGGCGGCCGTGTGCGGGGCGCTCCTGGTCGGGCTCACCGTGAGCTACTCCCAGTCGAGCGTGCTCGCCCTGCTCGCGGGGCTGGCCGTGCTGGTCGCGCCCCGGTGGGGGCTGCGGTGGGCCGCCGGCGTCGCGGCGGTCGCGGTGGTCACCGCACTGGGTCTGGCGCTCGCAGCCGGGATCCAGCCGACGTCGGAGCACTCGCTGCAGGTGCGAAGCAGCGGCCGGGTGACGCTGATCAGCGGTGGTCTGGAACTGGCCGGGGAGCGACCCCTTTACGGGTACGGCTCCGGCTCGTTCCAGGAGGAGTTCACGCGCCGCCACCTCGAGGTCGATGAGCCGAAGGGATCGGCGATCTCGCACTCGGAGCCGATCACGGTGGCCGCGGAGCAGGGCGCGGTGGGGCTGGTGCTGTACGCGACGCTGCTCGCGGCCGGCCTCGGGACCCTGCTCGTCGCGGCGCCTGCGCTGCCGGCGACCCGGGCCGCCCTGCTGGCGTGCTTCGTGGCGATGATCGTGCACAGCCTCGCCTACGCCGGATTCCTGATCGACCCCGTCACCTGGGCGATCCTGGGGCTCGGGCTGGCGCTTGCGCGCGCGCCTGCGGGAGCCTCCGTTCGGGCTCCCGCGCCGGCCGCACCTGCCGCTCAACCTGCCCCCACATCAAGGCCAGCCGCCTCCTCCGCTTCGCGTCCGGGGGCGGCTGGGTCTGCGCCGGGTACGGGTGGGTAAGGACGACCGCCCGAGCCGATGCTGATCTACCTGCGCCGCCTCGCGACGACCGGCGCGGCGTACACGGCCGCGAGCGTGATCTCGAAGCTGGTCGCCGTCATGCTGCTGCCGCTGTACACGCGGTACCTGTCGCCGGCGGACTACGGGGCGGCCGAGGTCTTCCTGGTGGCGGTGATCGCGACCAGCATCGTGATCCGGTTCGGGGTGATCGAGGCGCTGCTCCGCTACTACTACGTCGCCGACGAGGACCCGGACGAGGTGGTGAGGACCGGGTTCGCGTCGCTGCTGTGGACCACGACGCTGGGCACGGCGGTGGCGATGCCCTTCGCCGCGCCGATCTCCGAGGCGCTGCTCGGCCATCCCGACCCGGCGCTGGCCCGGATCGCGATCGCGGGGCTGTGGATCCAGACCCTGTTCGAGTACCTGGCGACTCTGCTCCGCGTAGACGAGCGTGCTCGCGCCTACTTCGTCTTCAACATGGCCGGGGTGCTGATGGCGATCCCGCTGACCGTGTGGCTGGTCGTGATCGAGGAGCAGGGAGCCGACGGCCTGCTCGCCGCCCAGTACATCGCCACCGCGCCGATGGTGCTGTGGCTGGTCGTCACCCAGCGCCACCGGCTCGGCGTGATCCCGGACGTTCCGTTGCTGCGGCGGATGCTCCGGTTCGGGGTGCCGACGATGCCCGCGGAGCTGTCGCTTTACTCGCTCAACTTCATCGACCGGATCATCCTCGTCCGGCTGGCCGGGCTCGCGGAGGCGGGCCTGTACGCGCTCGCGATCAAGTTCGCGCAGGGGATCAACGTGCTCGTTCGCGGCTTCCAGCTCGCGTGGCCGCCCCTCGCCTACTCGATCCAGGACGACGACGAGGCGCGCCAGGCGTACGCGCTGATCGTCACCTGGTTCATGGCGGTGTGCACGTTTGCCGTCGTCGGCCTGTGGCTGCTGGCGCCGTGGCTGGTGCGGCTGCTCGCCGCGCCGGATTTCTTCGAGGCGAACGAGGTGATCGGGTTGCTCGCCGCCGGGATCACGCTGTACGCGCTGTACCTGGTGCAGGTGGTCGTGCTGGGGCGGACCGGGCGAACCGAGTTCAACTTCCCCGCGACGGTGATCGCCACCGCCGTGAACATCGGGCTCAATCTCGCCCTGGTCCCGCCGCTGGGGATCGTCGGCGCGGGGCTGGCCCTGGTCGCGTCGTATCTCGTCGTGCTGGTCCTGATGTACGCGTTCACGCAGCGCCTCTTCCCGGTCCCGTACGAGTGGGGCCGCCTCGCGGTGACAGTCGTCGTCGCCGCGATCCTGATCGGGGCCGGCAAGCTGCTCGTCCCCGACGAGGGGGCGGTCGGACTGCTTGGGTGCGTGGCGCTGACGCTCACCTTCCCGTTCGCGCTATGGGTGGCGCGGTTCCCAAGCCCGGAGGAGCGCGCCACGATCGAGCGTCTGCTGCAGCCGTCCGTCGTCGCCGAGCGGCTCCGTGCCCTGCGCGCCGAGCCCGTCGCCGAGCCCCCGGCCCCGGGCGGCCCGGCGCTGACCGAGGAGGTGTTCGAGGTGGAGCGTCGTGACGAGGACCGGCTCTGACATATATTCCGCCGCGCCATGGAGGGGAACCGGACCTGGATCGGGGTTGGGCTCTGACGACGAAGAACCGCAGGAATCACGCGCGCGGCGTGCTCCGCTTCGCATCCGCTCGCCGCGCGGTCACCGGCGGGACGCCTGCAGCCGCTCGTTGAACGTCTCGGCGGCCTCGCGGATCCCGTCGCCCCTCCCGGGCCTCAGCGCCTGGCGGGCGTGCAGCAGGTACCAGCGGGCGTCGTCACCGCGAAGCAGCGGCGCCGCCGCGGCGCGGACGAGATAAAACCAGGCGGTCAGCGCGCGGACGGCCGCCGCCGCAACCCGGGAGTGGTGCTTTCGCATGTACAGGTCGCGGTTGCGATGGAACTCGACCGCGCGCCGGGTGCGAGCGACGGGGTCGGTGGAGAGCTGGTCGTGGTGGATCGCGCGTGCGCCTGGAGCGAACAGGATCCGCCACCGCGCGTCATGCAGCCGCTTGCAGAAGTCGGTCTCGTCCGAGTACACGAAGAAGTCCGGATCGAGGTAGTCGACCTCGCGGCGGCCGCCGCGCGGACCAGCATCGCCGACGACTGCACCCATCCAACCTCCCGGACCGCCCGGCCGCGGCTTTGCACGACGAGCGGCCGGTGCAGGGAGAGCGCCGTGGCGAGCGCGGTCCCCACTCCCGGAAGCCGCCACGCGCACGCCTTCGGCTCGCCCTCGGCCGTGATCAGCTGCGCCCCGGCTGCAGCGGCCGCCCGGGTCCGCCTCCAGCGCCGCGAGCAGCGCCGTCGGCGCGCCGGGCTCGATCTCGGAGTCCTCGTTCAGCAGCAGGCAGAAGCGGCCCCTTGCGTCGCGCAGCAGCGCGGTGTCGTTCTCGGCCTTCCCGGCCCGGGTGTCGCGAACGATCAGGCGCACCTCGGGGTGTCGCTCGCGGACGGAGTCCGCGGATCCGTCGTCGGAGGCGTTGTCGAGCACAAGCACCTCGTGGTCGGTCCCTGGAGGATGGTTGCGGGCGATCGCGTCCAGGCACGCGAGCAGGTACTCGCGCCCGTTCGTGTTCACCACGCAGTAGGAGAGCAGCAAGGCCGATAATTGTCACGGATGTGATCCATGTTCAGATCGTCGACCCATCGGCCTACAGCGCCCCCTACGACCGCTGCCTCAGCGCCGCGCTCGCGCGCGCCGGCGCCGACGTGGAGCTGGTCACGAGCCGGTTCCTGTACGGGTCGGTCCCGCCCGCAGACGGCTACCGGGTGAGCGAGGCGTTCTACCGCCGCTCGGCGGAGCGCGGCCTGGACGCCCCCGGACGGCGGGCCTTCAAGCTCGCCGAGCACCTCGCCGACATGGTCCGCTTCCGGCGCTCCGCTCGCGCCGACGTGGTCCACTACCAGTGGCTTACGATGCCGGCCATCGACTGGGCGCTGGTGCCCCCCGCTGCGCTCTCGAACGGCGCCGGCGGGTCGGCCGCTCGACCGCCCCAGGTGTTCACGTTCCACGAGCGGCCCGCCCGAGGCAGGCTCGGCGTGGCTCGAGAGCGGCGCGTGCTGTCGCGGATGGACGCCGTCGTGGTCCACTCCGAGCACGCCGCGGCGCGGGTCCGGGGCGAGCCGGCTTCGACCGCGGTCCGGTGGAGGTGATCCCGCACGGCGCCTTCGACTACCTCACCGAGCTCCCGGACGCAGCGCCGCTCCCTGACGAGCTCGCCGCCGTCGAGCGCCCGGTCGTCCTGTGCTTCGGGCTGATCCGGCCGCACAAGGGGATCGAGTTCCTACTGGAGGCGTTTCGCGACGTGCCCGACGCCGAGCTGTGGGTGGTCGGGATGCCGCGGATGCCGCTCCAGCCGCTGCGGGAGCTGGCAGCGCCGATCGCCGACAGGATCCGGTTCGTGCCCAGGTTCGTCGCCGACCGGGAGGTGCCCGCCTACTTCCGGCGCGCGGACGTCGTCGCGCTGCCTCACCTGAACGCCGAGCAGTCGGGGGTGCTCCACATCGCGCTCGCGTTCGGAAAGCCGCTTGTGCTCACCTCGGTCGGCGGGTTCCCCGAGGTCGCGGAGCGGGACGGTGCCGCGGTGCTGGTGCCGCCCACCGACGGCCCGGCGTTGGGACGGGCGCTGCGGGAGCTGCTCGCTGACGAGGCGCAGCGCCGCCGCCTCTCGGACGCGGCCGCCGCGGCCGCCGCCGGCCGCTACTCCTGGGACCGGATCGCGGCCCGGACGCTCGACCTGTACCGCTCCGTGCTCGAGTAGCGGCTGCCGATGCTCGCGCTCGAGATCCTGTTCTGGACGTCGGCGGCGCTGCTCGTTCACGCACAGCTCACCTATCCGGTGTCGCTATGGGCGATTGCTCGGCTGCGCCGCCAGCGCGGCACCGCCCCTGCGCAGCCTCAGGCGCAGCCGCCCACCGTCACCCTGATCATCGCCGCCCACGACGAGCAGGCGGTGATCGAGCGCAAGGTCCGCGACGCGCTCGCCCAGCGGTATCCACGCGAGCTGCTCGAGGTGATCGTCGCCTCGGACGGGTCGAGCGATCGCACGGTGGAGCTCGCGAAGGCGGCGGGCGCCGACCTCGTCCTCGACCTGGACCGGCGCGGCAAGGTTGAGGCGCAGAACGCGGCGGTTGCGCGGGCCCGTGGCGAGCTGCTCGCCTTCTCGGACGCGAACGCCGAGTGGGCGCCCGACGCGCTGCGGCGACTGGTGACGCCGTTCGCCGACCCGCGGGTCGCCTACGTGTGCGGCCAGCTCCGCCTCGTCGCAGACGGAGGTGGAACCGAGGAGGGGGCCTACTGGCGCTACGAGATGGCGGTCCGCGAGCTCGAGTCCGGGCTCGGCGGGATCACCGCCGGCAACGGTGCGATCTACGCGACCCGGCGGGACGCCTACATCGTGCTCGACTCGGCTCGCGGCCACGACCTGTGCTTCCCGTACGCGCTCACCAAGCGCGGCATGCGGGCGCAGTACGCCCCGGACGCGATCGCCGACGAGAGGATGGCGCCGACGATCGAGGGCGAGTTCTCCCGCAAGCGCCGGATGATGAGCCGCACGTGGGGCGTCGTCCTCCACGACGGGATGCTGTCGCCGCGCGGATACGGGCCGCTGTACGCGTTCCAGATCCTCTCCCACCGCGGTCTGCGGTACGCGGCGCCGTTCCTCCACCTGGCCGCACTAGGCGCCAACGTGGCGCTGCTCGGCGACGGCACCGTGTACGCGGTCGCGCTCGCGATCCAGCTCGCGGTGATCACCGCGGCGGCGCTCGGCGCCGTGATCCCGTTGCGAGCGTTCCGGATCGCGCACTACTACGCGACCGTGGAGGCGTCCATCCTGGTTGGGCTATGGGACCGGATCCGCTCCCGCACCCACGTCACCTGGGAGAAGGTGGAGGGGACGCGATGAGCCGCGGACTGCCGCGGGCGCTCGATCTGGCAATGGCGGTCGTCGGCCTCGCAATCGCCTCGCCGTTCCTGGTCGCCGCCGCGATCGCGATCCGGATCGAGACGCGCGGCCCCGCGATCTACCGGCAGCGTCGGGTCGGGCTCGGCGGCGCCGTGTTCGAGATGCTGAAGCTGCGGACGATGGTGACCGGCTCGGATCCGACCCCCGCCGAGACATGGGAGCCGCTGCGCGGCGACGACCGGCGGGTCACCGGCGTGGGCGGGCTGCTGCGGCGGACCTCACTCGACGAGGTGCCGAACCTGGTCAACGTCGTCCGAGGCGAGATGTCGATCGTCGGGCCGCGGCCCACGATCGAGGCGCAGGTGGAGCAGTACACGCCCCGGCAGCGCCGCCGGCTCGAGGTGAAGCCGGGGATCACCGGGTGGGCGCAGGTGAACGGGCGCGCCGCGCTGGAGTGGGACGAGCGGATCGAGCTCGACGTGTGGTACGTGGAGCACCGCTCCCCGATACTCGACCTCCGCATCCTCGGCCGAACGGTGTGGCTTCTGATCACCGGCAAGGGGTTGTACGAGGGATGAGCGGGCTCGAGGTGCTCGGGCTCGAGGACGAGCGTGCGTGGCGTCGGGCGCTGCCCGCCGACGCGAGCGCGTTCGGGAGCGTCGAGTTCGCACGGATTCGCCACCTGCACGCCGGGGTGGAGCCGCGGCTGCTGGTGCACGAGGACGACGCCGGGCCGATCGCGCACCCGCTGCACCTGACCTCGACCGCCGAACTGGAGCTGGGGAGTGCGGCGGAGGGACTCAGCGACGCCGCCTCGCCGCCCTACTGCGGTCCACGTGCTCCCAGCCCGCCCGATCGCTCCATCGCCGCTGCGTTCGCGAGCGCGACCGCGGCGTGGTCGGCCGAGGCGGGCGTGGTGACGGAGTTCGACCACCTCCATCCGTGGGCCGCGCGGACCGCTGTCCTGGACGCCGCCGGGATCGAGCTCGACCGCGAGATCGTGTACGTCGACCTGACGCTGGACGACGAGCAGATGTGGCGGAGCTCATACACGCACGCGTGCCGCAAGAACGTGAACCGCGCCCGGCGCGAGGGCGTCAGCGTTCGCGAGGCCACCGACGAAGCCGGGGCGCGGGAGCTTCACCGGATCTACGCGAGCACGATGGAGCGCCGCGCGGCCAGCGCCGGCTACCGCCTCGGACCGGAGTACTTCGTCTCGTTCGCGGAGCTGATGCCCGCCAACTCCCGGATCCTGCTCGCCGAGCACGACGGCGCCGTGGTCGCCGCGACGCTCTATCTGCACGATGCCGACGACGTCTACTCCTACCTCGGCGGCGCCGAGGAGGCCGCGCAGCGTGTCCGCCCCACGAACGCGATCGTCGACGAGATCATCCGGTGGGGCCGCTCCGCCGGCAAGCGTCGCCTCGTGCTCGGCGGCGGCTACGCGCCGAACGACGGGATCCTCCGCTTCAAGGGGAGCTTCTCGCCGCTGCGGGCCGGGTTCCACGTTTACCGCCACGTGAACCTCGCCACCGAGTACACGGCGCTGTGCGACGCGTGGCGGAGCCGCAACCCAGCGGACCCCGAGGCGGCGGAGTTCTTTCCGCCCTACCGGGCGGAGCCCGATCAGTTGGGCTGAGGCTGGGGGGCGGTCGGCTCGGGCCCGCCGTTCGAGTCGATCCGCTTCTGGGCACGGCGGCTGAGCTGGCCCAGCTCCTGCTTCAGCTTCTTGCCGGGGCACTCGGTGTAGTTCACCCTGCGATGTCCGAGCACCCGCTTCACGCGGACCTTCTTGCCGGACCGGTACTTGTTGACGCTGCCGCCCTGTGAGCGGAGCCGCGTCCTCCCGCGCGCCTTCGTCCCGTGCAGGGCGAGCTTCCACGCGATCACCCGAACGAACGCATCCCGCGCCGCGTCGGTGATCTTCGCCGAGGTGTGGGTCCCGATCGAGGCGATCCCGGTCGTCTGCGAGTTGTACCCCTGGGCGTGGGCGCCGACCACGGGCCGCCTCGGGCCTCCGTCGCGGCCCTCGTACACGGTCCCGAATCGATCGACGAGGAAGTTGTAGCCGATGTCGTTCCAGCCGTTTCCGTTGCGGTGGTACCGGCAGATCCCGAGCACGATCCCGGGTGCCTCGTCGGCGCTGTACGAGTTTCCGGTGACCGTGTGGTGGATGACCGCGGCCTTCACCGTCCCGTATGCCGGGTCGGTCCGCGGCCTGCACCCGCCGTCCTTTCGGTTCGCGCCCCACGCGCCGCGGCGGACGATCTCAGGCTGGTCCGGGACCGCCTCCGCTGAGGCGACCGAAGCGAGCGAGATCAGCGCGGAGTTGATCGCGCCGCGAGCGCCGTTCACGAGCCGCTCGGCGGCCGTCCGCGACCCCGACACGTTCACGTAGTGGAGCCGGCCCTGCGGTCGGACTCCGCGGCTGCGGACCTGGAGCTGATCGGCGCCGCCGAAGTACACGGGGTCGCCGTTCGCCGCCTCGATCCACCGCGACCAGGTGCCGCCGTCGGTGCGGGCGCGGAACTCGAGCGGGCGCAGCTCGCCCCCGATCCCGGCGAGGTCGAAGCGGCCGGGGGCGTCGATCACCGGGGAGCGGTACAGCACCGGGCCGTCGTCGACGTGCTCGCCGCCGGCCCGGGCCGCCGCCACGTCTCGCCGCGCCGCCGCGGCGACCTTCTCGCTGACGACCCGTTCGACGTCCGGGACGCGCTGCTCGAAGTCGGATGCTGAGGGTGCGTAGGGCTGCAGGGAGACCGCCGGCGCGACGCTCCACGCCATCACGCCGACGATCGCCACCGCGAGCACGCACAGATGGCGCTTGCGGGGCCGCACTGGTCCTGGAACACGCGTCACGCCGCAACGTTTCGCCCGCAGCGCACGCATTCATGCGCTGCACGGACGCTTGCGGCGGCTACAGCGGGATCGGCTCCGGGCCGCGACCGCGGAAGGTGTCGCGGAAAGCCCGGATCGCGTCCAGGGTTGCCGCTCCCTCGTAGGAGTCGCAGGCGAGCATGTTGGTCCATGCGGTCGCGGCGACCGCAAAGGGCATGTGCCCGTTCGGGAAGATGATGATCCCGTTCGGGTCGTCATCGAAGACCCCCTTCAAGGCGAGCTGCTGGTCCTCCGGGAGGTCGGGCGCGTACTGGATCTCGACCCGGCCGTGCTCCAGCGCGTGCACCGCCCGGGACAGCGGCGGCGTCTCCGAGTAGGCGCCCTCCGCAAGCGCCCCGGAGCCGTTCTCGACGTTGGATGCGTAGTGGTCGCCGGACGTGGGCGGGTTCGTCTTGTACTTGCCCTGGTTCTCGTTGCTGAAGTGGTCGTTCCCCTCGTCCGGGAGGTGGAGCCGCGTCTTGCAGCCGGCTGCGCGCGCGGCCTTGTCGAGCCTGCCCTGTTTCACGGCCGGCGGCGGCGTGCCCTCGCGACCGTCGGTGGTGGCGGCGACGACGCCGAGCGTGGGGTCGACGTGCGCGTTCGCGGGCGCTCCGGCGCCGCTGTCGGCGCTGCCGCTGCCGCTGCCGCCGCCGGCGACGACTATCACAATCCCGACGATCACCGCCGCGGTCAGCACACCGGCGGCGATGTAGCCGACGAGCAGTCGCTGACGACCCCCGCGCACCTCCCGCTTCTCCGCGGCGAGTCGCTCCTCGCGAAGACGCTCTTTCTCCAGCTTGCGGCTAGCCACCACCCACCTGCCGTACCGTCGACGCCATCCGGCAGGCGAGAGTAGCGAAAACGGATCGCCGGTCCGGCCGGAGCTAGACTCGCCGCCTGCCCGGCGAGCGGAACAGCATCTACTGGTGGGACACGGAGGCGGTCGAGCCGGGCGCCCCCCAGGTCGGAACGGAGAGCGCTGACGTGTGCATCGTCGGGGGCGGGTACACGGGTCTGTGGACGGCGCTCTTCCTGAAGCAGGCCGAGCCGAGCCTGGACGTTGTCGTGGTGGAGCGGAGCTGGGCCGGGTCGGGGGCCTCGGGCCACAACGACGGCTACGCGATGACGGTGCTCGACATGAGCCTCCACCATCTCGTCCGCAACCACGGTCCGGGGCGCGCCGCCGAGGCCCACCAGGCCGTGGCGCGGTCCGTCGTCGCGATCGGGGAGTTCTGCGACGAGCACGGGATCGACGCCGAGTACGAGCTCAGCGGGTTCGTCGGCCTCGCGGTCAACGACGCGCAGATGTGGCGGCTGCAGCGCGACCTCGAGGCGGCCACGGCGATCGGCGCCGATCATGACTTCGAGCTGTTCGAGGGGGAGGCGGCTCGCGGGGTGGTCGGCTCCCCGATCGTGCGCGGTGCGCTGAAGGAGGGGACGGGAGCGATCCTGAACCCGCACAAGCTCGCCCGCGGGTTGGCGCGCGTGGTCGAGGGGCTCGGCGTCCGCGTGTTCGAGCGCTCCCCGGCGACGGAGGTCGGTGCGGGAAGGGTGGTCACGGACCAGGGTGTTGTTGAGGCGCCCAAGGTGGTCGTCGCGACGAACGCGTACCAGCACTCGCTCCCGCAGTTCGCCGACAAGGTTGTGCCGCTGTGGAGCTACGCGATGGTCACCGAGCCGCTCACCGACGAGCAGCGCGACCGCGTCACGTGGCCGGGCCGCGAGGGCTGGGAGGACAAGCGCAACTTCATCACGATCGGCAGACCGACGGCGGACGGAAGGATCCTGTGGGCCGGCCGGCTGGCGCCGTACTACTGGGGGAACAGCATGGACCTTCGCCACCTCACGAACGAGCCGGTGTTCACCGAGCTGCGCGACTCGTTCACCGAGTTCTTTCCCCAGTGGGACGACGTGCGCTTCTCGCACGCGTACGGCGGCTGCGTCGGCGTCACCTCGACCTTCCTGCCCTACGTCGGCACCCTCGAGGCCGGCACCCACTACGGCTTCGGGTACAACGGCCACGGCGTGGCCCCGAGCCACACGGTGGGGCGCTCGCTCGCGGACCTCGTCCTGGAGCGGGAGACCGAGCACACTCGGCTCGTATTCGTGGATCAGGAGCGCGAGCCGTCGATCCCACCCGAGCCGCTCCGGTACCTCGGAACGCGACTTACCACGACGCTGCTCGACCGCCAGGATCAGCGGATGGACGCGGGCGGCGGGACCGGGGAGATGGATCCGCTGCTGCTGCGGGTGATCAACCGGCTGGCGTAGCGGCCGTCCGCGGCTCCCACACCTCGTCCAGGAACCGGGCGAGCTCGCCGTCGAGCCGCTCCGGGGAGATCCGCCACTCGACGATCGAGTTCGCGTTCACGAGCCGGGCGTTGGGGAGCTCGCCGACGAGCATGTCGGCGTCGTTGAACGGATGCAGCGGATCGCCGGGATGGCCGAACACGAGCGCCGGCGCCTCGATCCGCAGCCTGTCCTCCTGCGGCGGAGCGGAGCGCCCCAGCAGCAGACCCTCCAGCACGGCCGCCGACGGCTCCGGGTCCTGCCGGATCAGGTCGAGCCCCATGTCGACGAGCACGTGCGTGCGGGGGATCCGGGTGGTGACGTCGGCCGCGAACCGGTAGAGCGGGGTGGCGAAGCGGAGCCCGGTGAGGATCGGGGCGAAGATCATCGCGACGGCCGTCAGCGCGTTCTCGAGCACCGGCATCTCGACGACCAGCGCCTGGACGCGCTCCGGGTGCCAGGCAGCCACCTCGAGCCCGACGTTTGCCCCGAGCGAGGTTCCGCCCACCACCGCCCGCTCGACCCCAAGGTGGTCGAGCAGGCCCAGGACCTGGTCGCCGAACGCGGTCATCGAGTACAGGCGCGGGTCGTCGGGGCGGTCCGAGCGACCGTGTCCGAGCAGGTCCAGGCACACGACCCGGTTTCCGCGGGCGGCGATCTCCGGGCCGAGCCGGTCGTACATGCGCCTGTTCATCAGCAGGCCGTGCACCAGGACGACGATGCGGTCCCCCTCCCCGTACGTGTCGTAGCGGAGCGTGTGCCGGCCTCGATATCCGAACGAGCCCACGGCCGCAGTCTATGCGGGCCGGGATCGCGGTAGCCCGGCCGGAGCCGGCGAACAAGGACACTGATGAACATCCGAGCGTCTTTCGGCGACTTTTCCCCCGATATTGCGGGATCACGGGTGGCGGGGCGAGCCCGCCGCGCGGTAATGTCGTTCGCGCAACCGGGAGAGAGAGGAAACCGCGTAAGCCGAGCGGAATCCGATCTCGAAGGTGACGAGACAGCTTCTTTCGCGCGCAGGCTACGCGCGGGGCAGGCAAGCCGTCACCACCGGTTGCTTTTTCGTTCTCATTCCGGTTGCGTGCTCCGGTTCGCGTCCGGGGCGATGCCTACCGTTCGACCCGCGGCGATCGCCGCCGGCGCTGGAGAGTCTGCCCTCCCTGCGCCGGGCGACCGGGGCGCCGAGTGGGAGCAGGGCGCCGTGGCCGACACCCCCGGCCCCGACCGCGGCTAGCCCGCCCTCTCCCTCCGCGGCAGCCGCGCTCAGACGGTGACCGGTTCGCCGCTCGCAGCGAGCTGTTCGATCAGCGTCGCCGCTCGCTCGTTCCCTGGGCTCGCCTGCAGCCCGCGCGCGATCCCGTCGAGCCGGTCGCCGAGCGCACCGTCGGCGAGCAGCCGGTCGATCGCGCCGCCGATCTCGGCCGGCTCGAACTCGTAGGTCGCCAGTCGCACCCCGAGCCCGGTCTCGTCCATCCGCTGCGCGTTGTCGTGCTGGTCCCAGAAGAGGGGGAGGACGATCATCGGCTTCCCGAAGTGGAGCGCCTCGGTGACCGTGTTGTTGCCGCCGTGCGTGATCACCAGGTCGACGTCGGGGAGCAGCGAGGTCTGCGGCAGGAACTCCTCGCCCGCCATGTTGGCCGCGAGCTCGTACTCGGCGTGCTGGGGCCCCTTCGACACCACGTACCGGTGCGGCGTCTCGCCCAGCACCTCGACCAGCCGCCGCATCAGCGCCACGTCGCCGGACCCGAGCGAGCCGAGGCTGAGGTAGATCAGCGCGCCCTCGCCGTCGGCGAGCCCGTCCGGCACGGACCACGCGGGATCCGAGGTGCGGACGCTGGAGCCGAGGTTGTGCCAGGTCGGACCGAGCGGCCGGGCGCGGGGGTAGTCGACCTCGCCCGGGTACACGTACATGTTGAGGAGCGGCGAGGAGTGGATGAACTCCCCCTGCGGGAGGCCGGGCGCGCCGCGCTCCCGGCAGTACGCGTCGAAGCCCGCCCACAGCTCGCCGCTGGCCCGCTCGTACTCGGCGCGGTAGGCGTCCCACTCGGCGCGGTCGTCGGCCGGCAGGCCGCAGAACGTCGGGGGGAGATCGGGATCCCTCAGCTCGAGCGGGTTGCAGGACACGATCCGCGCCCACGGGATCCCGCTCGCCGGGATCGCCGGGAAGGCGCACACGTTGTCCTCGACGATCGCATCCGGCTGCAACTCCTCGAAGATCCCGCGGAGCCGGTCGTCGACGTAGCGGGCGCCGTCCAGCAGCGCCTCCCACGTCGGGACGATGAACTCGGAGAGCTGCTCGAAGGTCGACTTCCGGAACACCGGGGCCGTCTCCCGGATGAAGTCCTTCCAGAACTGGCCCGGCTCCTCCTCGACCTCAGGTGGCGGCGCCAGCCGCATCAGCCGCTCCTCGAACCCGCGTTGCTCGAGCGTCCCGGCGAAGGACTCCTCGACGATGAACACGACCCGGTGGCCGTTGCCGCGGAGCACGTCGCCGATCCCGACGCAGTTGTTGGTCGGCCCGAAGGCTCCCTCAGGGAAGAATACGACCGTGCTCATCGGGGCCGGACGATATCGCCGCCGGCCCTGTGAGCGGGCCGCTCAACCCCGAACGCCCCGCTGCTATACCGTCGGGGGAGGGTGCTGGGGACGACATCACACGGTGCTCGGGTGGGCTGGGTGTGCGCCGCCGCGGCGGCGGTGGTCATCGTGCGCGCGGTCGCGGACCCAAGCGCCAGCGCCGGACTCGGGTTCTTCTACGCGGTCCCGGTCGGGATGGCGACCTGGTGGGGCGGGTGGCGTGTCGGCGCGGTTGCGGTGGTCGCATTCTGCGGTCTGTACCTCGCCGGCGGCCTGATCGAGCCGACCGCCAACTTCTGGCTGTCGCTGGGAGCGCGCATGCTGGCGTTCGCGGGCGTCGTCGCGGTCGTCACCGTGCTTCGCGAGCGCGTGCTAGTGCTGGAGACCTCCACCCAGGACCTGGAGGCGATCCGCGCGGCGCTCACCCCCGCCAAGCTCGGGGACCCCCCAAACGTCGACGCGGCGGCCGCGTTCGTCCCGTCCGAGCACGGCGTGTCGGGGGACTTCTACCTGGTGACGACGAACCCCGACGGGTCCACGGTCGCGATCGTCGGGGACGTCGTCGGCCATGGCCCCGACGCGGCCCGGCTGGCGACGTTCATCCGCGCCCGCTTCGCGGCGTTCGCCGCGAACACCAGCGATCCCGGCCGAGCTCCTCACTCTCGCCAACGGTGCGCTCTCGACCGGCCGGGCTCCGACGCACGAGGTGGTCAGCGCCGTCTGCATGCGCTACGCGGCGACGGAGCACACCCTGTCTTGGGCGCTCGCCGGGCACCCCCCGCCGCTCCGTCTGCCTGGGCTCGGGGAGCTTCGCTCCAGAGGACGGAACCTCGCTGCTCGGATTCGTCGACGAGCTCGAGCTGGAGACGACCGCGGTCGCGCTCCACAACGGCGACGGGGTCGTCGTGTACACCGACGGCGCCACCGACGTCCGACGAGGCGACTCCTTCCTCGGCGTCGAGGGCCTCTCCGAGCTGCTCGCGCCGCACGCGGACTCCCCCCGGGGACGATCGTCGAGCAGGCCGAGCGCGCGATCCTGGAGTGGGCGGACGCACCGATCCGCGACGACGTGTGCGTGCTGGCGCTTGAAGCCGAAGCGTCCCGCGGGGTAGCGCTCAGGCCGTCACTCGCTCGCGTTCGCGGCGGCGCATCCCGGCGCCGCCCCGAGAACCGGATCGCGTCGTCCTGGAGCGGGCCGTGCCGGAGCGCGCGCAGATCGAGCAGGTAGTTCATCCGCAGCTGCCACGGCGCGCGCGAGCCCTGCTTCGGGAACAGGTGGATCGAGCGCTGCACGTAGCCCGGCGCTGAAGTCGAGCAGCGGCTCCTCGGTCGACGACGGGTCGCGTTGACCGGGACGCACTGCGGTGTAGCCGGTGCGCGTCCATGTGGTCGAGCAGCCGGCAGACGTACTCGCAGGTGAGGTCGGCCTTCAGCGTCCAGGAGGCGTTCGTGTAGCCGATGCGAGAACGCGAGGTTCGGCACGCCGCTGAGCATCATGCCCTTGTAGGCCAGTCGCTGCGGGGACGTCGACCGGCGTCGCCGTCGACGGCGAGACTCGATGCCGCCGAGCGACCAGCAGGTTGCAGGCCGGTCGCGGTGACGACGACGTCGGCGTCGAGCTGCTCGCCCGGACTCGAGCCGGACGCCGGTCGGGGTGAAGCGTGTCGATCCGGTCGGTGACGATCTCGGCGCCGGCCGGCGCGAGATCGCCCGGAACAGGTCGCCGTCGGGGACGAGGCAGAGCCGCTGGTCCCACGGGTCGTAGCGCGGGTTGAAGTGCGTGTCGACGTCGTAGCCGGGCGGGAGCTGCGCGCTCGACGCCGCGCCGCAGCAGCCGCCGCGCCGAGCTGCGGCGCGGCGGCTGGCAGAGCTGGTAGACGGCGGTCGCGATCAGCGACGTTCTTCCAGCGCGTCAGCGCGTAGCGCGAGCCGCGTCGGGCAGCACGCCGCCGCAGCCACGTGGCGAGCGGGTCGCTCGCTCGGGAGCGCGAGCACGTAGCTCGGCGAGCGCTGCAGCATCGTCACGTGCGCGGCCTCGCTCGGCCAGCGCGGGCACGAGCGTCACCGCGGTGGCGCCGCTGCCGATCACGACGACCCGCTTGCCCGCGTAGTCGAGGTCCTCGGGCCAGTACTGCGGGTGCACGACCTCGCCGGCGAAGCGCTCGAGTCCCGGGGAACTCGGGCGGGTAGCCCTGGTCGTAGCGGTAGTAGCCGCCGCACACGTAGCAGGAAGCGCAGGTCGATGCTCGACCGGCTCGCCGTCGTCGGTGCGCTCGACCTCGACCGTCCAGCGCGCGTCGGCGGTCGACCAGCCGGCGCCGACGACCCGGTGGCCGAAGCGGATCGTGCCGGTCGATCCCGCGCTCGCGCGCGGTCTCGCGGACGTAGGCGAGGATCGACGGGCCGTCGGCGATCGCCTTCGCGCCCGTCCACGGCCGGAACCGGTAGCCGAGCGTGTACATGTCGGAGTCCGAGCGGATGCCCGGGTAGCGGAACAGGTCCCAGGTGCCGCCGAGCGCGTCGCGCGCCTCGAGGATCGCGTACGTCTTGCCCGGGCAGCGCGGTCCTGCAGGTGGTGGGCGGCGCCGATCCCCGAGAGGCCGGCGCCGACGATCAGCACGTCGACGTGCTCACGGGCGCGATTGGTTGTCGACATCTTGCGGCCCTCCTCGTCTACGGCGTCGCCGGCGCCGCGAGGCGCCTCGGCGGTGCTGGTCGGGTCTATCAGGATCTTCGCGTGCGCGCTCGGGGTCGGCGAGCGCGTCGAACGCGCTTCGACCCCGCCGAGGCCGACCGTCCCGGTGACCAGCGGACCCGGCGTCACCTTGCCCTCGGCGAGCATGTGCAGCGTGTCGCGGAACTCGGGCGGCGTGTAGCCGATGACGAAGCGCAGGTCGATCTCCTTGTTGATCGCCATCGAGGGCCGGATCCGGTCGGCGCCCATGCACACCCCGACCACGACGACGCGGGAGAACAGCGGCGCGCCGGCGATGATCTCGTCGATCACGCCCGGCACGCCGACGCACTCGAAGACGACCGGGCGCTTCGGCTTGCGCTCCGAGCGCCTCGGCGGCCCGCCACACGTGCCACCACGGGACGCGGAGGCGGTGCAGCCTCTCCACCGTCCCGAGCGCCATGTCGGCGGCCTCGGTGACGGTGTTCAGGTGGCCCTTCGCGCCGGCCGCCGCGAACGGCGAGTCCGTCGGTCGGGTCGACGACCACGTCGGCGCCGCACGACCGGGCCAGCGCCCGCCGCCCCGGAGAGGGGTCGCTCGCGACCACGGTGCGGACGCCCTTCGCCTTCAGCATGCAGATCACGGCCAGCCCGATCGGGCCG
Source organism: uncultured Thermoleophilia bacterium (assembly GCA_963803425.1). Taxonomy (GTDB): domain Bacteria; phylum Actinomycetota; class Thermoleophilia; order Solirubrobacterales; family 70-9; genus DASPWW01. Next base: position 33,086 of record CAWDMA010000001.1, read on the forward strand.
CAGCCGATCACGACCGCGACCTGACGCTTGCCGACCTCCCCGCGCCGCACCGCGTGCCACCCGACGGCCATCGGCTCGGTCAGCACGGCGAGCTCGGGCGGAAGCCCGTTCGGGACGGGCACGGTCAGCGACTCCTCGACGACGAGCTGCTCGGCGTAGCCCCCGGCGCCGCGTCCGACAGCCCGATCGCGTGGATCCGGTCGCCGCTTCGCCGCAGCGGCACCGCGACGACCGGGGTCCCCTCGGGGGTGCCTTCCGGCAACCGGGACCGTGCGCGACCACCTCGCCGCAGAACTCGTGCCCGAACACGATCTCCTCGTGGGAGCGCATGAAGCCGTCGTAGCCCGCCTCGTCGAGGACGTCGGCGAGCTCGTCCCCGTGGTGGCGGGCGTGCAGGTCAGAGCCGCAGATCCCGCAGCGGTGGACGTCGACGAGCACCTGCCCCTTGCCCGGGGTCGGTGCGGGGCGGTCGACCACGTCGAGCTCGGACCGCTTGCACACGACCGCCTTCACTTACGCTAGTGTAACTAACACCAGCGTAACTTGCACGTCGCTCGATGCCCGTAGCCCCGACATCCCGCAGCTCGTCCCGGATGACCGCCCCCGAGCGGCGCGAGCAGCTGCTCGACGTGACCGCCCGGATCGCCGGCGAGCAGGGCTTCCACGGCGTCTCGATCGAGTCGGTCGCGCGGGCCGCCGGGATCACCCGGGCGCTCGTGTACCAGCACTTCGGGGACCTCCAGACCCTGCTCGAGGCGACGGTCGAGCGGGAGACCTCCCGGGCGCTTGCGCAGGTGTCGGAGACCGCGCCGTCGGACCTCTCCCAGGGCGATCCGCTCGACCCCCTGATGGAGAGCCTCGGCGCCTACCTGCGCGCGGTGGAGGAGCATCCGACCAGGTGGCGGCTGGTGCTGATGCCGCCGCAGGGCGCGCCGGAGTCGCTCCACCACCACATCGCGCGGGGTCGCGCCGAGGTGCTGGCGCTGCTCACCAAGGCGGTCCGGCCGGCGCTATCCGGCGAAGCCGATCCACCCAACGCGGAGCTCACCGCCCGAATGCTGTCGGCGCTCGCCGACGAGTACGCGCGGCTGGTGCTCACCGACCCCGCGGCCTACCCGCCGGAGCGGCTCTTGAGGCACGCCCGGTGGATCCTGCGGCACGCCTCGGTCGATCCCCATATAGCCTGACGCGGGTTCGATCTCGAGGAGGCCCAGTGGAGAAGGTGACGCTGTACCGGTGTCCGCTCACCTTCAGAGGGCGGTGGAGGAGCGGGGGGTGGAGCACGACGTGATCACCGTTCCGCTTCCGCAGTCACGGCGGGTCGAGGTGACGCGGGTGAGCGGCCAGGCGACCGTGCCGGCGATCGAGTTCTCGGACGGGAAGGCGCACCGCGACGATGGCAGGCGGATGGCTGCGGAGATCCGCGCCGGGCGGCTGGCCGACCACAGCGGCGACACCTCCGGGGACTAGCTTCGGGCCTTGGACTCGTTCAGGGCGACGGCGGCGCGAATCAGCGCCTTCAGCGCCTGCTCGTCGATCTTCTCGCCCTCGTGGAAGTCGATCGCGCGCCTCGTGTTCCCCTCGAGGCTGGAGTTGAAGAGGCCCGACGGGTCCTCCAGCGCGGCGCCCTTGGCGAAGGTCATCTTGACGACCCTCTTGTAGGTCTCGCCGGTGCAGATCTGCCGTCGTGCTCCCACACCGGGACCCCCCGCCACTTCCACTCCTCGACGACCTCGGGATCGGCTTCCTTGACCAGGGCGCGGAGCCGGCTCAGCATCTCGCCCCGCCAGTCGCCCAGCTCCTCGATTCTCGCGTCGATCAGCTCAGCGGGAGGCTTGTCCTGCTTGGACGGCGTCACAGGTCCTCACCCGGCAGCCGGCTGGCCTGCGTCACCCAATCGGCGAGCTGGGCCTCGTCGAGCTCGTCGTGCTCGTGGATGTCGAGATATCGCACCAACTCCTGCTTGGACTCGCCGGGGGGGAGGGGACGCAGCGACGAACCGCGGAAGAAGGCCACCTTCACGTACTTGGTGAAGCAGCGGAAGCTGAGGAACCAGCCCTCGCCCTCGACCCCGTACAGAGGCGAGTTGTACTTGACCGCCTTGCGGGCGTCGGGGAGGGCGCGCTCGACCAGCGCGTCGAGGCGGCGCCCGACCTCGCCCTTCCAGCCCGGCATCGCCGCGATGTAGGCCTGCACGGGCGCGTCGCCGTCGGCCTTCGCGATCTGCGGGTTGCCGCCCGTGAGAAGCGCCGATCGCGGCGTCTGCGCCGACGGCTTCGACGTCTTTGCCGGCATCGCGGTCACTCTAGCTCGAATCGCACGGGCCGCCGATGGAGGTGAGCCGAGCAACGGCCCGCTCGACGCCGTCGATCTCGGCCTGCGCCGTTTGGGTCAGATACCTCGTCCGGGCGTCCTTGTCCGCGGCGGTACCTTCGTGCGCGGTCTCCGAGCCCTCGGGAATCGCCGCCCCGGCGCCGTCTTGGACCGCGCTCCCGAGGGCCTCCAGCCGCGCAGCGTCTTCGGCGATCGAGGTCGCGACGTCCTCGCGCGCGGGTTGGGCGAGGGCACGGATCGTCGCGCCGAGCTCGATCAGGCGCTGCGATGCACGGTCCAGCTCGTACAGCGCGCCGCGGTCGAGCGCGAGCTCCCCGGGCTGGCGAACGTACAGGCGCTCGGCGGAGGAGTAGCGAAACAGCGCCTCGGCGGCGGCGTCGCAGTCTCGGCTCGGGTCGCCCCCACCCTGCGCCGACGCCGCGAGGCAGCGGTCGCAGGCGTCGATCAGTCCGGCGGCGGCCGCGATCAGCGTCCGGTGCAGCGAGCGCGGCCACAGAGCAAACGTCGCCACCGCCCCGATCGCGATTCCGATCGCGGTCCCGGTGAGACGATCGAGCCCGGTGCTTGCGCCGGCCGGCGACAGGAAGTTGAAGAGCAGGACGACCGAGAGGGTGATGAACACCACCGCGGCGCCGTAGTTGATGCGACCGACGTACACGGTCGCGAACAGCAGGAACGGGAAGAGCACGACGATCAGGGCGTCCTCGCCTCCGATCAGCGCAAGCAATCCGAGGGCGATCGCGACGCCGACGAGCGTGCCGCCGACGCGCTCGCGCGCCCGCTCGACCGATGCCGCAACGGTCGGCTGGATCACGACGATCGCGGTGACCGGGATCCACAGCCCGTGCGCATCGCTCAGCCCCAGCGCCAGGTACAGCGCGGTGCCCGCGGCGGCGGCGACTCCGAGCCGCAGCCCGAACAGGAGGTAGGGCGACTCGAGGCTCAGCTCCCGTCGGAGGGCGTGCCCGACGGAGCGCCGCTCGGCGCGCCGGTCGTAGACCTGGAGGCGTCCCATCCCGGCGACACCGACACCGCCCGCAGCGCTGATCGGCCTTGTCAGCTCGGTTGCGTTGATTGCCGCCGCGCTCACGTCCTGTGCCAAAACTCGGAGGGCGATCAGCGCCGGGCTCGACCGCTCGTCCCCGAGCACTGCGGCGGCTGCTCGCAGGCCGGCCGTCTCGGGCGGACGCTCGTCCCGAATCGAGCCGGCCAGCTCCCGGCTCGCCTCGACCACGGCCTCGACCACCGGCGCCGCGAGCTGGAGCTGATCCGGCCCAAGCGGCTCCTCGTCGAGCAGCCCCGCGAGGCGCCCCACGTCCCCGGCGATCCGCTCCGCGTCGTGGATCAGCGCCACACGGAGACGCTCGCCCGGCGCCCGCCCCGTCGGGGCCCAGGCGGTGGCGGCGAGGAGCTCCCGAGTCTGGTCGAGTCGATCACGGAGCGCTTCGAGCTCGACGGCGGCTCCCTCCGTGGCCACACGGCCGAGAGTGCTCGCCACGGAGTCGAAGCTCGCGGCGAGGCGGTCGCGGACTCCAGCGGAGCCGGCGCCGGGGAGGAGCAGCACGCCGGCGAGCGCCGCACCACCGCCGATCAGCACCCCGATCGCCGCCTCGATCCCCGTCTCGATGTCGCCGGGGACGCTGACGCTGATCACGAACACGATCAGCGCCAGCGGCCCTCCAACCCGCCAGTACTCGCTGAGCAGCCCGAGCCAGCCGGCCGCGAAGCCCGCCACGAGGGTCGACAGCACCACCGCGACAGCCGAGTGCGCGATCAGCGGCCCGAAGAGCGCGGCGGTCGCCATCGCAAGCGTGAGCGCGGTCATCGTCAGCACGATCATCCGCCGCGACCCCCCGAATCCGCTGAGCACGATGTTGAGGGCGCCGAGCATCGCCCAGATCGCGACCAGCTCGGCGCCGGCGAAGTAGAGCACCAGGAACGGCACCGCGACGACGAGGGCGAGCCGCGCCCCGGCCGTCAGGGCGACCGGATCTCGATACCAGCCGGCGTCAGCAGGAATGCGGTCCCGGATCGCCGATCCCGTTCTCACCAAGCGCGCCCGCACGTGGTCCAGCAGCAAAGCACTTGTTCAGGCAGCTACTCGGAGAGCCCGGCGGAGATCGCCTACTCCGGCAGGTCGAACCCGCCGCCCGCGCTCCCGCCAAGCTCGTCGATCAGCCAGTCGGGCCCCGGCCCGGCCAGCTCGATCACCTCGCCGTTGGAGAACCGGGCCGCCGCTCGTTGCCCCCTGATCGCGACGTCCTCGACCGTCGCGTCCGCGAACGACCTCCGAAACCGCGGCGACGGGGGCGTGCAGTTCTCTATCGGGCCGGAGGCCGGGCGTTCGCAGTTGATCCGCTCGCACAGGGGCTGGCCTTCATAGAAGCACGCCGCGTTGTCGTGCCCGCCGCCGAACAGGGGCGCCCAGCTGTTTCCGAACAGCTCGACCTGTCGCTTGGGCGATAGCTTCAGCAACTTGCTGACGATCCGATCGAACTGCTGCTTGGGAGTCGGCTCGGTGTCCGCCGCCGTGTCGGAGGTTGAGCCGGCCCTCCCCGCAGTGCTGTCCCCATCCCCGCCGCACCCGGCCACAGCGAGGACGAAGGCGGCGGCTACGATAGTTGTGACGATCCGCACAGCCACCAGACTACTCCTCCCCGGCCCAGTGGAGCTGGCCGGACGCCACGGGTCGCGCTTCAGTCACCTCCAGCCCAAAGGGGCCATAGAGTCGGAGGATCGTGGAGAGCGATACCCCAGTCTTCTACTACGACCTGGTTTCGCCGTTTTCCTACCTTGCCGCGTTTCGCATCGCGCAGGTTCTGTCCGTTCCGGCGGAGTGGCGGCCGATCTGGGCAGCCCCCGTCATCGCTGCCTCCGGACGGGATTGGATGCCCACTTTCGAACAGGGCCGCCAACGGCGGGCGGAGATCGTTCGTCGCGCCTCGCGATACGGGATGCCCGACTGGCGCTGGCCACCCGGTTTCGAGCCGGCAGACAGAGAGGCCCACGCAGCCTGGGAGGCGCCGAGCACCTTGGCGGTCATGCGCCTGGCAACTTACGCGCGAGACCGCGGGGTCGGCGAGGCGTTCTCACTGGGGGCCTTTCACCTCGTCTTCGGTGAAGGCCGTGACATCACACAACTCGACGATGGGGTGATCACGGTCGCGACTGACTGCGGGCTCACCACGGAAGAGGCACTGGCCGCCCCGACGAAGCCCGAGATCAAGGCGGAGTTGAGATCGGCGACCGAGGAGGCGGTCAGCCGTGGAGTCGTCGGAGTGCCGACCGTTGCGATCGGCGAGCAGCTCTATTGGGGCGACGACCGGTTGGAAGAGGCCGCTGCTGCGACCGGTGCAGACTAAGCAGCTCTGTGCCCGGTTCCTGGGCGGTCCTCTAGCAGGGCGCTTGCGCGAGCAGTGCAAGCAGGCAACCTTGAGACGGAGTTAGCGGGACAACTCTTGAACCGTCGGTTCCATGCCGAGCTGTCGGCTGCGATGGCTTGGCGCGACAGGCGACACTAGTGTCCCGAGGGAATCCGGTCGATTGCCAGACTTCCGGTGAGCGATCTAAATGCGCGCAGCGCTCAGAACTGGATGAACGTGCTGCCCTCGGTGATCTCGGGCGGATCGACCGATGCGCTCACGTTCTCCTTGACCCACGCAGCGGCACGATTCGACGACTCGTCGGTACCGGCCTTGTCCTGGCAGGCCGTCACGGTCATGATGCCATCGCCGCTGCGAAAGCCGGCATAGCTGACGAAACCGGGCACGCCGCCGATCAGATCCTTCACATCGTCCTCGCGCTGCGCCATGGCATCGAAGAGCTCCGACGCACCTTGGCCGGAATAGGTCCGAACGACTATGTGCATGGTGTCTCCTTGTGTAGCGAGGACCCTCGCGTCGCCGATCCGATCCCATGGGGGTCGGCAGCAAGCAAGCAGTGGAGTTGGCCGGACGACTCTCGAACCACTCATTCGTGCGCGCCTTGCGAACGTTGCCTGGTTGAGTGGTCACGGCCGTTCATACTCGGCCTGTGCCTTCGTCGAACAAGGAGATCGTGCGGCGCGTCACCGAGGTGCTGAACACCTGCGAGTCCGTGGATGAGGCGATCGCGACAGGGGTGGAAGACCTATGGGACCCGGAGATCGAGTTCGTCAACCCCGAGGATGCGCTCGAACGCGGTACACGCCGGGGCGTGGAGGGGATGCGGACGGTCCTGGAGAACTTGCTCGAGGGAGCCGGAACAGGGGCGACGGTCGAGCTCGAGGAGCTGGAGGAGCGCGGCGATCGAGTGTTCTCATGTGGCCGCATTCATGCGCGGAGTCCGAGCGGCGCCGAGGCGGTCAGCCCACTCTTGGGTACCGTCTACACCTTCCGGGACGGGCGAATCCTGAGGATCGAGTGGCACAACGACGTGGATCGGGCCCGTGCGATCTTCGAGCAGGCTGAGTAAGCAACCAAGCTTGAGATGGAGCTAGCCGGGCTCGAACCGGCGACCTCCTGGGTGCGATCCAGGCGCTCTCCCAACTGAGCTATAGCCCCGTGCAACGCGCGCGTGCCCCGCGGGCCCACCGGCGCCCGGCAAGGAATACCCGGCGAGTTATCGTGAGCGCGTTCGCGCGCCGGCAAAGAAACCGTTGCAGCGCCGCCGGTGCCGGAGCCGCGCCGCCGCAGGGACCGGTGCCCGGCCGGCGAACCTAGGAGCCCAACCGCCGCGGGCACCATCTCGCACGGTCTGCGCGAATATCGCGCTTGCGCTCGTCGCGGTTGCAGGCGAGACTCTACCTCTTACCCGGGAGAGGTCTGACATGGGAATCCTGGACGAAACGCGAATTCGAGATCACCCGGACCTGAAAAGCGGCGGTCCGGCGCTGCGCAACCGACTAACTGAAGCCGGCTCGAGGACGCCAAGGCGTTCGGGCCTCCCAGCCGCCCCGGAGATCCGCCGTCCCAGGCCTCTTCCACGCTCACGGCTGAGCCCCGAAGCCGGCCCTGGGTACGGGATCGACGATGCCGCCGCCTGCGAGCGCCCCGGTCGAGACGGCGGTCGCGGAGCAGCCGACCGTGCTCGAGCCGTCGCCGCCGGCTCCGCAGCAGCAACCCGTGGAGTGGCTGCATTGCCGTCGTCAGCGCCCGCATCGGGAGCCCGAGCACGCGGGCCCAGCCTCGCGGCCGCGGAGGCGGCCGACGGATCGATCAGGTCGCCGACAGCGCCGTGTTCGACGACTTCGTCGGCCGAGGAGGGGCTCGTCTCCGCAGGCCCGGCACCCGGTGCACCGGCCCCGGAGGCTCCCTCGGAGCCGGCCTCTCAGGAGCAGACGGCCGAGCAGACCCCCGAGCCCGAGCCCGCGCCTGCGCCGCCGACCGACGACACGCAGCCCCACGACATGTCCGCGGAGCTGTACACGCCGGAGGACAACGTGCTTCCGGAGCCGGAGGACGTCGACCTGGAGGCGGAGCTGGGGACCGACATCGAGCTCGAGCTGGACGAGGACGAGGAGGTGCGCCCCGAGAGCGTTCGCCCGGAGCCGCCCCAGCCGCCGGCCGAGCCGGCGCGGGCCGGGGTGATCGAGGAGGACGAGGACTTCGAGGAGGAGGAGGAGGAGCTGCTCGACGACGAAGACGTCGAGGTGATCGACGAGGAGGACGAGGACGACGAGGATCTCGCCGACGACGTGCTCGAGGAGACGCCCGACTTCCTGCAGGAGACGCCCGAGCACGACCGCCTGTGGTTCGAGCACGGCCCCCGAAGGACTTCGACTTCGAGGAGTAGTCAGGCGCACGGCGTGCCCCGCTTCGCGTCCGCGCGCCGCGCGGTCCCCGGCGGGACGAGCGCTCTCTAGATGTACCCGCGGGTCCGCGAGGCCTCTACGACCCGCTCGATCCCGACCAGATAGGACGCCTCGCGGAGCAGGATCCCCTCCTCCTTGGCGCGCCCGGAGACCTCCCGGTAGGCGCGCCGCATCACGTTCCCGAGCTTGTCGTTGACCTCGCGCTCGTCCCAGCGGAAGTGCTGCAGGTTCTGCACCCACTCGAAGTACGAGCACACGACCCCGCCCGCGTTCGCCATCACGTCGGGGATCACGTACACGCCCTTGGACTGGAGGATCTCGTCGGCGGCCGGCGTCGTCGGGCTGTTGGCGCCCTCGACGACCATCCTGCACTGGACCCGGTCGGCGTTTCCCTGGTGGATCATCCCGCCCAGCGCCGCGGGGATCAATACGTCGCACGGGACCTCGATCAGATCGTCGGCGGGCATCGACTCGCCTCCGTCGAACTCCGGCAGCTTCCCGCCCTCCGCGAGGAACTCGTGCAGCGCGTTCGCGTCGATCCCACCGTCGTTGCGGATCGCCCCGGTCGCGTCGGAGACGGCGACCATCTTCGCGCCCAGACCCTGCATGATCCGGGCGGCCCACGAGCCGACGTTGCCGAACCCCTGAACGGCGAAGGTCGTCTCAACCGGCGTCATCCCCAGATGGGGCGCCGCTTCGCGAAACATGTAGACGCACCCCCGCCCGGTGGCCGCCTCGCGTCCGTATGAGCCCTCCAGCGCGATCGGCTTTCCGGTGCAGATCGCAGGTGTGTGGCCGTGCAGCTTCCCGTACTCGTCCATGAACCAGGCCATCACCTGCGCGTTGGTGTTGACATCCGGGGCGGGGATGTCGCGGGTCGGGCCGAGGATCTTCTCGATCTTGTCCAGGAAGGACCGCGCGATTCGCTGCACCTCGTCCGGCTCGAGCTCGTCCGCGGGGCAGTTGACGCCTCCCTTCGCGCCTCCGAACGGGATTCCCGCGACCGCGGTCTTCCAGGTCATCAGCGAGGCGAGCGCGCGGACCTCGTCGATGTCGACCTCCGGGTGGAACCGAACGCCGCCCTTGTAGGGACCGCGGGCGCCGTTGTGCTGGATCCGATAGCCGGCGTAGGTGTGGATCCGACCGTCGGAGAGCTTCACCGGGATCTGGACCGTGACCTCGCGGTAGGGCTCCCAGAACACCGTCCGCACGTCATCCGCCAGCCCGAGGCGGGCGGCGGCCCCGTCGAAGTAGTGGCGGACGATCTCCAGGTTGGAGACCTCGGCGTGCTGTCCGGGCTTCGGCCGGCCGGCGCGCTCCGCCTCACGGCGCGCCTCCTCGACCGCCTCGGCGGACTTGTCGACCGGCTCGCGCTCGCCGACCGGCTCGGTCACGGTGTCCGTCTTCGCAGCCATCAGGATGGTGGCGCCGCCGCCGTGGGCAGTGTCTCACACGCCACCGCCCGAGCCGCACCCGCGCTGGACCGCCGGTCCGTGCGCGGGGTGGACCGACCGTACAACCGGTCCCGGAGCGGATGAAGTTCGTCGCCTACCTGATCTTCGCCGTCGTGTTTGCGGGCGGGATCTACCCGGTGATCAGCCATCAGCTGTTCGGCGGTGGGTGGCTGCAGGCGACGATCGGAGCCCAGGACTTCGCAGGCTCCACCGTGGTCCATCTGACCGGTGCGACGGCCGGGCTCGCGGCACTGCTGCTGCTCGGGCCCCGGATCGGAAAGTACGGACGCGACAGGAAGCCGAAGCTGATCCCGGGACACTCGATGCCGATCGTCGGCCTCGGGATCCTGATCCTGTGGTTCGGCTGGTTCGGGTTCAACCCCGGATCGACGCTCGGGGCGCTGGGCAACCGGTTCGCCGACGTGGCCGTGGTCACCAACCTCGCCGCCGCGGCGGGCGTGCTCGGCGCGCTGGCGACGATCTACGCGATCAAGCGGACGGTCGACATCCCGATGGTCGGGAACGGCGCGATCGCTGGACTGGTTGCGATCACTGCGCCGTCGGGGTACGTCGAGTACTGGGCGGCTCCGATCATCGGCGTGATCGCCGTGGTGATCGTGGTGGTCGCCGTCCTCGCGATCGACAGGGTGATCGACGACCCGGTCGGGGCGCTCTCGTCACACGGCCTCGCCGGCGTATGGGGCACCCTCGCGGCCGGGATATTCACCGCGCCTCGGCTCGCGGAGCTGAACGGCGTGGGTGAGGGCGGCCTGTGGTACACGGGCAGCTTCCGTCAGCTGCTCGCCCAGGGTGCCGCAGTCGGGATCGCGTTCTCGTTCGTGTTCCTCACCTCGATCGCAGTGTTCGCGCTGATCAAGTACACGGTCGGAATCCGAGTGACTGCTCAGCAGGAGCAGAAGGGACTCGACATCTCCGAGCACGGGATGTACGGGTACCCCGAGCACATGGCCGACTTCTAGCCGGGCCGCACCGGCCCGGGTCACTCCCCCCGACGAGCCCCGCCGTGGCGCCCCTGCGTCGCGGCGGGGCTGATTACTTCCCTACCTACAATGGCGCTCAGGGGCCATAGCTCAGCTGGGAGAGCGCCGCCTTTGCAAGGCGGAGGTCGCGGGTTCGAGCCCCGCTGGCTCCATACCGGCCTCGCCTACTTCGCGTAGCTGATCAGCTCGTCGCGATCGGACCCGCCGGAGGCAGTCATCTCGAGCACCGGGCCGACGCCCTTCGCGTAGAACTTGACCTCGAACACCTTCGGCTCCAGCGGAGAGGTGTCCTGAGTCATCACAGTGGGCGAGTAGTGGCCTGCAGGGACCTCCGCCTGGGCCCCGAGGCTGAGGATCTTGCCCGCGTCCTCCGCCTCCCCCTTCAGGTACTCCTGCCTGTAGCTCTGGCCGACCTCCGGGTCGGCGGGCATGATGACTCCCGGCTGGGCGCCGTCGACGCCGGCCTCGAACGACCCGGCGCGGGTCTTGACCTTCCCGTTCTCGTACTCGGCGGTCGCCTCTCCCATGTACCACAGCGCGCCGTCGGAGTTCTGAGCGTAGTAGTCGTCGGTCTTCTCGACGAGCTCGCCGGTGCCCTTGTCCGAGACCACGTCGCTGACGACCCGGGCCTCCACTCCGTTCGCGAGCTTCTTCGTCCGGTCGGTGACGGTGACGACCACTCGGTAGTCCGCGCCCTCCTGATCGGTCTCCCGGTACACCCACCGGGCGCCCGGATTCATCGGCCAGTAGGGGTTGTCGATTTCGGTGGTGAAGTCCGCGGGGGCGATGTCGACCTGCTCGCTTCCCTGCGGCAGCCCCGAGCTGCCGCTGCCGGCGCTGCCCGAGGTGTCGTCTCCGCACGCGGCGACGGCGAGTGCCGCGGCGATCGCAATCGCGGCAGCTGCGAAGGGCATTCTGGTCATCTCGGGCCTCCCCGGTTTCGGTCTGATCGATCCTCCGTCCGCCGTTCTAGTCGGGCCTGATGAGAGCCCGATGAGTGTGCCGCCGCTAGGGTTTCGCGCGATGCCGATCGAGGTCGTCGCGGAACGCCGCATCGGCGCCGAGCCGGCGCGCGTCGCCGAGTACGCGATGGATCCCGCCAACGATCCAGTCTGGATCGGCGGGATCGAGCGGGCGCAGTGGGTGACGGAGCCGCCGCTCCGCGTCGGCACTCGGGTGGAGCGGATCGCGAGGTTCCTGGGCCGTCGGATCGAGTACGTGCTGGAGGTGGCGGCGCTGGAGCCCGGCGCGCGGCTGCGGATGACCTCGGTGAAGGCGCCCTTCCCGATGACGGTGTCCTATGAGTTCGACGACGGCAGCGACGGGGGGACGGCGGCCCGGATCGGGATCGGGGGCGGCCCCGGCGGGCTGGTCGGGATACTCTCGCCGCTGCTCGCGGTCGCGGTGCGCCGGTCGATCTCGGGGGACCTGAAGCGGCTCGCGGCGATCGTGGAGCGATCGGACCGGGCGGGGACAACACTCTCTTAAGGTTTCCGAGGACAATCTCCTCATGGCTGCGGGTTCCTGCGTGCTGATCGTCGATGACGAGCCGATGGTGCGCGACGTGCTGTCGCGCTATCTGGCTCGTGAGCAGTTCGACGTGCGGACGGCGGCGGACGGCGAGGCGGCGCTCGAGATCATCCACGACGGCGCGCCCGATCTCGTCCTGCTCGACCTGATGCTGCCGCGCGTGGACGGGTTCGAGGTGTTCCGGCGGATGCGGGACCGCGACGGCACCCCTGTGATCATGCTGACTGCGCGCGGGGAGGAGACCGATCGCGTGGTCGGGCTCGATCTCGGCGCCGACGACTACATCGGCAAGCCCTTCTCGCCGCGCGAGGTGGTGGCGCGGGTGAAGGCCGTGCTGCGCCGCGCCGGCGCCGGAAACGGCGGCTCCACCGGAGGCGCCGCTCCGGTTCGAGGGGCTGGAGATCGATCCCCGCACGCGCGAGGTGCTCGTCAACGATCGCTACGCCGAGCTGACGCCGAAGGAGTTCGACCTCCTGCACCTGTTCGCGTCGAACCCGCGCACGGTTTTCAGCCGCCTGCAGCTGCTCGATGCGGTCTGGGACGTCGCCTTCGACGGGGACCCGTCCACCGTCACCGTCCACATCCGGCGGCTCCGGGAGAAGGTCGAGGCCGACCCCTCCGCCCCGGAGCGGCTCGTCACGGTGTGGGGCGCCGGCTACCGGTTCGAGCCATGAGCCGGCTTCGCCTGCTCTCGCTCGCCGCCGCGATTGCGCTGATCGGTGCGCTCGCGATGCTCGGGATCGCCGCGATCTCCGGGACGCCGGTCGACGAGCTCGGCCACCTGGCGCTGTTGCTTGCGGTGGCGATCGCGCTCTCCAGCCTGGTCGCGGCGCTGGCGGCGCCGCTGATCGCGCGGGCGCCGCTGCGGGTGCGGTTGCTGTCGGTGGCGCTGATCGCGACCGTCGTCGCGCTCGTCAACATCGGGGTGCTGGCGGAGCTGATGTTCGTCTCCGAGCACGATGCGGCGCAGATCGCGCTGCTGCTCGTCTACTCGATGGCGGCCGGGGCGGGGGCCGCGCTGGTCACTGCGCGCGCCTCGGGCGCGGCGATCGAGCGGCTCTCGGACGTGCGCCCGACGGATCGGGGAGGGAGACCTCGATGCCCGGGTCGGCCGGCTCGACGCCGGTCCGGACCTGAACACGCTCGCCTCCACGCGTCGACGAGATGGCGGCGCGGCTGTCCGACTCGCTGGAGCGCGAGCGGAGCTCGGAGGCGAGGCGGCGCGATCTCGTCACCGCGGTCTCCCACGACCTGCGCACGCCGCTCGCCGGGCTTCGGGCGATGGTCGAGGCGATCGACGATCGCGTCGTCGACGACCCGGCCACGATCAGCCGGTACGTCGCCGAGATGCGCGGGTCGGTGGAGTCCCTGGTCGTGCTCGTCGACGACCTGTTCGAGCTGGTCCAGCTCGACGCGGGCGCGATCGAGGCCGAGACGGAGCGCGCCCGGGTGGCGGACGTGGTCCGCTCCGCGGTCGCGGCCTGCGACGCGCAGGCCACCGAGAAGGGCCTGCAGCTCGAGACGCGGCTGAACGGCACCGGTGAGGCATCGTGCTCGCCGCGGCTGACGCGCGTCGTCCAGAACCTGCTCCAGAACGCGATCCGGCACACGCCCGCAGACGGCACCGTCAGGGTCGAGGCCCACCGCCGCGCCCGCGAGGTCGAGCTCGTGGTCGAGGACTCGGGAGAGGGGATCGCTCCGGCGGCCTTGGAGCGGGTCTTCGACCCGTTCTGGCGCGGCGACCCGGCCCGTTCCGGCGGCGGCTCGGGCCTCGGGCTGGCGCTGGCGCAGCGGATCGTGGAGGCGCTCGGCGGCCGGATCCAGGCGGAGAGCGTGCCCGCCCGCGGCTCGCGATTCGCGGTCTTCGTGCCCGACCGCTCGGCGCTGTCCTAGTCCTAGTCGGGCGGGTTGCGGATCGCCCCGATCAGGCCGATCAGCAGCATCGCGACCAGCCCCAGGGAGATCAGCGAGAGGATGTCGAGGCCCGACTCGGCGATCTCGGCGAGCGTCAGCCCTCCGAGCAGCGCCACGAAGGCGATCCCGACCGCGAGGATCGCGGTGCGAACGTCGGGGTCCATCAGTACACCGGGTAGGGCGCCGAGCTCGGCGGCTCCTCCGCGCGGCGCGCCAGCAGCTTGATCAGGGCCAGCCCCAGGATGAACCCACCGACGTGCGCGAAGTAGGCGACGCCGCCCGTGTGGCCTGCGACGTCGGGGGTGGCGAGCTGACCCACCGCGGGCAGGAACTGGAGCACGAACCAGATCCCTAGCAGGACCATCGCCGGGATCTCGATCAGCGTGACGAAGAAGATGATGAAGATCAGGGTGAGGACCCGCGCCCGCGGGTGCAGCAGGGCGTACGCGCCCAACACCCCCGCCACGGCGCCGCTCGCACCCACCGTCGGCACCGTCGCGCTCGTGTCGAGCAGGGCCTGCGAGTACACGGCGGCGATCCCTGCGAGCAGGTAGAAGGGGATGAAGGCCACCCTGCCGACGGAGTCCTCGATGTTGTTCCCGAACACCCACAGGAACAGCATGTTCCCGACCAGGTGGAGGATCCCGCCGTGCAGGAACATCGAGGTGAAGATCGTCACCCACCACGGCGCCTCGTTCAGGTCGGCGAGCGCGTTCGAGGACTCCGCTCGGTCGTACGCAGGCTGGCCCTCGCACACGATCGTCGCCTCCTGCGGCAGAGCCGACAGCCCGCAGCTCTCCCCCGGGTGGGTGATCCGGTAGGGGATCGCGCCGAGCTCGATCAGCTTCACGTCGTACTGCGACGCCCCGAGCCGGCCCGCGTCGCCGGGGGCCGACCCGGCGTCCTGCGACCAGGTCAGCTCGAACCCGAACACGAGCACGTTCAGCGCGATCAGGATCACGGTCAGCACCGGAAAGCGCAGCGTCGGGATGTTGTCCTTTAGCGGCAGCAAGCGCGGACAGCCTAGACGCCACCCCCCGACCGCATCCCGATCAGGTGGATCGCGCCCTCACAGCAGGCGCAGGAACTCGCTCGTCCTCCATGCCGGCTCGAAGCCGAGCCGTGCATACAGCTGCTTGCGGCCGGCCCTCGTCGTCTGCGCAGATCCACAGATCCCGAACCCGCCGCCCGCATGCGCGATCGCGACGCGCGTGATCGCGTCGCCTCGCCCGGCCCCGCGGGAATCGGGGCGGACGTAGACCTGCGTGATCTCGGCGCCGTCACCGTCGCGCTCGATCTGCGCGTAGCCGACGATCTTGCCGGAGTCCCGGATCGCGAGCACGCGGGCATCGCGGAGCGCGGCGGCATGCTTCGCCTCGGCGAAGAAGCTGCCCGGGTCGAGGGCGGGAAAGTCCTCGGCCAGCCACGTGGCGCGGAGGCTGTGGACGGCGTCGTACTCGACCTCCTCGACGTCCGCGACCGCGCCGAGCGCCGGCCCGGCGTGGCGCATCCATGCGAGCCGCCTCGACTCCCACCCCGCCGCCTCGAATCCGGGTCGCAGGCCTGCCGCCGCCTCTACGTCGTCGAACTCGATCAAGCGGTGGCGCAGTCCGGCGAGCCCGCGCTCTGCGACCGCGGCCAGCTCCGGGACGCCCAGCCCCGGGTCGCGCTCGACCCGGACGACGTTGAGCTGGAAGTAGTCCGGGTAGGCGCTCGCCCGCACGATCGTGCCGTGTTCCCACGGCTCGACCGCGTCGCACAGCACGGCGTGCATGCGGTTGCGCCACGCTCGCACCCGGGGAGTCGCGTCCTCGACCCCCTGTTCCCTCTCCTCCAGCACCCGCTCGCCGTTCGCGACGCCGCTACGCGACGGCCGCGCGGCGCCCCGGGAGGTGCTCGTCGGCGTGGTACGAGCTCCGCACGAGCGGGCCGGCGGCAACCGACTCGAAACCGAGGTCGGAGGCGGCCCGCTCCAGGGCAGCAAACTCGTCCGGGTGCCAGTACCGATCGACGGGCAGGTGGCTCTCGGTCGGGCGCAGGTACTGGCCGACGGTGAGCACCTGGACGCCGTGCTCGCGCAGGGCGGCGAAGGTCTCGACCATCTCGTCGAAGCTCTCCCCGAGGCCGACCATCAGCCCCGACTTCGTCACCACCCCGTCGCCGCCGATCTGCTTGGCCAGCCGCAGCACCCGCAGGGAGCGCTCGAAGCTGGACCCGCGCCGTGCTCGCGGGTACATCCGCGGGACGGTCTCGACGTTGTGGTTGAAGACGTCCGGCCGCTCCGCGATCACCCGCGCGATCAGCATCTCCTCCCCGCGGAAGTCGGGCGTGAGCACCTCCACCCTGCACCCGGGCGCCTGCATCCGGATCGAGCGGATCACCCCGACGAATGCCCCGGCGCCGTAGTCGGGGAGGTCGTCGCGATCGACCGAGGTGACAACCGCGTGCCGCAGCCCCATCCGCTTCACCTGGTTGGCGACGCGCAGCGGCTCCAGTGGGTCGTGCCACGTCGGGCTTCCCGGTCTGCACGTTGCAGAACCCGCACCGCCGCGTGCACACGTCGCCGAGGATCATGAACGTGGCGGTGCCACGCTCCCAGCACTCCCCCACGTTGGGGCAGTTCGCCTCCTGGCACACGGTGTGCAGCTCGTCTCGACTCGATCGCATGCTTCAGCCGCCGGTAGGTGGGTCCGCCGGGTGCGGGCACCTTCATCCACGGCGGCTTGCGGTGCCGGAACGGCAGCCCCCCGTCCTCCTGGCGCCCGCCGGGGCGGGCTCGGGAGCGCGTCACGTGGATCCGCTCCGCGGAGGATGCATGCGCGGCGGCCATCGTCACCAAACTTAGCCGCTCCCCTCGTCCAGCGCGAGCGTCTGGTCCGGGGCCGCGTCCACCGGCTCGCGCTCGTACACCTCGCCGAACTCCCGGGCCACCGTGTCCATGAACGCGTCCATGTCCTGCTCAGCGCCGAGCTCCCGGCCCAGCGACGTCATCCGCGCCCCCTCGATCCCGCACGGGACGATCCACTCGAACGGCTGCAGGTCGTTGTTGACGTTGATCGCGAACCCGTGGGTGGTGACGCCGCGGCTGACGTGCACACCGATCGAGCCGATCTTGCGGTCGCCGACCCAGACTCCGGTCTCGTCCTCGATGCACCTCGCCTGCACGCCCCAGTCGCAGAGCGAGTCGATCATCACGCGCTCCAGCCCGGACACGTAGCGCCGCACGTCGTCGCCGTACGGGCGCAGGCTGACGATCGGGTACCCGACGAGCTGGCCGGGGCCGTGGTAGGTGACCCGGCCGCCGCGATCCGTCGCCGCCACTTCGATTCCCTGCATCTCGTACCACTGCTCGCCCATCGGCAGCTCCTCGGGGGTGGCGCGCCGTCCCTTCGTGTACGTGGGCGGGTGCTCAAGCAGCAGCAGCAGGTCGGGGACCTCCCCTTCGATCCGCAGCCGCTCGAGGCGCTTCTGCTCCGCGAGCGCCTCCCGGTAGGAGACGATTCCGGGCCTGAGGATCCGCAGCTCCTGGGCCATGCAACCAGTGTGTCAGGCGGCGTCGTCCGCAGGCCCGGGCGGCCACGAGCCCTTCTGCTCCGGGGGCCAGAACGGCCACTCCTCGAACTCGACGCAGCGTCCCTGCTGGTCCACGCGGACGATCCACACGTCGCGATAGGAGATCCGCGGCGGGTCGTCGTAGCTGACGTCGACTCGGACCACCCCCGTGGGTCCCTCGACGGCGACGATCTCGGAGCTCATCTCGAACGCCTCGTCGGGGCCACGCCGCTCCCGCTCCCACATCTCGGCGATCGCCTCGAGCCCCAGATACGGCGGCTCGAAGGGAGCGTTCCTGTAGGTCGCGTCGGGCGCGAACAGCTCGCCGATAAGCTCGGTGCCGGGGGTTCGCCAGGCCCGCTCGTAGCCGTCCAGCCATCGGTTCAGCTCCGCGCGGTCCACGCCCGGAAGCTACCGATGATCCCGGCTCAGGCCTCGGCGGGCTCCGGCTCGCCCTCGGGTCGCCGCCCGCCGCCCGGGCCGAGTCGCGGCAGCCACTCGAGCGAGCGGGGCAGGTACCAGTTCCAGTCCCCGAGCAGCTTCATGAACGCGGGCAGCAGCACCCCGCGGACGATCGTCGCGTCGATCAGGATCGCGACCCCGAGCCCGACGCCGAACTGCTTGAACTCGACCGCGGACAGCGTCGCGAAGATCGAGAACACGGCGATCATCACCACCGCAGCGGCGGTCACCACCGAGGCCGTGCTCTTGATCCCGCGGGCGACCGCCTCGCCGGTCGGCGAGCCGCGGTCGTACGCCTCCCGGACCCGGCTCAGGATGAAGACGTGGTAATCCATCGAGAGCCCGAACAGGACGACGAACAGGAACAGGGGCAGCCACGAGGTGACCGCGCCGGTCGACTGGAATCCGAGCAGGGACTCGAGGTGGCCCTCCTGGAACACCCACACGACGACGCCGTACGCGGCGCCGACTGAGAGAAGGTTGAGCAGGATCGCCTTCAGCGGGATCACGATCGAGCGGAACGTGACCAGCAGCAGCGCGAACGCAAGCAGGAACACGAACGCGAACACGATCGGCACCCGGTCCTCCATCAGCTGGTTGAAGTCCTCGGAGCCGGCCGTGAACCCGGTCACGTTCGCCTCCGCGCCCGATACATCGCCAACGGTCGCCGGGATCACCTCGTCCCGAAGCTCGGCGAGCGCGTCGTACGAGGTGTCGTCGGAGCCGTCGCCAGCGATCGGGACCTCGACCACGGTGACGGTCCGGTCGGGGCTGACGTCGACGGTCACCGGCTGCTCGAACAGGTCGCTGCGCGCGGTCTCCGCTCGGAGCTCGCCGACCGCCCTCTTCACCTCGGCCGGCGATGCGCTCCCGTGCTCGATCACGACCTCGGCGGGGATCTGGTTGCCCGGGAAACTTCTCCTGGATCCGATCGTACGTCTTGATCACCCCCAGGTCCTGGGGCAGGGACTCGATCCCGGGAACCGCCATCTTCAGGCTGAGCACCGGGATCGCGAGCACCAGCAGCAGCACCGTCGCGGCGCCGGCGGCGATCGCCGGATGCCGGAGTACCGGGTTCAGGATCGCGTTCCACAGCCGCGACTCGCGCTTGGCGCGCTCCACCGGTGAGCGCAGGAACGGGATACGCCCCTTGTTGACGCGGTCGCCCAGCTTCGAGAGCACGGCCGGCAGCACCGTCAGCGAGCCGATCACGGCGATCGCGACGACGAGGATCGTCCCGGAGGCGAAGGACTCGAACGTGCTTGCCCCGGCCAGGTACATCCCGGCCATCGCGATCGCGACCGTGACGCCGGAGACCAGCACCGCCCGGCCGGAGGTCGCGGCGGCCGTCTCCAGCGCGGTCCGCTCGTCGCGGCCCCGGGCGCGCTCCTCGCGCTCCCGGCGAAGGTAGAACATCGAGTAGTCGACTCCTACCGCGAGCCCGATCAGCAGGATCACGGACGAGGCCGCCTCGTCGACTGGGTAGATGTGGCTGAGCGGCCCGAGCAGGCCGATCGCGGCCGCAACGGCGGTCGCGGCGAGCAGCAGGGGGACGAGCGCGGCGACGAGCGCGCCGAATGCGAGCAGCAGGATCACGAGCGTGATCGGCAGCGATGTCACCTCCGCCTTCTGGAAGTCGCTCGCGAACGACTCGGACAGCTCTTTGTCCGCGCTCGCGTCGCCGAACTCCTCGATCCGGAAGTCCGGGTTCGCCTTCGCGAGCCGGTCGGTGGTGGCAAGCGGCGCCTCTACGAGCGCGTCGGCGTCGGCGCCGTCCCGCACGCGGATCTCGAAGTTGACCAGCGCCGAGCTCCCGTCCCGGGAGATGTTGCCCCGGTTCGCGGGGGCGTACGGGCTCTTCACCTTGGAGACGTGATCGGTCCGCCCCAAGCGGTTTACGACCTGTGCGACCGTGGCCTGAAACCGTGGGGCGTCCGCGGTCTCGCCGCTGCGGCTCTGGACGAGGATCGTCTCGTTCGACTTGTCGGGGAACGCGTCGGCCACAGCCCTGTCCCCGGCGCCGGACTCGCCGACGCCGTACTCCTCGTCGGACAGGGTGCGGGTGCCGATCGCGCCGCCGATCACCACCGCGGCGACGACGAAGGCGACCCACAGGCCGATCGCCTTCCAGGGGTTGGCGGCGCTCCAGCGCCCCGCCCGGGCTGCGAGATTTCGTGAGTTGCTGATCATGGGGAGGAGGGTTCCAGCGACCGGGGTGCGCGTCTATCGGGGATCACCCTGACGGCTCCCCAACGGTCCCCGATCGGCGGGATGTGCGTCTCACACTGAAACGGAGCGAGGCGCCGTCGCTACAGCGCCAGCGCCAGCGGCTCTCCAACAGCTCCCGGATCCGGGCGAGGAAGCGGGCGCCGTCGGCGCCGTACAGGATCCGGTGGTCGCAGGCGAGGTTGACCGGCATCAGGTCGGCGGTGGTGATCTCGCCGTCACGGACCACGGGGCGCTCCGTGATCGAGCCGACCGCGAGGATCCCCGCCTGGGGCGGGTTGATCACCGCGGCGAAGTTCGTGATCCCGAACATCCCGAGGTTCGAGACCGTGAAGGTCCCGCCCGAGAGCTCCGGCGGCGTGATCTGCCCGTCGCGGACGCGCTGGGCGAGCGCGCGGGTCTCGGCGGCGATCTGGCGAAGGCCCTTGAGGTCGGCGTCGAACACCGTCGGGACGACGAGCGCTTCCTGGGCCGCGACGGCGACGCCCACGTTGATCCGGGAGTACTGCTCGACGCGCCCGTCCCGGTACGCGCCGTTGGCGCGGGGGTGCTCGCGGAGCGCCAGTGCGCACGCCTTCACGACCATGTCGTTGAACGAGGGCACCGGCTCGCCCTCGGGCGCCGATCCCTTCAGACGTGCGCGGCCCTCGACCGCACGTGACATGTCGACCTCGGTCTCCAGATAGAAGTGCGGCGCGGTCGCCTTCGACTCGGCCATCCGCCGTGACACCGTCTGCTGCAGCCTCGTCAGCTCGACGACCTGCACCTCGCCCTTCGCCGTCTCGGGGCGCTCGGCGGCCCCAGGAGCTTGCGGCGTCCCGGCGGGGACCGCCCCGGGAGCTTGCTCCCGGGGCGCCTTGATGCTTTCGACGTCCGCCTTCACGACCCGGCCGCCGGGGCCCGAGCCCGGAGATCGCCGCGAGGTCGAGGCCGCGCTCGTTCGCGATCCGGCGCGCCAGCGGCGATGCCTTGACGCGGCCGTCCCCCGCGGGCGGAACCGGCTCCGGGGGTGTCGCGGCCGCGGTGGCGGGCTCGGGGGCGGCCCGCTCCGGCTGCGGGGCGCGCTCCGCCGCCGGCTCCTGCCGGCGCTTCGGCGAGGCGCCAGCGCCCTCCGCCTCGCCGGGCTCGCCGACCCGCGCGATCGTCTCCCCGATCGGGAGCGTGTCGCCCTCGCCGGCGACGATCTCGATCAGGGTTCCGGCGGCATCGGCCTCGTACACCATGTTCGCCTTGTCGGTCTCGATCTCGACCAGCTCGTCCCCGACCGCGACCTCGTCGCCCTGCTGCTTGATCCACCGCAGGATCGTCCCCTCCTCCATCGAGTCCGAGAGCCTCGGCATCACGATGTCAGTCATTCCGCATCCTCCGAACCAGCTTCCGCCGGAATGCTCCGCTCCGCGTCCGGCGGGTGGTCATAGGGAGCCTTCGAGCGTCGCCATCGCGGCGCTGACCACGTGCTCGGAGTGCGGGATCGCGGCCTGCTCGAGCCGCTTCGAGTACGGCATCGGGACGTCGCCGCCGGTCACCCGCTGCACCGGCGCGTCCAGGTGGTCGAAGGCCTGTTGCTGGATCAGCGCCGCCAGGTTGGCGCCGACGCCGCCGTGCGGCCATCCCTCCTCGACGATCACCGCCCGGTTGGTCTTCCGGACGGACTCCAGGATCGTGTCGAGATCGAGCGGCCGCAGCGTCCGCGGGTCGATCACCTCCGCCTCGACCTTGTGCTCGGCCGCGAGCACCTTCGCCGCCTTCTCCGCCGCCTCGACCATCCGCAGGATGCCGACGATCGTGACGTCCCCGCCCTCGCGGGTGACCGCCGCCTGGCCGAACTTCAACAGCCCGTCCTCGCCGCCGCCGTTCTCCGGGACCTCGCCGCGGACGCCGTACAGGGTCTCGTGCTCGATGAAGACCACCGGGTTGTCGTCGCGGATCGCCGACTTCAGCAGGCCCTTCGCGTCCGCCGGAGTCGACGGGCACGCGACCAGCAGGCCGGGGATCTGCAGGTAGGCGGCCTCGAAGCTGTGCGAGTGGGTGGGTCCGAGCTGGTGGCCGCCGCCGCCCGGCATCCGGATCACGATCGGCACCCGAACCTGGCCGTTGAACATGTACGGGATCGCCGCGGCGTGGTTGACGATCTGGTCCATCGCCAGCAGCGAGAAGTTCACGGTCATGATCTCGACCACCGGACGCAGACCCGCCATCGCCGCGCCCACGCCGGTGCCGACGATCGTGTTCTCCGAGATCGGCGTGTCGCGGACGCGGCGCTCGCCGAACTCGTCCAGGAGGCCCTCGGTCACCTTGAACGCGCCCTGGAACACGCCCACGTCCTCGCCCATCACGAACACCGACTCGTCCCGGCGCATCTCTTCGGCCAGCGCCTGGTTCAGCGCCTCGCGCATTCGCATCGCGGTCATTCCGGCTCGCCCTCGCGGCGGTCCTCGTCGGTGTCCTCGTCCTCGGTCCCCTGGGCCGTGTCGGCGGGCCGCTCCCGCTTGCCCTGCCGGGCTCCCGCGTACGCGGCGCCGGCCTCGGCAAGCTCCTTGATCTCGCCCGCCGCGCCCAGGTCGCGCTCCAACTCGCCGGGATGCGGCTGTGGGGTGCGCTCGTCGATCGCGTACCAGCCGCCCTCCTTCGCGTCCGCGTCATCGAGCACGTACAGGTTGTCGTACAGCGTCTCCAGCGGCGGCTCCGGAGAGGCGTCGGCGAACTCGACCGCGGCGAGCACCCGCTCCTCGGCCTCATGCCGCATCTCGTCCACTTCGCCCTCACCGAGCACCCCGTCGCTCTGCAGCCGCTCGGCGAACACGGCGATCGGGTCCTTCGTCCGCCACTCCTCGACCTCGTCCTTGGTCCGGTACACCTCGGGATCGGCAGCGGAGTGGCCCCGGAACCGGTACGTGAATGCCTCGATCAGGGTCGGTCGCCGCTCCTCGCGCGCGATCCGGAGATGCTCCCCGACCGCCTCGCGCACAGCGAGCACGTCCATCCCGTCGATCCGGATCCCCGGGACGCCGTACCCGTCAGCCTTCCGCGACAGGTCGGTGACCGCGGAGTGGCGCTCCAGCGACGTCCCCATCCCGTACAGGTTGTTCTCGACCAGGAACACGATCGGGAGCCGCCACAGCGCCGACAGGTTCATCGTCTCGCTGAAGTTGCCGGTGTTGATCGCACCGTCGCCGAAGGAGCACAGGATGACCGAGTCCTCGCCCTGGTACTCGGCGGCCAGCGCCAGCCCGGCGGCGATCGGCAGGTTTCCGCCGACGATCCCGTACCCGCCCATGAAGCGGCGCTCCAGATCGAAGATGTGCATCGAGCCGCCGCGGCCCCGGGAGGTCCCGTCCTCGCGCCCGAACAGCTCCGCCATCACCCGCTCGGGCGAGGTGCCTCGTGCGATCGCGTGCCCGTGGGTGCGGTAGGTGCCGATCAGGTAGTCGCGCTCCTCCAGCACCGACGCGGTCCCGACGATCGTCGCCTCCTCGCCGATCGCGAGGTGCAAGAAGCCGCCGATCTTCGCCCGTTGATACTGGCGCCCCGCCTCCTCCTCGAAGCGGCGAATCAGCAGCATCTGGGCGAGCAGCTTTCGGGACGCGTCCGCGTCCGGGAGCGGCTTCGGCTGGGCGCCGTGGCCGTCGCCAGCGGGCGTGTCCCGGACCTCGGTCGGCTGGGGGCTGTTCGGGTCCACGGCCATCTCCTTCCGCCAAGATATCCAAGGCGGCGCCTGGCTACGCGCTACCCTGCGGCCGCCTGCACGGCGGCTTCGAGCTGGTCGTCCCCCCACCACACCCGCTCGCCGATCGCGATGCTGGGGACGCCCCTGACGCCCGCGTCCCCGGCGCGCTCGGTCGCCTCCCGAAGCGTCCGCTTGACGTCGTCTCGGCCGACCGCCGCGATCAGCGCGCGCGGGTGGAGCTCCGCCGCCGCCGCGGCGAGCAGGACGTTGTCTGGCTCGCTCAGGTCACGGCCTGCGGCGAACGCCTGCCTGAACCCGGCGAGAGAGAAGGCGACCGCACGCCCGGTCTGCTTCGCGTACGTGGCGGCCCGCACCGCGTACAGCGTATTGCCCGGGAACGGGTCGGGCCACCGGATCGCCGGGAGGCCGTAGGCGGCGGCCCGCCGCTCCACCTCGGCGACCCCCGCGGCTCGATCCGGCCCGTTCGCCCAAGAGCCCCGCCCGAACCGCTTGAACAGCGCCCCGAGCAGGATCGGCTCCCACACGGGCGGCTCCAGCCCCGCCTCCGCGAACAGCCCGTTCACCCGCTCCGCCGCCAGGTAGGCATACGGCGAGCCGAGGTCGTAGAAGAACTCGGCGCGCAAGAGCTACCGGGGACCCCGCGAACGCGGACGCGCGAGCTCAGAAAGAAATCCGCGGCGGCCGAAGGTCGCCGCGGAAAGTGACGCTGGGCGGGAGCGGAGCATTTCGCGGGTATGTCACTGGTGGATCGCCCAGCCGTCGACGGCGCGGGCGGCTTCGGGGACCGCCTCCGAGATCGTCGGATGCGGGTGGATGATCCGGGCGAGCTCCTGGTAGCCGCCCTCGAGCTCGCGGGTGTCGACCAGCTCGGAGATCATGTCGCACGCGGAGTTGCCGACGATGTGGGCGCCGACGATCTCCCCGTACTGGGCGTCGGCGACGATCTTCACGAACCCCTGCCGATCGTCGTACACCGCGCCGGCGCCGACCGCGCCGAGCTTGAACCGCCCCACCTTGATCTCCCGGCCGGACTCCTTCGCCTGCTCCTCGGTCAGTCCGAAGCTCGCCACCTGGGGCTGGCAGAACGTCGCCGCGGGGATCCCGTCGTGGTCGAGCGGATGGGTGGGGTGGCCCGCGATCGTCTCCACCGCGATCACGCCCTCCTCCATCGCCTTGTGGGCGAGCGCCGCGCCGCGGACCAGGTCGCCGATCGCGTACACGCCCTCGGCGCTCGTCCGCAGGTACTCGTCGACGTCGATCCTGCCGTCCTCGCCGAGCTTCACACCCGCGTCATCGAGCTTCAGCGCCTCCACGTCGGGCGCCCGCCCGCCGGCGATGCACAGGTAGTCGACGGTCGCCTCGGAGTCGCCGTACATCACCTTCACCTCGTCCTCGCCCGCGTCGACGCTCTCGACCCGGGTCCCGGTGACGACGTCGATGTTCTGCTTGCGGAACTCACGCTCGACCTGCTTCGAGACGTCGCGGTCCTCGGACGGGAGCACCCGGTCGAGCATCTCGATCAGGATCACCTCGGTCCCGAACCGCCCGTACGCCGAGGCGATCTCCGACCCCGACGCGCCGGCGCCGACCACCGCCAGCCGCTGCGGCAGCTCCGGCAGGGACCACGCACCCCAAGTGTCGATCACCCGTCCCCCGAACTCCACCCCCGGGATCGGCAGCGCCACCGACCCGGTCGCCAGCACCACGCCCTTCGCCTCGTACGCCTTCCGGCCCACCTTCACGTTCCGCTCCGGCGTCAGCGACCCGGTTCCCTCGATGTACTCGATCTTGCCCTTGTCGAACAGCATCGCGACGCCGCCGGTGAGGGTCTTGCGGACCTTCTCGCGGCGCTTGTGGATGTCCCCCCAGTCGAGGCCGACGCCCTCGATCTTGATCCCGAGCTCCGCGGCGCCGTTGCGCGCCTCGTCGTACACCGCCGCCGTGTGGAGCAGCGTCTTCGCGGGGATGCACGCGTAGTTCAGGCAGCGACCGCCCGGCTGCTGGTCCTTCTCCACGACCGCGGTCTTCAACCCGAGCTGGGCGGCGCGGATCGCGGCCACGTACCCCCCCGGGCCGGATCCGATCACGATCACGTCGTAGGCGTCCGCCATTTGTTATCCGGGCGAGGGGCTGGTTGCCGTCATGAGTCCAATCTATCGGGCGGGGCGGGGCGTGCAGGGCGGGACGCCTAGCGCCGCGGCCCCCGATCCGGCATCTGGATCCGGGCCATCGCTCTCACCATGAAGTAGAACAGCGCGCCGCCGCCCGCCAGCACTGCGAGCGTGCCGACCGCCTGCAGTACCGTCGTCACCTGCACCAGCCCCAGCCCGGCGGAGAGCAGCACGAGCGCGAGCAGCGCCTGGAACCCGAGCACCGCCCAGTACCGCGCCCGCCACACCCCGTAGGCCATCACCGTCAGCACGACCGCGAACAGGATCAGCGGGAACGGCTGCGGCGCGGTCCCCTCAACCTCGATGTCGGTCGCGATCGCGATCGCGGCGGAGACCCAGAACACGGCTGCGATCACGGTCGCGAGGGTCGCCCCGACGGTGACGGCGGCCGGCCGTTCGCCCTCGCGGAGCGGCTCCAGCGCCTCTCGCGCAGCCGCGTCCTTCGCCTCGGAGCTGCTCCGTGCCGTGCTCGCTCTCTGCCGATGCTTGCGCTTCTGACGCTCCGTGGTCATCGCCACGCCTCCGTGCCGGCCTCCACCGCGTCCCGCAGCGTGCGCGCGGCGGCCGCCGGGTCCGCAGCGTCGCGGATCGCCCTGACGATGACGATCCGCTTCGCACCGGCCGCGACGACGGCGCCGACGTTGGCCGTGTCGATTCCCCCGATCGCGAACCACGGCAGGGTCGCCTCGCGTGCCGCGTGCTCGATCAGGCCCAGTCCGGTGGCGCGGCGACCGGCCTTCGTCGGCGTCTCCCAGATCGGTCCGACGCTGATGTAGTCGGGGCGGGCGGCGGCGGGCGCGTCGCACGCGGCCGCGATCTGATCGGGCGAGTGCGTCGAGAGCCCGATGATCAGCTCGGGGCCGAGCGCGGCCCGAGCCTCGGCAACGGGCGCGTCGTCCTGCCCCACGTGGACACCGTCCGCACCGCATGCCTCGACCAGATCGGGGCGGTCGTTGAGGATGAATGGGACCCGTGCCGCCTCTGCGGCTTTTCTGAACGGCCCCGCGGTCTCGGCCAGCGCCGAGTCGTCGATCGCGGAGGGCTCCCTGAGCTCAACCATCCCGGCGCCTCCGCGAATCGCGCCCTCGACCAGAGACAGCGGCTCGGCGCCGGCTGGGTGCGGCTCGCACACGAAGTACACCCGGGTCGCGCCGAGCCCAGGATGGCGCTCGCTTGGTGACAGTGCCATGCGGCGCGAAGCGTAGATCAGCGCCGGGGGTACCATTGGACCGACACGGGAGCCCCGGAAGGGGCTGAGAGGGCGGCTGGGGCGCCGCCGACCGTCTGAACCTGATCCGGGTAATGCCGGCGCAGGAATGGTGGTGCGGAGCCGGCCGCCCGGGTAGACCGGGTAAGAAGAGCTAGCCAGGCGGTTCCGATGCGACCCACACACACCGACACCGCGGACGTGCTGATCGTCGGCGCCGGCGCGATCGGGCTGGCGTGCGCGTGGCGGGCGGCCCAGCGCGGGATGGTCGTGCGTGTGATCGACCGCCACGCGCCGGGCGGGGGCGCGTCGACCGTGGCGGCGGGGATGCTTGCCCCGGTCGGGGAGGCGTCGTGGGGGCAGCGGGCGCTGCTCGAGATGCACCTCGCCTCGGCGGCGGCGTATCCGGAGTTCGTCGCGGAGCTTGAGGGCGAGACGGAGATCCCGGTCGGACTCCGGCGCTGCGGCGCCCTGCATGTGGCACTCGACCGGGACGAGCTCGAGGAGCTGCGCCGCCGCCACGAGCTTCACCGCTCGCTCGGCGTCGAGACCACCGAGGTCCGCCCCCGGCGCGCCCGGGAGCTCGAGCCCGGCCTCACCCCGGCCTGCGCGGGCGGGGTGCTCGCGGCGGACGAGGGAGAGGTGGATCCGCAGGCTCTGGTCGCGGCTCTGGTCTCGGCGCTCCACCGCGCCGGCGCCGAGCTCACCCCGGACACCGGCGTCGCGGACGCGATCCTCGACGGCGACCGGATCGTCGGGGTTCGGACCGAGCGCGGCGAACAGATCCGCGCCGGCCACGTCGTGGCGGCGACCGGCGCGTGGGCCGGTGCCGCCGAGTGGCTTCCGGAGGACGCCCGCCCCCCGGTCCGGCCCGTGAAGGGCCAGGTGCTCAGCCTGAGCGGCCCCGCCGACCAGCCCCTGTGCGAGCGCATCGTCGCCACCGACCGGGTGTACGTCGTCCCCCGTGCCGACGGGCGGGTCGTCGTCGGCGCCACGGTCGAGGAGCGCGGTTTCGACATGACCGTGACCGCGGGCGCGGTCCACGAGCTGCTGCGCGAGGCTTACCGCGTGCTGCCCGACGTCGCCGAGCTCGAGCTGACCGAGGCGCGGGCCGGGCTTCGGCCGGCGACGCCGGACAACCTGCCCGTGATCGGCGCCGGGACGCTCGAGGGGCTCGTGATCGCCTCCGGGCACTTCCGCAACGGGATCCTGATGACGCCGCTGACCGCCGAGGCAGTCGCCGAGCTGCTCGCCGGCGAGCCGCCCCGGGTCGAGCTCGCGGGTGCGATGCCGGAGCGGTTCGAGGAGGCGCCGGCGGCGTGATCGTGAGCGTGAACGGAGGCAGGGTCGAGCTCCCGGAGGGCGCCAACGTGAGCGCTGCCGTAGATGCCGCGGGCGCGGCGGGGCGCACCCGGGGGCTCGCCGTCGCCGTCGACGGCGAGGTGGTTCGACGGGGGAAGTGGGAGGAGTTGGTGCTGTCTGAAGGACAGAGCGTCGAGGTAGTGGAGGCGATCCAGGGTGGGTAGCTTCGAGCTGGGTGGGAGAGGCTGGCGATCGCGACTGATCGTCGGCACCGGAGGGTTCCGGTCGCTGCACGACCTGGCGGTCGCGGTGGAGGCATCCGGAACCGAGATCGTCACGGTCGCGCTGCGGCGGGTCGACCCTTCCTCGAACGGGTCGGTGCTCGACGTGATCGACCGGCTCGGGGCGTTCGCGCTCCCCAACACCGCAGGCTGCTATACGGCCCGCGACGCGGTTCGCACCGCCCGGCTCGCCCGGGAGGCGTTCGAGACCGACTGGATCAAGCTCGAGGTGATCGGCGACGACCGCACCCTGTTCCCGGACGCGGTGGAGCTGCTCGACGCCGCCGAGACCCTCGTCGGCGACGGGTTCACCGTGCTCCCGTACACGAACGACGACCCGATCCTCGCTCGCCGGCTGGAGGAGGCGGGGTGCGCCGCGGTGATGCCGCTGGGCTCACCGATCGGGTCGGGGATGGGGATCCGCAACCCGTACAACATCCGGATCGTGATCGAGCAGTCGAGCGTGCCCGTGATCCTGGACGCCGGAATCGGGACGGCGTCGGACGCGGCGCTCGCGATGGAGCTGGGCTGCGAGGGAGTGCTGCTGTCGAGCTCGGTCGCCCGGGCCGAGGACCCGGCCCGGATGGCGGGCGCGATGCGCGCCGCGGTCGAAGCCGGGTACGAGGCCCGCCGTGCCGGCCGGATCGCCAGGAAGCTGCACGCAACCGCATCGACTCCGGACGAGGGCCTGCCGAACCTGTCCTGACGAGCTCCTAACTGACCGCGCAGAAGCGGACGCGAAGCGGAGCATTCTGCGCGATTGACTCCGCGGACGCGAAGCGGAGCACGCGGCAGGCTCGGTCTCTACTTCTTCGGGAGGAGGCCGCCGAGACCGGTCTTGGAGGTGACGTTGTTGACCGTGTCGTTGACCTTGCTCACGCTGTTGTTGACGTTGTTCGTCGTGTTGTCGACGACGTCGTTGACTGTGTCGGCGAGCCCGCCTCCGCCACCGACGGTGTCGGTGACGCTCTCCACGCCGGAGCCGCCGTCCCCGCCGCCGGTCCCCGCGCCGGCGCCGGCGCCGGTCCCGGTCCCGGCGCCCGGCGCCGCCACCGCCCGATCGCCGGCCGTGCCCTGGCCGCCGCCCGTGCCGGCGCTTCCGCCGCCGCTCCCGTGGCTTCCGCCGGAGCCCGCGTCGGAGCGGTGCTGACCGTCGCCGCCACCGGCGGAGCCCCTCCCCGACACCGGCGCGGAGCCGGGGCGCTGCTTGGCGCTCGCCACAGGCGAAGTCGCAGCCCGATCGCCGCCTCCCGATCCGGTGTGGCCGGCGGCTTCGTACGCCCCGACTCCGGCGAGCACCGCGACCAGCGCGGCGCCCGCCTTCAGCGCGGCCGTGCCACCCGCGGACGCGCCGCCGCCGGCGATCGCCGCGGCAAGGCCGCCGCCGCCGGCCGCGCCGCCGCCGGCCGCCAGCACGCTCTTCAGCAACGCCGCCGCGGCCGCGGCGGGCAGCGGGGGAGCGAGCACCGAGAGATCGCCACGCCTCGCCCGCATCCCGCGTTCGAAGGCGCGGCACTCTCCGCAGCTGCGGAGGTGGGCGCGGAGCCGGCGGCCGCGCAGCACGCGGCGGTCATCCGCCGAGATCGATCGACGGACCGCCTCACACGCCATCCCTCGCCCCTCCTCGAGCTGGTGCAGGGCGTCGCGCGCCTCGTACACGCTCTGCTTCGCGGCTGACGGGGAGCTGTCCAGAGCGGTGCCGATCTCGTCGTAGTCGAGGCCCGTGAGCTCGCGCATGACCAGCGCGCTGCGCTGCTTCTCGGGCAGCTCCGCGAGGTCCGATACGAGATTGCGGAGCCGGTCGCGAGTCTCCTCGTCGCGGTGGCGCGGGTCGACCAGCTCGTCGACGTTCTCGACAGGCGAGGCGGGCGCCCGCCGGCGCAGCAGCGAGATCGACTCGTTGCGCGCGATCCGGTACAGCCACGGCTTCAGCGTGATCTCCCTGGTCTCCCCGGGAAGCGCCGCGAGCGCCTTCGCCATCGCGCTCTGCAGTGCGTCCCGGGCGTCCTCGTCGTTGCGCACGATCGAGCGGCAGTAGCGGTACAGACCCTGGTGGTGGCGCTCGTAGATCGTCGCGAACGCTCGCTGCTCGCCCTTTGCGGCAAGCCGCGCCAGCGCATCGTCGCTGCGCAGCCACAGCGGCCCGTGAACGTGAATCCCCGCTCCCAGCGTGATCGACGCGTCGCTCATCCAACCCCCCGTGTACGGGTGTGACGGTCGCTACCTGAAGCATAGGCGGTTGGCTCGACCGAGCAAATCGGTCGGGCGGTCGTCTAGACGTGCGTGAGCGCCATCATGCGTATGAAGGCGTCGACCACGGCCACGATCCGCGCTTCCACCGGGATCTCGCAGCCCGGCACCCCGCGCGGTCGCCACGCAGTGGCTCGCCACCCGGCGGGCGTGACGCATCGCCGCCGGCTGGTCGGCTTCGAGCAGCCCCACGAGCTGCGGCAGGATCGGTGCGGCGGTCTCTCCCGGAACCGCCTCGTGCTCCTCCCGATGTGCGGCGATCACAGCCGTCACAACGTCGTCGACGGCCGAAAGTCACGACGTATCTTCCGCGACTCGGCGGAAATGCCCCCGGCGAGACTCGAACTCGCAACTTCCGGCTTAAAAGGCCGACGCGTTACCAATTACGCCACGGGGGCCACACCATGATGGCGCAGCCGCCGGGGGCTAGTCGACGAAGATGGGGGTGCCGACCCGGACCCGGTCGTACAGGTCGATCACATCGTCCACGGCCATCCGGATGCAGCCGTGCGAGGCGGCGCTGCCGAGTGAGCCGGCGTCGTCGGTGCCGTGGATCCCGGCGGCGCCGGCGAACCCGATCCATCGCGCCTTCAGCGGGTTCGCCGGACCGGGCGGGACGACCGACCCGCCCAGGTCGCCGGCCCAGGGCGAGTTGGGCACCGACCAGGTCGGGTCGACCTGCTTGTCCTGCACCTGGTAACGGCCCGTCGGCGTGTCGTAGCCGGCGGCGCCGACCGCAACGGTGTAGCTCTTCGTCAGCTTCAGGTCCTTGTACAGGCGGAGCTTGAAGTTGGCGCGGTCGATCGAGATCAGCCGCGGGTACTTCTTCGCCAGCTCCGCGGTGGTGACCTCGGGGGAGAGCGGCCTGGCCGGCACGTCCACCCGCGACGGTCGGTTGGGGCTCAACATCACGCTCAGGATCGACGCTCCCAGCTGCCGGCCGTCGACCGAGAGGCCGTCACGCGAGGTGAGCTCGTTGACGCCGCCTGCGCCGGCGGACACGGTCGCGTCGCGGGGCGGTCTGTCCAGCGCGTCCTTCACCCGCTTCACCAGCGGATCGACAGCGGCGCTGGTGCCGCGGATGCCGTCGCGAACCGAGACCCGGGCGTCGGCCGCCGCGGCAAGCGCCTTGTCGACGAGCGCGTCGACGTCGACCTTCAGCGGAGGGTGTGGCCGGGGCAGCTCGACCTTCTGCTTCCCGTACGCGGCGGTGAGCCTGCGCCGGGTCGACTTGTCGAGCTCCTTCGCGAGCTTGCGCCTCGCGTCGGCCGAATGCATGCCGCCGATCTCGATCCCTGCGACCCGGACCCCGGCCTCGATCTGGTCGGGGTCGTCGCCGCAGCCCGCGGCGACGCTCACCGCGAGCACGGCGGCAACCGCCGCGACGATGGTCCACCCCGCTCTCATCTGGGCGCTCAACTCTACGACGCGCAGGGTTCGGGCGACTCGCTCATCCGGGGTACGACCTGATCTCCTCGATCTCGACGATGCCGCCGACCTCGACCCTGCCGGCGACGGGGCGCGCGATCAGCCGCGATCCCCGCCCCTGGCGGACCTCGATCTCCCGGCCGACATGTTCGGCGAGCAGGATCGCCGCGGATCCCGTTGCCTCGTCCTCGGCAATCCCGAGCTCCGGGACGAACACCCGCGAGCGGACGATCCCGGCCTGCTCGTCGATCCACGCCCACGCGTCGACCAGCGGCTCGCCGCCGGGAGGCCCGGTGAGCTCGTCGACCGCGCTCGCCGACTCGAGCTGGTGGAGTTCGAACGGCGGCGACCACTGCGGTCGGCCCGCGATGTAGGTGAGCCCGTCGTGGACGTGAACCGCGACCTCGCCCGCGGGCGGGCGCAGGGTCGGCAGCTCCCCTCCCTCGCGCGCGAGCAGCCATGCCGCCCCGACCAGCGGATGACCGGCGAACGGGATCTCCTCGACGGGCGTGAAGATCCGCAGCGCGCCGATGGCGCGGTCGTCGACGAACACCGTCTCGGAGAAGCCGAGGTCCGCAGCGATCGACTGCCTGTCCTCGTCCGCCACCTCGTCCCCGGCCAGGAACACGCCGAGCGGATTCCCGCCTCCCTCGGGGCCGCAGAAGACGCGCACGACGTGCAGCTCCGCCATCTAGTGGCGGAAGTGTCGGCGGGCCGTGAACACCATCGCTGCGCCCGCCGCATCGCAGGCCTCGATCACGTCCTGGTCGCGGACCGAGCCGCCGGGCTGGATCAGCGCGGTGCAGCCCGCGGCGATCGCGGTCTCGGGCCCGTCGGGGAACGGGAAGAAGGCGTCGGACGCGAGCGCCGATCCTGCGAGCGCCTCCGCGCCGCCCTCGCCGCGGGCCTCTCGCGACTTCTCGATCGCAAGCCGGACCGAGTCGACGCGGCTCATCTGGCCGGCGCCGATCCCCACGGTGGCGCCGTCCTTCGCGATCACGATCGCGTTGGAGCGCACGTGCCGCGCCACGGTCCAGGCGAACAGCAGGTCACCCCACTGAGCCTCGCCCGGGGAGGCGTTGGTGACGACGCTGGTCGTGTCGCGCCCGTCCACGGAGCGATCCGAGTCCTGGACCAGGAACCCGCCGCGGACGCGGCGCACGTCGCGCTGCGGTGCCGCGTACGCGCCCGGCTCGCCGTCCTCCATGATCCTGATCGCCTCCTTCTGGGACAGGATCCCGAGCGCCTCCTCGGTGAACGACGGCGCGATCAGGACCTCGACGAAGCCCTCGTGCAGCCGTACCGCGAGCTCCGCGTCGACCTCGCGGTTGACCGCGACCACTCCCCCGAACGCCGACACCGGATCGCATTCGAGCGCATTCCGATGGGCACCGCCGACGTCCGCGGCGACCGCAGCCCCGCACGGGTTGTTGTGCTTCACGATCACGCACGCCGGGCCGTCGAGATCGGCGAGCAGGGCGCGCGCGGCGTCAAGGTCGAGCAGGTTGTTGAACGAGAGGTCGCGGCCGTGCAGCTTCGAGACCCGCGAGAGCACGTGGGTGGGGGCGCCGGCCTCCGTGTAGAGGGCGGCGCGCTGGTGCGGGTTCTCGCCGTAGGCGAGGTCGAGGAACTTCTCCATCCCGATCGAGAGGTGGGCGGGGAACTCCTCGTAGCGGGCGCCGAACCAGCCGCTGATCGCGGCGTCGTATCGCGCGGTCAGCGCGAACGCCTCGTTCGCGAGCCAGTGCCGGGTCTCGTCGGAGATCTCCCCGCCCGACTCGCGCAGCTCGGCCAGCACAGCGTCATAGCTCTCCGGTCGGACCACGACCGCGACGTGGCGGTGGTTCTTGGCCGCGGCGCGGATCATCGTGGGCCCGCCGACGTCGATGCTCTCGACCGCGGCGCGCTCGTCACCGCCCTCCGCCACCACCCGCTCGAACGGGTACAGGTTGACGCACACGAGGTCGATCGGCTCGATCTCCTCCCGCTCCAGGGTGGCGACGTGCGCGGGATCGTCGCGGACCGCGAGCAGCCCCGCGTGCAGGCGCGGGTGGAGCGTCTTCACGCGGCCGCCGAGGATCTCGGGCGAGCCGGTGAGCTCCTCGACCGCGCGCACCTCGATCCCCTCGGAGCGCAGCGCCGCCGCGGTCCCGCCCGTGGAGACGATCTCGATCCCGAGCCCGGCGAGCCCGGCGGCGAACTCGGCGACACCGGTCTTGTCCGAGACCGAGATCAGGGCGCGCCGTACCCGCACCTCGCCCACTCTATGCGCTCAGCCGGGCGGCGGCGTCGATCGCGACTCGCGGGTGGCCGGCTCGCTCCACCCGCACCCGCCCCGACGCGATCAGCCGGATCGTCTCGGGAAGCAGCTCGTGCTCGACGGCGTGCACCCGGCGCTCCAGCTCGGTCCGGTCGGGTGGCTCGGGGACGTCGACCGCGCGCTGCACGATGATCGGCCCGGTGTCCATTCCCTCGTCGACGAAGTGGACGGTCACCCCGGTCACCTTCACTCCGTGCTCGAGGGCGCGCTCGATCGCGTCGAGGCCGGGGAACGACGGCAGCAGCGCCGGGTGCAGGTTGACGATCCGGTCGGGGAACCGCGCCACGAAAGCCGGCGAGAGCAGCTCCATGTAGCCGGCGAGCACGATCAGGTCGAGACGGCGCTGGCCCAGCCACTCGGCCATCTCGCCGTCGCGCACCTCCCGGTCACCGTCACCGTCGCGCTCGAACACGGCGGTCTCGATCTCGGCCGCCGCGGCGCGATCGAGCGCCCGGGCGGTGGGCTTGTTCGAGACGACGCAGGCGACCTCGATGCCGTCACGCCCGTGCACGGTGTCGAGGATCCGCTGCAGGTTGGTGCCCGCCCCGGACGCGAGAACAGCGACCCTAAACATCATTCCGGCCGAATCCTCCGCTTCGCGTCCGGTTCGGCCGGGTCACCGGTTGTTCGAGCTAGCGGGTCGCGGAGGACGGCCGGCATTGACTCCAAGGCGAACTTGCCGTTGCCCTCCCCGCCGTCCGAGAGCGGGTAGTCCCCGGTGAAGCAGGCGTCGCAATGGCTCTCCGCGGGCGACCCGATCGCCTCGTACACGCCCGCCAGGGACAGGTAGGCGAGCGAGCTCGCGCCGAGCTCCTCCGCGATCTCCTCGACGGTGCGGCCGTGGGCGATCATCTCCTCGCTCGTCGACATGTCGATCCCGTAGTGGCACGGGTGGCGGATCGGCGGGGCGGAGATCCGCAGGTGCACCTCCCGCGCCCCTACGTCCTTCAGCATCCCGACGATCTGGCGGGTCGTGTTCCCGCGCACGATCGAGTCGTCCACCACGACGACCCGCTTCCCCGCGACGATCTCCGGGAGCGGGTTGAACTTCATCCGCAGCCCGTGCTTGCGGAGCTCCTGGCCCGGCTGGATGAAGGTGCGGGCGACGTAGCGGTTCTTGATCAGCCCGTCGTCCTGGGGGATTCCCGACGCGCGCGCGAACCCGTTCGCAGCCGGGTTCCCCGAGTCGGGGACCGAGATCACCAGGTCGGCGTCCACCGGCGCCTCCCGCCACAGGATCTCGCCCATCCGTCCCCGCGCCTGCTGCAGGACGACGCCGTCGAGGCGGGAGTCGGGACGGGAGAAGTAGATGTGCTCGAACACGCACCGGGCCGGCCTTCCGGCCGGGACGGCCTCGCGCACCTCGAGCCCGTCGGCGGTCAGCGAGACGAGCTCGCCCGGCTTCACCTCACGCAGCGCGCGGGCGCCGATGATGTCGAACGCGCAGGTCTCGGAGGCGACCACGTGCCGGCCCCCGAGCTCCCCCAGCGACAGCGGCCGCACCCCGTGCGGGTCGCGGAACGCGACCACCGCGTGCTTGGTCATCACGACGGTGGAGTAGGCGCCCTGGAGGCGGGGCATCACCTCCGCGACGGCGTCCTCGATCGTGTCCGCCTCGCTGGTCGAGAGCAGCGCCGCGATGATCTCGGAGTCCGAGGTGCCGCGAAACGAGACACCCTGATCGCGGAGCTCGTTGTAGAGCTCGACCGCGTTGGTGAGGTTCCCGTTGTGGGCCAGCGCCACCTCGCGCCGGTCGGATCTCCACACCGGCTGCGCGTTCTCCCACGCCCCGCCGCCGGTCGTGGAGTAGCGCACGTGGCCGATCGCCATCTCGCCCGCGAGCGCATGCAGCTTCTCCTCGTCGAACACCTGGGAGACGAGCCCGAGCTCGCGCAGGGTGGTGATGTGACCGCCCTCGCATGTCGCGATCCCGGCCGACTCCTGGCCGCGGTGCTGGAGCGCGTACAGGCCGAAGTAGGCGAGTCGTGCGACATCGTGGCCGGGTGCGTGTACGCCGAACACGCCGCACTCATCGCGCGGACCGTCACGGTCCGGAATCGGCCGCTCGCTCTTCGGGATTCGAGGCGCGATTGGCTGGAGAAAGGTGGAAGACGCAGCGGAACGACCTGCCCGGCAAGCCTAGCAGCGGCCACGGCGCGCGGAGCGCTAGATTCAGCGCCGATGGGCGGGCGGCGACGCAAACTCCGGCTTGCGCTGTTGCCGGCCACTGAGGTCCGGGGTTACTCGCAGTAAGGCTTGCCGTCGACTCGGGCGTCGCGGCCGGCGATTCCGGCGCAGTCCCGCATCCTGGCGAGCAGGCTCGACATTCTCGCCTGCAGGGTGCCCGGCGCCGGGTCCGCGACCGCCGCGTTGCGGAGCTCGAACGGATCCGCGGCGAGGTCGTACAGCTCCAGCGCCGGATTCGGCCGGCATCCGACCCCGTCCAGCCCCGCCTCCGTGCTCTCGATGTAGATCGCGCTGGGGAGGCGGACGCCGGAGTAGCGGCACAGCCCGTCCTGGCTGACGTCGTTGACGCCCACCGAGAACTCGGCCACCATCGCCCGATCCGATGGGAAGGCATCGGCGTGGCCGTTCATCAGCCCGACCAGCGAGCGCCCGTCCATCGTCCGGCAATCGCCCGGGGCCGCGCACGGCGAGGCGCCCGCGAGCTCCAGGAAGGTCGGGGCCAGATCGATGTTGGCGACGGGTGCGTCGGTCGCCGGGAGCCGCGCCGCGCCGCCCCGGTAGCGGCCCGGCATCCGGATCACCATCGGCACCCGGATCCCCTCCTCGTAGCGCGTAGATCTTCCCCACCCGGATCCGGTGCTGGCCCTCGAAGTAGCCGTTGTCGGAGATGAACGCGAACACCGTGTTGTCGAGCTCGCCCGCCTTCTTCACCGTCTCGACGATCTTCTTGACGCTGCGGTCGACGCCCTGCAGGGCCGCCAGACCGCAGCCGTATCGCTTCGTCATCTTCCTCAGGTGCTGCGGGGTGAGCAGCGGATGGGCGCGGATGAAGGACGGCTTGTCGGCGACGTCGACCTCGTTGAAGGACGGCCCCTGCGGGAGGACGGCGTCGCGGTACAGCTTCCGGTCGCGGCGGTCCGGGACCGCCCGCCCGCCGCATCGCCCGCCGCTGTCGTGGCCGGTCTCGGTGTGCGGGGCGCGGTTGTCGACCTGCATGTACACGGGCTGCTTCTTCGGGATCAGCCGGCCCAGCAGGTCGCGCGCCTTGCGCGTGATCACGCGGGTCACGTACTCGCCCGGGTTCCTTCCGAAGTGCTTCGCCCTCCCGTTCGCGGACACGTCGTAGTCGTAGTAGCGGGTGCTGCCCAGGGTCGTATACCAGCGGTCCCACCCCGGCGCCACCTCGGTCGGAGTCCCGACCGCCGACTCGTACCCGTTCAGGTACTTGCCGATGTGAACGGTCTCGTAGCCGGCGCTGTGCAGCCACACCGGCAGCGTGTTGTCCTTGTCGGTCAGGGCCGCGTAGGCGAGCTTGTTCGAGTAGACGCCGTTGTTATGGTCGTACTGGCCGGTGATCATGCTCGCCCGCGACGGACAGCACTGCGGGGTGGTCACGATCGCGTTCGTGAACGTCGTCCCCTTGTCGCTGAGCAGGCGGGTGGTCTCGGGCATCAGCTCCGGCGTATAGCTCGCCGTCGTCTGGTCGTCGCTCGTGATCAGGATCAGGTTCGGCCGCTTCGCCGCGAGCGCGCTTGCGGGCACCAGCGCGAGCGCGGTCAAGCACCGCCGCGGCGGCGATCAGCGGCGCGCGCAGGCTCATTCGCAGTAAGAGCCCCCCGGCGGCTTCGGGTCGCGGCCGGCGATCCCGGAGCAGTCGCGGAGCTTGTCCAGTTTGTCGGCGAGCCGCTTCTGGAGCGCGTTGCCGGCGCCCGAGTGGAACTGGTTGTGGAGCTCGAACGGATCGCCGTGCAGGTCGTACAGCTCCCCCTCGTCGATCTTGCGGCAGCCGTCATTGGCCGCCAGGCCCGTGTACTCGACGTACGAGTGGGCCGGATCACGGATCCCCGCGTACCGGCACAGGAGGCCGTCCTTGTCGCGGGGGCGACCGTA
Organism: uncultured Thermoleophilia bacterium; assembly: GCA_963803425.1. Lineage (GTDB taxonomy): Bacteria > Actinomycetota > Thermoleophilia > Solirubrobacterales > 70-9 > DASPWW01. The sequence continues at coordinate 72,074 of CAWDMA010000001.1, forward strand.
CTCGAGCACCAGGGAGCGGTCCTCGGGGATCCCTCCGCTGGTCCCCTTCAACGCGCCGACGAGCGAGTGGCCGTCCATCGTCCGGCAGGCGCCCTCGACGCACGGCTCCGCGCCGGCGAGATCCAGGATCGTCGGGGCTAGGTCGATGTTGGCGACGAGCTTCTTCGACTTGGCCACCTGCTTGTGGCCGAGGACGCCCGCGGGAGCGCGGATCGCAAGCGGCACGCGGAGCGCCTCCTCGTACGGGAAGGTCTTGTTGACCCCGATCCGGTGCTCGCCCAGGAAGTAGCCGTTGTCGGAGAGGAAGATGATCACCGTGTTGTTCAGCTCCCCCTCCTTCTTCAGCGTGCGAACCATCTTCTTCACGCCGCGATCGATCCCGCGCAGCGATGCGAGCCGGCAGCCGTTCCGCTTCGCGGTCTGCCGCTTGCCCTTCGCGTCCAGCCGGTCGCGGCTGCGGATGAAGGAGGGCTTGTCGCTGACGTCCTTCTCGTTGTAGCTCTTCGAGCGGGGCGCGCCGACGTCGTCGAACAGCTTGGAGTCGCGCGGGTCGGGAACCGAGCCGCCGTCGCAGCGCACGTCGGAGCGGCTCCTGCCGCTCTCGGTGTGCGGTGCGAACTGGTCGACCTGTATGTAGAAGGGAGCCTTCTTGGACGAGAACCGCTTGATCAGGTGAGTCGTGCGCCGGTTGATCACCCGCGTCAAGTAGTCCGAGTCCTTCTTTCCGTACCGGTGCCGCTTTCCGTTCTCCGCCAGCGAGTAACCGAAGTACTGGCGCGGGGTCATCAGCGTGTACCACTGGTCCCAGCCGGGGGCGACCTCGGTGTCGGGGTCCGCGACCCCCGCGTATCCGTTCAGGTACTTGCCGAGGTGGGCGGTCTGGTAGCCCGCCTCGTGCAGCCACACCGGCAGGGTGCTCCCCGGGTCGTCGAAGGAGCGATACCCGGGCGCGTTCGCGGTCACCCCGTTGTTGTGCCCGTACTGCCCGGTCAGCATCGCCGCCCGCGAGGGGCAGCAGGTCGGCGTCGGGATGATCGCGTCGGTGAAGACCGTTCCCTTGCCCGCGATCAGCCGCTTCGTCGCCGGCATCGCCTTCGCCGTGAAGTCGTCGGTCCGCTCGTCGTCCGTTACGACCATGATCACGTTCGGCTTCTTCGAGGCCTTGGCCGCGCCGGCGGGCGCCGGGCCCGCGGAGAGGATCCCGACAGCGACCGCGGTCGCGGCGATCAGGGGCGCGGCAAGCAGGCGCATGCGGGTTGTGCGGATCCTTCGCATCAAGGTGTTCAAACAAGGGCGCCGCGGCGAAGTCGCGGAGGTCCGGGTTCCTTTCCGGTCGCCGCCCCGCGGACGCTGGAACGCGTCGATCCTACAACACGCCTACGCTCGGCCCGGGGCGAGCCTGTCGCCGAGAGAGCGCCACGCGGCCTCGGCGCGCTCGAGTGCAAGCTCAACCCGGGCATCTCCGGCGAGCAGCTCGATCCGCTCGCCGCCCGCCTCGCCGAGCAGGATCGCGCCGGCGCCGCCGAGTGCGCCGGCGAGCTCCTCGACCGCGCTCCGCTCTCCACAGATCACGAATCCGCCCGGGCCCTCGCCGAACAGCGCCTCCTCCGCGGAGGCGCCGCGAGTCGCCGCGATCCCGCCGAGGTCGGCGCGCACCCCGACTCCGCCGGCGATCGCGCACTCGGTCAGCGCGCACGCCAGCCCGCCGTCGGAGACGTCGTGGGCGGAGCTCACCCGGCCGGCCCGGACCGCCTCGCGGACGAGCTCGGTCGCAGCCCGGACCAGGTCGATGGGGACGTCGGTGAGGCCCGGACCGAGCTCACCGCGGGCCTTGGCGAGCTCCGAGCCGGCCATCGACGGCGCGAACGGCCCGATCAGCGCGACCGCGTCCCCGTCGCGCAGCGCGATCCCCGGCGGGACCGCGGGGTCGGGGAGCTCGCCGACCATCCCGATCACGGGCGTCGGGTAGATCGGCCCCGCCTCGGTCTCGTTGTAGAGCGAGACGTTTCCGCCCACCACCGGGATCCCGAGCTCCGTACACGCGTCCGCCAGCCCCTGGGTGGAGCGGTCGAGCTGCCACGCGACGTGCGGCCGCTCGGGGTTGCCGAAGTTGAGGCAGTTGGTGACGCCGAGCGGCTCGGCGCCGACGCAGGCGAGGTTGGCGGCGCATTCCAGCACCGCCTCCACCGTTCCCTGGTAGGGATCGCAGGCGACGCGGCGCCCGTTTCCGTCGATCGCGACAGCGATCGCCCCGCCGCCCTCGAGCTGCAGCACCGCTGCGTCGGCCGCCTCCGGGCGCATCACCGTCCGCGACTGCACGATCGAGTCGTACTGCTCGAACGCGAACCGCTTGCTGGAGATGCTCGGCGCGCCCAGCATCTCCAGCAGAATCATTCCGGCCGAATCCTTCGCTTCATTTCCGGCCGCCTCCTCCGCTTCGCGTCCGGGGGCGGCCGGGTCGCGGGCGGGACGGGCGTATGTCCACTCCGCCGGCTCCTCCGGCTCCAGGTCGTACAGGGGGCAGCCGTCGACGAGCGCGTCCACCGGGATGTCCCCGACGACCTCGTCGCCGCTCCTCACCACTATCCGGGGCTCGGCCGTGACCTCGCCGATCGCGGCGGAGCCGGTCTGCCACCGGTCGCAGATCGCCGTCACCTCGGCCAGCCTGCCCGGCTCCACCACGGCCAGCATCCGCTCCTGGGACTCCGAGATCATCACCTCGAACGGCTCCATCCCCGGCTCCCGCAGCGGCACGCGCTGCACGTCGATCTCGATCCCGACTCCGCCCTTCGAGGCCATCTCCCCGGCCGAGGAGGTGAGGCCGGCGGCGCCGAGGTCCTGGAGCGCGACCAACAGCCCGCGCTCTACCAGCTCGAGGCAGCACTCCATCAGCTTCTTCTCCTCGAACGGGTCGCCGATCTGGACGGAGGGCCGCTTCTCGTCGCCCGCCTCGAGCTCCGCGGAGGCGAGCACCGAGGCGCCGCCGATCCCATCCCGCCCGGTGGAGGCCCCCATCACGACGACGAGGTTGCCCGGTCCGGTGGCCGCGGAGCGGATCATCCTGTCGGCGGGCGCCAGCCCCACGCACATCGCGTTCACCAGGCAGTTGTGCTCGTACGGCGGCTCGAAGTACACCTCCCCGCCGACCGTGGGGACGCCGATCGAGTTCCCGTAGTGGCCGATCCCGGCTACGACGCGCTCGAACAGGTACCGCGACCGCTCCGACTCGAGCTCGCCGAACCGAAGCGAGTCGAGCACCGCGATCGGCCGCGCGCCGAGCGCGAACACGTCGCGGAGGATCCCGCCGACGCCGGTCGCCGCGCCCTGGAACGGCTCCACCGCCGAGGGGTGGTTGTGCGACTCGACCTTGAACGCGACCGCCCGTCCCTTGCCGACGTCGACGGCGCCGGCGTTCTCGCCCGGGCCCATCACGACCCGCGCTCCATCGGTCGGCAGCCGGGCGAGCAGCTTCCGCGAGTGCTTGTACGCGCAGTGCTCGGACCACAGCAGCGAGAACATCGCCAGCTCCACGTCGTTCGGGTCGCGGTCGAGCAGCTCCTGGATTCGCTCGTGCTCGGGGTCGGTCAGCCCCAGCTCGCGATGGCGCGCCTCCCGAACTCCCACTATCCGACCTCGTACCCGAGCCGCGCGAGCGTCTCCCCGGCGACCGCCTCGAACGCCTCCCGGTCGGCCGCGGACATGTCGGTGCGCCACCGCCCGGCGCGCTCCCGCTGGGGAGGCTGCGCGACCCGTGTGTGGCGCTCCGCGCGGACCGCGGCCGGGATCGCGGGGCCTGAGCCGCGCTCGAAGTCGCGCGTCACCTCGGCCATCCGCTGCTCGGCGCCGCGGTGGTAGTCGAGCATCGCCGGATCCCACTCGAGCTCGACGAACTCGCACACCCGGCGCAGCCCGGGCTCGGGGTCGGCGACCAGGTCCTCGTACCGCAGCTCCATGTAGTGGCGCACGCGCTTCGCCTGCCTATGGGCCTTCGCGATCCCGTCGGCCCACTGCTCGGCGGCGGCGGGGATCGTGTCCGCGCCGAAGTCGACCTCCACCTGGGACAGCGCCGTGTCGCGGCCGTCCCGGACCAGGTGGATGAAGTGCGCTTCAGGGAGCGCGGCCGAGACCCGTCGCATCCGGCGCACGTAGGAGGGCGACTTGTCCCCCCAGCGCGGTTTCCCCTGCTGGTCCGCGTACAGGCCGTAGAACGCCCGCAGCGCCGCCGCCGCCGTCACCGGCTCGATCCGATTCAGCCGCCCCCGGTACTCGTCGGCGTCGAGCCCGAAGTCGGGCCACCGCCGGTGCGTGGTGATCAGCTCGAAGGCGCGCTCGCGCGGATCACCGGGCTCGTCCAGGGCCTTCACCAGCTTCGGGATGAAGTGCGTCTCCGGCGGGATCGCGAGCCGGGGGTGGGCGTCGAGCATCAATCGCAACAGGGTGGTGCCGGAGCGCGCCACGCCGACCACGAACGGGGCCGGTGTCAGCGACGGTCCCCGCCCGCCCCGAAGCCGGCTCCAGATTCGCGTCACGCGCCTATACTCGCACGCGGGGTCATGGTCAAGGCAGGGCTGATGCTGGTGACGGTCGTCGCGATCGTCGCAGGGGCTGCGGCCGCCCCGCATGCGGCGGCGCAGCAGGGTTTCCAGAATCGCTCAAAGCTCGTCTCCGCGCTGCCGCGCTCGCTCGTCTTCGACCTCGGCGCGGTGGACTACGACGGCGACTCCGACCTCGACCTGTTCACAACCAACCACAACGACCGCGGCGGCCTGCTCGCGAACGACGGGGCGGGATTCGTCGATCAGCTCACAACGGCGGGCCTCGACCAGTCCCGGGGCTTCCCGGGATTCGAGGATCGCCGCCAGCCGGTGATGCAGGAGCACGGCACGTACCTGTTCTGGAGCGGCGGCAGCGATGCCGCCGAGGGGGCGATGGTCGTGGAGGTGAGGGAGGACCCCGGCGTGGAGGTGAGCGGCACGCTCGAGTTCGCCTTCCCGGTGCAGGTGCGGCAGGCGGACGGTGCGCAGGTCTCGACGCGGACGGTGCCGGGCACCGCCCCGCCGCGGACGGTTGCGTCCTTCACCGCCGCCGGGCGGGCCCGAATCGTGCTGGAGCCCGATCAGATGGCGGCGCCGTTCGAGGTCGAGATCGCAGGCCCGTACCCGTTGTCCCGAGTCTTCGTCGGCCCGCGGCTCGTGTCGCCGCCGTCGCGACGGTTCACGCTCCAGCTTCGGGACCGGCACGGGATCGCGTGGGGGGACTACGACCGCGACGGCACCACCGACGCTTTCATCGTCCGCGGCGGCCTGAAGGGGGATATCGGGGAGTTCCCGGACGGTCTGATCACGGACGAGCTGATGCTCGGCGGCGGCCCTGAGCTGGTTGACCGGATCGACGGCTCGGGGCTTGCCAAGGGCGCGTGCCGCGGGCGCGAGACGATCCCCGTCGACATCGACGCCGACGGCCGCCTCGACCTGTTCTGGGGGTGCCAGGGCGCGCCGCCGGCGCTGTTCCGACAGCAGCCCGACGGCAAGTTCAGCGATGCGTCCGCCGGCCTCCGCAACGCTGGAGTCCACGGCGATCACTACGCGTGGGTGGATATCGCCGGCGACGGCCGCCCGGAGCTGATTGCGTTGCGTCGCGAGCGGCTGGTCGTGTACGAGCGGAGCGAGCTCGACCGGTGGGCTCGGCTCGAGTCGGTTCGCACCTTCGGGGAATCGCCGGGCCGGATCGCGTACTCCGACTTCGACGGGGACGGCGACCCCGACCTGTTCTGCGCCGCGCCGCACGGCAACACGCTGCTGGTCAACCACCACGGCCGGCTGAAGGCGAAGCGCCCGCGCCGCTTCGGGCTGCCATCACGCAGCGTCGCGGCGAGCTGGGTCGACTTCGACGACGACGGCCGCACCGACCTGTACGCGGCACCCCAGGGCCTGTTCCGAAGGAGGGCGGGGCGCCGCTTCCACGCCACCGGCGCGGCGGCCCTGCCGCGCTCGACCCAGGACGCGCTGGCAACGTGGTTCGACTACGACGGCGACGGAGCACGCGACCTCGCCGTCGCGATCGGCAAGGACGGGTGGAGGTTCAAGCTGCTGCGGAACCGCCACACGTCCAAGCACTGGCTCCAGGTCGAGCTCACCGGGCCCGGCGGTGAGTACCCAGCCGCCGGGGCGAGCGCGACGGTCGTCGCGGGCGGCCGCCGCCAGACCCGATGGGTGGGCGAGAGCGACGGCTCGCGCTACTCGCAGGGCCACTACCGGCTCTACTTCGGGCTCGGTCGAGCAGATCGTGTCCGGAAGCTGAGGGTGCGGTGGCCGAGCGGCGCCTCCCGGAAGCTGCGCGGGCTGTCCGCGGATCGACTCGTCCGCGTAAGCTTCGATCCCTCCTAGGCTCAGCCGTCGAGATCGACCCGCCTGGAGGAACCTCCTTGATCAGCAGAGTGAAGGCGCGAATGGCCGCCTCCAAACGTGATTCCGGACGCGACGCAGAGGGCGTCACGCCGCGCTGGGCGGAGCCGCTCCAGGTCCCCAAGTGCCCCGACGGATGGCACACGGGACCGCCCGACTTCGTCGGGATCGGCGCGCAGCGGTCGGGGACGAGCTGGTGGTACCGGGGGATCGAGTCGCACCCGAGCGTCGCCCGGATCAAGGGCAGGCGCAAGGAGCTGCACTACTTCAACCGGTTCTGGAACGGCGAAGTGCCGGACGACTTCGCGGCCACCTACCACAGCCTCTTCCCTCGCCCCGAGGGCTCCCTGAGCGGCGAGTGGACTCCGCGCTACATGCACGACTACTGGTCCGTGCCGCTGCTCCGCGAGGCGGCGCCCGACGCGCTCGTCCTCGTCATCCTCCGTGACCCGGTGGAGCGGTACCGGTCGGGGGCGACCAGGATGGTGCGGCTCGCGGAGGAGCGCGGCCGGCCCCTGCGGATGGTCGAGATCACCGATGCGATGTGGCGGAGCTACTACCACGAGCAGCTCCGTCGGGTGCTCGAGCTCTTTCCCGCCTCGCAGGTGCTCGTCCTGCAGTTCGAGCGGTGCCGGAACGAGCCGCGCGCCGAGATGGACGCGACCTGCCGGTTCCTCGACCTGGAGCCGTTCGAGCAGCTCCCTTCACAGCTCGTACAGGAGCGCTCTCCGCGCCACAAGCCCGAGCTTCCGTCGCGGATGCGGGACGAGCTCGTCGCCAGGCTGACGGACGACGTGCGGCGGCTGACCGAGCTGTGCCCCGGGATCGACCCGGCGCTGTGGCCCAACTTCCGCCACCTCGGGTGAGCGACGTCGCCTTCCTGATCCGGGTCGCGCGCGGGAAGCTCGCCTCGCAGAGCGTGCTGTTCGCCGACGCGCTCCGGACCTGGGGGGGCGAGCTCGCGGATGCTCCCCTGTACGCGTTCACGGCGCCCGACGATGCCCCCGACCGCGACACCCTGGGCCGCCTCCGCGAGCTCCGGGTCACCCATCTGGAGCCGGCGTTGGAGCGGCCCTATCGCGACCCGCCCGTTCTCAACAAGGTGTTCGTGTCGGCGTGGGCGGAGCGCGAGCTGGACCACGAGGTGCTCGTGTTCGTGGACAGCGACACGGTCTTCCTCGACCACCCCCGGGAGCTCGCGCTCGAGGGGCGACTGGCGGCGGCGAAGCCGGTCGGGAACAGCCGCACGGCGGGCTCCACCGGGCCCGGCGACCCGAACGAGCCCTACTGGCAGCGGGTGTACGACGAGCTCGGGGTGCGGGCGTGGCCGTTCGTGACGACGACGGTCGACCGCGCCCGGATCCGGGCCTACTGGAACACCGGGTTGGTCGCGGCACGCCGCTCCGCGGGGTTGTTCGGCGAGTGGGAGCGCGCCCTGATTCGCCTGTTCGAGGCGGGCTGCGTGTTCCGAAAGCCGGTGCTGATGGAGCAGGTTGCGTGGGCGGCGGTGATCGCCGAGATACACGACCGGGTCCTGGTGCTGCCCGACGAGTACAACTACCCGCTCCCGAAGCGGCGCTTCCTGCCCGCGGGCGTGCGCGACCTGGAGCTGGAACAGCTCGTCCACGTCCACTACCACCGCTGGGGCCACCTGCCCGGCTTCCTGGACCAGCTCGAACCACCGCTCGACTCGCGCTCGGAGCGGTACGCGTGGCTTGGATCGCGTCTCCCGCTGACGCCGACGATCGAGGGGCCGTTCCGATGGGCTGCGTAAGATCGGGGCCGGGCCGATGAGGATCGCAGGGATCATCACCGCGCTGTGCGCAGCGGGCGCGCTTGCCGGCGCAACCGCCGGCGACGCCTGGGCTCAGAGCGCCCCACGGTTCGAGCCGCTTCCGTTCCCCAAGTCGATCTTCACGCTGGACGACCTCGGGACGACGGATTTCGACGACGACGGCGACCTGGACGTGTTCACGACCAACCATCTCGCCGTCCAGCTGCTGATGGCGAACGACGGCAGCGGTGGCTTCGAGGACCGGCTCACGGCCGAGCACCTGAACCAGACGCCGGCGATCCCGGGCTGGGAGGACGAGCCGAACGAGCCGCTCGATGCGAGCGCTCCCGGGCTCTACATCTTCCGCAGCTCGGGGATCACGCTGCGCGCGGTGGGCCAGCCGGTGAGCGGCCAGATGCGGTTTCTGGCGCCGGTCACCGTCCGCGGCGCGACCGGCGGTGCGCAGTTCCGGGTCGATCCGGACACGACCCAGAAGCTCCCCGAGAACGTCGCCCAGTTCTCGATGCAGCCGAACTCGACCGTGGACATGAAGCCGGCGAGCAGCGGGCTTCCGGTCGAGGTCTCGATCGATCCCTCGTTTCCGCTCCGGAACGTGTACGTCGGGAGGCGCAAGGTGCATCCTCCGGCGTCGAGCTTCACGCTGTACCAGCGCGACCGCCACGGGATGGCGTGGGCCGACTTCAACCGAGACGGGCGCACGGACGTGTTCATCACCCGCGGCGGCGTATCGGGGAACATCAACAGCTACCGCGGGGCGGTCCAGGACGAGCTCCAGCTCGGCACCTCGTCCGGGTTCCACAACGCGATCGCGGGCAGCGGGATCGGGAAGGGTGACTGCAGGGGGCGCGCTGCCGAGGTCGTCGACTTCAACCGCGACGGCCTGCTCGACATCTTCACGGACTGCTTCGGGTCGAGCCCGAAGCTGTTCCGGCAGCGCGCGAACGGCACGTTCAAGAGCGTCTCAGGGAAGCTGAAGCGCTCTCACGTGCGCGGCAATCCGTTCGAGTGGATCGACCTCGACGGGGACGGCGTCCCCGAGCTCGTCACGGCGCGCAAGCGCCGATTCGTCGTGTACGAGCGCCGACGCCACAAGTGGGACGTCGCCCAGTCCTTCCGCGGTCGTCACGAGGCGAACGCGCAGAAGCTCACGGTCGCCGACTTCGACGAGGACGGCGACCCGGACCTGTTCGCGGCGGCGAAGACCGGCAGCAGCCTGCTCGTCAACCACCGCGGCAAGCTCCGCAAGGTGCGGCCGGGATCGGTGGGGCTGCCCTCCCGGGCGCTGACCGCGAACTGGGTCGACTACGACAACGACGGGTACGCCGACCTCCACCTGATCCCCGGGGGCCTGTTCAGGCAGCTCCCCGACCGCCACTTCGCCCGCACCGGCCTCGCCCTGCCGGGCCCCAACCCGGTGCGCGCGATCGCATCCTGGTTCGACATCGACAACGACGGCGACCGCGACGCGCTGCTCGGCGTCCGGCGCGCCGACCAGGGGCGCTACACCGACTTCAGCCTTCTCCGGAACACGGGCTCGACCGGCCACTGGCTCGAGTTCGAGCTGACGGGGCCGCCGGGCAACCGCGAGGCGGTCGGCGGCTCGGTGAGCGTGACCGCGAACGGTCGCACGCAGACCGGCTGGGTGGGGCAGAGCGACGGGTCCCACCTCTCGCTCGGCCACTACCGGCTGTACTTCGGGCTGGGGCCGGCGACCGCCGCCTCCGCCCGGGTGACGTGGCCGGACGGCACGGTCCAGGAGCTCGGCTCGGTCACAGCTGATCGGATCGTGAGCGTGACGCGGGCCTCTGCGCGACGTCGTTAACGGCTTGCTCACAGTGCGGTCCCGACCCGTTAACGCCGCGCGCGCGGGCGGGGGCGACACTGGCGTTCTGTGATCGGTGCAGCCCCGTCCCGTGCAAGTCGGCGCGACCGCCTGGTGATTGCGGACGTGACGCTGCTGTACGGGGAGCGCAGCGGCGGGATCCGTACCTATTTGGACGAGAAGGCACGCTTCGCCGCGACCACGGACGCCTTCGAGCACCACGTGATCGTCCCGGCCCGCCGCGAGCGCCACTCCGGAGGCCGGCACGAGCTCCGCTCGATGCGGCTGGTCGCGTCGAACGGATACCGGCTGCCGCTGGGCGCGGGACCGCTGAAGGAGACGCTGCGCGCGGTCCGGCCCCACGTCGTGATGCTGCACGACCCCTTCTGGCGCCCGCTCGGCGTCACCTCCGAGGCGCACAGGCTGGGGGCGCGGGTGGTCGCCGTCCACCACGCGTCGGCCGCGATGAACGCCGCCGGCGTGCCCGGCCCCGACGGGGTCTACCGGCGCTTCTTCAGGCGCGTCTACACGCATGCCTACGAGCAGGTCGACGCGATCATGTCGGTGGTCGACTCGCGCCCCTGCTCGGGCCGCGAGCCCACCTTCCCGCTCCGTCTGGGGCTCCATCCGGCATTCCGGCCCAGCCCGGCGATCCGTCGCGACCACGTCCTGTACGCGGGCCGGATGGCCTGGGAGAAGGGGGTGTTCGACCTGCTCGACGCGGCTGCGATCTCGCCCCGGAGGTGGCGGCTGTGGCTGGTCGGAGACGGGCCCGCGCAGCGCGCGATCCGGAGCCGCGTGATCCGCCTGGGGATGACCCAGCGGGTCTCGTTCCGCCCCTACACGAAGGACCGCAGCGCGCTCGCGCGGATGTACCGGGAGGCCGCCTGCGTGGTGATGCCGGGCCCGCACGAGACGTTCGGGCTCGTCGCCCTGGAGGCGGCGGCGAGCGGGGCTCGGGTCGTCGCCGCCGAGTCGGCGCCGTCCGCGGCGATCGCGGGGCCGCTCGTGCACACCTTCGAGGCCGAGGACCCCGAGGACCTGGAGCGGGCGATCGAGCGGGCGATCACCACGGCGCCGAGCTCCGCGGCCGCCGCGAAGCTCGCCGAGAGGCTCACCTGGAAGCGGGTGTTCACGGCGGAGCTGCACGATCTGGCCAAGGTCCTGTGAGCCTCGCCGACGCGCGTCCGGCCGCCGACTGGGAACTCTGAAGGGATGATCGAGGAGGATCGCCTCCCGTCGCTCCGCGCCCGCGCGCGGCGGACGCTCGAGGACAACTGGCGACAGGGAACGCTCCCGAACGGGACCCCGTACGCGTTCACGTGTCCGTCCTCGCGCAGCTACAAGCACCAGTGGTACTGGGACTCGTGCTTTCACGCGATCGCGTGGACCCACTTCGAGCCGGCCCGCGCGAGGGCCGAGCTCCGCACCCTGCTGCGCGCCGGCAGCCTCGACGGGTTCATCCCGCACACGGTGTTCTGGGACTCCCCCGCGGGATGGCGACGGGCGCCGATCTACGCGACCCGCTCGTTTCGCGGCGATCCCGCCACCGCCCACATCCAGACGCCGTTGCTGGCATGGGCGTGGGAGATCGTCGCCGACGCCTCGCCCGACGATCCGGGCTTCCGAACCGAGGCACTCGACGCGCTTTGCCTCCATTACGACTGGCTGCAGCGGGAGCGCGACCCCGACGGCGACGGGCTGATCACGATCATCCACCCCGACGAGTCCGGGCTCGACGACTCGCCCAAGTACGACGCGGTGTTCGGGTGGATGCGCCACTACCTGCCCGGCTACTTCTGGCTGGTGGAGCGCCACCGCCGCCACGGCTACCACGCGCCGACGATCGTGAAGCGCTACGAGCAGCACCTCGAGGACGTGATGGTGAACGTGTTCTACGCGCTCTCCCTGCGGGCGCTCGCGGGGCTGCTGGGCCCGGAGCGCGGCCGCGAGTACGACCGGCGCGCGGTCCGCGCCGAGGAGGCGCTGGTGGCGCGCTGCTGGGACGAGCGGACAGGCCTCTTCCTCGACCTGGCCGGGCCCGACGAAGACCACGTCGAGGTCTCGACCTGGTCCTCGCTGGCCCCGCTGGCACTTTCCTCGCTGCCGGTCGAGATCGCCACCCGGCTGGTCGAGGAGCAGCTCCTGAACCCGCGACGCTACCTCGCCCCGACCGGGATCCCGTCGGTGTCGCGGGAGGAGCCGAGCTTCCGGCCCGGGTTCTTCCTGTACAGGTGCTGGCGCGGGCCCTCGTGGGTCAACACCGCATGGCTGCTGGTCCCCGCGATGCGCCGGCTCGGCTACGTCGAGGAGGCGGACCGGATCGTCGCCTCGCTCGTCACCGCGGTGGAGCGGGACGGGTTCCGCGAGTACTACAACCCGCTCACGGGCGAGGGGCTCGCCGCCCGGGGGTTCGGCTGGTCGACGCTCTTGATCGACCTCGTCCCGAACGGCTGAATCCGGCTCACCCCGACGAGCGCGGCGGCGCTCGCCGCGTACACGATCACCGCCATGATCGAGGTCGCCGACAGCGCGATCCCGGCCGCGGCGGCGGCGGTTGCGTCGGTGGCGCCGAACACGGCTATCGTCGCCCCGGGGGTGGCGCTCGGACCGATCGGCAGCGAGCCGAACACGCCCGCGGCGACGAACATCAGCGCCACGCTCGCCGCTCCGGCGGGCAGGCCGAAGACCGCGAGCATCAGCCAGGTCCGGGTCAGGCCGAAGGCCACCGTGCCGCCGACGAGCGCCACCAGCGGGAGCCGGCGGCGGCGGTCGGCGAGCACCGAGAGGCCGGCCGCGGCGCGGCGGTGTCCGAACCGCAGCGCCGCGAACCGCAGTCCGACCAGCAGCGCAACCGTCACCCCGACCGCGAGGGCCGGCGCCCAGGCGGGAAGGATCGGTGCTGCCCCGATCGCGAACGCGAACACGAGCGCCGTCAGCGCCGCGTCGACCATGAACACCGGGGCCTCGGCGACCAGCGCCTGGTCCAGCGGGGGTGCCTTGTCGCGGACCAGCCGGCGCAGCGCGACGGCCCGCACCGGAGCGGTGGACGGCCCCTGCAGCGATCCGGAGGCGAACCCGGCGCCGCTCGCCGCGTGCACCCGGGCACGCGGCATCCGGTTCCCGCCGCAGGAGTTGACGGCGAGCCGCCACGCCTCGCACCGACAGGTCAGCGATGCGACATGGGCGAGCGTCGCCCCGACCAGCACGAACGGGGAGCACGCCGTGAACGCCTCCGCCACCCGGTCGCCCTTCACCGCCACTACGACTGCGAGGGGGACGACGAACAGCAGCACCGGGATCCCGAAGCGGACGACCCGCTGTACCCGCTTACCGCCCATCCTGGGCCACAAGCATGCGCCCAGCCCCCGCCGTGGAAGTGAAGACGCGGTTAGAGAGCTGTTGAAGAGCTGCTAACGCACGCCTGCCGCGGGCGCGCCCTCGGTCTCATAGCCGAGGTCGGCGAGCAGGTCGCCGGCGAGCTCCTCGTACACGGCGCGGTCCTCGGAGCTCATCTCGGTCCGCCACCGCCCGATCCGGTCCGGGTTCGGCGGCTCGGTGGCGAGCCTGTGGCTCTCCATCCGCGCCTCGGCCGGCTGCGGCTCCTTGTCGGGACCCCGGTCCAGGTCGCGCGCCTTCTCCGCGAGCCGCTGCTCGGCCCGCTCGTGGTAGGAGAGCATCGCCGCGTCGTAGGGGAGCTCGACGAACTCGCACACGCGTCGCAGGGTGGCCTCGGTGTCGGCGACCAGGTCCTCGTAGCGGAACTCGACGTAGTGGCCGATCCGCGGCACCTGCTCGCGGGCGCGCAGGATCCGCTTCTTCCACCTGAACGCCGCCTCGGGGACGGTGCTCGGCCCCCAGTTCATCCCGAGCACGGAGAGCGCGACGTCGCGCCCGTCCCGGATCAGGTGCACGAACCGCGCCTCGGGCAGGACGCTCTCGATTCGGTGCATCTCGCGCACGTACCCGGGTGTCTTGTCGCCCCACCGGGACTTCCCCTCGCGCTCGGCGTACAGCTCGAAGAAAGCGCGGATCGCGTCGCCGGGGTTGATCGGGTCGATCCCGCGGAGCCGCTCCACCAGCTCGCCGGCGTCCATGTTGAAGTCGCCCCAGCGGCGGTGCGAGGTGATCGCCTCGGCGAGCCGCTCCGGCGACGCGGACTCGAGCCGGTAGGCCTTGATCACGTCCGGGATGAAGTGGGTCTCGGAGGGGATCGCCATCTGCGGGTGCGCGTCCAGCATCAACCGCAGCAGCGTCGTTCCGGAGCGGGTGGCGCCGACGATGAACGGGGCCGGAGCGATCTCGCCCGAGGCAACGCGGCGGGAGCTGGCGCGGCGGGCTCGCACCTCACGGGCGCGGAGCGCCAGCCGTTTCGCCGGGTTGGCGCGCCGGGGGGTCTCCAGGGTGCCGAGCGGAGCCGGCGCCGACGGGCCGAGCCCGCCGCCCCGGGCGCCGTCGTGCACGCCGAGCTCGTAGCCGAGCTCGACCAGCAGGTCGCCGGCAACCGCCTCGAACGCCTCCTGGTCGGCCTCGCTCATCTCCCGGCGCCACCGAGTGACCCGCTCGGGGTCGGGAGGCTCGGTGGTGCGCGCGTGGGTCGCCATCCGGCGCTCCACGCTGAGGTGGGTCTTGCCGCCGTCGGCGGGCAGCTCCCGCTCCATCTCCTTGAGCCGCGCGGCGGAGCGCTCGTGGTAGCGCAGCATCGCCTCGTCGAAGCGCAGGTCGGAGAACTCGCAGATCCGCCGCAGCCCCGTCTCCGGGTCGCGGATCAGGTCCTCGTAGCGGATCTCCATGTACGCGTGCAGGAGCGGAGCGTCGGCCCGCGCCTTCGCGACCTTCTCCTTCCACCGCTGCGCAACCCGCTCCACGGTGTAGTCCTTCACGGTCCGGTCGCGGACCGAGAGCGCCACGTCGCGGCCGTCGCGGATCACGTGCACGAAGTGCGCCTCGGGGAGGCCCTCCTCGATCAGGCGCATCCGCGTCACGTATCGGGGGGT
Source organism: uncultured Thermoleophilia bacterium (assembly GCA_963803425.1). Lineage (GTDB taxonomy): Bacteria > Actinomycetota > Thermoleophilia > Solirubrobacterales > 70-9 > DASPWW01. Next base: position 87,092 of record CAWDMA010000001.1, read on the forward strand.
CTTGTCGCCCCATCGCGGCTTTCCCGCCTGCTCGGCGTACAGGTCGAAGAACGCCCGGATCGCCGTCCCGGCGTCGAGGTCGCGGCTCGCCGCCAGCCGCTCCAGCACCTGTTCCTCGGTCAATCCGAAGTCGCCCCACTCGCGCTGCGAGACGATCACCTTCAGCAGCGCCTCGGGTGTGGCGGCGCCCTCGCGGGCGACCTTGATCAGGTCAGGGACGAAGTGGGTCTCGGGCGGGATCGTCAGCTCCGGGTGGGCGTCGAGCATCATCCGCACGAGCGTCGTCCCGGAGCGGTTCATCCCGACCACGAACGGGCGCGGGGTGCGGCGGCGGCGCAGGAATCTCATCGCGCCGCCGCACCTTCGAGCTCGTACCCGAGCTCGCCGAGCAGGTCGCCGGCCGCGTCCTCGAAGGCGGCTCGGTCCTCGGGGCTCATGTCGGTCTTCCACCGCGCCAGCCGGCTCGGGTCGGGCGGCTCCGAGGTGAGCGCGTGCGCGGCCATCCGGTGGTCGGCGGGGCGGAGCGGCTTGCCCTCCTCGGGCGGGAGGTCGCGGTGCATCTCCTTCATCCGCTCTCCGGCGCGCTCGTGGTAGGTGAGCATGTCGTCGCTGAACGGGAGCTCGATGTACTCGCAGATCCTCCGCAGCGTGTTCTCGGTGTCGAGGACGAGGTCCTCGTAGCGCAGCTCCAGGTAGTGGTTCAGGCGCGGAGCCTGCTCGCGGGCGCGCAGGATACGGTTCTTCCACCGCTCCGCCACCTTGTACATCGGCGTCGGCTCGGTCAGCACGCGCTTCGCACGCGAAAGCGCCGCGTCGCGCCCGTCGCGGATCAGGTGCACGAACCGCGCTTCCGGCAGGGCCCGCTGGATCAGCACCATCCTGTTGATGTAGATCGGGGTCTTGTCCCCCCACCGCGGCTTGCCCTGTCCCTCCGCGTACAGCTCGTAGAACGCGCGCAGCCCGTCGCCGGCGTTCAGCGGGACGATCGCGTCGAAGCGCCGCCGCAGCTCGTCCTCGTCGAGGTGGAAGTCGCCCCAGCGGCGGTTGCCGCGGACGACCTCGAACAGGCTCTCCGGGGAGGCGTGCTCGGCGCGCGAGGCCTCGATCAGGTCGGGGACGAAGTGGGTCTCGGGCGGGATCGTCAGCTCCGGGTGGGCGTCGAGCATCATCCGCAGCAGCGTGGTGCCCGAGCGGGTCACCCCGACCACGAACGGAACGGGGTCGCCGATTCGGCCGGAATCAATGCCGGCGGCGTCCTCCGCGTCGCGTCCGTGCGCCGCCGGGTCGGTGCCGGCACGAGCGCGCCGGCGCCTCAGCGGAGCGATTGCCCGCCCGACCGTGCGCCGCATGGCGGAGCCCTTCGGGACCGGGTAGCCCAGCTCCGACAGCAGGTCGCCGGCGGCGCGCTCGAACGCCGCCTGATCGGACTTCGTCATCTCGCGCTTCCAGCGCGACAGGTTCTTCGGATCCGGGGGCTCGCGGGTCTTCGCGTGCGCCGCGAGCCGCTCCTCACCGGGGCGCGCCTGCTTTCCATCGACTCCGGGCAGGTCGCCGAACTCGCTGAGCCGCTCGCCGGCGCGCTCGTGGTAGTCGAGCATCGCGTCGTTCCAGGGCAGCTCCACGAACTCCGCCACCCGGCGCAGGGCGGGCTCGGTGTCGCGGATCAGATCCTCGTAGCGGATCTCCAGGTAGCGGCCCGCGCCCAGCTCGGCGCCCTGCCGGCGTGCCTCCCCGATCCGCCGCTTCCACCGCCGCGCGATCTTCGCCATCGGGGCCGCGTCGGTGAGGGCGCGGCCGGCCCGGGACAGCGCCACGTCGCGACCGTCGCGGATCAGGTGGACGAACCGCGCCTCCGGGATCGTCTCCTGGATCTCGGTCATGTGCTTGACGTAGATCGGGGTCTTGTCACCCCAACGCGGCTTTCCGTGCTTGCCGGCGTACAACCCGAAGAAGGCGCGGATCGCTGCGGCCGGGTCGAGCGGGGCCGCGGCCCGCATCGCCCCTGCCAGCTCCTCCTCGGCCAGCCCGAAGTCGCCCCAGTGGCGACCGGACACGATCGTCTCGACGACCTGATCCGGCTGGACCTCGTCCATCTGGATCAGATCGGGCAGGAAGTGGGTCTCCGGCGGGATCGCGAGGTCGGGGTGGGCGTCCAGCATCAGCCGCAGCAGGGTCGTGCCCGAACGGCCCACTCCGACGATGAACGGGATCGGCTCGGCCACTGCGCTACTCCGCTACGCCCGACGGCACCCCGTCGAGCTGCTTCAGCAGGGAGTCCATCCCCTCCACCGTCCGGGACCAGCTCCGCTCCTCGCGGGCCTCGCGGGCGCCCGCGGCGAGCCGCTCCCACACCTCCGGGTCGGCGACCCGGTCGATCGCCTCGGCGAGCGCGGCGACGTCGGGCAGGTACGCGGTGATCCCCGACTTCGCCTCGCCGTCGGGGCGGGAGCGGACCAGCAGGCCGTTCACCCCGTCGCGGATCGGCTCGTTCATCGGCGGCACGTCGTTGGTGATCACGGGCATCCCGAACGCGATCGCCTCGTACAGCGGCAGGCCGAGCCCCTCCCAGCGGCTGATCGCGAGGCACACGTCGCAATCGGCGAACTGCTGCAGGTGGTCGCCGCGCGCCTGGTCTTCGAGCTGGATCTCGATCCGCTCGTCGGCCGCGGCGATCCCGGCGGCCTCCTCCATCCGGCGGTCGACCTGCGCCTTCACGAGCAGCCGCAGCCGCGGGTCGGTCGTGCGGGCGAACGCCTCCACGACGTCATTCACCGGCTTCCGGTGCCCGATGAATCCCCCTGGGAAGATGCACTTAACAATGCCGGCCGAATCCTCCGCTGACGCAGCCGGTTCGGCCGGGTCGCGGGCGGGACGGTCTTTCGCGTACTGCAGCAGCTCCGGGTGGCATCCCCACTGCACGTACGGGGTCTCGATCCCCCACTGCCGGTAGCGCTCCTGCTCGGCGCGGGTCATCGAGTAGATCAGGTCGTACGCCTCCTGCGCCCCCGTTACGTGCTCGGCGGCGAAGTGCTCCCACACGAACCGGCCGACGATCCGGGTGCCGCCGCGGCGCAGCGTCGCGAGCTCATCGAACTGGTAGTTCTGGTCGCAGAACAGGACCTCTATCCCGTTGTCCGCGATCCACGCCTCGTACTCCGCCAGCGGCACCTCGAACGCGGAGGCCTCGGTGATCCCGGGCTGGTCCCAGACGTCGTCGCGGTCGAGGGCGCCCGGGCGCGGGCCACGCTCCTTCTTGGGGCGTGCCAGCACGAACGTGTCGTGGCCGAGCTCGTCGAAGGCGGAGCGCAGGTAGCGACCGACCACAGGCTGGCCACGGTTGAACCACTTGGAGACAATTCCGATTCGCATCGCTGAGACCCCCGCCGCGGCGCCTGGCGCCGCGTTTCAGGATGGCAGAACGGCCGCGTATCCCGCGTCCTCGACCGCGTCGAGCATCCCGAGCCGCTCGATCGCCTCGCGCCACCGCTCGTCGTCGGCAGCGTAGACGTCCTGGGGCGGCCTCACGTTGCCGCTCGCCCACGCGGCGACCTGCTCGGGCACGGGCCGACCGAGCAGCGCGTACACGCGCTCGATCGCGCCGCGGGGATCCGAGCGGAGCTGCTCGTTGCGGAGCATCAGGTAGCGGTCGCCGAACAGCCGCCGCCCGTCGATCCGGGCGGCCTCGAAGGTGAGCCGCCACGTCGCCAGCACCCTCTCCACGTTCGAGGGATCGTCGATCGCGGGGAAGCCGTCCCGCTCCAGCAGCCGTGACGAGATCTCCCGGCTCGACCACAGCTTCCGCGGCTTGCGGTCGTCGAAGAACAGATCGGCGGTCTTCAGCTTCCGCTCCCGGCGCCGTCCCCGCCCCAGCACGATCGAGGCCGCCACCGCGCGCGGGTCGCGGACGACGTGGACGAGCGCGGCGTCCGGGTCGAGCTCCGCGACCGCGGCGAGCTTGCAGTACAGGCGCGTCTCCTTGATCAGCGTGTCCGGCGTGCCGGCGGCGGCGCCGAGCTCGAGCAGATGGCGGAGCAGCGCGGAGCAGTGCTCGGGGAGGGTCGGCTCGAGCTCCAGCGCCGGCTCCCGCGGGCCGCCCCAGTTGAACTGCTCGATCGGGAGCTGCGGGTAGCGCTGACGGCGGAACTCCTCGCGCACCGCGCTCGTCTCCGCGAACGCGTCCACCTCACGGGCGCCGCTGCCGCCGCCGACCGACTCCTTCTCCTCCCGGAGCGGCTCGTAGAAGCACCGCACCTCGGGGTCCGCGATCAGCGCGTCGTACAGGATCGTCGTCCCGGAGCGCCGCATCCCCTGGATCAACAGGTTCATCGCGACGTCATGACCGCCGGCGTTGGCGCAGCATCCGGGCGGCCCCGGAGCGGAGCCTTCCCTTGCGACCGTCCTCGGCGCGCTCGGCGCGGCGACGCTGCTTCGCGAGCCGGGAGCGGAAGTTGTCGAGCTGGCGGATCAGGGAGCGCTGCGTTCGCGCGAGCGTCTCCATCGCGTCCAGCGTCAAACCGGCTGCCTCCTCCGCTCGCGCCGGCGAATCAGTGCCGGCGGCCTCCTCCGCTTCGCGTCCGGGCGCCGCCGGGTGGGCTTTGGCACGGATTCGGGTCAAGAACCAGTGCACCTTGTTGTCTTCCACCAACCGCCCCTCGTCTCAGCCCCGCCTCCACGCTCGCGTCGTCCTCGACCAGACCCGCGTACAGGTCCTCGAGCTTGCCCTGCTCGTATGCGATCCGGAGCTCGTCGTGGGCCTTATCGTCGAACCCGCCCGCGAGCGTCACCTCGACCTTGCGCCTGTACTGGTCGAACGAGCGCAGCGGGAAGTGCAGCACCCGCGCCGGCCACAGGGGCGCCCACACGAGCCGGTCCTCGCCGGGCTTCAGCACCGGCTTCACCGCGCGCATCACCGCGCGCCCGGAGTGGCGGGCGCCGCTCTCGTCGCGAGCGACGTCGACGTCGTGGGCACCACGGTGCAGGACCGCGTCCGGGACCGCCCGGTGGGCGATCTTCGGTCGCAGCCGCGAGCGCGCCTCGCGCACAGTCATCCGCGCCCAGAACGGCTCGTCGGTGTCGGGCCGCGCGATGAACTCGGGCCGCGGCGCGAGCACGACGCCGTACTGCTCCGGGATCGCTTCCAGCGCCTGCTTCAGCGTCCCCGAGACCGGCGACCAAAACTCGTCGGCGTCGGCGTGCGCGACCCAGTCGGCGCCCATCTCGCTCGCCGCCATCCGCGCCATCCGCGTCACCCACCAGTGCGCCTGGTCGCGGAAGTCCGCGGTCGAGGGCTCCTCGATCAGCCGCAGCAGCCCGTCCGCCTCCCACTTCCGCAGCACATCGGGCGTCGAGTCCGTGGACCCGTTGTCGGTGACGACGAACTGGTCGACCCCCTGCGCGCGGTGCCACCGCAGGTTCTCCCCGAGCACATCGCCCTCGTTGCGCACCTTCATCGCCATCACGAGCTTCATCGCCGGTGAATGTAGCCGGTGGGGGTCGCTCCCCAGACGGGTCTGCCTACTTCTTCACCTTCAGCTTCGCGGTGTCGGTGTTGGGATCGCCGCCGGTCGGAGTGAACGTGACGGGTGTCGTCGGCTCCGCGCTATGCCGGCGCGGTCGCGAGCGATGGGAACAGCGCCAGCCCGTCGTTCGACCCCGTCAACGCGTCGACCGCGTGCTCAGGGTGGGGCATCAGCCCGACCACGTTGCGGGCCTCGTTGCACACGCCGGCCATGTCACGCAGGGATCCATTCGGGTTGTGGCCGCCGGCGTAGCGGAAGATCACCCGGCCGGCATGCTCGAGCTCGTCGAGCGCCTCGTCCGGGGCGAAGTAGCGCCCGCTCATGTGCTTCACCGGGATCGAGAGACGGTCGCCGGGATCGCAGCCGCGGGTGAACGGTGTGTCGGCGCTCTCCACGGTGACGTCGACCTGGCGGCTCACGAACCGCAGCCCCTCGTTCGGCAGCAGCGCGCCGGGGAGCAGGCCCGCCTCGCACAGGACCTGGAACCCGTTGCAGATCCCCAGCACCGGGCCGCCCTCCGCGGCGAACTCCGCGACCGCTTCCATAGCCGGCGCGAACCGCGCGATCGCGCCGGCGCGCAGGTAGTCGCCGTACGAGAACCCGCCGGGGACGATCACGGCGTCTACCCCGCCCAGGTCGGTGTCCTCGTGCCATATCAACCGCGCCTCCCCGGCGCGCCCCGCCCCGGCGACCGCGTCGCGGTCATCGCAAGACCCGGGAAACTGCAGCACCCCAAAATCATCCCCCCCTTCTCTCGCCGTCACTCGTCTCCACCTCGACGATCTCGAAGTCCTCCACCAACGGGTTGGCGAGCAGCTTCTCGCACAGCTCCGGGAGCCGCGCGGCGCTGTCGGCCTGGAGCTCGACCATCCGGCCGACCCTGACCTCGGACACCCCCTGGAACCCGAGCGCCGGCAGCGCCCGCTCCACCGCCTTGCCCTGCGGGTCGAGGATCCCCTGCTTCGGCCTGATCAGGACGCGCGCCTTCACAGGCTCAGCCTAGCCGCCGGGTCAGCCGTCGAGACTGCGCCCCGAGATCCGCTCGTAGGCCTCGACGTAGCGGTCCCGGGTCGCCGCGACCACCTCCTCGGGGAGGTCCGGGCCGGGCGGCCCGTGGTCCCAGCCCGACTCGTCGAGCCAATCCCGCACGTACTGCTTGTCGAACGAGCGCTGCGAGCGCCCCGGCTCGTACTCGTCGGCGGGCCAGAACCGCGACGAGTCCGGCGTCAGCACCTCGTCGCCGAGCACCACCTCGGCGCCCGGTGAGGAGCCCAGCTCGAACTTGGTGTCGGCGAGGATGATCCCGCGCTCCGCGGCGTGCTCCGCGGCGTGCGGAGTACAGCCTGATCGAGACGTCCCGGAGGTGCTCCATCAGCGGCCGCGAGCCGACGATCTCGCAGGCGCGATCGAAGCTGATGTTCTCGTCGTGGTCGCCGACATCGGCCTTCGTCGCCGGCGTGAAGATCGGCTCAGGAAGCCGCTCGGACTCCCGCAGGCCGGCGGGCAGCTCGATCCCGCACACCGACCCGGACTCGCGGTACTCGCGCCACCCCGAGCCCGACAGGTAGCCGCGAACCACGCACTCGACCGGGTACATCTCGAGCCGCTGCACCCGGATCGCGCGTCCGGCGGCCTCGGCCGGGACGTCCACGGACAGGAAGTGGTTGGGGACGATCTCCTGGGTCGTCTCGAACCAGAACACCGACATCTGGGTCAGCACCCTGCCCTTGTCGGGGATCGGGGTGGGGAGGACGACGTCGTACGCGGAGATCCGATCCGACGCGACCATCAGCAGGTCGTCGTCGAGCTCGTACATCTCGCGCACCTTGCCGCTCGCGTGCAGCTTCAGCTCGGCCAGCGCGGCGCTCATCGGGACGACCCTAACAACGCGGGCGGCGCGCGCGGATAGGCTGGCGACCGCGATGGCGGAGATTGCGGAGATCGTTCCGGGCCTCCTGCACTGGAGCGGCCCCCACCCACGGATCGGGCAGGTCGTCCACTCCCACTACGTCGTCGACTCCGGCACGGTGCTCGACCCGATCCTTCCGGACGGCGCCCTCGACGAGCTGGTCCGGCTGGGGCCGCCGCAGCGGGTCGTGCTCACCAACCGCCACCACTACCGCGACAGCGGCACACTGGCGGCGGAGCTCGGGATCCCGGTGCTGTGTCCGGAGCCGGGCCTGCACGAGTTCGAGGGCGGGTCGCGGCAGGTGCAGGGGTACGCGTACGGCGATCGGGTGGTCCCGGGGATCACCGCGCACGAGATCGGCTGGATCTGCCCCGACGACGCCGCGCTCCACATCGAGGCGGGGCCCGGCGCCGTGGCGCTCGCCGACGCGGTGATCCGGTGGGACGGCCGGCTCAGCTTCGTCCCCGACTTCCTGATGGACGATCCCGACGACACGAAGCGCGGGATCCTCGAGTCGTTGCGGGCGGTGTGCGAGGTCGAGTTCGATGCGCTCGCGCTCGCCCACGGCGAGCCCGCCGCGAGCGGCGGCCGCGCCGAGCTCGAGGCCTTCATGGAACAGCCGCGGTCGGCGAGCTTCTAGCCGCGCGCCGCCCGGCGCAGCCTTCGCGCGGTCTCGCGGAGGCGCTCGACCAGGATGGCGGTGATCGTGGATCCGGAGGGCGCCACGTTCACGACCGCCCGCTACTACGGGCCCGGGGAGCGCTGAGCCCCGGTCCGGCCCGCGGTACATTGGCCGCATGGGCCTGCCGCCGGGACCGACCGCGCCGCGGCCGCTGCAGACGATGCGGTGGCTGCGCCGGCCGGTGGAGGTGATGGAGGGGGCTCGGGAGCGGTACGGAGAGACATTCACCGTCCGGTTCGCGCGCGTCGGGGACTTCGTGTTCGTGTCGGACCCGCAGTCCCTGAAGCGCCTGTTCTCAGCCGATCGGGACAACTCGCTGCCCGCGGGCCGCGCCTTCCTGCTCGAGCCGCTGGTCGGGCGCCGCTCCCTGCTCCTGCTCGACGGGGCCGACCACCTCCGCAGCCGCCGGCTGATGCTCCCCCCGTTCCACGGCGAGCGGATGCGCGCCTACGAGGGGCTGATGGAGCGGATCGCCGAGCGAGGAGGTGGACCGGTGGCCGGTGGGGGAGCGCTTCCCGCTGCACCCGCGGATGCAGGCGATCACCCTCGAGGTGATCCTGCGGGCGGTGTTCGGCGTGGAGGACGGCGCTCGGCGAGAGCGGCTCCGGGGTCTGCTCGTGCGGATGCTGGAGCTGACCGAGTCGCCGATCGCGCAGGCCGTCGGGATGCTGTCGCGGCCGCTGCGCCGGTTCGGGCCGTACGGGCGGCTGATCCGCCTCCGCGACCAGGTCGACGCGGAGCTGTACGCGCAGATTGCGGAGCGCCGCGCCGACCCCGACGCCGGCGAGCGCGACGACATCCTCTCGCTGCTGGTCGCGGCGCGGTTCGAGGACGGCGAGCCGATGTCGGACGGCGAGGTCCGCGACCAGCTGATGACGCTGCTCTTCGCCGGGCACGAGACCACCGCGACCGCGCTGGCGTGGGCGTTCGACCAGCTCTTCCGTAACCCGGAGCCGTTCGACCGGCTCCGCGCGGAGCTCGACGGCGGGCACGACTCCTACCTCGACGCCGTCGCCACCGAGACGCTCCGGATCCGCCCGGTCGTCCCGACCGTCGGCCGCCTGATCCACTCGGAGATGGAGCTCGGCGGGCACGAGCTCCCCGCCGGAACCGCGGTGATGGCGTCGATCTACCTCGCCCACATGAACCCGGACATCTACCCGGACCCGTACGAGTTCCGTCCGGAGCGCTTCCTCGACGGCGGCCCCGAGACCTACAGCTGGGTGCCGTTCGGGGGCGGAACCCGGCGCTGCATCGGCGCCGCCTTCGCCAGCTCGAGATGAAGGTCGTGCTGCGGACGATCCTCCGTCGCGCCGAGCTCCGCCCCGGATCGGCCGCCCCCGAGCGATGGGGCCGCCGCAACGTCACCCTGTCGCCGCGCACCGGGACCCCCGCGATCCTGGAGCGGCGGCGCCCGCCGGGGCCAGGGCTGGACGCAGCACATGCGCCGCGCCGCGCGGCGGCGCGCGCGGCTGCGGCTGAGCGCCGGAGCGCCTCGAGCCGCTCGAACACCTCGCGGCGGTGCTCAGGTACGCGTCGTGGTCGAGCACCGCGTCCAGGTCGAGGTCGGGCGCCGCCTCGGCGAGCAGCTCGCCGAACGGCGTCCCGGTGTCCCACGCGCGCTGCGCCGCGGCCTGCACGATCGCGGTACGCCTCGTCGCGCACCATCCCCGACTCGACCAGCGCCGTCAGCGCCCGCTGGCTGTAGCAGGGCGCCGTGGGTGAGGTCGAGGTTGGCGCGCATCCGGTCCGCGTGCACGGTCATCCCGCTCGCGAGCCGCGGCGGCCGAGGTGCTGCATGTAGTCGAGCAGGATCGTCGCGTCGGGCAGGATCACCCGCTCCGCGCCGGAGTGGGAGATGTCGCGCTCGTGCCAGAGCGCCACGTTCTCGAGCCCGGCCTGCGCGTAGCCGCGCAGCACCCGGGCGAGGCCGCAGACCCGCTCCGAGAGTGATCGGGTTGCGCTTGTGCGGCATCGCCGAGGAGCCCTTCTGGCCGCCGCCGAACGGCTCCTCGACCTCGCGCACCTCGGTCCGCTGCAGGTTGCGGATCTCGGTCGCGAACCGCTCCAGCCCGGCGCCGGCGAGCGCGCACGGCCTCAGCACCTCGGCGTGGCGGTCGCGGGGGACGACCTGGGTCGAGACGTCCTCGCGCGCGAGGCCGAGCGCCTCCATCACCGCGCTCCTCGACCGCGGGCGGCAGCGACGCGTAGGTGCCGACGGCGCCGGAGAGCTTGCCGACCGCGGACGCTGCTCGAACGCGCGACGCAGCGGCTCGAGGTTGCGGTCGGCCTCGAAGGCGAACCCGGCGAGCCGCAGGCCGAAGCTCGTCGGCTCGGCGTGGACCCCGTGGGTGCGGCCGACGGCGAGCGTGTCGCGGTGCTCGCAGCGCCTGCTCGATCAGCGCGTCGCGGTACGCGTGCGCGCCGTCGAGCAGGATCGGGCCGGCCTCGACGAGCTGCAGCGCGAGCGCCGTGTCGAGCACGTCGGAGGAGGTCAGCCCGTAGTGGATCCAGCGGCCCTGCTCGCCGATCGAAGCCGGCGACGACGTCGACGAAGGCGGCGACGTCGTGGTTCGTCGTCGCGCTCGCGCTCCTCGACCGCCTCGACCGTGAACGCGGCCCGCTCGCGGCAGGCCTGCGCCGCCTCGGCCGGGACGACGCCCTCGGCGCCGAGCGCCTCGGTGACGGCGAGCTCGACCTCGAGCCAGCCCCCATCCGCCGCTGCTGGGTCCAGATCGGCCCCGATCGCGTCTCGCGTGTACCGAGGGATCACCGGTGGCCCCGCGACGGGCGGAGGCGAAGCGGAGCAGGTCGCGGGAATGATTCTCACGCGTTGATGATGCGCGCGGCGAGCAGGCCGGCGTTCTTGGCGCCGTCGATGCGACGCAGGCGACGGGGACGCCGGGAGGCATCTGCACGGCGGAGAGCAGCGCGTCGAGGCCGCCGAGCGTCTTGCCGGAGATCGGGACGCCGATCACCGGCAGGTCGGTGTGCGCGGCGGCGACGCCGGGCAGCGCCGCGGACATCCCGGCGCCGGCGATGATCACCTTCAGCCCCCGCATCCGCGCGTTCCGGCAGTAGTCGCGGACCTTGTCCGGGTCGCGGTGGGCGCTCATCACCCGCACCTCGTAGCGGATCCCGGCCTCGTGCAGAGCGGCGCCCGCCGCCTGCATCTTCTGCTTGTCGTTGGCCGAGCCCATGATGATCCCGACGAGCGGGAGCTCGACCTCGATCTCCTCGAACGCCGTCCTCGACCTCGGGCATCGTCGCGGCGGCCCGGCCGCCTCGTCGGTCCTCTCCTGCGGGTCGGCTGTCTCCAACGCTCTCCTCCTTATCAGGTGCGACCGCGCGCTCCACCGCGCGCGCCGCGATGTCGGTCCGCATCTGCTTGCCGTCGAAACTGATCAGCGCGGCCGCATCGTACGCGCGCTCGCGCGCCTCGCCGGGGCTCGCGCCCGAGCCCGGTCACGTTCAGCACCCGGCCGCCCGCGGTGACGATCCCGCCGTCGCGCTGCGCGGTGCCGGCGTGGGTGATCTCGACGCCGGTCGCCGGCCGCCGCCTCGAGGCCGGTGATCACGTCCCCCTTCGAGGAGCGTCTCCGGGTACGCCGCGCGAGGCCAGCACGACCGTGACGGCCCACGTCATCGGCGAACTCGGCCTCGACTCCGGCGAGGCCGCCCGGCTCGCGCGCGCGCCTGGCAGAGCTCGAGCAGGTCGGTGCGCAGCCGCGGCAGCACCGCCTGGGTCTCCGGGTCGCCGAAGCGGCAGTTGAACTCGAGCACCTTGGGGCCGTCGGCCGTGATCATCAGCCCCGCGTAGAGGACGCCGTGGAACGGCGTGCCCCGGCGCCGCATCAGCTCCACGATCGGCGCGTGCACCGACGCGACGATCTCCTCGACCGCGCTCGGCTCGAAGCCGGCACCGGCGAGTAGCTGCCCATGCCGCCGGTGTTCGGCCCCGCGTCGCCGTCGCCGATCCGCTTGTAGTCCTGGGCGGGGGCGAGCGGGACCACGTTCTCCCCGTCGCAGAGGGCGAGCAGCGAGAGCTCCTCACCCTCGAGGAACTCCTCGAGCACGACCTCGGTCTCGCCCGAACCGCCGCTCGACGAAGAACGCCTCGAGCGCCTCGCGGCCTTCCTCCTCGGTGGCGCAGATGATCACGCCCTTGCCGCGCGGCGAGGCCGTCCGCCTTGAGCACGACCGGGTACGAGCATCCGGCGAGGGCCTCGATCGCCTCGTCCGTGGTCGCGCAGCACGGTGTGCGCGGCGGTCGGGACGCCGGCGTCGGCCATCACCTCCTTCGCGTGCAGCTTCGAGGCCTCGAGCCGCGCCGCCTCCCTGCGCGGCCCGAACGCCGCGATCCCCGCGTCCTCGAGCACGTCGACGAGGCCCGCCGCCAGCGGCGCCTCGGGCCCGACCACGACGAGGTCGACGGCCTCGGTGAGCGCGGCGGCGGCGATCGTCCGCAGGTCGGCCGGCTCGCCCACCGTCGAGCCCGCCGCCACCGCCCGCGCGGGCGGCGCCAACTCCACGATCCGGGCGTCCGCGGCGATCCCGGCGTTCCCGGGGCAGCACAGCAGCTCCGGGTCCGCCGGCGATCGCGCCCAGCGCCCGGACGATCGCGTGCTCGCGCCCGCCCCCTCCGATGACCAGGATCCGCACGCTACAGCGAGCCGATGAAGTCCTCGACGGGGATCGCGGTGAGCGTGTGGTTGGTGGTCGTGCCGCGCGAGCCCATCTCGACGGAGAGCTTCGCCATCGCCTTCTCGTCGGGCGCTTCGACGACGCTGACGAAGTCGTACGCCCCCAACGTGGCCCACTGGCTGACGACCTTCACTCCGAGCTGCTCGACCTCCTTGTTGACCTCCTGCACCCGGGCAGGGTTGTCCTTCAGCGTCTTGACTCCGTCCGCGGTCAGGTTGGTCAGCATGATGAACTGCATCCGTCCTCCTTCCGGCTCCGTGCTGGTTCCGTGTTTCTTGCACGTTCGGCGGCGCGGCGCAAGTCCCGCGGATAGAGTCGAGCCGTGAGACGCCTCGGACCCGTGGAGCTCCCGGCGTGGGTCCTGCCGCTGCTGGTCGCCGCGCTCGTGGTTCCGATCGTCGGCGGCGTCCTGATCGCCGGGCCGGCGTTGGGATCGGCCGTCGCGGCCCTGATCGCCGCGGGGATCGTCGTCGTCGCCGTCCGCGCCCGCTACGACGAGCCGATCGAGGTGGCTTCCTCGTCCGAGGACCGCCGCCACGTTCTGGTGGTCGCAACCGCGACCCTCGACGACCCCGCGGCCGTCGAGGCGATCGCGGCGACCGCCGGCCCCGACGCCCAGGTGCTGGTGCTCGCCCCGGCGCTCAACCCGGGCCTCCGCCACTGGCTCTCGGACCTGCGAAAGGCGAGGCTCGACGCGCAGACCCGGCTGGCGGTGTCGCTCGCGTCGCTGGCGGCTGCCCGCGTCGACGCGATCGGGCACGTCGGCGACACGGATCCCGTCCAGGCGGTCGAGGACGAGCTGGCGTCGTTTCCCGCCCGCGAGGTCGTGTTCGTGACCGGCGCCGGCGAGGAGAAGGACGTCGCCGAGGTCCGCCGCCGGCTCGACCGCCCGCTCCGTCACCTGGTCGTGGAGCGATGAGGGATCGGCCCGACGGCGGCGCTTGCGCGCGTGCTCAGGAGCGCTGAGCCGCCCCGGCCCCGGGGACTCGAGCTGACCCGCTCGATCAGCCCCGCGTATCCCTCGACGGTCCGCTCCCAGCTCCACTCCTCGCGCGCCTCGAGCGCACCGCGCGACAGCTCGGCTCGCAGGCCGTCGTCGGCGAGTCGCTCGATCGCCTCGGCCAGCGCGTCGGCGTCGGGGTCGTAGGCGGGGATCCCGGATTTCGCCTTCCCGGTCTCGATCCCGGGGACGAGCAGCCCGTTGACCCCGTCGCGGACGATCTCGTTCATCGGCGGGTTGTCGTTGGTGACGATCGGGATCCCGAACGCGGTCGCCTCGTACAGGTGCAGGCCGAGCCCCTCCCAGCGGCTCGGCGCGAGGCACACGTCGGAGTCGGCGAACAGCTGCAGGTAGCGGTCTGTCGGCAGGTCGTCCCAGATCATCTCGATCCGGGGGTCGCGCTCGACGAGCTTCGAGACCTTGCGGACGCGGCGCTCCACCTGGGCCTTGAAGGTCAGCCGCAGCCGTGGGTCCGGCGCGCCGGAGAACGCCTCGAGCACCGCCTCGAACGGCTTTCGCTTGCTCATGAACCCGCCCGGGTAAATCACACGGACGACCTCGGAGGACCGCTGCGGCTCGATCTCCAGCAGCTCCGGGTGGCATCCCCAGTGCACCCGAGGGCTGTCGATCCCGAGCGCCGCGTATCGCTCTCGCTCGCAACCGGTGAGCGAGTAGATCAGGTCGAAGGCGCGCTTCGCCGGCTCGACGTCGTCCTCCGAGAACGCCTCCCACACGAACCGGCCCACGGTCCGAACGCCCATCTCGCGGACCCGGCCGATCGCCTCGAACTGGTAGTTCTGGTCGAAGAACACGATCTCAGGCTCGACCGCCTCGACCCAGCGCACGTACTCGTCGGTCGGGATCTCATACGCGGACGCCTCGGTCACGCGGGGCTGGTCCCACACCCCGGTGCGGTCGATGAAGGAGGGCCGGATGTTCCCGCCCCGCGTCGGTCGGGCGAGGACGAAGGTCTCGTGGCCGAGCCCGTCGAGCGCCGAGCGCAGGTGACGCGCGACGACCGCTTGGCCGCGGTTGAACCACCACGAGCAGATCCCGATCCGCATCGGGTCACAGGCCTCGCAGCCAGCGGCCGGAGCCCCAGGTGGCCGCCGCGGGGGCGCACGTCGGCTCCGTGCGCGACGCGGAGCGCAGCGCGCCACCCACCGAGAACCCGACGTCGGCGCGAACCACGCCGCGCTTCGCGGTCGTGATCGTGGTCCACCCGTTGCGCTCGCTGATGCAGCCCTTGCCGCGGGCGATCTCCCAGTAGGGGGACGAGCGGGCGAGGACCGTGAACGTGCCGGGCTTCGTCACGCGGAGGGTGAAGGACTCCGGCTGCAGGTGCTTCAGCCGCGCGCGGCCGTGCTGCGAGCGCACAAGGGGGAGCGGGTCGACCACCTCGTACACGCGCCAGTGCGCGGAGGTCCACCGAGGCGCCAGGTAGGAGCGCCCGTCGAGGATCAGCCGCCGCTCCGGCCGCGCCGACTGCTGCAGCGGCGCGTCGGGCAGCGCCACGTAGCGGACACCGTTGTGGCGCAGCCATCGCCGGTAGCGCTCATGGGTGAGCCGGCCGTTGTAGAAGACGCCGTTTCGGGCGCGGTCGAGCTGTCCGAGCCAGCCGCGCGCGAGCTGGAACTCGGGCGCGAGGTACGCGGCCTCCCAGGTGTTCAGCGTGGTCGGCACCTCGACACGGGCGCGCTTGCCGCCGTGCGCGCGCAGCCAGTCCTCGAGCCCGTGGTAGAAGCGGGCGCTGGTCGAAGCGTCGCCGGCACTCTGGGCAAGGTCGCGGGCGGGGGCGAGGAACTGCCAGAACGCCGCGGTGACGAGGATCGTCACCGACAGCGCGATCGGGACCCGCGGGCGGCGCGCGAGGATGATCGCGAGCAGCAGCGGCCCCCCGAAGAGGGCGGGGAGGCGGATCGCGTTGTTCCCGAGCGGGTTCGGGATCAGCCACACCAGGGTGGTCGCGGCCAGGTAGCAGAGGACCACGAAGCGGAAGCGCCGCTCCTCGGGCTTGCCGCGGGTCAGGTAGACGGTCACCGCCGCGTACAGAAGCACCGGGAAGAAGGCGGCGAACGAGAAGGGCTGCACGCTCTCGTCGGGGAAGACGAGGTTGAGCGCCGCGATCGGAAGCGCGGCAACCGCGGCAACAACCAGCGCGGCGCGGTTCACCGGTCCGGTGCGAACCACCGCGCCGGTCGCGGTCACCCCGGCCAGGAACACGCCGGCGACCGGGCTCGAGAGAGCGCACGCGGCGGCCGCCGCGATCGCCGCCGGCGTGCGGCGTGTCTGCAGCGCCCGCAGCGCCGCGAGGCCGCATGCGACGCCGAGCGAGAACGTGACCCGCCCCGTGGCAAGCATCGTGACCGCGCCGGCGCCGAACCACAGCGTCGCCCATCGCGCTCGCTCGCCCCAGTGGTCCCGGACGAGACGGTCGAACAGGTAGGCGGAGGCGATCGCCGACAGCCCCCCGACGAGCTGCGGACCGACCACCGCTGCCAGCGGCGGGAACAGGACGCTGTACGTCAGCGTGTAGTGGCCTTCGTACCAGGCGCCGTTCCAGATCGCGAATCCCTCGCGCTGGAACAGCTCGGTGCGGAAGGCCTGTGCGGCGAGATCTCGGACTTGCGGGTCCCAGATCAGCAGGATCGCGGTCAGCGCGCTGCTCAGCGCGACCGCCGGCAGCCACGCGGGCAGGCGGCCGCCCGTCCCGGCGCTGCGCGGCGCAACCCCGCTCGCTCCGGCGAGCGCGGCATCGTCTGCCCCGGTGTTGGTGCGCACGGCCACGATCGATCGGCGCGGGCTGAATCTCCGGCCCGGCGCGCGTTCGGACCAGACTACCCGGCTAGCGGCGGCGCTTCACCCGGAATCCGGTCATCGCCGGCGTCGGGTCGGCGTTCCCGGCCGTGTCGATCGCCTGCACCGTGAGGGTGTGCCTGCCGCGCTCCAGCTTCCGCTTCAGCGGCGGGTCGCACGCGAACCCGGGCCCGCCGTCGAGGACGCATCGGAACGTAGAGCTCGGCTCCGAGGACGCAAACTCGAACCGCACCCGCTTCCGGCGCTTGCGCGTCCGCACCTTGCTCCGCGGCGCCTTCGTGATCGTGGTCTCCGGCGGGTCGGTCTCGCATCCGTTCGCCGGGCCCGGGGATCCCACGCACAGGTCCTGGGTCTCGTCCCCGAATCCGTCGTCGTCGGCGTCTCGCTCGACGTCGGCGTTGAAGGTGGCCTCGCCGGGCTCGTAGATCGTCGGCGCCCGCACCTCCCCGGCAGCGAGCTGCGGGTCCCAGCCCGCCAGCTCGGCGCCGGGCAGCGGCTCTGCCCGGACGGTGAAGCCGGTGGAGGGCGAGTCGATATCGAGGCCGAGCAGGTCTCCCTTCGAGATCCGCTGCCGGGTCACGTAGGTGACCGTCTGCACGGGCAGCGCCGGGAACCGCCTCGTCACGCCGGTGCTGCGAATCCCGAACTCACCTTCGCCGGCGTCCCGGATCACCCGCAGTCGCAACGGGACGCCGTCGGGATCGGTGCTCGACGCGCGCACCCGCCACCTCACCACGACTCCGTCGACCGGGGAGCCGGGCTCGCCGTCCGGCCGGCGCCGGGTTGGCGATCGTGCAGGGCGCGGGCGAGCCGCACGGGTCGGCGACCGTCGGCGGGGGCGCCAGGTCGTTGCCGACGGTGACGGCCGCGCCGGCCGGGGCGGGCGCGAGCGCGCCCGCGATCACGGCCATCACCGCCGCCGGGATCGCGACCCCGCCCGGTCGGTGCGCTGTCCCTGCGACTGCGCGCATCGACCACGAACTACAGCAGAACTAGGCCGCCTCGGCGATCGGGGTGGCCGCCTTCTCGAACGTGAGCTCGCCGTCCTTCGCGTCGACGCGGACCACGTCGCCCTCGCCGAACTCGCCCTCGAGCAGCCGCAGGGCGAGCACGTCGACGAGGTTGCGCTGGATCACCCGCTTCAGCGGCCGGGCGCCGTAGGTCGGGTCGTATCCGAGGTTCCCGAGCAGGGTGCGGGCATCGTCGGTGAGCTCGATCTCGATCCCGCGCTCGCGGACTCGGTCGGTGAGCAGCGCCACCTGCAGGTCGACGATCCGCGAGATGTCCTCGCGCGAGAGCCGGTGGAAGATCACAGTGTCGTCGATCCGGTTCAGGAACTCGGGCTTGAACGTGGCGGTGAGGACCTCATGAATGCCAGCGCCGCCAATCCTCCGCTCTCGCGTCCGGGGGCGGCGGGGTACCGTCGGCAGCCTTCCGCGATCAGGTCGGTGCCCACGTTCGAGGTCATGATCAGGATCGTGTTGGTGAAGCTGACCGTGCGGCCGTGCCCGTCGGTGAGCCGGCCGTCGTCCATGATCTGGAGCAGGACGTTGAATACGTCCGCGTGCGCCTTCTCGATCTCGTCCAGCAGCAGCACCGCGTACGGCCGGCGGCGGACCGCCTCGGTGAGCTGGCCGCCCTCCTCGAACCCGACATAGCCGGGCGGAGCGCCGATCAGCCGGGCGACCGCGTGCTTCTCCATGTACTCGGACATGTCGATCCGCACCATCGCCTGCTCGGAGTCGAACATGAACTCCGCCAGCGCCCGCGCCAGCTCGGTCTTCCCGACGCCGGTCGGGCCGAGGAACAGGAACGAGCCGATCGGCCGGTTCGGGTCGGCAAGCCCCGCGCGGGAGCGTCGCAGCGCGTTCGAGACCGCCTCGACGGCCTCGTCCTGGCCGACGACGCGCTCGTGCAGGCGCTCCTCCATGTGGACGAGCTTCTCGACCTCGCCCTCCATCAGCCGCGAGACCGGGATCCCGGTCCACTTGGAGACGACCTGCGCGACATCCTCCTCGGTCACCTCCTCGGTCAGCATCGAGCCGCCGTCGCGATGCACCTCGGCGAGTCGCCCCTCCGCCTCGGTGATCGCGCTCTCCAGCTCCGGGATCCGCCCGTAGCGCAGCTCCGCGGCCCGCTCGAGGTCCGCGTCGCGCTCGGCCCGCTCCAGCTCCCGGTTCGCCTCCTCGAGCTCGACCTTTGCGGTCTTGATCTCGTCGATCGCGCCCTTCTCGCTCTGCCACCGCGCCTTCATCTCCGAGGCCCGCTCGCGCAGCTCCGCGAGCTCGACCTCGATCGCCTCGAGCCGGTCCTTGGAGGCCTCGTCCTTCTCCTTGGAGAGCGCCTGGCGCTCGATCTCGAGCTGCTGGATCCGGCGCTCCACCTCGTCGATCTCGGTTGGCATCGAGTCGATCTCGATCTTCAGCCGGGAGGCGGCCTCGTCGATCAGGTCGATCGCCTTGTCGGGGAGGAAGCGGTCGGCGATGTAGCGAGAGGACAGCGTGGCGGCGGCGATGATCGCCGCGTCGGTGATCCGGACGCCGTGGTGAACCTCGTAGCGCTCCTTCAGCCCGCGCAGGATCGCGATCGTGTCCTCTTCGCTCGGCTCCTCGACGACGACGGGCTGGAACCGGCGCTCCAGGGCGGCGTCCTTCTCGATGTGCTTGCGGTACTCGTCGAGCGTGGTCGCGCCGACCGCCCGAAGCTCGCCCCGGGCGAGCATCGGCTTCAGCAGGTTGGCGGCGTCCACGGCGCCCTCGGCGGCCCCGGCGCCGACGATCGTGTGGAGCTCGTCGATGAACAGGACGATCTGGCCGTCGGAGGCCTGTACCTCCTTCAGCACGGCCTTGAGGCGCTCCTCGAACTCGCCGCGGTACTTCGAGCCGGCGAGCAGGGCGCCGATGTCGAGCGCGATCACCCGCCGGTCGCGCAGCGACTCGGGCACGTCGCCGGCGACGATCCGCTGCGCGAGTCCCTCCACGATCGCGGTCTTGCCGACGCCGGGATCGCCGATCAGCACGGGGTTGTTCTTGGTCCTCCGTGACAGCACCTGGATCACCCGGCGGATCTCCTCGTCCCGCCCGATCACCGGGTCGAGCTTCCCCGACCGCGCCTCCGCGGTCAGGTCACGTCCGAACTTCTCCAGCGCCTGCATCGTGTCCTCGGGATTCGGAGAGGTGACGCGGTGCGGCCCCCGCACCTCTGTGATCGCGGCGAGCAGCTCGTCGCGGCCCGGGAGGATGTCGGCGACGCTCGACTTGCCGTCGGCGAGCGCCAGCAGGAAGTGCTCCGTGGAGATGTACTCGTCGCCGAGAGACGCCATCTCCTTCTCGGCGCGCTGCAGGACGCGGACGAACTCCGACGAGGGCCGCGCTTCGGGCTCGGCGCCGCCGCTCAGCTTGGGAAGGCCGTCGACGGCGGCCCGGGAGGCGGTGATGATCGAGTCGACGTCCGCATCCAGCTTCCGCAGCACGGGGACGACGAGGCCGTCGTCCTGCTCGAGCAGGGCCAGCAGCAGGTGCGCGGGGGCGACCTCGGTGTTGCGCGACTCGGTCGCCAGCCGCTGTGCGGCGGCGACTCCCTCCTGCGCCTTGATCGTGAACCTGTCCGGCTGCATTCTGTGCCTAGCGTACCACGAAAATCGCCAAAATCTATGTCGAATTGACTTAGATTTTCAGTGAGGTTGCAACCCCGGACGGGCGGCGGTGTTGATCCTTCCCGATGCGCCGGAATCGGCTTCACGACGGCCTCGTCGTGCTGTGTCTGATCGGCGCTGCCTCAATCGCCCCGGGGTGCTCCGAGGCGCCGGCCCCCGACTACGCGCACGCCTCCAGGTCCGCGGGCCCCGCCCACTCCCCGCGCCCTCCGCTGCGGATCCCGGACACCGCCGACGTTCGACGCGCGAGGGAGTTCGCGGCCGAGCGCGGCCCTCAGGTCGCGTTCGCCGTGATCGACTCGCGGGGCCGCCCGCACGGATTTCGCGAGGCGCAGCCGCACCGATCCGCGAGCTCCACCAAGGCTCTCCTGCTCGCCGCGTACCTCGACCAGGCCGGCGATCAGCCGCTCGACGCCGCCGCCCGGGAGCGGCTCCGGGCGATGATCACCTATAGCGACAACGACGCCGCCGACGCCGTGTACGCGACGGTCGGCGACGAGGGGATGGCGGCGGTCGCGGAGCGCGCCGGGATGCGCGACCTCGGCCTCGCCGGGTACTGGTCCGAGACGTGGATCACCGCCCGCGACATGGCTCGGTTCATGTGGCGGCTGACGCGACGGGTGCTGCGGCCGCCGCACCGGCGCTTCGCCCTCGATCTGCTCGCCGGGATCATCCCCGAGCAGCGCTGGGGGATACCCGAGGCGGCGGGGGAGCGATGGTCGGTGTGGTTCAAGGGCGGGTGGCGCCCGGGCCCGACCGGCTCGCTCGTGAACCAGGCGGCCCTGCTCGGCGATGGGCGCAGGAGGGTGTCGATCGCCGTGCTCACCGACGGCCAGCCGTCACACGAGTACGGCACCGAGACCATCCGCGGAGTCGCCGACCGCCTGCTCGGCTGAGGGCTACTCCCTCTTTGAGTCGCGGACGCCGCGCTCGACCGGGATCCTGACCGGCCTCGCCCCCCGGACGCGGCGGGGCTTGGGCGGCTCGTATGCGCCGTATGGGACCAGCTCGGCGCGGGTCGAGGCGCCGATCCGCTCGATCGCCTCCAGCATCCGGCGCTCGGCCTCGGCCGCCCGGCGGCGGGCACGATCGAGCTCGGACCGCATCCGCGCGAGCTGCTGCTCCATCTCGAGCACGGTCTCGACCCCGGCAAGGTTGAGTCCCTCCTCGGTCATGCCCTGGATCCTGCGGAGTCGGTCGACGTCGGACTGCGAGTACAGACGGGTCTGACCCGAGGAGCGTTGCGGGGTGATCAGCCCGCGCGCCTCGTACATCCGCAGGGTCTGCGGGTGCATCTCGGCGAGCTCGGCCGCCACCGAGATCATGAACACGCCCCGCTTGGTGTCCACCCCGGTCTTCTTCGTCGCCTTCGTGCGCCTGCGCTTGCTCATCGCGCCCCTACCTTCCCCGACTCACCGGACCGATCACGGGTGGTCGAGCCGCGCGCACGCCGCAGGAGCTGCTCGCGCGGGTTGTTGCCGTCGAGGGACTCGGCGAGCTGATCCAGCGCCTGCTCCTGCTCCGCGGTCAGATCCGTCGGCACGTCGATCTCAAACCGGTACCTGATGTCGCCGCGCTTGTCGCTGTCGGGCTCGGGCGGCCCCTCCCCGCGGAGTCGCTGCACGGAGCCGTGCCGGGTGCCGGCGGGCACCCGGATTCGCTTCGAGCCGGTCAGTGTCGGCACCTCGATCGTCGCGCCGCGAGCCGCCTCCGCGATCGTGATCGGCACGTCCACCTCGAGGTTGCCGTCGCGGCGCTGCCGGAAGACCGGTGACTTCTCCACCCTGGTCACCACGAACAGGTCGCCGGGCGGGCCGCCGCGCGGCCCGTCCTCACCCTTCCCGGCCAGCCTGATCCGGGTCTCGTCGCGGACCCCGGGCGGGATGTTGACCCTGTAGCGCTTGGTCTGCTCGGTCAGGCCCGAGCCTCCGCACGAGCGGCACGGATCCTCGATGATCTGGCCGGAGCCGCCGCACGTCGGGCACGGCTGGCTGATCGAGAAGAGGCCCTGGCTCTGCGAGTCGATCCCGCGCCCGCCGCATGTCGGGCACACCTTCGGGGCGGTGCCCGGGTTGGCGCCGGTGCCGCCGCACAGCTTGCAGGTGGAGGCCTTCTGCACGGTGATCGGGATCTGCGCGCCCTCCATCGCCTGCTGGAAGGAGAGCTGAACCTCGGTCTCGAGGTCGCGGCCGCGTCCGGGCTGCGGGCTCGCGTCGCGGCCCCCGCCCCGGTTGAAGACGCTCGAGAAGATGTCGCCGAGGTCGGAGGCGAATCCGGGGCCGCCGCCGCCCGCGAACGGGCCGCCGCCGCCGCCGCCGAAGCCGGCGAACGCGCCGCCCTGGTCGTACTGCTTGCGCTTCTCGGGGTCGGAGAGCGTGTCGTAGGCCTCCTGGACCTGCTTGAAGCGCTCCTCCGCGGCCGAGTCGTCCTGGTTCCGGTCAGGGTGGTAGCGGCGAGCGAGGCGCCGGTACGCTTTCTTGATCTCGTCCTGCGAGGCCTTCTTCGAGACCCCGAGAACCTCGTAGTAGTCGCTCGCCACCTGGTTCTCCTCTACTCGCTGACGATCACCTTCGCCGGCCGCAGCACCTGGCCGTCGAGGCGATAGCCCTTCTCCACCGTCTCGATCACGACGCCGGCCTCCCTGCCGTCGGCCGCCCGCGTCGCGAGCGCCTCGTGCAGATTCGGGTCGAACCTCTCACCGTCGGGGTCGTACTCCTCGACGCCCGCGCGCTGGAGCGTCTCGCTGAGCTCGTTGTGCACCATCCGAACGCCCTCGATCAATCCTGCGGCGTCCTCGGGTTCGCGTCCGCGCGCCGCCGGGTCGCCGGCGGCGAGGGCGCGGGTCAGGTTGTCCAGCACGGGAACGAGCTCCCGGGCGAGGGTACCCTTCCCGCGCGCCGTGGCGTCCGCGGCCTGCTCGGCCGCCCGCTTGCGGTAGTTCTCGAAGTCGGCCCGGGTGCGCTGCGCCAGCTCGAGGTACTCGTCACGCTCGCGCTTGGTCTCGTCGAGGAGCTGATCGAGGTCCCGCTCCACCTCCTCGCCCGCCGCCTCCTCCGCTTCGCGTCCGGGGGCGGCGGGGTCACCGGCGGGCCGGTGTTCGCGGTTCTCGTGCATGAGCAGGCCCCCTTACGAGGAGCGGTCCTCGTCGACGACCTCGGCGTCGACCACCTCCTCCTCGTCGGAGGAGGCGCCGTCGGCGCCGTTGCCGCCGCTCGCGGCCTGCTGCTGTGCCGCCTGGTAGACCTGCTCGGAGGCCTTGTGGAAGGCCGCCTGCAGCGCGTCGGTCTTCGCCTTGATCTCGGCGGCGTCGTCGGAGCCGAGCGCGTCTCGGACCTCCTTGATCGCGGCCTCGATCTCCGACTTGGTCGCGTCGTCGACCTGCTCGCCGATCTCCTCGAGCTGCTTCTCGGACTGGTAGGCCGCGTTCTCGGCAGTGTTCCGCGCCTCCGCGAGCTCACGCTGCTTGGAGTCCTCGGCCGCGTGCGCCTCCGCCTCCTTGATCATCTGGTCGACCTCGGACTCGTCGAGGCCGGAGCCGCCCTTGATCTCGATCGTCTGCTCCTTGCCGGTGCCGAGGTCCTTGGCGCTCACGTTCAGGATCCCGTCGGCGTCGATGTCGAACGTGACCTCGATCTGGGGCATGCCCCGCGGCGCTGGCGGGATCCCGGTGAGCTGGAACTTGCCCAGGCTCTTGTTGTAGGCCGCCATCTCGCGCTCGCCCTGCAGCACGTGCACCTCGACCGAGGGCTGGTTGTCCTCGGCCGTCGAGAAGATCTCCGACTTCCGGGTCGGGATCGTCGTGTTGCGGTCGATCAACTTCGTGAACACGCCGCCCTTCGTCTCGATCCCCAGCGACAGCGGGGTGACGTCCAGCAGCAGCACGTCCTTGACGTCGCCGGCCAGCACGCCGGCCTGGATCGCTGCGCCGACGGCGACGACCTCGTCCGGGTTGACGCCCTGGTGCGGGTCCTTTCCGGTGAGCTCCTTCACCTTCTCCTGGACGGCCGGCATCCGGGTCATCCCGCCGACCAACACGACGTGCCCGATGTCCGCATCGGCGTCGGAGAGCGCCTGCTTCACGGGCGAGACGACCCGGTCGAGCAGGTCTGCGGTGAGCTCGTTCAGCTTCGCGCGGGTGAGCTTCATGTCGAGATGCTTCGGGCCCGCGTCGGTGGCGGTGATGAACGGCAGGTTGATCTGGGTCTCCTGGGTGGTGGACAGCTCGATCTTCGCCTTCTCCGCCGCCTCGTACAGGCGCTGCAGCGAGTTCTTGTCCGCTGACAGGTCGACGCCCTGGTCGCGCTTGAACTCGGCGACGATCCATTCCACGATCGCCTTGTCCCAGTTGTCTCCGCCGAGGTGGTTGTCCCCCGCGGTCGCCTTCACCTCGAACACGCCGTCGCCGATCTCGAGCACCGAGACGTCGAACGTCCCGCCCCCGAGATCGAACACGAGAATCGTCTCGTCGGTCTCCTTCTCGAGCCCGTATGCGAGCGACGCCGCCGTCGGCTCGTTGATGATCCGCTTCACCTCGAGCCCGGCGATCTTGCCGGCGTCCTTGGTCGCCTGGCGCTGGTCGTCGTTGAAGTAGGCCGGAACCGTGATCACGGCCGAGTCGACGGTCTCGCCGAGCTTCTGCTCCGCGTCCGCCTTCAGCTTCTGCAGGATCATCGCCGAGATCTCGGGCGGCGAGAACTGCTCGCCGCGGACCTCGACCCGGACGTCACCGTTGGGGCCGGCGACGACCTTGTACGGGACGATCGTCTCCTCCTCCTTGACCTCGGCCTCCTTGCGGCCCATGAACCGCTTGATCGAGAAGATCGTGTTCTCCGGGTTGGTGACCGCCTGGCGCCGGGCGACGGTGCCGACGAGGCGCTCGCCCCCCTCGGTGAACGCGACGACCGAGGGGGTCGTGCGACCACCCTCCGCGTTCTCCAGCACTGTCGGCTCGCCGCCCTCGAGGACGGCCATCGCAGAGTTCGTAGTTCCTAGGTCGATTCCGATCGTCTTAGCCACTCGCGCCTCCAGTCAAACCGCCGGCGTGCTCCGCTTCGCGTCCGCGCCGTCCGGTTGCAGATACATCGTTCACAAAATCTGAGTCTGAGCCTAGCAGATCGCCGACTCGGCTCAACCGTCGGACGGGGCTTCGCCCGGGCCGATCTACTGGCCGGCGTTCTTGGCGACGAACTGGGCGACCAGGTCCGCCTGCTCGCCCTGCAGGATCCCGGCCGGCATCCGGCCCTGGATCCCGTTCGCGATCGCGTTCTCGACCCGCTGCTGGTTCGCCTCCGGGGTTCCGGTGCCGAGCAGGTCGTCGAGGTTGGGGCCGACGATCCCGTCAGTCCCCGCCTTCTCGAGCGTGTGGCATGCGCCGCAGTTCGTCTGGAACAGGTCCTTGCCCTCCTGCTGGTCGGCGGCCACCGCCTCCGGCGAGGAGCCCTCGCTGCCCTCCTTGCTGATCGCCCAGTACGGCACGGCGAGGCCGAAGGCGATCGCGAACACGGCGAACAGGAAGAAGGTCCGCTTGCTCATGGGCCGCCGATCCTATCTGGCGCGAAACGAAGACGGGCCGGGGGAATTCCCCCGGCCCGTCGGTCGCGTGCTTGCGGCTCCGCAGCTACTTCTTCAGCTGCACCCTGCTGACCACGCCGCGGTGGTCCGAGGCGGCGAGCCCCGAAGGCGAGCGCTCACCGTCCTCGCCCGAGATGTACGACCTCTTCGTCTTCAGCCCCGGCTTCGTCAGCACGTGATCGACCGTGTGGTCGAACACCGGGTTCGCTGCGCGCGGGTCGAAGCAGCAGCTCTGCACCGCCCCGTTCTCCTTGAACCCGGCGGCGTCGAACGCCTGGAACGCGAGCGGGTCGCCGGGCTGGAACTGGTAGTTCCCCGACGAGTGCTTTCCGGGCAGGCCGGAGTTCAGGTCGCCGACCAGGATCACCTGCTTCTTGGTGGCGGCGGGCCCGGCGATCAGCTCCTTGGCCTGTGCCTCGCGGATCGTCGGATCGCCGAACGCCTCCAGGTGCGTGTCGATGAACCGGAACCGCGGCTTGCCACCCTTCCGCTTGCTGGCGGAGGCCGACTTGCCCTTGCCCTTGCCCCCGACCTTGGCCTCGACCGAGAGCCAGCCCCGGTCGACCGGAATCGGGAGGCCTCCGACGTTGGGCTCGAACCGGGTCGTGTAGTTGCCCATGTCCACCTTCCCGGTCTTCACCTTGCTGCCCTTCCTGGCCAGGATCACGTCGTGCATCACCAGCCGGGCGTCGAAGTCGGCGCCAAAGATGGCCAGGGGGCCGGCCCCGGTGGCGTCGCTCTGGTCCACGTCCACCGGAAGCTCACCGGAGAACTCCTGTTGGATCCCCGCGACCTCGTACTTCGGACCCTTGCCCTTCAGCTGGTCCGTCAGCAGCTGCAGGAAGTCCTGGTAGACGGTGGTCGCCGGCGTCGAGCTGGAGATCGGGCTGATCGGCGGCGCGCCGCCGTCCGACGGCGTCTGCTTGTACCAGGTGGCCACCTCCTGCAGCCCGACGAGATCGGGCTTGGCCTTCTTGATCTCAGCGGCAATCAGCCCGGCGCGCTCCTGGAACTTTGTCGACTCCAGCTCGTTCCAGATCTCGCCGGCGCCGTCGATCGCGCCCGAGATGCTGTCCGCCTCGAGCGCCGGACCGAGGTCCGCGCCGAGGAACAGGTTGCGTGTCATCACGGTGACCTTGGGGCCACCCTTTCTCTTGCCCTTCTTCGCGTCGGCTGCCGCCGGGATCGCGAGCGCGAGTATCGCGGTCACGGCCAGCACGAATGCCGGCAGGCGGCGCCAGTCGCCAAACGGGCGCGCGGCGTCGTTCGTCATCTGCCCCAGATGCTCCTTCCGTTTCCCTGCCGACGGTCGCCGGCAGGATCAGAAAACCACTCCAACCCGTTGTATCGGATCAGCGCGGCCGCGACTTGAGGCCGATCAGCCGCCCGGGCACGAATCAGGCGCGGGATGGTGCTTCAGGGTCTTCTCGAGCTTGCGCGGGCGCGAGGTCATGATCCCGTCGACGCAGATGTCGATCAGCTCCTCCCACGTCGGCGGATCGTCGGCGTCCTCGTCGCCGAACCAGTTGTGCCACGCGTACCCGTCCGCATGCGCCGCCGCGACGCTGTCGGCCGTTGTGATCCGGATCAGCCCGGCATCGAGCCGATAGGTGATCGGGACCTGAAACGCGACCACTCCCGGGCCCGGGGACGCCCCGGCCAGGAACCACCGTGCGACCCCGTCGATCCCCGGGGCGACCCCGATCCCCGGGATCAGCTCGTGGAACCGGTCCACGGCGTCCTGCTTGAACGAGGTGACGATCAGCCGCTGCGGCCGCAGCCTCTTCTGACTTTGCAAGCAGCGACGCCAGCACCTCGGCGTTGAACACGTACTCCGAAGGCTCCTCCTCGGTCGTCCGGCCCTTGACCTCGATGTTGATCGGGTCCTTCGGGAACTCCTGGAGCACCTTCTTCAGGGTCGGGACCTTGAAGTCGCCCCGCTTGAACCCCTTCGGCGGCCTTCCCTTCCCGGTCGCGATCCCCCGGAACCGGTAGGCCTTCTTCGGCAGGTCGTGGCCGTAGTGCTGGGCGTCCTCGGGGGCGAACCAGTACGCGGCGTCCAGCTTCCGGATCTGCTTCAGCGTCAGCTCCGAGATCAGGCCCGTCCCGCTCGTGGTCCGGTCGACGCTTGTGTCGTGCATCACGATCACCTTGTCGTCCTTGGTGACGCCGACGTCGAGCTCGAGCATGTCGGCGCCGGCTCGCTTCGCCTTCCGGAACGCGTACAGCGTGTTCGACGGGAACTCGTCCTCGCCGCCCTGGTGGGCGATGTTGAGCGGATCGTGGACGATCCACGGGTTGTCGCCGGCGCGCGCTACCGGCGCCGCGCCCGCGCACACCGCCGCCGAGCAGATCAGCGTGGTCAGGAAGCGCCGCACCGGCGGCAGCCTATCCCGCGCGTCAAGCCCCTCCGGCGGGCCGGATCACCGTCCGCCAGTAGGGACACATCCGTCGCAGCCCGCACTGCTCGCATCTCGGGTCGCGGGCGGCACACGGCGCGGCCGTGGTTGATCAGGTTGATGTGGAGCTCGTACGCGTCCTCGGGGTCGGTGATCGCGATCATCTCGTCGTGGGCGGTCTCGAACGAGGCGTTCGCCGGAAGCAGCCCGAGCCGGCCGCCGACCCGGTACACGTGCGTGTCGACCGGGATCTCGGGGAGCCCGTAGCTGAAGATCAGCACGCACGCCGCCGTCTTCCGGCCGACTCCCGGGAGCGAGGTGAGGAACTCGATCGACTCTCCGCGCGGCGCCGTCTCCACCCAGG
Source organism: uncultured Thermoleophilia bacterium (assembly GCA_963803425.1). Lineage (GTDB taxonomy): Bacteria > Actinomycetota > Thermoleophilia > Solirubrobacterales > 70-9 > DASPWW01. Next base: position 115,712 of record CAWDMA010000001.1, read on the forward strand.
AAAGGTCCGGCGGATCGTCCAGCTCCCGCAGCGCCTCCTGGATCCGGGGGCCCTTCTGCGGGGCCAGCCCGCCGGGACGGATCGCGTCCTCGACCTGCTCCGGCGACGCGTCTCTGACCTGCTCCCAGGTTGGGAGCCGCTCCCGGAGCCGCTCGTACGCCACGTCCCGGTTGGTGTCGTTCGTGTTCTGGCTCAGGATCGTCCGGACGAGCTCGGAGACAGGCTCCCGGTGTGGGCGCTGACGGGGTCGCCCGTACAGCTCCCGGAGCCGGTCCCGGATCGCGCGCACCCGCCGTTTCGGGGGCCGCTTCCATCCGAGGGGGGGCGGGGGGCTCATCGCGGCGAGCATATGTCCACCGGCCCGGTTTGATTTCGTCTCCGCCGTGATCGAGCAGGGCACGGTCGAGGTCGGCGGCGTGCGGACGTTCTTCCGTCGCAAGTCCGGCGAGGGCGTGCCGGCGGTGTTCGTGCACGGCAACCCCACCCACTCCGGGGACTGGACTCCCTTCCTGGAGCAGGTCTCGGGGCCGGCGATCGCGCCCGATCTCCCCGGCTGGGGCCGCTCGGAGCGTCCCGATCCGGGTCGGTTCGACGGGTCCATGCACGGGCTCGCGTCGTTCGTGGACCGGTTCCTGGATGCCGTCGGGATCGACGCCTACAGGCTCGTCGTGCACGACTGGGGCTGCGTCGCCCTGATTTCCGCCCAGCGTCACCCCGACCGGGTGCGCCGGGTCGCAGTCGTGAACGGCGTCCCACTGCTGCCGGGTTACCGGTGGCACTGGGTGGCGAGGCTGTGGCGGCGGCGGGGAGTTGGCGAGGTCGTGAACGCCACCAGCACCCGCGCCGGAACGGCGCTGCTGCTGCGCCAGGCGCGCGCCGACCGCGGGCCGATGCCCCCCGAGTTCGTCGACATGATCTGGTCGAGCTACGACCGCGGCACGCGCCGCGCGATCCTGGAGCTGTACCGCTCCGCGGGCGAGCCCGAGCTCGCCGCCGCGGGGGCGGCACTGGGGTCGCTGAGATGCCCGGCGCTGGTGGTGTGGGGGGCCCGCGATCCCTACCTCCCGGTCGAGTTCGGCCGCGGGTACGGGGATGCACTCCCGGACGCCGAGCTCGTCGAGATCCCCGATGCGGGCCACTGGCCGTGGATCGAGCGGCCTGAGGTCGTGGGCCGGGTCGTGGGCTTCCTGAACGGCGGCTGACAGGGCCCCGTTTACAATCGGGCAACATGCGCGCCCTCGTCGCATCCGTGGGCCGGCGGCTGCCCCAGGGCTGGGGGGACCTGCTCCGCCAGCTGGCCCTGTTCCTGGTCGTGTACCAGGGCTATCAGCTCGTCCGCGGCCTCGCGGACGGGAAGGCCGCCGTCGCGATCCACAACGGGGAGTGGGTGATCTCGTTCGAGAGCGCGCTCGGGACCCTGTTCGAGCCGCGGCTGCAGAGCGGGGTGATCGACCACCGATGGCTGATCGAGTCCGCCAACTTCATGTACGTGAACGCGCAGTTCGTGATCACGACCGCGTTCCTGGCGTGGCTGTACCTCGCCCGCAACGAGCACTTCTACTTCGTCCGCAACATGTTCATGGTCGCGATGGCGCTGGCGCTGATCGGGTACGCCGTGTTCCCGACCGCCCCGCCGCGCTTCTTCCCTGAGCACGGGTTCACGGATACGATTGCGACCCTCACCGACGTCGACCAGGACTCGGGCGCGGTGGGTCTGCTCGTCAATCCCTACGCGGCGGTCCCCAGCATGCACATCGCCTTCTCCCTGATGATCTCGGTGCCGGGCATGGTGCTGGCGCGCCACGCCGTCTCCCGGTTGTTCTGGTCCGTGTACCCGGCGATCGTGTTCTTCGTGATCGTCGTCACCGCCAACCACTACTGGTTCGACGCCGCCGCCGGCGCCGCCGTCGCCTGCCTCGCCGCGCTATTCGCCTCGCGGGTGCTCAGCCCGCTGCGCCCGAAGTGCTGGGCGTGGCCCGGCGCCGAGCGCGAGCGCGAGCGTGCCGGCGAAGTGACTGCCTGAGCCGGCGACGGATGTCGGTCGAGACCCCACCCACCGGGCGCCGCGCTCGTCCGCCCCGCCGCGTGCGCACCGCTCAGGAGCTGGGGGCGATCGCGCGCGAGGCGTTGATCGAGTCGCGGTTGACGCCGAACACGATCTCGATGACGGGGCTCGTCCTGAACGTCGCCGCGGCGGTGCTCGTCACGCAGAAGCTGTTCTTCCTTGCCGGGATCGCGTTCATCATCGGCTCCGTGATGGACACGCTCGACGGCCGCTACTCGCGGATGTCGGGCAAGGGGACGCTGTTCGGGGCCTTCCTCGACTCCACCCTCGACCGGATCGAGGAGGGCGTCGTGCTGACCACGATTGCGTGGTACTTCGCGGACACCGGCGACGAGGTCGCGGCCGCGGCGTGCGTGTTCGCGGTGCTCGGCTCGCTGATGGTGTCCTATACGCGGGCGCGCGCCGAGGCCCTCGGCGTCGAGTGCACCGTGGGGCTCGCGAGTCGCCCGGTCAGGGTGGTGATACTCTCGATCGGCCTCGTGTTCGCAAAGGGGGCGGGGCTGTTCGACGTGGAGCTGCTCGCCCCGGCGATCTACGTGCTGTGCGTGCTGACCGCGGTGACGGTCGTGCAGCGCGTCTGGCATGTCCGCGGCCAGCTCGTGGGTATGGTCGGGGCCGAGTCGAGGAAGGTGTGATCGGGTGAATCGGGATTGCACGGATGTAACCCGGCGCCGGGTCGGGTGTGATTAGTCCGCCAATCGTGAGAGGAGCGTGTCGATGAGCGCGAACGACGCAGCCACAGGAAACGGCAAGCCAAACGGCCATCGGGCCGTCGACGACAAGGTCCGGGTGGCGATCGTCGGGGTGGGCAACTGCGCGAGCTCGTTCGTCCAGGGAGTCCAGTACTACCGCGACGCCGATGCGGCGAAAGACGTCCCGGGCCTGATGCACGTCGACCTCGGCGGGTACCACATCCGCGACATCGAGTTCACGGCGGCCTTCGACATCGATGCGGAGAAGGTCGGCAAGGACCTCTCCGAGGCGATCTTCTCCGGCCAGAACAACACCGTGACGTTCGCCGACGTCCCGGACCTGGGCGTCCCCGTCCACCGCGGGATGACCCACGACGGGCTCGGCAAGTACCTGAAGCAGAAGATCACGAAGGCGCCGGGCGAGACGGACGACATCGTCGGGATCCTGCAGCAGACGAACACGGACGTGCTGGTCTGCTACCTGCCCGTCGGCTCCGAGCAGGCCACCAAGTGGTACGTCGAGCAGGCGCTCGACGCGGGGGTCGGGTTCGTCAACTGCCTGCCGGTGTTCATCGCCCGGGAGGACTACTGGAACCGCCGGTTCATGCAGGCCGGGCTGCCGATCATCGGCGACGACATCAAGTCCCAGGTCGGCGCGACGATCGTGCACCGCCAGCTCGCGCGCCTGTTCGAGGACCGAGGCGTGAAGATCGAGCGGACGAGCCAGCTCAACGTCGGCGGCAACATGGACTTCTACAACATGCTCGAACGGGAGCGGCTCGAGTCGAAGAAGATCTCGAAGACCCGATGCGGTCACCTCGATCGTCTCCGACGATCTCGCCGACGAGAACGTCTACATCGGGCCGTCGGACTACGTGCAGTGGCTCGAGGACCGGAAGTGGGCGCACATCCGGCTGGAGGGCCGCTCGTTCGGGGACGTGCCGCTGAATCTCGAGCTGAAGCTCGAGGTCGTCGACTCGCCGAACTCGGCCGGGATCGTGATCGACGCGGTCCGGATCGTGAAGCTAGCGCTCAACCATGGGATCGCGGGCGAGCTCGACGGGCCGTCGAGCTACCTGATGAAGTCGCCGCACACCCAGCGGCCCGACTCCGAGGCGCGGGAGCTGACCGAGCAGTTCATCGCCGACCACTCCCGCACCCGCCAGGGTGGCGTCCCGGCGTCCGGCGCGCCGGCTCCGGCGGAGACCGACAAGACCGAGACCTGAGGCGGAGGGGCCGCCGGGGCGGCCCCTCCCGCCACCTCTATCCTGCGGCCCGTGGCTGGCCGCGACCGCCTCTCGATCGTCCATGTGACGCCGCACCGGTGGGGGCCCCACAACGAGGTGAACGAGTTCGCGGGGCGGATCGCGGCGGAGCTCCGCGGGCGGGGCCACCGTGTGCTGATCGCAGCCCCGAGCGACTCGCGGACGGCGATTCGCAGCTCACGCGCCGCGATCCGCGCGGCGGTCGGGGGAGACTCGGGCGCGATCTTCGACGGTGACGACATGCCCGTGCTTGCGGTCGGGCAGGGGATCCCGCTGCCGCGCGGCCCCCGGCCTCGCGCCGCGCCCGTTCCCCTCGACGTCAGCCGCACCCTCGACGAGCTGCTCGGAGGCGTGCGGCCCGACATCGTCCACGTCCACGACCCGTTCGCCCCCAGCACCTCGTCGACCGCGCTGCGGCATTCGCGCTCCCTGAACGTCGGCACCTTCCACGAGCCGACCGAGCGGCTGATCTCAACCCAGGTGGCGCGCCCGCTCGTGGAGATCTTCTTCGGTCGGCTCGACGCGCGCACGGTCAGCTGCGAGACCACCGCGGAGCTCGTCGAGCGCTACTTCCCAGGCACCTACGAACTGGTCCCGCCCGGGGCCGCCGCTCCCGCCGACGCGGGCCGGTCGCCGGGCTCGCCCCCGAGGATCATGTTCTGCCTGCGCGAGGAGCGCGGTGCGCTGCGGCTCTTCCTCCGCGCCCTGCGGCGGCTGCCTCTGTCCGCGGAATGGGAGGCGATCGTGTGGGCGGAGCGCCCGCCCGACCCGGTCGCCCGGCTTGCCCGCAAGCTGCGCGAGCGGGTCACCGTGCTCGGCCCGGCGGACGGCGAGCCCGAGGAATTGATCGGGGGCGCCGACGTCCTCTGCCTCGCCTCCGGCGGTCCGCTTCCGGCGCCCGGCCTTGTCCGCGAGGCGCTCGCCGCGGGAGCCGTGCCGGTGGTGTCGGACCTGCCGGCCTACATGGAGCTGATGGCCGACGGCGAGCGCGGGCTGCTCTTCCCGCACGGTGACGCGATCACGCTGGCGGGCCAGCTCGGCCGGCTGATCTCCGAGCCCGAGCTGCGAGAGCGGATCGCGCGCAACGGACGCGGCGCGGTTGGAAGCTGGGCCGAGACCGCCGACCGGGTCGAGGAGATCTACGCACGACTCGCGGCCCGCCGCCACGATCCGTCAGGCGACGCCGCGATCCGGCGCCGGCTCGCCTCCCGCCCCACGATCGAGTGCGATCTGCACATGCACACCGACCACTCGCCGGACTCGGCGACCCCCGTGGAGGTGCTGCTGGAGACTGCGCGCGACCGCGGACTCGGTGCGATCGCGGTCACCGACCACAACGTGATCTCAGGGGCGCTCGAGGCACGCGAGCTCGCCGCCGGGATGGACGGCCTCGAGGTGATCGTCGCCGAGGAGGTCAAGACCGCCGAGCAGGGTGAGGTGATCGGCCTGTTCCTGGAGAAGGAGATCCCGCGGGGGCTGACGATGGCCGAGACGATCGCCGAGATCAAGGCGCAGGGCGGGCTCGTGTACGTCCCGCACCCGTTCGACCGGATGCACTCCGTCCCGGACTACGAGCATCTGCTCGAGATCGTCGAGAGGATCGACATCCTCGAGGTCTTCAACCCCCGGATCGCGCTGTCCGCGTTCAACGAGGAGGCGGAGCGGTTCGCGACCAAGTACAGGATCGTGCCGGGGGCGGGATCGGACAGCCACGTCGCGCAGGGGCTGGGCAGCGTCCGGATCCGCCTCCGCGCGTTCGACGGGCCGCGCGAGTTCCTCGAGGCGATGCGTGACGCCGACATCACCCGCAAGCACAAGAACCTCGTGTACGTGCAGGCGCTCAAGTTCCTGCAGACCACCGGGCGGCCCCGGCCGGCGCGCCGGGCGTGGGCGGCGAAGAGCCCCCGACCGGTCCGCGGAGGGCGGCAGCGGCCGAGTCCCGGAGTGAAATCCGCCGACCGCCAAGGCAAGAAGTGATGCACGCCGCAGGAGCGGATCGAGGCTCGTCAAAGAGAGGCCGCGCGGTGGAGACCACGGACGACGAGATCCAGGAGAAGTACCTGGAGCGAGCGATCAGGGAGCTGAACGAGCTCACCCGCAAGCTCCAGGCCTGCGAAGCGTGCCCGCGGGGCAAGCTGCAGCCGGTGCTTGGGTCCGGCCATCCGCAGGCGGACGTGATGCTGCTCAAGCACGCGCCGGCCCCAGCCGAGATCGAGGAGGGGGTGGCGTTCTACGGCCGCTCCGGGAACGCGCTGATGAAGATCTTCAAGCGGCTCGGGATCGACCCGCTCGTCGTGTACGGCACGCTGTGCGTGAAGTGCCCGGTCGCCGACCCCTCGCTGGCCGGGCCGGAGTGCGTGGCGCGGCTGGGCGAGGAGTTCGCGATCGTGTCGCCCCGGATCGTCGTCGTGATGGGCGAGCCGGCGCTGGGCGCGCTGAATGGGCTCGACCTCCCGCTTGCTCGCGCGCTCGCACCGGAGCTCGGCGAGATCCAGCCGCTGACGCCGACGGTCGATGCTCTGTTCGTCCCGGACATCGACGGCTCGCTCGACGAAGAGGGAGCGAAGCGCGAGTTCTGGGGCGCGTTCCGCGCCCTGGGCGAGTGGTACGACCAGCTCCCGCCCTATTAATCCCCGACGGCTTCCGATCAGCGCGGCGCGATGGCCGCGGTCGCCTCGGCAGCGCCGCGGTCGCGCTTCAGCCGCAGCACGCCGGCGTTGCGTTCCGAGGTGATGCGGGCGCCCTCGACATGGGCGCGGTACCCGTCGGGGAAGTTGATCCGGGGCACCCGGATCTCGGTCTGCACCCGACGCGGCAGCGTCGAGCCGTTCGGCGCGGCGGTCGAGTAGGCAAGCTCGAACCGACGGGCGTCCGGATCGAACGAGTACCGGCTCGGGGTTCCAGCGACCGCCTGCGGGAACGGCCGCGCGAGCAGCTTCAGCTTGGCCCGCTTCACGTTCTTGCCGCGCGGAGGCCGGGCCGGGTCGATCACCAGCGACTGCACGCCGGGCCCCGATGTAGTCGGGTCGTCGCAGTCGCAGTAGTGCCAGTACTGCCATCCGACCATGTGCTCGTCCGCGAGGTCGATCACGCGACGTGTGTCGACGAGGTCGTCGGAGGCGCCGAACTCGGTGACGAGCGAGCTGTCGCCGGTGCGCTCGATGTGCTCGTCGGCGTTGTCGAACACCGTCGCCTGGTTCACGGGGCACGAGCTCGACGTGAGGCCGCCGCCGTTCGCCAGGCAGTACACGTGGAAGCTGAACGCGGCGCGGGCGTCGCGGGTCGGCCCCAGGGAGGTCTGCGCCGCGGAGTTGAACAGCACGTTTGGCTCGTAGAAGGCGAGCTTGCGGGTGTCGGCCCGGCGGATCGCGTCTATCACCCGGTTCGTGAACGGCATCAGCGAGCCGGCGTCGAACTCGGGGCAGCCGCGCGGATTGAGGCAGCCGATGTACGGCGTTCCCGGCCACGGCTCGTTCATCAGGTCGTATCCCGCAACGTACCGCTCACCGGCGAACCGCTTCGCGACCTTCCGCCACGCCGCCGCGTACGCGTCCTGGACCGGCACCCCCGCCGCAGGGTCGTTGGCCCAGAAATGGTCGAAGGCGTGCTGCAGCGCGGGCATCGTCAGGTAGTTGGTCGGGAACCCGTTCTTTGGTTCCGCCGGGAGCCCGTCGTCGAGCGCCTGCCAGTCGGGCCACCCCTCGCCCTCGAAGCGCTCGTTGTAGAGGTCCTGGTGGAAGTCGAGCAGCGAGAAGATCTTTCGCTTCGCCAGCACCCGCTCGGTTCGGGCGATGCTGCGCAGGTACCCCAGCCTGTAGCGCGGCGTGCCGCTCGAGTCCGGCGGCTCGGGCTCCAGCCCGTTGTAGATGATCCCGAGCCGGATCGTGTTGAACCCGTTCCGCCGCAGGAACCGGGCGTCGTCGGCGCCGAACCCGGTGTCCTCGGGCCGGTAGGAGCCGACCTTGTAGACCATGTTGAAGCCGTGCAGGATCACCGCCCGCCCGACCTTGTCGGTGAGCCACCGGCCCTGGTGGTCGAGAGGGGGTTTCGGGGAGGCGCACGCCGGCGCCGCGACGGCGCCGGCGCCAAGCGCGGCGAGTGCAAGCCCGACCGCGATCCGCGCCCTCACCCGAACCGCGCCTCCGATCCGCCGGGCGCGGCGGCGGCCGCGAGCTCGGTCATCCCCTCGACGGTCGCGCTCGCCAGCGCCCGCACCACGACGACGTCGAGCCCCTCGTAGCGGTTCAGCTCGGCGTCGGCGACGTACTGGCTGTCGGTCGCGACCCCGACAGTCCCAGGCTCGGCGCCGAGCCGCTCGAATTGGTGCCGGTATCCGTCGTGGAGGTCGCGGTAGAAGGACTCGTCCTTGAGCAAACGCTGCTTGGCGTCGGCGCCGACCGCGGTGCGGACGTACCCGAGCACCGGGGGCGGCCTGCGGTCCGCCTCGATCGCGCCGCGGTGCACGTTGCCGCGGGCCTCCTGTGCCGCGTCGGGGGTGATCCAGTTCAGGAACGCCCCGTCGTAGGCCGATCCCGCCAGCGCGCACATCTTCGGCCCCATCGCGGCGAGCACGATCTTCACGTTCGGCAGCGCCTTACGCAGCTCCGGGAGCGCCTCGCGCATCCTGGTCAACGGCTTCTCGGAGAACCCGGCGCCGACCCCGATCCACAGCCGCTGCGGCGGCAGGCCGAGCTCCTCGATCCGGCCCGCGATCGACTCCGGGGTGTGGCGGTCGAGCGCCATCACCCCGACGCCGAGGTCGATCCCGGGTACAGACCGGGCGAAGATCCCGAGGGTGTCGAGCCCGCTCGCGCCCGGGTGGTCGTTCGACCACATCGAGTGGTACCCGAGCATCTCGCAGCGCCCGGCGAGCGGCTCCGCGACGCTCGGGTCGAGCCCCGCCGTCACCCCGAACGCCCGCGCGTTCACCGTGCCCTCTCGAGAAGCGCGACGCACTCGATGTGCGGCGTCTGGGGGAACATGTCGACGGCCCTCACCCGGCGGAGCCTATAGCCGGCCTCCGCAAGCTGTGCGGCGTTCGGCGCCAGCGTCGTCGGGTTGCACGACACGTACACGATCCGCGCCGCATCGCACTCGATCACTCGCCGCACGATCTTCTTCGACAGGCCCGCCCGGGGTGGGTCGACGACGACCACCTCCGGTCGCCCCGCCCGCTCAATCAGGGGGCGGAGGCCGAGTCGGGCGTCGGTGGCCTCGAACCGGGCGTTCTCGATCCCGTTCAGGCTCGCGTTGCGAGCGGCGTCGGCAACCGCGGCCTCGCTCACCTCGAGTCCCCACACCTCGCCGGCCCGGGCCGCGAGCGCAAGCCCGATCGTGCCGATCCCGCAGTACAGGTCGTACACGCGCTCGCTCCCAGACAGGCCCGCGTACTCGGCCGCGATCGCGTACAGGCGCTCCGCCATCTCGGTGTTGGTCTGGAAGAACGCGTCGTGGGAGATCCGCACCCGAAGACCGCCGATCTCCTCCTCGAGGTGCTCACGCCCGAGCGCGCCGGTGGGGCCGTCGGTGCCGCCGGAGTCGCCCTCGATCACCGTGTGCAGGTCGACCGGGGGGCGCGGGATCTGCGCCGCCGAGGTGACCAGCCGCGTCTGCAGCTGCCCGGTGCGGCGCCCCTCGCGGACGACCAGGTTGCGCAGCACCCCATCCCGGGCGCGCCGGTCGTACGAAGCGAGCCCGGCCTCGCGGGCCCACTCGCGGATCTCGTTGCGGCGCGCGTTGTTCGGCTCCGAGGCGAGCAGGCAGTCCTCCGCGTCGACGACGACGTCCCAGCGGCCGCGGGCGTGGAAGCCGAGCGTCGGCTCGCCGTCGCGCTCCCCGAACGAGTACTCCAGCTTGTTCCGGTACCGCCACATCTGATCCGCAGCGACGGGCTGCTCGACGTCGAAGCCCTCCAGGCCGCCGATCCTGCGGATCGCCTCGAGGACCTGGTCGTGCTTGTGGGCGAGCTGGTGCTCGTACGGGAGCGCCTGCCACGGGGCGCCGGGGCACGGCTCGCCACCGTGCAGGCAGCGTTCCGGAACTCGGTCTGCACCGCCGCGGACGAGCTCGACCAGCTCCGCCTCCGCGTACCCTCGCTTCGCCTTCGTCAGCCGCGCCAGCACACGGTCGCCCGGGAGCCCGCCCGCCACGAACACGACGTATCCATTCGAGCGGGCGATGCCGCGCCCGCCGTACGCGAGCCCGTCCACGTCGAGCTCGAGCTGATCGCCCCTCGCCGGCGGTTCCATGCCCCCTATCGTTGCAGCGCCGTGGCGCTCGACCTCGACAGCTACCGCGAGCAGGCGGAGCGGTTCTGCGAGCAGATCGACCGCGAGCACTACGAGCACTTCGCCGGTCACAAGCAGTCCTTCGAGATCGAGGCGATCTACGAGCGGCATGCGGAGCTGTTCGCCCGCCCGGCGGTGGAGCGGCTCCGCGGGCTGCACGCGGACGCGGACGGGGAGCCGGCACGGCGCCTCCGAGAGCTGCTCCGCTTCGCGTTCTCGGGCCATCTCGGCCAGGCCGTGAAGGCTGAGTCCGCGGAGCTCGCCGAGCTGCAGGCCTCGCTGCGGGTCGACGTGGGCGAGGGGGAGCCGCTCGCCTATCGCGGCGTCACGGTGGCGCTCGCCACCGAGCCCGACGCGCAGCGGCGCGCCACGATCGAGCGCGCCCGCGACGGCGTGCTCGCAGAGCGTCTCACCCCGCTCCACCTGGCCAGCCTGGAGCGCGTTCGCGCCCTCGTCCGGGACCTCGGCTGGCCGAGCTACCAGGTCGCGTGCGCGGAGCTGCGCGGGATCGATCTCGCCGAGCTCGGCGGCCAGGCAAAAGGCTTCCTGGACGCGACGGACGCGTCGTATGCGGCGCTCGTCGACCCGGAGCTGGACCGGGCGGGGGTGCCGCGGCTCGGCGAGCTGCGCCGCTCCGACATGCCGCGGTTCTTCCGCGCCGTCGAGCTCGACGAGCGGTTTCCGGCCGATCGGCTCACCGCCAGCTTCGCCGAGACCACCGCCGGCCTCGGGATCGACCTTGGCGCGCAGTCGAACGTGCATCTAGACACGGAGCCGCGCTCGACGAAGAGCCCGCGCGCGTTCTGCGCCGTCCCCCGGGTGCCGGACGAGATCTACCTGGTGATCGCGCCGGTCGGCGGGCGCGACGACTTCGCGGCGCTGTTCCACGAGGGCGGCCACACCGAGCACTACGCAAGCGTCGATCCCGCGCTCCCCTTCGAGCACCGCCACCTCGGCGACAACTCGGTGACCGAGTCGTTCGCGTTCCTGCTCGAGCATCTCACCGAGGACCCGGACTGGCTCGCCACCCGCCTCGGTGTCGCCGACCCCGCCCCCGTCGTTCGACACGCCCGCGCGGTGAAGCTCGTCTTCCTGCGGCGGTACGCGGCGAAGATCGCCTACGAGCTCGAGCTGCACGGCGAGCAGCCCGACCTCGACCGGATGCCGGGCCGCTACAGAGAGCTGCTCGGCGGGGCGACCAGGGTCGCGTGGCCGACCGCGAGCTGGCTCGACGACGTCGACCCGGAGTTCTACGTCGCCTGCTACCTGAGGGCGTGGGCGCTGGAGACGGCGTGGCGGCGCTCGCTGCGGGAGCGGTTCGGAGAGCGATGGTTCGCCTCGCCCGAGGCCGGCGAGTGGCTGCGGTCGCTGTGGAGCCAGGGGCAGCGGCTGGACGGCGACGAGTTGCTGGCGGACACGCTCGGCGAAGATCTCGACCTGCGGGTGCTCGCCGACGAGCTCGTGCCCCACTCGCGCGATGCGCCCGCCCCGGATCCGGGGTAGGCTTCACTCCGGTGGGGGGATTTCCCCGCCAACCGAGAGAAGGAGAGTCAGATGGAATCCAGCGGCGGCCAGAGCACACGCGATCGCGTCCAGGGCGACCTTCAGAAGGCCCTCGACGACCTCAGAAAGGCCGGCGAGAGCGCGTCCGGCGACGTCCGCTCCGGGATCGAGTCCGCGGTGCAGCGGATTCGCGACGCCTCCAGCGCGTCCTCCGGAGACATCCGCTCCCAGCTCGACGGCTTCCGCGACTGGCTGCAGAGCGCGACCGTCGACATCCTCGACGAGCTCGAGAAGGAGATCCGCAAGCGCCGCGAGCAGCTCGGCGGCAACGGATCCGAGTCGAGCGGGGACTCGTCTAGCTGACTCGGTTTCGCGCCTGCTCCAGCAGGCGCTCCAGATCGCGCAGCAGCGACTCGGTCTGCTGACGGCCGCGGGAGACGAGCCGGCTGATCAGCTCGTTGGCATCGTCGCGGGTCATCCGCCCGTGGGTGACCGCGTCGTCGAACACCTCCTGGAGCCGGTCGCGCGACACGGTGACGCTCTTCTCGAGCGCGTCGCGAAACGCCTGAACGCTCTTGTCGCCGCCGCTCTCACGGCGGGGCTCGTCGTCGCTGTTGGATCCCGCGGGCATCGCCACATGAAGCCTATCCGTGGACGCGCTCGGCGGCGAGCAGCGTCGCCACCTGCGTGCGGGAGGAGATCGCGAGCTTGGCGAATATCCGCGCCATGTGGTTCTCCACCGTCTTCGGGCTCAGGAACAGCACCTCGGCGATCTCTCGGTTCGTCCTTCCCTCCGCGACCAGCTCCGCGACCTCCCGCTCCCGACCGCTGAGCGCCTCGATCCCCTCGCCGGCGCGGCCCGCGCGCCCACGGCGGCCCACATGGCGACCGAGCCTGCGCAGCTCCATCGCCGCCTGGTCGCGATAGCGCCCGCGCGCCAAGCCGGTCGAGCTCGCCGCGTGCCCTCTCCAGCTCGCTCGCGCCCCCGTCGGGGTCGCCCGCCGCCGCCAGCGCCCTACCCGCCAGGACTCGTGCACGTGCTGCCTCGATCGGGGTTCCGGCGGCAGTGGCGGCTTCGACCGCTCGCGCCGAGGCCTCGACGGCCGAGCCCGGATCGTCCTGTGCCAGCGCGACCTCAGCTCGTGCGCGCCACGCCTCCGAGACCCGCCCCGGGATCTCCAGGCCGTCGGCGGCGGCCCACGCGCGCCCTGCCCATTCCTCGGCGCCGCGCAGGTCGCCCACGGCGAGCGCGGCCCGCGCCAGAATCTCGTACCACCGGGACTTGAAGCCGCGCTCGATCAGCGGCAGCTCGGGGCCGCCGGCCGCCGCAAGCAGCTCCTCCCGGGAGCCTTCCGGATCGCCGGACTCCAGCCTGGCCTCGGCGAGGTAGCAGCCCGCAAGCGCCGAGACCGGATCGCGCAGCTCGCCGGCCTCGGCGACGGCCTCCTCCCCGATCCGGACAGCGGCACCCAGCTCGCCGGCCAGGATCGCGCCCCAGCACCCCACCCACCGCGCCCAGGTCAGGAACTGGCGGTTGGCGGTGAGCAGCGACGCATCGACCGCCAGCTCCACCCGCGCGCCCCCCTCGTCGAGCCTGCCCTGCCACAGAAGTGCCAGGCCCTGGCCGATGCGCATCAGGGTGGGGATGTGACCGTGGCCGGTGGCGAGCGCCACCTCGATCCCGCGGTCGAACAGCCCCAGGGCGCGGTCGAACCGCTCCAGGTAGACCTCACAGATCCCGCACCACGCCAGCGAGTGCAGACGCCGGGACAGCTGCTCGTCGTCGAGATCCTCGAACAGGGCGGCTGCGCGGTCGAGCGACTCCCGCGCAGCACCGGCGTCGTCCGTCATGTAGGCCGCGCAGCCGAGCAGGCCCGTCGCCGCCGCGCGCGCGGCGGCGACGTCCTGGGAGGCGGCGTCGGCGAGCGCCTCCTCTACCCAGCGCTCCAGCCCGGCGAAGTCGGCCGTGAAGAAGCACTCTGCCGCGAGCTGGATCTTCAGGTCGGTGGCCTGCTCGGACCGGCCCGGGAGAGCCTCGAGCGCCGAGGTGAGCAGCTCGCGCGCCTCGCCGTGGCGGCCCAGGATCTGGTCGATCCTGGCACACGATGCGACCACCTCGGCCCTGACCGCGTGCCGGTCGGCGGGCAGCAGCTGCAACACCTCGTCCAGGATCGCGCGGGCGTCGCCGAACCGGCCGGCGGCGCCGAGCGCCTGGGCGCGCGCGATCAGCAGGCCGAGCCGGCGGCCCACGTCGTCCTCCGACAGCAGGCGCAGCGCCGCCTCGAACCAGTGCGCCGCCGCCGCGGGCGCGCGCGCCGCAGCCGCCTCGCCCGCGTCGGCGAGCAGCGCCACGGCCGCATCGTTCCCGGGGCGGGCGGAGCGCTCCACGTGCGCGGCCCGCGCCAGCGGCGGCGCTCCGCGGGCGGCGAGCTCCGCGGCCGCGCGCCCGTGCGCGGCCAGAAGCCACCCCGGCTTCGCCGACTCGTACACCGCCCGCCGCACGATCGGGTGGCGGAACCGGAATCGCCGCGGCACCTCCGTGGTCCGGATCAGGTCGCGCTCGAGCAGCTCGTCGAGCAGGTTGAGCGCGGTGGTCTCGTCAAGCTCGCTGACCGCCGCGGCAAGGTCGGGCTCGAAGGTCTCGCCGGCGACGGCGGCCGCGCGGAGCAGGCCCGCGACGTCCGGGGCCAACCCGTCGACCTCCACGGCGACCGAGTCGGCGACCGCGTCCGGGACGCTCTGGGTCGTGCCCGCGATCACGTGCGCCCCCCTTCCCCTGCCTGACCGGGTCCCGGTGCGGACCGCGCGAGCGAGCCGATCCAGGTACAGGGGGTTCCCGCCGCTCTCGCGAAACAGCTCGGGCACGATCGCCGGGTCCACCCTCGGCCCGAGCAGCTCGGTCGCGTCGGCGAGCCGGAGCGGGCCGAGTTCGAGCCGCAGCGATCGCTCAGGGTCGGCGGCGGACAGGGCGGCTCGTAGGGCTGCGTTGGCGTGCGGGTCCCGATAGGCGAGCGCCATCAGCACTCCTGCCCGCGGCGGTCGGCGGATCAGGTGCGAGAGCAGCTCGATCGACGCCTGGTCGGCCCAATGCATGTCGTCGAGCGCGACGATCAGCGGCCGGGTCCCCGCCAGTGCCTCCATCAGCGCCCGAACGGCGCGATGGGAGCGATAGCGCTCGTCGCCGAGCGGTGGGATCGCCTCCCCGCCGAGTCCCGCCAGGACCGGGAAGATCCGCGCCAGCTCCGCGCCGTCACTGGGGACGAGCGCCTCGAAGGCTCTCGGGTTGAGCGAGCCGAGGTAGTCGTCCAGCGCGTCGACGAAGACCGCGAACGGCGTTTCGCGCTGCAGCTCGGTGGCTCGCCCCTCGACCACGAGTGCCTTCCGGGAGTCCGCGCGCTCGCACAGCTCCGCGAGCAGCCTGCTCTTCCCGATCCCCGGCTCCCCGACGATCTCGACGAGCGCCGGGGCCCGCGAATCGTCCAGCACTGAGTCCAGGGCGGCAACCTCCGCGGCGCGCCCGATCAGCCTCCGGTACCCGTCGTCGCCGGGCACGATCAGACCAAGTTAGGGGATTTCCCCCATACCGCAAGCGGGGTGCCATGGCCAAGATGGGTGCGATGCCGACGTTCATGCTCGATCATCGCCACCTCCCTGGCGAGTGCCGGATCGCGTTCGCGGCCTGGCGCGGCTTCGACAGCCCGCTGCGGAGGGACTCGGCGTTCGCCTCGTGCGCGGCGGGTGACGCCGCCAATGGCGATCATCGGATCTGGTGGAGAGTCGACGCGGTCGACGCGCGGGCGGCGCTGGAGATGCTGCCCCCGTACGTCGCGGAGCGAACCGAGGTCAACCCGATAAGCGAGGTGGCGATTCCGTGAGCGCCGGTGGTGTGATGGGAGGGCAGGGGATTGTTCGGGGGCTCGGCTTGGCGACCCTTCTGCTGTGCGCGATCGGGGCGATGCTCGCGCTCGCGCCGGGCGCCTGGGCGACCACGATCACGGTGAACACCAACGCCGACGGGGCGCCGGCCGACGACGGAAGCTGCATGCTGAGGGAGGCGATCGTGGCCTCCAACACCGACACCGCCTCGGGAGCATCGGGCGGCGAGTGCGCCGCGGGATCGGGCGCGGACACGATCGCGTTCGACGGCGCGCAGTTCGACTTCGCCACCGGCGGCACGGAGGCGGACAGCACGATCACGATCGACACCTCGGGTACCGGGGACCTGCCGGCCAACGGTCAGCAGGTCGCTGTCGACGGGTGCAGCGCGACGCCCGACCACGCCGGGCCGTGCGTCGGGCTGCGGCCCGACGTCACTGGTACCGCGACTGCAATCCGGGTCACCGCGAGCAATTCGGCGGTGCGCGGCCTCGCGATCACTCACGCGTTCCAGGGGCTGTTCTACGGCGCCGACAACACGGGGCTGGAGCTGACCAACGACTGGTTCGGGATCAGGCTCGGTGGAGGGGCGGAGGGGAACACCGTAGGTGCCACCCTGGCCGGAGATCAGGCGACGGTCGGCGGTACCGCCGGCGCGACTGGAAGCTCGCCCGCCGATCGGAACGTGTTCGGCAACAACGCCGCGCTCTTCGCGGGAAGCACGGCGGTGGCGATCACCGGGAGCTCGAACACCGTGCTCGGCAACTACTTCGGGGCCGCCGCCGACGGCACGACGAGCGCACCCAACGACACCGACATCGAGGTTCAGGGCCCGAACGGCACGGACGCGCCGCAGGACAACGTGATCGGGGGCACCGTGAGCACCGCAGCCGCCGCCACCTCCGCGTGCGACGACGTTTGCAACGTGATCGCATCGGGGACCGAGAACGCCGGCGTGGTGCTCGGCGGAGCAGACGGGTCGGGCAACGTGCCACCCTCCGACACCACGATCGCGGGGAACTTCGTCGGGCTGGACGTGAACGGCGACCCGCTTCCGAACGCGGTCGGGATCGACGTCGGCCAGTCACACGGGACGACGATCGGCGGCGACGATCCCGACGACGGCGATCGGAACTACATCGGCGGCACCGTCGGCGATGCGGGTTCCGGCGTCAACTCCGGCAACGACTCGACCGGGCTCCTGATGCGCGGCAACTACCTCAGCCTGACCACGGACGGCACGGCCGCCGCGCCGACCGGAACCTCCGCGTCTGCCCGGATCCGCGGCACCGGCCCGGAGATCCGCGACAACCGCTTCGGGTCGAGCCCGGACGGCCCGTTCGTCGGCCTCGAGCTGCTGGCGGACATGGGCGTGGTCGCGGGCAACGTGTTCGGGGTGGGCACGGGAGGCGAGGACCTCGGTCATCCCGAGAGCGCGATCGAGGTGTTCGGGAACAGCAACCTGATCGGCGGGTCCGCCGGCTCCGAGGCGAACGTGATCGGGTTCAGCGACAGCTCGGGCGACATCGCCGGCGGCGCGCCGGGGATCACGCTGCAGGGCGGCGACGGCAACCCCGTGGACGGCAACTACATCGGGACGGACGCCAGCGCCGCCGACCTCGGAAACGAGGGCCCCGGAGTGCTGGTCGAGGGGGACTCCCACGACAATGTGGTAGGCGGCACGACCGCCGCGTCCGAGAACGTGATCTCGAACAACGGCGAGGGCGGCAACGGGGCCGACGCGATCACGATCGAGGACGACCCCGACAACACCAGCAACCGCCTGCTCCGCAACACCGGAGCCGGCAACGCCGACCTGTTCATCGATCTGGGTGCCGACGGCGCCGGGAACAACGGCGCCACGGGGCCGAATCACGGGGTGCAGGCTCCGACCGGGCTCGTCGCCAGCACCACGCGATACGTGGGGCTGGCCGAGCCGGGCGCAGTCGTGCGCGCCTACGACGCCGACGGCGCGCAGTTCGGGCGGATCGACGCGTTCCTCGGCCAGGCGACGACCGACTCCAACGGGCTGTGGCACGTGACGTACGGGGCGCCGGTACCGCTCGCCCGGCACGTGGACGCGAACCAGACCTCCGGGCTGAACTCGTCGGAGACGGTGGGGGGGATCCAGGCGGTCGACGGAGCCGACTCGACGCCCCCGAACACGTCGATCACCTCAGGCCCCCCATCGCCGACCAGCGACAAGACGCCCGACTTCAAGTTCGTCGCCAACGAGGGCGGTGCAAGGTTCCTTTGTCGCGTCGACTTCGAGGACTGGCAGTCCTGCGACTCGGGGGCCTTCACGACCCAGCCGCTGGCGAACGGGCCCCACACGTTCCACGCGCTCGCGATCGATGCCGCCGGCAACGTGGATCCGACCGATGCGGCCCGCACCTTCACGGTCGACACCTCGGCGGCGCCACCGCCGGGCGGCGGGTCGGCTGACACCAGAGCGCCGGAGACCGAGATAACCGAGGCTCCCAAGAAGAAGGTGAAGTCGAAGAAGAAGAAGGTGAAGGTGACGTTCGGGTTCTCGGCCGACGAGCCCGGCTCGAGCTTCGAGTGCTCCCTGGACGGCGATCCGTTCGAGCCGTGCACCTCCCCCGACAAGGAGAAGGTGAAAAAGGGCAAGCACACCTTCGGGGTGCGGGCGAAGGACGCGGCCGGGAACGTGGACTCCACGCCGGCCGAGGACGGCTTCAAGGTGAGGAAGAAGAAGAAGAAGAAGAAGTAGCGTCGCCGAACCGCGCCTGGACGGGCGCGTGATCGGAGAGCCGCAGCGAGAGCCCGTCCCGCGGGATCTCACGGGTTTCGGCGGGCCACGATGTGGGCGCCTCCAGAATCTCGGCATTGCGGACGAGCAGGTGGTCGAGCGCGTCCGGAGCCGTCACCGGCGCCAGCCCGTAGCGCTGCGCGAGCTCGTCGTAGACGCCGCTCTGCACCGGGCGGATGTTGAAGTCACCACCGAGGATCAGCGGGGCGTCGCCCGCGAGCGCCACGGCGCGCTCCGCAGCCAGCCGCACCTCCTGCTCGGCGAGCGGGTGGACCCGGGTCGACGCGTGCAGGTTGCCGATGCAGAGGCCGTCGCCGCGCCGTGTCAGCGCCATCATCCGGCGCTCGGGCCGACCAGGCCGCATCACGACCTCGGCCCTCGCGATGATCCGACCGGCGGCGCCGTCTCGGCGCCGGACCAGGGTGAGGTTCGAGCCGCCCTCCCATGAGCCGGTCAGGTCGGGGTTCCAGCGATGCAGCCAGCCCTGCACCGCCGGCCACCGGTTGCGCGAGGTGAGCACTCAGGTGCGGCTCGGCGCCGCACGCGGCCGCGAGCCGGTCCGACCACCGCGGCGGGCACTCCTGGAGCAGGGCGACGTCCCACTCCGCTGCCGCCAGCATCGCGGCGTACTCCGAGAGCAGGTCGCGGTTGACCTGCACGTGCGTGGCGTTCCGCTCGGTGATCCGGAGCAGCTTCGAGCGCAGCGTGAACAGGTCCGGGGTCGGGTGGCGCGTCGCGGCCGTGGAACAGGTTCCAGGTCAGGGCCCGGGTGGGCACGTGCGTAGTATCGACGCCCTTCCCGGATGCCCCCGCGCGACTTCATCACCGGCGAGGAGCTGTCCGCCGCCGAGCTGACGGCGCTGCTGGACCGCGCGGCGGAGCTGAAGGCGGGACGCGCGGCCGGGGAGGGCCGGGCGGCGCTCGACGGGAGGTCGGTCGCCCTCCTGTTCGAGAGGCCCTCCACCCGCACCCGCGTCTCGTTCGAGGTCGGGGTCGCCGAGCTGGGCGCCACGCCGGTGGTGCTGCGCGGAGACGAGATGCAGCTCACTCGCGGCGAGTCGATCGCCGACACGGCGCGGGTGCTGACCCGGATCGTCCACGCGATCGGGATCCGCTCCGGCTCGGACGAGCGTGTCGCGGAGCTCGCCGCGGCGTCGTCGGTGCCGGTGATCAACATGCTGACCCCGGCGCACCATCCCTGCCAGGCGCTCGCCGACCTGATGACGCTGCGAGAGCGGTTCGGCGAGCTCGACGGGCTCCGGCTCGCCTACGTTGGCGACGGGAACAACGTGACGCGCTCGCTCGTCCTGCTGGGCAGGATGGCGGGGGTCGAGGTGACGGTCGCCTCTCCGTCGGGCTACAGGATCGAGCCCGGCCTCGCCATGTCCGACCACGACGATCCTCGCGACGCGGTCGCGGGCGCCGACGCGGTGTACACCGACACATGGGTGAGCATGGCCGACGACCTCGCCGCTGCCGAGCGCCGCCGTGCCGACCTCGAGCCATACCGCCTCGACACCGAGCTGCTCGCGGCTGCGTCCGAGCGCGCCGTCGCGATGCATTGCCTCCCCGCCCACCCCGGGGAGGAGATCAGCGAGGACGTCCTCTACGGCGAGCGCTCCGTCGTCTGGGACCAGGCCGAGAACCGGCTGCACACCCAGAAGGCGCTGCTGGAGCTGCTGGTCGGCCGAGCCGCCTAGACTCAGCCGCGGGCCCCGTGGTGTAACGGTTCAGCACGCCAGCCTTTCAAGCTGGAAGAGATCGGGTTCGATTCCCGCCGGGGCCATCGCGCCGGTGCCAGGCGAAGCTCAGTCCCTCACCATCCGCAGCGCCCGGCAGAAGGGCGCCCTACCGTCGGGGTCGTGGCCGGAGTCGATCCCCTCGATCCTCCACAGCGGCTCCCAGCAGCCGTGCTCGGTGAGGATCGCACGGACCTCCTCCGCGGCGCCCGGCGGCAGCTCCTCGAACTGCTGGCGGAGCTGCTCCACGCACCACACCCGATAGGCGCTGGTTGGGACGTCGCGGTAGGTGGTCCCCTGGACGGTGAAGGAGTGCTTGGCGGCGCCGGCCCGGTGCGCAGCCGCGTTCGCGGCGAGCGCCTCCAGGTGCGCCTCACCCGCCTCCCGCAGGATCGGCGACCAGTCGGCCGGGACGCCGTCGAGCAGTTCCCGGTGGCCGAGCCTGCCGGCCCGTGCGCCCCACGTGCGGGCCGCCCACTCGTAGGTCGCCGGCGCGCGCTCCTGCATGATCCGCGCCGGCGTCGGGTCGTGCGCGAAGTGGCGCCAGAACGGCCCGATCAGGCCGATGTCGGCGATCGTGGGTCGCTCGCCGAGCATGAACGGGCGCTCCCGGAAGATCGGCTCCAGCCACCCGAGCAGCCGGGTGTAGGCGGCCTCCGCATGGGGACGGGTGTGGGAGTCGATCCCGTCGCCGGTCACGAACAGCTGGGTCTGGCGCCGCGCCACCCCCAGACGCCGCGCCAGCACCGGCCCCGGCAGCCGGACGACCTCCTCGGCCAGCCGCTGCCCGGCGAGCAGCCGGTCGGCCGTGTAGCTCCATCGGTAGTGCATCGCGGGCCGCCACAGCCACTCGTCCGCGTAGTCCTCCACGAGCAGCGAGACGTAGCGCTGCACCGGGTCGGTCGGGATCACCGGCGGATCGGGACGCAGCCCTTCGAGCCACGCGATCATCGGCGTCGTGTCGCTGATCCACCGACCGTCGTCGAGCCGCACGGTCGGGTACTGGGTTGCGCCCAGGGCTCGGCGGACCACCCACCAGTAGTGGTAGGTGTCCAGCGCCCGGTAGGTGTACGGGATCTGCTTGTAGCGCAGGTACGCCTCGAACTTGCCCGTGAAGTACGAGATCCGGGCGCCGTACACGACCATTGCCGGGACGCGATCGGGCATCGATGCGGACCCGTCGGCCCGGGGCGGCTCAGCCCGGCGTCGAGGGCTGAGCGCCCGTTCGCAGCAGGTTGGCGAGCAGGATCACGACCTTGTGCTTGCCCTTGTTGATCGCCGAGTGGTGGTCGGACGGCTGCTCCACGATCCACTCGCCGGCCTTGATCTTCCCCTTCTGGCCCGCCGAGATCGTCCGGACCAGCTCCGGGCTCTCGTCGGCCTCGCCCTTCATCACGTTCACCACTCCCGTCGACACCTTGTAGGTGAGCGTCCCCTTCCGGACCTGCGCGATCTGGGTGCCCTCGTGGTGGTGGAGCGCGAGGTTGACACCCGCCGGGATCACCACGCGGGAGAGGCCGAGCGTGCGGTCGGGCGCGCGCACCACCTCCGTTGACTGGGCCAGCGCGTCGCGGGTCGCCTGCTTTTCCTCGCCCCCGCCGGCGACCACGACTGCGGCACCGGCCAGCGCCAGCGCGGCGGTCGCCCCCGCGACGAGCGCGATCAGATTGCCCCGCATCCGCGGCACCCTACCCGGTGGCGTCGGGGTCGAGCCGCTCGATCAGCGGGGCGCCCATCGCGTGGAACCCACCGTCGACGTGCAGGATCTCGCCGCCGATCGCGCGGGCCCGGTCGGAGAGCAGGAACAGGACCGCGTCGGCGACGGGCGCCGGGTCGTGGCTGTCCCACCCGAGCGGCGCCTGCGCTCCCCACAGCTCCGCGAGCTTCCCGAACCCCGGGATCCCGCTCGCGGCCGGGGTGGAGAGCGGCCCCGCCGAGACCAGGTTGACGCGAACCCCGCGAGGGCCGAGGTCGCGGGCGACGTACCGCGCGGTCGACTCGAGCGCCGCCTTCGCCACCCCCATCCAGTCGTACGCGGGCCACGCGAGCGAAGCGTCGAACGTGAGCCCGACGAGGCCCCCGCCCGGGGGGCCCTCTCCCTCGGCGTACAGCGGCGCCAGCGCCTCCGCGAGCGCCTTCAGCGAGTAGGCGCTGATCTCGAACGCGCTCGTCGCGCTCTCGCGCGGCGCGTTCATGAACTCGCCGCCGAGCGCGTCCTCGGGCGCGAACGCGATCGCGTGGACCGCGCCGTCGATCCCGCCCCACCGCTTTCGGAGGTCCTCCCGCAGCGTCTCGAAGTCACCCGGCTCGTTCACGTCCAGCTCCAGCACGTCCGGGGTCTCCGGGAGCCGCTTCGCCGCCCGCTCGGTCAGCCGCCGCACCCGTCCGAAGCTGGTCAGCACGACCTCCGCGCCCGCCTCCTGGGCGGCCGCGGCGACCGCGAACGCAATGCTGTGGTTGTTGACGACCCCGGTGACGAGGACGCGCTTGCCGCCGAGCATGGATGCAGAAGCTATCCGCGGGCGCCGTCGCTGTCGATCCCCAGCTCGTCGCGGAGCAGCCGGGCCATCTCGTACGCGGCGCGCTCGTGGCCCGCGGCGGAGGGATGGAGGCCGTCGGGACCGAAGTTCTCGGCGTCTGCCAGGCCGGGGTGGTCGACGACGTCGAAGCACGGCACCCCGCGCTCGGCGGAGATCCGCCGGGTAGCCTCGTTGACGCTCTGCAGGCCGCTCACGACGCGTGCCCGCGTCCGCGGCCCGAGCTCGAGGAAGTTCCACCCCTCCGGCGAGGTCGCAGTGACCAGCGCCACTCCCGGGAGCGCGGCGCGCAGCCGGTCGAGGATCTGCGCCAGCCGGCCCGCGTACCCGCCGACGTCGGGCCGGACGGTGAGCAGCACGTCATTGGCGCCGCAGATCACCGACACGAGGTCGGGCTCGAGCTGGATCGCGGTTCCGACCTGCTCCAGCACGACCTCGCTGGTCGCGCCCTCGGACGCGAGGTTGGAGTACTTGAACCCGGGGTTGCGCAGGCGCAGCCCGCGCGCGATCCGGTCGGCCCACCGCTCCCCGTCCGCGCAGCCCTTGCCGGCGGTGAAGCTGTCACCGAGCGCGACGAAGCAGGACACGCTGCGCCCCGCTCCGTTCCGCTCTCCCTGCATGCTCGAGTCCCTGGCCATGGTCGTCTGCTCCTCCGCCGTCAACGCCGGCCCTCCAGCGAGCTCAGTGCCCACGCGAGCGACGCCCGCGTCTCGGTCGGCTCGATCACCTCGTCGATGAAGCCGTTGGCGGCTGCGGCCGGGGCGGTGAGATGCTCCTCGGCGTACGCGGCGGCAAGGTTCGCGCTCAGCGTCTCGGGGTCCGACGCGTCCCGCAGCCGGCGCCGGTGGACGATTCCGACCGCCTGGCTCGCGGCCATGATCCCGATCTCCGCGCCGGGCCACGCGAGCACGACGTCGGCGCCGAGGTCCTTCGAGTTCATCGTGATCACTGCGCCGCCGTAGGCCTTCCGGATCACCAGCGTCAGCTTCGGCACGGTTGCGCCGGCGAACGCGCGCAGCAGCGAGGCGCCCTGGCGGATCACGCCGGCGCCCTCCTGGCGACTGCCCGGCATGAACCCCGGGGTGTCGACCATCACCACCAGCGGGATCCTGAAGCGGTCGCACAGGTTCACGAACCACGCTGCCTTCTCCGACGCCTCGGCGTCGATCACGCCGCCGAGCCGCCGGGGCTGGTTGGCGACGATCGCCACCGGGCGGCCGTCGATCCGGGCGAAGCCCGTGACCATGTTCGTCGCCCACCGCGAGCACATCTCCATCAGCCGGCCACCGTCGACGGTGGCGGCGATCACGTCGCGCACGTCGTACACCTTGCGGCTCTCGGCTGGGACCGGCGCGCCGGGGTCGAACCCGGCCGGGTCGCGCGGGTCCGCGAGCGGCAGGCTCTCGCCGATCGACTGCGGCAGCAGTCCGAGCAGCTCGCGGACGAGCTCCTCCGCCTCCTCGTCGGTCGGGGCGACCATCTGGCACACGCCGTTGCCCTCGTGCACGCGCGGTCCGCCGAGGCCCTCCATCGTGATCTGCTCGCCGAGCGCCTCGCGCACCACGCGGGGCCCGGTCAGGAACATCCGCGCGTCCCCGGTCATCAGGACGAAGTCGGTGAGCGCCGGCGAGTAGGAGCCGCCACCCGCCGACACCCCGGTGACGACGGAGACCTGCGGGACCTTGGAGGCGAGGTCGACGCTGGCGCGGAAGATCCGCCCGTACCCGGCGAGGCCCGCGTGCCCCTCCTGGAGCCGCGCCCCACCGGACTCGACGAACCCGACCACCGGCGCCCGCGCCGTCCCGGCGAGCTCCATCACCCGCACGATCGAGCTCGCGTGCGCCTCTCCGAGGCTGCCGCCCATGAAGGTCGGGTCCTGCGCGTAGCAGAACACCGGACGCCCGCCGACCTCGCCTGCGCCGGCGACGACGCCGTCGCCCTCCTGGCTGCGGTCGCCGAGCCCGGTGGCGAGCACGCCGGAACGGATCGGCCGGAAGGTGTCGGGATCGCACAGCGACTCGAGCCGGCCGCGCGCGCCGGCGGGAGCCTGCTCGGGCGTCCTCGTGACGGTCGCGGTCGTCACTCCGAGGCTCCCGCGGCGAGGCACAGGACGGCGTTGTGTCCGCCGAACCCGAACGAGTTCGAGATCGCGACCAGGCGGCCGTTGCCGTTCTGTGTCTGCAGGGTGCGTGGCTCGCCGGGCACGTAGTCGAGGTCGAGCCCCTCCTCGCGCTCCTCCCAGCCGAGCGTCGGCGGCGCGATCGCGCGGCGCAGCGCCTCGACCGTCGCGATCGCCTCGACGGCGCCGGCGGCGCCGAGCAGGTGGCCGATCGTCGACTTCGTCGAGGACACCGGGATCCGGTGCGCGTCCTGGCCGAGCGCGGCCTTCAGGGCGTCGGTCTCGCTGCGGTCGTTGAGCGGCGTCGAGGTTCCGTGCGCATTCACGTAGTCGACGTCGGCCGGCGCGAGTCCGGCGTCGCGCGAGCGCGATCTCGATCGCGCGGGCGGCGTCGGCGCCGGACGGCTCCGGCGCGGTCAGGTGGTGGGCGTCCGAGGTGGCGCCGTACCCGAGCACCTCGCCGAGCACCTCGGCGCTGCGCTTCTCGGCGAGCTCGGCGTCCTCGAGGATCAGGATCCCGCCGCCCTCGCCCATCACGAACCCGTCGCGGCGGGCGTCGAACGGTCGCGAGATCCCGCTTGGGGACGTCGCGCCCATCGCCCCGAACGCGGCATCGGCGAGCTCGGTGATCGCGGCCTCGGCGCCTCCGGCGATCACCGCGTCCGCCTCGCCCAACTGGATCATCCGCGTCGCCGTCCCGATCGCGTGGTTCCCCGCGGCGCACGCGGACACCACGCCGTAGGTCTGCCCGTGCACCCCGCGGCGCATCGCCACCGCGGCGGCTGCGGCGTTGCCCATCATCAGCGGCACCGCCAGCGGCGAGACCGACTTCGCTCCCTTGTCGCGCAGCACGTTCTCCTGTGCCTCGAGCGAACCGAGCCCGCCGACCCCAGTCCCGATCACGCATCCGACCCGGGTCGGGTCGTAGGGGAGCTCGGGCGTCCACCCGGCCGCCTCCAGCGCCTCGTCCGCCGCCACGATCGCGAACTGCGCGAACCGGTCCGCCCGGCGGGCCTCCTTGCGGCTGAGGAAATCGGTCGGCTCGAACTCGCCGCAGCGGCCCTCGCCGTCCTCGATCCCGACCTCGCCGGCGCTCCAGCGGTCGATCAGGGCGTCGGCGCCGACGCCGAGCGGCGTCACCGCGCCGACGCCGGTGATTACGACTCGGCGGCTCACGACGAGCGTGCCACCACGAGGTCGATCACCTGGCCGACGTTGGTGAGGTCCTTGATGTCCTCACCGTCGAGCTCGACTCCGAACTCGTCCTCGACGATCTGGGCGATCTCGACGAGGTCGAGCGAGTCGACCTCGAGGTCCTCGAACGTAGCTTCGCGGGACACCTTCCCGCTGTCCGCGCCGACCTCGGCGAGCCCGTCGAAGATCACCTGCTCGACGCGCGTAGTGGTTACCTCTGGCATATCTGGGTTGCTCCTTTCATCCCGCATTGATTCATCAGGCGCTCATTCCTCCGTCCACCGTCAAAGTCGTCCCCGTAACGTAGGCGGCGTCGTCCGAGGCGAGGAAGCGTACGCAGGCCGCGACGTCCTCCGGCGTGCCGACGCGGCGAGCCGGGATCGCATCGACGACGCCGTTCGAGACGTCGGCTGTCATCGCCGTCTCCACGAAGCCCGGAGCGACCGCGTTCACCGTCACCCCCCGCCGCGCCACCTCGACCGCGACCGTCTTCGTCATGCCGATCAGCCCGGCCTTGGAGGCGGCGTAGTTGGCCTGGCCGGCGTTCGCGCGCGGCCCGACGACCGAGGCGATGTTGACTATCCGCCCGAAGCGCGCCCGCAGCATCGGACCGAGCGCCCGTCTGGTCGTCCGGAAGGCCGCCGACAGGTTGATGTCGATCACCTGCTGCCACTGCTCGTCGCGCAGCTGCGGCGACAGCCCATCGGCGCGCATCCCGGCGTTGTTGACGAGCACCAGCACCGGGCCGAACCTCTCCTCGAGCCGGTCGAACAGCGCCCCCGCGGCATCGTCCGCGGTCAGGTCGCCTTCGAGCGCGACCGCGTTGCCGCCGGCGGCCTCGATCTCGGATGCGACCCGCTCGGCGCCCTCGGCGTCGCTTCTGTAGCTGACGCCGACGGGCCATCCGTCGGCGGCGAGCGCCTTCGCGGTTGCGGCGCCGATGCCCCCGGCCGCGCCCGTCACGAGCGCCGAGCCCTCGCGCGTGCCGTCACCCATCCTGGCCCCACTTCAGCACAGTCGCGCCCCAGGTGAGCCCGCCGCCGAACGCCGCGCACAGCACCGTCGCACCCTCGCGCAACAGCCCCTGCTCGCGCGCCTGCCAGAGCGCGATGGGAATCGTCGCGGCGGAGGTGTTGGCGTACTCGGGCACGCAATCGATCACGCGAGATGAATCGAGATCGAGCCGCTCGCCGACCGCTCGGATGATGCGGCTGTTCGCCTGGTGGTAGGCGAACACGTCGACGTCGGCGAGCATGCACCCGGCCGCCGCGACCGCATCGAGGGTCGACTCGGAGAGGCGGTCGACCGCATAGCGGAAGGTATCCGGACCCTTCATCCGGATCAGCGCCTCGGCGCGGTCGCACTGGATCAAGCCAGTGTTGGGACCGCCGTCCGCCCCCAGCACCAAGGGCCCCACGCGTCCGGGCGGGTCGTCCTCGGTGAGCACGATTGCGCCGGCGCCGTCCCCGAACAGCGCCGCGGTGCTGCGGTCGGTGTGATTCGTGATCCGGCTCAGCACGTCGGCCCCCACCACCACCACGTTGCGGGCGCGCCCGCTCTCGATCATTGCGGTGCCCGTGCCGATCGCCGAGAGGAACCCGGTGCACGCGGCGTTCAGGTCGACGGCGCCGGCGCCGGTTGCGCCGATCTCGAAGGCGACAAGCGGCGCAGCGCTCGGGGTCAGCTTCTCGTGGCTCATCGTGGCCACCAGGACCATGTCGAGATCGACCGCCTCGATCCCGGTCTCGGCCAGGGCCGCGGCTGCGGCCTCGGCGCCGAGGTGCTGGACGCCCACGTCGGGCGCGGCCACATGCCGACGCTCGACACCGGTCCGCTCCACGATCCACTGCTCGCTGACGCCGAGCCGCTCCGCGATCGGAGCGTTGCCGATCACCTTCGGAGGCGTCGCCATCCCCAGGCCGGCTACCGCGGCGCCGCGCTGCGGACGCGGAAGCGCCGCTGCGCGCTCGGCGGCTGCGAGCGTCTCAGGCACGGGCCGCCTCCGGCACCTCGAGGACTATCGCGTCCGCTCCGTCGATTGTGCGGCGGACGAGCTTCGTGAGCACGTTCCCGGGCCCGGTCTCGACGAACCGCTCCGCGCCGGCGGCGCGGAGCGCGATCAGCGTCTCGCGCCACCGCACCGGGTTGGTGAGCGCCTCGGCGAGCTCTCGCCGGACGTCGTCGAACGGCCGGGTCGTGATGCTCGAGATCACGGTCGCGCGCGCCGGCATCACCTCCACCTCGGCCAGCGCCCGCTCGAACTCGGGCGCGGCAGCCGCCATCGCGGGGGAGTGGAACGCGCCGGTGACGGGCAGCGTCATCGCCTTCAGGCCCGCGGCCTTGAGCTCGTCGCGGGCCCGCGCGAGCGCCTCGCGCGGGCCGGACAGCACCACCTGCCCGGGCGCGTTGTCGTTGGCCACCGCGAGGCCGAGCCGGTCGGCCACCTCGGTCCCGCCCTCGCCCTTCCCGAGCACGGCCAGCATCCCGCCGTGGCCGCCGTCGCTCTCGCCCGCGTCCTGCATCGCCCTGCCGCGGGCGACGGCCAGCGTGAGGCCCTCCGTCTCGCCGATGCTTCCCGCCGCCGCGAGCGCCGGCAGCTCGCCGAGGGAGTGTCCGGCCATCAAGCCGCCTGGCGGCCGGCCCGCCGCGATCCACCGCGCCAGGCTGGCGCAGTACAGCGCGGGCTGCGCGTACGCGGTGCCCTCGTCGACCCGCTCGAACGGGTCGGCGCCGATCAGCGTCGCGGCGCGCTCGCACAGCTCCGGGGCGGCTCGCACGGCGATCTCGCGCATGTCGTCGGTCTGGCTTCCCTGTCCGGGGAACAGCAGTGCCGTGGTGGCGGATTCGCTCATCGCCGCAATACTTGTCCGCAACAGGCGCGGGGTTAAGCGGAGGACGCCGAAACCCCCCGGTTGGGGGGGTGGGGCCGATCAGGCGATTATGCCGAGCCGCTGCGCCCGCTTCACCGCCTCGGCGCGGTTGCGGGCGCCGAGCTTGCGGTAGATCGCGCTGGTGTGCTCCTTGACGGTGTGCGGGGAGAGGAACAGGCGCTCGGCGATCTCGCGGTTGGTGGCGCCTGCCGCGATCAGGGCGACGACCTCCCGCTCCCGTCCCGACAGCGGGCCCGCCGCCTCTTCGCCGTCGGCGTCCCCGAACACCTCCTCCCCGCGGGCAACCCGGCGGACCGCCTTCACGATCTCACCAGCACCGAGGTCCTTGGACACGAAACCCGAGGCTCCCGCGCGCCGCGCGACCGCGGGGGAGATCGAGCCGACGCCCGACAGCAGCAGGATCCGGGTACGGGGCGAGGCCCGGCGAAGCTCCTCGCACAGCTCGGCGCCGGACTCGTCGCGGAGCAGCAGGTCGACGAGCGCCACGTCGGGCTCGATCCGGCGAGCCCGCTCCAGCGCCTCGGCGGCGCCGGCCGCGGTCGCGCACCGCTCCACCCAGGGCTGGCTCTCCAGCAGCAGCCGGAAGCCCCAGTGGACGACGTCGTGGTCGTCCACGACGAGGACGCGGAGCCGCTCCCGCGGCTCGGGCCTCGCTGCGCTCATCGACGCGGCCCGGGGACGACGAGCCGGACGCGGAATCCGTCCGGGTCGACGGGGCCGAACTCGACCACTCCGCGATGCTGGATCGCCTCCAGCGACATCAGCCGCAGCCCCAGCCCGGTGCCGTCCCCGGCGCCGATCGCGCCGTCATTCGCCACCTCGAGCAGGAACGCCTCCGGCTCCGCTCCGACGTCGACCGCGATCCGCGACGGTCGCGCGTGCTTGTCGATGTTGCGGAGCGCCTCGGCCAGCACCCCCTGCAGCAGCGGCTCGAGCTCGTCCGGGATCACGACCCCGTCCGCCCACCTCACCTCGACCTCCGGGCGCAGCCCGATCCGGTCGAGCAGGTGGCGCAGCGTGGTCCGGGTCTCCCGCTCCCCGTCGGTGAGGGAGCGGTCCAGCGCCCCGCGCAGGTCGGCGAGCACGGCGCGCAGCTCCGCGTCCACCCGCTCGCGGTCATCCGCCTGCAGCGGCCGGTCCGAGCCGACCACGAGCAGCAGCCCGAACAGCCGCTGGATCACCTGCTCGTGGATCTCCCTGGTGAGCGAGACCCGCTCGGAGAGCCGGCGCGCCCGCTCCTGCTGGCGGGTCGCCCCCTCGACGCTGGCGGCCATCGCCGCCAGCCGCCCCAGGGTGAGCATCGTGCTGCGCTCCTCGTCGGTGAGCTCGAACCGGCCGCCGCCCCGGTCCGCGAAGATCACCCCCAGCCATCGGCCCCCGGCCGCGATCGGGGTGCAGGTGATCGTGGTGATCCCGGCGAATCGCGCGTACCGGGCCGGGATGTGGGCGGCGTGGTCGTCGGAGGCCTCCATCACGCGGTCCTCCGCAAGCGCCCGCCGCGCCATCGGCGTCTCGTCGAGGGTGCCCTCGATCTGCTCGACCAGCGCCGGGTCGACCCCGTGCGAGCCGACCGGGACCACGGCGCGGTAGGCGGGGTCGTACAGCAGCAACGCCACCCGGCGCAGGCTGGTCAGCCGGCACAGCGCCTCGCACACGTGGTCGTAGAACTCCCCGGTCTCGGTCGCGGTGTCGGCCTCGGCAAGCAGCCCGACGAGGACGTCGACCGCGTCCGCGGGAGGAGGATTGGAGTGGCGCTCGATGTCCACGTTTTACACTTCGCCCGAGTGAGCGGACCGGCGATCGAGGGGGGACGGGGACGCCGGCTGTGCGCCGGCGCGGTGGCGCTCGCGGTGACGTTGGCCGGCTTCGCCGGCGGCGCGGCGCTCGCCGATGCGCAGCCGACCAAGCTGGACCGGCTGCAGGGCGCGCTCGACGACCTCACCTCGCTTCCCGACGGACCGCCCGGCGCGTCCGCGTTCATGACGCGCGGATCGAAGCGGTGGTTCGTGCGATCGGGGGTGCGGGACGTCGACACGGGCGAGCCGATGCACCGCAACGACCGGCTACGGATCGCGAGCACCTCGAAGGCTTTCAGCGGGGCGGTCGCGCTGGCGCTGCTGCAGCCAGGCTTCAGGCTGGAGAGCACGATCGGCGAGATCCGTCCCGATCTCCCGGAGGCGTGGTCGGGCATCACCCTGCGCGAGCTGCTCCAGCACACCAGCGGGATCCCGAGCTACACGAGCGAGCCCGCGTTCACGAAGGCCCTGATCGCCGACCCGGCGGCCCCCTCCACGCCCGAGAAGCTGCTGTCCTGGGTGGCCGACAAGCCGCTCGGGTTCGCGCCCGGCACCCGCTACAGGTACTCGAACACGGACAACATCGTGATCGGCCTGATGGTGGAAGCGACCAGCGGCCGCAGCTACGACGAGCTGCTCCGCACGCTCGTGTTCGACCCGCTGAAGCTGAATCGGACCTCGCTGCCGAGCTCGCTCGGGATCCCGGAGCCGTTCGTGCACGGATACGAGATCTCCGCGGCGGCTCCGCCGGTCGACGTCAGCGAGGTGATCAACCCCGGGCAGGTGTGGGCCTCCGGGGCGCTGATCTCGACGCCGGTGGACATGAGCCGGTTCATCCGCGCATATGCGCACGGATCGCTGTTCGACCCGGCCTGGCGCCCCGCCCAGCGCAGCTTCATTCCGGGATTCGGGGGGGAGCCGACCGGTCCCGGAATGAACTCCGTCGGGCTGGCGCTGTACCGGTACCGGGTCGACTGCGGCGTCGTCCTCGGCCACACCGGGAACTTCCCCGGCTACACCGCGTTCATGGCGGCGAGCCCGAACGGCCGGCGCTCCGCGGTCGTCACCGTCAACGAGCAGCTCGAGGACAAGACGACGCCGGAGCTCTCCCTGCCCCTGAAGCGGATCTTCCGCCGCGCCTCGTGCGTGGCGCTGTCGGGCTAGCGCCGGGCCGATCCGGATCAGCGTCGGTGCTCCCACCGGCGAGCAGGAAGTTGGGCTCGCGCTCGGCCTCGACCGCCGATTCGGCTCCCATGCCAAGATCAACCTACCCGCTCGTGCAGCCAGAGATCGAGATCGGCCCCCTCACCGTGCAGACCTTCGGGATCTGCTTCGCGCTCGCGTTCGTCGCGTCGGGGATCGTCGCGGCGCGCCGGTTTCGGGAGCTCGGCAAGCCGGTCGACTACGCATACGAGGCGACCTTTGCGGCGCTGGTCGGGGGGATCGTCGGCGCCCGGGTCGACTTCATCGCGCAGAACTGGGACCAGGTCTCGGGGGACCCGATCGGGAACATCTTCTCGGGCAGCGGGCTCGTTTTCTTCGGGGGGCTCGCCGGCGGCGCGGTCGGGGTGCTGCTGTGGGCGTGGTGGCGGAACATGCTCAGCCTCACCCTGCTCGACCTGGCCGCGCCCGCGGTCGCGATCGGGTACGCGGTCGGCAGGGTGGGGTGCCAGGTCTCCGGGGACGGCGACTACGGGCAGGCCTGGGGCGGCCCGTGGGCGATGGCCTACCCGGACGGGACGAAGCCGATCGACACCCCCGTCCATCCGACGCCGATCTACGAGTCGGTGACGATGGGCCTGGTGGCGCTGATTCTGTGGCAGCTCCGCGACCGGTTCGCGCTGGGGATCCTGTTCGCCATGTACCTGGTGCTGGCGGGCGTGGAGCGGCTCCTGGTCGAGTTCATCCGCCGAAACGACGTCATCTTCGCCGGGCTGACCCTGCCGCAGCTGATCAGCATCGGGATGATCGTCGCCGGCGGCACGTGGATCCTGGTGCGGGCGCGTCGTGGCGGGCTGCTGTCGGCCGCCGCGACCGCGCCGGCGGGCTCCACCGCCCGCCCCGCCTGAGCCGCCGGCTCAGGACTTGCGGCCGAACCGGCCCTTCAGCTTCCCGGCGACGTCCGCGACCTTCTCCTTGCCCTCGTTGACGGCGCCGATCACGTCGTCCTTCGCCTTGTCGAGGTCGCTCTTCTCGGATCTCACACCGATCAAGCCGAGCGCAGCATCCCGCCGTCGAGCGGGATCACGGTCCCGGTCAGGTATCCGGCGCGCTCGGAGCAGATGAAGGCGACCAGGTCGCCGAACTCCTCCGGGTCGCCGAGCCGCCCCACCGGGACGTCGGCGCGAGCCTGCTCCCGGGCCGGCTCCAGGGAGCCGTGCTGGTCCGCGATCCGGTCGGTCGCGAACCGGCCGGTGGCGACGGTGTTCACCGTGATCCCGTCCGGACCGAGCTCGGTGGCGAGCGTCTTGAACATCCCGACCGTGGCCATCCGGTGGATGTTCGAGAGCGCCAGGCCCGGGATCGGCTCGCGGACCGAGGTCGAGGCTACGTTCACGATCCGGCCCCAGCCGCGCTCCCGCATCGCGGGGACCGTCGACTCGATCAGCGTCCGCGGCGCCAGCACCAGCTCCCGGTACGCCGCCTCCCACGCGTCTCGGCCGTGCTCGAGCGCGTTACCGAACGGAGGACCGCCCGTGTTCGTGACGAGGATCTCGACCGGACCGATCTCGGCGGCGACCTCGCCCGGCAGCTCGGCGAGCCTCTCGAGGTCGAGCGAGTCGGCCGCGAACGGCACCACCTCACCCTCGATCTCGGAACCCGCCTGCTCGAGCCGCTGCCGCGATCGAGACGCGATCGCGACCCGGGCGCCCTCGCGCGCCAGCACCGCCGCGATCCCGCGGCCGATCCCGCGGCTGGCGCCCATCACGAGCGCGATGCGTCCCTCGATCCCGAGATCCATGCGGTGACCCTAGTCGGTGATGGGCGGTGCCGGGCTCGAACCGGCGACCTCTCGCTTGTAAGGCGAGCGCTCTCCCAAACTGAGCTAACCGCCCCGCTTTCGGCAAGTTAGCGGGAGAGGTGATCGAGGACCTCACCCGCGCAGCGCGCGGGGGTCAGCCCGCGCTCAACCCCACAGGACCGCGGTGGTCGGGTCCTCGGGGTCGACCTTCACCGTCAGCTCCTTGCCCTCCTGGAAGTGCTCGACGTTCTGCGGATGCAGGAACTGGAGCACCGTCGCCTCGTACGGATCGCCGCCGTCGGGAGTGATCTCGAGATTGAACTCGTACTCCGGGCTTCCGCCAACGTCGGCGCGGCCGGTCTCCCGGGCGGAGAGGATCTTCCCCTTGCGCTCGATCCCGCTCTGGGCGAGCTTGTTGTAGCGCTCCTGCATCTGCATCAGCTCCGCGGCGTCCCCCATCCCCTGCCCGGACTGCATCGCCTGCTGAGCCTGCTGCGCCATGTCCTTGTACTGGTCCATGAACCCCACGGGGCCCCCTTTCGTCGTGTCGGCCAACACTATCCCCCGGGCCCCGCCGCTGCGCCGGATCCGCCCGGGCACCGAGGCTGTTTTCATGTGTATCGGAGCGTGCGGGGGGCGGCGGGATCCGGTACAGGCATGTCCGAAACCGAGCCAAGACACGAAGCGGCACCAGGCCCCGAGGAGCAGCTGGCCGACGAGCAGGCCCTGCTCGCCCGGTACGAGCGGGACCGCGACCCGGTCGTCCGCGAGGAGCTGATCCAGCGCTTCATGCCGCTCGCCCGCCGGCTCGCCGGCCGCTACCGCGGCCAGCGTGAGTCGTTCGAGGATCTCGTCCAGGTGGCGAGCCTCGGCCTGGTCAAGGCGCTGGACCGGTTCGAGCCCTCCCGCGGGATCGCGTTCACGAGCTACGCGGTGCCGACGATCCTCGGCGAGCTCAGACGCCACTTCCGCGACCGGGGATGGTCGGTCCGCGTCCCGCGCGACCTCCAGGAGCGGACCGCGCGGGTGGAGCGGGTGATCGCCGAGCTGCCGGGCAGGCTGGGCCGGGCGCCCTCGGTGAACGAGATCGCGGAGCAGCTGGACCTGGAGCCCGAGGAGGTGCTCGAGGCGATGGACGCCGGCCGTGCCCACCATGCGATGTCCCTGGACGCGCAGGCGCAGGTGGAGGACGGTGAGGGCATCCCGCTCACGGAGCGAATCGGCGACAGCGACCCCGGGTTCGACACGGTGGAGTTCGGCGAGGCGATCTCGGAGGCCCTCGACGAGCTGTCCGAGCGCGACCGGACGGTCCTCCACCTCCGCTTCGTCGAGGATCTCACCCAGACCGAGATCGCGGGGCGGATCGGGGTGTCGCAGATGCACGTGTCGCGGATCCTGCGGCGAGCCGTCGACCAGCTCCGCTCCCAGGTCGACCCGGGCGAAGAGTGATCATCGGTCGATTCCGACGATCAGGAACTCCGCAAGGCCGTCGGCGCCCGGCTGGACGGTGAGCTCGGACGCCAGCTTTCGGAGGGACGTTCCTCCGGGGAGCTCCAGCTCGTCGGCGATCCGCTCCGCGGCACCCTGGACGAGCGGCCCCACCCGCACGTCGAGCCGTCCCTCCTTGTCCATGATCTCGATCCCGACCGTGCCGTCCCGGAAGTCAGAGGCCCGGTGCGCGGACACCGCGTCACCGAGCAGGATCGTGTCGGCGAGCCGGTCGATGCTGAACTCGGCGCGCGCGGCGAGCGCGCCGATCACGCGGGCGAGCACGGGCCGCACGACGCTGCCGGCGGAGATCGACATCGACGTCCCGTTGTCGGCGATCCGGCGGGCGGCTCCGGCCTGGTCGACGGCCTGGTCCATCTCGACGTGTCCATTGCGGCTGAAGGGCAGGACCATCCGCATCTCCGTACCCGTCTTTCCACCGCGGATCTCGAACTGCTCCGAGAGCGCCGCGATCAGCGGCAGGCCGAGCCGCAGGCCCTGATCCTCCGGCACCGACGGACGCGGCCGGAATCCCTCGCCGTGGTCGCGCACGGAGACCTCGATCCCGCTCGCGTGCGGCCTCGCGCTGATCTCGAGCGGTCCCAGCTCGTCCTCGGGATACGCGTGCACGACGGCGTTCATCGACGCCTCGGTGACGACCGTCTTCAAGTCGTCGATCGCGCCCTGGTCGAGCCCGATCTCCTCCGCGTAGCCGGCCAGCGCCTGTCGGACGACGGCCAGGTTCTGCGGCCGCGCGGATACGGTCAGGACTAGCGCCTCCCGGTTCACGTCTCCGGTGGGCCGGCGGCGGCTTCCTCGATCGCCGCGGTCCGGTTCGCGTGCACCGGCAGCGTTGTGGTCAGCCCCGTGACGTCGAGCACGCGCGCGACCGGCCCGGCGCCGTTGGTCAGCGCGACCGCGAATCCCAGACCCCCCTTGTGCGCCTCCCGCCGGGCGTCGAGCAGGGCACCCAGGATGGAGGAGTCGATGAACTGCGCCCGCGACAGATCGACGACGATCGGCTCGTCGGTCGCGAGCGCGGCGGCCAGCCGCTCACGCAGGTCGGGTGCGGTGCTGAGGTCGTGCTCGCCACTGATGCTGATCACGCTGACGCCCTGAATCCCCCGCTCGACGTCGATCTCCCCCGGCTCCATCGGAGCGAGAATACCCTCGTGGGGTGCATGCTCAAACCCCCGGATCCGGGCGCGCCCGCGACTGCATCGAATTTCTCGCAAATCGAGGTTTAGGTCCTTCGATCATGGGGTAGAAGCGTTCACGGAGCAAACCCCGCTCCCCCCTGTACCAGCAACGGACCCGGTGGTCGTCCCCCGGGTCCGTTGCGATTTGTGGGGCCGGATCCTGTGCAGGCGCTTATGATCACGCCTGATGGGCGCGCCGGGCACGGGGCCGATCGGGCTCCTGGGCGACGTGATGCTGGGGCGGGGCGTGGCCGACGCCCTCGGCGCAGGGACCCCTCCCGTGGACGTGTGGGCGCCGGAGGTCCGCGAGATCGCCGCGTCGTGCGACGCGGTCGTCTGCAACCTCGAGTGCTGCGTGTCGAGCGGGGGCGAGAGGACCGAGCGGGTCCGCGACAAGCCGTTCTTCTTCCGCGCCCCCCCCGTCGCGGTCGAGTCGCTGCCCGCCCTGGGCGTGCGCGTCGCGGGACTGGCCAACAACCACGCGCTCGACTACGAGACGGAGGCGCTCGCCGACACGCTCGAGGCGCTCAGCGGCGCGGGCATCGCCGCGGTCGGGGCGGGGCCGGAGGTGGAGGCCGCCCGACGGGGCGTGACGATCGAGATCGGCGGGCGCCGGGTCGGGATCGTCGCGATCTCCGACCACCCGGCCGCCTACGGCGCCCGGACGGGCGAGCCCGGGATCGCGTACGCGGATCTGCGCGCCGGGATCCCGGCGTGGCTCACGGTCGAGCTGGTCCGGCTGCGACACGAATGCGACCTGGTGATCGCGTTTCCGCACTGGGGGCCGAACATGGCCACCGAGCCCCCCGCCTCGCGGCAGCTCGCCGCGGAGCAGATGCAGGAGGCCGGAGCGGACCTGATCGCGGGGCACTCGGCGCACGTGTTTCACGGCGTCGGATGGGGCGAGCGGGGACCGGTCGTGTTCGACCTGGGCGACGGGCTCGACGACTACAGGGTCGACCCGGAGCTCCGCAACGACCTGGGGCTGTTCGCGCTGTGGACGCCCGGGCCCGATCGGGGCGAGCTCGAGATCGTCGGCCTGGCGCTCGACCACTGCCGCACCGGGCTCGCCACCGGGGACGAGGCCGAGTGGATCGCCGGGCGGCTGGAGCGCGCCTGCGCGGCGCTCGGCACTGCCGTGGAGCGAGTCTCCGAGGGCCGCTTCCGGATCTCACCGCAGATCGACGGATGAGCGTCCGGGGGCGGATCACCACCGCGGCGGTTGTCGCGGCGCTCCACCTCGCGGCTTTGGTCCCGCTCGTCGACGGCGGCTCGGTGATCGTCGGGCCGATCTTCCAGCCCGAGGCCGAGGGGGTGCTGGACGGCTCGCTCCCCTACCGCGATCGCGACTTCGAGTACCCGCCGTTCGCGCTCGGGCCCGTGCTCGCCCCGGCGGCCGTCACCGACGATCCGGGGAGCTACTCCGAGGCGTTCGCGTGGGAGATGCTCGGATTCGACCTCATGATCGTCGCCCTGCTCGCCTTCGGGATCCGCGCCGGGCCGGGCCGGGTGATCGGGGCGCTCGCCGTGTACTCGCTCGGGATCCTGTTCCTGAGCGGGATCCTGGCGCCGGACTCGGACCTGGACGCGTCGCTCCCGCTCGCCCGGTTCGATCTGGTCCCGGCGGCGCTCGTGCTCGCCGCGGTGCTCGCCCGCGAGGCACGGCTGTCGGCGACGTGGTCGGCGCTGCTCGCGGTCGGAACGGCGGTGAAGGCGTACGCGGCGCTGCTGTACCCGGTCCTGTGGCACGCCGAGCGCAGGCCCGCCCGGGTGGTCGTCGCCGGGATCGTGCCGGTGGCGCTGGCCGCGGCGCTCGTGCTCGCCTGGGGGGACGAGTTCGGCTCCGCGATCTCCTACCACTCGACCCGCGACCTGCAGATCGAGACGGTGGCTGCGTCGCCGCTGCTGGTCGCCCACCTGCTCGGCGCCTCCGCCGGGTTCACCACCGGCGCCGGCAGCTACAACCTCGACGCGGCCGGGGACTCGCTCGCGCGAGCGGTGACGATCGGGCTGCTCGCCGGCGGGTATGCGCTCGTCGTCTGGGCCACGTGGCGGTGGCGCCCGCGGCCGCTGGCCGCGGCGACCGCGGTGCTCGCCGTCGCGGTGTGCTTCTCCCCGGTCCTGTCGCCCCAGTTCCTGCTGTGGGTGCTGCCGGTGTCGGCGGCGGCGTTCGGGCTGGGCACTCCGAACCTGCTCCTGCTCGCGGCCGTGTTCGGGACCCAGGTCGTGCTCAGCCGCTACCACCTGGTCGAGTCGATCGACGCCGGGTTCGTGATCCCGCTCGCGGTCCGGAACCTGCTGCTGGTGGCCTACGTCGCGGCGGTCGGGCTCAGGCTGCGATCGGGGTCGCCAGCCGCCCCAGCGTGGGCGAGGTGATCATGATCTCGTCGCCGGGCTCGAGGTAGATCCGCGGCATGTGAAGGCTGCCGACCCCGGCCGGAGTCCCGGTCGCGATCACGTCCCCGGGCTCCAGCGTCATCAGGCCCGACAGGTGGGAGACGAGGTGGGGGACGGTGAAGATCAGCTCGGCGGTGGTCGAGCTCTGACGCTGCTCCCCGTTCACGCTCAGCGAGAACTCGATCCCGTCGTGCGGACCCGCCTCCTCGGGGGTGACCAGCGCCGGCCCGCACGGCGCCGAGCCGTCGAACACCTTGCCCGGCATCCACTGCGGCGTGGAGAACTGCAGGTCGCGCGCGGACAGGTCGTCGAACAGCATGTAGCCGGCGACGTGCTCGAGCGCGTCGGCCTCCGCCACCGCCTTCGCGCGCGTCCCGATCACGAACGCGATCTCGGCCTCGTAGTCGACCTTCGTGGTCGGCAGCGGCACCGCCACCCCGGTCCCGACCAGCGCGTTCCGGAACTTCGCGAAGAACGGCGGCTTGTCCGGAGGCTCGGCGTCCTGCTCGGCCGCGTGCGAGCGATAGTTCAGCCCCAGGCAGACGATCTTGTCCGGGTCGGGGATCGGCGGGAGCAGGTTGACCTCGCCCACCGGCACCCCGGCCGCCTTATCGGCGCCGTCCAGCTTCCCGAGCAGGGCGCCCTCGAGCAGCCCGCGGACGGTCGCCGCCTCAGGGGTGCCGACCAGGTCCTCCGCGTCGACGACCCGCTCGCCGGCCAGCACCCCGGCGCGCTCGCCCCGCTCGGACCTGTACGTGACCAGCCGCATCCGCCCGCGCAATCTACCCGCCGGCCGCGGCTAACCTAGAATCCCCGCGCGGGCCGGGAGGCCCGTCACGCACGGGGGCGTAGCTCAGTTGGTTAGAGCGCCGGCCTGTCACGCCGGAGGCCGCGGGTTCGAGTCCCGTCGCTCCCGCTCAGGACGTCTCCTAGCGTCGCACTTCGGAGTCCTCGGGCAGGGCCTTGCTCATTTGCGATTGCGCAAACTCGTTGCGGCCCCTGCCCTGCGTCCGCCGAATTGCTCGCCCGGAGCCGCCCTGAGCAAGGCCGCTCCGGTTTCTCTCACCCGCGACCTCGGCGGAGACGAGCCGCGGGTTCGAGTCCCCGTCGCTCCCGCTGAGGACCCCGGATGGCGTCGTACTTGGGAGCGGGAGGTCGCCTCCCGGCCTGGCGCCTACCCGTCCTCGGCCGCCTGCGTCGCCTCCGAGACCCCGCTGGGGCGGCCGCGGCGGATCCACGCGACCCTCAGGTACATGCCGAGGATCACCGTCGCCGCCAGCGCGACCAGTGCGTCGAGCCGGGTCAGGTTGAGGGCGAGCACGAACGCGACCAGCACGGTCCCGAGCACGTTGACTGCGAGCGCCGCCCGGTTGCCCTCGCGGTGTGACAGCCTCGCCGCGCCGATCAGCGCCGCCAGGAAGCTGACGAACACGGCGACCGCGTAGAACTTCACGATCACCTGCTCGTCGGCCCCGGCCGGGAGGATGATCGCGGCCGCCGCGATGAACGTCGCCAGCACGCCCCAGCCGGGAACGAGGTAGCGGTTGGTGACCGCGAACCGG
This sequence comes from uncultured Thermoleophilia bacterium, assembly GCA_963803425.1. GTDB lineage: Bacteria > Actinomycetota > Thermoleophilia > Solirubrobacterales > 70-9 > DASPWW01. The sequence goes on from CAWDMA010000001.1 coordinate 156,057, forward strand.
GCCGGGACGAGGCCGTCCCTGCCCTCGCCCGCGTGCATCGCCAGCGCCCGCAGCAACCCCGAGCACGCCACGTATGCGGACGCGCTGGCCGCTATCAGCAGCAGCGCGCTGGCGGCCTGGAAGCCGCCGAACAGCGCGCCGCCGCCGGTCGCCCGCCGGGCCACCTCGGCGAGCAGGGTCGAGTTCTCCCCGGGAACGCCGATCCCGAGCCGGACCGCCAGCACGGCGATCCAGATCGTCAGCACGCCGACGATCGCGACCATGATCCACACGGTGAGCTGACCGAACATCCGCCGCCCCCGGTCCCGGAGCTGGCCGAGCTGGGCGATCGCGTCCGCGGGCGCCTCCACCCCGGTGGCGAGGGCCATCCCGAGCGGCATCGCCACCAGCACGGCGAGCGGCGCCGCGTTGGCGAGCAGCGGCGCGCCCTCGCCGCCGCCGGTCGCGGGGACGTGCACCGGCTCGGCGAACACCCCCTGACCAGGACGATCGCGGCCACGACCAGGAAGAAGAGCGTCGCCGTCGCGAACACCACCCTGCCCAGATGGCCGAGCGAGACGACGCCGGCCACCACCGCGGCCAGACCGAGCGCGAGCGGCACCCGCAGGTCGGAGAGCGCCGGCGCGTACGCGATCGTCGCCGCCGCGCCCGCCGCGCAGCTGACCGCGACGGTGAGCGTGAAGTCGACCAGCAGCGCGCCCAGCGGCAGGAAGGCCCACCCCTCCCCGAACGCCTCACCGAGCACCTTCGGCCCTCCGCCGCCCGTTGGGAAGCGCCGGATCAGCTGGTGGTAGGTGGCGCTCACCACGGCGATCGTCCCGATCACCAGCGCCATCGTCGGGAGCAGGTCGGCGAGGTCGCCGTCGAGCGCCACCAGCGAGGACTCGATCGCGTAGGTGACCGAGGAGACCGGGTCGGCCATCACGGTGAACGCGAACGCGACGAACAGGTTGAACATCGTGATCGCCTCGGGAAACGGGACCCGATACCTGGCGTGGGTGTGGCTCGACACGCCGGGGCACGCTAACCGAGCAGGCACATGCCGGCGTCATCGCTGTCACCGGCGAGCCCGGTCACATACTCTGCGCCGCCCGTGTCCCGGAACCCAATACGCATGCCGGCCGGCGTCTCTCTCGCGGCCGCTCTGGTCTTCGCCGCCACGGTGTTCGGATGCGGACGGGACGACGACAGCACGACGGTGGCGACGACTACACAGTCGACGACCGCCCAGACCGGCACGGGCTCGGGCGAGACGTCCGGAGGCGGCGGCGGGAGCGGCTCCGGCTCCGGCGGCGGCGAGACGGCGAGCGCCGCCGCGGCACAGAAGAAGGTCGACGCTGCGGTCCGAAAGTGCGAGTCGAAGGCACAGGGCTTCAGCAGCAGCCAGGCCAGCGTCGTCGGGGGCGCGTGCGGAATCGTCGGCGACTCGTTTCAGACCTCCCTCGATCTCGCCGGCGCAGACGTGAGCGAGGGGATCTCACAGGCCGCCTCCAATTGCCACGCGATGGTTGGGAACCTGCCGCCGGAGGACCGGGGCACGATCGCCGACCTCTGCAAGTCGATCGCAAAGACCAAGTAGGGGCCGGCCTCGGATAGACTGCGTCGCGCCGGTCTGGGGAACCAAGAGGAGGGCACGGATGATGGTCGGCTCGGGTAGGAGACGGGTTCTTGCGAGCGCGATCGCGCTTGCCGCGACGTGCGCCGCGGTGGCGGCGCCGACGGCGTCGGCGGGGCTGCAGCCCGCTGCGGCTGCCGACTGCCAGCCGTTCCTCGACGACGTCCCGTGCCTGCAGCCGTTCCCGAACAACCTGTTCACGAAGAAGGCGAACACCCCGACGGGCCGCCGCCTGAAACTCCCGGCCGATGCGATGCCCGTCAACACCGAGGGCGCCGCGATCGGTCCGCAGCCGTGGAACCGCAGCGACGGGTTCAGCCCGGGCAGCATGATCACCGTGCACGTGCCGGGCTTCGACACCGCGCAGGCCTTCGACGACACGGCGCCGGTCCGGATCGAGAACATCGCCAAGTTCCGGCACCGCCGGGCGCCGATCGTCGTGATCGACCAGGACACCGGCAAGCGGCACCCGATCTGGACCGAGCTCGACGCCAACGCCGACTCCGCCGAGGCCACCAACCTGCTGATCCACCCGGCGAAGAACTTCAAGGAGAAGCACCGGTACATCGTCGCGCTCCGCAACCTGAAGGACGCCGGCGGCATGCAGATCGCGGCGCCGCGGTGGTTCGAGCTGCTCCGTGACGGCGGCAGCCTGCCGGCTGAGCTGAAGGGCCAGCAGAAGCGCTACAGGGGGATCCTGCACGCCCTCCGCGGGGCCGGGATCAAGGCGGACGACAGCCTGTACGAGGCCTGGAACTTCACGGTCGCCAGCCGCAAGGACCGCACCGGGCGCCTGCTCGACATCCGCGACGACGCCTTCGATCAGCTCGGCGACGCCAACCTCGCGAACCGCAAGGTGCAGGGCTCGTCGCCGCAGTTCAAGGTCACCGACGTAGAGAACTTCACGCCGGCGGAGAACCCGGAGCTGATGCGGGTCGTCCGCGGCACCTTCCAGGTCCCGTGCTACCTGGACAAGGCGGGTTGCCCGCCCGGCGCCGGGTTCAACTACAACTCGGCGAAGCGCGACGCGCGCCCCTCGCAGATCCCGGGCAACATCGCGAACCCGAGGTTCATCTGCATCATCCCGCGCGTAGCCGCGTCGACGCCCGCCCGTGTGTCGCTGTACGGGCACGGGCTGCTGGGCTCGGCCGACGAGGTCGACGCGGGGAACATCCAGGACATGGCGTCCGAGCACGACTTCGTGTTCTGCGCGACGGACTACTGGGGCCTGTCGGAGGGCGACGTCGCCTACGACATCTCGGCGCTCCAGGACCTGAACAACTTCCCGCCCGTGATCGACCGCAATCAGCAGGCCGTTCTCAACACCCAGTACCTCGGCCGCCTCCTGATCCACCCGCAGGGGTTCACTACGAGCCCCGCGTTCCAGAGCGGCGCCGATCACCTGATCGACACCACCAACCTGTTCTACGACGGGAACAGCCAGGGCGGCATCACCGGCGGCATCGTCACCGCCGTCGCCCCCGACTTCACCCGCGGTGTGCTCGGGGTCACAGGGATGAACTACGGCGGCATGCTGCTGCAGCGAAGCAGCGACTTCCCGCTGTACTCGACCTTCCTGTTCGGGCGGGCGCCGGGCGGCGGGTACACGGACGACTCGATCCACCCGCTGGTCCTCGACCTGGCGCAGCAGCTGTGGGACCGCGGTGAGACGAACGGGTACGTCGCCCACATGACCTCGAAGCCGCTCCCCGACACGCCGAAGCACAAGGTGCTGATGCAGATTGCGTACGGCGACTTCCAGGTGAGCCAGTACTCGGCGGCGGTCGAGGCGCGCACGATCGGGGCGCGCTCCTACCAGCCGGCGCTCGACCTGCCGGCGCGCGAGCAGGACGTCAACCTGCTCTACAAGATCCCCGCGATCAAGTCGTTCCCGTTCAAGGGCTCGGCGATGGTGATCTGGGACAGCGGCCCCGGCTTCAACACGCCGCCGCCGCTCACGAACACGGCGCCGGAGGAGGGCGTGAACGGCGAGGACCCGCACAGCAAGCCGCGCTCGACCGTAGCCGCGCGCACGCAGAAGTCAGAGTTCCTGAAGCCGGCCGGCCGGGTGGTCGATGTGTGCGGCGGCTCACCCTGCCACACGGACGCGTTCGTCCCGTAGGCGCGCCGCGCTTGCGGTCGCGCCGCGTCCGCGCTACCTTCGCAGGGTGTCGGGCGCGGGAGTCGTAGCTCGTTGAGCATGGCCGTGCGAAGGGGCGGCGCGATCGCGGCGATCCTTCTCGGGGCCCTGGCAGTTGCGCCGGCCGCAGCCCACGCCAACAAATTCCCGGTCAGCACGACCGCCGACAGCGGCGACGGATCGCTGCGCAAGGCGATCACCGACGCGAACGCGAGCGGTGGGCCGGACGTGATCCCGATCACCGCGAGGGGCACGATCAAGCTCGCGAGCGCGCTGCCCGCGATCACCGGTGACGTCGAGATCGACGGACCCGGATCGGCGGCGCTGACGGTGTTGCGTACCTCGGGCGGCTCCTACCGGATCTTCCAGATCCTCGCCCCGGCGGTCGTCTCGATCTCGGACCTGACGGTCTCGGACGGGAGGCTGACGGCAAACCTCAGCGAGGGAGCGGGCGTGAACAGCACCGGGGACTTGACGCTGGAGCGGGTCGTGGTCAGCGACAACGCGATCGACGTCAACGCCGCGGTCTCGTCCCCGCAGGCGGAGGGCGGGGGGATCTGGGCCAGCGGCGCCCTGCACCTCGACCGCACCACGGTGACCGGAAACTCCGTCAGCGTCACCGGCGGGAGCTCCAACGACTTCAGCGAAGGGGGCGGGGTCTTTCTCGCCGGAGGGGTGCACGAGATCGAGCGCAGCACGGTCAACGGCAACACTGCGACGGCGACCGCGGCCGCCGCCGCGACCGCGTCGGCGTCGGGCGGCGGGATCGATGCGAACGGCACGACCACGATCGAGCGGGACACGATCAGCGGGAACGCGGTCGTCGCCACCGGAGGCGCGGCGGACTTCGGCAGGGGAGGCGGGGTCCGATCGATCGCGGGCTTCTCCGCGACCAGCTCGACGATCACCGCGAACAGCGCCCCCGACGAGCCGGACATCCCCAGCGCCAACCTGTTCGCGGTCGGGACGAACACGTTCAGGAACGTGATCGTCTCCGACCCGCTCGGCGGCGCCGGGAACTGCTTCGGGACGACCTCCGGCGGATTCAACATGGAGGACGGGACGAGCTGCGGCTTCACGCTGCCCACCGACCAATCCGGCACCGACCCGATGATCAACCCGGTGCTCGCGTCAAACGGCGGCACCACGAAGACCCACGCCCTGCTCGCGGGGAGCCCGGCGATCGACCGCGGGAACGGCTTCGGCGAGACGACCGACCAGCGCGGGCGGGCGCGACCGAGCGACTTCGCGACGATCGCGAACGCGCCCGGAGGCGACGGCTCCGACGTCGGCGCGTTCGAGGCCGAGGCGCCGCCGACACCCCCGCAATCGCCCGCCGCGCCCGACACGGATCCTCCCGAGACGACGATCGACAAGGCGCCCCGGCGACGGACCACGAAGCGCAAGGCCAGCCTCCGCTTCTCCTCCGACGAGCCCGGCTCGCGGTTCGAGTGCAAGCTCGACAAGGGCGACTTCGAGCCGTGCACCTCGCCGCTGAAGCTGAAGCACCTGAAGCGTCACAGGCATCGCCTCCAGGTGCGGGCGATCGACCCGGCGGGCAACGCCGATCCCACCCCCGCGATCGGGAAGTGGAGGGTGCGGAGGCGCTGACCTAGAGGCTCAGTTCGCCGCCGGCTGCGGGCGGGGCGGTCGGGTCCTCGCCCCCCTCGCCCGGCTGCTCGCGCGCGATGTACTCCTCGGCGAGCAGCAGGTTGTCCGTGGAGCGCTCCACGACGCTGAGCAGGTCCATCATCAGGGAGACCTCCTCGACCTGCTCCTTCACGAACCACTGCATGAACTGCTCGGCCTTGTAGTCCTCCGACTCGCGCGCGAGCTTGAACAGCTCGTTGATCTCCTCGCCGACCCGCTGCTCCTGCTCCAGCGCCACCTTCACGGGCGCGACGGCATCGGAGAACTTCGTCTGCTGCGACGCGATGTCCGGGATCTTCACTTCCTCGTCGACGTCGATCAGGTACTGGACCATCATCATCGCGTGGGTCCGCTCCTCGACCGCCTGGCGGTAGAAGAAGGCGGCCAGGCGGGGCAGCGTCTCGGCGTCGTAGTAGACCGCCGCCGCGATGTACTGCTGGTGCGCCGCGAACTCGTTCGAGATCTGCTCGTTGAGCGCGTCGGCGAAGGACTTCTCAGGACTCATGACCCGGACCCTACTGCTCCGCCCAGCGGAAGCCGGTCTCGGACGGGACCGGATCCATCGGCGTCTGCGGGAGGCCGTCGGGGACCGAGGGGTCGTTGTATCCCGACGGCGCCACGTCGTTGGGGCTGTCGGGATGGAACATCGACGCCAGGTACTGGATCTGGCCGCGCCCCGGACCGACCTCACCCTGGCCGCCGCCGTAGATCGCGATCCCGCTGCGCTCGCAGTGCTCGTACACGGCGAGCAGCTCGCCGACCGAGCCGAACCGCGACGGCTTGGAGTTGATCGCGTTCGGGTCGCGCTCGACGATGTCGGAGACGCGGTGCAGCGGGGCGTCCCACGTCACTCGGTCCATGTGGGGCGCGAGCACCGGGCGCGTCTCGTCGTTGATGTCGGGGTCCTCCAGGTACGCGTCCGGGAACGCGCCGGCGACGGCCTCGTACAGCTCCGGGTCCGTGTCGACGTCGACCGGGGTGCCCTCGTACAGGCCCTTCAGGTCGAGCACGTCGACGCCGGCGACGGCGCGGAGCTCCGCGATCAGTTCCGCGTCCCAGTCGTTCTCGGGGTCGAGCTTGAACCGCGTTCGCGGGTACTTCGCGAGCCGCTTCGTGACCGGCTCGACCGTGGAGCGGGTCTCGTGCTCCCCGAACGACCCGAGCCGGGTCGAGCACACGAACGTGAGCTGCCTCGGCTCCCGGCCGAGCGCCTCGTGCAGCGGCACCCCGCCCTGGCGCAGGGCGAGGTCGAGCGCGGCGGCCTCGTACGCCCAGCGGCGGTAGTCGCGGGACGCGTCCCGGACCGGGGGCGCGTTCGCGAACAGGTCGAGCCTTGCGATCAGCTCGCAGTACTCACCGAAGGTGGTCGGGCCGCTCAGATCGAGCACCGGGCCGGCGTCACGGTGGGCGACGTGATCGAGCACGTCGTAGACGACGTCCTCGCTGACGCCCTCCTGCCCGTCCCCGCGCACGTGGACGATCGTCGACGGCCGCGTGAACTCCCCGTAGGTGCGGTCCCTGTCCTCGAGCTCGTACGAGGAGATCGACAGCGGCAGGTCGGCGAGACGCTCGAACAGGCTCACCGGATGAAATCTACTGAGACGGCGCTCCCGCTCACCCCGGCCGCGGTGCCGGCTGCACGTAACGGACTCTATTCACCCGCGTCTACACAGATCAACGTCCCAGCTACGGAGGAGGAACGAATGGCTCTTGACCAGAACTACGGCGCGGACCTGCGCGCCCTCGGCCTCAACTGCACGTTGAAGCGGTCGCCCGCGGAGTCGAACACCGAGTCGCTGATGCGCCGCGTGCTCGGGCTGATGGAGGATCACGGGGCCGAGACCGAGCTCATCCGTCCGGTCGACTACGAGATCAAGTTCGGGGTGAGCTCGGACGAGGGCAACGGCGACGAGTGGCCCGCGGTGCTGGAGCGGATCAAGGCGGCCGACATCCTGCTGGTCGGGATGTCGATCTGGTTCGGGCACCGCTCCAGCGTCTGCCAGATGATCGTCGAGCGGCTCGACGGGACCTACCAGGAGCGCAACGAGAGTGGCCAGTACCCGCTCTACAACAAGGTCGCCGGCGTGGTCGTGACCGGGAACGAGGACGGTGCGCACGCGTGCGCGGAGTCGACGCTGTTCAACTTCACGCACCTCGGCTGCGTCGTCCCGCCCAACGTAGACACGTACTGGGTCGGCGACGCCGGCCCCGGCCCTTCCTACATCGAGGCCGGCGGAGAGACCCATCCCTACACGCTGCGGACATCGTCGTGGTGCGCCCACAACCTGCTCCACATGGCGCGGATCCTGCGCGACAACCCGATTCCGGCGGAGGGCAACACGCTGGAGGGCGACGAGGACCCCTGCCACGGAGGGTGACCGCTACGGATCTCGCTGAAACCGGCGCCGGTAGGGTACGCGCCGATGCGGCAGCTCACCTTCGTCGAGCCGAGCAAGCTCGAGTGGCGGGACGTCCCGGGCCCGAAGCTCGAGGGGGAGTCCGAAGCGATCGTTCGCCCGGTGGCGGTCGCGACCTGCGATCTCGACAAGATGGTCGTCCGCGGCTTCGTCCCGGCCGAGGAGGGCCTGCCCTTCGGCCACGAGTGCGTCGCCGAGGTCGTTGACGTCGGCGACGCAGTCACTTCGGTGAAGCCGGGCGATCTGGTCAGCGTCCCGTTCCAGATCTCGTGCGGCGAGTGCGACCGGTGCCTGCGCGGGCAGACCGGAAACTGCGAGCGGGTGGAGCGGATGGCGACCTACGGCCTCCCGATTGGGACCAACTACGGGGGCTTCTTCGCCGACGCGACCAGGGTCCCGTTCGCGGACGCGATGCTTGTCCCCGTCCCCGACGGGATCGACCCCGCCGCGGTCGCGAGCCTCTCCGACAACATCCCGGACGGGTGGCGGACGGTCGGGCCGCAGCTCGCGGAGCGCCCCGGCGCGCCGGTGCTGATCTGCGGCGGCGCCGCTACGATCGGGCTGTACGCGATCGCGATCGCGGTCGCGCTGGGCGCGGAGCGGGTCGACGTGCTAGGCGGCCGGTCGTGGTTTCGCTCCCAGGCCGAGCAGCTCGGCGCGGCCCTGCTCGATCAGGAGTTCCCGAAGCGGGTCGGGTCCTACCCGATCACGGTCGACGCGAGCACCGACGTGGACGGCCTCGCGTGCGCGCTCCGCTCCACCGAGCCGGACGGGATCTGCACCAGCATCGGGATCTACTTCGACGAGACCACTCCGATGCCGCTGCTCGAGATGTACACGAGGGGGGTCACCTTCCGGACCGGGCGGGTGCACGCCCGGCCCGCGATGCCCGAGATCCTCGAGCTGGTCCGGGACCGAGGGTTTCAGCCGGAGCGGATCACGTCGGAGACCGCCACCTGGGACGACGCCGCCGAGGCGGTTGCCGCCCACCGCGCCAAGCTGGTCGTCACCCGCTAGCCGAGCTCGAGGGCGCGGTTCGCGAAGGCGCCGAACGCCTCGATCGCCACGGCGAGGTCGTCCTCCGAGGTGTCCTCGTTCGAGGCGTGGCTGATCCCTCCGATCGAGGGGCTGAACAGCATCGCCGCTGGGATCACCTTCGCGATCTCGGCGGCGTCGTGGAGGGCGCCGCTGGTGATCGTGCGGTCGGTGCCGGCCACCTCCAGGCACGACTCGGCGGCCGCCGCCACCAGCCGTGGGTCGAACGCGATCGGCTCGATCCCCCATATGCGCTCGGAGCGATGCGAGCAGCCCCGCTCACCGGCCGCCGACCCGGCTGCCGCCAGCGCCGCCTCCAGCATCTCCGCCAGATCGCCGGCTCCGGGGGCCCGCAGGTCGACGAGCAGCTCGGCGCTCCCGGCGACCGCGGTCGCGACGCCGGGGTGCAGGGTCAGCCCCCCGGTCGTCGCCACGGCAGCCTCCCCGCGGGGCAGCCTCTCGATCGCCTGCATCGTCTCCGCCGCGGCGAGCCCCGCGTCCCGGCGCCGGTCCATCGGGGTCGTGCCGGCGTGGGAGGCCTGTCCCTCGAACCACACCCTGTGGCGCTCCACTCCCACGCACCCGCGGACGGCGGCGGCGCTGAGCCGCTCCGCCTCCAGCACCGGCCCCTGCTCGATGTGGAGCTCCAGGAACGCGCCGAGCCGCTCCCTCCGGGAGGCCGCCGCCGGAGCGTCGGCGAGCTCGACCCCGTTCGCGGCGAGCACCTCGGGCAGCCCCCGGCCGTCCCCGTCGTGGAGACCCTCGAGCCGGGCGGGGTCGAGCGTCCCGGCGACGGCCGAGCTCCCGAACAGGCTGCGCCCGAACCGCGCTCCCTCCTCGTCGGCGAAGTCCACCAGCGCCACCGTCCGGGGCGGCCGCCGACCCGACTCCGCCCACGCCCGCACCACCCCGAGCGCTGCCATCGCCCCGAGCGCGCCGTCGAGCCACCCGCCCGCCGGGACGGAGTCGAGGTGCGATCCGACGCCGAGCGCGGGCTCGGCGTCCCCCTCCAGGTACGCCCACACGTTGCCCGCCTCGTCCCGCTCGGGGGTCAGCCCGATCTCGCCGAGCAGCTCTCCGAACAGGTCCCTCGCGTCGCGCCACTCCTGATCCCAGCACAGCCGCCGGGCACCGCCCTCTCCGCCGGTGGCGCGCTCCAGCGCGCGCAGGTCGGCGATCACCCGGGCCGGGTCGATCGGCGGGCCGTCCGCGCCGCCGCTCAACCGACCCGTTCGCGGCGCAGCGGCTGAGACAGGCACCGTGCGCCCCCGCCGCCCAGAGTGAACATCGACAGGTCCGGGTCGTACACGGACAGCCCGTGGGCGCGGATCGCGTCGTTGAGCTCGCCGGCGCCGGCCCCCGACAGCGCCCGATCCCCGCCCAGAGAGATCGCGTTGCCGCCGAGCTGGAACGCGTGGTCGGCCCCGAACTCGACCACCTCGAAGCCCTTCTCCCGAAGCCACCGGTGGAGGCTGACCGAGAGCACGTCGACGCACAGCGCGACGAGCTTCGGGGCGAGCACCGTGCACAGCACGTCGAAGTGCACGTACCGGGCCGGAATCGGCTCGATTCGCACCTCCCAGCCATCCTCGCGCATCCAACGCGCCAGCTGGCTCGCGGCGATGTGCTGGGTGCGCTCCTCGCCGCACCCGATCAGCATCGTCCCCGGCTCCAGGATCGCGACGTCGCCGCCCTCCAGCGCCCCGGCGGTGATCATCCCCCGGACCGGGATCTCGGCGGATCGCAGGAAATCGATCACGGCCGCGTACTCGCCGCGCCGCCACCACTGGTGCATCTGGGTGACGACCGAGCCGCGCGGCGTCATCGTGCTCGAGTCGCGCGTGAACACCTGGTAGGGGAGCGCCGGGTCGGGCTCGACGAAGTGGCATCGGACCCCGGCGTCCTCGTACGCGGAGACAAGCTCTGCGTGCTGGGAGCGGGCCGCGGCGGGGTCGTAGGCCGCGCCGCTGTCCAGCGTCGCGCGCGAGATCGCGCTGGTCGGGAGCCACCGGAAGTTGTCCGGCGGGCACAGCAGCACGTCGAGCAGCCGGCCGTGCTCCGAGTCGATCCCCCACCCGGGCGCGGCGTCCGTCACTCGATCACCACCCGGACGGTCCCCAGGGTGCGGTCGGCGGCGCCGCGCAGGCTGCCCCCGTGGACGAGCGTGTCCCGGACGAACTCGATGATCTCCGCGCTGATCCGCTCTCCGGGAAGCACGTTCGGCACTCCCGGCGGGTAGGCCGCCAGCGCCTCGGCCGCGATCCGGCCGGCGCACTCGGTGAGCGCGACGGCCTCCTGGTGCGCGAAGAACGCCTCCCGGGGCGAGCGCTCCAGCGGTCCCCACGGCGGCGGGGGTGCGAACGGCGGCGCCGGGCCCGCCGCGTGTCCCCCGAGCTCGGTGGCGATCCGGCGCAGCGCGTCGACCAGCCGCGCAGCGCCCTCCGCCGCGGGCTCCCCGAGCCCAAACACCGCGACGATCACGGTCTGGGATGCGAGCTCGACGTAGTAGTCGTCGTGCTCGCGGAGCAGCATCGCGACCCGCAGCCCGGTCGCGCCGATCCCGCGGACGTCGACGGCGAGCCGCAGCGGGTCGTACGCGGCGACCCCCGGCTGCTCGGTGAGGCGCTCGTCGAGCACGTCGAGCCCCGGGATCTCGCGGATCTGCTCGCGGGCGCGGTCGAGCGCCGCGACCGTCTCGGCGAGCCGCTTCGGCCCCTCCACCACGGCGAACCGGCGGGCGGCGTCGAGCGAGCCGGCGAGCAGCGCCGAGGGGCTGGTCGACTCGACCAGGGTGACGGTGCGGTCCACCTCGCGGGCGTCGATCCGGCCGCCGTGTCCGAGATGGAGGATCGCCGATTGGGTGAGGCTGCCGACCAGCTTGTGGACCGAGGAAAGCACCAGGTCGGCGCCGAGCTCCAGCGCCGACGCGGGCAGCTCGTCGCTGAACCGGAGGTGAGCGCCCCACGCCTCGTCCACGGTCAGCGGGACGCCGTGCGAGTGGGCGACGTCGGCGAGGCCCGCGATGTCGGCGATCGCCCCGAAGTAGGTCGGTGAGACCACCATCGCGGCGACGGCGCCGGGCGTCTCGGCGAGCGCCGCGTCGAGCGCCTCCGGGGTCGCGCAGTGGGCGATCCCGAGCTCGGAGTCGAGCACCGGCGCCGCGAAGGTGGGCTCGAGGCCGGCAAGGATCAGGCCGTCGATCGTGCTCGAGTGGACGTTCCGCTGCACGACGACCGGCGTCCCGGCGTGGCGCAGCGTGAGGCAGGTGGCGTGGTTTCCCTGGGAGGCGCCGTTCACCAGGAACCAGCTCCGCTCCGCACCCCACGCCCGCGCCGCGAGCTGCTGCGCGCGCGTGAACGGGGTCGGCTCGGGGCCCGAGTCGATCCCCTCGATCAGTGCCGGGATGTCGTGCTCGAGGGCGGCGGCGCCGAGCGCCTCGACGAGCTCGGGGTCGGCACCGATCCCGCCCTTGTGGCCGGGCACGTTGAACCGGCCCGGGCGCCGCCGCGCGTATGCGGTGAGCGCGTCGAGGTAGGGGGCCTCGCGTTGCTCGGGATCGATGTCCGGGCCGCCGGCGCTCTCGCGTTCGAGCTTGACGCGGTTCATCGCGGGCCGAGTCTAGACCCGCCTGCGGGACGCGATTCGCTTGGTAGCCTTGCGCCAGTCGGCGATGAACGACGACGACCACCCTCCGAGTCCGCGGCCACAACCCCGTCCCGTCGGTCGCCGGGTAGCACCCGCCTGCTGAACACTTGACCGCGGTCCTGCTGATCCTGCTGCTGCTCCTGGTGGCGCTGAACGGCCTCTTCGTGGCCGCGGAGTTCGCGCTGGTCCGGGCGCGCCGGGCTCGGGTCGAGCAGCTCGCGGAGGAGGGCGCGCGGGGCGCGAAGCGGGCGCTCATGCAGCTCGACCGGATCGACGAGTACCTGTCCGCGTGCCAGGTCGGGATCACGATGGCCTCGATCGGGATCGGGTTCCTCGGCGAGCCTGCGATCGCGACCCTGATCGAGCCGGCGTTCGGGGGCCTGTCCGACGGGGTCGCGGTTGTGATCTCGGTCGTGATCGCGTTCTCGATCGTGACCGCCGTTCACATCAGCGTCGGCGAGCAGGTCCCGAAGATGCTCGCGATCACCAGGGCGGAGGGGACCGCCCGCTTCCTGGCCGGCCCGTTGGGGTGGTTCCGCGCCGCGACCGGCCCGGTCACGCTGGCGCTCGCGGGCGTCTCGAACGCGATCGTCCGCCTGTTCGGCGTCAACCCCAACAAGCTCGGCGAGGAGCACACCTCGGAGGACCTGCGGATGATCATCGCCGAGTCCGCAACCGGCGGCCAGCTCGACCCAGGGGAGGCGACGATGCTGACCGGCGTCTTTCACGTCCACGAGCAGCAGGCGCGAGAGGTGATGACCCCGATTCCGGCCGTGATCACCGTCGACGCCACCGACACGGCGGAGCGCGCTCTGCGACGGTGCGTCTCCTCGGGCCACACGCGCCTGCTCGTGATCGAGGACGACAACCCCGACAAGGTGCACGGGATCGTCCACAACAACAGCCTCGCGCGGCTGTACATGCAGGACGGTCCCAACACCCCGATTGAGTCCGCGGTGCACGAGGCGTGGATCGTCCCGGAGACGAAGCCGCTCGACGACTTGCTCGCGGAGCTGCAGCGGGAGCAGATCTACATGGCCGTCGTCGTCGACGAGTACGGCCGCACGGTCGGGATAGTCACCGTCGAGGACATCCTCGAGGAGGTGGTGGGGGAGATCGAGGACGAGACCGATCCCCACACCGGCGAGCTGCGCCGGCTCACGAACGGGGACTGGTACGTGCGCGGGCACGTCCCGCTCGGCGACCTTCAGGACGTCGGGATCAAGCTGCCATCGGACAGCGACGCCTACAACTCGGTCGGCGGATACGTGTTCGGGGAGCTCGGGCGGCTGCCGAAGCGCGGCGACACGGTGAAGGCCGACGGGTACACGATCCGGGTCGAGTCGGTTCGCGAGAACCGGATCGTCGCGGTCCGGATCCATCCGCCTGCCTCAGCAGCGGCCTGAAACTTCGCTAGATGCGGCTCTTCACGAGGCGGCTTCCGTCCGTGGCCGCGACTAGCTTGCTGGTCGGTCCAGTGAGCGAGAACAGCGAGGAGGCCGGCATGTGGATCGTCCGGCTCACCGACAAGCAGCTTGAGGTTCTGAGGGCGTTGCTGCGCGCCCAGACGCACCTCGGCCCGGCGTTGCAGCGCTCGCTCCAGGCCCTCGAGCTGGCCCGCTGGGACGAGCTCCCAGAGGCCGCGCTGCCGTGGGAGGACATCGTCCGCGAGGCGAGGGAGCAGGGGGTGTCCGAGGCCGACGTGGTGTGGGACCGGTGCGGTCATCGCCCGGAGCCGGCCCAGCCGAAACCGAAGCCGAAGCCCCGCCGCAAGGGCAAGGCCCGCACCCGGCGCGCCTCGAGCTAAGCCCGCGGCGCTCGTTCAGTAAGTGAAGAAGCCCTCGCCGCTCTTCCGCCCGAGCTTGCGCTCGGCGACGTAGGCGCGGAGCAGCTGCGGCGGCTCGTGCTGCGGCAGCCCCGTCTCGTCGTACAGCGCCTCGCCAATCGCCATCGAGACGTCGAGGCCGACGAAGTCGAGCAGGGCCAGCGGGCCCATCGGGTGGGCCGCGCCCATCTTCATGCAGGTGTCGACGTCTTCCGCCGACATCCCGGTCCGCTCCATCAGGTGGACGGCATCGAACAGGTACGGGAAGAGCAGCCGGTTGACGACGAACCCGGCCTGGTCGGGAACTTCGACCGGCGTCTTCCCCATCGCCCTGCACCACGCCTGCGCGCGGTCGGCGATCCCGTCCCGGAGCCCGCCCGGCAGACACACCTCGACCAGCTCCATCCGGTGGACCGGGTTGAAGACGTGCAGCCCGAAGAAGCGATCGGCGTGCCCGCTGCCCGCGCCCAGCTCCGAGATCGGCAGCGCAGAGGTGGTGCTGGCCAGAGCCGCGTCCTCGCACGCGTCCCCGACCCCGGCGAGCAGGTCGGCCTTGGTCTGCAGGTCCTCCACGATCGCCTCGACGACGATGTCGGCGTCGGCGAGATCCCCGAGGTCGGTGGTGACCTTGATCCGGCTCGGGTCCGCGTCAGGGAGCTTCCCGGCGAGCGACTGCGCCTTCTCCTCGGCCCGCCACGCGGAGGCGTCGCTGCGGGCGAGCAGGTGGACGCGTCCGGTGATGCTCGCGCACGCAGCCAGCCCGGTGGCGATCTGGCCGCTGCCCGCGACCGCCGATGTGGAGTATCCGTCGCTCATCGATGGCCGAGGAGTATGCACGTCTCGCGAGTTCGAGGCCCGTTCACGGGAACCGGTTGACTGGCCAGTCAACCGATCGAGTATCGTTGCCGTGCTGGCAGAGACCGTCCGATCTGCTTGCAGATTGGGCGCCTAATTTTGGAGGCACGAATGCAGAACGGCAGCTTTCAGGGTCGCGAGGTGGTCATCGTCGAGGCGGCGCGGACGCCTATCGGCCGCGGCCACCCGGAGAAGGGCTACTACAAGGACACCCACGCCAGCAACCTGCTGGCGAAGACCTACTCCGAGGTGATCGACCGCGCCGGGATCGACGCGTCGATCGTCGAGGACGCGATCGCCGGTTGCGTTCAGCAGTTCGGTGAGCAGGGCCTGAACATCGCCCGGAACGCGTGGCTCGAGGCCGGGCTCCCGATCGAGACGCCGGCGACCACCGTCGACCGCCAGTGCGGCTCGGCGCAGCAGGCCGTCAACTTCGGTGCCGCTCTGGTTGCCTCCGGCGTCGCCGACTGTGTGATCGGCGGCGGCGTCGAGCACATGGGGCACATCTCGTTCGCGGACAGCATGGAGGTGATGAAGGAGCACGGGATGGCGTTCTCGCCCGAGCTGATGGAGAAGTACAACCTCGTCCCGCAGGGGATCTCGGCCGAGATGATCGCCGACAAGTGGGAGATCCCCCGCTCAGAGCTCGACGAGATCGGCCTCCGCTCGCACCAGCTCGCAGCGCGTGCGACCGAGGAGGGCCGCTTCGATCGGGAGATGATCCCGTTCAAGGTGAACGGCGACACCTACGCCACCGACCAGGGGATCCGCCCGGACACGAGCCTCGAGAGGCTCTCCGAGCTGAAGCCCGCCTTCAAGGAGGACGGCAAGATCACCGCCGGCAACTCCTCGCAGGTCTCCGACGGCGCCGCCGCGGTGCTGCTGATGACCCGCGAGAAGGCCGACGAGCTGGGCCTGAAGCCCCGCGCGAAGGTGCTCGACCAGACCACGGTCGGCGTCGACCCGGTGATCATGCTGACGGGCCCGATCCCCGCGACCAAGAAGCTGCTCGACCGGAACGGGATGGAGCTCGACGACATCGACCTGATCGAGATCAACGAGGCGTTCGCCTCGGTCGTCGCCGCGTGGCGGCGGGAGCTCGAGCCCGACATGGACCGGGTCAACGTGAACGGCGGCGCGATCGCGCTCGGGCATCCGCTCGGCTCGACCGGCGCGCGCCTGATCACGACGCTCCTGCACGAGCTCGAGCGCTCCGACAAGGAGACCGGCCTCGTGACGATGTGCTGCGGCGGCGGGCTCGGCACCGGGACGATCATCCAAAGAGTCTGAGCGACGCCGACGAGTATCTGAGGGGCCAGGATCCGGTCCTCCGTCGTCTGATCGACGCCGGGGGGCCGATCGACCCCGACGCCGATCGGCGCGGCAGTCGCCCCGATCCCTACGAGGCGCTGGCGCGGGCGATCGTCGGCCAGCAGCTCTCCACGAAGGCGGCCGCCTCGATCTGGGCGAAGCTGCAGGGCGAGTTCGGCGATCGCACGCCGACCCCCGAGCAGGTGCTCGCCGCCGACGAGCAGGCGCTTCGCGGCGCGGGGTTGTCGCGGTCCAAGGTCGCCTTCCTGCGCGACCTCGCCACACGGGTCGTCGAGGGCGAGCTCGACCTGCAGGGCCTCGGGAAGCTCAGCGACGAGGACGTGATCGCGGCGCTGATCGAGGTGCACGGGATCGGCCGGTGGACGGCCGAGATGTTCCTGATCTTCCACCTCGGCCGCCCCGACGTGCTCTCCACGGGCGACCTCGGGATCCGGCGCGCGACGCAGATCGCCTACGAGCTCGGCGAGCTGCCCGCGCCGGCGGAGCTGGAGCGGATCGCGGAGCCGTGGCGTCCCCAACGGACGCTCGCTTGCCTGTACCTGTGGCGCTCGCTCGCGAACGCCCCCGGGTAGGCTCGCCCGGTTGTTACAGTCGGCGCCCTTTCACGGGTCCACTAACTAGGGGGGACGATGATCCGATACCTGTTGGCTCTCTCGCTCGCCGCGGCCGCGGTCGTGGCCGGGTGCGGAGGCGATGACGACGGCAGCTCCAACGCGCTCACGAAGGACGAGTTCGTCGCCCAGGCGGACAAGATCTGCAAGCAGGGCGACGCGAAGATCCAGCAGGCGGCGGCGAAGGCCTTTGCGCAGGGCCAGCAGCCGTCGAAGGACGACCAGGTCACGTTCGTAGCCAAGACGGTGGTGCCGGAGACCCAGGCGCAGATCGACGGGATTCGGGAGCTCACCCCGCCCGAGGGCGACGCGGACCAGGTCACCGCGATCCTGGACGCCGCCGACCAGGGGATCGCGCAGATCAAACAGGATCCGGCCGCGATCACCAACGGCGGCAGCAGTCCGCTCGCCGAGGCGAGCCAGCTCGCGGGCGACTACGGCCTGAAGGCGTGCGGGCAGGGCTAGCGCGGTGCCGAACCAGCGTCCGCTGAGCCGGGTCTCGATCGGCGCGATGGGCTCCGGCGGTGAGGACCTCGCCGACCAGGCCCGGATCGCCGAGGCCTCCGGAGTCGACTGCGTGTGGACCCCAGAGCTGTTCAGCAGCACGTTCACGCAGGCGACCTGGATCGCCGCACACACGGAGCGGATCGACGTGGGGACGGGGATCGCGTGGGCGTTCACGCGGTCGCCGTTCATCCTGGCGATATCCGCGCTTGACATCGACGAGATGTCGGGCGGCCGCTTCCGGCTCGGCCTCGGCGCGGGCGTGAGGCGCCTCAACGAGACCTGGCACGGGGCCGAGTACGGGCGGCCGGCGCCGCACCTGCGGGAGGCGATCGAGGCTGTTCGCCTGATCATGGCCAAGGCCCACACGGGCGAGCCGATCCGGTTCGAAGGCGAGTACTACGACCTCGACATCAAGGGCTGGGCGCGGCCTCAGCAGCCGCCCCGGGAGTTGGTCCCGATCTACACCGCCGCCGTCCGGGAGGGGATGGCGCGGATGGCGGGCGATGTCGCGGACGGCCTGATCGGCCACCCGATGTGCTCGCTTCGGTGGCTCGACGAGGTGGTGGTCGCGAACATGGAGCTGGGGCTGAGCCGGTCCGGCCGCCGGCGCTCTGAGATCGACTTCCTGCCGACGGTCTGCTGCGCGATCGATGACGACGAGGAGGCGGCCTACGACGCGGCCCGCCGCACGATCGCGTTCTACGCGACCGTGCGCACGTACATGCCGCTGTGGGAGATGCACGGGTTCGGCGAGGCGGCGAAGGCGGTCGGGGACGCGTTCCGCGCGGGCGACCTCGGATCGATGCCAGGGCACGTCAGCGACGCGATGGTGGACACGTACTGCGCCGCCGGCCCACTCGACAAGGTCCGCGCGCGGGTCGAGGAGGTCTTCGATCGCGGCGACGGGATCTTCCTCGGGCCGCCGACCTACTTCATCTCCCCCGAGCAGCTGATGGAGTACCAGCGCCGCATCATCGACGCGTTCGCGCCGTCGGCGGCGCCGACCTAGCCGGGCTGGTCCGCGGGCATCGTCTCCACCAGCCGCTCCAGCTTCGCGATGTCGCGGAGCGGCGGACCGTGTCCGACGCACACGAGCGACGGCCGCATATCGAGCAGCTTGCGGATCGAGCGCCGGTTCTCGACCGGGTCGAGCGTGAACGCCTTCGGAGGCTCGCGCACCGAGGGCAGCCCCGTGAACACGTTGATCGTGTTGATCACGTCGCCCGCGATCGCGACGCGGTCGGACTCGCGGAAGTAGATCACCTCGCCGGGCGCATGGCCGGGAGCGTGGATCAAGCGGAAGCCGGCAATCTCGTCGCCGTCGTGCAGCACCCGGTCCACCTTCCGGGGCGGACCCTCCCACACCGCCTTGATCAGCTTGTTGAGCGGGTTGTTCGGATCGCTCGACTGCACCGGGCGACGCCCCTCCATCGCGTCGACGTCGTCGGCGTGGCAGGCCAGCGGAACTTGGCGCGCCTCGCACACCGCCTCGACGGCCCCCTGGTGGTCGGGGTGGCAGTGCGTGATCGCGACCAGCGACAGCGGCCGCCCCTCGACCTGACGCAGAATGCGGCGCCCTGCCCGCCGGGTGGCGGCGTCGATCAGGACGTCCTCTGCCAGGTAGACGTTGATCCCGTTGGGGGGAAAACCGCGGAGCTGCCACAGGGCCGGAGCGAGCTGCTTCAAATCAGTAGCCGAGATCGCCGCAGGATAATCGTCCCGATGGCGGCGCCGGCGACAGGAGGCGAGCAGTTCAAGCGGCTGCAGGCCGAGGGTTGGTCCGACCGCGCCGAGACCTACGGCGACCTGCTCGGATCGGTCACCGCACGCGTCGCTGAGCCGCTGCTCGACGCCGCCGGGGTGCACGGCCGGATCCGGATGCTCGACGTCGCAACCGGCCCCGGGTACGCCGCGGAGCGCGCCGCCGCCCGCGGCGCGGACGTGATCGGGATCGACATCGCGGAGGGGATGCTGGAGCTCGCCCGCCGCCGCCAGCCCGAGCTCGAGTTCCGCTACGGGGACGCGGAGCAGCTTCCGTTCGACGACGCCAGCTTCGACGCGGTGGTCGGCGGGTTCGTCGTCAACCACCTCCCCGAGCCCGCGGTCGCGGTGGCCGAGGCGGTCCGCGTGCTGCGCCGTCCCGGCACAGTCGCGCTCAGCGTCTGGGATGTGCCGGAGCGCAACCGGATGAACGGAGTGTTCTCCGACGCGATCGCGGACGCCGGAGTCGACACCACCGGAGCGGAGCCGGTCGCCGGCCCGGACTCCTACCGGTTCTCCGACGACTCGGAGTTCGAGCGACTGCTCGGGGATGCCGGCCTCGGCGAGGTGCGGGTGGAGACCGTGGCGCTGTCGCTGCATGTCCCCGACGCGGATGCGGTGTGGCACGGCCTGCTCGGCAGCACAGTCCGGATCCGGAGCCTGTACGACGCGCAGCCCCCTGACGCCCGGGCCGCGATCCGCGAGGCCTTCGATCGCCGCGTCGACGTCCACCGCGGCGAGGCGGGCGTGGAGCTGCCGGCGGTCGCGAAGCTCGCCTCGGGCCGGGTGCGGTGAGCGCTACTCGCCGGTCTCGATCGGCCCGATCCCGCGCGCGTCGCCGCTGACGCGGGCGAGCTGCTCGAGCCGGGCGATCTGGCGCTCGCCCTCGAGCCGGACCGGGTCATTCCCGGGGAGAGTCTCGATCAGGCGGCGGATCCGGTTGCGGACCTGGAGCGCGAAGTGCGGGGTGACCGGGCCGGCGAGCGCGCGGATGTCCTCCACGCCCACCCGGTGACCCGGGTCTATCCGCTCCGGGCTCTCGGCCTCGCTCATCGCTCTCGCCTCCCTAGGTTCCCGCGGGGGGTTGGATCCGGACCAGCTCCAGCGACTCGTCGACCTCCGCCTGGAACGGGATCGATATCAGGCTCGTGTCTCCGATCAGCCATGCGTGGTTGTACAGCGCGCGGGTCGGGTCCGTACGGTATCCGGGCTTGATGTCGAGCAGGTAGCCGCGCAGCGCGGCGGGCACCGAGTCCGCGTCGTCGGTGACCAGCAGCGGCCCCCAGTCGCCGCCCGCGGACAGCGCCGCCGAGGCCGCCGCATCGAGCGGCTGCGCGGAGTTCTCGATCACGAGGCCGTGGCCCGGGTCGTTGACCCCCCACCCGAAGCCGGAGGAGTCGAACCGCGCGAACGCGATCGCGCTCGAGACCGGATCGTCGGCGGAGATCCGCTGCACGTCCGGGACCCTCTTCTCTACCTTCGTCTGGACCTTGTCCGAGGCGACCTCCTCGGGCCCGAGCAGGAACACGGGCGTGTCCTTGTGGCGCTTCAGCGCCTTCATGGTCGGCTTCGGCACCCGGTTGCGCTCCACGAACAGAACCGGATCGCCCGAGCGCGCCGCCCAGGCCGCGGCCGGCATCGCGAACGCGGGGTCCTCGGTCGAGACCAGCACGATGCCGCGGGGCTTCTCGCGGGTGAGCCGACCGCGGAGGCGGTCCACCTCGGCGGCGATCTCGGCTGGATCCCCGCCCGAGATCCGGGTCGTCTCGATTTCGTCGGGCGCGCTCACGTCCCCGACCGCGAACGCCTGCGCGTGGTCGGTCTCGGGGCTTCCGGTGGGCCGCAGGGCTGCGATCGCGGACTCGGTCTGGTCCGGGAGCGAGTCCGGCTCGCCGACCAGCACGGGAGCCCCGATCGGGTCGGCGACGAGCGGCGCCGCCGCGATCCCGGCCGCCCAGTCCCCGGCGGTGACCAGCGTCACGGCGGCGGCTCTCTCGACGTCGCCCGCCGAGGGATGGGTTGCGAGCGCGACGGCGGCGGCGTCGTCGGTCGGGTCGACCCCGGCCACCCGGGTCGTGTTCCGGGTCGCGAGCGCCGGGAAGCTGAGCTGCTGGACCGGCGCCGGCCCGTGGTCCTCGGTGGTGGTCAGCACCGGCGCGGGCACGGCATTCTCGTCACCGCTGAGCTGGCCGACTGCGATCACGGCCGCGGCGCCGAGCACAGCCGCGAGGATCATGCCGGCGACGATCATGCCCGGCGAGGGGCGTCCGGGAGGGGGCGGAGGCGGGGGCGGTTGGTGCGCCACGGGCGCGGAAGACTATTCGCCCGTGAGCCTGTAAACTGGCTGACTGACCAGTCAATCGAGCGTGTCGACCGCGCTCGCCTCTCTCGCCAAGACCGAGCAAAAAGGGGGCCGTCCGGGATGGAGTTCGCACTCACCGACGAGCAGCAGGAGTTCAAGGCGCTGTGCCGCCGCTTCGCGGCGGAGGTGATCCGGCCCGTGGCGGCCAAGCACGACGCCGAGGAGAGCGTTCCGTGGGAGGTGTTGCGCTCGGCCCGCGAGTGGGGTCTGCACGGGATCGCTCACGTGCAGCGGCTCGGGTCGGACCCCGACGGCCAGCTCAGCGCGATCTACGCCGAGGAGCTGCACTGGGGCTGCGCCGGGATCGCGCTGGCGATCTCCGCCTCGACGCTCGCCGCCGCGGGGCTCGCCTCCAGCGGTACCCCCGAGCAGATCGCCAAGTGGGTGCCGGAGTGCTTCGGGGACGGCGACGAGATCAAGCTCGGCGCCTACGCGGTCACGGAGCCGCAGGCCGGGTCAGACGTGAAGAGCCTGCGCACCACCGCGAAGCTCGATGGCGACGAGTGGGTCCTGAACGGGACCAAGGTCTTCATCTCCAACGGCGGGATCGCCGACGTCCACGTGGTCGTCGCCACCGTCGACCCCGAGCTCGGCCACCGTGGCCAGGCTTCGTTCGTGATCGGACCGGAGACCCCCGGCCTGCGCCAGGGCAAGAAGGAGTCGAAGCTCGGGATCCGCGCCTCGCACACCGCCGAGGTGGTGCTCGAGGACTGCCGGATCCCGGCGGACAACCTGCTCGGCGGAATGGACAAGCTGGAGCGGAAGTTGGAGCGGGCGCGCTCGGGCCGGTCGTCGGGCCGCGCGTCCGGGGCGCTCGCGACCTTCGAGCTCACCCGCCCGGTCGTCGGCGCCTCCGCGCTCGGGATCGCCCAGGCCGCGTACGAGTGGACGCTCGCCTACCTGGACAACGGCGGCGCCGTCGACCCGATCGAGCACGCGCTCGACTTCGGGCCGACCGCGGGGAGGCCGCCGCTGGAGCGCCAGCAGGTGCAGCAGGTGCTCGCCGACGTCGCCACCGAGATCGAGGCGGCGCGGCTGCTCGTCCAGCGCGCATCGTGGATGGGCCGCACCGGGATCCCGCTCACCGGCGGCCAGGGCTCGATGTCGAAGCTGAAGGCCGGCGACGTCGCGATGTGGGCGACCCGGACGCTGATGGACGTGATCGGCCCGGCCGCATGGTCGACCGAGTACCCGCTCGAGAAGTGGTTCCGGGACGCCAAGATCTATCAGCTGTTCGAGGGCACGGCCGAGATCCAGCGGCAGGTGGTCTCGCGGATGCAGGCCGAGGAGTACCGGAACCGGCTCGCCGAGGGGGCCGAGATCGCGGCCGACGCGATCAAGGCCGCCGGGAACGGCGACACACCGGCCGACAAGGCCCGCGCCGCGGCGGAGGCGGTCGAGTCCCGGAACGGCGCCGGCGAGCCCGCGAAGACGACCGCGTAGGCGCTAGCCGGACCAGGCCATCAGCGAGCCCTGGCGTGCCTGCACGTCCCCGGCCAGCCGCGTGCACAGCAGGGCGACCTTGTAGATGCCGGGATCGAGCAGGTAGCCCTCTCGTCCGGGTTGGCCGCGGGCGTGTCGCCGCGCAGCGACAGCGTCGCGGCGGCCAGCACTGCGCGAGGCGGTCGTGATCTGAGTCGAGAGGATCGTCGTCGGCGTGCTCGCCGGCAGCTCGATCGCGTCGTCACCGCGCTGCGTAGTTGCCGATGCCGGGACCGGGATCATGCCGGGCACCACCTCGTCGATCTCCTTGCGCGCCTGCTTGCGCGCGATCTTCCTCGTCTTCTTCGTGCTGACGCTCGTCGTGGCGGGATCGGCGACCGCGGTCCCGGCCAATAAGCTCGCTGTCAGGTGGCTCACGCGCACACGCATGGCGGCCACGCGCACGGCCTGGACGCACGCCGGGCGGACAGCGCCCGCCGGATGTGGTGGGCGCTCGGGATCAACGTCGTCCTGCTCGTCGCCGAGGCCGTCGCCGGCCTCGTCACCGGGTCGCTGGCGCTGCTCGCCGACGCCGGGCACGTGCTCTCCGACGTCGGCGGAATCGGGCTGGCGCTGTTCGCGGGCGCGCTCGCGGCGCGCCCCGCGGACTCCCGCCGCACCTTCGGCTACCAGCGCACGGAGGTGTTCGCCGCGCTCGTCAACGGGATTGCGCTGATCGTGATCGCGATCCTGGTCGCGATAGAGGCCGTGAACAGGTTCGGCGATCCGCCCACGGTGGAGGCGGGCGGAGTGCTCGTCTTCGGTCTCATCGGCCTCGCCGGGAACGTGATCGCGACGATCGTGCTGGCCGGCGGCCGGCGCGAGGACGTAAACCTGGAAGGTGCGCTGCGCCACTCCGCGGCCGACGCGCTCGGCTCGATCGGCGTGATCGTGTCGGGCGGGGTGATCCTCGCGACCGGGTGGGAGCCGATCGACCCGATCGCCAGCCTCGTGATCTCGGGCCTGATCATTGCCTCCTCCGTGAGGCTGATCAGGGAGCCGGCGGACGTGTTGATGGAGGCCGCGCCTGCCGGGATGGACGTGGACGCCGTCGCGGCCGAGATCTGCAAGGTCGAGGACGTCCGGGCCGTCCACGATCTTCATCTGTGGACGGTGACGTCGGGCTTCGAGGCGCTCTCCGCGCACGTCGTCGCAGCGGTCGGCTGCGACCGCGACCTCGTCATGCGGCGGATCGAGGTGATGCTGCGCGAGACGCACGGGATCGAGCACACGACGCTGCAGATGGAGGAGGAGGCCCCGCCCCAGCTGCTCGACGTGGAACGGACCCGGCAGTAACCCGGGACCCCGCGGCGCGCGGACGCGAAGCCGAGCACGCCGCGGGTTTTTGTTAGTGGACGCTTGCAATAACGCTTGCGACTGTTACCCTCACGCACGATTCGACCGAGTCCGCGCGCGAAACTACGCCGCGGAGCGGGGGAACCAACTTCCGGGGCGAATGGTCCCCTTGGACCAGGCGCAAGCTCTTTCGGCGCCAGCCCGTCAGCTAACCCCGTAGGTGACGAAAGAGATGGAACGCGGATCACAGCAGCAGCGGCTGACCGACCGGCGACGCCGGGCGGCGGCGGTGTTCGTCGCCGCCTCGGTCGCCGCCGGCGTGCTCGCCGCCGGGTCCGCCGCGCAGGACCTGCAGGGACAGCTCGACGCGAAGCGGTCCAAGCTCGACTCGGCGCAGTCGAAGCGGGGCGTGCTCACCACCGATATCCAGCACTACTCGAGCCGGATCTCCCAGCTCGAGGGCGAGGTGGCGGCGCTTCGGAACCGCGAGGCGGCAGTGCAGGCCGAGCTCGACAAGGTCCAGACCCACCTCGACCGGGAGCACGACCGCCTCGTCGCGCTCCGGGCGCGGCTGAAGCGGTCCGTCCACGTGCTCAAGCAGCGCCTCGTCGCGATCTACAAGTCGGACTCGCCCGACACGCTCACGGTGATCCTCGAGTCCGACGGCTTCTCGGACCTGCTGGAGCGCTACGAGTACCTGAGCCGGATCGAGGCGCAGGACTCGGACGTGATCAACCGCGTCCGCGATCTTCGCAACGAGACCAAGGGGGTGGTGGGGCGGATCCGCGTCGACCGCGACGAGATCGCCGCCAAGAAGCGGGAGCTGACCCGGACCCGCTCGTCCCTGCAGGCTCGTGAGGGCGACCTGTCCACCGCCCGCTCCAACCGCAAGGACGCGCTGTCCTCGATCAACGACAACATCAAGCGACTCGAGGGCGACGTCGGCGACCTCGAGGGGAAGATCCAGAGCCAGCTCCAGTCCAGCACCTCGACCCTGCCCGCCGGCCCGATCCGGGGCGGGACGGGCCAGCTGATCTGGCCCGTGAACGGCCCCGTCACCTCTCCCTTCGGGATGCGGTGGGGCCGGCTGCACGCCGGGATCGACATCGGCGTCCCCTCCGGGACGCCGATCCGCGCCGCCGACGGAGGCAGGGTGGCCCTCGCCGCGCCGACAGGGGGCTACGGGAACTACACGTGCATCGACCACGGCGGCGGGCTGTCGACCTGCTACGGGCACCAGTCGCGGTTCGCGACCTCCGCCGGCGCCTCGGTCCACCAGGGAGAGGTGATCGGCTACAGCGGCTGCACCGGGTCGTGCTTCGGCGACCACCTCCACTTCGAGGTCCGGGTCAACGGCACGCCGGTCGACCCGATGGGCTACCTGTAGTCGCCGGCCGCGCCGAGCGCCCGCTCCAGCCACCGCAGCGCCACCCCGTGCAGCTCGGCGTCGTGCTGGGCGGAGCGGTGATGCCCGCCCGGAAGCAGGATCAGCTTGCTGGGATCCCCGGACCCCGCGTACAGCCGCTCCGAGACGGTGTACGGGACCTGGTCGTCGCCGCGGGCGTGGATCAGGAGCAGCGGCCTTCCCGACAGCAGCACGATCGCCTCACCGATCTCGTGCTCGCCGAGCCACCCCTCGAGTGCAGGCGCGTCCGCCCGGAACTCGAGATCGCCCCGGCGCAGCGCTCGCAGCAGACCGTCCTCGGGAGCGGGGCAGATCGCGACCACCCCCGCGATCGCATCCGATCTCGCTGCGGCGTGGATCGCGAGCGTGCCGCCCATGCTCGACCCCCTCACACACACCCGCTCCGGGTCGACGCCGTCCACCCCCGACAGGAAGCGGGCGATCACGGTCACGTCCCCGACCGCGCTGGGCGACATCACGTCGGTCGAGGCGCCGTGGCCGCGCTGGTCGTACGCGATCGCCGCCCACCCGTAGGCGGCGGCGGCCCGCGCGAAGTCGGCGTGGTTCTCCTTCCGGGAGCCGGCGCCGTGCAGGATCACGATCCCCGGCCACGGCGGCGCCGCAGCCCCCGCGTCCGGAAGCCACAGCTCGTAGGGGCGGCCCTCCTGCACCCCGGTCCGGGTCGGCTTGGTCGGCGCTGGGACCTTCACTGCACGGGCGAACCTACCGCGCCGGGTCGGCGCCGGCTCGTCACAATGCCGACACCGTGACCGCGGCCGCCGACAACCCGGCCGAGGGCGGGCTCGCGGCCGCCCTCACCCCCCACCCGATCGAGAGCTCCCCCGTGTATCCGCGTGGGAGCCGCGTCAACGAGCGCGGCCATCTCGAGGTGGGCGGCTGCGACGTGGTCGAGCTGGCTCGCGAGTTCGGCACGCCCGCCTACGCCTATGCCGAGGGGGATCTGCGATCGCGGGCGCGCCAGTACCTGGATGCGTTCCGGGCCCGCACCGAGGAGTTCGAGGTGCTGTACGCGAGCAAGGCGGCGCCGATCACCGCCGTGTGCGAGGTGCTCGCCGAGGAGGGCCTGTCCGTCGACGTCGCGTCGGGCGGGGAGCTGTTCCTGGCGCTGGGCGCCGGGTTCGATCCGGGCCGCGTCTACATGCACGGCAACAACAAGACCGAGAGCGAGCTGCGGCAGGCGTTCGAGGCCGGGGTCGGCCACATCGTGCTCGATTCCTTCGACGAGATCCGCCGCGCCGAGGCGCTGCTCGACCGCCCCCAGGACGTCCTGATCAGGGTGACCCCGGGCGTGGAGCCTTCGACGCACGGGTACGTGCAGACCGGCGGCGTCGACTCAAAGTTCGGATTCGGGCTCCGCGACGGGCTGGCGCGGGAGGCGATCGAGGCGGTCCGGGCGAGCGACAACCTGCGGTTCACCGGCCTGCACGCTCACATCGGCTCGCAGATCTTCGAGCTCGACCCCTACGTGACGGCGATCGAGGCGCTCGCGGAGCTCGCCGACAACGGGATCGAGATCCTGAACGTCGGCGGCGGCCTCGGGATCGCCTACACGGACGAGGACGAGCCGCCCTCGATCGAGGACTACGTCGACGTGAAGGTGCGGGGCGTGGCGCGGCTGTTCGACCCTCCGCCTCGCGTCCTCGTCGAGCCGGGGCGCTCGCTCGTCGGCAACGCCGGGATCACCGTGTACGAGGTCGGCACGGTGAAGGAGATCCCGGACGTGCGCACCTACGTCGCGGTCGACGGCGGGATGTCGGACAACCTCCGCCCGATGATCTACGGCTCCCGGTACGAGGCGGTGATCGCGAACCGCGCCGGCGAGACCCCGGACACGACCGCCACCGTCGCCGGAATGCACTGCGAGTCGGGCGACATCCTGATCAGGGACGCGCTGCTCGCCTCGCCGCGGGTCGGCGACGTGCTGGTCACCCCGGCGACGGGCGCGTACGGCTACGCGATGGCGAGCAACTACAACGGCGTCCCGCGGCCGCCGGTGGTGATGTGCGCGGAGGGCGACGCGCGGGTGGTCGTGCGGCGCGAGACCTACACCGACCTGACCGCGCGGGACGAGTGACTGAACCGCTCCAGATCGGGGTGCTCGGCCGCGGCACCGTCGGCGGCGCGTTCGTCGATCTGCTCGCGGAACGCGCGGACGCGGTCGAGGCGGCCGCCGGCCGCCGGCCGGAGATCGCCGGCGTGCTGCGCCGCTCCGAGGGCGACTTCGACGAGATCCTCGCGTCCTCGGACGTGGTCGTCGAGCTGATCGGCGGCACCGACCCGGCGCGCGAGTACGTGCTCCGGGCGCTGCGCGAGGGCCGCCACGTCGTCAGCGCGAACAAGCAGCTGATCGCCCAGCACGGCGACGAGCTGTTCGACGCGGCGCGCGAGGCGGGGGTGCAGCTCCGGTTCGAGGCGGCGGTCGCCGGGGTGATCCCGGTGATCCGGGTGATCCAGGAGAGCCTCGTCGCGACCGAGCTCACGAAGGTGTTCGGGATCGTGAACGGGACGACCAACTACATCCTCACCGAGATGGCGAAGACTGGGGCCTCCTACGACGACGCGCTGGCCCGCGCGCAGGAGCTCGGGTACGCGGAGGCCGACCCCACCGACGACGTGAGCGGCGCCGACGCTGCGGCGAAGATGGCGATCCTCGCCCGGCTCGCCTTCCACACCCCGGTCCGGCTCGACGACGTCGCCTTCGAGGGGATCGAGAACGTCCGGCCGGAGGACCTCGAGTACGCGCGCGAGCTGGGGCTGTCCCTGAAGCTGCTCGGTGTCGCGGAGCGGCTCGGCGCAAGGCTCAGCGTCCGGGTCTTCCCGTGCTTCCTGTACAGCGGCCACCCGCTGGCGCCGGTCGAGGGGCCGTTCAACGCGGTGATGGTGGAGGCGCCGGCGATCACCGAGATCACGATGTCGGGGCCCGGCGCGGGCGGGATCGAGACCGCCTCCGCGGTGCTCGGGGACGTCGTCTCGATCGCCTCGGGCGAGGCGCAGGTGCACTCCGTCCGGGAGCGGCTCGAGATCGCGGCCGATGTCGGCTCGGCGTTCTACCTGCATCTCGAGGTCGCCGACCGTCCCGGCGTGCTCGCGGGGATCGCGGCGGTGCTCGGGGAGCACGGGGTGTCGGTGAAGTCGGCGCTGCAGCGCGGGCTTGGCGACGACGCGCGGCTGGTGATGGTGATGCACGAGTGCCCGGAGAGCCGGTTCTATGCCGCGCTCGAGGGGATCGCAAAGCTCGACTTCATGCGATCGCCGCCGCGGGCGATCCGGGTCATAGAGGAGGAATTTCTATGAGTGCCTGCGACGTGCTCCGCTTCGCGTCCGCAGTCGCGGGGTAGGTCACGTGCCTCCCCCCCTGATCGAGCGGTACCGGGACCGGCTCCCGATCGAGCCGGGCGACCCGGTGATCACGTTGAACGAGGGCTCGACGCCGCTGGTCGAGGCGCCGTTCCTGTCCGACCGGCTCGGAGTGCGGGTGCGGCTGAAGCTCGAGGGCGCCAACCCGACCGGCAGCTTCAAGGACCGCGGGATGACGCTGGCCGTCTCGCGCGCCGCGGGAGCCGGCGCCGAGGCGATCCTGTGCGCCTCCACCGGGAACACGGCGGCGAGCGCGGCCGCATACGCCGCCCGCGCCGGGGTGCGCGGCGCGGTGATCGTCCCGGAGGGCAAGATCGCGATCGGCAAGCTCGCCCAGGCGCTCATGCACGGCGCCCGGGTGATCGCGCTCCGCGGAAACTTCGACCAGGCGCTCGAGATCGTCCGTGAGCTCGCGGCCACGCACCCGGTCGAGCTCGTCAACTCGATCAACCCTTATCGGATCGAGGGCCAGAAGACCGCCGCCTTCGAGATCTGCGACGAGCTCGGCGAGCCGCCCGACGCGCTCGCGATCCCGGTCGGGAACGCGGGCAACATCACCGCATACTGGCGGGGCTTCCAGGAGTACGACGCATCCCCGGTTCTGTACGGCTTCCAGGCTGCCGGCGCCGCCCCGCTGGTCGAGGGCCACCCGATCGAGGCGCCCGAGACGATCGCCTCCGCGATCCGGATCGGGAACCCCGCCAGGTGGGAGGAGGCGATGGGCGCGGTGACCGGCTCCCGCGGCCGGGTCGCCGCGGTCTCGGACGAGCAGATCCTGGACGCGTACAGGCTGCTCGCCTCGCGCGAGGGAGTCTTCTGCGAGCCGGCGTCCGCGTCCGCGGTGGCGGGGCTGCTTGCGCACGGGCTGCCCGAGCCCGAGGGTGGGCAGGTGCCCACGAACGTCGTCTGCGTGCTGACCGGCCACGGCCTGAAGGACCCCGACATCGCGATCGGGAAGGCGCCGGCGGTGATCGGGTGCGAGGCGGACCTGGGCGCGGTCGAGAAGGCCGTCTTCGAGTAGCCCTTCCTGACACTCTGCGCACAACCGGCGACGGCGAGCCGGCCAAGCTGGCGGCTTGCACCCGCGCGCTCTTGCTGACTCCGTCGCCGCGCTGATCGCTCCACCCCGGTGCGGGGTGTGCGCCGCGCGATGCCGCCCCGAGTCCTCGCTGTGCGCCCGGTGCGACCGCGCGATCGTCGCCGCCCGGCCGGCGACCGCGAATCTTCCGGGGCTCGCCGGCGTGTGGTCGGTCGCGCCATACGAAGGCACGCCACGCCGGCTCGTCGCCGCGCTCAAGTTCCACCACCGCCTCCCGCTCGCCCGCCGCGCCGCCGAGGCGATGGTGGCCGCCCCGCCGGGCCTGCTCGCCGGCGCCGTCGTTCCGGTCCCGCCGGCGCCGTGGCGCCTGCGGGCCCGCGGCCACGATCCCGCCGAGGAGATCGCCTACGCGCTCGCCCGGCTTGCGGATCTCCCCTTCACGCCATGTCTGGGGAGGCGCAACGGCCCCCGCCAGGTCGGCCGGCCCCGGCGGGCGAGGCTGGCCCGCCCGCCCTCGATCCGCCTCGTCGCCCCGGCCCCGGCACGCGCCGTGCTCGTCGACGACGTCCTCACCACCGGCGCCACCCTGACCGCCGCCGCGGGCGCGCTTCGCGACGGGGCCGCCGTGACCGTCGTCGCGCTCACCTTCGCCCGCGCCTAGCGCTCCTCGAACGTGACCGGCAGCTCCATTGGCCCGGTGTTCCCGGACGGGGGCAGCGACCGAACCTCCCCTGCGATCCGCAGGTCGCGGAGGCGGCCGGCAAGCAGCGGCAGGGCCTCACTCATGTCGGTACGGGCGAGGTGGTGGCCGATGCAGTGGTGGACACCGGCGCCGAACCCGAAGCTGCGCGGCCGCCTCGCGGTTATGTCGAACTCCGCCTCTCCGTACACCCGCGGGTCGGTTCCGGCGGACTCGGTGAGCAGGTGGAGCGTGGTCCCTGCGGGGATCGTGACGCCCTCGAACTCGATCCGCTCGCAGGCCTCGCGGGTCACCCACGTGATCGTCGGGTTCGTCCGCATCACCTCCTCGACCGCCTGCTTTCCGAGCTCCGGGCGCTTCGCGAGCAGGTCCCACTGATCCGGGTGCTCGACAAAGCTCCGGATCGCCAGGCCGAGCTGGTTTCGGGTCGTGTCCATCCCGCCGAACGCGAGCAGCACCAGCGACACCCGGAGCTCGTCCTCGGACATGCCGTCGTCGGTGCCATGGGCCTTGACCAGCGCGCTGACGAAGTCGTCGCGGGGCGCCCGGCCGCGCTCCTCGATCAGGTCGTCCGCGTAGGAGTACAGGCCCGCGAGCGCCGCCTCGATCCGGTCCAGCTGGGCGGCGACCTCGACGCTCAGGCCGAGGCCGAGATCGCGGGACCACGCCGCGATCGAGGGCCACGTGCTCTCCGCAAGCCCGAGGATGATCGCGATCACCCGGCCGGCGTACGGCTCCGCGAACTCGGACATGAACTCGCACCGGCCGCGGGCGGCGAACCCGTCCACGAGCTCGTCGCCGAGGGCGCGGAACCGGGGGGCGAGCCGGTCGATCCTGCCGGGCGCGAACGCGGGGTTCAGGAGCCGGCGGATCCGCTTGTGGTCCTCCCCCTCGAGGTTGAGCAGCGCCTTCGACCACCACTCCACGAACGGCCCCGCCCGGACTCCGTTGTGGGCCGGCCACGCCGCGCTGCCCTGGCGCAGCCGCCGGTCCTTGAGCAGCTCCTTGACCTGCTCGTGCCGGAGCACCGCGAGTCCGTAGTTGGTGCGCGCGTACCACCCCTGCTCACGGGCTCGGTGCACCTCCCTCGAGCGCACCGAGAAGCCGGAGTCGGCGATGTCCAGATACGGGGTGGTGGTGTCCGGCGCGGCCATCTCGCGCGAGCCGTTTCGGTCGCTGCCGCCCCGCCGTCGCATCGGCGTAACATCGAAGGAAGCGCGTACCGACGACGAGAGGAGGCTAGCGTGCGGATAGAGATCAGGGGCCGGAACGTCGAGGTCACTCCGGAGCTCCGCCGCCACGTCGAGAAGCGCTTCGCGCGGATCGGCCGCCAGCTGCCCGAGATCGCGACGCTCGACGTCGAGCTCAGCGAGGAGCGCAACCCGGCGATCGCCGACCGCGCCGTCGCCGAGGCGACCCTGCACCTGAAGGGCGCCACGCTTCGCGCCTCCGAGGGGTCGCCCGACATGGCGCACTCGATCAAGGCGCTCGCCGAGGACATCCGCCGCCAGGTGAAGCGCCACCGCGACAAGCGCCGCAGGCGGACCGAGGCGCGGCGATTCGGCGAGCGGCTTCGGCGCCGCACCGCCTAGGCCCGGGGCGTCCCTCCGTCCACGCCGGTGCGCAGCACCGCGGCGACAGCCGCGCCCCGGGAGCCGACGCCCAGCTTTTCGTATATGTGCGCCACGTGGTTGCGCGCGGTGCTGTTCGAGATCGTCAGCTCGGACGCGATCTCGGCGGCCGACCGGCCCTCTACGAGCAACCGCATCACCTCGGCCTCGCGCGGTGAGAGCCCAAGCGCGGCGAGCCTGGCCGCGGACAGCGGGTTGCTGAGCTCGCGCTGGCGCGCGTCGCGGAACGACTGACCGAGGTGCGGGCGGACGAGCTCGACGAGTTCGCGCTCCTGCTCGGAGAACCCCCGCCTCGACCGGTTCAGCGCCACCCCGACCGTCATCTCGGGTGGCGAGGGAAGCAGGAAGCTGAGCTGGTCCTCGGCGCCCATCGGCGCGTACACCTCGCGGTACAGGTCGAGGCCGTGCAGCTCGTCCTCGGTGAGGAAGTCGGAGAGCGCCTTCGGCGACGGATCGCCCGTCTCCTGGTGGTAGCGGATCACCGGATGTTGATCCGCATACCGGGCGAACACGTCCTCGACCCCCGGATATGCGGCGTCGGGGGGATAAAGCACCAGGTATGTCTCGCCCGTGTCGAGCGCGACCTCGTTGTAGCCGATCGCGTCACATGCGATCAGGTCACGCAGGCGCAGGATCTCCCGCCGGTAGGCGCTCAGGTCGACCGCCGACTGCACCGTGAGCACGAACGCGAATGCGGAAATCAGGTCTTCGGACGCCAAATCTGCCATAGCAGCCCCTGTAGCCCCTGATCCGACCCAACCCTAACCGATGGTGGCTTGGAGCAGGGGAAATGATGCAAATGCATCATTGACGGCCGCCGGCGTGGCTGAGACCGTCCCTGTCGTCCACGCTCGGTTGGAATCAGGAGAGACAGCGTCAGCGGGATGGCATCGGTAAGGAAGCTGGAGCAGTGGCGGGGCGGAGCGACGGCGGGGTCGCGTGTGGTGGGGCGAGCCCTGGGCCTGGCGCTGGCCTGCGGCCTGCTGCTTGCCCCCGCGGCGCACGCCGCGGACACCGTCCGCGCGGACATCACCTGGGACAGCGGCGCCGTCCCGAACCAGCCGTTCTTCTATGTGAGCGACGTGGGCGGAAACACGGACAGCGTCGGAGTCTCCCAACCCGAGGACCACATCCTCTCGGCATTTCCGAACCTCGTTCCAGGGGAGTTCACCTATACCGACCAGCAGGACCCGAGCGAGCGCGGCTTCTGCTACTCGATCTTCGTTGAGGACAACCCGGCGCCCCTCGATCTCGACGTCGTGCTCACCGATCCTGGCGGCGCCGAACGCGAGCTCGACGTCCAGCTCCGGAGTGACACGAATTCCGGAGTGGGGACCGACGCCTACGACTGGGTCTGGTCGCCTCCGGGCTACCCCGAGCAGTGTGGACCACACAACGCACCGCCCTCCGACGGCGGTGCCGCTCCCCCGACCGGGGGCGGCAACACGAAGCCCGCCGACACGACACCGCCGACGGCAATCCTTTCCACCGAGAAGAAGAAGCAGAAGGCAAGGAAGCACGTCGGGATCGTGATCAGCTGCGGGATCGACGCCTGCCTGGCCGAGGTCGACGGCGTGCTCGAGGTCGTGCCCTCCGGGGGCCCGAAGAGCTCCGCGGCGGCGGCCAAGAAGAAGAAGAAGTACGAGCTCAAGGGGACTAGCGTCCAGGTGCCGGCGAACGGGACCGCCACCGCCACGCTGAAACTGCCGAAGAAGGGGCTGAAGGCCGCCCGCAAGGCGCTCAAGCACAAGGGCAAGGCGAAGGTGAAGTTCACGGCGGACGTCTCCGACGCCGCCGGCAACTCGACGACCGCGACCGAGAAGGTGAAGCTGAAGCGCTGACCTTGCGGCCGCGCGCCGCCGACTCGGTACGCTGATTGTCGATGGCCCGGGGGCTAATAGATCGTGCCCTGAGGATGGGCGAGGCGCGCCAGTTCAAGGACTACGAGAAGCGCGTCGAGTCGATCAACCGCGTCGAGCCGGAGATGGAGCTGCTCGAGGACTCCGAGATCCGGGCCGAGGCGGACGGACTGCGAGAACGGGCCCGCAACGGCGAGTCGCTCGACGACCTGCTCCCCGAGGCGTTCGCGCTCGTCCGCGAGGCCGCCCGCCGCACGATTGGACAGCGCCACTTCGACGTGCAGCTGATCGGCGGGATGGTCCTGCACTCGGGCGCGATCGCCGAGATGAGGACGGGCGAGGGAAAGACCCTGACCGCGACCCTGCCCGTGTTCCTGAACTCGCTCGCGGGTCAGAACGTTCACCTGGTCACGGTGAACGACTACCTCGCCCGCCGCGACGCGGAATGGATGGGCCCGATCTACGACGCGCTCGGCCTCACCGTCGGCGTGATCCAGGAGTCCGACGAGCCCGCCGAGCGCCGCGAGGCGTACGCGTCCGACGTGGTCTACGGCACCAACTCCGAGTTCGGGTTCGACTACCTCCGCGACAACATGGCCTCCTCGCTGGAGAACACCGTTCAGCGCGGCCACCCGTACGCGATCGTGGACGAGGTCGACAACATCCTGATCGACGAGGCACGGACGCCGCTGATCATCTCAGGCGCCCCCGAGCAGGCCGCGGACATCTACTACTCGTTCGCCCGGCTGGCGAGGCAGCTCACGGGTGAGCAGTCGAAGGACAAGCTGAAGTCGCTGGGCGAGTCGCGCGACACCTCGCAGGTCGACTACGACTACGAGTACGACGAGAAGCACAAGACGGTCGCCCCGACCGAGAGGGGCGTCGCCAACACGGAGCGCTTCCTCGGGGTCGAGAACCTGTACGTGTCCGAGCACGGGACGCTCGTCAACCACCTCGTCCAGTCGCTGAAGGCCGAGTCCCTGTACAGGCGCGACAAGGACTACGCGGTGATCGACGGAGAGGTGATGATCATCGATGAGTTCACCGGTCGCATCCTCGAGGGGCGGCGGTGGTCGGAGGGCCTGCACCAGGCGGTCGAGGCGAAGGAGGGCGTCGCGATCAAGGAGGAGAACCAGACCCTGGCGACGATCACGCTGCAGAACTACTTCCGCCTGTACGACACGCTCTCGGGGATGACCGGGACGGCCCTGACCGAGGCCACCGAGTTCATGAAGATCTACAAGATCCCGGTGATCGAGGTCCCCACCCACCGTCCGATGGTCCGCCAGGACCACAACGACCAGATCTACAAGACGAAGGACGGCAAGTGGAAGGCGGTGCTGGGCGAGATCATCGAGCGCCACGAGCGCGGCCAGCCGATCCTCGTCGGCACGGTCTCGGTCGAGGTGTCCGAGACGCTCTCCGACCAGCTGAAGCGGAACGGGATCGACCACGTCGTCCTCAACGCGAAGCCCGAGCACGCCCAGCGTGAGGGCGAGACGATCGCGCAGGCGGGCAGGATCGGGGCGGTCACGATCGCAACGAACATGGCGGGGCGCGGCGTCGACATCAAGCTCGGCGGCAGCCCCGAGGGGATGGCGGCGGCGGAGTTGCGCAAGCTCGGGGTGTCGCCCGATGACGACAGCTACGAGGAGGAGCTGCAGGCGCTTATCCCGCAGCTCGAGAAGCGGTGCGAGGAAGAGGCGGAGAAGGTGCTGGAGGCGGGCGGTCTGTTCATCTGCGGAACCGAGCGGCACGAGTCGCGCCGGATCGACAACCAGCTCCGCGGCCGCTCGGGTCGCCAGGGCGACCCCGGCGAATCGCGCTTCTACCTCTCGGCGGAGGACGACGTGATCCGGCTGTTCGCCGGCGACCGGATCTACCGGATCCTCGACCGGCTCGGTCCCGTTGACGACGAGGGCGAGGAGTACCCGCTGGAGGCGAAGATGCTGACGCGGACGGTCGAGAACGCGCAGAAGAAGGTCGAGCAGCAGAACTTCCTGATCAGGAAGCGCGTGCTCGAGTACGACGACGTCCTGAACGAGCAGCGCCGCGTGATCTACAAGTACCGGCGCGAGATCCTCGAAGGCCGCGACATGTCGGAGGCCGCCCACGACGAGCTTCGCGACGTCGTCCAGCGCAACGTGCAGGAGTTCACGCCCGGTGAGGTGTTCGAGGACTGGGACCTGCCCGGGCTGCAGGCGCAGCTCGCCCAGCTGTGGCCGATGGGGGTCGACATGGCGACGCTCGACGCGGCCCGCTCGGCGACCGGGAGGGCTTGGCCACGGCGCTGACAGACGACGCGCTCGCGGCCTACGACCGCCGCGAGCAGGAGTTCGGCGACGAGCTGATGCGATACCTGGAGCGCCAGATCCTGCTGCAGGTGATCGACCATCGCTGGAAGGAGCACCTGTACGAGATGGACTACCTGCGCGAGGGGATCCACCTGCGAGGGTTCGCCCAGATCGACCCGCTCGTCGCCTACAAGAACGAGGGCTTCACGATGTTCTCGGAGCTGATGCACTCCGTGTGGCAGGAGTTCGCACGGCTGATCTTCCACGTCGAGGTCGACGTCGCTCCGGCCGAGGCGGAGGAGATGTTCGCACCGGCGGAGGAGCCGAGCCGGGTGCAGTACTCGGGCGGCGGCGAGGCGCAGCCCTCTGCGCTGAATCAGGGCGCCCCGCAATCCGCGACCGGCGCCGCCGCGGGGGGCGGCGCGGTCAGCACCACCGCCGGGGGTGGCGCCGAGGCGGCAGCGGCAGCGGCAGCGGCGGCTGCCCCGGCCGAGGCCGGCACCCGCGTCAAGGACGATCGCGACAAGATCGGTCGCAACGACCCGTGCTGGTGCGGCTCGGGCAAGAAGTACAAGAAGTGCCACGGGGCGTAGTGGCTGAGGCACCGAGTACCGAAGCGGCAGCCGTACGGCTCGGCGAGGTCCGGGAGCAGTTGAAGCTGCTCGCGGACTACCTTTGACCCAGCCGCGCTCGAGGCGGAGGTAGCCGGGCTCGAGGAGGAGATGCAGCGGCCGGGCTTCTGGGACGACCAGGAGAAAGCGGCCGCGGTGTCGGCTCGGCACGCGCGGGCGCAGAAGCGGGCGCAGAGCTTTCGCAGGCTGGAGTCGGACGCGGCCGATCTCGCCGAGCTGATCGAGCTGTCAGTCGACGACGAGGAGATCGCGGGTGAGCTCGATGCGCAGCTCGCCGCGCTCGAGGCGCGACTCGCCGAGCTCGAGGAGGCGCGCCTTTTCGCCGGTGAGTACGACTCCGGCGACGCCGTCGTCACCGTGCGCTCGGGGGCGGGCGGGACCGACTCGCAGGACTGGGCGGAGATGCTGCTCCGGATGTACCTGCGGTGGGCCGAGAGCCGCGGGTTCCGGGTCGAGATGACGGAGGCGTCGGAGGGCGAGGAGGCGGGCATCAAGTCTGCGACGTTCATCGCTCGCGGCGAGCACGCGTATGGGCTGTTCGCCGCCGAGCGCGGCGTCCACCGCCTCGTCCGGATCTCGCCGTTCGACGCGCAGAAGCGCCGCCACACCGCGTTCGCCCAGCTCGACGTTGCGCCGCTGGTCGACGACGACGTCGAGGTCGACGTGACGAGGAGGACCTGCGTGTCGACACCTACCGCGCGTCCGGCGCCGGCGGCCAGCACGTGAACAAGACCGACTCCGCGGTGCGGATCACGCACCTCCCCACCGGGATCGTCGTCCAGTGCCAGAACGAGCGCTCCCAGACGCAGAACAAGGCGACCGCGATGCGGCTGTTGCGCGCGCGGCTGCTCGAGCAGGAGGAGCGCCGCCGCGCCGAGGAGATGGCGGCCGAGCGCGGCGAGCAGAAGGCGGCCGAGTGGGGGTCCCAGATCCGCAGCTACACGCTTCATCCCTCGACGCGGGTGAAGGACCACCGCACGGGCCACGAGGTCGGCGATGCGCAGCGCGTGCTCGACGGCGACCTCGACGGCTTCGTTCGCGAATACCTGCTGAAGACCGCCGGCGACGCGAGCTAGCGCCGCCGCAGCGCGAGCCCGGTGATGATCTCGCGCACGATCCGATCGGCGACGAGCGCGGTGACGTCGGCCGAAGCGATCGCCGTGGGAAGCACCTCGACGACGTCGGCGCCGACGAGATCGAGCCGTGCGGCCACCTCTCGGCACGCCCACAGCAGATCCGCGGAGGTCATCCCGCCGGGCTCGGGTGTCCCCGTTCCCGGCGCGAACGCGGGGTCGAGGACGTCGACGTCGACCGACAGGAACGTCATCGCGCCGCCCTCCCCGGCGACCTCGACCGCGCGCTCGATCACGCCACGGATCCCGACGTTCCGTATGTCGTGCATGAACAGCGCCGTGATCCCGCGGTCGGCCTGCCACGAGAACTCGTCCTCGCCCGGCCAGTAGCCGCGGAGGCCGATCTGCACGTAGCGCCGCGGATCTACGTGACCCTGCTCCACGAGGCGGTAGAACGGCGTCCCGTGCGAGACCTCGACGTCGAACACCTCCTTCCCGGTGTCCGTGTGGGTGTCGAAGTGGATCAACCCGACCGGGCCGTGGTGGGCGGTGCAGGCGCGGATGTCGGGCTCGGATATCGAGTGGTCCCCGCCGAGCACCATCGGGAAGGCGCCCGCGGCGACGACCTCGCCGACCGTGCGCTCGATCGCCGCGTGCGAGCGCTCGGGGTCCGCGGGCATCACCGCGGCGTCCCCGAAGTCGACCACGCGAAGCGCGGCGATCCCGTCGATGCCCGCCTCGAGATGGGGGCCGCTCGGCGCGCTCGCCGACCTGATCGCGCGCGGCCCGAACCTGGTTCCGGGGCGGTCCGAGACGAGATCGTCGGCCGGGGCGCCGACGATCGCGACATCGACCCCCTGCAGCTCCGCCGGGTCCTCGGTGTACGGGAGCCCGCCGAACGTGAGCAGGCCCGCGTAGTCGGGCTTGCCCTCGTACTCCCCCCAGCGCTGGAGCGGATCGATCACGCGCTGATCATGGCACGGGGCCCGATTGCCGAGCGCGCGTATGATCGGTGACGCCATGAGCCCTGTGGCTAACCGCGCCACGCTCGCTCTTAGGCCGCGATCCTTGTCGTTCTGGCCGCAACCGCGCCAGCCGATGCGTTCGTCTACTGGACCAACACGAGCGGCTCGTCCGTCGGCCGCGCGACCAACGACGGTGGCGCGAAGAACCAGGCCTTCCGCAGCACCACGGCAAAGCCCTGTGGGGTTGCCGCGAACGGAATGCACCTCTACTGGGCGACGCTGGGCGATGGTGACAACGGGACGATCGCCCGGGCGAACCTGGATGGCAGTGACCCGAACCCGAACCTCGTCACCGGGCTGAGCTTCCCGTGCGGCGTTGCGCTCGACGGCGGTCACGTGTACTGGGCCGAGACCGCGGGCGACGCGATCGGGCGGGCCGCCCTGGACGGGCAGGCCGTTACCCAGACCTTCGTGGACGGCGCCCCGAACGTCGACAGCCCCTGCGGCGTGGCGGTACACGACGGGCACGTGTTCTGGGCCAACAGCGACTTCCCCGGCAGCATCGGCCGGGCGGACACCAGCGCGCCGAACACGGGCGTGCAGCAGTTCGTGACCGGTGCCGATCAGCCCTGCGGCGTGGCGGCCAACGCCACCCACCTGTACTGGGCCAACTTCGGAGGCTCGGCAACCGGCAACACGATCGGGCGTGCCAGCACGACGGCGCCGAACACGGGGGTCAAACAGGACCTGATCACCACGACGGGCGCTGGCGTGTGCGGCGTGGCGATCGCCGCCGCCAACGTCTACTGGGCGGCCGCAGGGCCCGGCGGCCTCGGGAACTCGACCGGGAGCACGGTCGGCCGTGCCGGCCTCGACGGCGCAGGGCGACGCAGGGCTTCATCACCGGCGCCGGAGGGCCCTGTGGCGTCGCCGTCGACGCGGGTCGCCCGCTGCCTCCACCCCAACCACCCGTACCCTCGAACGAGTTCAGCTTCGGGAAGGTGAAGAGGAACAAGAAGAGGGGCACGGAAGAAGAGGGGCACGGCGAAGCTCGCCGTCGACGTCCCGGGGCCGGGCGCCGTGGAGCTGGCCGGAGAGAGGGTGAAGTCGGCGGCAGCGGAGGCAGCTGCGGCCGGTGAGGTGCAGCTGCGCGTGAAGGCTGCCCGGAAGGCGAAGCGCGGGCTGCGGCGGACGGGCAAGGCCAAGGTGACCGCCGACGTCACCTTCACGCCGACCGGCGGCGAGGCGGCGACGCAATCAACGAAGCTGAAGCTGGTCAAGAAGTCCGGATAGCGCTGCGTCCACCGTATCGTTGAGCCGATGGCGGTCACGGTCTCGGTCGGCATGTCGGAGAGCTTCGACCCCGTCGAGGCCTTCTCCGAGGCCGCCGACGAGGCGGCGCGGGGACTGAACGGGCGATGCGATCTGTGCGTGCTGTTCGCCGGTGCGTCGCACCTGTCGCTGTCGAAGTGGATCCTGTCGGCGGTGCACGATCGCCTCGCTCCGGCCAACCTGGTCGGCTGCGGAGCCGGTGGCGTAGTCGGCGGCGGAGTCGAGATCGAGGAGGGGCCCGGCGCCGTGGTGTGGGCGGCGTCGATGCCGGGCGCCGAGATCGACACCCATCACTTCCGGATGGAGCGCGACGGAGACCAGCGCGCGCTGGTCGGGCTCCCTGCCCAGCTCCCGGGCGATTGCCTGATCGTGCTCGCCGACCCCTACACGTTCTCCACGGAGACCCTGCTGGCGCGCCTGTACGACTCCCGCCCCGGGCTGCCGGTGCTGGGTGGGCTGGCGAGCGCGGCGGCGGCCGGCGGCGGATCGCTGTTCCGCGACGGCGACGTGCTCTCGGAGGGCGCGGTCGGCTGCTCGCTGTCGGGGGTGACGGTGCTGCCGTGCGTGTCGCAGGGCGCCGCCCCGGTCGGGCCGGAGATGACGATCACGGCGGCCGAGGGGAACGTCGTCGAGGAGCTGGCGAGCCGCCCCGCGATCGAGCGGCTGAGCGAGGCGATCGCATCGCTGTCCGAGCACGAGCAGATGCTCGCTCGCAGCGGCGTGATGCTGGGCCTGGTGATCGACGAGAACCGGCCCGAGTACGACCCGTGGGGACTTCCTCGTCCGGCCGATCATCGGCGCCGACCAGGAGGCGGGCACGATCGCGATCGGCGAGGCGGTGCGGGTGGGCCAGACCGTGCGGCTGCACGTCCGCGACGCCGCCTCCGCGGACGAGGACCTGCGCGAGGCGCTGGCCACGCAGACTGCGGCGCTCGGCTCGGACGGCGCGGCGGGAGCGCTGCTCTTCACCTGCAACGGGCGCGGCTCGCACATGTTCGACGAGCCCGGCCACGACGCCGCCGCTGTCGACGACGCGCTCGCCGCCCCGGCGGGCGGGTTCTTCTGCGCCGGAGAGATCGGCCCCGTCGGGGGCCGCAACTTCCTGCACGGGTTCACCGCGACGCTGGCGGTGTTCCCGCGCTAGCGACCTGCTCGTAGAAGTCGGCCATCGCCGGGAAGGTGGCGTCGAGCGCGTAGCCGCTCCGCGACGGTCTCCGCCGCCGCGGCGCCGAGCGAGTCCCGGTGGCCGGCGGGGTCGGCGAGCACCCCGAGCGCCCGCTCGGCCATCGCCCCGTCGTCGAAGAAGTCGCACAGCAGGCCGTTCTCGCCGTCGGCGATCACCTCGCGCACCGGCGCAGTGTCCGAGCCCAGCACGTGCACCCGCACGCCATCGCGTCAGGCACGACCAGCTCAGCACGAACGGGACGGTCAGGTAGACGTGCAGGTCGCGAGAGGCTGAGCAGCCGCCGCGAGCTGGCGCGGCTGCACCTGGCCGACGAAGTGGATCCGGTCGAGGTCGTAGTCGTCCTGGGCGAGCACGTGCTCGCTTGAAGCTGCGCCCACCGGTGTGGCTCAGGTCGCCGCCGTACGCGACCCGGTCGGAGCCCGACGACCACGAACCGCACGTTCGGGTCCGGCGTCGCAGACTCGCTTCGCCATCCGCATGAAGACATCGAAGCCGCGCATCATCTCCAGCCCGCGAGAGACGTAGGTGACGAGCCGCTCGCCCTCGCGCAGCGCCAGGTTCCCGATCCGCCGCTCGCGGCAGTTCGTGCCGGCGCCACACCGAGGTGTCGATCCCGTCGTGGATCACCCGCAGCTTCGCCTTGTAGGCGTCCGGCATCATTTCGTGCTGGTAGCGGGTCGGCGAGTACCCGGCCGCGCAGTACTCCATGTCGAGCAGGATCATCGCGTTCCGCGCCGGGCTGCGGAGCCGGTCGATCTCCGCGACCGGGACGTCGTGGCGGAAGTCGAGATCGGAGTCGCGCGGCCGGTAGAAGTACTCGAAGTAGTTGATCACCGGCGCGTCGCGGATACAGCTCGCGCAGGAACAGCGTCGAGCCCCATCCCGAGTGGCCGACGATCAGGTCCGGCTTCACCGCGGCGCTGACCGGCCGCAGCGCCTCGTACACGCCCGCCGCGTGCCACATCCCGTTCTCGAACGTGCGCGACAGGTAGTGGGTCTTCTCGGTCGCGCCCCCGCGCGGCCGGTACTGGATGTTGTCGACGCCGCCGACGCTCTGCGGCGGCTTCTCGGACACGAACGTGCATTTCCAGTCGCGCTCTGCGACCCCGCGGGCGGCGATGTGGCCGAACTGGGCCGGGAAGTTCTTGTGGACGAACAGGACGTGCATGCCGTGAAGGCTATGGCGGCTCGGTGGCCGCGTGTTCGAACTGGGGAAATCCCCGGTGCATTCCGCGATTTCCTGCCCTATCGTCGTCCCGATGAACCGCGCGCAGCGTCGGCTGCACTCGTACCGTCGCCCCGCT
Source organism: uncultured Thermoleophilia bacterium (assembly GCA_963803425.1). Taxonomy (GTDB): domain Bacteria; phylum Actinomycetota; class Thermoleophilia; order Solirubrobacterales; family 70-9; genus DASPWW01. The sequence continues at coordinate 199,388 of CAWDMA010000001.1, forward strand.
GCAGTCGGCGAAGCGGCGCGCACCCCGGGACTTGTGAGTGGATCGCTCCCGATCGCCGAGGGCGCCGGCGTGCGCTTCTCAGTCTGCCGCGAGGGGTTCGCGGCGGCGGTGTCGATGCCCCCCCGCCCCGCCGGGTGGGTGGTGGTCGTCGGAGACGCGGAGACTCCCGAGGGGTACGCGACGCTGCGGGTGGAGCGGCCGGATGGCGAGTGGCGCGAAGCGGTGGTTCGTGCGGTCAGGTGGCTGAGCGCCCTGCCCGAGGTCCGCGGCCTCCCGATCGCGATCGCTGGCGCGGGCGAGGGACGTGACGCGGCGCTGGCCGCCACCGCTGCGCTCGGCCCGCTGGTGGCGGCGCTGGTGCTCGATCGCGACGCGAGCGGGCCGGTCGTCCTGACGCCGATCCTGGTCAGCGGCGACCCGGCGCGGGTCGAGCAGTTCCTCGCCGCCGAGCTTCGAGCGACCCCGGCGTGTGCGCTCAACCACCGCCAGCGGCGCGTGCTGGCGCGCCGCCTGGAGCGGCGCATGCGGCGCGAGTGCCGCCGCCGTGGCGCGCTCACCGGCCGCATCCGGGCGGGGATCGCGACCCTCGCCGCGGCGCTGGCGTTCACGCTCGGGCTCGGGGCGATCCCGGATCGCGCCGCCGCAATCGTCACTTCGTCTTGGTCGGCGGGCACGACGCAGCTCACGGTCACGTCCGACAACGCCGCGGACGGGATCACGCTCGACTGCGACACGGCGGCATTGCCCCTGCCTCGTGTCGAGGTGAACGGCGCGACCGTGACCGTGACCGGAGACGGCGGGATGGACCCGGGCACCCTCAACTGCGCGGAGGTCGGCTCGATCACGGTCAGTGGCCAGGGCGGCAACGACACGATCAACCTCACCGCGGTCAACCAGACCGACTTCATCAACGTCCAGGGCCACGACGTGTCGCTCAGCGGGGGCGCCAACAACGACTCGATCACGGGCTCGCAGGTCGGCGACCTGCTTGCGGGTGACGCCGGCAACGACACGATGAACGGGCAGGGGGCCAGCGACACCGTCGACTACTCGGGCTCGGGCAGCGGCGTGAACGTGGAGCTGGTCGTCGGCAACGCGACCGGGCAGGGCACCGACAGCATCACCGGGGTGGAGAACGCGATCGGCAGCCCGCAGGCGGACACGCTCAACGCGAGCAGCGCGCTCACGTCCCTGGTCGGCGGCGACGGTGACGACATCATGTCCAGCGGCGCCAGCGGCGGCACGCTGACCGGCGGGACCGGAGCCGACAGTCTGCTCGGGAACGGGAACGCCGACACGCTGCTCGGCGACGCCGGCGACGACACGCTCGAAGGCATGCAGGGCTCGGACTCGATGCTGGGAGGCAGCGAGAACGACACGCTGATCGGCGGCGACGGCATCGTCGACACGCTCGACGGAGGCTCGGGCTCGGCCGACAGGGCCGATTACAGCAGCGCGCCCGGCGGCGGGCTCGACCTCGACCTCGGCGCGCAGACCCTCGGCGGCGCCGAGACGGACAGCATCGCGGGCTTCGAGCAGGCGCTGGGATCCTCGAGCCCGGACACGCTCACGGGCAGCGCGGCGGCCGACACCCTGCTGGGGCAGGGGGAGGACGACATCATCGACGGTCGTGAGGGGGACGACTCCCTCGCCGGCAACAACGGGGCCGACGTGATCGACGGGTCCCACGGCAACGACACGCTGATGGGCGTGAACGGCCCCGACACCCTTCAGGGCGACCCCGACGCGACCGTTGCCGGCGGGGTCGGCAACGACTCGATCGACGGCGGCAGCGGCGGCGGGACGGACGACGACCTGCTGGTCGACGAGGTCAGGTCGGTGAACGGCGGGATCGCGCTCAACGACACGCAGGCCAGCGGCACCGGGATCGACCAGCTGAACGAGATCGAGCGCGCCTCGCTGACCGGGAACACCGGCGACAACGTGCTCGGCGCCAGCGACGGGATCCAGACCGGGCTGGGCACCGAGTTCTCGGGCCCGGTGACGATCGTCGCCGGGGCCGGGAACGACACGGTCCGGGGAGGGCTCTCGGACGACTCGCTGGACGCCGGTACGGGGACGGACCAGGTGCAGCAGGTCGCACCCGGAAATCAAACCCTGACTCCCACCCAGCTCAGCGGAGTCGGTGACGATGCGTTGGTGAGCGTGAACGCGGCTTCGCTGCGCGCGGACAACAGCGGCGACGAGAGCCTGGACGCGACGGCGTTCAACGGCCCGGTGACGCTGTTCGGGAGCATCGGCAGCAACACGCTGCTGGGCGGCAGCGCCGGTGACTCGATCCGCGAGACCGGCACCGCGACGGACAGCGTGGCAGGCAACGGCGGCCAGGACACCGTCGACTACGCGGGCACCGCCGGTCCGGTCGAGCTCGACCTCGCGGCCGGCACCGGCACGAAGAGCGGGTCCGCCACGGACCACCTGGAGACGGTGGAGGACGCGATCGGGACCGCCGCGGCGGACACCCTCGTCGGGGACAGCCTCCCGAACCAGCTCCTGGGCGGGGGTGCCGACGACACACTGCAGGGCGGCAGAGCCGACGACACCCTGGATGGGGGCACCGGCACCAACACCGCCGACTACTCCGATGCCCCCGGCGGAACGGGGATCGACGCCAGCCTCGTCACGGGCACCGTTAAGAATGCCTCCACCGACTCCCTCAGCGGCATCCAGCACCTGGTCGGGACGTCGTTCGACGACACGCTGGTCGGCGACGACCAGGCGAACGACCTCGACGGCGCCGGCGGCGACGACATCTTCCAGGGACGAGGCATGACCGACACGCTCACGGGTGGCGCCGGCGCCAACACCGCCGACTTCCAGGACGCGCCGAGCGGGGTCGACCTCGACCTGCAGGATCAGACCGTTGGCGGTGGCGCCGACGACTCCATGTCCGGCATCCGCCACGCCACCGGGTCGCAGTTCGCGGACACGCTGGCCGGCGACGCAAACATCAACAACCTCGGCGGGGCCGCCGGCAACGACATTCTCCAGGCTCGCGCCGCGGCCGACAACCTCGACGGCGACAACGGGTCCGACACCGCCGACCTCAGCGACGCACCGGCCGGCGTGAATGTGAACCTCGCGACCCAGTCCGTGAGCGGCGGTGACGCCGACGCGCTCAACTCGATCGAGAACGCGATCGGGACGGATTTCGACGACACGCTCACTGGCGACAGCGGCGTCAACACTCTCGTCGGGGCGGGCGGCAACGACGTGCACAACTCGCAGGACTCCGTCGCGGACCGCAACGAGTGCGGCGCCGGCCAGGACACCGCCAACGCGGACGCCCAGGACACGAACGTTCTCTGCGAGACCGTGAACACGCCACCCGATGGCGGCGGCGGTGGCGGCGGCGGGAACCCGCCTCCACCCCCCGCGGACACACGGGCGCCGGTCCTCACCCTCTCCGGCGACACGAAGCAGAAGTCGAAGAAGGTGAAGGTCGACGCGACCTCCGACGAAGCGTCCTCGATCGAGGTCGGCGGGACGATCAAGGTGCCGAAGATCAAGAAGGCGAAGGGTGCCACCGCGGCCAAGAAGAAGACCTACGACCTGCCGGTGGCCACCACCGAGCTCGCCGCGGGGGAGACCGAGACCGTCACACTGAAGCCCGCCGGCAAGGCGAAGAAGGCGCTGAAGAAGGCGCTGAAGGCCGGCAGGAAGTCGACGGCCGCGGTCACCGGGACGGCGGCGGACGCCGCCGGCAACCAGGGCACGGACGAGTTCAAGGTGAAGGTGAAGAAGAAGCGCAAGAAGTAGGTCGCGGGGCGGCGGCTACGCTGCGCGGGGAATGAGCGAGCTCAGCGAGCTGGTCGCCCGGGCGCTCGCCGAGGACCTGGGCGAGGGCGACGTCACATCCGACTCGGTCGTGCCGCCGGACGCGCGCGCCCGGGCCCGGATCGTCCAGAAGCAGCCCGGCGTCGTGTACGGCCTCGACGCCGCCGAGGAGGCCTTCCGCCAGACCGGCGCCGCCGCCGTCGAGCGGCTCGCCGCCGAGGCCGAGTGGGCGGACGTCGTCCCCCGCGAGGTCGCGGCCGTCGAGGGGGCCGCCCGCGCCCTGCTCGCCGCCGAGCGGACGGCCCTCAACCTGCTCTGCCATCTGTCCGGAGTGGCGACCCTGACGGCGTGGTTCGCCCGCGAGGTGGAGGGGACCGGCGCGCGAGTGCTCGACACCCGGAAGACGCTCCCGGGCCTGCGGGCGCTGGAGAAGGCCGCGGTCGCGGCCGGCGGGGGAAGCAACCACCGGATGGGGCTGTACGACGCGATCCTGATCAAGGAGAACCACGTCGCGATCGCCGGCGGGATCGGCGAGGCGGTGAGGCGAGCCCGGGCGGCGCATCCCGAGCTCCCGGTTGAGATCGAGTGCCGGGACGCCGCCGAGGTCGCCGCCGCGCTCGACGCCGGCGCCGACCGGCTGCTGCTCGACAACATGGGCCCTGACGAGCTGCGCGCCTCGGTCGCGGCCCGCGACGCAGCGGCCGCCGCGGCCACCCTGGAGGCATCCGGCGGGATCACGCTCGCGAACGTCGCGGGGATCGCCGCCACCGGCGTCGAGTTCGTCTCCGTCGGCGCGCTCACCCACTCCGCGCCGGCGCTCGACCTGAGCATGCTGATCGACGCCGGGTTGAGCGAGGGCACCGACCCCAACATCGAGCTCCTCCGCCCGACCTACAAGCAATGGGGGCGGGGGAATTGGGACGCGCATCCGCCCTACGGGCCGGGGATGGAGTGGGAGTGGTCGGACGAGTTTCTGGACATCGGCGGGTCGACGCGGGATCCGGACGTTGCGAGCGATCGGCTGCGGTTGTTCATCAGCCAGTGGGACGACTGGCGGACCGAGCCGCAGGGGTTCATTCCGGCGGGCGACAAGATCGTCGTCCTGCTGCACTACTCGGGCACCGGCAAGGGCTCTGGGGCGGAGATTCACCACGATGGCGCCCACGTGTGGACGATGCGCGACGGCAGGGCGGTGCGGCTGCAGATATTTGCGGCTCCAAGCCGAGCGCTCGAGGCGGCCGGACTCCCGCCCGACGCATAGAGTTCGACGCCACCCTGGACACGTTCGAGCACCCCCGCTACGAGTTGGTCGCGACCGGCGAGGTGTACGACGGGCCGGAGCAGGTGTCCGAGTACTTCGAGGAGACCCGCACCGCCTTCCCTGACCAGCGCAATGAGGTGATCGCGGTCCACCACGCCGACGACGCGGTCCTGGTCGAGGCCTGGGTCCGCGGCACCCACCTCGGGCCCTACAGGGGGCTCCCTCCGACCGGGCGCGCCTGGGAGATGCGGATCCTGTCCGCCTTCCTGTTCGAGGGCGAGCGGCTGATCTGCGAGCGCGTGTACTTCGACGCCGACACGGTCCGCGCTGAGCGGGCCTACTTCAGCAGCCGCGACAGCCGCCGGTCCTTCAGCACCCGCCCGCCGGTCTGCTCCTCGGGGCAATACGTGGTGAGGTGCTCGGCGAAGTGGACCGCCTCGAGCGTCGTCCCGCACCGCGGGCACGGCTCGCCCTGGCGGCGGTGCACCTGGAGCGGCATCGGGAGCTTGTCGGGGACCGTGTCCCCGATCACCTCCTCGTAGTGCTCGATCGCGTCGCCGAGCACGTGCAGCGCGTCGTGCAGTCGCTCCACCTCGTCGTGCTCGAGGTCCGATCCCTTCCGGAAAGGCGACAGACACGCTTCCCACAGGATCTCGTCCACCCAGGAGCGCCCGATCCCGGCGACCACTCGCTGGTCGCGCAGCATCGGGTGCAGGTGGCGCGGCTGGTCGATCGCCTCGGCGAGCTGCTCCAGCGGCGGCGCCGGCCACGCCTCCGGCCCCAGCGTCGCCACCATCGCGTCGTCCTCCACCTCACCGGCGCGGAGCAGCTTCGTCCACGCTCGCTGCTTCGTCCCGAACTCGCGCAGGCGCAGCTCACGTCCGTCGGCGAGCCGGATCAGCACCCGGGAGGCCCGGTCGCGCAGCGAGGCACGCACTTCGAACACCTGTAAGCGACCCGCCGACATCAGGTGGACGAGCAGCTCCAGCGGGCCGCCGCCGCCCGGCCCGAACTCCACCACGGGCATCTTCCCGACCCGGCGCACGCCTGTCACCGAGCGGCCCACGAGCGCGCCCAGCGGCGGGTCGACGCTCTTCACGGCCACCATCCCCGGTGCCAGCGCCGACTCCACCTCGGCGCCGTCGAGAGCCGTGGCGAGGCGCCGCGCCATGATCTCGACTTCGGGGATCTCTGGCATCCCGAGTCAGGGTACGCCGCCCGCCGGGTCCGGCCGAGTAAGATTCACGGCAGTTCATTCGCCAGGTTCGAGGCCGGTACAGGAAGCGAAACCCGGTCGGGCCGGCGAACATCACGGAAAGGAACGCGGGTGCAGGAGCTCCCGACAATCCAATCCAACGCCGCTCCGGGTCTCAGCCCGGAGCAGGTCAGCGACCTCTCGAACGAGGTGCGGGCGCTCGCAGCCGAGCGCGACGCGGTGATCCTCGCCCACAACTACCAGGTCCCCGAGGTCCAGGACGTCGCCGACTACGTCGGCGACTCGCTGGGTCTGTCCCGGGTGGCCGCCGAGACGACCTCGTCGGTGATCGACTTCTGCGGCGTCCACTTCATGGCCGAGACCGCCTCGGTCCTCTCCCCGGACAAGACGGTCCTGATCCCGGACCTGGAGGCGGGCTGCTCGCTCTCGGAGTCGATCACCGCCGACCAGCTCCGCGCCTGGAAGGCCGAGCACCCGGGCGCCCTGGTCGTCATGTACGTCAACACGTCCGCCGAGGTGAAGGCGGAGACCGACTACTGCTGCACCTCGTCGAATGCGGTTGCCGTCGTCGAGCACATCCGGCGCGAGCACGGTGACGCCACCGAGATCCTCTTCGGCCCCGACATGTGGCTGGGCCGCTACGTCGAGCGCGTCACCGGGCGCGAGATGCACGTCTGGGACGGCGAGTGCCACGTGCACGCCGGGATCCGCCCCACCGACATCCAGCGAACCCGGGAGGAGCACCCCGACGCCGAGTTCCTGATCCACCCCGAGTGCGGATGCGTGACGCAGACCATGGAGTACGTCGCCGCGGGCGACATCCCCGCCGAGGGCGTCCACATGCTCTCCACCTCGGGGATGCTGAAGTACGCCGAGGAGCATCCCGCCGCCGAGCTGATCGTCGCCACCGAGACCGGGATGCTGTACCCGATGCACGAGGCCGCCCCCGAGGCGGAGCTGATCGCCGCCAACCCGGGCGCCGTCTGCAGGTACATGAAGATGATCACGCTGCCAAAGCTGCGCGACTCCCTCCTGGAGATGAAGTTCGAGGTGAAGGTCCCGGAGGAGATCGCCGAGCGCGCTCGCGTCCCGATCGAGCGCATGGTCGCGATCGGCTAGCGCCTGGCTACCGTCGCGCCTTGGCCACGTAGCTGTCGCCCCTCTTCAGGGTCACCGTCCGCTTGCGGACGAAGTCGCGAAACCGGACCTTCCCCTTCTTCACCCGTCCCAGCGTCGAGTTGTCGCAGCGGTCGGCGACCAGCCAGGTCGTGCCCCGTACGCTCCCCGCCCCCTTCTTGCCCTTGCTCCTGAACTTGCCCTTGCCCTTCCCCCACAGCTTTCGTCCCTTGCCCTTGCGCTTGGCGGCGTTCGCGCCGCCGAGCCTGTTCTTCCCGCACTCGAGCGCGCCGCTCAGCTTCAGCTCCGTGAACGGCTTGCCGCCGCTCTTCTGCTTGACGCGGAACATGCCGTCGTAGAACTGCGCCGACTGCGTCCCGCCGCCCGTGCCGGTCGACGAGGTGAGCCGAAGCCGACCCGGGCGGGTGTTGACCTCGCAGCCGATCGGGATCGCCTTCTCCACCTTGAGCGTCACGAACCCGGGGTCGCCCTGGCACTTGGTCCCGGTGACGCCGCTGATCGGCGTCACGATCACGCTCTCGCCGACCACGGGGTCCGGGACACCCGCGTCCACCGCCACGCCGCAGGGCGCGTCGGCGCCGCTGATCAGCGCCTGGTCCACCTTCGACGCGTTGAGCATCGCCCGCCCAATCGCCCCCGTGCTCTGATTCGCCCAGAAGAGGTGGGTGGACGTCAGCGCGACGCCGCACGGGTCGGTCGCGCCGACGAAGGCCTGGTTCGCCCCGCTGCCGTCCAGGTTCGCACGGCCGATCGCGTCCGAGCCGAAGTTCGCCCAGAAGACGTTCGCCGAGTTGACCGCGACGCCGCACGGTCCCGTGGCGCCCCCGATAAAGCTCGGGTCCACGCCGGTCCCGTTCACGCTTGCGCGTCCGATCGTGGTGCCGCTGCCTCCGGCGAAGTTGTCCCAGAACAGATTGGTCGCGTTCACCGCCACCGCGCAATTGCTCAGTCCGAGCCCCGGGATGAAGCTCTGGCTGGCGCCGCTGCCGTCGAGGTTCGCGCGCGCGATCGCCCCGGTCCCCTGGTTCATCCAGTACACCCGGGCCGAGTCCACCGCGACTCCGCACGGGAGGCTCGCTCCGGTGATAAAGCTCTGATCCACGCCGGTGCCGTCGAGGTTGGCGCGCCCGATCGTGCCCAGGGCGCGATTCGCCCAGTACAAGTGCGTCGTCGTGGCTGCCACCCCGCAGGGGCCGGCGGCGCCGGCGATGAAGCTCTGGTTCGCGTCCGAGCCGTCGAGGTTCGCCCGCCCGATCGTGGTTCCGTCGCCACCGCCGTTGTTGGCCCAGTAGACGTATGCCTCGGCGCGCGGTGCGAGCGCGAGGGTCAGCGCGATGGCCAGGAAAACGCCGCCGAGCGCGGCCCAACGTCCGTCGATCCCTCCCTCACTGCGCATCCCCCGAAGGATCGCACGCCGGACACCCCGATGACGGGCTCATGCGCCCCACAGCCGGACCTTCTCCTCGCGGCCGCGAACGTCGAGCTCTCCCGCGAACTCGAGGCCGTCGCGCTGCGCGACGAGCCGCTCGTGCGTGGACTCGCTGACGAGGAGCTGGAACGCCGCCTCCTTGGTCATCCCCTCGATCCGGGAGGCCGTGTTGACCACATCCCCGACCGCCGTGTACTCGACGCGGCGCTCCGAGCCGACCTGGCCGGCCATCACCGGGCCGGTGTTCAGTCCCACGCCCATGGCGAACCCCTCTCCGAGACCCGACCCGCGCACCCATGCGTTGAACCGACCAAGTCTCGGGCCGAGCATCTCCTGCGCCGCGATGACCGCGCGGTCCGCGTGGTCGGACTGCTCGATCGGGGCGCCGAAGACGGCCATGATCCCGTCCCCCATGTAGCTGACCAGCGTGCCTCCATGGCCCATGATCGCGTCGCTCATCTCGCCCAGATACCGGTTCAGGACCTCGATCACCTCGTCCGGACCGTGGCTCTCGCAGAACGTGGTGAAGCCGCGCAGGTCGCTGAACAGGACCGTGCACTCGCTCCGCGAGGACCCCAGGCGCAGATCGTCGCCGGCGCTCGAGAGCACCTCGTCCACGACAGCCTCCGGCACGAACCGCGCGAAGGTGTCGCGGGCGTGGCGGCGCTCCAGCGCCGCCACGGCGTAGTCCACGCCAAGTGTCACGACCGCCGCCACCGCCAAGGCGAGCAACGGGTAGACGATCGGGAGGACGGCGCCGTCGTTGAAGGCAAGCTGCGCGGCGACCAGGTACGCGCCCGCCGCCGCCAGCGCAGCGCCGAACGCGAGCGGTGCCCGCAGCCGCAGAGCGGCCGCCGGGACGACCATCGCCATGGCGCAGATCAGGCCCGCGTCGAAGGGCCACGGCAGCGAGCCCAGCGGAAGCCCACGCTCGATCGTCGAGATCGCGTTGGCGTGGATCTCCGCCCCGGACATCAGCTCGTCGGCTGACACCGACGTCGGGTGGAGGTCCTGGAGCGAGGGCGCCGAGGCTCCGATCACGACGGTGGCGTCCTTGAACGTGCTCGCGGGGACCTTGCCCCGCAACACGTGCGAGAACGAGACGGTGCGAAACGTCCCGGGCGGGCCCCGGAAGTCGATCAGGGCCGCGTTGTCGTCGAAGTCGTCGGGATCGACCTGACGACCCGTCCTCGCCTCGGCGGCCGCGACCGCGAAGCTCTCCAGCCCGCCGATCTGGAACGGGATCCGCCGCCACACTCCGCCCGGGTCGGGATCGAACTGCGAGTTTCCCGCCCGGGCGCCGATGTCTCTCAACACCCGCTCGCCGCCGAGGACGTTGCTCTTCCCGCGCTGGTTGACCTCGGTCGTCGCAAGCACCACGCCGCCGGCTTTGTCCACGGCGTCGACGAGTGCCCTGTCCTGGCGGGTCGGCTCGGTGAATTGGACGTCATACGCGATCGTCCGGGCCCCAGCGTCCTCGAGCCGGTTGATTAGGCGGGCGTGCAGCGAGCGGGGAAACGGCCACCGCCGCTTGAGCTCGCCGAAGGTGACGTCATCGATCTCGACGACGACGATGTCGCTCGGCGGGTCCTGGTTGCCGCGGACGGCGAACCGGGTATCGAGGGTGTCCAGCTCGAGCCGGTCGAAGGCGTCGGTGGCATAGGTCACGAGCCCGATCGCGGCGCCCGCGACAGCAGCGCACAGCAAGCCGAACAGCCTCTGGTGTCGGCCCGCAGCCGAGCTCACTGCGCCCAACACTCTCTCACGCGGTCACGGTCCCCGGAGTGCGGACTTCTGTCCGCGTTCGGCCATACGCTCGAACGAGTGGAAGCCGCTGCTAGCCTCGCCAACGTCACCATGCACCTGAGGCCGGTACCGGATCCGAAGCCGCCCCCGAAGGCCCCGGGGCGCGAGACGCCTCCGACGATCGCCGAGCTGGAGCGGTGGGCGACCGTGCTCCGGATCGACTGCGTGCGGATGCTTGCGGTCGCGAAGTCGGGCCACCTGGACAGCTCGCTGTCCGCTGCCGATGTCGTCGCCGCTCTCTATTACAGGGTGCTCCGCCACGACTCGGACGACCCGGCGTGGCGGGAGCGGGACCGGTTCGTGCTGAGCAAGGGGCATGCGGCCCCGATCCAGTATGCGGCGCTCGCCGAGCACAGGTACTTCCCGCTCCGCGACCTGATGGGGCTGCGCCAGATCGGCGCCGACCTGCAGGGCCACCCGGACATGAACCGCACCCCCGGCGTCGAGGTCTCGACAGGCTCGCTCGGGCAGGGGCTGTCGATGTGCCTCGGGATCGGGCTGGCGCTGCGGCTCGACGGGCTCGACTCGACCGCGCAGGTGTTCGGGCTGCTCTCCGACGGGGACTGCCAGGAGGGCCAGACCTGGGAGGCGGCGATGGCCGCCGCGCACTTCGGCGTCTCCAACGTCACCGCGGTCGTCGACTACAACCACCTGCAGACCGACGGCACCACCGAGGAGGTGATGGACACCGGCGACGTCCGCGCCAAGTTCGAGTCGTTCGGGTGGGACTCGGTCGAGATCGACGGCCACGACATGACCGCGGTGGTCGACGCGCTGGAGCGGAGCCGCACGCTCGACGGGCCGGCGGCGATCGTGTGCCAGACGAAGAAGGGCCGCGGGGTGTCTTCGATGGAGAGCCGATTCGGGTTCCACGGGAAGCCGCCCACCCCCGAGCAGGCCGAGGAGGCGCTCACCGAGCTGGAGGCGACCCTGCAGCGCCAGACGGCGGCGCTCGACGCCGCCGAGTTGGAGCCCGAGGGGTCCGAGTAATGCCCGCCGAAGCTAAGACCGAGCCGATCGCGACCCGGCAGGCGTACGGCGCTGCGCTCGTCGACCTCGGCGAGGCGCACGATGACGTCGTCGCCCTGGACGCCGACCTGTCGGTCTCGACCCAGTCCGCCAAGTTCGGGAAGGCGTTCCCGGAGCGGTTCTTCAACATGGGCACCGCGGAGGCGAACATGATGTCGACCGCGTGCGGGCTCGCGGCCACCGGGAAGACCCCGTACTGCTCGACGTTCGCGGTGTTCGCCGCCGGGCGCGCCTACGACCAGGTCCGGCTCGGGATCGCGCACAACAAGCTCCGGGTCCGGATCGGCGCCAGCCACGGCGGTGTGTCGCTGGGAGAGGACGGCGCCTCGCACCAGATGATCGAGGACATCGCGCTGATGCGAGCGATGCCGCACATGCAGGTCGTCGTCCCGGCCGACTACAACCAGGCCTATCGCGCCACCCTCGAGTCATACGACAAGGACGAGCCGATGTACTTGCGGTTCGGTCGCCCATCCACGCCGATCGTGTACGAGGAGATCCCAGACACGCTCGGCGGCGGCGCCGACGTGATCCGCGAGGGCAAGGACATCTCCCTGATCGCCTGCGGCCACATGGTGTGGAGGGCGCTGGAGGCCGCCGACACGCTCGAGCGCGAGGACGGGATCGAGGCCGAGGTGCTGAACGTCGCAATCGTGAAGCCGATCGACGCCGACCCGATCCTCGAGTCGATCTCGAAGACCGGCGTCGCCGTCACCGCCGAGGAGCACCGCGTCGTCGGCGGCCTCGGCGACGCGGTCCGCCAGGTCGCGGCCGAGCAGCACCCCGTCCCGATCTTCGCGGTCGGGATGGGCGACGAGTTCGGGGTCTCGGGCACCGGCGAGGCGTGCATGGAGCACTTCGGCCTCACCGCCCGCGGGATCGCCGATCGCGCCCGCGAGGCGCTCGTCCTGAAGCCGCTCGTCTCGCACCCGCCGCTGATCGGCCCCGAGTGGACCTGAGCTAGCCGGGCCGCTTCGCCGCTCCGCTACCCTTCGCGGTCGCGCTGGTCGATTCCCTGCGAAACGGGAGGGCGCAGGATCACGGCCGGCGCCGCAGAAAGACCCATCGGCATGGCAAGGACACGTACGCGAACGCGCTCGCGCGCGAGGCGACGCGAGCACACCGGCCCCCCGCCGCGAAGCAGGCGTGATCCGCGCGCGCCGCTGCTCGAGATGCGCGGCGTCACGGTGATCTACCCCGGCGGCCACATCGGCCTCGAGCGCGCCTCGCTCGAGGTCGACCGCGGGCGAGTTCCTCTTCCTCGTCGGGCCGACCGGCTGCGGCAAGTCGACCTTCATCAAGCTGCTGATCCGAGAGCTCGAGCCCGCCGGCGGCGAGCGTGCTGATCGCCGGCAAGCGACATCACGACGATGCCCCGGCGACCGCGTCCCGTACCTGCGCCGCCGGATCGGCACCGTCTTCCAGGACTTCAAGCTGCTTCCGAACCGGACCGTCTACGACAACGTCGCGCTACGCGCTGCAGGTGATCGGCGCCCCCGCACCGAGATCCGGCAGAAGGTGCCGGAGATCCTGCGCCTGGTCGGCCTGTCGACGAAGATCCACAGCTATCCCGACGAGCTCTCCGGCGGCGAGCAGCAGCGCGTCTCGATCGCGCGCGCGTTCGTCAACCACCCGCCGCTGCTGCTCGCCGACGAGCCGACCGGAAACCTCGACCCCGAGACCTCGATCGGGATCATGCAGCTGCTCTACCGGATCAACCGCACCGGCACGACGGTGCTCGTCGTCACCCACGACCGCGAGATGGTCGACAAGATGCGCCGCCGCGTGGTCCAGCTCGACGAGGGCCGCGTCGTCCGCGACGAGGCCGCCGGCATGTACGTCCGAGGACGAGTCGACGACGGAGTTCGCGGCTCGCGTCCGCTCCGAGATGGGCGTCGGCGAGGGCGACGACGATCTCAACGGCGACGAGCACTGACGGTGAGCCGCGGTTCGTCTTCTTCCTTCAGGAGGCCTTCCGGGCGCTGCGCCGCAACGCCGCGCCCTCGATCGCCGCGATCGTGACGATCGCGTCACCGTGCTGCTGCTCGGCGTGCTCGTCCCGGTCCTCCAGACGCACCGGCCAAGACCGACGAGGTCCGCAGCCAGCTCGAGCTCAAGGTCTTCCTCTACGACGACGCGACGCAAGGGCGAGATCGACGAGTCTGCAGAAGAAGATCGACGAGGATCCCGCACGTCAGCGCACGTCGAGTACGTCTCCAAGCACGACGCGCTGAAGATCCTCGAGGAGCGGCTCGAGGACGACCGATCGCTCAACGAGCTCAACACCAACCCGCTGCCGCCGTCCTTCAACGTCCGGGTCGACGACCCCGACAACCTCGAGTCGGTCCAGACGCGCTCTCGCCCCGCCGAACTCGACGGGCAAGCCGCAGCCGATCAGCCCGATCGATCGAGCGAGGTCACGGACTCGCGCTCAGGAGGCCGGCAAGATCCGCGAGGTGACCGGCGCGATCAAGATCGTGCTGGCCGTGATCGCCGTCCTGCTGCTCGTCGCCTCGCTCTGCCTCGTCGCGAACACGATCCGGCTCTCGATCTACGCCCGCCGCCGCGAGGTCGAGGTGATGCGGCTCGTCGGCGCGACCAACTGGTTCATCCGCTGGCCGTTCGTGATCGAGGGCCTGGTCGTCGGCGTGTTCGGCGCGGTGATCGCGGTCGGCATACTGTTGCTCGGCAAGGTGACCATCGTCGACCCGCTGTCCGACAAATTCGCTTTGGTCGAGGACCTCAACACGATCGGCTTCGCTGCCGCTGGTCGGCGATGCTCGTCGGCGCGCGATGGCGGTCTCGGCGCTCGGCAGCGGCGTGACGCTGCGCCGCTTCCTGCAGGTTTGAGCCGGCCCAGCGCCGAGCGGCGGCGCTCGCCGTCGGCCTGCTCGTCGGGCTGGTCGCTCGGCCGTGGTCTGGTGCGCTCCCGCCATCGTCGATCGGGTCGGTGACGTCCTCGCCTGACACCGGGCCGACGAGCCGACGGAGGCAGGCCCAGCGGTGATCGAGGACTCGTACTTCCGCGAGCGCCGACTCCGACGAGCTCGAGAACGCCTCGATCACGGGATGGTCGACGCAAGATCCGCAAGCGCAACGAGGACAAGTTCTCCCACTACTTCGACCCCGAGCCAGTTCGAGCGGTTCGAGGCCGTCGACCTCGGGCCAGTTCTCGGGCGTCGGCCTGGCCGTGAGCGAGGTGCCAAGCGGGCCTGCGGGTCGCCGAGGTCTTCGACGACTCGCCGGCGGAGCGGGCCGGGATCGAGGACGGCGACGAGATCGTCGCGGTCGAGGGCAAGTCGATCGCCGGGATCTCGGCCGACCGTCTCGACCGCGCAGATCAAGGGGCCGCCGGGGACCAAGGTGACGAGCTGACGGTCGACGACCGCGCCGACGGCGGCAAGCCGCGCGAGTCGACGGTCGAGCGCGCCAACGTCAAGGTCCCGGCCGTCGACGGGCAGCGATCAGCAGCGTCGACGGCCAGCAAGATCGCCTACGTGCGCCTCGCGACGTTCACCGCCGGCGCTCCACGGCGAGCTGCGCGCCGAGATCGAGAGGCTGGAGCGGAAGGGGGCCGAGGGCCTCGTCTTCGACCTGCGCGGCAACGGCGGCGGCCTGCTCGACGAGGCCGTGCTGGTCGGCAGCGATCTTCGTCGAGGACGGCGCCGATCGTGACGACCGAGGGCCGCACGCCAGGACAAGACGCTACGACGCGACCGGCGACGCGCTCGAGCGCCATCGCCGATCGTCGTGCTCGATCAACGGCGACACCGCCTCGGCCTCCGAGATCGTCACCGCCGCGCTCAAGGAGAACGACCTCGCCACCGTCGTCGGCACGCGCACCTACGGCAAGGGCGTCTTCCAGGAGGTGATCGACCTGCGACGCCGGCGGCGCGCTCGACCTCACCGTCGGCGAGTACCTGACCGCCGACGGGACCTCGATCCTCGGCAAGGGCGTCAAGCCGGACGTCGCGCGTCGAGGACGACCTCGGCGACGGCGACGAGGGGCTCGAGCGCGGCCTCGACGAGGTCGGCTCGGCGCAGCTCGCGGGCTAGTGATGCCCGAGCGCGTCGATCGTCGGCCGCGGGCGCCGTCGTCGCGTCGCGCGCGGACGGTTCCTCGTCGGCGAGCCGCTGTTCGAGCGCGGCGCGCAGGTGACGCCTCGGCGGCGGCGCGCGCGCGCGCGCCGGGCGCGATGGTGCTCGTCGAGCCGACGGCCGGGGCGGGCGCGCGTGCTCGCCGAGCTCGGCCGCCCCGACCGGGCCCGCGACGTCGTCGCGGCGCTGCTCGCCGACCGCGGCCTGCGGCGCGGCTTCCGGCCAGCGCTCGAGGCGGAGGCGCCGCGCGGCGGCCGAGCGCTGCAGCGGCGACCGGCGAGCGGCGCGACCTCACCGGCCTCGACCACCTTCACCGTCGACCCGGCGACGGCGCGCGACTTCGACGACGCCGTCTCCGCCCGCGCGAGGGCGACGGGTTCCGGCTCTGGATCCACATCGCCGACGTCGCCGCCCACGTCCGCCCGAGCAGCGGCCTCGACGCGGAGGCGCTAGCGCCGCGCCAACTCGACCTACGTGCCCGGGCGCGTCGAGCCGATGCTGCCGCCGGCGCTCTAGCGACGAGGCCTGCAGCCTCGCGCCCGGGGGTCGAGCGCCTCGCCGTGACCGCCGAGATCGAGCTCGCGCGGCGCGGGCGAGGCGCGCTCGGCGAGCTTCTACCGCAGCCGGATCCGCTCCGACGCGCGCCTCGACTACGACGAGCTCGACGAGATCTTCGCCGGGCGCGAGCGCGCCGCCCGAGCCGTCGCGGAGCCGCTCGACGCTCGCCCGCGCGCGGCCGCGGCGCTCGCCGGCGGCGCCGCGGCGCGGCGCTCGAGGTCACGAGCTCCGAGCCCGAGTTCGAGTTCGACGCGCGGGCGACGTGGTCGGCGCCGCGACGTCGAGCAGACCGAGGCGCACCGGCTGATCGAGAAGCTGATGATCCTGACGCAACGAGCAGGTCGCCGAGCTGCTCGAGCGGCGCGGGTGCCGACGCTCTACCGCGTCCACGAGCAGCCCGACCCGCGAGCGGGTCGCGGTCCTGATCGAGCAGCTCGCCGCGCTCGACGTGCCGACGCCGCCGCTGCCGCGAGCCTGCTCGGCCCCGAGCGAGGCCGGCGCGCTCGCGGTCGAGGCGAGCAGGCTGGTCGCGAGCGCGAGGCGGAGCGCCGCGGCCACGGCGCGCGCGGCCTATACCTCGCTCGTGCTGCGCGCGATGAAGCCGGCCCGCTACGGCGACCGCAACCTCGGCCACGCCGGCCTCGGGAGCCCCGCCTACTGCGCACTTCACCTCGCCGATCCGCCGCTACCCGGACCTGATCGCCCACCGGGCGCTGCTCGTCGGCGTCGGCGCCGGGGGCGAGGCGCGCCCGACCGCGGCGCCGGGTCGCGGGGCGCGGCGTCGCACTGCTCGGAGCGCGAGCGCGACGTCGATGGAGGATCGAGCGCGACGCCGACGACGTCTGCGCCGCCTTCCTGCTCGAGCGCGAGCTGTTCGAGGCGCGGTGCGCGACCGGGACTTCGAGGGCGAGGTCTCGGGCGTGGTCGGCGCCGGCGCGTTCGTCCGCTTCGGCGGCGAGCTCGGCGACGTCTACGAGGGATTCCTGCCGGCGCGGCTGATGCGCGGCGAGCGCTACGACCTCGAACGAGACCGAGACGGCGCTGGTCGGCCGGCGCAGCGGCCGCCGTGTCCGGCTCGGCGACCCGGTCGAGGTCGCGCGTCGACGCGGTCGAGGCGCCGCGCGGGCGGGTCGACCTGACGCCCGGCGGAGGAGCCGGCCGGTGATGGCGAAGCAAGGGCAAGCGAAAGGCGGCGCGCGGGCGACGTGGCCACCAACCGCCGCGCCCGCGCACAGGTACGAGATCGTCGAGACGATCGAGGCCGGGATCGAGCTGCTCGGCACCGAGGTCAAGTCGCTGCGCGAGGCAAGGCGCAGCTCTGCGACGCCTACGCGGTGATCGAGGGCGGCGAGGTCTGGCTGCGCGGCGCTCCACATCCCGCCGTATCGCGCCGGCCGCCGACCAGAACCACGAGCCGGAGCGGCCCGCGCAAGCTGCTCCTGCACCGCTACGAGATCGAGCGGCTGATCGGCCGGATGCAGCGCAAGGGGCTGACGCTGATCCCGACCCGGATCTACTTCAAGGGCCCGCGCGCGAAGGTCGAGCTGGCGCTGGCGCGCGGCAAGGAGCAGCGCGACCGCCGCCGCGAGATCCAGGACCGCGACACCAGCGCGGGACGTCGAGCGCGAGCTGAAGCAGCGCTCCCGGTGAAGCCGGAGTTTCACCCGAGGCACCCGGCTCGTGCGAGGATTCACGAAGCCGATGGCTGACCCAAACACCGACAGCCCGGACCAGACGCCGACGGCGGAGGTGCCGGCGATCTCGCAGTCGCCCGGTCGCGAGGAGACGCCCCGCGAGCGCCGGCGCCGATGGCGGCAGCAGCGCAAGGCCGAGAAGCTGGAGCGCAGGGAGGAGAAGCGGACCGAGAAGAAGCGCGCCTCCGACGAGGCACTGGCGCGAGCCGAGGAGCGCAAGCAGGCCAAGCAGGCCATGAAGGAGCGGCGTCCGGGCGAGTCCCGCCGCGATCGCCGCAAGCGGATTCGCGCGGAGCGGCGCGAGCACAGGAAGGCGGAGAAGGTGCGGGCCTACGAGGAGCGGATCGCGGAGGCGCGCGAGGTGCTGTCCGGCGATGGCGCGGCCGCCGCTGCGCTCCCGACCGCCCGCGAGGAGCCGGCGCCGGCCGAGGAGGAGCGGATCACGGCCGAGGTCGGCCGGCGGATCCAGGAGGTGGAGGAGACACAGCGTCGCGCCGAGGAGCGGGTCGCGAAGGCGCGCGAGGAGGTGGAGCGGAAGGCGAAGGCGGCCGAGCGGGCCGCCGCGGAGGCGGAGGCGCTCGCGGCAGGCGACAAGCCGGCCGAGGAGCGGGCCGCCGCGGCGCACACGGCCGCCGAGCACACCGCTGCCGCCGAGGCGGCCGCCGACCGCTCCGGAGCCCTGGCGGGGGTCGAGCGCCGACTCGCCGAGGAGCAGGAGCGCACAGACAGGGCGATCGAGGATGCGCGGGCCCGGCTCGACGAGATCGAGCGCCGCGCCACCGAGGCCGAGAGGCGGGCGGAGCACGCGGAGCGGCTGGTCGGGCTGAGGGCGCAGGAGTCCGAGCGCGAGCGCCGGCTGAACGAGATGCTGGAGCGGATCTCCGAGGCCGAGGACCGCGCCCGGCGGGCCGAGACCCGCGCCCACGAGGCGGTCGCGCGGATCGAGGCCTCGAAGGCGACCGCGAGCGCCAAGCAGCCCGCAAAGTCGCCGAAGAAGCCGGGGAAGTCGAAGTCGGGCAAGCGCTCCAAGGCCGAGCCCGCGGAGCAGCACGCCGGCGACGCGATCAGCCTGCACACGGCGTCGTTCGAGCAGCTCCGGTCGCTGGGGATGTCGGTGACCCAGGCGGGACGGGTGCTCGCGCACCGGGAGCGGACCGGGTTCAGCTCGGTCGAAGAGCTCGACTCGATTCCGGGCTTCCCCGCCGGATTCCTGGACGAGATCAGGGCGCGGCTGACCGCGTAGGCGCTACAGCCCGTACTCCTCCAGCAGTTTCAGCCACACTTCGTTGCGGGTAGGGAACGAGGGCACGGCGTGCCACAGACGATCGAGCGGGACCTCGCCGACGATCGCAATCGTCGCCGCGTGCACCAGCTCGGCCGTATCGGGCCCGACGAAGGTCGCGCCGACCAGCACCCGGCGACGCTCGTCGACGACAAGCCTCGAGGTTCCGGGGGCGTTGCGGCCGACGAAGCTCGCGCCCGCCGTCGCGGACGTCTCGACGTCGGCCGCGCGCGCCTCGATCCCGGCGTCCAGCGCCGCACCGAGGGTTAGACCCACCGCCGCGACCTGCGGCTCGGTGAATGCGACTCGCGGGATCGCGCCGGCCTCCGCCGTCGCGGCAACGTCGCCACCGAGGATGTGGTCCGCGGCGATCCGGGCCTGGTACTTGCCGATGTGGGTGAGCAGGGCCCGACCGTTCACGTCGCCGATCGCGTACAGCCACTCGGTGCCGGCCACCCGGAGCTGGTCGTCGACCTCGAGGAAGCCTTCGCCCCCGGGTTCGAGCCCGACCGAGTCGAGTCCGATGCCGGCGGTGTTCGGGGTGCGGCCGACCGCCACCAGGAGCTCCTCGCCGGTGACCGCGTCGCCGCCCGCGAGCTCCACCTCGACCCCGCCGTCGGCGGCCCTGACTGCGCTCGCCCGGGACGAGGTGCGAATCTCGACGCCGAGGTCGCGAAGCCCGTCGGCGACCTGGTCGGAGGCGAACGGCTCCTCCGTCGCGATCAGCCGGTCCGCCGCCTCCAGCAGCACCACCTCCGACCCGAGCGTCCGCCACGCCTGCGACAGCTCAGCCCCGACCACGCCGCCGCCGAGCACGACGAGGCTGCCAGGTGCGCGCTTCGCGGTCGTCCCCTCGTGGTTCGTCCACGCCCGCACGTCCTCCAGCCCGTCGATCGGCGGGATCGCCGCCGCCGAGCCGGTCGCGACGACGACGGCCTGCCGCGCCGTGGCGAGCTCGGCTCCGGCCCGCAACGCGCGCTCGCCGTCGAGACGGCCGTGGCCCCTGATCAGCTCGATCCCGCGGCTCCCCAGCCACTCGACCTGGCTCGAATCGTCCATGCCGTGAATCACCTCGTCGCGGCGGGCGAGCGCCGCCCCGACGTCGAGCCCGCCGCCGACAGCCTCAGACGCGCCCGGGACCCGGCGCACCTCGGCGAGCAGCTCCGCCGGCCGCAGCAGCGCCTTCGACGGCATGCACGCGAAGTACGAGCACTCGCCCCCGATCAACCCGTCCTGGACCACGGCGACCTCGAGCCCGGCGGCCGCCAGCCGGCCCGCGCAAACCTCGCCGGCCGGGCCAGCGCCGAGGATCACGACATCGAACTCGCGCTCCGCCATCGGCGCAGGCTAGCCGCCCCCGGGCGGCGGCCGGCTATACGTCGGACAGCCCGCGCGCCAGGAAGGTCTCGGCGACACCGGCGGCGAGCAGCCCCGCCAGACCCAGGTAGGTCGCCGCGACCAGCACCCGGGTCCGGGTGGGGATGTCGTGGTACGCCCGCCCCTCCGGGGTGTTGCGCTGCTTCCACCGTCGCCAGCTCTCCATCCCGCCGAACACCAGCACCAGGATCATGATCGGGTTGGGGAACAGGAATGTAAGCGCGATCAGGCCGGCGAACCCCGCGAACCACACCCATGGGCTGAGCGCCGCCATCGCCCGGCCGCCGTCGAGCGGCACGATCGGGAGCAGGTTGAAGAGGTTGAGCAGGAACCCGATGTAGGCGAGCGCGCGCCACAGCTCGTCGCCGGTGGCGAGCCACAGCCCCAGCGGGATCAGGGTCGCGATCGAGCCCAGCACCGGGCCGGCGAGCCCGACGCGCGCCTCCGCGGCGGCGTCGTCGCCCATCGACTTGGCCGAGATCAACGCCCCCAGGAAGGGGATGAACATCGGCGCGGACGCCCTGATTCCCTCGCGGCGGAGCTGGATCACGTGTCCCATCTCGTGCAGGAGGAGTAGCAGCACGAACCCGACCGCAAACGGCCACCCGAAGATCAGCTGGTAGGCCACGATCGAGACCAGCATCGAGCCGAATGTCGTCAGGAACTTCGCCTTCGGAAGCAGCAGCAGGATCGCCTTCAGCTTCGCGGCGAGATTTGCCAGCGCGACCGCAACCGCGGCCAGCGGGCCGCCGATCCGCTTCAGGACGCTGCGTCGCCCCGAGTCCGGGTGGATCGGCTCGTGCTCCGGCCCCTGCGGCGGAAGGTCGCCGGTGGGAAGGCCGTATCTGGGCTCGCGATCGATCGCCATCGCTTCACTAAGTGTAGGGTCGCGGCTGGGAGGTGAACGCAGGCACGGCGGACCAGATCTCAAATCGAGCGCGCGTCGTGACGCTCGTCGCGATGACGCTGTCCGCGAGCATGATCCTCGTCGACCAGACGTCGATCCCGCTCGCGATCCCCCACATCGTCGACGGGCTGGACAGCAACCCCGACCTCGCCCAGTGGGTGCTGACCGCGAACGTGCTGCTGCTCGCGGCGCTGATGGTGTTCGGGGGGCGGCTCGGCGACCTGATCGGGCTGCGGCGGGTCTTCCTCGCCGGTGCGGCGATCTTCATCATCTCGTCCGCGCTCGCCGGCGCCGCCCAGGACATGGTGTGGCTGATTGTCGTCCGCGCCACCCAGGGCGCCGGCGCCGCGCTGATGATGCCGACCTCGATCGCGATCGTCAGCAACGTGTTCCCCGAGTCGGACCGGGGGCGGGCGCTCGGGATCATGGCCGGGTTCTCGGCGTTTGCGGCGGCGGCGGGCCCGGTGATCGGCGGCACGCTCACACAGCTGATCGACTGGCGCGCGGTCTTCTACGTGAACGTGCCACTCGCCGCGGCCGCGATCCTGCTGACGGTGTGGGCGACGCCGGCGCTCGGCCCCGGTGGCGAGAAGCGCCGGCCGATCGACTACCCCGGCACGGTCACGTTCGGAATCGCGATGGCGGGGATCGTGTTGGGGCTCGGACAGGGGCAGTCGGACGGCTGGGGCGCGCCGCTGACGGTGGTCCCGCTCGTTCTCGGGGTCCTCTGCCTCGCGGCCTTCGTCGTTATCGAGCGGCGGACGAAGTACCCCCTGGTGGACTTCAGCCTGCTCCGCCACCTGAACTTCCTCGCGGCCAACCTGAGCCAGATGCTCGCCGGCGCCGTCGAGCTCGGCCTCGGGTTCCTGATCCCGAGCTTCCTGTTGCTGATCATCGGGTTCGACCCGCTGGTCGCTGGACTCGCGTTGATCCCCTCGACCGTGCCGGTGATCCTGTTCGGCCCGCTCGCCGGCCGCCTGTTCGACCGCGACGGCGGCCGGCTCCCGATGGTGGCCGGGTTCCTGATCCTCGCGCTCGCCGGAGTGGCACTCGCGATCGGAGCCGGGGACCGCACCTACGCCGCTCTCGTTCCGGGCCTCGTCCTGTATGGGATCGGGCTGGGCGTGGTGCTGACGGTCAACGACCCGACCGGCCTGAACTCCGTGCCCGAGGACGATCAGGGCGAGGCGGCCGGGATCATCAACACGACCGAGCAGCTCGGCGGTGCGCTGGGGATCGTGGCGCTGTCGGCGGTCGCGTTCAGCTACTACCACTCGAAGGTGGCCGACCTGCTCGAGAAGCGCGGCATCAATCCGACCGAGAAGCAGGTCGACGACATGAAGGAGTTCCTGAACCAGGCACAGCAGACGGGACTCCACGACTCCGACATCCCGCACCGGCTCGTGAAGCTGCTGCTGCCCGCCGGCGACGCGTTCACCGACGCGTTCCAGCTCGTCTTCCTGGTCGTCGCCGCGATCGCGCTGGTCGGCGCGGTGATGGCCTTCCTGCTCGTGCGCAAGGAGGACCGCGTCACCACCGGACCCGTGTTCACCCGCCGCTCGCGCTGGGTGGCGGTGACCTCGGGGCGCAGCCCGGCGATCACCCGGCGGCCTCCGCCTCACCCCGACCCAGGCGGCTAGAATCGGTCGTCACATAGCACGGGGACGATCTGGCTTCGATTCGGTCGACCGTGCGAACTGGTTGCAGGCCGAGGTTCCCGGAGGCCTCGTTAAACCCCGGGACAAAGAAACAAGTGCGGACCACGAGTTCGCCCTCGCCGCTTAGTTAGTAGCTAGGTAGTGAGCGTCGGTCCTCCCTCGCCCGCGGGGAGGGGAGCCGGCGTCAACAGCGGGCTTACCCGAGGCGGTCCGCCTTCGCCGCCCGGGGACACCGAAGGAGGCTGGCTCCGCGGACCAACCCGCCGGCGACGGACCCGCGGAGCGAGATTCAAGCGCCGGCTATGCCTGTAGACGCCGTTTGCAACGCGACCGAAGACGCGGGTTCGAATCCCGCCGTCTCCATGGTTGGCCAGGCCAGGCGGCCATCTGGGTCGGCCGCACCCGCCCACGTCAAAGGACGGGACCGAGGACGAGCATCCCCCGGCTCGATACGAGATGCTCCAAGTCGTCTTGCAAGCGCTGGACGTGTTCGCCCGCCTGTTCCTCCCAGCGCTCCAATCCGGCGATCTCCGCCATCAGCACGTAGTCGGCTTGGCCGATCGCCTGTCCGGGCACGTCCGCAGGTCGCATCAGACGCCAATCCGACATCGTGTTCAGTGACCCGCGGACGATCTCGCGATCCTCCGCCATCAGACGCTCGAAGTCTTCGGCCAGCTCCGGGGAGCGCAGTTGAAACCAGATCAGAAGGGTCGCGGGAGGGCTCGTCCGCGGAGCGTAATGCACGATCGCACCCGATGGCGCTCGCCTATGCTCGCCGCGTGGCGGCCAGTACGAGCCCGATCATCCCGGAGCTGCCGGTAATCCGCGCTCGTGGGGGCGAGCAGCGCGCGACGTTCTTCGAGCTCTTCTTCGACCTCGTCTACGTCTTCGCTGTCACCCAGCTGTCGCACCATCTGCTCGCGGACATCAGCTGGTCGGGCGCGGCCGAGACGGCGTTCATGCTCGTCGCCGTGTACTGGGCGTGGAACTACACGACGTGGATGACCAACTGGTTCGACCCGGAGACGGCGCCCGTCCGGCTCGTGCTGGTCTTCGTGATGGGCGCAAGCCTGCTGATGGCGGTCGCGATCCCGGAGGGGTTCGGCGAGCGTGCGCTGCTGTTCGCCTGCGCCTACTTGGGCCTGCAGATCGGGCGCAACGCGTTCGTTGTCGCGGTCACGCCGCGCGGCTCGTTCAACCAGAACTTCCGCCAGATCCTGGCCTGGAGCGTGCTCTCGGCGCCGCTGTGGGTCGCCGGCGGAATCGTCGACACCGAGGCGTGGCGCTGGGCTCTGTGGCTGGGCGCCCTCGGACTTGACCTCGCGGCGCCGCTTGTGACGTACTGGCTCCCCGGCGTGGGCGCTACCGCCATGAGCCAGTGGCAGATCGAGGGCGCCCATTTCGGCGAGCGGTTCCAACTGTTCGTGATCATCGCGCTCGGAGAGAGCATCGTTCTCGCAGGAGCCACTGCCTCGGATACGGGGTTGAGCCTCGAGGTCGTAGCCGCGCTTCTGCTCGCCTTCCTCTCCTCGACAGCGCTCTGGTGGCTGTACTTCGGCCAGGTCGCCGGCAGGGTGTTGCAGCGGATCCGCGCGGCCACTGCCGAGGAGCGGGGCAAGATCGGCCGCGACATCTACACCTACCTACATCTACCGATCGTGGCGGGAATCGTCCTTGTCGCGGTCAGCGACGAGCTCGTGATCCGCCACCCGACGGACGCCCTGCACGACTCGGGAGCGCTGGTCGCGCTCGGCGGCCCAGCCCTCTTCCTCGCGGGTCTGATGGCCTGCGCCGCCAGGATCGGCCAGACCCAGAGCGTGCCGCGAGCCGTGGTGGCCATCGCGCTCCTAGCCGCCGTGCCGCTCGCCGCCGGCGCCGACGGGCTGGTCGCGTCGGGAGTACTCACCGCGCTGCTGGCCGCGCTCGTGGTCGCCGAGCAGCTGCGCGGCGCGTCCTGACCCGAACGGCCGGGCTTGCGGAGGGCCGCGGTGGCAACGCCTGATGCTCCCGTCGCGCCGGATGCGATCGCCCTCCTCAGCCCCTACTCCCGCAGCCCGGCGGCTTCGAGGGCCTGCGTACGGTCCATGTAGGAGCGCACGCGGACGATCTTTCCGTCGCGGACCATCTGGACCGTGCCGGTCTCGGTCTCGACGACCGCTCCGCTTACGCGGCCCCTGGCGACCTCATGATGGAAGACGACCACTTCGTCGTCTCCCGCGTCGATGTACTTGACCGCCCGCATCTTCATCCGCTCCCAGACCGCGAAGTAGTCGACGAACCCCTGAACGACCTGGTCCCGCCCGTGGTAGACGCGGCCCTCGTCGATTCCTCCCACCGTCCCGTGCCACTCGATCCCGGGGTCGAGCGCGTCAAGGGCAGCTTCGATGTCGCCGGCGAGGAAAGCGTCGTTCGCCGCCCGCACGACCTCGACGTTCTCCTCCGACATCGCCCGCACAGTACCGCGACTCCGGCAGCCCCACGGCCTCTCAAGGCTAAGTAGGTGCTACGGAACGGCC
The DNA here is from genome assembly GCA_963803425.1 of uncultured Thermoleophilia bacterium. Classification (GTDB taxonomy): domain Bacteria; phylum Actinomycetota; class Thermoleophilia; order Solirubrobacterales; family 70-9; genus DASPWW01. Next base: position 225,154 of record CAWDMA010000001.1, read on the forward strand.
AGAACGCGCGCTACTCCGACAGCCCGGCGGCTTCGAGGGCCTCGGCCTCGGTCGAACAGTTGCGCCACCACACGCACTTTCCCCCTCGCCAACGCATCGGCTGCCAGAACGGATCGACGATCGGTGTGTCGCTGGCTGCGCCACGTCCCCAACCCCTAATGTGGCCGAGCGTCACATCTCCGAGGTCGCGCAGTTCTTCGACCTCGCACGTGCAGTCGGAGAAGGCCCCGAGGAAGTCGTCCCACCAGCGCCGCAGACCTTTGTGCCCGTGATACCACCCTCCATCGCAACGAGGCGCGATTCGACCACCACCTCATCGTCTATCAGAGCGAGAAAAGCGTCCCAGTCGCGCCGGTTGAAGGCGTCAATCGCTCGGTAGGCCATTTCCACGTTCTCCTGCGACATCGCCCGCCCAGTATCGCGCTTTGCTCTGGCCTAGCTGAGTAAGAGCGCGTGACCCGAACGCCGTCCCCGCCGACGCGAACTGCCCGCCAGAGCGCCCCGCAAACTCCACTGGTCGCTCGCCTAGTAGGGCATCTGCGACAGAAGTGCCGGCTACGCCGACAGCCCAGCGGCCGCGAGGGCCTCGTCCCGGTCCGAGGACATCTCCATCCGGGCCTGCTTGCCGTCGCGGAGCGTCCAGACCATTGCGAAGGACATCTCGACCGGCACTCCGCCCGCCTTCGACCTGCCGCGCTGGTGTATCAGGGCAACCACCTTGTCGCCCGCGTCGCGGAGGACCTCCTGTGCGAGCTCCCAGTCCTCCCACGTCTCGACCCACTCGCTCAGAAAGGCACGGACTCCGTCTACGCCCTCGTAGGCCTGCTGCCCGAACCAGCCGTGGAAGTTCGCCATGTCCCACATGAAGTCGGCCGTGGTGAGGTCGGGGGCCAACTCACCTGAGGCTGCGAATCGCTCGTAGCCCTCGCGGACGATCTCAACGTTCTCCCGCGACATCCTCCGGGCAGTCTGTCATTTCGGTCTGCGTGCCCGGTCGCCAAGACTGGTGGCACCCCGGACTACCTCAGCTCCGTTGTTGATCGACCAGTGCTCGCTGATGCGCTCTGCGCGCGGATGTCGTCTAATCACCTAGCGGAGGCACCCCGTCCGAACAGGCTCCTCGTGGTCGGCCTCTCGAGTTGTGCGAGGCGGGCGCTAGGCGGTTGCCGAGGCGAGCAGCGCCACGTTCGAGAAGCTCAGCGGCTTCGAGCCGCCCCCCGCATCCGCTGCGGCCTGCGTGATCGCGTCCCAGGCCTCTTCCTGGGCCTCGCCTGCGTGCTGCTCGATCATCGCCCGGATCGGGGCGGAGATCGCCCTGATGTAGGTGGTGAAGTGCTCCGGGGAGTCGAACTCGAAGTTCACCTCGAGCTGCTCCACGGCGACCTGCGAGAACCCACCTCCTTCGAGCAACGCGCCGATGGCAGCGGGGGTGGGCCGGGAGAGGGGCCCGGGCGTTCCGGCCGGGGGCGGGGGGACGTCCAGCCGCTCCATCGTCGTCCTCATCGGAATCGAGAGGAGGGGGACCTGATCGGGCTCGCCCCACGAGCTGATCGCCATCCGCCCTCCCGGCTTGAGGAAGCCTCGGATGCGCCCCGCGGCGGCCTCCGCGTCAGGCTCGAAGATGATTCCCCAGCGCGAGACGGCGGCGTCGAAGCTTGCGTGCGGAAAATCGAGGCTGGAGGCGTCCGACTCCATGAACTCGACGTTGCCCAAGCCGGCCGCCGCCGCCCGTTCACGCCCGAACGCGACCATCTCGGCGGAGATGTCCGTGGCCACGACGCGCCCCTCCGGGCCGGCCTTACGCGCGGCGGTGAGCGCCGGCTCGCCATTGCCGGCGGCGACGTCCAGGACCCGGCTTCCCGACCGCACGTCAGCGAGCTCCACCAGCCGCTCGCTGATGTGCCCGTCTGCGTTGTCATTGAACTCGCTCCACTCCTTCCATCCCAGCGCAGCAGAGTCCCAGCGCTTGTGCTGCGCCTCGCGGAAGTCGACCGAATTGATCGCCTTGGATTCCATGCTCGCTCCTACTGACCACCCCATGGCATTGGACGGCGACGCTAACCGGTTCGGGTCACCGGCGGACTCGCAGCGACGATCGCATCGCTTTCGCTTCGGCTACGGATGACCAGCAGCACGAGGTCAGGTCGTCCCGCTGGCGCGGCACAGGGTGGAGCGCCGACCTCGGCGCCTAGGAGCCGTACTCCCCGGCGAGCTCGGCGAACTGCGGCGTCCCCTTGTGCCCGGCCTCCTGCAGGATCGCCGGAGTCTCGGGGTCCGCTACGAACGCCTGGAACCCGGCCTGGTCCCAGTCGAAGATCGCCCACACCCGGTGCTCGTCGTTCGGATCCCGGTACACCGTCGAGCCCGTGGAGCCGTGCTGCTTGCGCTTCTCGGCGCCCTTGGTCGAGTAGATCTCGATGAAGCGGTCGAAGTCCTCGACCTGCGTCGTCAACAGGATCATCTCTCCTCCTCTGCTCGGGTTTCCCGATGCTAGCCGTCCCGCGTTGGCGAGGCGACCGGGTGCGCGACCCCGGAGGAGTGTGCGCTGTTCCCCTCGTCGGGCGAGCAGCTACCCGACCCCGCAGCGGCGCTGAGCGTGATCCGGGTGAAGGGCACGGACTGTCGTCGCCCCCGCGCGGGCTGAACGCGGGGCGCACCTGGAGTCGTAGTGGCTAGAGCCGGCATGCTTCCGGGCGCGGGCAGGTAGTGTGCCCGCGGTGCGCCTGATCCGCTCAGCGGTGGTCATCGTCGGTCTGCTCGCCGCCGGCGCCCCTGCGGCCCATGCCGCCTGCACGGAGTGGAGCCAGCGCACCGTCGTGTCCGGCCAGGGGTTGCTCGAGAACCTCTCGTTCGACCACCGCAGCGCGATGCTGCTCTCGGCCAGCGCCCAGGGGGCGATCCTCCGGGTCAACCGCGACCGCGAGGTGCACACGCTCGTCGACGACGTGTACGCGCCCGGCGGTCAGCGCGTGCAGGGCCGGAAGCTCTTCTTCACCACCGGCGACGCGATCTCCTCGGGCGTCAACGGCCTGTCCGACGGGACGATCGAGCGATTCAATCTGAAGAGCAGGAGCCGAAAGACATATGCCCACGGCCTGACGATGCCGAACGGGCTGATCTTCCTCCCGAACGGGGACGCGGTCGTCAGCCGTGACCTCGGCGTGGGCACCGGGATCACCCGGATCCCGGCCGGCAAGCCCCGCGAGCCTGAGCTGAGCTGGGCGGGGGTGGACGGCACGAACGGGATGGCCATCGACCCCAGCGGTCGGTACCTGTACGCGGACAGGACCTTCGACCCGTCACAGCCTGTGTACCGGATCAAGATCAAGGACCCGAGCCGGATCAAGGTCGTCGCGGAGCTGGCGGACGGCGGTCCGCTGAAGGCGCTCGACGACATGACGATCGACCGCCGCGGTCGGCTCTACATCGCCGCCAACGCGAGCGGTGAGGTGATCAGGCTGAACCCCGACACCGGGGCGAGCTGCGTGATTGCCTCCGGGCTTCGCAACCCGTCCGCGGTCAAGTTCGGCCGCGGGAGGGGATGGTCGAATCAGAGCCTGTACGTGACGGGCTTCGACGGCAGCGTGCGGAAGCTGACGCCGCCCGCGTGACTAGCCCTCACCGTGGCGGGCGTTCCGTGCTGCCCTGCGCCACCCGCGAGTAGACCACCCAGGTGGCGAGCGCCATCGCCGCCGCCACCGCCAGCGGCAGGACGAGGCTCGTCTTCAGCAGCAGCGCGCCCGCAACCGCTCCGGCCAGCATCGCGACGACCGCGCTGATCCTGCGAGTCGAGCCGGCGCCGGAGCCGCCGGCCGCGGGCGAGTCCGCGGCCAGCCCGGTCAGGGTCATGGTCAGCACCGTCGTGGTCAGGTCTGGAACGGCGAGGCGGCGCGCCGACGCTGTCCGTACGCCCATCGCACCCGCCAGCAGCGCGATCAGGACGTCGCCCGATCCGTGGTCGGGGCGCACATCGACCACGGCGGCGACGACCGCCGCCCCGCCGACCAGGGCGAGCTCGATCGACAGCATCGCCGCGACGTGCCGTGGGTGGAGGTCGCTGAACCGCTTCGCGAGGGCTCCGCCGACCCAGGCGCCGCCCAGAAAGGCGCCCAACGAGACGATCGGCGCGAGGATCGGCAGCCCCTGGGCGCCGGCGATCCCGAACCCGAGCAGGACGATGTTGCCGGTCATGTTCGCCGTGAAGACGTTGCCGAGGCCGAGGAAGCTGACCGCGTCGACGATCCCCGTCGTGAACGTCAGCACCAGCAGCACCCGGGTGAGCGGGTGCCTGACGCTCCGCGCCGCCTCCCTCAGCGCCACCAGATCCATCCGCGCCGGCGCGGCGGCGGCCGTCGTCTCGCTCATTCATGCACCTCCAACGCTTGTGTTACCCCGTCGGCTCCCTCATATTGGAGCAATGGACATTGACGGCCTGAAGACCGCCGACATGGTCGACTCGATCGGCCGCCTCCACCGCCACCACTGCCACATCCTCGACCTGGTCAGCCCAACCCCGGACCGGGTCCTGTTCGGGCCGGCGGTGACGGTCTCCTACCACCCCACCTGCACGGCCGCCCTCGACCCGGAGCGTTACAACTTCGAGAACCTCTTCTACGAGGCGGTCGGAGACGACCCCGCGGGGAGGGTGCTCGTCCTCGCCAGCAACGGGTACACGGACATCTCGGTCGGCGGCGGCACCAAGATGTCCCGGGTCGAGGAGAACGGGTGCGCCGGCGTGCTCACGGACGCCCGCCCTGCGCGACTTCGAGGAGCTCGCCCGCTACGGGTTCGCCGCCTACTGCTCCGGCGAGGCGACGCATTGGGGCGGCGGGCAGGTCACCCCGTTCCAGGCAAACGTCCCGGTGTGGTCTCGAAGGTGGGGGTGATTCCGGGCGACTGCGTGTTCGCGGACTCCTCCGGAGCGGTGGTGATCCCCGAAGGCGACGTCGCCAAGGTGTTGGAGGGGGCGCACCGGATCGTCGCCGAGGACGGCCGCTCCCGCGAGCGGATCGCCACGGAGCGCCGCCCGCAGGGTCGGCCCCGGCCGACCCGACCAGCCCCCTGATAGGTTGACCCTCGGTATGGGGTTGACGGAGCAGGAGTCCAAGCAGGTCGAGGCCGCGAATGCCTCCGGGCGGACGCCGGTCGTGTTCATCCACGGCCTGTGGCTGCTCCCGTCGAGCTGGAACAACTGGGTGGGGCTGTTCGAGGAGAACGGGTACGCCGGGCTCACCCCGGTTTGGCCGGGAGACCCGGACACCGTCGAGCAGGCACGCGCCAACCCCGACGTGCTCGCGAACAAGAACCTGAAGCTGATCGCGGATCACACCGCCGAGGTGATCGGCAAGCTCGATCAAAAGCCGGCGGTGATGGGTCACTCCACCGGCGGCCTGCTGACCCAGCTGATCGCCGACCGGGGGCTCTCGGCCGCCTCGGTCGCGATCGACCCCGGCCCGTTCCGCGGCGTCCTGCCGCTGCCGGTGTCCGCGCTGCGCTCGGCGATGCCCGTCATCAAGAACCCGCTGAACCGGGGGCGGGCGATCACGCTGACGCTCGACCAGTTCAAGTACGGGTGGGCGAACGCGCTCTCGGACGAGGAGGCGAAGCGGCTCTACGAGACCTACCACGTCGCCGCGCCGGGGGTGGCGCTGATGCAGATGGCGAACGCCAACCTGAACCCGTTCAGCGAGGCGAAGCTCGATACCAAGAACCCCGACCGCGGGCCGCTGCTGGTGATCGACGGCGCCGAGGACCACACCGTCCCGTGGGCGATCGCGAACGCCTCGTACAAGCGCCAGTCACGGAACGAGGCCGTCACCGAGATCGTCAAGATCCCGAACCGGGGGCATTCGCTGACGATCGACGGCGGGTGGCGCGAGGTCGCCGAGACCGCGCTCAACTTCGTGAAGCGCTTCGTGTAATACGATTCCGCCTTCCGCCGGTCTAGGGCTCAAGGGAGGACCGATGCACCGATCCCGATTCACGCTCGTTCCCGTCGCCATGCTTGCGCTGCTCGCATCGGCGATCTTCCTCGCTGCCTGCGGCGGTGATGACAATGACTCCACCTCGGGCGGCGGCGGCGACGTCAGCCTCAGCGACTGCACTCCCGACCAGCTCAAGACGCTGAAGTCGGGCACGCTCACGATCGCTACCGACAAGCCCGCCTACCCGCCCTACTTCGAGGACGACGACCCGAGCAACGGGAAGGGGTTCGAGAGCGCGGTCGCGTATGCGATCGCCGACCAGCTCGGGTTCGACTCGTCCGACGTCGAGTGGACGGTGGAGCCGTTCAACTCCTCGTACGCGCCCGGGCCGAAGGACTTCGACTTCGACGTGAACCAGATCTCGATCACCCCGAAGCGCGCCCAGCAGGTCGACTTCTCCAGCCCGTACTACACGGCGAACCAGGCCGTGGTCGCGGCGAAGGGCTCGGACGCCGCCAACGCGACCTCGCTCGACGACCTCAAGGATGTGACGATCGGGGTCCAGATCGGGACGACGAGTCTCGATGCCGTCGACACCGAGATCGATCCCAGCACCGAGCCGAAGGTGTTCGACAACTCGAACGACGTCGTCACCGCCCTGAAGCAGGGCCAGGTCGACGCGGTCGTCGTCGACCTGCCGACCGCGCTCTACCTGACCGCGGTGCAGGTTCCGGATGGCGTCGTGGTAGGCCAGTTCGAGGCCCCGGGCGGGGACCAGTGGGGAGCGCTGCTCGAGAAGGACTCCGCTCTGACAGGTTGCGTCTCGGCCGCGATCGACGAGCTCGACTCCTCCGGCGAGCTCGCCGCGCTCGAGGACAAGTGGATCACCCAGGCGGCCGGAGCTCCGAAGCTCGACTGACGAACGTCCACTGAGCAGACGGGAGCAGCGCGCGGCGGCGCGGCGGCGGCGCTCGCGCCGCGGTCAGGCGATCGCGACGATCTCCTCGGTGGTCGTGCTCGGTGGGCTGGCGGCGGTGATCCTGACCAGCCCCGGGTGGGCCGACGTCCGCGACACCTTCTTCTCCTGGGATGCGTTCAAGGACTCCTTCCCGGGGATCGCCAAGGGCTTCTGGCTCGACGTGCGGATCTTCGTGATCGTCGAGATCGTCGTGCTGGCGCTCGGGATGGTGATCGCGCTGGTGAGGACGAGCACCGCGGCCGCGCTGTTTCCCGTCCGTCTGCTGGCGATCGCGTACGTCGACCTGTTCCGCGGAGTCCCGGTGATCCTGCTCGTATACCTGGTCGGGTTCGGAGTCCCGGCGCTCGAGTTGCAGGGCGTTCCGACGGACCCGCTCGTGCTCGGGGGAATCGGGCTGTCGCTGTGCTACGGGGCGTACGTGGCCGAGGTGTACCGGGCCGGAATCGGCTCGATCCACCGCGGCCAGCGCGACGCGGCACTGGCGATCGGCCTGAACGAGCGGCAGGCGCTCCGGTTCGTGATCCTGCCGCAGGCGGTCCGCCGCGTCGGCCCGCCCCTGCTCAACGACTTCATCTCCTTGCAGAAGGACGTCGCGCTGATCTCGATCCTCGGCGTCCTGGAAGCGTTCCGCCAGGCTCAGATCGACGCTTCGTCGACCTTCAACTACACGCCGCTGATGGCTGCCGCGCTGCTCTACCTGCTGGTTACGGTGCCGCTGGCGAGAATCGTCGACCGGATCGGTCTCGGCGTCGGAGGGCAGGCGCGGTGAGCCCTGGCGCGGTCCTGGAGGTGCGGGGGGTGACGAAGTCGTTCGGCGCGCGCGAGGTCCTGCACGGGATCGATCTCGAGGTGGGAGAGCACCAGGCGGTTGCGGTGATCGGCGCATCGGGCTCGGGCAAGTCGACGCTGCTGCGGTGTGCGGACCTGCTCGAGGAGATCGACGACGGCGACATCTTCCTCGACGGCGAGGTGATCACCGACCCGAGCGTGGACACGGTCGCGGTCCGGCGCAGGCTCGGGATCGTGTTCCAGGCCTACAACCTGTTTCCGCACCTGAACGTGCTCGACAACGTTGCGCTGGGAAGCGTCCGGGCGCATGCAGTCCCGCGACAGGAGGCGGAGCAGCGCGGCCGGGAGCTGCTGGAGCGGTTCGGCCTCGGCGGCCGGGAGCGCGATCACCCGGACGAGCTGTCGGGCGGCCAGCAGCAGCGCGTCGCGATCGTGCGCGCCCTCGCCGCCCGGCCGCGGGCGCTGCTGCTCGACGAGGTGACGAGCGCGCTCGATCCGGAGCTGGTCGCGGAGGTCCTTGACGCGATCCGCGACCTGAAGGTGGACGGGATGACGATGCTGATCGCCACCCACGAGATGGAGTTCGCCCGCGATGTCGCCGACGCGATCTGCTTCCTGCACGACGGACGGATCCTCGAGGCCGGGCCTCCGCGGGAGGTGCTGGAGCGGCCCCAGCGTCCCGAGACCCAGCGCTTCCTGCGCCGCCTGCTCGATGCCGGGCGGATGTAGGGGCCTCGACCGAGCTCAAGACTTCGGGTCGGAGCGGGTGTTTGAGGAGGTTGATGCGCTCCCGAATCACAGTCGGCCTGATCGCCGCCGCGGTCGCGGCGCTCGCCCTCGTGCCCGACGCCGGCGCCGCGGGATACGTGCCGCACCGGGACCTCTCATACGACCGCGGATCCCCGCCGCCCGACCCGTCCCAGACCCGGCTCGACCTGTACGAGCCGGTCGGGTTCGAGGGAAAGCGCCCCGTGGCCGTGTACGTGCACGGCGGTGGCTGGGCGATCGGCGACAAGAGCAACCGGATCGAGGACAAGGCCCGCCTGTTCACCGACGCCGGATACGTGTTCGTGAGCGTCAACTGCCGGCTGTCGCCTTCGCCCGCCGAGCTGTCCAACCCGGACCGGGTCAAGTTCCCCGACCATCCGGATGACGTCGCCGAGGCGCTCGGGTGGCTGACGCGCAACGTCGCCGCGTACGGCGGGGACCGGGAGCGGCTGCTCCTGCTCGGCCACTCGGCCGGCGGCCACCTCGTCTCGCTGATTCGCACCGACCGCTCCTACCTGAAGGCGAACGGCGTCGAGCCGAGCTGGGTGCGCGGCGTCGTGTCGCTGGACACGGCTGCGTTCGACGTCGCCACCCGCGCGAGCCAGGACGGACCCGCTGACGACCCGACCGATCGCCAGGAGATCTACTGGAACGCGTTCGGCACCCCGGCCGAGAACGCCGTCAGCGGCGCGTGGCGCGCCGCGTCGCCGCTCCTTCACGCCGACCCCAAGGACCCGCCCTTCCTGCTCGTCACCCAGGCCGGCAACCCGATCCGCGTCGCGGAGAACGAGAGGATGGCGACCGCGCTGGGCCAGGACCCCGGCGGGGTCGTGAAGGTCGACGCCACCCACGAGCAGATCAACCTCAACCTCGGCAGCCCCAGCGACCCCACGCCCGAGACCGCCGCGGTGACGGAGTTCGCAAACGCCGCGGTGCATCCGCCCCGGGCGCGGATCAAGGGTCACACCCGACGCCGGCTCCCTGCGCGCGGAAAGCGCACCCGCGCGAGGTTCAGGTTCAAGTCGAACCTCGCCGGGGCCACCTTCGAGTGCCGCATCGACAAGCGGAGGTGGAAGCGGTGCGGCTCGCCACAGAGCTACCGCGTGCTGCGCGGGAAGCACACCTTCCGTGTCCGGGCCTCGAACGGCGTCTCGGCCGGCTCACCCGACAAGCACCGCTTCCGGGTGGGCGCCGCCTAGCCGGCCCCCTCGCCCGCGTCCGGCTCGTAGTGGTGGCGGGTGCGGTAGTGGCGGTTCTTGATCCTGTTCCCGCACACGCGCATCTCGCACCACGTCCCGCCCCGGTTCCGAGACTCGTCGTAGAACGCCCACAGGCACTCGTCGTTGCGGCACAGCTTCAGCCGCTCCCACTCCTTCCGCACCTGGGCCTGGAACACGATCCCGATGATCGCCGCCAGGAAGCGCTCGACAGAGCCGGCCGGGGCGAGGTCCGGCCCCAGCCGCCCGTCCTCGTCGACGGCCAGCGGGACCGGCGTCAGGTCGGCGACCACCCGCAGCCGCCGGGCGGCATCGCGGTCGGGCGCCCCGTGGGCATTGGCGGCGAGCAGCGATCGGATCGCGTCGCGCAACTCGACCGCCCGGGTGAGCTCGGCACCGTCGACGGGGAGCTGCACCACCGTGAGGCCGGACTCAGCCAGCCACGCCCCGAACTCCTCCTGCGTCGCGAGCGCGTCCGTGCCGGCCTCGACGTCGATCGTGTTCGCGAACGCCTGGACGGCGACGAGCGGGCCGGGGGCCGGCTTGGACTCGGTGTAGGGGGCGAGCTCGGCGAGGTCAACGGGCATATCGTACATGACCAACTATAACGCTTAACAGGTCACCATGACCGGTGTATAGTACACGCCAGTCACTATTTACGAAGTGTGCCTGAGCGCACACACGGAGCGCCGGCGGTCCCCTACCTTGGGACGCGGCCGCCAACCACAGAAGGAGATCTGATGTTGATTGCACCGATGGCGATCATGGTCGGGCAGGCGATCAAGCCGCCCAAGACCTCGCCCCAGCCGAGCCGCAACCCGCGCCGTTAAGGCGCCCGCGACTCTTCCGGGCAAGCCGCGCTCCCGCCGCGCCTGAAAGGACGCTACGCGGCGGGGGCCACCGCGGCCCCTTTCCGGGACCGCTTCGCTCTGCGGCAGTACGCTGAATCCCATGGAGCGGCGACGAACCCTGCTCCTCGTCGGCTCGGAGCGACCCCCGCTCGCGGTCGGCGTCGCTGTCGCGGTCGCCGCCGTGGCCGCGATCACGGCGCTGATCTATCCGCTCGGCGAGGTGATGCCGGCGGTGTCCACGGGCGTCGTCTACCTGCTCGCCGTGCTTGTCGTCTCGACGGTGTGGGGGCTGCGCCTCGGCCTGCCGACAAGTGTGCTGAGCGCGGCCGCGTTCAACTTCTTCCACATCCCGCCGACGGGGCAGTTCACGATCGCCGACGCCCAGAACTGGGTGGCGCTGGCGGTGTTCCTGGTCGCCGCAGTGCTGGCCAGCTCGGTCGCGGGGCTCGCGCGCACCAGCGCCGTCGAAGCGGAGACCCGGCGCCGCGAGGCGGTGCTCGCCGCCGAGCTCGCCCGCCTGCTGCTCGGTGGCGAGCGGCTCGCAGTTGCGCTCGACGAGACTGCCTCGCGCATTGCCGAGGCGCTGCATCTCGACTGGGCAAGGCTGGCGCTCGGCGAGCCGTCCGACGGTGCCGCCGGCGACCATTCGATACCGCTGAGCGAGGGAGCGAGCCGAATCGGCACGCTGAGCGTGCCTGCGGACGCCGACGCTGCCGCGATCGGGCGGCTCGTGGACCGGATCGTCCCGGCGATCGAGCCCCTGCTCGCGGCGGCGCTGGAGCGGAACCGGCTCCAGGACGAGGCGGTCGAGGCGGACGCGCTGCGGCGCAGCGACGAGATCAAGACCGCGCTGCTTCGATCCGTCTCGCATGACCTGCGCACGCCGCTGACCGCGATCGTCGCGTCTGGAGAGGCGCTCGCGTCTGCGTCGCTGACCGTCGCGGAGCGCTCCGCGCTCGCCGAGGCGCTCAGCGACGAAGCGGCGCGGCTGACGCGTCTCGTCGATCAGCTGCTCGACCTGTCCCGGCTCGAGGCGGGTGCCGCGCGGCCTCGCCGCGACTGGCTCTCGATCGAGGAGATCGCGCAGGCCGCGATCTCGCAGGTCGACCCCGCGAGGTTCAAGCTGTCAGTGGATCGCGACACCCCGCTCCTGCTTGCCGATCCGGCCCAGCTCGAGCGGGCGTTGGCGAACGTGCTCGAGAACGCAGCCCGCCACTCGGCCGACACCGTGTCGGTTCGCGCCCGCGCCGTCGGCGACAGGCTGATGGTCAGGGTTGTGGATCGCGGCCCGGGGATTCCCGAGTCGGAGCTCGAGCGGGTGTTCGAGCCGTTCCACCGATCGCCGCTTGCGAGCGGGCCCGGCTCGGGCCTCGGGCTCGCGATCGCGAGGGGGTTCGTGGAGGCGAACGGGGGGCGCGCGTGGGCGGAGTCGCTGCCCGGGCAGGGCACTGTGATCGTGTTCGCGCTGCCCCTCGATCCGACGCCGACGCCATCCCCGCTTCCGACCGGGTCCCCGGCGGGATGAGCGGCGACCGCGTCCTCGTCTGCGACGACGAGCCTCAGATCGTCCGGGCGCTTAAGGTCGTGCTGCGCGAGGCCGGGTTCGAGTCGATCGTCGCGGAGGACGGCGAGCAGGCGCTCGATCGGGCCGCCGTCAGGCCGCCCGACGCGGCGATCATCGACCTCGTGCTGCCGGACATCGACGGGATCGAGGTGTGCCGGCGGCTGCGCGAGTGGACGGCGGCCCCGATCATCGTCCTGTCGGCGGTCGGCGAGGAGGACGAGAAGGTCCGCGCCCTGGAGGCCGGCGCGGACGATTACGTGACGAAGCCGTTCGGACCGCGGGAGCTGGTCGCCCGGCTGCAGGCGGTGCTGCGCCGGGCGGGGTCCGATCCGGACGAGGCGGCGATCGAGCTCGACGGGCTGTTGGTCGACCTCGCGGCGCGCGCCGTCAGTCGCGAGGGGTCCGACATCCACCTCACTCCGATCGAGTTCGAGCTGCTCCGCGCGCTTGTCCGCAATCGCGGCCGCCTCCTCACCCACCGCAGGCTGCTCACCGAGGTGTGGGGCCCGGAGTACGCGGACGACACCCCCGTGCTCCGCACCCACGTCGCGAACCTGCGGCGCAAGATCGATCCTCCCAGCCGGGGCGAGAGCCTGATCCGCACCGACCCTGGGGTGGGGTACCGGCTGGCCTAGTCCCCGGTGTGCTCGCGGATGAAGCGGCGGATCTCGCGCGCCTCCGGCGAGCGGCCGTCGTACAGCGAGCTCACATGCCCGGCGCCGCGCGCCGTGTACAGGGTCGAGTTCGGGAACTCGTCCGCGACCAGCCGCGCCTCGTGCGGGGTGGTGATGTCGTCGAACTCGCCCGACACGACCAGGGTCGGGACGTTGGGCGGTTTCGAGTCCGGGGGCTTCGGCGGCTCGTAGTTGGAGGTGGGCTCGGGCCAGGTGATGCAGTACAGGTAGGCGAGCTCGGACGACAGCGCGATCTCCCGCGGCGTGAACGGCCCGAACGAGTTGCGGCTGCGGTTACGGATCGCCTGCTCGAGCTGCGCACGCCGCTCCTCCTCGGTCGCGTCCGGATCCCATAGCAGCGAGTAGTCGTTGCAGCTGATCGCCATCTCCGTGGCGCGCCGGTAGAAGCGCGGGTGGTGATACGCGGGCTTGCCCTCATCGGTCAGCTTTCGCCACGGCTTCGGGTCGCCGTTCAGAAGCGCGCGCCCCGCTTCGTCGATGTCGAGGAAGTACCTGGCGGCGTCCGGGCCCTCCCCGGCGGTCGTGATCGCGTCGATCAGCGCGCCCACGTCGCGCCCGGTGTCGCGGAGGTGGTCGACCAACCGCTGCAGCCGATTGCCCGCGTCGCCCGAGCACTTCTCGGAGCGCTCACACGCCAGCGACATCAGCCGGACCCCGGTCCGCGGGATCGACGGGTACCAGCCGCTCTCCCCAGCCAGCGGGTAGGTCGAGTCGAGCACCAAGGCGTTCAGGTGGGCGCGGTGCTGATAGGCGTAGGACTGCGCCAGGAAGCTGCCGTAGGAGTCTCCGTACAGGGTGATCTGGTCGTAGCCGAGCGCCTTGCGGACGTCGTCGATGTCGTCAGCTATCGCCTCGGTTCTGTACGAGTCCGTCCGCTCTCCGAGACGCCGGGCGCATTCCGGGAACGTGATCAGCTCCGGCCCCTTGCCCTGCTGCACGTCGGGGCAGTCGATCGGATCCGAGCGCCCCGTGCCTCGCTGGTCCACGAGCACCAGATCGCGGGTGTCGAGCAGCCCGCGGAACAGGTGTTGGTATGCGGTCGCGGTGCCGGTGCTCGAGTAGCCGGGGCCGCCCTCGACCGCAAAGATCGCCCCCTGCGAGGGCTTGCTCGTGTCGTTTCGCGGCCGCACCGCGAAGCCGACGGTCGTCTTTCCGAGCAAGTCGTCCTGGCGCTCGAACGGCACCCGGATCGAGCCGCACCGGTACCCATCCGGGATCGGCAGGTCTCCGCACGGCTTCAGCTCGCCGAGCGACAGGGAGGGGACCTCGTAGGAGGCCCCTCCGCAGCCGCTCACGCCGGCGGCGAGCGCCGCCAGTCCCACCACAGCCGCGATTGCCCGGTGCCTCATCCTCCGCTCACCTTGACGATATCTTGATCCTCCCGGGGTGGATCCCGACGTGCCCTTGATGGCGCGCGACGCATATTCACACCCATGGATGCCGTAGCGGTAGCGATCGCGGTGGCCGTATTCGCGCTGATCCTCGCGCTGATCGCCGGTCTGGGGCGGATATGAGGCGCTCGGCGTGACCGTCACCGACGCGGTGATGCTCGCGATCTCGGTGGCGCTGCTCGTCTACCTCGCCTACGCGCTGCTCCGCGGAGAGCGGCTGTGACGGCGCAGGGCTGGCTCCAGATCGCGTTCCTGCTCACCGTCGTGACGGCGCTCACGCCGCTGTTGGGCGGCTACATGGCGCGTGTGTACCGCGGGGAGCGAGTCTTCCTCACCCCGCTCGTCGCCCCGGCCGAGCGGCTCGCGCTCCGGTTGCTCGGCAGCGCCGCCCGCGGCGGCCAGGACTGGAAGGCGTACGGCCGCACCGTCGTCGTCTTCAGCGCCGTCTTCTGGCTGCTGCTCTACCTGATCCTGCGCACGCAGAGCATCCAGCCGTTCAACCCCGAGGGATTCGGCTCGGCGCCCTGGGACGTCAGCTTCAACACCGCATCCTCGTTCGTCAGCAACACCAACTGGCAGTACTACGGCGGCGAGACGACGCTCTCGTACTTCTCCCAGATGGCGGGCCTGACCGTGCAGAACTTCGTCTCCGCCGCGGTCGGGATGGCTGTCGCGGCGGCGACGATCCGGGGGATAGTCAGCCGCGGCGTCGCGGAGCTCGGGAACTTCTGGGAGGACCTGACGCGGACCCTGCTGTACATCCTCGTCCCGCTCGCGTTCGTCGGAGCGCTGATCCTGGTCTCGCAGGGCGTGATCCAGACGCTCTCGGGCTCGATCAGCTTCGAGACGGTGGCGGGCGGCGAGCAGACCCTGGCGCTCGGCCCGGCCGCCTCGCAGATCGCGATCAAGCAGCTCGGCACGAACGGAGGCGGGTTCTTCAACGTCAACTCCTCCTATCCGTTCGAGAACGCGACCGCGCTCTCAGGCTTCATCGAGCTCCTCTTCATCCTGATGATTCCGGCGGCGCTCACCGCCACCTACGGTCGGATGGTGGGCAGCCGCCGCCAGGGGTGGGCGCTGTTCTCGGCGATGGCGGTGATGCTGGTGATCGGGATCGCCGTCGCGTACGCCGCCGAGCAGAACGGCTCGCCGGCGCAGAAGCAGGCGGGGCTGGAGACGGCCGCCGGCGCCGGGACCGCGGGCGGGAACCTGGAGGGCAAGGAGCAGCGCAACGGGATCGTCGCCAGCACCGAGTGGGAGGCGGCGACGACCGCGGCCTCGAACGGCTCCGTGAACTCCGCGCATGATGCCTACACGGGTGCGGGGGGCGCGGTCGCGCTCGCCAACATGATGACCGGGGAGGTGATCTTCGGCGGGGTCGGCTCCGGGCTGTACGGGATGATCCTGCTCGTCCTGCTCGCGGTGTTCATAGCGGGGCTGATGGTGGGGCGGACGCCGGAGTACCTCGGGAAGAAGGTCGAGGCGCGAGAGATCAAGCTCGCCCTGATCGGGACGCTCGTCGTCGAGTTCATCGTGCTCGTGTTCGTGGCGGTCGCCGTCGCGACCCCGTACGGGGACGCCTCGGTGTACAACCCGAACCCGCAGGGGTTCTCCGAGACTCTGTACGCGTACACCTCGCAGGCGAACAACAACGGCTCCGCGTTCGCCGGCTATGCCGGTTTCGTGCAGCCCGATCCGCCCGGGAACGCCGGCTCGTACGGGATCACGTTCGCGGACCTCGCCGGAGGGATGGCGATGCTGTTCGGGCGCTTCGTGCCGCTGCTCGCGGCGCTTGCGATCGCGGGCTCGCTGGCGGGTAAGCGGATCTCGCCGCTCGGTCCGGGCACGTTCCGCACGGATACGCCGACCTTCGTCGTGCTGCTGATTGCCGTCGTGATCCTGCTCGCCGCGCTCACCTTCTTCCCGGCGATGCTGCTCGGCCCGGTCGTCCAGAGCCTCACCCCGGAGCTGTTCTGATGCGCAGGGACCTGACCGCGTCGGCCGTCGCTGCGGTGCTTATCACCGTCGCCCTCGGGCTCGGCTACCCGCTGCTCACCACGGGCGTCGCTCAGCTCGCCTTCCCCGGCAAGGCGGACGGGAGCCTCCTGAAGCGCGGCGGCGCCACGGTCGGGTCGGAGCTGATCGCACAGGGCTTCGAGCGCGACCCGCGCTACTTCCAGCCCCGTCCCTCGCAGACTTCCTATAGCGGCGACGTCACCTTCTTCAACAACCTCGGCCCCAATGACCGCCGGCTCAAGCAGCTGTTCATGAAGTGGATCCATCGCTACATCGCGCTCGAGGGGGGCCACGTCCCGGGCGGGCTCACCCCCGCCGGGGTGCCCGTCGACGCGGTCACCACCTCGGGATCCGGCGTCGACCCGCACATATCCGAGGCGAACGCCGAGATCCAAGCGCACCGCGTCTCGGACGTCCGCGGGATCCCGCTCGCCACGGTGCGGGAGCTGATCGGCGAGCACACCGCCGGCCGCGCGCTCGGATTCCTGGGAGAGCCGGGCGTGAACGTGCTGGAGCTCAACCTCGCTCTCGACGATCAGGAGGTTGGGTGAGCCCGCGGCCGCAGCCCCGCGCCTCGATGCTCGACCCCGGCCTCCTGGTTCCGGCTGTGGTCGCGAGCGTGCGAAAGCTCGACCCCCGCGTGCAGCTTCACAACCCGGTCATGTTCGTGGTCGAGGTCGGGGCCGCGATCACCACGATCGGGTGGATGATGCAGGCGCTCGGGTCGGGGCCGCTGGGCGGCGGTGACGAGCCGGCGTGGTTCACGTTCACGGTCGGGCTGTGGCTGTGGCTGACGGTGCTGTTCGCGAACTTCGCCGAGGCGCTCGCCGAGGGTCGCGGCAGGGCCCAGGCGGCCGCGCTTCGCTCCACCCGCACGGAGACGGTCGCGAAGCTCCGCGACGGCGGCGAGGTGCCCGCTTCCGGGCTGAACCGCGGCGACGTCGTGATCGTCGAGGCGCCCGGGGTGATCCCCGGCGACGGCACGGTGATCGAGGGGATCGCCTCGGTGGACGAGTCCGCGATCACGGGCGAGTCGGCTCCGGTGATCCGGGAGGCGGGCGGAGACCGGAGCGCCGTCACCGGCGGGACCCGCGTGCTCTCCGACCGGATCGTCGTCGAGATCACCCAGGAGCCCGGGAAGAGCTTCCTCGACCGGATGATCGGCCTGGTCGAGGGCGCGGAGCGGCGCCGCACACCGAACGAGATCGCCCTCAACATCCTGCTCGCCGGGCTCACCCTGATCTTCCTGGTCGTCGTCGTCACCCTGACGCCGTTCGCCGAGCTCGCCCGGACGCCGGCCTCCGTGCCGACGCTGATCGCGCTGCTGGTCGCGCTGATCCCGACCACGATCGGTGCCCTGCTGTCGGCGATCGGGATCGCCGGCATGGACCGGCTCGTCCGCCGCAACGTGCTCGCCCTCTCCGGGCGCGCGGTGGAGGCGGCGGGCGACGTCGACGTGCTGCTGCTCGACAAGACCGGGACGATCACGCTCGGGAACAGGGAGGCGACGGCGCTCATCCCGATGCCGGGCGTCTCCGAGCCGGAGCTCGCGGAGGCCGCTCAGGTCTCCTCGCTCGCCGACGAGACGCCCGAGGGCCGCTCGATCGTGGTGCTCGCGAAGCAGCACGGGATCCGGGAGCACCAGCTCTCCTCCCGCGAGGCGAGGTTCATCCCGTTCAGCGCCGAGACGCGGATGAGCGGCGTCGACCTGAACGGTCGGCGGCTCCGCAAGGGCGCAGGCGATGCGATCACCGCCTGGGTCGAGTCGGAGGGCGGGAAGGAGCCGCCGGAGCTCGGCGCGGCGCTCGACCGGATCGGTCGTGAGGGCGGGACTCCGCTCGCGGTGGCCCAGGACAGTCAGGTGCTCGGGGTGGTCTACCTCAAGGACGTGATCAAGGAGGGGATGCAGCAGCGGTTCGACCAGCTGCGCGCGATGGGGATCCGGACGGTGATGGTGACCGGCGACAACAGGCTGACGGCGGCGAAGATCGCCGAGGAGTCGGGAGTCGACGACTTCCTCGCCGAGGCGACACCGGAGCGAAAGCTCGAGATGATCCGCGAGCAGCAGGGCTCAGGGCGGCTGATCGCGATGACTGGAGACGGCACCAACGACGCCCCGGCGCTCGCGCAGGCGGACGTGGGCGTCGCGATGAACACTGGCACCCAGGCAGCCCGCGAGGCCGGGAACATGGTCGACCTCGACTCCAACCCGACGAAGCTGATCGAGATCGTGGAGGTCGGAAAGCAGCTCCTGATCACGCGCGGCGCGCTCACCACGTTCTCGATCGCGAACGACGTCGCCAAGTACTTCGCGATCCTGCCGGCGATCTTCTCCGCGACCTACGCGGTGGCCACCGGCGCCGCCGGCCCGGCGGCATTCGGCGACGGACCGCTCGACGAGCTCAACGTGATGCAGCTCGGCAGCCCCGAGTCGGCGATCATCTCGGCGATCGTCTTCAACGCGCTGATCATCCCCGCGCTGGTCCCGCTGGCGCTGCGCGGGGTCCGCTACCGGCCGCGCGGGGCGACTGCGATCCTGCGGCGGAACCTGCTGCTGTACGGCCTTGGCGGGCTGATCGCCCCGTTCGTGGGGATCAAGCTGATCGACCTGTTCGTGCACGGGGTGCTGGGCGCTTGACCGACGCCGTCGCGACCCGCGGCAGCCACAAGGTCTTCCTCGGGATGGCCGCAGGCGTCGGGAAGACCTACCGGATGCTTCGTGAGGCCCAGGACGAGGCGGAGGCGGGGCGCGACGTCGCGATCGGCTACCTCGAGCCCCACGACCGGGCCGAGACCGTCGCGCAGGCGGAGGGCCTCGAGGTCGTACCACGCCGCCGGGCCAGCCATGCCGAGCTCACGCTCGAGGAGATGGACCTCCCCGCCGTGATCACGCGCGCGCCGGAGCTTGCGCTGGTGGACGAGATCGCCCACACGAACGCTCCGGGGCTTGAGCACGTCAAGCGGTACGAAGACGTCGCGCAAATCCTCGACTCGGGAATCGACGTGTTCTCGACGGTCAACGTCCAGCACCTCGAGAGCCTCAACGACCAGGTGTCGGACCTGACCGGGATCCGGGTCCGGGAGACGCTCCCCGATCGGGTCGTCGCCGGAGCCGACGAGGTGGTGCTGGTCGACCTCACCCCCGAGGGGCTGCTGCAGCGCCTCAGGGAGGGCAAGGTCTATCCGCCGGAGCGGATCGACTCGGCGGTGTCGAACTTCTTCGCGATCGAGAACCTGCAGGCGCTGCGGGAGATCGCGCTGCGACAGGTCGCCGAGGAGGTAGAGTCGAAGCGGCTCGTGCGCGAGGCGGTGGGCACTCGCGAGGACAGCGTCAGCGCCTCCACGCCGCAGGCGATCGGCGAGCGCCTGCTCGCTCTCGTTCGCCCCGCCCCCGAGTCGCAGCGGCTCGTCCGGCGGGCGTGGAGGTCCGCACAGCGCCTAGGCGCCGAGCTCGACCTGCTGTGGGTGAAGGAGTCCAGCGGGAGCCCCACTGCCGAGGTCCAGGAGCAGGTCGACGCGATCCGCCGGCTCGCATCGGTGCTCGGCGTCCATCTGCTCGTCGTCGAGGGGGACGAGCTCGTCGAGACCGTGCGCCAGGTTGCCCAGGAGCGCGGGACGACGTACGTCCTGATGGGCGCTCCGGGGCGGCGTTCGGTGATGCAGAGAGTGGTGGACCCCCTGCCCGTCCGCCTGCTCGAGGCCCTGCCGGGGGTCGACCTGAGGATCGTCGCCGACCGCAGCCGCCGCGCACCGTGAGCACGTCCGCCGACACCCGGATCCTGTTCCCGTTCTTCGGAGAGCGGCTGTCGCAGTCGGCGCTCGACGCCGCGCTCCGCCTCTGCAGGGCGGACCAGGCGACACTCGTGCCGGTCTACCTCGCCGAGGTGCCGCTCAACCTTCCGCTCGACTCACCGCTCCCGCGCGAGGCGGAGCGGGCGGTGCCGGTGCTGGAGGCGGTGGAGCAGCGGGCGCACGTCGCCGGCGTACCCGTCGACTCGAGGATCGAGCTCGGCCGCACCCACCGGCACGCGATCCTGCAGCTCCTCGACCACGAGCGTTACGACAGGATCGTCGCCGCGGCGGCGACCCACGGAGATGACGGGCTCAGCGCCGACGACATCGCGTGGCTGCTCGACCACGCCGCAGGCGAGATCGTCGTGCTTCGGGCCGGCGTCGACGCCCCGGAGCTCAGCCGCTGAGCTGCCGCGCGGCCCGCGCCCCGCTGCGCAGCGCCCCCTCCATCAGCGCGGCGAACTCCCCGGCGGTGTGCTCGCCGGCGAACGCGAGCGGGCCGACCGTCTGCTCGAGGGTCTCGGTGATCTCGACCGAGGGCAGGGTCGAGTACGCGGCGCCCACCCATGGGTCGTCGCTCCAGGTCGAGAGCAGCGCCCCCGCCGGGTCGAGGTCGAGGTCGGGCCGGAGCGCCTGCAGCGAGTCGAGCCACGCGCCGGGGCCGTCCGCGACCGCGAGCGCCTCGAGCGCCCCGCGCGAGCCGGCGAACGCGTGCACGACGTCCTGCACCCGGCCCCGGTCGCCGGTCGCGGTCCACGTCCAGTAGCGCTCCGGGACCGAGATCACGGCGCTCGTCGGAGCGGCGGAGCGGAGCGGGACGAACAGCTTCGCGGCGTGCCCGTACGGGACGTCGCGAAGCGCCCTCGCGAGCGGCCCGGGCAGCGCCGGCTCGAACGCGAGATCCGCGGCGCGAGTCGCCGGGATCGCGATCACGCACGCGTCTGCCTCCACCTCGGTGCCGGCGGTCCCGACCGCGACCCCGCGCTCGCTCCACGCCACCCGCCGGGCCGGGGTGCGGAGGTGGATCCGGTCGCGGAGCGGCTCGGCGAGCGCCTCCGCGAGCCGCTGGTTCCCGCCCGCGATCCCGGGCGCCTCGTCGTCGTCCACGTGGGCGAGCCCGGCGAGGCTGACCGCCGGGACGGTGTCGGCGTGGCTCGCGGAGGACACCTCGAGCCTGGCGAGCAGCACCTCGCGTGCGGCCGGGTGCACGTCGAGCTCGCCGAGCACGTGCGAGGACGGCTGACGGCCCAGCCCCGGGTCGCGCTCGAGCGCGGCGTTCGCCGCCTCGATCGCCGCCTCCAGCGCCCCCGGCTCCAGCTCGGAGACGCCGCGCGGCTCGCGCCGCCCGTACTTCATCCCCTTGTCCCACAGTCCGACGCCGAGCTCGGTTGCGAGCTCGCGGATGTAGGTGTTGCCCGGCAGGATGAACTCGGCGCCCATCTCGACCACCGCCCCGTTGTCGAGCCGGCGCGACCACACCCGCCCGCCGACCCGGCCGCGCGCCTCGAGCACGACCACCTCGTGCCCGGCGGCGTCGAGCTCGCGCGCCGCGTTCAGCCCCGCGAGCCCTGCTCCCAGCACGACTGCACGCATCAGTCGACGAGCCTCCGGGCGACCGCCCAGCGGCTGAGCTCGTGGCGGTTGGAGAGCTGCAGCTTTCTGAGCACGGAGCTGACGTGGGCCTCGACGGTCTTCGCTGAGATCCCCAGCCTATGCGCGATCTCCTTGTACAGGTACCCGCGGGCGATGTAGCGCAGCACCTCGCGCTCGCGCGAGGTGAGCTGGTCGAGCTCAGGGTCGATCTCCTCGGCCGGCAGCGAGTCCGCGAACGCGTCGAGCACGAACCCCGCCAGCCGCGGCGAGAACACCGCGTCGCCGTCGCGGACGCGGCCGACCGCCTCGGCGAGCTCCGGTCCCGTGATCGTCTTCGTCACGTACCCTCGCGCTCCGGCCCGCACGATCGCGATCACGTCCTCCGCGGCGTCCGAGACCGACAGCGCCAGGAAGCGCTGGTCGGGGCGGGACGCGAGCACCTGGCGGATCACCTCGACCCCGCCCCCGCCGGGCATGTGGACGTCGAGCAGGACGACGTCGGGGCCGAGCTCGGTGATCAGCCGCACCGCGTCCTCGATCGCCCCCGCCTCCCCGACCACCTCGACGAGCTCGGCGAGCTCAGCGCGCACGCCGGCGCGGAAGATCCGGTGGTCGTCGACGATCACGACGCTCGGCGCGCCGGACGGCCCGCTCACCGGCGCCCCACGGTCAGCTCGACCTCGGTTCCGGTACCCGGCGCGCTGCGGATCTCCGCGGTGCCGCCGAGCCGCTCCACCCGGCCGACGATCGACTCGCGCACCCCGCGCCGATCCGGCGGGATCCGCTCCGGGTCGAAGCCCTGCCCACGGTCGTCGACGAAGGTCCGCACCCTGTCGGCGTCCACCTCCGCGTACAGGCGCACGGTGCCGCCGTTGGCGCCGAACTTCGCCGCGTTCGTGAGCGCCTCACGGGTGGCCGCGACCAGCGTCTCCATCCGGTCGTCGAGCGGGCAGTCGCCGACCACGACGACCTCGATTGCTGTCCCGAGCTGATCCTCGACGTCGACCGCGGCGGCCCGGAGGGCGTCGGCGATCCGCTCGTCCGGGCGGGGGGTCGGGTTGCCGGCGAGCCACGCCCGCAGCTCGCGCTCCTGGCGGCGGGCGAGCTGGGCGACCTCGGCCGGGTCGTCGGCGCGCCGCTGCACGAGCGCCAGCGTCTGCAGCACCGAGTCGTGCAGGTGCGCGCCCACCTCGGAGCGCTCTTGGGAGCGGATCCGCGCTGCCCGCTCCGCCGCAAGGCTGCGCGCGAACCGCACCCACAGCGGGGCGAGCACCAGCCCAACCCCGACGATCACGACGAGCGCCGCCAGCGCGGCGTCGCCGGCGGCGTCGAGCACCCCGTTCGCCCACAGGAACAGGAGCGCGGCGCCGACCACGAGCGCGATCCCGAACCCGGCCACCGAGAGCCGCCCGGCGGCCTCGCGCGATCGGCGCGACGGCGCGGCGGGCGACGCCTCGAGAGGCGCGGAGTCCGCGGGCGTGGGTCTGGACAGGCTCCACAGCAGCGTCACGCCGAAAGCGGCGAGCACCAGCGGCCACACGAGCGCGTCGCTCCACCACACGCCGAGCTGCCGGAACGCGAGCAGGACGCTGAGCGCGAGCAGCCCTACGCCCGTCGCGATCCGCCAGCTCCCAGCGCGCCGCCGCCGCCCGCCAAGCTCGCGCGGGTCGGAGCCCTCCGCCGGCACCACCGCCCACATCAGCAGGTACGCGATCGCGCCGAGGCCGCTGGTGCCGATCGTGACCACAACCAGCCCCAGCCGGGGCACCAGGGGGTCGACGCCGAGCCGCCGGGCGATCCCCGCGCACACGCCGCCGATAACCGCGTTGTCGGGGTCGCGGCGGAGGCCGTGCTGCGCGGGGTGCGCGCTCACGCCCCGCATGGTGACGCGTTCGCTACCGGTGGCGAGCGCCCATCCCGCTCGCCACCAGCACGACGCCCGCTCCGGCTGCCAGCGCGGACAGCAGCCATCCCGCCTCCAGCGCGATCGAGCCGTCCTCCTGCAGCACGATCAGCGCGCCGAGCCCGCACACCGCGACGCCGGCGACGAGCGAGATCAGGTCGAGCCGCTCCCGCAGCCCGCTCATCGCCTACACGCCTGCAGCGCGCGGGCCCGGGCGGCGGAGTCGTCGGAGGTGTCCGAGCCCGGGTGCCCGAACCGGCGCCCCGCGGTGATCGCCTCGGGCGGTCCGTCCGTGACCTCGATCTGGCCCGCCTCGATCTCGGAGTCGAGCCGCAGCCGCGGGGCGCGGCCGCGCGGCGGCGAGTCGATCAGCTCCGCGTCCAGCCCGGAGCTGCGCGTGCCGCGCACGGTCACCTCGCCCGCGGACGCGCGCACGTCGGGATCGACGCACACCCTGTCCGGAACGGCGATCACGGTCTGGCCGAGCCCCATGTCGGTGCGCACGGAGACGGTCCGACCCTGCTTCCACGGAAGCCGCCGCAGGTCGACGGTCATCTCGCCGACGCCGAGCCGGTACCCGCCGGGCGGGATCGCGGCAGCCGATGCGGGCGCGTACTCGCGCTGGCCGACGTCGCCGTCGAACCGGATGTCCGCGGCGGCGACGGCGCCCGCGGGCAGCGCCAGCACCAGTGCCGGCACGATCAGCCACCGCCACCGGCGGTCGCCGAGCAGCGCCGCTCCGACCAGCACGGCGCCGATCGCGATCACGACCCCGCCGACGACGGCGCCGTGGCCGGTCGCCGTCGCCCACGCGCTCACCCCGGCGACGGCCGCGGCGACGTGCAGTCCGACCACGATCAGCACGCCGATCAGGACCGCGCGGATCACGCGGCTCCATCCGTCGCCGCGGCGCGCCGGCGGCGCCGGAGCGTCGAGTGCCTCGGTCTCGGCGGTGCCCTCCGACGGCTCGCGATCCGGGCCGCGGCGGCGGTAGCGGATCGTCATGAAGACCCACACCGCGGCGGCGATCACGAGCGCCAGCCACAGGCCGCCGCCCAACAGCCACCCGGGCCCGAAGTGCCACCCGCCCCACAGCGGGCCGGCGAGGACCGCGAGCGCCGCGATCGCAGCGGCGATCACGAGCCACGCGCTGGGCCGCTCGCTGGCGGCCGGCCGGCCGGTGCCGTCGTCGTTCGGAGTGACGACCGCGAGCACGAGGTAGGCGACGACCCCGAGCCCGCTGAACAGCGTCGCGGCGACGAAGCCGACACGGACGAGCGTGGGATCGACGTTCAGGTGCGCCGCGAGGCCGCCGGCGACGCCGGCGAGCATCCGGTCGTCGCGGGATCGCAGCAGCCGCCTCCGCGGCGGGTCCTGATGGTCGGGAGCGGGGTCTGGGGTGTTCCGTTTCTCGTTCATGCCGCCAGCTTGACGCCGGTCGGCGCCGTCGTAAATCGGGAATCTCCCCGAGGATCCCCTACCCGGGGTCGGGGTCGGGGTCGAGCACGAGCTCGAACACGTCGTCGTACTCGTTCAGCAGGTCGAGGAAGGCGGCCGGGTTGGGCGCGCCGTCCGCGCCATCGGCCTGCGCGAGCAGTGCGTCGATCGCCTCGAACCATTCCTCCGTGCGCCCCCGGGGTCGGGTCTCCCATCGCACCCGCGCGTCGCCCGTCGGCGACCACATCTGGTGCGGGGTGCCGCTCGGGATCTCGATCGTCTCCCCGCGTCCCAGGGCGATCTCGCGATCTCCGTGCCGGACGCGAAGCTCGCCGGCGAGCACCTCGAAGCGCTCGTCCTGGGCGGGGTGGAGGTGTCTCGGCGGGGGCTCGGAGGCCGGCCCGTATGCCGTCTCGACGACGAGCACCTCGGGGGTGCTGGTGCGGACGGTGACGGACTGGGTCGGGGTGAGCTTCAGCGTGCGCGACATGATCGCCTCTTCGGTCGCCTGTGTGTGGATGCGCACAGATACGTGGCGGACACCTCCCATATGGTGTCTGACGGGAGATCGTGGTGCGCGCACAGCTGCCACCCGGGCCGAGCCTTCCGAGGCCGTTGCAGAGTCTCGGGTGGTGGTCGCGCCCGACTGCGTTCCTGGAGCAGTCTCGGGCCCGCTACGGGAAGCGCTTCACGCTGCGGATGGTGGCGCTGCCGCCGTTCGTGATGATCGCCGACCCCGACGAGGTGAAGCAGGTGTTCACGGCGCCGCCCGACGTCCTGCACCCGGGCGCCGGCGCCCGCCTGCTGGAGACGCTGATCGGCCGCAACTCGGTGATCCTGCTGGACGAGGCGGAGCACCTCGAGCAGCGCAAGCTGATGCTGCCCGCTTTCCACGGCGAGCGGATGGAGCGGCTGCAAGGCCTGATGGCCGAGGTTGCGGAGCGCGAGGCCGGGAGCTGGCCGCGCGACGAGCCGTTTGCGGTCCACCCCCGGATGCAGGCGCTCACGCTCGAGATCATCCTCCGGGCCGTGTTCGGGCTCGATCCCGGACCGCGGCTGGAGGCGCTCCGGGACCGGCTCACCGAGGTGCTCGAGTTCGGGAACAGCCCGGTCTCGCTGATCCAGCCGCTGCAGCGCCGGTTCGGCGGGTTGGGGCCGTGGGCGGCTTTCCGTGGCCTGCAGGAGGAGGCCGACGCGCTGATCTTCGAGCTGATCGACGAGCGCCGCGCCGCCGCCGAGGATCGCGACGACGTGCTCTCGATGCTGCTCGCCGCGCGCCACGAGGACGGCACGCCGATGTCCGAGCAGGAGCTCCGCGACGAGATGATGACGCTGCTGGTCGCCGGCCACGAGACGACCGCATCGTCGCTGGCGTGGGCGTTCGTGCAGCTCGCGGGGGCGCCGCACGTCGTCGCTCGCCTGTGCGACGAGCTCGACGCCGGAGACGGCGACGAGTACCTTACGGCGACGATCCAGGAGACCCTGAGGTGCTGGCCGGTGATCCCGAACGCGGCTCCGCGGCTGGTCCGGAAGCCGGTCGAGATCGGCGGCTGGACCTATCCGCCCGGCGTGTCGCTGCTCGCCAGCGCCCTGCTGATCCACCACGATCCCGAGATCTACCCCGATCCGTACGCGTTCAGGCCGGAGCGCTTCCTCGACGAGGGGCCGGGCACCTACACCTGGATCCCGTTCGGAGGCGGTCGGCGGCGCTGCCTCGGCGCCAGCTTCGCGACGATGGAGATGAAGGTGGTGCTCGGCGCGGTGCTCGCTTCGGTCGTCCCGCGCCAGGTCGGCCCGCACCCCGAGCTCGCCCGGCGGCGCAGCATCACGCTCAGCCCCCGGGAGGGCGGCCGCGCCACGCTCCGGGCGCGGGATCGGGTCCCCGCCACGGTCGCCCAGGTGTAGGCCTAAGCCGCGGCGCGCAGCAGGACGCGGTTCCCGGACGGGTCGGCGGTGAGCACGCCGTCCCCCTCGGGGGTCACGGGCGCGCCCGCCCCCCGCACGGAGTCCACCGTGCGCTCCATCTCCGCGCGGTCGGGGAGCACGACCTCAAACCACCGCAGGCCCCGCGACCCGGGCGGCGGCGGAGGCGCTCCCATCCCCGCCCAGGTGTTGAGGCCGACGTGGTGGTGGTAGCCGCCCGCTGACACGAACAGCGCCCCCGGGTAGGCGCGCGTCGTCACATCGAACCCGAGCGTCCCGGCGTAGAAGGACTCGGCGGCGTTCAGGTCGGCGACCTGGAGGTGGACGTGACCGACGCGCGTCCCGGCCGTCGCCCGGTCGGCCCGGTCGCCGTCCGAGCCCGGCTCGGCCAGCAGCGAGTCGAGGTCGAGCGGCAGCGTCGCCATCTCGATCCCGCCTTCGGAGGTGGGCCACTCTCCCCGGGGCCGGTCCCGGTACTGCTCGATCCCGTTCCCCTCGGCGTCCGCCGTGTACAGGGCCTCGCTGACGAGATGATCGGATGCGCCCCCGAGCGGCCACCCTGCCGCCGCGATCCTGCGCAGCGACTCCGCCAGCGCGGCGCGGCCGGGGTGCAGGATCGCAAGGTGGAAGAGCCCGGTCGCGCCGCGCGGGCGGGGCGGGGCGCCCGGGTCCGGGACGAGCTCGACCAGCGCCGTCGCGCCGGAGCCGAGCCGCACCGTCCCGTCGTCGCCGGCGGGCCCGACCTGCTCCAGGCCCACCACCCGCTCGTAGAACTCCCGCTCGCCCTCGAGCTCGGCGACGGTGAGCCGCACGGCTCCGATGGTCGTATCCGATGCGATCGCCATCCGTGCAGTCTGGCGGAGAGGGATTCCGGACTCGCCGGTCGTGGCGCGTCGCTAAAGGTTCCGGGCCGCCGTGCCGATAACCTGGGCACGGCACGCCTGGCGTGCCGGCTGCGCGGACGCACCGCGACCGCGCGGGATTGGGAATGAGGGGCTTCGCTGAAAGCAAGAACCTGGGGGACCCCGATCGGTTGGCGCAATGCCACCGGTCCGGGACATGACGGGTGCGCACCCTTTCCCCCTAAGGCTGCGCGCTCTGTCCCCACGGGGCGAGGCCCGACACCCCCTTCGGGCCCGCCCCGTCGTTCCCAACTCCCAGCTCAGGTCTCCACGAACATCACCGACGGGCCCAGGTTGAGCACCCGGGTCGGCCCGATCGTCGCGCGTGCCCCCCAGCTCTCGTGGATGTGCCCGCACAGGGCGAGCCCGGGACGCCGGCGCTCGATCGCCTCCAGCACCGCCCTGCTGCCGAGGTGGCGGCCGCGGCTCTCGTCCACGTAGCCCCGCGGGGGCGAGTGCACGACGAGCACGGCGCCCTCGCCGAGCCCGGCCAGCCGCTCCCCTGCCTGCTCCTCGGTCAGGTCGAAGCTCCACTCCCACGGAGTGACCGGAACACCCCCGCCCAGACCGAAGAACTCGACCCCGCCGATCTCGGTCGACTCTCCGTGCAGGACGGTCGCCGCACCCCAATGGGCGCACGCGTCGCGCAGCGCAACGTCCGTCTCGTTGTTTCCGGGGACGAGCACGGTCGGGACCTCGATCTGCTCGAGCGCCTCGATCGTCCGCTCCAGGCCGCGGTGGGCCGATGCGAGGTCGCCGGCTGCGATCACCGCGTCCGCGTCCGGGGCCGCCTCGACCAGCGCTCCCGCGGCGCCCAGATCGGTGTGCAGGTCGCTGAAGGCGAGCAGCCTCACGCCGCGCCCCAGCATAGAGTTGGGTGCGCTGCCGACGTCAATCCCCGACGAGGGAGGGAAGATGAACGACGAGTACCCGGCGAAGTTCGCGGTCGCCTATCCCGACCGCCCGCTCGACCGCCTCACCACCTTCTTCCGGATCTTCACCGTGATCCCGATCGCGATCGTGCTCTCCACGATCTCCGGCACGACTTGGACCGACTACGGCGACGCCGCGTCGACGGTGGTGATCACCGGCGCCGGGTTCCTGTTCCTCGGCCCACTGCTGATGATCCTGTTCCGCCACAAGTACCCGCGGTGGTGGTTCGACTGGAACCTGGAGCTGCTCCGCTTCTCCAATCGCGTCGCGGTCTACCTGGCGCTGATGGACGACACCTACCCGTCCACGGACGAGCAGCAGTCCGTCACGATCGACTACCCCTACCCGGACGTGGAGAACGACCTCCACCGCGGGATGCCGCTGGTGAAGTGGTTCCTCGCAATCCCGCACTACATCGTCCTCTTCTTCCTCGGGATCGCGGCGCTGTTCGCGGTGATCTTCGCCTGGTTCGCGATCCTGTTCACGGCGCGCTACCCGCGCGGCCTGTTCGAGTTCGTCGAGGGCGTGTTCCGGTGGGGGATCCGGGTCGAGGCCTACGCGTTCCTGCTCGTCACCGACCGCTACCCGCCGTTCAGCCTGGAGCCCTAGCCCACCGGCCGGTGGTCGGGCTCCAGCCGCTCGGCGAGCGCGAGGGTGTCCGGGTCGAGCTCGGACTCGATCGGCGCCGCCCAGTCCGCGGCGACCCGGTCCAGGATCGCGGTCTCGACGGTGTCGAGCTCGACCCCGTCCAGCTCGTCCTCGACGCTGCCCGCGGTCGCCGGATCCCAGCGCAGGCCGAGGGCCTCGTACACGGGCGCCAGCGCCGCCCGGACGAGCCCGCTGTCGCGAACGACGATCACCGCACCGAGATGGGCGCCGCCGCGGACGATTCGCTGACCGATCCCGACCAGCTTGGAGCGGCCGCGGGCGTTGATGCTCCACTCGCCCGGGCAGTACTCGCCCGGGACCTCGCCGATCCGGGCGTCGACGCCGAGGTCGCGAAGCGCTCCCGCAAGCAGCTCGGCGAGCCGCTCGAACCGGGCGTGGGTGCGCTCTGCCGGCCGCGGGTCCGGCAGCGCGACTGACAGCGCCAGCGTCCCCTCGTGGTAGGCCGCGGCGCGCCCCCCCGCGAGCCTGACGATCGGATCGAACCCGGCCTCGCGAGCGGCACGGACGGCGGCGTCGAACCCGTCGGCGACCGCGTCACGGCGCCCGAACTCGAGCACCCGCCCCGGCCGGCGCAGGCGCATCGTCGGGCCGATCTCGGCGGCGGCTACCCGGCGCAGGATCGCGTCCGAGACCGCGGTTCCGAACCCGGGCCGGTCGGGGTGGGTGGCGCGCACCAGCCGCAGGGATTGTGTGAGCAATATATGTGCAGTGTGTCCGTCGTCACACATAAAGTGGCCCCGGCCTGGCACCCTGCCGCGGGCGCTCGGGAACAGGGGTCGCATTCTCGCCCCCAATTGTGCGGGATTCCGAGCTCGGTCAACCGACACGCAGGTGGTTCCGCTTGTTCGCAGCGCGCAATCTGATCGCCGTCGTCGCGCTCGTCTGCCTCACGGTGGGCGCGGGGGCGGCGTGGGCCGCCAGCGCCGAGCTCACGGGCGAGGGCGCCGGCAGCGACCTGCTCGAACGCCCCACGCGGAGCTTTCGGAAGGCGATCGAGCGGCACGAGGCGCTCGAGAAGCGCCGCGACGCGCGCCGCGAGCGGCGGCGGCGCAACCGTCCCGAGTGGGCGGACGCGGCAAACGGCGGCAAGATCGAGGGTGTTCCCGCGTCGACGCTGAATGCGATCGCCGCGTGCGAGTCCGGGAGCGACCCGACCTCGGTCTCCTCGGACGGCACGTATCGCGGCAAGTACCAGTTCTCGACCGACACGTGGGGATCCGTGGGCGGCTCCGGCGATCCTGCGAAGGCGCCCGAGGCCGAGCAGGACTATCGCGCCGCCCTCCTGTACGCGCGCTCGGGCTCCGGCCAGTGGCCGGTGTGCGGGTAGTGACGCTGGGCGCGAGCTAGGCGGCGCGCCGCCGGGGGAGGTCCTCCGCCCGGGGCGCCAGCCGCGCCGGGTAGGGCGTCACTACCTCCCCTCCGCCCCGCTCCAGCAGCGCGGGCTGGTGGCGACGGATCTGGTCCTCGAGACAGCCGCCGCAGGAGCATTCGGGGATCGTCACGCCGGTGCGCGAGCAGACCGCCGGTGGCGATTTCCCCGTCGGCACGATCGGCGCGCAGAGTACGAGCCGCGGCGGCGGGAAAACCGCGACGGGTGCGACGAGTGCGACACTCCCGGCGTGGAAGGCGAGGGGAGCAGCCCGGCGGGCGCCGGCGCACCGCAGCG
This sequence comes from uncultured Thermoleophilia bacterium, assembly GCA_963803425.1. Taxonomy (GTDB): domain Bacteria; phylum Actinomycetota; class Thermoleophilia; order Solirubrobacterales; family 70-9; genus DASPWW01. Next base: position 256,166 of record CAWDMA010000001.1, read on the forward strand.
AAGGCCGCCGGCGGAGGCGGTCGCCGAAGCGCGGGTGCGGGCGCCGACCCGCGGCAACCGCCGGCTCGAGGCGCTGCTGGAAGCGGTCGACGCCGACCCCCAGGTGGGCGCGTGGTGGTACATGGCCCAGATCACATCGGAGCGGCTCGGGATGTCCGACCACTCCTGGGTGCACGTCCAGATCGTCCTGAACGTGGCGCTGCGGCTGCTGCGGCTGCTGGCGCGGGCCGGGGTCGAGCCGGCGATGGTGTCCGACCACGGGATGCGCGACCGCGACGCGGAGGTCGTGGTCGCGGCGGGGTCGATGTTCCACGACGTCGGGCTCTCGATCCATCGCGCCGACCACGAGAACTACAGCCTCTTCCTGGCGGAGCGGAAGCTGCGCGAGCTGCTCGCCGACATCTACGAGGAGCCGCAGCGCACGGTGGTGATCTCGGAGGCGCTGCACTCGATCATCGGCCACCGCCGCCGCGGGGACCCGTACACGCTCGAGGGCGGGGTCGTGCGCGTCGCCGATGCGCTCGACATGGCGCAGGGACGGTCCCGGATCCCGGTCGAGGCGGGCCACGTCGGGATCCATTCGCTGTCGGCGGCCGCGGTCGACGAGGTCGAGATCTCGGCCGGTACCGACCGGCCGATCCGGCTCGACATCCGGCTCAACAACTCGGCCGGGATCTTCCAGGTCGACGACCTGCTCGCGACGAAGATCCGCGGCACCCCGCTCGAGCCCCACGTCGAGGTGGTCGCCGAGGTCGAGGGCGAGACCGAGAAGCGGCTGCTCACCTCGTTCCGGCTTCCGGAGTCCGAAGCCTAGGCTCCGGCTCCCGCCCCGCCGCGCCCCTCTCCCGAGGCGAACCGGTCGGCGCCGCCGAGCCCGACCGAGATCGACTCCTGCCCGAGACTGGCCTCGAGCGCGAGCGCCTCGTCGATCGGGAGGCCGAACCCCTCGATCGCGGCGCGACGGTCCGACAGCATCGTCTCCTGCGGGAACCCGGCGAGACCCTCGGCGAGCTCCACCGCGCGCTCCAGGTGGCGGTCCGGCGGGACCACCTCGTTCACCAGCCCCCACTCGAAGGCCTCCGCGGCGGAGATGATCCGCCCCGTCAGGATCAGGTCCAGGGCGCGGCCGAGCCCGACGATCCGCGGCAGTCGCTGCGTCCCACCGTCGATCAGCGGCACCCCCCAGCGGCGCTCCGGATAGCCGAGCTGCGCCGTGTCGGTGGCGATCCGCAGATCGCACCACAGCGCCAGCTCCAGGCCGCCGGCCAGGCACCACCCCGAGATCGCGGCGATCGCCGGCTTCGACGGGGTGAGCCGGGTGAACCCCATCGGCCCCTCGTCGCGGTCCGCCATCGAGGAGAGCTTCTCGGGGCTCTCCTGTGCGGCGAGCTCGGCCATCGCCTTCAGGTCGGCGCCGGCGCAGAAGGCCTCGGGACCCTCGCCGGTCAGGATCATCACCCGGGCGCCGGCATCCTCCTCGAAGCTCGCGTACGCGTCGTGGAGCTGCTCGGCGGTGTCCAGGTCGACCGCGTTGCGGCGCTCACGCCGGTCGATCGTCACGATCGCCGCGGCACCGCGGCGCTCGTACCGGACCTTGGTCATCGCGGCGGGCGGCTCGAAGGGCTCAGCGACGCACCCGCTGCACCTCTTCGCGCAGCCGCTCCTTGCGGCCGTCGCGACGGATCTGGATCAGGGACAGGACGGTGACGAGGATCGCGAAGAATGCGATCACGCCGAACGCGAAGAACGTCACCACCCGGTCGGTGGTCCGCCCGTACAGGCCCTCGCCGTCCGCGGCCAGCGCCGCCGGGGCCGCCGCCAGCACTGCCAGGCTCGCCGCGGCGAGCGCGCAGGTGATCTTCGACACGCGCGACCGACTCACGATCGGGGACTGTATCGGAGCGGCTACGCTGCGCCGCTGATGCTGGCGCCATGAGCGAATGGGAAGCCTTACTTCTCGGGATCGTCCAGGGGCTGACCGAGTTCCTGCCTATCTCCTCGTCGGGTCACCTGATCCTGGTTCCCTGGATCCAGGACTACACGTTCCTGGAGCACCACCAGAGCTTCAACAAGACGTTCGACGTCGCCCTGCACGCGGGCACGCTGGTGGCGGTGCTGTCGTACTTCTGGCGCGATCTGATCGCGATGGCGGTCGGGTTCGTGCGGTCTATTCGGAGGCGGACGATCGAGACCACTGACGAGCGACTCGGCTGGGTGATCGTGATCGGGACGATCCCGGCGGTGATCGTAGGCGGGCTCGGGGAGGACTGGATCGACGAGCACCTCGGCGAGCCGTGGATGATCGCCGTGCTGCTGATCGTGTTCGGGCTGGTGCTGGGCTGCGCCGACCGGCTTCCGCAGCGCCGCTCGCTGCACGGCGTGCAGCTGCGCGACGGCCTCTACATCGGCCTCGCCCAGGTGCTGGCTCTGGCGCCGGGCGTGTCGCGGTCGGGGATCACGATCTCGGCGGGGCGGTTCCTCAGCCTCAACCGCGACACCGCCGCCCGCGTGTCGTTCCTGCTGCTCGCTCCGGTGACCGCCGGCGCGGTCGTCTACAAGGGGTACCACGCCGCGGCCGAAGGCCTCCCCGACGGGGTGATCGGCCCGATGATCGTGGGGACCGTGGCCGCGGCGGTCTCCGGCTACCTCGCGATCGCCGGGCTGCTCGCGCTGGTCCGCCGCCACTCCTACGAGCCGTTCGTGATCTACAGGCTGATCGTCGGGTTCGGCTGCCTGCTGCTGATCGCGACGGGCGTGCTGCCCGCGACCTTCTAGGGCCGATGCCCGACGCGCACACGGCACACGGCTACTGGCTCCAGGAGGCGGGGCCGGCCGATCCGCTGCCGCCGCTCCAGGGCGAGGTCGAGGCGGACACGGTCGTGGTCGGGGGCGGGTACACCGGGATGTGGACGGCGTGGTGGCTGCTCGAGGAGGACTCCGACTCCCGGGTGGTGCTGCTCGAGGCCGACGGGTGCGGCGAGGGCCCCAGCGGGCGCAACGGCGGCTTCGTGAACGCGATGTCCTACCATCTGCCGGCGCTGCTCGACCGGTTCGGGGTCGAGCCGGCGCTCGCGGTGATCCGGGCCGCGGCCGGTGCGGTCGACGGTGTCGGCGAGTGGTGCGAGCGAAACGGGGTGGACGCCTGGTACCGCCACGGCGGGTACCTGCAGGTGTCGACGGCGCCGGCACACGACGGCTCCTGGGAGCCGGTGGCGAGGGCGTGGGAGGACCGGGGCGAGCCCGACCCGTGCCGGGTGCTGACCGAGGCCGAGGTTCGGGCGCGGTGCGACTCGCCTCTGTTCCGCGGCGGCGCGCTGTACGAGGACGGCGCCACCGTCCAGCCCGCCCGGCTGGCGCGGGGGCTGCGCGACCGGCTGGTCGCGCACGGCGCCGCCGTCCACGAGCGCTCCCGCGTCGTCGGCGTCGAGGAGCACGGCGCCGGGGTCGTCGCCCGCACCGCCGCCGGCCGGGTGTCGGCGCGGCGGGCTGTGCTCGCGGTGGGATCGGCTGCGGCCGGGCTCGGCCCGCTGCGGCGGAAGCTGACCGTCACCTCCAGCCACATCGTGATCACCGAGCCGGTCCCCGACGTGCTCGAGGAGATCGGGTGGACCGGCGGCGAGTGCATCACGGACTCGCGGGCGATGGTGCACTACTTCCGCACCACCCCCGACGGGCGGATCGCGTTCGGGTGGGGCGGCGGCCGGGTCGTCCCCGGCTCCCGACTCGGCGGCCGCGGGGAGGTGGACCCCGAGGTGATCGCCGGGGTGGAGCGCGACCTGGTTCGGTTCTTCCCGCAGCTCGCCGGGCGGCGGATCGAGCACGCCTGGGGCGGGCCGATCGACGTCTCCCCCTCGCACCTGCCGATCATCGGCAGCCTTCAGTCGGGTCGGGTGCACTACGCCTTCGGGTACACCGGGAACGGAGTGGGCCCCTCGCACTTCGTGTCCAGGGTGCTCGCCTCACTGGCGCTGGGCCGGCGCGACGAGCTGACCGCGCTGCCGCTGGTGGAGCCGCGCCTGCGCAAAGTTCCGCCGGAGCCGCTCCGCTACGTCGGCGGCGCCGTCGTCCGCCGCGCCCTGATCCGCAAGGAGGCGGCCGAGGAGCGCGGCGAGCGCCCCGACCCGCTCACCGTCGCGGTTGCGGGCCTGCCGGAGCGCCTCGGCATCCACATCGGCAGGTAGGCCCTGCGGGGCCTGACCCGCCGCCCCATGATCCGGGCGGGCTCGGCGGTCTCGCTCACGCGGCCAGCGCCACGACCAGCTCCCGGATCGCGCCGGGGTAGCGGTGGGAGATGCCGCCGTGCCTGCCGTCGAACAGCTCAAAGGTGTGGTCGACGCCGAGCTTGTCGAGCTCGGCCGCGAACGCCGCCGATCCCAGCTCCAGGAAGTACTCGTCGGCGCGGCCCGCGTCCAGGTAGATGCGGCGCATCGAGCGCAGCTCCTCGGTGTGCCGCGGAGCCATCCGGACCGGATCGAGCGCCAGCCACCGCTCCCACACGTCATCCACCAGCCGGCCGGTGGCGGGTTCGAACGGGAGCAACGCCCTCCCGGGCCGACGCGGATCGGGCGAGTACGCGGCGGCGTACCCGTACACCTCCAGCGGCGTCCCGAACCGGCTCCACTCGAACCGCTCCGCGGCGAACCGTTCGAATAACACCTCGTACGAGCCCTCGAATCCCCCGCGGAGCGCTCGCGCCACCTCCCGGAAGCTCGGCAGGTAACACACCTCGAACAGGGCGTCGCCCGCGTGAGATGCAAATCCGCCGAAGGCGTCGGGCCGCATCATCGGCACCATCATCGCGCCGTACCCACCCGAGGAGTGGCCGGCGACTCCGCGGCGCTCGCGGTCGGCGACGCACGGGTAGCGGTCGTCCACGAACGGGACCACCTCGTCGCACAGGTAGTCCTGGTAGCGACCGGTCGACGTCGAGTTCAGGAACTGGGACCCGCCGTACGACGTCCACGCGTCCACGAACACGACGATCGCGTCCGGACACTCCCCGGCCGCGAACATCGCGTCGACCCGCTCGAAGGTGTTCGGCTCGAACGAGCGCCGCTCCCACCACTTGTCGATCTGCCCGTAGTAGCCCTGCAGCACGTACACGCTGGGCAGCTCCCGCGGGTCGTCCAACCCGACGCCCGGAGGGCGGTACACGTACAGGGGCCGTACCGCCGGGTCGCCGAGCGGGTTCCCGGCGAGCAGCTCCGACTCCACCGTGAGCTCGTCGAGCGCCCCCGCCAGGGGCCGCTCCCAGGGCGCGCCGGGTGAGCCCGCCGCCTCCCTCAGCGCCACCGCGAGGTGAGCACCTTCTTGCGGGTGTAGAACTCGACCGCGTCGCCGCCGTTCGCGTGAAGGTCGCCCTCCATCGAGTCCTTCCACCCGGCGAACGGGAACCACGCCACCGGCGCCGGGACGCCGACGTTGACGCCGATCATCCCCGCCTCGACGCCGTACCGGTACTCGCGGACGGCCTCCCCGGAGCGCGTGAAGATCGCCGACGCGTTCCCGTACCGGGAGCCGTTCACGAACTCGAGCGCACCGTCCAGGTCGGGGGCCCGGACGAGCGCCAGCAGCGGCCCGAACAGCTCCTCGCGGGCGAGCTCGGACTCGGTGTCGCCGGTCTCGACGATCGTCGGGCCCAGCATCGTCTCCGCCGGCCCGGGGTCCGTGCCGCGCCCGTCTAGCACCACCTCGGCGCCGCCCGCCGCGGCGCGCTCCACCGCCTCGACGATCCGCCGGCGCGCCTCGGGGCCGACCACGGGCGAGAGGTAGGTGTCCGGGTCGGCGCCGGGACCGATCGTCAGCTCCCTCGCAGCGGACGTGAGCGCGTCGCGGACCTGCTCGTGGCGGTCGGGATCGCCGACGATCACGGCAACCGACCCGGCCAGGCAGCGCTGGCCCGCGTTCCCGAACGCCGACTGCATGATCGCCGGGACCGCCTGGTCGAGGTCCGCGTCGGGCATCACCACCATCGAGTTCTTGGCGCCGCCGAGCGCCTGGAACCGCTTCCCGGCGGATGCGGCGCGCTCCGCCACCATCCGCGCCGTCGAGGCCTGGCCGACGAACGAGATCGCGTCCACGCCGGGGTGGTCGAGCAGTGCGCCGACCGCGTCGCGGGCGCCGTGCACGAGGTTGGCGACCCCGTCGGGGATCTCGTCGATCCCCTCGATCAGCTCGAAGATCCGCGCCGACGGCCGTGGGTCGCGCTCGGAGGGCTTCAGCACGATCGAGTTCCCGGTCGCGAGCGCGAACGGCAGGAACCACAGAGGGATCATGCACGGGAAGTTGAACGGGGTGATCGCGGCGACCACGCCGACCGGCTGGCGGACCATCTCGACATCGACGCCGGCGGCGACGCCCTCCAGGTTCTCCCCCTTGATCAGGTGGGGGATCGCGGTCGCCGCCTCGGTCGACTCGATCCCGCGGAGCACCTCGCCGCGGGCGTCGGCGATCGTCTTGCCCATGTCGGCGGTGACGAGCTGGGCGGGCTCCTCGCGATGCTCCCACAGCGCCTCGCGCAGCGCCATCACCGCCCGCGCCCGCCGCGTCACCGGGGTGTCCCGCCACGCCCGCTGCGCATCGCGCGCGGCGCGCACGGCGGCGTCCACGTCCGCGGCGCTGGACAGCGGCACCCGCGCCGCCACCTCGCCGGTCGCGGGGTTGACGTCATCGAGCGAGGTGTCGACCGCGGCGGCCACCCACCGGCCGCCGACGTAGTTGTCGAGCGTGGCGGCCTCCGCCGCGGCGGGCACTTTGCTGGTCGTGTCGATCGCGGTCATTCGGGGTGCTCACCTCCGGCGTACTCCGAGTAGGGATACCACCATTCCTTCGGCGCGATCTCGGTCTCGACGTGGACGTGCTTGGTCTCCTGGAACGCCTCCAGCCCCTCCCGGCCGAGCTCGCGGCCGAGGCCGGACTGCTTGAAGCCGCCGAACGGCCCGGCGTCGTTGTCGGTGAGGGGGTCGTTGAACCACACCGTCCCCGCCTTGATCTCGCGCATGCACCGCACCATCGTCTTCAGGTCGCCCGTGTAGATGTTGGCGCCGAGCCCGAACCGGGTCGAGTTGGCGAGCTCGATCGCCTCGTCGAGGCTGCGCACCCGGACGATCGGAGCGACCGGGCCGAACGTCTCCTCGCGGAGCAGGTCGGTCTCGGCGGGCGCGCCGGTGACGACGGCCGGCGAGAAGAAGTGGCCGCGATCCTGGCCGCCGCTGTCGGCGCCGACGACGACCTCCGCGCCCGCCGCGACGGCGGCCTCCACCTGGTCCACGACCTTCTGGCGCTGCGGGGCCGAGACCATCGGACCGATGTCGGTCTCGGTCCTGGTCGGGTCTCCGATCACCAGCCCGCCGGTGTAATCGACGATCGACTGCAGGTACTCGTCGTACACGTCGTCCATCACGTAGAACCGCTCCGCCGACGTGCACACCTGGCCGGCGTTCAGGAACGCCGCCCAGGCGCCGCCGCTGGCGGCGACGTCGACGCGGTCGGCGATGTCGGAGCACACGATGAACGGGTCCTTCCCGCCCATCTCGAGGTTCACCCGGGCGATCCGCTTCGCGCAGGCCGCCGCGATCCGCTTCCCGGTCTCGACCGAGCCCGTGAACGCGACCCCGTCGATCCGCGGGTCCTCGACGATCGCGGCCCCGACGTCGCCGGCGCCGGCGAGCACGTTCAGGGCGCCGGCCGGGAGGTGCTCGAAGCACGGCGCCAGCATCAGCGTCGACAGGGGGGTGAGCTCGGAGGGCTTCGCGACCACCGTGTTCCCGGTGGCGAGCGCGGGCGCCAGCTTCCACCCGAGCAGCAGCAGCGGGTAGTTCCACGGGACGATGCATCCGAAGGTCCCGATCGGCTCCTTCACGACCATCGAGAGCTGGGTCGCCTCGATCGAGGGGATCACCCGGCCGGCGGAGTCGCGGCCGATCTCCGCGTAGTAGTCGAACGCCGCCGCCGTCCACCCGATCTCGTCGCGGTTCTCGATCAGCGGCTTGCCGCCCTCGGCGGTCATCGTCGCCGCCAGCGCGGCCGTGTGCTCGCGGAGCCGCGTCGCGACCTCGTGCAGCGCCTCGCCGCGCTCCACCGCCGGGGTGCGGCTCCACTCGCGGCTCGCCTCGGCCGCGGCGGCGATCGCGGCGTCGATCTGCTCGCCGCTGGGCAGGCCGACCGCAGCGATCGTCTCCTCGGTGAAGGGGTTCTCGACCTCGAGCGGGCCGCCCTCCCCGGCGACCTGCTCGCCGCCGACAAGCAGCCTGGTCTCCACGTCTCCCACGGGGGCGATCCTACCGGCGGGACCGGGGCGCGGTCGCGGTCCCGGGTAGCGTTGGCGCGTGGCGGCGATCGAGATCGAGGGGCTGAGCAAGCGGTTCGGCAGGGTGCAGGCCGTCAACGACCTGTCGTTCGCGGTCAGACGCCGGGCGGCGTGACCGGATTCCTCGGTCCGAACGGCGCCGGGAAAGAGCACCACCCTGCGGATGCTGCTCGGGCTGGTCCACTCGGACTCGGGTACGCGGCAGCTTCGGACGTCGGCGTCGTACGGGGCTCTGGCGCATCCCAGCGGCCACGTCGGGGTGGTGCTCGAGGACGCGAGCTTTCATCCGGGTCGGAGCGGCCGCAACCACCTGCGCGTGCTGGCTAGCGCCGGTCGGCATCCGCCGGTCCCGGGTGGCCGAGGTGCTGGACCGGGTCGGGCTCGAGGACAGCGCCGACCGGCGCGTCAAGGGCTACTCGATGGGGATGCGGCAGCGGCTCGCGATCGCGGTGGCGCTGCTCGGGCGATCCGCGACGTGCTCGTCCTCGACGAGCCCGCCAACGGGCTCGACCCGCCCGGGATCCGGTGGATGCGCAACCTGCTCCGCGCCGAGGCCGGAGCGCGGCCGCGCGGTGCTGGTCTCCAGCCACCTGCTCTCCGAGGTCGCCCAGAGCGTCGACGACGTGGTGGTGATCTCGCGCGGGCGAGCTCCGGGCGAGCGGCTCCCTGCACGAGCGTGCTGGGCTCGCCGACGGGCCTGCACGCGCGTCCGAGCCCGCGACGGCGACCGGCTCGCCGACCTGCTCCGGGCGGAGGGGATCGGGGTGGAGCCGGGTCCGGAGGGGGAACTGCTCGCCCGCGGCGTGGCGCCGGAGCAGGGTCGGGGAGATCGCGGCGGAGCATCGGGTCGCGCTCACCGAGCTGCTCGCCGAGTCGCGATCGCTCGAGGAGGCCTTCTTCGCGCTCACCGAGGGGGAGCGATGAGGGCGCTCTGCTGCGCGCGGAGCTGCTGAAGCTGTCGACGACGCGGACGTTCGTGGCGCTGGTGTGCGTCGCGGTCGGGCTCTCGATCCTGCTTGCGACGCTGGTCGCCCTGCTCGCCGACCCGACGCCGGACAGCGGTGCTGGTCGACGTGTTCCCGTCCGATACCAGCGGCCTGTTCATCCTGATCCTGGCGATCGTCGGGATCAGCGGCGAGTGGCGGCATCGCACGATCACGAGCTCGCTGCTGGCGGCGCCGGACAGGCTCCCGTTCCTGGGGGCGAAGACGTTCGCGTTCGCGCTCGCCGGCGTGGCGCTCTCGATCGTGATCTCGATTGCGGTCACGATCGCCGGGCTCGCCGCGCTCGCCGCCGCCGGCGGACCCACCCCCCGGCGGTCGACCTGCTCGACCTGTACGCCCGGAACGCCGGGCTGGCGGCGCTGCTCGGGGCATTCGGGGTCGGGGTGGGCTCGGTGGTCCGCAACCAGGCGGTCGCGGTGGTCGCGGTGCTGCTGCTCGCGCTCGCGGTCGAGCCGGTGCTGATCGGGGTCGTACCCGAGGTGGCCCGGTTCGGTCCGGTCGACGCGTTGCCGGCCGCGATCACGGACGTGGACGGGAGCGGCGGCGGGTTCGCGAGCCACGGCGATCTGCTCGCGCCGCTGCCGGCCGTGGCGGTGCTGCTCGGCTGGATCGCGGCCTTCTTCGCCGCCGGCGCCGCGCTGTTGAACATCAGAGACGTCGAGTAGCCGGTAGGAAGCCGCCCCCGGACGCGAAGCGGAGGAGGCGGCGCAATTTCGTTTCGAAGCCGCCCCGGACGCGAAGCGGAGGAGGCGGCGTAATGAAAGACTTGTCCGATGAGCGAGGAGTGGAGAGTCGAGGTCGAGCTCGGCGACGAGCAGCACCACCTGACGGTGGGTGAGCGACTGCGATCACGGGAGCTGGACGACGACGCACGCGAGCGGCTCGGCGACCGCTTCATCGTCACGCGCGACGGCAGCAGGCTGTTCCTGTACGCCCGCTCCGAGGACGGCGCAGCCGAGGCGGAGCGGGTGATCCGCGAGGAGCTCGACGCGGACGGACTTGCCGCCGAGATCGCGGTCACCCGGTGGCACCCGGTCGAGGAGGCGTGGCTCGACCCCACGGCCGAGATGCCTGAGACCGACGCGGAGGCGGAGGCCGAGCGGGAGCGCCACGAGCAGGCCGCCGAGGCGGCGGGCTCGCAGGACTGGGAGGTGAAGGTGACGCTGCCCGGCGTGCGCCAGACCCGGGAGCTGGCTGGACGGCTCGCCGAGGAGGGGATGCCGGTGAGGCGGAGATGGAGCCACCTGCTGGTGGGCGCCCCGACCGAGGAGCAGGCCGCCGAGATCGGGAAGCGGATCGAGTCCGAGGCGCCCGAGGGCTCGACCGTGTTCGTCGAGCCGCGCACAGGCGTCCCTCACCCGCTGTTCGTCTACTTCGAGTCGCACAAGCCCGGCGCCGCGCGCGACCTCGGGCTGTAGAGCTCAGGAGAGTCGCCGCTGCAGCCACCGCGCGTTGTCGAGCGCGTGACCCTCCCAGTCGTTGTTGAAGTACGCGAGCACCTCGACCTCGGATCGCCACGCCGCGATCCGGCGCTTCCACGTCTCCAGCTCGCGCTCGGAGTAGCGCCCCCGCCGCCCCCGCCGGCCGTAGTGGAAGCGGACGAACGTCCAACCGGCGGTGATCTCGTGGGCCTGAAAGGGCCGCTCGGGATGGTCGCCGATCACGAGCGCGGCGCCGTGGCGGCGGAGAATCTCGTACACCGGCGCCGCGAACCAGCTCGGGTGGCGGAACTCGAAGCAGTGGCGGCCGTCACCGACGGCCGACAGCGCGGCGTCGAGCCGATCGTCGTCGCGCCTGAAGCTCTCCGGGAGCTGCCACAGCGTCGGCCCCATTCGGCCGGCGCGGCGGAGCGGCCGGAGCGGCTCGTAGAACCGCTTCACGTAGCGGCCCAGGTCCCCGGTGAGCCGCTTCACATGGGTGAGGTAGCGGCTCGCCTTGCAGGAGAACAGGAACCCCTCCGGCGTCTGCTCCACCCACTGCTCGACCGCCGTCGGCGAAGCGAGCCGGTAGAAGGTGCTGTTCACCTCGACCGTCTCGAACGTCTCGGCGTACCGGGCCAGCCAGCGGCGCTGCGCGAGCCCCTCCGGGTACAGGCGCCCGCGCCACTGCTTGTACTGCCAGCCGGAGCAACCGACCCGCACTCGCTTCAGGCTCGACCCTGCCCCGGCGCAAACGCCAGCGTCGTCTGGATCTCCTCCTCCTGCGTCGGGCGAAACGCTGCCATCCGCTCCGCGCGACGCTGCTGGACCACGGTGAAGAGCATCGCGATCAGCGTCAACAGGAACAGCATCGTCGCGAGCGTGTACACCTGGACAGGGATCCCGCGCTGGGAGGCGCCGAAGATGTACAGCGGGAAGGTCACCGTCGTTCCGGAGTTGAAGTTCGAGATCACGAAGTCGTCGATCGAGAGCGCGAAGGCGAGCAGCCCGGCGGCGACCACCGCCGGGGCAAGCAGTGGCAAGGTGACGGTCCTGAACGTGGTGAACGGGTCGGCGCCGAGGTCGCGCGCCGCCTCCTCGAGGCTGCGGTCGAACCCGATCAGCCGCGATCTGACCACCACGACCACGAAGCTGATCGAGAACATCACGTGGGCGATCAGCAGCGTCTGGAACCCGGGGCTGATTCCGTACAGGAGGAACATCGACAGCAGCGCCGCGCCGATCACAACCTCCGGCGACGCCATCGGGATCACGATCAGGAAGTTCGACGCGCGCTGCCCGAAGAACTTGTAGCGGACCAGGGCGATCGCCATCATCGTCCCGATCGCGGTCGAGATCACGGTGGCGAGTGCCGCGAGCTCGAGGCTGACCCGCATCGCGTCGCTGAGCTCGGGAATCGCGAGCGGATGCAGCCACGCGTCGACAGAGAAGCCCTGCCAGGTGAAGTTGTACTTCCCCTTCGGGGCGTTGAACGAGAACACCATGATCACGCCGATCGGGATCAGCATGTACGCGATCGCGAGCACCCCGTAGATCGTGATCGCGTGGTCGCGCAGCCACTTCCATGCCCGCGCCGGCGCCGAGCGCTCGATCGTGGCCGACTCCATCGGGGCGCTCACGCCTCCCGCGCCTCCTCGCCCATCAGCGCCTCGGACCCGGCGAAGCGGATGTACACGAACACCGCCACCATGATCAGCGTCATCAGCACGAACGAGAGCGCGGCGGCGGTCGGGTAGTCGTTCACGACCAGGTACCGGCTCTGGATCACGTTCCCGATCATCGCCTGGTTCTGGCTGCCGAGAAACGACGCGTTCACGTAGTCGCCGACAGCCGGGATGAAGGTGAGCAGGGTGCCGGCGACGATCCCCGGCGCCGAGATCGGCAGCGTCACCCTCAGGAAGGCCTGCCGCGCCGATGCGTACAGGTCCTTGGCGGCCTCGATCAAACTGAGGTCTATCCGCTCCAGGCTCGCGTAGATCGGCAGGATCATGAACGGGAGGAAGTTGTAGGTGAGGCCGGCGATCACCGACCCAGGCGTGTCCAGCAGCCGCCCGCTCTGCGGCAGCAGGCCGATCGTCTTCATCGTGTCGACGATGACGCCGCTGTCGCCGAGGATCGTCTGCCAGGCGAGTGTGCGGATCAGGTAGGTGGTGAAGAACGGCGCCACGACGGCGAACAGGAGCGCGTTCTTCCACCTCCCCGCCCGGAACGCGATCATGTACGCAAGCGGGTACGCGACGAGCAGGGCGATCAGGGTCGCCGCCCCCGCGTACTCGAACGAGCGCAAGAACTGCGTATCGAAGTCGGACAGGGCGCTCGAGTAGTTCTTGAAATGCCCCGTGAACTCGAACCCCGAGAGCAGCGAGCCCTGCTCCAGCGACAGCCGTGCCATGAAGTACATCGGCACGACGAAGAACAGGATCAGCCATATCAGCCCGGGGCCAAGCAGGAAATACGGCACGGAGCGACGGCGGACGGCGCTCATCGGTGCGAACACCTCATCGCTGCCATCCGCCGTCGCCGATCCCGTGCCGCCGGCGCCCTCAGCCGCCGCCGCTGACCACCGACTGGTACTTCTTCGTCACCTTGTTCTTGAATGACGCGTCGGGGGTCGCCTGCGGCGTGCAGTCCTTCGTGAAGGACGGATCCGGGAAGATCAGCTGGTTGTTGGCCAGCTTCGGATCCTGCTTCGCGAGGACCTCCTTGACGCCGTCGACCGGCGTGACGTAGTTCACGTACGCCGCGATCTGGGCCTGGTTCTTCGGGTCGTAGACGTAGTTCGCGAACGCCTGCGCCGTGCCCGGATTCGGGGCCCCGACCGGGATCACCATGTTGTCGGACCACAGGTTGCAGCCCTCCGTCGGGCGGATCCACTTCACGTTCGGGTTGTCCGCCTGCAACTGGATCGCGTCGCCCGACCACCCGACCGCGGCGACGATGTCGCCCCTGACGAGGTCGTCGGCGTATGCGTTCCCGGTGAAGTCGCGGATCTGCCCGGAGTTGGCGGCCTCCGCGATCTTGTCGATCGCGTTGTTCCAGTCCTCCTCCGTCGCGTTCTGCGGGTCGACGCCCTGCATCTTCATCACCAGCGTGACGTCGTCGTACATGTCGCCGAGGAACGTCACCTTGCCCTTGTACTTCGGGTTGAACAGGTCGTTGATCGACTTGATCTCGGGTGCCAGGTCGGTGTTGACGATGATCCCCGTGAACCCGCTCTGCCACGGGACCGAGAAGTCCCTGTTCGGATCGAATCCGGGACTGCGCAGGTCCGGCCGGAGGTTCTTCTCGACGTTCGGAATCGCCGACTTGTCGTAGTTCTGGAGGTACCCGAGGTCGTGCATCTGCTGCACCATGTAGTCGGTGACGACGAACATCGAGCGGCCTCCGGACTCGCCGTTCTTGAGCAGCGGCGCCAGCTTGTTGAAGAACTCGAAGTTGTCGTTGATGTCCTCGATGTACTTGGTGTTCGCACCGACCTCCTTGTCGAACTCGGAGATCGTGTTCTTGTCGATGTAGAGGGGCCAGTTGGAGATCGTCCACTCCCCTCCGATCGGCTTCGCCGCGGCCGTCTCGGCGTTGTCGTTGCTGCTGTTTCCGCTGTCTTCGAGCCCGCCGCCGCCGCCGCACGCGGCGAGTCCAAGCACCGCACCCAGGGCCAGCAGCGCGAGCAGCACCTTCTGAACCTTGCTCATGGTCACATCACTCCTCTGAATCGTCGCTGTTGGTGTCAGGCTGCGGCTCCGGCGCACCCCCGGCCGACTCGCGGACGAGGTGAATGTGCTCCGGCGACCAGCTCAGCCTCACGTTGGCCCCACCCCCCGGGAGGTGCTGGCGCTCGGCCTCGTCGGCGTTCGGCACCAGCACCGTCATCGGAACGTCGCCGCGCAACCGCACGACGATCTGCGTCGTCGTCCCGAGGTAGACGGACGCCTCGACCACCCCTTCCACGCTGGGGTGGCCGTCCTGCGCCTTCTCCTCGGTACGATCGATCCGAAGCTTCTCGGGGCGGACCACGGCGTGGCATCGCTCCCCCACCCGGAGCCCGTCGCCGCGCGCCTTCACCTCGACGCCCGCGTCAAGCCGCACCCTGGCCTTGTCGCCGTCGATCTTCTCGACCTCGCCGGGCATCAGGTTGGAGACCCCGATGAAGCCGGCCACGAACGTGGTCTGTGGGCGCTCGTACACGTCCTCGGGCGCCCCGATCTGCTCGATCCTGCCCTGGTTCATGACGGCGAGCCGGTCGGACATCGTCAGCGCCTCCTCCTGGTCGTGGGTCACGTAGATGAACGTGATCCCAACGTCGCGCTGGATCCGCTTCAGCTCGATCTGGAGCCCCTTGCGCAGCTTCAGGTCGAGCGCCCCCAGCGGCTCGTCCAGGAGCAGCACCTTGGGCAGGTTGACGAGCGCCCTGGCGAGCGCGACACGCTGCTGCTGGCCGCCGGAGAGCTGCGCGGGGCGCCGGTTGATCTCGGCTGCCAGCCCGACCCGCTCCAGCTCCTCCTCGACTCGTCGGCCGATCTCCGCCCTCGACACCTTCTTCCGCTTCAGCCCGAAGGCCACGTTCTCGCGCACGCTCAGGTGCGGGAACAGCGCGTAGGTCTGAAACACGGTGTTGGTGGGGCGGCGGTGGGCGGGCAGCCCGGCGACATCGGCTCCGTCGATCAGGACGCGCCCGGCGGAGGGCTCCTCGAACCCGGCGACCATCCGCAGCGTGGTCGTCTTCCCGCACCCGCTCGGCCCCAGCATCGTGAAGAACTCCCCGCCCCGGACCGCGAGGTCGATCCCGTCGACGGCGACGAGCTCGTCGAACCGCTTCGTCACCCCGCGCAGCTCGATGCCGGCCTGGGTGCCGTCGGCGCTCTCGGCGTCCGAGCTGAGCTGGTTCGTGCTCACCTGATCCATTTGGTGTGCCTCGCGGGCGCCACCGTCCTCCGGGGCGGTGCCTGCTGAGGCCAGACTATGTCCGGCGCGGCGAAACCGCAATGGGCTGGTGCCCCAAACGGTCGCGCAAGCTTTGTACGAAAGGTACATCCCGACTGCGGTGGCGGCGTTCCCGGACCCGGTTGTACCGATTGGACAACGCGGTACGCTGGACTTGAACGGATACCCCGTTGTAGCGCCAGATTGCTGCCGGTACGGTTGTGCAAAGCGGCAAGTCGAGGAGTTAGGAGGAGGATTTCGATGGCCACGACCCGGAGCCGACCGGCGGCGGCGGAGCGCGAAGCGAGCCTCCAGGAGCTCGCGAAGCGGCACCTGTGGATGCACTTCACCCGGATGGGCGCGTACAAGGACGCGGACGTCCCGATCATCGTCCGCGGCGAGGGCCCGTACGTGTACGACGAGGGCGGGAAGCGCTACCTCGACGGGCTCTCGGCCCTGTTCTGCGTGAACGCGGGGCACGGCCGGGCGGAGCTCGGTGACGCCGCCGCGGCCCAGGTCCGCGAGCTCGACTTCTACGTCAACTGGAGCTACGCCCACCCGCGCGTGATCGAGCTTGCGGCGCGGCTCGCGACGCTCACCCCCGGCGACCTGAACCGGATCTTCTTCACGTCCGGGGGCTCCGAGGCAGTCGAGTCGGCGATCAAGCTGGCTCGCGCCTACCACCTGAACACCGGCAACCCGCGGAAGACGAAGTTCATCACCAGGGAGGTCGCCTACCACGGGACGACCCTGGGTGCGCTGTCGGCCACCGGTATCACCGCGCTGCGGACGCCGTTCGAGCCGCTGGCGCCCGGCGGCCACCACGTTCCGAACACGAACAGCTACCGGTGGCCGGCCGAGCGCCATCAGCTCTGGGCCGCCGAGGAGATCGAGGAGAAGATCGAGTTCGAGGACCCCTCGACGGTGGCGGCCGTGATGCTGGAGCCGCTCCAGAACGCCGGCGGCAGCATCCCGCCGCAGGAGGGCTACTTCCAGCGCGTCCGGGAGATCTGCGACCGCTACAACGTGCTGCTGATCTCGGACGAGGTGATCTGCGCGTTCGGGCGGTTGGGGCACTACTTCGGGTGCCAGCGCTACGGCTACCAGCCCGACATCATCACGATGGCGAAGGCGCTCACCTCCTCGTACGTGCCGATGGGCGCGATGGCCGTCTCGGACCGCGTGTTCGAGCCGTTCAGCGCGGGAAAGACGATGTTCGCGCACGGGTTCACGTTCGCGGGCCATCCGGTGGCGGCTGCGGTCGCGCTTGCGAACCTCGACGTGTTCGAACGTGAGGACCTGTGCGGCCGCGTGCTCGAGCATGAGGGGGAGTTCAGGTCGATGATGGAGTCGCTCCAGGACATCCCGATCGTCGGACATGTGCGCGGCGACGGGTACTTCCACTCGATCGAGCTGGTCAAGGACCGCGACAGCAAGGCGTCGTTCGCCTCCGAGGAGGCCGAGAGCCTGCTCCGCGGCTTCCTCTCCGGCGAGCTCTACAGGCGCGGGCTGATCTGCCGCGCCGACGACCGCGGCGATCCCGTGATCCAGCTGGCGCCGCCGCTGATCTGCGGGCCCGAGCACTTCGCCGAGATGGAGTCCGTGCTGCGCCCGGTGCTGACCGAGGCCTCGGAGCGGGCCGGGATCGCCTAGGCCGGCGCCGTGCTCACCGTCGCCAGCCTGCTGGAGGAGCTGGAGCTCCGGCTCTCGGCGGGTGAGGGAGAGGCCGGGCGACCGATCGGCTGGGTCCACATCTCGGAGATAGACGACCCCACACCGTGGTTGAACGGCGGCGAGCTGCTGCTCACCACCGGGTTCCAGCTCGAGACCGCGCCGGCACAGCGTCAGTTCGTCCGCCTGCTCGCCGAGCACGGGCTCGCCGGGCTGGGGTTCGGGACCGGCTTCAAGCACGACCGGTTGCCCGAGCCGCTTGTGACCGAGGCGGCGGAGCTCGGGTTCCCGCTGTTCGAGGTTCCGTACGAGATGCCGTTCATCGCGATCACGGAGAAGGCGTTCACCCGTCTGGTCAACGAGCAGTACGACGTGCTGGAGCGCGGCACCGCGCTGCACGAGCGGCTGGAGCGGCTTGTGATCGAGCGGCGCGGGCTGGTCGAGATCCTCGGTCCGGTGGCGGCGGCGATCGGGGGCGCCGCGTTCGTGATCGACGGCGGCGGACGCGTGACGACCCACTCACCGGGCGACCCACCCGAGGACGTGGCAGATGCGCTCGCCGAGCAGGTCGCCGCGCATGCCGCGGAGAACCGCGGAGGCCCGGTGATCCCGGCGGGGTCGATCGGCGACCGGGCGCTCGCCCTGCCCGTTCCGGCGGGGGGCGAGGGGGTGCCGCGAGCGTGGCTCGCCGTGATCCGCGAGTCCGAGCCGATCGGGGACTTCGAGCGTCTGATAGCCCGGCAGGCGGCGGTGGTGGTGGCGCTGGAGCTGATGCGCGAGCGCACCGTCCGGGAGACCGAGAGACGGCTGGCCGGCGACGTGCTGGCCGAGGCGCTTGCCGGCCGGCTCGACGCTGAAGAGCTGCGCGGTCGGCTGCACCCGTTCGGCGTCGGGGACCGCGCCGCGGTGCTGGTGTTCGAGCTCGAGGACCCGGCCGGGGCGGAGGCGGGCCTCGAGGCCGCGCTTGCGGTGTCCGGGTGCACCGGGCTGGTCGCGACCGCCCGAACCGGTCGCGAGCCCCTCCTCTGCGCGCTGGTCGACGGCGGGTCAGGCGACCCGATCGAGCTGGCCCGCCGCGGCCGGCGAGCGCTCGCCGAGCAGCACGGCCGCGTCCGCGCGGCGGCCAGCCGTGCCGCGCCGGTCGACTCGATCCGGCGTGCGTTCCACGAGGCCAGGTGCGCGCTCGAGGCGACCTCGTTCGCCGACGGCAAGGCGCCCGAGGTCGCGTCACATCACGACCTGGGCGCGTTCACGCTGTTGCTCGCTCTCCAGGACGAGGACGCACTGCGCTCGTACAGCGACACGCTGCTCTCCCCGATCGAGGCCGACGGCGAGTACGGGACCGAGCTGCTCCGCTCGCTGGAGGCCTACATCGAGCAGAACGGCCAGTGGGAGCGCGCCGCGAAGGAGCTGTACTGCCACCGCCACACTCTCCGATACCGGATCAGGCGGGTGGAGGAGCTCACCGGCCGCGACCTCGGCCGCGCCCACGACCGGATCGAGCTGTGGCTGGCACTACGCGCGAAGGAGCTCGTGAGATGAACAATCAGACGCCGCCTCCTCTGCTCTCGCTCGCTCGCATTCGAATGACTGGAAGCCTTGCTCGCTCGCTCCCGCGTCCGGGGGCGGCTTGGTGGGTGGCGGCATGAAGGTTGCGGTGCTTGGGGCGGCGGGCACGATCGGCCCCGCGATCGTCGCCGACCTGGGTCGCTCGGACGAGGTCTCGGAGATGCTGCTGCTCGACCTGCACGCGGAGCGGGCGGAGCAGGTGGCGGCCGACCACGGGTTCGGGAAGGCGCGCGGCGCGGCCGCGGACGCGAACGCGGCCAGGGGAGAGCCGGGAAGCCTGGCGGCCGCGATCGACGGCTTCGAGGTGCTGGTCAACTCCGCCAGCTACCGGTTCAACGTCCCCGCGATGGAGGCGGCTCTCGCCCAGGGCTGCCACTACATGGACCTCGGCGGGCTGTACAGGATCGCCCGCAAGCAGTTCCAGACCTTCTCGCCCGGCGGCTCCGACCGGTTCGCGGAGGAGGGTCTGGTCGCGGTGCTCGGGATCGGCTCGGCGCCGGGGAAGACCAACCTGATGGGGGTGGTGGCGAAGCGAAGGCTCGGCGAGGTCGAGGAGATGCACGTGTCGGCCGGGGGCCGCGACCTCGACCCTCCCGACGGCTTCAGCGTTCCCTACGCGCTGCAGACGCTCGTCGACGAGGTCACCCTGCCGCCGGTGGTGATCCGCGACGGTGCTGCGACCGAGATCGAGCCGCTCGCGGACGGCGGCACGGTCCGGTTCGGGGATCCGCTCGGCGACGCGGAGGCGATCTACACCCTGCACTCTGAGATGCTCACGTTCGGGGAGAGCTTCGGGTGTCGAGAGGGGAGCTTTCGGCTCTCCCTGGCGCCGCCGGTTCTGGCCCGCCTGCGCGAGCTCGCCGAGGCGCCACCGGGGGACGTCGAGCGGGCCGCCGCCGAGGCGGTCCCGCCGTCGTCGAGCACCGTCTCCGTGCACCTCGTCGAGGCGAGCGGCAGCGGCCGATCGGTCCGGGTGCGGTCGGTGACGACGCCGGTGCCCGAGCTCGGGATCGGCGGCAGCGTGATGTCGACAGCGGCACCGGCGGCGGCCACCGTGAGGCTGCTGGCGCGTGGCAGGATCACGGCCCGCGGTGTGCACCCGCCGGAGGCGTGCATCGAGCCGGAGGAGCTGTTCGCGGAGCTGGAATCACGCGGCTCCAAGTTCGACGTCGAGGAGAGTGGTGAGTGAAGGTCGGTGTCGTCACCGAGATCAAGGACGACGAGTACCGGGTCGCGCTCACTCCGGCGGGAACGCGCGAGCTCGGGGAGCGCGGCCACGAGGTGATCGTGCAGGCCGGCGCCGGCGAGGGCAGCTCGATCCCGGACGCCGAGTACGAGGCACAGGGCGCCGGCACGGTCCCCGACGCGGCGGCCGTGTGGGGTGAGGCGGACCTGATCCTGAAGGTGAAGGAGCCGCAGATGGAGGAGGTCGAGATGCTGCGGCCGGACTCGACCCTGTTCACCTACCTTCACCTGGCGCCGATGCCGGGGCTGACCGAGGCGCTGTCCGAGTCCGGGGCCACGTGCGTCGCGTACGAGACGGTCGAGGACTCGGAGGGGCGGCTGCCCCTGCTGGCGCCGATGAGCGAGATCGCGGGCAAGCTCGCCACCCAGTCCGGCGCGTTCTTTCTCGAGAAGCCGCTGGGCGGGCGCGGGATCCTGCTCGGTGGCGCTCCGGGGGTGGCGCCCGCCAACGTGCTGATCATCGGAGGCGGCGCCGTCGGCCTGAACGCCGCGTTCATCGCGGTCGGGATGGAGGCGGACGTGTTCGTGTTCGACGTCGACATCGATCGCCTCCGCGAGATCGACATCGCGATGGGGGGGAGGTGCTCGACGGTGTACTCGTCGACGCTCGCGATCGAGGACATGCTGCCGCGCGCCGACCTCGTGATCGGCGCGGTGCTCGTGCACGGTGCGCGCGCCCCGCACGTCGTCCGCCGCGAGCAGCTCGGCTTGATGCAGAGCCACGCCGTGCTCGTCGACGTCGCGATCGACCAGGGCGGCTGCTTCGAGACCTCCAAGCCGACGACCCATGGCGACCCCACCTTCGAGGTCGACGGGGTGATCCACTACTGCGTCGCGAACATGCCCGGCGCGGTCCCGATCAGCTCCACCTTCGCGCTCACGAACGCGACTCTGCCCTATGTGCTGGCTCTCGCCGACCGAGGCGTCGTCGAGGCCACCCGGCACGACCCCGGGCTGGGGATGGGCGTGAACGTGGCGAACGGCCGGGTCACCCACCCGGCGGTGGCGGAGTCGGTTGACGCGGAGTACACGCCGGTCGAGCAGGCGCTGGGCGGCGAGGGCGGCGGACCGCCGCCGCGGCGAGAGGCAGCGTAATTTTCAGGACAACAGATCGCGAGGAGAAACCAAATGGCGACGGTCACCGGAACGAAGCTCCAGAACTTCATCGACGGCGAGCTCGTCGATCCAGCCGGCGGAGGGAGCGAGGAGGTGATCAACCCCGCCACCGGCGAGACGATCGCGGAGGCCCCGCTGTCCTCGAAGGAGGACGTCGACCGGGCGGTCGCGGCCGCCAGGAAGGCGTTCGACGGGTGGTCGACGACCATCCCCGCCGAGCGGGCCGCGGCGCTGCTGAAGATCGCGGACGCGATCGAGGAGCACGCCGAGGAGCTCGCGGACCTCGAGTCGGCCGACGCCGGCAAGCCCCGCGGCGCCTTCCTCGACGAGGAGATCCCGGCGAGCGTGGACCAGCTCCGGTTCTTCGCCGGGGCAGCGCGCAACCTGGAGGGCAAGGCCGCGGGGGAGTACATCGACGGCCACACCTCGTGGGTCCGTCGCGAGGCGGCCGGAGTTGTCGGCCAGATCACGCCGTGGAACTACCCGCTGATGATGGCGGTGTGGAAGATCGGGCCGGCGTTCGCGGCCGGCTGCACGAGCGTCCTGAAGCCGGCGGAGAACACGCCGATCTCGACGTTCAAGCTCGCCGAGCTTTGCGGTGAGATCCTCCCGCCGGGCGTATTCAACGTGGTCGGCGGCCACGGCGACCCCGCCGGGTCCTCGCTGGTCACCCATCCCGAGGTCGACATGGTGTCGCTCACCGGGTCACCCGATACCGGGAAGTGGATCGCGAAGGCCGCGGCGGACACGCTGAAGCGGGTTCACCTCGAGCTCGGCGGGAAGGCGCCGGTGATCGTGTTCGACGACGCCGACCTCGAAGCCGCGCTGGAGACGATCGCCGGGACCGCGCTGTACAACGCCGGCCAGGACTGCACCGCGGCGACACGCGTGCTGGCTTCCGCGGCGAACTACGACGACGTGGTCTCGGGCCTCGCCGAGCAGGCCGCCGGGTACAAGATGGGCGACACGCTCGATCCCGACACGACTCTCGGCCCGGTGATCTCAGCGCGCCAGCGCGAGCGCGTCAGCGGGTTCGTCGACCGCCGCCCCGACCACGCCGAGGTGGTCACCGGCGGGGACCAGCCCGACCTGCCGGGCTTCTTCTACGAGCCGACGGTGGTCGCCAACCTCGAGCAGCAGGACGAGATGATCCAGAACGAGATCTTCGGCCCTGTGATGACGGTGCAGCGGTTCGACGACGAGGCGAAGGCGATCGAATGGGCGAACGGGACCAAGTACGGTCTCGCGTCCTCGGTCTGGACCCGGGACGTCGGGCGCGCGATGCGGGTCTCAAACGCGATCCGGTTCGGCGCCGTGTGGATCAACGACCACATCCCGATCGCGGCCGAGATGCCGCATGGCGGCTACAAGCAGTCCGGGTACGGCAAGGACCTGTCGATGTACTCGGTCGAGGACTACACCATCGTCAAGCACGTGATGGTGAACCTGGACTAGCTCCGACGGGGAGCCGAGTCGTTCAGGGACGGCGGTCGCTTCGGCGGCCGCCGTCCCTCGCTTCACCAGCTCACCCCAGCTCTCGCGGCCGAAGGGTCGCCGGGCGGCCTCCGTGTCGGCGCCGGAGCGAGAGCACCCCGGTCCCTGCGAGCAGGACCGCGAGCGCGCCGATGCCGGCGCCGATGCCGGCGGCGCCCCAGTCGAAACCGTCCGAGCCGGCGGCGGCCGGCCCGGGATCGAGATCAGCAACCACGGGCACCGCCCTGGAGCCGTCCCGGCGCAGCGGCGGTCCCGAGTACGAGTCGTCGGCCTTGGGGCTGACATCGGCGACGAGCGGCACCGCCTTGGAGCCGTCCCGTCGCAGGGTCGCACCCTGCGCGGGAGCGACCAGCGCCGCCACGATGCACGCCGCCAGCGCGATCACCGTGATTCGTGTCCAGGTCGAGGTGCTCATGCCGTCCTCCTTGGGTTCGGGATGGTGCTGAGCAGCGTGCTCCGTGGCGCTGAAGGAACGCTGAAACCGTCGGTGGACGATGGGTGGAGCAGGCGGGGACGCGGTGGTAGCTTGGGCAGGGGAGAGGGAGCGCAATGCAGTTCCAGATCCTGGGGACGCTCGAGGCACACGGCGACGGCAATCCGGTGGCGCTCGGCCCCGCGAAGCAACGCACCCTGCTGGCGATCCTGCTCGTGCACGCGAACGAGCTCGTCTCCAGCGATCGCCTGATCGAGGAGCTGTGGCCGCAGCCTCCCGAGACCGCCGCCAACACGCTCCAGGTCTACGTCGGAAGGCTCCGCAAGGCGCTCGAACCCGAGCGCAGGTCGGGGTCGTCTGGCGAGCTCCTCGTCACCCGCGCCCCCGGGTACTCGCTCCGCGTCGAGCCGGGGCAGCTCGATTCGGAGCGCTTCGAGACGCTGCTCGAAGAGGGACGCAGGGCGCGTGAGAGGGGCGATCACGCCGCCGCTGCGGAGGCGCTGAGCGAGGCATTGGGTCTGTGGCGGGGGGACGCCCTCGCCGAGTTCGCATACGAGCCGTTCGCCCAGGGCGAGATCGCCCGGCTGGAGGAGCTGCGCACGATTGCGCTCGAGGAGCGGCTCGACGCCGACCTCGCACTGGGTCGCGATAGCGCCGTGCTCAGCGAGCTGGAGACGCTCGTGCGCGAGCATCCGCTGCGCGAGCGACTGCGCGGGCAGCTCATGCTCGCCCTCTATCGGTGCGGGCGCCAGGCTGACGCGCTCGAGGCCTACGGCCAGGCTCGCGAGATCCTCGACGAGGAGCTGGGTCTCGCACCAAGCCCGGAGTTGCAGCGCCTGCAGACTGCGATCCTGCGGCAGGAGCCCGGGCTCGAGGTGCCGATCGAGGCGCCCGTGGAGCCCGCGGCCTCGGTCGCGGCGCCTGCGGCTCCCGCCGACGCTGCCGAGACACGCAAGACGGTGACGGTGCTCGTCGCACGCGGTCTCGGCACCCGCAGCCGCGACCCCGAAGCGCTCAGTCGCGAGGACGAGCGCTACCGCGCCCAGATCACCGCGACCGTCGAACGGTACGGCGGCACGATCGTCGGCGGCCTCGGCAACGCGGTGATGGCGGTGTTCGGCGTACCCAGGGTGCACGAGGACGACGCGCTCCGCGCCGCCGCGGCGGCGCTCGAGATCACCGGCGCCGAGACGGGCGCGGCCGTACGCGCGGGAATCGCAACCGGCGAGGTCCTGACCGGCCCGAAGGATCTGTCGGTGGTGGGCACGCCGGTGGACGCCGCGGGAGAGCTCGAGGAGGGAGGCACGGAGGGGGAGGTGCTGCTCGGCGAAGGCACCGAGCGCCTGCTGCGAGGATCGGCGACGGTGGAGCGGCTCGAGACCGACGCGGGGGTCGTATGGCGGCTGCTCGACCTGGATCGCGAGCGGCCGGCGGTGGGATCGCTGCGAGCCCCCCTGGTCGGGCGCGAGCGTGAGCTCGCCCGGCTGCGGCGGACGTTCGGGGCCGTGACCGGCGAGGGCGCCCTGCACCTGCTCACGATCCTCGGCACGGCCGGGATCGGCAAGTCGAGGCTGGCGCAGGAGCTCGCCGCGCTCGCCGCGGATGAGGCGACCGTCCTCGTCGGCCGGTGCGTGCCCTATGGGGAGGGAATCACCTTCTGGCCGCTGCGCGAGATGCTCAGCACGCTCACCTCGGCGGCGAGCGTGACCGCGGTCCCCGGCGGCCGGGACGCCCAGGCGCTCGCCGAGGAGCTGGAGGAGGCGATCGGCACCGCCGAGGCTGATCGCGACGAGATCTTCTGGGCCACGCGTCGCCTGTTCGAGGCGCTCGCACGGGAGCGACCGCTGGTCCTCTTCGTCGAGGACGCCCACTGGGCGGAGCCCACGTTCCTCGATCTCGTCGAGTACCTCGCCGAGCGCGGAGGAGGCTTCCCGATCCTGCTCGTGTGCATCGCCCGCCCGGAGCTGCTTGAGCAGCGGCCGGGCTGGGGCGGCGGGAAGCCGGACGCGAACACCGTGGCGCTGGAGCCCCTGTCCGATGCCGACTGCGAGACGCTGATCGGGAACCTCGCTCGCGGCCTGGGCCGGGAGACGACCGCCCGCGTGCTCGAGACGGCAGAGGGGAACCCGCTCTTCATCGAGCAGCTGGTCGCCCATTTCCGAGAGGGGGATGGCGGCGGCGCGGAGCCGACGATCCCGCCGACGATCGCAGCGCTACTGCTCGCGCGCCTGGATCGCCTCGGACCCGGCGAGCGCGCCGTGATCGGCCGCGCCGCGGTGGTCGGGAAGGAGTTCTCCGCCGAGGCGACCGTGGACCTGCTGCCGGAGGAGGCACGCGGGTTCGCCGCTCACCACCTGGACACCCTCGCGCGGAAGGAGATGATCGCGCCGGCGGCCTCGCCCGGGCCGGGCGAGGATTTCCGCTTCCGCCACATCCTGATCCGAGACGCGGCCTACCGGACGACGCCGAAGAGCCTGCGCGCCGAGCTTCACGAGCACTTCGCCGAGTGGAGCGAGGACCCCGCGCGGGAGGGGTTCGCCGACGCGTCGGAGATCGCCGGCTATCACCTGGAGCAGGCGTTTCGCTACCGGGCGGAGCTTGGGTCGGTCGGACCGCTCGAGCTGCAGCTTGCACGGCGGGCGAGCGATCGGCTCGCCTCGGCGGGCAGCCGCACATTCCAGCGCGGCGATATGCCGGCCACGGTGAATCTGCTGGGGCGCGCCGCGGCCCTCCCCTCGCCCAGCGAGGCCGCCCGCCTGGCTCTCCTGCCCGATCTCGGGTACGCGCTGTTCGAGGTCGGCGAGGTGGCCGAGGCGAGCAGACTGCTTGCCGACGCGGGCCCGAGAGCGAGCACCGAGGGTGATCGCCACGTCGAGTGGCGGATCGTCGTCACCCGGCCCCGGATCGAGATGTACCGTGATCCCGAGGCGATGGACCTGGACGCGATCGCGGCGGACTGCGAGCAGGCGATTGAGGCGCTGACCGAGCTCGGAGACGACACCGGCCTTGCCAGGGCAGCGATGGTCGTCTCGGATATCCACTGGAGCCAGGGGCGGCTGCGCGAGACGAGCGCGGTCGCGACCCAGGCGGCGGAGTATGCCCGGCGGGCGGGGAATCGACGCGAGGTGGGGTGGGCCCTGGGGCAGAACGCACTCTGCGCGATCCACGGGCCGATGCCGGTCGACGAGGGACTGACGTGGCTCCAGGGGTTGCTCGACGCCGAGCCGGAAAACCGCACGCTCGACGCCAACCTGGCCGGGTTCGTCACCGTGCTGGAGGCGATGAGCGGACGGATCGACGACGCCCGCGGGCACATCGCCGACAGCCGGGCCCTGGCGCGTGACCTGGGCCTGACCTGGCAGGCCGCGGTCCAGGAGCTGCTCAGCGGCTACGTTGAGCTGATGGGCGGCGACCCGGTCGCCGCCGAGCGGGACATGCGGGCCGCCCAGCGTGCCTTCCGGGAGGTCGGTGAGGGGTGGTTCCTGTCCACCTCCGCGGTGGACCTGCCGCGCGCGGTGTATGAGCAGGGGCGCTACGAGGACGCCTGCGAGCTGCTCGCGGTGATCGACGAGCTGCCGGCGCCGACCGACTTCGAGTGGCGGATCAAGCGCACGGGGGTTCCCGCGCGCCTGCTCGCCAGGCGGGGGCGCCTGGAAGAGGCCGAGAGGCTCGCGCGCGAGGGGGTCGCGATCGGGAAGAGCGGCGAGTTCGTCGTCCTGCATGCGGACGTGCTGCTCGACCTTGCGGAGGTCCTGCGGCTCGCTGGGCGGCCCGAGGAGGCCGCCGACGCCGCGGAGCAGGCACTGGCGCTGTACGACCGCAAGGGTGTCGCTCCCTCGGCGGCGAGCGCGAGGTCGCTGGTCGAGGAGCTCCGCGCCTAGATCTACGGCACCGCCGTTCCCTCGGCCTCCAGCGCACGACCTCCGCGCGAGGAGGGTCCCTCCTCGCGCGTGAGGCGGTGGGCGAGGTACACCGGGATGATCGAGAGCAGCACGACGAGCACCGCGACCACGTTCACGATCGGCAGCTCGTTCGGCCGGAACAGGTTCGTGAAGATCCAGATCGGCAGGGTCTGGGAGCCGGCGCCGAGCGTGAACGTGGTCACGATGATCTCGTCGAAGGAGAGCGCGAACGCGAGCAGCCCGCCCGCGACCAGCGCCGTGCTCATGTTCGGGAGCGTCACGTAGCGGAACGTCTGCCAGGTGTGGGCGCCGAGGTCGGCGGAGGCCTCCTCGAACGAGGCCGAGACCCTGCGCAGCCGCGCCGCGACGTTGTTGTAGACGACCACGATGCAGAAGGTCGCGTGGGCGACGATCACGGTGAACAGGCCGAGACCGATCCCGAGCACCTGGGTGAAGGTGTCGCTGAGCGCGATCCCGGTGACGATCCCGGGCAGCGCGATCGGAAGCACGACCAGGAACGAGACCGTCTCACGGCCGAAGAAGCGGAACCGGGTCACCGCGAGCGAGGCGAGGCTGCCGAGGATCAGGGCGACCGCGGTGGCGGCGGCGCCGACCTTGATCGAGGTGAGGAAGGCGTCGCGCGCGCCCTGGTTCTGAAGCGCCTCCGGGAACCACTTCGTGGTCAGGCTGGGCGGCGGCCACTCGAGCGTCGCGCCGCCGTTGAAGGCGTAGATCGCGATCACGATCAGCGGCACGTACACGAAGGCAAGCGTGATCCCCACGCCGATGTGGAGCAGCGTCCGAGATCGAGCCGAGAGCCTCATAGGTGCTCGAACGCTCCAAGCCGCCTCGCGATCACCAGGTACACGACCATCACCAGGATCGGGACGGTCGCGAACGCCGAGGCCAGCGGCAGGTTGTTGGTGATGTTCGCCTTCACGACGTTGCCGATGAACTGCGTCTCCGGGGAGACCAGCGACGGCGTGATGAAGTCGCCCATCGTCAGCGAGAAGGTGAAGATCGAGCCCGCCACGACTGCCGGGAAGGCGAGCGGGATCACCACCCGCCGGAACGTCAGTCCCGGGCGCGCGCCGAGGTCCTCGGACGCGCTCAGCAGCGTGTTCGGGATCCGCTCCAGGCCCGCATAGATCGGGAGGATCATGTACGGCAGCCACAGGTAGCTCTCCACTATCCACACCGCGGTCGTCCCGAACCCCGGACCGCTGAGGCCGAGCGGGTCCAGCACCCAGTTGATGATCCCACCCTCGGACAGCATCGTCCGCCACGCGTACACCTTCACCAGGTAGAAGGACCACAGCGGCATCAGGACCGCGACGATCAGCAGCGCCTTGGTCGGGGTGCGGGCGACCTTCGCCATGAAGAACGCGATCGGGAACGCGAGCAGCGCGTCCGTGACGGTCGCGGCGGCTGCGATCCCGACCGTGCGGGCCGCCACCGAGCGGTACACCGGTTCCTGCACGATCTCCTTGAAGTTGTCGATCGTGAGCGTGCGGCTGACCTCGCCGCTGAGCGCGTCCACCTGCCAGAACGCGGCGGCCAGCATCACCAGCAGCGAGCCGATGTAGCCGACGACGAGCCAGCCTACCGGCCCGGCCAGCAGCGCGCCGACCTGCAGCCGCGGACGCCCGTGGAAGAGGTCGGCGAGCCTGCGGCCCGCCGACCTCCTCTGCGACCCGGCCGTTACGCCGGCCGCTTCCACGGAACTTCCCTCATCGGGGCGTCGGCGTCGGCGCCGTCACCCCTTGATCTCGGTCCACGCCGAGACCCAGTCGTTGTAGTCCTTGCACGCCTCGCCACGGTCGTCGCCACAGTCAGCCGTGGGCGTGATCCAGTAGTACACCCGGTTCCAGAACCCGGGGTCGTCGGCGTGGTACTCCGTGCAGTGCTTCGCGCCCGACGGGTCTCCGTACGCGGCGGGAATCGACTTGAACTCGCTGCACGACTTGCTCTGTGCAGGCGCCTCGCCGAACCACGCAGCCACGTCGGCGTTCGCCTTCGGGCTGATGATGTGGTTCATCCACAGGTACATGCAGTTCGGATGGGCCGCCTGCGAGGAGATCATCCAGGTGTCCGACCAACCGGTCGCGCCCTCCTCCGGCACGAAGCCCTGCGAGGCGGGGCTGACCGCGACGGGCTGGTTGTCACCCCTGAGGATGAAGTACTGGTACTGCCACGTCGTCCCGACGGTCGAATCGCCCTCGGTGTACGACGAGATCTGCTTCAGCGCATCGGACCAGTACTCGCCGACGTTCGGCTTCTGCTTCTTGAGCAGGTCGACCGCCGCATTGAACTGATCCTCGTCCAGCTCGTAGGGATCCTCGATCCCAAGATCCGGGTTGTGATCCTTCAGGTACACGGCGGCGTCCGCGATGTAGATCGGGTCGTCGTAGACGCTGATCTTGCCCTTGTACTTCGACGCCTCCTTCGGGTCGAGGATCGCCGACCACGACTTCGGGCCCGGCTTGACCTGATCCGTGTTCCACATCAGCAGGTTCGCGCCGCGGCCGTGCGGGATCCCGTAGTTGGTCCCGTCGACCGTGTTGTAGGGCTGGTCCTTGAGGTCGTCGAACACCGTCTTGTAGTTCGGCACGAGGTCGGTGTTGACCGGCGCCACGTCGCCGCCGTCCACCAGGCGCAGCGATGCGTTTCCGGACGCGGACACGCCGTCGTACTGGCCGGTCCGCATCAGGTCGACCATCTCGTCGGACGTCCCGGCCACCTTCACGTTCACCTTGCAGCCGGTCTCCTTGGTGAAGTCGCTCACCCAGTCGACCTTCGGGTCGGTCGATCCGTCCTCGACGTAGCCAGCCCATGCGATCAGGTTGAGCTCACCCTCGCCCTTCCCGACCTGCTGGAGCGCCTCGCCGTTGCCGCTTGAGTCGTCCCCTCCGCCGCAGCCCGCGAACGCGAGCATGAACGCCACCAGTGCGGCGACGATCAGCCACGCTCCTCGAGCCGGGTTGTCCATTTTTCTCCTCATTCGGCCTCCTCCTCTCCTCCCTCGCCGACGGCGACCGTGTGCTCCGGTCGCCATCCGATTGTCACTTCCCGCCCGCGCTGCTCCATCACCTCGGCCGATGTGGTCTCGAGGTTCTGGCGCACGACTTGAAGCTCTCCCCCTGCGTCCAGCGCGACCATGTACCGGGTCAGCATCCCGGCGTAGGCGACGCTCGTGATCCGGCCCCGCTCGGCGTGCAGCCCCTTGGTCCCCTCGCCGCCGTCGAGCAGCTGCACCTTCTCGGGTCGCACCGTGAAGCGGCGGCCGTCGCGCTCGAGCAGGTTGGAGACGCCGACGAATCCGGACACGAACGGGGTGGAGGGGCGCTCGTAGATCTCCTCCGGGGTGCCGACCTGCTCGATCCGGCCCTCGTTCATGACGGCGACCCGGTCGCTCATCGTGAGCGCCTCCTCCTGGTCGTGAGTGACGTACACGAACGTGATCCCGACGTCGCCCTGGATCCCCTTCAGCTCGACCTGCATCTGCTCGCGCAGCTTCAGGTCGAGGGCGCCGAGCGGCTCGTCGAGGAGCAGCACCCGGGGCCGGTTCACGATCGCCCGGGCGAGCGCGATCCGCTGCCGCTGGCCGCCCGAGAGCTCACTCGGCTTGCGGGCCTCGAGCCCGCCGAGCCGGACCATCTCGAGCGCCTCGGTGCCGCGCCGCTCCCGCTCCGGCCTTGGCACCTTGCTCACCCTCATCCCGTACTCGACGTTGTCGGCGACGCTCATGTGGGGGAACAGCGCGTAGTCCTGGAACACCGTGTTGACCTCGCGGTCGTAGGGCGCCAGCCTGGTGACGTCGCGGCCGCCGAGCTCGACTGTGCCGGCATCCGGGAGCTCGAACCCGGCGATCATCCGGAGCGTCGTCGTCTTCCCGGAGCCCGACGGGCCGAGCATCGTGAAGAACTCGCCGCGCGCGATCTCGAGCTCGATCGAGTCGACCGCGGCGACGTCGCCGTAGCACTTGCTGACGTTACGCAGCCGGATATCGGCCGGACTCCCGGCGGGCTGCGGGTGCGACGCGGTGGCTTCGTCCACCTGGCTCCTCTCCCTGTCGTGGCGCGTAGCGCTGCGCCCAACCTACACGAGGGCGGAGGAGCGATGCATCGCAGCGGTGGACAAACTCCGCCGCCCGGCTGCGCCGGCCCGGGCGACGGCTATCGGCCTAGTAGTTCGCGTAGTGGCGGACCTTGTAGCCGCGCTTGGAGACCATCTGGTCGCTCCAGCCCGGTCCCTTGCCGTCGGTCTGCGAGGTGTCGAGTCGCAGCCCGGCGACCGTCATGTACGCATGGCCGCCGTTCGCGAACACCGTGATCCACTCACCCTTGCCGCGATCGCCCCACTTCGCGAGCGATCCGGACGGAAGCGGGCTGCGGAGCATCCGCGCCGCATGCAGCGCGAAGCTGACTGTGCCCGAGCAGTCGTAGCACCTCGACCGCCACTTGCGGTGGCCGCCGCCGAGGCAGTAGTCCTTGCCCTTGACGATCTTGTTGCCCGCCTCGATCGCGTTGATCACGCGCTTCGGAGCGTCCCGCGGGGGAATCGCTTTGCCGTGCTTCAGCCTCGCCTTCCCCGGGGGGCCCGTCTCGGTCACCTCGGTCGGGGTGCCGCCGCTGCCGCCCTTGGTAGAGCCGCCGTCCCCGGTCGAGCCGCCGCCTGTCGACGTGCCGCCGCCGGGGGAGATCCCGCCGGACGCGGCCATCGCCTGGGTCGACGCGACCGCGACGACCGCGACGGCGACCGCGAGCGCCGCGAGAGCGCCGCGAGAGCGGGTCACCCTGCCTGTTGACGCTTCGGTATCGGAACGCACGAACGAACCAGCCTCCTTCGTCGGCCTGCGGGGTTAGCTGTCGGGCTGGCGCTAAAGGAGCCTGCGCCCCCACCGTGGTGGGTTAGCCCCAGCCGAGATCTCTCTCGGCCTTCGTGGTTCCCCCGCTCCCCACCCGGGCGAGGCCAGGGTGGGGATTCGGCTTTACCGGTTATCGACCCGGCCAGACTACACGATCTGCCCGACGATCGCTAACCAAACGCTAAGACGACCCCGATTCTTCGCCGTTTGCGGGGTTTTCCCGCGTCCGCTCCGGTTTTCGAGAAGGCTCGCTGATCTCCTCCCCGGCCCGCGTGAGCAGCATCCGGTAGGTTCGGGCACGTGGAGCTGGAGGGCAAGAAGGTGCTGCTCAGCGGCGCGACGGGGGGTCTCGGCCGGTCGATCGCGGTCGCACTCGCGGGCCGCGGCGCGACGCTCGTGCTCAGCTCCCGCAAGCCGGAGGCGCTCGCGGAGCTGGCCGGCGGGCTGCCCGGCGACGGCCACCGCACCGCCGTCTGCGACCTCGCTGACGCCGACGCCCCGGAGCGGCTCGCGGCCGACGCCGGGGACGTCGACGTGCTGGTTGCGAACGCCGGGCTCCCGGGCACCGGGAGGCTGGAGGACTTCAGCGCCGACGAGCTCGGCCGGGTGCTTCGGGTCAACCTCGAGGCGCCGATCCGGCTCACGCACGAGCTGCTCCCCGGGATGGAGGAGAGGGGGAGCGGCCACCTCGTGTACGTGTCGTCGCTTTCCGGCAAGGCGGCCAGCCCGCGCGCCTCGCTGTACTCGGCGACCAAGTTCGGGCTGCGCGGCTTCGCGCTCGGGCTGCGTGAGGATCTCCTCCGCCGCGGGATCGGTGTGTCGATCGTGTCGCCCGGATTCGTTCGCGAGGCGGGGATGTTCCACGACTCCGGCGCGCGGGCGCCCGCGGCGCTCGGCACCACCACCCCGGAGGCCGTCGCCGACGGCGTCCTGACCGCGATCGAGCGCAACCGGCACGAGGTCTCGGTGGCGCCGCGGCTGCAGCGTGCGCTCGCCAACTTCGCGCTGCGGCGCCCCGAGCTGGCGGCGCGGGTCGCCTACCGCCGCGGCAAGGGAACCAAGGTGGCCGAGCGGGTCGCCAGCGGGCAGAGCGACAAGCGGTAGCCCTGGCTCGCGGGGGTACCCTGGAACTGTGAGCGACAGCTTCGGTTCCCGGTCCAGCCTCGAGGTCGGACGGCGCGAGTACGAGATCCACCGGCTCGACGCCCTGCAGAGCCGCTACGACGTGGCGCGGCTCCCCTACTCGCTGAAGGTGCTGCTCGAGAACACGCTCCGGCTCGAGGACGGCGCCTCGGTGACCGGCGAGGACGCGGAGGCGATCGCGACGTGGGACGCGAGCGCCGAGCCGAGCGTCGAGATCCCGTTCCAGCCCGCCCGGGTGCTGATGCAGGACTTCACCGGGGTGCCCGCGATCGTCGACCTCGCCGCGATGCGGGACGCGATCGAGCAGCTCGGCGGCGACCCGGCGGCGATCAACCCGCTCGTCCCGGTCGACCTCGTGATCGACCACTCGGTGCAGGTGGACGCGTTCGGCACTCAGCGCGCGTTCGCGATCAACGCGGAGCGGGAGTTCGAGCGAAACGGGGAGCGGTACGCGTTCCTGCGCTGGGGCCAGGAGGCGTTCGACAACTTCAGCGTGGTCCCGCCCGCGACCGGGATCTGCCACCAGGTCAATCTCGAGCACCTCGGCCGGGTGGTTTGGTCGGAAGATCGCGACGGCACTCTGTGCGCCTACCCCGACACCCTCGTCGGCACGGACTCACACACGACGATGATCAACGGCCTCGGCGTGCTGGGCTGGGGGGTCGGCGGGATCGAGGCGGAGGCGGCGATGCTGGGACAGCCGGTCTCGATGCTGCTCCCACAGGTGATCGGGTTCAAGCTGACCGGCGAGCTGCCCGAGGGAGCCACCGCCACCGACCTCGTCCTGCGGGTGACCGAGATGCTCCGGGAGCGCGGCGTGGTCGCCAAGTTCGTGGAGTTCTTCGGGCCTGGGATATCCGGGCTCGGGCTTGCGGACCGGGCGACGATCGGGAACATGTCGCCAGAGTTCGGCTCCACGTGCGCGATCTTCCCGCCAGACGCGGAGACGCTCCGCTACCTCGAGTTCACCGGCCGTCCGACCGAGGTGATCGAGCTCGTCGACGCGTACACGCGTGAGCAGGGTCTCTTCCACACCGACGAGTCGGAGGACCCTACCTTCACCGACACCCTGGAGCTCGAGCTCGGCGAGGTCGAGCCGAGCATCGCCGGCCCGCGACGCCCGCAGGACCGGATCGCGCTGTCGATCGCGAAGCGGGCGTTCTGCGAGGAGATGCGCTCCTTCGACCCCGAGGCCGCCGCGGACCTCGAGGACATCCACGACGAGGCGGTCGCGGAGTCGTTCCCGGCGTCGGACCCGCCGGCGATGGACCCGGCGGCGCCCGATCCCGCCGAGAAGCCGGCGCACGCCGGGGTGGAGCTCGCGGAGCCGCGCGAGTTCACCCGCGACGTCGTCCGCATCACGCTCGAGGACGGGACCGAGGTCGATCTCGACCACGGCCGGGTCGTGATCGCCGCGATCACGAGCTGCACCAACACCTCGAACCCGTCCGTGATGATCGGCGCCGGGCTGCTCGCGAAGGCGGCGGTGGAGCGCGGGCTGGCCACCAAGCCGTGGGTGAAGACCTCGCTGGCTCCGGGCTCGACGGTGGTCACCGAGTACCTGCAGCAGGCGGGGCTGACCGAGCACCTCGACGCGCTCGGGTTCAACCTGGTCGGGTACGGATGCACGACGTGCATCGGGAACTCGGGACCGCTCCCCGAGGCGATCTCCGAGGCGGTGGAGCGCAACGAGCTCGTCGTGTGCGCGGTGCTCTCGGGCAACCGCAACTTCGAGGGCCGGATCAACCACGACGTGAAGGCGAACTACCTCGCCTCCCCGCCGCTGTGCGTGGCGTACGCGCTCGCCGGGCGGATGGACCTCGATCTGCTCAACGAGCCGCTCGGCGAGGACCGTGATGGCGAGCCCGTCTACCTGCGTGACATCTGGCCCTCGAGCGAGGAGGTGAAGCGGACGGTGGCGGGTGCGATCCGCTCCGAGATGTTCTCGCGCGGGTACTCCGAGGTGTTCGACGGGGACGAGCGGTGGAACGCGATCGAGGTCCCGGAGGGCGACCGGTATGCGTGGCCCGACTCGACATACGTCCGCCGGCCCCCGTTCTTCGACGAGATGCCCGCCGAGCCGGAGCCGGCTCCGCCGATCGCGGGTGCCCGGGTGCTGGCGCTGCTCGGCGACAGCATCACCACCGACCACATCTCTCCCGCGGGAGCGATCAGGCGCCAGAGCCCGGCGGGCGAGTGGCTCGTGGACCAGGGTGTGGAGCCGCGCGAGTTCAACTCGTACGGGTCCCGGCGCGGCAACCACGAGGTGATGATGCGGGGGACGTTCGCGAACGTCCGGCTCCGCAACCGGTTGGTCGATCGCGAGGGGGGGTTCACCCGTCACTACCCGAGCGGCGAGGAGATGCCGATCTACGACGCGGCGACCCGCTACCGCGAGGACGGGGTGCCGCTGGTGGTATTGGCCGGGAAGGAGTACGGCTCGGGCTCGTCCCGCGACTGGGCGGCGAAGGGGACCGCGCTGCTCGGCGTGCGCGCCGTTATCGCGCGCAGCTTCGAGCGGATCCACCGCTCCAACCTGATCGGGATGGGCGTGCTGCCGCTTCAGTTCGCCGAGGGCGAGGACGTCGACGGCCTCGGCCTGACGGGCGAGGAGACGTTCGACGTATCGGACGTGGCCGATGGCGAGGCCGAGTCCGTGGTCGTGACCGCGCATCGCGACGGCGCCGATCCGGTCGAGTTCGAGGTCCGGGTCCGGCTCGACACACCGAACGAGGTACGGTACTTCCACCACGGCGGCATCCTGCAGCGGGTGCT
Organism: uncultured Thermoleophilia bacterium; assembly: GCA_963803425.1. Lineage (GTDB taxonomy): Bacteria > Actinomycetota > Thermoleophilia > Solirubrobacterales > 70-9 > DASPWW01. Next base: position 292,052 of record CAWDMA010000001.1, read on the forward strand.
GCGGGATCTGCGGTAGGTGCCCGCACCCAGGTTGCATTCCCGCGAGCAATCGGTGACAATAAGCTCCTGAGAGCGGGGAGGTAGGATTACTTCTGAAAGCTCGCCCCCGGCCAGTCCCGCCTCCGGGGGCGATCGCGTCGGCATCCCTCCCTGGCTACCGACGCGCAGGCGTGGCGCGGGCCGTGCGGACCCCCTGCCTCCCACGGCCCCGCCTCGCCGTCCCAAAGTGACTCCGCGCGATCCGCGCTGCCACTGGCTCGACTACCCGCTGCTCGCGGGCGGATAGCCGAACCAGCGCGCCCGCCTGGCGGCGGCGAACTCCTCCTTCTCCGCGGCCAGCTCGAGCGAGGGTCCGACCAGCCGCGCCGTCGGGTTCGGCCCGCCGAGGAAGTTCGCCTCGACCTTCCCGACCCTTCCCCCGCCGAACTCGATGAAGCAGTGCCCGGCGCCCTGGTAGGGGCGCTCCAGCGCGGCGCCGCGGAGGCGGGCTGCGATGTCCTCGGCGACCACCCGCGCCGCGGCCTCGGCGAACGCGCCGGCCTTCGCCACCGGGAGCGCCGCCACGTCCCCGAACGCGTACACGTCCGGGAACCGCGTCATCAGGTTGGCGCGGTCAACCGGTACCCAGCCGTCGACCGCCAGCCCCGACGCCTGCACGACCTCGGGCACGCGGTGGACCGGGACGCCGACGAAAAGGTCGTACGGGACCGGCTCGCCGTCCGCGAGCCGGGCCTCCCCGGCGTCGGTGTCGAGGGCGACGATCTGCGTGTCCGGCACGTACTCGATCCCGCGCTCGCCGAGTGCGGTCAGGAACGCGCGGGACATCTTCGAGGTGATCGGAACCGGCGCCGACATCGGGCCGAGGGTGCGGATCTCGACGGCGTCACGGACGCCGCGCTCGGTGAGCACGTCGTGGATCAGCAGGGCGCCCTCGAACGGCGCCGGCGGGCACTTGAACGGGTGGCCGAGAATGCCGATCAGGATTCGCCCCTGCTCGACGGTCGGTAGGACCTCGCTGATCTGCTCCGCGCCGGCGACCGAGTAGTACTCGAACCCGCCCTGCTCGAATCCGGGGGTCGCGGAGAGGTCGTACTCGGCGCCGAGCGCGATCGCAAGCACGTCGGCGTCGTAGGCGCCTGCGTCGGTGGTGACGCGGCGGTGCTCCGGGTCGATCGCGGTGACTCGCTCGTTGCGGAACTCGACCCCGTCGATCGCAATCCGGCTGTAGGGGACGCGGACGTCGGCGGCGGTCGCGCGGCCGAGCATCACGTCCAGCTTCGAGAACCCGAAGCTGAACGACTCTCCGGCGTCGATCAGGGTGATCCGGATCCGGTCGGCGAGGCTCTCCGACAGCCGCGCCGACAGCTCCAGCCCCCCGAAGCCGGCGCCGAGGATGACGGCGTGCCTGCTCACTCGACGGCGGCGGACCGGCCGACGTTCCGGTCGATCGCGTCGATGACGGTGGCCCACAAGGCGCGTGGCAGGTCGTGCCCCATCCCCGGGATCTCGACGAGCTCGGCGCCGGGAATCGCGCCGGCGGTCGCACGGCCCCCGCCGACGGGGATCAGCGGGTCGTCGCGACCGTGGATCACGACGGTCGGCGCGGACACGCGGCGCAGCGCCCGGGTGCGGTCGCCGGAAGCGCTGACCGCGGCGAGCTGACGGGCGGTGCCGGGCGGGTAGAAGCACCGCTCGTATCCCGAAGCGACCACCTCTCGCAGCTCTCGGTCGTCCCGCGGGTAGGCCGGCGAGCCGATCACCCGAAACACGCCGGCCAAGTGCTCGATGTAGCCGGCGCGATCGCTCGGGGGCGGCTGCAGCAGCGCCCTGATCGCCCTCGGTCTCGGGATCGCAACCCGGCGCCGGCCCGTGGTCGACATCACCGAGGCGAGCGACAGGACGCGCTCGGGGTGGGCCACCGCCACGGTCTGCGCGATCATCCCGCCCAGCGAGGCACCGACCAGATGCGCGCGGCCGACGCCGATCTCGTCCAGCAGCCCCACGGTGTCCTCGGCCATGTCCTCGAGCGTGTAGCTCGCGGATCCGTCCAGGCCGAGCATCGCCGACATCGCGCGGGGCGGTGGGCTGTCCTTGATCTTCGTCGAGTGGCCCACGTCCCGGTTGTCGAAGCGGACGACGTGAAAGCCGCGCCCGGCGAGCAGCCGGCACAGCTCCGGGTGCCAGTGGATCAGCTGCATCCCCAGCCCCATCACCAGCAGCATCGTCGGGTCGGCCGGGTCGCCGAACGTGTCGTAGGCGATCTCGATCCCGTTCGCGTGCGCGATCCGCTCCGGCGACGGCCCGGCCGTAGCGGTCGCGGTGCCGTCGCCGTGTTCGATCCCGGGCATCGCGCTCAGCCCTCGCCCGGCCGGTTCCGCCGCTCGATCACCGCGATCCCGATCACGCTTCCGATCGGGCCGGCCGGCGTCAGGGTCGCGGCGAGCAGGGTGTAGGGCGCCTCGCGGCGGAGCACCGCGATCCAGATCAGCACGCACAGGGCGACGAAGCCGAGCCCGTGGGCCGCCCCGAAGACGGAGGTCTGGCCCTCGTACCCGGGCATCAGCCAGAAGAACAGGAGCGCGGCGAACAGCGCCAGCTCCAGGTAGGACGCCCACTTCACCCAGGGGAACAGCGCTCCCGGGGTCGGCCTGACGAGCACCTCGGACGGCTGCGTCGGCGAGTCTTCCCCGGTTGCTTCGCGCATCCGGGCGAGAGTAGCGCCCCCGCCTCGCTGCACGTATGACCGGGGGCGCTCCCGGATGGCGGACAATGTCGCGCGTGCGAAGGATCGTCGCCACCGCCGTGGCCGTCTGCGGGCTGCTCGTTCCGGCGACCGCTGCGGCGGTGTCGCTGCAGCCGATCGGAACGTTCGCGGCCCCCGTTTACGTCACCTCGGATCCGGGCGATCCCGATCGCCTGTTCGTCGTCGAGCAGGACGGCCGGATCCAGCGGATCGAGAACGGGGCGACGAGCCAGTTCCTCGATATCGATTCCCTCGTGCTCAGCGCGGAGGAGAACCCCTCGGGCGGTGAGCAGGGGCTGCTGTCGATGGCGTTCGCCCCCGACTACGCCCACAGCGGCCTTATCTACGTCGACTACACCGACAACGAATCCAACCTGCAGATCTCGGAGCTCGACGCTGACGCGGGCGAGCCGCTCGCCGACACGCTGCGGCCGGTGCTGACGATCCCCCACCCGCGGCCGAACCACAACGGGGGCCAGCTCAAGTTCGGCCCGGACGGGTATCTGTACGCGTCAACGGGCGACGGCGGCGGCGCTGGCGACCCGGACGAGAACGCGCAGGACACGGGCTCGCTGCTGGGGAAGCTGCTTCGGATCGACCCGGCCGGGGACGCCCCGGGCGAGTACACGGTGCCGCCCGGCAACCCGTTCGCCGGCGATGGGAGCTGCGACGACGGCTACTGCGACGAGATCTGGAGCTGGGGGCTTCGTAACCCGTGGCGGTTCTCGTTCGACCGCGCCACCGGCGCGCTGCTGGTCGGCGATGTCGGACAGGGCGCCTGGGAGGAGGTCGATCGCCGCCCGGCTCCCAACGCTGGCAGGGGCGTGAACTTCGGCTGGGGCTCCTGTGAGGGGCTGCACGCGTACGAGGCGGCGACCGACGCCGAGTGCCTGGTTTCACCGTACACGCCGCCGGTGTTCGAATACGGGCACGACGGGGGCAGCTGCTCGATCACGGGCGGTTACGTCGTTCGGGACCCCGGGATCCCGGAGCTCGCCGGCCGCTACGTGTACGGGGACTACTGCGCGGGCGAGATCCGCTCCTTCGATCCCGCCGACTCGTTCGCGACCGACCGCAGCGAGGGCCTCCAGCCGGCGCCCGGGCTGAGCAGCTTCGGGGAGGACTCGTGCGGCCGGCTGTATGTCGCCAACCTGTCCGGCAGCGTGTCCCGACTCATTGGGGGTTCCGGTCCGACCGACTGCTCGCAGCCCGAGCCTCCTCCCGGCGACGGTTCGCAGCCGCGCGATCGCACGGACACGACGGCGCCCGCGCTCGACCTCCGCGGCAAGTCGCGGAGGCGTCTCGGCGCCAGGATCGGCGTCAAGGTGACGACCAATGAGGACTCCGCGATCGCGCTGCAGGCGGACGGCGCTGGTGCCGCCCGCGGCAAGCTGGCGCTGCGCGACAGGCACGCGGACGTCGGTGCGGGTGAGAGCGCGCACATCAAGTGGCGGCTGGGAAAGCGCGAGGTGAGCCGTGTGCGGCGAGCGCTCCACCACCGCGGAAGGGCCACGATCCGGATCGCCGCCGAGGCGACGGACCGGAGCGGGAACAGAGGCGAGACGGCCTCGCGGAAGGTGACGCTGCGGTAGGCGCTCAGAAGGTGAGCGTCGTCAGCACGATCCGCTCCTGCTCGGAGCGGTGCGCGGCCGGGTAGCCCTCGGACGGCGCGGCGCGCTGGGGGCGGCCGACGTAGGTCCACTCGACGCCGTCGGGGACGAGCTCGGGCATCCGCCGCGACATGATCTTCCACCCGCCCATGTTCTGCGGCTCCTCCTGCACCCACACGATCTGCTTCAGGTTGGGGTAACGACCGATCAGCTCCGTGATCTGATCGCGGCCGAACGGGTACAGCAGCTCCAGCCTCGCGATCGCGACCTTGTCGGCTTCGGCACGGCGCTCGTGCTCGTCGATGTCGTAGTAGACCTTGCCGCTGCAGATCGCGAGCCGCTCCACCTTCTCGCGGCGGTCGGCCGCCCGCGGGTCGTCGATCACGACCTGGAAGCCGCCGCCGGTGAGCTCCTCCAGGGTCGAGGCTGCGGCCGGCAGCCGCAACAGCCCCTTCGGCGTCATCGCCACCAGCGGACGCGCCTTCGCGATCAGCGCCTGGCGGCGGAGCAGATGGAAGTACTGGGCGGCCGTGGTCGGGATTGCGAGCCGCATGTTCCCCTCGGCGGCGACCGCGATGAACCGCTCGATCCGGGCGCTGGAGTGCTCCGGCCCCGACCCCTCGTACCCGTGCGGGAGGAGCAGGGTCAGCCGGGTCGCCTGCCCCCACTTCGACTCGCCCGACGCGATGAAGCTGTCGATGATCACCTGGGCGGCGTTCGCGAAGTCGCCGAACTGGGCCTCCCACAGCACCAGGCTCTGCGGCGAGGTCGCCGAGTACCCGTACTCGAACCCGAGGCACCCGGTCTCGCTGAGGGGGCTGTTGTGGAGCTCGAACGGCGCCTCCGCGTCACGCAGGTGCTGGATCGGCACGTACTCGAGCCCGGTCTTCTCGTCGTGCAGGACGAGATGGCGGTGCGAGAACGTCCCCCGCTCGGTGTCCTGCCCGGTGAGGCGAATGTGCTTGCCCTCGGTGAGCAGGGTCGCGAAGGCGAGCGCCTCGGCGTGGCCCCAGTCGATCCCGCCCTCGTCGAGGGCGTCGTCCCGGCGGCCCAGCGGCTTGCGCAGCTTGCGGTGGATCGTGAAGCTCTCCGGGACGGCGACCAGGTCCGCGCTCAGCGATCGGAGCCGCTGCTCATCCACCGCGGTGTCGACGTCGGGGCTCTTCGTCCGGTCGAGCTCCCCGGTCGCGGTCCCGGTCGCCGGTTCCAGGTACTCGCCCGCCTCGATCTTCCCGCGCAGCTCCCGGAGCGTGGTCGCGAGCCGGTCACGGCGCCGCTCCGCGTTCTCGTCGACCTGCTCCTGGGTGAGCACCCCCTCGCCGACGAGCTGGTTCGCGTAGATCTCGCTGACCGGCGGGTGCTTCTTGATCAGCTCGGCCATCCGCGGCTGGGTGTAGGCGGGCTCGTCGGTCTCGTTGTGCCCGTAGCGCCGGTACCCGATCAGGTCGATCACCACGTCGCGACCCCACTCCTGCCGGTAGGCCATCGCCAGCCGGACGGCCGCGATGCACGCCTCCACGTCGTCGGCGTTGGCGTGGATGATCGGGACGTTGTAGCCCTTCGCCATGTCCGCGGCGTAGGGCGTCGAGCGCGCCTCGAGCGGGTCCGTGGTGAACCCGACCTGGTTGTTGGTGATGATGTGGACCGTGCCGCCCGTCGAGTAGCCCTGCAGGCCGAGCAGGTTGAACGTCTCGGCCACCACACCCTGGGCGGGGAAGGCGGCGTCGCCGTGCAGGAGCAGCGGGACGACCAGACTCGGGTCGTGGTGGAGCTTGGGCCCGGAGTGGTCGGTCTGCTCGGCGCGAGCCGCCCCGGTGACGACGGGGTCGACGAACTCGAGGTGGCTGGGGTTCGGGTACAGGCGAACCTTGATCCGCTCGCCGTCGGGCGTGTGGAACTCGCCGACGGCGCCGTGGTGGTACTTGACGTCGCCGGTGCCGTGGTGCGGGATCGCCGCCACAGCCTTCACCCGCTCGATCGTCTTCGCCCCCTCGAACTCGGCGAGGATCGACTCGACGGAGCGGTTCAGGTTATGGGCGAGCACGCTGAGCCGGCCGCGATGCGCCATTCCCAGCACCACCTCGCGCGCGCCGGCGCGCTCGGCCAGCGTCGCGACCTCGTCGATCATCGGCACGACCGCGTCCAGCCCCTCGACCGAGAACACCTTCTGCCCCAGGTAGCTGCGCTGCACGAAGCGCTCGAACTGGAACACCTCGATCAGCCGGTCGAGCAGGGCGCGCTTGCCCTCCGGGTCGAGCCGCTTGCGGTGCCAGTTCGTCTCGATCCGCTCCCGCAGCCACATCCGCTGCTGGTGCGAGGACAGGTGCTCGATCTGGTAGGCGATCGTCCCGCAGTAGTCCTCCCGCATCCGGGGCAGCACATCGAGCAGGGTGTTCCCGGGGCACTCGACCCGCAGGATCGAGGCCGGCACCTGCGCCATCAGCTCCGGGGTGAGGTTGAGGTTCTCCGGCTCCAGCGCGGGGTCGCCCTTCGGCTCGGTGCCGAGCGGGTCGAGGTGGGCGGCGAGGTGGCCGTGGGTGCGGAATGCCTTCAGCAGGGAGGTGGCCGCCTGCACCGCCTGCAGCAGCTCCATTCCCGGGGCGGCCTCGTCGGTGACCCGCGCCTCCGCCGGCGCCGGGGCGGTGCCGGGGGCGAGCGGTGGCGCCGACGCCGCCGCCGCGTGCGCGCCGCTGACCGGCGCGGTCGCGATCCCGAGCGAGTCGGCGACCGACTCGTAGAAGGAGTCCTCGCCCTGCAGCAGCTCGTCGACGCGGCGCAGGAACGACCCCGACTCGGCGCCCTGAATCACCCGGTGGTCGTAGGTGGAGGTCATCGTCATCACCTTGGAGATGCCGAGCGCCTTCACCTTCTCCGCGGGCGCGTGTCGCCACTCGACCGGGTAGGCAATCGAGCCGGTGGCGATGATCGTCCCCTGGCCGCTGAGCAGTCGCGGCACCGAGGCGATCGTTCCCAGCCCGCCGGGGTTGGTGAGGGTCATGTTGGTGCCCTGGAAGTCGTCCGCGGTCAGCTTGCTCTCGCGGGTCTTCGTGATCAGGTCCTCGTAGTCGGCGTGGAAACCGGCGAACTCGAGCCCGTCGGCGCCCTTGATGCACGGCACCATCAGCCCCCGGGAGCCGTCCTTGCGCTCCACGTCGACCGCGATCCCCAGGTTGACCGCCTCGGGTTGGATCGCCGTCGGCTTGGAGTCGCGCTCCTCGAAGGTGCGGGTCATCATCCGCCACTCGATCGCCGCCTGAACCATCGCCCACGCGACCAGGTGGGTGAAGGAGACCTTCATCCCGCGCTCCTTCAGCTCCGCGTTCAGTGCCCTGCGCTTCGCGTCCAGGGTGTCGACCGCAAGCGTCCGGAAGGAGGTGGCCGTGGGGACGGAGCGACTCTCGTTCATCGCCTTGGCGAGCATCGCCGCCGGGCCCCTCAGAACATCAATGTGCGCCGCCTCCTCCGCTTCGCGTCCGGGGGCGGCGCGGTCGGCAGAGGGACGGCCGGCGCCGTCGCCGTCCCCGGCGGCGGCGATCACATCCGACTTCGTGATCCGCCCGCCTATCCCGGTGCCGTGCACGGCGGACAGGTCGACGCCGCGGTCGGCGGCGGCGCGCCGCGCCACCGGGGTGGAGCGGCCGTTGCCGGCTGAGTCAATGCCGGCGGCGGCGTCCGCTTCGCGTCCGGGCGCCGCCGGGTCCGAGGTGGGGCGGACTTCCGCTTCACGCGCGCCGGCCGGGTCGATCTCGGCGAGCACCTCGCCGATCAGGACCGTCTCGTCGGCCTGCTTCAGGATCTTCGCGATCGTGCCGCTGGCGGGGGCCGGGACCTCGGCGTCGACCTTGTCGGTAGACACCTCGACGATCGTCTCGCCCTCCTCGACGTGCTCGCCCTCCTGCTTGTGCCACTCGAGAACGGTGCCCTCCGTCACCGACTCGCCCATCGCGGGCATCTCGAGTTGGACGATTCCCGTCGTTGCCATCTATCCCAAGCTCAGGATAAGCGACCTCGTCCGGTCACCGCCTGCGCTTGCGGAACGCAGCTACGTGGTCCTCGCGATCAGGTAGACCTCGTTCGCGACGGTGTCGAACACGTCGCGGGCGACGAACTCGCGTGCCGGAGCGCCGTGATCGCAGAAGCCGCACCGCAGCACGCTTCCCGCGGATACGCGGTCCTCGATCACGACGGGGAGCCCGCACTCCGGGCAGACCAGCGCGCCGTGGGCGATCCGCTGCACCCCGTGATGAGCGATCCGGTCCTCCTCGCGGATGTCGGCGACCCGGACCTTGCGCGTCTCCCGCACCGGCTTCGCGCCGGGTGGATCCAGGTGGAGGGCCATCGGCCGAGAGTGTAGGGTCAGAGCGGGAGAGAGGCATGAGCTATTTCGTCACCGGGTCCACGGGTTTCATCGGGCGCCACCTGATCGAGCTGCTGCTTCGCCGCCAGGGGACGATCTACGTGCTCGTCAGGGAGGGCTCCAAGGGAAGACTCGAGGAGCTCCGCACCCGCTGGGGCTCGGATCAGGACCGGATCGTGCCGGTCGTCGGCGACCTCACCCAGCCGCGACTCGGCTGCGAGGACCAGATCGCCGAGCTGCACGGCAAGGTCGATCACTTCTTCCACCTCGCGGCGATCTACGACATGACCGCGGACGCCGACAGCCAGCGGATCGCGAACGTGCAGGGGACCCGCGGTGCGGTCGAGCTCGCCGGGGCGATCGAGGCGGGCCGCTTCCACATGGTCAGCTCGATCGCGGCGGCAGGGCTGTACCGGGGGATGTGGCGGGAGGACATGTTCGACGAGGCCGAGAATCTCGACGTGAACCCGTACTTCCGCACCAAGCACGACTCGGAGCGGGTGGTGCGCGAGGAGTGCGAGCGGCCGTGGCGCGTGTACCGCCCCGGGATCGTCGTCGGCGACTCGCACACCGGTGAGATGGACAAGGTCGACGGGCCGTACTACTTCTTCAAGCTGATCCGACGTTTCCGGAATGTGCTGCCGGAGTGGGCGCCGGTCTTGAGCGTCGAGGGACGGGAGATCAACATCGTCCCGGTCGACTACGTCGCCGAGGCGATGGACCACATCGCGCACGAGCCGGACCTCGACGGCAAGGCGTTCCACCTCACCGACCCGACGCCGAAGACGGCGGGTGAGGTGATCGACATCTTCGCGAAGGCGGCGCACGCCCCGCGCGCCGCGTACCGGCTGCCGGCGGGGGTGGTGGACGTCGCGACCCCGGCCGCGCTCGGCGCGCTCGCCACGATTCCGGGGCTGAAGCTGGTCGCGGAGCGCTTCCTCGCCGACTTCGGGGTCCCGACCGAGGTGCTCACCTACGTCAACTACCCCACCCGGTTCGACAACCGGGGGACCCGCGAGGCGCTCGCCGGAACCGGGATCGCGGTGCCGCCGCTCGAGGCCTACGCCGACAAGCTGTGGGATTACTGGGAGCGCCACCTCGACCCCGACCTGTACCGCGACCGCTCCCTGGCGGGGGCCGTGCGGGGTCGCTCCGGAGTGATCGGCGGGGTCGCGGAGATTGTCGGGCACCAGGTCCCGGACGAGGCGCTGCGGGTGCTTCGCCGCATCCGGGGGGCGTCCAGCCTCGACAAGGCGGTCCGGGGGCGCGTCGTGATGGTGACCGGGGCGTCCTCCGGGATCGGCCGCGCCGCGGCGGTCAAGATCGCCGCCTCCGGCGGGCAGGTGCTGCTCGTCTCCCGCACCCGCGAGACGCTCGAGCAGGTGCAGGACGAGATCGTCGAGGCGGGCGGTGTCGCGCACGTCCACCCCTGCGACCTCTCGGACACCGATGACATCGACCGGATGGCCGACGAGGTGCTCGCCGAGCACCGCCGCGTCGACGTCCTCGTCAACAACGCCGGCAAGTCGATCCGGCGCTCGCTGGCGCTCTCCTACGACCGCTTCCACGACTACCAGCGCACGATGCAGCTCAACTACTTCGGGCCGGTGAAGCTGATCCTGAAGCTGGTCCCCGGGATGCGGGACCGCAAGCAGGGGCACATCGTCAACATCAGCTCGATCGGCGTGCAGACGAACACGCCGCGCTTCTCGGCCTACGTCGCGTCGAAGGCGGCCCTCGACGCGTTCTCCCGCGCGATCGCGTCGGAGATGGTCGACGACGGGGTGACGATCACGACGATCCACATGCCGCTCGTCCGCACCCCGATGATCGCGCCGACGAAGATGTACGACCGGTTCCCGACGATCACGCCCGAGGAGGCGGCGGAGATGATCGCCGAGGCGATCGTCCACAAGCCGAAGCGGATCGCCACCCCGCTCGGCAGCCTGGGGCAGATCCTGTACGCGATCAACCCGCGCTCGATGGACTACATCCTGAACACCGCCTACCAGCTCTTCCCCGACTCGAGCGCCGCCAAGGGCGGGAAGGAGAAGCGGCCCGAGGCGGCCCCGCCCTCGGGCGAGGAGCAGGCCTCGCGCGAGCAGGTCGCGTTTGCGTACCTGATGCGGGGCGTGCACTGGTAGTCGAGGCAGCCCGGGGGCGCCGCCGCAGCCACTGGGGCTGGGGCTACGAGGACCGGTGGCCCTCGCGCGCCGAGCTCGAGGCCGCGGCGCCCGGGATCCGGGAGCGACTCGGCTTCGGCGGCGACCGGGTCGAGGAGCCGGTCCCCGTGGAGGCGATCGAGCTGCCGCCGCCGCGGCTCGCCCCGCCGGCCTCGCTGGCCGAGGTGGTCGGCGACGACCACTTCGACCGCGTCAGCCACGCGGGCGGGAAGGCGTACCGCGACATCGTCCGCGCGTTCCGGGGCCGGATCGACAACCCGCCCGACCTCGTCGCCCGGCCGCGCGACGAGGACGAGGTGGCCGCGGTGCTGGAGTGGTGCGCGGACGCCGGGGCAGCGGCGATCCCGTACGGCGGCGGGACCAGCGTGGTCGGCGGGGTGGAGCCGCGGATCGGCGATTCGTACGCGGGGGCGGTCACCGTCGACCTGGGGCGGCTCGACCGAGTGGTGGAAGTCGACCGGATCTCGGGGGCGGCCCGGATCCAGGCCGGCACGCTTGGTCCCGAGCTCGAGGACCAGCTCCGCCCGCACGAGCTCACCCTGCGCCACTTCCCGCAGTCCTTCGAGCGCTCCACGCTCGGCGGCTGGATCGCGACCCGGGCCGGCGGCCACTTCGCGACGCTGTACACGCACATCGACGACCTGGTCGAGTCGGTGAGGGCGGTGACCCCCTCCGGGGTGTGGGAGAGCCGCCGCCTGCCCGGCTCCGGCGCCGGGCCGAGCCCCGATCGGATGCTGATCGGCTCGGAGGGGACGCTCGGCGTGATCACCGAGGCGTGGGTCCGGGTGCGGGAGCGGCCCCGGTTCAAGGCGTCGTGCGGGGTCGCCTTCGACGACTTCCTCGCCGGCGCCCGCGCCGTGCGGGAGCTTTCGCAGAGCGGCCTGAATCCCGCCAACTGCCGGCTGCTGGACCCGGCCGAGTCCGAGCTCACCCACGCCGGGCCTGAGGGCAAGGCCATCCTCGTACTCGGGCTCGAGTCGGCGCACCACCCGGTCGACGGGGCGATGGAGACGGCGATCGAGGTCGCGCGCGGGCACGGCGGGGACCCCGGTGAGGTTCGCCGTCCCTCATCCGACCGCGCGGCGCCCGGACGCGAAGCGGAGGACGCCGCGCGGCCTGATCCGGTTGATGCTTGGCGGCACGCCTTCCTCGCGGCCCCGTACCTGCGCGACACCTTCGTCGCGGTCGGCGTGCTCTCCGACACGTTCGAGACCGCGATCACCTGGGATCGGTTCGAGCAGTTCCACGCGACGGTGATGGAGTCCGTCGACGCGCCGCGGGTGAGCTGCCGCTTCACCCACGTCTACCCCGACGGCCCCGCCCCGTACTACACCGTGCTGGCGCCGGCGCGCCGCGGGTCCGAGGTCGAGCAGTGGGACGAGATCAAGGCGGCGGCGTCGGAGGCGATCATCGACGCGGGCGGCACGATCACCCACCATCACGCGGTCGGCCGCGACCACCGCCCGTGGTACGACCGCCAGCGCCCCGAGCCGTTCGCCGCGGCGCTGCGGGCGGCGAAGCAAGAGCTCGACCCGGCCGCGACGCTCAACCCTGGCGTTCTGATCGATCCGTAACCTTTCACCCGTGCCCGCTACGACCGAGCAGGCGACGGCGGCGCCGGCGGACCGCGTCGATCTTGCCCGCGTCTCGGTGCCCCGTGCGCTGCTCAGCGCGGTCCGCCCCGCGGAGTGGATCAAGAACCTGCTCGTGTTCGCCGGGCTGCTGTTCTCGCAGCAGTTCAATGACGCCGGCGCGGTCCTCGACGCCACCCTCACCTTCGTCGCGTTCTGCGCGATCTCCAGCGCCGGCTACCTGGTCAACGACCTCCGCGACGCGCCGTTCGACCGCCGCCACCCGGAGAAGCGACGCCGCGCGATCGCCAGCGGGGCGCTCCCCGTCTCCGCGGCGTGGACCGCGGCGCTCGTCCTCGGGCTCGTCGCGCTGGCGCTGCCCGCGCTCACCGTCTCGCTCCAGGTGGCGGGCCTGGTCGCGGGCTACGGCGTGGTCACGATCGCGTACTCGCTGATCCTGAAGCGGCTCGTGATCCTCGACGTGATGACGATCGCGTCGCTGTTCATCCTCCGCGTGGTCGCAGGCGCGGTCGCGGTCGGGGCGCACGCCTCCGAGTGGCTGCTCGTCTGCACCGGGATGCTGGCGCTGTTCCTCGGGTTCACGAAGCGGCGCCAGGAGGCGATGGAAGAGATGTCAATGCCTGCCGCCTCCTCCGCTTCGCGTCCGGGGGCGGCAGGGTCGGCTGTGACGCGCCCCGTGCTCGAGCACTACTCGATCCCGTTCCTGGACCAGATGGTGTCGATGGTGACCGCGGCGGCGATCATCAGCTACGCCGTGTACTCCGTCGACAGTCCCAACATCGGGTCCGAGATGCTCGCCACCGCGCCCTCGGTCCTGTACGGGATCTTCCGCTACCTGTACCTGGTCTACGACCGCCACGACACCCGCTCCACCGCGGCGATCCTGACCGAGGACCCGGGGATGATCTTCGCCGGGGTGAGCTGGGTCGGGATCGCGATCGTGATGCTGTACGTCGTGAACTGAGTCTGCTATCAGTACGCCGTAGGCAGGGTTGGGGACACCACAAGGAGGGGTCACCGATGACGCGACCGCGTCCGACGGTGGGGGGGCAGGGTCTGCGTCCTAGTGCAACGCGCATCGTGACCGCCATGGCCGCAGCGGGCATGTGTCTGGTGGCGATGACGCTCGCCGGCCCGCCGTCCGCACGTGCCGCCGTCGAGACGGGCAGCTACGCCGGCAACAGCAGGGGGCAAGCGGACGAGCCGCTGAGCTTCAAGGTGATGAAGTCGAAGAAGAAGCTGACGAAGGCGAAGAAGAAGCTGACGAAGGCGAAGAAGAAGCGCAAGCAGGCGGACACCGGCAAGGCGCGGAAGAAGGCCAACAAGAAGGTGAGCAAGGCGCACAAGAAGGTGAAGAAGGCAAAGCGCCCGAAGCTGAAGGGCTTCCGGATAGACAACGCCGTGCTGTTCTGCGTCCAGGAGCCGTTCCAGGGTGAGACCGGTCCGACGGTCGCCTATCCCCTGCGCATGAGTGTTCCGGTCGGGAACCTGTACGAGGGCACGAACGCCGCGAGGTTGAAGGAGAACGGCTCGTTCTCACTCGACTTCAGGTCGAACACCCACCCCGACGAGGGGCAACAGACCACCGTGGACGGCAAGGTCCCCGGGGACGGCTCGGCGAACGGCACCTTCTACGTCGAGTACCACACCTACGGCGGATTCCCCCAGGGATACCTCGGAACGCTGGACTGCAGGTCCGGCAACTACCCGCCGTACGGGCCGGTGGTCTATCGGAAGGCCGTCCACACGGCCTGGGACGCCGCCGTCGGCTAGCGGCAGGGCCGATCGCGCACGTCTGCTACTGGCCGGCGCACTTCCCCCGGCATTTCAGCTTCACGACCTTTTCAGCCGTCGTGCCTGATTGCTTGGACTGGGCCGTGAGCTTGATCTTCGCCCCCTTTGGCCACGCGTACTTCGTGCAGTCCAGGTCGGCGTTGCACCAGCGGTACTTGAGCGGGAAGCGCGCGCGTCGACGTGCTTTGCCCGCGGCGTTGGCCGCCAAGCTGCCCAATCCCTTGCCCGAGAAGGCCGCCGGCCCCTTGATCGCCGCCGTGAAGCTGACCTTCTCGTCGGCGGGAAATCCCTTCGCCTTCAGAGTCAGCTTCTTGCCGGGCGACACCTTGGGAGGGGCCTTCAGCTTCGGGGCGTCCGCCGCATCGGCGAAGGCCGCGAACAGCATCGACGAGGCAGCCACGGTGAGCGCCACGTAAAGCCGGCTACGCCAACCCGATCCGGCGCCCGACCGCGGGCCTTTCTCGCACTTCATGGCAGTTCCCACCTCGTTTCGTTGTCCGTGCTCCCCTGCACGCCCCCCGGCAACGCTCGGTGTATACCAGACAATCCGTGGACCCGACCGCCGGATCCGGCTCAGCCGAACCGGCGCTGACGGCTTCTCCGAGACTCGGGTTCAGCTCGCCCCCGGGATCGACCACACCCGGATCTGACCCTCCCGCCCGCGAATCGGCAGGCTTCCGACCAGCGTCAGGTCAGCGGGTTCGGCGAGCATCGCCTCCCTGGTCGAGTCGGCGAGGAAGAGCTGGTGCTCGGTGCCCTTGGTCATGCCCTCGAGGCGCGAGGCGGTGTTGGTGGTGTCGCCGATCGTCGTGTACTCCATCCGCCGCGGGCGAGCCGACCTGGCCGGACATCACCTCGCCGCTGTTCAGGCCGATACCGATCCGGAAGCCGTCTCCGCGGCCGGTCTCGCGCATCCACTCGCAGAACGCCGGCAGCCGGACCTCGAGCATCTCGCGTGCGGCGGCGAGGGCGCGGTCGGCGTGGTCGGGCTGCTCGATCGGGGCTCCGAAGACGGCCATGATCCCGTCGCCCATGTAGGCGACGAGCGTGCCGCCGTGGTCCATGATCGCGTCGGTCATCGCGGTCAGGTAGCGGTTCAGGACCTCGACCACCTCGTCCGGCGGCACCGACTCCGAGTACGAGGTGAAGCCCGCGGATGTCGCTGAACAGCACCGTGCACTCGCGCCGCACGCCCGCCGAGGTGCGAGCTCCTCGCCGCGCTCGCTCCAGCACCCGGTCGACGACGCTGGCGGGGACGAATCGCGCGAACGTGTCGCGCACCCGCTGGCGATCGAACGCCTCGAGCACGTAGTACAGGGCGAGCGTGCCGACCGCGCCCATCCCGAGCGCGCGCGAGCGGGTAGACGACTGGGACGATCACGCCGGAGTCGAACGCGAGCTGCGCGCCGACCAGGATACAGCGCGGCGAGCCCGACCGAGACCCCGAACGTCGCCGCGGGCCGCAGGCGCAGTCCCGTCACGGGCGCCGCGATCGCGAGCAGCACGATCAGGAGCAGGTCGACACCGCCGGGGCTCGATCGGAGCGGGAGACCCTCGAGCACGGTCGCGACCTTGTTCGCGTTCACCTCGGCGCCGGACATGCGCTTGCCGCCGCCGACGGGCGTCGAATGCAGATCCTGCAGCGCCGCCGCGGTGGCGCCGACCACGACGATCCTGTCCTCGAACAGCCGCGGGTCGGCCTTGCCTCGCACCAGGTCGGAGAACGACACGGTCTCAACCGTCCCCGGGGGGCCGTGGTAGTCGATCCACGCGCCCTCCGAGTCGAACGTGCCGGCGTCGACCTCGCGCCCGGTGGCCTCCTCGGCGGCTGCGACCGCGAACGCGTCGAGGCCCTGGATCTCGGGTCGAAAGCGGCGAACGGCTCCACCCGGGTCCTGGTCAACCACCGTGTTGCCTGCACGCGCGCCGATCCGTCGCAGGACGGCATCGCCGCCGAACACGTTGCTGCGGCCGCGCCGATCGACCTCGTCCGTCGACAGGACCACGCCGTCCGCGCCGGCGACCGCTCGGATCAGCGCGTTGTCCTCGTGGGGCGTGGTCGGCTCGGTGAACTGGACGTCGTAGCCGATCGCCCGGGCTCCCGCATCCGACAGCCGCCGGATCGCGTCGGCGTGCAGGGAGCGCGGGAAGGGCCACTGCTCGCCGAGGGCGCTGAAGGTGTCGTCGTCGATCTCGACGACGACCAGATCGTCCGGCGGGTCGTGGGGACCGCGGATCGCGAATCGCGCGTCGATCGCGTCGAGCTCCACCCCGCGACCGACGTTTGTCGCGTAGGCGAGCAGCGCGAGCGCGGCGGCAGCGCCCCCGATCGCGAGCAGGGCGGCGCCCCGCCTGCGGGGCACCCACATCCGCCTAGCGCTTCCCCGCGACGTACCGGTCGCCCTTCCGCACCGTGACGGTCCTCTTCCTGGCGCTTGTCGCGCACCTTCACCTTGCCCTGGCGGACCTTGAACAGGGTCGTGCGGTTGCAGCGGTCCGCCACCAGCCACGTCGTGCCCCGAACGTTCGCGGAGCCCTTCTTGCCCTTCGTCTTGAACTTGCCCTTGCCCTTGCCCCAAAGCTTGCGACCCTTGCCGCGCTTCTTCTTGCCCTTCTTCCTTCCGGCGGCCGCGGCGGCACGGCCCTTGCCGCAACGCACCGGCCCGTCGAGCTCCAGCACGGTGGCGGGCGCCTTCGACACCTTCTGCGTGACGCGGAATCGGCCCTGCCAGAACTCGCCGGTCTGCGTCGCGCCCGAGGTGTCCTTCGCCGAAGTCATGCGCACGGTGCCCTTGCGAGTGTCGACCCGGCATCCGACGGGGATCTGCCTCGCGACCTCCAGCTTGCTGAAGCCCGTCTCGCCCTTGCACTTGGTCTTCACCTTTCCCTTGACCGTCTCGACGTTGACCGACTTGCCGAGCAGCGGGATGGACGAGAAGAGCTCGATCCGCTCGTTCGAGCGATCGGTCGCGTATACGTCACCCGTCGAGTTCGTGGCGAGCCCGAGCGGACCGAAGTTCCCGAACTCTCCCGGCCCGGACCCCCGCTCGCCGAACTCGCTGACGAAATCTCCCGCAGAGGTGAACTGCTGTATGCGATGGTTGTCGACGTCGGACACGAACACGCTTCCGGCCGAGTTGGTCGCGACGTCCACGGGCTGATTGAACTGCCCCTCCCCCGAGCCCGTGCTTCCCCACTTTGCGATGAACGCCCCGCCCGCGTTGAACTTCTGGACGCGATTGTTACCGGCGTCGGCCACGTACACGTTGCCCTCCGCGTCGGTGGCGATGCCGCTCGGTCCTGCGAACTGGCCGTCTCCCGAGCCCTGGCTGCCCCACTGGGTGATGAAGGCGCCTGCGGATGTGAACTTCTGAACCCGCATGGAGCCGAAGCCCAGGTCGGTGACGTACACGTTGTCGGCCGCATCCGTGGCGACGCCATATGGGCCGTCGAACTGCCCCGGGCCGCTTCCCTCGGTTCCCCACGCGGTGATGAAGGCCCCAGAGGGGCTGAACTTCTGCACCCGAAAGTTGAAGAGGTCGGCCACATACACGTTTCCCGCCGAGTCGGTGGCGATGCCCTGGGGGTCCACGAACTGGCCGTTGGCCCCGCCAAGGCTGCCCCACTTCGTGATGAACTCGCCGCGTGACGTGAACTTCTGGACGCGGTCGTTCGCGTTGTTCTCGGTGACGTAGACGTTGCCCCCCGCGTCCGTGGCGACGTACGAGGGATTGTCGAACTGGCCTTCGCCAGAACCCGGGCTGCCCCATTCGGTCACGAACGAGAGGCCGGCGCCACGGGCCGGCGAGCTTGCGAGCAGCGACGCAATCAGCGCCAGGCCGAGCGCCGCGAGGCCGGCGGCGACGCTCCGGCTGCGCGCAAGCGCCGTAACCGTTGGCGTGCTTGCTCGCATGGAGAGGTCTCACGCCTCCCGTATCGCCGGACTGCACGATCGCGCATCGGCGCTGTGCGCAGCGATCGTCGTCGCCACCACGGCGAGCACGGCAATCCCTGTGAGCGTCTCCCTTGCTCCCTGGCCTGTCCCATGCATCGCGACACGCGAGGCGGTCAAGGCGTCCTCCCTCTGTCGGATTCCCCTGCCTCCGGCGGTGAGTCGCCGTCGCATTGCTTGAGACGCCGAAAAGCATATAGGCTGTCGCCTGGCCGATTGGCCAGTCAACAAATGGATCTGACGCCGACAGCAGACGAGCAGTCCTTCCGCGACGAGGTCCGGGCGTGGCTCGAAGCCAACCATCCCGGCCCGGAGCCGGAGGGCGATGACACCGCCAAGTTCGCGTTCCAGCGCGAATGGCAGCGGAAGCTGCACGAGGGCGGCTGGGCCGGGGTCTCGTGGCCGAAGGAGTACGGCGGCCGGGGCGCGACGCTCGTCGAGCAGACGATCTTCTCCGAGGAGATGGCGCGCCAGGAGGTGCCGCGGCCCGCGAACGTGCTCGGCCTGATCATGGGCGGCCCGGTCGTGATCGCGCATGGCGACGAGGACCAGAAGGAGCGCTTCCTGGAGCCGATCCTGTCCGCCGAGGAGATCTGGTGCCAGGGCTTCTCCGAGCCCGAGTCCGGCTCCGATCTCGCCTCCCTGAAGACGAAGGCGGTCAAGGACAACGGCGGCTGGCGGGTCACCGGCCAGAAGGTGTGGACGACGTTCGCTCACGAGGCGAAGTGGTGCATGCTGCTCGCCCGCACCGACCCCGACGTCCCCAAGCACAAGGGGATCACCTACTTCATCCTCGACATGGACCAGGACGGGGTCGACGTGCGCCCGCTCCGCCAGATAACCGGCGAGGCGGAGTTCAACGAGATCTTCCTCGAGGACGCCTACGTCTCCGACGAGAACGTTGTCGGCGAGGTCGGTAACGGGTGGATGGTCGGGATCACCACCCTGATGCACGAGCGTGCCGGCCTCGGCGCCGCCTCGGCGATGTCGCTGCGCCGCGACCTCGACGCGCTGATCGAGCTCGCCCGCGCCCGTGACGTCGGCGGCGACCCGAAGGTTCGGGAGCGGATCGCCCGGCTCCAGATCACGACCGAGGCGCTTCGGCTGGGCGGGCTGCGGGCGCTGACGCAGACGATGCGCACCGGCATCCCCGGCCCCGAGGGCTCACTGTCGAAGTGGCAGTGGGCGAACGCGAACCAGGAGCTCACCGAGCTCGCAACCGAGATCATGGGAACCGACGGCCTGCAGGGCTCCGAGTGGACGTACAAGTTCCTGCGCTCCCGCGCAAACTCGATCGAGGGCGGGACCACCGAGGTGATGAAGAACATCGTCGCCGAGCGGGTGCTGGGGCTCCCGAGGCTGCGGTAGGAGGATCGAGACTTGGACTTCGGGTTCAACGACGAGCAGCAGGAGATCAAGCGCACCGCGCACGACTTCCTCGCCGACCGGTTCTCGCCGGAGAGGGTTCGCGAGCTGGCGGAGTCGCGCAGCTACGACGAAGGCCTGTGGAACGAGATCTGCGAGCTGGGCTGGCCTGGGATCGCGATCGACGAGGAGCACGGCGGCCAAGGCCTCGGCTTGGTGGAGCTCGTGATCCTGTGCGAGGAGCTCGGCTACGTGTGCGCACCGGCGCCGTTCCTTTCCAACGCCGCGGCCGGGCTGCTGATCTCGGCGATCGGCAGCGACGAGCAGCGCAGCAGGTGGCTGCCCGGGATCGCCTCGGGCGAGGGTCGCGGGGCGGCGGCGTTCACGCAGAGCGAGCCGGCGGTCGTCCCGGACGCCGAGGGCGCCGCGGTGATCGCGCTTCCGAACGGCGACGGCGTCCGGCTCGTCGAGCGCTCGGATGCGGAGATCGAGCCCGTGGAGCTGATCGACGCGACCCGCTCCTACGCGCGCGTCAGCGCGGGCGGCGGCGATTCGCTGCCGGGTGACGCCGCTGCCGGCGTCGACCGGGTCGCGATCGCGGTCGCCGCAGAGCTGACGGGCATCGCGCAGCGAGGATTGGACATGGCAGTCGAGTACGCGAAGGAGCGGGAGCAGTTCGGCCGCGCGATCGGCGCCTATCAGGCGGTCTCTCACCGCTGCGCGCAGATGCTGCTCGACGTCGAGGAGACGCGCTCGTTGACCTACTACGCGGCATGGACCGCCGACGCCGAGTCCGACTCGCTCGCGCTCGCGGCGTCGATGGCGAAGGCGCGAGCCTCCGACGCCGCCTGGGACGTGACCGCGTCGACGCTTCAGGTGCTGGGCGGGATCGGGTTCACGTGGGAGCACGACCTCCACTTCCTGCTGAAGCGCGCCAGGGCGACGGGCCAGCTGTGGGGCACCTCCAGCGAGTACCGCGACCGGATTGCCGATCTCGTCGGCCTCGCCGGCGAGCCGGTGGCCGGCTAGCTGTCGGCCGGCTCGTCCGGAACGACTTCCACGTCCGAGGCGAGCTTCACCTTGCCACCGGCGCGGTACTCGACGTCGACGACCTCGTTCTTGCGGTAGGTGCCGAAAAGGCCGAGCAGCATCGCCGCCCACCGCACCCCGCTCACCTTGCCCTCCTTCACGATCGGGCGCGCGAACGTGATCTCCCGCCCGATCACCCGGTAGTCCTCGCTCTCGGTCTGGCGGACGCCGTTCACGAACACGGTGAACGGCGGCTCCGCGCCGCGCGGCAGCCGCACCCGGCGGCCCACCTCGACGCCCTCACGGGTCCCGTCCAGCTCGATCCGGTCGGATGCCATCAGCGCGCGAGCTCTGCGCGGATCGCGTCGAAGGGGTCCTGCCCTTCGGCCGGCTCCAGCTTGCGCTTGAAGGTCGCGCCGCGATAGGGGACGAGGCGGCCGTCGCCCATCACGTCGACACCGGCCTCCGGTCGCCGGATCACCCCGGGGCCGCTCAACTCCAGGCGCGCGTGCACGAGCACGTCGTGGTCGTAGTCGCGGATCATGCTGACGCCCTCGAGCGGCCCCTCGGCCCGGACCGCGTCGGCGCGCCGGCGCAGCTCGGCGAGGGCGTCGTCGAGGTGGTCGAACCGCTCTCGCTTGACGTCCGATCCGTGGCGAACAGTCAACAACCATTGCCCGCGACGTGCTCCGCTTCGCGTCCGCCGTCGCGGGGTTCGATCAAGCACCGCGCCGCGGGCGCTTCGGGCGGCGGGCGGGCGGGCCGATGATCTTCTCGGGACCCTTGCGCTTGGACATCGGGATGTAGGTGCGCTCGCGGTCGCCGGTGTAGATCTGGCGGGGACGTGCGATCCGCTGCTCGGGATCGTCGTTCAGCTCCATCCACTGCGCGACCCAGCCGGAGGTGCGCGGGATCGCGAAGACCACGGTGAACATCGTGTTCGGGATCCCGAGCGCCTCGTAGATCAGGCCCGAGTAGAAGTCGACGTTCGGGTACAGCTTGCGCGACGTGAAGAAGTCGTCATCGAGCGCCCGCTTCTCGAGCTCGGAGGCGATCTCGACCAGCGGGTTGTCGGCGGTCGCGGCGATCACCTCGTCGACGCTCTTGCGGATGATCCGGGCCCGCGGGTCGTAGTTCTTGTAGACCCGGTGCCCGAACCCCATCAGCCGCTCGTCGCGCCGCTTCACGCCCTCGAGGAACTCGGGCACGTTCTCGGGCTTCTCGATCCGGCGCAGCATCCGCAGCACGGCCTCGTTGGCGCCCCCGTGCAGCGGCCCGTACAGCGCCGCGACCCCGGCCGTCACCGCCGAGTAGGGGTCGACCTGGGAGGACCCCACCCCGCGGACGGCGTTCGTGGAGCAGTTCTGCTCGTGGTCGGCGTGCAGGATGAAGAGCACGTCGAGCGCCCGCTCCAGCCGCGGATCCGGTCGGTACTGGCGCTCGTTCATGTTGAACATCATCGCCAGGAAGTTGCCCGCGTAGGTGAGCTCGTTGTCCGGGTACACGTACGGAAGCCCCTGGTTGTGCCTGTAGGCGAACGCGGCAAGGGTCGGCAGCTTGGCGATCAGCCGGATCGCCGCCATGTAGCGCTCCTCGGGATCGTCGATGTGCTTCGCGTCGGGGTAGAAGGTGGACAGCCCGCCGACCGAGGCGAGCAGCATCCCCATCGGGTGCGCGTCGTACCGGAACCCCTCGAGGAACTTCTTGATGTCCTCGTGCACGAAGGTGTGGTGGGTGACGTCGAACGTCCACCGCTCCAGCTGCGGCTTCGTCGGCAGCTCCCCGAAGATCAGCAGGTACGCGACCTCGAGGTAGGTGGCGCTCTCGCACAGCGACTCGATCGAGAACCCGCGGTGCTCTAGGACCCCCGCCCCCCGTCGATGTAGGTGATCGCGGACCGGCACGACGCCGTGTTGCTGAACGCCGGGTCGTACGACATCAGGCCGAAGTCGTCCTCGTCGACCTTGATCTCGCGCAGGTCCATCCCCCGCACGGTGCCGTCCGTGATCTCGAGCTCATACGTCTGGCCGGTGCGGTTGTCGGTCACCGACAGCGAGTCCGTCTTCTCGGAGCCCTGCTCCGGAGGCGCGTCCGACTGGGTCTGCTGACGCGTGGCCATCGCGCCTCAGTATCGCAGCTTGGCCGCCTCGTCCACCCAGCTCCGCGGACGCGATTTCGACCCGTGTGCTACCGCGGATCGGGGAGCTCGACCGGCCGCTGCTCGAAGTGCGTGAGGCGCTTGAACTCAGCGAGCCGCTCGTCGATCTCGTCGTGGCGCAGCCGCTGCACCCGCTCGGTCCCGAACCCCTCCACGTTGAACGAGGCCATCACCGACCCGTACGCCATCGCCCGGCGCAGGTGCGGGTCGGCGACCTCGCCCGCGATCGCGCCGACGCTGTCCAGGTAGCCCAGGAACCCGCCCGCGAAGCTGTCGCCCGCCCCCGTCGGGTCCCACACGTCCTCCAGTGGATAGCCCGGGATCGCGAAACACCCCTCCTCCGTGAACAGCGCCGCCCCGTACTCGCCTCGCTTCGCGACGATCACGCTCGGGCCGAGCTCCATCGCGGCGCTCGCCGCGCGCGCCAGGTTGGGCTCCTCGGTCAGCATCCGCAGCTCGGCGTCGTTCAGGAGCAGGCAGTCGACCTCGCCGATCGCCGCAACCAGCGCGTCGCGGGTCTTCTCGATCCACAGGTTCATCGAGTCGAGTGCCGCCATCCCCGCGTCGGACTGCGCCCGCACACCGCGCTGCAGCTCCGGCTGGATGTTCCCGAGGAAGAGGATATCCGCGCCGCGGGACTCGGCCGACAGCTTCGGAACGAACTCACCGAACACGTTCAGCTGGGTGTCGTCGGTGTGGGCGACGTTCAGGTCGTGCCCGTAGTGGCCGCGCCAGAAGAAGGTCTTGCCGCCCTCGACCCGCTCGATGTCGGCGGTCCGCACCTCGCGCGCCTCCAGCACCGCGAGCTCCTCGGGGCCGAAGTCGTCGCCGACCGGCCCCACCACCCGGACCGAGGTGAAGAAGCTGGCGGCGAGCGCGAAATGGACGGCGGAGCCGCCCAGCATCCGGTCGCGCTCCCCGAACGGGGTGCGGACGGAATCGAAGGCGATCGAGCCGACGACGGTCAGGGACATGGGTTCTCGCAGGGGGGATCGAGTAGCATCGCGCGCCGTGGGCCGGCGGTACGTGATCCTAGCCACGCCGAGGGAAGTGTGAAGGCGATCCAGATCACCGAGTTCGGTGGACCCGACGTGCTTCAGCACGTCGATCTCCCCGATCCCGAGCCCGCCGAGGGCGAGGTCCTGGTCGAGGTCGCCCGCTCCGGGATCAACTTCGCCGACACCCACCAGCGCCGCGACGACTACCTCGCGCCCGCGCAGCTCCCGATGATCCCGGGCGCCGAGGTGAGCGGGACGACCCCGGACGGAACCCGGGTGGCCGCGATGCTGATGGGCGGGGGATACGCGGAGCGGGTCAGCGTCCCGGAGGCCAACCTCGTCCCGATTCCTGACGGGGTCACCGACGACCAGGCCGCCGCGTTGCTGCTCCAGGGTCTGACCGCGTGGCACATGCTGAGGAACTCCTCGCACCTGGAGCAGGGCGAGTCCGTGGTCGTGCACGCAGCGGGTGGGGGAGTGGGGACGCTCGCGGTGCAGCTCGCGAAGCGGATGGACGCCGGACGGGTGATCGCGATTGCCTCCACCGAGGAGAAGCGCGAGCTGGCGCAGCAACTCGGCGCGGACGCCGCCATCGACGCGAGGGCCGACGACCTCGAGGCGGCGATCCTGGAGGCGAACGGCGACAAGCAGGTCGACGTCGTGCTCGAGATGAGCGGCGGGAAGGCGTTCGAAGCCAGCCTCGGCGCGCTGGCGCCGTTCGGGCGGCTCGTCGTGTTCGGGATCGCCTCGCGGGATTCGAACGAGATCAACTCCGGCTCGCTGCTGCAGAAGAGCCGCGCCGTGATCGGGTTCTGGCTCGTGCACCTGCTCGCGCTCCGCCGCGATCTGGTCACGGAGGGGATCGGCGAGCTGCTCGGCGCCGTCGCCTCGGGCGATCTCGAGGTGGTGATCGGGGAGGTCTATCCGCTGACCGAGGCGGCACGCGCGCACGAGGACATCCAGTCGCGCCGCACGCAGGGGAAGCTCCTGCTCGACCCACGATGCTGACCCGTCGGTGACGAGCTTCCGCGAGCTCGGCCTCTCGCCCGAGATCCAACTCGCGCTCGACGAGCTGGGCTACGAGGAGCCGACCGCGATCCAGGAGCAGGCGATCCCGGAGCTGCTCGCCGGCCACGACGTGATTGGGCAGGCGCAGACCGGGACCGGAAAGACGGCCGCGTTCGGGCTGCCGCTGCTCTCCTACCTCGACCCGGACTCGGACGAGGTGCAGGCGTTCGTGCTGACGCCGACCCGTGAGCTCTGCATCCAGGTGACCCAGGCGCTGCGCGCGTATGCCGAGCACGTCGACGTCAAGATCGTCGCCGTGTTCGGCGGCGCCCCGATCCGCTCCCAGCAGGCCCAGCTCCGCCAGGGCGCCCAGGTCGTCGTCGCGACCGTCGGCCGGATGATGGACCTGATGTCGCGCCAGTCGCTCGTGCTCACCTCGGCGCGCTACGTCGTCCTCGACGAGGCCGACGAGATGCTCGACCTCGGGTTCATCGAGGACGTCGAGAAGATCCTCCGGATGTGCCCCGCGGGGCGGCAGACGGTGCTGTTCTCGGCGACGATACCGCCGCCGATCGCGCGGCTCGCCGAGACACTACATGTACGACCCGGTGACGATCCGGGTGACGCCGAAGCAGCTCACCGTGGACGCGATCGAGCAGGCCTACGTCGAGGTGCCGCGGAAGGAGAAGACCGATCGGCTGGTGGAGGTGCTGCAGGGCCGAGGACCCGAGCAGGCGATCATCTTCTGCCGCACCAAGGTGGGCACCGCGCGGCTCGACAAGGCGCTTCGCGACAGGGGCCTGAGCGTGAAGGCGCTGCACGGGGACATGAGCCAGGGCCAGCGCGACGGGGTGATGATCTCCTTCAAGGAGCACCGCCTGCCGCTGCTCGTCGCCACCGACGTCGCCGCCCGCGGTCTCGACATCGAGCACGTCACCCACGTCATCAACTACGACGTCCCGGACACGACCGAGGGCTACGTGCACCGGATCGGGCGGACCGGGCGGGTCGGGCGGACGGGCCGGGCGATCACCTTCGTCACCCCCACGCAGCGCGCGAGATCGACCGGATCGAGCGGGAGGCGAAGGTCTCGATCGGGGAGTGGGAGCCCCCGGAGGAGCGGCTCGAGCACGCCCCGCGGCCGCGGCGACGCCCGGAGCGCGACGCCGGGAACGGCGAAGCCGGCGGCCGAGGGGGCCGTGAAGCTGTTCGTGAACCGCGGCCGCCGCAGCGGGATCAGGACGACGACCTGCGCTGGGCGCTGACCGAGGGCGCGGTGATGCCCGAGGACGCGATCGAGGCGATCCGGGTTCTGGAGCGGTTCTCGTTCGTGGAGCTGGACGCCGACCACGCCGAGCAGGCCGTGTCGCGGCTCGACGGCACGAAGCTGAAGGGCCGCCAGCTCAGGGTCGAGCGGGCCCGGGGCTGAGCGGAGCCTCGCCTACCGGCCGGCGCCCGCCTGCGCCGCGCGCCCCTCGCGCAGCAGCCGCCGCCAGTCGGTGATCCCGAACACGATCGCGAGCGAGGCGAACCCGAGCACGACGGCGAGCGCGGCCGACGCGAGGCCCTGGCCGACCGAGAACGACAGCACGGCGGCAACCGACGGCCCGGCGAGGGTGGCGACGAGCAGCGCCTGCTGCGCGCCGGCGCCGCCCGGGGTCAACGGGAGCGCCTTCGCGACCGACTCGACGCTCATCACGATCATCACGTTCTCGAACGAGCCGCCGATGTGGAACGCGTCGAGGAAGAACCAGAAGGAAGCGAACCGGCACAGCCATCCGACGGCCTGCCACAGCACCACCTCGCGCAGGTACCGGCGCGGCGTCCGGAAGATCACGACGCCCTGCTTCAGCTTGTCCCAGAACGCCTCCGCCCGCCGCGCCAGCAACACGAAGGCGACCACCCCCCCGATCCCGACCACGGTCAGGAACAGCATCAGCCGTTCCGGGTGCTCGGCCCAGAACGCGATGTCGAAGGCGGGGATGTCGGGGATGTCGGGCAACGGCGGCAGCAGCCCCAGCGTCAGCGCGTAGCCGAGCACCAGCCAACCCGCGGTCGTGTCGAACGGCGCCAGCACCGCGAACGACGACGCCACGGCGGGGTAGGAGGAGCCCGGAATGCTCTTCTTCGCGAGGAAGATCTTCACGGCGTCGCCCGCGCGGGCGGGGAAGATCGCGTTGAACCCTGCCCCCGCCAGGAATGAGGCGGCGATGAACCGCTCGTCGACCGCGCCGGGGTAGGCGGCGCGCAGGCCGTTCGCCCATCCGTGCGAGCGGGCGAGCAGCATCCCCGTCCACAGCGCGAGCGCGAGCGCGAGCGCGAGCCACCCGATCGCGGCGAGGTTGTTCCCGAACGTCTCAGCCGCGCCCAGGAAGCTGTCGACGTTCGAGCCCAGGTCCGCGAGGGGCATGCACATAAGCTACGAGGGTGCTGGGGATAGCGCTGGCGCTCGGTGCGAGCGTGACGTGGGGGTTCTCCGATTTCCTCGGCGGCCTGCAGACGCGGCGGTTCTCGGCTCTCTCGGTGCTGCTGGTCGCGCAGCCGGTCGGCCTGGTGCTCGCGGTCGCGGTCGCGGTGGTGCTGGGCGGCACCCCGCTCAGCGCCGGCGACCTCGCGCTCGCCGCAGGGGCCGGGGTCGCGGTGGTCGCATCGCTCGCCGTCTTCTACCGCGCGATGGCGCTCGGGTCGATCAGCGTCGTCACCACGATCGGCGCGCTCGGGGTGCTGGTCCCGATCGCCGTCGGGCTCGCGCGCGGGGAGCAGCCGCACGGGCTGCAGGCGATCGGCGCCGCTGTCGTGCTCCCCGCGGTGGTCGCCGTCGCCCACGATCCCGACCCCGAGTGGCGGGCGGCGAGCCGGCGCAGCGTCGGACTGGCGGCGCTGGCGGCTCTCGGGTTCGGGGTGTTCCTCCTGATCATCGACGACGTTGCCGCCGCCGACCCGGTGTGGACGATCGTCGGCGTCCGGGTGGGCGGGGTGGCTGCGATCGCGGCGGCCGCGGTGGCCCTTCGCCCCGGGCTGCCGCCGCTGCACGGCTCCACGCTGGCGGCGCTGCTCGGGATCGGGCTGTTCGACGTGGCGGCGAACTCGCTGTACGCGGCGTCCACCAACCACGGCCTGCTTCCGCTGGTCGCGGTGGCGGCGTCGATGTACGCGGTGGTCACCGTGCTGCTGGCGCGCGTCGTGCTCGGGGAGCGCCTGGCGCGCTCCCAGCAGGTCGGGTTCGGGTTCGCGGTGCTCGGCACCGCGCTGATCGCCGCCGGTGCGTAGGCCGGCCGGCGCGGCTCAGCCGCGCAGGGCGGCCGGGTACACGTACACCCCGACGCCGCCCGTCGGCAGCAGCTTCACGGCGTCGCTCTGCGGCGCGGTGGACCCGGGCTTCGCCGTGTTCAGGACGAGGTTCGCGTACAGCGGGGTCGGGTTGCCGTCGTCGTCGACGGCGTCGTCCGTCATCGTGATCACGCCGACCTTGCTCGTGTTGCAGATCGGCTGGCGCTGCGTGCAGTTGAAGCCGTTCGCCTCCGAGAGCTCGCCCGGCTGGTCGGTGATCCGCTTGATGTCCTTGTTCGGCCGAGCTGCGAGCGGGTCGGGGGTGAGCACCAGCCGGGTCCGGATCAGGGTCGCGTAGGAGAGCGCGCTGATGTCGGTGGTCATCCCGGCGACGGCGGCGATCTGGTCGTTCTTGCGGAGCCCGTCGAGCCGCTGGGAGTACACGACGACGTCATCGCCCTTCCGGATCGGGACGCTGGTGGTCTGCAGCTCGTTGGTGATCAGCGCCCCGATCGGCGGCTGGTCGGCGGGCGCGAACCGGATCGCGTTCAGCCGCCCCTTGTCCTGGACGATCGAGCCGTCCGGCTCGTCCTCGCCGATCAGCACCCTGTTCCGCTTCCCGGACTGCTTGCGCTTGTTGTGCGCCTCGACCGAGAAGTTCAGGTAGCAGCTGCCGGGCGTGCACGGGAGCTGGCCCGGGTCGCCGATGTCGAGCGAGGCGTCCGTGAACGTGATCACGCAGTGGTGCTCGCGGTCGGGCGGCTTCTGGCGGCACTTCAGCCGCTGCGCGCCGAGCTCCACCGCGCCCTCGCCGCCGGTCACGAACGGGCCGTTGGCGAGCACGACGCGCGCCTGCACGATCGGGTTGTAGGCGTAGGGCTTGCCGACGCAGCGGGCGCTCTTCTCATAGCAGTCGGTGGTGACCTCGAGCTCCGCGGTCGCCTTCAGCCGGTCGCCGCTCGACAGGCTCGGGAGCGACCCGGGGCCCATCGACATCGCCGTGCGGGGGCGCTTTCCGGGCTTGCGGGTGATCGGGATCGACCCGCGCAGCTCCGAGTCGTTGCCGGTGGTCGCGACCAGCACGTGCGGGGATCCCCCCTGCGCATGCGACGTGGCGGCGAGGGGCGTCGCGGCGGCGCACACCGCGCACACCGTCAGCGCCGCGGCCACCGCCCTCATCGGCCCGCCTCCCCATCCAGCCGGATCCCGAGCAGCTGCTCGAGCCGCTCCACCGTCCGCTCCGGGTCGCGGTGCAGGACGGCGGTCATCCCGACCCGCTGCGCGCCCTCCACGTTCTCGCGCAGGTCGTCCACGAACACGCACGCTTCGACCGCGACGCCGAGCCTGTCCGCCGCCAGCTCGTAGATCTCGGGCTGCGGCTTGTGCAGCCCCACGTCCCCGGAGATCACAACGACGTCGAACAGCTCCTCGATCAGCGCGGGGTCGTAGATCGTCCGCCCCCACGAGTTCGAGATCAGCCCCGTCCGCACCCCGGCCCGGCGCGCCGCCCGGACCGCGCCGGCGACATGCTGCTCCGGCTCGATCGCGGCGAACATCCGGGTGATCAATCCCTCCGTCTGCGTGATCCCGAGGCGGGCGCCGAACCGGCGCTCGAACTCGGCAGCCGAGATCTCGCCGGTCTCCATTCCGCGGAGATCGGCGAGGGCATCGCGGTCGTTCTTGAAAAGCTCGCGCACCATTCCCTGCTCGAGTCCCTCGTTGCGGCAGAACTCGTCGAATCCCTGCCAGACGCTGGTGGTAAGAACACCGCCGAAGTCCACGAGTAGCGCCCGGTCGTGATCGTTCATCGGCGGGCAGGTTAGGGAGCGATCCGGGCGCATATGCTTTCGCGATGGTGGAGGAGGCCCCGGAGGGGATCGATCGCGCGGGGGTGGAGGCGTGGTTCGCGGAGAACGTGTCCGATGTCACGTTGCCGCTCACGTTCGATCGGATCTCGGGCGGCCGCTCCAACCTCACCTTCGCGGTCGCGGACGCGGCCGGCGCGCGGTGGGCGCTGCGCCGGCCTCCGCTCGGCAAGGGTCTTGAGTCGGCTCACGACATGGGCCGCGAGCACCGGGTGATCTCCGCGCTCGCCCCGACGCCGGTGCCGGTGGCTCCGGTGGTCGGGATGTGCGAGGACGAGTCGGTCAACGGCGCCCCGTTCTTCGTGATGGAGTTCGTCGAGGGACCCATCCTGCGCACAAGCGAGGAGGCGAGCGAGGCGTTCGATCGGCCGGAGCGGGGCGCGATCGGCGAGCGCGTCGCGGACACGCTCGTGAAGATCCACGAGGTGGAGCCTGACGCGGTCGGGCTAGGCGAGCTCGGGAAGAAGCAGGACTACGTCGCCCGGCAGCTGCACCGGTGGCACGGCCAGTGGGAGAAGTCGAAGACGCGAGAGGTGCCGCTGATCGACGACGTTCACGATCGCCTCGTCGCGCGGATCCCGGACCAGGCCCCGGCGACGATCGTGCACGGCGACTACCGGCTCGACAACATGATCCTCGCCCCCTCCGGCGAGATCGCCGCTGTCGTCGACTGGGAGCTGTGCACACTCGGCGACCCGCTCGCCGACGTCGGGATGCTGGTCGTGTACTGGGGCGAGCCCGGAGACGATCTGCTCCCCCTGCACGACCCGCCCACGCTCGCGCCCGGCTTCCCCGGCCGCGACCAGGTCAAGGCCCGGTACGCGGAGCTCTCCGGGCGCGACCTCTCCGAGATCGACTTCTACATCGCCCTCGGCCACTGGAAGCTGGCGATCATCCTGCAGGGGATCATCTTCCGCGTCGCAGCCGGCCAGTACGGAGAGGGCGAGGACGAGGGCGACGAGACGCACGCGTACGTCGAGCGGCTCGCCCAGGCCGCCGACGAGGACGTGCGGCGGCTGGGCTAGCTCGCGACCCGGGCCGGCTCGGCGGGGGCGGCCGGAGCCGACTCGCCCTGCTGCATCCGCTTCGCGGCGCGGTTCAGCTCGCGGCGCGCGATCACCATCTTGTGGACCTCGTCGGGCCCGTCGGCGACCTTCAGCATCCGGCTGAACCGCCACATCCCGGCGAGCGGGGTGTCGTCGGACATCCCGAGCGCGCCGTGCACCTGGATCGCGCGGTCGAGCACGTCCATCACCACGTTCGCGGCGACGACCTTGATCATCGAGATCTCCTGGCGGGCGGCGCGCTTGCCGGCGGTGTCCATCTTCCACGCCGCGAGCAGCGTCAGCAGCCGGGCCTGGTCGGTCTCCATCCGCGACAGCGCGATGAAGTCCTGCACGAACTGCTTCTCGGAGAGCTTCTCGCCGAACACCTCGCGCGTGTTGGCGCGCTCGCACATCATCTCGATGGCGCGCTCCGCGCTCCCGATCGCGCGCATGCAGTGATGGATCCGGCCGGGGCCGAGCCGGTCCTGGGCGATCACGAAGCCGGCGCCGCGCTCCCCCAGCAGGCTGGACTCCGGGACGCGGCAGTCCTCGTATCGGACTTCGCAGTGGCCGGGGCCCGCATCGTGCCCCATCACCGGCACCGGCCGGACCAGGTCGAACCCCGGATTGTCGATCGGGACCAGGATCATGCTCGCGCGCCCGTAGGGCGGCGCGTCCGGGTCGGTCACGCACATCACGATCGCGACCGAGGCGCCCACCGCCCCCGAGGTGAACCACTTGTGGCCGTTGATCACCCACTCGCCGTCCTCGAGCACGGCGCGGGTGCGAAGCGTGGTCGGGTCGGAACCGGACACCTCGGGCTCGGTCATCGAGAAGCAGCTTCGGATCTCGCCGTCGAGGAGCGGCTCCAGCCATTGCGCCCGCTGCTCCTCGGTTCCGTGCTCGGCGAGGACCTCCATGTTGCCGGTGTCCGGGGCGCTGCAGTTGAAGACCATCGGCGCGATCGCGGGGCTGCGGCCCATCTCCTCGCACAGGACGCCGTACTCGACGTTGGTCAGCCCGGCGCCGTAGCGGTCGTCGGGCATGAACATGTTCCACAGCCCCTGCTCGCGGGCGAGCGCGCGCAGCTCGACCAGGATCTGCGGGTAAGCGGTGCCCGGTGCGACCTCAGCGTCGACCGCCGCGAGTGCCTCGGCCTCGACCGGGTACACGTGCTCGCGCATGAACTCCCGGACGCGATCGCGGAGCTCGGTGACGCGCGGGCTGAGCTCGAAGTCCATCGGGCCGCAGCGTACCCGGTTGACGGCCCGGTCGGGGCGGTTGTCAGCCCGGGGGCGGCGCCCGGTCCTCGCTGGCCGGGACCGGACGCGCTCGCGACCGTGAGGCGGTCTCGAACCAGAACAGCGCCGCGGTGATCAGCGCCGCGACGATGATCGCCGGCACCACCACCTCGAGGCTGCCCTCCTTCACCACCAGCGCCACCCCGGCGCCGGTCAGCACCACCGCGAGCAGCGTCCGCAGGAACGCCTGCGGCGCCTTCACCGAGAGCTGGCTGCCCACGATCACGCCCGGGATCGAGCCGATCAGGATGTTGCCGGCTAGCGAGAAGTCGACGTTTCCGCCGACCCAGTGGGCGATCCCCGCCACCCACAGCAGCACCGCGGCCTGGAAGATGCTCGTCCCCGCGACCCGCTGCGGGGTGAGCCGGAAGATCATGATCAGGGCGATCGCGACCAGCGCGCCGCTGCCGGCCGAGGTGAGCGCGATCACGAACCCGGTCACCATCCCCGTCGCGATCGCGGCGGCGATGTGGCGCCCGTACAGGTGCATCGCGTAGCGCTCCTCGATCACGTGCGAGAGGAACAGCGACCGCAGCAGGGTCGCGGCGCCGACGACGAGCAGGGTCGCGCCGAGGATCCCGAGCACGATCTCGTTCAAGGTCTGCTCCCCGACACTCTCCTGAAGCCGCTCGATCACCCACACTCCTGCGATTGCCGCGGGGACGCTGCCGACGGTCAGCCACAGGGCGAGCGCCCGATGCACCGTCCGAAGCCGCAGGTGGCGGGCGCCGCCCACGGTCTTCGTGATCGCGGCGTAGAAGATGTCGGTCCCGATCGCCGTCACCGGGTTGATCCCGAAGATCAGGATCAGCAGCGGGGTCATCAGCGACGCCCCGCCGACACCGGTGAGACCGACGAGCAGGCCGATGCCTGCGCCGAAGACGATGATCGCCGGGTCCAAGCCGGCAATCATCGTAAGCCGTCAGCCGCCTCCTGCTCCGCTCGGCTCGGGCCGGGCCCTCCGCCCGCCGCGCCCGCCCGAGGTCATGATCGCCTGCGCTGCGAACAGCATGCCGACGACGACCGCGGCGATCGCGATCGCGGGCACGACGACCTCGGGGGTGCCCTCCTTCAGGATCAGGGTGGTCCCCGAGGCGATCAGGACGACCGCCAGCGCGGTGCGGAGGAAGCGCTGCGGCGTGCGCACCGCGAGCATCCCGCCGAGCAGCACGCCCGGGATCGAGCCGATCAGGATGTTCCCGGCCAGGACGAAGTCGACGTTGCCGCCGATCCAGTGGGCGATCCCGGCCGCCCACAGCAGCACCGCGGCGTGGAAGATGTCCGTCCCGACGACCCGCTGGGGGACGAGGCGGTAGATCGTGATCAAGCCGATTCCGATCAGCGTTCCGGAGCCCGCCGAGGTGAGCCCGATCACGAACCCGGTCACCATCCCGAGCACCACAGCGGCGACGATGTGCCGGGTGTACAGGTGCAGCGCGTAGCGCTCCTGGATCACGTGCCGGAGCAGGATCGAGCGCAGCAGGGTGGCGATCCCGACGACCACCAGCATCCCACCGAGCATTCCCAGGATGAGCTGGTTCAGCGCGTCCTCGCCGTAGCGCTGCTGGAGCAGCTCGATCACGTACACGCCGAGGATCGCCGACGGGACGCTGCCGACCGCGAGCCAGAATGCGAGGCCGCGGTGGACGGTCTTCAGCCGCAGGTGCTGGATTCCGCCGACGGTCTTGGTGACGGCGGCGTAGAAGATGTCGGTGCCGATCGCGGTCACCGGAGAGATCCCGAACACCAGGATCAGCATCGGGGTCATCAGCGACGCGCCGCCCATACCGGTCATCCCGACGAGCAGCCCGATCCCGAGCCCGAACATGATGATTGCTGGGTCCACTTACCTGTACCTGCCTTTGTTGACCAAGTTAGTCAAACAAGGCGCCCGCGAGTGTAGCGGCATCCGCAGCGCAGTGTGCGAAGCCGCCTACCGGTGGACCCAGGCGTCCGGGTCGCGCGTGAGCTGCTCGATCGGATCGGGGAGCCGGCCCGCGGTTACGTCGGCGAGCGTGACGTGCTCGAGCACGGCGCGGAGGTTGGCGCGGACCGCGATCCACACGTCCTGGAGCCGCTCCGCGTGGCCGGGGTAGCTGGTCTCCTCCGGCGCGGAGTCCTGGATGTTCGCGAGCGGGCCCTCGACGGCGCGAATCACGTCCGCCAGGGTGATCTCCTCGGGCGCGCGCGCCAGCCAGTAGCCGCCGTTGACGCCGCGCTTGGTCCGCACGATCCTGGCGTGCTTCAGCTCCAGCAGGATGTGCTCCAGAAACTGCAGGGGGAGGTCCTGGGACTCCGCGAG
Source organism: uncultured Thermoleophilia bacterium (assembly GCA_963803425.1). Classification (GTDB taxonomy): domain Bacteria; phylum Actinomycetota; class Thermoleophilia; order Solirubrobacterales; family 70-9; genus DASPWW01. The sequence continues at coordinate 326,625 of CAWDMA010000001.1, forward strand.
CAGCTCGCCCTTGAGGGGCTTCGCGTCCTCGACAGCGGCCAGCTCGAGTGCCGCTCGAACTGCGTAGTCGGCTTTTGCGGTGATTCTCATGGCCGACCGCGTCCTCCCGTATGACAGGGACCTGCCTGTCGCGGCGACGTTCGTCGCCGCGCACAGACACTTGTCCGGGCGCGTCCGGGTTGCAGCAGGGATGTGCTTTGCTGTCGCACCTCGTGATCGACCTTCAGGCCCATTCAACCGTCTCCGACGGTCAGCTGGAGCCCGCCGACGTCGCCCGGGCGGCGATCGAGGCCGGCGTCACCACGATGTCGCTCACCGACCACGACGGGGTGGCGGGCGTGCCGGCGGCGACAGAGGTCGCCGAGGCGGCCGGGATCGTGAACGTCCCGGGCGTGGAGATGTCGTGCGTCCACCGGTACTCCGAGGATCTCCACATCTGCGGCTACTGGATCGACCTCGACAGGATCGCGCCCGCCTGCGAACGCGCCCAGCAGGAGCGCGTCAACCGCGCCGGGGAGATCGTCGCGAAGCTGAACGAGCACGGCGTCGATGTCCGGTTCGAGGACGCGGTCGAGCAGGCGGGAGCCGCCGACGCGATCGGCCGCCCCCACATCGCGCGGGCCGCCGGCGCCGGCCCCGACCTCGGCCCGTTCTTCGAGGAGTACCTCGTCCCCGGCGCGAAGGCGTTTGTGTCCCGCCGGTGGCCGAGCGCGGAGGAGGCGGTCACCCTGATCCACCACGCCGGCGGGGTCGCGGTCGTCGCCCACCCGTACTGGGACGTGTCCGAGCCCGACCAGGTCCGCGACCTGGTCGAGAGCCTCGTCCGCGACGTCGGGTTGGACGGGATCGAGGCCTTTTACCCGCCGCACACCCCGGAGCAGACCAAGCACCTGCTCGAGCTGTGCGACGAGTTCGACCTCGTCCCGACCGGATCCTCCGACTTTCACGGACCGACGCACAAGACGTTCGCCCGCTTCGGGGCATACGACACCTATGGGCTCGGAGAGCCCCAGGTGCCGGCCCGCCCTTAGCGGCAGCTCAGCCGCCGCCGCTAGGCGTGATGTACCGGTGCGACTCGAGGTACTCGATGATCTGCGCCGCCGACTGCTCGGGCGACTGCGTCTCGGTCTCGACCGTGACCTCGGGGTTCTGAGGCGGCTCGTAGGGGTCCGAGACGCCGGTGAACTCCTTGATCTCGCCCGAGCGCGCCTTCGCGTACAGGCCCTTCACGTCGCGGCGCTCGCACTCCTCGACAGAGGCCTTCACGTATACCTCGACGAACCGGCCGTCCATCAGCTCCCGGGCCTCCTGGCGGATCTCCTCGTAGGGCGAGATCGCCGCGGTGATCACCGGGACGTCGTTGCGCGACAGAAGGTCGGCGACGAACGCGATCCGGCGGATGTTGATGTCGCGGTCCTCCTTCGAGAACCCGAGGCCCTTCGAGAGGTTCTCGCGGACGATGTCTCCGTCGAGCACCTCGATCTTGGATCCGCGGTCGTGCAGCTGCTTGACCAGCAAGTTGGTGATCGTGGTCTTCCCGGCTCCGGAGAGTCCGGTGAACCACAGGGTGTACCCGCGCTCACCTGCCATCGCTAGCTTGGCTCCTTTCTGTATGAGTCGATCAGGATCTCGGCCACCTCGGCCCGCGTGAACTCCGGCGGCGGCGTCTCGCCGGCCGCCAGCATCTCGCGCACCTTCGTCCCGGAGAGGAACAGGTGCGCGTCGTCCCCGTGCGGGCACGTCTTGTTGGAGGCCATCCCCTCGCACTCCTTGCACCAGAAGGTGTGCTCGAAGAACAGCGGCTCGATGCCCAGCTCCGCGAGGTCGACCTCGCGGAAGATCTCCTGGGCGTCGTAGGTGCCGTAGTAATCACCGACGCCCGCGTGGTCGCGGCCGACGATGAAGTGGGTGGCGCCGTAGTTGCGGCGCACGATCGCGTGGAAGATCGCCTCCCGCGGCCCGGCGTACCGCATCGCCGCGGGGTTCACGCCAAGCACGGTGCGGTCCCCCGGGTAGTACCGCTCCAGGAGGATCTCGTAGCACTTCATCCGCACGTCGGCGGGGATGTCGCCCTTCTTCGTCTCGCCGATGATCGGGTGCAGGAAGAGCCCGTCGGAGACCTCGAGAGCGGCCTTGGTCAGGTACTCGTGGGCGCGGTGGATCGGATTCCTGGTCTGGAACGCGACGATCCGCCTCCAGCCGGCGTCGGCGAACCGCTTCTTCGCCTCTGCCGGAGACAGCAGCCGCCTGGTGAAGGCCTCGTCGTGGTCGGGCAGCGCGTCGGCCTCGATCGGTCCGGCGAGGCAGCGGTTGCCCTCCGCATAGATCGCGGCGACGCCGGGATGCGCGTCCTCCGTGGTCCGGTAGACCTTCTCGGCCTCGCGCTCGACGTCGCGCTCGAATACCTCCTCGACGTTCAGCCGCCCCAGCCGCTTGCCGTCGGCCGAGCTGAGCTCGACGACGTCGCCGGGGCCGGCCTCGAGGTCGGTCGCAAGGACGACGGGAATCGACCACACCCCGCCGCCGGCGAGCCGGATGTCGTCGACGACGCTGCGCCAGTCGTCGGCGCCCATGAAGCCCTTCAGGGGGTCGAAGCCGCCGTTGGCGAGCAGCTCGAAGTCGGCGGTCTGGCGCGCAGACAGGGTCAGTGACAGTTCGGTCTTGGCTTGTGACATGGCCTCTCGCTTCGGGGTCGCGGCGCAAATCCTCGGCAACCCGCGGTTAGTGGGTGTGCGTGGTCTCGCGCTCTGCTAGTTCAGCCCGCACTCGGTCTTCTCGGCGTTGGCCCAGCGGCCGTCGCGCGGACCGGCGCCGTTGCCCGGCCGACGGGTGCAGTGCGTGCATCCGATCGACGGGTATCCGGCGTCGTGAAGCGGGTTGTAGGGGATGTCGTTCTCGATGATGTAGTTCCACACCTGCTGGTCGGTCCAGTCGGCCAGCGGGTTCAGCTTCCACAGCCCGAAGCGCTTGTCCCAACCGAGCTTCTTCGCCCCGGCCCGGGTCTGGGAGTCCACGCGACGGATTCCCGAAACCCAGCAATCCACGTCTGACAGCGCCTCGCGCATCGGCTCGACTTTGCGGATTCCACAGCAAGCGTCGGGCTGACGCTGCCACAGCTTATCGCCGTAGAGCCGGGCCTGCTCTTCGACGCCGATGTTGTGGTAGCGGTCGAACTCGATTCCGTAGCGCTGCTCGAGCGCGTCTCGGGTCGCGTAGGTCTCGTCGAACAGCAGATCGGTGTCCAGGTAGAAGAACCGGGTCGTCGGGTCGATCCGGTGGGCGATGTCGACGACCACCGAGGTCGTCTTCTGGAAGGAGCATGCGAAGTACAGGCCGGGGTTGAAGGCGCCGATCGCCCAATCGATCGCGTCGGCGGCGCTCATCGGCTCGAGCAGCGCCTCCACTTCGCGCGGGTCGATCGTCCTGCCGTTGATCCGCGGGGAGGCGACGGGTGCGGCGGCCGCCGGCGCCGCTACACCGCGCACTCGCCCTCACCACGCTCGACCTTGTAGGGCTCCTTGCGCTCCCAGTCGACGAAGTGGAGCATGTTCTCGACGCCGAACTCGATCGGCATCGACAGGTCCTTGACCAGGGCCTCGAACTCCTTCGTCCCCACCCGGTCGGCGAACTCGTTGAACGTCTCGCCCTCGTTGCGGTCCGACTCGTAGAACCGGATCCACCGCTCCACGGCGTCGGGGACGCGTTTTGCGGGCAGCCGCGACTTCAGCCGCGTGCCGTAGGCGACGTCGCCGCCCTCGTAGCGCCCCCCGATGTGGGGGATGTAGGCGGGGATCTGGCGCTCGCCGACCTTCAGCGAGGCGCCGTAGAACCCGATGTTGGCGATGTGGTGCTGGCTGCACCCGTTCGGGCAGCCGCTCATCTTCACGTGCAGCTGCTTGGTCAGCTCGTCGTCGATCTGCATCTCGGCGAGCCGCTGGTGGATCGCGCTGTTCAGCCCCATCGAGCTCGTGATCCCGAGCTTGCAGCTGTCGGTGCCGGGGCAGCTCACCACGTCGCCGACCTCGTCGGCGCCGGCGTCGCCGAGCCCGAGCGCATTCAGCCGCTCCCACACGTCGTACACCGCCTCGTCGCGAACCCACCGCAGGACCATGTTCTGGTGCACGGTGGTGCGGGCGTAGCCGCCGGTGAACTCGCGCATGATCTCGGCGATCCCGCGCATCTGCTCCGGGCTGAGGTCGCCGCGATACACCTTCACCTGGACGGTCGAGAAGCCCTCCTGGCGCTGTGGCTGGACGTTGGTCCTGGCGAACGCATCGAAGGCGGAGCGGTCGCCGTTCGGCGAGCCGTGCGCCCCCGGAGGCGGCGGGGCGCTCGCCTCCTCGTCGTGCTCGAACTTCATCCGCTCGAGGTCGTCCGTGTAGTCGTGCTCCGTGGTCCAGCCGCCCTGCAGCTCCTCGTCGACCATGTCGCGGAACTGCTCGATCCCGATCTTGTCCACGAGCACCTTGATCCGGGCGCGGGCGCGGTTCTTTCGCAGCCACTCCTGACGGTCGAAGATCCGCAGCGCCGCCTCCGACACCCGCAGGTAGTCGCCGTCGTCGGCCGCGGCGAACTCGGTCAGGGTCGGTGCGACGCGGGGCATGATCGAGGTGCCTCCGCCGACCCGGATCTCGAACCCGCGCACCTGCTGCCCGTCGATCTCGCGCACCTTGGGGATGAACCCGAGGTCGTGGATCCCCGTGATCGCGCGGTCGGCGTCCGAGGCGGTGAACGCGGTCTTTAGCTTCCGCGGCATCAGCTGGGTGACCGGGTGGCGGACGAAGTACCGCGCGTAGGCGGCCGCATACGGGGTGATGTCGAACGGCTCGTCGTCGCACACGCCGGCCCACGGGTCGCCGGTGACGTTGCGGACGGTGTTCCCGCACGCCTCGCGGCTGGACAGCCCCACCTCTCCGAGCTTCCGGATCGCCTTCGCGGCGTCCTCCAGCGGGATGTGGTGGAACTGGAAGTTCTGCCGCGTAGTGATGTGGCCCTTGTTCAGCGGCGTCCACGTCTCCGCGAGGTCGGCGAACGCGTCCATCTGGTCGGGGGTGACGCCGCCGAACGGCAGCTTCACGCGGATCATCTGCACGTCGGGCTGGCGCTGGCCGTAAACGCCCTGCTTCAGGCGGAACCCGATGAACTTGTCCTCGGGGGTGTCCCCACGGAGGAACTTCTTCGCCTCGGTGTCGAAGTCGTCGAACTCGCTCTCGATGATCGGCAGCACGTGCCCGGGGACGTCGTCGTACACCTCCGGGTTCTCGAGCGAGCCCACCTTGCCCTTGCCGCGCTGCTCCTTTCCGAGATCCTGGTCGAGCTCGGATGGGTCGGGCTTCGGCTTCGCGTCGGGCTTCGGCTGGGCCGAGACTGGCTCCATCGGTACGCGCCTCCTAGCGGCTCGCCTGCACTGCCGCTTTGGAAACTAGCAAATCCCGACTGACATTCAGCTATTTACGCCCGGGACGGGCGTCGCGGCTAGTCGACGTCGGTGCTCTCGATCAGGAACGCGACGCGGACGTGGGCCCGGAACTCGTCCAGGTTGTCGCCCCGGATCCCGGTGCTTACGATGTCGAGCGCGCGGATGTTGCGGAGCGAGTCCTGTGCCTGCTTCAGCGCCTGCTGCGCCGCGTCGTCGCTCGACTTCTTCGAGCTGCCCACCAGCTCGATGATCTTCACTACAGCCACGATCTCCTCCTCTTCGTCGGTTGGGCCGTTACCGGTGTTCTATCCGGTCCCACGGGGAAAAGGGAGCCTGGTGCGCTCCGACGCCCTCGAGCAGCGCGGCGCGCTGCCACCTGCCGATCGCGGCTGGACCCGCCGAGGGCGCGGGCGCGGTGTCGGCGAGGAAGCGCTCGATCGCGGCGGCGATCGCCGCCGCCTCGGGCTGAGACGGCGCGGGGGTGACCAGCTCGATCCGCGGCCGCGGCGGCCGCCGGCGTCCGTTGGTGGACATCGGCGACAGCCTACCCCCGCGCCGTCCGCGTCAGCAGACGACGACCAGGTGGAAGTTGCCGTCCTCGGCCGCCCCGGTGTCGTCGCGGGTCCGTACCTCGACCCGGTTCGGTGTGTCCCCGAGCGCGGTCTCGGCGTAGCCGGCCTTCTCAATCGCCGCGTCCGGCGCCCCGCGGGTGGCGACCCAGGTGCAGGCCGACACGTCCTTGCCGAAATCGACCCTTGCGTAGTTCGGGCCCTCGGTAACCGTCGTGCCCGCCTGGCCGGCACGCGACACCGCCACGTTGTCGGGGCCGCCCGGGTTGGTGACCGTCGCGGAGTACACGTTGCCGGCCTTCACGCCGACCAGCGTGTCCTCCTTGATGTCGTCGCCCTTCAGCTTGTCGTCCTTGACGTCCTTGCCCTTCAGCTTCGCGTTCTTGATGTCCTTGCTTCGGATCGAGTCATTGACGATGTCGCGGCTGTCGATGTTGGCGGCGGCGTACGCGCCACCGCCCAGCGCCACGAACAGCGCGGTGATCGAGATCACGTTCGCGAACGTCAGCCTCCTGCGCAGTCCCCTCAATCTCAACACTCCTTCGGTGGCCCGCCCCGCCGCACGGGACGGATAGGCATTCCCTCTGCGTCCGCTCCCCCGGTTTCAGTAACAGCCGGGAGCGCGGAAAGCTGCGCTCGGCGCGTGCCGCGATGCGCCCGCTACAGCGGGATGTTGCCGTGCTTGCGCTTCGGCTGGTCGACGCGCTTGGTCTGCAGGACCCGCAGCGCCCGGATCAGCTTCGGGCGGGTGGCGTGGGGGGCGATCACGTCGTCGATGTAGCCGCGCTCGGCGGCCGAGTAGGGGTTGGCGAACTTCGCCTTGTAGTCCTCGATCAGCTTCCCGCGGCGCTCGTCGGGGGTCGGGGACTGGGTGATGTCGCGGCGGAAGATGATGTTGACGGCGCCCTCGGGGCCCATCACCGCGACCTCGGCGGTGGGCCATGCGAAGTTGAAGTCGGCGAGCATGTGCTTGGAGTTCATGACGTCGTATGCGCCGCCGTAGGCCTTGCGTGTGACCACGGTCAGCTTCGGCACCGTCGCTTCGGTGAACGCGTACAGCAGCTTCGCGCCATGGCGGATGATCCCGCCCCACTCCTGCGAGGTGCCGGGCATGAACCCGGGGACGTCGGTGAACGTGACCAGCGGGATGTTGAAGGCGTCGCAGGTGCGAACGAACCTGGCGGCCTTCTCCGAGGACTCGATGTCGAGCACCCCGGCGAGGTGGCGGGGCTGGTTGCCAACGACGCCGACGGGGTAGCCGTCGAGGCGGGAGAACCCGCACACGATGTTCTCGGCGAAGTACCGGTGCACCTCGAAGAACTCGCCGTCGTCGACGATCATCGAGATCACGTCGCGCATGTCGTAGGGCTTCGAGGGGTCGTCGGGGACGATCGTGTCGAGCGCCTCGTCCGTCCGGTCGGGGTCGTCGTAGGGCTCCACCCGCGGCGGCGGCTCGAGGTTGTTGAGCGGCAGGAACGACATCAGGTAGCGCACGTCCTCGAGGCACTGCTCCTCGTTCTCGGCCGCGAAGTGGGCGACGCCCGATTTGGTGTTGTGGGTCATCGCCCCGCCGAGCTCCTCGAAGGTGGGCTCCTCGCCGGTCACCGTCTTGATCACGTCGGGGCCGGTGATGAACATGTGCGAGGTCTCCTTCACCATGAAGATGAAGTCGGTCATCGCCGGCGAGTAGACGGCGCCGCCGGCGCACGGGCCCATGATCAGGCTGATCTGGGGGACCACGCCCGAGCACATCACGTTCCGGACGAACACGTCGCCGTAGGCGCCCAGCGAGACGACCCCCTCTTGGATCCGCGCCCCCCCGGAGTCGTTGATCCCGATCACCGGCGCTCCGACCTCGGCCGCGAGGTCCATCACCTTGCACATCTTCGCCGCCATCACCTCGCCCAGGGAGCCGCCGAACACCGTGAAGTCCTGCGAGAACACGAACACGGTCCGTCCGTCGATCGTCCCGTACCCGGTGACGACCGCGTCGCCCCACGGCCGGCGCTTGTCCATCCCGAACTCGTGCGTGCGGTGGCGGACGAAGGTGTCGAGCTCCTCGAACGAGCCCGGGTCGAGCAGCTTCTCGATCCGCTCCCGCGCGGTCAGCTTCCCCTTCGCGTGCTGCTTCTCGACCGCCTCCTCGGAGGCCGAGTGGATCGCCTCGTCGCGAAGCTCCCGCAGGTAGGCGAGCTTCTCCTCGTGGGTCTGGGGGAACTTCTCGCGCACGGCGGCGCCGATTCTAGGTGCGGGCAGCGCTCAGCGCCGCTTCTTCTTCAGAGTCAGGGCGCCGTCCTGCGTCGCCGCCTCGCCCCCGGTCGGCGTGTAGGTGACCTCGAATTTCACCTTCGCCTTGCCCTTCTTCTTCAGCTTCTTCTTCGCCTGCTTCTTCGGCTTCACCTTCAGGGTGGCCTCGATGGCACCGATGAAGCCCGCGGATGTCGCCTCGACGGTCGTCGATGCCGGCTTCACCTTCTTGCCCTCGAGCGCCAGATCCCCGGCGCACGGGACGCTCACCGTCTGCTCGGCCGTCCCCTTCTTCTTGTTCCGGTCGACCGCGCCGAAGGAGAACTCGCTCGAGGTGCAGCCGGCCGGGGGCGGGGGCGGTGGGGCGGGCGTCTCGACGCCGGTGACGCGGGCGACGCGGTCCGGGGCCGCCTGGCCCGGTGTGTCCAGATTGACCCAAAGCGTGCTATTGGGGCCCTTCGCGAGGTAGCGGGGCCCGCGATTCGGCGAGGCCGGGAATCCGCCCAGGAAGCTCGATTGCCCCTGGGGGTGAAGCGACGCAGGTTGTTCCCGTTGTACTGGCTGATCCAGTACGCGCCGTCGTTGCCGAACACGACCCCGAACCCCGCGTCGAGCTGTCCCAGGTCCGTGAGCTGCGGGGCGCCGGGAGGGGTGATCCGCCCGATCCTCTGCGGCGTGTCGACCGGGTTGCCGAACGCGATCTGCCCCCCCGTCCCGGCGGCGATGCCCTGCGGCCCGCCGCCGAAGGTGTACGGAGAGCCTGCGGCATGCGTGCCCGCCGTGGTGATGTGGACCACCTGGGTGCCTCCGGTCGCCCACAGCGTGTTGCCGGCGCCGGAAGTGACCTGTCGCGCGGTCGTGATCAGACCGGGGAAGTCCGTGTACCCGGCCGGCGTCGCGGGCGGGATCTTGACGACGTGGGTGTCGCTGACCGCCCACAGGTTCCCGTCCGGGCCGAGCGTGATGCCGCGCGCGCTGCCGATCTCGTTGATCGTTGTCGCATCCGCATCGGTCGGGTTGGCGGGAGTGAAACGCGCCACCGATTTGGTCGCGGTCACCCACAGGTTGTTGCCCTGGCGGGTGATCCCGACGGGGCTGTTGACGTCATCGAGGTCGAACTTCGATACCGCTCCGGTCTGCGAGTTGATCCGGGCGACGTCGTCGGTGGTGCCGGAGTCGGGCGTCGTCGCCCACATGTTGCCGTCGGGCCCCTGAACGGTCTGGCTGTCGATGTTCAGCCCGGGCACCGAGAAGCTGCCGTTCACCTGCGGCGCCGCGGAGGCCGGTGCGCCGGCCACGAGTGTGGCCCCAACAGCCGCAAGCACAACCCCCACGTACCCCTTCATACCGAGACGGAGCTTAGACCCTTCCTCAGTGGCGCGTGAACGGCCGCCGTTGCGGCGAGGCGAGCTCGTCGAGCAGGTCCTCGAGCAGGTCCCCGGCGCCGTTCGCGGGGCCCTCGATCCGGATCTGGACGTTCGTGCCCCAGCCCTTCTCGGCTAGCCCGACCTCGACTCGGGCGGAGCCGTTCGATCGCCACGCCAGCCGCGACCCGGGCTCGCGCTCGACCCCGCCGACGTCCTCGGTGCCGAACAGCTCGGCCGACCACCGAGCCATCAGCTCGGGGTCGTCGACGAGCTCCCACAGCTCGGGCGGCGACTTGACGAGGGTTCTCTCGATCGTCGGCACGGCTCGCTGATTCTTCCCGGCCGAATCGATCCCTGCCAAGCCGCGCAGAATGGGCGCGCGCATGCAGGCCTAGAAGAACGCGCCGCCGCGGTACTCGCCGAACACGTCGCGCATCGCGCCGCACACCTCGCCGATCGAGGCACCGCCTCGGAGCGCTTCGCGGATCGGGACGAGCAGGTTCCCGTCGCCGCCCGCGACATCGCGCAGCGACTCGAGCCGCTGCTCGACGGCAGCCGCGTCGCGGGCCTGCTTGAACGCCTTCAGGCGCTCCAGCTGGCGTCGCTCGGACTCGGGGTCGACCTTCAGCACCTCGACGTCGTCGGTCGTCTCGGTGACGAACTTGTTCACGCCGACGATCACGTCCTGGCCGGTCCGGTAGCGCTCGTGGTAGGAGAGCGCCGACTCCTCGACCTCGCGCTGGATGAACTCGAGCGCCTCGACGGAGCCGCCGAGCTGCTCCACCCGGCCCATCAGCTCCCACGATCGCGCCTCGAGCTCGTCGGTGAGCGACTCGACGAAGTACGAGCCGGCGAACGGGTCGACGCTGTCTGAGGCGCCCGACTCGTAGGCGAGCACCTGCTGCGTGCGCAGAGCGATCCTCGCCGAACGCTCGGTGGGCAGCGCCAGCGCCTCGTCGAACCCGTTCGTGTGCAGGGACTGGGTCCCCCCGGCGACCGCCGCGAACCCCTGCAGCGCGACGCGGATGATGTTCACCTCCGGCTGCTGTGCCTGGAGCGTGACGCCGCCGGTCTGGGTGTGGAACCGGATCTTCGTGGAGCGCTCGTCCTGCGCGTCGAATCGCTCCCGCATGATCTTCGCCCACATCCGGCGCACGGCCCGGAACTTCGCCACCTCCTGGAACACGTTGTTGTGGCAGTTGAAGAAGAAGGCGAGCCGGGGCCCGAACTCGTCGACCTCGAGACCGGCGGCGAGCGCCGCCTCGACGTACGCGATCGCGTTGGAGAGCGTGAACGCGACCTCCTGAACCGCCGAGCAGCCCTTCTCGCGCATGTGGTACCCGGAGATCGAGATCGTGTTCCACTGCGGGACGCGCTCAGCGCAGTACGCGAAGATGTCGGTGGTCAGCCGCATCGTCGGCTCCGGCGGGTAGATGTAGTTGCCGCGCGCGATGTACTCCTTCAGGACGTCGTTCTGGACCGTCCCGCGGAGCACGCTCGCCTCCACTCCCTGCTCCTCGCCGACCAGCTCGTACAGGAGCAGCAGGATCGCGGCGGGGGCGTTGATCGTCATCGAGGTCGACACCTCGTCGAGCGGGATCTGGTCGAAGCAGATCCGCATGTCCGCGATCGTGTCGATCGCGACGCCGGTGCGGCCGACCTCGCCCGCGCACAGCGGGTCGTCGGAGTCGCGGCCGAGCTGGGTGGGGAGGTCGAACGCCATCGACAGCCCGGTCGAGCCGTGCTCGATCAGGTACCGGTAGCGGCGGTTCGTCTCCTCGGCGGTCGCGTAGCCCGCGTACTGACGCATCGTCCACAGCCGGTCCCGATACATCCCGTCGTGGATCCCGCGCGTGTACGGGTAGGAGCCGGGCTCGCCGACCCGCTGCTCGAGACCCGCGTCGACGTCCTCGGCGTCGTAGGAGCGCTGCACGTCGATCCCGGAGTCGGTGTACCGGTGCTCGGTGTCCGGTCCCACCACCGGGGCGACGAAACGGTTCAGGTCGGGGTCGACCGCCTCGGACATGCGGACAGGATAGGGCGAGCTAAGGTAGCCCCGATGCCCGTGGGCGCCACTCCGGAGGGCGACGGCTTCGACCCGGCGGGCCAGTCGCTGGCGAACCTGTCGGAGGTCGTGATCTCGTGCCTGGACGCGATCGCAGCCGGCTCGGTGGTGGAGGTCGGCGCCCACCGCGGCGATCTCACCCGGGGTCTGCTCGAGTGGGGGCGGGCAGCGAACGCGGAGGTGGTCGCGGTCGACCCCGCGCCGGCGCCGGAGCTGGAGCTGCTCGCGCGGGAGCGGCCGGAGCTGAAGCTGGTCACGGAGCCGAGCCACGAGGCGCTCGGTCGGATCGCGCTGCCCGACGCGGTGATCCTCGATGGCGACCACAATCACTACACCCTGAGCGGGGAGCTGGGCCTGATCGAGCGGCGGTGCGGCGGGGACCCGGCGGGGATGCCGTTGTTGCTGCTCCACGACGTGTGCTGGCCGCACGCCCGCCGCGACACCTACTACGCGCCGGACCGGGTCCCCGAGGCGCACCGCCAGCCGCTCGCACACCGGGCGGCGCTGGCGCCCGGCGAGCCGGGGGTGGCCGCGGCCGGCCTCCGGTACGAGTGGGTCGCCTCCCGCGAGGGCGGGCCCGGGAATGGGGTGATGACGGCGATCGAGGATTTCATCAGCGATCGGGCCGGGTTGCGGCTGGCGGTGGTGCCGGCCTTCTTCGGGCTCGGGGTGATGTGGTCCGAGCGGGCGCCGTGGGCCGACGCGGTCGCCGCCGCGGTGCGACCGTGGGAGGACAACCCGGTGCTGGCGCGGCTCGAGCAGCACCGGCTCGCCAACGTGGTCTCCGCAGCAGGCCACGCGCAGGAGCTCGGCGAGATCGAGATCATGCGCCGGGAGCGGTCCCGCGACGCGGACCGCGAGCGGCTGCTCCGATCGATGCTCGACTCGCGGGCGTTCGCGTGGGGCGAACGACTGTCGCGGCTCCGGAAGGGAGGCCGGCCGACCTTCTCCCGGGACGAGGTGAGGCGGGCGCTCGAGGAGGGAGGGGGCTGAGCGCGGGCGGTCGGGCGTCAGCCGTTGCGGCGCAGCCGGTTGCTGAGCCGGCGCACCGGCGCCGTGAACCGCCACGTGCGCTGGCGGCGCATCCGGACCAGCTCCTGCTCGAGATCGTGGGCGCGTGGCGCCCAGTAGTTCGTGCCCAGGTCGGCGATCAGCTTCGCGGCGGCGGCCTCCGCCTCGGCGCGCCGGGCGCGCTGGCGCCACCCGCCGCTCCCCGCCGACGCCGGGCAGCTTTCCGTCCCACTTCTCCGCCACCTGCATGTGAGCGGCGATCCAAGCCTCCACGTCGCCGATCAGGTCGAGCGAGTGGTGGTGGACCGTGCCGAGGTCCGCCGTGACGACCTTCTTGCCCGCAACGCGTGCCTGGCAGCACAGGTCGAAGTCGTAGCCGTGGATCTTCCCGAGCGACTCGTCGAAGCGTAGGTTTTGGACCGCCCATGGCGACATCGCGATCACGAACCCGTCGATCGAGTCGACCTCGCCGGTGGTCGCGTAGGAGGGGACGCTGTCCGGGTCCCAGGTCAGCCCCGGGACCTCGCCGCCTCCGAGCTCGTCGTAGCGGGTCGTGAACGCGGCCCAGGTCACCGATCCCTCCCACCACGCGATGCTGCGGACGCCGACCGCTCCGCCGGCGCCGACGATCGCGACGTCCGGGTCGGCGAGCGCCTCACGCAACCTCGCGCAGAACTCCGGCTCGACGATCTCGGCGTCCTGGTGGACGAGCACCAGCGCCTCCATCCCCTGCTGCTGCTTGGCAAGGTCGAGCAGCAGGTTGTAGCTGCGAAACAGCGACCCGGCCGTCTCCTTCGCGATCAGCACCGAGTCGGGCTCGCGGACCCGCTCGATCCCGGGCCGGGCGTAGCGCTCGTACAGGTCCGGGCGGGTTATCGAGCAGCCGAAGACAATCATCGTGCGGGGCGCAGCGTAGCCCCCGGTCCACGCCGGGAGATCGCGTGCTCGACGGCGGCCGCCATCCGCTCGGCGATCCCGGGGTACGTGTACGCGGCGACCGCGTCCGGGTCCGGCGCCTGCAGCTTGCCCGCCGCGAGCCGGGCGAGCGCGGCGCGGGTCGCGTCCACGTCGTCCGAGCGGACCACCTCGCCGCCACTCGTCTCGGCGACGATCCGGCCCGCCTCGGTGCCGCCGGCGAGCGCGAGGATGGGGCGGCCCGCGGCCAGGTACTCGAACAGCTTCAGGTTGGCGAGCTGGCTCCGCCCCGGCGCCGCGATCAGGAGCAGCGCGTCGGCGGCGCGCTGCAGGGCGAGCGCGCGCTCGCGCGGGAGGCTGCCGGCGAGCACGATCCGGGCGGGCGCGACATCGGAGGTGAGCGCGGAGCGCTCGTCGGGTGTGACGGGGCCGGCGACGACCAGCTCCAGCCTCTCGGCGGCGCCCGGGTCCTGCCGGGCGAGCGCGCCCAGCGCCGCCACCAGCGGCCGCGGATCGCGGCCGTAGCTCCCGAACCTGCCCGTGTACACCAACGAGACCCGGTCCGGGTCGAGCACGCCGGCGGCGTCCTCGTCGGCCGCCCCGTTCGCCGGGGCGAGCTCCGGGTCCCACCCGTTCGGGACCAGCTCCACCCGCGCCCCGACCCGGTTGCGGAGGTCGTCGGCCGCGGGCCGGCTCACCGCGGTGACGACGTCCGCGCCGCCGAGCAGCCGCCGCTCCAGCCGGTGGTCGAGTCGCCGCTGCGCCGCGGTCGGGAACGGCTCCCGGAGCGGCTCGAAGTTCCACGCGTCGCGGACGTCGGCGACCCACGCCACCCCGCGCCGCGCCAGGGCCGCCCCGACCAGGTGCACCGACTCCGGCGGCGAGGTCGTGATCACGGCGTCGAAGCGCTCGGCTCGGTGTAGGCGGAGCGCCCGGGCGAGCGCGAACGGCGCCCACGCGAGCACGAGCGGCTCGGGGACGAGTACCCGCGCGAGCGGGTGGGGGCGTCCGGAGTAGGTGTCCGACTCGAACATCGCCTCGACCCGGTCGTGCCCGTGGATCCGCGCCCGGACCAGCTGCAGGTCGGCCGTCCGCACCACCGCTCCGGCGCCGCGCTCCGCTCCGTCGTCCGGCATCCGGCCGTAGGCGGCGGTGGTCAGCACGGTCACCCGGTGTCCGAGCCGCCGCAGGTAGGTGGCGATCGCGGCGGGGCGGTGGGCGCCGGTGTCCCGGCACGGCGGGTAGAAGTAGGCGCACAGCAGGATCGAGCGGCTCACGCGGCGGCTCCCGTGATCGCGCGGCGCCGCTCCACCGCGCCCGCGTAGGCGTCGTCCATCCGCTCCACAAGCCGCGGCCAGCCCCACTCGCGCTCCGCCTTGTCGCGTCCCGCCGCCCCCATCCGGCGCCGCTCGGCCGCCCCGATCGCGACGATCTCTCTGAGCCCCGCGGCGGTCGCGTCCACCTCGCCCACCGGCACCAGGAGCCCGTTCTCTCCGGGCTCGACGACCGCGCGCACCCCGGGGTACTCGCTGGCGACAGCGGGCAGCCCGCTCGCCATCGCCTCGATCAGGACGATCCCAAACGACTCCGGGGGCTCGGTGGTGAGCAGGATCAGGTCGGACGCGCGCAGGACCTGGGGCAGCTCGCCGTGCGCGACCGAGCCGAGGAAGTGGACCCGGTCGGCGACGCCGGCCGCCGCCGCCTCGGCGCGGAACCCCCCCAGCAGCTCGCCGCCTCCGGCGACGACGAGGTGCAGGTTCGGCTCGCCGCTGCGGGCGAGCGCCTCGATCGCCAGATCGAGCCGCTTGAAGTGGTGGGCGCGGTCGAGCGTCGCCACGAACGCGGCGACGACTGCGTCGTCCGGGATCCCGAGCGCCGCCCGGCGGCCGGCGGCGTCCGGCCCCGGCGCGAACTCGTCCACGTCGACGCCGTTCGGCATCTCCACCAGCCGCTCGGGGGTCCGCTCGAGGCCCCGACGCAGGTAGGGCACCGAGGCGGCGTGGTCCCGCGACAGCACGCAGATCCGGTCCGCGGCGCGGATCAGCGCCGGAGCGACCGTGTGCTCGTAGGCATCGAACAGCGCCCCGCGCGGGCCGTCGGCGACCAGCCGGTTCTTGTAGTGGACGAGCAGCGCCGCGCGCCGCATGGCCCGGCGCAGCCGGCTCGCCAGCACCAGCTCGGCGCCGAAGATGAACGGGTAGTGGAGGTGGAGCAGGTCGAAGTCGCTGAGGGTGGCGAGCCGTGGGATCAGCGGGGCGTTGCCGAGCTGGACGACCGGCTCGATCCGGTGCACGAGCACGCCGCCGGGGTCGGGGGGCTCGCCGTCGGCGGGCGCGGTGAAGACCTCGACGTGATGTCCTCCCTCGGCCTGGCGGCGCGCGAACTCGTAGCACGTGTTGCCGGCCCCGCCCGGGTACGGCGGGAAGGTCGCGGTCAGGTGGGCGATCCGCAGCGGCGCGGCCCTACCGGCTACTCGGGGGCGCCGACCAGGCGCTCCACGCCGGTCTGCTCGATCGTTCGCCGCAGCCCGTCGCGAAGCTCCACCTTCGGCTCCCACTCGAGCAGCTGGCGGGCCCGGCCGATGTCCGGCTGGCGCACCTGCGGATCGTCGACCGGGAGCGCCTCGAACACGATCTCCGCGCGCGATTCCGTGACCTCGATCACCGCCTTCGCCAGCTCCAGCAGGCTGAGCTCCACCGGGTTGCCCAGGTTCACCGGGAGATGGACGTCGGATTCCATCAGCGCCACCAGCCCGGCGATCATGTCGTCGACGTAGCAGAAGCTGCGCGTCTGGCTGCCCTCGCCGAACACCGTCACCGGCTTGTCCTGGAGCGCCTGACGCAGGAAGGTCGGGATCGCGCGCCCGTCGCGCGGGCGCATCCGGGCCCCGTAGGTGTTGAAGATCCGCGCCATGCAGGTGTCGACTCCCTGCTGGGAGTGGTAGGCCATCGTCAGCGCCTCGGCGTATCGCTTCGCCTCGTCGTACACGCCCCGCGGTCCGATCGGGTTGACGTTTCCCCAGTAGTCCTCCGACTGGGGGTGCACCTCGGGGTCGCCGTACACCTCCGAGGTGGAGGCGAGCAGGAACCGGGCGCGCTTCACCTTCGCGAGGCCGAGCATGTGGTGGGTCCCGTAGGAGCCGACCTTGAGCGTGTGCAGCGGCAGCCGCTGGTAGTCGATCGGGCTGGCCGGCGAGGCGAGGTGATAGACGTGGTCGACCTCCCCGTCGAGCCGTAGCGGCTCGGTCAGGTCGTGGTTCAGGAACGTGAACTCAGGCGACCGGATGTGCTCGATGTTCTGCAGCGAGCCGGTGTCGAGGTTGTCGACGCAGATCACGCGGTTGCCCTGGGCGAGCAGGTGATCGCACAGGTGAGAGCCGAGAAAGCCCGCGCCGCCTGAAACGAGGCAGGTGCTCATGGGCAGATGAGGATACCGGCGGCTTGGGGCCCGGCGGGTGCGCACAGGGGGCATCAATGAGCACATCAGGCTCTACCTGGCATGGACGCCGGGCAGATCGAGCGCCCTCGGTTCGACGCCGCCGCCGAGCTGATCGCGGCCCACGACGCCTCGTTCCGCCGCACCGCGCGACGCCACTCGATCTGCGCAGAGGACGCCGAGGACGCCTACCAGCGGGCGCTCGAGATCCTGCTCACCAAGGCGCCCGAGATCGACCCCGCCGGGCTGGCCGCGTGGATGCACACGGTCACCAAGCACGAAGCGATCGGGGTGCGGCGCGCCCGGGAGCGGCTGCTCGGCTCGCCGGGGCCGATCGGCAGCGACGGGGAGCCGCTCGGGCTCGACGCGCTGCCCTCCGATCGGCTGACGCCGCCCGAACGGGCCGAGCGGGCCGAGCGGGTCGCCCGCAGCGCGGAGGTGCTCGCGACGCTGAAGCCGCAGGAGCGCCGCGCTCTGGTGCTGAAGGCGGAGGGCTACTCGTACGCCGAGATCATGCGCCGCTGCCAGTGGACCTACACCAAGGTGAACCGGTGCATGGCCGAGGGCCGAAAGGCGTTCCTGGAGCGGTTCCGGGAGGTGTACGGGGACGGCTGAACCGCTAGTCCGGAGGTCGGTGCATCCGTGGACGATCCTCAGGGGCACGGCCATCCACATCCAGCCGCTGCAGGCTTTCGATAGCCGGATCGACATGGGTCAGGAACCGCTCCATCGTGGCCTTGACAGATGGCTCGGCCGCTTGATCAGGCAGACCGCGGAGCAGGTTCAGACGGCTCTGCGCGACCCAAGCGGAGACGTCCTGCTCTCGCAGCCAGCGCCGCTCGACCTGCCAGGTTCGACGGCTCATGCCGGGCCAATCGTCGATGCTGCTCGGGTAGGGATTGGGCGGGCAGAGCCGGTTCCTCTCGACATCGTCCTCCCGCCGTGCCTCCACGAACGCGATCAGCGCCGCATTGAACGTGGGCGAGTTCTGCCGGACCTGCTGCAGGATGATGCGGTCGTCCTGGAAGATTGGAGTCGCGGGGGCGTTGCACAGACCGTGCGCGGTGCAGTCCACGTTCAGGGTGTCGGGGCCCACATCGATCTCGCCCCGCTCCAGCACGATGCGATCCGGCTCGATCCGGCGCACGTACCCGAGTCTGATCACGTCCTCGATCTGCCGCACGGCGTCGAGCTCCGCGGGGCCGAGCATCGTGATGCGGTACATCGTCGCGCGCGCTGAGCGGTCGATGCGAATCAGGCGCCCCGATTCCTGCAAGCGATCGAACAGATCGTCGATGTCCGCCGCCTCCGCAGCCGCCTCCGCATCGAGAGCGACGCCCGCCATGATCTCGCCAACCAAAGCCAACGGCTGAAAGTGGCGCCGGTGGTTGAACCAGGCATCCCGGGGCCGGACCCAGCGGATGCGATCCGGCGCCACGTCGTTTGCGAGCAGCCAGGTGCATGCGTCGATCGCCGTCTTGCCGGACCCGAGGACGGTGTATCGCGCCGCGGGACGGGCAACCGCGGGCAGGTCGTTGACGGGCACAAGGCGTGCGCCTGCCGCGATCTCGAAAGACGGCATGTGGGTGGCCGGGACCGAGGCCTCGAGATAGCGGGCGTCGACGAGCTTGCTACGCACGCGGATCTCATGGATCGCGCCCGTGCGCAAGTCACGGACGCGCTCTCCATCCTCGCCACTCCCCAGATGCTCGTGCTCGGTCAGCACGCGAACGCGCCCCGTCCGCGTCAGGCGCGAGGCCACCTCGGCGAAGTATTCGCGGACCTCGGCGCCCGTCGCCCGCTCGTAGAAGCCGGCGTTCTCGCCACCCTGGTCAATCCGGTCCTCACCGAGCGCCAGGGAGTTGACGCCGTAGTAGGCCGACGGCGTATGAAGGCGAACGAAGGGATACGCGTCCAGCCAATGGCCCCCCGCGCCGCGCCTGCGATCGATCAGAGTCAGCTCGACGTCGGGTCTCTCGTCGACAAGCGCATCGGCGAAAGCAAGACCGCTCGCACCCGATCCTACGACCAGATAGTCCGTGGGGACCAGATCATCTCCCTCCTTCGGTGTGGCGGGCGCGCCACTTCGCGCCGGACTCGCCACTGTCGGTGCGGAACGCGCTGGACAAGCTTGCCACAAGGAACCAAGGAAGGCTGGGCGCGGTGTTCAGGGTGAGTGCAGCTACGGGCTACAGCGGCTCTTTCCGGGCTACAGCGGCTCTTTCCCAATGAGCGTCGCCTCCCACCTCGGGGTGCTTGTGGTGTTGCCCCCCAACAAGCTTGTAGCTCTCGAGGGTTATCCCCAGTTCGTAGATGAAGTCGTAGCTCCAATTGAAGAAGGTCAGGCCCTCCTTCTTGTCCCTCTGGACCTTTGCTTCCTTCTTGTTCTGATCAATCGGAAGCGAAACCTGAATCGTCCGGTTGCCGCCGGGGCAGACGAAAGTGTCTTCGATCGTGAAGCCCGTCAGTCGCTTCGGGCGCTTGAACTTCTTACCCTCCAGGCCGACGTTGCCCACGCGCCACCTGGACGACCGTGGCGAGACCAGGACGTACACCAAGGTCAGCAGGTGCATGGCCGAGGGCCGAAAGACGTTCCTGGAGCGGTTCGCGGCGGAGTACGGGGAGCCGAGCTAGTCCCCGCGCCTACGGCTCCGGCCCCGGGTCCTGCCCGAGCAGCTGGCGCATCCGCCGCGCCGCCTTCGGCGCAAGCTCGCGCGCGTTGTTGTTGAACAGGACATGGGCCTCGTCGGCGTCGTCGGCGAGCGCCCGGGCGCGGGTGGCGATCTCCTCCAGCTCCTCGTCCGAGTACTCGTACTCGAACCGCTCCGCGACGGTGCGCCCCGACGTGTAGCCGCGCTCATTGCGGCCGTGGCAGCGCACATAGGCGAGCCGGCGGTTGGTGACGGCGTCGATCGGCGGCATGATCGTGAGGTGGTCGGCGGCCGGGGCGTCGACCGAGACGAGCACGGCGTCGTGCTCAGCGAGGTGGCCGAGCACGTCCGCGCGCCGCTTCTCCCGCATCCACGCCCGGTAGCGGAACTCGACCGCCACCGGGTGAGGCGCCAGCGCGTCGACGATCGGGTCGAGCTCGGAGACCTCGCAGTCGCGGGGCCGGAAGGCCGGGCTGAGCTGGAGCAGGAACGCGCCCAGCTTGCCGGCGGCGGCGAGCGGCTCCATCGCGTCCAGCGCGCGCCGCACCAGCTCGTCGCGCAGCCGGTCGTCGGCGATCACGTTCCCGCGCGAGTTCAGCTCCAGTCCCTCGCGCAGGTCCGGCGGCAGCGCCTCGGGCTTGGTCGCGTGGCGGGAAAGCAGCCGGTGCAGCTTCACGTGGAACCGGAACCCGCCCGGGGTGGTCTCCGCCCACCGCTCCACCGAGTCGCGCGACGGCGTCGCGTAGAAGCTCGAGTTCAGCTCGACTACCTCGAACCGCTCGGCGTAGAAGGGGAGCCGCTCGCGCGCGGGCAGCCCCTTCGGGTACCAGTGCTTCACGAACCCCGGGTCGGCCCAGCTCGACGTGCCGACGACAATCGCGCTCAAGTCAGCCGCGCCGCGCCTGCTCGAGCGCCTCGGCGAGCGGCCCGCGATGCGGGTCGCCGTGGCCGCACAGGAGCAGCTCGGCCTCGACCCCGTCGAGCCGGTCGAGGCTGGCCCGCGCCGCCGCGGAGTCCTCGCTGAACGGCGGCAGCTGCGGGCCGCGGCGCGCGGACGCGAAACTCGTCGTGCCGAGGGAGTCGGCGGCGAACAGGATGCCGTGATCGGGTGCGAGCAGCGCGCACTGGCCGCCGGTGTGGCCCGGCATGTGGATCGCACGAAGCCCGCCCGGGACCGCCAGCGCGTCGCCGTCGCCGTAGGTCTCGAGCCGCTCCACCTTCGGCGCCGTCAGCCCGGCGTTGCGCGCTGCGTGGGTCGCGTAGCGGAGCATCGTCGGGCGCCACAGGTTCGACGCGATCCCCTTCGGCATCGGGATCCGCTGCTCGTGGCGGATCCCGGCGGCGTCGCCCTCGGGGGCGTGGACGGGGACGCCGAGCTGTTCGCGGATTCGCTCCGCCGAGCCGACGTGATCGGAGTGGTAGTGGGTGAGCACGACCGCGCGCACGTCGTCCTCGGTGCGGCCGATCTCCCGGAGACCGCCGGCGAGCTGCGGGAAGTAGCCCGCAAAGCCGCAGTCGACTACGGTCACGCCCTCATCGGCCGCAACCAGGTACCAGTTCACCCACGCGGTCCCGAGGCGCTGGACACCGCGCGCGACGGTTTCCATGCGCAAACCCTAAACCGGAGCTCGATCGAACGGAGAGCGGAGGGGGAGGGATTCGAACCCCCGGACCGGGATCAAGCCCGGTCAGCGGTTTTCAAGACCGCCGCATTCGACCGCTCTGCCACCCCTCCGGGACACGGCAAGCTGCCGCCGGCGGAGAGCGTAGCCCGCGGGTCCACGCTTCGTCCGTGCCCGACCCGCCCCGCGCTCCTACAATCGGGGCCGGCTCGGAGAGGTGGCCGAGTGGCTGAAGGCACTCGCCTGCTAAGCGAGTAGGGGGCGAAAGCTCTCTCGAGGGTTCGAATCCCTCCCTCTCCGCTCAGCGGATATCGGGGATCAGGAGATGTCGAACCGGTCCAGGTTCATCACCTTGTCCCACGCGGCGACGAAGTCGCGCACGAACTTCTCCCTCGCGTCGTCGCACGCGTACACCTCGGCGAGCGCGCGCAGCTCGGAGTTCGAGCCGAACACGAGGTCGACCCGGGTGCCCGTCCACTTCAGCTCGCCCGTGGCGACGTCGCGGCCCTCGAACGTCTGCCCGTGCCCGTTCTCGGAGGTCGACTTCCACTCCGTCCCCATGTCGAGCAGGTTGACGAAGAACTCGTTCGTCAACGACCCGGGCGTCGAGGTGAGCACGCCCATCGTCGACCCGCCCGTGTTGGCGCCGAGCACGCGCAGGCCGCCGACCAGCACCGTCATCTCCGGAGCGGTGAGCGTGAGCAGGTTGGCGCGGTCGACGAGCAGGTGCTCGGCCGGCAGCCGCTGGTCGCCCCGCTGGTGGTTGCGGAACCCGTCCGCGGCCGGCTCGAGCGGCTCGAACGCCTCCACGTCGGTCTGCTCCTGGGAGGCGTCGGTGCGCCCCGGCGTGAACGGGACCTCGACCTCGACGCCGCCGTCGCGCGCGGCCTGCTCGACCGCGGCGCACCCGCCGAGCACGACGAGGTCGGCGATCGACACCTGCTTGCCGCCGTTCCCGGCGCCGTTGAACTCCTCCTGGATCTGCTCCAGGGCGCCCAGCACCTTCGCGAGCCGGTCGGGGTCGTTCACCTCCCAGTCGCGCTGCGGCTCGAGCCGGATCCGGCCGCCGTTCGCGCCGCCGCGCTTGTCGCTGCCGCGGAACGAGGACGCCGCGGCCCACGCGGCCGAGACGAGCTCCGACACCGACGGCCCCGAGCCGAGGATCCGCTCCTTCAGCGCGGCGATCTCGTCGGGGCCGATCGGCTCGTGCGCGACCTCGGGGACCGGGTCCTGCCACAGCAGCTCCTCGCTCGGCACCTCGGGGCCGAGGTAGCGGGCGATCGGTCCCATGTCGCGGTGGGTGAGCTTGAACCAGGCGCGCGAGAACACGTCCTTGAGCTCGTCCGGGTTCTCCAGGAACCGCCGCGAGATCGGCTCGTAGATCGGGTCCATCCGCAGGGACAGGTCGGTCGTCAGCATCGTCGGCGTGTGCTTCACGTCGGGGTCCTGCGCGTCCGGGACGTTCTCCTCGGCGCCCTTCGGCTTCCACTGGTGCGCGCCGGCGGGGCTCTTCGAGAGCTCCCACTCGTTCCCGAACAGGATCTCGAGGAAGCTGTTGTCCCACGCGACCGGGGTGTTGGTCCACGCGCCCTCGAGCCCGCTCGTGATCGCGTCGGTGCCGGCCCCGGAGCCGTAAGAGCTCTGCCATCCGAGGCCCTGCTCCTCGAGCGGGGCGCCCTCGGGCTCGGCGCCGACGTACTCGTCCGGGTCGGCGGCGCCGTGGGTCTTGCCGAACGTGTGGCCGCCCGCGATCAGCGCGACGGTCTCCTCGTCGTTCATCGCCATCCGCCGGAACGTCTCGCGGATGTCGACCGCCGCGGCGAGCGGGTCCGGGTTCGCGTTCGGGCCCTCCGGGTTGACGTAGATCAGCCCCATCTGGACCGCGGCGAGCGGCTTCTCGAGGTCGCGATCGCCGCTGTAGCGCTCGTCGCCGAGCCACGTGGCCTCCGGGCCCCAGTACACGTCCTCGTCGGGCTCCCACACGTCCTCGCGGCCGCCGCCGAACCCGAACGTCTCGAAGCCCATCGACTCGAGCGCGACGTTGCCGGCGAGCACCATCAGGTCCGCCCACGACAGGTTCCGGCCGTACTTCTGCTTGATCGGCCACAGCAGCCGGCGCGCCTTGTCGAGGTTCGCGTTGTCCGGCCAGCTGTTCAGGGGCGCGAACCGCTGCATCCCCGCGCCGGCGCCGCCGCGACCGTCGTCGATCCGGTACGTGCCTGCCGCATGCCACGACATCCGGATGATCAGCGGGCCGTAGTGGCCGTAGTCGGCCGGCCACCACTCCTGCGAGGTGGTCAGCACCTCGGCGATGTCGCGCTTCACCGCGCCGAGGTCGAGGCTCTCGAACGCCTCCTTGTAGTCGAACTCCGCGCCCATCGGATTCGCCTCGACGGGGTTCTTCGCGAGGATCCGCAGGTTGAGCCGGTGCGGCCACCAACCCTGGTTCCGCCCGCCCTCGGTCGGGTCGGCGGCGGGGCAGCCGCCGCCGTTCCGCTTGGTCGAGTCCTGCATCTCTCCGACAACGGCGTCGTGGGAATGGGCGTCAGGCATTTGATTCCTTCCGGGTTCGTGTGGTCAGCAGCGGTGGGGTTCTCAGGATCTGCTTGCGGCCGCGCACTCGGGGCACAGCCCCCAGTACACGACCTCTGCCTCGTCGATCGCGTAGCCGTGGTCCTCGGAGGCGGTCAGGCACGGGGCCTCGCCGGCGGCGCAGTCGACGTCGGCGAGCGCGCCGCACGCACGGCACGCGACGTGGTGGTGGTTGTCGCCGACGCGCGACTCGTACCGCGCGGTCGAGCCTGCCGGCTGGATCCGGCGGACGAGGCCCGCGTCGGTGAGCGCGTCCAGCACGTCGTAGACGGCCTGGGCGGAAACCGCGGCGAGCCGCTCGCGGGCGGCGTCGATGATCGCGCTCGTGTCCGCGTGCGGATGGTCCGCGACGGCTCTCAGCACGGCGACCCGGGGGCGGGTGACACGCAGGTCCGCCTCGCGCAGCTTCGCCTCCGATTCGACGGCCGTGGACACCGATCGGGAGTATGCCAGCTATCTGGAATCGATCCAGATAGAAGGTCCAGCGCGCTAGCTGCCGCCCGGGAACGTGACCACGTCGAGGTTGGTCAGGCCCCGGTCCCGGAAGCCGGCTGCCACCGAGGCGTCGATCGGCACCGGGGTGCCGGCGAGGTCGGTGTCGATGAAGGCCTCGAGCGACGGCACCCGCCCGTCAAGTCGGAACCGGTTGAGCTCGAACGGGAGGCCGTCGGCGTCGGTGATCGACGGCTGGTTCATGAGCTCGAAGTGCAGATGCGGCCCCTCGGTGTTCCCCGAGTTGCCGAGCTTGCCGATCACCTGGCCCGCGCGGACGCGATCGCCGCGGTTGACCCGGACGCTGCCGGGCTCCAGGTGCGCGTATCCGGCGAACGTGCGCCCGCCGAGCTTCAGGATCACGTGGTTCCCGTCGGCGTCGTCGAGGGGGACGGGCACCTTGTGGTTCGGGACCTGGTCGGGATAGCGGTCCACGGCCTCGACCACCCTGCCGGCGCCGACCGCGAGCACGGGCTGGCCGTAGTTGAAGTAGCTGGCGTTCTCCGACGACGACCCGGCGTGGGTGCGGTCCCCGTCGTCGAGCTTCGCGGAGAAGTCGATCGCGAACCGCTGCGCGTTGCGAAGGCTGCCGTTGACGGCCTGCAGCGCGCGCCGGTGGGGGCCGACGACCGCCACCCATCGCCCCCCTCGCAGCGGCGGCGTGATCTCCACAGGTCCGCGGCGCGCGACTGCCGCGCGGGCGCCGGTGTCGGTGATGATCGGACCCGCCGGGAGGCCGGGGCCGATGTCGATCGTGAGCCGATGCTCGAGCCGCCTCGGAATCTCGCGCCTCACCCCGAAGTCCAGGTCCACCCACACGATCCCGTTCGTCGACGGCGGGAGGTGCGCGGTCGCTTCCTCGCCTCCGAGCAGCGTCATCGCCGCCTCGAGCCCCGCTGACGACAGCGTCTCCACCGTCCGGCCGCCGCCGGTGCGCACCTGAACCTCGGTTACGTCGACGGGCAGCGGAAGCGTGTTGGTCAGCACCAGCTCGTACTGCATGTGGAAGCTCCGGTCGTCGCCCCTGAACCAGCGCGGCGGCGACAGGACCCGTTGGACGACGGGCGTGGGCGCGGCGCTCTCGGTGCGCTGGCTTGCGGCGCCGGCGGAGGCGGAGCGCGCCGCGATCGCGAGCGACACTGCCGCTGCCACCGCGACCACCGTGAGCGCGGCGCGGCGCGGCGCTCTCGGGATCGATCCGGTTGCGGTGGATGGCGGAGCGATCCGGGGGACTCTACCCGCGTGTACCCCGCCGCGAGTGGGGTCTGGGAAGCGGGCATGGCGGAGAGTGGCAACGGTCGGCGCCGTGGCGCTCGCAGCGGCCTCGCTGGCGGACGCGGCAAGCGCTCACCCCCCGTCCGCGCACGCCGCAAGCCGCGCCCTTCCCAAACAGACGCTGGCAAAGGTGCGCGCGGTCGTGCGCCAGTTCAGGCAGACCAACCACACCCCCGGGGCCCTGATCGACATCTGGGGACCGAAGGGCCGCTACGTCAAGGCCGCGGGCACCGCCGATCTGGTCACCGGGGAGCCGCTCGACAAGCGGATGCAATTCAAGCTCGCCAGCCAGACGAAATCGTT
Source organism: uncultured Thermoleophilia bacterium (assembly GCA_963803425.1). Taxonomy (GTDB): domain Bacteria; phylum Actinomycetota; class Thermoleophilia; order Solirubrobacterales; family 70-9; genus DASPWW01. The sequence continues at coordinate 352,588 of CAWDMA010000001.1, forward strand.
CACGGCCACCCTGATCCTGGAGCTGGTCGGCGAGGGAAAGCTCTCCCTCGGCGATCACATCTCCGATTGGATCGCGGGTGTGCCGAACGGGGACCAGATCACGATCCGCCAGCTCCTCAACCACACCAGCGGGCTCGGCGACGGATTCTCCCTCCCGGCGGTCCAGGAGAAGCTCGCCACCGGCTGTACCCCGGACTTCCTGCTCACCGTCGAGGCGAAGGCGCCGCCGGTTGCCCCGCCCGGAACGGAGTGGCACTACAGCAACTACGGCTACAACCTCCTCGGGAGGGTGGTGGAGCTCGTCACCGGCCAGGACCTGAACACCGCGATCCAGGAGCGGATCGCGAAGCCGCTCGGCCTACGTCGAACGCTGCTTCCCACCTCGATCTCCGATAACGGCCTCAGCGCGCCATTCGCCCACGGCTACGGCAACACGTACCCCACCCAGGTGCCCAAGCTCGCGGATGACGCCACCGCTCTTCCCGGGTCGTGCCTATGGGCGCACGGGGGGACGGTCTCAACGCTCGCGGACATGCGGCGGTTCGCCCGCGCCCAAGCGACCGGTGCGCTGCTGAAGCCGTCCGTGCGGAAGAAGGCGACGCGGAACGCGATACCGTTCGAGTTCGCCGGGAACTACGACGGGCCCGGGCGGTGGAAGTACGGCCTCGGGCTCTACAAGTCGGGTGGATTCATCGGGGGGCAGGGCAGCATGCCGGGCTACGAGTCGACCGCGATGTACTCGCCCTCCCGTCGCACCGGGATCCAGGTGGTGAGCCTGAAGCAGGCGAATGCGGTTACGCCGCCGCCGATGTTCCAGGCCCTCGCGATCAAGGTCTTCGGCGGCCGCCTCGGCTTCGGGCTCAGCACCGCCCAGGCCCTCCAGCCGAACTGCTTCGGCGCCGGCAGTCCGCCGGACTGCACGCCGTGATCAGGCGGCGGCTGCTCTCGACGACACTCGCCGCCGCGCTGATCGCAGCCGCATGCGCGCAGGCCGACGCGGCGGAGGGGTCGAACAGGGCAACGGCAGCCGCGACCGCCGCTCGCGGGGACTTCAGCGGACGCGTCGCGATCCGGGGCGGCCGCAAGCTGTGGCTCGAGTGCCGCGGCGCCGGGCGGCCGACGGTGATGCTCGAGGCCGGCACCGGCGACATCGCGCAGGTGTGGAGCATGGAGCCGTTCGGTCCCGGCCGCGCCGTGCTCCCCGCCGTGGCGCGGTTCACTCGAGTGTGCGCGTACGACAGACCCGGCACCTACCTGCTCCCCGACCAGCTCAGCCGCAGCGACCCGGTCGCGATGCCGCGCAGCGTGCGGGACATCGTCCGCGACGAGCGGGCGCTGCTTCGCAGGCACGTACCCGGCCCCTACGTGCTGGCCGGCCACTCGTTCGGGGGGATGGCGTCCCGCCTGTACGCGACCACGCATCCCCGGCGGGTCGCGGGGCTGGTCTCGATCGACGCCCAGAACGAGGACTTCGTCGCCGCCTACAAGCGGTACCTGAGCCCCGAGCAGTACACCGCGGCGGTGCTCAACCCGGCCCCGCCGCCGGGGCTCGACTACCCCGACGCCGAGCTGCTCGACCTTCAGGTCAGCGCCGCGCAGATGCGACAGGCGCAGACCGACACGCCGCTGCGCCCGACGCCGCTCGTCGTCCTCTCCCACTCCCGCAGGCTCCCGAACCCGTTCGGGTTCCCGCCGGACTGGCCGGTCGCGGCGCTGGAGCGCGCGTTCCAGGCCTCGCAGGACATGCTCGCCGGACTCGTCCCGGGCGCCAAGCACGTGATCGCCGCGAACAGCGGCCACTACATCCAGCTCGACCAGCCGCGGCTGGTGACCCGGGCGATCCGCTCGGTTGTGCGGAAGGCGCGCCGGGCGAGATAGGCCTACGGAAGCGGCTCGCCGAACTTCGGGTCGAACGGCTGTCGGTCGGACGGGCACGCGGTCCCGGGCGGCGGCGGGGCGAGGTGGACGAGGTACTCGCGGTACGCATCGACGACGCACTCGCTCGGGTCGACGAAGCTGATGTGGCCGTATCCGTCGTGGCGAAGCAGGACCGCGTTCCCGAGCCGGCGCGCGGTGGCCTCGGCGTTCGCGAACGCCGTGTTCGGGTCGTACCGCGTCCCGATCACCAGCACCGGGTTATCGGTGGTCGCGTTCCACGGTCCGGTGTAGCGCTCGGCGCTGTGCGTAGGCCACGCCGCGCACGGCGCCCACAGCCACCAGCCCAGGACCGGACCGCCGATCCCCCAGCCCTCGCCCGTGAGCCGGTCGATCACCTTCGGCCATGCTCGCAGCGGCCTCCGCGCGGGGCTGTCGGCGCAGCCGATCGCGACCGGGGGCGGCGCCCCGCCCTTCGCGGGCGGCGAGCCGGCCGCGACCTGCTCCAGCGCGGAGCCGTCCCCGTTCGCCGCGTCGTTCAGGCCCTTCGCGAGGTCGGGCCACGAGCCGGGTCCCCTGAGCAGGGGGAAGAGCGCTGTCAGGGCCTCGCCGTAGGTGAGCTCGCCGGGCGGATCGGCGTCGGGCGCGGGGATCGGCCCGTTCCGGAGCCGATCGAGCACGCCCTTGACGCGCGCGGCGACGGATCCGTGGCCGGCAAGCGCGCAGCGGCCTGCCGCGGCGCTCTGGCACACCGACAGGAACTGATCGAAGACCTCGTCGCTGGGCTGGACGATGTTCGCCAGCGACGACTCCCGTCCCCTCACGTAGCGGACCGAGTCGACGACGCCGTCGAGCACCATCGCCCGGACCCGATTCGGCCACTTGTTGACGTAGGTCTGGCCGAGGAAGGTCCCGTAGGACCACCCCACGTAGTTCAACCTGCCCTCGCCGAGCAGCCGGCGCAGGTGGTCGAGGTCCCTGATCGTGTCGGCGGTCGAGAGGTGCCGCAGCAGGCGGCCGCTCCGCTCCCCGCAGCGGCGCGCGTATGCCGCCGCCTTGCGCTTGTACCGGCGCGACTCCGGCTTCGTGCTGGGGACGACGAGATCGCCCCAGAACCTGGTCTCCTGGGGCTCGTTCCGGAAGCACTCGATGTGGGTGCTGTCGCCCACGCCGCGTGGGTCCCAGCTGACGATGTCGAACCGGCCTGCTGCCGCGTTGTCCAGCACGGCGCCGTCGCCGCGAACGGTCTCGATCCCCGACACTCCGGGTCCGCCCGGATTGAAGAACAGCGAGCCGATCCGGTGGTCGGGATCGCCTGCGAGGCGACGGATCACTGCGAGCTTGATCTTCCGCCCGCTCGGGCGGTCCCAGTTCAGCGGCACCCGCACCCGGGCGCACTCGAGCCGCTCGCCGCAGCCGTGCCACTCGAGTCGCTCCGCTGCGACACCCGCGGCCGGGCTCGCGGCCATCACCACGAGGAAGGCGAGCGCGGACGCGGGAAGGAAGATCCGCCGCGCTGTCCCCGACCCCCGTCCCACAGCGGCACCGTAGCCGGTCGGGACGCCGGCGGTAGCGTTCGCCGCCACGGGCCCGGGTTCACCCGGTAGCGCCGCGTCAGCGGATCCCGCGCTTGATCTGGCGACGCAGGTCGAGCACGCGCCGCGCCGAGCGCTCGAAGTTGCGCCGGTTGATCCGGCCCCGTTTCAGCGCCCGCCGCAGCGCCCGCGACGCGGCCGTGGAGTGCTCGAGCCTCTCGCCGTCGAACAGGAGCAGGTCCTCGCCGGCGCGCACCCCCTGCACCGCGCGCCGCTCCAGGTTGCCGACGCGACGCAGCCCGCCCGCCTCCATCGCGTCGGTGATCGTGACGCCACCGAACCCGTTCCGCCGGCGCAGCTCGTGCCGGACGATCCGCGGCGACATGCTCGCCGGCCACCGCCTGTCCAGCGCCGGGTAGTAGGCGTGGCTGACCATCACGACCTTCACGTCGTTGCCGACCGCGGCGGGGTAGGGGTGCTCGTCGACCCGCCGCAGGCGGCGTTTCGGGATCCGCAGCGTCACCGGCCGGACGTCGGTGTCCTGGTGCTTCGTCGCGGCGCCGAGCCCCGGGAAGTGCTTCCCGGTCGCCGCCACGCCGCGCCGCTGGCTCGCCTTGATGAACCGCTTCCCGAGCCGCGCCACCTTGCGGCGGTTGAACCCGTACGCGCGCATGAACTGGCCCAGCAGGCCGTCCCCGTTCCCCTTGCTGAGCACGCCGAGCACCGGCGCCAGGTTCAGGTTCATGCCGACGCCGGAGATGTTGTTGGCGGCGCCGAACCCCGCCTTCCGGGCCTTCTGGATCCCGTCGTCGGACTTCCCGATCTCGCGCTCCGAGATGCTCGGCTCGCCGCCGAGCCGGCGCACGAGCAGGCCCTCCTGGCAGGTCATCATCAGCAGCGGGCTGCGCCGGAGGATTCGCGGGCGCGCGTGGCGGCGGGCGCGCTGCATCCGCGAGATCGCCTTCCGGACCCGCCCCCGCTGCGTGTCGAAGTCGGGCGGCTCGAACCCGGTGTTGCTCTCGCCGAAGACGACGCCCGACACCACTCCGCGCCGGATCAGATGGAGGAGCCGCTTCGGGGGGTCGAGCCCCTTGTAGCTGACGATCACGCGCTGGCCCACGAGCTGGCCCCGCGAGAGGCTGTCGATTCCGCCCGATCCGCCGCGATCGCCGTCGGCCGCGGCGGCCTGGGCGCAGATCGCGGCGAGCGCGATCAGCGATCCCAGCGAAACCGAGAGGCGTCCTCCCCGACCGGCCATACCGCGACCGTACCCGGCGGGAGGCCGGAGCTAAACCTGGGGTCCGGGCCGCGGATCGAGCCCCTAGTCTGAGGGCGGGTGCCGGAGGCGGACGACACGAGGACCTGGATCTGGATCGGAGCGGCGCTCGCGCTCGTCGCGGCGGTGGGCGCGGTCGCCTATCTGCTCGGCAGGGACGCCGGCTCCGCCGCAGCGCCGCAGCCGGCGGCGACGGCGCCGATCGAGTCCGGCGTCGCCGGGTCCGGGCGGTCCGCCGGCGACGCCGCCGAGCGGCGATCGAACGGCGGCGGCGGGGCGGGCGGCGGCTCGACCGCGCCGGCCGCGTGGGACGGACCCGGCCACGAGCTGATCGGGGTCGATCGAAAGGTGGAGGTCCACAGCGCGCCCGGCGGCAGGACCGTGCGGCGGCTGGGGCGGAGGACGCAATTCGGCGGCCCGCGGGTGATGTGGGTCGCGAAGCGCCGCGGCGCGTGGCTCGGCGTGGTCGCGCCGGAGCTCGGCAACGGGCGGATCGGATGGGTCCGCAACGATCCGCGCCGGCTCCGCTACGGGACCACCCCGTACACGATCCGGGTCGACCTCTCCGATCGCGTGATCACGGTGCGGCGCGCCGGCTCCCTGGTCCGCCGCGTCGTGGTCAGCGTCGGACGGATCGGCTCGCAGACCCCGCCCGGGACATTCGCGGTCACCGACGTGATCACCCGCGGGCTCGACCCCGCGTACGGGTGCTGCGCGATCGCGCTGTCGGCGCGCCAGCCGAGCCTGCCGGCGGGGTGGATCGGCGGCGACCGGATCGCGATCCACGGCTGGGCGGATCCGGTCGGCGAAGCGGCGTCCGGCGGCTGTCTGCGCGCGTCGAACGGCGACGTGCGCTGGCTCAGCCGCCGGATCTACCTCGGGACGCCGGTCTTCGTCAGCGCCTGACCGCGCCGCTCACCCGGACGCCGGCGGCTGCCCGCCGCCGGGGGGAGGCGGAGGCGGCGGCTCGCTTGGAGGCGGCGCCGGCGGCTGGCTCGGTGGGGGAGCCGGCGGCGGTGGCGGCCCGCCCGCGGGCGCGACCGCGCCGTCGCGCGACATCATCCCGCCGATCGCGATCCCGACGGCGCCGATCAGCGCGACGAAGATCCCGAACTCGAGGCTGGTGTCGACGAAGTCGCTGTCGCCCGGCGTGAAGATGATCCGGAGCGCGACCATCAGCGTCGCGGCGAGCCCGAGCAGCACCGTGAGCCGGCTCGAGTCGACCGGCGGCTGCTCCGGTCCGCCAGCGCCCGCCTTCAGCGCGACCGCGACGATCGCCCACGCCGCCGCCGCGAGCATGATCAGGTTGGCGATCGTGCCGAGGAAGCCCTCGCCGTCCCACGCCCCGATGTTGACGTCGAACCCGCTCACGTCGATGCCCTGGGGGAGATCGGGGACCGTCGCCTGAGCGAGCAACGTGGCGGCGGCCCCGGGCACCTGGATGTTCGGCTGCAGGCTGTACCAGTCGAGGAAGAACAGCGCGATCAGGAGCAGGAGGCCTCCGGCCGCCGCGATCCACTCTCCGGGGCCGACTTTTGACGTGTCCATGGCACTCCCTCCGATGGCAGCATTGCGGGGTCCGCGGGCGGCGCCAACCTATACCTCACGCCTGTACGAATCAAGGTTCGGGACGGTGGAGCTGGAGGGCACGCGCGCCGCCCAGACGGTGTGGGCTGAGCCGCGGTGTCAGCCGGCCTTCGCGCCGGTCTGCTCCGCGAGCGAGTCCGACAGCGCCGTCGCCAGGTCGTCGATGTCGGCGATCGCCGAGCGGTCTCCCGTGAGCCCGAAGAACACCCGCCCGTCGTAGCTCAGCACCCCGATCGTGAGCGCGTGCCCCTGCGGCGACAGCGGCACGAACGGGTATACCTCCTGCATCGGGTTGCCGAGCAGGTAGAAGGTGAGCTGGGGGCCGGGGACGTTCGAGACGACCAGGTTCCAGGCCAGCGGTTTCGCCATCACCCCGGTGATCATCCGGTTGATCGTCGGCGGCGTCCACCCGGTGGCGTTGATGATGATCGACGCCGCCCGCGCCTGCTCGGACTGCTTCAGCCGCTTCGTGTCCTCGCTGATCCGGTCGAGCCGATCCTCCGGGTCCTCGATCGCCAACGGGAGGCGGACCAGGATCGTCGACATCCGGTTGCCGAGCTCCGCCTCCTCGCCCGGGGTCCTGAGGCTGACCGGGACGAGCGCGATCAGGTGCTCGGGCGGCTGTTCCCCGCGCCCGACCAGAAACCGCCGCAGGCCCCCGGCGACGGCGGCGAGAATCACGTCGTTGACCGTGGCGCCGCGCTTGCCGCGGGCGCTCTTGATCGCGTCGAGCTTCGCGTTCACGAATGCGACCCGGCGGTCGGGGCCGACCTCGACGTTCAGGGAGCTCGGCAGGCAGGTGTCGCCGACCGCGAGCTCCGCGAACGCCTCCGTCGTCCGGGTCAGCCGGCCGGCGGTCTCGCCGGGCATCGTCAGCGCCCGGGCGGCCGCATCGCGGGCGCGCCGCAGCGGCTCCCGGATCCGCTTCGTCGCGGCGCGCACGAACAGCAGCTCCGGGCTGGCGGCGTCCTCGTCGACCGGCTCCTCGGGAACCTCGATCTCGGTTCCCTCGGGGTTGGGGTCGAGCAGGATCGTGCCGACGTCGACCGCCGCGACGCCGTCGACGAGCGCGTGGTGTGTCTTCGAGATCACGGCGTGGCGGGCGCCCGTCACGCCCTCGACGAGGTAGAGCTGCCACAGCGGCCGGCGGAAGTCGAGCGGCTCCGACATCACCCAGCCGACGTGCTCGCGAAGCTGCTCCACCGTCCCGGGCTTCGGCAGCGCGGTGCGGCGGACGTGCCACCGCAGGTCGAAGTCAGGGTCCTGCTGCCAGCTCGGGTTGGTCAGCCCCAGGGTCGAGGGCGTCACCCGCTGGCGGAAACGCGGCATCAGGTCGAGCCGCGAATCGACGTGCTCGAGCAGCAGCTCGAACTCGGGGGGCTTTCCCTTCACCAGGATCGTGGCGCCGACGTGGACGTGGATCGGGCCGCGCTCCGCGACCAGCGAGGACATGTCGGTGGGTGAGAGCCGCTCCCCGGGCATCGTGCCGCGAGCCTAGATCACGCACCGGGCGATGTAGGGTCTCGGCGGGATGGAGGTGTACAGGTCGTTCGGGTACAGGATGTGGGTGTTCGGGGGGCTCGTCGTGATCGTCGCGGTCGCGGTCGGGCTCGGCCTCGCCAACCCCGCGAACCAGAACGTGATCTTCGCGATCCTGCCGCTGCTCGCGATCTACATGGGCGGGATCTTCGTGATGCAGGGCCGCGCCGCGCGCCGGATGCAGCAGCCGGAGCGGACCGCCGACGCGCCCGTCGATCCGGCGGCGGCCCGCGACGATCCGCCGACGCGGCGCGCCGAGCTCGCCGCCGCGCTCGCGGTGAAGCCGATCGAGCCGGGCACGCGCGACGCCGCGCGGCGGATGACCGGCGGGATCATGATGTCCCAGGTCACCGGCGGGGCGATCCTGATGGTGCTGATCCTGGTCGGCGTCGGGCTGTACTACGGGGGCGTCGACGACACCCTGTACCCGCTCGGCGACGCCGGACCCGGCGCGCCGATCGCGTTCCTGCCGATCTTCGCGTTCATCGTCTACCTCGTCCTCCGGATCCCGTTCACGCTCAGCCGCGGGGTGGAGGCGGCGAACACCGAGCTCGAGCCGCTCGGGCTGGCGCTCACCGAGACCCCGCGGATCGGCGTCCGCCCCCGGGTGGCGGGCGGGGGGATGCAGACCGACGTGCAGGGCCCGAGCGTGATCACGGGCCGCCGCCACGGCCGCGCGGTCCGGATCGAGATGGACTCGAGGCGGTTCTGCACGCGCGTCGCGGGGCGCACGCCCAGCTTCAAGGTGACCAGCAAGGACGGGAAGCTCCGCCCCGACGGCGACGTCCCGGCCGCAGTCGGCGAGGCGCTGGCGGCGATCGGCGCCGGGTCGCGGTGGCGCGGCGTCAAGGTCGAGGCCGGCGCCGACGGGATCCTCGTCACCCGGCGCGGCGGCAACACCGCGTCCACCGAGCAGCGCTGGATGGACGACCTGTGGCTCGCGGAGCGGCTCGGCGACGCCGCCGGCAAGGGGTAGCCGCCCGCCCCGGAAACCTGTAGGGTCGCGGTCGTGGGAAGGAGCCCAGGCAGGGTGGCCGTGCTCGCGGTCGCGATCGGCGCGGTGCTGCTGGCGATGCCGGCGGTGGCCGCGGCGGACTTCACCGTCGACACGACGGCGGATGGGCATGACGCCACGCCCGGGGGGCCGTGCGAGGCGACCGACGGCCAGAGCGACTGCACGCTACGCGCCGCGATCGAGTCGGCGAATCTGAATGGTCCGGGCGTCGATGTGATCACGCTCCCGCCGGGTGTCTACAAGCTGACGCTCGGAAAGCTCCAGGTCGGTTCGGAGATCGTGATCGACGGCGCCGGCTCGGCCGCGAACACGGTCGTGGAGCACGACGGCGTTAATTCGTCGTTCCCCGACCGGGTCTTCGAGGTCTTGAGCGGCTCCGGGAACAACCTCGAGCTTCGCGACGTGACCGTCACCGGCGGCGAGGTCGCTGATAACGGGGCCGGGATCGCGAGCAGCCGCGCGTTGACGCTGCGCCGCTCGGTGGTCTCAGGCAACAAGGCGCTTGGGGGCTACGACGGCGGCGGCATCGCGATCCTGAACGGCGCGACGTCGACGATGATCATCGACAGCACGATCGGCGGCAGCACCCCCGCGGACGGCAACAAGGTCGAGGGAACCGGATCATCCGGCGACGGTCAACTCGGCGGCGGCATCTACCAGCAGTCTTTGACCGACCTGCTCACGATCCAGAACAGCACGATCTCGGACAACTCGGCGACTGCGGACTCGGGGACCGGGTCCGCTCAGGGAGGCGGGATCTTCAGCCAGGGCCCGCTCAAGATCGAGGACTCGACGATCGACTCCAACACCGCCGATGCGACAGCGGATGCGGGCAGCGGCCATGTGGAGGGCGGCGGGATCATGAACCAGGGGAACAACGGCGGCGAGCTGATCATCAACCGCTCGACCGTGAGCGGCAACGAGGCGTCCACGTCCGCGCCTGGCGGGACCGCGGACAAGGGGGGGATCGCGAACTTCGACAACGGCACGATCACGGACTCGAGGATCACCGACAACACGGCGCCGGGCACGATCGGCGCCGGGATCTGGACCGGAGGGGGCACCGCCAAGACGACGACCGTCCGCAGTTCGACCGTCGACGGCAACCACGGCGGCGGCGTGTTCATCACCAGCGACTTCGAGCTCGAGAACTCGACCGTGAGCGGGAACGCGGGCGGCGTCGGGGTGCAGAGCAACGGCGTCCCGATCGATGTCACGGTGCGCGCGAGCACGATCGCCGACAACGTGACGGGGCTGTTCGCCGGCGACATGAGCACCGTGCACGCCTCGGGCTCGATCGTCGACGGCAACACGACGCGCGACTGCGATCTGGCGGGAACGGGGGCCTTCGACTTCCAGGGCGACAGCATCGCGAGCGACAACACCTGCTCGTCCCCGCCCTCCTTCATCGAGCACCCGGTCACCGACGCCCTGCTCGGGCCGCTGCAGGCGAACGGCGGGCCGACGCCGACCCGCGCGATCCCGGCCAACAGCCCCGCGATTGACGCCTACGACGGCTGCGCGGCGGACGGGGTGACGGAGGACCAGCGCGGCGTCAGCCGCCCGCAGGCCGGCGGCTGCGACATCGGCGCCTACGAGCGCCAGCCGGCCACGTCCCCGCCCCCGCCCCCCGGCGGCGGCTCGAATCCCGCGGCCCCCGAGCTCACGCTCGACGCAAAGGGAAAGCAGAAGGCGAAGAAGCTTCAGGTCGAGGTCGGGTGCGGCGCGGTCGCGTGCGACGTCGACCTGTCCGGGAAGAGCAAGGTGCTGAAGTCGAAGGCGGGCGCCTCGGCGGCGAAGTCGAAGAAGTTCGCGCTCGTCGCGCAGACGGTCTCGGTCGGCGCCGGCGCCACCGAGAAGGTGAGCCTGAAGCACAAGCGCAACGCGAAGACGGTGAAGAAGATCGCGAAGCTGATCAAGAGCGGCGGCAGCAAGGCGAAGAAGCGCTCCAAGGCGATCGTCGACGCGACCGCGACCTCGGCCGGCGGCACCGACACCGGCCGGGTCACGATCAGGCTGAAGGGCTGAGGGCTTCTACAATCCGCCCGTCCGGGGCCGACGATCCCGGCATCCCGCGCCCGTAGCTCAGTCGGATAGAGCGCTGGTCTACGAAACCAGAGGTCACAGGTTCGAATCCTGTCGGGCGCGCTTCAGAGGACCGCCGCAAACCGCATGGGCATGCGGGAAGCGGCGGATCATGTGGCCGGTACGCAGGACCGCTGCAAGCGTCGTGATCCGTGCTCGTGAGTGGCACGACCATCGCGCGGGGCCTCTTCCACAGGCGAGCCGGCGCCTCGCCGTGAGCCAGCCTCGCTCGTTCCTGGTCATCGCACTGCGCAAGAGGAGCGTGGGACTGCTCGCTCTCACAACCCGTGCCCGGGCCCGCTGGCATTGCCTGCGACCGGCCCCAGAGTCCGTGTAGGCTCGCGCGCCCAGGGCGCAATCCCATGACAGTCGATTCCGAGGAGGGCTAACGAGATGACACGCAGATTCGAGGGCAAGATAGCTCTCGACATCCGCGACTCGACACCGGACTGGGAGCCGTTCCTCCCTCCGAGGGCGCCGGAGGGCGCCCCCAACGTCCTGCTGATTGCCTGGGACGACGTGGGTTACGGCACGATGGACGTCTTCGGCGGACCGGTCGAGGCCCCGAACATGGGGCGGATCGCTGAGCGGGGGGTGCGCTACTCGAACTTTCACACCACGGCGCTCTGCTCCCCGACCCGCGCCTCGCTGCTCAACGGTCGCAACGCGACATCGAACGGGATGGCGACGATCGCCGAGTTCAGCTCGGGGTTCCCGGGCATATCCGCGCGGATACCGATGGAGAACGGGCTGATCTCCGAGGCCCTAGCCGAGCGAGGCTACAGCACCTACTGCGTCGGGAAGTGGCACCTGACCCCCGGCGACGAGACCACGCTGGCTTCGTTCAAGGGCCGCTGGCCTCTGGGTCGTGGCTTCGAGCGGTTCTACGGCTTCCTCGGTGGCGAGTCCAACAGCTGGTACCCCGACCTCGTCTACGACAACCACCAGATCGATCCGCCCGGTGCGCCCGAGGACGGCTACCACCTCTCGAGGGACCTCTCCGACAGGGCCATCGAGTTCATCCGTGACGCAAAGGCAGTCGATCCGGGCAAACCCTTCTTCATGTACTTCGCCTCGCAGGCCGGCCACGCCCCACACCATGTCTTCCCGGAGTGGGCGGATCGGTACAAGGGCCGGTTCGACGGGGGCTACGAGGCGATCCGGGCCGGGATCCTCGAGCGACAGAAGGAGCTCGGTCTGCTGCCTGCCGACACCCAGCTCTCCAGGATCAATCCGCATGGAGAGCCGAACGTCACCGGCCCCGACGGTCAGCCGTGGCCGCCCCTGGACACGGTGAGGCCGTGGGACTCGCTGCGCCCCGACGAGCAGCGGCTCTTCTCCCGCATGGCCGAGGTCTACGCCGGGTACCTTTCGTACACGGACGAGCAGATCGGCCGCGTTCTGGACTACCTTGAGGAGTCGGACCAGCTCGACAACACGCTGATCGTCGTCGTCATCCGACAACGGGGGAAGCGGGGAGGGTGGCCCCAACGGCACCTTCAACGAGTGGCGCTTTTTCAACGGCGTCCCGGACTCGACCGAGCTCACGATCCCCCACATCGACGAGCTCGGGAGTCCGGCCTCTTACAACCACTACAACACGGGCTGGGCGTGGGCGTTCGACACGCCGTTTCCCTACTGGAAGCGGTGGGCGGGCTATGAAGGCGGCGTCGCCGACATGTGCTTCGTCAGCTGGCCCGCCAAGATCGAGCGTCAAGCCGAGCCCCGCGACCAGTACATCCACGCGGTCGACATCGTGCCGACGGTCTACGAACTGCTCGAGATCGAGCCCCCGGAGGCGATCAAGGGCGTCGCGCAGAGCGCGATCGAAGGGGAGAGCTTCGCCGCCTCGCTGGGTAACCCCGAGGCGCCAGGCAAGGACTCGCAGTTCTACGCGATGCTCGGCCAGCGCTCCATCTATCACCAGGGATGGCTCGCCTGCACCGTTCACCCGCCGCTGAGCGGCTGGGGCAAGTTCGACCAAGACGTCTGGGAGCTCTATGACCTGGAGCGTGACCGGGCCCAGTCCACCGATCTCTCCGAACAGGAGCCGAAGCGGTTGGAGGAGCTCAAGGCCCTTTGGTACTACTACGCAGGGATCTACAACGGACTGCCGCTCGACGACCGAAGCGCGCTTGAGCAAGTCCGCGCCGAGCGCCCGCACGCGGCCACCGACCGCGAGCGCTACGTCTACTTCCCGGATACGGCCGACGTCCCCGAGGAGGGCGGCGTCCGCATCAACGGCCGCTCGTACACGATCGCGGCCGGGCTCAAGATCGACTCCGCCGGCGCCGAAGGCGTCCTGTTCGCGCACGGAGGCGTCGCCGGGGGCCACAGCCTCTACATCAAGGACGGACGTCTTCGCTACACGTTCAACTGGGTCGGCACCAATCTCCAGAACGTGGTGGCCGACAGCGAGATCAGCACCGGCACCCACGTCTACGCGGCCGAGTTCGCCGTCAGTGGTGCGAGCGACGACAGGGCGATGCCGGGGTTCGCCGGCACCCTCACCCTGTACATGGACGACGAGCAGGTCGGCGAGGCGGAAATCGTCACCCAACCCGGTGCCTTCTGCCTGGTCGGCGACGGAATCTGCGTCGGGCGCGACAGCGCCTCACCGGTCACGCCTGACTACCGCCCGCCGTTCCGCTTCTCCGGGGGCACGATCGACAAGGTGATCGTCGACGTCTCCGGGAAGCGCTACGTGGACCACGAGGCCGAGGTCCGAGCCTGGTTCATGCGCGACTAGGAGCGGCGCAGGGTCCACTCCGGGCCAGCGCGAGGAGCGACCGCGGGCTGAGTTGACGACTCCTCCTGGTGGGCCGCTGAACTCGCGCCGTCCCAGGCGAAAGGCCGACAGATGACCTTCACGCTACGAAGCCAGAGGCCACAGGTTCGAATCCTGTCGGGCGCGCTTCGGCTGACCGTCGCAAACCGCATGGGCAAGCGGGAAGCGGCGAAGTCGCGCGATAAGGGTGCAAAATGCTGGAAGCACCCCGATCTGGGGTCGTGCGTGGCAGGACTATCGCGCGGATCCGAGCCGCGGAACCGTTTCGTCGGGAGAGTTCCGCTTCGGGACAACGAGGTGCAGCGACGGTTTGCGCTGGGCGCGCGCCTCCACTCGCATGGTTGCGGCCAGCCTGCTAGGCAGGCTCACTACAGCGCGATCAAGAGCTTGGAGGCCGTGGTTTCGGCCTAAGGGACACGCGTAGGACGTCGACTTCGGCAGTCCTTGGACGGAATCGGGCTGGGCTACAGTGGCGAGGGCTCCCATCGCGCGCGAACGCAAGATCGAAGTCAAACTGCTCGGCCCGCTTGAGGTGCTCGCCGAGGGTGCGCCTGTTTCGCTCGGACCGCCCCAGCAGCGCGTTCTGTTGGCCGTGCTGCTTCTCAATCCGAATCAGGTCGTCTCCCGCGATCGGCTTATCGACGAAGTGTGGGGGGAGCAGCCGCCTGCAACCGCGGCCAAGTTGGTCCAGGTCTATGTATCCCGATTGCGCGATGCGCTCGAGCCCGAACGTGCCCGCGGCGACCCGGGTCGGATCCTCGTCACGCGTCCGCCCGGCTACCTGGTCGCGGTCGATGCTGAGCAGCTCGACATCGGACGCTTCGAGCGCTTGCGCGGCGAAGCGCGCCAGGCGCTCGCCGCTGGCAACGCCGCGAGTGCCGCGCAGAAGCTGCGCGAGGCGCTCGCCCTGTCGCGTGGCCCGCCGCTTTCGGACCTCGCGTATGAGCCCTTCGCCCAGAAGGAGATTGCTCGTCTCGAGGAGCGTCACCTCGCGGCACTCGAGGAGCGCTTCGATGCCGAGCTCGTGCTCGGCAGGCAGGTGGACGTGATTGGTGAGCTCGAAGTGCTGGTTGCCGAGCACCCTTTGAGGGAGCGGCTCCGAGCGCAGTTCATGCAGGCGCTCTACCGCTCCGGGCGGCAAGCGGAGGCGCTCGACGCGTACCAGGACGCACGCACGGCCCTCACCGAGGAGCTCGGGATCGAGCCGAGCCGCGAGCTCAGGGAGCTTCAGGAGGCGATCCTGCGTCAGGATCCCGCGCTCGACCGCATCGACGTACCCGAAGTGGCGCCGGAGCCCTCCCGTGGCGTCTTCGTGGGACGCGAGCGCGAGCTGACCGAACTCGTGGGAGCGCTCGAGGAGGCGCTCGCAGGCCGGGGACGGCTTGTTCTCCTCGTCGGCGAGCCAGGCATCGGCAAGAGCCGGCTCGCACACGAGTTGATGGCGCGAGCGCGCGAGCGCGGGGCGCAGGTGATCGTGGGACGCTGCTGGGAGGCGGGCGGCGCCCCCGCGTACTGGCCGTGGGTTCAGTCGCTGCGCACCCACGTTCGGGGAGCCGAACCAGATGCGCTGCGAGCGCAGCTCGGCTCCCGGGGGGCGGATCTCGCCCAGCTACTTCCCGAGTTGCGCGAGCTGATCGAAGATCTCCCGGAGCCGCAGGCCCTCGAGGCGGAGGGTGCGCGCTTTCGCCTCTTCGAGGCGGTGAGCTCCTATCTCCGAGGTGCCACGAAGGACCGGCCACTCGTGCTCGGGCTCGACGATCTGCACGCAGCGGACGAACCCTCTCTGCTCCTGCTCCAGTTCGTGGCCCGCGAGATCGGGGACAGCCGCCTGCTCGTGGTCTGTGCACTCCGCGACGTAGACCCCACGATGCGAGATCCGCTGGTCTCCACGGTTGCGGAGCTCGTGCGGGAGCCCCATACCACGCAGATTGCGCTCGCGGGGCTGAGTGAGGAAGACGTTGCGGCGTACATCGAGCTCTCTACCGGGACTGAGGTCGCGCCTCGCCTCGTCGAGGCGATCCACTCCGAGACGGAGGGGAATCCGCTTTTCCTCGCCGAGGCGGTCCGCCTTCTCGATGCCGAGGGCCGGTTTGCCGATCCAGACGCGCACCTGCAGATCCCACCGGGCGTTCGGGCCGTGATCGGCCAGCGGGTGGGGCGGCTCTCAGAGCCGTGCCGCAGCCTCCTCATTCCTGCCTCGGTGCTCGGCCGGGAGTTCGAGCTTGATGCCCTGATGTCGCTCAGCCAGCTGCCTCGGGGCGAGCTGCTGAACGCCCTGGATAAGGCGATGGCCGAGCGTATCCTCGGCGAGGTCCCGGGGTCGCCAGGCCGGGTTCGCTTCGGGCACGCGCTGATCAGGGACACGCTGTACGACGAGCTGACCCCGGCGCACAGGATGGAGCTCCACCAGGAGGTTGGAGACGCGCTGGAGGCCGCCCACTCAGACGACCTCGGGCCTCACCTCCCCGAGCTCGCGCATCACTACCTCGCCGCAGCTCCGATCGGGGTGGGTGACAAGGCGGTCGAGTACGCGCGCCGGGCGGGCGATCGAGCCGTCTCCCAACTCGCGTACGAAGAGGCAGCGCGCCTCTATGAGATGGCGCTGACGCTTGCAGACGAGCCGATTGCGCGTTGCGACTTGCTCCTCGCGCTTGGCGACACCCAGGCGAGGGCAGGCGACTCGGGCGCTTCGAGGCAGATCTTCAGAGAGGCCGCGGAGCTCGCCGAGGAGCGAGGCCTGCCCGAGCGGATGGCCCGCGCCGCGCTCGGCTACGGCGGAAGAATCATCTGGGAAGTCTCCAGGGGCGACGAATACGCGGTGCCGCTACTCGAGCGAGCGATCGCTGCTCTCGGAAATGCTGACGGTGGCCTCCGCGTCAGGCTCCTCGCCCGCCTCGCGGGCGGTCCGCTTCGCGATGCCAGGTTCCCGCGTGAGAGAAGCCTGGCGTTGAGCCGGGAGGCACTCGAGATCGCTCGACGGCTCGACGACCCGATGACGCTGGCTTATGCATTGTCCGCCTTCATCACAGCCAATCTCGCGCCGGACACCACCCCGAAGCAGGTGCCGCTGGCAACCGAGCTCATACAGGTAGCGCAGCAAGCCGGTGACCTCGAACGCGCCGCGGACGGCCACGAGACGCGCGCCGTGGCCCTGATCGAGCTCGGAGACATGTCGCGGGCCAAGGGGGACTTGGCAGCGATGGCGACGCTGGCCGAGGAGCTTCGACAGCCGTCACACGACTGGTTCGTGACCGCGTACCGAGCGCTGTTCGCGTTACTCGAAGGGGAGTTCGAAGGGGCGGAGGATCTGATTTCGGAAGCCCGCCGGATGGGTGAGCGTGCGCAGCGCTGGAATGCAGCCGTCTCGTACGGGCTCCAGCTGTACCTGCTCCGGCGCGAGCAAGGCAGGCTCGCGGACGTCTTGGAGCTTGTTCGCGTCTCCGCCGCCGAGTACCCGACGTATCCACTCTGGGGTTGCGCGCTGGCGCACACGGCGGCGGTGCTCGGGCACACCGACGAAGCGCGCCGCACTTTCCAGGCGCTCGCCGCCGATGCGTTCGCCAACCTGCCGTTCAATGAGGAGTGGCTCGTGAGCCTGACCTTTCTCGCTGAGACGGCCGAAGTTCTCGGAGATACCGAGCGTGCGTTGGTGCTCTACGACCGTTTGCGTCCGTACGGCGGGACAGTCGCGGTCAGCTACGCGGAGATCAGCACCGGCTCGGTCTCGCGCTACCTGGGGATCCTCGCTGCGATGGTGGCTCGGTGGAACGACGCAGAACGCCACTTCGAAGCGGCGCTGGAGATGAACGAGCGGATCGGCGCCCGCCCCTGGCTCGCCCACACCGAGCGGGACTATGCGCGGATGTTGTCGGCGCGGGGCGGGGTGCGCGACGGGGAGCGCGCACTCGAGCTCGCCCGCCGGGCGCTCGACGGCTACCACGGATTGGGGATGGACTCGTTCGCGGCCGCGGCGGCGCGGCTCCGGCACTCCCTTGGGTCGACGCGGTGATCACCGCCGTCATCGCGGCGGGCGCCCTCGCAGGGTGCAGCGACGAGACCAGGGGGCGACAACCGTCGCGCGACTGGGAAAAGCTTGCGGATAGCCGCACACCGCATGGACATGCAGGAAACCGCGAGTCTCGTGGCTATGGACGAAACGACTGGAGGCGTCCCAGTGCGGGCTCGTGCGTGGCAGGATCATCGCGCGGATCCGAGCCGCGGAGCCGTTTCCGGCGTGTCGAGCCGGCTCCGGCGTCGGGGAGGGCGCTCGTATCACCGGGCTCGAGACCTATGACGACCTAGGGATGGACAGGCTCGCGGCCGACGCGGAGCGCCTCGAGCGCTCGCTCGGCGCGGCTCCGGCTTCCCAGCGTCGTCGTTTGCCAGCGTTTACTGAGGACTACTTCGCGCGCTACTCGCCCGACAGCAGCTACATCGTCTTCACCAGGGTGGGTAACGACACCACGGCAGCCGCCGCGTTCCGGATGAACGTCGACGGCACAGACGTGCACCGGCTGACCCCCTGGGGCATCAACGCGGACTTCGCCGACCTCTCACCGGCGACCAGCGGCCCGACCAAGGACGTGGTCGTGTTCGAGACACTCGGCGGGCCAACGAGACGACCAACCTGGCGACGGTGCCCTCGACCTGCGCCGCGCCGAGCGAGTGTCGCAAGCGGATCCGTTACATCACCGATCTAAAGCACGGGCCGAGGGCCAACTTCAACCCGAGCTGGTCGCCGAACGGCAAGCAGATCGCCTACACCAAGTTCAAGGGCGACAAGCACGAGTGCTGCGTCGGCGACGTCTACAGGATGCGGCCCGACGGCAGCCACCGCAAGCCCGTATCGACGTCACCGAAGTTCGAGTACCGGCCGGACTGGGGAACGGCTCCGTAGCCGCCGCTCTGGCGGGCTCCCCGCAGTCACCCGTTGCCCTCGGCCCGCCGCGCTGCCCTTCAGGTCGTCATCGGCCGTGACCTGTGTGACCATGTCGAGTTGTGGGCGGCTGCGCCGGGATCGACGTGAGCAAGACCCGGGCGATGCTCGAAGCCGAGAACGCCCGGTTCGTCGCCGGGCGGCCGAAATCGACCGCGCTGCTTCAGCGGGCCCGCGGGTCGATGCCACGTGGCGTCCCGATGTCATGGATGGATGACCTCTACGAGCATCCCCCGGTCTGGGTGTCCAACGGCCAGGGCGCCCACTTCACCGATGTGGACGGGCACCGCTACCTGGACATGTACGTCGCCGACATGAGCGCTTTCTGCGGGCACGCTCCGGCCCCAGTAGTCGAGGCCGTCAGCGCTCGGATCGCACGCGGGAACCAGTTCCTGCTCCCGACCGAGGATGCGATCGCCGTCGCCGAGCACCTAGCGGCCCGTTACGGGTTGCCGCAATGGCAGTTCACCTCTTCCGCTACGCAGGCGAACACCGAGGCGATCCGCATCGCCCGCGAGATGACGGGTCGCGAGAAAGTACTGCTGTTCGACGGGAAGTACCACGGCGAGGGAGATAGCCACTCTGGTGGTCCTGGAGGACGGCGAGGTCGTTCCAGAGATGCGCGGGCTCCCGGGTTGGATCACCGGCCAGGCGCGGGTGGTCCCGTTCAACGATGTGGCGGCGCTCGCGGCTGCGCTCGCGGCGGATGACGTCGCCCTCGTCCTCGCGGAGCCAGCCATGACCAACGCCGGATTCCTGCTTCCCGAGGACGGCTTCCACGATGCGCTCCGGCGGATGACCCGCGAGCATGGGACGCTGCTGGCGATCGACGAGACCCACTCGCTCGTCTGCGCGCACGGCGGGCTCACCGGGAAGTGGGGACTGGACCCGGACCTGCTGGTGATCGGCAAGTCGATCGCGGCGGGCGTGCCCCTGGCTGCCTACGGCATGCGCGACGAGATCGCCTCGCTGATCGCGCCTCCCGAGGAGTCTCGCCTCGCCTCTGGCGTGGTGGTGGGCGAGGTCGCGACCGGCGGAACGCTGTTCGCCAACGCCCTCTCGATGGCAGCCGGGCGCGCCGCCCTCCTGGAGGTCCTGACCGAGCAGGCGTTCGAGCACACTGCCGCACTCGGCGAACGGATGGCGGCCGGGCTGCGGGAGTCGATCGCGCGAGCCGGACTTGGATGGAGCGTCGTCCAGGTTGGCGGCCACGCCTACTACTTCTTTCAGCCCACCCCGCCGAGCGATGCTGCCGACTCGCGTGCCGCCGACGACCCGGACCTCCGCGCCCTGATCCGGGTGTTCATGGCCAACCGAGGGGTCTGGGAATCGGGCTGGTGGCTGGGGCCGACGGTGTCGGTCGCTCACGACGAGGCGCGGGTCGATCAGATACGTCGAGTCTTTTCGGCGAGTTCCTGAGCGAGGTGACCTGAGTTCCGCATTCCATGGAAGGAGGCGCGGGCACAGTGGCAGTCGCGACGCCTCCCCGCGCGTGATCGCAGCACTTTCGCCGGATCTACTTGAGGTTCACGCACACCGCCTGAGCGACGAGGCTCCACTTCTCGTCGGTCGGGAGAGTCTCGGTGGCCAACGCAACCACGCCCCCATAGAGCCTGGCGGTTCCCTGGAAAACGAGCCCCTCGGGGTACGACCCGTTCGTCCCGTAGGTGTACCCGAAGCCGCCGATCGCTGTCTTCCCGGATGGGCACCCCGCGCGGATCGTCCTCGGCGAGTCCGAGCGCGCCCCGGTGCTCTCACTGACGACCTTGTAGCCGAGCTTCGTCGCGGAGCTCACGTCCGCCTTCATCAGCGCCGTGTTCGCCGTCGTGAACGCCTGGTTCGCCGTCTGCTGCGCCTTGCGCGCGATCTTCTTGGCGCCCGCGGTGCGGGCGCCGTCTCCCGAGCCGGCAAGCGCGGTTCCCGCCACGGCCGCGACAAGTGCCACGGCGGCAATCGGAATCGCAACCGACGCCTCACCTGGCCGGATCCGAGTCATCATCCCCTCCTTCTCTCCGAGCGGTGGGCCGCGGGGTGTGACCTACGGCCCCCAACCCGATCAGGTTCCTGGCTCAAGGTACCACCGGGCCAATGAGGCGTCCCGTGGCGCGCGCTCGGTCCGGCTCTATTTCCAAGGGCCCCGCGTCAACGTCAGGCCCGCATCACGTTGCGGAAGGAAGGACCGCCTCAGATCGATCAGAGGCCGTCCGGCCCTGGGCACACCGCGATGATCGAGAACAGGCCCGCCGTCGGCGTCCCGCCGGCGCTGTCGTAACGGCCCACCTTCACCGTGGCTCCGCTCAGATAGCGGATCGTGGCCTCACCGCCCACGTCCGCAGTGGGGTGGAGCGGAGTCGCGCCGACGGAGCAGTCTGCGACGCTCTGCGGGAAGGTGACGTCGCACTTCGTATTTGCGGGGTTGCCGGTCTTCGTGGCGGTGATCCCACCGGTCTGCTTTGTGATCTCGCAGCTATCGCCGACCGGAACGGTCGCCGCCAGCACGTTCTCCGCCACGCCCGCGCTTGCCACCGAGAGGCCCGGCGCAAGCTTCTTGACCTGCTTCGCGGCGATCTTCTTGACCTTCTTCTTGTTTAGAGCGCTGGTCGTCGCGCCGGGGTTCGACGCAACCGCGGTGCCCGTCGCCGCGGCGACCAGAGCGACGATCGCGACGAGCATCACCGGCGAGGGACGCGCACGCTTGATGTGGTTGAGCATTTGTTCTCTCCTTCGTAGAGCGCGAAATCCGACTGACCTGGATCCCTACGCCTCGTTTCGCCGGCCGGCAGATCGTCAGATTCCGCGCTCACGAGCGTTCTGGCTCAGGGCCCGCGCGATCTCACCCGGGTCGGTCTTCGCCTCCAGCCGGCCGAGCCTGTCGTCCACGCGAACCGACTCGCGATGGACGGCGTCCTGAAGGCCCTCCAGAACCGCCTCCAGGTGAGCGGTCCGCCGTTCAAGAGCCTCGATCTGCCTCGCGGATTCGGAATCGGTCTCCCCGCCCTGGCTGCGGGGCGCCTCCACCTCTGCATCTGCGGCTTCGTGACGCCGCAGCCTCACGACCCGGTCCAGCAAGCCCGGGAGGCGGCTGGTCCGGCGAAGTGGATGGTCGTCAGCTACGAGGGCCGTCCATCCGTGCGAGCTGCACGGCTACTCCGCGACCTGGAAGCGACCCTTGCCGGCGTCGTCGTCGCCGACCTTCTCGAGCCGGCCGGACTGGCGGGCGACCTTGAAGGCATCCTTGAACTTCGGCTTCCCGACGCCGAGCTGCTCGGCGAGGTCGTCGCGGGTGAACTGCGATTCGGTGAGATCCCGAGCCGCGCTTACGACTTGGTCGGACGTGATCGTCTTGGCCATCCTGGGTTCCTCCTCGTTTGGTCCCCGCCTCCGGAAGCATCAGCTCGAAGGGCGGAAGGGAAGGGAAACCCCAGCGGGCTCCACCCAAGGGTAGCGGCACCCGACGGGGTGGACGCCGTGAGCGGCTCCGGCGCCCGCTGATCGCCGCGCTCAGCGCCGGCGCCCGGCCCGGCGACCGGGCCGGGTCTCCGCCCGCCTGTCACCAGCGCTGCGATCGAACTCGTGGCGGAGTCCCAGCGAGTCCGCCACCGCGCGCATGTCGCGGCGCTGGTCCGGGAGGACGAAGCTCGCGGCGATGCCCGAGGCGCCGGCCCGGCCCGTGCGGCCGGTGCGGTGGACGTAGGCGTCACGATCCTCGGGGGCGTCGAAGTTGATCACGTGGGTGATGTCGGCGACGTCGATCCCGCGGGCTGCGACATCGGTGGCGACGAGGGTGTCGCACTTGCCTGCATCGAAGCTGGCGAGCGCCCGCCGGCGCTGAGACTGGCTCTTGTTCCCGTGCATCGCCATCGCGTCGATGCGGTGGCGCCCGAGCTTCCGCACCAGCCGGTCGGCGCCGCGCTTAGTGCGGACGAAGACCAGCGTGCGGCCTCGCTCCGAGTCCCGCAATTCGGCGACCAGGGCGTCGACCTTCGCCTCGTGGTGCACGTGGACGAAGCGATGCTCGACCTCGCTGGCCCGCTCTACCGCGGGCCGATGGACATGACGCTTCGGCTTGCGCGTGTAGGCCGCGGCCAGCTTGCCCGCCGCCCCCTCGAGGGTGGCGCTGAAGAACAGTGTCTGGCGTTTCGCGGGCGTCTTGGCGACGATCCGGTCGACAGGCGGCTTGAAGCCCATGTCGAGCATCCGGTCGGCCTCGTCGAGGACGAGGGTCTCGACGTTCTTCAGGTTCAGGTGGCCGCGCCCGATCAGGTCCTCGAGGCGGCCGGGAGTGGCGACGACGATGTGGGCCTTTGCGGCCCGCTTCGCCTGCGCCGGGATCCCGACACCGCCGTACACGGCGGCGATCCGGAGGTCCCTCGCTCGGGCGACGTCGCGCAGCTCCTCGACGATCTGCTCGGCGAGCTCGCGGGTCGGCGCCAGGACGAGCGCCGCGGGCCGGCGCGCGCCGGGCTCGATCCGGTCGACGATCGGGACACCGAAGGCGAGCGTCTTGCCCGACCCGGTGGGGGACTGCACGAGCACGTCCTCGCCTGCGAGTACGTCGGCGACGCACAGGCTCTGAACCGCGAACGGCTCGGTGATACCGCGCTCTCGGAGCGCGGATACGACTGGTTTCGACACGCCGAGATCGGCGAATGAGGCGGAATGCATGTACTGCTCCTTATGAGTTCTTCGGGGAGATCCAGCGACCCCGAGAGCTGTAAGAAGCGCAGGAGGAACGGAACCTCTCGGGCGACGAATCCGCGTGGCGGCGGTCACCCGACGCCGGTCACGGTAGCAGGTGGTGCCGGCTACACCTGCGGGGCGCGCGGCAGGCCGAGGCGGTTGCGCGCCTTGCGGACGGCCAGCGTCGAGGTGCGGCAGGCCTTCGCGATCCGGCCGTCCGGGCGGTCCGGGTCGCGCTGGATCTCGAAGTCGATCCGGGCCCGGAAACGCGTCTGCTGGCGCGTCGCCAGGGGGGCGTCGAGCGGCAGGTCGTCGACCGACGCGTCCCCGGCCCGGTCGCGACGGCACGCGAGGCAGTAGAAGGCGCCGTCCTCGTGGATCCAGCTGGTGGGCAGCTCGGGATTCTCCGCCTCGGCCGTCCAGCTCAGCGTCATCTGGCAGCGGCCGCATGTCCAGCCGGACCGTGCCTCGGGAGTCGCCGGAACGGCATCGGCATCGACCATCGCGCCACCTTCCTGACCCTCTGGGTTCCGGTTCGCGCGAAGGGCGAGGGAGAAGAGCCGCCGGGCGAATGCGTCGGGCGCAGTGTACGGGTCGGCCGGGCAGGTAGTCTGGCTGATGTATGGAACGGATTACGTGATCCGTACCCGGGTGGCAGCCGTTCGCTCCATGGTTCGGCGCCACCCCGTGGCCGTGAGCATCGCCGGGAGCCTGGTGGTCGTGGTAGCGCTCGCGGTCGCGATGGCCGGGAAGGGCGACGAGTTCCTGACCGCGCTCGAGTCGGCCCCGATATGGCTGCTGGCAGCCGCGGTCGCGCTGCACGTCTCGTGGCTCGTCGCGCGCAGCGAGGCGTGGAACGTCTGCGTCGGCGCCGCCGGCGGGAAGGTCAGCCGGCGCCGCCTGTACCGGGCTTCCAGCGTCGGCTACCTGGGGAACATCGTCAACGGGCAGTTCGGGCTCGCGGTGAGGATCGCCGCACTGCGCAGATCCGCGCCGACCGACAGCCCCCGGGCCAACGTGCTGGTCGCGGCCGAGCTCCCCGTCGTCCTGATCGAGGCCGCGCTGGCCGCGATCTGCTCCTTCACGCTGGTCGGTCCGCTCGGCGTCCCATGGTGGGTCCCGCTGATCTGTCTCGCCTTCATGGTCGCCGTGATCGCCGGCCTGCAGCGGGTCACGCACCACCGGCAGGACGGGTTCTGGCGCGGCTTCGCGGTGCTCCGAGGCCTGAGAGGCCGCAACCGCATCATCGGCCTGGTCTGCGTGGCCGTCGTGCTCCAGATCGCCCGCAACTGGCTGCTCCTGAACTGGACCGGCGTCGACGCGTCCGTGCTCGACGCCACCGGGCTCCTGATCGGCCTCGCGGTGATCGGTCTGCTGCCGGTCGGCCCCAGCCTCGGCGCCGCGGCGACGGTCCTGATCCTCGGCACGGACGGGGTGGCGGCGTCGGCCGCCGCCGGAGCCCTGCTGACGGCGACCGCAGCCGTCGGCGCGGTGTCCTTCGCCGGTTGGGCGGTGGTGGACCGCCTGTGGCCGGAGCTGCCCCGGTCCGCGCCCGTCACCTAGACCATCGCGGCGCGCGCTTCTCGGGATCTCCGCGGAGTGGCCAATCCCGCCTACCACCCACGCACCGAGGTGCGCCGCGCGCGTCAAAGCGGCCTGCTCGGTCTGCGCGAGGCGAGCGCGATGGCGATCGGCGGGATGATCGGCGGCGGCATCTTCAGCGTGCTCGGCGTCACCATCGACCTCGCGGGTCACCTGGCCTTCGCCGCCTTCGTCCTCGGCGGAGCGATCGCCGCCCTCACGGCTCACGCCTACGCCCGGCTTACCGTACACGCGGATCGCTCGGGCGGCCCGTTCACCTTCCTTCGCGACGAGGGGCACGCCCTGTGGGCTGCCTGGGTCGCCTGGCTGCTGATCGTCGGATACGTCTTCGCCCTTGCGGTCTACGCGTTCACCTTCGGCCACTACCTTGCCAACGCATTCGGCGCACCGGCCGTGTTCGCCCGGCTCGGCGGGGTGGGGGTTGATCGCGGCGTTCGTCGCGGCCAACGTGCGGGGCGTGACGACCTCGGGCCTGACCGAGGACGTGGTCGTCTATACCAAGCTCGCCGTGCTGAGCGGGATCGCGCTGATCGGCCTCGCCGCGTTCTCCTCGACCCGCCTCGCACCCCTCGACAACGAGGGCCTGGCCGGCGTCTTTCTCGGGGCGGCCGTGATCTTCGTTGCCTACGAGGGCTTCGAGCTCGTGCCCTACGACTACGACGATCTGGTGGAGCCCCGCCGCACGTTGCCTCGCGCCCTGTACCTGTCGGTCGCGGTCGTCGTCGCTGATCTACGTCGCCGTCACGCTCGGCGCCCAGATGCTGGTGCCCGACCAGGTGATCATCGCTCAGAAGGAGGTTGCGTTCGCGACGGTCGGCCAGGAGGCACTCGGTCGCTTCGGCCTATGGGCGGCGACGATCGCCGCCCTCTTCTCCACCAGCTCCGCGATCAACGCGACGCTGTTCTCGACCGCCCGCCTGGCGCGGGACGTGAGCGCAAGCCGGAGAGCTCCCTGGACCGCTCGCCGCGGAGCGCGACGGCCTCCCGGTTGGTGCGGTCGTGTGGATCGCCGTCCTGGGGGCCGCGTTCTCCCTGCTGCCCGGCGATCATCGAGATCATCTCCTTCGGCTCGCTCACCTTCCTGGGGGTGTTCGGGCTGATCAACCTGCTGCACGCCCGGCACACGGCCACGCCGGGCTGGGACCGTGGGTTGGCGTACGCCGGGGGGATAGCGTGCTTCGCTGCCGCGGCCGGGCTCCTCTACTACCTGGCGCGCTGGGACAGGCCCGGACTGTGGTTGATCGGCGCCTGCGCGGTTGCCGTCGGCCTCGCCCGAGTCGGCTTCGTCAGATTGCACCGGCGGGCGTCCTGATCGGACGCGGTGGTCGCTCGACGCGGTCGGCGGCCGGATCGTCAACAGCGACGGCTCAGTGATCGGCTCCCCGGAGGAGCTCGGCGCTGCGAAGCTCGACCAGCGCCGGTCCGCCGGCGGATTGACGCCGGGGCTCCGCCGGTGGAGACTTCGCCGATCGCTTCGCACCCGCACACGATCGAGAACGGAGCAGGCGAGCGGCTCACGTTCGTCGGCGTTCGCAGCGACGAGCGCGGCGAGTACCTGGAGATCCGCAACGAGGTCCAGCCCGGGGCCGGCCCGCCGATGCATGTGCACCTGATCCAGGAGGAGGGCCTCACCGTGGAGCGGGGCACGATGGCGTACGACGGCCCGGGGGAGGCGGAGCATCGCGCCGGGCCCGGCGAGAGCGCGGTGTTCGCGCCAGGCGTCCCTCACCGCTTCCGGAACGCCGGAGACGACGAGCTCGTCGTGACCGGCTACGTGCGGCCGCCGGACAACCTCGAGTACTACCTGACCCAGGTGTACGACTCGATGCGGCGCCACGGAGGAAAGCGTCCGGGCTTGTACGACGCCGCCTACCTGTCGCAGCGGTATAGGTCCGAGTTCGGGATCCTGGAGATTCCCCAATCGGTGCAGCGCATGCTGTTTCCGGTGATCGTCGCCGTCGGTCGGGTGCTCGGGTGGCACCAGCGGTTCGCCGGCGCGCCGCAGCCCGTGCAGCGCTGAGGCTGCAGAAGCCGAGCATTATGCTGCGTCCGATGTCGTGGCGAACCCGGTGGCGGGTCTACGAGTACGTTCGCAACAGCCTGTGGATCGTGCCCGCGCTTCTCGGCACGCTCGCGATCGGGCTGGGCCTGCTGCTCCCGGAGATCGACATGCACACAAAGACAACGATCGGGATCGAGTTCGGCAGCGACGCGGCCCGCAGCGTGCTCGGATCGCTCGCCGGCGGCATGATCACGTTCACCGGCTTCGTGTTCTCGATCCTGCTGCTCGCGGTCCAGTTCGGCTCGAGCCAGTTCTCGCCCCGGATGCTGCGCCGCTTCCTCCGGGACCCGACGACGAAGGTGGCGCTGGGCACCTTCATGGCGACGTTCATCTACGCGCTCGTGGTGCTTCGCGTGGTCGGCACCGCGGAGCACGAGAACTTCGTGCCCGACAACTCGATCTCGGTCGCGCTGATCCTGCTGCTGCTCAGCATGCTGATGTTCCTGCGCCTGGTCAGTCGCACGACGCAGGGGCTGCGGGTGGCTGCGGTGCTTCGCGACCTGGGGCGCGACGCAAGGGCCGTGATGGACCGGATGTACCCGGAGCCCGTCGGCGATCGCGAGGAGGAATCCCTTCCGGAGCCCACCGGGGGCGCCCGGACGGTGGCGCTCGGCGGCGAGCCCGGCGTGCTGCAGAGCGTCGACGTCAAGGGCCTGATCGAGCGCGGCCGCGACGCGGACGCCGTGATCGAGCTCGTCCCGCGGATCGGCGACTTCGTCGGCCCGGCCGCGATCCTGTTCAGGGTCCACGGCGACGACAGCGCGATCGACGACGAGTGGCTGCGCGGGGCGGTGGCGATCGGCGACGAGCGGACGATGCGCCAGGATCCGGCGTTCGCCTTCCGCCTGCTGGCCGACATCTCGTCCAAGGCGCTGTCGCCTGGGGTGAACGACCCGACCACCTCCACGCAGGCGCTCGACCAGATCGAGTTGCTCCTGCATCAGATCGGGGGCCGCCGGCTCGTCCCCGGCGTCGGGCGCGACGCCTCGGGCACGATCAGGCTCACCTTCCCGGCGCCTTCGTGGGAGGACTACCTATCCCTCGCGATCGACGAGACGCGCATCTTCGGCGAGGGATCGGTGCAGATATCGCGGCGCCTGCGCGCGCTGCTCGAGGACCTGCGCCGGTCCGTCCCTGACTTCAGGCGACCCGCGATCGACGCGGAGCTGAAGCTGGTCGGCGCGTCCGCCGCCCGCGCGTTCTCGGAGCCCGGCGATCAGCTCGCCGCGGGTGCCAGGGATCGTCAGGGACTCGGAGCGGCCGGCGCTCCGAGGGGAAGCTAGGTCCCTTCCGGGTAGGCGCGGTCGACCACCACCGGCGGAGGCGTCTGCGCGCGCCGAGCGGGCTGCTCCCCGCGGCGGCGCGGGCGCCGCACCTTCACCTGCTCCGCGAGCAGGTAGGAGCCGACCACGAGCAGCCCCGCGATCAGCTGCGCGCCGATCGTCTCCCAGTACGGGTAGACCTCGAACCACGTGCCCATCCACTCGGGCACCGCGAACGGCGTCGGGGTCTTCGGGATCCACCCGAGGTCGGCGAAGGAGAGCGCGGTCCCTCCGATCATCACCATCAGCACGATCGTCAGCAGCACCCCGGTCGCGATCAGCATGCGGCGGTACGGGAGCTTGTGGTGGAGCCAGAAGGTGGCGACGCCGACGACCGCCGTGCAGGCGAGGCCGATCGCGACGCCCTCGAGCACGGTCGAGGTGCCGCTCTGGAGCTGCAGGTTCTGGAGGAAGAGGACGACCTCGAAGCCCTCCCGGAAGATCGACGTGAACCCGAGCGCGACGAGGCCGATCAGAGCCGCGAGGCCGGTGCGCGAGAGCAGCTCGTTGCGCCTCCGGTGGTGGCGCCCGATCCAGCCGCTCCAGTACACGTTGTGGACGAACCAGTTCATCACCACCAGCAGGACGACGATCGCGATGAACCCGGTGATCGCCTCGAGCTTGGGGCCGAGCGGCGAGGCGGCATCGAGCACCGCCTGCACCACGAACCAGGTCGCGACCGTCGCCGCGAAGGCGACCGCCGCGCCGGCGACGATCGGCCGCCGCTTCTCGGCATTGCCGGCGACCAGGCTGGCGGTGACCGCGGCGAAGATCAGGATCGCCTCGAGGCCCTCCCGGAACACGATCATCCCGGAGTTGAAGACGACCGTCGCGTGGCCCTGCGCCGCGCCGGCCTCGGTCGGGTCAGAGGGGCCCGTCTTCGCGGTCGCCATCAGGTAGACGAGCCCGGAGACGACGGCGAGGCCGCCCACCCACCAGGCGAGACGCGTGCGAGGAGATCCCGCGGTCCGCTCCATGGTTAGGCCACCCTAACAGATTAGGCCACCCTAAGGAGAGGAAGCGCGGGCATCCGGCCCGCGGCGTCAGTCGACGGTCAGCGTTCCCTCCATGCCGGCCTCGCGGTGAGAGTCGACGCTGCAGTAGAAGGTGTACTTGCCGGGCTTCAGGTCGGCGTCGAGCGTCGACTTGCCGTTGGCGATCTGATCGGAGCAGCCCACGGACTTGCCGTCCGACGACTCCAAGCAGAAGTCGTGGGTGATCTGGGCCGGGTTGTCGAAGTCGAAGGTCGCCTGCCCGGCCTTCGCCTGCAGCGACTTCTGCTGGAACGCGAGCTGCCCGCTGGCATCGGCCGACACGTCGACGGTCTCGCCACCGCCGCCACCCGCCTGAGCCGTGGTCGTCGCCGACGTGGACGCCGAGGTGGTGTCGTCACCACCGCCGCCGCAGCCGGCAAACCCCACCGCTGCGAGCGCGATCACCGCGAACGTCAATCCGAGTCTCTTCATGGTGCACCCCCGTTAGTGGAACTGCCCGACACTATGGCGGATCTCCAAGCGCGGGTTGATCCTGGGCCTGAGTGGCGTCGGTCGATTCATCCCATCGGGACGATGACAAGCGCGGTCGGCCGTGCGAGGGTCGCCCCCTGTGAGGGAGTCGGACTCGAGCTGGCAGCAGGTGGGTGCCGCAAGCGGGCTGTTCGCGGCGCTCCTGTTCGTCGCCGCTTTCATCATCTTCCTCAACGCCGATCCGAGCGGCGGCAGCACGCCGCGGCTCCCCAACATCGCCAACGCGCAGGCGGCGCCGGCCTTCTTCGCCACCCATCTGAACGGGATCAGGGCCCAGGTGATGCTGAACGGAATCGGGCTGGCCCTCTTCCTGTGGTTCCTGGGGACGCTGTGGTCGGCTCTGCGCGCGGCCGAGGGCGGCCCCGCCCGTGGATCGGCGATCGCGTCCGGCGGCGCCCTGGTCGGCGTGGCGCTGACGATGGTGGGCCTGATCCTGACGGGCACGGCCACGCTTACGACGACGCTCGCCCAGGCTGAGACCGTCTCGACGCTGTACGGCGGGGCCGCGCTCTCGTACGGGTTCGGGGGCGGCGCGTTCGCCGTGTTCTTCCTCGGGGTGGCAGAGGTCAGCCTCAGAACCGGCGGCCTGCCGAGGTGGCTCGGTTGGCTCGCGGTGCTTGCGGCGGTTGCGTCGGTGTTCGGGTTCGTGACCCCGTACGCCCAGAGCGGGATCTTCAACCCGGCCACCGGCGCGATCGGCTTCTACGCGCATTACGCCGCGTTCGTCGTGTGGGTGTTCCTGGCGAGCGCCGCGATGACGCTCGCGCAGCGGCGCCGAACCCGTGAGGGCGGGGCCTCGTGAGCCGCGTGTGGCACGCCGCGAAGCCGTTGCTCACCGGGATCCTGGTGCTAGTTGGCCTGCTGGCGCTGATCCTCGTTCCGGCGCTGACGACCACGAGCGACGTCGCGTCGCACGTCAACCCGCTGCAGGGGGCGGCGCAGAACGTGACCCCCAGCCAGCAGGAGACAAACGGACCCCTCCCGGGCGACCTCAGCAGGTACGCGTCCGAGCAGAAATGCCAAGAGAGCATCCCGACGCCCGGCTACTTCTCGTCGATGAACGCCGCCGAGCTGACCGATGCTCAGCGCAGCGGCATCTACCCGTGCGCCGACTTCCTCGGCTCGCGCACCGAGTCGAACGTCGTCTACACCTACAAGGCCGAGGGGTACTACCCCAACGTCTACTACGTCACCAGCGACGGACCGAACGGCACGTACGTGGTCGGTGGCGCGCCGCCGGCCAGCACGGGACGCCCCGCAGGGGGCCCCTTCATAGCGCGGATCGACCCGATCTCCGGTGAGCAGGTGTGGCGCACGTACGTCGAGAATCTGAATGTCGACGAGGCGTTCGTCGGGGGCACGAACCTCAACATCCTCGAGAACGGGAACATCGTCTTCGCGTGGGACCACCGGATCGCGCTGCTCGACCGCGACACCGGCGCGATCCTCAAGTCGAGGAGCCTGCCGTCTCCGGGCCGGTCACGCCCAACGACATCAACTACAAGGAGCTGACGGTCGCGCCCGACGGGACGATCATCCTCCGCAGCCAGAACCGTCCCGAGAACTGCAACCAGCAGGGAGGCGGGGGTCTCGAGGCCTGCTCGCAGGCCGCCGGAGGCCCTGAGCAGAAGCCCTCGCCCTTCCTCGCGATCGATCCGGACACACTCGAGGTCTACGACAGCATCGTCGCCCCGGAGGACTCGGCGACGCCGCCGATCATCGCTCCCTACAAGGGCAGGATCGCGATCTACACGGCGATGCTGAAGAAGGCCTACCGGTTCTTCTGGGATCCGGTGTCCAAGACGCTGAGCCGGGACAAGTCGTGGGAGGCGGACTACCTCGCCAAGGGACAGACCGTCGGGGACGCCCCTACGTACATGAAGGACTGGATCGTGATCCAGACGAACGGCATCGGCAGCGACACCAAGGCGTCGTCCCTGGTCGCGATCAACGTCCACGACTCGTCCAATACTCAGACGATCTTCCCGTTCGGCCAGCTCAAGTCCGGCGAGTCGAGCAACGCACCCCCGAAGCCGCAGGGCGACCCGGAGAACGACATGGTCTACTCGGCCGACGGGGGTGTCGCCAAGATCGCCGGGGTCCACCTCGACCAGGGGACCGGGAAGATGAGCGCGAGGTTCGTCGTCGACGACCGCAGCTTCGAGTTCCAGCCGCTGTTCGGGCCGGCTGACAAGCGGGTCCTGGTGACGACGAAGTGGAACCCGGACGCAAAGCTCGGGAACATCGCCACCGGCAGCTACACGCAGCAGGTCGTGTGGCGCGACGCCGCCACCGGCAAGCCGCTCGCCGAGTCGGACTTCCTGCCGCCGATCGGCTTCAACGGGCTGGTCGCGCCCACCTACGGCGGCCGGTGGGTCTATCCGGCCCAGTCTTCGGGCTCGCTGTACTTCCTCCAGCCGATGCCGGCGTCCTCGCAACCGCCGGTGCCGACCAAGACCGAGGGCAAGGGCGGCTCCGGATGAGCCCGCGAAGCCGCGCCTGGGGGGAGATGGGCGCCGCGAGCGGACTGCTCGCGACGCTGCTGTTCGTGATCGCGTTCGCCGTCTTCCTGAGCACGAGCCCGGGCGGCGACCCGGCGCTCCCCAACATCAAGCACGCCGATCTCGCGCCCTCCTACCTCGCCGCGAACCTGAGCGCGATCCGTGTCGTGATCCTGCTGCAGACGCTCGGCCTGGCGCTGTTCCTGTGGTTTCTCGCCAGCCTGTGGAGGGTCCTGCGCGAGGCGGAGGGCGACCAGTCGCGGGGCGCGACCGCGGCGCTGGTCGGCGGCGTGGGAGCGGCGGGGCTCGACCTCTCCGCCCTCGCCCTGCTCGCGACCGCCGGCCTTTCGACCAGTGCGGGACAGGCGGACAACGTGTCGACTCTGTACACGGCCTCGTCGGTGCTGGTCGCGTTCGGAATCGGCGTGTCGTCGATCTTCTTCTTCGCGACCGCCAAGGTGATCCTCCACACCGGCGCACTCGGCCGGTGGCTGGGCGTGCTCGCGTTCGTCGCCGGCCTGCTCTCGGTATGCGGGTTCATGACGCCCTTCTTCGCGGCGAACGTCCTCAACGCCGCGACCGGCGGTCTCGGCCGGTGGGCCGGATCCGTCGCCTTCGTGATCTGGCTCGGCCTGGCGAGCGCAGCGATGACGCTCGCGCAGCGCCACCGGGATCGCGGGGCTGGCGCCACCGGGCAGCCCCGGGCGAGCGGAGGGCCTGCATGAGACGGGTGCTTCACGTGATCTGGCGGGTCGTGAAGCCGCTCGGGGCGGCGGTGATCGCGGTGGTCATCCTGCTCGTGGCGATCCTGATCCCGACGCTCGCCGGCACCACGGGGTCGGTCAGGAACAACCTCAACGCCGTCATCCCCCCGGTCCAGGCCACCACCGGGCCGATCGTCGGAGATCAGTCCCTGTTCGACAAGGAGTCGGCGTGCGTGCGGAGATGGGCCAGCGACCCGGCGAACAACTACGTCGGGTACTACCCGGCGATCGGCGCGCCCGAGCACACGGACAACGTCCGCAGCGGGCTGACGCCCTGCGCCTCGTTCACCGGCGACGTCAGCGGGGACAACAGCAAGAACGAGGTCTTCCGGTATCAGTCCGAGACCACATACCCCGGCGGCATCGGGCTGGTCGTATTCGACGGTCCGAACGGGGCGTACCTGTGGGCCGGCGGGGTGGTCCCGGGATCCGGCCAGTACGTCTCGAAGTTCGATCCGTCCACCGGGAAGGAGATCTGGCGGACCTGGCTCGCCAACGTGAACATCTCCGACCAGTGGCTCGCGCTCGGCAGCCTCGCGGTGATCAAGGACGGCACGCTCGTCGCGGCCGCCGGGCACACGTTCTGGAAGCTGGACCCCAAGGACGGCTCCATCCTCGCCTCGCAGGAGCAGCCGATCGTCGGCACTCCCGCGAAGGACAACAACTTCGACGGCATGGTGGTCGCACCCGACGCGCAGGGCACATTGCTGAACAAGAGCCAGACCCGGGCGGTGGGCTGCCCGACGCAGACGAACAACGCGATGTCCTCGTGCCAGGCCGACTACGGCTCCAACCCGAAGAGCAACTTCGTCGCAGTCGACCCCGACACGATGCAGAACCTCGACTCGATCGAGATCGACCAGAACGTCACCGCCCGTACCGTCGCCGTCGAGCACGACGGGAAGATCTACATCTACGGGAACGGGGCGAAGAGCCTCGTACGGGTGATCTGGGACCCGGACACCCGGACTCTCACCCAGGACAAGTCGTGGGAGCCGAAGGTCCTCCTGAAGGGACAGACGGGGGGCGCATCTCCGGTGGTGATGGGCGACTGGGTGATCGCCGACAGCAACGCCAACCCCTCCACGAAGACGCCGCAGTGCCTGTTCGCGGTGAACCAGGACGATCCCAAGGACGTCCATCAGGTCTGCCCGTGGGGCAAGAGCTTCCCGGTCGAGTCCGGCGCCACCACGAGCGAGACGCCCGCCGCGCCCGGCATCGACCCCGAGAAGAGCCTGATCTTCGTCAACGACTACTTCCTGAAGGGCGTGTACGCCGTCCATCTCGATCAGAGGACCGGGGAGATGAGCGTCAAGTGGAGCCGGCCCGACTGGTGGTCCAGCGACTACTTCACGATGGTCGGCCCGAGCAGCGATCGCGTCCTGGTCAGCCAGAACATCAGCCCGGACACGACGACGGCGGACATCGCCACCGGGTTCGACTACAACGAGACGGTGCTGTGGGCGGACGAGGACACCGGCAAGACGATCGCCGAGTCCGAGGAGAGCCCGTCGACCGCGCCGGGAAGCCTGATCAACGCCGGCTACGGCGGGCGCTTCTACTCGATGGGCAACGACGGCTCGCTGTTCATCTACCAGGTGGCCGAGCCCGAAGTCGTCCGGGACTAGCGACGGGCGGGTCTGCGGCGCTCGAGCAGGCGGGATGCGTCGCCAGGCGGGGGCATCCTCGCGCTCGATCGCCGCGTCGACGTCGTACCCGAGTGCCAGCGCCAGGTCGGGGGCCGCCGAGACGACGCGAGCGAGCCCGACAGTCGGGGCGACCGCGATCACCGTGCCGACGACCTCGTCGACGGTGGCGCCGGCGGCCAGCGCGGCCTCGACGCTCGACTGGTACGAGGTCGAGGCCGTGTCGATCGCCAGCATCGCCCCCAAGCGGACGAGGGCGTGCGTCTTCGAGTCGAGATGAGACGCGTCGACCGAATCCAGCTCCATCCCGAGCACGGATCGAACGAACCGCTTGTCGTTGAGCGCCAGGCTGCGCAATCTGTCCTCGTACTCGGACACGCCCGACACATCACACCGGACAGCCGTCTGGCTGTCATCGTCCCGATGGGATGAACGCAGCCCGAGCCGGGGGGTCAGCCCGACAGAAGTCCGAGCTCGCGGGCGCGTTTGACCGCATCAGCGCGCGAGCGGACGTCGAGCTTGCGATAGATCGACATCGCATGCGACTTCACCGTGTGTCGTGAGATGTAGAGGCGCTCGCCGATCTCCCGAAAGGAGAGGTGGGTGGTGAGGAGGGGGAGCACGCGCAACTCGGCGGCGGTCAGGGTCGAGGCGCCGGGGGTCCGCACCCTCACCGACTCGAGCTTCAGGCGGAGATCCTCCGCGTCCGTGGCGAGCGTCCCGAAGTCCGACCCCCGGCGCATCAGCGTCTCGACCTCCCGGAGCAGCGTCCTCGCACCCGCGGCATCCGCGAGCGAGGCGTACGCGCGCGCAAGCTCGAGCCGGGTGTGGATCGAGAAGGCGCCCATCGCGCGGGTGAGGCGAGGCCGCAGGGGTTGTGCGCGCGCCAGCAGCTCTTCGGCCCGCCCGGTCTCGCCGCGGTGGATCGCGACGCGGGCCGCCTCCGCGTACACGATCGTATTCGGCGGGTAGTCCTCCATCCGCGCCCGGCGCACGACCGCGATCGCCTCGTCGGCGAGCGCCTCCGCCTCCCCCCATTCACCCGTGTCCGCGGCCAGCGAAGCCCGCTTTGCGAGAGCCAGCGTGACGACGTTCCATCCCTGCGTGGCCCGCCCGGACTCGGCGGCGTCGTCGAACAGATCGCCGGCGCGGTCGTGATCGCCCCGCAGGCGGTGGGCGAGTCCGAGCAGCAGTGCCGCAGTGGGCCAGAACGGGTCCGCGCGCCCGAAGCGGTCGGCGGCGAGCTGCGCGTCTGTCCGCATTCGCTCCGGGCCGTGGCGGCACTCCGAGGCGCGCAGCGTCGCGAGCATCGCCTCGACGAAGGCATCGCCCTCCGACGGGCGATTGTCGAGCAGCGCGCGCTCGGCCAGGTCGGCCCACCGCTCCGCCTCGCTCGGATGCCCCCGGATCGCGCTCAGCCACGCACCCATGACGGCGACCGTGGGGTTTCGGTCCAGGCCGCCGTGCCGCTCCAGCCACTCCATCCAGCGCTCGACGGTGAGCGCGCGCCCCTGCTCGTACTGGGCCCGCGAGTACGCGATCACGAGTCCGGCGACGCGGTCCACGTCCCCCGCCGCCTGGGCGTACGCGACCGCCGCCACCTGCTCGGCGTTCGACGCGCACCACTCGGAGCCGCGGAGCAGGAGCTCGGCCGCGAGCTCGGGCTCGGCGCGCTCGAGCTCGGCGCGAAGCAGGTCCCGGAACAGGTGGTGGTAGCGGTACCAGCCGCGGTTCCGATCCAGGGCCGCGACGAATCGGTTGGAGCGATGCTGCGCCTCCAGCATCTCCGCGGAGCCCTCCGATTCGAGCACCGCGTCGCACAACGCTCCGGACATGCGGTCGAGCACGGACGTCCGGGTGAGGAATCGAAGCTCGTCCTGGGGAAGGCCGGACAGCACCTCCGAGCGCAGGTATTCGGCGACGAAGCGGTCATCGCCTCGGAAGGGGGTCGCGTCCTCGATGTTGGAGGTCCCGGCCAGCGAGGCCAGGTAGAGGCCGGCGGGCCACCCCTCCGTGAGCTCGACGAGCCTCGCGACCTGGGCGTCCTCGAATCTCGCCTCGGTACCCCGGATCAGCTCAGCGGCCTCACGCTGGTCCATCCGGAGATGGTCGGGTCCGATCTCAGCGACCACGCCCCGCGCGCGCAGCGCCGCGACCCGGGCCGGGGGCTCGCCGCGGCCGGCCAAAGCCATTCGTGAGCCCTCGGGAACGTGCTCGATCAGCATCCCGATCGTGTCGAGGCACGTCTGGGCGGTGAGCAGATGCAGGTCGTCGAGCACGAGCGCGAACGGCTCTGCCGCCGCCATCGCGGCGCCGAGGCGCGGGACGACCGTCACCTCGATCGAGGTCTCCGCCGAGGCGAGCGCGTCGAAGACGGCGGGGTCGAGCGGCGACAGCCGGTCGAGCGCGCTCGCGATGTAGCCCAGCATGACAACGGGATCGTTGTCGTGGTCGTCGAGGGTCACCCATGCGAACGGCACCCGAGCGCGCCCTGCCCATTGCGTCAGCAGCGTCGTCTTCCCATACCCGGGCGGGCCCGTCACGCTCACGATCGGCGCGGCCCGTGGTCGCTGGAGCCGATCGATCAGGTCGGCCCGGATCACGGTGCTGGCGGGCGTCTGAGGGGGGCGGAGCTTCGACTCGACCAGCTCGGGCCGCGGCGAGGCACGCTCCGCCACGGGCGCGGTGTCTGCAGTGCTCGTCACCCGGCCCAGCCTAACGCCGGACCGGTGGCTCAGCTCAGAAGGAGCACGGGCATCCGGGCGGGACCCCGAAGTCGGCGACGAACTTCTTGCCCTCGTCTTCGTCTTGCAGCTGCCGGGCGGATCGCAGATCTGAAGGCACTTGGTCTTCGCCTGCGCGTTGCTGTCGGCCCAGTGCTTCCACCTCTTCAGCTTCGCGACGACGATGTAGCCGGCGCTGCCGCCGAGCACGGACTCGCCCGGCTTCTTGACGGCCTCGAACCGGCGAATCGGGCCGAAGCTCTTGATCACGACGCTCCCGATCGCGTACGTGGAGCCGGGGCTGGCCGCGTTGGCGCCGCCGGCCGTCAGCGCGCCCGTGACGAGCGCGATCGCGAGCACGAGCGCGATCCGTCGACAGATTCCCCTCACCGGGTCTCCCTCCCGCTGCTGAGTTGGCGACTCTCCCCGGCCCCGGCGCGGGAAGCTATCAGCAGGTGCCGGTGGGGATACCCTGCGATGCCGGATGGAGGGCACGGTGGCACGCAGCGCCCCCTCGGCGCGGGTCACGATCGCGGTCGCGCTCGTCGGCCTCAGCAGCGCGTGGAACGCCGGCACCGTCGGTCCGGTGGCGACCGATGTCGCGAACTCGTTCGACGTCTCGCTCGCGGTCGTCGGGCTGCTCTCGGGGACGTGCTTCTTCGCCGCGTCCGTGGTCGGGCTGGTGTTCGCCGCTCGCATCGGCGAGCGGATCGGGATCGTCGCCGGGCTCCGGCTCGGCACCGTGTTGACGATCGCCGGAAACGCGCTGTTCGCGATCTCGCCCCTGTTCGTCGGCGCGGCGATCGGGCGGATCCTGCCCGGACTCGGCTTCGCGCTCGCGAACTCGCTCGGGGCGGTGTGGGCGAGACAGTCCGGCGGAGTGACGCTGGTCGGCGTGTTCGGGGCGTCGATCCAACTCGGGATCGCGGGGGCGCTGCTGACCGGGAGCGCCCTCTCCGACAGCGACGTGCACTGGCGGATCGGGTTCGCGATCGCCGCGGCGATCGGAGTCGCGGCGCTGGTCGCGATCCCCTCGCGCGGAGCCGGTGCGCCGCCGACGCCTCCGGCGCTCACCGCGTTCATCTCGGCGGCGATTCGCCGCGCCCGCGTGTACCGGCTGGCGCTCCTGTTCATGTCGATCTACGGCGTCCCGATGGTCCTCGGCGCGTGGTTGATCGAGTACCTGAACCGCGACGGGGACGTCGGCAAGACCGCTGCCGGCGTCGCCGCGTTCGTGCTGTTCGGGCTGTCTGCGGCGGTCCGCATCCTCGGAGCCCACCTCAGCCGGCGCGGGGTGCCGCACCAGCTCCTCTGCGGGATCCTCGCGCTCGCCGCCGTAGGGCTCGCGGCGCTCGCGCTCGAGCCGACCGAGGCGGTCGCGTTCGCGAGCGTCGTCGTCGCGTCGGTCGGGTTCGGGATCCCGTACGCGACCGCGCTCACCGAGGCGCAGGAGCTGTACCCGGAGAGCCCCTCCGAGCCGGTCGCGCTGATGACGCTGGTCGCGCTGATCCCGCCGATGATCGTGGTCCCGATCGTCGGGCACGCGCTCGGATCCGATCACGGCGACATCGCATTCGGGGCGCTCGCGGCATTCGTGGTACTCGCCGCGGTGGCGAACCTGCGGCGGACAGGGATCGCGGTGCGATGAGGCGCTCGGCGGCGTAGCCTTTGCGCATGAGCGGGGACCGTCGAGCGATTCACGCCCCCGGGGCGCCAGAAGCCGTCGGCGCGTACTCGCATGCGGTGGCCGCGGGCGGACTGCTGTTCTGCTCCGGGCAGGTGCCGCTCGATCCGGACAGCGGGGAGCTGGTCGAGGGTGACGCAGGCGCGCAGGCGAGGCGCTGCCTGCAGAGCCTCGACGCGGTGTGCGAGGCGGCCGCGGCGCGCCTCGCCGAGGCGACGCTCGTCACCCTGTACCTGACCGACCTCGCGGCCGACTTCCCGGCGGTGAACGAGATCTACGCTGCTCATTTCCCCGCCGCCGCGCCGCCGGCCCGAGTCGCGGTTGGCGTCGCCGCGCTCCCGAAGGGCGCGAGCGTGGAGATCGCAGCGATCGTGGCACTCCCGGAGTAGCCCGTGTCGACCGCGGGCGCGGAGGCGGTGACGGCGGAGGACGTCGCCGCCGCGGCCGCGACGATCGAGGGGCTCGTCCGCGACACGCCGATCCTCGCCTCGGGAGAGTTGTCGCGCCGGGTCAACTCCCCGGTGCGGCTGAAGGCCGAGAACCTGCAGCTGACCGGCTCGTTCAAGATCCGCGGAGCCTCGTACAAGCTGTCGAGGCTCGGCGCCGACGAGCGGGCTGCCGGGGTCGTTGCCGCCAGCGCGGGCAACCACGCGCAGGCGGTGGCGCTCGCCGCGCGCCGGCTCGGCGTCGGCGCGACCCTGTGCATGCCGGAGGGCGCCGCGCTCGCGAAGATCGCGGCGGTTCGCCAATACGGCGGGGAGGTGCGACTGGTCGCCGGGTCCTACGAGGAGGCAGGCGAGGCGGCGCGCGAGTTGGCCGCCGGCGGGATGACCCTCGTGCACGCGTTCGACGATCCGGAGATCGTCGCCGGTCAGGGCACGATCGGCCTGGAGATCGCCGATCAGCTTCCGGACCTCCGCCTCGTCGTAGTCCCGCTCGGCGGGGGTGGGCTCGCATCCGGGGTGGCGATCGCCCTGAAGTCGCAGCTCGACGGGGTCCGGGTGGTCGGCGTTCAGGCGGAGGGCTTCGCCCCGTACCTGTCGTCGATCGCGGACAGCAGCCAGATCGGCGCTCCCCCGGTTCGCACGATCGCGGACGGAATCGCGATCAAGCGGCCGGGCGACGTCACGTCGCCGTTGGTGGAGCGCCACATCGACGAGGTCGTGACGGTGTCCGACGACGAGATCGCGGAGGCGATCGTGCTGCTCGTGGAGCGGGCGAAGCTCGTCGCCGAGGGCGCGGGCGCGGCCGCCGTCGCGGCGTTGATGCAGGGCAAGGTGGCCCCACCCGCGTCGGGCTCCGTATGCGCGGTGATCTCAGGCGGCAACGTCGACGCCTCGCTGCTCGCCGAGTGCATCCGCCTCGGGGAGACCGCGGCGGCGCGCCGGATCGTCCTCACCACGGTTCTCCCAGATCGCCCCGGGGCGCTCGCGGGTCTGCTTCGCGTCGTCGCGAGCCAGGGGGTGAACGTCGTCGACGTCGAGCATCTGCGCGACGGCGTCGACCTGCACGTCCGCGAGACCGCGATCCAGCTCGTCCTGCAGACGGACGGCACCGACCACTGCGACCGGCTGCTTGCGGCCGTACGCGACAAGGGGTTCAGCGTCCGCGTCGCAACCCAGCGGCCCGCGTGATGTGAGAAGCTTGCGCACGATGGAGCCCAGGGATGGGAACTCGTCGGGCATGGGCAGGCGGGCTGCAGGGGTCGCCGCTGTCGCGCTGGCGTTCGCCTTCGCGGCGCCGAGCGCGTTCGCCGGGCTCCTCGCCCCGGCCGCCGGCCTGACCGCGCGGGGCAGCGTCGAGCAGGTCCAGGTCACGGGCGCGACGCCGGGCGCGAAGGTGAAGCTCCTTCGGCGCGGCGACAAGGTCGATTCAGACCTCGCCAGTGAGCTCGGTGGCGTCGTGTTCCGGCACGTCGAGCCCGGTCGCGGGTATCGCGTCACCGAGCCCGGAAGCGGCTCGAAGAGCGCGTCGGTCCGGGTGCTCACCGATCGCTCGAAGCCGCCCACCAAGTCGATCTATGACCAGAGCCTCGCCGACGGGTACGGCTATCTGACCACACGCGACGGCACGAAGCTCGCGATCGACGTCCACCTTCCCGGTCCGCCGTCCGACGGGCCGTACCCGGCGCTGGTCGAGTACTCCGGGTACGGGTATGCGGACCCGGCGGGGCCGGAGAGCGGGATCCAGCCGGTCGCCGAGCCTGCTCGGCTACGCGGTCGTGGACGTGAACATGCGCGGCACCGGCTGCTCGGGCGGCGCGTTCGACTACTTCGAGCGGCTCCAGGCGCTGGACGGCTACGACGTCGTCGAGACCGTCGCCCGCCAGCCCTGGGTGATGAACGGGAAGGTCGGGATGATGGGGATCTCCTACGGCGGGATCAGCCAGCTGTTCGTCGCCGCCACCAGGCCCCCGAGTCTCGCCGCGATCACGCCGCTGTCCGTGATCGACAACACCCAGACCACGCTGTACCCGGGCGGCATCCTGAACACGGGCTTCGCGCTCGAGTGGGCCAAGGACCGCGTCGATGACTCCCAGGCCGCGGGTCCCGACTCCGGCCAGCCGTGGGCGTGGAAGCGGATCGAGGGCGGGGACGAGACCTGCAAGGCG
Source organism: uncultured Thermoleophilia bacterium (assembly GCA_963803425.1). GTDB lineage: Bacteria > Actinomycetota > Thermoleophilia > Solirubrobacterales > 70-9 > DASPWW01. The sequence goes on from CAWDMA010000001.1 coordinate 394,345, forward strand.
AACCAGGCCCTCCACCCCGAGGCGACCGACCTGCTCGCGAAGACGCGCAACAACAACTTCTACCGACCGCGCGTCGCCGACCCGCTGGCGCCGGTCAAGTTCGTGAAGAAGATCGACGTGCCCGTCTACCTCGCCTGCCAGTGGGAGGACGAGCAGACGGGCGGCCACTGCCCCGCCCTGGCGCGGCGGTTCAAGGGCACGGACCGGAAGTGGTTCACGTTCACCAACGGCGCCCACTCCGACTCGCTCGACCCCGAGACCTTCAACAGATGGTTCGACTTCATGGAGCTGTACGTGGCCGGTCGCAAGCCGGAGCTGCCTCCCGGCGTCCGCGGCAGCGCCTCGCTCCTGTACGCCGCGCTGATGGGCGTCCCCGGGGTCGAGCTGCCCGACGACCCGATCCAGCGCCAGCCCGACTTCGACTCGGCGCTCTCCGCCTTCGAGGATCTCCCCGAGGCGCGGGTGCTGTTCGAGAACGGCGCCGGCAGCAGCCGGCCGGGCGCTCCGCTGCCCTCCTTCGAGGCCTCCTTCAAGCGATTCCCGCCGCCCGGCGTGAAGGCGCGCTCCTGGTTCCTCGGAAGCGGGGGCAAGCTCGCTGACCGGCCCGCGAAGTCGGGCGCCGACCGGTTCGTGTGGGACCCCAAGGCGCGCCCGCCGACCGACTTCAGCGGCGACACGGGCTCGGGCCCGGGAGGGCTGTGGACCGCCTCGCCCGACTACGAGTGGACGCAGAGTGCCGACGGCCGCGCCCTGTCGTATGTGACGCCGCCGGTCGGCAGGGACACTACGGTGCTGGGCGCGGGCGCGGTGCAGCTGTGGGTGCGCTCCTCCGCTCCCAACGTCGACCTGCAGGCGACGGTCTCGGATGTCCGGCCCGACGGCAAGGAGACCTTCGTGCAGGGCGGGTGGCTGCGCACCGACGCGCGCAAGCTGGCCGCGGGCCGCAGCACCCTGCTGGAGCCCTACCCGACCTACCGCGAGGACGACCTCAAGACCCTGAAGCGGGGACGCTGGGTGAAGGTCGTGATCCCGCTCTACTACGAGGGGCACGTCTACCGCGAGGGATCGAGCATCCGGGTGACGATCTCGGCGCCCGGCGGCGATCAGCCGATCTGGGCGTTCGCGGAGACGAAGCCGGAGGGAACGCCCCGGGTCGACGTGGCGCATTCCCGCACCCACCGGTCGCGGCTCGTGCTCCCGGTGCTGCCCGGGCTCGACGCGCCGGGCGGGCCGCCCCCGTGTCCGGGGCTGCGCGGCGAGCCGTGCCGCGACTACGTCCCGTTCGAGAACGAGGAGCTCGGGACGGGCGGATAGCGCCCGACCTCGCGGCGGCTGGTAGCTTTCGGCCCTGATGGGGAGACGGGTTGGTTTGGCGCCGTGTTGGCTTGCGTTGTCGTCGTGCTCGGGCTGGCCGCGTCGGGATGCGGCAAGCCGGACTACTGCTCGGACGCCGACAACCTGCAGTCCGCCGCCGGCACCCTGAAGAGCGACGTGACCAGCGCCAACGTCTCGGCGATCTCCTCTGACGTGGACACCGTCCAGTCCGACCTGAACACCGTGGTCGACTCGGCCAAGTCCGACTTCCCGGACGAGACCAACGCAATCGAGTCATCCGTCTCGGACCTGAGCACGGCCGTCCAGAAGCTCCCGTCTTCGCCCGGCGCGAGCGACCTGGCGACCGTGGCCGCGGACGTCGCGTCGGTGGTGAGCGCGGTCGACAACTTCAAGAGCGCCACCGGCTCGAAGTGCGACTAGCGGCCTAGCCGCCCCCCGACTCGAGCCGCTCCGCGAGCCGCTCCATCCCGCGGGCGCGTGCGGCGGCAGCGGCGCAGGCGCGGTCGAGCGGACGGTCCGGCGGCCGCTTCACGCCGGCGTCGCGCAGCGTGGCGATCTCCCGGTAGGCGAGCAGATCGTCGCGGGCGTCGAGCAGCGCCGTGCGCAGCTTCGGGCGCGAGATCCCGATCGCGGCATCCAGCACCCCCTCGAGCGAGTCGTGCTCGCGGAGCAGCTCCGCGGCGGTCTTCTCGCCGATGCCCTTGGCGCCGGGGATCCCGTCGGATGGGTCGCCGCGCAGCGCGATGAAGTCGGGAACGAGCCGCGGCGGGATCCCGTAGCGGCGCTCCACCTCGGCGGGGTCGACCTGCTCGGCCCCGCGGGAGCCGGTCTTCACGTACAGGACGTGGACGCGGTCGGTAGCGCACTGGTACATGTCGCGGTCGCCGGTCAGGATCAGGGCGCGGCCGCCGCCCTCCTCCTCCAGCTCCGCGTAGCTGCCGAGCAGGTCGTCGGCCTCGAGCGTCTCCGAGACGGCGATCTGCCACCCGAACGCGGCGAAGAAGGCTCCGGCGTCGCCGAACTGCGGGGCGAGCTCCTCGGGGAGGTCGTCGCGATCGGCGTGGTAGCCGTCGTACAGCTCCAGCCTGTACTCGGCGGCGTCCGGGCCGAAGCACAGCACCACCGCCCGCGGCTGGTGCGCCTCCACCTCGCGCAGGATCAGGTTGGCGGTGCCGAGCAGCGCGTTCACCGGCACCTCGCCAGCCCCCTCCAGTTTTCCCCTGATCGTCTTCGGGAGCGCGTAGAAGGCGCGGAACAGCATCGAGGGGGCGTCCACGACGAGCAGCGGGGCGTCCATCGGGACAACGTAGTCGGCCCGGGGTCTCGTAGGCTGCGCCGTGATGGACGGGATCCGCACAGAGCGGCGGGGAAACGTGCTCGAGGTCACCCTCGACCGCCCCAAGGTGAACGCGATCGACTCGCAGACGAGCCGCGACCTCGGCGACGCCTTCGCCGCGTTCCGCGACGACGACGAGCTTCGCGTCGCGATCCTGACCGCGGCGGGGGAGCGGTTCTTCTCGCCGGGGTGGGACATGGTCGCCGCCCAGGAGGGCGACTCCGAGGAGTGGGGCGTCGGGGGGTTCGCCGGGCTGACGGAGATGTTCGACCTGGAGAAGCCCGTGATCGCGGCGGTGAACGGGTACGCGGCGGGCGGCGGGTTCGAGCTGGCGCTCGCGTGCGACCTGATCGTGTGCGTCCCCGAGGCGCGCTTCTCCACTCCCGAGGCGCGGGTCGGCCTGATCGCCGACGCGGGCGGCGTGTTCCGGCTCCCGAAGCGAATCCCCCGGGCGCTCGCGATGGAGATGCTGCTCACGGGCCGGCCGATCGGAGCGGAGCAGGCGCTGAAGTGGGGGCTGGTGAACCGGGTCGTGGAGCGTGACGAGCTGGTCCCGACCGCACGCGCGCTCGCCGAGGACATCGCCACGGCGGCGCCGCTCTCGGTGCGGGCGATGAAGGCGATCGTGGAGGCGACCGAGCAGGTGTCGGTCGCCCAGGGCTACCGGATGATCAGGGAGGGGAGCGTGCCCGCGTACACCCGCGCGAACGAGTCGGATGACTCGAAGGAGGGACCGAAGGCGTTCGCGGAGAAGCGCGAGCCCGTGTGGCGCGGCAGGTGAGCGTCCTCGCGCCGGACGCGAACGCGGGGCGGGCCGTGCTCGTCACCGGGGGCGGGACGGGGATCGGCAGTGCGACGGCCCGGGCCTTCGCGAGCTCGGGCGCCAGGGTCGCGATCTGCGGCCGGCGGACCGAGCCCCTGGAGCGGGTCCGCGCCGAGATCGAGGCGGACGGGGGGGAGTGCCTCGCGCACCCGTGCGATGTGCGCGAGCCGGGCCAGGTCGAGGCGCTGCTCGACGCCGTGCTCACTCGATTCGGCTCGATCGACGTGCTCGTCAACAACGCCGGCGGCCAGTTCGAGGCGCCGCCCGAGGAGATCTCGCCGAAGGGATGGCGCGCCGTCTTCAACCTCAGCGTCGACGCGGCGTGGAGCCTCACCCACGAGGTCGCGACGCGGACGATGATCCCGGGCGACGGGGGCCTCGTCGTCTTCATCGGGTTCTCTCCCCGGCGGGGGATCCCCGGCTTCGCCCACGCGTCCGCCGGCCGGGCAGCGCTGGAGAACCTCGCGGCGGGGCTGGCGATGGAGTGGAGCCGTCACCGGATTCGCGCCGTGTGCGTGGCCGCCGGGAACATCGACACCGAGGGGCTGGAGGGCTACGGGCCCGAGGCGGTGGAAGAGGCGCGCCGCCAGGTGCCGATGGGGAGGCTGGGTGCGCCGAAGGAGGTCGGTGACGTGATCGCCTTCCTTGCCACGGACGGCGGCGCCTACGTCACCGGGACGACGGTCGTCGTCGACGGCGGGCTCGACGCGTGGGGCCAGGGGGAGCCTCCCCCCGCGCCTACGTGACCGCGACCCGCGCCAGGGTCGAGAACGTGCACCAGTACAGGTCGCGGCTCCACCCGGGCGTCGGGAACAGCACCGACTGGAACATCGAGGGCACCCGCGCCCGCCCCCGCTCCGCGCCCGTCTCTATGTCCACGACGACGACGTCGTCGCCGCCCCGGCGCGCGGCGGCGGCGCGGACTCGCTCCGAGCGCGCCACGGCGGCCAGCCGGCGGCCGGCCACCCGGCCCGCCGCCGTCCGGGCCACGGCCGGCCCGACGTAGTCGTGGAGGACGAGCTCCCCTGTGTCGCGGTACAGGATCATGTGGGCGGCGTGGTCGAGCCGGCGCCGCCACAGCGGCTCCAGCCGCTGTTCGAACCGGAACGCCGCGACCACCCCGTTCGCCGAGTCGTACGCGATCGCGATCCGCCGCCCGGGGTCGTACAGCGGCGGGTTGGTGACCGCCCCGCGGGGGTCGCCGCACACCTCGACCAGCTCTCGATCGTCGGGGTTCTCGAGCGAGACCCGGGCCAGGTGGACCGGGCCGGGCGTCGACCCCGCGCCCCGCATCGTGGTCGAGTACTCGTGGGCGCCGTTGTCGAGGAACCACAGCTGCCCGCCCTCGATCACGGGGTCCCAGCCGTAGCTCTGACCGGGGCGGTCGAGGTAGCGGATCTCGAACCCCTCGTCGCGCTCGATTCGGCGGCCGTCCCACAGGAACCGGTATGCGGTCGTGATCCCGACCACGTAGAGCGCGGCGCCGTCCGCCGACAGCCGCGCGATCACCGGCTCCGGGAGCTCCACCGGCTTGCACAGCGGCTCCAGCCCGTCCGGGTCGAGCACGGTCAGCGTCGCCGGGTGGCGCAGCTCGCGGTCGAGGTCCTTGGTGGCGAGCGCGCCGTCGGGGAGGACGACGAACGAGTTGTGCGGCCGCGGAGCGTCGAGCTCGCGTGCGGCGAGCACGTCGAGCTCGGGCGAGAGCCGGTGGCACCACCGCCCGAACACCACGTGCAGCGAGCCGTTCGCGTGCGCAGCGAGCCCGCCGGGCCAGAACGGCCCCGCCGCGAGCTCCGGCGAGCGCGCCACCGGGGCGAGGGTGTCGGGGTCGATCCGCTCCACCCACGCGACGCTCGGGTCGCCCAGCGGGCGGCGGCCGAGCGTGTGCCGGAGCGCGAACACCTCGCCGGGCTCGCGCAGGATGACCATGGTGACTGCGAACGCGTCCCGCGCCGCGACCGTCGACAGCCCCTCGCGCTCTCCGATCCCGAGCCCGCGGATCCCGGTCGGCGCCTGGGCGCGGCGGGGGCCGCCGTCCTCGGCAGGCCAGGGGGATCGCCACAGGGTCACCGTGGTCGCGAATCCTAGGCGCGGAGGCCGCGCCGCCGCGCGAGGGTAGGCCTCGGCGCCGGACGAGTAGGATCGGCGGCTCGCGATGGAGCGGGCCGAACAGGCGGCGTCGAGACCGATCCTGCTCGTCGTCGACGACGAGCCTGAGTCTCTCGCCCGGATCGAGCAGGAGCTGACCCGCCGGTACGCGGCCGACTACGAGGTGGTGTGCGCCTCCTCGACCGGCGATGCATGCGCGTCGCTCGGCGTGATGCGCACCCAGGGTCGCGAGGTCGCCGTGGTGCTGGCGGACCTGTGGATGCCGGATGAGAACGGGGCGCAGTGCCTCGCGCAGGCTCAGATCCTGCACCCGGGCGCGAAGCGGGCGCTGCTGGTCGAGTGGGGGGCGTGGGCCGACCGCGACACCGCCGACGCGATCCTGCGTGCGATCGCGCTCGGCCACATCGACTACTACCTGCTGAAGCCGTGGCGTTCTCCCGACGAGCTCTTCCACAGGACCGTCTCGGAGTTCATCCACGAGTGGTCACAGGCCGAGACGCTGGGGCCGCGCGAGATCGCGGTGGTCGGGGAGCGGTGGTCGCCGCGCGCGCACGAGCTCCGCAGCCTGCTCACCCGGAACGGCGTCCCGCACGCGTTCCACGAGCACGACTCCGAGGCGGGCGCGGCGCTGCTTCGCGAGGTCGGCAAGGACGTCGCGGCCGGGCCGGTGGTGATCGTCCGCGGCGGGCGCACGCTCGTCGATCCCTCCAACGCCGAGCTCGCCCAAGCCTACGGGGTGAGCACCGCGCCGCCGCCGGGCTCGGAGGAGTTCGACCTGATCGTCGTCGGCGCCGGCCCGGCCGGGCTGGCGGCTGCCGTGTCGGCCTCCTCAGAGGGGCTGCGCACGCTCGTCGTCGAGCGCGAGTCGATCGGCGGCCAGGCCGGCGCCAGCTCCCGGATCCGCAACTATCTCGGCTTCTCCCGAGGCGTGAGCGGCGCCGAGCTCGCTCAGCGCGCCTACCAGCAGGCGTGGGTGCTGGGGACAGAGTTCGTCCACATGCGCGAGGTCACCGGGCTGCGGCCCGAAGGCGGCCTGCGGATCGTGGAGCTCGGCGACGTCGAGCTCGCGGCGCGCGCTGTTGTCCTCGCCACGGGGGTGAGCTACCGCAGGCTGGAGATCCCTGCGCTGGACGAGCTGATCGGGCGGGGGGTGTACTACGGACCGTCCACATCGGAGGCGCGGGGGCTGGCGGGGACGCAGGTGCACGTCGTCGGCGGCGGCAACTCCGCCGGCCAGGCCGCGATGCAGCTGTCCCGATGGGTGGAGCGGGTGACGCTGCTCGTCCGCGAGCCGGATCTGGCCGCGACGATGTCGCACTACCTGCGCCGCGAGCTCGACGCCGCGGCGGCCGTCCAGATCCGAACGGGCGTGGAGGTGTCCGACGCGTCGGGCGACGACCGGATCCGCACGCTGACGCTCCGCGACCTGGCCTCGGGTGAGACCGATGAGGTGGAGACAGCTGGCCTGTTCGTGCTGATCGGCGCGGTTCCGCGGACGGCGTGGCTGCCGCCCGAGGTGGCCCGCAGCGACCACGGCTTCGTGCTCACCGGGTCGGCTATCGCCGCCGGCGGCGACCGCGTTCCGATGCCGTACGAGACAAGCCTTCCCGGAGCGTTCGCGGTCGGGGACGTCCGTCACGGCGCGGCCCGGCGGGTGGCGCCGGCGGTCGGCGAGGGCTCGGTCGTCGTGCAGCAGGTGTACCGGTGGCTGGAGCGGCTTGCCGAGCTCAGCCCCGGCGCTCAGTCCGGGTAGTCTCCGAGCAGCTCCTCGGCCTCGCTCCACCGCCCGGGCGGGACGCGAAGCGCGATGTCGCCGCGGCCGAACCGATCCAGCGGCCAGTCAGCGGTCAACACGCACTCCACGCCCGCCTCCGAGAGGTGCCGGCGCCACGCGGCGGCCGCCTCGCGCTCCTCGAAGTCCCGCACCGGCTCCCACTCGTCGAACCGCGGGTCCGCGATGTGGATCTCGTCCCTCCGGGCTATTGGGCCTTCAGCTGGCCGCGAATCGCGCCGTCGGTCGAATAGGCGCTGTTCTTGACGGCGACGTTGTAGTGGTTCGGATTTCGCGAGATCTGCTTCAGGGTCTTGGTCGGGATCCCGGTTGCGACGCCCTTCACCGGGCTCGCCTCGCGCACCTTGGTGAGCGTGAAGACGAGGTCCCCGTTCTGGCCCTTCTTGCCCTGGTAGACGGCGATGTTGAGCCCGGCCTTGCCGCCGATCTGCGCGTAGCTGACCTGGAAGCGCACCTTCTGCTTCTGCCGCAGCAGGTGCAGCTTCGCGGTCCCCTTGCCGCCGGGCGCTCCCGGCTGCCCCACGACCTGCTCGCCGGTCATGTTCGCCTTCACCTTCGGTCCCGCCAGGGCAACGGCCGGCACGAGCATCGTGCAGCCGATTGTCGCCGCCAGCGTCAGAACGCCCAACCTGGTTCGCATCATCCCTCCCTACTCAGAGAGCTCCACACGGTCGATCGCCTGCTGCTTCACGGGCCGGTCGCCGGCATCGGTCGGCTGGCGCTCGATCGTGTCGACCGCGTCCATCCCGTCCGTCACCTGCCCGAACACGGTGTGCTTGCCGTCGAGCCAGGGCGCCTCCGCCGCGGTCACGATGAAGAACTGAGAGCCGTTCGTGTTCGGCCCCGCGTTGGCCATCGCCACCGCCCCGCGGACGACCTTGTGGTCGTTGAACTCGTCCTCGAACGTGTACCCCGGCCCGCCGGTTCCGGTCCCCTCCGGGCACCCCCCCTGGATCATGAAGTCCGGGATCACGCGGTGGAAGATGAGTCCGTCGTAGAACCCGTCCGAAGCGAGCTTGCGGAAGTTCTCGACCGTCTTCGGGGCGTCGTCGTCGAACAGCTCGAACGCGATCCGGCCCGCCGTGGTGTGGAGAGTCAGCTCGGACATCGCGGGCAGCCTATCGACCTGCCGCCTGATACAACGGCCGCCGTGCTCACTCCCGGCCTGCGCTGGTTCTTCACTATCGCGGCGGCGCTCGCGCTGATCGCCGGGATCCAGCTGTTCGTGCTGGCGAGCGAGACCGACCGCTTCTTCTCGTGGACGATCGAACCGCCGCTGACCGCCGCGTTCCTCGGCGCCGCGTACTGGGCGGCCTGCGTGCTGCTCGCGTGGGCCGCCCGCCAGCGGAGCTGGTGGACCGCGCGGACCGCACTCCCGCCGGTGTTCGTGATCGCGGTCGGGCTGCTCGTCGCCACCCTGATCCACCTCGACAAGTTCGACCTCGACAGCCTGTTCGGGTGGTTCTGGCTGATCACGTACATCGTCGTGGTGCCGCTGCTGGTCGCGCTCATCGCGCAGCAGCTTCCACGGGTCGGGGAGCGGCCCGCGCGCGAGCGGGAGACGCCGGCGTGGCTGCGGGCGCTGCTGGCGCTACAGGCCGTCGCCCTGATCGCCCTCGGCGCGGCGCTGTTCGTCGCCCCGACCGGCGCCGACTCGCTGTGGCCGTGGGTGCTGACGCCGCTCACGGGCCGTGCCGTCGGGGCCTTCCTGATCGGGTTCGGGACGGCTGCCGGATTCGCCGTCCGCGAGGGCGAGCTCGCCCCCCTGCGCGGCCCGGCGCTCGCCTACGCGACGCTCGGCGCGCTGGAGCTGCTCGCGCTCGCGATCCACTCCGACGACGTCACCGCGAGCGGCGCCGGAACCGCGCTGTACGTGGCGTTCTGCGTCTCGGTGCTGGGTGCCGGCCTCTACGGGGTCGCCAGCGCCCGCCGCGCCGCGTCGCGGTCGTAGTACGCGTCGACGCGGACGCCGACCCCGTCCCGGAGCGTCCACAGGTGCGCGTAACGGGCGTCGACACCGGCGCCGCTGCCTCGCCCGCGCGCGGTCAGGTGGATCATGACCAACGCCCGCTCGCCCTCGATCAGCACGTCCTCGACCTCCTGGTGGAACTCGCTCCACTGCTGGAGGAAGTCGTGCAGGAAGGTGCGCACCGCCTCCCGCCCCCTGAACACGTCGGAGTCCGGAAGCTCGCCGCTCTCGTGCCACTCGGCGTCCGGCGCGAGCGCTGCCACGGTGCCGTCGATGTCACCGCGGTTGAGCGCCTCGTAGGAGGCGCGCAGTCGCTCGCTCGGTGGCTCGCTCACCGCCTCAACATACGTGCCGGGGCTCGCGGTCGTGACCACGGCGCCCGCCTCGCCTATCATGACGCGAACGGCTCGCGGGGCTGCGGGTAGGCACGAGGCCGATCCTTCGAGCCGATTCTGTTGTTGTCATGGAGACGATGATCCCGGCACGCACGCCCACCATGCGGTTCAGCCGCGCCGCAACGGCAGCGGTGGCGGCTGCGCTGCTCGCGGCGCTCGTGATGGCGCCGGCGCACGCGTCGGCGAAGCCCTCGAAGGCGTCGAAGCGCCCCAACGTGGTCCTGTTCGTGACCGACGACGAGGCCACGCAGATGGTGCGGCCCGACACGATGCCGAACCTGCTCAACCTGATCAGGCCGAACGCGACCGTGTTCACGAACTCGATCGTGACCACACCGCTGTGCTGCCCGGCGCGCGCAGGGATGCTCACCGGTCAGTACGGCCACAACAACGGGGTGCTCCGAAACGACTACCGGCAGCTTCAAGACCGCCACAACACGCTCCCGGTGTGGCTGGGCAGGGCCGGCTACAAGACCGCGCACGTCGGCAAGTACCTGAACCTGTACCGGAAGGCGCGCGGCCCCGAGGAACGGCCGGCTCCGGGCTGGGACGTGTGGCAGACCGTGCAGGAGCCGATCCGCTACTACGACTACGACTGGTCGGCGAACGGCCGCGTCAAGCACTACGGGACCGACGACGACGACTACCTCACTTCGGTGATCAACCGGAAGATGACCCGGGTGGCCGGCCGATTGTCGAGAAACCGGAAGCCGTTCTACCTGCAGGTCGACGAGTACGCGCCCCACGACAGCCCCGGTCGTGCCTCCGGCCCCTGCCACACCAGCCAGGACCCGGTCCCCTCGCCGACCGAGGAGAACCTGTTCTCGTCAGAGCCGCTTCCCCACCCGCCCTCCTACGACGAGCCCGACGTCTCCGACAAGCCGTCGTTCATCCAGCGCCAGCCGCCGGTCAACGGAGCGGCGGTTGCGCGCAACTACCGGTGCGCGCTGGCTGCACTGCCCGCCGTGGACCGCGGGATCGCGATGCTGCATCGCGTCCTCGCCAACACCGGTCAGCTCCGGAAGACCGTGTTCATATTCACCTCGGACAACGGCTACTTCTACGGAGAGCACCGGCTCCGCTACAAGCTCGCGCCCTATGACGAGGCCCTGAAGGTGCCGCTGATGATCTCGGTCCCGCCCCGCTTCCGCGGGTCGGACCAACCTGGTCCGACCACCTCCGAGCCGGTCGCCAACATCGACTTCGCGCCGACGATCCTCGACCTCACAGGCGTGAAGCCGTGCCGCCGGCACGGAGACTGCCGGGTGATGGACGGGCGCTCGCTGATGCCGCTGCTGCGCGGCGGGGCCGGATGGCCGCAGGACCGCGCTCTGGTGATCGAGCACAAGGGCCAGAACCACGGCTTCTCGAGCTGCAAGTACGAGGGGGTCCGGGTCCCGGGAGCGGTGTTCCTGAGGCATCTGCTGGTGCCCGACCCGGCAACCGGCGACTGCGTCCCGTCCACCGAGGCGGAGCTCTACGACACCGCCGCCGACCCGTACGAGCTCGACAACCTGTACCCGGCGCCGCCGAGCACCGACGCGGGGGCGCTGCAGGAACGGATGTCGCAGCGCCTCGCGGGCCTGCGGAACTGCAGCGGGATCCCCGGCCGCGACAAGCCCCGCAAGACCAGACCGCAGTGCGAGTGACGGACGGCGCGCCCGGGCCGGCCGCGCGGCGCGGCGCGGTCGCGCTCGCGCTGGGAGTGATGATCGCGGTCGGCCTGCTCGGGCTCGGGAACGGTGGAGCCGCGGCGACCACCACCCAGGCGCAACCAAACATCATCCTGATCACGACCGACGATCAGACGATCGATCAGCTCCGCCACCGCTATATGCCCAACGCGCTCGAGAAGATCGCAGGCAAGGGAACCCTGTTCACGAACGGGATCGTCACCACGCCGCTGTGCTGCCCGTCGCGGGCGTCGATGATCACCGGGGATTACGCGCACAACCACGGCGTGCTCTCGAACTCCTACGCACTGCTTCGCGACAAGGACAACGTGCTGCCGGTGTGGCTGCGTCAGGCCGGGTACAGGACCGCGCACGTGGGCAAGTTCCTGAACGCGTACGAGAAGTCCGTTCCCGACCCCACCGATATCGCGCCCGGGTGGGACGTCTGGTTCACGACCCTCGGCGGCACCCGGTACTTCGACTACAGGGTGTCGGCGAACGGCCGGATCCGCCACTACGGCAAGGGCCGCAAGAACAACGTCACCCGCGTCCTTAGCCGCAAGGCCGTCTCGTTGGTGCGACGCTACACGCCCGGGCCGCAGCCGCTTTATCTGCAGCTCGACCAGCGCGCGCCGCACACCGAGACCAACGTCAACTCGGGCGGCCGCTGCGGGGCGCGCGCCGTGCCGGAGAGCCCCAAGGACGAGAAGCGCCTCCGGAACGAGCCGCTCCCCGACCCGCCGTCCTTCAACGAGGCCGACATCGCCGACAAGCCGTCGTTCGTGCGCGACCGGCCGCTCCTGAACCAGCCGCGGATCAAGAAGATCACGAAGCGGTTCGAGTGCGCGGTGGGGGCGCTCGCTTCGGTCGATCGGGGGATCAAGCAGATCGTCGCGGCCCTGAAGAAGACCGGCGAGCTCGGCAACACTGTGATCGCGTTCATCTCGGACAACGGCTACTACTTCGGCGAGCACCGGATCGCGCGCGACAAGACGCACCCGTACGAGGAGGGAATCCGAGTGCCGCTGATGATGCGGGTGCCGTCCGCCTATCTGGGCGGGGCGGCGCCGGTGCCGCAGGTCAACACCCAGGCCGCGAACATCGACCTCGCCCCGACCTTCCTGGCGCTTGCCGGGGCGCGCTCGTGCGTGCCCGGGTCGGGCGGCGCCGAGGACGCGGTGCACGCCGACTCCGAGGGCTGCCGGGTGATGGACGGCCGGTCGCTGCTGCCGCTGATCCGGGGCAGCGGGGAGTTCCCGACCGGGCGCGCCCTGCTCGTCGAGTACAACGGAGCGAGCAGCAAGGGGGGGTCGAGCTGCGAGTACGAGGGGGTGCGGACGGCGACCAGGTTCTACGTGGAGCACGTCAGGATCCCGGACCCTGTGACCGGGAACTGCGAGCCCGCGGAAGAGGAGGAGCTGTACGACCTCGCCAGCGACCCGTGGGAGCTGAACAACCTGTACCCGAGCTCGCCGTCGCTGGCGGAGCCGCTCGCGGGCCGCCTCGACCTGCTCCGCCGCTGCTCCGGGATCGCGGGCCGGGACCCGGCTCCGGCCGAGGGCAACTATTGCGAATGATGGAGCACCGGACCGGCACCGGCGAGATCGACGGGATCCGGACGCTCAGCCTGTGCTCGCCCGCGGCGGGCGGGGTGGAGGCGACCTTCGCGCCTGGCGCCGGGATGGTGTGCTGCTCGGTGGTGCACCGCGGCGCGGAGGTGCTGGGGCAGCGCCACGGGCTGCGGGCGTACGCCGAGCGCGCGTCGACGATGGGGATCCCGCTGCTGTACCCGTGGGCGAACCGGCTCAACGAGCTCGACTTCCCGCTCGCGGGCCGGGAGGTGAGGCTCGACCCGGGGTGGCCGCACATGTCGGTGGACGAGAACGGGCTCCCGATCCACGGCCTGCTCGGCGGGGTCTCGGGATGGGAGGTGAGCGCGCACGAGGCGGATCACGACGGCGCCCGGGTGCGGGCGCGGTTCGGGTTCGACGAGGCCTCGGGGCTGACCGCAGCGTTCCCCTTTCCGCACGAGCTCGAGCTCACCGCCGAGCTCGGCGGCGCCACTCTGGAGGTCCGAACCGCGGTCGTCGCCCCGGCCGGATCGCCCGTGCCGATCTCCTTCGGGTTCCACCCCTACCTGCGGCTCCCGGACGTGCCGAGGGCCGAGTGGGAGATCTCGGTCCCGGTTCGGGAGCATCTCCTGCTGGACGGCTCCGGGCTCCCCACGGGCGAGCGCGAGCCGGCGCCCGACGAAGCCGGCCCGCTGGCTGACCGCACCTTCGACGACGCCTACACCTACGCGCAGGGGGAGCCGTTCGTGCTCGCCGGCGGCGGGCGGCGGATCGAGCTCTCCTTCGGGCCCGGCTACCCGTTCGCGCAGCTGTATGCCCCGCCTGACGACGACGTGGTCGCATTCGAGCCGATGACCGCGCCGACCAACGCGCTCGTCACCGCGGGACCCGACCTGGCCATGATCGAGCCGGGCGACCGCTACGAGGCGGCGTTCGAGCTCCGGATCGCCGAGCAGCCCGCCTAGCAAATACGGTGCCGGGCGTGAGCGCGCCCGACGCCGCCTGCTCGACGCCTACGCCCGCGCCGACGCGGAGCGCCCCCGTGCCTAGGCCGGGCCGCGGAGCTGGCCCTCGTAGGGGCCGCGTCCGGTCATGCACGCGGCGCCGCACTGGGCGCCGAGGGCGGCCGCCTGTGCAGGCGAGCGGCCCTCGCCGAGCCCGTAGGTGAGCCCGGCGGCGAACGAGTCACCGGCGCCGTAGGAGTCGACGGCCGGGCCGGGGAGCGGCGCGGCCGCCCACTCGACGGTGGCGCCGCCCGCGTCGGCGATCGTGCCGCCGGCGGCGCCCGCCGTGCGGACGACGAGCCGTGGGGGTGGCTCCACGTCGCCCGGCGCATACCGCTCCCCGGCGTCCGTGGAGCTGGAGACCAGCGCGTCGAGCTTGACCGCCGCCGCGCGCAGCGAGTCGATCGCGCGAACGGTGGACACGAGCGCGCCCGCCCCGCGCGCGGCTCGGATCGCGTCGGCATCGCCCGCGGTCACGTACACGGCGTCGACGCCGCCCAGCTCGTCCCAGTCGAGCTGGTCTGCCCGCCGCGGCTGCACACGGTCCCCGATCACGGTGATCGTCCGCTCTCCCGAGGAGTCGATGTGGACGAACCCGCGACGCTGCGGCGCCGGCCGCCACGCCGCCTCCACTCGGACGCCGCGTCCCTCCAGCGCGCGCTTCGCGCGCCGCCCCAGCTCGTCGTCGCCGAGCGCGGTCAGGAACAGGCACTCGCCGGCGAGTCGGGTCAGCTGCACGGCGGCGACTGCGCCGCCGCCGGCCGCCTCCTCCCACCGCTCGGTTGCGTGCACGATCTCGCCGGGCCCGGGGACGTGGTCGACCCGGACGAACTCGATCCACTCGACGTGCCCGACGACCGCGACTCGCATCCGCCTATGCCGCCGCCGCCGCGGCGCGCCGCCGCAGCGCGAGCCCGAGGAAGGGATAGATCAGGGTCGAGAGGATCGCCGCTCCGACCAGCGAGGCGGCGGTCTCGGTGGTCATGTGACCGCCGTCGACGGCGAGCGTCGTGATCGCGACGACGAGCGGAAGCGCGGTCGCCGAGAACACCCCGAGCGAGACCCGCTCGCCGAGGCCGAGCACCCCGCGGTACAGGAGCAGCGCGGGAGTTCCGCGCACGATCAGGAACAGCACCAGGTACAGCGGAACCTCGAGCAGCGCCTCGGCGCTGGCGAGGAGCGCGTCGAGGTCGAACTCCATCCCGCTGGTGACGAAGAAGAACGGGATCAGGAAGCCGTACCCGACCGCGGTCAGCTTCGACTCCAGCACCTCGACCTCCTTGCCGCGCAGGGACACCCGGGTGATGATCCCGGCGACGAATCCGCCAAGCAGGATGTCGAGCCCGAGCGACGCCGCCAGCGTCACCAGCCCGAAGACGAGCACGACCAGGATCCGGACCGCGGGCTGGCCGCTCGACTCGAGCCCGCGCTGGACGACCGGCCACCCGCGCTCGGCGGTGCGGATCGAGAACACCGCGAGCAGGGTCGCGACGACGACGAACGCCGCCAGCAGCGCCGCCTCGTGCAGGGGCGCGTGGCCGGAGAGCAGCAGGGTGACCAGCAGGATCGGCCCGAACTCGCCCATCGCGCCGGCGGCGAGCAGGTAGGTGCCGAGCCGGGTGCGGAGCTCGCCGACGTCCCGGAGGATCGGGATCAGGGTCCCGATCGCGGTAGTCGCCAGCGCCGAGCCCGTGAACAGCAGCGACTCGACCACCGTGGCGGCCGCGAGCGCGGCGCCGGCAGCGTACGCCAGCACCAGCGACACGAGCCACCCGACCCCGGCGAGCTCGATCGGCTTGCCCCTGAGCCTGTCGAAGTCGATCTCGTAGCCGGCGAAGAAGAACAGCATGGCGAGGCCGAGGCTGCCGAAGAACTTCGTGAAGTCGTCGATCTGGGCGATGTCCAGGACCTGCGGGCCGATCAGGATCCCGAGCAGCACCTCCATCACGACGACCGGGGGCACCAACCGGCGGGGCAGCAGGGCGACGCTGAGCGCCGCGACCAGCGCGGCGGTCGTGATGAACAGGAACGACTCGACGTCGACCCTGATCATCCGCGGATGCCCTGTTCGGCGCCGCCCACCGGGGCGCACCCTAAACGGGCATAGACTCGGACGGCGATGTCGGATCGTCAGGACCGGCGACGGCCCCCCCTCCCTGCCCGGCTGCTGGGGACGGGGGCCCGCGGTGCAGGTCGAGTGGGGGAGGCGATCGGACTCGACCGCGCCGCCGAGGCGGCAGCCGAGGAGGCGATCGTGCGGGCGCTGGAGAGCGAGGCCGTGGAGCGGGCGCTGGGGCGGGTGCTGGAGGGGCCGGTGCTGGAGCGGGCCGTCGCGAAGGCGCTCGAGAGCCCCGCGGTGGAGGAGTCGTGGGAGCGGCTGCTCGCCAGCGACGAGGCGCAGCGGCTGGTCCAGCGGATCGCGGAGGCGCCCGAGATCCGGGCGGCGATCGCGGCGCAGAGCGCCGGCCTTATGGAGCAGATCGCGCGCCAGCTGCAGCGGGTGTCGCGGCGGCTCGACGAGGGGCTGGAGCGGGTCGTGCGCCGCGTGCTGTTCCGGCGCCGGCGGGCGGCGCCCACCGAGTGCGCCGGGGCGATCTCCCGCGCGGTCTCGTTCGCGATCGACGTGGCGGTGATCAACGCGGGGTTCCTGGCGGCATCCGGCGCGGTTGCTCTCGCCGCGGCGATCTTCCTGCCGAGCGCCGGCGGGACCGAGGTGTCGGCGCTCGCCGTCGGCACCACGGTGTGGCTGATCGCGGGGTCCTTCTACCTCGTCGTGTTCTGGGGGCTCGCGGGGCAGACGCCCGGGATGCGGGTCGCAGGGATCACGGTTCGCGCGGGCGCCTCGGGCGGGATCGGCGTGCGCCGCTCGATCCGCCGCCTGCTGGGCACCGCGCTCTCGGTGATCACGTTCGGGCTCGGTTTCATCGGCGTGCTGCTCGGGGAGCGCCGCCGCGGTCTCCCGGACGTGCTCGCAGGGACCGAGGCTCGCTACACGAGCCCGCCTGCCTGACGCCGCCGGGCGGCGGGCCGGGGCGGCTATGCTGGCTCGACATGCGGTGTCCGGTGTGCGGCAACCGGAATCGGGAGGGCGCCCGGTTCTGCGACGGGTGCGGCACTGCGCTCGAGCAGTCGGCGGCCTCCGGACCCGAGCCCCGGCCCCTTCGATCCGCGCCCGGCGACCTCCCCGAGTCGATCGCCGACGGGCGCTACCTCGTGCAGAGCTTCCTCGGCGAGCGCGGCCGCAAGCGGGTCTACCTGGCCCGGGACACCGCCGAGGACCGCGACGTGGCGGTCGCGGTGTTCGAGACCGAGGGCGTCGAGGAGACGGTCCTGTCCCGCTCTCGGCGGGAGGCGCAGGCGATGCGCAAGCTGGGCGAGCACCCGCACGTGGTGACGGTGTTCGACGCCGGCGAAACCGACGGACGCCCCTACGTCGCCAGCCGGTACATGCCGGGGGGCGACGTCGAGACCCTGCTCGCGCAAGCGGACGGCAGCGGGCTCGACCCGGCCCGGGCGATCGCGATCGCGGTCGACGTGTGCCGCGCGCTCGGGCACGCGCACGGGCGCGGGATCGTCCACCGCGATCTGAAGCCGGCCAACGTGTGGCTCGCCGAGGACGGCGGCGCGCGGCTCGGAGACTTCGGGTTGGCGGCGACCGACCGGCGCTCCCGCGAGGAGGTGGAGGGGATGCTGGTCGGCACGGTCGCCTACCTGCCGCCGGAGCAGGCGCTCGGCAGAGCATCCGACGCCCGCTCGGACCTGTACTCGCTCGGGGTGATGCTGTACGAGATGCTCACCGGGCAGCCGCCGTTCCCCGGTGACGACGCCGTCGCGATCATCAGCCAGCACCTGAACTCCGAGCCGCTGCCGCCCTCGCGTCATGTCCCTGACCTACCCCCCGCGCTCGACGACGTGGTGCTGCGGCTGCTCGCGAAGACGCCCGGGGACCGGCCCGAGGGCGCAGCAGCGGTCGGACGCGAGCTCCGGGACCTCGACACCACCGCCCCGGACCCGGACCCGGACCCGGAGAGCGCGGGTCCGGCCGACAACCCGCTGGACCGGCTCGCCGGCGGCGTGTTCGTGGGGCGGGAGCGCGAACTCGGCGACCTCCGCGAGGGGCTCGAGGAGTCGCTGGGCGGGCGCGGGAGGCTGCTGCTGCTGGTCGGGGAGCCCGGGATCGGGAAGACCCGGACCGCCGAGGAGCTCGCCACGTACGCCCAGGTCCGGGGGGCGAACGTGCACTGGGGACACTGCCACGAGGGCGATGGCGCCCCGGCCTACTGGCCGTGGGCGCAGGCGATCCGCTCGTACGTGCGCGCGGCGGACCCGGTGGCGCTCGGGTGGGAGCTCGGACAGGGCGCCGCCGACGTGGCCAATCTCGTCCCCGAGATCCGGGAGCGGCTCGGCGAGGTCCCGGAGCCGCCCGAATTGGGCGCGGACGAGGCCCGATTCAGGCTGTTCGACTCGGTCGCCACGTTCCTCGCCGGCGCGGCGCGCTCGCGGCCGCTGGTGATGGTGCTCGACGACCTGCACTGGGCCGACGAGCCCTCGCTGCTGCTGCTCAAGTTCGTCGCCCGCCAGACCACCGACTCGGGACTGCTGCTGGTCGGGACCTACCGGGACGTGGAGCTCGGCCGCCACCACCCGCTCGCACAGACGCTCGCCGAGCTGGCCCAGATCCAGGGCAGCCGCCGGGTGGCGCTGCGCGGCCTCGACACGACCGCGGTGGAGCGCTACATCGAGATGACCGCGGGCGTCGAGCCGCCGCCGGGGCTCGCCTTGGCCGTGCATGAGCAGACCGAGGGCAACCCGTTCTTCGTCACCGAGGTCGTCCGGCTGATGGTGAGCGAGGGAAGT
This sequence comes from uncultured Thermoleophilia bacterium, assembly GCA_963803425.1. Lineage (GTDB taxonomy): Bacteria > Actinomycetota > Thermoleophilia > Solirubrobacterales > 70-9 > DASPWW01. The sequence continues at coordinate 413,209 of CAWDMA010000001.1, forward strand.
CTCGACAGCGCCGGCGCGGCCGTGTGGCAGGTGGCGATCCCGCAGGGCGTCCGCGAGGTCGTCGGCCGCCGCCTCGACACGCTGTCGACGGAGGCGAACGACGTGCTCACCGTGGCCGCCGCGATCGGCCGCGAGTTCGACCTCGACCTGCTGGAGCGGCTGAACGGGCGAGCGCGGGGCGAGATCGAGGAGGCGATCGGCCAGGCCGTCGAGAACCAGGTCGTCGCCGAGGCGGGTCGTTCGCCCGGGCGATACGCCTTCTCGCACGCTCTGGTCCGCGAGACCCTGTACGCCGAGCTCACAGGCCCGCGCCGGGTCGAGGTGCACCGTCGGATCGGCGAGGCGCTCGAGGCGCTGCACGCGGACGACCGGGAGCCGCCGGTGTCCGAGCTCGCGTACCACTTCATCGAGGCAGCGCCAGGCGGGTCGGCCTCGAAGGCGATCGAGTATGCGGAGCAGGCCGCGCGCCGTGCCACCGCGCAGCTCGCGCATGAGGACGCCGCCGCGCACTACGAGCGCGCGCTCGAGGTGCTGGAGCTGTCGGGCGAGCCCGACCCGGGACGGCGGCTGGAGCTGATGCTGGCGCTGGGGAAGGCGCAGCGGCGGGCGGGCCGATTCATCCCATCCCGCCACACGCTGGAGAGCGCGGCGGAGCTCGCCCGCGAGCTCGGCGACGCGGACTCGCTGGCACGCGCCGCGCTAGGGGTGAGCCAGCTGACGATGGTCGGGGGGCTGGACGAGCAGATCCTGGCCCTGCTGCAGGAGGCGCTGGCGGCGATCCCGGAGGGCGACAGCGCGGTCCGGGTCGAGCTGCTGGCCGGAATATCGGCGGAGGTTCTGTGGCGCGATCCCGATCAGGGCGAGCAGCTGGCGGAGGAGGCCGTCGAGATCGCCCGGCAGCTCGACGATCCGGCGACGCTGGCCGCCGCGTTGGTGCAGCGGACCTTCGGCTTCGGCGGACAGGCCGACTCCGCCGCGCTGTCGCTCGCGAACGCAGAGGAGCTGATCGATGTCGCGAACCGGGCCGGCGAGCTGGAGCAGGAGGTGCGCGGGCACGTCTACCGTCTGATCGCCCTGCTTCAGCTCGGTGACGTGGCGGAGGCCGACCGAGAGATCGAGACCTACGCGCGCGCCGCCGAGGAGCTGCGACAGCCCCAGCACCTGTGGCACGTACCGCTGCTGCGCGGCATGCGGGCGGCGATGGACGGTGACTTCCGGGAGGCGGAGCGGCTCGCGGAGGAGGCGCGGCAGGGGGCCGAGCGCGCCCAGGAGCCGCTCGGTGAGCAGCTGTACGCGTTGCAGCTGGCCGTCCTGCGCCGCCACCAGGGCCGGATGGAGGAGAGCATTCCGGCGGTTCGAGAGATGGCGCAGCGATACCCGGCGCTGCCGGCATGGCGGCTCGCTCTGGTCAGCTTCCTGGCCGACGCCGGCCGCGCCGACGAGACCCGCGGGGAGTTCGAGATCCTCGCCGCGCAGGACTTCGACGACGTCCCGCGGGACGGCCAGTGGACGACCGCGATCACCCGAATCGCCGACGCGTGCGCGATGATTGGCGATCCGAGCCGGGCGGCGATCCTGTACGAGAAGCTGCGGCCGTTCTCCGGCCAGGCCGTGGTCGCGGGACGGGCCGGATCCCTGAACGGCCCGATCGACCTGTACCTGGGTCGCCTTGCGCTGACGATGGGCGAGCACGACGACGCGATCGAGCACCTGGAGCGAAGCTCCGAGCTCGCCACCCGGATGGGTGATCGCCCGTTCGCCGCCGAGAGCACGATGTCGCTGGCGCAGGCGCTCCTGGCGCGCGGCGCGGGCGCCGACCGCGAGCGCGCCCTGGAGCTGCTCGCACGGTGTCTCGAGATGGGCCAGGAGATCGGGATGCGGCTGGTGATAGAGCGGGCGCTGGCGCTGCGGCTGGAGGCGCAGGGGCTGGCGGCGGTCGACGTCACCACCTCGATCGACACGGTGGTCTCGGCTCTGGAGAGCGAGCGCCCCGACATCCGATCCCTGGCGTCCGCCGACGGCAGGGTCACGATCATGTTCAGCGACATCGAGAACTCGACGTTGATGACCGAGCGGCTCGGCGACGAGCGGTGGCTGGAGGTGCTGCGGGCCCACAACTCGATTTTCCGGGGACATCTGCGGGCGCACGGGGGATACGAGGTGAAGAACCAGGGCGACGGCTTCATGCTCGTGTTCCCGGAGCCGGAGCGCGGCCTCGAGTACGCGGTCGCCGTGCAGCGGGAGTTCGCCGAGCGCGAGCTCGCCGAGGGCGGCCGGCTGCGGGTGCGGATGGGCATGCACGCCGGCGAGGCGATCCGCGACCAGGGGGACTTCTTCGGCCGCAGCGTGATCCTGGCGGCGCGGATCGCGGCCCAGGCGGGCGGCGGGGAGATCCTGGTCTCCTTCGCGCTGAAGCAGGCGGCGGCCGGGTGCGACGTGGAGTTCGAGAGCCCTCGTGAGCTGGAGCTGAAGGGGCTGTCAGGGACGCACGAGGTTTTCAGCGCGTGCTGGGAGCCGGAGCTCGCTCCGGACCCGCAGGCGGCAGCCTGACACGCACGGCCGTCGATCAGCCGGCGGCCATGGCTGCGACCCGCTCCGGATCGGCCTCGATCGCGGCGCGCGCGGCCACCCGGCCGCGCGCGATCGCCTCCTCGATCCGGTCCCACTCGAAGATCCCGATGTCTGAGGCATCGGGTCGGATCAGCAGCTCGGTGACCGCGGCCGGCTGGATCGAGGAGGCGATCACCCCGCGCAGGTCCATCGAGGCGCCCAGCACGTCGCGGATCCCCGGCAGCGGCTGCTCGCTGCCGGTGACGAGCCGCCGCATCCTTCGACCCACCGGCTCCAGGCTCGCCGGGCGCCCGCTCGCGGAGGTGGATGGGCGCGAGCGGCGGCGGTATCCGGCGCTCACGTCTATCGCCACCACCGGCCCGTCCGCGACCGAGAGCATCTCCTCGACCGGGAAGTTGTTGACGATCCCGCCGTCGAGCAGCATCCAGTCGCGGTAGGGGACCGGGGGCAGCACCCCGGGCACCGACATCGAGGCGCCGACGATCGTGTGCAACGGGCCGCGGTGCAGCACGACCTCGTCCCCGGTGAGGATGTCGACCGAGACCGCAAAGAATCGCGCCTCGAGCTGCTCGGCGTGCAGGTCGCCGAACGAGCTCCTCACCATCGCCTGGGCGCGCTGCCCGCGGGTGACCGCGACGATCGGCACGGTCAGGTCGCCGAGCGGGTTGCGCTGCACGAACTCGGCTCGGACCAGCTCGATCATCTGGTCCGTGCCCAGGCCGCGGGCGACGAGCCCGCCGACGTAGGCGCCGGCCGAGGTGCCGCCGAGGCGGTCGGGGACGACCCCGGCTTGGCGCAGCTCGTCGACGATCCCGATCGCTGAGAAGGCGCGAGCGCCTCCTCCGGAGAGCACGAGCGCGACCGAGCGCCCCGCCAGCGACCGCGCCTCCCGCTCGAGCCCCGTGAACCGCGGCCCCGCGGATGCGAACCAGTGTGCGCGTGGCGCGAGCGCGTCCAGCCACCGCCCCAGCGCCCGAAGCGTCGGGCGGGCGCCGCAGAAGACGATGTCGATCGGCACTCCCTGCTCGATCGGGACCTCCGGCGGGGCGGCCTCGGGGGCGTCCACGACCACCACGAGGCGATCGCCCTGCCGGGTGCAGGCCGCGGTCCATGCCTCGCCGCCCCCGTCCCCCCCGGCGTCCAGCAGGACCAGGTCCGCGGCCCGCTCCGCCTCCGCCACCCGCGCGGCCAGCCGCCGCGGGAGCTCGAACGGGTCGTCGGCCTCGGCGCCGGGCTCGGGGGAGATCACCGTGCAGCGAACACGACCCGCGAGCAGCTCCGCGAGCCGGGCGGCAACCGCGGTGCTCGGGGCGCCGTCCGACCCGGGCACGACGGCGATCAGCCGCGCCGCGTCCCGCGTGCCGGACTCCATCGGCCGGCTTGCCTGCAGCTCCGTCGCCAGGGCCCGGATCTGGGCGGCGGCGAAGGCGGGGTGCTCGAGCAGATCGGTGAATTGGGCGGCGTCGATCCGGATCACGGTGGCGTCGCGGCGTGCGCGGACCGAGGCCGAGCGCGACGCGCCGGCGAGAACGCCGAGCTCTCCCAGCGCGGCGCCCCGCGACAGCACCCGGAGCACGCGGGCGTCGGGCTCGGCGAGCACCTCGAACGATCCGGTCTCGACCACGTAGCAGGCACCGGTCGGGTCTCCGGCGCTGAACAGGAGCTCGCCGGCGGGGATCGACTCGCGAGTGGCCTCCGCCGCGAGCCGGTCGTGCGCCTCCGGGGGGAGCGAGGCGAACCGTCCCTCGCGCAGCAGCGAGGCAATCCCGGGATCCCCGCGTCCCGTCATGCCTCGAACGTGTCGCCCTCCGTGGCGAAGCTGATCGAGTCCTGGCCGGACGCGTAGCGCTCCACCAGACCGGCGACCTGCGAGTCCGTCCTCACCGGGCTGTGGTGGGTGACGACCAGGCGACCCACTCCGGCGCGCTCCGCGAGCTCCACTGCGTACTCGATCGTCGCGTGCCCATACTCGGTCGCCAGCGCCAGCTCCTCGCGGGTGAACTGCCCGTCGTGGATCAGAACGTCGGCGCCGCCCGCGAGCTCGAGCGCCGCGTCGTGTAGGGCGCCGACGCCTGAGCTTCCCTTCCCGTACTCCATCGGCGCGTGGTCGGGCATGTACGCGACCGAACCGGTGCCGTCGCCCTCCACTCTGATCCCGAAGGTCCGCCCGCCCTTGTGGGCGATGTCGATCGTCTTCACGTCGATGCCCTCCACGGAGTGCTCGCCGTCGGTGAGCCCGTCGAAGCTCCACGCTCCCTGCAGGCCCATAGGGGTGATCGGGAAGTGCGGGGGCGACACGGCGCGCTCGAGCACCTCCTCGGCGTCGCCCTGGTCGGGGAGCAGCAGGCGGGTGGTCGCGTCCGGCCGGTCCGCCGCCTTGAAGAACGGCAGGCCCTGGACATGGTCCCAGTGCAGATGGGTGAGGACGAGCGTGCCGTCGAACGGCTCGCCCTCGAGCAGCTCGGTCACGGCCGTGATCCCCGTCCCGGCGTCGAGCAGCAGTCGCGGAGCTTCGCCATCGAGGCTGACCGCGACCGACGAGGTGTTCCCGCCGACGTCGGAGAACCGGTGCCCCGGTGCCGGACTGGAGCCCCGCACCCCGCAAAGGCGAACCTCAAGCGCCATCGCGCGGCCACGATACATGGACAGGTGATCGGTGCGGGGCCGGTGGTGCGAATGCATCCGGATGCAGCCGCCGATAGGGGAGAGGTGAAGCGAGCGGGAGTGGGGCAGACGGCCCGCACAGCGATCACGCCGACCCCGGGGACGTTGCTGGAGCGGCGCGCCGCGAAGCCCAGCCGCGTGCTGGCGGTCGCGTCGCTGGGCGTCGCGCTGGCGCTGCTCGACGCGACGATCGTCAACATCGCGTTCCCCGACATCCGCGCCGACTTCACCGGCACGGATCTGGACGCCCTTTCGTGGGTGCTGAACGCGTACAACATCGTGTTCGCCGCGTTCCTGATCCCCGCCGGCCGGATCGCCGACCTGCTGGGGCGCAAGAAGCTGTTCTGGATCGGGATGTTCGTCTTCACCTTCGCCTCGGCTCTGTGCGCCGCGGCGCCGTCGGTCGGGACGCTCGTCGCGGCGCGCGTGATCCAGGCGCTCGGCTCGGCGATCGTCGTTCCCACCTCGCTGGCCCTCGTGCTGGACGCGTTCCGTGCCGAGGAGCGCAGCCGCGCGGTGACGATCTGGGCCGCGAACGCCGTGCTCGCGGCGGGGATCGGGCCGACGCTCGGCGGCGTGCTCGTGGAGCTCGGCGGGTGGAGGCTGGCGTTCCTGATCAACCTCCCGATCGGGATCGGCGGCCTGTACCTGACGAGCCGGGTGCTGGTCGAGAGCCGCGCCCCGGGTCGGCGCCAGCTGCCCGACCTGGGCGGCGCCGTGCTGCTGGCGCTCGGCGTCTCCTCGCTCGTTTTCGGGATCGTCAAGGGCGGCGAGTGGGGGTGGGCCGACACGCGCGTCGTCGCCGCGTTCGCGGCCGCGGCGGCGCTCGGGGCCCTGTTCGTGCTGCAGTCCCGGCGCCATCGCTCGCCGTTGCTCGACCCGGCGCTGCTGCGCACGCGCTCGGTGGCGGTGGCGAATGCGTTCATGATGATCGCCGCGAGCGGCTTCTTCGCCTACATCCTCGCCAACGTCCTCTTCCTGACCGGGGTGTGGGGGTATTCCGTGCTGCAGGCCGGTCTCGCGGGAACTCCCGGCCCGCTCGTAGGGGCGGTCGTGGCGCGGCCGGCCGACGCGCTCGCCGAGCGGCTCGGCCACCGGCTTGTGATCGTGCTCGGGACGCTGATCTGGGCCTGCGGGCTGATCTTCCTGATCCAGGCGGTGGGCGTGGAGCCGAACTTCCTCGGCGAGTGGCTTCCGGCCGTCGTGATTCTCGGGATCGGTGGCGGGATCGCCTTCCCGGTCGTCTCCAGCATCGCGGTCGCGCACGCCCCCGGCGGCCGGTTCGCCACGGCCAGCGGCCTGAACTCGATCTCGCGGCAGATCGGGGCCGCGCTCGGCGTGGCGATACTCGTCGCGGTCGTCGGCACCCCGACGCCCGCCGAGGCGCTCGACGCATTCCACAGTGGATGGACATTCAGCGTGATCTGCATGCTGGCCGCGGCCGTCGCGGCGCTCCTGATCGGCCGGGTGCCGCGCGCCGAGGCGCCGGAGGACGAGCTGCCCGCGCCGCCGCCGCGCATCCCCCAGCACCGGGCCGCCCAGCCCACGGTCGTGGCGGCTTCGGACATGCCGCCGCCCCAGACCGGCGCGGAGGCGCTGGCGCGCTCGACGCTGTTCGGCGGCCTCGACGCGGACTCGATCGAGGACCTGGCGTCGCGGTGCACGCAGCGGGCGCTGCAGGCCGGGGAGTGGCTGTTCAAGCGTGGGGACCCGCCCCGCAGCCTGTACGTGCTCGAGTCCGGGCGGCTCGACGTCGTGCTCGAGGGCGACGGGCAGGAGAGCGAGGAGCTCCTCAACGTGCTGCAGCCCGGGGAGGTGCTCGGAGAGCTCGCCCTGCTGTCGGGGGAGGGGCGGTCCGCGTCCGTGCGCGCGCGCCGCGACAGCCGCGTGCTGGAGCTGAAGCGATCCGATTTCGACTCGCTGCTCCACTCCGGGCCGCTGCGCGAGGCGCTGCTCGCCTCCCTCGCCACCCAGCTGCAGCGCAGCCGGGCCGTGGAGCCCGACGGCGCGCTCCTCGGGACCACGCTGGCGGTGGTGCCCGCCGTCCCGGGCGGCGGCGGTCTCGCGGGCGAGGTCGCGACGCTGCTCGCGAGGGCGCTCGGCGAGCACGGGACCGTCGCCGTGCTCGAGGGCGCCCCGGAGAACCCGGCCGGGTCGTTGGAGCGGCTGGAGCGCGAGCACGACCGGGTCGTCCTCGGTGCCGCGGGCCCCGACGAGGGGGGAGCGTGGCGGGCGTTCTGCGTTCGCCAGGCCGATCGGGTCGTGGTGGTGGCGAGCGGCGAGCCGCCCGGGTCGATCGACGACTCGCTGCGGGGATGCGACCTCCTGCTCGAGCGTGAGCAGGGCGAGACGATGGCCGCGTGGGTCGATGCGCTCCAGCCGCGCGCCCGCTACGTGCTGGGCCGCGAGCAGCTTCAGGTCTCGGTCGAGGCGGTGGCGCGCCGACTCGCCGGCCGGTCGGTCGGTCTCGTGCTGTCCGGCGGCGGCGCGCGCGCCTTCGCGCACATCGGCGCGCTCGAGGAGTTGGAGGCGTTCGGCCTCGAGATCGACCGCGTCGCAGGGGTCGACGTCGGGGCGATGATCGCGGGCATGTACGCGGCCGGGATGAGCGTCGCCGAGATCGACGCCCGCTGCTACGAGGAGTGGGTCCGCTACCGGCCGATGGGCGACTACGCGTTCCCCCGCAACGCGCTGACCAGGGGCCGGCGGCTGCAGGAGGTGCTGGAGCGCAACCTGCCCGGGCGGATCGAGGAGCTGCCGCGCGAGTTCGCGTGCGTCGCGGCCGACCTGCACACGGGGGAGGAGGTGGCGTTCCGGCGGGGGCCGCTCGCCGGGGCCGTCGCGGCGAGCCTCGACCTGCCCGGGATCGGCCCCCCGCGGCGCGACGGCGACCGGCTGCTCGTCGACGGGCTGCTGGTCACGGCGCTCCCGGTCCACCTGCTCGATCGCGCGGAGGGCCCGCTGATCGCGGTCGACGTCACCGCGGGCGAAGGTCCCCAGCCGAGCGAGACCGGTGAGCTTCCCGGGATCGCCGAGACCCTCGTTCGCGCCGTCCTGATCGGTGGCGTGGACGGCGCGCGCAGCGCCAGGGAGACGGCTGATCTCGTGATCTCGCCGCCGAGCGAGGGCGTCGGCCTGCTCGAGTGGCATCAGCTCGACACGATGCGTGATGCCGGACGCCGTGCGACGGCCGATGCGCTGCGGCGCTCGCCGCGGTCGCTCGGTGTCTAGAAGTCCGTCTCGGCGGCGCGCTCGAGCTGCTCGCGCACCTGCTGCGGCTCGCCGGTGAGCGGGCCTTCGTGCCCCGGCCACACCGTCCGCGGCTCGAGCGCGGCGAGCTTGCGGACGCTGGCGCGGGCGACCTCGGTGTCCTGGTTGAACACCGGGTGTGGGACGGAGGCTCCGTCGGCTGCCTTCAGCCGAACTGCGTCGACGAGGTAGACCGTGTCGGAGACAAGCGCGAGCCGGTCGCTCTCGCGCCACAGGCCGATCATCCCGGGCGCGTGGCCCGGGAAGTGGATCGCCTCGAACCCGGCGATCGTGTCGCCCTCGGAGATCGTGTCGGCGATCCTCACGGGTCCGCCGTCCCAGCGCCGCAGCAGGAACGGGTAGAGCCGCTTGGTCCACCACACGGGAATCTCGTCGATCGTGAAGTAGTGGTAGCCGCCGTCGCCCTCGGCGTCGGCGACCTCGTCGGGGTGGCACACGACGGGCACGCCCAGCCCCGGCGCGGTGCCGCGATGGTCCGCGTGGCTGTGCCCGAGCACCACCTGCTTCACTCCTCCGAGCTGGTCGGCCGCCCGCTTCGCGCTCTTCGTCATCCCCTGGGTGCCGGCGTCGAACTGGATCACGCCACCGTCGTCCTCGATGAAGAAGATGTTCATCGCCTTGCGGAAGTCGCCGGCGTGACGCCACACGCCGTCCGCGATCCTCTCCGTGATCGGGGCCATCGTCGGCCGTAGTCTATGCGGGAGTGCCGCGAATCTGGGTCGCCACGATGTTCGTGCTCGTCGCCTGCCTGGTGGCGTCGATCGTGATCGCCACGGTGAAGCTGACGTAAGATCCCCCCGTCCAGAGTAAGGAGGGGCGAATGTTCGGCCGCATCGTTGTTGGCACCGATGGCTCGGATACGGCGAGTGGCGCGGTCGCGCAGGCGATCGAGCTGGCGAAGATCTCGAACGCGCAGCTCGACATCGTGAGTGCGTACGAGCCGATCTCGCGGGACCGGATGCGCGGTGAGTCGGCGGAGATCCCGGGCGACGTGGCGCACGCCGTCAACCCGAGAGAGGACGTCAACCTGACGCTCGAGAACGCGGCCACCGAGGCGCGCAAGCAGGACGTCGAGGTGGCCACGCACCCGCGCGAGGGAGACCCGGCGGACGCGATACTCGACGTCGCCGAGGAGATCAAAGCCGACCTGATCGTGGTGGGCAACAAGGGCATGACGGGCGCGAAGCGGTTCCTGCTCGGCAGCGTCCCGAACAAGGTCTCCCACCACGCCCCGTGCGGGGTCCTGATCGTCAGGACGACGTAGGAACCCGCGCTAGGAACCCGCGAGATGCTCCGCGCCGCGTCCGCTTTAGCGGGGTTGCGGGTTCTCCCTAGAAGGCGGTTGCTGCGCCGGCGTCGATCAGGCCGGCGCCGTACAGCTGCTGGTTGTCGAGCCCGCGCTCGGTGCGGGCGGTCGCCTTCAGGCGCTGCTCCACCTCGGCCGCGGTCGGCTGGCGCCCCAGGCTCTTCCTCATTGCAGCCCACGTCAGCGCCGCGACGCCCGAGACGTGCGCCGCCGCCATCGACGTGCCGTCGTAGTACGGGTAGCCGAACTCGGTGTAGCCGGCCCGGGTGTGGCGGAGGGTGAGCTGCGTGATCCCGGGCCCGATCTCGAACGGCTCGCACTGGGGGCCCGCCTGGCCCGTGTCCTCACCGCCGCCCGGGGCGACGATGTCGAGCCCCTTCCCGAAAGCCGAGTAGTCGGCGAGGCAGCCTCGCTTCGTCGTAGCGCCGACCGCGAGCACGTTCGCGGCCCGACCCGGGAAGGTGATGTTGGAGCCGCCGGTGTTCCCCGAGACGGACACCACCAGTGCGCCCTGATCGTGGGCGTGGTTGATCGCCTCGCACACGGTCGGGATGTCCGCGCACTCGTCCACCGCCTGGCGCGAGAACTCGAGGCTGAGGTTGATCACGTCGGCGCCCTTGTGGGCGGCGTACCTGATCCCTCGCGAGACCGTGCTGGCGCTGCCCTGGCCGTGCTTGTCGAGCACCCTGACCGGGATCAGCTTCGCGCCGTAGGCGAGTCCGGTGACGAACTTGTGGTTGTCGGTGCGCTCGCCGATCGTCGAGGCGACGTGCGTTCCGTGCCCGTTCTGGTCGAGCGGGACCTTGTCGCCCTCGGCGAAGTCGCGCGGAGAGACGAACTGCCCCCGCCTCAGGTCGGGGCTGCGCTTGTACTTATTGCCGCGCTTGCGGTAGGCGACCCCGGTGTCGACGACGGCAACCTTGACGTGGCGCCCGCCGGGGCGGCCCGCGTCGATCAGGTTCCCCCACGCCTTCGGCGCGTCGATCCCGCCGAAGGACTGGTACGGGACCTCGTCGTCCTTGCCGCCGCAGGTGCTCCCGCACGGAAGGAAGTTCCACTGCACCTCCTGCCACCCGCCGCCGGTCGCGGCGGATCTCTCCCCGCGGTCGTTCGGGATCCACGCGGCGGCGGCGGCCGTGTAGTTCGGAACCGCCCAGTCCACCTCGGGGTTGCGGTTCAGGGCTCGCGCCGCACGCCGCACGCCGATCCCGTCGGGAAGCTCGTAGGTGGTCCCCGGCTCCGGCTCGGACCGGAACCGGACCAGAACCTCGCCCGGCTCGAAGGGCGTGTCGGCCGACGCCGCTGGATCGGGCGGCGCGGTCGCCTCCTGCGCGGCCGCCGGGCCCGCGCACGCCGCCGCGACGAGCGCCGCCAGGCTCGCACAGATCAGCGATGTCCGCCGTGAAAGTGTCATCGGATACAGGTTGGGACAGCCCGCCTGGCCCCCGCGGCGCCGTCGGGCGTGCGCGAATCGCTCGGGTCCGTGCCTCCATAACACCAGGCAAGCCGCTAAGTTGCCACCCGCGTGGGCGAGATCCGGCCGTTCGGTCGCGACGAGGAGTTCATGCGCCTCGCGCTCGAGCAAGCGCGTGCGGCGGTCGAGCACGACGACGTGCCGGTCGGCGCCGTCGTCGTCCGCGAGGGGGAGGCGCTCGCGGCGGCCGGCAACGAGCGAGAGCTGCGCCGCGACCCGACGGCCCACGCGGAGCTGCTCGCATTGCGGCGCGCCGCTGAGCTGCTCGGCGGGTGGCGCCTTCCCGACTCCGTTCTGTACGTGACGCTGGAGCCGTGCGTGATGTGCGCGGGCGCGATCGTGCTCGCCCGGGTGCCGAGGGTCGTGTACGGGGCAGCGGACCCGAAGGCGGGCGCCGCGGGGAGCGTGCTCGACGTGCTCGGCGAGCCTCGCCTCAACCACCGCCCCTCGGTGCAGGGAGGCGTTCTCGCCGCGGACTCGGCGGCGCTGCTCGAGGAGTTCTTCAGAGACCGGAGGTGAGACGCGCCGGGCACCGGACGTCGCGTTAGGCTCGCGCCGTGCCGCTGATCGGACGGAGCAGCGCAGCGCGGAGAGGCCGCCGTCGCGCCTCGATCCGCTACGAGCGGGGTGGTGAGGAGTTCGGCCGCGTGCTCGCGTTCAGTGACGGCCTGTTCGCGATCGCGATGACGCTGCTCGTGGTCGGGATCGGCGTACCCAAGCTCGCCGACCAGGACAACGTCGGCGATCTGCTCGATGCGCTCAACGACCTGCTGCCCAACTTCATCAGCTTCTTCATCAGCTTCGCCGTGATCGGGCGGTACTGGCTCGCCCACCACGACTTCGTGGGTCGCCTGAAGGCGATGGACAACGGCCTGATCGGGCTCAACCTCGTCTACCTGGCATTCGTCGCTTTCCTGCCGTTCCCGACGGCGCTGCTCGGCACCTACTTCGAGAACCCGCTCTCGGTGGCGAGCTACGCGGTGATTGTCGCCGCGGTGAGCGCGATGGAGGTGGTGTTGTTCCGGCACGCTCACCGCCGCGGGCTGATGAGCGACCAGATGCCCGAGGACGTGTATCGCTTCGGCGTGGTCTCATCGCTCGCGCCCGTGCTGTTCTTCGCGATCTCGATCCCGCTCTCGTTCTGGCACACCGGGATCGCGGTCGCCTCGTGGTACCTGATCGTCCCGTTCGAGGCGTTCGTGATCGAGCGGTGGCGGCCCGCGGGGGCGGACAGGTACTTCTAGCGGCGCTCTACCCGGCGGCCTGCTCGTCGGCAGGCGAGTCAGCAAGCTGCGCGTCTACGATGGCGAGCAATCGGCCCGTGAGGATCTGGGACCAGGGCCATAGCGCAGGCCCCCCTACTCCGCTTTCGATGGGGATGCGGCTACTTGTAGGACTTGAGGTGTACGACCCTGCCGTCCCTGAACGTCCACAGGTAGGCGAGGGATTCCTCGAACTTCATACCGGTGTGCCGCGCCTTTGCCTGGAATCGGTGGACGGGAGACAAGGCGGTCCCCGGTGCCGACTATCCGCTCCAGATGGACGGTGAGGCTCTCGAAGGGATCGAGCCAGCGCTCAGTAGCCCTCGCGACGCCCTCATAGCCATGGTAGGTCTCGCCCACATGGTCGGGCAGCACGGTGTCCTCATGGCTGATCTCGGGATCAAACAAGGACAACTCGCGCGGCTCTCCCCGGTTCCACCCTTCCAGATCCGACCTCGGATCCCAGCTCTCGAGGTAGCGGCGCAGATTGCTGACGTTGTCCTGCGGCATCGCTTGCGCAGTATCTCGCGAAGGCTTTCCGGCCATAGGAACGCCCTTTGAGTCACGCCGCCGCCAGCGATCCCGCCCGAGACACCATCCGACGACGTGGCGATTGATTGTGAGCTTGCTCCGCTTGTGACGCTGGTCACGTTCTCCGAACGTGGCACGGCATACCGTCGGCCCCGACTCAGGTGACGGCGTGCAGAGGAGGAGAGATGGGACGGATCAGCAGGTCGACGGAGGTCCTGGCGATCGGCGCGCTGGCGTTCGCCGCGAGCCTCGCGGGCGTCGCGTTCGCCGGATCGCCCAGGAAGGCGGTGACGAAGTCGAAGGTCGTGAAGATCGCCGACCAGGAGATCGACAAGCGGGCCGCGAACCTCTCGGTCGCCCAGGCCGCGAGCGCGGCCGATGCGACGAATGCGACCAACCTTGGCGGAAGCCCCGCAACGGCGTACGCGAAGGGGGCGATCGAGGCGGTTCACCACGTTGGCGCCAGCGGGCAGCCGGCGTTCGACGGAAGCTGGGAGAACGAGCTCAACAGCTTCGCGACAGCGGGGTTCTACAAGGACGGCTTCGGGATCGTCCACCTCGTCGGCGACGTTCGAGCGGGAACGGATGGCTCGACGATCTTCACGCTCCCGTCCGGCTACAGGCCGGCGGCCGGTGTCGACTTCGCGAGCCGCGCGAACTCGGACACGGGAACCGCGACGGTGGTGGTCGAGGACGGTGGCGCCGTGAAGGCCTTCGGATACACGGTCACCTCGAATCGGCTCTCGCTAAACGGGGTCGCGTTCCGAACGCGGTAGGCGTTCCGAACGCAGTAGGACGTGTGGGAGCGGTTCTCGGGTTGAGCGGAGAGGGTGGGATTCGAACCCACGAGGCAGCTAGCGCCGCCCACGCGATTTCCAGTCGCGCTCCTTAAGCCACTCGGACACCTCTCCGGGGGGCAAAGGGTAACCGCGGGCCGGGCGGCGGGTGATACGGTGCACACCGGTATGGAGGGGAGGAAAGGCTTGGGATGGACCCCTGCTGTGGTCCTCGCGGTGGTGGGGTCAGCGACCATGGTGCTTGCGCCCGCGGCGAGCGCCGCGCCCGGGAACCTGAGCTTCCTGGAGCAGGAGACGGGACCGGCGCTGGCCGGCGCCCGCGGGGTCGCCGCCGTTGGCAACAACGTGTACGTCGCGGGGCAAAACGCCGACGCGGTGACCACGTTCACGCGGGCCGCTGACGGCACGCTCACGAACACCGGTTGCGTCAAGGACACGGGCGCGCCGGTCACCACCTGCGGGTCCTCCACCGAGGGCCTCAACAGCGCCCGCTTCATCGCCGTCCCCCCGGACGGGAAGAACGTGTACGTGACCGGCGGCGAGGACGACGCGGTGGTGATCTTCGACCGCAACACCTCGACTGGCGCGCTCAGCAACCCCACCTGCGTCAAGGACACGGCGAGCTCCGCGACCTGCGGCGGCACCGCGCCCGGGCTCGACGGCGCCGAGGGGATCGCCGCCGCCGGCAACAACAGCATCTACGTGGCCGCGCAGCAGGGAGGCGACCTGGGCGGTGGCGGGTCCGAGGGCGCCGTGGTCGGCTTCGACCGAGCGGGCGACGGGTCGCTGTCCGGCCCCCAGTGCTTCACGCTAAACGCGACCGCGTCGTGCACGACGACGCCGAACCTCGACCACCCGCGCGAGCTCGCCGCCTCGCCGGACGGGAAGGGCGTGTACGTCGCATCCGCCAGCTCGAACGTGGTCGCCGCGTTCCTGCGGGACACCGGAAGCGGCGACCTGTCGGCCGCCGGCTCCGCCGCCGGCGTCTCGCTGCCGGTCGGGGTCACCGTGTCTCCCGACAGCAAGCACGTGTACGCCGGCGCGGTGAACAGCGATGCGGTTCGCGTGTACAGCCGCAACACGAGCACGAGCGCGCTGACGGCCCAGGGGTGTCTGAAGGACGTCGGCAGCCCGACCTCGGGCTGCACGACCGCGGAGGGGCTGGACGGCGTCGAGGGCGTCAAGGTGTCTCCCGACGGGGCCAACGTGTACGCCGCCGGGGTCGCGGACAGCGCGGTCGTCTCGATGACGCGGTCGAGCTCGACCGGGGCGCTCGGCGCGCTCGGGTGCGTGAAGGACTCCCCGGGCGGGGGTGGATGCGGGTCGGGGAACGGCCTGGGCGGAGCGGAGGGCGTCGCGGTCAGCCCGAACGGCGCCAACGTATACGTGACGGGGTTCAACGACGGCGCCGTGGTGGCGCTGAAGGGATCGGGCTCGGGCGGCGGGAGCCAGTTCGAGCCGCCGCGGCCAAAGCCGGAGTGCATCAACGCGACCACGCTGCTCGTCACCTGCGCAGACCCGCATGGGGCGCCCGGCGTGTGCGGGCCGACCGCGTCGATCCTGCCCCAGTGCAGCTTCCCGGTCGACCTGCCGACGGTGTGCGGGCCGAGCAACTCGATCCTGCAGGCGTGCGTCCCGCCGGAGAACTACGTGACGGCGTGCGGCGGCACCGGCACCGTGCTCCCGGTGTGCACGGGGACGGCCTCGCCGATCCTCGTCTGCGGCCCCACGGGTGTGCTCCCGCAGTGCTCGTTGCCGCCGAACGTCACCGGCGGAACGCTCGACCCGAGCGGCGGGGGCGAGATCGACGTGAAGGTCGGCTGCTCGATCGCTGACGCGGGCGGCTCCGAGCGGCGGGCGACGGCGGCGAAGAAGCCGCCGAAGTGCCGCCCGATCGACCTCGCGGTCGCCGACTACAAGCGGGTCCACGTCGCCGCGCTGAAGCAGGCGGCGCCGAAGGAGGCCGACTCGGTGATATCGAGCGGCCTCGGCGCGCCCGGACAGGCGAGCAGCGTGTACGCCGCCCAGTACAAGCACGACGTCGCGGCCTTCATCCAGCGCGCCGACCGGATCGTCGACCAGGCCTTCGCCGACGCGGAGGCGGGTGGCCCGTTCCGCCGCGCCACGCTGATCTTCCAGTTCGTCGAGCCGGCTGCCAGCCCGGCGTACGTCGGCCTGTACCAATCGGGGTTCCGGCCGCAGATGGAGCGCGCCGCGGAGCAGTACGTAGACCAGATCGGGACTGCGGTCGCCCGGTACCGCGAGTTCCTCGACGAGCAGCGCTCACAGAAGCGACAGCAGGCGTCCGCGTCCGGCCTGACCGCGAGCGGGCTCGTCCAGCCGCTGGTCCGAAAGCGCGTCAAGCTGCGCGAGGGCAAGCGCAAGAAGGTGAAGATCAAGCTGAAGAAGAAGGCGGTGAAGCAGCTCACCCAGGGCGTCAAGAAGAGCAAGGGCTTCGCCGCCCGGCTGCTCGTCACCCAGGACGCGGAGCCCTACCCGATCGTCCACGTCGTCGACTTCGGGCTCGACTCGAAGAAGGGCAAGAAGGGCAAGAAGGGCAAGAAGTAGCCGCCGTCGACGCCCTATGATCGCCGCGATGGCGAGCGACGGCACCTGGAACGTCTATCTGTCGGGCGAGATCCATTCCGACTGGCGGGAGCGGATCGCCGCCGGCATCCGGGACGCCGGCCTCGACGTCGAGCTGCTGGCGCCGGTCACCGACCACTCCGCGTCCGACGACGTCGGCGTCGACATCCTGGGAGCCGAAGAGGCGGGGTTCTGGAAGGACCACAAGGGCGCCGGCGTGAACGCGGTCCGCACCCAGACGCTGCTCCGCAAGGCCGACGTCGTCGTCGTCCGCTTCGGCGACAAGTACAAGCAGTGGAACGCCGCCTTCGAGGCGGGGTACGCCGCGGCGCTCGGGAAGCCGATCATCACCCTGCACGACGAGGGCCTCACGCACGCGCTGAAGGAGGTCGACCGCGCCGCGATGGCGACGGCCGAGGCCCCGGAGCAGGTCGTCGAGATCCTTCGCTACGCGACCGGCTGACCGCCGCCAGCCGCCCTCCCGCTAGCCTTCCCCCGGCTGCTTTGCGGGCCATCTCGGAGGGGTGGCAGAGTGGTTGAATGCGGCGGTCTCGAAAACCGTTATGGGCCGTTTCGGTCCATCGAGGGTTCGAATCCCTCCCCCTCCGCTAAAGGCCGGAATCCCGCTTACCGAAGCGGTTCTCCACGGCTCGATCGACAAGAGAGCAGACCACCGGCTACGGCAAACCGCCTCCGGGATCGCGGTCCGTGCGTGGCCGGACCATCGCGCAGACCATCGCGCGGATCCCAGGCGCAGAGCCATTTCTGGCGCCTCAACGCGCGGCGGACCATCGCGCAGGGCGCGGGTCACTGGGAGCGGGGCAAGCCCGCTCCTCCGGGTCCGCGAAGCAGGAGGGAGAGGCGCGGGCCTGACTCCTGCCCGTCCTCCGAGGCGAGCGCCTCAGTGCGGGGGTCGGGGCGCTCGCAATCACGCGAAGGGAGCACACGCGACAGCTGCGCGTGGATGAGGCGGCTCTTTGTTGGGACAGTGAGCTTCGGCCCGAGCCGAGCGCCGATCCGCAGTAGTGTCGCGGCATGGTCGCCGTCCGCCGTCTCCTGACCGGGGCGGTCGCGCTGATCGCGTCCGTGGTCGCGGTGGAGCACCTCTACCGCCGCCTCCTTCGCGAGCGGACCCTCAACTGGGGCGCCACGGCCGAGGAGGCGACCTGGACCCTTCCGGGCGACGAACTTCTCGTCGACCCCGACATCGTCGCCACTCGCGCGATCACCATCGAGGCACCACCGGCGGCGGTGTGGCCGTGGCTGGTGCAGATGGGCCCGGGCCGCGCCGGCGCCTACACCTACGACTGGATCGAGAACCTCTTCGGGCTCAACATGCACAGCGCTGATCGCATTCACCGAATGGCAGGCCCTCGAAGTTGGTGAGGTCCTGCGAAGCGGTGAGGGCAAGCCGGGGATGCGGATCGAGATCCTCGAGCCCGAGCGAGCCCTGGTGAACCGCTCGGAGGCCGGAGACTGGGTTTGGGCGTTCATGCTCGTGGCCTGCAACGGCTCGACGCGCCTCATCAGCCGCAATCGGATCTCGATGGCGGGCGCGGCGGCGGGCCAGCGGCTCGGAATGCTCGTGATGGAGCCGGGCTCGCTCGTGATGGAGCGGAAGATGCTCCTCGGCATCAAGGAGCGGGCGGAGCGTCTCGCGGCCTCCCGCCGAGTCGGGTGATGGATGGCCGTGGGAGGTCCACGTCGTGAGCGCCCCGAGGAAGGTCGTCGAGGGCATCAGGGCGATCGGCGTAATGGCCGGTGGCCCGCTCGTCCTGCTGGCCGTCGCCCTTGCGGCCTTGCGCTCGAGCGCCCGCGCAATTCTTTATCGTCGGCCTCCTTCGCTGCCCGCCGCCCTCGGTACCGCCGGCGTCCTCGTCTACGCCGGACCGGTCCGTCGTTGGATGCGGAGCTGGGGCGCGCGCACAGGGCAGGCAACGGCGACCGAGCCGGTTCACGCGATCGAGGTCGACGCGCCGCCGGAAGCCGTCTGGCCCTGGCTCGCCCAGATCGGCCAGGATCGAGGCGGCTTCTACAGCTACGAGTGGCTCGAGAACCTCGCCGCCTGTCGGATGCGAAACGCCGACCGGATCCATCCTGAATGGCAAGACCGCGAGATCGGGGAGAAGGTGATGCTTCATCCGCTCAACGGCTTGCCTGTGAGCCGCTTCGAGCCCGGGCGCGAGATAGCGCTCGAGGGCTGGGGCTCGTTTGCGGTCGAGCCGCTCGACGGCCGCAGCGTGGTGGTGTGCCGCGGCGAGGCGCACAGAAGTCTCCCGTCCGCCGTCTACTACACGCTCTTCGTCGAGTTGCCGCACTTCCTGATGGAGCGGCGAATGCTGCTCGGAATCAAGGAGCGGGCGGAGCGGCTGGCTGCGGATCAGGCGCCGCCAGGCGGCTGATCACTGACGCGTCGAAGGACACGCGGCACCGAACCTCATCAGTCGTCGGGTCCCTCTGCCGCTCGGCGCGCGGAGTCGAGCAACGCCCCGACGAGGATATGGGCGCCCGAACCGACGCCGAAGGTCCAGTAGCGGCGAAACCAGCGGCGGGCGTGCTCGTCGGTGGTAGCCGTGCGCATGTGGCCGGTGAGCAGCGTCCTGCTCGGGTCGAGCTCGCTGGCCGAGAGGTCGTAGGCGGTCTTCGCGAACCCCGGCTCATCGAAGGCGCGGAACTCCTCGGCGCTCTCGATCGGCGCGAACTCGATCACGGGGCGCCAGAACTTGCCGACGAGACCGAGGGCGATCTCCTCGCCTGTGCGTTCGCCGAGAAGCACCCATCCCCCTTCGGCCATCGGGATCTCGGGCATGTCGCGCAACCGCATCGAGTCCGGCTTCTCAGGGCGCTCGCCGTGAAGGAGGTGGCCGACCACCTCGGGCAGCATCCTCAGCGCCCCGAGGACGCCGACCAACGGCGTCTCCCTGCCGATCTCGAGCAGATCGACGTCAAGCAGCGCCCGGTAGGCGCTCTCGCGGTCGGCAGCGGTCACCGTGGCGACGGCGTCGGAGACGTCCCAGGCCGGCAGGAACTCCTCGGCGAGGGGCGGCTCGGACATGCGCGCAGCCTACGCTTAGTGGATGGCGGCGGTGGACCTCTACTGGCTTCCCCTCGGCGCCGGCGGTCACTTCGTGAGGTTCAACGGGCGTGCCTACGAAGCGGTTGCGGCCGGGCTGCAGCGACGCCGGCCCTGCGACCTCTATCACTCCGCGCTCCAGGTCGAGACATCCGACGGAAAGTGCGTCATCGAGCAGGCCCCGGTGCATGACTGGAGCGGGGCCGAGCGCGGCGTGGTAGCCGAGGGCCCGGTAGGCGCGCGCTGGGCGGGACGGTTTCGGATCTTCCGCTACGAGATCCGCCTCTGGCCCGGTGGCCGGATCCCCGACGTCGCCGAGGCCGTGAACAGCCCGCGACGGTTGAGCGACGACGACCGCGCAGCGCGCCGCGTCATGGAGGTCGTCCCGAAGGTGCCGACCCCGGTGTGGGGGCGGGACGAGCTTCGCGCCGGCGAGATGTGGAATTCGAACTCCGTGATCGCTTGGGTGATCGCGCGTAGCAGCCTCGATGCCGGCTCGATTGACCCACCCTCGGGCGGACGTGCGCCGGGCTGGCACGCCGGCCTGGTTGTGGCCGCACGAGACGGCCGAACCTGATGCGTGGTGTGGCTTCGCTCCGACTGACTACCGCTCCCGCTTCGCGCGAACGCGAGTGTCTCGATCAGGCTGGTGTGGTGCTCGCGTTGGACGAGCAGGACAAGTCGTCGAATTACGCATAACCAGAATTTCTTCAGTCCCGGTCACTAGTTCGCCTGTCGAGGCGAGACGGATGGATGAAACTGACTGGCAATCTCGAAAACCGTTACGGGCCGTTTCGGTCCATCGAGGGTTCGAATCCCTCCGTTCAGGGGAGCAGGAGATCGCGCTGGAGGGATCTACGGCGTGAACGCGTCCGCGGTAATCCAAAGCCCGTCGATCTGGACCCAGGCGCCCGAGCTCGCTCGCCGCTCGATCATGCGCACCATCCGCCAGCCCGCGTCGATCATTCCGGCAACGGTCTTCCCGCTGATCCTGCTGGCGATCAATTCAGTCGGGCTCAAGTCTGCGACCTCGCTGCGCGGATTCCCGACCAACTCCTGGGTCACCTTCGCGCTGGGCTTCGCTTTCATCCAGGCGGGGGTCTTCGCCGTGATCGGCACTGGCCAGAACCTGGCCGAGGACAACCAGGGCGGGTTCTTCAACCGGCTCCAGCTGACGCCGATTCATCCCGTCGCGCTGATCACCGGACAGCTCGCCGGCACGCTGGCGCTCGGCCTCTTCCAGGCCGCGACCTACATCTCGGTGGGGCTGCTCGCCGGAGCGCAAATCCAGGCCGGGTTCGGCGGCGCGCTGGTGATGATCGCGCTCGCGATCTGCATCTGCCTCGCCTTCGGGTCGGTAGGGCTCGCAGTGGGTATGCGGAGCAGCACGCCGGAGTCGGTGCAGAGCCTCTTCCCCCTGATCTTCGCCTTCCTCTTCATGAGCTCGATGAGTCAGCTACACGATCGAGGGGCTCCGGAGCTTGCTGATCACCGGCTGGGACGGCGAGGCGCTGGCCCTCGGCTTCGGCTGCGCCCTCGGCATCCTTGGCATCGGACTCACCTTCGCGTCGCTCGGCCTCAAGGAGAGGATGGTGCGGACGTGAGGCCCTACTTCTCCGTCGCCGAGCCGGGAAAGGGAGATGAACTCGCCAAGTTGCTCCTCGAGGCTGCCGACGCGCTAGCCGACACCGATGCCTGCCGCGTGTACCTCGTAAGCCGCTCCCCCGATGCCGAGGAGGTGGTCTGGGTGACGGAGTTCTGGACCAACGCCGCCGAACATTCGGCGTCTCTTGAGAGCGACTCCACCCGGGCTCTAATCGAACGAGCCAGTCCGCTGATCGCTGGATCACCCGACGCAACTGAATTGGCCCCCCTCGGTGGCAAGGGCCTGTAGCTTCGAGCCGTTGGCTGGCTCCTCCGTTCGCGTGAAATGGGGCGTCCGCGGAAGGTGCGCCGGGCGCCTGGGTTGGACGAGCCGGGACCGTCCGCCCCGCCCGTACCGGACGCGCGCATCGCCAAAGCAGAGCGGAAGCCAATGCTCGCCGGCGCAGTGCGGCTGCCGGTCGTCCAGGGCGAGAGCCAGAAATCAGTCCGACTCATCGTGAGCGCGTCCGTAGCGCTCGTAGATCACGCGCGAGCCGAACGTCCTGGTCTCGATCAGGTCCAGCGCGATGTCTTCGGTGACCGGCGGCAGGAACGGCGTGCCGCCACCGACGGCGACCGGATGGCGGAACATGCGCAGCTCGTCGACGAGGCCAAGCTCGATCGCCTCCGCGGCCAGGCCGGCGCCGCCGATCCCGACGTTCTTGTCGGTCGCGTCGATCGCCGCAGCGGCCTCCGCGGCCACCGACGCCTCGGCGAGCCGGGCGTTGCCCTCGACGCTGTCGAGCGTGCGGCTGAAGACGATCTTCGGGAGCGCACACCAGACGTCGGCGAACGCGGCGTCGAGCACGGTTTCGCGCATCGACGGATCCGTCTCCCACACCAGCATCGTCTCGAAGAGCCTGCGGCCGAGCAGAAAGCCGCCGAGCTCGCGTACCTGTGCGGTGTGGAAACCAAACAGCTCCTCGCTCGGGACGGTCCAATCGAACTCGCCCTCGCGGTCGGCGATAAAGCCGTCCACCGAGACGCCCATCGAGTAGATCAGCATGGCTTCAAGCTTGAGCTTGACATCGGACTCTCCTTCCTTCTGCAGGTTGCTCTGCCACGCTGGCGATCGTCGCCACATAGCCCATCCGGATGCGTGACATATGGAGATACCCTCCCGCATCTCCACTCCCCCGTGGGTACAGCTCTACGCTGGGCCACGAGGCGAATCAACCTGATCTGCGGCATCCCCGCTGTTCAGGCGAGCAATCGGAGGAATCACACATGGACACCGGAGCCGACCTGGGGGCGATCTTCGACGAACACGTCGCGGACGAGTTCGAGATCAAGGACGTCGACGCGACGATGGGGACCATGACCGACGATCCGTACGTGTGGCACGTGCCGGCGCTGACCGGGGCGTCCGGTCGCGAGAACGTGCGGGAGTTCTACTCGACGCAGCTCGTCGGACGGCTGCCGGAGGACGCCGTGCTACGGCGGATCTCGCGGACCGTTGCGAGCAACCAAGTCGTCGAGGAGTTCGTCGTCGAGTTCACGCACGACGTCGAGATCCCGTTCATGCTGCCCGGTGTCCCGCCGACGGGGCGGAAGGTGCGGCTCCCCCACGTCGTGATAATGGGATTCCAGGGCGACAAGGTCGCCCACGAGCACATCTACTGGGATCAGGCGAGCCTGCTCGTCCAGGTCGGCCTCCTCGACCCCGCGGGGCTTCCAATCGCGGGTGTCGAACAGGCCGAGCGCCTGGTCGAGCTCGCGGGCGTTGACGCAACCTAAGCTGCGTCCCACCCACACAGACTCCTCCCTCTGGTCCGGGTGCGGGCGGGGCGCGGATCGGAGCGCTGATTGGGCCGGGCTTCGGGCCGGTTCGCTCGCCTCGAGCGAGACGCCTCCGGGACTGGTCCGCAGACGGCACTCACCCGCTGTTCAAAAGCCAGAAACCGCTTGTCCAAGCGGAAATGTCGGAAACGGTCCCGGGTCTCGAAACCGTTATGGGCCATTTCGGTCCATCGAGGGTCCGCATCCCTCCCCCTGCGCTATACGGCAAACCGCCTCCGGGATCGCGGTCCGTGCGTGGCCGGACCATCGCGCAGACCATCGCGCGGATCCCAGTCGCAGAGCCGTTTCTGGCGCCTCCAAGCCCGCCGGACCATCGCACGGGGCGCTCGTGCTACGAGGCGACGGCCGGCGCCGTCGATCTCTGGAGCAAAAGCCTTGGGAGTGTGACGGCGGCGAGCGTCAACATGGGCTGTGGCGCGCTGAACGACCAGCTAGCCGGTGCCGGCCTCGCGCTCGGCTACGCGGGCGACGTTGCGGGCGATCAGACCGATGATCGGCGCATACGCCCGCGCCGCCACCGACCACAGCCCGCGCGAGCCGTCGACCGCGTGCTCGATCCGCGAGCCGCTTCCCGCGGGCGCGAACCGCGTGGCGAACGCTCAGCCCCGCGACCTCCCAGACCACCTCGACCGGGGCCGCGCACTCGACCACGTGGACGCACACGGACCCTACGCTAGTCGGTCATGCGGCCCGCCGGGGCGCTGATCATCCTGCCAGCGCCCCGGCGTAGACCTGCCACGCGAGCGCCGACTTCGCAGCACGGCTCAGGACGATGTAGGCGCGCTCGCCGAACAGGTAGTCGCGCCACGGCCGACCTGCCGATCCTGGAGCAGCGTGTCAACCGCGATCCACGGGGGACTTTCAACCCCGAGCGGGTTGGCATGCCCGGTGTACACGGCGCAGAGCCCGCGGTTGCGGGCTCTGCGGGGCGGGGTGTGTGGTGTGGAATGGGGTGGGAGGTAGCGATCAGTCGGCGGGGGAAGAGATTCCGAGGTCCGCCCCCGCGGATTCCTCGTCGCCCTGCTGGGCGACCCGCTGCGCGCTGCGCGCGCCGGTGACCGGGACCTGGGCGCCGGAGCTGCTCGCGGTGCGCACCGATGCAAGTCCGGTGGGGCTCTTCGACGCCACCGTCTGCGTGCTGGGCTGCGGTTGCTGGCCGCCGTGCGACCAGGCGATCCCGCCGCCGATCAGACCGCCGATGAACGTCAGCGTCGCGAGCGTCGCGAGCGTCAGTCGCCTGGCGTGGCTCATGGGTACACCTCCTCGCCGGTCTCGGCGTCCACCACCGCGATCGCTCCGGCGGGGCACGCCTGCGCGGCCTCGATGATCAGATCCGGAGATCCCTCGCCGACGACCACCGCTACGTCCTCGACCTGAAAGATCTCAGGGGCGATCACGGCGCAGTCGCCGTGAGCGAGGCACGCGGACTCGTCGATTCTTGGCAGATACCTCGTGGCTTGCTTGGCTTCCATTTGCTCTTTCCTTGACTTGGTTCGGTCAAGGACCATCGTGGGACTCGGCGGTGAGCAGCGGTTAAGGGGCGCCTGAGAGTTCTCTTACCGGCGCCATCGGCATGGCCGAGGTACTAGACCCCGCCGCCTCGTTCGTCGCCGACCAGCGTCGAACCGGTCACCGACTCGTTTGAGATCAAGGCGAAAACGGATGAAAGTGACTGGCAGGCTCGAAGACCGTCATGGGCCGTTTCGGTCCATCGAGGGTTCGAATCCCTCCCCCTCCGCTAAAGGCCGGAATTCCGCTTTCCGAAGCGGTTTCCGGGGCTCTGTTCTCGAAGCAACAGTCTTGACCTCGCCGCTCCTCGCCGTAAGACGGGGGCGCCGCGAGCCGGAAAGGCCAAAAGCCAAGCGCGATACTGCGTGGGCGATGTCGAAGGAGAACGTGGAGGTTGTGCGCCGTGGCTTCGAAGCCTTCCAGCGAGGCGGACCCGAGGCGATGCTCGAGCATTTCAGCGACGACGTGATCACCTACCGCCCTGAGCCGGACGGAGCGACCCTCCACGGCAAGGCGGGATTCCGCGACGCCGTCGCCGACTGGACGGAGGATTTCAGCCAGTGGCAGGTGCTTCCCCAGGAGTTCACCGATCTGGGCGAGCGGGTCCTGGTTCGGGTCCTCCAGATAGCGCAAGGGAGAACCAGCGGCGTCCGTGTGGAGGAGGACTGGTGGTTCCTTTTCGAGCTGACCGGTAGCGAAGTGTCGAAGCTCAGCTTCTATTCCAACCCCGCCGAGGCCCTCGAAGCCGCGCGGCCGCGGGAGTAGCGCAGGATCAGTGTTCGCCTATTTGCGGCGCAGCAGGCGGGTCAGCCGCCCGGGACGCCGCGGCTCGATCTCATCGCGTAGGGGCAGGTTGCCGTCGCGCCGGGCGTTCATGACGCACCTGCCGTGTGCATGGCGGCGACGGGATACATCGCCCTCCGGAAGCACGAGCATGTGATCGCGCAGGGCCGGCAGCAGGCCGCCGCACAGTGGGCAACGGTAGGTCGCCGGCTTGCGGTTGCTGGCCGGGCGCACCGCGTACCAGCGAGCCTTGCGGAAGTCGTCCATCGCGCTCTGTCGGTTTAGCGGATTCCGACGGCGGGGGTTGCGCCCTGCATGGAGAGGAGTCGCATGAGCCGGCGCTGCTGCTTGCGGGTGGTTGCGAGAGCGGAGGTGGCCGTCGCCGAAGGCGTACCAGAAACCGTGGAGCTTTCGAGTCAACGGTCCTCCTGACCGTTGACGAAACGATGGATGCCTTGCGCAAAGCCGAGCAAGTCCAGTACCGAGCGCCCGGAGCGTAGCGGGGTGCGCCCCCGACCCGTTTACGTCACCCGCACGTCGCTCAATCAGCGACCGTCTTCACCGCGGCAACGCACGGCGCCGCCGCATCACCGTGAATCTCCGCCGCCGCCGGGCACTTCACGGACGTGGAAGACGTAACCGCAGTGCGCGCAGACTTCGGATTTCACGGGGGTTCGCTCGCCGCAGCGAGAGCACTTCTTGGTGCGGCTTGGCAGCCAGGGGGAGCGACCGGCGAGAAAGGCGACCACCACGAGACCCGCAACGGCAACGCCGATGATGATCGCCACGGTCATCCGAAGCTAGCCCAAGTTGGATTCACGCCGGGCACCGGACGGACGATAGCGGCGGGGATCGGACGTACGCGCGGCGACGACAGCCTAGGCTGAGGCGGAGCCGCGGTCCATCATTGCTTCGTCGCGGGTCGTCTTGCTGCGTTCGAGACCGACCGCTCCGGGACCGGCGATGGGGCAGGGATGGGCGACGCGATGGGCATCGGTGACGGCGGCGGAAACCCCGAACGCGGGGCCGGTATCGGGGATGGAGAGGTGGTGGCGTCTGTGGCCATGTTGGCCTCCTTGTGGTGCTGGTGGAGTTAGGTGGCTAACGCGTTTCGGCTAACGCGCGGCGCCTCTGCTTCGAGTGCGACGAGCGACGGCTCAAGCTCATCGGGACGTGGCGCTCTGCGGCTGGTAACCGGGGGTGGCACTCGCGGGTTGCGTCGCCCGGAGCCCTCGGTGAACGCGATCGACCTCCTCCAAGACATCGCGGCGGTTCGCGAACTTCCGCTCATAACTGCGGACGCTCTTGACCGTGGCCAGGTCGGCCTCCTTGAGCGCCGTGGCGATCTCCTCGGCGCTGCGGGCGTCGTAGCCTGGGAGCGGCTCGCGTCCACGCATGTAGTGCAGCTTGTTCAGCACAGCCTCCCGGTTACGATGAGACCGCTCGTAGCTCTCGATCGCCTCGAGCTCGACCTGTGAGTGGTCAGAGAGCCCATCGACCACCTGTCTGTCGTCGAGGCGGCCATACCCGGCAAATGGGAGCGGAGCCTCAGCGGCTGGACCCGCTTGCGCACCGCCGGCCGGTTCCGATTGGCCGGAAGCGTCGTGGGGAGAAGGACGACGGAGAGCGCCGAAGATAGTCATTGGCTGTATCTCTTCCCAGCGATCTCGCCGGGACGGGATGACGCGGCGAAGAATCGCTGATTGAGAAGGGACATTATCACGTATTTCATGAATTCTCTTTCAGATATCAACACAGCACGGTCGTCCCCGGTCGCCGCCGGCAGCTGATCGAGGACGGCATACATGTAGCGTCGTTTCCATGGGCTCCCTCGGTGCGCTGATCGGAAGCGGCGGTGCCGGTCACGGGTAGCGAACCGATCGGCATGGAGCCGCGGCCGAAGGGCGCGAGTCGGCTGAGCCGAATGACTGCCGGCCTCCGCGACTTCAGTCGCCGCCGACGTGCGCTGGTCACGGTTTTCGGCTCGCTGGCCACCGCGGCGATCCTCGCGCTGGTCCTCGCCGGGCGCCGCGAGGAGTTCGCGGCCGCGCTCTCCGTCGCGGCGTGGGTGCTCGCCGTGACAGTGGTGCTGCAGATCGTGGCGCTGCTTGCGCGCAGCGAGGCGTGGCATCTGTCCATAGGGGCGGCGGGCGGGACGGTCGACCGGCGCGTCCTCTATCGCGCGTCGAGGAGTTTCCGATCCTCGCTGTCGAGGCGATGCTTGCCGCGGTGGCGTCGTTCACTCTGGTGGCGCCGCTCGGCCTGCCGTGGTGGCTGCCGCTGATCGGCCTCGCCGTCCTCCGCAGCCTGAACGGCGGAAGCCGCGTGATCGGCTTCGTACTGGTGGCGGTATTCGCTCAGAGCTTCCGCAACCTGGCTGCTGCTGCATGCGGTTGGCGTCGGTGCCTCGATCTTTGATGCGACCGCTGTGCTGATCGCGGTGGTGACGCTCGCTCAACTTCCCGTCGGTCCCGGCGTTGGCGCCGCGGCCGCGGTGCTCATTCTCGGTAGCGACGGAGTGGCGGCAGCGGCGGCTGCCGGGGTCTTGATGACTGTGACCGGCACGGTTGGCGGACTGTGCTTCGCGGGGTGGGCTGGCGCCGACCGGCTGTGGCTCACGAGCCGCCGGGCCGCCTTGCCGCGGCGCGCTCGTGCCCGAGCCTCGCGGTTGCGCTGAGGCACTATCGACTCGCTCCCGGTCGGCCCCTGCGATGGCGCTGAGCATCACACCGGGCTGGCTGTGGCTGGCCGCGCCGACCCGAGCAGCACTTCGAGCAGATCGCCGACCTTTCGCCCCTGGACGAGGGGATGGCGCAGGGGAAGCTCTGGCTTGACCTGGTAGCGATTCCGCCGGCCGTGCCGCTCGCGCAGCACGTAACCCCCTTCTACCAGCTCGGACAGGATCCGGTGGGCGGCGCGCTCGGTGATCCCGACGGCGGCGGCGATGTCGCGCAGGCGGATTCCCGGGTCATGAGCCACGCACAAAAGGACGTGAGCGTGGTTTGTCAGAAAGTCCCAGCGAGTGACCGATGCTTCAGAACCCTGGTGTATGTCTCCGGAAGATCCTTTCATGAAATGATCATACACTCTGGGCCCAACACTGCCTGTGGAGCGCACGGCCGTCAGTAGCCGTAGCGACAGAGGCCAGCAGTGAAGTGAGACTCACACGCCAGTGAGGAGACGAGATGACGCCGATGGGGATGAAGATGAGGCCGCCCCCACCCCGCCGCTACTGGATCGCGAGGGTCCCGAATGCGTTGCAGGCGAGGGGAACCTCCTCTTCGAGGAGGTAGGTCGAGGTGACGATCTTGCCGTTCTGGCCGTTGCGGAAGGTGAACGTCCCCTGGATGTTTTCGGCGGCGGGATGGTCCGCCTTCAGCGGCACGGAGTCCCCCGAGTCGAAGACGTCGTCTTCCGCGTAGCCCGTCTTCGGGTCATTGTCTGAGATCACCCCGACGTGGATGCTCGAGTTGTCGGCCTGAGACACGGCTTCGACGGCGAGATTGCCGCTCAGGCAGTGCCCCTGGAGAAGCAGGCCGCTGCCTGCGAAAAGGGTGCTCGTCGCAGCAGTGTCGCCGGTCGAGTACGAGAATCTGCCGGACCGCCCGAGCGCCGCCGCGGCGTTGCTCTGGGCTGCGTCGGCCGAGCCCTGGGCCGAGTCGGCGTCGCCCTGGGCGGCATTCGCCGAGCCCTGGGCGGCATTCGCTGCGTCCTGCGCAGCGAGGGCCGCCTCGTTGGCCCGGTTGGCCTTCTTCAGCGCACGCTTCGCGGTCTTCTTGGTGGACGACGATGTGCTCGCCGTCGGTCCGGCGAGCGCCGTTCCCGCCAGCGCGGCGACCAGCGCCGCGACGGCGACCAGGATCGCCGGCGCCTGGGACGAGCGCATCGTCCCTCTCATCGTCTGGTCGTCCCTTTCCACAACGGCGGCAACCCCATTTCCGTGGACCACGCGTCCGGCGGTCCACCTGCGCATGGAGGCTCCCTCATGCGGAGGCGTTTGTCAATGAGCAACTACGCGATCCTGCGCCGGTCCGGTTGGAAGTCGCCCGGTGACTTGGAGGAGGCTGCAGGACGGTCCGGCAAGGTCGGTGACGAGCTGCCGGTGGACGAGATCATCCCGATAGCCGACACCGTGGTCGTCGGGCCCGATCCAACGGGGCTCGGCGGCTAGCGATAAGACCCGATCGGGTTGTATCCCAGACTGGACGCAGCGCCGTCCGAGGTGGCGCAAACCGCCGAATCCGCGGTTCTTGCCGGCTGCGCTGCCACAGATGACGGCGAGCCTGGACCCCTACGGGCGACGCGGCTGGGCTCGCCCGGGAACCGGATAAGGGGTCGGATCGGATAGCTTCCCAGCCAGATGGTGCAGGTCGCGGCGCGTCTCATCCTCGCCGCAGTGCTCGGGGCGGCGTCTCTCGCCAAGCTGGCGAGCCCTCGCTCGAGCAGCTCTGCGCTCGCCACCTTCGGCGTCAGTCGTCCGGGGATTCGCTGGGCTGCGTGGGGAGCGCTGATCGCGACGGAGCTGGCGCTGGCGGTCGGCGTTGCTGCGGGCCTCGACCTCGCCGCCTATGTGGCCGCCGCCCTGATGGTGATCTTCGCGGTCGGCACCGCGGTCGCGCTGCGCCGAGGGCGGGCGGGTGCTCCATGTGCCTGCTTCGGCGCACGCTCCGCCGTGGGTTGGCCCGCGGTTGGCCGCAATCTGGTGTTGGCGTTGGCTTTCCTGGCGCTGCCGCTGCTTCCCGAGGCGCGGCCGACCACCGATCAGTGGCTCACGCTTGGGCTCGTGGTCGCCTTGGTTGCGTGTGCGGGACTGTCGGTCGCCGTGCTCGCGTTGGCTCGTGAGGTCGGAATGCTGCGCCTGCGACTCGGCCCGGGCGCTGCCCTCGAGATCCTCGAGGAGGGGCCTGCGGTCGGATCCCGCACAGAGCTGATCTCGCGCTTCCACGCACACGAGGTGACGCAGCTCGCCCTGGGTGTCTTCGTCTCGGATGGCTGTCACGCTTGCCGCGGCCTGGAGCCGGCGATCGCGTCGTTGGCCCGCGACCCGATGCTTGCGGTCGAGGTGTTCGAGGAGCAGGCCGACGAGGTGGCATGGCGAGCGCTCGCCGTGCCGGGCAGCCCCTACGCCGTCGCGCTCGACCTCTCGGGAACCGTGCTGGCCAAGGGCACGTTCAACAACCTCGCACAGCTCGAGAGTGTGCTGGCCACCGCGGAGCGCCGCTGCGCCGAGCATGGAACGATCGAGGCTGCACATGTCTGACGGCTTCGAGTCCCTGGCCGCCAACACCTCGCGGCGGGGATTTCTCGCCCGGGTCAGCGGCGTGCTGCTCGCGGCGACGGCGGGGGGCACTGTCGGCAGGCTGATCGAGCCGGGCGAGGCCGATGCCAACCACTTCTGCGGCCACACTTACACCACCGGCTCCTGCCCGCACCCGAGCGGGCTGCCGCGGATCGACGCGCACGGCTATCCGGTGCGCCCCAAGGACGGCAGGCCGATCAACGACCACGGCCAGCTGGTGGACCGCCACGGCAAACCGGTGGACCGCCACGGCCATCCCCTCGACAACATCGGTCGTCGCGTCAACGGGACAGGGGAACCGGTCGACAAGGGCGGTCGTGTGCGCACGGACCCGGATGGTCGGCCCTTGCCACCCGCGCCGCGCACCAGACTGGGATCCCGGACGAAGGTCTGCGATCGGGTCGGACGGCGCTTCGGCTTCCACACCGAAATCGACGGGAGCTGGTACCGGTGCTGCGGTGGCACGGTCCGAAAGCTGGTCGACTGCTGCTCCAGCTCGGACAAGCGCATCAACGGTGACGCGGCCCTCGAGGGCTACTGCTTCGCCGGCCGCAAGGTCTTCTGCGTCATGTACTTCCAGACCAAGGTTCCGTGTTGAGCGGGCTGGAGATTGCCCTCGCCGTGGCTGCGGCGCTGATCGGGCTGACGGGAACCTGGTCCCCCTGCGGCTTCTCGATGGTGGAGACGATCGGCCCCGGTGGGAACAGCGGCGGCATCCGCACGGCAGCCGTGGCCAGCCTCACATTCATTCCCGGGGCGATCGCGGGTGGGATCTTGACCTTCGGTCTGCTTGCCTCGGTTGGCAGCCTCCTCCACGGGGGTCGGGTCGCGTACCTGATCGCTGCGGCAATCGCGCTGCTGGCGGCAATCGCCGAGGCACGCGGCGCCCCGATCGTGCCCCAGATCCGCCGCCAGCTGCCTGAGCACTGGCGCCGGGTGATGCCCATGCCGGCGGCGTCGGCCCTGTACGGGGTGTTGCTCGGCTTGGGCTTCACCACCTTCGTGCTCAGCTTCGGCGTCTGGGCGCTGGCCGGTATCAGCTTCGCCGTCGGCGACCTCGAAGCCGGGCTTGTGATCGGCGCAGCGTTCGGGCTGGGCCGTGCCATCCCGATCGCCGTGCTGGCGCCGCTGGCCGACCGGCCGGCGGGGATTCGCGCCCTGGAGCTGATGGGTGACCGGCCCGGCATCTACCGCGGCTTTCGGGTCGGTGACGCCCTCGCCCTGGTCGTCGCGGCGGGCGCGCTGGTCACCACAGGGACGGCGACCGCCGCGCAGAGTGAGCTCAAGGCTGTCGCCGACCCTTCCGCCGAGGAGGGGGACCTTGCCTTCCAGCACCCCGATCGGACCGGGGCGCTGCGCCGCAATGGGGGATTTTTGGCCCTGCCGGGTAAAGACCCCGCGTTGGGTGGGCCCTACGCGGCGGTGATCTCGGGCGCGCAGATCCACATCCTTGATCGCACCACGCTTGACCAGGTCGGTGCGGTCGACGCGGCCCACGCCGACGCGGTGGCAGTGTCAGCCGAGTGGCTCGTGTACAGGAGCCGGAGCGACGGCCGGGACTCCCTGTGGGCGCGCGGGATCGCCGATCCGCGCCATCCCACGGATGCGATCGACTTGGCCGCGGTAGGGGCGCCGTCCCAGCTCGGGCGCCCCAGCGTCGACGGGAGCACGGTCAGCTACGCAATCGCGAAATCGCGCGCGAACAGGATCGTCCGACGCGGGCTACCGAGCGGAAAGACGCGGACCGTGTTGCGCTCGAAGCGGTCGTCGCTGTCGAACCCCTCGATCCGGGACAAGCGGCTGCTGTATGTGCAGATCGGGCGCAAGCGCGAGCGGGTTCGCCTGAAGAAGCTCGGCAAGAAGGGACGAGGACGAAAGCTCTACTCGCAGAAGCGAGGGAAAGGCGTTTTGTGGTCCACGTCGCTCGCGCCTGATCGCGCCTATGCCACCGTCCTCCAGGGCGGATACGGGCAGATCATCTCGATCGCGCGCTGATGCGCGAGGGCCGGCTCACTCGGGAGGCGCCAGCACGCGCGCCGGCGCCTCCGGCTTGCCGACCGCCCGGTAGAGCGCCAAGCTCGGCCTCTCGATCAGCCATTCGCCGTCATCCTCAACCAGGTAGACGAGGTCCTCCTCGATCGACGGCTGGTCCCGGTCCGCGAACCGGGTCACGATCGTCGCCGTGACTCTCGCCCGGCCGGGTTGAAGCGCCACCGCGTCGATCGACACCAGCCGCACGCCGTCGAACACCGGAAATCCGCGCGGGTCGCGGTATCCGATCGAGGCACCTAGCGACGCCGCGCATCCACCCCGCTTTCGGGGCAGCTCGATCGACTCGATCGCGCCCGGCGCGAGCAAGGCACAGACGCGCGCCCCGTCCCGCGCGTCGAGCCCTGCCATGTAGGCGCGGACCACGCGGCCGGCAGCATCCTCCCGAGTCCTGATCGGTCGGGAGCTTCTCCCAGTAGTTGATCCTTCCCGCCCCACAGGCGGGGCGATCGGCTCAGACCCGGGGGCTCCGACGTCCGTCTTTACCGAGCCCCCGTCCCCGCCGGAGCTCGCGAGGATCACTCCAGCCGCGCAGGCGCCGGCAACCGGCAGCGTCACAAGCCACAGCCTTCTCGAGCGAAGTGCTCGCACCGACCTCTGCTTACCAGGTGACGCTGTCGTGGGCCATTTCGGTCCAGCGAGGGTTCGATCCTCCCCCTCCGCTGTCGACCTTCGTGGGGCCCGCGGACCACGAATCCGCCGAACTGTCTTGCTGTCTCGTCCTCCGGCCGACCCGCGGCGCGTTCCGGCTTCATCGCGAGCATGAAGACGTTCCACGCTCCGCTCGTGCCGAGGACGAACACCGGCGTAAGGCCATCGGTTCGCGCGATCAACCCCATCCGCGCGTGATGGTTGATCCACATGATCAGGATCGTCGCGAAGCTGAGCGCCAAAGCGAAATAGGACGGCCACAGGTCGAGCACCGCGCGGATCAGGTCGCCGGACGTCGCCGTCTCGATCGGCGGCAGTCGCAAGTCTTTCTCCAGCCCTATTGGACTTCCGCGCCGCTCCCGTACAATCGCCCGGTGGACGTCTACCGGTCGGCGTCGAAGCACGGCATCGCCGACGAGCCCAACGGGTCGCACCGCACTCTCCTGGATCGACGGGCCGTGCGCGCCACCGCCCTCCTCGGTGCGATGGCGGTCTGTTCCATGCTCGTCGCGCCGACCATGGCCGGGGCGGCCGGTCGATCGAGCGGCCCGGAGTCGAGCGCGAGCGCGAGCGTCAAGAAGAACGTCAAGAAGCTGAACAAGCAGGTGACGGGGCTGAAGCGGCAGCTCGGCGCGCTGGAGGGGGAGCAGGGCACCATCGACCAGCAGCTCGGCGCGCTGGAGGGGGAGCAGGGCGGCTCGCGCCCGCCGTCGGGGCCCGCCGGCGGCGACCTGACCGGGAACTATCCGAATCCCGGCATCGACGAGTCGTCCCTCGGCACCGTGCCCAGCGCCGCCGAGGCTGCCAATGCCGGCACGCTCGACGGTCTCGACTCCACCGCGTTCGGGTACGGGATCACGTCGGCGACCTTCGATCCCGACGAGACCGGGACGCGGTTCGTGCCCGGCCTCGGCACCTCCTTTCCGACTCCTAGCGCGGATGAGTCCAGCGTGCAGCTGGCGACCGCTGGAGCGCCGCTCGTCGCCCGGAACCTTCGCGTCCAGGTCAACGGCCTGCCTGGGAACGGCAAGGTGTGGACGGTCACACTCCGTGACGACGGTCAGAACACGGCCCTCAGCTGCAGCATCGTGGGGGCGATCTTCTCCGCGATCTGCCAGAACAACGGGTCCTCGGCGCCTATCAATCAGGGCAGCCGCCTGTCGCTCCAGGTCACCCCCGTTTCGGGGCCTTCACCGGCGACGCGCATGGACGTGGCCTTCAGCTACGGCCCCGCCTAGCTGCGCTCAGATCCGCACTGCCACCAGGCCCGCCGCCAGCGCGACGAGCGCCCAGGAGAGGGCCTTCAGGGCACTGTCGAGCGGCGACGCCAGCCCTTCCACCGAGAGCGCGACTCTCGTGCCGTCCTGAAGCCGTTGCTCGCCGCTGAGCGAGGCGGTCTTGCGGCGCAGCGTGCGAACGGGTGTCGAGAGCCGGCGCTGGGCTGCGGAGAGGCCGAAGCAGCCGACGGCGACCAGCACGCCGGCAGCCAGCTCGCGGGGGTGCTCGAGCGAGAGCGTGTTCGCCCACCACGAGGTCAGGGCCGGGAATGCGCCCCACGCGGCCGCGAACCAGAAGCTGGTGTGGAAGCGACCATCCGCGAGCTCGAGGCTGTAGGCGATCACCAGGAAGCCGCCCGCAGCGACGAACGGAGCCAGCGTCACCGACACGACGAACAGCCCGGCGACGCCGATCCCCACCGCGCCGGCCAGCGAGATCGAGGCGAGGGCGATCAGCGTGCGGTCGGAGAGCCGTGTGCCCAGCGGGCGCCCGCTGAGCTCGTCGAGTGCGTGCGCGGCGATGCCGACGGCGAGCAGGAAGGCTGCGAGCGTGGCCAGCAGGCGATCGAGATGGATCTGGGGCGCGGCCGCCGCGCCGAGCGCGACATAGGAGAGATGCCACGCGGTGTACGGCGGATGCAGCAGGGTGACCAGGTCTCGCCACCCGCCCGCGCGCAGCGCGTAGAAGGCGGGGCGATCGAGGCGGGAGCCGGGCGACGCGGCCGGCGCGTCGCGCTCACCCATCGCGGTTGCCCCAGATCACGACGCCGCCCCCCAGGCTCATCACCCGCGCCTGCACCGACGCGATTCCTGCTGCCCGCCACAGCTCGAGCTGGCGCTGCAGCGGCAGCCGTCGATAGCAGGCCGTCGATGCTCGGCTCCAGGAAGCGCCCCACCTCGTACCAGTCGCGCGAGATCAGCCGACCGAGGGCCGGCAGGCCGAGGCGTCCGTAGACGCGCCAGAGACCGCGCGCCACCGGGTTCGGAGGCAGCATGAACTCGAGTGAGGCGATTCGCCCGCCGGGCTTGACGACGCGGGCAAGCTCGCCGAGCGTCGCCGCCGGGTCGTCCACGTATCGCAGCAGATAGGTGAACGTGAGGTGGTCGAACTGCCATCGGCGAACGGCAGGGACTCGGCCCGCCCGCGAACCAACTCGATCCGGGCTGCAAGCTCAGGCCGGCGGCGCAGCTTTGCGTCGGCCTGCGCGAGCATCTCGGGGCTCTGGTCGAGCCCCACCACTCGGCAGCCGTATCGGCGCACGAGGGCGGTGGCGACCATGCCCGTCCCGGTGGCGACGTCGAGCACGCGATCCTCCGGCT
Organism: uncultured Thermoleophilia bacterium; assembly: GCA_963803425.1. GTDB lineage: Bacteria > Actinomycetota > Thermoleophilia > Solirubrobacterales > 70-9 > DASPWW01. Next base: position 449,075 of record CAWDMA010000001.1, read on the forward strand.
CGGCGCCCACCCGGGCCACCATCGCCCGTCGCCAGCGGGGGTCCTGGCCGAAGCTGAGGATGGCGCCGGCGGCGTCGTAGCGGCGCGGCAGGCCCGCGAACAGGCGCAGTGCGTGCTCGTCGCTGGCTCGAGGCAGCGGTCATGGTCGCACCGCCATCCGGCAGATGAAGTCCTCGATCAGCCGGGCGTAGAGGTTGCGATGGGTCACCTGCGGATCGTGCGCCGCACCGGGCAGCGGCGCGGTCATGGCCCCTGGAATGGCCGCAGCGACCAGTTCCACGATGCGCCTGAACAGCGGTGGCCTGCGGTCGCCGAAGGTGAGCAGCGCCGGTCCCTCGAGCGCCTCCAATTCCTCGAGATCGATCCGGAGTGCGTCCGGGTCCCGGCATTGGTCGAGATACGTGGGAGCGTTCGTCAGGAGCATGTCACGGCGACCCTGATCGAGGCCATCCCACCCGCCCGGCGTCTCCGCCACGCGGTCGCAGTACAGCCTTGCGGCTCCCTCCAGGTCTCCCGACTCGAGCCGCTCCGCGACGGCGGCGAGCCGGAGGCGAAGCTCGTTCAGCTTCGGAGATTCCGCCTCCGGCCATCGAGCAGGTCGAAGAACGGTGGCTCGTGAGCGCTCACGCTGCGAACCAGCTCCGGCCTGGCGCCGGCGAGCCGCAGGGCGATGGAGCCTCCCAGTGAGGCCCCCGCGACGTTCGCGGCTCCGCACCCGAACATCTCGATCAGCGAGGCGAGATCGTCGACGTCCTCGCGAATGCTCCCTTGGCCGGGCGGACATGAGCTGCGGCTGTGGCCGCGTCGGTCGTACGTGATCACTTCGAACGAGCGCGACAGGAGGGGCAGCACGCCGTCCCACACGCTGGCGTCCACCCACGACCCGTGGACGAGCACGAGTGGCTCGCCTTCGCCGCTCCGCTGGTAATGGAGCCGAGCTCCTTGGCATTCAGTGATCGGCATCTTCCAGCACCGAATGAAGGTGCTTGCCCCTGAACGGTAGTGGCCGTCGGCCGTGGACCACCGAGCCGAGCGGCCGGACCCGCTCAGGTCGGTCCCGACGCACGGGCTCCGGGGCGCGGAAGCGGCGGTTGACGCGAGGGAATCGAGTTCGGAGTGGAGGGCTTAGGATCGCGAGATCCGGGCAACCCAGACGCGCATCGTGCGCCCCGAGCTCACCGAGCGCCTCAACTCCAGCCTAGACGGGGGGGTCGCTGATCCTCGTCGCCGACGCGGGGTTCGGGAAGACGACGGCCCTGGAGCAGGCGCTGGCCGGGCGCGCCGGCGCTACCGTGTGGCTGCGTACCGCCCGCACCGACCGGGATCCGGGGAGGCTCGTGGGGCGGCTGGTCGATGCCGTCCGGGCCGAGCTTCCAGGCGTCGCGGAGGACCACGCGGAGCGCCTCGCCGGCGCTGTCGAGCCGCTCGACACCGAGGCCGTAGCCCGCAGCCTGGTCGAGGACCTCGAGCGGCTGCTGGTCGAGCCGCTCGTGATCGCGATCGACGATGCCGAGCGGCTGGAAGGGGCACCGGCGCTCGCGATCGTTGACGCGGTGCTCGACGGCTGCGAGGAGCTCGTCAGGGCGGCGGTCTGCACGCGGCGCCGGCTCGGGTTGAAGCTCGCGCGGCTGAAGGCGACCGGGCGGCTCACCGAGCTCGGTCCGGCCGATCTCGCCTTCTCACCTTCCGAGTGCGCCGCCTGCATTCGCCTGCTCCGTGGCGCCGAGCCGTCGCCGGAGGAGGTCGAGGGTCTGCTCGCGGCCACCGAGGGCTGGCCGCTGGGTGTGGCGCTCGGCGCGGCGACGTCGGGCTCCGGCAGGCTTCCGGCGCAGGGTCGAGGGGCGATCTTCGCCTACCTCGCCGAGGAGGTGTTCGACGGGCTCGACGCGGAGCTGAAACGGGGATTGCTCGACGGAAGCATCGTCGACGAGCTCGATCCCGAGCTGGAGCGCGCCCTCGAGATTCCGGACTCGTTCCGCGCGGACGTCGAGGCGGCCGGGGTGTTCGTGCGCTCGCTCGACGACTCCTACGCGCTCCATCCACTGTTCCGCGACTTCCTCGGCGCCCGCCTCGAGCAGGAGCGCGACGGGGCCGCGCTTGCGGAGCTCCATCGCCGGGTGGGCGGCGCTTTCGCTGCGACCGGACGGGCCCCGGAGGCGATCGAGCATTGGCTGGCGGCCGGCGACTTCGACACGGCGGCGGCTGCGATCACCGGACAGGCGGTCGGGCTGATGGGGACGGCCCCCGAGACCGTGGCGAGCTGGCTCGACCGTCTTCCCCCGGATCAGCGTCAGCGCCCGGTGCTGCGCCTGCTCGCCGGACGGCTGGCGATGGGGGAGGGCGACTTCGATGCTGCGGTCACGCACTGCCGGGCGAGCGTTGCCGCGCTCGAGCGCGAGGACGCCCACGAGGCGCTGCTGTGGTCCGCGCGGCTGCCGCTCACTGACGCCCACATCGCCGCGCTCGACCTCGACGCGGCTGCAGAGGCGAGCGCCGGCGCCGAGGACGCCGGGCCGGACGCCGGGCCGGCGGCGGCGTTCTGCGCCCTCGCGCACGCTGCGGCGCTGGCGCGGATGGGGGCCGAGGGGTCCGATCGTGCCCTGAGCGTGGCGCTCGAACGTCCCGGGGGAGAGGAGCTGCTCGGGCCCGGGCTGTCGGCGTTCCGCGCCCACTACCTGGAGCTGCCGGCGGGGCGGCTGGACGATGCGCTGCAGCACGTGAACGAGGGGATCGAGGCTCTGGAGGCTGAGGACGCGTCCAACCGGATGCCGTACGTCCTCGTGTTCAAGATGGCGATCCACGAGGCGCGCGGCGAGCTCGAGCTCGCGCTTGAGACGTTAGATGCGACCCTCGCGGCCGCGCAGCGGAGCGGGCTCGCCGGGTACGTGGGCGCGGGCGCGCGGCTGGCCGGCGCGACGATGCTGGCGCTGCGCGATCGCCCCGAGGAGGCGAGGTTGCAGCTCGATCGCGTCGATCGCGACTGGTCCTCATGGGCGGGCTGCGACAAGCACGTAGCCCGGGCGGTGCTCGCCTGGCGCGCCGGGGACAGCGCGGCGGCGGCGGCCGACGCGCGACGCGGGCTCGAGGAGGCAGGACGGATGCCGCCCTTCGACCGGGTCCGTGTCACGTCCGTGGTGGCGCCGGTCCTATGCGATGCCGGCCGCCCGGTCGAGGCGCGCGAGGCGCTGCAGGGCGTGCTCGAGGCGCTTCCGGCGGGAGAGTCCGGTGCACGCACCCGTGCGGCGCTGGCGGCGGTCCTCCACACGGAGGGCGATCAGGCTGCCGCGCACGCGGCGCTCGCCGCCGCGCTCGAGGAGGCCGGGGAGTCGGCCCGATTCGTTCTCCGCAGCGAGTGGCCGCAGGTGGAACCGGTGCTCTGGAGCGCCCTCGAGGCCGGCGCCCTCGATCCGCGGACCGCGGTCGCGGCGCTCGACACGGCGTTCCCGGGCGGCCCCGAGATCATCCCCTTCGCCGACCACCCGCGGCCGGAGGTACGCGACGCGGCGCTGGGCACAGCGGCGTCCGCCGGGCGCCCCGAGGCGCTCGCCGCGCTGGACGCGAACGTCGGCGCGCGGCAGCGGCTGCTCCGAGACCCGCCTGCGCTCGCCTTCCGGACGCTGGGGCGGTTCGAGGTGCGGCGGGGAGCGTGGACCGTGGACGCCGCGGCATGGGAGCGCAAGGTCGCCGAGCGGGTGGTCCGATTTCTGCTGATCCGCAGGGGAGAGCTCGTCCCCGAGGACGAGCTGTTCGAGGCCTTCTGGCCCGGAAAGCCACCGGCCTCGGCCAGACGTGGGCTGCAGACCTCGATCTCGAGCGCGCGCGCCGTGCTCGACCTGACGTGGGGGCCAGCAGGATGCACGCGGAGGCGCGCGGGTACGCCCTGATTCCGGGTGACGGCGATCGTCTTGACGCCGACGCGTTCGAGACCGCCGCGCGCCGCGCGCTGGGCGGATCAGGCTCCGAGCAGATCGCGCGGCTGGAGGCGGCCGTCGCCCTGTGGGGCGGCGAGCCGCTGCCCGAGGAGCGCTACGCGGACTGGGCCGCCTCGTGGCGCGAGCGGCTCAGCTCCCTGCACGCCGACGTGCTGGCGGCGCTGGCCGAGGCTCACGGCCGGGCGGGCGACAACGCGGCTGCCGCTCGCGCGGCGCGATCGCTGGTCGATCTCGACCCCCTGGACGAGCGCTCGCAGCGGCTGTTGATGGAGGCATATGCGGCAGCGGGGCGGCGGGGCGACGCCCTGCGCCAGTTCATGGAGTGCCGTCGCGCCCTGGTCGAGCAGCTCGGGATCGAGCCCGAGGCGGAGACACTGGCGCTGCAGCGCCGTATTCTCGCCGGTTGACCCGCGTGAGGATTGCGTGAGCGCTCGCCGCTATCCATCGCGGCAGTGGCGCCGATCCGCACCAGCTACGTGGTTTCCGTCCATGAGCGCGGCGGCCCGGCGATCGTCGAGGAGGTGCGCACCGGCCGCAAGGCCCGCCTCGGCTCGCTGCGGGACGCCGGCGCCCAGATCGAGCAGTGGCTGCGCGAGCCGAAGCTGGTGGCCGCCGACCGCGCCCAAGAGCGACGATGAGCGCAGCGGTCTCGCCTGCCCGAGTCGCGGCGACCGCCGTCTGCCTCGGCCTGTTGATCGCGGGCTGGGCCGCGCCGCGCGCTCCGGCGGCCTTCCCGGGCGAGAACGGCAAGATCGCCTTCCAGACCACCCGCGACGGCAACACCGAGATCTACACGATGAACGCCGACGGCACGGGGCAGGTGAACCGCTCCACGAACGCGGCGTTCGATGGCATCCCCGCCTGGTCCCCGGACGGCACCAAGATCGCCTTCGTGAGCACCCGCGACAACGGCAACCAGATCTACACGATGAACGCCGACGGCACGGGGCAGGTGAACCGCTCCACGAACGCGGCGCAAGACACCGCCCCAGCCTGGTCCCCGGACGGGACCAAGATCGCCTTCACGAGCACGCGCGACGGCGACGCCGAGATCTACACGATGAACGCCGACGGCACCGGGCAGGCGAACCTTTCCACCAACTCGGCGGCCGACAACTCCCCAGCCTGGTCCCCGGACGGCACCAAGATCGCGTTCAACACCGACCGCGACGTCAACACCGAGATCTACATGATGAACGCCGACGGCACGGGGCAGGTGAACCGCTCCACGAACGCGGCGCAAGATGGCGAGCCCGCCTGGTCCCCCGACGGGACCAAGATCGCCTTCGAGACCAACCGCGACGGCAACCAAGAGGTCTACGAGATGAACGCCGACGGCACGGGGCAGGTGAACCGCTCCACTAACGCGGCGTTCGATGGCGAGCCCGCCTGGTCCCCCGACGGCACCAAGATCGCCTTCCATACCAACCGCGACGGCAACTTCGAGATCTATGAGATGAACGCCGCGGACGGCACGGGACAGGTCAACCGCTCCACAAACGCGGCGAGCGAACAATACCCCGACTGGCAACCGCTGATAAGCGACCGCGACGGCGACGCCCTCCCCGACTCCTGGGAGGAGAACGGGGTCGATGTCGACGGCGACGGCACTCCCGACCTCGACCTGCCGGCGATGGGCGCCGACCCCGACCACAAGGACATCTTCATCGAGGTCGACTACATGGCCGGCCACCACATCGACCAGGCTCAGATCGATCCGGTGACCGATGCCTTCAAGCAGGCCCCGGTCGGCAACCCCGACGGCCAGGGCGGGATCACCCTGCATGTCGACAACGGGCCGGGCTCGACGATGGACCCGGTCTCGGGGTCGAGCTGGGGCGGCCTCTCGGACCAGGACATGCTCACCCACCAGAACGTGCTCGGGAGCGACTTCACGGTCAACGGCGACACGCGCTATGACTGGAGCGAGTTCGAGTCGATCCGCCAGACGAAGCTGCTCGCGATCCGCCGGCCCGCCTTCCACTACGTGATCGCCGCCCACAGCGGCCCCGGCCAGGACTTCGCCGGTATCTCCCGCGGTGTGACCAATGGCGCGTCCGACTTCATGATCGCGATGCACGAGAACTGCCAGGACGACCCGCCGCCGCCGCTCAGCACCGAGTGCGCCAGCGTCGATCCCGAGTTCGCCGCCGCCACCTTCATGCATGAGCTCGGCCACAACCTCGGCCTCCAGCACGGGGGGACCGACGAGGACGCCCAGAAGCCGAACTACCTCTCGGTGATGAACTACAACTTCGGCTGGGGGCTGATCGCCTTCGACGGCGTCACCCCGACGAGCACGAAATTCGAGCTCGACTACTCGCGCTTCAACCTGCCGCTGGACGAGAACCGGCTCAACGAGCAGCGCGGCTTCGGGATCGACTCCGGGGACCTGAGCGCGTTCAAGACGGTCTTCACCTGTCCTGACGGAACCACCCAATACTCGATCCCGCTGACCACGACCAACGTCGACTGGAACTGCGACCGGACGATCTTCGGCTCGACCGGCAACGTGTCCTCCGACGCCTCCGGCAACGGCGTCATCGGCCAGCTCACCGGCCCGATCGACTGGAACCGGCTGGTGTTCTCGGGCGGCGGGATCGGGGCCCTGAGCCAGCCTCCCGGCGCCGACGACACGCTGATGAACGAGCCGACGCCGGTGGAGCTGCAGGAGAGCCGTGACCTGCTCGAGCACGGATCCCCGCCGCCGATCGACCCCCCGGCGAAGCCGAAGCCGCCCAACGCGAAGCCGAGGCCCCGCAACGAGTTCAGCTTCGGGAAGCTGAAGCGAAACAAGCGCAAGGGCACCGCGAAGCTGACCGTGAACGTCCCCGGCCCCGGCGCCCTCGAGCTCGCGCAGGACAAGAAGGTGAAGGGCGATCAGGCGCGGGCCGAGTCCGCGGGCGACACCACGCTGACCGTGAAGCCGAAGGGCAAGGCGAAGAAGAAGCTGAGCCAGCACGGCAAGGCCAAGCTCGGCGCCGAGGTCACCTACACGCCCGATGGCGGCGACCCGAGCACCCTGACCGCGAGCGTGAAGCTGGTGCGGAAGTGATCAGCGCTGACCGCCGGTCACCGAGACGTACTTCTTCCAGGCCGGCTTCGGCTTCCCGTTCTTCTTGAACAGGCCCGCGCCGCGGCACCACTTGCAGATTCGCTGGCCGTCGAGGTAGGTGAACCAGCTCGCCAGCTCGATGTTGAGCGGCTCGCGCGCGCGGGTCAGCTTCCGCATCGTCTTGCGAAGGTACTTGGCCTGCTTCCTGCGGGTGGTGACCAGTTGATCGGACTTCGGCCCCTTCGTCGACCACCCGAACTCGGTGATCCACAGGGGCGTCGCCGCGTCGCCGTAGGCCCGGGTGACCGCGCGCGCATCCTTCACCGCCCGGAGCACCTGCTTGGGCTTGTGCGCGTAGGGATTCACGCTGAGGCCGTCGAAGTCCGCTTCGGCGCGGCGCTGGTACAGGCCGGCGATGAAGTCGTTTTGGGGGATCGACCCCTTCGTCCCTTGACCGCCGGCCGAGATCCCGCCGGTGATCACCGTCGCTCCGGGGTCGACCCCCTTGGCGGCGTCGTTGGTCAGCTCCAGCAGCCGTGCGTACTCGCCCGGCGAGGCGTCCGGATGCCAGAATGCGGCCTGGTTCGGCTCGTTCCAGACCTGCCACGTCCGCAGCGGCGCGTACGGGACGTCGGGCCGGCACCAGCCCGGGTTGGGCCGGCAGGCATGGACGTAGCTCCAGAAGTCTCCGCCGGGGCCGTAGCGCGCGACCAGGGCGCGGACGAAGTCCTGCCACTGCTTCTGCTCCTTGGCCGAGTCGAGCGGCGGTCGGAGCGGGTCGTTGGAGACGTACGACGGCGCCCCGAGCAGCGTCGGGACGAGCCGGACGCCGGCAGCGGATGCGTAGATCACCGCTGGGTCGACGTTGAGCCAGTTGTACTTGCCGGGTCCGGCCGAGATCTGCGGCCAGTAGAAGATGATCCGGGCAGTGTGGATGTTCCCGCGAGCGAGCTGCTTGTAATCGGACTCCCTCAGCGATGTGGACGGCGCGACACCGTAGAAGCCGTGGTCCGCGCCGGCCGCGGCCGGCGACGGCCTCGCCGGGACCGCGTACGCAAGCGCAGCGATCGAGGTCGCAAGGACGGCCGCGACGGTCGCAAGCGCAAGCCGGGTTGTCCTCGGGGCGCTCATCGTCGCGCCTAGCCGGAGCTCGAGGTCGAGGCGCGCTCGGCCGTCCAGCCCCGTGGCCCGGTGTCGCAGGCGCGGCCGACGCCGTCGACCGCCCACGATCCGGCGAAGCGGAACTCCCCGTACGCGGCCCGGAACCGCTTCAGGAAGCTCCCGGAGACGGACAGCGACAGTCCCGGGCCCGACGCCTTCAGCGTGAACCGGCCCTTCTTCTTCAGCTTCGCCGACCCGGGGACGACGGCGTCGATCGGAGCGATCAGCCCGGCGCCGCATCCGGCCAGGGCCTGCCCGAACTCGACGTGCTTGATCTTTGAGGTCCGTCGCCACCGATGAGGGCCGATCAGCTTCTTCTCCTTGACCAGGTCGAAGCTGACCGCGGAGGTCGGCTCCAGGTTGACGGTGCCGTCGAATCCGCCGCCCTTGTAGGCCTGAGCCGACCCCGGCTGCAGGCAGGGCAACGCCGCGACGGTGATCGCCATCGCGAGCAGCATTCCTTGCGGCCAACCGATCCGAACCACCGTCAGCCCTATGGTTAGCAGACGCAGCGGCAGGGAACCGGCGTAGCCGGCGGTCGCCGGCGGGGGGAGTCGTACAATCGGCCTGCGTGTTCGGGGGTCGGAAGAAGCGGGTGGAGAAGCTCACCGCAGGGGTGAGGGCGAACCTCGAGGACGGCGAGTCGGTCCGCGAGTTGGTCCAGACCCAGACCGGGCAGTCGGCCGCGGCCAACGCCACCGCGGTTGCCACCTCGGGGCTGGTCAGCTCGGAGCTCGGGATCTTCTACCGGTCCAAGGTGGCCGCCGGGCCGCACGTGCTGGTCGCGACCGACCGCAACCTGTACGCGATGGCGTTGTCCGGAGCCCGTCTGCTCGATGTCGGCGAGGTGGTCCTGAAGGCGCCGCTCGACAAGGCCGACCTGTACAAGGGCCAGAAGACGCTCTCCTTCGGCGGCGTCAAGTTCCAGGTGATGGCGCTGTTCGGCGAGCACGCAGACCGCCTCTACGAGTACGTGAAGCAGTCGGGGGGTGCGACCGAGACAAAGCCGACCCCGGCGGAGCCCGTGGCGACCGAGCGCGAGCAGCGGATCCGCGACGCCCTGGACGATTAGTCGAGGCCGCTGGGCCTCCCCCGACTGCCTACGACATTTGTCTGCCCGCTCCCGGCGCTGACCATACTGGCGACGGTGATCCAGCTGGGCCCGTCTAAGCAAGTGGGGCTGTTCGCGGCGGCGATCGCAGCCGTCGCGGTGTTCTTCGTCGCGGTGTTCTGCGTGCAGCCAGGGCCGGCCCTCGCCCTGAAGGGCGGTGGGTTCGACGGCACCGTCAACCTGGAGCCGAGCTCGCATATCGGCTTCGACGTGGTCAAGGAGAAGAAGCTCATCGGCCACCAGCGGTGGCGGCGGACGACGAAGATTCAGAACTTCGAGTTCGGGCAGGCGCTGGCCGGATGCGGCGCCGGGCTGATCGCTCCGATCGACGCCGTCGTCCCCGGCTCCGTGAAGCTGAAGAGGAAGAAGGGCCGGTTTACGCTGAAGGCGTCGGGCCCGGGACTGTCGGTGTCCGTATCCGGGAGCTTCCTGAAGCGGTTCCGGGCCGCGTACGGCGAGTTCCACCTGTTCGGACCGGTTCTCGTCGACGGTGTGACCCGCACGTGCGACACGGGGCCGCGGGGCTGGTCTGCGAAGCGCACCTCCAACTCCAACACCAAGTAGCCGGGGCGATGAGCACCCCAAGCAGACGTCTTCTTGCGTTCGCGACGGTCGCAGCCGCTGCGGCGGTGGCGGTCGGGGGATCGGTGCACGCGGACTCGGCCGGCGCGGCGCCGGCGAGGGCGGCCGCCGACCCCGGGTTCTACGGGGTGGCGCCGACCACCTCGCTGAGCGAGTCCGACTACCAGCGCCTCGCGCGCGCGAACATCGACACGGTCCGGCTGATCTTCTACTGGCCGCAGATCTCGGCCGGACCCGGCAAGTACAACTGGCTCAACGTCGACCCAGCGGTGATCTACGCATCCGCTGCCGGCGTCCGGCTCGTCCCGACGCTGCTCGGGGCGCCGTCGTACGTCTCCAACGACCCGCTCCGACCGCCGCTCGACTCGGCCAAGGAGCAGAAGCAGTGGCAGGACTTCGTCCGCGCCCTGGTCGCGCGCTACGGCCCCGGCGGAGACTTCTGGAGCTACGTCCATGCCTGCCGGCCCAACCCGGGCTGGTGCCGGCCCGACGTCCCGTACGCGCCGCTGCGGACGTGGCAGGTCTGGAACGAGCCGGACCAGGACCGGTTCTGGAAGCCGGAGCCCTCGCCGGGTGAGTACGCACGGCTGCTGGAGCTGACCAACGACGCCGTCAAGGGGGTCGACCCCGGAGCGACGGTGATCACCGGCGGAGTCTCGGCCGGTGGGCAGGGGTCGAGCCGATCGATCCCGGAGAACGACTTCCTCGCCGCGCTCTACCAGCACGGCGCCGCCGCGGACTTCGACGGCCTCGACCTGCACCCCTACCGGCCCAAGCCCAAGCAGGTGCTCCGGGCGGTGAAGGATGCGCGCGCGGTCACCCGGGCCTACGGCGACGCGGCGACGCCCCTGTGGATCACCGAGGTGGGGTGGTCGACGAAGGGGCCGAAGTCCGAGGAGCTGGTGACGAGCCCGAAGAAGCAGGCCAAGTACCTCCGCACGACGATGCGGAAGCTGACCCGCGCGCGCGAGCCGCTCAAGATCGAGCTGGCGAGCTGGTTCACCTACCTCGACGGCCAGCGAATCTGCAGGTGGTGCCGCGGCTCCGGCCTGTTCAAGAAGAACGGGAAGCCGAAGCCGGCCTGGAAGTCCTTTGTCTCGCTCACCGGCGGGCAGCCCTGAGCTACCCGAGGTCCGCGCCGACGGCCTCCCGGGCGGGCCGCAGCTCGCTCCGTCGCAGCACGATCAGAATCGCGCCCGTCGCCGCGAGTGCCGCGCCGGCCACCAGCGGCGCCGACCAGTCGTAGGCGTCGACCAGGAGTCCGCCGACCGCGACACCGAGTGAGGCGCCGGTGATCATCGCGGTCAGCGGCCACGTGAACGACTCCGCCCCTGTTCCGGGCCGGGCGACCACCCCGACAAGCTCGTTGCGCGATGCCAGCAGCGGCGCGATCGGGAGCCCGGCGAGCGGCGCCAGCAGGGCCGCGGTCAGGGGGGAGGTCGCGAGCGCCACAGGCAGGCACGCGAGCGGAAGCAGGCACGCGAAGCGGAGGTGGACCGCGTCGAGCGAGGCGCGAAACCGGTGCGCCCCGTACACCAGCCCCGCTACCCCGCTGGCGGCGGACCACACGGCGAGCAGCACCCCGGCGAGCGCCGGCCGGCCGATCGACTGGGTGAACGCGGGCAGCGCCACCTCCAGCGAGCCGATGTAGAACCCGAACGGGATCGAGCTCAGCACGAGCACCCGCAGCCCCGCGGAGCCGAGCGCGCCCAGCCCGAACACGCCGGGGTGCCGATCCCGCGCCGGCCCCGGGCGGTGCGCGAGCGCGCCGACGAAGACGGCCGTGCCGGCGAGCGTGCTCGCGGCCGACAGGAACAGGGCGCCCTCCGACCCCGTGGTCGCGACCGCACCCGCGGTCAGCAGCGGGCCGGTCACGAAGATCAGCTCGATCAGGACCGAGTCGAGCGCGTACGCGCCCGTGATCAGATCCGGACGGCCCTCGAGCAGGTAGGGCCACCGGGAGCGGAGCACCGACGAGCTCGGCGGGATCGCCGCGCCGGCGACCAGCGCGACCGCCGCGAGCGGGACGACGTGGTCGCTGGCGCCCGCGAGCGCCCACACCGCGACCAGCCCGGTCGCGTGCGCGCACGCCATCGGGAGCAGCATGCCCTCACCGCGGTGGTCGACGAGGCGCCCCTGGAGCGGGCCGCCTAGCGCGGTGCCGAGCGCCATCGCGCCCGTGACCGCGCCGGCGGTGGCGAACGAGCCCGTCTCCGCCCGAACGAACAGGAGCACAGCGAGCCCGTTGATCCCCACCGGAAGCCTGGCGAACAGCGTTGAGGCGACCAGCAGCGCGATCCCGGGCCGGCGCAGGATGGCGGCGTATATCCCCATTTCAGGTCCTAGGTGTAGCTGCTCCTGCGCCACGCTCTGTGGAAGGCTGCCGGGCCCATCTCACTGCCGGAGATCGCCCCCGTGCTCGCGGACACCGCTTCGAACCTGCTCGCGGCGCGCCGGGCGCTCGCGATCGCCGTGGTCGCGGGCGTCGCCGCGGTCGCCGGTGTGTTCGCTCTTCGCGTTGACGCTCGGTTCGTGTACGACGGGCTGACCAGCGACGGGCTGCCGCTGGTGATCATCTCGGCTTGTGCGGGCTCGGGGCTGTGGTGCTGATGCTGCGCGGGGTGACGAGGGGGATCCGCCCGCTTGCGATCGGCGCCGTCGTCGCGATCGTGTGGGGCTACTTCGCGGCCCAATACCCCTACCTACTCCCGCAGTCGCTGACGATCGAGGACGCGGTCGGCGCCGCGGCGACCCAGACCGAGGTGATCATCGTGTTCATCGCCGCCGCCGTCGTCTGCCTGCCCTCGCTCGGCCTGCTGTACGTGCTCGCACACCGGCGCGCGCTCGAGTAGCGGCGCGGGCCGCGGCTGCGGACGGTCGGTCAGCGGCGGGCGCCGAGGCGGCGCACGAGCCCGCGATATACCCCGAACGCCGGCTTCGCCGTGTAGTCGCTGCGGAGCAGGCCGAAGTGCTGCTCGAAGCGCGCGCCGGCGCTGTCGTTGTCGCGCAGGTTGAACCAGCGCAGATCGGTGATTCCGTACGTGCCGCGGTAGCGGTTCGCGGCCCTGACGAACTCGCGCGCGGCCTCCGCCTGGGCGAGCTCGGAGCGCCCCGGCCCGGTCGCGTACCCGATCTCCTCGATCCGCAGCGGCGTCGCCGCGGTGAAGCCCGCCTTCGGCATGAAGCACTCGCGCGTCTGCGCGATCCCCTCCAGCAGCGCGTCGCCGTAGTCGACCACCGTCGCGGGGACGAACTGCCCGGGGACCCACGTCCCGGGGTACGCGTCGATCCCGACCCAGTCCGTGTGCCTGCGCAGCCGCCGCCCGCCGACGCGCCCGACCTCCTCCCAGAAGCGCGCGTCGCTCGAGGGGTCGATGAAGTCGAATCGCCACGCGTAGTTGAACCCCACCTCGATCCGGTCGTATCCGCGCCGGTGCGCCTCTCTCGACGCGGCTATCACCCCGCGGCTGAGCGCCTCGACCGCGCGATCGTAGAAGCCGTCCGAGGTGTTCGGGGAGGCCGCGATGTTCACCTCGTTCGCGATCTGCAGGCCGGTCACGTGCCGGTTCGGGCCGAGCTCGCGCACGACCTTGCGCACGAACCGCAGCCACTTCCCGATGTCGCCGTTGTCGGGACCGGCCGGGTGGTAGCGGACCTGAAGCTCGACGTCGAGGCCGAGCCGTCCGAACCGCCTCGCGAGCCGCTTGAACTCGCTGATCCCGGCGTCGCCCTCCGACATGAACAGGCGGTTGAGCCGGACCGCGAGCTCGCGGTGGTCGCGCAGCCTGCGCAGCGCCGCGTCGCGTCGCTCCTCGCTCTCGGCGACGGCCGGCACGCTCTGCGCGCCTCCGGCCTCACCGGCGAGGCGCGGCCCGATCCCGAACCGGATCCGGGGGCCGGCCCGGGCCCCGTCGTCCGCGTAGCTCTGCAGGCAGTTGGGATCGCCCCGATCCGGAGCGGGTGTGCGCTCCGGAGGGACCGCGCCGCCCTTGTCCCACGGGATCGCGACCGCGGTGGACGGCGCGGACGCCGCCGCCAGCGCTAATGCGCACGCGCACCCGACCGCCCTGGACGAAAGGCCCAGCACCGTTTGCGCCCCTGCTTTCCGGGTATCCCGCCGCGTCATGGAACTATCACTGCTACTGATCATCATCGGAATCGTGCTGGCGATCTTCGTGCATTACGCACTCGGGATCGTGTGCATCGTGATCGGCCTCGTGTTGCTGCTGTGGCCGCGACTGCGATCGAGCTTCTGACCATGCGACGCTCGTACAACCTGTTCTGGATCGTCTATCTGGTGATCGGGATCATCGTCGCCGCGGATCGGAACTACTTCGATCACCTCGGTGGCCTCGACTCGATCTTCTCGGCGATCTTCGAGGTCCTGCTGTGGCCGTTGGTGCTGCTCGGCGTGGACATCACGCTGCGGTAGCGCGCACACGTGCGGTGACCTGCGAGCGCCCTGCTCCACGGTGCGAGCGCGCTGTGGAGCAGGGCACCGCCCCGGTTGCTCGGTCCATGAGACGATCTGCTCTGCGCATCGCCCATGACGGTGCACAGGGAGACTCGCGTCGAGCGGCCGGAGCTCACTCGGCGGTTGACGGACGGGCTCGAGCACGGGGCGGTCGTCCTGCTCGCCGACGCCGGGTTCGGGAAGACCACCGCGCTCGACGGGGCACTGGCCGAGTGGGGCCGGATCGCCGTGTGGCTGCGTGTGACGGCGCCGGATCGCGACCCGGGGCGTCTCGTGATTCGGCTGGCGCAGGGCGTCCGATCGCGGCTCCCCGGTGTGGGCGAGGACCAGGCGGACCGGCTCACCGGCGCGATCGAGCCGGTCGACGTGTCCGCGGTCGCGCAGAGCCTCGTGGACGACATCGAGCTGCTGCTGGTCGAGCCGATCGTCGTCGTCGTCGATGACGCCGAGCAGCTCGAGGGGTCACCCTCTGTCGAGATCCTGAACCTGTTGCTCTCCGGGAGCGCGGACGTGCTTCGCGTCGGGATCTGCTCGCGGCGTCCGATCGGCCTCAGGGTGGCGAAGCTGAGGGCGACCGGCCGGCTCCTGGAGCTGGGGGCGAGCGATCTGGCGTTCTCGCCCGCCGAGTGCGCGGCGTGCATCCGGCTCGTGCGGGGTCGAGAGCCCGACGCCGAGGAGACCGAGGGACTGCTCGCGGCCACGGATGGGTGGCCCCTGGGCGTGGCGCTGGCCGCCGCCGCGCCCGACGGGAACGCCCTGCCGGGCACCGGGCGCGAGGCGATCTTCGAGTTCCTCGCAGAGGAGGTGTTCGACGGCCTCGATCCATTGCTCGCGGAGCGATTGCTCGAGGCAGCCGTCGTCGATGAGCTGGACGCGTCGCTCGAGCAGGGGCTGGGGCTTCCCGAGTCCTTCCGCGACGAGGTCGAAGCGGCGGGGCTGCTGGCGAGGTCGGGAGACGACACATACGCGCTTCACCCGCTCCTGCGGGAGTTTCTCCGCGCTCGGCTTGCCGCCGAGCGCGGCGCGGCGCAGCTCTCCGAGCTCCACGGCAGGGTGGCGGCGGCGCTCGCCGGCACGGGACGCCGGCCGGACGCGATCGAGCACTGGCTCGCCGCCGCAGAGTTCGAGGCCGCGGCCGGCGCGATCGCGGGCGAGGGCATCACCATGCTCGGCACCGCTCCGGACACCGTTGCGAGGTGGCTCCGGCTCCTGCCCGCGGAGCTGCGGGAGCGACCGGTGCTGCGACTGCTCGCGGGCCGGCTGGCGATGGGGGAAGGTGACTTCGACGCGGCGGTCGAGCACTGTCGGGCGGGAGTGGAGGCGCTCGAGCAGGCGAACGCGCACGAGGCCCTGCTGTGGTCGGCGCGGCTTGCGCTCACCGACGCCCACATCGCCGCGATCGACCTCGAGGCCGCCGCCGAGGCGAGCGCCGGGGCCGAGGATGCCGGACCCGACGCCGGCGCCGCCGCCGCCTTCTGCGCGCTCGCCCACGCGGCGGCGCTGGCGCGGCTCGGCGCCGAGGGATCGGACCGCGCCCTGCAGCGGGCGCTGGAGCGGCCCGCCGGAAGCGAGCTGCTCGGGCCCGGGCTGTCAGCGTTCCAGGCCCACTACCGAGAGCTGCCCGCGGGCCGCCTCGACGACGCGCTCCGCCACGTCGACGAGGGGATCGCTTCGCTCGAGGCTGGGGACGCGTCCAACCGGCTCCCGTACGTGCTCGTGTTCAAGATGGCGATTCACGAGGCGCGCGGCGAGCTCGAGCAGGCGCTCGAGACCTTCGACGCCACGCTCAGGGCGGCGCAGCGCAGCGGTCTCGCCGGCTACGTCGGCGCGGGGGCGCGGCTCGCAGGGGCGACCATGCTCGCCCTGCTGGGCCGTTCCGAGGAGGCGAAGGTGCAGCTGGACCGCGTCGATCGCAAGTGGGCCTCGTGGGCGGGGTGCGACAAGCATGTCGCTCGCGCGGTGCTCGCCTCCCGTGCCGGGGACGCCGCCGCGGCGGCGGTCGAGGCCGGAGCGGGAATCGAGGAGGCGGGGCGAATGCCGCCGTTCGACCGGGTCCGGGTCACGTCGGTGCTCGCGCCCGTGCTGTGCGAGGCGGGTGAGTCCGGCGTGGCGCGGGAGGCGCTCGAGCGCCTGCTCGAGGCGCTCGGCCCGGGGGAGTCGACGGCACGCACTCGCGCTGCGCTCGCGTGCGTTCTGTTCAGTTCGGAGCAGGACGCCGCGGCGCACGCCGCCCTGGCCGCCGCCTTCGACGGCGCCGGTGAGAACGCTCGCTTCTTTCTCCGAACGGAGTGGCCGCAGATCGAGCCGGTGCTGTGGAGTGCGCTCGCGGCCGGGGCGGTCGATCCCCCGAGCGCGATCGCGGCGTTGGACGCCGCGTTTCCCGGTGGTCCTCAGGTCGTCTCGTTCGCCGAGCATCCGGATTCCGCTGTCCGCAGCGCCGCGCTCGAGGCCGCCGCCGCCGCGGGCCGCCCGGAGCCACTCGCGGCGCTCGCCGACGACGACGAAGCACGCGCGCGGCTTCGTCGCTCCCCGCCGCGGCTCGCGTTCCGGACCCTCGGCAGGTTCGAGGTGCGGCGGGGAGCCTGGGTCGTGGACGCCCCCGCGTGGGAGCGGAAGGTGGCCGAGCGGCTGGTTCGGATGCTGCTCGTCCGCGGCGGAGAGCTGGTGCCCGAGGACGAGCTGTTCGAGGCCTTCTGGCCGGGGAAGCCCACCGAGTCGGCGCGGCGGGGACTGCAGACGGCGATCTCCAGCGCCCGCGCCGTGCTCGACCTGCCCTGGGAGCCGAGCAAGGTTCGGGCGGAGGAGCGCGCGTACGGCCTCGCGCTCGGCGGTGGGGATCGCCTCGACGCCGACGCGTTCGAGGCGGCGGCCGACCGCGCCCTGGGGGCGCGTGGCGCGGAGCGACTTCCCGCGCTCGAGGCTGCGGCCGCGCTGTGGACCGGAGAGCCGCTGCCCGAGGAGCGCTACTCGGACTGGGCCGCCTCGTGGCGAGAGCGGCTCAGCTCGATCCACGCGGACGTGCTGGTCGCGCTCACCGATGCCCGTCGCAGAGCGGGCGACGACGCCGCGGCGTCGCGCGCGGCGCGCTCCCTCGTCGACCTCGACCCGCTCGACGAGCGCTCGCAGCGGCTGCTGATGGAGGCGTACGCCGCGGCCGGGCGTCGGGGCGACGCCCTCCGACAGTTCATGGAGTGCCGCCGGGCGCTGGTGGAGGAGCTCGGGATCGAGCCCGAGGCGGAGACGCTCGCCCTGCAGCGGCGGATCCTCGCCGGAACCTGACCAGCGTGAGGATCGCGTGAGCACCCGCCGGTATCCATCGCGACATGCCTCGAATCCGCCTCCTGATCGGCGCCGCGGCGCTGCTCGGGGCGTCCGTCGCCCCGGTTGCCTTCGGCAACAGCGACGATCGGAACGCACGCGCGAGCGCCAGCGTCAAGAAGCAGGTGAGCAAGCTGAAGCGGCAGGTCGCGGAGCTGCAGCAGCAGGTGCAGGACGTCTCGAAGCAGACCGGGCCGCAGGGCCCAAAGGGCGAGCAGGGTCCGCCGGGGCCCGTGAGCTCGGCGGGCGGCGATCTGAACGGCACCTATCCGAACCCGACGATCGCCGCGGGCGCCGTCGGCAGCACCGAGATCGAGGACGGCTCCGTCGCCGGTGTCGACGTTGACGAATCGAGCCTCGCGACCGTGCCGACGGCCGGCGACGCTGGCACGCTCGACGGCCTCGACTCGTTCGTGTTCGAGCGCAAGACCAGGATCGCCTTCGGGGGCGCCCAGGGCAACGTGACCGGCGACCAGGTGATCCTGAGCGGCGGCTCTTCGACGAACACGTTCGACGTCCTCAACGACGGCGACGTCGACGAGTCGACCGAGGTCCGGATCCGCTCGACCGGCTCCGCGAGCCTGCACGTGAGCAGCCCGACGACCACCACGACGGTGAGCGGGAACACGACGTCCGGTCAGATAGACGCGTCCGCCGGCCTGGTGATCAACCCCGCGGTCAACGTCAGCATCGCGATGTTGCTCGACTGCCGGGTCGACAGGACGATCGCCAGCGACGCCGTGCTCTGCTTCGGGACCCGCTCCAGCGCTCCCTAGAGACGCTCTTCGCTCGGTGGCGCCGACCCGGAACAGCTTCATCGTGTTGGTGCACCAGCCGGGCGGCCCAGCGATCGTCGAGGAGGTGCGCACCGGCCGCAAGGCGCAGCTCAGCTCGCTGAGCGACGCCGGAGCCCAGATCGAGCGGTGGCTGCGGGAGCCGAGGCTGACCGCGGCCGACTCGATCGCGGAGCGACGGTGAGCGCCGCGCTCGCGCCCGCCCGGGTCGCGGCGGCGATCTCGTGCCTCGGCCTCGTGGTCGCGGGCTGGGCCGCCCCGCGCGCCCCCGCCGCCTTCCCGGGCCAGAACGCCAAGATCGCGTTCGCGACCGACCGCGACGGCAACACCGAGATCTACACGATGAACCCCGACGGCTCGGCGCCGACGAACCTCTCGACGAACGCGGCCAGCGACTTCGGCCCCGCGTGGTCAGCCGACGGTCAACAGATTGCCTTTCAGAGTGGCCGCGACGGCAACCTCGAGGTGTACAAGATGAACGCGAACGGCTCGGGGCAGACGAGATTGACGACGGATTCGGCCATCGACCGGGACGCAGCCTGGTCACCCGACGGCCAGCAGATTGCCTTTGACACCACCCGCGACGGCAACTCCGAGATCTTCGTGATGAACGCGGACGGCTCGGGGCAGACGAACCTGACGACGAGCGCGGCCACCGACTTCCGCCCCGCCTGGTCACCGGACGGCCAGCAAATCGCCTTTGACAGCGCCGGCGAGATCGCGGTGATGAACGCGGACGGCACGGGGCAGACAAGCCTGACGACCAACGCGGCCCCCGACTCCGACCCCGCCTGGTCCCCCGACGGGACCAAGCTCGCGTTCACCAGCAGCCGCGACGGCAACTCCGAGATCTACACGATGAACGCCGACGGCACGGGGCAGGTGAACCGGACGATGAACGCGGCGAACGGCACGCAGGGGATCGACCGCACCCCCGCGTGGTCACCGGACGGTCAGCGGATCGCCTTTGAGAGCTGGCGCGACTTCAACGCCGAGATCTACGTCATGAACGCGGACGGCTCCGGGCAGACGAACCTTACGAACGACACGGCCAGCGACTTCGACGCCGACTGGCAACCGCTGATGGAAGACACCGACGGCGACGCCCTCCCCGACGACTGGGAGGAGAACGGCGTCGACGTCGACGACGACGGCACCCCCGACCTCGACCTGCCGGCGATGGGCGCCGACCCCGACCACAAGGACATCTTCATCGAGGTCGACTTCATGGCCGGCCACCGGATCGACGACGCGCAGATCGACGCTGTGGTCGACGCCTTCGAGAACGCCCCGGTCACCAACCCAGACGGCAACGCGGGGATCACCCTGCACGTCGACAACGGGCCCGGCTCGACGATGGACCCCGTCTCGGGGTCGACCTGGGGGGGTCTCTCCGACCAGGACACGCTCACCCACCAGAACGTGCTCGGCAGCGACTTCATGGCTGGAAACCCGCCCCAGGCCCGCTACGACTGGAGCGAGTTCGAGTCGATCCGCCAGACGAAGCTGCTCGCGATCCGCCGCCCCGCCTTCCACTACGTGATCGCCGCCCACAGCGGCCCCAGCCAGCGCTTCGCCGGGATCTCCCGCGGTGTGAGCGGAGGCGCGGCCGACTTCGTGATCGCGATGCACGAGAACTGCTCCGGTGCGACGCCGCCGCTCGGCACCGAGTGCGCCAGCATCGATCCCGAGTACACGGCGTCCACCTTCATGCACGAGTTCGGCCACAACCTCGGGCTCCGCCACGGTGGTACCGACGAGGACGCCTACAAGCCGAACTACCTGTCGGTGATGAACTACAACTTCGACTGGGGGCTGATCGTGTTCGACGGCGTCACCCCCACGAGCACGAAGTTCGAGCTCGACTACTCGCGCTACGACCTGTCGCTGAACGAGAACGCGCTCGACGAGAAGGTCGGCTTCGGGATCGATTCCGGGGACCTGAGCGCGTTCAAGACGATCTTCACCTGCCCCGACGGAACGACGCAATACACGATCCCGCTCACCACCACCAACGTCGACTGGAACTGCGACCGGCGCATCTCCCCCGGCGCCGTCTCCTCCGACGCCAGCGGTGACGGCACCATCAGCCAGCTCAGCGGCCCGATCGACTGGAACCGGCTGGTTTACTCGGGCGGCGGGATCGGGGCCCTGAACCAGCCTGCCGGCGCGGACGACACCGCGATCGACGAGCCGACGCCCGCAGAGCTGTATGAGAGCCGCGACCTGCTCGAGCACGGATCCCCGCCGCCGATCGACCCGCCGGCGAAACCGCCGGCCAAGCCGCCGGCGAAGCCGAAACCCCGCAACGAGTTCAGCTTCGGGACGGCGAAGCGGAACCGGCGCAAGGGCACGGCGCTGCTGACGGTGAGCGTCCCCGGCCCGGGGTCCCTCGAGCTCACGCAGAGCAAGAAGGTGAAGGGCGACCAGGCGCGCGCCGAGGCCGCGGGCGACGCGATGCTGGTCGTGAAGCCGAAGGGCAAGGCGAAGCGCAAGCTCAACCAGCGGGGCAAGGTCAAGGTGGGCGCCGAGGTCACCTACACCCCAGACGGCGGCGAGCCGAACACGGCTGCGACGAGCGTGAAGCTCGTCAGGAAGCGCTGAGCGTCGCCTACTTCGGCTGCGGGAACTGGGTGCGGATGAACGCGTCCCAGGCGCGGTCGGGGAGCAGCCGGCGCTGGCCGATCGCCAGGCGCGCCGACGCGGTGACCTTGTAGCGGGGGCGCGGGCGGCGCGAGCTGATCGCGCGCTCGATCGTCTTCGCGACGGTCTCGGGCCCGCCGCCGAGCCGCGCCATCGGTCCCTCGTAGACCCCGGCCGTGGCCGCGCCGACCGCGGCGTTGAAGTCCGCGTAGGGGTCGTCGGCCCTCGCCGGGTCACGCGCGCGGCGTCGGGATCGAGCCGCCGCGGTCTCGCCGAAGTTCGTCGTGATCAGGCCCGGCTCGATCAGGACCACGTCGACGCCGAAGCCGCGCGACCTCCCAGCGCAGCGCGTCGGAGATCGCCTCGACCGCGTACTTGGTGGCGTGGTAGGCGCCGCCGCCCGGAAACGTGAGCCTCCCGCCCATCGAGCCGATGTTCACGATCCGCCCGCGCCGGCGGCGCGCATCTTCGGCAGCACGAGCTGGCACATCCGCACGAGCCCGAAGACGTTGGTCTCGAACTGCGCGCGCAGGCGTCTCCATCGGGAGCGTCTCGAGCGCGCCGCGACTGGCTGTAGCCGGCGTTGTTGACGAGCGCGCCGACGGCGCCCTCGGCCTCCTCGACGGCGGCGACGCGGCCGCGCATCGAGGCCTCGTCGTTGACGTCGAGCGCGAGCAGCTTGCAGCCGCGCTCGGCGAGGTCGGCGATCGACTCGGGCCGGCGCGCGGTCGCGTAGACGGTCCAGCCGCGGCCGGCGAGGTGCGCGCGCGGTCTCGCGCCCGATTCCCGACGAGCAGCCGGTGATCAGCACGGCTCCGGGGTCAGCGCTCATCCTCATCACTGGGCCAGCCTCACGGCGCGTCAGACGCCTGCACTGTCACTTGTCCGTTCGCGGCGAATCGACCGTCACGCTTGGCGTGCGTAGAGTGTCCCGCGAGCCGATGCGAGCCGTCACCTTCCAGGCGCCGGGCGAGGTCCGGGTCGACGAGGTCCCCGACGCCGAGCTCGGCTCGCCGCCGACGAGGCGATCGTCCGGGTCGAGGCGAGCGGCGTCTGCGGCTCGGACCTCCACATCTACCACGGCCGCGTCGCGATCGAGCAGGGCTTCATCCTCGGCCACGAGTACGTCGGCACCGTCGTCGAGGTCGGCGACGACGTACACGCGTCGCGCCGGGCGACCGCGTCTCGGCTGCCTACGGCACCGCCTGCGGCGAGTGCTTCTTCTGTCGCCGCGGCGACTTCCACAAGTGCGACCACGCGCGGGTCTTCGGCCACGGCAAGACGCTCGGCGTCGCTGCAGGGCGCGCAGGCGGAGCTGCTGCTCGTCCCGCAACGCCGACCTCACCCTGCGCAAGGTCCCCGAGGGGATGTCCGACGACGTCGCGCTGTTCGCCGGCGACGTGATGGGGACCGGCTATCACGCCGTCGTCGAGTGCGGGTCGGCACGGCGGCTGGTCGCGGTGCTCGGCCTCGGCCCGGTCGGCCTCTGCGCCGTCCAGGCGGCGCTCGCCGAGGGGGCCGCGGCGGTGGTCGCGATCGACACCGTCGCCGAGCGACTCGAGCTGGCCGGTCGCTCGGCGCGACGCCGGTCCACCTCACCGAGGGGGACCCGCGCGCGGCGGTCAAGGAGCTCACCGAGGGCCGCGGGGCCGACGCGACGATCGACGCCGTCGGCCACCCCGACGCGCTCGAGCTCGCCTGCCGGCTGACGCGCAAGGCGGGGACGGTGTCGGCGACCGGCGTCTACGCCGAGCGCATGCGAGGTCCACATGGGGATCGTCTGGATCAAGGCGCTGACGCTGCAAGAGCGGGCACGCGAACGTGATCAAGCACGTCGACCCGGTGCTCGACGGCTCGTCCTCGGGCGCGCTCGATCCGGCGCCGCTGGTCACCCACCACATGAAGCTCGACGACGCCGCCGAGGCCTATGACGTCTACGACCGCCGCGAGGCGCTGAAGATCGTCCTGGCGCCGTGACGAAGTGCGGCCGCGCCTGACCGGCCGCTCCCCATGGACATCCTGATCCTGCTCGCGGCGGGCGTGCTGTTCCTGCTCGCGAAAACCTGCCGCGCCTCGAGCGGGACCGGCGGATCCGCGCGTGGGGGGGGTTGCAAACATCCGCGCGGCCCGTTTGTTGCGGCAGTGTGAAGCGACGCGACGCGCGCGTCTCTGTGCCACAGATCGGCCGCCGGAATCCGACCAACGGTCGAGTCGCTCAGGGCTGGGACTGGTCGTGCGGGTGGTGGCACGCGGCGAGGTGGCCGCCCCCGTGGTCGACCAGCTCGGGATCGACCTCGGAGCAGATCCCGGTCGCGCAGCGGGCAGCGCGTGTGGAACCGGCACGCCGCCGGCGGGTCGGCGGGGCTCGGCACGTCGCCCTCGAGGACAGAGGCTCGCGCGCCGCGTTCTCCCTCGGGTCGGGGATCGGGACGGCCGAGAGCAGCGCCACGCGTGTAGGGGTGCAGCGGGCGCTCGTAGACGCTCGTCTGCAGGCCCGACCTCGACGATCTTGCCGAGGTACATGACGGCGATCCGGTCCGCGACGTGGCGGACGACGCCGAGGTCATGCGCGACGAACACGTAGGTGAGCGCGAGCTCGTCCTGGAGGTCCTTGAGCAGGTTGATGATCTGCGCCTGGATCGAGACGTCGAGCGCGGAGACGGGCTCGTCGGCGACGATCAGCTTCGGGCGGAGCGCCAGCGCCCGGGCGATCCCGATCCGCTGCCGCTGCCCGCCGGAGAACTCGTGCGGGAAGCGGTTGTAGTGCTCGGGGCTGAGGCCGACCCGCTCGAGCAGCTCCTGGACGCTGGCGCTTCAGCTCCTCGCCGGAGGCGGTCCCGTGCAGGCGCGAGCGGGTCGCCGACGATCTGCCCGACCCGCTTGCGCGGGTTGAGCGACGCGTACGGGTCCTGGAAGATCATCTGCATCTGCCGCCGCAGCGGGCGCAGCTCGCGGCGCGAGGCGCCGCGATCTCCTTGCCCTCGAACCGGACCGAGCCCGCGGTCGGCTCGAGCAGCTGCAGCATCGTCCGGCACAGCGTCGACTTCCCGCACCCGGACTCACCGACGAGCCCCAGCGTCTCGCCCGCCTGCAGCGTCGAGGTCGACGCCGTCCACCGCCGCGCACCTGGCCGACCTCGCGCTCGACCAAGACCCCCGCCTTGATCGGGAAGTGCTTGACGAGCCCGCGGACCTCGACCAGCGGCTCGCCGTCGTTCGCCGCCGCGCTCATCCCCCGGCAGCCGCCAGCCCGATCCGATCGCCGACCTGGCGCAGGGAGCTTTTTTGATCCGGCTCCAGCCAGCACCGATCGACGTGGCCCGTCGTACCGGCGCGCGCTCGAGCGGCGGCGGCTCGAGGCACCTCTCGAAGGCGTGCGGGCAGCGGGGCCGGAAGTGGCATCCGGGCGGCGGCGCCAGCAGCGAGGGCGGCTGCCCGGCTGATGTGCGCGAGCGACGCCTGGTGCGGACGGTCGACGCGGGTCAGCGACCCGAGCAGGCCCCACGTGTAGGGGTGCTGGGGGTCGTAGAACACGTCGTCGAGCGTGCCCGCCTCGACGACCCTGCCCGCGTACATCACCATCACCCGGTCGGCGATCTCGGCGACCACCCCGAGGTCGTGGGTGATCAGGACCACGGCAAGGCGCCGGTCGCGATTCAGGGCCTCGATCAGGCGCAGGATCTGGGCCTGGATCGTGACGTCGAGCGCCGTCGTCGGCTCGTCGGCGATCAGCACCGACGGCTGCAGCGACAGCGCCATCGCGATCATCGCCCGCTGGCGCATCCCGCCCGAGAACTCGTGCGGGTAGGCGCGCGCCCGCCGCTCCGGGTCAGGGATCCCGACCGAGCCGAGCAGCTCGACCGCCCGGTCGCTCGGCCTCGTGCTTGGAGACTCGTCGGTGTGGGCGAGCATCTGCTCGGCGATCTGGTCGCCGACCGGTACACGGGATTCAGCGAGGACATCGGGTCCTGGAAGACCATCGCGATCTCCTCGCCCCGGACCCGCTGCAGCTCCGCGTCCGCGAGCCTTCAGCAGCTCCGCTCCCCGGTAGCGGACAGAGCCCTCGATCGCGGCGTTGCGGCGACCGGGTCAGTCCGATCAGGGTCTGCGCGGTGACGCTCTTCCCGCAGCCGGACTCGCCGACGATCGCCAGCACCTCGCCCTCCGGGCGTCGAACGAGACGCCGTCGACCGCGCGGAGGACGCCGTCCTCGGTCGTGAACCTGACGCCGCAGGTCTTCCACCTCGAGCAGCGGCGCCATGCGGTGCGTCACGCGAGCCGGATCCTGGGGTCGAGGTAGGCGTACAGCGATGTCGACCACCGTGTTGAAGAAGACGATGAAGAAGGCCCCGAACAGCGTCACGCCCATCAGCGGCGGGAGGTCGAGGTTCCCGATCGCCTCGCCTGCGTACAGGCCGACGCCGTGAAGGCTGAACACGGTCTCCGTGAGGATCGCGGCGCCGCCGATCACGGCGCCGAAGTCGAGCCCGAACAGCGTGATGATCGGGATCAGCGAGTTGCGAAGCACGTGGTGGACGCGGACCCGGCGCTCACTCAGCCCCTTCGCGCGCGCCGTCCTCACGTAGTCCTCGTCCATCACGTCGAGCATGTTGGAGCGCAGCAGCCGGCTGTAGAAGCCGATGTACAGGACCGCGAGCGTCACCCACGGGAGGATCAGGTGCGCCGCCCACTGGAACGGATCCTCGGTCAGCCCGACGTAGTCCCCGGTCGGGAACAGCGGCACCTTGAAGGTGAGGTAGTAGAGCAGCATCGCGGCGAGCCAGAACACGGGCATCGAGATCCCGATCAGCGCCAGGATCGTCAGCGCCCGGTCGGTGAACCGGCCGGCCTTCACCGCGCTCAGGTAGCCGAACAGGATCGCGAACGCCATCCACAGCACGGCCGCGCCGATCGACAGCGACAGGGTCACCGGGAGGCCCTTCAGGATCTGCTGGTCGACGTTCAGCTGCGAGTCGTACGAGATCAGCGTCCCCGTGAACACCTTCTCCATCATGTCCACGTACTGGGTGGGGAGGGGGTCGTCGAAGCCCCAGTCCTCGTTGATCTGCTTGATCAGCTCGGGGGTCGCGTTCTTCCCCGCGATCCGCTTCGCCGGGTCGGAGTTGGGGATCACGTTGAAGATCACGAACACGAGCACGGAGATCGCGAACAGGACCGCCACCATCCCGATCACTCGTCGCACGATGAACCGCGGCATCAGTGCTCGATCCTGACCCGCGCCTTGGGATCGAGCGCGTCGCGGAGGCCGTCGCCGAACACGTTCAGCGAAAGCACGGTGAGCACGATCATCAGCCCGGGGATGATCGTCAGGTGGGGGGCGCTGTAGATCAGCTCGTAGCCGTCCGCGACCATCGTCCCCCATGATGCGTTCGGCGCCTTCACGCCGGCGCCGAGGAAGGTGAGCGCCGACTCCAGCAGCATGTTGTTGGCGATGTTGAGCGTGAAGAACACGATCACGGTCGACCACAGGTTCGGGAGCAGCTCGGTGAGCATGATCCGGATCGGCCCCTTGCCCTGCGCGACCGCCGCCTCGACGAACTCCTTCTCGCGCAGGGCGAGCACCTCGCCCCTGATCGGTCGGGCCATGTACGGCACGTACACGAACCCGATGATCAGGATCGGGATCCACAGCGAGTCGGCAGGGATCACGAGCGGGCCGATCTTCAGGCCTCCGAAGGCGAGCGCGGTGCCGAGCGCGATCCCGAGCAGCAGCACCGGGAAGGCCCAGATCACGTCCATCGAGCGCGACAGCACGGAGTCGACCCAGCCGCGGTGGTACCCGGCCAGCAGCCCGACGAGGATCGCGAGGATCGTGGTCACGAACGCCGCCATCACCCCGATGTAGATCGACGTCCGCCCCCCGTACATCAGCCGCACCATTACGTCGCGCCCGTTGCCGTCGGCCCCGAGCAGGAACTCCCCGTGCAATCCCGGGCCGATCGGGGTGCCCTCGGGGCTGACCACGTCGGTGCGGGTGCCGCCGATCGTGATCTTCTGCGTGAGGTGGTTCGTGTTCGGCCCGGTGTGGGCGACGTGGTCGGCCCACAGCGGAGCGGCGAGGCAGAACAGGACGATCGCGACGAACAGGGCGCCGAACGCGAGCGCGACCCGGTTGCGGCGCAGCCGCCGCCACGCCAGGTACCACGGGCTGCGCCCCTCGATCGCCTCTCCGGGCGGCAGGGCCGGGTCGTGCGGCTGCCACGGCGTCCGGTCCGGAGCCGTCTCCGGAGCCTCGAGGGCGGCCCGGGCGTCCGCCTCAGACGCCAACTGCGCCGGCTCTCACGCCCCCGCCACGGGCACCTGCCCCGCTACCCGCCGGTCGTCGCGAAGCTCGTGAAGTCCTGGTTGAACAGCGGGTGGAAGATCACGTTGTTGAAGTCGATCTGATCCGACGTGAAGGTGGCGAGCTTCTCGCTCCCGTAAGGGGCCCACACCGCCTCCTCCATGTAGCTGCGATCGAGATCGGCGTAGTCCTGCTTGGTCTGGTCGTCGAGCTGCTCGCCCGCGAGCCGGTCGATCTCCTTGTTCAGCTCCGGGAAGTCCGCCTGCGAGTAGTTGTTGTTGTTCGTCGGCAGGATCGAGGCGCCGTTCAGGAGCGGATCGAAGAAGTCGTTCGGGTTCGGGTAGTCCTGGAACCAGTCGGAGAAGCCGGTGTCGAGGTTGGGCGTCTTCAGGTTGCCGATCGTCTGGAAGTAGATCTTCCCGGCGACGATCTTGAGGTCGGCGTTGAAGCCGATCTTGTTGAGGACGTCCTGGTAGTAGGCGCCGATCTTCTTGCGATCGGGCTCGTCGTCGGTCCACACCGTGACGTCGAGATCGCTCGGGTGGGCCTGCTTGATCAGCTGCTTCGCCTTCGCGACGTCGGGCCCCGGGTAGAGGTTGAGCTTCTGGTAACCGGGCATCCCCTTCGGGAGGATCTGCTGCTCCGGCGTCAGCCGTCCGCCGAACAGCCGCACCATCGCATCCGGGTCGATCGCGTAGTTGACCGCCTGACGCACCTTCACGTCGTCGAACGGCGGCTCCTGCGTGTTCATCCAGAAGTAGTAGATGTTGATCGAGTCCTCCAGCCGGAACCGGTCCGAGTACTTCTGCTGGACCTCCTGGAGCCGGTCGGGAGTGGGCGGATCGACCATGAAGTCGAGGTTGTTCTGCTCGATGTCGGTGACCTGGGAGGAGGTGTTCTTGATCTCCTCGCCGTTGATCGTGTTCAGGTGGCCCTCGGGGATGTCGGCGCCGGCGTCGACTATCGTCTTGAACTCGGGGTTCTTCTTCAGCGTGAAGGTGCGGCCGGGATCGACGTTGGTGATCTCGTACGGGCCGCTGGACGGCGGCGGGCTGTTCGACTGGTCCTTGTCCTTGGGCGTGCTCTGGGGGACCGGCGCCACGAACATCAGTGCCAGCTCGTTGTTGAACGTGCCGCGCGGCTTGGTCAGCTCGATCGTGATGTCGCCGGTCTTGTCGTTCGTCGTGATCCCGGTGATCTCGTCGGCATTCCCCTTCTGGTAGTCGGAGGCGCCGACGATGTCGGTGTAGAAGAACGAGCCGCCGGAGTTGACGTCGAACATCCGCTCCACGGCGTACTTGAAGTCCGAGGCCTTGATCGGCTGGCCGTCGGAGTACTTCATCCCCTTGCGGAGCGTCAGCTTGTAGGTCTTGCCGCCGTTCGTGACCTCGGGCAGGTCCTGGGCCAGCCCCGGGATCACCTCGGTGCCGGCCTCACCCGAGGCGTGCTCGTAGGTGAGCAGCGGCGTGTATGACACCCACAGCGGCAGCCACCCCTCGACCGTGTAGGACAGCTGCGGGTCGAGGTAGTCGGGGTAGGAGCTCATCGCGTAGCTCATCTCGCCGCCCTCTGCGGCGGTGCCGCTGCCGCTGCCGCTGTCGCTCCCGCACCCGAGCGCGACCAGCGGCGCCGCAATCGCGCATGCGACCGCCACCGACACCCGCTCTCGCATCCACCCCATCGCAAAGACCACATCACAACGGGGCGCCGCAGTCAAGCGCCTCGCCTTGGGCAGCCGGTGCGACGCCGCGACCGGGCGCGTCTACCAGCCGTACAAGGATCGCGGCGAAAGTTTCGACACCGGTCCAAAGACCGTCTCGAGCCGCCGCCCTACCGTCGCGGGCGATAGTGCGAAAACCGCGACCGCCGGCCCGTGAGGCAGGCGGGCAAGGAGGAAGGCAGATGAGACGCAAGTACCTGGCGGCCGTGTTGCCGCTGGCCCTGATCGGGTTGCTGGCGGTCCCGGCGCTCGCGTTCGGTCAGGGAACCGAGGCGCTCGACAAGGTCAGGTCGGGCCTGGCCGAGACGGACAGCGGGCTGAACACCATGTGGGTGATCGTCGCCGGCGTCCTGGTCATGTTCATGCAGGCGGGGTTTGCGTTCCTGGAGATCGGCTTCTCGCGGATGAAGAATGCCGGTGCGGGGATCGCGAAGATCTTGGTGAACTTCTCGATCGCATCCATCTGCTACTGGGCGGTGGGCTTCGCGCTCGCCTTCGGTGGCGCCGGCAAGATCGCGGGAGACCATGGGTTCTTCCTCGATGTCGGCTCGACGGCCGCGCAGGCGTCGGCGCAGTTCCCGCTGCTTGGGGCCGTGGACATCAGCCCGGCGTCGCTGCTCTTCTTCCAGTTCGTGTTCTGCGCGGTGTCGTTGGCGATCGTGTGGGGCACCACGCTGGAGCGGATCAAGTTCTCCGCGTACGTGATCTACGCGGTGATCTTCAGCGCCCTGATCTACCCGGTGATCAGCCACTGGATATTCGGTGGCGGCTGGCTGCAGGTGAACGTCGGTATGCAGGACTTCGCCGGCTCGACGGTGGTCCACCTGATCGGCGCGACCGGTGCGCTCGCGGCGCTGCTGTGGCTGGGGCCGCGGATCGGCAAGTACGGCAAGGACGGCAAGCCGCGCGCGATCCCGGGGCACTCGATGCCGCTGGTCGGGCTCGGCGTGCTGATCCTGTGGCTGGGCTGGTTCGGGTTCAACCCGGGCTCGACGCTCGGCGCGCTCGGCAACCGGTTCGCCGAGGTGGCGCTGGTCACCAACCTGGCCGCGGCGGCCGGCGTGATCGCCGCCGTCACGACGATGTACGTGATCTCAAAGACGGTCGACATCGGGATGGCCGGGAACGGCGCAATCGCCGGCCTGGTCGCGATCACCGCGCCGTCCGGATACGTCGAGTTCTGGGCGGCGCCGATCATCGGCGCGATCGGTGGCGTGATCGTCGTGTTCGGGGTGCTCGCGATCGACAGGGTCCTCGACGACCCGGTCGGGGCGCTGTCCGCACACGGCCTCGCCGGAGTCTGGGGCACGCTGTCGTGCGGCCTGTTCACCTCGCCGCGGTATGCGGAGCTGAACGGAGTCGGCGATCCCGGACTGTGGTACAGCGGCAGCTTCCACCAGCTGGGCGCCCAGGCGCTCGGCGTGGGAGTGGCGTTCGCATGTGTGTTCGTCGTGTCCTACGCGGTCTTCGGGCTGCTCAAGCACACGATCGGCATCCGGGTGACGCCCGAGCAGGAAGAGGCCGGGCTCGACATCGTCGAGCATGGGATGTACGGCTACCCGGAGCAGTTCATCCCGCCCGAGGAGTACCCGGGCGGACCCACGCCGGCCCCCGCTCGTGCCGCGTCCGCGGTCACCGCGGTGGCGGCCGAACAGCCGAGCAAGGCATAGGAAGGGGTTAGGCACAGATGAAGAAGATCGAAGCGTTCATTCGCCACGAGGCGTTCGAGCCGATTCGGTCCGAGCTGCTCGAGAAGGGGTTCCCCTCGCTCTCGATCGGTGAGGTGAAGGGCTCGGGGCGCCAGAAGGGCATCGTCGAGCACTATCGGGGCTCCAGCCTGACCGTGAACGTGCGGCCGAAGCTGAAGATCGAGTGCGTCGTCGAGGACAAGGACAAGCCGGTGGTCGTGGGGACGATCCTGAAGCACGCGCGGACCGGCGACGTCGGCGACGGGAAGATCTTCGTGATCCCCGTCGACGAGGCGATCCGGATTCGCACCGGCGAGGAGGGTGAGGAGGTGCTGCAGGCGCACGAGGCGTCTGAGATCTCGGCCTGAGCATCCCGGCGCAGGGAATGCCGGCGGCGCAGCTTGACCCGACAGAATCGACCCCGACACAGTCGACCTAGAGAGAAGGAGCAGAAACGGAAATGGCAGCAACCACCGAGCCCAAGACGAGCCCGGATGAGATCCTGAAGCAGGTTGACAAGGACGGCGTCGAGTTCGTCCGCTTCTGGTTCACGGACATCCTGGGCCAGCTGAAGAGCTTCTCGATCGGCAAGGAGGAGATGGAGGAGGCGTTGGAGCAGGGAATGGGCTTCGACGGCTCATCGATCACCGGCTTCAACGCGATCGAGGAGTCGGACATGATCGCGATGCCCGATCCCGACACCTACACGGTGCTGCCGTGGCGCGACGACGGCGGCAGCGGCAAGGGCAACGTCGCGCGGCTGTTCTGCGACGTCCTGCGTCCCGGCGGGGAGCCGTACGTCGGCGACCCCCGGCACGTGATGCGCCGCGCCCTCGCCCGCATGGAGGAGCTCGGCTTCGACCACTACTATCTGGGGCCGGAGCTCGAGTACTTCTACTTCGGGTCTGACGAGGTCGGCGAGGACGGGCTGCCGACGATCCTCGACAAGGGCGGGTACTTCGACCTCACCACCCTGGACGCCGGGTCGGACCTCCGCCGCGAGACGGTGAACGCGCTGAAGGCGGTCGGGATCCCGGTCGAGTACACCCACCACGAGGTGGGGCCCTCCCAGCACGAGATCGACATGCGCTACGCGGACGGGCTGACGATGTGCGACAACGCGATGACCTACCGGATCGTCGTGAAGGAGATCGCGCATCTGCACGACTGCTACGCGACGTTCATGCCGAAGCCGTTGTTCGGCGAGAACGGCTCGGGCATGCACACGCACCAGTCGCTGTTCAAGGGCGAGGCGAACGCGTTCTACGAGGAGTCGGGGCAGTACCACCTGTCCGACACGGCACGCGCGTTCATCGCCGGTCTGCTCACCCACGCGCGCGAGATCGCGGCGCTGTTCGCCCCCAATGTGAACAGCTACAAGCGGCTCGTGCCCGGGTACGAGGCGCCGGTGTACGCGGCGTGGTCGCAGCGCAACCGCTCAGCTCTGGTGCGGGTGCCGATGTACCAGCCGGGCAAGGAGAGGGCGACGCGGTGCGAGCTGCGCTGCCCCGACCCCTCCTGCAACCCCTACCTGACGTTCGCGGCGATGCTGCACGCGGGCCTCGAGGGGATCGAGAAGGGATACACCTGCCCGGAGCCGATGGAGACCAACCTCTACGACCTCACGCACGACGAGCGCGTGGAGAAGGGGATCACCCAGCTCCCGGAGACGCTCGGCGAGTCGATCGAGGAGCTCGCCGGCTCGGAGCTCGTGCGGAAGGCGCTCGGCGACCACATCTTCGAGCGCTACGTGGAGCTGAAGCGAGAGGAGTGGGAGGAGTACCGCGTCCAGGTCACCCAGTGGGAGCTGGAGCGCTACCTCCCGGTCCTGTAGAGCGAGAGGAGCGAGAACGGGCGAGCAGCGGGAGCGCCGCAGATGCGGGACATCCACAACCGGATGCTCGCCGCGGTGCTCGACGGGGAGGGCCTCCGCGGCCTCGCCGAGCTCGCGGCGGAGGAGGCGGGCGGGCCGGTGGCGATCGTGCTGCCGGCCCGCGGCCTCGCCGCGGCATCCTCCGACGAGCTCGATCCGGCCGCCGTCCACGGGGATGCCTCGGTCGTCGCGCGTGTCTCGGTGGAGGCCGGCGGGGAGACGATCGGGCACGTGATCGCGCTCGACCCGGCGGCCTCGCCAAACAGGGTCCCGGAGCTGGAGCTCGACCGCGACGAGGTGCTGCGAACCGCGGCGCTCGCGTGCCTGACCGAGGTCGCCGTGATCGACGCCCGGGATCAGCTCGCCACCGAGGTGCGGGGGACGCTGCTCGAGGACGTCCGCGAGGGGCGCGCCGACGGGGAGGACGTGGTTCGTCGTGCCGCCAGGCTCGAGTGCGAGCTCGGCCGGGGGGCGGTGGCGCTGGTGGCGGAGGTGCACTCCTCGCGCCCCCGCCACGCCGCGGCGCTGATCACGAGCATCCACCCGGGCGCGATCGCGGAGCTGCTCAGCGTGCCGGACGGCGAGCCCGCTGCCGAGTCGGTGCGCGTTCAGCGCGTGTATGCGCTGCTCCCCGCATCCGCCGGGGACGACCCGGCGGATGCGACGCTGCGCGCCGCCCGCGGGCTGGTGACGCGGCTGCGGCCGCACGGGCTGGCGGCCTTCTCATCCTTCTGCTCGGAGTCCACCGAGCTCGACCGGGCGATCTCCGAGGCGGAGCTCGCCCTGCAGGTGATCGGCCGCGACGAGCGGATCGCGGAGCAGCTCGAGCAGGGGATCGGCGGCGGCGTGTACCGGCTGCTGCTTCGGGCGCTGGCCTCGGAGCCGCGCGAGGTGTACCGGTTCTACGAGGACACGGTGGAGCCCCTGGTCACCCACGACCGCCGCTACCACACCGACCTGCTCGGCACCCTGGAGGCCTACCTGGCGAGCGACTACAACATGAACGCGACGGCGCGCGCGATCTACGCGCACCGCCACACGGTCGCCCACAGGCTCGGCCGCGTCAGGGAGCTGACCGGGCTGGACCCGGCCCAGGGCGAGGACCGGGAGCGGCTCGGCCTCGGGGTGAAGGCCTACCGCCTGCTCGCCCCAACCCTCCCGGGGTAATCAGTCCCGCAACTTGCGGGACTGATGTCAGCGCGCAGGACAACCCGGGCGGCTGCCAGGCCCGGGTCCTGCGCTGTTTGGTTGAGGGTGGAGCGGCCGCTACGCCAGCGGACTGAGGGCGGCTCGCCGGATCACAGCCACAGCGAGCACTCTGGACAGGCCCGAAGCCGACCCCACGATCGCCGCGAGTGGCCGGAGGAGCACCGGTACTCGCGCTCCAGCCCGACCAGCTGCCTCGCGCCCGCTCGGGCGCCGGTCCCCGTTGGCTGATCTGAGTTGACCATGGGGGGAATCTTGGCGTCGGGGGGCCGCCTTTCCTATGGACAGGTGTCCAATCCTGCCCCGACCCGGGTGTACGCGGTGGCGCAACCCGCCCGTCATCACCCCGCGGCGTGATGGGAGACTCCCCGGATCGAGCCCTCGTTCTCGGCCAGCCGCCGCCGGGCGATCGTTGCGACGGCGGTCGCGGCGGTGACGATCGACTCTGCGCTGCTCGGCCTGATCGCCCCGCTGCTCCCCGAGATCGAGCAGCGTACGGGCGCGAACGCCGCCGAGCTCGGCGTGGCGCTCGCAGCCGACGCGATCCCGATCGTGCTGCTGGCGCTGCCGCTGGGCAGGACCGTCGACCGGGTCGGGGGGCGGCCACTGCTGATCGCCGGGATCCTCCTGATCGCGGCGGGATCGGCGGTGATCGCGGTGACCGAGTCGCTGCAGGTGCTGATCGCGGGGCGGGTGCTGCAGGGGGTCGGCTCCTCGGCGAGCTGGATCTCGGCGCTGACGATCGTCTCCGACATGGCCCCGCCCGGGAAGCGCGGCGAGAGCATCGGGATGGCGTTCGCGGCGATCGGCGCCGGCTCGATCGCCGGGCCGGCGCTCGGCGGAGTCACCGCGGAGGTATTCGGCTACGCGGCGCCTTTCCTGATCGTATGCGCGATCTCGATCGGCGGCGCGATCGCCGCCGTCTTCGTGCTTCCCCGGGAGGGCCGCGCACCCCCCTCCGAGACCCCCGCCCTGCGAGCGATCGCGCGCGGCGCCGGCTCCCGGATCGGCGCGATCTCCACCTCGATGACGCTCGGCGGGGCGCTCGTGCTCGGGGCGCTCGAGCTTGTAGCGCCGCTCGACCTCGACACGAGGCTGGGGCTGTCGGCGGCCGCGATCGGGGTGCTGTTCGCGGGGTCGATCGCGGTCGACTCGGCGCTCGCCCCGTTCGGAGGCCGGTGGGGCGACCGGCGGGGGCGGCGCGGACCGGCCGTGCTGGGCCTCGCCACGCTCGGGATGTCCTGCATCGCGCTGGCCGTGCTCGGCGGGGTGGTCGGGGCGGCCGTCGGCCTGGCGCTGTTCGGGGCCGGGCTCAGCCTCACCTACACGGCGGCGGTTCCGTGGCTGGACGAGGCATTCGGCGAGCTCGAGCGCGGCCTCGGCTACGGGGTCTTGAACCTGCTGTACGCCGCGGGGTACGCGCTCGGCCCGCTCGTCGCCGGCCCGCTGCTCGAACTCACGAGCGCCGACCTGGTCTACGGCCTGACCGCGGCGGCGCTGGCCGCGGGCACGGTCGCGGTCTTCCTGGCGAGCGCGTCGACGACGACGGCGCCGTCCTCGTAGACCATCACCGGGTTCATCTCGACCAGCTCCAGCCCGGCGTCGATCAGCACCTCCGCGGCGGCGGCGGCGAGCCGCGCGACGGCCGCGATGTCGAGCTCGGGACGCCCCCGGCCCCCGGTCAGAAGGGCGGCGCCGCGCAGCCCGCGCATGGCGCACTCCACCCGCTCCGGGCTCGCCGGCAGGGGGACGACGGCGGCGTCCGACAGCGCCTCCGTCCACACGCCACCGAGGCCGACGACGACGGTGGGAACGACCCCGTCGCGGCGGGCGGCGACGAGCAGCTCCACGCCCGCCGGGACGTGGCGCTCGATCAGCACCTCGCCGAGCCCCAGCGCCACCAGCCTGCCGTGCGCGTCGCGCACCTCGGTCTCGGTGACCAGGTCCAGCTCCAGCGCTCCCAGCTCGGTCTTGTGCTGGAGCCGCTCCCCGCTCAGCTTCGCGACCACGGGTCCGCCGAGCTCGGCCTGGATCGCGACCGCGTCGGCCGCGTCGGCGGCGAGCCGGCCCTCCACCACCGGCACGCCGGCCTCGCGAATCAGCGCCTTCGCCGCGTGCTCGGCCAGCCATCGCTCGCCGCCGCCTTCCGGTTGCTCGCCCGCCCGGCGCGCGACCGCAGCGATCTCGCGCAGACGCGCCGGATCCCCGGGCTCGGCCCCGAGCGCCGCCGCGCACGCGATCCCGGTCCGCAGCCCGGCCACCCCTGCCACCCCGGCCGCCAGCATCCGGGCGGCGCTCTCGTCCTGGAGCAGCTCAGGCAGGGTGGACGAGATCACCACGGGCACGGGCGATGCCGTGGCGCCGTCGAGGATCCCGCCCAGGACGGCGTCCCACGAGGCCTTCGTGTCCCCGTACAGGCCGATTGGCTCGTCGTAGAAGATCAGCACCCGCTCGACTCCCGGGTCCTCGGCCACCGCAACGATCATGTCCCGGAGCCGCTCCCGCTCCCCCCAGATCATCGCCGTGTAGTCCAGCGGGTTCTGGATCGTGGCCGCGCTCGGGAGCAGCTCGACGAGCCTCGCCTCGGTGGCTTCCGTGAAGGAGGGGAATCGCAGCCCGCGTCGCTGTGCCTCGTCACCGGCGGAGCTCGAGTCCCCACCCGAGCATGTCATCACCGCGAGCCCCCCGAGGCCTCCGGCGCCGGGCCGTCGCACGGCAAGCGTCTTCGCCAGCTCCAAGAGGTCGTGGAAGTCGGCCGCGCGAGCCGCGCCCGCCTCCGCGAGCAGCGCCTCGAAGGCGCGCTGGTCGCCGGCCACGGCGCCGGTGTGGGCCGCCGCCGCCGCCGCGCCGACCTCGGACTCGCCGGCCTTCAGGACGGCGACGCCGATCCCCGCGTCGATGCACGCCGCCAGCGCCTCTGCGAGCGCGGCGCCGTCGCCGTCGGTCTCCAGGTTGAGCGCCACCGAGCGAATCCCGCGCTCGTGCTCGGCCAGGTAGAGCAGGTACTCGGCTGGCTCGATCACGGCGGCGTTCCCGCACGAGATCACGGTGTGGAAGCGGAGCCCGCGCCGCACCGAGATCGCGTTCACGGCCTGGTTCCCGCTCTGGGAGATGATCGCTATCTCGCCGCCCTCGCGCGGGTACACGGCGTCGCCCCACAGCGCCACGCGCTCAGGGAACGAGACGATCCCGTTCCCGTTCGGCCCGCACACAGGGAGGTCGTGGCGGCGGGCGCACGCGATCAGCTCCTGCTCCAGCCGGCGACCCTCCTCGACCTCGGCGAAGCCGGCTCCGTACACGACCGCGCCTCCGCAGCCGAGCTCCCCCGCATCGTCGACGACACCGGGGACCGCCGCCGCGGGCACCGCGACGACGACCGCGTCGGGAACGCCCGGCAGCTCGGACAGCGACGGGAAGCACGGCCGGCCGTGAACCCGGTCGCGCTTCGGGTTCACGCCCCACACCTCGCCCTCGTATCCGAGGGCATCGAGGTTGATCAGGGTCTGGCCGCCGTACGACTCCTCGCGCTCGGTGGCGCCGACCACTGCGACCGATCGCGGGTGCAGTAGACGGTGGAGATCCACAGGCTGTTGATAGCTGATCGCGGGGTCGGTCTCAGTGCAGGGTGCGCTCCACGCCGCGGCGCTCCAGAGCCCGGTTCACGATCAGCCGCTGGATCTCGCTCGTCCCCTCCCAGATCCGATCCACCCGGAGCTCGCGGTTGAACCGCTCCGCGACATTGGTGCGCATGTACCCGCGCCCGCCGAATGCCTGCACGGCGCGGTCGGAGCACCGGCACGCGGCCTCGGACACGAACAGCTTCGCCATCGACGCCTTCGCGTGGATCACCTTCGGGTCGACGACACCCTCGTCCTCGAGCCGCGCCACCTCGATCGTCAGCAGACGCCCCGCGGCGGCGTCGGCGGCGGAGTCGGCAAGCGGGA
The DNA here is from genome assembly GCA_963803425.1 of uncultured Thermoleophilia bacterium. Classification (GTDB taxonomy): domain Bacteria; phylum Actinomycetota; class Thermoleophilia; order Solirubrobacterales; family 70-9; genus DASPWW01. Next base: position 486,879 of record CAWDMA010000001.1, read on the forward strand.
ACGAGACACCCTGGTAGTCGTAGATCCGGCTGTCGCCCTGGACCCGCTCGGTCGACCAGGCGACGGCCTCCTCGAGCAGCCGCCACATCGAGCCGACGCCGCGGGCCGCGATCCCGAGCCGCTCCTCGGTGAACCACTTCCGCTGCAGGTCGTCACCGCCGCCGAGCCCGCCGATCACGTCCTCGTCGGCGACCTCGACGTCGTTGTAGCGGATCGTCGGATGCCCGTGGGGGTAGGTGTGCGTGAACGGCGGGTTCTCGACGATCTCGATCCCGGGCTTGGACGCGTCGATCAGGAACAGCGTCGGCAGCTCCTCGCCGTCGGAGATCGCGTTCGCCATCACGATGTAGACCGCGGCGACGTCGCCGTAGGTGACGAACCACTTCTCGCCGTTGATCACCCAGCCCCCGTCGGAGCGCTTCGCGGTCGTCGCGATCCTCGACGGGTCCGACCCGGCGCCGCCCTCGGTGACCGCGTACGCGTCGTGGAGCTCGCCGCGCAGGGCCGGCTTCAGCCACCGCTCGATCTGCGCATCGCTGCCCGCCTTCAGCACGTTATAGGCGCCGGGCATGTACCAGGACAGCGCGTTCGTCGAGCGGCCCAGCTGCTCCTCGACCAGGAACCACTCCGTCTTCGTCCACCCCTGGCCGCCGTGCTCGCGGGCGTGCAGGCCGCCGCTCAGGCCGGCCGCGATCGACTCGGACTTGATCCGCTGCTTGAGCTCATCGGGGATCTTGCCCCCGCTGGTCTCGGCGAGGACCTCGTTCGGGATCAACACCTCGTCGACGAATCGCCGGGCGCGGTCGCGCAGGTCCTGCTGCTCGGGGGTGAGGCTGCTGCTCGTGTGCTGGTCTGCAACCAGGGTCGCGGCATCGGTGCTCATCGGGGTCCTCTCCGTTCGATCTCTGTCCGTGTGTGTGCGTACTGCTCTCGGCTTTGCGCTACTCGACCAGGGCGTCCTCGAGCCGGGAGCGAACGTCGGCGGTCTGCTCGGCGGCCCGCCCCGGCAGCCCCAGCAGCAGTCCGTGGTGGTTGGCGACCACCTGCAGCGCGATCGCCCGAGCGTCCGCGACGAACGGGTCGGTGCTGGTCGCGGTGCTCTCGATCAGGCCCACCACCTCGGCCAGGTACGACAGCCAGGCGCGGTGGCGCGCCCGCACCACCATCCGCTCGATCCGATCGTGCTCCTGCGCGACCGCCTCGGGGGAGGGGGTGCCGCCGGCGCGCAGCGTGGCGACGGCCACAGGCAGCTCGCGCTCGGGCTCGGGTGTGAGCGAGAGCCACGCGTCTCGCCCGCTCGGAATTGGCGCCCGCCTGGCCACTCGGGGCGATGATAACATCGCCTGATCACAAAGTCAGGATCCCCCACCGCGCTGCCTCCCCGCCTGTACCGCGACCCGGCGGTGCTCGAGGCCGAGCACGAGCGGGTCCTGGAGCGGAGCTGGCAGCTCGCCGGACACGTCTCGGACCTGCCGGAAGTCGGCAGCTACAAGACCACCCAGGCCGGCACTCAGCCCGTGCTCGTCGTCCGCGACAAGGAGATGCGCCTGCGCGCGTTCCGGAACGTATGCCGCCACCGCGGCTCCCGCCTGCTGAGCGGCTCGGGCCGGTGCGGGAAGGCGATTCGGTGCCGCTACCACGGGTGGACCTACCGGTTCGACGGCTCCCTGATCGGGATGCCCGAGGTGCGCTCGTTCGGCGACGTCGACAAGTCCACCCTGGGGCTGCTGCCGGCGCGGGTCGAGGAGATGTGCGGTCTCGTGTTCGTCAACCTCGACCCGCAGGCGCCGTCGCTTACCGAGACCGTCGGCGATCTCCCGGAGCGGCTAGCGCACTACCGGATCCCCGATCTGGTCCCCTACCAGCCCGGCGAGGACTACCAGGCGGTGAACTGGAAGATCGTCGCCGAGAACTACATGGAGGGCTACCACATCCCGATCGGGCACCCGGGGCTGATGCGGCTGCTCGACTACCAGCGCTACGACGCCGACGTCCAGGACGGGTACGTGTGGTTCGAGGCGCCGATGCGGGACAAGCCGAAGGGGACCCGGATGGAGCGCGCCTATCGCAGGTTCGTGAAGCCGATGGCCGGCCTTCAGGATGACGACCTGCGGGCGTGGCGGTTCGTGTTCATCTACCCGAACACCGCGATCGACCTGTACCCGGACCAGATTGGAACGTGGCGGATCCAGCCCGCGGGCGTGAAGCGCACCCACGACGTCTTCATGGCCTACCGCGAGCGCCGACCGGCGGTGCGGACGCGGGTCGTGCAGCGGATCAACACCCACCTGAACAAGCTCGTCCACGCCGAGGACATCGACCTCGTCGCGAACGTGCAGGCAGGGATGGAGACCCGTGGCTTCGAGTGCGGGCCGCTGTCCGGCCGCGAGAACGGGATCGCGTGGTTCGCCGACCGGATTCGCGAGGACCTCGGGCCCGCCGCCGTCGCCGCGGAGCCGCAGCTGTCGCCCGAGCGTCAGGTCGAGGTTCCCGCAACCGCGTGAGCGGCGCGGTCGCGGTCAACGCGGAGCCGAGCGCCCGGGAGCGGATCCTCGACGCCGCCGTGGAGCGGATCGCGACCGAGGGCATCGACGGCGTCCGGATCGCGCGGATCGCGATGGACGCGCGGGTCTCGACCTCGCTCGTCCACTACCACTTCGACAGCCGCGAGGCGCTGCTTGCGGAGGCGCTGCTGCACTCGTTCGAGCTCGCCGGGGACGTGCGGATCGGGGAGCCCGCCGACGAGCCCTCTCACGCGCGCACGCTCGCCGCGATGATCGACCAGTGCATGCCGTACCCGGGCGCCGCCGAGCGGGACTGGATCCTGTGGGTGGAGCTGTGGCTCCGCGCCGTCCGCCGCCCGGAGCTGCGCGGGACGGCAACTCGCCTGTACGAGCGCATGCACGAGTGGATCGCGACCGAGATCGCGGCCGGGATCGACGCCGGCGAGTTCGCGGGCGCCGACGTCGACGAGCTCACGGATCGGGTGCTGGCGCTTCTCGACGGGCTCGGCGTTCGCGCCCTGCTCGGGGATCCCTCGATGCCCGTGGAGCGGGCCCGGGCGGAGGTGTGGGCGTTGCTCGCGGCGGAGCTCGGGCTCGACCCGGAGATGCCTCCGATCCAGCGGGATTGAACAAATGTGTTTGCGAGTCCGTCGTTGCGGGTATACCGTTCCGGCCATGAGGGACGGCGCGCGCGAGGAGGAGGTCGCGTCGGGGTGAGGAGACCCGGCGGCGATCTGTGGCTGCCGGACGGGAGGCTGCGCCGCCGCGAGCTGCTGCAGGCGGGCGCAGGTGCGGGGCTGGCGCTCGGCCTGTCGGCGTGCGGGATCGGCAGGGGCCTGCAGGGCGACACCGACCGGCGGATCGAGCCGAAGATCGACGGCGACCTCTTCTACTACAACTACTCGCAGTACATCAACCCGGCGCTCGTCAAGGAGTTCGAGAGCAAGTACGGCGTGAAGGTGATCGAGTCGTACTTCGACTCGATGGAGGGGATGATCGCGAAGCTCCGCGCCGGCAACAAGTACGACGTGATCTTCCCGACCGCCGAGTACGTGCAGCGGCTGATCCAGGAGGAGCAGATCCTCCGGATCCCGCAGGACAAGCTCAAGAACCGGGAGCAACATCTACAGCTACTTCGACAACCCCTGGTACGACCCCGACTCGGCGCACTCGGTCCCGTACTCGATGTACATCACCGGGATCGGCTACCGGGCCGACCAGATCGAGGCATGGCCGGGTCGTGGAGCGACTTCAAGAACCCGCAGGCGACGGGCGCGGCTGACATGCTCGACGACTTCCAGGAGGGGATCGCGGTGGCGAACCTCGTCAACGGGTTCGACATGAACTCGGCGGTGGCGGACGAGCTGGAGCAGTCCAAGGAGTGGCTGATCGGCGCTGAAGCCCGACCTGCGCGGGTTCTCGGTCGACACGATCACGAACATGTCAAGCGGCAACGGCTGGATCCAGCACCTGTGGAACGGCGACATCATCAACATCCGCTACCGGGTGAAGGAGCCGAAGAACTACCAGTTCGAGAAGAACAAGGAGGGCGGGTTCCCGGTCGGCAGCGACACGATCGCGATCCCGGCGAACGCCGAGCACCCGGGGACGGCGCTGCTGTTCATCGACCACATGCTGAACGCCAAGACGGCCGCAAAGAACGTCACCTGGACCGGGTACCCGATGCCGAACAAGGGCCAGGATCAGACCGTTCGCCGACCTCGCCAAGGGCGACCCCGAGCATCATCGTCACCGTCGACGACCTCGAAAGCGGCGACCAGTTCGCGAACCTCAGCGCAGCCGGAACGCGAGACTGTGGACCAACACGTGGCTAGAGGTGAAGGCTGGCTGATTCGTGACTGAGAAGCGCTTCTCCGACCTGATGCTGCTGCCCGGCCGGGGCGTGGCTGGTGCTGCTGTTCGCGGTCCCGCTCGGGATCACGCTGGCGATCTCGTTCGGGACGACGGATCCGCTCGGCAAGGCCGTGTACGGGTGGCATCCGGGGAACTACGGCGGACGTCTTCGACCCGCTGTTCGCGCCGGTGCTGCTGCGCTCGGTCGGGTACGCGCTCGCGACCGTGCGGCCTGTGCCTGCGCGATCGGCTATCCGATCGCCTACTACATCGCCCGGTTCGGCGGCCGCTACAAGTACGCTGCTGGTCGCGCTCGTCGTGCTGCCGTTCCTCGTCAACTACCTGGTCCGCATCTACGCGTGGGTGGCGATCCTCTCCGACGAGGGCCTGCTCAACGGGTTCGTCTCAAGGACACTCGGGATGACCGACCAACGGCGTGCGGTTCCTGAACACGCCGTGGGCGGTGATCGGCGGCCTCGTGTACGGCTACCTCGCGTTCATGATCCTGCCGCTCTACGCGGCGCTCGACCGGATGGACCCGGCGCTGATCGAGGCCGGCAAGGACCTCTACGGGAGCCGCTGGCAGACCTTCCGCCACGTCACCTGGCCGGCGACGTTCCAGGGCGTCGCCGCGGGCTGCGTGCTCGTCTTCCTGCCCGCGGTCGGCGACTTCGTCAGCGCCCAGCTGCTCGGCGGGCCGGACACCTACATGGTCGGGAACCTGATCCAGCAGCAGTTCCTGGAGGCCCAGAACTGGCCGTTCGGGGCGGCGCTCACGAGCGTGATGATGCTCTTCCTGCTGCTCTGGGTCTTCTACCTGCGCTCGGCGAGGCGGGCCACGCAACAGGAGGCGATATGAGCGGGGTGGGCGGATGAGCACCGTCGCGGAGCCGCGCACCGAGCGGGGCCGCTCCCGAAGGCCCGTCAGGGGCGGAGGCGGAGGCGCAAGGGGTTCGACCGGCCCCGCTTCCTGCGCGCCTTCTTCTGGCTCTTCATGGTGTTCACTTTCGCGCCGCTCGTGATCGTCGCGCTGTTCTCCTTCAACTCCAGCCCGTCGCTGCAGATGTTCAGCGGCTTCAGCTTCCAGTGGTACGACGAGTTCTTCAGCAGCGCCACACTGCGCCAGTCGCTCTTCGCCAGCATCGAGATCGCGTTCGTGACGATGATCGTCGGCACTTTCCTGGGGACGACCCTGGCCTTCGGCCTCGTCCGCGCGCGCTCCCGGATTGCCACCAGCAGCAACGCGCTGATGATGGTCCCGCTCGTCACTCCGGACATCGTCGCCGGCGTCGCGGCGCTGCTGCTGTTCGCGCAGCTCGGGACGCAGCTCTCGATCGGCGACCGTCATGGTCGCCGAGATCACGTTCTCGATCTCGTTCGTGACTGTGATCGTGAGGGCGCGGCTCGCGTCGCTGAACACAGAGGTCGAGGAGGCGGCGCTCGACCTCGGCGCCACCCGGATCCAGACCCTGCGGCTGATCGTGCTGCCGGCGCTGTGGCCCGCGATCTTCGCCGCCGGCCTGCTGATCTTCGCGCTCAGCTTCGACGACTTCGTGATCTCGTTCTTCACGACCGGCGAGTCGCCGACGCCGCTGCCGGTGCAGATCTACTCGTCGATCCGGTTCGGGGTGCGGCCGACGATCAACGCGGTCGGGACGCTCATGCTGGTGGTCTCGTTCGCGATCCTGGCCGTCGCGGTGATGCTGCCGCGGATCCTGGGTCGCAAGGACGAGGAAAACGTGTTGATGGGAGGAGACACCGTATGACGAGCACAGGCAACGGGGCGGGCCAGGAGGCGATCCGGTTCGAGGGCGTCAGCAAGAGCTTCGGCGGCACGCTCGCCGTCGACGACCTCAACCTGGTGGTCCAGCGCGGCGAGTTCTTCTCGCTGCTGGGGCCCTCCGGGTGCGGGAAGACGACCACGCTGAGGATGGTCGCCGGGTTCGAGCAGCCCACCGAGGGCAGCGTCCACCTGGACGGGGAGCCGGTCGAGGACGTGCCGCCCTACCAGCGCAACGTCAACACCGTGTTCCAGTCCTACGCCCTGTTCGACCACCTCGACATCGAGGGCAACGTCGCGTTCGGGCTGAAGCGGCGCAAGGTCGCCTCCGGCGAGATCAAGACGCGCGTCCGGGACGCGCTCGAGCTCGTCCAGCTCACCGGCCGGGAGCGCTCCAAGCCGACCCAGCTCTCCGGCGGCCAGAAGCAGCGCGTCGCGCTTGCGCGGGCGCTCGTCAACCGCCCCTCCGTGCTTTTGCTCGACGAGCCGCTGGGCGCGCTCGACCTGAAGCTCCGCAAGCAGATGCAGGTGGAGCTGAAGGAGATCCAGCGCGAGGTCGGGATCACGTTCCTGTACGTGACCCACGACCAGGAGGAGGCGCTGGCGATGTCCGACCGGATTGCGGTGATGGACGCCGGCGTCGTGCAGCAGTTCGGCCCGCCCGAGGAGATCTACGAGACCCCCCGCAAGACCTTCGTCGCCGGGTTCATCGGCGTCTCCAACCTGCTCCCCGCGACCGTCGACGGAAAGGGCGTGAAGCTCACTGACGGGACCTCGTGCAAGGCCAACCTGCCCGACGACGTCTCCACCGGAGACGCGGTGCACTGCTCTGTGCGTCCCGAGAAGATCTTCCTCGGCTCGCAGGTCGAGAAGGACATGGTCTCGCTCGAGGGCACGATCGTGGAGCGGATCTACCTGGGCACGACCACCCAGGTGATCGTCGATCTCGGCAACGACCAACGGGTGATCTCGCTGGAGCAGAACACCGACCGGTCCAGCGCCGACGATCGATGGGAGATCGGCGAGAAGATCAAGCTCGGGTGGTATCCCGAGCACGCGCTCGTCCTGCGTTAGCGTCCGCCTCACAAACCGCAATCGGATACAGGAAGGGGGAGCAGCCTTGGCGACCACCTCGACTGACGGGATTCCGGACTCGACAACCCTCTACTTCGGCCCGTGGTACGGCCAGTCGCCGTTCTTCGAGGCGACCCTGAAGGCGGGCTGCTCCGCGTACGACGTCTACAACCACACCTACATCCCGGCCTACTACGACGACCCTGCGGTCGAGTACGAGGCGCTGCTGACGGGGGTGACGCTGTGGGACGTGGGCGTAGAGCACATCGTCCAGATCGAGGGGCCGGACGCGCTCGCGTTCACCAACCTGCTCACCTGCCGCGACCTGACCAGGTGCGCGGTCGGCCAATGCAAGTACGCGCTCCTGATCGAGCGCGACGGCGGGATCGTCAACGACCCGGTCCTGCTCCGCCCTGACGAGGACACGTTCTGGCTGGCGCTCGCCGACAGCGACGCGGGTCTGTGGGCGCGCGGCGTCGCGTGGGGCGCTGAGATGGACGTCGAGATCTCCGACCCGCCTGTGTATCCCGTCCAGGTGCAGGGCCCGAAGGCGAAGGACGTGGTTGGGGAGCTGTTCGGCGACCAGGTCCTGGCGATGCCCTACTACCACTGCATGCACGCCGACCTGGACGGCATTGCGGTCGTGATCGGCCGCACCGGGTGGACCGGCGAGATCGGGTACGAGATCTACCTGCGCGACCCCGCCCGCGGCGGGGAGCTGTGGGATCGGGTGATGGCGGCCGGCGCGCCGCACCAGATCAGGCCGATCGCGCCGTGCGAGGCGCGCCGGATCGAGGCGGGGATCTTCAACTACCGCTCCGACATCACGCTCGACAACAACCCGTTCGAGGTGATGGGGCTGGAGCGCCTCGTCGAGGAGCAGGACCAGAGCTACATCGGCAGGGACGCGCTGGAGCGGATCCGCGCCGAGGGCGTGCGGCGGAAGCTGGTCGGGATGGAGATCGAGGGCGACCCGATGGACTGGGAGCTGACCCAGTTCTGGCCGGCCCACGCCGCCGGCGAGCGCGTCGGCCACGCCACGATCGCGATCCACTCGCCGCGGCTGAAGAAGAACATCGGGTACGTGTGGGTCCCGATCGAGCTCGCCGACCCCGGCAACGAGCTCGAGCTCGAGCTCCCCGACGGCTCCAGGCGCACGGCGACGACCGCCGCGCTCCCGTTCGTTGATCCGCGCAAGGTGACGCCCGCGGCCTGATCGCCGCGCGCGGCTACCGCACGCGGAGCAGCTCGACCTTGTGGACGCGGTCCTTGAGGTGCCTCTTGCCGCGGCCGTCGACCCGGGCCCGATCGCGGTGGCCGGCGCCGCCCTGGACGAGGTCGCGGTTGCCGTCGACGGCGGCGAGGAAGTCCTTGTTGCCCTGCCCGTACATCTTGTCCTTGTCGTCGCCGCCCCCGATCCTGTCGTTGCCGCGCCGGCCGATCAGGCGGTCCTTGCCGGCGAGCCCGAGCAGCAGGTCGCCGCCGGAGGATCCGGTGCCGCGGTCGTCGCCGTCGCCGAGGTCGACCACGTCGCGGCCCTTCCTGGCGGTGACCTTGTCGTTGCCGCCGAATGCGCAGATCACGTCGTTGCTCGAGGTGGCGGTGATCCGGTCCGCCTCCGAGGTGCCGATGATCGTGCACTTCTGTTGGGGGACGAGGGATCCGCCGGTGCCGCCGCCCGAGAGCGCGTGCACGTCGGTGGCGTTGATCACCGCCCGGATACCCGCGTTCGTGAGGGGCGGCACCAGGAACCGGACGCCGTCGGAGTTCCCCGGTGGCGGCGGGACGTCCAGGCCGACGTTGTCGAAGTGGACGTCCGCGGTCCCGCTGGTACCGCCCTGGGTCGCGGTGGTGTCCACGACGGCGCTCAGCTCGATGTGGTGATAGTCGTTGCGGGTCAGCGAGCCCGGCGGCAGTGCCACCTCGTGGCTGTCGAAGACCGTGTTATCGGCGTCGACCGAGTCCTCGACCACCTCGGTGCTGCCGCCAGCCGTCTCGTCGACGATCGCCACCTTGATCGTCGCCTCCGGGTCGAGGCCGACGATCCCGGAGATCGCGAAGCTGCGATCGAAGCTGAGCTTCGCCCCCTCGACCGGGACGTTCGGGTCGCCCCCGACGTAGAAGGTGGGCGAGCGCCACGTGAAGTCGCTGTGGAACCGGACCAGGCCGGTGTTGACCGAGAGCCGCGAGCGCAGGGACCCGGCCGGGTTGCCGGTTCCCGCGTCGTAGGAGTTGTCGGCGGCGCACTGTTCGCCGATCAGGCCGCCCTCCGGCTGGCACTCCGTCGATACGCTCGACCAGCCCTGGGCGTCCGAGCCGAAGCCGGAGCCGCCGTTGGGCTCGACGAACGCAGCGGCGCTCGCCGGCGCGGCGAGAACAGCGGCGGCGAGGGGGAGTGCGATCAGGCGAAGGTGAGGAGACATGGGAACCTATTTTCGGGGCTCGCGGGCCAGGATCCTGCAAGAACGCTGGCGTCGGACAGATATACGAGGGATTGGGCCGACATGACGATATGGACATTTATCGTCGCAGTTGTCGTGTTAGTCTCCGGCCCGTGAGCGTCGACGTGAAGCCGGGCGCCGTGCTCGTCACGGGGGCCTCCACCGGGATCGGCCGGGCGATCACCGTCGATCTCGCCGGCGCCGGCGCGCAGGTGTTCGCGGGCGTTCGCGAGATCTCCGATGCGCCGTCCGCGGCGGGGCCGGGCACGGTCCAGCCCGTGCTGCTCGATGTCACCGACGCCGAGCAGGTCGCCGCCGCCGGGATGGCCGTGCGCGAGGCGATCGGTCCCGAGGGCCTCCGCGGTGTGGTCAACAACGCCGGGATCGGCGTCGGCGGCCCGCTCGAGTTCCTCCCGATCGACGAGATGCGGCGCCAGTTCGAGGTGAACCTGTTCGGACAGCTCGCCGTCACCCAGGCGGTCCTGGGCATGCTCCGCGCGCACGGCGACGGCCGCGTCGTCTACACGAGCTCGATCGGCGGCCGTGTGGCGCTGCCGATGCTCGGCCCCTACGCGGCGTCCAAGCACGCCCTGAACGGGATGGCGGAGTCGCTGCGCCGCGAGCTCCGCCCGTGGAGGATCCAGGTCTCGGTGCTCGCGCCCGCCGCGGTCGCAACCCCGATCTGGTCGAAGGCGGCCGAGGGGATCGATGATGCGCTCGAGCTGCTTCCGCCCGAGGGTCGCGAGCTGTACGGGGAGACGGTCTCGGGCATGCGCGGGATGGTCGCCGGCGCGGACGAGGGCGCGACTCCTCCCGAGCGTGTCGCCGAGGTGGCGCGACACGCGCTGTACGCGAGGCGCCCCAAGGCCGAGTACCTGATCGGGCGGGAGGCGCGAGCGATGGCGACGATGTCCGCGGCGCTCCCGCACCGCGTCGTCGACGCGATGATCGCGCGGCGCAGCGGCGCCGGGTGAGCCCAGGCCCGGCCGCAACCGCCGCCTCGCGCTCGGCTTCGGCCGGGACGATTCTCGCCGCCGCCGCCGAGGAGTTCCTGGCGAGCGGATACCGGCGCACCTCGATGGAGGCGATCGCCGCGCGCGCCGGGCTCGCCCGCCAGACCCTGTACCTCCATTTCTCCAGTAAGGAGGAGGTGTTCAGGGAGAGCGTCGCGAGTCTGCACGAGAGCTACCTGTCGCGCGCGGAGGCCGCCGCGGAAGGCGACATGCCGGCGGAGGCTGCGCTGCGGGAGGCAATCCAGGCCAAGGTCGACACGTACTCGGCGGTCGTGTTCTCCCCCCACGGCGAGGAGCTGATGGACGTGCAGAGCCGGCTGTGCGGCGAGATCGTGGAGCGATCGCACGGCCGCTACCGAACCGCGCTCGAGTCGATCCTGTCCGGCGCGGATCGGCGCGGCGAGATCGCGCTCGCGGCGAACGGGCTCACCGCCGCCGCCGCGTCCGAGCTCCTGTACGACTGGATCGCCGGGATCCTGCGCGCCGACCGGCAGCTCTCCGATCGCGCCTACGCCCGCCGGGTGTCGGATGCCGCCCGGGCTTTCGTGCGAGGCTTGTCCCTATGAGCCCGATCGGATAGCGGATCAAGGACGGCGTCGCCGCGGACGCCGAGATCGTCGGGATGGCCCCGACCGCGAAGGCCGCCCGCCAGGAGGGGAAGCGGGACGTCGAGTACGAGTTCCGGCTGCGGGTGGAGTGGAACCGGGTGACGGCTGCGGCGGACCGGTTCCGGCCGGCCGCCGGAGCCGCCCAGCGCGGCGATGCCGCGGCCGCCGCCGAGGCGCTCGGGTTCGAGCTTCGCGCCCCGCCCGGCGCGGACGAGCGCGAGCCGAACCGCTAGCCTGCGGCGCCTGACGGTGCGGGGCGTCACATCGCTGCTTGCCGCGGGCGCCCTGGCGATCGCCCTCGCAGCCTGCTCGGGCGACCGGCCGAACCGCGACGTGGTGAAGGGCGAGGTGACGCCGGCCCCGACCGGGAAGCCGCCGAGCGGCCCGAACGTCGTCGTCTTCATGACCGACGACCAGAACCCGCCCGACATGCGCGTGATGAAGAACGTGCAGCGCGAGATGGTCGATCGCGGAGTCACGTTCGCGCACAACTACGTCAACTTCCCGCTGTGCTGCCCGTCGCGAGCGACCTTCCTGACCGGGCAGTACGCGCACAACCACGGCGTGGAGGCCAACCACCTGCCCGACGGCGGGTACGGGAGGCTCGACTCCTCGGAGACCCTGCCGATATGGCTGACCCGGGCCGGCTACCGAACCGCGTACTTCGGCAAGTACATGAACGGGGTCGGGTTCTCGATCGCTCCGGGGTGGCAGACGTGGCAGGTGAAGGGCGGGGACACCGAGTACCGCTACTTCGACTACAAGCTGAACCAGAACGGCGAGATCGTCGACTACGGCTCGGACCCGAGCGACTACGTCGACGACGTGCTCTCCAACCACGCGGCCGAGTACATCGACCGGTACGGCCCAGGCAAGCGCCCCTTCTTCCTCTCGATCGGATACCTGGCGCCGCACGTCCGCGCCGGACCCGACCGCGGATGCGGCCCGCAACCGGCGCCGCGGGACGAGGGAGCGTTCGCGCACACGCAGCTCCCCGACAAGCCGTCGTTCAACGACTTCGACCCGCGCAAGCCGAAGAAGGTGCGGGCGCAGCCCCTGACGGCCGAGGAGAAGCAGGACATCCTCGCCCGCCACCGGTGCCGGCTGGAGTCCCTGCTCGACGTCGACCGCGGCGTCTCGAGGGTGATCGCGGCGCTGCGCCGAGCCGGTGAGCTGAACGACACCTACCTGTTCTTCACCTCCGACAACGGCCTGATGGAGGGCGAGCATCGGATCAAGGGCGGCAAGGAGCAGCCCTACGAGGAGGCGATCCGGGTGCCGCTCGTGCTGCGCGGCCCGACGATCCCCGACGGCCGCACGTCGGAGAGCCTCACGGTGAACGCCGACCTGGCGCCGACGATCGCCCAGCTCACGGGCGCCGACCCGCGGGTCCCGCAGGACGGCGAGTCGCTGCTGCCGCTCGCCCACCACCCCGACCGCACCGAGGACCGCACCCTGCTGATCGACGGCGGTGAGTTCACCGGGGTGCGGACGCCGCGGTACCTGTACGTGGAGCGCGACACCGGCGAGCGGGAGCTGTACGACCTCGACAGGGACCCGTACGAGCTCCACAACCTCGCCGGCGAGCACCGGGTCACGGAGACCCAGCGCCGCCTCGCCGCACGCCTCGACCGGCTTCGCGACTGCGCGGGAGCAAGCTGCCGCCGCTAGGTCGGGTGTCACGTGGATCGACGCGCATCGATCTACACATGTCGATTGAAATCAGATCTGTCGATGGAATACGCTTGGCTCGATGGCGACCGCGCTTCGGGAGCTCGACCTCGACCTGACCGCGCAGGCATCCGCTTGAGAACAGGGTCGGAAGGCGGCGCGCAGATGCCGCCGGCGCCAGGCGCGGTCGCCGTGATCACCGATATCCACGGGAATCTGCCGGCGCTCGACGCGGCACTCGGGAGGATCGCGGCGCTGGGCATCGAGCAGATCTATTGCGGCGGCGACCTGGTCGGCTACGGCCCGTGGCCGAACGAGGTCTGCCGGGCGGTAGAGGAGCGCGGTATCCCGACGATCTACGGGAACTACGACTACGCGATCGGGCGAGACGAGGAGGACTGCATGTGCGCTTACCCGAACCGGCACGATCGCGAGCTCGGCGAGCTCTCGGTGCAATGGACGCTCCGGCATACCGACAGCCACTGCAAGGACTTCATGCGAGGCCTGCCGTTCGACCTCCGCCTAGAGCTCGGCGGCCGCCGGATGCGGCTCGTCCACGGATCCCCCCGGAAGGTCAACGAGTACCTGTTCGAGGACAAGCCGGCCAGGACCTTCGAGCGGATCGCCCGCGGCGCGGACTGCGACGTGCTGGTCTTCGGCCATACCCACAAGCCGTGGGTGCACGAGTACGGAGGCGTGCTGTTCGTCAACTGCGGGTCGGTGGGCAAGCCCAAGGACGGCGATCCGCGCGGAGGGTTCGCGGTGCTCGAGCCGCAGGGCGACCGGATCGCCGCCCGGGTCGAGCGCTTCGAGTACGACGCGGCGCTCGCGGCGGCTCGGGTCGCCGAGTCCGGTCTGCCTGCCGAGTACGGCGACAAGCTGCTGCTCGCGGCCTGAGCGATCGTGAGCGCGCCGCTGTCACGACGGCTGGTCGCCGAGTTCCTCGGCTCCGCGTTCCTGGCCGCGGTCGTGATCGGCTCCGGGATCGCGGCCCAGGAGCTCTCACCGGGGGACACCGGGCTGCAGCTGTTCGAGAACGCGGCGGCCACCGCTGCGGGGCTGTTCACGATCATCCTCATGTTCGGACCGGTGTCCGGGGGCCACTTCAACCCGGTCGTCTCGCTGGTGGACGCGAGCTTCGGCGGCCTGCGGTGGCGCGACGCCGCCGCGTACATCCCGGCGCAGACGATCGGCTGCATCGCCGGCGCGATCACGGCGAACGCGATGTTCGCGCTCGCCGCGATCAGCATCTCGACCAACCACCGAGCCTCCGAAGCCCACCTGTTCTCGGAGGTGATCGCGACCCTGGGGCTGCTGCTGGTGATCTTCTCCCTCGCCCGGACGCGACGCGGCACCGTCGCCCCGGCGGCGGTCGGCGCCTACATCGGGGCGGCGTACTTCTTCACCAGCTCGACCAGCTTTGCGAATCCCGCGATCACCGTGGGGCGGATGCTCTCGGACACCTTCGCCGGGATTGCACCGGCCGCGGTGCCCGGCTTCGTCGTCGCGCAGCTGGTCGGCGGCGTGGTCGCGATCGGCGTGGTGCGGGTCCTGTACCCGGACATCACCCCCGACGAGGCGGCCGGCGCGGTGCTTCCCCATGGTGCGGCTGAGAAGGCGGCCGGGTGACCGCCACGGTCCAGCGGAGCGACCGCCGAGGAGCGCGGGGCCGGGTCGATGCCCGCCCGCGCTCCTGGCGATTGCGTTGGCTCAGCCCGCCGGGCAGATCATCTGCGCGTAGAACGGGCGATCAACCACGGTGTTGGTCGTGCTGCGCGTGAATACCTGCAGCGTGTTCGCGCTCGCGACCCCAACTGCGACGAACCCGAGGGCCGGGCCCGTGTTGCTCGCGGCAGAGGCCGAGATCGTGCAGCCCGCCACCGGACGCCCGAAGCTGACCCGGTAGTCCCCGGTCGCGCTCTTGCTCGATGTCGCACCGGCCGGAATCGAGCCGAGCAGCGTGCCGTTCGCCTGCACGTTCGCCGAGTAGACGTTCTTCGCGATGCCCGCGCTGTCGGCGGACTCGGCGCTCTTCGCGTGATCCACGCTCAGCGTCGGCGCCGCTGCGTTGATCTGGCTGTTCGCGATCGACTTCACCTTCTTCTTCGTGATCTTGCTGATCGTGGCCGAGGGCCCCGCGACAGCGACGCCGGCGGTTGCCATCACCAGCGCCAGCACGGCAACGATCAACGACGCCCCGGAGGGGCGCCACAGCTTCCGCTTTGGCATGTCGTCCCTTTCGATTCGAGGAAAACGTCGCGCCGCATTCGCCGGCGCATTCGCACCGTAGCGCACGGCCGGCCCGACACCAGGAATGGGCGCGGCTGGTTTCGAACCAGCGACCTCTCGCGTGTGAAGCGAGCGCTCTCCCACTGAGCTACGCGCCCTCGCGGCAATCATAGGAGCGGCACAATTGGGATGTGGACTCCCTGCGCGGGAAGCTTCTGATCGCCTCGCCGGCGCTGCCGGACTGGTTCCGGCGGGCTGTGATCCTGATGGTCGAGCACGCCCCGGAAGGTGCCTTCGGCCTGGTCCTGAACCGGCCGTCGGAGACCACGGTCGGGGACGCCGTGCCGGAGCTCGCGGAGCTCGCCGGGCCCACCGAGCCGGTTTACATCGGCGGACCCGTGCAGCCCGACGGCGTCGTCGCGCTGGGCGAGTTCGAGGACCTCGATCTGGCGGCCAAGCCCGTCACGGGGGACGTCGGGCTCGTCGACCTCGAGCACCCGCCCGACGGGCTCGGCCGGATCCGGCTGTTCGCCGGCCATGCCGGGTGGGGCGAGGGCCAGCTCGACGGTGAGCTGGTGCAGGAGGCCTGGATCGTGTCCGAGCCGGAGCACGACGACGCGTTCGCGTTCGGCGACCTGTGGGCGTCGGCGCTGCAGCGGATGGGCGGCTCGTACGAGCTGCTCGCCCGGATGCCTTCCGATCCCTCCCGGAACTAGCGGCGCTCAGGCACCGCGGAGGCCTGCTGCGCTCGGAGCTTCGCGGTCACCCCGCCGCTCTCGTTGCCTTCGCCGCCCCCGCCGCCGGTCCCGGTCCCGGTCCCGGTGCCGCCCCCGGTGTCGCCGCCGTCCTCCGGCGGCTCGGTCACGTCCCCGCCGTCGGGGCAGTTGATCGTGAACGCCTTGCGAGCGGGGTGGAACGGCTTCGAGTCCGAGTGCGACCACGACAGGTGCAGGTGATTGCCCTTCCCGTGTCCGGCGTCGCCGTTGTAGCCGACCCACCGGAACGGCGGCCGGGGGTGGTCCTGCTTCGGCTCCGCCCACTTCGCCAGCCGGTTCACCTTCTTCCACCGCTTCCCGCTCGGGATGATGTCGAGCGCGAGCCCGAGCGGGTGCTCGCCGTGGCGGGCGTGCACGTTCGATCGCGAGAACCCGTCGGTGATGAAGATGTCGAACCGGTCGACCAGGTACTCGACGTCGGGGAGCAGGCGGCGGTCGATCTTCTCGCCGGGGAAGCCGGGGATCTTCACGAACTTGCCGCCGCCGACGGTCTTGCACAGCTTCGGCTCCAGCCTGGTGCTGCGCATCTTCGCGGCCGCGGTTGCCGCGAGCACGCCGGCGCCGGCCGCCGCGAAGACGACCGACAGCGCGATTGCTAGCTGACGCCGGATCATGAATCGCCGAGTTGGAGTCCCGCCGAGTTAGGACACCCTTGCGGGAGGCTAGCGAGATCTTCACGATCTCGCGGCGCCGCGCTTGCAGCGCGCCGGGGGCGGAAGGCGATCGCGGCGATCACCGCCACAGCGGCGAAGGCTCCGGCGCACAGCCACAGCCCGGCGGCGTAGCCGGCCGCGAACCCATCCGCGACGGCCCGGACCAGATCGCCGCCGATTCCTCGGACGACGGCGTCGGTCGCGTCCTCGTCGGAGAGCACCAGCCGGTCGAGCGCAGCGGACTGCTGGTGGGTCAACATCCGGCCCGCGAGCGCCGTGTCCAGGTCGTGTTCGCGGACGGCGTCCAGCAGGGCGCCGAAGGACACGGTCCCGACCGTCGCGCCGATCCACCGCGACGTGTTCAGGATCCCGGCGCTCTCGCCCCGTTCGGCGGGCGGCCCGGCGGCGGCGCCCGCGGCCGTCATCGCGATGAGGGCGACCGGCATGCCGATCCCGAACAGGAGCAGGCCCGGGACCAGGACCGCGTACTCCTGGTCCGGGACGAACGCCGCGAGCCAGGCGCAGCCCGCAGCGGCCGGCAGGGCGCCGGCGATCGCCACCCTCCGGATCCCGTGACCATCGACGAGTCCTCCCGCGATCGGAGAGAGGGCGGGGGCGAGGATCATCGCCGGAAGCATCGCCAGGCCGGTCATCACCGGGTCGAGGCGGACGACCGTGAGCAGGTAGATCGGGACGAAGACGGCGACGCCGCTGATCCCGAGCTGAACCAGGAACAGTCCGGCGGCTGCGCCGGCCAGCACCCGCCTGCGGAGCAGCCTCAGGTCGACGAGCGGCTGCTCGGTCGCCAGCTCGACGAGCGCGAACACGGGGAGGATCGCCACCCCGGCCGCGAGCACCGCGACGGTCGCACGGGACGACCACCCCCATGTCGCCGCCTCGATCCCTCCCGTCAGCACCAACCCGAGGCCGGTGAGCGCGAGGACGCTGCCGAGCACGTCGGGCCGCTGACCCTTCGGCGGGGCATGCGACGGGAGCCCCATCGCGCCGACCGCGAAGACACACGCCGTCAGCACCAGGTAGAGCCAGAAGGTGAGCCTCCAGTCCCCTCCCTGGACCAGCACGCCGGAGATCACCGGGACGATCGGAAGCGCCACCACGGCCACCCCGACATACCAGCCGACCGCCAGGCCGCGGAGCTCCGGCGGCCAGGCGGCGATCACGATGCCGACCGTGGGTGCGATCGCCAGCCCCGCTCCGGCGCCCTGCAGCGCCAGGCTCGCCACCAGCAGGCCGAAGCCCCCGGCGAGCGTGGCGCCCGCGGCGCCGATCGCGATCGCCGACAGCCCGCCGAGGATGGTGCGTCGCGAACCGATGATCTCGGCGAGCCGGCCGCCGTGCGGAACCAGGACCGCGAGCCCGAGCATGAATGCGTTCACGACCCACAGCGCCTGATCGTGGGTGAGGTGCATCTCCTCCTGGATCTGCGGCTGGACCACCCCGACGTCGAATTGGCCGTAGTGCAGGAGGAAGAAACCGCCGGCGCCGAAGGCGAGCGCGGCTGCGGCGCGAGGGGCCGGTCTCGACGCCACGGCCGCGAGCCTACAAGTAGGATGGTGGATGGACCGTGCTAGGCGGGGAGGTAGCGGTGCCCTGCACCCGCAATCCGCTCTAGCGGGGCCGAATACCCGTCCGAGGGGCCGCGGCCTTCGGGGTCCGGTCCGCCGCAGGCGGCGTCGACGGCCAGGTCCCGCGCAATGTGGGCTCGCGAATCAGGTCAGGTCCGGAAGGAAGCAGCCTTAAGCGATCCCCCGCATGTGCCGCGGACCAGCCTGGCCCGAGCCGGCCACGGCGGCAGCGCCCGGAGACCGCTCTCGACGGCGGGCCGCACGGTCCGTTTCTCTCACCCCGGGCAGCGCGCAAACAGCAGCCACGAGCGGTTCTCGGCAACCGGCTCGTCGGCGCGCGGCGGGGCGACCGGCATCTTCACGGCACCGGGGTCGTTCGGGTCGAGCTCGAACTCCTCCGCGACGAGCGAGGAGGCTGGGACGAACGCGTATCCGGTGGCCGGGCGCGCCAGTAGCTCGCCGACTCCGGGGAGGATCGCCGACG
This sequence comes from uncultured Thermoleophilia bacterium, assembly GCA_963803425.1. Classification (GTDB taxonomy): domain Bacteria; phylum Actinomycetota; class Thermoleophilia; order Solirubrobacterales; family 70-9; genus DASPWW01. The sequence continues at coordinate 505,552 of CAWDMA010000001.1, forward strand.
GGCGTCGGTGCAGCCACAGCGCCAGCATCGGGACGGGGCGGGTGTTGGGAGCCTGCACCGGCCCGCACCCCGGCTGCACATCCCCCGCCTCGGAGAGCTTGCGAAGGTCGGATTGGATTCGGTCCTGGCGGGCGATGCTGCTCCGCAGGTCGTCCACTCTGTCCGCCTGCGCCGGGATCAGGACGACGACCAGCAGGCCGACAACGACGAACCCGACGAGCGAGACCGCCCGCCACCGGCTCCCGGGCACGAGCAGCATCCACCCGAGGATCCCGACGGCGAAGAAGATCGACAGCAGCGTCCCGGTGAGCAGCAGGTAGCGGGTGATCACGGCAAGCCCACCGAGGGCGAGCAGCGCGAACGCCCCGGCGGCGAGCACCAGCGCGGCGAGCGGGAGCCGGGCGCGGTCCCGGAGCGCGGTCGCCGCCAGCAGGATCCCGATCGCTCCGCCGAGCAGGACCGGCTCCCGGACGACCTCCCCGAGCCGGGGCGGGCCCTCGCTGATCAGCCCGCCGATCCCCGTCTCGCGGTCGAGGGTGTCGACGGTGTCGTGGGTACCGGTCAGCGAGTACAGCGCGTCCCCCGCGAAGGCGAGGTCGCTGAGCGCCCACGCGATCGGAGCGGACGCGACCAGCGCGGTCAGGCTGAGCATCGCGCCGGGGCGGATCAGGGCGCCGAGCGGTGCGACGATGCCAAGCGGGCGGTCGGGCGCCGTGTAGGCCAGGTACAGCAGGTACGCGATCGAGAACAGCCACGCCTCGGGGCGGAGCAGCCCGGCGACGGCGAGCAGGGCCAGCACCGGCCACCCGGCGCGCGGGCGCCTCGTCTCGGCGAGCAGCGCCGCCAGCACGATCGCGATGTACGGAAGGTCGACGTAGGCCCGCACCCCGAAGTCGAGCAGCGGCACCCGGGTGAGCACGATCGCGGATGCGAGCATCCCGATCGCGCGGTTGAACCACTCCGAGCCGAGCCGGTAAGTGAGGTACCCGACGGCGCCCAGCGACAGGAACCCGATCGCCACCATCGCCTCCTCGGCTCCGTCCCCGAGCGGCGACAGCACGATCCCCGCCAGGGTGGCGAGCGGGTGCGGCGTCGGGGGCAGCAGCACGTGCAGGTCGGGGCTCTTGCCCGCGGCGATCTCGTCTCCCCAAACGAGCGCATAGAAGGTGTCGTAGTTGGCGAAGCCGTGGCGGAACACCAGCCACAGGCCCGCGGCGAGGACGCCGATCCAGGCCAGCGGGGTGAGCGCGCTGAGGGCCCGTCTGCTCGCCATCGGGCCGGGGAGGCTATCGGTGACGGCGGTTCCCGCCGTCACGGCGCTCGCCGGGGCGGCGGATACACTGGCCGTCCGTGGCCGAGATCTCCCTGTACCGACGCCATCGACCGCAGAGCTTCGACGAGGTGGTCGGGCAGGAGGCCGTCGTCCGGACGCTCCGGAACGCGGTGGAGCGCGACCGGGTCCACCACGCGTACCTGTTCGTCGGCTCGCGCGGGACCGGCAAGACCTCGATGGCGAAGATCCTGGCGCGGTGCCTGAACTGCGAGCAGGGGCCGACAACCACCCCGTGCGGCGTGTGCGAGTCGTGCCGTGCGATCGCCGCCGGCAGCTCGCTCGACGTGATCGAGATGGACGCCGCCTCGAACCGCTCCGTCGACGACATCCGCGATCTGCGCGAGCGGGTCGGATACGTCCCGGCCGCGGGGAGGTGGAAGGTCTACATCATCGACGAGGCCCACATGCTCACCCGAGAGGCGTGGAACGCGTTCCTGAAGACGCTCGAGGAGCCGCCTCCGCACACGGTCTTCGTGCTCGCCACCACCGAGGCGCACAAGGTGATGCCGACGATCGTCGACCGGTGCCAGCGGTTCGACTTCCAGCGACCTTCGGGGCGCCAGATCGCCGGCGTCGTCGAGCGCGTGTCCGAGGCGGAGGGGATCGAGATCGCCGAGGGCGCGGTGGGCGCGATCGCGCGCTCCGCGGGCGGCAGCTTCCGCGATGCACTCGGCACGCTCGACCAGCTCGTCGCCTACGGCGGCAGCTCGGTGTCCACAGAGGACGTGCTCGCTGTGCTCGGGGTCGCGGACGCGGAGCTGATCTTCGGGGCGGCCGCCGCGATCGCCGCGGGCGACGGGACGGCGGCGCTCGCGAACGTCGAGGCGCTCGCCGGCTCGGGCCGGGACGCAACCCAGTACATACGCGACCTGATCGCGCACCTGCGCCAGCTGCTCGTTGTCCGCACCACCGGGGAGGTCCCTGACGCGGTCGCGATCACCGCCGAGGCCGAGCACCGGATCCGCGCCCAGGCGGACGAGATCGGCGAGGTCGCCCTGGTTCGCGCGATCGATGAGCTGTCGGCGGCGCTCGCCTCGATCAGGGAGTGGGGCGACGACGCCCGCGCGGCGCTGGAGCTGGCGCTGCTGAAGGCGGCCCGCCCGGACATCGATCCCTCGGCCGACGCCCTCGCGCAGCGGATCGAGCGGCTCGAGCGCGGCTTCACGGACCCCGTGTCCGTCACCGATGCCCGCGACGCCGATGCCGCGGCCGCCGAGCCCGCCCCGGATCAGCCCTCTCCCGAGGAGCGTGGCGGCGACAAGCCCCCAGAGGCGTCGTCCACCCCCGCGCTGGAGGCGGCCGATCCCGAGGTCCCCCGGTCGAGCGCCACCCAGGCGACCTCCGCGGTCGTTGAGACGATCGACATCGAGCGGATCACGGGCCTGTGGCCCGCGGTCCTCGACCACGTTCGCCAGTCGGGCTCCGAGCTGCTCTCGGCCGTGTTCCAGGCCGCCCGCCCGCTCGCGGTGGACGCGGAGCGGGCCGTGGTCGAGGTCGGGTTCCCATCCTCTGCGGCGTTCAACAAGCGGAAGGCCGAGGCGCGCGTGAACCAGGAGCGGCTCGCGGAGGCGCTCCGGACGATCGTCGGCGAGAGCCTCCGCCCCGTGTACGTGCTGATCGAGGGCGAGGACGAGGCGAACGGCAACGGCGCCGCGCCGATGAGCGACGAGGAGCTTGTTGACTGGATCAAGGCTGAGTTCGACGCCGAGGAGAGGGGGGAAGCGCGGTGAGCCGCGGCGGCGGACCGGGCGGGATGGACTTCAACGCGCTGATGAAGCAGGCGCAGCAGATGCAGGCCGAGATGGCGAAGGCGCAGGAGCAGCTCAAGGACGAGGTCGTGGACGCAAGCGCGGGGGGCGGGATGGTGAAGGTGAAGATGAGCGGCGATCTGCGGCTGCTCGAGATGCAGATCGACCCGGAGGCGATCGACCCCGAAGACGCCGAGGTCCTGGCCGACATGGTCACCGCCGCGGTCAACGAGGCGCTGCGCGCCGCGCAGCAGCTCGCCGGCGAGCGGATGGGCGGGATCGCGGGGCTCGGCGGACCGGGTGGCGCCGGCCTCGGCGGGCTCGGCGGACTGCCCGGCGCCTAGCGCCTCGTCGGGATCCACCGATGCAGCCGGGCCCGATCAACCGCCTGATCGCCGAGCTGGCGAAGCTGCCGGGGATCGGGCAGCGCTCCGCGCAGCGGCTCGCGTTCCACGTGCTGCGCTCCGACGACGCGGAGGCCCGCGCGCTCGCCGACGCGATCCGCGAGGTGAAGGAGCAGGTGACGCTGTGCGAGGTGTGCTTCAACCTCGCCGAGGGACCCCTGTGCCGGATCTGCTCCGACGAGGGTCGCGATCGGAGCGTGATATGCGTCGTCGAGGAGCCCGCCGACACGATCCCGATCGAGCGCACCCACGAGTACCGGGGGCTGTACCACGTGCTCGGGGGAGCGCTGTCGCCGATCGACGGGGTCGACCCCGAGGACCTGAAGATCGAGCAGCTGGTCGCCCGGGTCGCGGACGGCGAGGTGAGCGAGGTGGTGCTCGCCACCAACCCGACCACGACAGGCGAGGCGACCGCGCTCCACATCGCCGAGCGGCTCCGCGGCGAGGCGAGGATCACCCGGCTCGCGAGCGGCCTCCCGGTTGGCGCCGACCTCGAGCACGCCGACGAGGTGACGCTGGGTCGGGCGCTCGCGGGGCGCCGCAGCCTGGACTAGCGCCGGGGCCCCGGCTCAGCGCATGTGCCGCGTCGGGTCGTCGGGACCCGACGGCGGCGGGCGGTAGTACTCGTCGTCGCGGCTGCGCCGGTCGGTGGCGAGCAGCTGGTACAGGATCGAGATCGCGAGCCCCGCGAAGCCGGCGATCATCAGGATCAGGCCGAGCGCCTCGCGGTCCACGCCCTCGATGTCGAAGGTGAAGGCGTACCGGACGATCGCGCCGGCGGCGATCAGGAATATGGACGCGCCGATCGACAAAGCGGGGCCAGCATAGCTAGCGGCCCAGGCGTGAGGCGTCAGGCCTCGCTCACCCGAATCCTCTCGTGCAGGCGGCGAAGCGGCGCCGGCGCCCACCAGTTCCACCTGCCGAGCAGCTGCATCAGCGATGGGACCAGCAGCGCCCGGATGATCGAGGCGTCGATCAGCACTGCGATGGCGGTGCCCAGGCCGAGTTGCTTGATGAACACGATCTCCGAAGTGACGAACGCCCCGATCGCGATCGCGAACAGGAGCGCGGCCGCGGTCACGATCCGGCCGGTGCGCTGCAGCCCGATCGAGACCGCCTCGGAGTCCGACGCGCCGGAGTCGCGCGCCTCCTTGATCCGCGACAGCAGGAACACCCCGTAGTCGGTCGACAGGCCGAACACGACCGCGAACAGGAGCAGCAGCTGGTTCGGCTCCAGCGCCCCCTGGCTCGTGTAGCCGAGCAGGCTCTCGAACCGCCCGTCCTGGAACACCAGCACCAGGATCCCGAACACCGCGCTCAGCCCGAGCGCGTTCATCAGAAGCTGCTTGATCGGCAGCACCAGCGAGCCGGTCATCACGAACAGCACCGCGATCGTCACGGCGGCGACGATCGCCAGCACCAGCGGCAGGTGGTCGACGAGGCTCGCCTTCAGGTCGACGAACGACGCGGTCCTGCCCGTGACGAGCGCGTCGTCATGCTCGGCGCGGAGCTTGTCGACGAGAGCCTGGCTGCGCTCCCCGAGCGGATCGGTGGCGGGGACGGCCTCCACGACCCAGACGCCGCCGTCGAGCTGTCGCGGCTCGCTCACCGAGGCGACCCCGTCCATCGTCGCGGTCTGTCGCGCCACCCGGGCGGCGGTCGACGACCCTCCCTCGACCGCGAGCTGCACCGGCGTGTCGCGGTACGGCGGAAACTCCGTTCGGAGGGCGTGGTCGACCCTGTACGCGCTCGCCGAGCTCGGCAGGACGCCGGCGTCGACCGAGGTCAGCTGAATCGACCAGAACGGGAGCCCGAGCACGATCAGCAGCGCGGCTGTCGCGATCGCGATCCGTCCCGGCATCCTCATCACCACGCCCGAGAGCCGGTACCAGAACCCGCGCTGCTCGCCGCGGGCCTCTCGCTCGGCGCTGCGCTGCACGGAGCGCGGCGCGAGCGCGTTTACCCGGTCGCCGAGCAGCGCCAGGATCGCGGGCAGCACCACCAGCGCGATCGCGGCGGCGATCAGCGCCACCAGCGAGCCGCCCAGCCCCATCGAGTACAGGAACCGCTGCGGGAAGACGAGCAGCCCGGCGAGCGCTCCGGCGACGGTCAGGGAGGAGAACATCACCGTCCGGCCGGCGGTCCCGAGCGTCCGCTTCATCGCGTCCAAGCCCGGCCCCGAGCGGGCGATCTCCTCGCGGTAGCGCGACACCATGAACAGGCTGTAGTCGATCGCCAGCCCCAGCCCCAGCCCCGTGATCAGGTTGAGCGCGAAGATCGAGACAGAGGTGAGCTCGCTGGCCACGGTCAGCATCAGGAACGTCCCCACGATCGCCAGGCCGCCGACGAGCAGCGGCAGCAGCGCGGCGACGAGCCCGCGGAAGAACAGCAGCGAGAGCAGGAACAGGATCGGGAACGCGTACAGCTCGGCCCTGCGGAGGTCCTCCTGGACCTGCTCGTTCACCTGCGCGTTCGCCACCGCTGGGCCGCCGACGGTCACCCCGGGCTCGCCGTCGAGCTCGTCGACGAGCCGGTTGGCGACGTCCTGGCGCGTTCCGTCGTCTTTCGTCCTCAGGGAGGCGGCCAGGTAGGTCGCGTCGCCGCCGCGCGAGACGAACGCATCGGATCCGGTGTCGAGATAGCTGGACACTCGGCTCACTCCCGGGTCGGCGGCGAGCCGGCCCGCGACCTGCTCCACCCGGTGGCGGCCGGCGGGCGTGGTGACGTCGACGTCCCGGACCAGGGCGACCACATCGGTCTCCTCGTACCCGGCCGCCTCGAGCCGATCGTCGGCGCGGACGCTCTCGGTGTTGGGGTCGTCGGCGCCGTACGGCTGCAGCTTGTCGGCGACGCCGCCGCCGATCGCGCCGGCGGCCGCGAACGCGAGCACGCTGAGAATGACGACTGCCCAGCGGCGGCGGGTTACGAGTGCGGCGAGTGCATCGAGCATCAGGCGGACCTCCTTCGGGCCTGCTTCGGGTCCGACTGTTCGGCGCGGAGCTCCGCGAGGACCTCATCGCACCACTCGATCGCCCACTTGCTGTGGGCGATCCCGTAGCGGACGACGAGGCGGGGGAACCGGTTGGGGCCGGCCTTCGCGATCGGCTCCACCGCGCGAAGCTGCTCGAGCTTCTCGGCGTGGAACCGTCGCTTCGCCTCCAGCGCCTCGACCCCGGCGGAGGGCTCCGCGTCCGCGAGGAAGAGCTTCAGGAGCGCCTCGTCACGCGACTCGTTCACCTCCGGCTCGGCCGACAGCCACGCTCGCAGCTCCTCCCGGCCGGTTTCGGTGAGCCGGTACTCGACCCGCTTCCGGCCGCCGCTGGGGCGCGACGCCCCCTCGACCAGCCCCTTCTCGGCGAGCGAGCGGAGCTCCGGGTAGATCTGCCCGTAGCTTGCGGCCCAGAAGAACCGCGTGGAGCGGTCGACGAACGACTTGATCTCGTATCCGCTCATCGGCTCGCTGATGTTGAGCAGCCCGAGGATTACGTAGGCCGTGCTCTTGCCCTCCATTTGGACAACATATCACGCCGATATATCGGCGAGATAGATGTGTGACCGACCTCACACCCGAGCGCCGCGGGCGCGGGCGCGTCAGCGGCAGGTGGCGCCGGCGCAGTTGCGGAGCTCGGCGAGCCGCTTCGCCAGCCGGGAGCGGACCAGCGCGTACTCGGGCGAGTCGTGGACGCTGTGCAGCTCCTCCGGGTCGCGCTCCAGGTCGTACAGCTCCTTGTCGCGGCCGTCGTACTCCGCGTACATGTAGCGGCGCGTCCGCACCCCGACGAAGCGCCCGTGCGTGCGCTCGAACACCTCCAGCAGGACCGCCGGGTCGGCCTCGTTCCGGCCCCGGCTGGCGAGCAGGGAGCGGCCGTCGGGCTCGATGTCGGGCTCGGCGCTCGCCAGGTCGAGGATCGTCGGCGCCAGGTCGACGTTCCCGACCAATCGGTCGCTGCGCACCCCGTGGGCGAACCCGGGGCCCCGGATCAGCAGCGGCACCCCGATCGCCTCCTCGTACGGGTTCGACTTCCCGGAAGCGATCCGGTGCTCCCCCTTCAGGAACCCGTTGTCCGAGGTGAAGATGAGCACGGTGTTGCCGAGCTCACCCTGGCGGCGCAGCTCCGCCGCCACCCGCTTCACCAGCTGATCGACCGCCTGCAGCGTCTCGAGCTGGCTCACGTACACCTTGTCGATCTCCCTGCGCTGGGCGCGGTCCAGCCGCGACCGGGACTGGATGAAGCGGGGCTTGTCGGAGACGTTGCGCTCGTTCACCGACTTGCGGTGCGGCGGCGTGCGGCCCTCGAACCGGCCCCGGTCGCGCGGGGCCGGCTCCGGGTTGCGGTCCGAGTACGGGGCCGCGCCGTAGTCGATGTGGGGCGCGGTCGTCGCCACCCACATGAACAGCGGCTGATCGCTCCCGGCCTGCTCCCGGATCACGTGGACGGCCTTGTCGGCGAGCACGTCGGTCTTGTAGTCGCGGGCGGCGTGGCCGTAGGAGACCAGCGTGCCGTTCTCGTTCACGGGGAAGTCGAACGGCGACCGGTGCCCCAGGGCCGGCAGCCCGTACCACTCGCTCCACCCGGGCGGCACCACCGTCGCCCCCTCGCCCTCGCCGTAGCCGTTCAGGAACTTGCCGATGAACGCCGTCCGGTACCCCGCCCGCGACAGCCACACCGGCAGCGTGTGCTCCGTGTCGAGCCGCTTGTACCCGCCCCTCGGCCCCTGGTTGTTGAGGACGCCGTGGTTGTGCGCGTACTGCCCGGTCATGAAGGTGGCCCGCGACGGACAGCACAGGGGGAAGCTCACCACCGAGTTGGTGTACGTCACCCCGTGGTCGCCGATCAGCCGCCGGGTCTTCGGCATCACGCTCATCGTGTCCACCGACTGGTCGTCGGTCATCACGACCACCACGTTGGGCGCTGCCTGGTCGAAGTTCGCCGCGGGCCTGACGGGCGTGGTCGAGTGGCGTAAGCCGCCGCCGACGACCACCAGCACGAGTGCCAACAGCCCGCCGAGCGCCAAGACCACCCCTGCCATGCCGCGCCTCCGGACGGCGTCGAGCATTGCGGCAACCTAGCAGGCTCCCCGCGCCGCGCGGTCACGTGGGTATTCTCGGCGGTTCCGCGATCGGCATCGCCAATGGACCGGATCTCAGCTCAAGACCTCGTCGTGATGAAGTTCGGCGGCACCTCGGTCGCCGAGGCCGAGGACATCAAGCGCGCCGCGCGCCGGATCGTCGCCGCGCGCGAGCGCGGCAGCCGCGTCGTCGCCGTGCTCTCGGCGCGCGGCAAGACCACCGACGAGCTCGTCGCGATGGCCCGCGAGGTCTCGGATCGTCCCGCCCCGCGCGAGATGGACATGCTGCTCTCGACCGGGGAGCGGATCTCCTGCGCGCTGTGCGCGATGGCGATCAACGACCTCGGCCACGAGGCGATCTCGCTGACCGGCTCGCAGGCCGGGATCGTCACCGACTCCTCCCACACGAAGGCGCGGATCATCGACGTGCGGGCCGACCGGATCCGCGAGGCGCTCGCCGAGCGACCGGATCGTGCTGGTCGCCGGGTTCCAGGGGGTGTCGACCGACAGCCGCGACGTCACCACCCTCGGCCGCGGCGGCTCCGACACGACCGCCGTCGCGCTCGCCGCGGCGCTCGGCGCCGACGTGTGCGAGATCTACACCGACGTTCGCGGCGTGTTCAGCGCCGACCCGCGGATCGTCCCGGATGCGCGCAAGCTGGCGATGGTCTCCTTCGAGGAGATGCTCGAGATGGCCGCCTCGGGCGCCAAGGTGCTGCAGCTGCGCTCCGTCGAGTACGCGCGCAACCACGGCGTCCGGATCCACTGCCGCTCGCTCCTTCGAGGACGCCCCCGGTACCCTCGTGCTCTCCGAGGACGAGACGATGGAGACGACCACTCGTAACTGCCGTCACCCACTCCGACGGAGGAGGCGCGAGTGACGATGACCGGCGTCCGCGACGAGCCCGGCGTCGCCGGGCGGATCTTCGGCGCGCTCGCCGACGCGAACGTCAACGTCGACATGATCATCCAGAACGAGCCGGTCGCCGCCGACCATGGCGCGGACCTCTCGTTCACCGTCGCCGCGCGACGAGCTCGCGACCGCGGTCGAGGCGATCGAGCGGCTCGATGTCGCGACCGGGATCCAGACCGACGAGCAGATCGGCAAGGTCTCGATCGTCGGGGCCGGGATGCGCAGCCACCCGGGCGTCGCCGCGAAGGTGTTCGAGACGCTCGGCGACGCAGCGGATCAACATCGAGATGATCTCGACCTCGCCGATCAAGATCTCCTGCGTGGTCGCCGCCGAGCAAGTCCCGACCGCGGTGAAGGCCCTGCACGAGGCGTTCGAGCTCGGCGCCGACGCGGTCCGCCGCGAGCAGCCGACCGGGCTCGAGCACCGTCCCACGGTGTCGTCGTGAGCTACCGGGTCGGCGTTGTCGGCGCCACGGGCGCCGTCGGCCAGGTGGTCCTGGAGGTGCTCGCCGCGCGCGGCTTCCCGGCGTCCGAGGTGGTCCCGTTCACCTCGGAGCGCTCGGCCGGGACGCGGGTGAGCTTGAACGGGGGCGAGCTCGAGATGCCGGCCGCTGTCGGACGAGGCGATCCAGGGGCTCGACCTGGTGATCTCGTCCGCCGGGAGCGCGGTCAGCGCCGAGTGGGCGCCGCGCCTGGTCGACGCCGGTGCCGTGGTGGTCGACAACACGAGCTACTGGCGGATGCACGACGACGTGCCGCTCGTCGTCGCCGAGGTCAACCCCGAGGCCGCCGCCGAGCACACACGGGATCGTCGCCAACCCGAACTGCACGACGATGCAGATGGTGGTCGCGCTGGAGCCGATCTGGGACGCGGCCGGGCTCGAGCGGGTGGTCGTCTCCACCTACCAGTCCGTGTCGGGGACCGGGCGGCAGGCGATCGACGGAGCTCGAGCAGCAGGTCCGGGCCGTGCTCGACGGCAGGCCGGTGGACCCGGTCGAGGTCTATCCGCACCAGATCGCCTTCAACGTGATCCCGCAGGTCGAGACCTTCGCGAAGGGCGACGACTACACGACCGAGGAGCGCAAGGTGATGGCCGAGACGCGCAAGATCCTCGGCGCGGGCGAGGAGCTCGGGATGTCGGCGACCTGCGCGCGCGTGCCGGTCTTCACCGGCCACTCCGAGTCGGTCAACGTGCAGACGCGCGACGCCGCTCTCCCCCGACGAGTGCCGCGAGCTGCTCGCCGCGCGCCGCGGGGATCGTCGTAGTCGACGCCCCGCGCGGACGGGATCTACCCGCTCGCGATCGACGCCGCCGGCCGCGACGAGGTGCTGGTCGGGCGGATCCGCCGCGACCCCTCGCACGAGCGCTGCCTGAACATGTGGGTCGTCGGCGACAACCTGCGCAAGGGGGCCGCGACGAACGCCGTCCAGGTGGCCGAGCTCCTGCACGAGCGGGAGCTGATTCGCGCCAGTCGCGAGCCCGTCCGGGCAGGCTGACGCCGATCCCGCCGGTCATCGCCGTCTGATGGACCTCAGCTTCGGGGAGGCGCTGCTGGTCGTCGGGCTGCTGCTCGCGGTGGCCGCGGCGCTGTCGGGGGTGATGCGCGGGACCGTGCTGTCGATCTCGGTGCTCTCGGTCGCGGCCGGGATCGGATTTGCGGTCGCCGACGTGGTCTCGGTCGACACCGAGGACCCCGGCGTGCGTCGAGATCGATCGAGCTGGCGCTCGTCCTCACCCTGTTCTCGGACGGGATGTTCGTCGAGCGCGAGCTGTTGGCGAGCACTGGGGCCCGGTCGGCGCGGGCGCTGGTGATCGCGATGCCGGTGACGATGGTGCTGCTCGCGCTCGGCGCCAAGGCTGCTGTTCGGCGAGCCTCACCTGGGCCGGAGGCGTTCCTGCTCGCCGCGGTGCTCGACGCCGACCGACCCGGTCGTCACCTCGGCCGTCGTCACCGCGCAGCGCGTCCCGGCACTGGTCCGCCACACGCTCAACCTCGAGTCGGGGCTTAACGACGGCCTGGCGCTGCCGTTCGTGCTGTTCTTCCTGGTCCTGTCCACGCCCGGCGGCGACGCCGGCACGGAGGCCGTCGAGCTGCTCGGCGAGGCGGCCGTCGGCGCCCTGATCGGGATCGTGCTCGGCCTGCTGGCGGGCGCATGCACAACCGGCTCCCCGGCGGCGGGATCACCGCGCGCTACGAGGGGATCTACGCGATCGGGTTCGGGTTGACGGCGTTCGGGCTCGCCGACGTCACCTTCGGCAACGGGCTGATCGCGGCGTTCGTGTGCGGGATCGTGCTTGGCGCCGCTCCGAGCACGAGGTGCCGGAGAGCTTCGTCGTCTTCAGCGAGAACGTCAGCGCGATCTTCCAGGTGCTGACGTTCTTCGTGTTCGGAGCGCTGATCGTCGCGACGGGCTTCGACGGGTCGATCCCGGCGCTGGCCGCGTTCATCGTGTTCGCGCTGCTCGTCGCCCGTCCGGTCGCGGTGATGGTGGCGCTGCTCGGCACGAAGCTCCCGCAGGCGCAGAAGCTGTTCATCGCCTGGTTCGGGCCGAAGGGCGTCGCCTCGATGCTGTTCGCGCTGCTCGTCCTCGACAGCGGGGTCGCGCACGGATCGCTCGTCTTCGACGTCGCGGCGTTCATGATCCTCGCCTCGATCACTGCGCACGGGCTCACCGACACCATCGGGGCGCGGTGGATCGAGCGGCGGATGGAGAGCGCGAGCTAGGCCGGAACCGGCGTCAGCCGCTCCTCGACCCACTCGGTCGAGGCGATGTGCTTGCGCATCCCGAGGCGCTTCGGCTCGATCCCGAGCGCCAGGCCGACGAGCTGCGGGAGGTGGAGCACGGCAAGGCCGAGCTCGCGTCCGGTGATCTTCGCCGCCTCCGGCTGTTGCATGTCGAGGTTCAGGTGGCATAGCGGGCACGGGGTGACGAGGCAGTCCGCGCCGGCGTCGAGCGCGTCACCCACGTGGGTGCCGGCCTGGCGCAGCGAGGTCTCCCGGTTCATCGTCACGATCGGGAAGCCGCAGCACTTGCGGGCGCCGTCGTACTCGACGGCCTCGCCGCCGAGCGCCTCGATCACCTGCTCCAGGTAGAGGTCGCGATCGGGGTTCTCGTCGTACCCCAGCCGCGCCTTGGGGCGGAGCACGTAGCAGCCGTAGAACGGACCGACCCGCAGCCCTTCGAGGGGGCGTTGGACGTGCTTGCGGAGCTCGTCAAGCCCGAAGTCCTCGACCAGCAGCCACAGGAAGTTCTTGTTCGTGATCCCTGCCTCGTAGTTGAGCCCCTCGGCGGCGAGCGCCTCGTTGATGTGGGCGCGGTAGGCGGAGTCGGCGTCGAGCCGCTGCTGACACTCGGACTGGGCTCCTTGGCAGGTGGAGCAGATGTTCATCATCGAGACGCCGGTCTGCTGGGCGAGCGCAAAGGTGCGGGCGTTCAGCGTGTCGACGAGCTCCTGGTTGTGCTCCGCAATCACCCCGGCACCGCAGCAGTTGGCGCGGTCCAGCTCGACCAGCTTGATCCCGAGCTCCTCGGCGACCAGCGCCATCGATCCGTGCAACTCCGGCGTGAACCCGCGCGAGACACAGCCCGGCCAATACGCAACTTTCATCTCCCGCCGCCTCCTCCGCTTCGCGTCCGGGGGCGGCGGGGCTTGCGCCACTCCCGTCATCGGTTTCCTACCTCGTCGGGCTCGGGCTCGACGGCCGCCTCGGGCACGTCCTGGTCGGGCTCCTCGCCCCGGATGTACAGGTTGAGCTCCTCGCGATGGCCCTCGGTGTGCTCGTAGATCCGCTTCACCCGCTTCTGGGAGTCGCCGGGGAGCTTGTGGTGGACACCGGGGATCAGCTTCGGCAGCGACCGCATCTTCCCGGTCCGGATCCCGCGGATCGCGGTCGGGATCGAGCCGATCAGGCCCTTGATCGCCCCCGGGGTCGGGACCAGCTTGCCCTTGATCCCGGGCGCGTAGGACTCCTGGAACAGCATCGACTCGTCGAGCGTCCCCTTCTTCTCGATGATCTTCGTGAACGCCTCCTCGTGCCGGCGTCCGTTGTTGGCGTCGTCGATCCCGTGGTCGTGGGTCGCCGCGCGGCGCAGTCGCATGATCTGGTCCATCGGCGCGACGCCCTTCGGGCACGCGTCGATGCAGCTGAAGCAGTGGGTGCAGTCGTAGATCCCGTGCGGGTCCTGGGCGAGGTCGTGGAGGCGCTCGGTGTGCTGGCCGTCGCGCGGGTCGCCGACGAACCGGTACGCCTTCGCAAGCGCGGCGGGGCCGATGAAGTCTGGGTCGGCCTCCATCGAGAGGCAGGAGGAGACGCACGCGCCGCACTGGATGCACGCCATCGACTGGGTGATGTCGATCATCGACTCGGGCGGGACGACGTGCTCGCGCTCGGGCTCCTCGCCCTCGGGAAGCAGCCACGGCGTGACGCGGCGGATCTTCGTCCAGTGGGTCGACTCCATGTCGGTGACGAGGTCCTTGATCACCGGCATGTTCCCCATCGGCTCGACCACAATTGGGCGCGCTGCGTCTCCGCTTCGCGTCCGGGCGCCGCGCGGTCACCGCCGGACTGCCGTTCCGTCGATTCGCGGCCTCGTGCGCCTCGCCGATCTGGGTCTTGCAGGCGAGCGTCGACTGGCCGTTGATCTTCACCCCGCACGACCCGCAGATCGCGGCGCGGCACGAGCAGCGCACGACCAGCGAGCCGTCCTCGCGGTCGCGGGCCTGGAGCAGGCCGTCGAGCACGCTGAGCGTCGGGTCGAGCTCGACGTCGAACCGCTCCCAGTACGGCCCCTCGCCCGTCTCCGGCTGGTAGCGGCGCACCTTGAGCTCGAACTTGGCCATCGGATCGGAGACGGACCCTAGTAGGTCCGCTCGGCCGGCTCCCACTGGGTCATCGTCACCGGCGGTGTAGCTCGATCTCCGGCTCGGCGTCCGTTCGGCGACAGGACGATGTGCTTGTGCCACTCGTCGTCGTTTCGCTCCGGGAAGTCGGTGCGGAACTGCGCGCCGCGGCTCTCGGCCCGGTGCAGGGCCGCGACGCAGGTCGCCTCGGCGTTGTCGATAAGGAAGCCGAGCTCGATCGCGCCGATCACGTCCTGGTTGAAGACGGTGCCGCGGTCGTCGATGTACGCGGTCTGGGGCTGCTCCGCGAGCTCGCCGGACCGGTGTCCAGCGCGGTCTGGATCCCGTCAGCGTCGCGGAACACCGCCAGGTGGGCGTCCATGGTCTCGCCGAGCTCGCGCTTCAGGCTCCGAGACGCGCTCGCCCGAGCCCGCGCTCGCGGCCGATGATCGCGTCGATCCGGCGCTGCTCGTCGGCGAGCGCGGTGCGAGAGACGGGCCGGGACCGCCGCCGGATTCCTTCGCGCGGCTCGGCGGCGTGCTCGCCGGAGCGGCGCCCGAAGATCAGCGTGTCGAGCAGCGAGTTGGCGCCGAGCCGGTTGCCGCCGTGGACCGAGACGCACGCGCACTCGCCAGCGGCGTATAGCCCGGGGACGTTCGTGCGCGCCCTGGACGTCGGTCCTTGACCCCGCCCATCGTGTAGTGGTTGCCGGGCTTGATCCGGATCGGCTCGCGTGGTGATGTCGACGCCGGCGAAGTCCCGGCCGACGAGCACGATCTCGCGGAGCGCCTCGTGGATCCGCTTCCGCGGGACCACCGTGATGTCGAGCGCCACGGTCCCGTCCGGGAAGCCGCGACCCTCGTTGATCTCGGTCTGCTCGGCGCGCGAGACCACGTCGCGGGAGGCGAGCTCCATCTTGTTCGGCGCGTACCGCTCCATGAACCGCTCGCCCTTCGCGTTCAGCAGGTGCGCGCCCTCGCCGCGGGCGCCCTCGGTGATCAGGAAGCCCTTCCCGGCCAGCGTGGTCGGGTGGTACTGGATCATCTCCATGTCCATCAGCTGCGCCCCGGCGCGGTAGGCGAGCGAGATCCCGTCGCCGGTGCAGATCAGCGCGTTGGTAGTCGGCTGGAACATCTGGCCGTTCCCGCCGGTGGCGAGGATCGCCGACTTCGCGGTGAACAGCTCCAGCGAGCCGTCGCCGACGTTGCGGGTGATCGCGCCGGCGCAGTCGCCGTCTTCGTCGATCACGAGGCCGGTCGTGAACCACTCCTCGTAGCGGTCGATCAGCTCCTCGTACTTCATCAGCTGCTCGTACAGCACGTGCATGATCGCCTGGCCGGTGATGTCGGCGACGTAGTAGGTGCGCGCCGCGGACGCTCCGCCGAAGGCCCGGGTTCCCAGCCGGCCCTCCTCGTTGCGGTGGAACGTCACCCCGAGGTGCTCCAGGTGGAGGATCTCCTGGGGCGCCTCGCGGCACATGATCTCGATCGCGTCCTGGTCACCGAGGTAGTCGGAGCCCTTCACCGTGTCGAACGCGTGCGACTCCCAGGAGTCCCCGGGGTTGAGCGCCGCGTTGATCCCGCCCTGGGCGGCGTTCGAGTGGGAGCGGACCGGGTGGACCTTGCTGATGATCCCCACGGACACGCCCTGCTCGGCCGCGGCGAGCGCCGCCCGCTGGCCGGCCAGGCCGGCTCCTATGACGAGTACGTCGTGCTCGGGCAACTTGAGGTGATCCTATATACGGAGGGCTGCCGTCGCGGCGCCTACGCGCCGTCGCCCGCGGAACCGGAAACCGCCGTCCGCAGCGCCCGGCCGACCTGGTTCAGCGTGACGACGCCGCGCAGCCGGCCGCTCGCGTCCACCGCGATCAGCGCCCCCAGCCGGCGCAGGTCCTCGTTCCCGAGCAGGCTCTCGAGCGGCTCGTCCTCGCGCACGCGGAGGCTTTCGGCCGCCTCCGCGTCGGCGACGTGACCGACCGTCTCGGAGGCTCGGAGCTGCTCCGGGACGGCGTCGGCGGCGCCGCGGTTGAGCAGCCCGCGGAGGTTGTGGGCGCCGTCCACCACCGGGAACCACGGCCACCGGTAGCGCAGGAAGTAGTCGTCGAGCGCGTCGGAGACGCTGAGCTTGTCGGGGATCGCGACCGGGTCGGCGTCCATCACGTCGGCGACCGTGACGCCGCTGATCCGGCTGGCGACGTCGGACTGGACCTGTGCGGCGCGGGCAGACTGGTACAGGATGAACCCGAGGATCCCGAGCCAGATCCCGCCGAGCGGGTCGCCGTCGACCAGCAGGAACAGGCCGAGCGCGATCAGGATCCAGGCGAACACCTGCCCCAGCGTCGCCGCGAACCTGGTGGCGCTGCTGCGATCACCGGTCACCCGCCATGCGATCGCGCGGGCGATCCGCCCCCCGTCGAGCGGGTAGGCCGGGACCAGGTTGAAGAGCAGCACGAGCACGTTGATGCTGGTCAGCCACGCGACCACCGCCAGCCCCGGTGACACCCCGTTTGCGTCCTGGACGAGCGCGGCCTCGCGGAAGTCGGTGGTGCCCGACGCCGCGACCACGATCGCGCCGCCGATGATCACGAGCGCGAGCGTCACCAGCGGCCCCGCGACCGCGATCCTGAACTCGGTCCCTGGGGAGTCCGGGTCGCGCTGCATCCGGGCGACGCCGCCGAACATCCACAGCGTGATGTCCGAGATCCCGATCCCGTTGCGCATGGCAACGAACGCGTGGCCGAGCTCGTGCAGCAGGATCGACCCGAAGAAGAGCAGCGCGCTGACCAGCGCCAGCGCGTACGGCCCGATCGAGTCGGAGGAGGTATCGAGCAGCGTCCGGTAGTAGCTCGACATCCACAGGATGATCAGGAAGAGGACGAAGAACCACGACAGGTCGACCGTGATCCTGATTCCGCGGATCCGAAGCAGAGTCATGCCGCCGCCGGTAGGCATGTGAGCCATGTTACGGGCGGCGGAACCGGGCGGGATCACTCGGTAGCTTTCCGAGCCCGATGGCGGGCGCTGTCACACCCGATGCTCGCGGGCTCGGGGGCGAGCTCGACCACGGGCGGCTTCGCGCCCAGGTCGAGGCGCTCGCGACGATCCACCGGCCGACCGCCTCGGAGGGTGAGCGCGACGCGGCGGAGTGGGTGCGCTCGCGGCTCGCCGAGACCGGGATCGATGCCCGGCTCGAGCGTGAGGACTCGAACGGCGGCTACTGGTGGCCGCTCGGCCTGACCGCCGCGGCCGCCGGGCTGGCCGGCGTCGCCGCGCTCCGCGGTCGGCGCGCGCTGGGCGCCGCGCTCGGGGCGGCCGCCTGCGCGGCCGCGGTCGACGACCTGCCGCCGCGCTCCCGGGCGCTGCGCGGCGTGCTCCCGAAGCGGGACTCGTGGAACGTGGTCGGCCAGCTCGGCCCCGACGACGCCGAGCGCGCCGTGGTCCTGGTCGCGCACCACGACACCGCCCACGCCGGTCTGGTCTTCCACCCCGCACTGCCCCGGATCGCCGACAGGCTCGGGATCCTGGAGCGCAACGACACCAGCCCGCCGCTGATGTGGCCGGTGGTCGGCTGCGGCGCGGTCGTCGCGGCGGGCGCCCTCACCGGAAGCCGCGCCCTGACCCGGATCGGCACGACGCTGAGCGCGGGGGTCGCGGCGGCGATGGTCGACCTCGGCCTCCGCGAGGCGGTCCCCGGCGCGAACGACAACGCCACCGGGACGGTCGCGATGCTTGTCGTCGCGCGGGCG
Source organism: uncultured Thermoleophilia bacterium (assembly GCA_963803425.1). Classification (GTDB taxonomy): domain Bacteria; phylum Actinomycetota; class Thermoleophilia; order Solirubrobacterales; family 70-9; genus DASPWW01. The sequence goes on from CAWDMA010000001.1 coordinate 523,609, forward strand.
CTCGCCGCCCGCCCGCCCGAGGGACTCCGGGTGCTCTTCGTGTCCACCTCGGAGGAGGCGACCTGCGAGGGGATGCACCGGTTCGCCGCCCGCCACTTGCACGCGCTGCCGCGGGAGAGCACCTTCTTCCTCAACCTCGACACGGTCGGCTCGCCGCACCTGATCGTGCTCCGCGGCGAGGGGATGTTCGGAGTGAAGGAGTACCCGCCCGCCTCCCTGGAGCTCGCCGACGGGCTCGCCGAGCAGCTCGGGATCTGGCTGTTCCCGAACCTCCGGCTCCGCAACGCGACCGACGGCGTGTACCCGCTGAACGCCGGCTACCAGTGCGTCTCGATCGCGTCCTGCACGAAGCTGAAGCAGCCCGCGAACTACCACTGGCCGAGCGACGTTCCCGAGAACGTCGAGTACGGGACCGTCGCCGATGCGGTCCGGCTCACCGAGGCGATCGTCCGCCGGCTCGACCAGCGCTGGGTGTAGCCGGGGCATGCGCCGCGAGCTGCCCGGCGGGTACGAGCTCGACGACGATCCGAGGCGCGTCGACGTGGACGCCGTGCACGACTTCCTCGCCAACCGCTCCTACTGGGCCGCCGGGCGTCCCCGCGAGCTGGTGGAGCGGCTTGTCCGCGAGGCGACGCGAGTGGTCGGCGCGTACCGGGGAGGCGAGCAGGTCGGGTTCGCCCGCGTCGTGTCCGACGGCGTGGTGTTCGCCTACCTTGCGGACGTCTACGTGATTTCCGAGCATCGCCGCCGGGGGGTGGGGCGGGAGATCCTCGTCGAGGCGGTCGAGAACGGCCCGCACAGCGAGTTGCGATGGTTGCTCGGCACCCAGGACGCGCACGAACTCTACGCGCGACTCGGCTTTGGACCACCGTCCCGACTGATGATGGAGCGCCCACCTCCGGCCGAACGCGGCTGAGTGGCCGTCCGGCTGGACCCCGACTACCATGGAGAGATCATGGGGGGACGCTCCGGGAGGACCTCCACGCGACAGCATCAGGCCCCGCTCGTCGACCGCGCCCGGGAGCTCGAGGCGGGCCGGCGGATGCTGGACGCCAAGGCCGGCTTCTCGGTCCTGTTCCTCCACGGGCCCGGGGGGATCGGCAAGAGCGCCCTGTGTGGCGCGCTGACGCGGCTCGCGTCGGAATCCGGGCGCCCGGTGCTCGAGCTCGATGCGCGCGCCGTTCCGCCGAGCCCGGACGGCCTGGCGGACGCGCTCGAGGCGGCCCGCGGGCGTGCCAGACCGCTGATCGTGATCGACAGCTTCGAGCTGATCGAATCGAGCGGGGCACGGTTGCGAGACGAGCTGATTCCAGCATTGCCCGACGGCAGCGTCGTTGTGATCGCGGGGCGGGCGCCTCCCGATCGCGGCTGGTTCCGTGGATCGTGGAGCGAGCACGTGGAGCAGATCCGCCTCGGCCCGCTGCCCGATGCACCCGCCGCCGAACTGGTGGCGGCGCGTGGCGTCGAGGGAGAGGCCGCCTCACGGGTGCTCGAGTGGGGGCGGGGCCATCCGCTGGCGCTCGGCCTCGCGGCGGAGATCGCCTCGCAGGACGGAGGATGGCTGCCGGGGGAGGAGATGGCGCCGGACGCCCTGGTCGACGCTCTGGTTCGTCGCCTCGGCGAGGCCGATGTCGGCGCCGCGCACCTGCCGGCGCTGCGGGCGGCGGCGATCGCTCGCTCCACGACCCCGGCCCTGCTGGCGGCCGCGCTGCCCGAGCATGACGGCGGCGCCGAGTGGGCGTGGCTGGCGGGCCGCAGCTTCGCCGAGCCGGTCGGAGATGGAATCGCGCTCCACGCCCTGCTGCGGGACGCGGTCCGCGCGGACCTGAAGCGCCGCGACCCGCTGCTCGAGGCCGACCTGAAGCGCCGGATTGCGGATCACGTGTACGAGGCCGCCGAGAGCTCCGGCGAGCTGAACCGGGTGCTCGACCTCTCCCACCTGATCGAGGATCCGGGGCTGCGGTGGGGGTTCACGTGGGAATCGTCGGCGCGGTGGCAGCTCGACACCCCGCGCCCCGGGGACGCGGAGGAGATCGATCGGGCGCTCGCCGCGCCGTCGGTGCCGCCGTTCGGAGGCGGCGTCGACACGTGGGAGATAACACGGCCGTTCTTCGAGCGGATGCCTGAGCTCGGTGTGGTCGTCAGGGACGCGGGCGGAGCGATCACGGGATTCACGTTCGTCCCCACGACCGCGGTGGACGACACCGAGCTCGAGGCGGCGCCGCTGCTCGGGCCCTGCCTGCGCCACGCCCGCACGCTCGAGCCGCGCGGCGAGGCGGTGATCATGCCCTACATGTGCGACCTGACCGGCGATCCCGCCTCCGGGATCATCGGCATGCTCGCCAACGCCGCCCTGCTTCGCTCCTCGCACTCGAACCCGCGCTACACGTACATGACGATAGATCGGGGGATCGAGCTCGGTCGGGCGTTCGCGGAAGCAGCCGGTGCCGAGCGGGTTCCCGGGCTCGACACCACGGTCGGGTCGCTGCGCGTGGATGCGTGGCTGATCGACTTCGGCCCCGGTGGATTCCTCGCCAATCAGCGGGATCTCGTGTACCGGGAGTTGAACCGGGAGCCGCCGCCCCGCCCTGCGGAGCGGGGCGAGTCCGTGCGGGCCGAGGAGGTCCGCGACGCGCTTCGCCACCTGCGAAGCCCGGTCCAGCTCGCTCGCAGCCCGCTCGCTGCCGGCGGCGGCGTCGAGGAGCGCGCCGCCTCTGTCCGAGCGCTGCTCGACGCCGCTGCGCAGCGGGCGTTCGGCGACGACCCCACCGACGAGCTGCTTCGGGACGTGCTCAAGCGCGGATACCTCGAGCCGGCCGCCAGCCACGAGCTCGCCGCAAACGAGCTGCACCTGTCCCGAACGGCGTACTTCCGCCGACTCAAGCAGGCCGTCCAGCGGATCTCCGAGTACCTCTCCGGGGGTGAGTAGGGACGGCCGTCCAGCGCCGGCCGCTATCGCTTCTTCTTCAGCTTCACCGGCGTGCTCTGCTTGTTCGGCTGGCCGCCGTCGGGCGTGTAGGTGACCTCGGCGGAGACCTTCGCCTTGCCCCTCTTGCGCAGCTTCCGCTTCGCCTTCCCGCGGGACTTGACCTTCAGCTTCACCGTGATCCCGGCGCCGGCCGCCGTCGCACCGGCCTGCTCGGTGACCGGCTTCACCTTGTCGCCTCCCAGCACGACTGCTCCCGGCCCCGGGACCTCGACGGTCAGCGTCGCCGTTCCCTTTCTCTTGTTCCGCTTCGTCTTCCCGAAGCTGAACTCGTTCGAGACCGCCGCCGGGGGGCCGCCGCCGGCGGGCGGAGGCGGCGAAGCGAGCTCGAAGGCGCCGCTGTCACATGCCGGGCCCTTCGGGCGCCCCACCCCCCGCTGGTCGATGCTCGGCGGGGGGCAGGCCCCGGCTGGCCACGCGTCGTGCGCCGGGCTGTTGGCGGGGATCGCGTGCGTCTTCGTCGGCCCGCCGTTGGCGCTCAGGGGGCCGATCAGAGGGTTGCTGTTCGGCTTGTCCCCCGGGCCGTCGAGGTTGCAGGAATCGCCGGTCTCGACGTTGTAGCCGAGCGATGTCACGGTCCCCGCGGACGAGCAGATCTCCGGTACCCCGGGGTAGGCGAGTATCGAGCCCTCGAGCGTCAGGGTGGTGGCGGGAAAGCCCACGATCGCGTCGCCGTTCAGCGTCGAGGCGGACATGTCGGTGGTGGTGCCGCCGGTGAGCAGCAGGATCGCCTCGTCACCGTTGCCGGAGAAGGTGCTGTTCTCGATCGTCGTGTCGCCGAGGATCGCCATCCCGTCGGCGGCGAACGGCCCGCCGTCGGCGGTGTTCTGAGCGACCGTGCTCTGCCGCAGCGTGAACCCGCCGACGCTGCTGCGGAAGATTCCGCCGCCCCGCCCGTCGGAGTGGTTGCCCTCGAAAGTCGAATCCTCGACCGTGGTAGTGATCCCCGCAAAGAGGCCTCCTCCCGCGGTTCCGGCCGGCAGCGGGTTCTCGGCTCTCGCTTGGTTGCCGGCGATCGTCGATCGGGTGAGCACGAGTGACGCGCCGGAGACGGCGCCCTGGGAGATGCCACCGCCGACGGGACCCGCCGGGTCGTCGCCGGTGTTCTCGACGACGTTCTGGGAGATCACCGAGTCCTCGATCCTCATCGTGCGAAACCCCCCCGCCGCGGAGACGCCGCCCCCGGCGTTCTGCAGCCCGAGCGTAGGAGTGGTGGCGGTGTTGTCCGTGATCCTGGTCCGCCTGAGAATTGTGGTGCCGCTGCTCCCGGCGTCCAACACGCCGCCGCCGCTGGCGTCGCTCTCGGTCGCGCCGGCGGCGACACCGCCCGTGACCGCGAGATCCCGGACCGTCACATCTTCGTCGGAGACGTCCAGCTTGAAGACGCGATCGACACCGGTCTGCTGGACCGTGGTCGCGTTCCTTCCGGCGCCGGCGATCGTGGCGCCGTCGGTCACCACGAGCTGGCCGAGGTCGAGCTGCACGGTTCCGGCGGGGACCGTGATCAGGTCGTCGTCGGTCGTGCTCGCGTTCGACTCCTCGGTCGCCGCGCGCAGGGTGCAATTGCCGGCGCCGTCGTCGCAGTTTCCGTCGCCCGGGCTCGCATCGCTCGCGTCCGCACTCGAATTGACCGCAAACGTGGCGGCGGCCGCGGGCTGCGCGGAAGCGAGTGCGATCACGAGTGCGATCGCGGTACCAGCCACCCTGCGCAAGCTGCGTGCCATCGCGTCAAGTGATGCAGGCTTGGCACGTCTTGTCAGTACCGATCTGGTCCCTACCTCGATCCGCCGGCGGGGTGCGGGGCGTCTACCGCTTCAGCTTCACCTTCAGCGTGGAGGCCGGCGAGGAGTTGCCCGCGGCGTCGGACGCGGTCGCGGTCACGGTGACCCTCGACTTCTTTCCCTTCTTGAATGCCCGCTTCACTCGCTTCGAGGCGTTCTTCGGCAGGTCCAGGGTGAGCGCTTCGGTGTGGCCGGCCGCGACGTCGGCACTCGCCGGCGTCAGGTCGTATCGCTTCTTGCCGGCGGCGGCCGCCGAGGAGCCGGGCACCTTCGGGACCTTGACCGTGGCGCCCACCTCGACGTGGCACGCCGTGTTGCAGCTCACCTCGACCTCGACCCTTCTCCGTGAGGTCTGCCTCGGCTCCCCGCTCAGCTCCAGCTCGGGAATGGTCGTTTCCGGGCTGGCGGGCGGCTGCAGGGAGTCGACCGCGACCCCGCTCGGGAATGGGCCCAGGAGGCCTGTGCCGCCGCGGCTGTCCCCGTGGATGAAGCTGGAGCTCACCATCGCGCCGCTCAGGTTGGCGCGTCCGATCGTGTTGGCCGGCCAGCTCGTCCAGTAGACCTGCGAATCGTTCACGTCGACGTCGTAGGCGAAGTCCGGCCCCGAGATGAACGCGGTGTTCACGCTCGCGGGGTTGCCGTCGATGCTCGCTCGGCCGACGGTCCCGTCGGAGGCGCCGGTCCAGAACACGTGCGAGGAGTTGATCGCCACTCCGGGGCCGACGGGCGCCTTCACGTCCAGCCAGTCCTCGTTCGCGGCGCCGCAGTTGATCGCGGCGCGGCCGATGGTCCGGTGGGGCTCGTTCGCCCAGTAGACGTGAGTGGCGCTCGCGGCAACGTCGTACGGACCGACGATCCCGGTGATGCAGTTCTGGGCGACGCCGTCGCTCTTCCGGATCGCCTTGACGCCGGAGCTCATCCCGTAGAACACGTGGGTGCCGCTCGGAGCAAGGCCGACGGGATCTTCCCCCGGGACAGGGGCGAAGTTGCGCTCCACACCGGTGCCGTCGAGCCTGGCGCGCCGAATCACGTCCTCGGAGTCGGGCAACGTGTCGTACGTCCAGTAGATGTGGGTGCTGTCGACCGCGATGCTTCCGTCGGCCGGACCCCGCTTGGCGGGAATGAAGTTCTGGTTCACCCCCGTGCCGTCGAGGTTCGCGCGACCGATAGAGTGGCTGGCGTTGTTGACCCAGTACACGTATGCCCCGGCGGGGGTCGCGTGCAGGGCTGTCACGGCCGCGGTCGACGCGAGTCCGGCGACGAGCGCAGTCATCCGCACCCACCACCGATTCGCCTTGGCGTCTCCACGTACGATGGCGCGACGGTAGGCGCCGGCGCGCGGGCAGTCAGTACCGACTTGGTGCCGATCTCAGGCGTGCGGCGCGTGCCGCTCGACGATCGCCGCGAAGTCCGTCCCCGCCGGAAGCGTCCCGAACGCCCCGCTCCAGCCGCCGTCGAGCCGTGAGGCGCAGAAGGCGTCCGCGGACGCCGGGTGGCCGAACCGGACCAGGAGCGACGCCTGCAGGGTGAGCGCCATCCGCTCCACGACGCGGCGGGCGCGGGCTTCGATCGCATCGAGATCGGCGAGCTCCTCGCGCACGGACGCGGCATAGGAGTCGAGCCGCGGCTCGGCGCCGGCCGCCTCGCCGACCTCGGCGAAGAACGCCTCCACCGACTCCGGGCTGCGGGCCGTCGCGCGCAGCACGTCGAGCGCCTGCACGTTCCCCGACCCCTCCCAGATCGAGGACAGCGGGCTCTCCCGGAAAAGGCGCGGCATCCCCGACTCCTCGACGAAGCCGTTGCCGCCGAAGCACTCGAGCGCCTCGACCGCGTGCGACGGCGCCCGCTTGCAGATGAAGTACTTCAGCACGGGGGTGATCAGCCGCCGCAGCTCCGGAGTCTCCTCGTCATAGGTTCTGGCCAGCCGCATCGCCGAGATCGTCGCCGCCTCGGACTCGATCGCGAGGTCGGCGAGCACGTTCTGCATCAGGGGCTGGTCGACGAGCAGCCTCCCGAACGCGGCGCGCTGCGAGGTGTGGTGGATCGCCATCGCGGTCCCGGCGCGGATCCCGGCGGTCGACCCGATCGTGCAGTCGAGCCGCGTGTGGTTGACCATCTCGATGATCGTCGGGACGCCGCGGCCCTCCTCGCCGATCAGCCGCGCCCAGGCGCCGCGGAACTCGACCTCGCTCGACGCGTTCGATCGGTTCCCGAGCTTGTCCTTGAGCCGCTGGATGTGGAACGCGTTGCGCTCGCCGTCCGGGGTGAACCGGGGGAGCAGGAAGCACGACAGCCCGCCGTCGGCCTGCGCGAGGACGAGGAAGGCGTCGCACATCGGCGCCGAGCAGAACCACTTGTGGCCGGTGATCTCGTACTCGGCGCCGGGGCCGCCGCCGTTCAGCGGCCGGGCCGCTGTCGTGTTGGCGCGAACGTCGGAGCCGCCCTGCTTCTCGGTCATCGCCATCCCGCACAGCGCGCCCGCCTTGTCGGGCGCCGGGACCAGCCGCTCGCCGTCGTAGGACAGGGACAGGAAGCGCGACTCCCACGCCTCGGCAAGCTCGGGCTGCGCCCGAAGCGCCGGGATCGCCGAGTAGGTCATCGAGATCGGGCACCCGATCCCCGCCTCGGCCTGCGACAGCGCGATGAACATGGCCGCCCGGGCCACGTGCGCCCCCGGCTGCGGCTCGCGCCACGGCAGCGCGTGCACGCCGCGGCCGATCCCGATCCGCATCAGCTCGTGCCAGGCGGGATGGAACTCGACCTCATCGATACGGTTCCCGTACCGGTCGTGCGTGCGCAGCTTCGGCGGGTTCTCGTTCGCCTCGAACCCCCACCGCAGGGTCTGAGCCCGGCCGGCGGCCTCGCCGATCTCCATCGCCCGGTCCTCCGCCCACTCGCCCCCCTCGCGGCGGAGAGCCTCGACGAGCGGCCGGTCGGCCCCGAACACGTTGTAGTTCTCCAGCGCCGTTGCCTGGTTGAAGACCTCGTGCGTGGCGGATCCGGACGAATCGATTGCGCGAGCCATCCCTTCGATTTTCCCAGATGAAAGGATGCGCGCGTGGCGCACGAGGTGACACTGATCCCCGGCGACGGCACCGGGCCCGAGATCGTCGAGGCGACCCGGCGGGTGCTGGAGGCGACCGCTGTCGAGTTCGCGTGGGACGAGCAGCCCGCCGGCGAGGACGTGTACGCGGAGGAGGGGAACCCGTTCCCGGATCGTACCCTCGAGTCGATCAAGCGCAATGGGATCGGGATCAAGGGCCCGACCACGACACCGGTCGGGTCCGGGTTCCGCTCGATCAACGTGCAGCTCCGCAAGGAGCTCGACCTGTACGCGTGCATCCGGCCCTGCAAGCTGTACGAGGGGGTGCGCTCGCACTTCAAGGACGTCGACATCGTGATCGTCCGCGAGAACACCGAGGATCTGTACGCCGGGATCGAGTTCGAGCGCGGCTCAAAGGAGAACGCGGAGCTGCGCGAGTTCCTGGCCGCCCACGACGTCCCCGTCCGCGACGACGCCGGGATCTCGATCAAGCCGATCTCCGAGTTCGGCAGCGACCGGATCGTCGAGTCGGCGTTCGATTACGCGGAGCGCAACGGACGCGGCAAGGTGACCGCCGCGCACAAGGCGAACATCATGAAGTTCTCGGACGGGCTGTTCCTGGAGGTGGCCCGGAAGGTGTCCGAGCGTCACCCGGAGATCGAGTTCGAGGACCGGATCATCGACAACCTCTGCAACCAGCTCGTGTCGCGACCCGAGGAATACGACGTGATCGTGCTCCCCAACCTGTACGGGGACATCGTCAGCGACCTGGGCGCCGGGATGATCGGGGGGCTGGGGCTGGCGCCGGGCGCGAACATCGGCACCGAGGCAGCGATGTTCGAGGCCACCCACGGGTCCGCCCCCAAGTACAAGGGGCAGAACAAGATCAACCCGACGGCGCTGCTGCTGTCCGGGGTGCTGATGCTCCGCCACCTCGACGAGGACCGCGCCGCGGATCGGATGGAGCACGCAATCGCGAACGTGATCAAGAAGGGGGACAAGGTGACCTACGACCTGAAGCCGAGCCGCGACGACCCGACCGCGGTCGGGACCTCGGAGTTCGCCGACGCCGTGATCGAGGAGATGGGCTGATCGCCGGCGCGCCCGTCAAGGTCGCCGTGACCGGCGCTGCGGGGCAGATCGGGTACGCGCTGCTGCCCCGGATCGCGTCGGGCGACCTGCTCGGAGACGACACGCCGGTGGAGCTGCGGCTGCTGGAGATCCCGGACGCGATGAACGCGCTCGCCGGGGTCGTGATGGAGCTGGAGGACGGCGCCTTCTCCAACCTCGAGTCGATCGAGATCACCGACGACGCGAAGGTCGCGTTCGAGGGCGCGAACGTCGCGCTGCTCGTCGGCGCGCGCCCGCGCGGCAAGGGGATGGAGCGCTCCGACCTGCTCGAGGCCAACGGCGGGATCTTCAAGCCGCAGGGGGAGGCGATCAACGCCGGCGCCGCGGACGACGTGCGCGTGCTCGTCGTCGGCAACCCCGCGAACACCAACTGCCTGATCGCGATGGCCAATGCACCCGACGTCCCCCGGGAGCGGTTCACCGCGATGATGCGGCTCGACCACAACCGCGCCAAGGCGCAGCTCGCCCGGAAGGCTGGCGCGCACGTTCGCGACGTGCGCCGGATGACGATCTGGGGGAACCACTCGACCACCCAGTACCCCGACATCAGCCACGCGATCGTCGGCGACCGGCCCGCCACCGAGATCGTCACCGAGCGGAGGTGGATCGTCGAGGAGTTCATCCCCACCGTGCAGAAGCGGGGCGCCGCGATCATCGAGGCGCGCGGGGCGTCCAGCGCGAAGTCGGCGGCGAGCGCCGCGCTCGACCACGTCCGCGACTGGGTCGCGGGGACGCCCGCGGGCGACTGGGTCTCGATGGGGGTTCCCTCCGACGGCTCCTACGGCGTCGAGGAGGGGGTGATCTCGGGGTTTCCGTGCACCTGCACCGGCGGCGAGTGGAAGATCGTCGAGGGGCTCGAGATCGACGAGTTCTCCCGGGAGCGGATCGACGCCAGCGTCAACGAGCTGCGCGAGGAGCGCGCCGCCGTCGAGGGGTTGCTGTAGCGCGGTCCGTTCAGACCGCGGAGTACCCGCGACCGGACTTCCGGACCCGCCCCTCCTTCTGCAGATCTGCCATCACCCGGTACACGTAGTTGGGCTTGATCTTGAGCTGCTTCGCGACCTCTGAAGCGGTGATCCCGGGGTTCTCGGAGATGATCTTGACGGCCTGATCCGCCCGCGTTCCACCGCGGCGCCCGCGCCGGCGGGTCTTCGATCCCCGGGGGCGGCCCGGGCGGCGGCGGCCGGCCTTCCCGTCGGTGAGGTCGGCGAGCGTGCGCTCCAACCGCGCCTTCTCGTCCTCGAGCTCCCGGAGCCGCTCCTGTATCAGCGAGCGGGCCTGGTCGAGAACGGGTGATGACGGTGACATTCGAGTAGTTCCTTCCGTTGAATCGTGAAATGTGAGTGTGAGCTATGCACGCTCACGCTCGACACAGTGTGAGCACACGAGTTTAGGGCGCGCCGGAGTGGGTAACGCCGGATGGATCGTGCGTGCAATAGGTATTTCTGCTGGTGTGCGCGCCCGCGCCACCGAGCACGCCGCGGGAATGATTCCTAGGCTCGGCGGCGCTTCGGGAGCGTCCGGAACACCACGTCCCACAGCGGGGAGGAGACGCCGAAGCCGTACCGGTGATCCTGGAAGTGGTGGCGCATGTGCTGCTCCCGGAGCCGCTTGCCGAGCTTCGTCCTCGGCGTGGCGTGGTGCAGGTAGTAGTGGGTGTAGTCGTAGGTGAGGTAGCCCACGATCAACCCCGCGAACAGCGGGTACGCCGCGGGCGTCCCGAAGATCAGCGCGAACAGCCCCAAGAACACGAGCGCCAGCGGGATGCTGAGCGCCGGCGGCATCACCAGCCGCATCCGGTCGTTGGGATGGTCGTGATGTACGCCGTGGATGATGAAGTGGAGCCGGTCGCCGTACTTGAAGCTCGGCTCCCAGTGGAACAGCAGCCGGTGCAGCCAGTACTCGGTCAGCGTCCACAGCGCCAGACCGCCCGCGACCAGCCCGACGAGCTCGAGCGCGCCCAGACCGCGGTCCGCGCCCACCCACACCATCGCGCCGATCACCGGCACGAAGATCACCGCCGGAACGGCCGGATGGATCCGGGAGAAGAAGTCCAGGAAGCCGCTCTCGAACAGCCGCGGCGAGGCGCTCAGCTGCTTCGTCCGTGGATCTGACATCGGCGGCATTCTAGCCCGTCAACGAAAGCTCCGAAACAGCAGCGATTCGCGCCCTCGAGGCCGATCTCGGCCTCGATGAAAAAAAAGCAGTGCTTTGCGAGAAACCGCGCTCCGCCGCAGCGCCCCGGTGGCAAGATGCTCCGCCTATGAGCGCGGCGCGCAAGAAACAGCGGCCTCCGAGCTGCGAGGAGTGCTTCTTTCGGTGCCACGGCCTGTGCGCCCTCGACCTCGACCAGCCCTGCTCGACCTTCCGGCCCAATCTTCCCGAGGGGCTCGTCCCGCCCCGGCAGCCGGCGCTGCTGGTCCGCGATCCGGAGGCCGCCGCGGCGAACCTCGACGACGGCCTAACCGCCAGCGCCTGAACAACTCCCGCGGCGTGCTCCGCGCGCCGCCGTGTTGCGGGTCCCGTTGCAGCGTCGCAGTGGCCGGCGTGAGCAGCGTCCCGCGAGGGTTACGCTTGCCGCGATGCGGGTCACGGTGCTCGGCAAGTCGCCCTCCTGGGAGGACGCTGGAGGCGCGTGCAGCGGCTATCTGATCGACGCGGGAGGGACGGCCGTCCTGCTCGACTGCGGCAACGGCGTGTTCTCGAAGCTGCGTCTGCACCGCGACTACACCGACGTCGGCGCGGTGATCGTGTCGCACATGCACGCTGACCACTTCCTCGACCTGGTCCCGTACGCGTACGCGCTCACCTACGCGCCCCGCCAGCAGCCGGTCCCGGTGGCCCAATGGCCCGGCACCGACGATCCGGCGCGCCCCCGGCTGTTGCTCCCGCCCGGCGGGCGGAGAGCGGTGCGCCGCGTGTGCAGCGCCTGGGGCGACGAGGCCCTGGTTGAGAACGCGTTCCGGCTGGAGGAGTACGACCCGGACTCGACGGTCACGGCCGGGAGCATCACCGCCCGCTTCCAGGAGGTTCCCCACTTCATCACCGCCTACGCGATCGACTTCACGTCCACAGACGGGCCGGGCCGGATCACGTACGGCGCCGACTGTCGCCCGAACGAGAACCTGGTCGCGATCGCCCGCGGCACCGACGTCCTGATCGTCGAGGCGACGCTGCCGCGCCCGGAGCGGGCCGGGCCGCGCGGCCACATGACGCCGGCCGAGGCCGGCGAGCACGCCCGCCGGGCCGGTGTCGGGCGGGTCGTCCTCACGCACATCTCGGACGAGCTCGATCGCGAGTGGGCGCTGGAGCAGGGCAGGGACACGTTCGACGGCGAGGTGACGGTCGCCCGCGAGGGCGACACCTACGAGGTGTGAGCGATGCACGCCGCGCGGCTACCCTGTGACCGGATGACCTCCGGGGGCGATCCGTTCAGCGACTTCGAGCGCATGCGGCGCGAGATGGACGAGTTCGTCGGAGCCGTCTGGGACCGGCCGCTGGCCGGCCCGCGGCGGGTCCGCGGCTTCTCACCGAAGGTCGACGTGTACTACTGCGGCGAGAGCTCACCGCGCGCGATCGTGAAGGCCGATCTCGGCGGCATCCCGATCGCCGACGTCCACCTGGAGATCAGCGGTCGCCGGCTCGTGATCAGCGGCGAGCGCCCCGTGCAGGAGACCGAGGGGCGGATCTATCAGCAGCTCGAGATCGAGACCGGCCCGTTTCGCCGGGTGATCGCGCTCAGCGCCGACGTCCGGGCGGACGCCGCCCGAGCCACCTACGAGGACGGCATCCTCCGGGTGGAGCTGCCGCTGGTCGAGCAGCGGGAGCCCCACCAGGTGCCGGTCAAGCGCGCGGAGGAGTAGCCGGTGGAGAGCGGCGACGGAGGCCCCGGGATCGAGGTCGTCGAGGCGCCCGACCTCGGGCAGGCGATCCGCGACCACGAGGGGAAGCCGCTTCCCCAGGCGCTTCCGGTCCTGCCGCTGAAGGCGAGCGTCACCTTCCCGGACACGCTCACCCCGCTCGCAGTTGCGCAGCCGCGCTCGGTCAAGCTCGTCGACGACGTGCTCTCGGGGGAGCGGGCGCTGGCGATGGTCGCCTCCCGCGATCCCGACCAGGACGAGCCCGGCCCGGACGAGCTATATGACATCGGGGTCGCCGGCGTGGTGGCGCGGATGATCAAGATCCCCGACGGCTCGATGCGGATTCTTGTCCAGGGGACGCAGCGCGTGCGGCTCACCGAGTACGTCGCCGAGGAGCCCTACCTGGTGGCGCGGGTGGAGGAGCTTCCCGACGTCGTGGAGCCGTCGGCGGAGCTGGACGCGCTCACCCGTAACGTCCAGAACGCGTTCAGCGAGCTGATCGAGGGGATCCCGTACCTGCCCGAGGAGCTGCAGCTCGCGGTCGCCAACGTCGACGACCCGTCCGCCCTCGCGCACCTGATCGCCGGCGCGCTCCGGATCCCGACCGAGGAGAAGCAGGAGCTGCTCGAGGAGGTCGACGTCTCGAAGCGGCTTCGCCGCCTCTCGACGATCCTCGCGCGAGAGCTGGAGGTCGTCCAGCTCGGCACCAAGATCCAGTCCCAGGTCCAGTCGGAGATGGAGAAGGGCCAGCGCGAGTACTTCCTGCGCGAGCAGATGAAGGCGATCCAGCAGGAGCTCGGGGAGGGCGACGAGCAGCAGGCCGAGCTGACCGAGCTGCGGGAGCGGGTCGAGGCCGCGGGACTCCCCGAGGACGCCCAGAAGGCCGCCGACCGGGAGCTGTCGCGGTTGGAGCGGCTGCCGTCGGCGGCGGCCGAGTACGGCGTGATCCGCACCTACCTGGAGTGGCTGATCGAGCTCCCGTGGAGCGCGCAGACGGAGGACAACCTCGACGTGGCGCACGCCCGCGAGGTGCTCGACGCGGACCACTACGACCTGGAGAAGGTGAAGGACCGGATCCTCGAGTACCTCGCGGTCCGCACCCTGAAGCCGGACTCGCCGGGGCCGATCCTGTGCTTCGTCGGGCCGCCGGGCGTGGGAAAGACCAGCCTCGGCAAGTCGATCGCCCGCGCCCTGGGGCGGAAGTTCCAGCGGATCTCGGTCGGGGGCGTCCGCGACGAGGCCGAGATCCGCGGCCACCGGCGCACCTACATCGGCGCGCTGCCGGGGACGATCGTGCGCGCGCTTCGCGACGCCGGCTCCCGCAACCCAGTGTTCATGATCGACGAGATCGACAAGATGGGCGCCGACTTCCGGGGCGACCCCGCCAGCGCGATGCTGGAGGTGCTCGACCCGGCCCAGAACGACTCCTTCAGAGACCACTACCTCGACCTCGAGTTCGACCTCTCCGACGTGCTGTTCATCGCCACCGCAAACCTGCTCGACCCGATCCCGGGCCCGCTCCAGGACCGGATGGAGGTGATCCAGCTCTCCGGGTATACGCTCGACGAGAAGCTGCACATCGCGAAGCGCTACCTGGTTCCCCGGCAGATCGAGGAGAACGGTCTGAAGCCCTCGCAGATCGAGTTCGCGGACGCGGCACTGAACGCGATCGCCGACGAGTACACGCGCGAGGCCGGCGTCCGCGGGTTGGAGCGCCAGATCGGCACCGTGTGCCGGAAGATCGCCCGCGAGGCGGCGGAGGGCAAGCTCGACGGGAAGGTGAAGATCTCGGCGAAGCGGGCGCGGGAGCTGCTCGGCCCGCGCCGCCACTTCGCGGAGCAGAAGCGCCGCACCAAGGACCCGGGCGTCGCAACAGGCCTCGCCTGGACCCCGGTCGGCGGCGAGGTCCTGTTCGTGGAGGCGGCCTCGGTGCCGGGATCCGGCACGCTCACGATCACCGGCCAGCTCGGGGACGTGATGCGGGAGTCGGCCCAGGCGGCGCTCTCGTGGGTGCGGGGACACCGCGCCGAGATCGCGCCGAAGCTGCCCGAGGACTGGTTCGCGAACAACGACATCCACATCCACGTGCCGTCCGGCGCGGTCCCCAAGGACGGGCCCTCGGCGGGCGTCGCGATGGCGACCGCGCTCGCCTCGCTGGCGAGCGGGAAGCCGGTCGCCAACGACGTCGCGATGACCGGCGAGATCACGCTCACCGGCCAGGTGCTGCCGATCGGCGGCGTCAAGGAGAAGTCACTCGCCGCCCAGCGGGCGGGGATCAAGCGGGTGATCCTCCCGGAGCGCAACGAGGGCGACGTCGCCGAGATCCCTGAGAACGAGCGGCGCGACCTCGCCTACATGTACGTGGCGGAGATCGGCGAGGCGCTGGAGATCGCGATCCCGGGCCTGAACGGCTGAGTGCACACCCGGGATTCGGGTATAAGCTCTGCCGGGACCCGAGATCCGAGCTAGGAGAGTTTCGATGGCGTCAAGCAGCCGCGCGCAGGAATCCGCGAAGAGGGTGGGCGAGGCCACGTCCGCGCTGCGGTCGAACCCCTACGTGCAGCGTCTGATCGAGGACGAGGACCTCCGCGACAACATCCGCGAGGCGTTCGAGGCGGCGCGCGACGCGTACGCGCGAATCGCCAACGGCAAGGGCCCTGCGAAGGCGCTGATGGACGACAAGAAGGTGCAGCGCGACCTGCGCCGGGCGGCGGAGTCGATGCGCGAGGCATCCGAGCAGCTCCGTGGCAAGCGCAAGCGCAAGAGCCGGGTCGGCCGGCTGATTCTGATCGCGCTGCTCGGAGCCGGCCTGGCGCTGCTGCTCAGCGAGGACCTGCGCAAGGCGGTGCTCGACCGTCTGTTCGGAGCCGAGGAGGAGTTCGAGTACACCTCGACCACCTCGCCGGCGCCGGAGACCGCCTCCACGCAGAGCTAGACCAGCACGCCCTGCCCGCAACCCGCTCGCGCGCGGACGCGAAGCGGAGCACGCGAGCGGAATGATGCCGGGTCGCTGCCAGGTCGTGCGGCAGCCGTACACTGCGCGGCACATGGAAGCGGCCACCAAGCAGCGCGAGCTCTCCAGCGACAAGGCGCAGCGGATCATCGAGGCGATGCGCGCCAGCGTCGCCGCGCGCGGGATCGCCGGATCGACGTTCGAGCACGTCTCGCGCGAGGCGGGCGTCAGCCGGGGCCTCTTGCACTACTACTTCGGGACCAAGGAGCGGCTCCTGGTGGAGGTGGTGCGCCGCGACTCCGAGGTGCGGGTGGCGCGCCTTGACGAGTCGCTGGCGCGCGCGCAGACGGTCGACGACGTCGTCGACGTGCTGGTCTCGAACCTGCTCGACCTGATCGAGAACGAGCCGGGCTTCTTCGACCTGATCTTCGAGGTGTACACCGCCGGCCGCCGCACGCCCGAGATCCAGCGCGAGACCGCAGAGCTGTTCAAGCGTAGCCGCGATCACGTCGCCGAGGTGCTCGACGCCAAGAACGAGGAGGGGGTGCTGTCGCTGCGGTTCGGAGCCCAGGCGACGGTCGCCTACCTGTTCGCGATCGCGGACGGGACCGCACTGCAGGCGCTCACCGATCGCGGCCGCGAGTTCGACGAGGTGATCGAGACCGGCACCGCCGCGGCGCGCTTCCTGCTTACCTCGTAACGCCCCATTCGCCGAGCAGCCCGTCCCGCCGGCCACCCCGCCAAAAGCGGACGCGAAGCGGAGCATTTGGCGGGCCTTGATGCGGGCCGCGCCGACCGGGTAAGATGACTTTGTAACGACTGATCACTCAGTCAGTCACGACGAAGGGAGTGCTGCATGGAAGCGCTTCTTCCCATCGCACAGGCATCCGCCGACACAGCAGGGCTCGACGCCGCGAAGGCGCTCGCGCTCGGACTCGGCACCGGGTTCGGGGCGATCGGCCCCGGGATCGGCGTCGGCTACATCTTCGGCAAGACGATCGAGTCGGTCACCCGCCAGCCGGAGATGCGCGGCGAGATCCAGAGCATCATGTGGCTCGGGTTCGCGCTCACCGAGGCGATCGTCTTCTACGCCCTGATGATGTCGCTGGTGGCGTTCTTCATCGCCTAGGTCCGCAAGATGCTCCGCTTTGCGTCCGGTTCGGCGGGGTCCCGGAAGGGACGACCGCGCCGCACGTTAAGAACGGATTAACCGAAGTTCCGCACCGCGGCCGCCTTACGGTGGGCGCGGGATATAGGCTGCCAGGGTCAGCTGGAGGAGTTCCGGGATCCGTGGAACTGGAGGAGATCTGGGGTCCGCAAGAGAGGGCGTGGCCGCCTGGGGCGAGGGCCGGGTAGGACACAACGTGAGCACGAGGATGGGGCAGTGAGCGCGGGCGACGGCTCGACCGGGCGGACGACCCCCGGGCGGATCGCCGCCCTCGGCGCCCTGCTGGGCGCGATCGTGCTCGTCCTGATCCTGTTCCTCGGCGGCGGCAACGGCGCCTCCTACCGGCTCCTGTTCCAGACCGGGGGGCAGCTCGTGCCCGGCAACCTGGTCCAGGTCGGCGGCCACCCGATCGGCTCGGTCGACAAGATCGAGCTGACCGACGACTGGCAGGCCGACGTCCACATCTCCACCGACGAGCCCCTCACCGAGGGGACGACCGCGGTGATCCGGACCACCTCGCTGTCGGGGATCGCGAATCGCTATATCGCGATCACCCCGGGACCCGACGACGCGCCCGAGCTCGACGACGGCGGCGTGATCACGGCGGACAGCACCACCTCGCCGGTCGACCTCGACCAGCTCTTCGACACCTTCCACCCGCGCCAGCGGCGCGCGCTCCGCAACGTGATCCAGGGATTCGCCGCCACCTACTCCGGCGCCGGGCAGACCGCGAACGCGACCTACAAGTACTTCAACCCGAGCCTCGACGCCGCCCGCCGCCTGTTCGCGCAGCTCACCCGCGACCAGCAGTCCTTCAGCGACTTCCTCGCGGACGGCTCCCGGGTGGTGAAGGCGATCGCCGAGCGCCGCGACGACCTCTCGGCGCTGACCCAGAACGGGAACGAGGCGCTCGGCGCGATCGCCAGCCAGAACTCCTCGCTGGACAGGGTGCTGACCGCGTTCCCGCCGACCCTGCGCCAGGCGAACACGACGTTCGTCAACCTCCGCGCCGCCCTCGACGACCTCGATCCGCTGGTCGCGACGGCGAAGGTCTCCACCCGCAACCTGGCCCCGTTCCTGCGCGACCTGCGGCCGGTGGTGAGCAGAAGCGTTCCGGTGTTCCGGAACCTGCGCAAGGTCTTCAACAAGAAGGGGAAGGCAAACGACCTCGCCGACAACCTCAAGGACCTTCCGAAGCTCCGGAAGCGGGGGAGGAAGGACCTGCCCCGCGCCAGCCAGGGGATCGAGGACTCGCTCCCCGACTTCCAGTTCGCGCGGCCCTACGCGCCGGAGCTGCTCGGCCTGATCAGCAGGCTGGGCCAGGGCGCCTCGTACTACGACGAGAACGGGCACTACGCGCGGGCGTCGGTGCTCACCAACATCTTCAACTACGCGGGCGGGGCGCTCACCCCGAACGACCCGTCGCAGCAGTACGACTTCTACGACTCGAACTCGCTCGGGAAGGGCAAGTTCGTGCGCTGCCCGGGCGGCTCCACGCAGGCGATCAGCGGCTCCAACCCCTTCACCGACGACGGTGCGCTGCTGTCGGGCGGCAAGTCGCCGAACCCGAAGTGCGAGACCGGGGACGTGCCACCGGGGCCATGAGGCGGATGGCGCTCATAGCGTGCGGGCTGGCGGCCGCCGCCGGGCTGGCGATCGCCGGCCCGGCGCTCAGCGACGACGGCGGGCCGTACGAGGTGCGGGCGATCTTCGACAACGCGTCGTTCCTGGTCACCGGTGAGGACGTCCGGGTCGCCGGCGCCACGGTCGGGACCGTCTCGGAGGTCGAGGTGACCAGGCCGGGCGAGACCGATAGCAAGGAGGGCAACGGCAAGCAGCCGGGGAAGGCCGCGGTCGTGCTCCGGATCGACGACCCCGGGTTCCAGGACTTCCGGGCGGACGCCTCGTGCCTGATCCAGCCCCAGTCGACCCTGGGCGAGAAGTTCGTCGGGTGCAAGCCGACCCAGCCGCGCGCGGCCGGCACCGAGCCGCCGCCGCCGCTGGACCAGGTCCCCGACGGCCAGCCGGGCGCGGGCCAGCTCCTGCTGCCGCTGGAGAACAACGGCAAGGCAGTCGACATCGACCTCGTCAACGACATCATGCGGGAGCCGTACGCCGACCGGTTCCGGCTGATCCTGAACGACCTCGGCGCCGGCCTCGCCGCGCGCGGCAAGGACCTCGAGCAGATCGTCGAGCGGGCGAACCCGGCGCTGCGCGAGACGAACCAGGTGCTGGCGATCCTCCGCGACCAGAACCGAACGCTCGCCCAGCTCGCGGACGAGTCGGACACCGTCCTGAAGCCGCTTGCCCGCGAGCGCAGCCACATCACCGGCTTCATCCGCAACTCCACCGTTCCCGCGCAGGCGACGGCCGATCACGAGGGCGACCTCGAAGCGGGGCTGCAGCGGTTCCCCGCCTACCTGCGCGAGCTCCGCTCGACGATGAACGACCTGCGCGCCTTCTCCGACGCCGGCACCCCGGTGATCACCAACTTCGGCGCTGCCGCGCCCGACGTCACCCGCGCGCAGCGAGCGCTCGTGCCGCTCTCCTCGGCCGCCACCGACTCGGTCACCACCCTCGGCGACGCCGCCTCCGAGAGCCAGGCCGACATCATCGGCTCCGACCCGGTGATCAAGGACGTCCGCGACCTGGCGAAGTCCGCGAAGCCGGGCTCCAAGCAGCTCAACAAGCTGCTCGTCAGCCTCGACAAGCGCCTGTGCGTGGGCCGCAACCTGGACACGGGCAAGTGCGATACGACGACCACGGGGCTGAGGTCGCTGATGGACTTCATCTTCGGGACCTCCGCCGCCGTGAACGGGTACGACGCCTACGGCCACTACCTGCGCACCTTCGGGCTCGTCACCACCTGCACCCAGGTCACCGTCCAGGTGCTCGGCGAGTGCGATGCGCACTTCGGCAGCGCCGACGAGCGCCAGACCAGCTCCCCCACGACGAGCTCGGCCGGCGGCGGCGGGCACAAGCGCTCGGCCGGCGGCGGCGGGCGTGAACCGAGCACGGGCGGCTCCGAGAGCGGCGGTGCCGGCCACCCGGCGGCCCCGGCGCCCGCGGACGGGTCGCTGGGCGGCTCGGGAGCGGTGACGCCGGAGCCCAGCGCCGCGATCGGCGGCCGCTCCAAGCGCGCCAGCCGGGCGCTGCTCCACTTCCTGATCGGGAATGGAGGCAAGCGGTGAGGCGCGGCGCGATGGGAACGCTCGCCTCCAGCCCGACGATGGTTGGCGCGATCACCGTCCTGATCGTCGTCGTCGCGGTGTTCCTCGCCTACAACGCGAACACCGGCCTCCCGTTCGTGCCCACCTATCGGATCGCGGCCCAGGTCCCGAACGCGAACTCGCTGGTGCCGTCCAACGAGGTGCGGATGGGCGGCGTCCGGATCGGCTTGGTCGAGGACGTGACGCCGGTCCAGCACGAGAACGGCTCCACCACCGCGAAGCTCGACCTGAAGCTTGACAACAACGTCCGCGAGATCCCCGAGGACTCGACCGTGGTGGTCCGGTCCCGGTCGGCGCTCGGCCTGAAGTACCTGCAGATCACCAAGGGAAGCTCGGACCACGGCATCTCGGAGGGCGCCACGATCCCGCTCCGCAACGCGCGCCCGGAGCCGGTCGAGCTCGACCAGGTCCTGAACACCTTCGACGAGCCCACCCGGCTCGCGATCCGGCGCAACCTGGTCGAGTTCGGGAGCGCGATCGCGGCTCGCGGCCCCTCCCTGAACGAGGCGATCGGGAAGCTCGCCCCGGCGCTGCGCAGCCTGCAGCCGGTGGCGCGGGTCCTGTCGAATCCGCGCACCCAGCTCGGCAGGTTGTTCGTGGCGCTCCGCAACACCGCCGCGGAGGTTGCCCCGGTGGCCGAGGTGCAGGCGCAGATGTTCGTCGTGCTCGACACCACGTTCGGGGCGCTCGCCGACGTCGCCCGGCCGTTCATCGAGGAGACGATCACGCGGACGCCGCCGTCGTTCGAGACCGCGATCCGGACGCTGCCGCGGATCAGGCCGTTCCTCCGCAACACGACGGGACTGTTCAACGACCTCGCACCGGGCGCGCGGGCGCTCCGAAAGACGGCCCCGGACCTTGCCGACGCCGCCGTCGTCGGCGTGCCGGCGCTGTTGCTCGGGCCGCGCTTCAACCGCCAGCTTCCGCCGACAGCCGCATCGCTGAAGCGGTTCAACGACAACTCCGGGGCCCGCGCCGGGATCGACCAGCTCACCACGTTCTCGGACGAGATCACGCCCACCCTGCGCTTCATCGGCCCCGCCCAGTCGGTCTGCTACTACGGCTCGCTGCTCTTCTACAACCTGTCCAACACCGGGAGCCTTGGGAACAGCCTCGGCAACTGGCAGCGCTTCATCGTGCTGTCGGCACCCGGTGCCCCCGACTCGGCGAACAACGAGGGCGTCCCGTCGTCGGGGATCGCGAGCGGCCCGTCGCCGGACGCCAACTTCCTGCACGTCAACCCGTACCCGAACACGGCTGCGAAGGGCCAGAAGCCGAAGGAGTGCGAGGCCGGACGCGAGCCGTACACCGCGGGCCAGGTCGTGATCGGCAACACCCCGGGGAACCAGGGGCTGATGCCTGACTCGATCACGAAGCCCAACAAGACGGTCGGAGGCTCAGGCTGATGGCGAACGGGCCCGGGAACACCCCGATGGGCCAGGCGAAGGCCTACGACGAGCGCCTGTACCGGCGCGGTCCGCAGGGGCTGAGCCGGACCGCGGTCGGGGCGATCGTCGCGATCATCCTCGTCGCCCTCACCTATCTGGCGTTCACGAAGTCGGTCCCGTTCGTCGGCGGCGGGTACGAGGCGAAGGCGGTGTTCGAGAACGCCGCCACCCTCCGGAAGACCGCGCCGGTCCGGATCGCGGGAGTCAACGTCGGCGAGGTGACCTCGGTCGAGGCGAAGGGGAGCGCGACCGAGGTCACGTTCACCGTCGACGATCAGGGCCTGCCTCTGCACAGCGACGCGAACATCAAGATCCGGCCGCGGCTGTTCCTCGAGGGCAACTTCTTCCTCGACATGGACCCGGGCAGCCCCAGCGCTCCCGATCTTCCGGACGGCGGCACGATCCCGATCACCCAGACCTCGGTCGCGGTGCAGCTGGACCAGGTGCTGACGACGCTGCAGAAGCCGGATCGCAAGAACCTCGCCCAGTTCCTCGAGGGGTTCGGCACCGGCCTCAACCATCAGCCGACGGCGGCGGAGGACAAGACCCAGGACCCCGACGTGCAGGGCGAGAGCGGCGCCCAGGCGCTGAACGGCGCGTTCCGCTACGGCGGGGCCGCCGGCCGCGACTCGGCGATCGTCAACACGGCGCTGCAGGGCACGCAGCCGAACGACCTGTCGCGCCTGATCGCAGGCAACCGAAGGCTGTTCGGGGCGCTCGTCAGCCGCCAGGAGCAGCTCAAGGACCTGATCACGAACTTCAACACGACGGTCGGGGCGCTCGCCGCGGAGTCGACGAACCTGAGCGACACCGTCCGCGAGGCGGCGCCCACGCTGGAGATCGCGCAGCCCTCGCTTCGCCACCTGAGCGAGTCCCTGCCGCCGCTGCGGGCGTTCGCGCGCGAGCTCGAGCCCAGCATCGCGGAGCTGCCGGCGACGATCCGCGCCGCGAACCCGTGGCTGCGCCAGACGCACAGGCTGCTTCGCAAGAGCGAGCTGGGCGGTCTGGCGCAGATTCTCCGCAAGGGCACGCCCGGTCTGGCCAAGACCACGAACAAGGGGATCGGCCTGTTGCGCCAGAACGGCCTGCTCGGCCTGTGCGCGAGCGACGTGCTGGTCCCGACCGGCAACATCGTGATCGACAACGCCAGCGGCGCCTACCCGTTCAGCACGGGCCAGCCCAACTTCCGGGAGTTCTGGTACACGGCCGCGCAGCAGGCGGGGACCGGCGGGGACTTCGACGGGAACGGGAGCTACCTGCGGATCCAGCCGGGCGGGGGCGACGTGCTCGCCACGACGACGAACCCGGACCCGTCGGAGGTCAAGAACCAGACGCTCTACACCTACACGATCTCGGACCCGCTCGGGACCCGGCCGAACGTGGCGGCCTCGGCGAAGCCCCCGTTCGACACCGACACGAAGTGCCACAAGAACCCCGTCCCCGATCTGAACGGGACCGGCGGCAGCGGTCTCCCGGGTGACATCGGGTCGCCACAGCCGGAGACGCTGCCATGAGGCGCGCGATCCGCGAGCACCTCGGTGACTTCATCGCGATCGTCGCGCTGCTCGTGATCGGGGTGGCGGTGACCGGGGCGGTGCTGTCGCAGCAGCAGTATCCCTACCCGGACTGGATCCCGTTCCTCGGCAAGGACCGGTTCGAGTTGAAGGCCAGGTTCACCACCGCGCAGGCGGTCACCCCGGGCCAGGGGCAGACGGTGAACATCGCGGGAGTCGAGGCCGGGGACGTGACCAAGGTCGAGCTCGACAACGGCGAGGCCGTCGTCACGATGTCGGTCGACGACAAGTACAAGTCCCTGATCCACGACGACGCGACGATCGTGATGCGCCCGCGGACCGGGCTCCAGGACATCACCCTGGAGATGGATCCAGGGACGAAGGGCAAGCCCGTCGAGGACGGGACGACGCTCCCGGTCTCCCAGACGCAGCCGAACGTGCAGCCGGACCAGATCCTGGCGACGCTGGACGGGGACACGCAGGGGTACCTGAGGCTGCTGCTGCAGGGCGGCGCCCAGGGGCTCGGCGGTCACGGCAAGGAGCTGTCCGCGGGGCTGCGCCGGTTCGAGCCGTTCACCCGCGACGTCGCGAAGATCAACAAGCTGCTGGCGAAGCGGCGCGAGAGCATCCGCGGGTCGATCCACAACTTCCGCCTGGTCGCCGAGGAGCTCGGCCACAACGACAAGCAGGTCGCTGAGTGGGTCGACGCCTCGAATGCCGCGCTGCGCGGGTTCGCGAACCAGGAGGCATCGATCCGCGAGACGCTCCGCGAGGCGCCGTCCGCGCTGGGTGCCACCCAGCGCGCCCTGCGCAGCTCGAACCGGTTCTCGCTCGCTGCGGCTCCGTCGCTGCGCGCCCAGACGTCGGTCGCCCGCACGCTCGGCCCCGCCCTGAAGGCCTCGCGTCCGTTCTTCCGGAAGACCACCGGGCCGATCAAGAAGCAGATCCGTCCGTTCACCCGCAAGGTCCAGAAGCCGTTCCGGCACCTGCAGCAGGCCGCCAACCCGCTGGCCGCCACCACGAAGAACCTGCGGGGGGGCCTGAGCCAGCTGAACGAAGTGTTCAACGCGCTTGCCGCCAACCCCGACGGCAGCCAGGAGAGCTTCCTGTTCTGGGCGGCGTGGCTGAACCACAACCTGAACGCGCTCAGCTTCGTCCAGGACGCGAACGGGCCGATCCCGAGGGGCGTCGTCCTGCTCAGCTGCGCGACGGCCGGGCTCGCCGAGGGCGTGTCGCTGCGCGACGAGACGTACAAGTTCCTGCTCGACGTGAACCGGACCGTGAGGCGCCAGGAGATCGAGGACCTCGGAGGGTGCGGCTAGATGGAGACCCGCCCACCCACACCGATCCAGCTGCTGATCGCCGTCGCCTTCGCGATCTCCTGCTTCGGGCTGCTGCTGTTCCTGTGGCTCTCGTTTGGCGGGCCGACCCCGCTGAAGCCGCAGAGCTACCAGTTCAGGGTGCCGTTCGACGAGGCGACCCAGCTTCCGGCCGAGGCCGACGTGCGGATCTCCGGGGTATCGGTCGGCAAGGTGAAGTCGGTCGACCTGAACGACAAGGGACGGGCCGAGGCGACGGTCGAGATGGATTCGAAGTACGCGCCGATCGCCTCCAACACGCGCGCGATCCTGCGCCAGAAGACGCTGCTCGGCGAGACCTACGTTGAGCTGACGCCGGGCTCCCCTGACGCCAGCCCGGTGCCGAAGAACCCGCTTCCCGAGGGCGGCAAGCTCCGCGCCGCCCAGGTCTCCGACGCGGTCCAGCTGGACGAGGTGTTCCGGGCGTTCGACGAGCCGACCCGCGAGGCGTTCCAGGTATGGCAGCAGTCGGCCGCGCTCGCCCTGCACCATCGCGGCGAGGACCTGTCGGCGGCGTTCGGGAACCTGGGCCCGTTCGCCGACGAGCTCGACCGGGTGCTGCGCGTGCTCGACACCCAGCGGATCCAGACCCGCAACTTCGTCCGCGACACCGGCGAGGTGTTCGACGCGTTCAGCGAGCGCCAGGGCCAGCTTCGGGGTCTGATCAGCAACTCCGAGCGGGTGTTCTCGACCACCGCCGCCCGCAACCAGAGCCTCCGGGAGCTGTTCCAGGCGCTCCCCACCTACCTGGACGAGCAGCGCCTCACCCTGGCCCGGCTGGAGCAGTTCTCGGGCGACACGAACCCGCTGATCACCCAGCTTCGCCCCGCTGCGCGCGAGCTCAGCCCGACCCTGGTCGACCTGGGCCGGCTGGCGCCGCAGCTGCGCGACTTCTTCATCGGGTTCCGGCGGGCCGCGAACCGCGCCAAGCCGGGGTTCCCCGCGCTGCGCGAGGTGCTCGACGATCAGCTGCCGCCGTTCCTGACCGATCTCGACCCGCTGCTTCGCAACCTCACCCCGATCGTGCAGGTGGTGAGGAAGTACCAGCAGGACGTCACCGGGTTCCTCGGCAACGTCGCGGCGGCGACGCAGGCCCGGCGTTCCGCGCCCGAGGAGCCCGCGAACGGGGCGATCGTCCACTACCTGCGGACCGGCGCGCCGGTGGGTCCGGAGTCGGTCGCCGGGTATCCCAACCGGCTCCGCGTGGACCGCTCCAACCCGTACATCCAGCCCGGCGGGTACAACAGCATCGCCAGCGGCCTGGCGAGCTTCGAGACGCGTCAATGCTCCACCGGGATCACCGCCACGTTCCCGGCCAAGGCGACGGCGATCGCGGATCCCGCGTTCGCCGACTGGGCCCGCTACCCGGTCGGGTCGACCGAGCTGGGCGACTTCTACGATCTGCTGCGCGCGTTCACGTTCAGGGACGAGACCAGCTCGAACGACATCCCGGCCCCGCCGTGCCGCAAGCAGGACCCCTACGAGTCGATCGGCGGCTCGTCCTCCGAGTCCACGGACTACCTGCACGTGTTCGAGCTTCCGTGAGCGAAACTCCCTGCTGGTGTTGCAAAACAATGTAGGCTTGCTCGCAACGACCGCTACTAAGCGGTGGCGGGAGTGTTGTTTAGAGGAGGAATAGGGAGCGTGGGATGCGGCGCTGGTGCCGCGATCGCGCGGTCCCGTCAACGAGGAGGAGTAAATGCGAAAGCGTCGCATTGGCTATGTAGGCGCCTTGGGGCTCGCGCTCGCCGTGGCGATCCCCGCGAGCGCGATGGCCGCTGGCACGCAGAAGGTCGAGGCCGGGTTCCAGCCGACGACGACGAAGGCGGATGCCCAGCTGGACTTCCCGGTGCCGCCGTTCCCGATTCCGCCCAGCTCGGCGGACCTGGGCGGCAAGGACAGCAAGCACGGAACGCAGTACACGCGGCTGTTCCTGAAGGACTTCACCGCCCCGGTTCCCGAGGCGGGCGTGTTCGACATCTATGCTCCCGAGGAGCTCACGTACACGACCAAGGGTCTCGCCCAGTGTGATCCGGCGACGATCCGCGGCCAGGACGCGGCTACGGCCAAGAGCCTGTGTGAGGACGCGCTGATCGGCGCCGGCAAGTCCGACGCGTTCCTCGGCCAGGGCGTGCCGGGTGCAACCGGCCCCGTCCTGACCGGCGGGGTGGCGCTGTTCAACGGGACGCCGCAGAACGGCCACCCGACGGTGCTGTTCCACGCGACGGCCGGGACGCCGGTGACCCTGATCAGCGAGATGATTCCGTTCAACCAGGACGGGTTCGGAACCCTGTTCCACACCCTCGTCGCGCAGAGCGCCGGCGGAGCAGTCCCGGACGGGATCCCGATCACGGACACCGCGTTCACGATCAGCAAGGACTACACGGACGCGAAGCTCAAGAAGCAGTCCAAGAAGCTGAAGAAGAAGGCGAAGAAGGCGTCTGGCAAGAAGGCCAAGAAGCTGAAGAAGAAGTCGAAGAAGAAGAAGCAGCAGTCGAAGAAGAGCTGGGTCGTCGGGAAGTGCACCGACGGCGAGCTCACCACGAAGATCAACGTCTCGTACGTGAGCGGCCCGGCCCAGACCGACAGCGTCACGCAGGCGTGCACCTAGCCCGCTGAGCGAGAGGGCTCTCGAGCCCGATGCTGGAGAGGGGCGGCCTTCGGGCCGCCCCTCTCATTTGGTCGTGCCGCTACAAACCGGCCGGCCGCGTGTTGCTACAAGTGGATGTGCAGGCGGGCGCTGCCCGGCGCCGCGTTTTGCGTGATCAAGCGGGGGAGCGCGCGACAAGGAGGAGGAGGAGGAAATGAGAAAGCGTCGCATTGGAAAGCGTCGCATTGGCTATGTAGGCGCCTTGGGGCTCGCGCTCGCCGTGGCGATCCCCGCGAGC
Organism: uncultured Thermoleophilia bacterium; assembly: GCA_963803425.1. GTDB lineage: Bacteria > Actinomycetota > Thermoleophilia > Solirubrobacterales > 70-9 > DASPWW01. The sequence goes on from CAWDMA010000001.1 coordinate 550,969, forward strand.
GCGATGGCCGCTGGCACGCAGAAGGTCGAGGCCGGGTTCCAGCCGACGACGACGAAGGCGGATGCCCAGCTGGACTTCCCGGTGCCGCCGTTCCCGATTCCGCCCAGCTCGGCGGACCTGGGCGGCAAGGACAGCAAGCACGGAACGCAGTACACGCGGCTGTTCCTGAAGGACTTCACCGCCCCGGTTCCCGAGGCGGGCGTGTTCGACATCTATGCTCCCGAGGAGCTCACGTACACGACCAAGGGTCTCGCCCAGTGTGATCCGGCGACGATCCGCGGCCAGGACGCGGCTACGGCCAAGAGCCTGTGTAAGGACGCGCTGATCGGCGCCGGCAAGTCGGGGGCGTTCCTCGGCCAGGGCGTGCCGGGTGCAACCGGCCCCGTGCTGTACGGCGGGGTGGCGCTGTTCAACGGGACGCGGCAGAACGGCCACCCGACGGTGCTGTTCCACTCGACGGCCGGGACGCCGGTGACCCTGGTCAGCGAGATGATTCCGTTCAACCAGGACGGGTTCGGAACCCTGTTCCACACCCTCGTCGCGCAGAGCGCCGGCGGAGCAGTCCCGGACGGGATCCCGATCACGGACACCGCGTTCACGATCAGCAAGGACTACAAGGACGCGAAGCTCAAGAAGAAGTCCAAGAAGCTGAAGAAGAAGTCGAAGAAGTACAAGAAGAAGGCGAAGAAGGCGTCCGGCAAGAAGGCCAAGAAGCTGAAGAAGAAGTCCAAGAAGCTGAAGAAGAAGTCGAAGAAGAAGAAGCAGCAGTCGAAGAAGAGCTGGGTCGTCGGGAAGTGCACCGACGGCGAGCTCACCACGAAGATCAACGTCTCGTACGTGAGCGGCCCGGCCCAGACCGACAGCGTCACGCAGGCGTGCACCTAGCCCGCTGAGCGAGACGCAGGCATGAGCGGGGGGCGGCCTTCGGGCCGCCCCCTTCTCTGCGATCTTCGAACGATGCGATTCGGTCCGGCAGCAGCCGCCGCGGCGGCGACCGCGCTGGTCACCCTCCCGGCTGCGGCGGTGGCCGCCCCGAGCCTCGGCTACAACGAGGACCTGCACGCGCTGCAGCTCCAGGGCAGGCTGGGGTCCGTCCTGGACGACATCGAGGCGGAGGGTGCGGAGACCGTGCGCCTCAACGTGTACGCGTGCCGCGCCACGGCCCCCGGCGGATGGGAGCCGTACGACGCCGTCGTCTCCGCAATCCGCGACCGCGGCCTGCACGCGGTCGTGATGGTCGGCGGCGTCCCCGGCGGCTCGTGTGACCGGGCGTGGGAGCCGCCGCGGACCGGGCGCGAGTGGAACGCGTGGTACGGATTCGTCGCGGAGACGGTGCGGCGCACATGGGCTGTCGCCGACGCGTACGAGATCTGGAACGAGCCCAACCTGCCCGCGTTCTGGCCGGCCGAGGTGGACCCGGCCGCCTACGCAACGGTGGTGGCGTACGCCGAGTACGCGGTCACCGACGCGCAGGCCCGTGTGTGCGCGGAGCATGGCGAGTGCGACCTCGACCCCCGGACCACGGTGGCGGGCCTCGGCCGTCCGGCGCTGAGTTGCCGGAAGCGCGGGCAGCAGGCCCCGGTGTGCGCGACCGGCTACATGCGGGAGACGCTCCGCTACCTCAGCCCGTTCTCGGTGGACGCGGTCGGCATCCACCTGTACCCGGAGCGCAGCTACGGGGCGGACAACGAGGCGGCCGAGGACGAGGCGGTCGCGCAGTACGACGATCTCGACGCGGTCGTCGACGCCGCCGGGTTCGGCGACGCCGCCCGGCTCGTCACCGAGCTCGGGTTCAGGACGCGAACCGACCCCGACCGGTGCGGCGGCCTCACCGAGGCGGGCCAGGCGGCGCGGCTGACGGGTACGTGGCGGCGGCTCTCCGGGAAGGCACGGCTCGAGACCGTCCAGGTCCACCGCTTCGCCGACAGCCGCCACGAGGTATGCGCGGCCGGCCCCTACCAGGCATACGGCGTGATGGGCCCGGAGTTCGGCCCCGACGGGTTCGAGCCGAAGCAGTCCTACTGCGCGCTGGCGGCCGAGCTCGATCGGGATCCGCCGAAGTGCTGAGCGACCGCGCCTAGCGCGGGAAGATCTTGCCCATCCGGAGCAGCTGCCGGATCGAGCCGCGCGGTCGGATCCGGCCCCGTAGGATCGCCTTCCGGGGGTCGCCGCGATGCGTGGAGACCGCGATCCAGTCGCGCCAGGTGGTCTCGAACGTGAGATCGGGGTCCGCTGCCTCGCCCGGCTCGGCTCGGCTGGAGCCGTTGTCGATCCGCAGGTGCCACGGCTCCGCATCGGCGAACCGCCATTGGATCGTCATCGGGTCGCCGTCGACCGCGCTGTGGTCCACGGAGCGCTCCACCGTGTCGAAGTACAGCCGCTGGATCTCGGGCGAGCACTGGGGGCTGTCGTTCGGCTCTCCGACGACGCCGGCCTGCATCAGCTTCACGATCCCCTCCACGCGCTGCTCGGGCGACAGCGCGAAGTCGACGGGGAACACGCCCGGTGGCATCTCCTCGATCGGGTAGCCCGCGGCGCGCCACTTGGTCTCCACCGAGCGGAACCCCCACGCGTAGATCTCCTCCAGCGTGAACCCGTACTCCTCCGTGTAGCGCCGGTCCCAGTTGGGCGGGATGTACACCGCGAGCGTGTAGGGCGCAACCTCGCGAAGCAGCTCGCCCACGGCCTGCTTGCACTCCTCGGACTCGGCGAAACACTCCGACAGCACCTTGACCCCGAACCCGATGTGTCGCTGCTCGTCGCGGGACACGTTCTTCATCCCCTCGGCGAACCCGGGCATCGTCCCCGACTTGACGAAGAAGTCCTCGATGAAGTGCTGCCCCGGCTGAGCCAGCTCGGCCTCCACCACCATGTGGTAGAGCGCGATCGCCTGCGCGAACTTGGGCAGCGAGCGATCGCGTCGGAGCTCGTCCGCCATCCGATCGAGCCGGTCGAACACCTTCCGGAAGCCCCAGGTGAGCTGCGGCTCGGTGTAGGCGAGGCCGGACGCGACGGTGCCCCCGGCGCCGATCACCTCGGAGAAGAAGCGGGAGAAGAAGACCGAGTGGCGGGCCTCGTCCACCTGCTGGGTGGCGAGGAAGTACTTCTGCTCCGCCTGCGGCGCCGCGTCGATGTACGGGGAGAGGTTGTCGGCAACCGAGTCCTCGCCGTAGAAGAACATCGAGTACGTCCACAGCGCGCTGGCGCGCTGGATCTCGGACAGCTCCCGCCACCCCGTGCGGTCCTGGGCGAAGTCGATCCCGGTGGCGCTCCAGTTCCCCTCCTCCCAGCGGCGGTACAGGTCCGAGTAGCTGATCGAGGCGATCGCGCTCGAATCACCCGCGCCGTTCGCGCCTGCCTGCCTGCGCGACGCCTGCTCGGTCGCCATGCATGCAGCTTAGATCAAGGCTGGCTGTCCGGCCAGTCCAATCTGACCGAGCTCACCGCGCCAGCTTCGGGCTGGTCCAGGGCCGCTCCAGGCGGGCGGCCAGATCGTCGGCCAGGCCCTCGATCGGGACGCGGACCTGTTCCAGCGAGTCGCGGTCGCGGAGCGTCACCGTGCCCGTGTCCTCGGTCTCGCCGTCCACGGTGATCCCCCACGGCGTGCCGATCTCGTCCTGGCGGCGATAGCGCTTCCCGATCGAGCCGCCCTCGTCGTACTCGGCCGGGATCCGGCGGCGGAGGCTCTCGTGGATCTCCCGCGCCCGCTCCGGCATCCCCGCCTTGGAGACGAGCGGCAGCACGGCGACCTTCACCGGCGCCAGCTTCGGGTGCAGCCGCAGCACCGTCCGCTTCCGGCCCTCGACCTCCTCGACGTCGTAGGCGTCGACAATGAACGCGAGCAGGGAGCGGTCGACGCCGGCTGCGGGCTCGACGACGTGGGGGACGTACGCCTCGCCGCGCTCCTGGTCGAAGTACTCGAGCTTCTCGCCCGACGCCTTCGCGTGCGCGGTCAGGTCGAAGTCGCCGCGGTTCGCGATCCCCTCCAGCTCCGACCACCCGATCGGGAACAGGTACTCGATGTCCGACGTCGCCGACGAGTAGTGGGACAGCTCGTCGGCTCCGTGCTCGCGGAGGCGGAGCTGGTCGGGACGGATACCGAGCTCCGTGTACCACCGCATCCGGTCGTCCATCCACCGCCGGTGCCACTCCTCCGCCTCGTCCGGCGGTGTGAAGAACTCCATCTCCATCTGCTCGAACTCGCGCGTCCGGAACACGAAGTTCCCCGGGGTGATCTCGTTCCGGAACGACTTCCCGATCTGGGCGATCCCGAACGGTGGCTTCTTGCGCGCGAACTGGAGCACGTTCTTGAAGTTGATGAAGATCCCCTGGGCGGTCTCGGGGCGGAGGTAGGCGACCGAGGCGTCGTCGGCGACCGGCCCGATGTGGGTCTCGAACATCAGGTTGAATCGCCGCGGCTCGCTGAGCTCGCCCCCACAATTCGGACATCTCAAGACACTGCCTGCGGCGTCCTCCGCTTCGCGTCCGGGCGCGGCAGGGTCCCGGGCGGACTCCTCACGCAGGTGGTCCTCCCGCCACCGCCGCTTGCACTCGCCGAGGCACTGGACGAGCGGGTCGGTGAACCCCTCGAGATGGCCGGACGCCTCCCACACCCGGGGGTGCTGGATGATCGCCGAGTCGATCGCGACGATGTCGTCCCGGTCCTGCAGCATCGCCCGCCACCACTCCGCCTTCACGTTGTTCTTGAGCAGGACCCCGTAGTGGCCGTAGTCGTAGGTGTTCGCGAACCCGCCGTAGATCTCCGAGGCGCCGAAGATGAAGCCGCGCCGCTTGCACAGCGCGACTATCTCGTCGAGCGACGCCTCGCCCTGGGCGTCTGTACGGGCTGCCTCCATGACGGCTGCGATAATCGCATCAGATGCCGATCTACGAGTACAGGTGCGCGAACGGGCACGAGTTCGAGGAGTTCCAGAACATGTCCGACGACCCGGTCACGGAGTGCCCGCAGTGCGGGGCGGAGGTCGAGCGCGTCTTCAACCCGATCGCCGTGCACTTCAAGGGCTCGGGCTTCTACACGACCGACTACGCGCGCTCCGGGAGCACGGACGGCAAGTCCTCGAGCTCGTCCGACGGGAAGGGCGACGGGAAGAAGGACTCGAGCTCCGGCGAGTCCAAGGCTGACTCCTCCGGCAAGGACGCCGGCGGAGACAAGGCGAAGGCCTCCTCCAGCGGCGACTAGCTGTAGTTCCTCACCACGTTGTTCATCCGGGCCTCCTTGGAGGCTGGGGGTGTCAATCCCACCCAGCACCAAGGAGGACACCGAATGAAGCTCCACGCTAACGCCCGGACCTGTCCGAACTCCCGCAAGCTCCTCGTCACGCGGATCGAGAAGCGAGGCTGGTCGCTGGTGGCGGCGGCCGAGGCCGTCGGCATCAGCGAGCGATCGGCACGAAAGTGGCTGGCTCGCTGGCGCTCCGAGGGCGAAGCCGGCCTGCTCGACCGCAGCTCAGCTCCGCAGCGGTCTCCAGCCCGCTTGGACGCCGGCCGCGTCGCGGTGATCGAAAAGCTGCGTCGGGTCCGGATGACCGCCGCGGAGATCGCCGAGGTGCTCGGGATGGCGCTCTCGACCGTCTCCAGGTGGCTGCGGCGAATCGGCCTCGGACGCCTCAGCCGCCTCGATCCACCGGAGCCGCCCAACCGCTACGAGCGTGCCCGTCCCGGCGAGCTCGTCCACGTCGACGTCAAAAAGCTGGGGCGAATTGGCTCGAGGGGCGCCGGTCATCGAGTCCTCGGGACCGGCAAGCGCGCCAGCCAGCTGAAGGTAGGTCCAAAACGCCGCGGAGGGACGGGCTGGGAGTTCGTCCACGTCTGCGTCGACGACGCCACCCGGCTGGCCTACGCCGAGATCCTGCCCGACGAGAAGGGAAGGACCGCCGCTGGCCTTCTTCGTCGCGCGACCGCCTGGCTTCCCTCGATGGGGATCACGGTCGATCGTGTGCTCTCCGACAACGGCGCCGGCTATCGCTCCAAGGCCCACGCCGAGGCCTGCGCCGAGCTCGGGATGCGCCACCTCTTCACCCGCCCCTACCGGCCGCGGACCAATGGGAAGGCCGAGCGGTTCATCCAGACGCTCACCAACCGCCGGGCCTACGGAGCGATCTATGGTTCCTCAACCGAGCGGGCTGCAGCTCTGCCCGGCTGGCTTTCGCACTACAACTTCAAACGCAGACATGGAGCCCTCGGCCACCGACCGCAGCTCGGCTCACCGAGCTGGAACAACGTCATGAGTAGCCACAGCTAGCCGTCGAGCAGCTTCTTCAGCGCCCGCTGGCGCTCCGCGTCGGTGATGATCAGGCTGCCGTCCTGGTTGGTCCCCTCGGGCTTCAGCACCTGCGTTCCGCTGTCGCCCCCGATCGCCGCGGCGAGCACGAGTTGCGGCATCGTCAGCGCGCCCATGTCGCTGACGATCGCCTTCGGCGCCGCCCACCCGATCCACGGGCCCTTGATGAAGTTGTAGGGGAGCCGGAACGGGCTGGTCAGCCTGCCCTTGATCCCGGACAGGATCAGCTGCTGGCGCTTGGCCCGGTCGAGGTCGCTCTCCGCCGGGTTGCACAGGTTCTCGCGGGTGCGGGCGAGTACCAGCGCATCCGCGCCGCTGAGCGTGTGCTCGCCGGCGTCGAGCTTCAGGCTGAATCCGCCGTTCGCCTCACCGCCCGAGATCTCGGAGCACACCTTGCCGGGGAGGTCGACCTTGACGCCGCCGATCGCATCGATGAAGTCCTGAAAGCCCTGGAAGTCGACGATCACGACGTGGTCGATGTTGGTGTCCATGAAGCCCTCGACGGTCTGGATCTGGAGCGCGGCGCCGCCGAACGCGTAGGCGGCGTTGATCTTCTGCGGGCTCTGGCCCGGGATCTCGGCGAAGCTGTCGCGGGGGATCGAGAGCTTGTTGAACTTCCCGCCCCCGGCGCGGACGAGCATCAGGGTGTCGGCGCGGAACCCGGGGCAGCCCGCCGGCGGCGCGTCGCCGTTCGCGCCCGCATCGATGCACTTCTCGGTGGTGTTGGAGCCGTCCAGCGTCCCAGGCGCGCGCGCGTCGGTGCCGATCACGAGGATCGTCTGCGGGTCCACGGCGATCAGCGGGATCGTCGCCCCGAGCTGCTCCTTGGCGCTGTCGGCGAGCTTCGACTTCTGGATCTGCGACGAGATCATGAACGCGAGCAGGCTGATCGCGAGCCAGGCGCCGATTCCGTACAGCACCCAGCGCCACCACGGCCGCCGACCGGCGCGGGAGACCGTCCGCCGCGGGCCGCGATCGCCGCCGCCCGGTTTGCGGGCACGGTTGCGCAGCGCCCCGACGTCGGGCGCTCGGATCCGGTCGAGCAGCCGGGGACGCGACTTGTAGACCTTGTAGTCGGGCCGCTCGCCGTGCCCCTGCCCGCGGCCCTGCTCGCTGTCGTCGGGCATCGGGTATCAATACTGCCGCATGACCCGGTGCGAGACGCACGCCCATTGAGCGCCGCCGAGGCGATCGGCGTCGATCTCGGGGGCACGAAGATGCTCGTCGGGGTGATCGACTCGGAGCAGCGGGTCCTGCGCGAGAGCCGGGAGACGTCGCTCGGACTCGACACCGGCGGGCTGTTGGACACGCTGGAGCGGGAGCTGACCGAGGCGCGGAAGGCGCACCCGGAGGCGGTCGCGGCGGGGCTCGGGATCCCGTGCACGATCGACCGCGTCCGCGGCATCGCGGTGACGGCGGTCAACCTGCCGCTGGTCGACGTCCCGATCCGCGACGAGATGCTGCGTCGGCTGGGGCTGCCGGTGTTCATCGACAACGACGTCAACGTCGCGGCGCTCGCCGAGCACCGGTTCGGGGCTGCGCGGGGGACGACCAACGCGGTGATGGTCGCGGTCGGGACGGGGATCGGCGGCGGGCTGATCCTGGGCGGCGAGGTGTACCGGGGGACGCGGGGCGCGGGGGCTGAGCTCGGTCACACCGTGGTCGACCTGAACGGCCCGCCCTGCCAGGGGAACTGCCCCAACCGCGGCTGCATCGAGGCGATCGCATCGGGGACGGCGCTGACGCGCGAGGCCCGGGAGGCGGCGGAGCGGGCCCCGGACTCGGCGCTCGGTCGCGAGCTCGCGGCGGGGCGCGAGGTGGACGGCGTCGCGGTGACCGAGGCGGCGGTCGGCGGCGATCCGACCGCGCTCGAGGTGGTGGAGCTGATCGGCCGCCGGCTCGGGGTCGCCTTCTCGAGCTTCGCGAACACGTTCGAGCCGGAGGTGATCGTCGTCGGGGGCGGGGTGACCGCCGGGCTTGGAGAGCTGCTGCTGGAGCCGGCGCGGGAGGAGCTTCGCGCCAGGGCGCTGCCGCCGATGCGCTCGGTGCCGGTGGCCGCCGCCGAGCTCGGCCCGGCCGCGGGGATGATCGGCGCCGCGGAGATGGCGCGGATCGAGCTCGAGGCGGGCGTGAACTGAGTTGATGGCGTGATCGGTGAGATCGAACCCGGACGGGGCCGATGCCCGGCAGGCTGACCGTCTGCCCGACGCCGATCGGGAACCTCGGCGACCTCAGCCCGCGGGCGCACGAGGCGCTCACAGCCGCGGAGCTGGTCGCGTGCGAGGACACACGGCGGGCGGGCCGGCTGTACGAGCGGCTCGAGATCGCGCCGCCGCGGCTGGTCTCCTACCACGACCAGAACGAGCAGCGCCGGGCGGCGCAGATCGTGCAGCAGATCGAGCGCGGCTCCAGGGTGACCCTGATCAGCGACGCGGGCACGCCGGGGATCTCGGACCCCGGCTACCGGCTGATCCGGGCCTGCATCGACCGCGACCTCGAGATCGAGGTGCTGCCGGGGCCGTCCGCGATCGTCACGGCGCTGGTCGCCTCCGGGCTGCCCACTGACAGGTGGCGGTTCGAGGGGTTCCTGCCGCGCCGCTCCGGTGAGCTGGAGCGGGTGCTGCGCTCGGCCGAGACGGTGGTGGCATTCGAGTCGCCGCGGCGGCTGGCCGCCTCGCTGACGGCGCTCGGCGCCCTCGCTCCAGACCGCCCGGCCGCGGTCTGTCGGGAGCTCACCAAGCTGCACGAGGAGGTGGCGCGGGGGGCGCTGTCGGAGCTTGCGCGCAGGTTCCGGGAAAACGTCCGCGGGGAGATCGTGGTCGTGATCGGGGCCGCGTCGACTCCGGGCAACCGCGATCCCGACATGACGATGGCGGTCGACGCGCTCCGCCGGCTGGTCCAGTCGGGCGCCCGGCCGCGGGCCGCGGCGAGCGTGGTCGCGACGCTCACCGGTACCCGCGCCAACGACCTGTACCGGGCGCTGACCGGCCGCGAGCCGCGGGAATGACCCGCGTCGCGGGCGCGGACGGTAGCCTCGCGGCGATGACCGACGGGGCGGAGCGGAGCACGCAGATCAGCATCGTGCTCGCCGACGACCACGCGGTGGTACGCAGCGCGCTCCGGATGCTGCTCCAGGCGGAGACCGACTTCGAGGTGGTCGCGGAGGCCGGAGACGCGGACAGCGCGGTCCGGTACGCGAGCGGGCACAAGCCCAGCGTCCTGATCCTCGACCTGAACATGCCCGGGCCGCCGAGCCTGGAGCGGGTGCCCGCGATCAAGTCCGTCTCGCCAGGGACCGAGATCGTGGTGCTGACGATGCAGGAAGACCCCGCCTTCGCGCGCGAGGCGATGCGAGCCGGCGTGCTTGGGTACGTCCTCAAGGAGGCCGCCGACGCCGAGCTGGTCAAGGCCGTCAGGCTCGCCGCCCGGGGCGAGACGTACCTGCAGCCGGCCCTCGGCGCACGCCTGGCCGCGGAGCCGGCCCCAGGTCGCGACGAGCTCTCCGACCGTGAGACGGAGGTGCTGAGGCTGATCGCCCTGGGGCACACGAACGCCGAGATCGCCGACCAGCTCTACTTGAGCGTGCGCACGGTCGAGTCCCACCGGGCGCACATCCAGCAGAAGCTCCGCCTCACGAAGCGGTCGGAGCTGGTCCAGTACGCGCTGGAGCGGGGCCTGCTCGAGACCTGACCCGGCCTCGCTCAGGCGGCCCCGCGGCCGATCTCCGCCGCCCGCCGCGGGATATCGATCCGGAGCTTCGTGCCGGCCCCCGGAGACGACGCGATCTCGATCCGCCCGCCGGCGAGCTCGACGCGCTCCCGCATCCCGACCAGGCCGAACCCTCTCACCACGGTGTCGGGATCGAATCCCACCCCGTCGTCCTCGATCCGAAGCTCGATCGTCTGCTCGGACGCGGACAGCCGCACCGACACGTGCTCGGCGCGGGCGTGCTTGGCCGTGTTCGTGAGCGCCTCCTGGATCACCCGGTAGATCGTGTTCTCGAGCTCGGAGTCCAGTCCCGCTGGAGCGCCGGCCCCGTCGAGGTCCACCACGATCCCGACGGCGACGCCCTGGGTCTTCTCGACGTGCAGCGCGAGCGCCTCGATCGCCGGCTCGAGGCCGATCTGGTCGAGCGCCGCCGGTCGCAGCTCGGTGATCAGGGCGCGGAGCTTGTCGATCTCCTCGCCTAGCTGCGCGATCGCGTCCCGGACCGCGCGCTCCCGCACAGGCTCGTCGGCCTTCATCGCCGAGGAGAGCAGCATCCGCATCGCTCCGAGCCCCTGCAGGGTCTCGTCGTGAAGCTCCCGCGCCCACCGGCCGCGCTCCCGCTCGGACGCCGCGATGTTGTCCCTGACCCGGTCTTCGGACACGGCCTTCGCGGTCGCCACCGCGGTCGCGGCGCTGACCGCGAACGCGAGCAGCAGCGTCTCGTCCTCCGCGCTGAAGCTGGGGCCGTCGGTGAGCCTGTCGAAAGCCGCGATCAGCCCCAGCGCCTGGCCGCGGAACACCAGCGGCACGAGCATCGCCGCCTCAGCCTGCACGCCGAGCTCCGCCGGTGCGATCCGCAGCCGAGCTGTGACGTCGGCGACGCGCTCCGCCCTCAGCGTTCTCATCACCTCTCCGGTGGTCGATCCCGAGATCGCCAACCGTGTGCCGCGCGCCGCCCGATCGAGCTCCCCGGCGGTCGCGGTGACCTCGAGCTCGGCGTCGACCCCGAGCAGGATCACGAGCGCGCGCGCCTCTACCAGCGCCCGGGCGCGCTTCGCGATCGTCTCCAGGACGCGATCGAGGTCGGTCTCGCCGCCGACGATCAGAGCTATCTCGGTCGCGGCGTCGAGGCTTCGAACCACCCGGGCAAGCTCGGAGCGATCCCGCTCCGCCTCCCCGTACAGACGGGCGTTCTCGATCCCGATCGCCGCCCACGCGGCCAGCGTCACGACGGTCTGCTGATCTATCTCGTCGAACTCGCCGCCGCGCTTCTCGGTCAGGTACAGATTGCCGTAGGCCTCACCGCGAATCAGCACCGGCACCCCGAGGAACGTCCCCATCGCGGGGTGCACCGGCGGGAACCCGTAGGAGCGCGGATGCGCGCCGACGTCGGCGAGCCGCAGCGGCTTCGGATCGTCGATCAGCAGCCCCAGCACCCCGTGTCCGCGGGGGAGCTGGCCGATTCGCTCCCGGGTGGCGTCGTCGATCCCGAGCGTGATGAAGCGCTCCAGACCGCTCCCCTGCTCGTCGAGGATCCCGAGCGCGGCGTACCTGGCGCCGGTCAGCTCCCGGGCCACCTCGAGCACCCGCCGCAGCACCGTCTCCAGGTCCAGCTCCGCCACCAGCGAGCGACCCACCTCGATCAGGCGGGTGAGCCGGCGCTCGTCGAGCGCTCCCGCACCCATCGAGTGTCAACGGTATTGAAGTCCGGGGGTCAGCTCGCCGCCCGAGCCGGCCCCGATCCGGAGATCCGGACACCGTCCTCGGAGAGCTGCACGTCGACGACGGTCGACTCCCCTTCGATCGGTGGGCGGGGATGCAGCTCGACGCCCGTGAGTGCGCCCAGGTGGGGCGCCAGGTAGCGGCCGGCGATCTTCCCGGGGGGCCACCACAGCGGGTGCGCCACGGCGGCCGATGGGTCGCCGCGCCCGCCGCTGAGCTCGGCCCGCATGAACGCAGGCCTGCCGCCGGTGAGCAGCAGGCCTCGCAGCACCGGCCGGAACGGATGCGGGTCGACCGGCGCGCCGGCCTCCGCTGCGATCGCCTCGGCGGCCGCGTCGGCCTGCTGCGTCGCGATCCCCCCCTGCTTCACAGGGAACGTGGTGACGTCGCCCGCCGCGTACACACGCTCCAGGCCGATCACCCGGCACTGGGTGTCGACCGGGATGAAGCCCTGCTCGTCCTGTGGCAGCCCCTCGATCGATCGCCCCGCGGGGCGGGGAATCGTGACGACGCGGTCAGCCTCGAGCCGGGCGGCGGGGACGAGCGACAGCCCCTGGCTCGACACGGACTCCGGGTGATGGCCGCACACGGCCGTGATCCCCCGGCCCTCCAGGAGCGCCGCGACCAGCCCCGACGCGCGGGCGCCGAACAGCGCCAGCGGGGTCGGCTCCGGGGTTGCGATCGAGACCTCCGCGCCCGAGACCCTCCGCGCCAGGAGCTCGTGCTGGACCAGCAGCGCCAGCTCGTACACCGGCAGCGGCCACCCGGCGGCGGCGGGAACCGCAAACGCGATCCGCGGCCGCTCGCCGCCCGGCAGCCCTTCGAGCACCTTGCCGAGATCACCCCCGACGGAGCCCCAGAACGTGACAGCCCCGGGCAGCGACTCGACCGAGCGCGCCCCGCATGCGACGACGAGCGCGTCGTAGGCGATCTCCGCGCCGGCCCGCGTGCGCACGCGCCTCCGAGAGCAGTCGACGGCGACGACGCCGTCGGCGCGAAAGCGGGCGTCCTGCTGGGCGACGAGGGTGGCGAGATCGAACCTGACGGCGCGGCCATACCCGAGCCCCTCCGCGATCGCCAGCGGCCGGTAAGCGAAGTCTCGCTGCGGCGCGACCAGCTCGATCTCGACCCGGCCGGCAGCGAGCCGGCGAAGCGCCAGCAGCGCCTCGAGGCCGGCGACGCCGCCGCCGGCGATCAGCACTCGCAGGGGGCCCGCAGCCACCATCGGCGGCGGCTAGAAGCCCCGCGTCTCGCGCTGGCGGTTCAGGCTTCTGCGCAGCTCGTCGTGGCCGGGAGCGCCCTCGTCGCGGAGCACCCTCATCACCCGGATCTCATGCGCGATCAGCATCGCGAACCCCAGAACGCCACCCGGATCTCCCCGGTCGCGCCGCTCGCGCGATTGCCTGGAAACCTCATCTCGGACCTCCTCTCACGGACCCACGCTATGGCCGCTCGTGGCGGCGATCATCCGAGCAACCTCCTCGTCCAACCGGGGACAACTACTGATCCGCGGCGAGGTGGATACCCGATGGCGCCGCCGCGGCGGGCGTGGAAGGATCGGCGCGAACGTGGCGAGCGACGGCTACAGCAACATCCTGGTCGCATACGACGACACCGACGGCGCCGAGGCGGCGCTGCGCCGGGCAACGGCGCTGGCCGCGGCCTCCGGCGCGGCGCTGACGCTCGTCAGGGCGACCACGGAGGACGCCGGGCTGACCGGCGCCGCCCGCCTCCCCGGCCGCCATCCCTCGCCCGAGGACGTTGCCGAGACCCGCCATTCCGTGGAGGCCGCGATCGCGGCGCTGGACCCCGGGCTGGAGGCGAGCCCGTGGGTCGTCGGCGGCCCCGCCGGGAGGGCGATCCTCGCCGTCGCCCGGGAGATCGGCGCGGACCTGCTCGTCGCCGGTTCGCGCGGTCGCGGCGCCGTCGGTCGCACATTGCTGGGCAGTGTCTCCACCGAGCTCGTCCACGACGCCCCCTGCGACGTGCTCGTGGTCCGCCCGGCGGCCGCGTGACGGCGGCGCTCGCCGCGGTGGCCGGCGCGGCCCTGGTCGTGCTCGCCGTGCGCGATGTGTTCGACACCCTGTTCCACCCGCACGGGCGCGGGGTGGTCAGTGAGGCGCTCGTCCGGGCCGCCTGGAGGGTCTGGCACGCCCTTGCCCGGGGGCGCCAGGCGAGGCTCTCCTACGCCGGCCCGACGGCGTTTCTGGCCGTCGTGCTGACCTGGGTGGCGCTGGTGGTCGTCGGGTTCGCGGTGATCCTCGTCCCGCACCTGCCGGAGGAGTTCGTGCTCGCGGGCGGCCTCCGCCCCGAGGCGAACGGCGGGTTCATCGACGCCGTGTACGTCTCGCTTGTCAGCCTCACCAGTCTCGGCTACGGGGACGTCGTGGCGAAGAACGACGCGCTCCGCCTGCTCGGCCCGGCGGAGACGATCGTCGGGCTCGGAATCCTGACCGCGAGCATCTCCTGGATCCTTTCGATCTACGCCGTGCTCGCCGACTACCGCTCGGTCTCGCACGAGATCGCGCTCCTGTGCGAGGCGGAGCGGCGGACGGGGTCGAGCCTGGCGCGACTGGAGCCAGCGGAGGCGGCCACCCTGCTGGGGCGGCTGACCTCACAGCTGATCGCCGCCCGGCGTGACCTGCTGCATTTCCCGATCGCGTACTACTTCCATACCCGCGACCCCCGGTACGCGCTATCGATCCAGCTTCCCCGCCTGCTTGCGATCACCGCGGCGTGCAGTGCCGACGGTCGTCCATCGGCGGTGCGGCTGGAGGCCGAGCGCGCGGAGGCGGCTGCGGACGACTTGCTCGGTGTGATCGACGACGAGTTCCTGGGTTCCTGTGGAGGATCGACAGACGAGATCGTCGCCCGATTCCAGCGGGATCAGCTGCGCGACGCTGAGGAGCCCTCCCGCTCTCGCCCCAGCTCCACCAGCTCCTGAAGCGCGGCCTCCATCCCGGCGACCACGACATCGAGGTCCGGGACGGAGTCGCGGTCGGCGTTCACGCAGAAGAACGCCCTGCCGTCGTAGCTGAATATCGCGATGCCGAGCGCGTGCTCTGCCGCAAGCGGCACCAGCGGCCACGCGCTCCGGAGCCGCGACCCGAACGCGTAGAGCGGCAGCTGCGGCCCCGGCACGTTGGTGATCGTCACGTTGAACAGTCGGGTCGCGTACAGGGATCGGGCCAGGAGGCTGTGGATCACGGGCGGCGCGAGGCTGGTCAGCTCCATCAGCGAGGTGGAGCCGAGCGCCTGGGTGCCCGCCTTCAGCGCCTCGGCGGACTCGGTCTGGTGCGCGTAGCACCGTGCCGGATCCGGCTCCGCGACCGGGAGATCGACGAACAGCGACGTGATCACGTTCCCGGCCGCGAGGCGATCGGCCGCGCTGCGCACGTTCACGGGGACCATCGCCCGCATCCCGTGCTCGGGGACCGGCTCGCCGCGCTCCAGCAGGAGGCGGCGCAGCCCGTAGGTGGACATCGCCAGCACCACGTCGTTGATCGTCCCCCCGAGCCCCCGCTTCACCTGCTTCAGGTCGGCGAGCGGCACGTCGACGACCGCCAGCCGGCGCTCGGGTCCGATCGGCCGGTTCAGGCTCGTGCGCGGCGCTGGGATCAGCTCGTCCCGAACCAGCAGCTCGGCCGTCGCCTTCGCCTGGGCGAGTGCGTCGCGGGCATGCTTCGGGTGGACGGCGGTGTCGGCGCCGAGGCGGAGGACCTCGCGGGCCGCTCGCACCCCGATGAGGGCCAGGCCCATCCCCACCTCGCCGGCGCCTCGGACGAGGCGCGCCGGCGGGCTCGCGCCCGCTTTGGGCTCGCGACTCCGAGCGGGCGGCGAATCGCCGCTGCGAGCGGTCTCGTCGCCGTTCGAGCTCCGGCGCGGAGCCGCGGGCTGCGGATCGAGCATCAGCTGCGCAAGATCGACCGAGCCGACGCCGTCGACCATGCAGTGGTGGGTCTTGGTGACCATCGCCCACCGGCCGTCCGCGAGCTCCAGCACCACCACCTCCCACAGAGGGCGCGAGCGGTCGAGCCGCTCCGAGTAGTACGCGCCCGCCCACTCGAGCAGCTCCCGTTCGCCGCGCGGGGCGGGCAGCGTCGCGATGCTGACGTGGTCGGCGATGTCGAACTCCGAGTGCTCCTCCCACGCCGGCCAGCTCAGCCCGCCCGTGCGGGGAGTGGACAGGCGCTGGGTCCACCGGGGCAGCTTCGGAAGGCGGGCAGAGAGGTCCTCGCGGACCTCACGCAACGATGGGGCGCGCCCGTGCGGCCGGGGGTCGAACACCATCACCCCCCCGATGTGCATGTGGGCGCTGTCGTCGACCTGCTCCAGCTCGAGGAACGTCGCGTCCAGCGCTGAAAGGTGATCTCCCATGCCCTGTGACGATCGTCTCGCCGCAAAAGGTCCGAGCGCATCCGTGCTGCGCCGCAGGCGGCATCCGTGCTTTCCCGACTGCGGGCGAGCGTCAGGCGGACGGTTCGCCGAGCGGCGCGATCGCCACCGATCCCGCCAGCCGGTCGATGTCGGTGCGCTGGCCGCTGCCGAGCCCGTGGCGGGTGACGTTCAGCCCTCCGGCCGCGACCGCGAGACGAAGCGCATCCTCGAGTTCGAGTCCGTCCGCAACGCCGACCCCGAGCGCCGCGAACATCGAATCGCCCGCACCGCGTGGATCGAAGGGGGTGAAGCGGGGGCCGGTGATCTCCAGCAGCCGCCCGCCGGCGAGCGCGATCGCGCCTTCGGCCGCGCGCGAGATCAGAACGTCCGCGGCGCCGCGCTCGTGCAGCTCGCGGACCCCGCCGACGATCGCTGTGATCGCTTCGCTCGGCGCGAGCCCCTCCCTGACGAGCTCCTCGCTGGAGAGCTTGAGGAGGTCGACGCCGCCCTCGAGGGCGGCCTGCAGCGGTGGGCCTGTGAGGTCGGCGAGCACGGTGCGGCCGTTTTGGCGCAAATCGGCGGCCAGCCTCGTGTAGATCTCCGCCGGGACTATCTCGTCGTGTAGCGGGCCGGTGAGCAGCGTCACGTCCGATGACAGCCCCACGGTCAGCGTCGCTCCGAACAGCTCGTCGATCTCGTGCCGGTGCAGGGTGTCGCTGCGCGTGGCGGCGACCTCGGCGCGGGTGCCGCTGCGCCGGTCGTGGATGTAGCAGCCGTTCGAGGCGTCGGCACGCACCTCGCGCAAGGTGATCCCCGCCGTCCGCATCAGCGGGGCGAGCACCGTTCCGCTCTCGCCGCCGAGCGGTGCGCAGATCGTCACCTCAACCCCCAGCGAGGCGGCCATCCGCGACACCCAGAACCCCTGCCCACCGCCGTGCAGGTGAATCTCGGGCTGGTCGCCGGCGCCGCTCTCCACCGTCACCGTCAGCACGGGGGAAGGAGCGAGTACAGCCATCGACGGCACCGGGCGGCAGAGCCTATCGTCCGTCTTCTTCCGGATTGGCGACCTTCGATCAGATAGCGGTCGGTTACGACCACAGCGAGCGCGGTGAGGACGCGCTCCGGCTCGGGGCGGAGCTGGCGCAGACCTCGGGCGGCGCGCTCCGGGTGGTTCGGGTCGAGACGGACCCGACGGGCGGCGGCGAGCAGGACGCGGTCCTGCGGGTCGAGCGCGAGGCCCGAGCGGCACTGCCGGATCCCGCGCCGGCTGTGCAGGCGGTGGTGCTGCGAGCGGACTCGCCGGCCCGCGCGCTGCACGAGCTGGCGGCCGACGGCCGCGCCGACCTGATCGTGCTCGGGTCCACCCACCGCGCAGGCATCGGTCGGGTGTTACCGGGCGGCGCCGCGGATCGCCTGCTCAGCGGCGCGCCGTGCCCGGTGGCGATCGCGCCGCGCGGGTACGAGCCGGATCAGCTCCGGGTGCTCGCGGTTGGCTTCGACGGGTCCGCCGAGGCCGAGGCGGCTGTGACGTTGGCCGGCGCGATCGGGCTGGAAGCCGAGGCCACCCTCCGGGTGATCGCCGTCCAGGAGGCTCCCGTGAGCGCGGGCGCGGCCCGAGCCGAGGCGATCGCGGCGATGCAGGATCTCCCCGATCTGCAGGAACGGCTGCAAGAGGTGGTCCGCGATCTCGACCCCGCGCTGCGCGCGCTGCCCGTCTTCGAACGCGGCAATCCCGCCGTCGTGCTCGTCGAGCGGGCGGAGGAGGGGGTCGACCTGCTCGCGATGGGCTCGCGCGGGTACGGGCCCGTGCGAGCCGTGCTGCTGGGCAGCGTCTCATCTCATGTGGCGCGCCGGGCGTCATGCCCGATCGTGATCACGCCGCGCGCCGCCGCCGGGTGAGGCTCGGGCACGGGCTCCTGGCGACGCCGCGTCCGTACTGGCCACGGATCCGGTTCCGTGACAGACCCCGTTGCCCGGCCGCGAGAAGTGCGAATAGCGTCACGGCCCGCCCTCGAACGACGGAGGCCGACGATTCCTGCACAGACCGCGACCGAGCCCGCCGCGGCGCCGCCACCCGGCGCCGACGCCCTGATGCCGCCGGCGGTAGCGGCGAAGGCGACCGACGTCGGAGCCGCGAAGGCGTCGATGAGCTTCACGCGCACGTTCGTGCTGGCGGTGCTCGCCGGCGCGTTCATCGCGCTCGGGGCGATGTTCGCGACCACCGTGATCGCGGGCGCCGACGGCGTCCTCCCGTTCGGGGTGGGCCGGCTGCTGGCGGGGCTCGTGTTCTGCCTCGGCCTGATCCTGGTGGTGGTCGCCGGGGCGGAATTGTTCACCGGCAACAACCTGATCGTGATGGCCTCGGCCGAGGGCCGCGTCACCGTCGTGAAGCTGCTCCGCAACTGGGCGATCGTGTACGCAGGGAACCTGGTCGGCGCGCTCGGCACCGTCGCGCTCGTGTACGCCGGCGCCCAGTACGAGTTCGGCGACGGCTCGGTGGGCGCGGCGGCGCTCTCGATCGCCGAGGCGAAGACCAGCCTCGGCTGGGGTCAGGCGGTGGCGCTGGGGGTCATGTGCAACGCGCTCGTCTGCCTCGCGGTGTGGATGGCCTACAGCGCCCGCTCGGTCGCCGACAAGGTGCTCGCCGTGATCTTCCCGATCACCGCGTTCGTCGCCGCCGGGTTCGAGCACAGCGTCGCGAACATGTACTTCCTCCCGATGGGGTTGGTGGTGAAGGAGGACGGCTCCGACGCCTTCTTCGCCGAGATCGGCAAGACGCCGGCGGACTTCCCCGACGTGACCGTCGCCAACGCCGTGCTCGACAACCTGATCCCGGTGACGATCGGGAACATCGTCGGCGGGGCCCTGATGGTGGGGCTGGTGTACTGGCTGGTGTACGTGCGGACGAAATCCTGAACCGAACTCGGCGGTTTCGACGGAATGCGGGTTTCCCGCACCGATTTGGCGGCGGCGCACCGATGATCGTGGCGGCGGGGTGCACGACCCTTGCGACGTGAGCTCACACTCGATGCCGGCGAGCGTCAGGCGCGACACCAACGGCCGGGGCCGCAGACCCCCCACTTGGCCCCGGCTGTACGGCGTCTGCACGCCGCCGGCGTCGACCCCGGATCCGTAGGCCGGTGCGTGGGGGATGACGATGTTCGAGGTGCGGATCCACGGACGCGGCGGTCAGGGGGCGGTGACCGGTGCGGAGCTGCTCTCGGTAGCGGCGTTCCACGACGGCCTGCATGCGCAGGCGTTTCCGAGCTTCGGCTCTGAGCGCAGCGGAGCGCCGGTGGTCGCGTTCTGCCGGATCGACCAGCGCGAGATCCGGGTCCACGACCCGATCGCCCAGCCCGATGCGGTGATCATCCAGGACCCCACCCTGCTCCACCAGGTCGACGTCTTCGGCGGGCTCGAGCACGACGGCCACATCCTGATCAACTCAACTCGAGGCTTCGACGAGCTCGGCCTCAGCGAGCTCGGCGAGCGGTTCCGGCGGGAGCGGATGCTGACCGTGCCGGCCACCGAGCTCGCGCGCAAGCACCTCGGGCGCCCGCTCCCCAACCTCGCCCTGGTCGGCGGGTTCGCCGCGATCACCGGGGTCGTGTCGCTCGAATCCGTCGCGACCGCGATCCGCGGAAAGTACGCAGGCGACGTCGGGGAGCGAAACATCGCCGCGGCGACCGAGGCGTTCGAGTACGTGCGGACCGAGCGGGAGGAGCGGGCGGCCGCACGCGAACGCGAATCTGAGGAGGCCGCGTAGTCGATGCTCAGGCAGATCGAGGGATCGCGCGGGGTCGCCGAGGCGGTCGCGATGTGCCGCCCGGAGGTAGTGTGCGCATACCCGATCACCCCACAGACCCACATCGTCGAGGACCTCTCCGACATGGTCCGGTCGGGCGACCTGGCGCCGTGCGAGTACGTCACCGTGGAGTCGGAGTTCTCCGCGATGTCCGTGTGCATCGGGGCGTCGGCGGCCGGCGCCCGGGCCTACACCGCGACCGCGAGCCAGGGGCTGCTGTACATGGCCGAAGCGCTGTTCAACGCCGCCGGCCTCGGGCTGCCGATCGTGATGACCTGTGCGAACCGGGCGATCGGGTCGCCGATAAACATCTGGAACGACCACTCGGACGCGATGTCGCAACGCGATTCGGGGTGGATCCAGCTGTACGCTGAGTCGAACCAGGAGGCGCTCGACCTCCACGTCCAGGCCTTCCGGATCGCCGAGCAGGTGTCGCTTCCGGTGATGGTGTGCATGGACGGGTTCGTGCTCACGCACGCGGTGGAGCGGGTCGACGTCCCCGCCGCCGAGCAGGTCGACGCCTTCGTGGGGCCGTTCCAGCCGCGCCAGATGCTCGACCCCGACGAACCGGTGACGATCGGCGCCGTTGTCGGCCCGGAGGCGTTCTTCGAGGTGAAGTACCTGGCGCACGCGAAGCAGATGGACGCGCTCGACCTGATCCCCGCGATCGCGGCGGAGTTCTCGGAGGCCTTCGGGCGCGACTCGGGCGGGCTGATCCGCACATACAGGACCGAGGACGCCGACTCGATCGTCGTCGCGCTCGGCTCCGTGCTGGGGACGATCGAGGACGTCGTCGACGAGCTCCGCGAGCGCGGGGTGCGGATCGGGGTCGTAGGGATCAAGTCGTTCCGTCCCTTCCCGCTCGAGGAGGTGCGTGCGGCGCTCGAGCACGCCGACCGCGTCGTCGTGCTCGAGAAGGCGCTCGCGGTCGGGATCGGCGGGATCGCCTCGGCGAACGTGCGGATGGCGCTGTCGGGCATCGAGCTTGCGGGCTACACCGTGATCGCCGGGCTGGGCGGACGGCCGATCACGAAAGCCTCGCTGCGGCGGCTGCTCGACGACGCGGTCGCGGACCGGCTCGAGCCGCTCAGCTTCCTCGACCTCGACCGGGAGCGGGTTGAGCGCGAGCTGGTCCGGATGCGCGATCACCACCGCCCCGGACCGCACGCCGAGAACATCGTCCGCGACATGGGGATCGTCGCCGCGAGGTCGCACTGATGGATAGGCAGGAGCAGCGGGTGAAGGGCTACCAGACCGGCACGTTCGCGGTCGGGAACCGGCTGCTCGAGCTCGACGAGCGCTCGGTGCAGGCGCGGATGGACCGCTCCAACTCGCTCACCTCCGGCCACCGCGCCTGCCAGGGGTGTGGGGAGGCGCTCGGGGCGCGGTACGCGCTCGACGCCGCGATGCGCGCCACCGACGGGCGCCTGATCGCGACCAACGCGACCGGCTGCCTCGAGGTGTTCTCGACCCCGTTTCCCGAGTCCTCGTGGCAGCTCGCCTGGATCCACTCGCTGTTCGCGAACGCGGCGCCCGTCGCGACCGGCGTGCAGGCCGCGCTTCGGGCGAAGGGGCGGACGGACGTCCGCGTCATCGCCCAGGGGGGTGACGGGGGCACGGTCGACATCGGGTTCGCGTGCCTGTCGGGGATGTTCGAGCGAGACGATGACGTGCTGTACGTCTGTTACGACAACGAGGCGTACATGAACACCGGCGTGCAGCGCTCCGGCGCCACGCCGCCTGCGGCGCGGACCGCGAACACGAAGCCGATCGGCGAGCACCTGGGGAACCGGTTCGGGCAGGGCAAGAACGTGCCGCTGATCGCGATCGCGCACGAGATCCCCTACGTCGCGACCGCCACGGTCGCCGACCTGCATGACCTCGAGCACAAGGTGGAGCGGGCGATGGACGTCGACGGAGCCAGGTATCTGCACGTGTTCGTGCCCTGCCCGCTGGGCTGGGGCAGCGCCCCGCACGACACGATCAAGATCGCGCGACTCGTCACCGAGACGGGGCTCTTTCCCGTGTTCGAGGCGGAGCACGGGGAGGTGACGGGCGTATCGAAGATTCGCCGTCGCCTTCCTGTAGAGGATTACCTGAGGCCTCAGCGGCGCTACGCCCACCTGTTCGGTGACCCGCCGCAGTCCGAGGTGATCGCCCGGATCCAGGCCGGAGCCGACCGAAACATCAAGCGCTTCGGGCTGCTCCCCCACGGGGATCAGGAATGACCGAGAAGCCGTTCGCGATCACGCTCGACGTCGGCTCCAGCCGCGCCAACCACACCGGGAGCTGGCGCACCGAGCGCGCGGTGTACTCGGACCGGCTGCCCCCCTGCAACGACGCCTGTCCGGCCGGCGAGAACATCCAGCGGTGGCTGTACGAGGCCGAGGACGGCGGCGAGGGCTACGAGCGGGCGTGGAGGAAGATCATGGAGGACAACCCGTTCCCGGCGATCATGGGGAGGGTGTGCTACCACCCCTGCGAGGGGGCCTGTAACCGCGGGCAGCTCGACGAGGCGGTCGGCATCCACGCCGTTGAGCGCTTCCTCGGCGACGAGGCGATCGAGCGCGGATGGTCGGTGCGGCCGCCGACGGAGCTCTCGGGCAAGCGCGTCCTGATCGTGGGCGCCGGCCCGTCCGGGCTGTCCGCCGCCTACCACCTCACCCGTCTCGGCCACGCCGTGACGATCCGCGACGCCGGCCCGATGCCCGGCGGGATGATGCGCTTCGGGATCCCCAAGTACCGGCTGCCGCGCGACGTGCTCGAGTCCGAGGTGCGCCGGATCCTCGAGATGGGGATCGAGCTCGAGCTGAACGCGAAGGTCGAGAACATCCGCGATGCGATGCAGGCGGGCTCGTTCGACGCCGCATTCCTCGCCGTCGGCGCGCACGTCGGCAAGCACGCCGACATCCCCGCCGGAGACGCCGCGCGGATCCTCGACGCGGTCTCCGTGTTGCGGGAGATGGAGGAGGACGAGAAGCCGATGCTCGGTCGCCGGGTCGTCGTGTACGGGGGAGGCGACACGGCGATGGACGCCGCCCGGACCGCGAAGCGGCTCGGCGCCACCGAGGCCGTGGTCGTGTACCGGCGCAACCGCGAGCGGATGCCCGCCCACGCCTTCGAGGTCGAGGAGGCCGAGGAGGAGGGCGTGCTGATGAAGTGGATGTCGACGATCAAGCGCGCCGACGAGGGCCGGATCCTGGTCGAGAGGATGCAGCTCGACGAGACCGGGTATCCGCAGCCGACCGGTGAGGTCGAGGAGCTGGAGGCGGACTCGGTAGTGCTGGCGCTCGGCCAGGACGCGGACCTGTCGCTGGTCGAGAACGTGGACGAGATCGCGGTCTCGGACCACGTGGTGACGGTCGGCCCGAACATGATGACCGGCCACCCCGGGATCTTCGCGGGCGGCGACATGGTGCCCGCGGAGCGAACCGTGACCGTGGCCGTCGGGCACGGCAAGAAGGCGGCTCGCAACATCGACGCGTGGCTGCGCGGGGGCGCCTACGAGCCCGCCCCGAAGAACCCGCTGGCGAGCTTCGAGACCCTCAACACCTGGTATTACTCGGACGCGCCGCGCACCGTCCAGGATCAGCTCGAGCCAGAGCGGCGCCGGTCGACCTTCGACGAGGTTCTCGCCGGCCTCGACGACTCCAACGCGCTGTACGAGGCGCGTCGGTGCCTGTCGTGCGGGACCTGCTTCTCGTGCGACAACTGCTTCGGGGTGTGCCCCGACAACGCCGTCCTGAAGCTTGCCGCCACGGGCGAGCCCCGAGACCGATACGAGATCGACCTCGACTTCTGCAAGGGGTGCGGGCTGTGCGTGGCCGAGTGCCCCAGCGGCGCGATCCAGATGGTGCCCGAGGAGACCTGAGATTCCTGCCTCGGTCGCGGCGGGCGACCACCTCGGCCCGGCCGAGACCGCGGTCGACGTCGATCCCAAGCGCCCCGCGGCGGCCGCGGCGGCCTCGCCCGTGAGCGTGTGCAGCGCCTCGGTCCGGTCCTCCCTGATCGCTCGCTCACTCTTTGAGCGGCACGCCGGCCGAGCCGGGGAATCGCTGAGCTAGGATCGCCTGATTGTGTCGGGCGCCTACCCCTCGCATCGGGAGGCGGACGTCGCGTTGCGCGACGGCTCCACCGTTCATGTGCGACCGCTCCGCCCGGAGGACCGTGACGCCCTGCTCGGCTTCTTCCGCGGGCTGTCCGACGAGGCGCGAGGCTTTCGGTTCTTCTCGCCGGCCACGGATCTCGAGGACGCCTCAGAGCGCGCGATCGACGTCGACTACAGCGGCCGGTACGGGCTCGTCGCCACCGGGGACGCGGGCGAACGGCTGGTCGGCCACGCGGGCTACTTCGGCTGTGGCGACGGGCGCGCCGAGGTCGCGTTCGCGATCGCCGACGAGCTGCAGGGCCATGGGCTGGGGACGATCCTGCTCGCCCATCTGGCCGAGGCGGCGCACGACTCGGGGATCGAGGTGTTCGAGGCCGAGGTGATGCCAGCCAATCACCGCATGCTGGAGGTCTTCCGGGAGAGCGGCTTTCCGCTCGAGACCCGTTCCGAGCCGGGCTCGATCACGGCGACCTTCCCGACCTCGTTCTCGGACGAGGCGGTGGAGCGCTTCGAGCGCCGCGATGAGATCGCCGCCGCCGCGGCGATGCACCACTTCCTTGAGCCCTCCTCGGTGGCGGTGATCGGTGCGTCCCGGGAGCGGGGGACGGTCGGCGGCGAGATATTCCACAACCTGCTCGACGGGGGATTCAACGGACCGGTGTACCCGGTCAACGCGAGCGCCGAGGTGGTCCAATCGGTGCGCGCCTACGGATCGATCTCCGAGGTGCCGGACGGGGTGGAGCTGGCTGTGATCGCGATCCCCGCCGCGGCCGTGGTGGAGGCGGCGCGGGAGTGCGCTGCGGCGGGGGTCGCGGCCGTGGTGGTGATCTCCGCCGGGTTCGCGGAGACCGACGACGCCGGCGCCGAGCGCCAGCGGGAGCTGCTCGGGGTGTGCCGGTCGGCGGGCATGCGCCTCGTCGGACCCAACTGCCTCGGCATCCTGAACACGGCCGACAATGTCCGCCTGAATGCGACGTTCGCGCCCGGGGCGGCGCTCCCGGGTCGGGTCGGGTTCGTGTCGCAGAGCGGAGCGCTGGGGCTGGCGGTGATGGAGCTCGCCGAGGATCAGGACCTGGGCCTGTCCTCGTTCGCCTCGGTCGGGAACAAGGCGGACATCTCCGGGAACGACCTGCTCGCCTACTGGGCGGAGGACGAGGGGACCGACGTCGCGCTTCTGTACGTGGAGTCGTTCGGGAACCCGCGCCGGTTCTCGCGGATCGCGCGGCGGGTGGGCGCCCGCAAGCCGGTGGTCGCGGTGAAAGCCGGCCGCTCGCAGGCAGGAGCGCGCGCGACCAGCTCCCACACCGGCGCCCTGCTGGCCGCCTCCGACGTGACCGTCGACGCGCTGTTCCACCAGGCCGGCGTGATCAGGACAGACAGCCTCGGGGAGATGCTGGACGTCGCGTCGCTGCTCGACGGCCAGCCGCTCCCCGGCGGCGACCGCGTGGCGATCCTGACGAACGCCGGCGGCCCGGGAATCATGTGCGCGGACGCTTGCGAGGCCCAGGCTCTCGAGGTCCCGGAGCTTCCCGAGGAGGTCCGCGCCGAGCTCGCCGCATTCCTCGCGCCCGAGGCGTCGGTCGTCAACCCGGTCGACATGATCGCCACCGCGAACGCCGACCAGTACCGGCGCGCGATCGAAACGATCGCGCGCTCGGAGGCGGCGGACGCACTGATCGTGATCTTCGTCCGCCCCCTGCTCACCCGTGCCGAGGATGTCGCCGGCGCGATCTCCGGAGCCGTCGAGCGCCTCCCGCACGAGCTGCCGGTGCTGGCCGTGTTCATGTCCTCGCAGCGTGAGCTGACCCCCGGCCGCCAGGGTGGGCTGCCGGTTCCCCGCTTCCAGTACCCGGAGGAGGCGGCTACGGCCCTCGCCCGCGCGTCGCGGTATGCCGAGTGGCGGGGCCGACCGATCGAGCCGAGCCCCGTCCCCGAGGGGGTCCGCCCGGAGGAGGCTGCCGCGGTGCTCGCCGAGGCGCTCGAGGAGGAACCGGGATGGCTCGGGTTCACAAGGCTGGCCCGGCTGCTCGACTGCTACGGGATTCCGATCGTGCCTTGGCGGCTCGCGGCAACCGCGTCCGAGGTCGGCGACGCCGCCCAGCAACTCGGCGGAGCCGTGGCCCTGAAGGCGACGGGACCCGAGATCGTCCACAAGTCCGAGCTCGGGGCGGTCAGGGTCGGCCTCGATACCCCGACCCTGGCGCGCGGCGCCGCGACCGAGATCGACGACGCGCTCGCCGCGGCGGGGGTGGAGCGGGAGGCGTTCGTCGTCCAGTCGATGGTCGAAACGGGCATCGAGGTCCTGGTCGGCGTGGTCGGCGATCCCGTCTTCGGGCCGGTGCTCGCCTGCGGAGCCGGCGGCGTGCAGGCTGAGCTGCTCAAGGACGTGGCGGTGCGGCTGACGCCGCTGGCGGCGCGCGACGCCGGCGAGATGGTCCGCTCCCTGCGCACCTTCCCGATGCTCACCGGATACCGCGGGGCGCCGCCGGCCGACCTCGAGGCGCTCGAAGGGCTCCTGATCCGGGTCAGCGCCTTGGTAGAGAGCCACCGCGAGGTCGCCGAGCTCGACCTCAACCCCGTGATGGCGGGGCCCGATGGGGCGCTCGTCGTCGACGCACGGATCCGGATCGAGTCGGCGAGGCCCGAGGCGCCGTGGCCCAGCGCGTAGGCGCTGGCTGAGGCAATCCCCGGTCCGCGCGGTCCGCGCGCCTCACGGCACGGCCGGGGCGCTGGGACGCCGGCCGGTCGGCATGAGGCAGTTCGTAGTTGGCCGAACTCCGCTTCCGCACCCTCCTCGGATGCGGCGGGGAGCTTGCGTTGAGACGCTTTGGCGAGAACGCACGAACGAGGAGCGTGAAAGATATGGACGGCAAGTCCGAGGCTGGTGCTCGGGTGACTCCCGGTGACCGGATCGTGATCAAGGGGCACCACATGGGAGAGCACGGCCGAGACGGAGAGATCATCGAGGTGCTGGGCGACGACGGCCCGCCGTACCTCGTCCGGTGGGAGGATGATGGCCACGTGAGCGAGTTCTTCCCCAGCGCCGACGCTCACGTCGAGCACTTTCCGCAGGGCGGCTAGACACGGACCGTCGAGCTCGGCCCGCCCGCCCGCCTCGGTGTGCGCTCGAGCAAGCGCGGGACTTCAGAATGGGCGGGCCGATGTCCGACACGAACGCTGAGCACCGGTCGCCGCGCGGGGTCGCGATCGATCCCGAGGAGCGGCTCGAGCTTCTGCTCCGGGACCTCGGTACGGCCCGCGAGGGTCTGCGAAGCCGTGAGGCGGCGCGCCGCCTCGAGCAGCACGGCCCCAACCTGATCGAGCGAAGGGAGGGGCCGAGTCGTCTCAGGGATCTCGCGCTGCAGTTCACGCACCCGCTCGCGCTCGTGCTGTGGGCGGCCGCGGCGCTCGCGGTGGTGGGCGGCATCGTCCCGCTCGCGATCGCGATCATCGCGGTGATCGTCCTCAACGCCGTGTTCGCGTTCGCACAGGAGATGCAGGCGGAGCGGGCCACGGAGGCGCTTCGAGAGTTCCTGCCCCCCAAGGCCGGCGTGCGGCGAGACGGACGGCAGGTCGAGGTCGATGCGACCGCCCTGGTCCCGGGCGATGTGCTGGTGCTCGAGGAGGGCGATCGACTATCGGCGGATGCGCGGCTGATCGACGGCTCGTTGGAGCTGGACGTCTCGCCGCTCACCGGGGAGTCCCAGCCCGTGGCACGCAGCGCCCACCAGACCTCGCCCGCCCCTTCTCCGCTCGAATCCGACGATCTCGTGTTCAGCGGCAGCCTTTGCACCGCGGGCGAGGCGGAAGCGGTCGTGTACGCGACTGGGATGGGGACGCAGCTGGGGCGCATCGCGGCGCTCTCCCAGCGGGTGCGAACCGAGATCAGCCCGCTCCAGAGCCAGGTGAACAGGGTCGCGCAGCTGATCGCGGCGATCGCGGTCGGCGCCGGCGTCGTGTTCTTCGCTATCGGCACCACGATCGCCGGGCTGCCACTGGACGACGCAGTGACGTTCGCGGTCGGGCTGCTGGTGGCGAACGTCCCGGAGGGGCTGTTGCCGACGATCACGCTCGCGCTCGCGGTGGGGGTGCGCCGCTTGGCCCGACGGCGGGCGCTGATCAAGCGCTTGACAGCGGTCGAGACGCTCGGGTCCACCGACGTGATCTGCACCGACAAGACCGGCACGCTGACCGAAGGGCGGATGGTCGGTCGATTGGCGTGGGCGGACGGCGTCGAGCTCACAGTGGGCGAGGGCGCCAGGGACGCTGCGGCTCGGGAGCCGTTCTCGGGACTGCTGCGAACGGCGGTTCGCTGCAACAACGCCCGCGCCCGCCGGGACGGCTCGGGATGGGAGCGGAGCGGCGACCCGAGCGAGAGCGCGTTGCTCGTCCTCGCCGCGGAGCTCGGCGAGGAGGTGGAGGCCGCCCAATCCGAGCGCGCCTCGCTGCGCATCAAGCTGTTCCACTTCGACGCGCGGCTGAAGCGGATGACGACGGTCGACGTGGAGGGCGGCGGACAGCGATGGCTGCATGCGAAGGGCGCCCCGCTGGAGTTGCTCGGACGATGCGACTCCGTGCGCGGCGCGGACGGCGACCGCCCCCTCGGCCCAGAGGATCGGGACAAGGTCCGGGAGGCGTTCGAGGGCTACGCCGAAAGAGGCCTGAGAGTGCTCGGCTTCGCGGAGCGACGGCTCGACGGCGTCCCCGCGCAGGACCGAGCGCGCGCCGAGCTCGGCCTCACCTTTCTCGGGCTCGCGGCGCTCGAGGACCCGCCCCGCCCCGAGGCCCGTGACGCCGTCGCGCGATGCCGGGCGGCCGGAATCCGGACGATCGTCGTCACCGGCGACCACGGCCTCACCGCCGCGGCGGTCGCGCGCACCGTCGGGATCGTCGGCGACAGTCCCCGCGTGGTCAGCGGAGCGGAAGTGGACGCGATGCCCGAGCACGAGCTGGACGCGCTGGTGAACGACGAGCCCGAGCTGATCGTCGCCCGCTCCAACCCGGAGACGAAGCTCCACCTGGTCGACGCGCTCCGAAACGAGGGGCACATCGTCGCGATGACCGGCGACGGGGTCAACGACGCGCCGGCGCTGCGCCGCGCCGACATCGGAGTGGCGATGGGCGAGTCGGGCACCGATGTCGCGCGGGAGGCGGCGACGATGGTGCTGACCGACGACAACTTCGCGTCGATCGTGACGGCGATCGAGGAGGGGCGAGTCGTCTACGAGAACATCCGCAAGTTCGTCACCTACATCTTCGCCCACGCGACTCCAGAGATCATCCCGTTTCTGATCTTCGCCCTATCCGGGGGCGCGATCCCCCTGCCCCTTACCGCATTGCAGATCCTCGCCATCGACCTCGGTACCGAGACCCTCCCCGCGCTCGCGCTGGGCCGCGAGCCGGCCGAGCCGGGGATCATGCGGCGCCCGCCCCGGCCGCGCGACCAGGGGATCATCAACGGCCACATGCTCACCCGCGCATGGCTCTCGCTCGGCATGCTCGAGGCCGCGCTCGTCACCGCGGCCTTCTTCGGTGTGCTCATCTCGGCCGGGTGGACGCCGGGCGACATGACCGGCCCCGGGTCGCCCCTGCACGAGGACTACCTCGCCGCCACCACCATGACCTTCGCGGGAATCACGGCCTGCCAGGTGGGAACGGCGTTCGCTGCGAGGACCAGCCGGGCGTCGCTGTGGCAGATCGGACCCTTCTCGAACCCGCTGTTGCTGTGGGGCATCGCGTTCGAGCTCGTGTTCGCGGCGCTGATCATCTACGTGCCGGTGTTCCAGGACATCTTCGAGACCGCCGCGCTGGGCCCCGTGGAGCTGTTGCTACTGGCGAGCTTCCCGTTCCTCGTGTGGGGCTCGGATGAGGCCAGACGCGCGGTCGTGCGCCGGCGCGAGTCCCCGGGGTAGGCGGCGAGTCGGTTGGCAGGGCGAGCGCGCGCCCGGCTACAGCGCCCGCTCGACGCTCTCCCCCGCCCGCAATTCGACCACCTCGCCCGCCAGCCCGACGTCGATCGGGGGCTCGTCGGAGGGCGGGGCCGTGATCCTGATCAGGTCCGGCGTCAAGACGACCTCGATACCCCAGTGGCGGCGATAGCGGAGCTTGAACCGGAGCTCGGCGAGCCCGGCGGGGAGGGCCGGGTTCAGCCACAGGACGTCGTCGCGCGTCTCCAGGCCGGAATATCCGCGCTGCACGAGGTCGACGGTGCCCGCCATCGCGCCGAGGTGAACGCCCTCGGCCGTCGTGCCACCTTGGACGTCGGCGATGTCGCTCTCCATCGCCTCGGTGAAAAGCTCCCAGGACCGCTCCCGGTCCGCCCTCGCCAGCACCCACGCGTGGACGACCTTGCTGAGCGTCGATCCGTGTGAGGTCCTGTCGCGGTAGTAAGAGATCGTGCGCTCGATCGTCTCCAGCTCGAGCGGGTATCCGAGCCGGTCGAAAAGCTCCCGGAGCTCGTCCGCGGACAACAGGTAGAACAGCATCAGCACGTCCGTCTGCTTCGAGGCCTTGTAGCGGTTGACCGTGTCGCCCTCCGCCTCCAGGATCCGGTCGAGACGCTGGATGTTCCCGTACCGCTCCCGGTATCCGTCCCAGTCCAGCTCCTGGAGCGCGTCGTAGCCCTCGAACTGGCTGATCACCCCGTCGTGGAAGGGGACCAGCAGGCGGCGGCTGATCTGGTCCCAGCGGTCGAGCTCCTCGCGGCGCAGGCCTAGCAGCCGGACGAGCTCCTCCCGGCGCTGCCCGGGCAGCGTGTCGAGGATCCGGGGGGCGCGCCACAGCGCCCACGCCGCCATCACGTTCGTGTAGGCGTTGTTGTTGATTCCCGGCTCGTCGGCACCGGGGTACGCATCGTGGTACTCGTCGGGGCCGACGACGCCGCGGATCTCATACTTGTCGACGTCGCGGTTGTAGGTTGCGATGCTGGCCCAGAAGCGCGCGATCTCAACGAACATCTCGGCGCCGTAGAAGGCCAGGAACTCGTCGTCCTCGGTGGCCTGGTGGTAGAGCCAGATGTTGAAGGCGATCTCCACGTTGACGTGGCGCTGGCGGCGGGAGTTGTCCGGCAGCCACCGCCGCGAGCGCGGGTTCAGGTGCAGCGTCGGCGTCAGCTCCTCGCCGGTCGACCCGCTCTGCCACGGGTACATCGCGCCCTCGTAGCCCGCCTCGCGGGCGTTGCGTAAGGCCTCGTTCAGACGCCGGTAGCGGTACCGGATCAGCGCCCGGGTGACCTCGGGCAGCCGCAGGTTGAGGAAGGGGAAGATGAACAGCGCGTCCCAGAAGATGTGCCCGCGATACGCCTCCCCGGCCAGGCCTCGGGCGGGGACGCCCGCGTCCACCTCGGTGGTGTGCTCGGATGTTGTCTGCAGCAGATGGAAGGTGTGCAGGCGGATCACCGCCGGGGCCGATGCGACGTGGTCGCGCATCTCGATCGCGCACAGGTCCCACAGCTCGCCCCATCGGCGCACGTGCTCGGACAGCAGCGCGTCGAATCCGGGCACGTAGCCGACCAGCCGGCACGCGTCCCGGCCCGGCTCGGAGACCGCCGGCTCGCGTGACGTGTACAGGGCCACCACCTTCTCCGCCGTGACCGCGTGCTCGGGCTCGAGATCGGCGTCGAGCTCCAGCCCGATCCAGCCTGGCTCGGCGAGGGTGCGCTCCCCGGCGGCCGGCACCGGGACCCCGTCCCGCGTCAGCCGGGTTCGGGCCGCCTCCGCGATCCGGATCCGCGACTGGGTTGTCTCCGTCTCGAGCATGATCGTCTCGCGGTCCGCGACCCGGGTCTCGATCGCGGTCAGGTGGCGGCGGGCGAGGTCTCGGTAGCGCTCCACACCGCCGTTCACGACCCGCCCGTCGAGCGCCGAGCGGATCGTCAGCCGTCCGGACCAGTTCAGCGACGCGATCCTCGTCTCCAGGGCAGCGATCTGCGGTGTGGCCATGCTGACGAAGGTGCGCTGGGTGAGCGTCGTCTCGCGTCCCACCGCGTCGCGGAAGCGCAGCATCCGGACCAGCACCCCGCGCTGCATGTCGAGCACCTGGGCGTAGTCGTCGAGGTCGACCGAGCCGAGCTCGAACCACTCGTCGTCGTCGATCCGGAACGTCAGGCAGAGCCAGTTTGGGAGGTTGACGAGCGACTCGTCCTCGATCGTCCGTCCCGCCACCTCGCTCGCCAGCCGGTTGAAGCAGCCCGCGGCGTAGGTGCCCGGATAGTGGACGCCGTCCGCGCACGACTCGGGGGCCGCGCCGCGGGTCGCGAAGCGGCCGTTTCCGAGCGAGCACAGCGCCTCGCGCAGACCCTCCTCGGCCGGGTCGAAACCCTCGTAGGAGAGCGTCCAGCCCGCGATCCTGGGGAGGCGCTTCGCAACCCGGTCCATCAGCCTGGCGACGCCTTCGGGTCCCGCTCCGCTCCCATCCTGGCCGGGACGCTATGCGGACGGGCTCCCGCGTGCAACGGGGGAAGCGCGTTCCGCTCAGCGGCAAAGTACGGAGCGATCAGCGTGATTGCGGCGGATTGTGGAGGCCCGGAGCGGCACTAGGCTGCGGCCGATCCCGTCGAGCGAGGAGGAGCGCGATGACCCCGACCCAGCAAGCGTCCGACCGCAGCGCCGCGCCGGGGCGGCCGGTGCGGCCGTTCTCCGAGCTGTCGCGTGCCGAGGACGTTCCCTACGCCGGCGGCAAGGGAGCCAACCTGGGCGAGCTCACCGCCGCCGGGCTTCCGGTCCCGCCGGGGTTCGTGGTCGGGGCGCCCTCCTACGCCGCCTTCTGCGAAAAGGGGGGGTTGCGGGACCGCGTCGCGGCGCGGCTGGAGGAGCTCGACGTCGAGAGCACCTCCGAGCTGGAGACCGCGGCCGCCGAGGTCCGCGAGTTGGTGGAGGCGGAGCCGGTCCCGGAGTGGCTTGTCGAGGCGATCGCGAACGCCTACCGGGAGCTGGCGGGCGGCGCCGACGACCCCCCGGTCGCGGTCCGCTCCTCGGCCACCGCCGAGGACACCGAGTCGGCGTCGTTCGCGGGCATGAACGAGACCTTCCTGAACGTCCGCGGCCGCGACGACGTGGTCGACGCGGTCCGCCGGTGCTGGTCGTCGCTGTTCGGCGCCCGGACGATCTACTACAGGGCGAAGCGCGGGTTCGGTCAGGCGGACATGGACATCGCAGTGGTCGTGCAGCGTCAGATCCTCGCGACCCGCGCAGGGGTGATGTTCACGATCGATCCCGCTTCCGGAGCCGAGGGCAGGCTGATCATCGAGGGGTCGTTCGGGCTGGGCGAGTCCGTCGTGTCGGGCTCGGTCTCACCCGATCGCTACGTGGTCGACAAGGGCAGCCTCGCGATCCTCGCTCGCGAGGTGCGTCGCAAGGAGTTGGTGATCGAGCCGCAGCCAGGCGGCGGAACGGTGACGCGCGAGCTCTCCGAGGACGAGGCGCACGCGCCGGTGCTGACAGACGACGAGGTCCGCGAGGTGGCCGAGCTGGGGATCCGGATCGAGAGCCACTACGAATCCCCGCAGGACACCGAGTGGGCATACGACCCGGATGGCGACCCATGGATGCTGCAGTCGCGTCCGGTCACATCGGCCGGCGGCGTCGCGATGGGCGAAGGCGCGCCCCGCGCGGCTGGTGCGACTTCGGAAGGCGAGGTCCTGGTCAGCGGCTTGGGCGCGGCTCCGGGCGCCGCCAGCGGCTCGGTGCGGGTGATCCGCGAGCGCGGCGATGCAGACGGTCTCGAGGACGGCGAGATCCTCGTCACCCACATGACCGCGCCGGACTGGGTCCCGCTGATGCGTCGCGCCGCGGCGATCGTCACGGACTCCGGCGGGATGACCTGCCACGCGGCGATCGTCTCGCGAGAGCTCGGGATCCCGTGTGTGGTGGGGACCGCGGAGGCGACGAAGGTGCTCCGTGACGGCGAGGTGGTGACCGTCGACGCGACCCACGGCGCGGTTCGCGAGGGCGCCTCGGCGCCGGCTCCAGCGTCCGAGGCCGCCGCGCCCGCGACGCCGGCCGCCGCGCCCGCGACGGGCACGAAGCTGCTCGTCAACCTCTCGGAGCCCTCTCAGATCGATCGCGCGGCCGCCCTGGACGTCGAGGGCGTGGGGTTGCTGCGCGCCGAGCTGATGGTCGTCGAGGCGCTCGACGGCATCCACCCGCGGCTGCTGATGGAGCAGGGTCGCAGCGACGAGTTCGTCGACCGGATGGCCGGCGCGCTGACCTCGTTCGCGTCCGCGTTCGCGCCGCGCCCGATCACCTACCGGACGATCGACTTCCGCTCGAACGAGTTCCGCGGCCTCGAGGGCGGCGATCGCTTCGAGCCCGAGGAGGCGAACCCGATGATCGGATATCGCGGCGCGCTCCGCTACATGCGCGAGCCGGACCTCCTGGGGCTCGAGCTGGAGGCGATCGGGAGGGTGTGGGACGACGGGCACACGAACTTCCACGTCATGCTCCCGTTCGTCCGCACCGAGCGCGAGGTGGTCGCGTGCCGGAAGGCATTCGAGGACGCCGGCCTGTTATCGCGGCAGGGGTTCGAGCTGTGGGTGATGGCCGAGGTGCCGTCGATTCTGTTCAACCTGGAGCGGTACGCCGAGCTCGGCGTCGCCGGGATCTCGATCGGCTCCAACGACCTCACTCAGCTTGTCCTCGGTGCCGACCGTGACTCGGAGGTGGTCGCCGAGATCTTCGACGAGCGCGACCCCGCGGTCGTCGCCTATCTCGAGCAGCTGATCCCGCGTGCCCGCGCGCTCGGACTGCAGACCTCGATCTGCGGCCAGGCTCCCTCTGTTCACCCGGAGTACGCCGAGATCCTGGTCCGCGCCGGGATCGACGCGATCTCGGTGAACATGGACACCGTGGACCGCGCCCGCCGGCTCGTTGCGGCGGCGGAGCGGCGCGTGCTGCTCGATCTCGCGCGCACCGCGGGCAGCGTCCCCGGATAGGCTCGGGTCCGAGGGAGTCGTGCGCGGAGAGGTCATCGTCGGGTATGACGGGCGTGCTCCGGCGCTCGACGCGATGGTGCTCGGCCGCACGCTCGCCACGCTCACCGGTGCCCCGCTGTCGATCGCGATCGCGCTCCCGTACGACCCGATGATCGCGGAGCTCGACTCGTACGACGAGGTGGTCCACAAGGACGCGGTCACGCTGCTCGACCGAGCCCGCCCGCTGCTCGACGGAGTCGAGTTCGAGCTGCATGCTTGGGGCGGCGACTCGCCGACACGGATGCTGCACGACCTCGCGGAGCGGGTGGACGCCGCCGCGATCGTGCTCGGCTCGACTCACCGCGGTGCGCTCGGTGCGCTGCTGCCGGGGAGCGTCGCCGAGCGCCTCCTGGCAGGGGCGCCGTGCGCGGTCGCCGTCGCCCCGCGTGGATACGCCGCGCTCGGCTCGCCCCGGATCGAGTCGATCGGCGTCGGGTTCGACGGCTCGGAGGAGGCAGACGGCGCGCTCTCCCTCGCAGCCGAGCTCGCTGCCCGGAGCGGAGCCGGCGTCCGCCTCATCGCGGTCGCCGAGCCCCCGATGCTGGGCTCGCCCGAGGCGGCGTGGATGGCCGCCGCGGCGCTCGCCGGGGAGGACCCCGAGCTCGCTGCGAAGCGGGAGCGTGGGCTCAACGAGGCGGCGAGAGAGGCGGTTGCCGCGCTTCCGGAGGGGGTGCGCGGAACCGAGGAGACGATCGCGGGGGATCCGGCCACGGTCCTGCTGGAGCGAACCGCGAATCTCGATCTGCTGATCGTCGGGTCGCGCCGGTACGGCCCGGTCCGCCGCGTCCTGCTCGGGACCGTCTCGGGGCGGGTGATGCGAACCGCCTCCTGCCCCGTGCTCGCCGTCCCCAGAGGCGCCGGCGGCGACGCGCGAGGTTGACCGGGGCACCCCCGCGAAGTAGGTTTTTCGCCCTGTGGGCAGGCTGAAGGCGGTCGTTGCGGTCGTGATCCTGGGCTTGGTCCCGGTGGCGGCTGCCTGCGGCGGCGACAGCGGCGCGATCGCCGACTCGCAGATCGTCGACGCCCTGAAGCTGAAGAAGAGCCCCGATGGCCCGTACGCGATCGGCGGCGACCCGTTCTGCGAAGTCAACGACGACCTGCTCAACGACTCCGAGGAGATCGACGTCGCCCGCGACGGCGCCGGGTCCGACCTGGTGATCACGAACGGGGACGAGAGCGTCGGGATCCAGGCGGTTCCTCCGTTCGACCCGGCGTGCGCCCGGAAGGCGCGTCGCGAGCTGGAGCGGATCGAGTAGCGCCCGCCGCGCATGGGGCGGCGGGTCGGCGCATATCCTCAGTCGTGGTGAGCTACTACGTCACCACCCCGATCTACTACGTGAACGCCGAGCCCCACCTCGGGCACGCCTACACGACGATCGCTGCCGACGTGCTGGCCCGGCACATGCGCCAGCGCGGCGAGGACGTGTTCTTCCTGACCGGAACGGACGAGCACGGCGAGCCGGTGGAGCTGGCGGCCGAGCGGGAGGGGATCGAGCCGCAGGAGCTCGCCGACCGCAACGCGCCGCAAGTTCGAGGCGATGATGCGGCTGGTCGATGCCTCGAACGACTTCTTCATCCGCACCTCCGACCCCCGCCACACCGCACGGGTCGCGGAGATCATCCAGCGGGTGCACGACAACGGGCACGTGTACGAGGGAAGCTACGAGGGCTGGTACTGCCCCCGGTGCGCCGGCTTCTACACGGAGCGCGAGCTGGGGCCCGGCAGCACCTGTCCGATCCACGAGATCCCGCTGGAGAAGGAGCGCGAGGAGAACTGGTTCTTCCGGCTGTCGGCGTTCCAGTCCGAGCTGGAGCGCCTGTACGCGGAGCGGTCCGACTTCGTCGTCCCGCAGCACCGATACAACGAGGCGCTCTCGTTCATCGAGCAGGGGCTCGAGGACGTGTCCCTGTCGCGGCCGAAGCTGAAGTGGGGGATGACGCTGCCGTGGGACCCCAGCCAGCGGATGTATGTGTGGTTCGACGCGCTGCTCAACTACGTGACGGCGCTCTCCTTCGCCCGCGAGGGCGAGGACGTCACCGACCGGTACTGGCCGGCGGACTTCCAGATCATGGCGAAGGACATCCTCAAGTTTCACGCGGTGATCTGGCCGGCGCTGCTCAGCGCCGCGGGGCTCGAGTACCCCCGCCGCCTGGCGATACACGGCTTCCTGCTGATGGGCGAGAAGAAGATGTCGAAGTCGCTCGGCAACGTGCTCGACCCGAACGACGTGGTGGAGAAGTTCGGCGCCGACGCCCTCCGGCACTACTGCTTCCGAGAGGTCAGCTTCGGCAATGACGGCTCGGTCTCATCCGCCGGCTTCGAGGAGCGGTACGAGGCAGAGCTGGCGAACGAGTGCGGGCAACCTCGCCAGCCGCACGCTGGCGATGGTGGAGCGCTACCGGGACGGCGTCGTGCCCAAGGCGGAGCAGGACCCGGCGCTGATCGAGGGGGAGGACGGCTTCGACGGGCTGGTCGGTCGGGTCGAGGCGCTGCTCGACGGCGCCGAGCTGAGCCAGGCCCTGGGCGAGATCTGGGACCGGGTGCGCCGGCTGAACCGCTACGTCGAGGAGACCCGGCCGTGGGAGCTGGCCAAGGAGGAGGGCGCAGGCGATCGGCTCGACCAGGTGCTCTACTCGCTGGCGGAGGGAGTCCGGGTGCTGGCGCTGCTGCTCTGCGCGTACATGCCTTCCACCTCGGATCAGCTTCTCGACGCGATCGGGGAGTCCGAGCGCGGACTGGCCGACTTCGGGAGCGGCTCAGGAGGCGGCCGGATCGAGCGGACCGCGCCGCTGTTCCCCAAGCTCGAGCCCGCGGCTCAGGGATAGGTGGTCGATACCCACGCCCATCTCGGGTTCTGCGAGCCGGGCGACGCCGACCTGGTCGCGGCCGCGCGCGAGGCCGGCGTGCGCCGGGTGCTGAGCGTCGGCACCGACGAGGACGCGAACCGGGACGCGGTGGCGGCGGCCGAGGCGCACGAGGATGTGCTTGCCTGCGTCGGCCGGCACCCCAACTACGCCGAGGGCTTCGACGGCGCCGCCGCGGACGAGATCGAGCGGCTCGCGGCGCACCAGCGGGTCCGCGCGATCGGGGAGACCGGGCTGGACTACTACAGGGAGGGTGCGCCGCGCGCTGCGCAGCGCGCGGCGTTCGCGGCACAGATCGAGATCGCCCGGCGGACGGAGCTGCCGCTCGTGATCCACATGCGCGACTCGGTAGAGGACGCGTTCGACGTGCTTCGCACGACCGCGGAGGGCGTCAGGGTGATCCTGCACTGCTTCTCGGCCGGCCCCGAGGCGGTCGCCGAGGCTGCCGAGCGCGGATGGTTCTGCTCGTTCGCGGGCAACGTCACCTATCCGCGCGCCGAGCAGCTCCGCGACGCGGCCCGCCTCGTCCCCGACGAGCTGCTGCTGGTGGAGACAGACTCCCCGTACCTAGCCCCCCAGCCGGTCCGCGGCAAGCCGAACCAGCCCGCGAACGTGGTCGCGACCGCTGAGGCGCGTCGCCGAGGCCGCGAGGTGCGCTACGAGGAGCTGGAGCGGACCGTGGAGGCGAACGCGGCGCGCCTGTTCGGCTGGTGAGCCGCCGGCGGCTCGGACAGCACTTCCTCGCCGACCCCAACCTGCTCGACGCGATCGTCCGCGACGCCGGCGTCGGCCCCGCGGACTCGGTGCTGGAGATCGGGGGCGGCGCGGGGGCTCTCACCGAGCGGCTGGCGCCCCGGGTCGGCCACCTGCACGTGATCGAGCTCGACGAAAGGCTCCGCAGCCAGCTCGAGCCGATCGCCACGGAGCACGGGGCGACGGTGGTGCTGGGGCGACGCGCTCCGGGTCGAGATCGGAGCGCTGCGTCCGCCTCCGGGCAAGATCGTCTCGAACCTGCCCTACTCGATTGCGACACCCGTGATCCTGCAGACGATCGAGGAGCTGCCCTCGGTCGTGCTCCTGGACGGTGCATGGTCCAGCGCGAGATCGCGGACCGGCTCCGGGCGCGAGCCGGGGACCCGCACCTACGGCGTCCCCTCCGTGCTCGTCCAGCTCGCCGCTCAGGTGGAGCTGCTCCGGCCGGTCGACCGGGCGGTGTTCACGCCGCGGCCGCGGGTCGACTCGGCGCTGATCGGGATCCGGCGGACGGGCCCCGCGGCGCCCCCCGCCGTCCGCCGGCTCGTCGCGGACGCTTTCGCACACAGGCGCAAGTCCCTGGCCCGCTCGGTGTCGCTGGCGGCGCCGCGCGCGGACCGCAGCGCGGTCCGCGAGGCCGTGCGAGAGGCGTTGCGCGAGCTCGGTGTGCGCTCGGATGCGCGCGCGGAGGCGCTGTCGCCGCAGGACTTCGAGCGCCTCGCCGGTACTTTGCACGCGGCTTGATCGTTCGCGCCCCGGCAAAGCTCAACCTCTGTCTCTACCTCGGCGGGAGGCGCGGCGACGGCCTGCACGAGCTGTGCTCGCTGACCCAGGCGCTCACTCTTTCCGATCGGATCGTGGTCGGCAGCTCCGACGCCGACGAGGTGCGGTGCGAGGGCGTGGAGGGCCCCGACCTGGCGGCGGCCGCGCTCGCCGCGCTCCGCGCCCGCGGCTGGGGCCGTGCCCCGGTCCGGATCGAGATCGAGAAGCGGATCCCGGTCGCGGCGGGGCTCGGCGGGGGCAGCGCCGACGCGGCCGCGGTGCTGCGACTCGCCCGCGACGAGGTTCCCGGCCGCGATCGGATCGCGGCGTTGATCGGGGCCGACGTGCCCTCCCAGCTGGACCCCGGCCTCGCCCTGATCGGAGGTGCCGGAGAGCGGGTGGAGCCGCTCCCGCCGCCCACGGAGTACGGCGTGGTGCTGATTCCCTCGGAGGAGGGGCTGTCGACGGCGGAGGTGTACGCGGAGGCGGACCGGCTGGGACTGGGGCGAGAGCCGGCGGAGCTCATGGAGATCGCCGCCGGCCTCCGGGCCGCGGCGGGCGTCCGGGGCCTCGCCCGTCGACTACACGGAGCTGCTCGTCAACGACCTGTCGCGGGCGGCGATCTCGCTCCGCCCCGAGATCGTCGAGCCGCTCGCCGCGCTGGATGAGGTCGGCGCGGTGCGGTCCCTCGTCACCGGGTCGGGTCCGACCGCGTTCGGGATCTTCCCTGACGCCGCCGCCGCAGACCGCGCCGCGGCCGATCTGCCGCCGCGGTACGCCGATGCGTCGGTCGCCGCGCCGGTGGCGTACCGATGAGGGTGGAGCGGTGAGGATCTCGCTGCGCGACCATCGGGTGCGGCTCGTCCTGCTCGTGGCGGCCGCGGTCGCGATCTACTTCATCGTGAAGCGGTTCCTGCCGGACGTCGATCTCCAGCAGATGCTCGAGGACGTCTCCCACACGCTGGGCGCGTGGACGTACCTGCTGGTGGGGCTGTTCGCGTTCCTGGAGACGGGGGCGTTCGTCGGCTTCATCGCGCCCGGGGAGACCGTGGTGGTGATCGGGGGCGCGGTCGCCGGGCAGGGCGCCACCTCGCTGTACCTGACGATTGCAATCGTATGGACGTGCGCATGGGCCGGGGACACGGCCAGCTTCATGCTGGGCCGCCACCTGGGCCGGGAGTTCGTGCTCCGCCACGGTCCCCGGGTGCGGCTGGGGCCGGAGCGCTTCGCTCAGGTCGAGGGCTACTTTCAGCGCCACGGCGGGAAGACGATCCTGCTGGGGCGGTTCATAGGGATCGTCCGGGCGCTGGCCCCGTTCGTCGCCGGCAGCTCCGGGATGCGCTACCTCGCGTTCGTCCCCTACAGCATCCTGGGGACGGGCGCGTGGACGGCCGCGTTCACGCTGGTCGGGTACTTCGCCTCGCAGAGCATCGACAGGGCGGCGGAGATCGCGGGGCGGGGGTCGTTCCTGTTCGCAACCGTGATCGTGACGGTCGTCGTGATCGTCGTCGCGGTCCGGTTCCTGCGCGTGCCCGAGAACCGGGAGCGACTGATCGCCGGGATGGAGCGACGCCCGCTGCTGCGGCCGCTGGTCGCCCTCGGGAGGCGGCTGCGCCCGCAGGCCCGGTTCGTGTGGGACCGGCTCACGCCCGGGGGCCTCGGGCTGGAGTTCACCGGCTTGCTCGCGGCGCTCTCCGTGGGGCTGTTCGTGCTGGTCGCCTACACCGTGGTGGTGTCCGGGGAGCCCGGCCCGACGCCCGGCGATCAGACCGCCCAGGACATCGTCGGCCACATCTCCTCCGGCTGGCTGACCGAGGTCGCGAAGGACGTGACGTGGCTGGGATCGCCCGCGGTCGTGCTGCCGATCGCGTTGGTGGCGGGCGTGGCGCTCGCCTTCTACCGCCGCTTCACCGAGCTGGCCGTGCTGGTCGCAGCGGTCGCGATCACGATCGTCGGAGTGCACGAGATCAAGGTCGCGGTCGATCGGCCGCGGCCGCCGGCCGATGTGGTGATCGGAGGCGAGAGCGCACACGGCTCGTCGTTCCCGTCCGCCCATGCGGCGTACTCGGTGATCTACGGGTGGCTGGCGATCACCGTCGTCGCCCGGCTGCGGCCCGCCACCACGCACGGCACGCTCCTGATCGTGCTCGGCCTGGCGCTGACCGCGGCGATCGGGCTCTCCCGGGTGTACCTCGGGCTGCATTATCTGAGCGACGTGAACGCGGGCTGGGGCCTCGGCGTCTCGGCGTTCGCCGCGTGCGGGGCCCTGGCCCTGGCTGCGAGCCACTTGCGCCAAAATGCACGCGATGCTCCTCCTGGCGAAGATCCCGCCTGAGTACCTGCTGTTCGGGGGCGCGGCAGTGGTCAGCCTGCTGGCATTCACTGCGCTGATCCTGGTGCCCGCGGTGGCGTCCTACGGACGGACGTGGGAGAAGGCGACCGCTGCCCTGCTGTCGCTGTTCGTGCTCGCGGCGCTCGTCCTGGTCGGTGTCGCGATCGGGGTCGCGATCGTGTACTTCTGGGAGGACATCCGGGGCCTGGTCACCTGACGATGAGCGCAAGGTCCGGAGAGAGGGTGGAGAGGAGAGACCCCGCCACAGCCGGCGAGGAGCCGCAGGCGCCGCTCGAGGCGCTCTCCGAGGCGGTCGAGTCCGGCGCCGGGCTGCCGGCGGTCGCTCGCGCCGCGGCGGTGGCGCTGGAGGCGGCCGTCGCGCTGATCGATCGTTCCGGCGCAGTGCTGGCGGTGGCCGCGGGCTCGCCCGCGGAGGAGCAGAAGCTCCTCACCGGCGCCGAGGGCGTGGTCTCGATCGAGCTCCGGGTCGCGGACGCGGTCGTCGGCGAGCTTCGCTACCGGGGCCGGGACGGGCGGGCGCCGGACTCGCTCGCCGCCCGGATGGTGGCGACGCTGCTCGGGCTGGAGCTGGAGCGCACCCGCGCTCCGGCGTGGGAGGCGGACCGGGTTGCCGGCGACTTCGTGAACGCGGTACTGACGCGCGAGACGACCAACCGGGACGACATCATCGCCAGGGGCGCCGAGCTCGGCGCGACCCTGGGGGACGGGGCGGGGGTGGTGATCGCCCGGTCG
Source organism: uncultured Thermoleophilia bacterium (assembly GCA_963803425.1). Lineage (GTDB taxonomy): Bacteria > Actinomycetota > Thermoleophilia > Solirubrobacterales > 70-9 > DASPWW01. Next base: position 593,424 of record CAWDMA010000001.1, read on the forward strand.
ACCCCGCACGCGCCCCAGACGGGAGAGTGGCGCGAGCGCGTGCTGACGCTGGCGACCCGGGCCCTGCAGACCTCGAGCCGGGGGGCCCTGCTCGTCTCGGGCGGCGAGTCGGCGGAGGTCGCCGCAATCGTGCCCTGTGACGGCGATCCCGGGCTGCAGCGCGCCGCCGGGGTGCTTGGCCGCGAGCTGGCCGCGTCGCTGGAGGGGTTCGCCGTGACGGTGGCGCGGAGCCGGTGGTCGGCCGACCCCGCCGACCTGTACCGGGCCGGCAAGGAGGCGCTGCTCGCCGCGAACGTCGGCGAGGCCGAGGGCCGCGCCGAGATCGCCTTCGAGCAGACCGGCGCCTACCGCCTCCTGCTGCCCGCGATGAGCGAGGACCCGGGGGAGCTGGAGCGGTTCTACGAGGAGACCGTGGCGCCGCTGGTCGCCTACGACGACCAGTACGAGACCGACCTGCTCACCACGATCGAGGCGTTCCTCGACAACGACGGGAACGTCACGCCGACCGCCGAGCGGCTGTTCACCCACCGGCACACGGTCAGGTACCGCCTGGAGCGGGTCCGGGAGCTCTCCGGCCACGACATCTTCTCCACGGAGGGGCGCGAGAAGCTCGGCCTCGGCCTGAAGGCGATGCGGGTGCTGGGGATCGCCTCTCCGCGCGGCCCCGCCACCGAGCCCGGCACGGCCGCCGGGCGGGTGCCGAAGCCGAGCGAGGATTGACCCGATCGGATCGGCGAGCCCTGGCGCGCGAGAACGGAAACTCCGGGGGGAGGATTCCAACCTCCGCTGCCAGGACCAAAACCTGGAGTGCTAGCCCTACACCACCCCGGAATGCAGCGCTCAGTGTATGAGCGTCGTGGGTGGAGATCCCCGTGCAGGCCGCACCCCGCAGCTGGAGGTGTTCCCGTCACGAACTACGATCTCGGCGTGAGCGGCGCTCCGACGGTTCTGGTCATGGCCGCGGGCGAGGGCACGCGGATGCGCTCGGCCGTGCCGAAGGTCCTGCACGCTGTGTGCGGGCGGCCGATGATCGCGTGGCCGGTGCTGGCGGCGCGCGACGCGGGCGCCGGCAGGATCGCGGTGATCGTCTCCCCCGACCGCGACCTCTCGCCGGGGCTGCCGGACGGGGTGGAGACGGTCGTGCAGCCGGAGGCCGACGGCACCGGTGGCGCCGTGCGCGCGGCGCTCGACGTGGTCCGCGAGGCGGGCACAGTGCTCGTCCTGTCCGGCGATCACCCGCTGATATCGGCGGAGGTGATCTCGGAGCTGCTCGCCGCCCACCGCGATGCCGGCGCGGGCGCGACGGTGATGACCACGGTGCTCGACGAGCCCGGCAACTACGGCCGGATCGTCCGCGACGCGGACGGCCGGCTCGAGCGGATCGTGGAGGCGAAGCCGCCCACCGACGCCACCCCGGACGAGCTGGCGATCCGGGAGATCAACACCGGCACTTACGCGTTCGAGGCGGGCCCGCTCGCCGACGCGCTCAGCCGGATCACCAACGACAACTCCGCGGGCGAGTACTACATCGGCGACGTGCTGCCGCTGCTCCGCGCCGAGGGGATCGGCGTCGCCGCGTACCGGGCTGCCGACCCGAACGTGAACCTGGGCGTCAACACCCGGGTGGAGCTGGCCGACGCGAACCGCGAGGCGCGCCGCCGCATCCTCGCGGACCACATGCTCGCCGGCGTCACCGTCGTCGACCCGGACGCCGCCTGGATCGACGCGGACGTCGAGATCGAGCCGGACGCGACGATCGAGCCGGGATCCGTGCTGCGCGGCGCCACCCGGGTGGGGGCGGGGGCGACCGTCGGCCCCTTCACCACCCTGATCGACACCACGCTCGGGCCGGGCGCGCACGCGCTCCGCTCCCACCTCGTCGAGTGCGAGGTCCTGGACGGCTGCTCCGTCGGGCCCTTCACCTACATCCGGCCCCGCACCACCCTCCGCGAGGGCGCGAAGGCGGGCGCGTTCGTCGAGCTCAAGGCGTCCGAGCTGGGCCCCGACACCAAGGTCCCCCACCTCTCCTATGTCGGCGACGCGACGATCGGCCGCGACTCGAACCTGGGGGCCGGCACGATCACCGCGAACTGGGACGGATTCCGCAAGCACCGCACAGTGATCGGCGACCACGTCCGGATCGGGGTTGACACGATGCTCGTCGCACCGGTAAATGTCGGCGACGAGGCATACACTGGTGCCGGATCGGTGATCACGGGGGACGTCCCGGACGGGGCCCTCGGGATCTCCCGCCCCGGGCAGAGCAACGTAGACGGCTACGCCGCGAAGGCGGCGAGACAGGCACAGGAGAAGGGCTCGGCGTCAGAGTCAACGGAGGATCCGACGTGAGCACGATCGAGCGGCAACCAGCGATCGAGGAGCGCAGCGGGTTGCTCACCCACATCCCGCAGGAGTACACGAAGCGGCTGATGGTGTTCGGCGGCCGCGCCTCCGGAGAGCTGGCGACGCGGATCGCCGGCAAGCTCGACGTCGACCTCGGTGCCGTCGACCTGCGCACGTTCGCGAATGGCGAGGTCTACTGCCGATACGAGGAGTCGATCCGCGGCGCCGACGTGTTTCTGGTCCAGTCGACCGCGATGAACGACTCGACCCAGATGACCCCCAACGACGCCCTGATGGAGCTGCTGGTGATGATCGACGCGGCCAAGGGCGCCTCGGCGCACCGGATCATCGCGGTGATGCCGTGGTACGGGTACTCGCGCCAGGACAAGAAGTCCGCGCCGCGGGAGCCGATCTCCTCCCGGGTCGTCGCCCACTGCCTCGAGGAGGTCGGCGTCGATCGGATCCTGACCATGGACCTGCACGCGGGCCAGGTGCAGGGCTTCTTCACCGTCCCCGTCGACCACATGACCGCGATGCCGATGCTGAGCCAGTGGTTCATCGACCAGCCCTTCGGCGAGGACCTCGTCGTGGTCTCGCCCGACGCCGGCCGCGTCAAGCTCGCCCGCAACTTCGCTCGCAAGCTGGGCTGTCACTGGGCGGTGCTGGAGAAGGAGCGCCCCGCGCAGCAGGTCGCCGAGATCGGGTACGTGGTCGGCGACGTTCGCGGCAAGACCTGCGTGCTCGCGGACGACATGATCGACACCGCCGGGACCCTGTGCGCCGCCGCCCAGACGCTCCGGGAGGAGGGCGCGGCCAGGGTGATCGCGACCGCCACCCACGGCGTGTTCTCCGGTCCCGCGTACGAGCGCCTTCCCCACGACAGCTCCGGGATCGAGCGGATCGTGGTCACCGACACGATCCCGCAGCGGCCCGGCGCGCCCGACAACATCACGGTGCTCTCGACCGCTCAGGTGCTCGCCGACTCGATCCGGCGGATCTTCACCGACGACTCGGTCAGCGAGATCTTCGCGGGCGAGAACCAGCTCTTCTGAGCCTGAAGCGGATCGGCCACAAGGGCGCCGACGCGGTCCGCGCCGGCAACACGATCGAGAGCTTCGAGACGGCCGTCGAGCTCGGTGTCGAGATGATCGAGCTCGACGTGCTCGGGCTCGCCGACGGCACGGTGGTGATCTCGCACGACGCAGACGACGCGGAGCGGCGCAGCCCGCTCACGCTGGACGAGTGCCTGGACGCCTTCACCCGGCCGCCGCTCGATGCGGTCGAGCTCGACTGCGACCTGAAGACGGTCGAGACCGGTGAGCGGCTGGTCCAGGGCCTGCGCGAACGCGACCTGGTCGGGCGGGCGATGATCTCCGGCCTCAACCTGTCCGGGGTGGGGCGGATCCGGCCGCTCGATACCGAGCTGCGGGTGGGGTGGACCTATCCCGACTACCGCCGCGGGTGGATGGAGTCGGCGTGGGCGGCGCCGCTCGTCGGGGCGGGGATCGCGATGCTGCGGCGGCGGCTGCCGGTGGTCGCGGCCCGGGAGCTGCCGCGGCTCGGGATCGACGCGATATGGCCGCAGTGGAGGCTGGTGACGAGGCGACTGGTCGAGGTCGCCGAGGCGAACGGGGCGGTCGTTTGCGCGTGGACTGTCGATGACGCCGCGCAGATCCGGGCCCTGCGCGAGCTCGGCGTGCACGGCGTATGCACGAACGACCCGCGCCTGTTCGACTCGCTGGAGGCGGCCAGCACCGGCGGCTGACGGCGGCCTCCGGTTTGAGCGGCGGGCGCCGGGTATAGAGTCCGGCCCGATGGCGGCTCGAGGCTCGGACGGGGGGACCGGGAGCGCCGACCAGGTCCAGCCGGGGACCGTGATGGCCCTCGTCGCGATGGGCCTCGGAGTGCTGGTGATCGCAAACGACTTCACGGCGCTCAACGTCGCCCTGCCCGCGATCGAGCAGGACTTCAACGTCGACGTGGGGACCGTGCAGTGGGTGATCAACGCCTATGCGCTGACCTTCGGGATGGCGATCGTCACCGGGGGCCGGCTCGCGGACATGTTCGGCCGCCGGCGCATCTTCTTCATCGGCTCGGGGATCTTCATCGTCTTCTCGGCCATCGGCGGCGCGGCCCAGAGCGTCGACTGGCTGATCGCCACCCGCGTCGCGATGGGGATCGGTGGGGCGCTGATGTGGCCCGCGATCCTCGGGATGACGTACGCCGCTGTGCCGGACAGCAAGGCGGGGCTCGCCGGCGGGCTGATCCTCGGCGCCGCCGGGATCGGCAACGCGATGGGGCCGCTGCTCGGCGGAATCCTCACCGACGAGCTGAGCTGGCGGTGGATCTTCTTCCTGAACGTCCCGGTCGGCCTGTTCGCGATGCTGGTCACCTGGCGCGCGGTGCATCAGCGCCAGGAGGTCGAGGAGGAGAAGGTCGACTATCGCGGGATCGCCGCGATCTCGCTCGGCCTCGTCTGCCTGCTTGTCGCCCTCGATCAGGCGCCCGATTGGGGTCTCGGCGACTGGAGGGTGCTCGGGCTGCTCGTCGCCTCGCTCGTCTTGCTGATCCTGTTCGCCTTGATCGAGCCGAGGCAGGGCAGGTTCGCCTTGATCCCGAGCGAGGTGATGCGAAACGTCCAGTTCCGGAGCGCCTGCGCAGCCGTATTGCTGATGTCGGCGGTCTTCTTCTCGACGGTGCTGTATGCGCCGCAGTTCATGGAGAAGATCCTCGGCTACACGGCGCTCGAGGCCGGGGTGGGGATGCTGGCGATGCTGGGGCCGTTCGCGCTATTCGCCTTCCTCGCAGGGCCCCTGTACGGCCGGGTCGGCGCGAAGCCGGTGATCTCAGCCGGGACCTTCCTGCTGGTCGTCGGGGTGGTGCTGCTGTCCCTGATCGACGTCGACAGCGGCTACGGCGCCCTCGCCCCCGGGCTGGTGGTGATCGGGACCGGCGTGGGGTTGTTCTATCCCTCGGTCACGACCGCCGGTGTGACGGCGCTCGACCCGTCGCGCTCCAGCCTCGCCGGCGGGCTGATCTACATGTTCCAGATCGGCGGCGGAGCGATCGGCCTCGGGCTCGCGACCACGATCTTCACCCTGCGTTCCGAGGACGAGCTCGCCCGGCAGGCGACCGCGGCGGGGACGCACCTGACGGCGCACCAGCAGGCGGTCCTGCACGGGGATCTCGCCGGCACCGACGCCGCCGCCGCGGCGCTCGCGCAGCTCCCGTCGGCCGCCCAGGACATGATCACCGAGATCGTGCGCAGCTCCTTCGTTCTCGGCCTTCAAACCAGCTTCCGGGTGATCGCCGCGATCGCCGTTCTCGGCTTCATCATCGCCGTGCTGTTCGTGGGCGGCCGCCTCTTCGGGGGGCAGTCTCAGGCAAAGCCCGAGACTGCCTGATCACTGCGGGGGCTACGGGGCTCGGGCGATCCCGGGCGTCCGGGCGATCCCGCGCGACTCGAAGTACTCCCACTCGAGCTCGCCGAGCTCGGTGGCGGGGGGGTCGGCGTACACCCACTCGCGCATGATCCGGTACCAGTTCCGCTGCGCGCGGAGCTGCGCCAGCACCGCCAGCACCCCCGTCTCCATCCGCCGGCCCATCAGCTCGTCGGCGGGGATGCTCTCGCGCCGGATCAGGTCGTAGTACTCCGAGCGCGGGTCGGAGGTCGACTCGATCACCTTCATCACCCGGCGCGGAGAGACCTCGACCTCGCGATCCTCCATGTACCACCCGCCGACGACGAGCACGTGGTCCATCAGCCGCTCCGCGTCGAGCTTCGAGGGGTTGCTGACGAAGCCGAGCTCGTGCAGCGCCTCCCGGAGCGCCTCGGGGTCCCGCCGAGCGGCGGCGTCGACCGCGCGCTGCTCCAGCACGATCTGCTCGGGATCGAGCCGCTTAGTCATCCCGAAGTCCAGGAATGCGACCCGCCCGTCCTCCATCAGCAGGTAGTTGCCCGGATGCGGGTCGGCGTTGAAGTGCTGCAGGTGGTAGATCGAGCCGAAGCTGAACCGGAACACGATCTCGCCGAACCGGTCGCGCGCCGGCTTGTCGAGCTCCTTGACCGCCTCGAATCGGAGCCCCTCCACGTACTCGGTGACCAGCACGCGACGGCGCGAGAGACGGGTGAGCACGTCCGGCACGTAGATGAACGGATGCCCGCGGTACGCGCGCGAGAACGAGCGCTGGTTCTGGGCCTCGTACTCGTAGTCGAGCTCCTCCATCACCCGCTCTCGGATCTCCTCCGCGATCGCCTTCGGATCGAGCCCCGGCGCGAGCGCCTTCCCCAGCCGCATCAGCACGCCCATGTTGCGCAGATCCGACTCGAGCGCCTCGGCGACCCCGGGGTACTGGACCTTGACGGCGACCGCGCGGCCGTCGTGCAGCCGCGCCCGGTGGACCTGCCCGATCGAGGCCGCCGCGAACGCCTCCTGCTCGATCTCCGCGAACAGCTCGTCCGGGTGCTGGTCGCGGTACTCCTCGGCGAGCACCCGCTCCACCTTCTCCCAGGGCATCGGCGGCGCCGAGGTGCGCAGCTTCGCGAGCTGCTCCTGGTAGATCTCCCGGTACTCCTCCGGGAGGAACTCGATGTCGATGAAGGAGGCGAGCTGGCCGATCTTCATCGCCGCGCCCTTCATCTCGCCGAGAGTGCCGGCGATCTTCAGCGCGGTCTCGAGATGGCGGGCCTCCAGCCGCTCCTCGGCATCCTCGCTCGACCGGGCCACGTTGGCCGTCTTCGTGCCCGCGAACCGGGTGGCCTCGGCTCCGAGCGCCGAGCCGAGCTTCGCGGAGCGACGGATCCGCCCCTTCGGGATCTTGTCGGAGGCCACCCGGCAAGCCTAGAGCGCCGGGCGCGGCCGTTCCCCTATCCTGATCTGGTCCATGGCGCAGGGTCGCGACACCTTGAAGGTGGGCAAGCGCGAGCAGTTCGGCTCCCGCGAGAGCCGGCGGCTTCGCCGTGCCGGATTCGTGCCCGGCGTCCTGTACGGGGCGGGCACAGAGGCGCGACCCTTTCAGGTCGGCGAGCACGAGATCCGCGCCTTCCTGACCGGCGGACAGACCCTGTTCGACGTCGAGATCGAGGGCTCGAACGCAGTTCCGGTCGTGATCAAGGAGCAGCAGCACCATCCGGTCCGCGGCGACCTGATCCACATCGACTGCCTCGAGGTGAAGCTCGACGAGGCGATCGAGGCGGACGTCGCGCTCGAGCTCGAGGGCGCCGAGGACGCCCCGGGGGTGAAGGAGGGCGGTGTGCTCGAGCACGTCACCCGCGAGATCACGGTGGAGGCGCTGCCCGCCGAGATCCCCGAGGTGATCCACGCAGACGTGTCCGAGATGGTGATCGGCGACACGCTGCAGCTCGCCTCCGTCCCGGTCCCGTCCGGGGTGACGTTCGTCGCCGAGGATCCCGACGAGGTGACGGTCGCGACGCTGTCGCCGCCGCGGGTGGAGGAGGAGCCCGAGCCAGAGCTCGAAGAGGAGGCGGAGCTCGTCGGCGAGGGCGAGGAGGCGCCCGAGGGCGAGGCCCCGGAGGGCGAGGAATCCGAGGGCGAGCCCGACACCGAGTCCGGCGGCGAGGAGTAGCCGGACCTGTCGCTGCTTCGCCGCCGCAAGCGGGGCACCGAGTCCGATCGCGTGCTGGTGGTCGGGCTGGGGAACCACGAGCGACGCTATGCCGGGACGCGGCACAACATCGGATTCGAGGTCGCCGACGAGCTGGCCCGACGGTGGAAGCTGCCTGGGGCCCGGAAGCGCTACCGGGGCGTGATCAGCGAGGGCCGGGCCGGGCCGGGCGGGCCGCGGGTTGCGGTGCTGCTCCCGCAGACCTTCATGAACGAGTCGGGAGCGTCGGCCGGCCCCGCCCGCGGCGCGCTCCGGGTGCCACTCGACCGGGTTGTCGTCGTGCATGACGAGATCGACCTGCCCTTCGGGGAGGTCCGCGCACGGCTCGGGGGCGGCCTCGCCGGCCACAACGGGCTGAAGAGCCTCGCGGGCGGGTTCGGCGCCCCCGAGTTCTGGCGGGTCCGGGTCGGCGTGGGCCGACCCGACTCGACCGACCCCGAGCTGGTCTCGCGTCACGTGCTCGGCCGGTTCGAGGAGCCGGAGGCGGACGTCCGCGACCTGGTCTCGCGCGGCGCCGACGAGACCGAGCGAATCGTGCGGGAGCTTGGCGATGGGTGATGCGCTGACCACCTACAGGGTCGACCCGAACGGCGTCGCGCTGCTCCAGCTCGACCGCCCCGAGGCTCGCAACGCGATCAACACCGCGATGCTCGAGGAGCTGATCCCGCATCTGGAGGCGGCGAAGGCCGCGGAGGACGTTCGCGTGCTGGTGATCTCGTCCACCGACCACATGGCCCTGTCCGGTGGCGCGGATGTCCGGGAGGAGGTCGACGCGGAGGGCGGCGTTCGACGGATGGAGCTGTTCGCTCGCCTGTACGACGAGGTCACCGGATTCCCGTGCCCCACCGTGGCCGCCTGCCACGGCTCCTGCATCGGCGGCGGGGCCGAGATCGCCGTCGCGTGCGACCTTCGGGTGGGGGGCTCGAACCTGCGGATGCGGTTTCCGGGCGGGGCGCTGGGGATGCCGGTCGGGCCGGCGCGGCTGGTGACGCTGTGCGGGCTGTCGGTCGCCAAGTACCTGCTGTTCACCGCCCGCGAGGTGGGCGCCGACGAGGCGCTCCGGTGGGGGCTGATGCACAAGGTGGCGCCCGCCGCCCGGACCGAGAACGCCGCCCTGGAGCTGGCTGCGGGGGTGGCGGCGAACGACCCCGGGATGCTGGCGCGGCTGAAGGCGACCCTGCACGCCTACGACGGCGTCGAGCAGCGCTCCCTCGACGAGGGTCGCGGCCAGGTCGAATGGCAGCGCTCCGGTCGCGGGCTGCCGTACTCGAAGTAGGGCCGCGTAGGCTCGGGTCGTGACGCTTCGTCCGCTGCTCGAGATCGCTCCGGAGAGCGAGGGCTTCCGCTCGCTCGCCGCCGCCGCCCGCGGCGGCGAGGCTGCGACGGCGCGGATGTCTCCCGGCGTCCGGCCGTTCCTGGTTGCCGCGCTGGTCGACTCCGAGATCGGACTTGCGGGCCGCCCCAGCCTGATCGTCACGGCCGACGACCGCTCCGCGCGCGACCTGGCGTCCGAGCTCGGCGCCTACCTGGCGCCACGCCCGGTTCGGTACTACCCGTCGCGGGGCACCGGGTACGAGTCGCACGTGGTCCCACCGCCTCACCTGGTCGGGCTGCGGATCGCCGCACTGGACGCGCTCACCGGCGCGGAGCCCGATCCGGTCGTGGTGGCGAGCGCGGTCGCGCTCGCCGAGGCGGTCCCGGGCGCCGCGTTGCGGCCGACCGGGATCGCGATCAGCCGCGGCGATTCGATCGACCTCGACGCCGCGGCCGCGACCCTCGTCGACTCGGGGTACGAGCGCTCCGACCAGGTGGAGGACCGCGGCCAGTTCGCGGTTCGCGGCGGGATCCTCGACGTGTTCCCGTCGACCGAGGACCGCGCGGCGCGGATAGAGCTGTTCGGCGACGAGGTCGAGTCGGTGAGATGGTTCTCGACCTTCACCCAGCGCTCCCTGGGCGACGCGGAGCGGGTCGAGCTCGCGCCCGCCGCCGAGCTCGACATCGAGCACCGGGAGCTCGCCGAGCTGATGCTCGCGGACGCGGCCGAGGACGGCGCGACCGAGCGTCCCGACATCGCCGAGCTGCTTCCGACGGACCGGTTCGAGCCGCCGCTGCAGCTGCTCTCCGATCGAACAGCGGTCGTGCTCGCCGAGGCGGACGAGATCGACTCGGCTCTCTCCGACCACTGGGACGACGTGACCACGGCGATGCATGCCGCCGATGCCCGCCACCTGTACGTCGAGGTCGCCGAGCCGCTCCGGAGGCGGGCGGCGGTGGCGATCTCCGGCACCGATGGGGACGGCGAGCCGTCGTTCCGGGCCCAGCGCCCAGCCTCGCCGGCGCGCAGCATGGCGGAGGCCGAGGGCGAGCTGGAACGGGAGCTTCGCTCCGGTTACACGACCGTGGTCGCGTTCGAGACCCGCGGAGAGGCGGAACGGTCCCGGTACGCGCTCGACCGGCTCGACGCGACGTTGCTCGACGACGATGCCGAGCGCCTCCCCCAGGCCGCCCGGACCGACCGCTCCGGGGGCGCCGGGACGCTGGTGTTCTGCGAGGCGCCGGTCGCGGACGGCTTCGTGTCCCCGGAGCTGAAGCTCGCGGTGATCCCGCAGCGGCGGCTCGTCCACCGCCGCCGGCCGACGGCCCCGCCGACCGCGCGCGGCCGGCTCAGCTCCTTCACCGAGCTTCGCGTCGGCGACCACGTCGTGCACGAGGATCACGGTGTCGCCCGGTTCGCCGGGTTCGAGACGAAAACCGTCGCCGAGGTCACCCGGGACTACCTGCTGCTCGCATACCGCGGCGACGATCGCGTCTTCGTCCCGGCGGAGCAGCTCGCGAAGATCACCCGCTACGTCGGCGCCGCCGGAGTCGCTCCGGAGCTGTCGGCGCTTGGCAGCAAGCGATGGGAGGGATTGAAGGCGCGCGCACGCCGCGCCGCCCGGGAGCTCGCCGGGGACCTGCTCAACCTGTACGCGGAGCGCCGCACGCGCCACGGGCACGCGTTCCCGCCCGACGGGGAGTGGCAGCTGCAGCTGGAGCGGGCGTTCGCGTACACGGAGACCCCCGACCAGCTCGACGCCGTCGACGCCGTGAAGGCGGACATGGAGGCGGAGCGGCCGATGGATCGGCTGATCTGCGGCGACGTCGGCTACGGGAAGACCGAGGTCGCGCTGCGCGCGGCGCACAAGGCGGCGACTGACGGCAAGCAGGTGATGATGCTGGTGCCGACCACGATCCTCGCCCAGCAGCATCTGGGCACGTTCCGGGAGCGGCTCGGCGACTTCCCCTTCCGGGTGGAGATGGTGTCGCGGCTGCGCAAGCCGGCCGAGAACCGCGCCGTGCTCTCAGATCTCGCCGCGGGACAGGTCGACATCCTGATCGGAACGCACCGGCTGCTGTCGCGGGACGTCAGAGCAAGGGACCTCGGGTTGCTGATCGTCGACGAGGAGCAGCGGTTCGGGGTCCGCCAGAAGGAGCTGCTGCGCCAGCTGAAGCTGCGCGTGGACGTGATCTCCCTGTCGGCCACCCCGATCCCGCGCACCCTCCAGATCAGCCTCGCCGGCCTCCGCGACATCTCCGTGATCGAGACGCCGCCGGAGGGACGGAGGCCGATCCGCACCTTTGTCGGCCCCTACGACGACCAGCTCGTCGGACGGGCCATCAGGCGCGAGGTGGAGCGGGGCGGGCAGGCGTTCTTCCTCCACAACCGGATCGAGACGCTCCCGGACGCGGCCGAGCGGCTCCGGGCGCTGTGCCCCGGAGTCAGGTTCGTCCAGGCGCACGGCCAGATGGAGGAGGCCGAGCTGGAGTCGACGATGCTCACCTTCCTGAGGGGAGAGGCCGACTGCCTGGTGGCGACCACGATCATCGAGTCGGGCCTGGACATCCCGACCGCGAACACGCTGATCGTGGAGCGCGCCGATCAACTCGGCCTCGCGCAGGCGTACCAGATCCGCGGCCGCGTGGGGCGCTCCCGGGAGCGCGCCTTCGCGTACCTGCTGTACCCGTCGGCGGAGCGGCTCAGCCCGGACGCCGCCGCCCGCCTAGCGACGCTCTCCGACCACACCGAGCTCGGCTCGGGGTTCGCGATCGCGATGCGCGACCTGGAGATCCGGGGCGCGGGCAACCTGCTCGGCGACGAGCAGTCCGGCCACGTCGCCGCGGTCGGGTTCGAGCTGTACATGGCGCTTCTCGACGAAGCGACCGAAGCGCTTCGCGCGGCTGCCGCCGCCGGGGACGGTGAGCCCCCGGCGGAGGCCGCCGTGCGGCTCGATGTCGACGTGGACGCGTTCGTCCCCGACACCTACATCGCGTTCGAGGCGGCCCGGATCGACGTCCACCGGCGCGTCGCGGCTGCGTCCCGCCCCGGGGAGCTGAGGGCGATCCGCGACGAGCTTCGCGATCGGTTCGGCCCGCCCCCCCAGCCCGTGGAGAGCCTGATCGAGCTGCAGCGGGTGCGGATCGAGCTGGGCGCGGCGGGCGCCCGGACGATCGAGGAGCGCGGCGGCCGGATCTCGGCGGCGCCGGTGGAGCTGGAGCCTGAGCAGGCCGATGGGCTCGCCGAGCGACTTCCAGGCGCCGAGTACGACGGGCGCACGAAGACCGCATCGATCCGGGTCCCCCCCGAGCCCGCCGCCCGCCTCCAGGCCGCCCTGAAGCTCGCTGCGGCCGTTGCCGCCAGCGACACCGCTCCCTCCAGCGACCCCGCGACCGCGGACGCGAAGCGGAGCAGGTCGCGGGCCTGACGTTCAGCGCCGGTTTAGTGAGTGCCGTTATGCTCCCGGCCTCGTGAGCGGAGCTTTCTCGAAGCGCGTGATCGCAATTCTGCTCGGCGTCTTCCTGGTCGCGTTCTTCGCGATCTGGGCCGTCGCCGAGGGTCTCTCGAATCCGGAGGTGCCCTCCGGCGACGTCGCCGTCGTCGAGGGCGCCCCCGACGGGAACATCAGCAAGGACGATCTCGACGCCGCCGTGCAGCAGGCCGCCGTCTCGCAGGGGACCAAGGTCCCGAAGCCCAGCAACCCCCAGTACAAGGCGCTCCAGGACCAGGCGATGGGCGAGGTGCTGCTGGAGCGGTGGGTCGCCGGCGAGGCCGAGGAGCGCGGGATCACGGTCACCGACACGGAGGTCCAGCAGCAGCTTGCCCAGATCAAGAAGCAGAACTTCAAGAGCGAGCAGGAGTTCCAGCACTTCCTCGACCAATCGGGGCTGAGCCAGCGCGATGCGCTCGACCGGGTCCGCCTCACCGCGCTCAGCCAGCGCCTCCAGCAGGACGCGGTCGCCAAGCCGGACGAGGTGTCCGACAGCGACATCCAGGCCTACTACGACGAGAACGCGAGCCAGTTCCAGCAGCCGGAGTCGCGCGACGTCCGCGTGATCCTGAACAAGGACAAGGCCGAGGTCGAGAAGGCCCGCGCCGCGCTCGAGAAGGACAACTCCGACAAGAGCTGGAACCAGGTCGCGAAGCAGTACTCCACCGACGAGGCCTCACAGGACACCGGCGGCCTTCGCGCCGGAGTGATCGAGGGCCAGGCCGACCCGAACTTCGACCAGCAGGTGTTCGGCGCCTCGAAGGGCGAGCTGGTCGGCCCGTTCCAGACCCAGGAGGGCTACTACCTGATCCAGGTCGACTCGGTCACCGAGGCAAAGACCACCCCGATCGAGAAGGCAACGGACCAGATCAAGCAGCAGCTCGCCGGCGCGGCCCAGCAGCTCGCCGCGCAGCAGTTCGAGCAGTCCTTCGTCGCGAAGTGGACCGCCCGCAGCTTCTGCGCCGAGGGCTACATCATCGAGCGCTGCGCGAACGCGGAGCCACCGCCTCCCACCGATGGGGCGCCTCCGGTCACCTCCACGCGCCCGGCGGCGCCCGGCCAGGCCGGCACGGTGCTCCCCGGCGTCGCCACCGGCGGCGCGCCGCAGGGGCCCTACCCGCCCGCCAGCGCGCAGCAGCCGGGGCTACCGCCCGGCGTCGCGCCGGTCGGCCCGGGTGGCGCACCTACGACGGGCGCCCCGCCCACAGGCGCAGCCCCGCCTACTGGCGGCGCTCCGCCCACAAGCGGCGCTCCGCCCACAAGCGGCGCTCCGCCCACGGGCGCTCCGCCGACCGGCGGCGCCCCCCCGACCGCTCCCTAGGGAGCCACCCCGCCCGTGTTGCTCTGCTTGGGGTAGTGGCGCGCCTCCGGCGCGAACTTCGGGTAGCGCTTCCGGTTCAGGATCTTGCGGAGCACGTTGCGGCTGCGGGGGTGGTGCCAGATCTTGAACGGGCCGTCCTGCTCCTGTCCCTGGTAATAGACGAGCATCCGGGCCCGCTTGTGCCTCCGCGCCCATCCGTACATTCGCTTCACCCACGCCGGGTTGTCCTCGCCCCACAGCCCGTACTCGCCGACCACGAAGGGCTCTCGCCGGTATGAGCGGTAGAACCGGTTGAACCCGTCGAAGTTCGGATAGATCGAGTACATGTCGAGTCCGACCCAGTCCACGTACTTGCGCCCCGGCCAGTAGTCGTGGGGGCCGTTCGCGGACAGCGCCGGCGACCCGACGGTCTGGGGCACCCACTGAATCGCGACCTTCGGCCGGGGGATTCGGGCGGGGAGGCCGGAATGCTTGTACGGCCCGCGCGCCTCCATCGGCGCCAGGCCGATCCGCCGCAGCCGGGCGTTGATCGACGACACCCTGCCCCCGCGGACGATCAAGACGAACCGCCGCCACGCCCTCCGGAACCAGGTGGTCGAGTGGCGTGCCCCGCGCGAGGTCCCATCCGTGTTGAAGGCGCAGTACGGGTTCCAGTGCCCGTTCATCTCCGGCATCAGCCGGATGTAGGTCGGATGGCCCCAGCGGGCGAGGTCGTGGCTCAGCCACAGCGGGTAGCCGTCGCCCTTCCCGTGCGCGATCCCGTAAGGGTCGATCACCTCGTTGCCCCCGCCTGGCGCCGTCGACACGCTGATCATCCCCCGTGCCCGCCCCGCGGTCCAGCGCTGCATCGCCATCGTCGGCCGGGTGCCCCAGGTGTGGAAGGTCTGCATCACGGCGGGGTGGGCGCGGATCGACTTCCGGAACCGCTGCCAGTCCTCCATCCGCCCCGTCTCCTGCAGGCCGTGGTAGACGCGCTTCTTCGGCGGCGTGTACGCCCGGCCGGGGGCGGCGGCCGGCGCCGCTGCCGCCCAAGCGGCGAGCACCGCGAGCACCGCGATCAGCTTCGGTGATGGCATCTTCCCCCGCAACACGCGCCAATCAGGATCCATTCGGGCTCCGCCGGCCGCAGCCACGGTCAGCGACGGTGCAAGCGGGCGTTCATCTGTAGCCTGCCGCTGCGATGGAGGCGCACTCCGAAGAGATGCCGCTGAAGGTGTGCCGGCACTGCTCCGTCGCATCGCGGACGGATGCCGACACGTGCCCGAGCTGCGGCAAGCCGTACGCCCGCGGTGCCGGCCTCCGTCTGAAGTGGAGCTGGTGGCTCGCGATCCCGATCGTCGCTGCTGCGTTCGCGATCGGGTACTTCGGGATCTCGAAGCTGATCGACGGCGGCGGCTCCTCCCACGACGGCGTGATCACGATGGAGCAGGCGCAGCAGGTGCAGACCGGCGTCACGCGCGACGAGCTCGACGCGACGCTGGACGGCGAGCAGCCCGCCTTCACCGACAGCCCCGGGGGCAAGCCGAAGAGCACCTGCCTGTACTACGGGCTCGAGGACCAGCCCGACGGCGTGTGGCAATTCTGTCTCACGGACGCGGACGACAAGGTGGTCAGCTCCGGGCCGGTCGGCTCGGGGGCGCTCGGCACGGGCGCGCCGCAGCCTCCGCCCTCCCAGCCGGCTCCCTAGCCGAGCGTTCGTCGAACAGCCGTCCAGGGCGATGCGAGCCCGCTCTCGCGCGGGCGGAGATCTACCGATGGCAGGGTGAGCCCGCGTACGCGGTTTGCAGGGGAAGCACGAACCCGGCACGGAGGTGCTAATGAGACGGCTCCAGCAGTTGCGGCCCACGCCGGGCCTGGTTGTCGCGTTGATGGCGCTCACCGCGGCGCTCGCAGGCACGGCGATCGCCGACCCGACGGCGAGCAGCACCGCCCTCAACAAGAAGGGTGTGAAGAAGCTGACCACGAAGCAGATCAAGAAGCTGGCGCCGTCGCTGTCGGTGGACCATGCGACGACGGCGGACAGCGTCACCACCGCGAACAGCGCCGACACCGCGAACAGCGCCGACACCGCGAAGACCGCCAACACGGCGAACCGGGCGGGGAGCGCGGCGCAGGTCGACACGCTGCAGGTCGACCCCGAGACGGTTTCGGCGACGGAGGAGAGCCAGGCCGCCGCACCCGAGGTCAAGCTGCTGTCGTACGGGCCGTTCACGGTGTACGGCAAGTGCTCCGGCCTCTCGGCCGCCGCCGTGCCCGTGATCGCGAGGGTGTACATCAAGACCACGCAAGGGGGAGCCGTGATGACGAGCGATCACGCCGTCCTCGACGGCGAGATCGCCGCGCCCGGGGGCACGGGCTTTCTCGACCCCGGCACAAACGAGGACAACCGGGTCCTCGCGGATACAAAGGGCGGTACGGGTCGGTTTGCAAGCGACCTCGGGACGTTCGACGCGGTCCTGGGCTCGACCAAGCTGCAGGGCAACGTCGCCGCCTACTCGAAGGCAGGTGATCCGGGTGGGGGCGGCGCCACCGGCACCTACGGCGCCGGCGATCGCTGCATATTCGACGCGTTCGCGACCCAGGAGGGCGCGTAGGCAAATCCGCCTCGGAGCAGCCGCGCGCCGGACCGGGAGGGGCGGGGTCGAATCCCGCCCGTCTTCGGTGCGTGGCGCCTGGCAAACTTCTCCGGTTCGTGAGCGCGATCGAGCAAGTCAGGGCGCGGCAGGTCCTCGACTCGCGGGGCAACCCGACCGTCGAGGTCGAGGTCGTGCTCGCGTCCGGGGCACGCGGGACCGCGGCGGTCCCGTCGGGCGCCTCGACGGGCGAGTTCGAGGCGGTCGAGCTCCGGGACGGCGGCGGCGCGTGGGGCGGCAAGGGGGTGCAACCGCGGTCGCGAACTGTAACGCGAGATCGCAACGGCGCTGGCCGGAGCGGAGGCCTCCGACCAGGAGGGCGATCGATCGGACCATGATCGAGCTCGACGGCACCCCGAACAAGGGCCGGCTCGGGGCGAACGCGATCCTCGGGCGCCTCGCTCGCGATCGCGAAGGCGGCCGCGGCGGAGGCCGGCGAGCCGCTCTACCGGCGGCTGGCGGCGCTGTACGGAGGCGGCGAGCCGAAGGTGCTTCCGGTGCCGATGATGAACGTGCTGAACGGCGGCGCCCACGCGGACAACGCGGTCGACTTCCAGGAGTTCATGGTGGTTCCCGCCGGGACGGCGAGCTTCGACGAGGCGCTCCGGTGCGGCGCCGAGGTGTTCCACGCGCTGAGGTCGACCCTGAAGCGAGCGGGGGCTGGCGACCGCGGTCGGCGACGAGGGCGGGTTCGCGCCCGACCTCGACTCGAACGAGGCGGCGCTGGAGGCGCTGATCGCCGGCGATCGAGCGGGCCGGGTACGAGCCCGGGAAGGACGCGTGGATCGCGCTCGACCCGGCGACGAGCGAGGTGTACGAGGGCGGCTCGTACGTGCTCCGGCACGAGGGCCGCACGCTGAGCGCCGCCGAGATGGTCGCCTACTGGGTGGGATCTCGCGAGCGCTACCCGGTGCTCTCGATCGAGGACGGGATGGACGAGGAGGACTGGGAGGGCTGGCGCCGGCTCACCGAGCGGCTCGGCGACCGCGTGCAGCTCGTCGGAGACGACCTGTTCGTCACCAACCCGGAGCGGCTGCGGCGGGGGATCTCCGAGGGGGTCGCAAACTCGATCCTGGTGAAGCTGAACCAGATCGGCACGCTGACCGAGACCCTGGAGGCGGTTCGGATCGCCCGCGAGGCCGGGTACACGGCGGTGATCCGCACCGCTCCGGGGAGACCGAGGACACGACGATCGCCGATCTCGCGGTCGGCACCGGCGCCGGCCAGATCAAGACCGGCGCCCCGTCGCGCTCCGATCGGGTCGCCAAGTACAACAGGCTGCTGCGGATCGAGGAAGAGCTTGGGCCCAATGCGGCGTACCCGGGGCTCGATGCGTTCGCGCGCCGCTAGACGCTGGGGCGCTGCAAGCGCGCTTGCACCCGGGGCCCCGATGAAGGCGGCGGGGCCCACGGGAAGAACGCTTCGGGGTGAGCACCCGCACCTATCGCGTCTATCGCGTCCGCGCCCGCGGCGGGTCCCGCAGCCGGGTCGACTGGGACCGGATCGGGCGGATCGCGCTGGTCCTGGTCCTGTTCGCGGTGCTGCTCTCCTATCTCAACCCGGTCGTCAAGCTCACCGACGCGTGGCGCGACTCGCACACCGAGCGGACCCGGTTCGAGCGGCTCACCGCCCAGAACGAGGAGCTCCGCCGCCGCGAGCAGGCGCTCTCGGACCCGGATGCGCTGGAGCGCGAGGCGCGCGCCCTGGGGATGGTCTCCCCGGGGGAGCGCCCGTACGTGATCCGCGGGCTGCGGCGCTGACGGAGCGCCCCTCGGCGGAGGGCCGCGGGTGGTCCTCGAGATGCTGAGCGCGGGCCAGTACCTGGTCGCGGTCGCGGAGATCGCCGTGATCGCCGCCTCGCTCGGGTTCGGCGCGCTCCGGTTCCGCTCCCGGCTGCTGCCGGGATGGTCCGGCCCGCCGGCACGACTGGCGGAGCTCGTCGGAGGGGCGGCGCTGCTCGTGTGGGCGATGGAGCTGCTCGGCGGCGTCGGCCTGCTCACCGAGGCGGGCCTGATCGGGATGTCGGTCGTACTCGGGGTCGGTGTCGGGGTGGCGGCGGGGCGAGCCCGGCCCCGGCCCGCTCCGCCGCAGCGACCGCCGTTCCGGCAGCCCAGCCAGCTCGCCACGGGGATCGCCGTGCTGGTGGTCGCGGGCCTGTTCGCGCAGTGGGCGGGGCGCGCGTATCCGAGCCTCCTGTACGGCAGCTACGGGTTCGACGGCCTCTGGTACCACATGCCGTTCGCGGCGCGGTTCGCGCAGCTGGGCTCGCTGAACGAGCTCCACTTCACCTCCCCGGCGCTGCTCACCTGGTTCTACCCGGCGAACTCAGAGCTCTTCCACACCGCCGGGATCCTGGTCACGGGGCGCGACTTCCTCTCCCCGCTGGTCAACCTCGGGTGGCTCGGCGCGGCGCTGCTCGCCGCGTGGTGCCTGGGGAGGCCGTGGGGCGCAGGCCCGGGGACGGTCGTGGGTGCCGCGGCCGTGCTCGCCGCGGGCGTGTTCGCCGACCAGGCTGGGGAGGGCCGCAACGACGTACCCGCCACCTTCTTCCTGCTGGCGGCGGCGGCGCTGCTTGCGAACGCCTCCACGACCCGCACCGACCGCTATCTGCCTGCGGCATGGCCGCCGCTGGCACTGGCCGGGGTGGCGGCAGGGCTCGCGGTCGGCACGAAGCTGAACCTGCTTGCGCCGGTGGCCGCACTGACGCTCGGCGTGATGATCGCGTCGCCGCGCGGGAGGCGGCTGGCGTCGAGCACGACCTGGATCGCAGCGCTGCTCGCGGGCGGCGGGTTCTGGTACCTGCGCAACCTGCTCCAGGTCGGCAACGCGCTCCCGTGGATCTCCTCGCTGGGGCCGATCTCGCTCCCGGGACCCGACGGCTACCTGGGCGCGACCCGGGAGCCGCACGCGCTGATCAGATATGCCGGAGACACCGACGTGTGGCGGGAGTGGCTGCTCCCGGCGCTCGGGGAGCGGTTCGGGACGCTGTGGCCCGGTCTGGTCCTGATCGCGCTGCTCGGGGTGGTGGTGGCGATCGTGCGGGGACGCTCGATCGTGGAGCGGGTGCTCGGATGGATGGTCGCCGCCGCCGCGCTCGCCTACCCGTTCACGCCGCTGTCCGCGTCCGGGCCGGAGGGGATGCCGCTCGGGTTCGGCTCCAACCTGCGCTATCTGGCTCCCGTGATCGCGCTTGCGCTGGGGCTGCTGCCGATCGCCGTCGCCCGCCTCGAGCGGCGGTGGCGAGCAGCGGCGCTTGCCGTTCTCGTCGTGCTCGCCGGGTCGGCAGCCCTGCGCGCCCGCGACGTGGTCACTATCGCGTCCCCGCGGGCCGCCGCGATCACGGGGGTCGCGGCGCTGGCGCTGCTGGTGATCGCGTGGGCCTACCGCACCGACCGGCTACCGCGGCGGACGCTGGCGCCGGCGCTCGCGATGCTCGCCGTGCTCGCGGTCGCGCTCGGCTACCAGGAGCAGCGCACCTACCTCGACGGCCGGTATGCGACCAGGGCCGGCGGCAACGCGGAGGATTCGGCGTTCATCTGGGCCCGCAACCTCCACGACCAGCGGATCGCGACGGTGATCGCCCGCCAGTACCCGCTGTACGGGCTCGACCTCTCGAACCGCGTCGACTACGTCGGGGTACACGGACCAGTCGGGGCGTTCTCTCCGGTGGGCGGGTGCCACGAGTGGCGCGAGGCGATCAACTTCGGGAGCTACGACTACGTCGTCACCGGGTTCCGGGAGCCGACCGAGGAGCTCGGCGACCGCCCCAAGCAGCCCCCCGAGGCGGAGTGGACGCGCACGGACCCGGCCACCACGGAGATCATCCACGACCACGCGGTCTCGGTGTTCAAGGTGAACGGCGAGCTCGATCCCGACCTGTGCGGGAGGAAGTCGTGATCCTCGCCGTGTACGGGTGCGCGGCGCTCGTCTGCGTCGCGTCCGTCGCGGTCGGCCGTGCCCTCCTGGTCGCCCTGGGGCGGCGCGAGTGGACGTGGTTGGCTGCGCCCGCCGGGTTCGCGGCCCTGATCGTGCTGGCGCAGCCGCTGGTCCGGCTTCCCGGCCACGGCGCCACGGCCGCTGTCGTGATCGGGCTCGTCGCGGCGGCGGCGCTCGTGTACGGGTGGCGTCGGCGCCCGGAGCGGCCCGGCGCCGGCGAGCTGGCGCGGGAGGCGCTCCCGGTCGCGGCGATCGTGTTGGTGCTCGCCTCGCTTCCGTTCCTGCTTGCGGGTCGGGTCGGCGTGCTCGGCGAGGGGATCTACACGAACGATCACGCCGCGCAGCTGTTCTGGTCGGAGTGGCTGGCGACCGGGTTCGGGCCCGAGCCCCGCGGGATCGCCTTCGGCTACCCGCTCGGCCCCCAGTCGGTGGCGGCCGTGATCGCCCGCGGCACCGGCGCGTCGGTGGAGACCGCGTTCGACGGCCTGCTGTTGGCGATCCCGATGCTGACCGCGCTCGCCGCGCTCACCCCGCTGCGCGATCTGAAGCCGGCGCGCCGGATCGTCGCCGCGGCTCTCGTCGGGCTGCCCTACCTGGCCGCCTCCTTTCTCGCTCAGAGCGCCTTCAAGGAAACCGCGATGGCGCTGCTCGTGGTCGGGATCGCGATCGGGCTTGCCGACCTGCGCCGCCCGGGGGCGGCCGCCACGGTCGCGTCGCTGTGCGCGCTCACCGTCGCAACGGTGCTCACTTTCAGCCTCGCCGGCCTGGTGTGGCCGGTCGGCGCCGCGGCGATCTGGTTGGGGGTGGAGGTGGTGGCGGGGCGGATCGCGCTCTCGCCCGCGCGGGCCGCGGCGGCGCTCCGCCGGATGTGGCCGGTCGTCGCGGTCGCGGCGGCCGCCGTCGCCGTCCTGGTCGCCGTCCAGGCCGGGGCGGCGGCGAGCTTCGTCGACCGCTTCGGCGACATCCAGTCGACAACCGGACGGCTGTTCAGCTCGGTCTCCCCGCGGGAGGCGCTCGGGGTGTGGCCGGAGGGAGACTTCCGAGTCGACGCGGTCGGGAACGGCACCGCGCTGATCGCGACCCTGCTGGGGCTTGCGGCGGCTGCCTTCGCCGCGTGGTGGTGGTGGTCCGGACGCCGCAACCCCGCGATCCCGGCGACGCTCACGGCGGCGGTCGTCGTGTACGCGCTCGCCAGGGCGGTGGGCGGGATCCACGTCGAGGCGAAGGCGCTCGCGGTGATGGCGCCGGTGCTGATGCTGTTCGTGCTGCGGGCGGTGCTGGCGCAGTCCACCGCGATCGGGGCGGCCCGGCTCCTCAGGGAGGGCCTCGCGCTCGCGTTCGTGCTCGCCGCCGCCGTTTCGACCGTGCTGGCGCTGCGGGCGGCGCCGGTCGGGGCGGTGACGCGCGGGGACGAGCTCGCCTCGCTCCGGGACGAGGTCGCCGGCAAGCAGGTGCTGGTGCTCGCCGCCGACCGGTTCTCGTCCTACCGGCTGCGCGGCGCCCGCCCGGGCAGCCCCGGCGGGTACGTGCCGAGCCGCGAGGTGAACGGGCGCCCTGGCAAGCGCTGGGACCAGGGCGTCGCGCTCGACTTCGACTCGGTCACCCACCGGGTCCTGAACGGGTACCGGTACGTGATCACCGCGAACGCAGCGTACGCGAGCACGCCCCCGCCCGAGTTCGAGCGGGTCGCCTCGACGCCCTCGTACACGCTGTGGAGGCGCGAGCGCCAGCTCCCCGCCCGGGAGGTTCTGGAGGGGCCGAACCAGGCGGGCGCCGTGCTCGACTGCGAAACCCGTGCCGGCCGGCGTCTGGCCGGGTCGCGGGGAACGGCGACGGTCCTCCCCGAGCCGGTGGTCGGCAAGCCGCGGCAATGGCGGCCGGAGCGCTCGTTCTCGACCGGCGGCTCGGCGACCCAGACGGTCCGCCTGCACGCCGGGAGGTGGGAGGTCTCGCTCCAGTACCACAGCGCCGTGCCGGTGAAGATCAGCGGGCCGGGACTCGACGAGACGCTGCCGGCGTCGCTGGAGGGGATGTTCCGGTTCGCGCCGGGCGAGGGCCAGTTCTGGCATGCGGGCCGGCTCCGTGCGGGCGACTCGGGCCCGGTCCGGATCGCGATTCGCCAGGGCGATCGCGCCTGGCTGGAGCGGGTGCTGGGCGTGGAGCGGCGAACATGGCTGGGAACGCTGGCGCTGACCCCCGGCGGACCCGCCAAACAGGTGCCGCTGTCCGAGGCGTGCGGCCGCTACGTCGACCGCTACCGGGTGGAGCCGGGCGCTCCGCGATAGCTCCCCACCCTGGCTAGCCTTTGCCTCGTGGCGGCGAGCCCGGAGCACATATTCGTCGGCGGCACCGGCCGCAGCGGCACCCACGTCGTGGCCGACCTGCTCGGCCACCACTCGCGCCTGTATGACGTCGAGATCGAGGCCCGCTTCCACTGCAACCCGCGCGGGTTCCCCGACCTGCTGGCCGGCCGGGTCACGGAGGAGCAGTTCCTGCGCAAGCTGCGTCGCTTCTGGTGGCACCGGATCAAGGCCGGCGAGCCGCTCCCCGCCGTGCTTCCCTCGCTGCCGCTGGGCCGGGAGGAGCGCGGCCTGTACAAGATCATGCCGCGGGAGCGGTTCGACGCGGCGGTGGCGGCGTTCGAGGCGGCGTGGCCCGGTGACGAGGTTGGCGCCTGCCGGGCGCTGTTCGACGACCTGCTCGCGGCACCCGCGGCCGAGGCCGGAAAGCCGGGGCTGGTCGAGATGAGCTCGGACAACATCGCCCAGGGGCCGACGCTGCTGCAGGTGTTCGAGGACGCGAGGCTGGTCCACACCGTCCGGGACGGCCGCGATGCGGGCGCGTCGAAGGTCGCGAAGCGCCAGAAGCGGGAGCACCCCAAGGACGGGTTCGAGGGGATCGGGTGGTGGCAGGAGCGGCTCACGCGGGTCGACGCCGCGGTTCGCGAGATCCCGCCGGAGCGCCTCCACGTGATCAGCCTCGACGAGCTCGCATGCGGCGACCGCGAGGCCGCATACGGGGGGCTGCTCGAGTTCCTCCGGCTCGAGGACGAGCCCGGGATCCGGGCGTACTTCGAGGGCGAGGTGTCCGCCGACAACGCGAATCGGGAGCGATGGCGCGAGGGCCTCGACCCGGACAGCGAGCGGGCGGTGCGGCTGCGCTACGAGCAGGCCCTGGACGAGCTCGAGTCCGCAGGCGTGCACTGCGCCCCGGCCCTGCGTCGGGCCTACGAGCAGGAGCGCTCGAGGGCGAGCGTCTGATGGACGTCCTGTTCGTCGGCGGCACCGGCCGCAGCGGCACCCACGTCGTCTCGAAGCTTGTCGGGAGGCTCTCCCGGTACGAGAAGATCGGGAACGAGGTCCGGTTCCACTGCGATCCGGGCGGCTTTCCGGATCTGCTCTCGGGGGCGGTGACGCTGGACGAGTTCGTGTCGCGGCTGCGGGGGACCTGGTGGCGCCGGGTGCAGACCATGCAGGTCCGCGGGCTGCACCGGACGGTGCCGCGGAAGCGGTTCGAGTCGGCGGTCGAGGAGTTCGCGGGCTCGTTCGAGGACGGCCCCGAGCAGGCGTGCCGGGCGCTGTTCTTCGCGCTGCTCGGCCCGATCGCCGAGCGCGCGTCGAAGCCGGGGCTGGTCGAGATGAGCTGCGACACGGTCTCCCAGGGCCCGGCCCTGCTGCGGATCTTCCCGGAGGCGCGGTTCATCCACTCCGTCCGCGACGGGCGCGACGCGGCGTCCTCGCGGGTGGCGAAGGGGAAGGGGGTCGTGTACCCGCGCAACCCCGAGCAGGGGATCGAGTGGTGGGAGGCGCGGCTGCGACGGATCGACGCCGCCGTCCGCGAGATCCCACCGGACCGGGTCACGGAGGTGAGCCTCGATGAGCTCGTGTACGGCGACCGCGAGTCGAGCTACCGCGGGCTGCTGGAGTTCCTCGGGGCCGAGGACGAGCTCGAGATGCGCTCGTACTTCGAGACCAAGATGAGCGCGGAGCGGGCCCACCGGGAGCGGTGGCGGGAGGGCCTGTCTGACGCGGAGCAGGAGCAGTACGGGCGGCGCTATGCCGAGGCCGTGGAGCGGCTCGAACGCGAAGGCGTCCAGTCCGCGGCACTGCTCCGGACGACGCTGGAGCGGGCCGCGCCGGTCAGGGAGGCGGCGGGCGTCGCGGTCGCCGGCCCCGTCGCCGCCGAGCCGGAGCCCCGCCCCGCGCGGCGGTCCGAGCGGCTCGCGGAGCCGGCCCCCGGCGATCTCGTCTTCCTCGCGGGCCCCGGCCGCGCCCGCCGCGGCGCCCAGGTGATCGCGCAGCTGCTCGGCTCGGGCTCCCGGTACACCGTGGTCCCGGTCGACGCCAGGTTCCACTGCGACACCGACGGGCTGTGCGACCTGATCGAGGGCAGGGTCAGCCTGAAGCGTTTCCTGCTGAAGCTGCGCCAGATCTGGTGGGGCGGAGGCGACGGCGGCGGCCGCGGCCGGCTCGACCAGGTCGTCCCCGAGTCGCAGTTCGAGGAGGCGGTGGGGCGGTTCGATGGAGGCTTCCTCGAGGATCCCCTGGGATCGTCGCGGCGGCTGTTCCTCGACCTGCTGTGGCCGCTGGCGGCAGCGGAGGGCGGGCACGGGCTGGTCGAGACCAGCGCCCGCAACCTGCACCAGGCGCCGGTGCTGGCGCGCCTGTTCGCCGAGGCGCGGTTCGTGCACGTCGTCCGCGACGGCCGGGTCGCGGCGGCCCGCCTCGCCGAGACCGACTGGGGCCCGGACAACCCGGTGGATGGGATCGAATGGTGGGCTGACCGGCTCCGCGCCGTCGATGGGGCGGTCCGCGGCGAGGAGGACGGGGTGAGCTTCTCGCTCGGCCCCGATCGCCTTCACGTCCTCGTCCTCGACGAGCTGCTGAGCGGCGATCGCGAGCCGCCCTACCGGGCGCTGCTGGAGTTTCTCGGCGCCGAGGACGAGCCCGCGATGAGGGCCTTCCTCGATCAGTGGCTCGGTCCCGCTGGCGCCGAGCAGCCCCGTGAGAACGCCCTGTCGGCGTGGAAGCGCGCCCGCGTCCGCCGCAAGTACGCGCGCACGCTCGATGCGCTGCGCCGCGACGGCGTCCACTGCGCCCCTCAGCTGATCGAGGCCTACGAGCGTCAGTGAGCCCCGGCAGCCCCCGGGTTCTCTTCTGCACGTCGAACGGGACCGGGCTCGGGCACCTGACCCGGAGCATGGCGATCGCCCGCCGGCTCGAGCCGGGGATCGAGTCCGCCTTCTTCACCCTGTCGGCCGCCGCTCCCGTCGTTCGGGAGCAGGGCTTTCTGGTCGAGTACCTAGGCTCGTACAACGCCCCGGGCGCGGGCAGCCACCTGCAATGGAGCCGGCGTCTGCACGCGCGGGTCGCCGAGATCCTCGACGCGCTGCGGCCCGCGGCGGTCGTGTTCGACGGGGCCCACCCCTACCCGGCGCTGGTCGGGGCCCTGCGGCGCCACGCGCGGGCACGCCCGCCCGACGAGCCGCTCGTCACCGTGTGGTCGCGCCGGCCGCTGTGGCAGCCGGGCCGCGGAACCCGGATCCTCCCGATCGCCCCCGCCTTCGACCTCGTCCTGGAGCCCGGCGAGCTGGCCGCCGCGGAGGACCGCGGGCCGACCACCGAGCGCCGCGCCGAGGCGGTGCAGGTCGGCCCGATCGTGTTCTGCGACCCGTCGGAGCTTCCCGGCCGCGAGGACGCCGAGCATGAGCTCGGCCTCGAGCCCGGTCAGGTCAACGCGCTGATCGCGCTCGGCCAGGGGCCGGAGGTGGACGCGGCTCTGCGCCGGGCGCTGGCGCGGCTGGTCGGGGAGCCGGGGGTGCAGGTCGCCGTGGTTGAGTCCAGCATCGCGGGCCGGCTGGAGCTTCCGGACAGCGTCGTGCCGGTCCGCGACACCTACCCGGTCAGCCGCCACTATCGAGCCTTCGACTTCGCGCTGAGCGCGGCCGGCTACAACGCGTACCACGAGCTGATCGCGCTGGCGGTGCCGGCGGTGTACGTGCCGATGCCGCGCGAGCTCGACGACCAGGCGGCTCGCGCCCGGTACGCCGAGCGCGCCGGTGTCGGGCTGGCCTGCGAGAGCCCCGACTCGGAGCAGCTCGGGGCCCGTATCGAGTGCGTCCTGGAGCTCGATCAGCGCGAGCGGATTGCCGCCCGCGCGCACGCGCTGGGGCCGTTCGAGGGAGCGGCGGAGGCGGCGGGGCTGCTCTCGCGTCTCGTCGTCGACGGCCGCGCCGCGCTTCACGACCTCCCCCGCCCGGGTGGGAGCCGCGCCCGGATGGGGGCAAGCTTCGCGCTCGCCCGCGCCAGCGCGCTCGCTCGCCACCCCACCGAGCGGCGTCGCTCCCCAGCGCCCGAGCTCGCCTGCGTGGCCGTGGGAGTGCCGGCGGCGGAGCTGGCGGCCGAGATCGACCGCCGGCTCGACTCGATCGCGGAGCCCTCGCTCCTGCTGGTGGTGACCGACTCGCCCGACCTGGCCTCGGTGCGCCGCACCGGCGTGGCGGTCGAGTACGTTCCGCCCCGCGCGGAGCTCGTCCGGCACCTCCCGAAGCTCGACTACGAGCGGTGGCTCGAGCGGCGCCTGGACACGATTCTCGCCGACCGCCGCCCCGCCCGCGTGGAGCGGCTCGGTCGGTAACCTCGGCTCGCATGGAGGCTGAGTTGACTCCGTCGAAGACCACCTCGACCCGGCAGGAACCGCGCCAGACCGGACGCGAAGCGGAGGATCTGGCGCGCCCTGAAAGCGGACGCGAAGCGGAGCATTTGGCGGGCATGGATGCGGAGGATCTGGCGCGCCCTGGTGGACGACCAGATTTGGCGTTGCCGAATCTGGTCGTCCTGGGTGCCCAGAAATGCGGGACGAGCGGGCTGCACTACTACCTCTCGCTGCACCCGGACGTCGCGATGTCGACGCCCAAGGAGCTCAACTTCTTCATCGCGGAGCGCACCTGGGACCGCGGGGTCGAGTGGTATGCGAGGCACTTCGACGCGGCCGCGACCGTGCGGGGCGAGGCGTCGCCCAACTACACCGCCTACCCGCATCATGCGGGGGTCCCCGAGCGGATGTGCTCGGTCGTACCCGACGCCCGCCTGATCTACCTCGTCCGCGACCCGATCGAACGGATCGCGGCGCACTGGGTGCACAACTACGCAAAGCGCCGCGAGAAGGGCGACATCGCCGCCACCGTGATGCATCCGAACACGACCTACGTGCTCCGCAGCCAGTACTTCATGCAGCTCCGCCAGTTCCTGAACCACTTCCCGGCCGAGCAGATCCTCGTGCTCGAACAGGGTGACCTCCGCCACCGCCGCCGCGAGACCCTGGCGGAGGTGTTCTCGTTCGTCGGGGTCGACCCAGAGTTCGACCACCCTGGGTTCACCCAGGAGCGCCACCGGACCGGCCGCAAGCACCGCTCCTCGAAGCTCGGGATGCGGGTGGAGAGGTTCGGGAAGCGCGCCTTCCGGGGGACGCCGCCGCGCGGCTTCTGGTTCGCGCAGCGGGTCTTCTTCCTTCGCCGCCCGATCGACGTACCGGACCCGGACGAGATCCGCGCCGCGCTCAGCCCGGAGGTGATCACGGTGCTGCGCGAGGACGCTGACAGGCTGCGCGAGTTCACCGGGCGCGGCTTCGATCACTGGTCGGTTTGAGCGAAGGCAGCCGCAAATCCGACAATCGACCGGGCGGCAGCGGTGCGGTGCTCGGCGCGTCCGTCGTTCGCTACTCCTCGATCTTCTCGGGGGGCCTGATCATCGGCCACATGATGGCGTTCGCGAGCACGATCGTGCTCGCTCACTTGCTCGCTCCTGCCGACTTCGGTCAGCTCAACCTGTTGTTGTTTCTCTCCGGGCTGCTCAACCTGCTGTTCAACCTCGGCTCGAAGCAGGGGACGATGCGGCGCGTGTTCGGTGCCGATGACGACGAGGACGATGACGACGAGGACGAGGACGAGGACCTCTCGGAGGCGGCGCAGCGAAGCCTCGGCACGGGGCTCGTGCTCACCGTCATGCTCGCCCTGCTCGGGACCAGCCTGGTGGTCGCGTTCGCGCCGCAGGTCGCCGACCTGCTGCTCGGCGGCAACGCCAACCGGCAGCTCGTTCTGTGGGCCGCCGCGGCCGGCGGTCTCGGCGCGATCTACCGGCTCTCGTCGCTGGCCGTGTGGATGGAGCGGCGCCCCGTCGCGTACGTGATCCTGGAGTCCTCGCAGCCCGTGCTGATCGTCGCCTTCGTGGTCCCGCTCGTCGCGACCGGGGGTGGTATCGAGGGGGCGATCGCGGGGACCGCGATCGGCACCGGGATCTCGGCAGTCGCCACCGTCCTCGTACTGAGGTCGAGCTTCGAGCTGTGCTTCGAGCCCCGCGAGGCGCTGCTGATCCTCCGCCTGGGCGCCCCCAGGATCCTCGTGCACGGGTCGTTCTGGACGATCAGCTCCGCCCAGATCTTCTTCCTGTCGCGCTACGTGGGCCACTCCAACCTCGGGATCTTCTCGCTCGCCCAGCGCGCCGGGATCGTCGTCTCGCTGCTGCCGACAGGCTTTCGTCGCGCGCTGCGCCCGCTGAAGCGGACGATGGCGTTCGCGGCGGTCGAGGACCAGTACGGCTCCGCGGTCGCCCGCGGGCAGCAGCTCGGGTACTTCCTGCTGGTCACGATCGGGTCCCTGCTCGCGATCACCCTGTTCTCAGATCCCCTGGTCAGCGTCGCTCCGCCGAGCTACGCGAACGCGGCGCCGCTGATCCCGCTGCTGTCGGCGGCGATGGTCGCTCCGACCGCGTTCAGGATGCTGAACAAGTCCGCGAACTACCGGCGCAAGCGGCAGCGATTCATCAAGTGCGCGGTCGCCGCTTTGATCTTCTTCGTGATCGGGTGCGTGACCCTGATCCCGTGGCTGGGGCTCGCCGGCGCTCCTCTGTCGATGATCCTCGCCTTCGCGCTCCCTGCCGTCTGGGTGTTCTACCTCTCCCAGTGGGGACGGGAGCCGATCGCGATCCCGTACCGCTCGCTTGCGACAGCGATCGTCCTCGGAATCGGCTGCTCGGTCGCCTACTACGAGCTCGACCCGGCCGGGGTCCCCCTGGAGCTCGTCGTCGGCACCGTCCTGTTCATCGTGTGGATTGCGCTCTGCCTGGTCACCGGCGTCGTCCCCAGCTACCACCGGCGCCCGCTGATCCACATGGCGATGCACGCGATCGGACGCGGGACCGCGAAGTTCGAGCCCGAGTTCGCGCTCAGCGAGCTCAGCGCTGAGGATCGCGAGCTGCTCCGGATCGCTGTGGTGGAGCGACGCCCCCTGGCCGAGATCGGCGCGGGCGCCGGGAACGGCGGCGCCGAGCAGGTCGCCAGGGCGCTGCGCCGCGCCGCGGAAGCCGGCGGGGCGTTCGCGAGCGGCGACCACGACAACGACGCCGAGATCGCCAAGTACCTGTTCTCGACCCAGACCGTGGCCTCCCGCGACCTGAACGCGAAGCACCTGATCCAGGACCACGGAGTGAGCCCGGGAGACCTGCGCGAGCTGGAGGCGGTCGTCGACGACCTGCAGGACCTCCCTGAGGACGCCTGGCTCGTCTCCGACGCGACCCCAGCCGCGGCGCGCTAGTCGCTGCGCTTGATCACGATCCGGTCGGGCTCGACCTCGATCTCGACCGCGCGGTGGCCGGCCCAGTGCTCCGCGTACGCCGGGTCGTCCTGGATCGCGGGGTCGAGCCACAGCCCGAACCCGTCGGTCTCTCCGTGATCGAACGTGCCCTGCAGCGCCTTGCGCTTGCGCCCGCCTCGCCGACGGCGGCGCCTGCGACGACGAGGGGCACCGCCGCCCTCGGGCTCGTCACCCTCGGAATCGGCGTCCTGGTCGTCCTCCTCGTCCTCGGGCTCTTCGACGGCGGCCGCCTCGATCTCCGCCTCTATCTCGTCCCGGAGGTCGTCGTCGACGGGCTCGTCGCCGTCATCCGCGTTCAGGCCGTGCCGCCGCCTGAAGTCTCGAAGCTCCGCGGCAGGTACCTCGAGCTGGTGAGCGATCCAGGCGTCGGTGCGTCCCTCGCGGGCCCACGCGCGGATCTGGTTTAGCTGTGATCGAAGCGATCGTTTGGCCATCATGTGAAAAGTTTGATCTCCACCTAGACATCAGTACTAGAACTCGCGGCTCAGGCTAGCCGACGCTGCACGCGTCGGGTACGCTGGTGCTCAGCCCCCGCGTGAGAACGCCACGGCACGGCGTTGCCCTCGCGGCGGAGATACCTCGACAGATAGGGGTGCCACAGGATGCTGGTCCTGACGAGGAAGACAAATCAAAGCATCATGATCGGGGACGACGTGGAGATCTCCGTGCTTGCGGTCTCCGGCGACAAGGTGCGAATCGGAATCTCTGCCCCGCGCGATGTGCCCGTGTTCCGCAAGGAGGTCTATCTGAGCATCCAGGCGGAGCGTGGCGGGTCAGGTCCGGGCCAGCCGGCAGTCGAGCGAGCGCTCGAGGACGTCTCCGAGGGTAAGAGCAAGGGCTAACCGCGGTCAGCAGCCGGCCGCTCAGCCCATCAGCCAGGCGAGCGTCTCGAACATCGACACGACGACGACCACGACGGTCGCCGACAGCGCCAGAAACAGGACGCTGAACCGGATCTTCCCGTGCGACTCGGTGCGCGCGATCCGGCGTGCGCGGGAGCGGTTCGCGGCGCGCTGGCGGAGCTGCTTCCGGCGGCGACGCTCGGCCGCCATCTCCTGCTCGAAGGCGACCTCGAACTGCTCCATGCTCTGGTTCAGTCGAGGTTCTGGTCTCTGCCGGGATGCCATCGTTCGGTTGTTGGCGGCGATGCTCACGCGCGCGGGTGGCGCGGAGCGCCTGCCGAGCGCAAGAGAGCCCAACCTAGCAGACGCTCTCCTGTTAGCCAACACTTAGCTGCAATCAACACGTCGCCCACAAGCCGCGCCCGAGCCGGCTGGCGCTTCCCTCCAGGTGGGCGAATTTGGGCGCCCGGGAGTCGTTCGGGGGGATCGTCAGCGTGCGTGCATAGCCGCGCCTGACCAGCTCCGCGTTGACCAGCCGTCCGCGTGCGTACACGTAGGCGAGCAGGCGTCCGTACCGGTCGCGGCGCTCGGCGTCGAACCGCAGTGTGACCGTGCGGCCGCCGACGAGCCGCTCGTTCAGCGCCGCCGCCTCGTGCCCGAAGCACTCGACCGGCTCGCCCGGCGCGACGGATTCGGGGGTGTCGATCCCGATGTAGCGGACGTGCTCGACCGCCCCGCCGACCGCGACCTCGATCGTGTCGCCGTCGACCGTGCGCAGCACGCGCGCCCGGGTTGGAGCGTCCGGACGGGCTCTCGGCGGACCGGGCTCGTCGCGGTGCTCGCCGGCCGGGCGGAGGAGCAGCACCGCCGCGGCGGCGATCAGCACGACCACCGCTCCGATCCCGGGTCCCCGCCTCGACCTCATCCTGGCTCAACGCCGCGCGGCGGCCTTCTCGCCCCGCCGCGTGCGTCGACTCCGTCACGCATCATGTCCGGCCATGCTCGCCGATGGGTTCACCGGGCCCCCGTTCACCGTCGGAGTGGAGGAGGAGCTGATGATCCTCGATGCGGACGGGCTCGACCTCGCCCAGGGGATCGAGACGATCCTCGACGGGGTTCCGGCCGAGCTGCCCGGTGACGTGAAGCCGGAGCTGATGCAGTCGGTGCTGGAGGTGGCGACCGAGCCGTGCCCGGACGTGGCGACCGCGGGCCGCCAGCTCGAGACGTTGCGCGCGGAGGTGCGCCGGATCGCGGCGGCCGACGGGATGGTTATCGGCGCGTCGGGCACCCACCCGTTCGCCCGCTGGGAGGACCAGCAGATCGTCGACCGCCCCCGCTACCTGGAACTGGCCGAGGAGCTCGGCTGGGTCGCGCACCGGGAGCTGATCTTCGGCACCCACGTGCACGTCGGGATCAGCGGCGCGGAGCGGGCCGTGTACGTCGCGGACGGGCTCCGCCGCTACATCCCGGCGCTGCTCGCCCTGTCGGCGAACTCGCCGTTCTGGCGGGGCACCGCAACCGGGATGATGTCCTCCCGCACGCCGGTGTTCCGGGCCTTTCCGAGGGTGGGCGTGCCTCCTCATTACGGGAGCTGGGAGATCTACTCCCGCCGGGTGGAGATGATGGTCGACGCGGGCGCGATCGACGACTACACGTACCTGTGGTGGGACATCCGCCCCCACCCGAACCTGGGCACGGTCGAGGCGCGGATCTTCGACCAGCAGACCCGGCTCGACGACACCGTCGCGCTCGCGGCGCTGGTGGTCTCGCTCGCCCACAGGATCTCGGACCTGTTCGACCGCGCCGAGCCGATGGTCGAGCTCCCCACCGAGCTGATCGACGACAACAAGATGCGTGCGGCCATGCACGGGCTCGATGGGGACCTGGTCGAGTTCCGCGCGCGGCCGCCCCGTGCCCGCTCGCGAGATCGTCACCCGGATGCTCGACGAGCTGCGTGAGCATGCAGAGGAGCTCGGCTGCGCAGCGGAGCTGGCGGGGGTCGAGGACCTGCTCCGCTATGGGACCGGGGCGCGGTGGCAGCTCTCGGTCCAGGAGCGCGCCCGCGACGTGCGGGCGCTGGTCGGGATGATCGTCGACCGCACCTAGCGCTGCCCGCGCAGGACGCTCGCCTTCGCCCCGGGCCAGGTTATCCTCGGTGCCCGTGGGATCGCCGGAGTTGAGCGTCGTCTGCAAGAGTTGCGGGGAGGAGGTCAGCCCGTACGTGACCGAGTGCCCCTACTGCGGGGCTCGACTGCGGAAGCGGGCGCCGAAGCTGGAGCGGCGCGGGGACGAGTTCACGCCTCGGCAGCGGCGTCGTCGGGTGCGTCGTCCCGGGCTGCCCAGGATCGCCGTGGCCGAGCGCCCCTATGCAACGCTGGCGGCGATCATCGGCCCCGCGATCCTGCTGCTGGTGCAGCGCGCCTCCGACCTGCTCCCGACCGAGGTCGGCGCGATCGTCGGACCGGTGGGGTCCGAGTGGTGGCGCTACCTGACGGCGCCGTTCGTGTACACCGACGTCGGCTACCTGTTCGTGGCGGCGCTCGCGATCGCGATCTTCGTCCCACCCCTCGAGCGGCGCCTCGGGATGGTGGCGGCGATCCTGCTGCTCGCCGCGTGCGGCGGGCTCGGGATGCTCGCAGCGGACGGGTTGGACTCGCTGGTCGGGGGCGGGCTGCTGCTCGCCGCCGGCGGCAACGGGGTCGCCCTGGGTACGCTCGCGGCGTGGTTCGCGATCCGCCATTCGGAGAGCCGCGGGAACCCCAGCGACGACTACGACGTGATCGGGCTCGCGGTGATCGCCGCGGTCCTGCTGGCGCTGCCGCTGGTGGACGACTTCGCGAACGAGTGGGCCGGGGTGGCGGGCGGCCTGGTAGGGCTCGGAGCCGGACTCGCGGCCCACAAGCTCGCTCCCGGCGGCCGGTAGTGGCGCCGAAGTTCACTGCAGCTCGACGAAGAGCTGCACGGCTACCTCGTCGAGCATGGGGTGCGCCCGGACGACGCCCTGTCGCGGATCGCCCGGGAGACCGCCGAGCTCGGAGACATCTCGGTGATGCAGATCGCTCCCGACCAGGGGGCGTTCCTGACACTGCTCGTCCGCACCCTGGGGGCCGCCAGCGCCCTCGAGCTCGGCACCTTCACCGGGTACTCCGCGATCTGCATCGCGCGCGGGCTGAATCCGGCGGGGCGGCTGATCGCGTGCGAGATCGACGAGGGCTATGCGGAGATCGCGCGGCGCAACTTCGAGCTTGCCGGCGTTGCGGACCGGATCGAGCTGCGGCTCGGCCCCGCGCTCGACACCCTCACCTCGATGCCCGCCTCCGAGCAATTCGAGTTCGCGTTCGTCGACGCCGACAAGGACCGCTACGTCGAGTACTACGAGGCGGTCCTGGAGCGGCTTCGCCCCGGGGGCCTGGTGATGGTCGACAACGTGCTCCGGGGCGGCACCGTCCTCGACCTCGACGACGACTCGTCCGGGAACGTCGCGGTGCGGGCGCTGAACGACCGTCTCGCGACCGACGAGCGGGTGGACGTGGCGATGCTCGCCGTCGCCGACGGGATCACGCTGGCGCGGAAGCGCTGACCGATGGCGCGTGTCGGGAGACGCCAGTGGTGGCCTCGGATCGCGCGCAGCATGCGGGCCTCGTGGAAGGCGGTCGCCGCCGGTTCACCGGGCGCCGCCACGGTCGAGCGCGGCGGGTTGCTCGCGATCGTGCTCCCCGCGGTCCCGGAGCGGTCGATCTTCAACTCCGTCGTGTACGAGGATCCCGACGAGATCCGCTCCGTGCTCGGCGAGCTCCGGGAGACCTACGATGCGGCGGGGGTGCGGGCGTGGACCGTGTGGGTGCCGGAGCCGGACGCGGGATCGCCGAGGTTGCTCGAGGAGGCCGGCCACCTGCTCGACTCAACCCCTCGCGCGATGGCGCTGCAGCTGGGCCGGCTCGCCCAGCCCGACCCGGGAGACATGGTGTGGGGCGAGGGCTCGCTCGAAACACTGACGCGGATCAACGAGGCCGCCTACGGGTACGAAGCGGGGACCTTCGAGCGCGGGATCGGGTCACCACCGCCCGGGACGTGGCAGACCTACGAGGCGCGGGTCGACGGCGAGCCCGTCACGACCCTCGCCACCACGGACGTGGACGGGGACTGCGGGGTGTGGTGGGTGGCGACCCTCCCGGAGGCCCGCGGCCGCGGTCTCGCCGGCCGCCTGCTCGGGGTGGCGCTCGCCGAGGCGCGCCAGCGGGGGATGGAGACCGCGACGCTGCAGGCGTCGAGGCTGGGCGCCCCGGTGTACACCCGGCTCGGGTTCGAGGACGTGGGCGGGTTCGAGATGTGGGAGCGGCGGCGCTGAGGGCGTCTCGGGCGCGGGTGCGAGCGGGTATGTTTCTCCGCCGTGGGACGGCAGGCGTACTCGGAGGACGAGATCGACTCCGCGATCGACGCGCTCACGGAGCCCGGCCGGTTCCGCGAAGCCGAGTCGAGGGTGGCGCGGGCGGCGCCCAAGCTGCAGCGCGTGCTCGCAGAGGCGATGCAGGCCGGCGGGTGGTTCGGCGAGACGCACGAAGCGGAGGTACTGAAGGCGGCCACAAACCCGGACTCCGACGAGCGGGTGACCGCGGTTCGGACGCTGCTCGCGGAGGAGTCCCGGATCGGAATGCTGGTCGGCGTCGCGGTCGGCTGGGCGCTCGCGGAAGAGCTATCGGAACCAAACGAGGAGGGTTGACGCATGCCTGAGGTCGAGTTCGAGGCGAACGGCGGGTCCGCCCGCGGCTACCTGGCGGAGCCCGAGGGCGAGGGCCCAGGCCTCGTCGTGCTGCACGAGTGGTGGGGGCTCGACGACCACATCCGGGACGTGTGCGACCGGTTCGCGAAGGAGGGCTTCGTCGCGATGGCGCCCGACCTCTTCCACGGGGACACCGCCGACCATCCCACTCACGCCGAGCAGCGGATGATGGCGATGAACATCGAGGAGTCCGAGCAGGAGATGCGGGGCGCGGTCGACTACGTCGCCGCCCATCCGAAGTGCACCGGGCAGGTCGGCACGGTAGGGTTCTGCCTCGGTGGCGGGCTGTCGATCTGGACAGCGACCGTCAACGACAAGGTCGGCGCGGCGTGCACGTTCTACTATGTGATGCCGCACGGGAAGCCCGACTTCTCGAAGCTCGCCGGGACGCCGATCCTGGGGCATTTCGGCGACAACGACGACTTCATCCCGACCGAGGACGCGCAGGCGCTCCAGGAGGAGCTGAACCGGGCCGGCGCCGAGACGATCTTCCATTTCTACGAGGGCGCCGGGCACGCGTTCTTCAACGACACCGACCGGCTCGGCACCCACCATCCGGAGCATGCCCAGGTGGCCTGGGACAGGACCGTCGACTTCTTCAAGCAGAACCTGAACGGCGCCGATCCCGAGATCGAGCACGTGGACGACTGAGACCGGCGCGATGGAGGTCCGGTTCCTCGGCCACGCCAGCTTCGAGCTGATCGAGGGCGACACCCGCGTCCTGATCGACCCGTTCCTGAAGCCGAACAACCCGGCCGCCGTCGTCGGGCCCGACGAGGTCGAGCCGACCCACATCTTGCTCACGCACGGGCACGCCGACCACACCGGCGCGATCGTCGAGATCGCGAAGCGGACCGGAGCGACGTGCGTGGCGATCGTCGAGCTCGCGCGGTGGCTGTCGTCAGAGGGGATCGAGAGCGTGCTCGACCCGAACCTGGGCGGAACCGTGGAGCTCGAGTGGGGTTGGGTGAAGCTCGTCCCGGCGTTGCACACGAACACGCTCCCGGGCGGTCCAGCGATCGGGCTCGCGGCCGGGTTCGTGATCTCGATCGGAGGGACCACCGTCTATCACCTCGGTGACACGTGCCTGTTCAGCGACCTGAGCCTGGTCTCCGACCGGACGCCGGTCAACGTCGCGATGGTCCCGATCGGCGGCCACTACACGATGGATCAGGCCGACGCCGTCACCGCTGTCGAGCTCCTCGACGCCGAGGTGGTGATCCCGATGCACTACGACACCTTCCCCGCGGTGGCGGCGGACCCGGAGCGCTTCAAGCGCGACGTCGAGGCCAGCTCCCGGACCAGCTCGAAGGTCGTGATCCTCGCGCCGGGCCAGACTTACGCCGAGTAGCCGCCCATCCGTGCCGCCGGTGACCCGGCCGAACCGGACGCGAAGCGGAGGATTCGGCCGGCCTGGTTCCGGGGTCGCTGGCGGGACTGGCTACCCGGCCAATGTCGGTGCTAGGGTTTTCGCCGTGGAGGCTTCCAGCCCAGCGACGCTTTCGCGGCTCGCGCGGGAGGACTTCCAGGCGACGTCCGACCCGGCGCTGCAGTCCGACGACGGCCGCGCCGCCCAGCTGCTCGGCTACACGGAGCTGTACGCGCTGTGGGAGAAGCAGCAGTGGGCGACCCAGGACCTCGACTTCACCCAGGACCGAATCGACTGGCACGAGCGGATCGATCCCGAGGAGCGATTCCAGCGAATGTACGGGCTGTCGGCGTTCTTCATCGGCGAGCAGCGCGTCACGGACGAGCTCGGGCCGATCATGCGCGCCGCGCCGACCGAGGACCAGCGGATCTTCCTGTCGACCCAGATCGCCGACGAGGCGCGGCACGTCAGGTTCTTCGACCGCTTCTACTCCGAGGTCGGGATCTACGAGAGCGGGGACGGGCTCGCGGACCGGCTCCGCCAGACCGAGGAGCACCTCAACCCGGCGTTCAAGGAGCTGTTCGACACGATGCTCGCGGAGCGGGTCGAGCGGCTCTCGCATGAGCCCGAGGACACCGAGCGCCTGGTCGAGGCGATCACCCTGTACCACATGATCATCGAGGGGGCGCTGGCGCTCACCGGGCAGCACTTCATCATCGACTACAACGAGCGCCAGGGCACGCTGCCCGGCTTCGTCGAGGGGTTCACGAACGTCGCCCGCGATGAGCACCGCCACATCGCGTTCGGGACGCGCTTCCTCACCGACATGGCGCGTGAGGACGAGCGGTACCGGACCGCGATCCAGCGGACGATGGCCGAGGCGCTCCCGGTCACGGACAAGGTGCTCGATCCGCCCTGGGTCGAGGGCGAGGAGGACTGGGAGCTGTTCGGGGTCTCGAAGGGGGAGACGCACGCGTTCGCCGCGCAGGCGCTGTCGCGCCGACTCAAGGTGATCGGGCTGGGCGCCTAGCGGCGCCGGCTCGACGGCCGCGGCGCTCGGCCAGCAGCTAGCGGACCGGCTCGACGACCTCGGCGGGGTCGCCGAACTCTGTCGGCGGCGGAGCCGGCGTGGCGGGCTGGTCCTCGGTGACCACCGTCCCCACGGTCCCCGTGGTCTCTTCGACGGGCTCCTCGGTGGCGCTGCCGTCGGCGGCCGGGTCCTCGGCGGGCTTCTCCGGGGCGGCGGCCTCGGTCGCAGGGTCAGGTGCGGCCGGCGGCGGCGCGACCGGCTCGGCCGGCGACTCCACCGCGGCGGCGACGGGCGCCGGAGGCTCGGGCGCCGGCTCGGGCGCCGGCTTCTTTGCATGCTCGCGCTGCTGGCGGTCGGCCCCGGGATGGGCGAGCGCTGCGGCAGCCGTGTGCGTGGCATGGGTGGGCGTCCTCACGGGCTCGGTCGCGTACTTGCTCTTCACCTCGACCGCGCCCGCGGTGAGAAGGGCGGCGGTCGCCACCCCGGCGGCCGCCTTCGCGCCGATCCCGCCCGCGATCACGCCGCCGATTCCGCCGCCGATTCCGCCGGCTCCCCCGGCGGCGGTGCCGATCGCGGCCGCACCGGCCGCGGCTCCACCGGCGGCTCCACCGGCGGCGGTCCCCGTTGCGACGCCGCCGCCGGCGGCGGACGAGCCGCCGCCCAGCAGGCCGGCGATCTTCGCGCCGAGCAGCTGCTTGATCGCGAGCAGCGGCCCGATCGGAGTGAGCGCGGCGAGCGCCTTGCTGTCGGCGCGGAGCTGGGCGCGAAACTCGCCGCAGGTGTCGCACCCGCGGACGTGCTGGCGCGCCGGGCCCGGGATCTTTCGGAGGCCCTCGGCGGCCTCGGCGAGTTCGAGCTGCACCTCGCCGCAGGTGAGTTGGCGAGCCTGGCTCGCCTCGGCGAGCGTGATCCGCGCCCTCACCAGCAGCGACTTCACGCTCGGCACGGTCGTCTCCATCGAGTGCGCGATCTCCTCGTAGGACATCGCGTCCACCTCGCGCAGGAGCAGCGCCGTGCGCTGCGTCTCCGGCAGCGTCTGGACGTCGGCGATCAGCTGGCGGAACTCCTCACGGTTCTGGACTCGCTCCGCGGTCGACGCTCCGTTCTCGTACGGGTGGAAGTCCATCGTGTCCTGGCCCTCGGCGACCGGCTTGCGGAGGTGGTTGAGGCAGCGGTTGCGGGCGATCCGGTACAGCCACGGACGCACGTTCAGGTGCCGGTTGTCGGCGAGGATCGCCTTGTGGGCGGCGACGAACACCTCTTGAAGCATGTCCTCGGCGTCCTCGCGGGAGGTGAGCATGTGCTGGCAGAACGCGAGCAGGCGCGTCTGGTAGCGCTCGAACAGCGCCTCGAAGGCGCGCTCCTGCCCGGCTCGCATCATCGCGATCAGCCGCTCGTCCTTCTGCAGGCGCAGGGGTCGCTGGGGCTTCGGTATCAGCCCGCGGCGTGACGCATGTGTCAGTGCTGAGGCTTCCAAGGGATGCTGCGCCTCCCACGACGGTCGTTTGCACTCCTCCCAGGCATCACAACACCCGGAACGGCCTGGGGTTGCGGTGGGATGCTGATTATCCGCTCACAGTCTCTAGCCCAGATAAAGACCTAGGATCGGCGGGCCCGGGTAGACAAACTGGCAAAGTCCGCGGCCTTAAAAGCCGCTGCCCGCAAGGGCTGTGCGGGTTCGAGTCCCGCCCCGGGCATCCGGACGGCAACTCAAACACCTGTCCAAACCGGCAAAAATGCTGACGATCGACCCGGATTTGCGTCGATCATGTCCGTGGGAAGGGCCACAACGCCCACCCGCTGTCTGGCAAGGAGGCTCGCAGGCGACGGCGTCCCGCGCACGGAATCGCGCATGGGCTCCATCGCCGCTCCTACGGATCCGCCGCCTCCGGGCGGCGGATCCGCTGTGCGCCTAGGCGCGCACGACGGCGACGTTGAACTGCGCCGACCCGCCCGCGAGCATCAGCCGCAGCCACAGCGCCAGGTACATCTCCGGGCCGCGCGCGGTCTCGACGCCGCCGAGGTCGACGATGTCGCCGTCGGGCCACCCGAACCCGCGCAGCAGCTCGCGCACGGTCTCCTTCGCCGCGTCGTCTTCCCCGCTGATGAACACGTTGTGCGATCCCGGGATCGAGCCGGGGTCGATCATCACCCCGGCGTTGACGGTGTTCAGGGTCTTCACGACGCGGGCCTCCGGGAAGGCGGCCTGGATTCGCTCCGCGACGCTGTCCGTGTTGCAGAAGGCGAGCTCCGGCGGCATCCCCGAGTCCGGACGCAGCGGATTGGAGACGTCCACGATCACCTTTCCGGCGAGGTTGTCGGCCCCCGCCATCCCGAGCGCGTCGACGGAGGCGATCCCCGCGGTCGCGTTCACGATCAGCTCCCCGAACCGGGCCGCACCCTCGAACGTCCGCTCGTGCGCCGACTCGCCCGCCGTGGCGGCCCACTCGACGGCCGCCTCGTTCCCGGCGCTGCGCGAGCCCATCGTCACCTCGTGACCGAGCTCCACCAGCTTCCCCGCGAGGGTGCGGCCGACCCCCCCGGTGCCCAGCACGCCGATCCTCATCCGGCCAGCGCCGCCCACACGGTCTTCAGCTCCAGGTACGCGTCGAGGTTGACGTGGCCCTTCTCGCGCCCGATCCCCGAGGCCTTGACGCCGCCGAAGGGAGCGGCCGGGTCGCCACCGCCCCACGAGTTCACGTACACGTTGCCGGCCCGCAGCATCGCCGCGAGCTTGTGCGCCTTCGAGATGTCGCGCGTCCACACGCCCGCGGCCAGCCCGTAATCGGTGTCGTTCGCCCGCCGGGCGACCTCCTCGAGGTCGTCGTACGGCATCGCCACCAGCACCGGCCCGAAGATCTCCTCGCGGGCGATCGCCATCTCGTCGGAGACGCCGGCGAACAGGGTCGGCTCGACGAAGTAGCCGCCGTTGGAGCCGTCGCGGCCGCCGCCCGTGACCACCTCCGCGCCCGCGTCCACGCCCGACTCGATGTACCCCATCACGCGGTCGAGCTGCTCGCTGGAAACCACCGGGCCGAGCTCCGTCCCCTCCGCCAGTCCCGGCCCGAGCTTGGCCCGCTTGGCGGCGTCGGCGAGCTCCGATACGACCTGGTCGAAGTCATCCTTGTGCACGAACAGCCGCGATCCCGCGTTGCAGGCCTGGCCGGTGTTGAAGTAGATCGCCTCGTAGGAGCCGGCGATCGCCCGCTCCAGATCGGCGTCCGGGAGGATGATGTTGGGCGACTTGCCGCCGAGCTCGAGCGTCAGCCGCTTCAGGTCCCGACCGCACTTCGCCCCGATCTCGCGGCCCACCTCGGTCGAGCCCGTGAACGCGATCTTGTCGACATCGGGGTGGTCGACGATCGCGGCGCCGGTCTCGCCGTCGCCGCCGAGCACGTTCACGACGCCATCCGGAATCCCGGCCTCCGAGATCAGAGCGCCGAGCCGGAGCGCCGTCAGCGGGGTCTGCTCGGCCGGCTTCAGCACGGTCGTGCACCCGGCCGCCAGCGCCGGCGCCAGCTTCCAGGCGGCCATCAGCAGCGGGAAGTTCCACGGGATCAGCTGGCCGCACACGCCGACCGGCTCCCTACGCGTGTAGCACAGCACGTCGCGCGCGGATACCGGGATCGTCTCGCCCTCGATCTTCGTCGGCCACCCGGCGTAATAGCGCAGGTGGTTGACGGCGGCCGCAACGTCGACCTTCGCGTAGGCGAGCGGCTTGCCGTTGTCCAGCGACTCGAGCTCGGCCAGCTCCGGCAGGTGCGCCTTCACGATCTCGGCGAGCCCGTAGATCAGCCCGGAGCGCTTCGAGGGGCTGAGCTGCGCCCACGGCTCGAATGCCTCGCGCGCGGCGCGCACGGCCCGGTCGACGTCCTCGGCGCCTCCCTGCGCGACCGCGCAGATCGGCTCGCCGGTGGCCGGGTCGATCGTCTCGAAGCTGCGCCCGTCCGCTGCGCCGACCTTGGCGCCGCCGATCCAGTGGCCGTGAGGGCCCGCCTCGACGAACTCGCGGGCGGCGTCGGATAGCGCCTCTGCCGTTGCGGTGGGCATCGGGGTGATCGTAGTCGACGCCGATATTGCGGGACAATGACCGCGCCATGTCACTGAGACTGCTGACCTGGTGTTACCGGAGACTGGGAGCGGCCTACCCGAAGGTCTTCCTGACCGTGGAGCTGCATACCGCGCTGATCGTCGCCGCGGCCACGGTGGCGCTGTTCAGCCTGTACTACGACATCGCCGCCCAGCAGCTGCTCGAGGTGCTGGGGGTTGTGGTCGGCCTCACGTGGGTGGCGGTCGCAGCGTCGCTGGCGCGCGCCTACCGTCGCGTCCGCCCGATCGAGGAATGGATCGATGGGGCGCACGGCCCCGACCAGACTGCCCGAGCATGGGCAGCGGCGGTCGGCCTGCCGCTGGAGCTGCTCCGACGCGACCTGCCGAAGCCGCTCACGCTCACGGTGGTGCCCTCCTGCATCGCCGCCGTCGCGCTGCTCGATCTGTCGTGGGTTGCGTTCGTGCCGCTGTTCTTCGGGGCCCTGGTCTCGATCGGGTACGCGATGATCCTTCACTACCTCGCGATCGAGGCCGGGATGCGGCCGGTGCTGGTCGACATCAGCCGCGAGGTCTCCCCGCGGCTGAGCCAGCCGCCGGCGCTGTCGCTGCGGGTGAGGCTGCTCGCCTCGCTGCCGCTGATCAACATCATCACCGGGCTCGTGGTGGCGGCGCTCACCGGCGACGGCGGCGGCCCCACGAGCCTGGGCGTCGACGTGCTGATCGCGGTCGCGGTCGCGACCACGATCTCGCTCGAGCTGACGGTGATGCTGTCGAAGTCGATCCTGCGGCCGATCGCGGATCTGCAGCGGGCCACCGAGCAGGTCAGCCGCGGTCGCTACGACGTAGCGGTGCCGATCACGACCGGCGACGAGCTCGGCGACCTGGCGGCGTCCTTCAACCAGATGGTCACCGGGCTCCGCGAGCGGGAGCGGATCAGGGAGGCGTTCGGCACCTACCTCGACAAGGAGGTCGCCGAGTACATCCTCAGCGACGCCTTCACCGAGGAGGGGATGGAGTTCGACGTCTCCGTCCTGTTCTGTGACGTGAAGGGCTTCACCGGTTCGCGTCGCACGCGAGCGCGGTTGAGGTCGTCGCCCGCCTCAACGCCCTGTTCGAGACCGTGGTACCGGTGGTCACCCGCCACGGCGGCCACGTCGATAAGTTCGAGGGCGATGGTCTGCTCGCCGTGTTCGGTGCGCCCGAGCCGTTCCCCGATCACGCCGATCGGGCCGTGCGTGCCGCGGTGGAGATCGCCACCCGGGTGAATCGGGTCGG
Organism: uncultured Thermoleophilia bacterium; assembly: GCA_963803425.1. Taxonomy (GTDB): domain Bacteria; phylum Actinomycetota; class Thermoleophilia; order Solirubrobacterales; family 70-9; genus DASPWW01. The sequence goes on from CAWDMA010000001.1 coordinate 637,082, forward strand.
CACGGACGGGTTCGAGGTCGGCGTCGGCGTCAACACCGGTCGCGTCGTCGCCGGCAGCATCGGGGGTGGGGGGCGGCTCAACTTCAGCGTGATCGGAGACGCGGTGAACGTCGCCTCGCGGACGGAGGCTGCAACCCGCGCCACGGGCGACGACGTCCTGATCACCGCCGAGACAGCGGCCGACCTGACGCTCGACTTCGCGCTGGAGGAGCGCGGCGAGGTGATGATGAAGGGGATCGACGAGCCGGCGACGCTGTTCGCCCCCTCGGTGCCCGACACCCTGCCGGAGCCGGGAGACGACCACTCCGAGAGCCTGGGGGCCGGGTTCGAGTCGCCGCTGTCCTCGACCGCCTTCGCCGGCCTCGGACGGCGATCAACTCCGGTCTTCGGTGCGCAACCCGGGCGCGGGAGCACCCTTCCCGGACGATAAGCGCGCTACGCTCGCTGACCATGCCCAGGGCCGCCAAGCAACCGACGCCCGAGGCGGCTCCGGGCGAGACCGAGGGGGCGGTTCACGGTGGGCGTCTGGTCGCCCGCACGCTTGCCTCGCGCGGCGTCACCAAGCTGTTCACGCTCTCGGGCGGGCATCTCTTCTCGATCTACGACGGCTGCAAGGACGAGGGGATCGACGTCGTCGACACCCGCCACGAGCAGGCGGCCACGTTCGCCGCGGAGGGGTGGGCGAAGGCGACCAGGACGGTTGGGGTAGCGGCGCTCACCGCCGGCCCCGGGGTGACGAACGGGATGAGCGCGATCGCGGGCGCCCGCCACAACGGCTCGCCGGTCGCGGTGCTGGGGGGGCGCGCCCCGGAGATGCGGTGGGGCTCCGGCAGCCTTCAGGAGATCGACCACGTCCCGTTCGTGGCGCCGCTGGTGAAGTCGGCGGAGACCGCGAAGCAGCCCGACGCGATCGCCGAGCTGACCGCGCGGGCGCTGGACACGGCGGTGGCGCTGCCCAGCGGGCCGACGTTCGTGGACTACCCGCTCGACGTCGTCTTCATGGAGGGTGTGGGTGAGCCGCCGCCGGTACCGACCGCCGACGCCGGCGTCGCGGATGGAGTCGAGGAGGCGATCGCGATCCTCGCGGCCGCGCACCGGCCGGTGATCATGGCCGGCACGAACCTGTACTGGGCCCGCGGCGAGGAGGAGCTCCGCAGGCTCGCCGAGGCGGTCGGGATCCCCGTCTTCCTGAACGGGATGGGGCGTGGTTGCCTGCCCGCCGACCACAAGCTCGCCTTCAGCAGGACGCGCGGCCAGGGCCTGAAGGAGGCTGACGTGGCGCTGATCGTCGGCGTCCCGCTCGACTTCCGGCTCGGGTTCGGCGGGTCTTTCGGCGACGACACGAAGCTGATCCAGCTCGACTCGGCCCCGAGCCCGCTGGAGGCCGCCAGGCAGCCCGAGGTCGCGCTCGCGGGCGACGTGGTCGCGACGCTCGCGGCGATCCGCGAGGGCGCGGTGAGCGCGGGTGCGGACCCGGGCAGCACCCGTGGCTGGGTGACGGCGCTGCGCACGGCCGAGGACTCCAAGCGCGCCGCCGAGCGCGACGACTTCGACGACGACCGCGCCCCCCTGCATCCGCTGCGGGTGTACAGGGAGCTCGGCGAGGTGCTGGAGCGAAACGCGATCGTGATCGGCGACGGAGGCGACTTCGTCTCCTACGCGGGCCGCGTGATCGAGACCTACGAGCCGGGGTGCTGGATGGACCCGGGGCCCTACGGGTGCCTCGGCGCCGGCCCGGGCCAGGCGATCGGCGCGAAGCTCGCCCACCCCGACCGCCAGGTGTGCCTGCTGCTCGGGGACGGCGCCTTCGGGTTCTCGGGGCTCGAGTTCGACACGATGGTCCGGCACGGCCTCCCGGTCGTCGGGGTGATGGGCAACAACGGGATCTGGGCGCTCGAGAAGCACCCGATGGAGTTCCTGTACGGCTACTCGATCGCCGCCGAGCTCCGCCAGGACACCCGCTACGACCAGGTCGTGGAGGCACTCGGCGGCCACGGCGAGCTCGTCACCAAGCCTGCCGAGCTGCGTCCGGCGCTCGAGCGCGCCTTCGAGTCCGGCAAGCCGGCGCTCGTCAACGTGCTCACCGACCCCGAGGTCGTGTACCCGCGCAAGGCCGTCCTCGCCTGAGCGCCGCGCGGGCTCCTAGTCGCGCTTCTTTCCCTTCCCCTTCTCGCGCGGGGGGTACTTGGCACGTTCCTCGGGAGTCATCTGGCGAATCGTGAGGCTGCCGTCCTCGACCTGCTCGCGGACCATCCGCAGCTTCTCCTCACGCCGCTTCTGCTGGCGCCGCGCGGTGGGGCTGGTCCCCTTCGGAGGGTTCTTCTCCGAGCCCTTGCCGCCCTTGTCGTCGGCGGCGGTCATGTCGCCACCGCCCGGGCGGCCTCGAGCGCCGCTCCGTACAGGATGTCGTGCTCCGACACCTCGATCTCGTCGACCTCGAAAGCCCGCATCACCTGGATCAGGATCACGACCCCGGCCACGATCGTCGGCGCCCTGCCGCGCTGCAGCCCCTTCACCCCGCACCGCTCGTCCAGCGTCATGGACGACAGCTCGGAGAACATCCGCTGGATCGCGCCGAGGCCGATCCTGCGGTCCTGCACGGCCTCCGGGTCGTAGGGCTCGAGCCCGAGCTCGATCGCGGCCAGCGAGGTCGGAGTGCCTGCGACCGCGATCGCGCCGGTGGCGCGGGGCCGCTCGCGTACCGGGAGCTCCGTGTCGATCAGGTCGCGGACGTCGGCCGCGAGGTCCTCGAGCTCCGCGGTCCCGGCCGGATCGCTGCGCAGGTATCGCTCGGTGTGGCGCACCGTGCCGGCCTGCAGGGAGGTCGCGGCGACGACCTGGTCCGAGGAGCCGACGATCAGCTCGGTGCTGCCCCCGCCGATGTCGACGATCAGCGTCCCGTCACCTCTGTCGCGATCGCTGGTGGCGCCGAGGTAGGTGAGCGCCGCCTCCTCGGCTCCGTCCAGGATCCGGGAGTCGAGCGCGAACCGCTCCCGGAGCTCGGCGACGAAGGCGTCGGCGTTCTGGGCGTCCCGGACCGCGGAGGTGGCGATCGCGGTGACCCGCTCGGCGCCGAGCCGCTCGTAGAGCTCGATGTAGTCGCCGACCGCCTCGCACACCTCCTCGATCGCCTCCGAGCACAGCTGCCGGGAGAGGTCGACGCCGCGGCCGAGACCGGTGACACGGGACCGTCGCTCCAGCTCGCGGATCCCCTCGGGGCTGACGTCGGCGACCAGCAGGCGGGTCGAGTTGGTGCCCATGTCGACGACCGCTACACGCGTCGTCGCGTCCTGGCGGGGAGCGGTCGCCGGCACGACGCGCATGCTAGTTCGCGTCGTGGATGCGTGTCGGGCGAGGGATCGCCGCCGGCCGTCGGCCCGGCCCGGTCGCGTCTACACTCGGCGGCCCGTGAGCTTCACTCGGCGGATTGCTACGGGGCTCCGCGGTCGCGCGGGCGTGGCGGCGATCGTCTCGCTCGGGGTCGCGTGGGGCCTGACCATGCACTCGATGGGCTGGGCGCAGTCCTCGTACTTCGCGCAGGTGCGAGCGCTTGCCGAGGGCCGCGCGGAGGTCGATCGGTGGCACTGGGAGACCCAGGACGTGTCCTGGATCGACGGCCACTACTACTCGGTGAAGGCGCCGGGCCTCGCCGCCGCATCGGTGGGGCCCTACAAGGCGATCAAGGCGGTTGGGGGAGAGCAGCTCGCGCGCGACGGCGCCGAGACCGCAGCGGCCAGCGAGCACCCGCGGTGGACGTTCGCGGCCAGCGCCGTGAAGCCCCCGTTCCGCGCCTACGGGTTCAGCCGGGAGCGCGCCGAGAGCACCTGGACGCACATCGAGAACAGCGCCCCCCTGATCTGGGCGCTGACGCTGCTTACCGCGGTGATCCCGGCCGTCGTCCTGCTGCTGCTGGTCCGCTGGGTTGCGGATCGGATCGAGCCCGGATACGGGACGGCGGCCGCGGCCACCCTCGGGGTGGGGACGATCGTGCTCACGTTCGGATCCGAGTACCTCTCGCACGTGTTCGCCGCGACGCTCGGGTTCGGCGCGTTCGCGCTCCTGTTCCGAGAGCGTCAGGGACCGGGCAACCTGATGCTGGTCGCTGCCGCGGGGCTGGTCGCCGGGCTTGCGGTGGTTTTCGAGTACCCGCTCGCGATCGCCGGCGCGGTGATGTTCGCGTACGCGCTCACCCGCCCGGTGCGGCGGGTCGGGCGCGGGGCGGTGTACGCGGCGGGAGCCGTGCTCGGCGCGCTCCCGGCACTTGCCTTCAACGCGTGGGCGTTCGGGGATCCGCTCCAGTTCTCCTACGGAGATGCGATCGTCCGCGCCGGGGTCTCCGGACACGCCGAGGTGGGCCTGAACGACGCCGGCCTGTTCGGGATCACGCTTCCCACCCCGCTGAAGGCCGGCGAGCTGCTGTTCGCGGGTCGCGGCCTGATCACGCTCACGCCGGTGATCGTGATGGCGATCGTCGGGGTGTGGCTGATCGGGAAGCGGCGCGAGTGGCGCACCGAGGCGCGCGTGTTCGGCGCCGTCGCGACTGCGTACTTCATCTACAACTCGGGCTACTGGCTGCCGATGGGCGGGGGCACCCCGGGCCCGCGATTCCTGATCCCGGCGCTCCCCTTCGTGGCGGTCGGGTTCGCCGCGGCGTACCGGCACCGGCCGGCGCTGACGCTGGGGCTGGCGGTCCCGTCCGGGCTGTGCATGCTGCTCGGCGCCATCACCTTCCCGTTGATCGGCGCGGGCACGCACGTGTGGGTGTCGCGGCTCGGCAACGGCAGCTTCGAGCACACGTTGCTGACGGTGCTCGGCGTGAACAGCTCCTGGGTCGCGATCCTGCCGGTGGTGGCGGCGGTGGCCGCCGCGATCACGTTCGCGGCGCTCGCAACGCCGAGCACGAGCCTGGGCAACATCCGTCCGGCGCTCGTCGCGCTGCTGGGATGGAGCTTCGTCGCGGTGGTGGGGCCGTCGATCGCCGGCGACGGGGGCACTCCGGTGAACGGCGGCACGGAGATAGTCGGGATGGTGCTGGTGGCGGTGGTCGCCTCCACAGCCACCCTGCTCGTGCTCAGCTACCGGGAGCGGCGTGGGGAGCGAGCGGGTCAGCTGCCGGGCCCCGAGCCGGCTTTCCGCGGCTGAATCTCGTACACGATCACGTCGCCGGCGCGGCGCGGGCGGACGCCGGGCGCGTGCACAGGGTGGCGGGCGGCGCGGTGGAGCGCCGCGGAGTTGGTGATCCGCCGGTGCAGGACGACGCTCCGCACCCCGAGCGCGCGCAGGTACGGGACGCTTCCTCCTCGAGGGAACCGGTGTGCGCGCGCGATCACCCGCGCGGTGAACTCGGGATTGGTGCTCGACCGCCCGTTGACGAGGTCGGGAAAGCCGTCGGTCGACCACAGCAGGTAGCGGCGGTTGTCCTGCGGGCGGGAGGCGGGGAGATGAAGCTGGGGAGCCGCGATCGCGGACACGTCGGCGGGCGGGGTCGGGACCCTCGGCTGCGCGAGGTCGTCGAACGGGTCGAACGGCAGGCCTCGGCCCTCGAGCACGACGAGCGCCGCCAGCACCCCCGCCACGGCCAGCGGGGCCCGCGGCGAGCGGCTGCGCGCCACCCTCTGCATGACGAGCGCCGTCCCGGCGGAGGCGAGCAGCCCGAGGCCGAGCGAGGCGAACGTGAACAGGCGTCCCGGCGTCCGGATCCCCTGCCACCCGGGGAGCAGCTCGTACACGATCCGGTACGGGAGCACCGGCCCCCAGGACTCCTTGAAACCGAGCGCCAGCGCGCACACGACGGCGATCCCGATCGCGAGCCCGATCCGGAGCCTGCGCGGGTACGCGGTCGACCACATCCCCGCGATCGCGAGCGCCACGACCACGAGCCCCGGGAACAGCGTCTTCTCCGGGACCTGGGAGAGGCGATCGCGGATCGGAGCCGTCGCGCCGCCCCATACGGGGTTCTCCTCCGGCGCGACCAGGTATAGCCACGGCCCCCCCGAGAACCCCTCCACCTCGGCCGCGCTCCGGGTCGCCTCGCCGTACTCGTCGGCGACCCGGAAGTACGGACGGCTGATGATCGCCGTGAACCCGAGGAACAGGATCGCCCCAGCGATCGTCGCCGCGACCAGGCGGCGGTCGAGCTGGGGCCGGCCGGCTCGCCACCACACGACGGCCGCGATCAGGCCGGCGATGGCGAGCAGGTACGCGAGCGGCAGCCCCAGCGTGAACCCGATCGAGAGCTGCCAGGTCGCGACCGCGAACCCGGCGAACACCGCCCACGGCCGCCGCAGCCTGTAGCCGCGCACCCCGAGCGCGAACGCGAGCGGGATCCCGCCGCTGGAGATCACGTGCATGTGCCCGTCCTGCTCCAGCCGAAACGGCGCGTACGCGTACGCCGCTCCCGCGACCAGCGCCGGCACCGGCCCCACGCCGAGCTCCCGCGCGAGCAGGTAGGCGCCGAAGAAGGGGAGCGCGTACGCGAACAGGAAGAGGACGTCGTAGCGGGCGACCGCGGCCTCGGTGCCGGAGCCGATCAGCCCGGCCGGCGCGTATCCGAGCAGCGCGTCCGAGAACGCGAGGGTGTCGTCGAGCGGCCAGAACTGGTTCGCCTGGAAGAACTGGAGCGGCTGGTGGACCAGCGCGTGGCCGCCCCAGGCGATCTGCCACGACTGCACCAACGGGTCCCCGATGTCCTTCGGTATGTCCTCACCGAGATTCAGGACCAGAGGCCAGTTCATGACCACGGAGAGGACGACCGCGCACAGCGCGACGAGCAGCAACTCGACGGCGGTGATCTCGCGGCGAGCGGAGGCCATCAGCGGGCGCGGATACTCTCAGCCCCGGCGCCGGCGCTGCCTAGGCGTGCTCGGCGCGTCCGTCGGCCCACGGGTCGATTCCCGACCCCGAGCCGCTCGGAACGGGGTCGAACTCCGCGGGCAACGGGTCGGGATCCGGCCGGGATGCGACGCCGTCCTCGGCCATCGCCCGGAGCACCTCCCGGTAGCGGCGGTCGAGCCGATCGCGCTGCTCGCCCGCCAGCTCGGTGCGCCACCGGCCGAGGTGCCCGTTCGCCGCGGTCAGCTCGGTGTCGAACGTGTCGCGGAGCGCGTCGTCCTCGTCCAGCCCCAGGAACTCGAGCAGTGCGCCGAGCCGCGGCTCCCGGTCGGTGAGCAGCAGCTCCTCGAGCCGCTGCGTCAGCACCTGCCCCGGCGGCAGCCGTCGGACGGCCGCATCGGCGCGGCGCAGGTGCGCGTCCCAGCGCGACAGCGCATCCAGCGGGTCGTCGGGGCCGAAGGGGAGTCGCGCCAGCGAGCAGGCGACGTCGCGGCCGTCGCGCACCGAGAGCACGAGGCGCATCTCCGGGAACATCCGCGCGAGCTCCGGGGAGAACTGGGCGTTGCGGGGGCTCATCTCCACCCACCGCGGGGCGCCCTGCTCAGTCGCGACCGGGTCGAACAGTGCCTTCACGAGGGCGCGCGCGGGCTCGATCAGGTCTGGGCGCGGCCGCCGTGGAACCACTCGCCTCCGCAGCGGGGCCGCCGCGGCGGCGTCGAGGAAAGCGGAAAGTGCGGCGTCGAACCGCTCCCTCGGGAGCGACTTGTACAGGCCGCGCGTGCGGCCCTCCCGGTAGGGCCGCCTCCACCAGAGCTCACGCATCCGCCGCGCGAACGCACGCGGCGAGGTACGGCCCGAGATCACGCCCGGGAGCCCGAGCTGGTGGGCGTGGAACTTCATCTCCCGGGACAGGTGGGCGACCTCGGGGTGGGTGCCGATCAGGCCCGCCGTCGCGTGGGTGCCGCTCCGCTGCGTGCCGCCGACGAAGATCGGATCTGAGATGTCCGAGGGCACGGCGGGCAGCGTAGCGACGCGTCAGCGGACCACGCGAGACCGCCACCGCACCGGGTGGGGCTCTTCGTGAAAAAGCGGTGAACGGGGTTGCGTGGCGAGATTCGCCCCAAGAGAATGCCCGCCGCATGCCGGCCGTGCGACGCAAGGCAGTCTCGCTCGGGGAGTCACTCGACAACGCAAAGATGACCCCTCTGCATACGCGGTTCTGGGCGCTTGCGGCGCTCGGGATCATGCTGGACGGATTCGACTTCTTCATCATCGGCGTCGCCAACCCGCTGATACAGAAGGACTTCGGGACCGATGACGCGGTCAAGGGGTTGGTGTCGGCGGCGGCGATCGTCGGCGCGATCTTCGGCGCCGCCCTGCTCGGCCCGATCGCCGACAAGATCGGGCGGCGCCGGATCTTCCAGTTCGACCTGATCCTGTTCGCGGTCTTCTCGGTCGCGTGCATGGTGGCGCCCAACGTGTGGATCCTGATCGGCTTCAGGTTCGTGCTCGGTCTCGCGATCGGGCTCGACTACCCGATCGCGGCGAGCTTCCTGGCCGAGGTGCTTCCGTCCAAGAACCGGGGGCAATGGTTGGTGGGCGCGTTCAGCCTGCAGGCAGCGGGCATCCTGCTCGGGGCGACGGTGGGGGTGATCGTTATCGAGATCGCCCCCCACGTCGACTCGTGGCGGTGGATGCTCGGGTTCGGGATCGTCCCGGCCGCGATCATCATCTGGCTGCGGCGGAAGGTGCCCGAGAGCCCGCGGTGGCTGGCGCAGAACGGCCGCGAGAAGGAGGCGAAGGAGATCGCGGAGCGCCTTGTCGACCACCCCGTCACCGTCACCGCGGCGGACAAGCATCGCTCGACTCCGGTCCCCGAGGGGATCAAGGCCTTCCTGCAGCCGGAGCTGTTCAAGCGCCACATGATCAGGCGCACGGTGTTCACGGCCGTGCCGTGGTTCCTGATGGACATCGCCGTGTACGGCGTCGGGATCTTCACCCCGACCCTGCTCGCCGCGATCGCGCTCGCCGGCCCGGACGCGACGTTCCTCTCGGACGACATCGCGGCGACCCAGGCGACGGCGGTACTCGACATCTTCCTCGTGATCGGCTTTGCGATCGCGATCGTGCTCGTCGAGCGTCTCGGCCGGATCCCGCTGCAGCTGGCCGGGTTCGCGATGATGGCGGTCGCCCTTTGCATCCTCGGCACCGCCGAGTCGCTGGACGGCGGCGGCCAGGCCCACATCGGGATGGTGATCGCCGGGTTCGCGATCTTCAACACCTTCATCAACGCCGGCCCGAACGCGACCACCTACGCGCTACCGGCCGAGGTGTTCCCCTCGGAGGTCCGCGCCGCCGGCCACGGGTTCGCCGCGGGCTGCGCGAAGCTCGGCGCAGCGATCGGAGTGTTCCTGTTCCCGATCCTTCAGGACGGCCTTGGGACCAACGTGCTCCTGTTCATCATCGCCGGGCTCACGCTGGTCGCCTTCCTGATCACCTATGCCCTCCGGATCGAGCCCAAGGGCCGCTCCCTGGACGAGGTCTCTGGCCGCAAGGTCGCCCAGCTCCGGCCGCGCCCCGTCCCGCCCTGATCGTGGGCGGGACGGGGGCGACCCGCCGAGCTGTACGGCCCCTAAGGAGCGCTGGTCGACGGCGCGGCGCGCATCGCGAGCAGCACGGAGACGACCAGGATCCAGATCCCGGCGCCGATGAACGCGGCGAATCCGGCCGGCGTGAACCCGATCACCGCCAGCGCCAGCGCCACCCATCCGAGCCACTTCGGCAGACCGCCGTACAGCACGATCGACAGCCCCGACGAGATCAGGAACAGCAGCGCCCCGAGCGCGAGCGGGACGAAGTCGTTGTCCCACAGGGCCTGCAGCGTCTGCACCGACGCAGGCTCGATGTCGTCGACCGCCTCGGCGATCGAGATCGAGATCGTCGCGTCGATTGCGAACCCGACGGCGACGATCGCAGTGCCGACGAGGGGCAGCGCGGACAGCACCGGGCCGGATCCGGCCGTCGAGAGCACGTGCCGCAGGTACGCACCGAACCAGATCAACAGGAGCACCGCGGCGACCCCGATGAACGAGCCGATCTCGATCGAGTCCTTGTTGTCCCTGTAGTAGTTGGCGATGTCCTGGACGGAATCACCGGCATCCGGTGGCTGTCCGGCCACGATCCCGCCGACGATCAGCAGGACAATGAATCCGACGCCCGTGAGCGCCGCGAGTCGGTCTCTACTCACACTTCACCTCCATCGATTTCGCCCCGTATACGGATCTGGGTGCCCAACCCCGATCTGACCCTATACGGTCGAGTCGATGCCCGGGCCCACAATGGTCTCGGAGGCGCTCGACGCGTCGAGCATCTTCGCCGCGCTGCCGAGGTCGGCGCGCTGGCGGGGCGTGCGGCGCGCGCTCACCACCTGGGACGAGCGCCTCCCCACGCTCCCAGAGGACGGGGGCGCGTCGTCACCCTCCCCGGCCGGCACAGCTCGGAGCGGAACGGCGGTCTCGCGGACGTGCTGATCCGCCCGCACGTCTCCGACGCCGGCGTGTTCGAGTTCGACCGGCTCGACGAGCTGGTGGAGCGCAGCCGCGACGCGACCCGGGCCGCGATCGAGGCGGGAGCGCACCGGGACGCGATTCGCGCCTAGCCCGGGTGTACCCCTGCTACATTCAGGGCGCGCCGCGGGGTGGAGCAGTCAGGTAGCTCGCCGGGCTCATAACCCGGAGGTCGCGGGTTCAAATCCCGCCCCCGCTACTTCCAGAAAGGCCCCGCATGTCGCGGGGTTTTTCTTTGGGTGAAGCTGCTGGATCCGGGGAGTTCCAGGGGTGAACCCGAAGGTCGCCACGCCGTGGCTCCAGCAGAAAGGTTCTGTTTCGGGTTCCGCTTGTCGGCTGGTCGGGCGGAGCGAGCGACTGAGGACCGCGGACTCCGTGGCGGATCCGCTGCAAATCGTTGGGTTTCCGGGCGGGCGCGTCGCAGGGCCCGGCCGGATTCTGGGCCTCGATTCAGGTTCCAAGTTGCCGATCGATGGGTTCCGAACGGGGCGATTCCGAGTCCAGGTCGTCTCAGTGTCTCTGAGTTGTCTTCGGTCGATCGAGCCCGGCAGTTCGGTGCCGGACATCCGTCAATCGCGACACCGGCGCCCGTGGGAGCAGGCTTCCCAGGCGCGGTGTTTCATGTTGCGAAATATGAAACATGGTGTTAGTTTGACCCTGTGGTCAAGGGTCAAGACATCCTCGTGTTGCTGAAGCTCCTACAGGAGCCGGAGAGCTGGACCGTGCGTTCGCTGGCGCAGTCGGTGGCGTTCGACCCGGCAGGCGTTCATCGGGCACTGCGGCGGCTGCAGGATGCACGCCTCGTCGACCCTGACGGGAAGCGCGTAAACCGCTCCAACGCTCAGGAGTTCCTCGTCCATGGCGTCAAGTACCTGTTCCCCGTTCAGCGGGGTGGGCCCAGTCGCGGTGTTCCGACGGCCTGGGCCGCGTCGCCCCTGAAGAACGAGCTCGCCGCTGTGGACGAACCGCCCCCGGTGTGGCCGGATCCGAAGGGCAAGGCTCGCGGGATCTCCCTCGAGCCGCTACACGCATCCGTCCCTGAGCTGGCGCGACGCGACGGCGAGCTTGCAGAGGCGCTCGCCCTTATCGACGCGATTCGCCTGGGCAACGGGCGGATTCGCTCGCTCGCTTCGAAACGGCTTTCCGAGCGCGTCAGCGATCCGAAGAAACCCAGATGAGCGTCGAGCTGTTGGAGCTCGGTGCCTCGGCATTGGGTGAGATGGCGGACGAAGTGGTCTTCCAGGCGGGGCGACGGTGACGCTCTGGATCACCGACCCGGCGGCTCCGCCCCCGCGCCCGACGAAGGATGTGGACGTAATCGTAGAGGTCGCGACGCGGGCCGAGTACCACGCCTTCGAGCAGCGGCTTCGGGATGCCGGCTTTCGTGACGACGGCGAGGTGATCTGCCGATGGCACAAACGAGACGGCGACCTCATCCTGGATGCGATGCCGACGGACTCCGCGCTGCTCGGCTTCGAGAATGAGTGGCAGCGCGAGGCGTTCCCGCACGCGGTCGAGATGGAGCTCCCGTCGGGGCTGCGAATTCGCGCCGTGCCGCCGCCGTTCCTCGTCGCCACGAAGCTCGAGGCCTACCTTGGCCGCGGCCAGGGGGACCTGCTGGGCAGCGCTGACTTCGCTGACATCGTGGCGCTTGTCGACGGCAGGGAGGAGCTGGTTGAGGAGATGCGGGTTGCGCCGGAGAAACTGAGGGACTACGTCGCCAAGACCCTGGCACAGATCCTCGAAGACGAACGCTTCCTCGATGGAGTCCGGGCCCAGTTGCTGCCGGACACCGCGAGCCAGGCGCGAGCGGAGGATGTCGTCTTCCCTCGGCTACGAGAACTCGCATCGAGCGCAAGCGCCTAGGGTGCGAGCTTCCGCCGAAGCCCGCTCCCCGGCAAAAGGTTCCGTTTCGGTGGCCCCGCTATCCGAGCTTGCCGGCGAGATAGCGCTGGACCGTCGGCGCGACCCAGTCGATCACGTCGGCCGGCTTGGCTGAGGCGATCGGCTCCATCCGCTCGATGTAGCGGATAAGGCCGAGCCCGACCAACTGCGAGGCGACGAGATTGGAGCGGACGTCGGGCTGATCCGACTCGAGCTCGTCCAGCAGCGGGCCGTAGAGGCGCTCGCGCAGGAACTCACGGAGCATCTCCGCGGCCTGGGGCTCGGTGAGCGAGGCGGCGAGCATCGTCAGCACCGGGTTGCGGCTGCCCTCCGCATCCCAGGTTCTGAGCAGGAGCTCGACGAGGTTCCGCCCGACGTTGGCGCGCCCGTCCGCGAGCAGCTTCGGCACCTCGACGTCCGGCTCGAAGGGCCAGGTCACGGCCTCGGCGAAGAGATCCAGCTTGCTGCCGAAGAAGTGGACGATCAGGGAGGCATCGACGCCCGCCTGCTTCGCGATCGCGCGCATCGTCGCCTCCTGATATCCGCGCTCGAGGAAGAGCTTGCGCGCGGCCTCCAGGATCTGCTCCTGGGTCGTGCTCGAGCCCGGACGGCGGCCGGTGCGGGGTGTCTTGGTCTTCGGCGGGCGTGGGTTCACAAAAGTGTCCTAAGGAGGTCTTGACAAGACAAATCAACGGTGTAAAGTCAACGCCGTGAAGTCAACGCCGTTCAATCATAGCCCATCCGAGGACGCACTCCGATGAGAACGCATGCAGAGGACGTAAACCGCAACCTCGTCCTCGCGGCGATGTGCGTGGCGCTCGGGACGGTCGTGAGCGCCGTCTCCTCGCTCAACGTCGCGCTTCCGGACCTGGCCCGAGACCTTCACGCCACCCAGACGCAGCTCCAGTGGGTGGTCGATGCCTACGCCGTCGTCTTCGCCGGGCTCCTGCTCCTGGCCGGTGCGCTTGGGGACGCGTTCGGTCGGCGGCACCTCCTATTGGGCGGGCTGGTCGTGTTCTCAGGCGCGGCCGGTGTCGCCCTCCTGATCGACAGCCCCGGCGAGGTGATCGCGGTGCGGGCGGTGATGGGCCTGGGCGCTGCGGCGATCATGCCGGCGACCCTCTCGATCATCACCAACACCTTCCCGGCCGACGAGCGCGACCGCGCCGTCTCGATCTGGGCGGGCGTGGCGGGCGGCAGCGCCCTGATCGGGCTGCTCGTCTCAGGCGCTCTGCTCGAGGCATTCGCGTGGGGCTCGATCTTCGCGTTCAGCTCGGTGCTCGGCCTGATCGCGCTCGTCGCCTCGATTCGACTGGCGCCGAACTCGACCCAGGAGGGGGCCCGGCTCGACGTCACCGGCGGCGTCATCTCCGCGGCGGGGCTGGCCACCCTCGTCTACGCGATCATCGAGGGCCCGGAGCGAGGCTGGACGGACTCGCTGACACTCGGCGCATTCGCCGCGGCGCTCGTCCTCCTGGCGGCCTTCGTTCTCTGGGAGCTCCGCCGAGAGCAACCTCTGCTCGATCCGCGCCTCTTCGGCCTGCGCGGCTTCGGCGCCGGGACGGCCTCGATCACCGTTCAGTTCTTCGCCTTCTTCGGCTTCATCTTCGTGAGCCTGCAATACGTCCAGTTCGTTTTGGGCTACTCGCCCCTGGCGGCTGGGATCGCGCTGGCCCCCCTTGCGGTGGCGATGATGGCGCTCTCGCCGCGGGTGCCGAAGCTGCTCGATCGCTTCGGGGCAGGGCGCGTGGCGCCCGTCGGCCTGCTGTTGATGTCCGGCGGATTCCTCGTCCTCTCGACGGCGGGCCGCGACTCCACCTACTGGCTGCTGCTCGGTGGGCTGGTCCCTCTCGGAGTCGGGATGGCGCTGGCGACCACCCCCGCCACGACCGCGATCGTCTCCTCGCTGCCGAAAGCCAAGCAGGGCGTCGCCTCGGCGGTCAACGACCTCGCCCGCGAGGTCGGCGGAGCGCTCGGAATCGCGGTGCTGGGCAGTGCCCTCACCAGTCGCTACCAATCGGGCGTCGAGGGCGCCGCGGCCCACTTGCCGGCCCAGTTCGCCGAGCCCGCCAAGGACGCCCTGCCCGCCGCGTTCGCGATCGCGGACCGGATCGGGCCGCGGGGCATCGCCCTCGCCGACCAGGCGCAGAACGCGTTCGTGGACGGCCTCCAGTTTGCGCTCGTGATCGCCGCCGCTTCGGTGGCCGCCGCCGCGGTCTTCGTCCTCTGGCGCGCGCCGCGTGCTGCGCGCACCACACGGTCTCAGCGCGTCCCGTCTCGCCTTGAAGAACCGACAAGCGCGGAGGAGGGTTGACGATGCGCGATCTGCCGCCGGGACGCGTTGCCGCCGAGGGGGAGATTCGATGAGACCGGTCAGCGTCTCGATCGACGTTCCGCAGGGGCGCGAGGAGGTCTACGACCAACTGGACGTTCTCGGCAACCACGAGCAGTTCACCGACCACTTCCTGCTCGACTGGCAGGTCGCCAGGCCGGCGAGCGGCGTCGGCGCTAGGGCGAGGATGCGGGTGAAGGGCCCCGGGCAGCCGCGGCTGGCCAACCTGGTCAAGGTGCGCGCCTCGCAGATCAACGGCTGCGCGTTCTGCGTGGACATGCACTGGAAGGACGCTCGCGCCCTGGGCGAGACGGAGGAGCGCCTCTACTCGCTCGACGCCTGGCGTGAGAGCCCGCTCTATGAGCAGCGCGAGCGCGCCGCGCTCGAGCTCTGCGAGGCGATGACCCTGATCAGCGACGGCCATGTCCCCGATCCGGTCTGGGACGTGGCGGCCGAGGCCTTCGAGGAAGAGGAGCTCGCCCAGCTGGTGTTCGCGATCACCTCGATCAACGCCTGGAACCGCCTCGCCATCACGGCTCGCGTCGAGCCCGGGCACTACGAGCCGGAAACGCTCGCCCAGGCGGCATGACCGATGGCCGACGCGATCCACCCCGAGCGGCTGCGACGGGACCTGGTCGGCGTATGAGGGCAGCCAACCCCCCTCACCCGATGTCCGAGCACGCCAAACGACGCGCGATCGTGGTCGGCGGCGGGATCGGTGGGCTGGCGAGCGCCCTCGCGCTGCTCGACCGGGGCTGGGGCGTGGAGGTGTTGGAGCGGGTCCCGGCCTTCGAGGAGGTCGGTGCCGGCCTCTCCCTTTGGCCCAACGCGGTGCACGCACTCGACGCGCTGGGCCTCGGCGCGCGGGTGCGGGCCAAGGCCGCGCCGGAGACCGAGGCGGGCATCAGGCGGATGTCGGGCCGCTGGCTCTCCCGCACGGACACCGACGAGGTGGCCCGCCGCTACGGACCCCTCGTGATGATCCATCGCGCCGACTTCCTCGACACGCTGCGAAGTGCCGTGCCAGCCGGCGCGCTGCGGACCGCCGTCGAGGTGACTGGGGTGCGTCCGGTCGACGGGGCGGTCGAGGTCGCGCACGGCGCCGGTGTCTCGCGCGCCGACCTCGTTGTCGGAGCGGACGGGATCCGCAGCGCCGTGCGGCGGTCCGTGTGGCCAACCGGACCGAAGCCTCGCTATGCCGGGTACACGGCGTGGCGGCTGGTCGTCGAGCCGCCCGAGCCGGTGACCGCCGGAGGGGAGACGTGGGGCCGCGGTGAGCGCTTCGGCATCGCCCCGCTCCCCGACGGGCGGGTCTACGCCTACGCGTCCGCAACTCGACCGCCGGGGGAACGCAGCGCCGACGGCGAGCTGGCCGAGTTGCGCGCGCGCTTCGGCCGGTGGCACGAGCCGATCCCGAGCCTGCTCGACGCCGCTTCCGAGGACGCCGTCCTGCGCAACGACATCGAGGAGCTTCCGCCGCTGGCCAGCTACGTCTCCGGCCGCCTCGCGCTTCTCGGCGACGCCGCGCATGCGATGACGCCCGACATGGGCCAGGGGGCGTGCCAGGCGTTGGAAGACGCCGTCACCCTTGCCGCCCGCCTCGACGCAAGCCCGGACGTGGTACCGGCGCTGGCCGCATACGACGCCGAGCGTCGCCCTCGCACGCAGCAGATCGCCCGCCGCTCTCATCGGCTCGGCGTCATAGGGCAGTGGAGGTCGCTGCCCGCCGTCGCGCTGCGGGACGCGGTGATGCGGGTCACGCCCAAGTCCTCGCTCCTGCGCTCGCTTGACCAGGTGCTCTCTTGGACCCCACCGGCCTGATCCACACGCGGGTATGGCTCGCCTCCTCGTACCCCGGCTCGGGCGGGTGCTCAGGGGCGCCGGGTGGTCTCGCCTACCTCAATCAGGTGGCCATCCGGGTCGCGCAGATAGCAGCGGATCTCGGTTTCATGCTCCTTGGGCGGCGTCACGAACTCAGCCCCTCGTTCGCTCCATTCGCTCGACGATCCGCGGGTGGTAGCGAGAGACGAATCGGGCCCCCGCTATGTCTCTCGCGACCACCAGAGAGCCCTCCGAGAGGAGGGCTTTCTCGTTCTCGAAGGCTTCCGCGACGGCCTCGGACACGGTGGCCGAGACCTCGACCCGTCGCTCGGCCTTGTCGTAGAGGATTCGCAGGTCGAAGGCCTGGAAGGTCTGGCGCTTGAGCTGCGGCGGAGCGTCGGCAAGCGCCTGCTCGGTGAAGCGAACGGGATCGGAGCGCTCGGCCCAGTCCGCGGCCCACTCGCACCACTCCAGCACCCGCTCCCGTT
This sequence comes from uncultured Thermoleophilia bacterium, assembly GCA_963803425.1. Classification (GTDB taxonomy): domain Bacteria; phylum Actinomycetota; class Thermoleophilia; order Solirubrobacterales; family 70-9; genus DASPWW01. The sequence goes on from CAWDMA010000001.1 coordinate 654,004, forward strand.
CCGGAGAGTCGAGCGTCGTCACTCGCTCCCGAAGAGCGGAGATGTAGCGACGAATCTGCGCGGACCGCTCCCAGGCGTCGGCTTCTGCGACCAGGCGCTTGCTGCGCGCCTCCTCCAGCCGCCGCTGCCGTCCCAAGCGAGCCGCTAATCCGGAACGACCTCGGTCAGCTTCGCCGGGCCGCTGAGCCGGCTCTGACGGCCTCCCTCTGCTCCTCGATCAACCCGGCCTCGAAAGCCTGGCCGCCCCGGTTGGCGACCTCTGCCGCCTCGTCGAGCGCATCCTCGGCCCCCGACTCGCCCTGTTCGATTTTCGCCAGGGCGAGGATTCGCAGGCAGTAGGGCAGCCCCCAGAGCATGCCTCGGTCACGTGCGATCGAGACGCTCCGCTCTGCCTCGGCGAGCGCCTCTGCCCCGTGGCCCGCCCCAAGCAGGGCCTCGGCGCGAGCGCCGGCGCGCCATGACTCGGCCTCGCCGCCGCTCTTCATCGCGTCCCTATAAACCTTCTCGCTGAGCTCGATCGCGTCGAGCGCGCCCTCCGCATCGCCGGTTGCCATGCGGGCGAAGCTGAGGTTGAACAGCGCCCAACTTCGGGAGAAGACGTCCCCGAGCTGCTCCGTGATCTCGTAATTGCGCTGCGCCAGCGCCACCGCCGCGTTGAGGTCTCCTCGGTTGACGAGGAGCATCGCCAGGTTCCCACGCGTCCAGCTCTCTGTCTCAGGATCGCCATGCTCGGCGGCAATTCGCAGAGCTGACTTGAACAGCTCCTCCGCCCGGTCGAAGTCGCCTGCGTTGCGACGGATGACCCCCCGCGCCATCATGGACCAAGCGTAGGGACAGCCGATCACCAGCCCTGCACCCACGGTCGGGTCCTCACCAGCGATCTCCTTGGCCTCATCGAGTAGCCGCTCGACCTTCTCGGACTCTCCCGCGCAAAGGAATGAATAGCTGCCGGCGACCCGCAGCGCCACACGCAGGAAGTCATCTCCGGACTCGTCGGCGAGCCGGATAGCTTCGCTGGCACTGGTGGTCCAAGCGTCTGCCTGGTGCTCGATGCCGGGGCGCGCAGAGCCAAGGGTTTCGAGCAGGGCGAGCGAACGCAGGTCGCCGATCCGGGTGGCGATCTCGCGCGTCTCCGAGATCAGGGCCTCGGCCTCCCCGGCCTCCATTCCCAGCCGCCAGCCGTAGTCGAGCTGCAGCACCCTGGAGGACACAGCCAGCGCCATCGTCTCCTCGGACTCCGGCAGCTGCCCGGCCAGCTCAGAAACCTTGCGCCACAGGCGCAGAGCGTCCTGGGGGTGGCTGTACCCGGCCCAGTGGGCGGCGCGCGCGCCCCAGCGCGCGGCCTCCAGCGTCTTGCCGCCCTGCTCGAGGTGCTGGGCGATCAGGGCCGCGAGCTGGTCGTGGCGCTCCGGGTTCAGCTCGATCATCGCCTGCGCCGTCGCCGCGTGTGCATCCGCTCGGTGCTCGGCGAGCTGCGAGCCGTAGGCGACCTCGCGCGTCAGGGGATGGGTGAAAGCGAGGATCCGCTCCGGGTAGATCTCCTGCTCGAATAGGAAGCCGCTCGCGATCAGTGCCTTGAGCGCGGCCTGGAGGGCTTCATCGTCGAGGCTGATGACGCGCCGCAGCGCCGGCTCAGGAACCTCCTTGCCGATCACCGAAGCCGACTGCAGCGCCGCCTTGGAGGTCGGCTCGAGGCGGTCGATTCGAGCGGCGAGAATCACCTGCACCGTTGGCGGGACGCCGGTGTCCTCGACCGAACCGACCAGCCGGTAAGCACCGCGCTCGCCCTCCAGCGTGCCGGTTTCGACCAGCTCACGAACCACCTCCTCGATAAAGAAGGGATTGCCCCCGGTGCGCTCGTGGATCAGCTCGGCGAGCCCGTCGAGCGATGGGTCCTCCCCGGTGAGGGCCGCGATCAGCTCGGATGTCGCCTCGGGGCCGAGCGGGGCCAGCGAGATCCTGTGATAGGCCCGCGAGTTCATCCACTCGGCCTTGTACTCGGGGCGGAAGTTGAGCACCGCGAGCGTCCGGGTGTCCTCGACCGCCGCGACCATCTCGGCCAGGAACTCCTCGCTGCCCTCGTCCATCCAGTGCAGGTCCTCGACCACATTGACGACCGTTTCTGTGCGGCCGGGCACCTGGTAGATGCGACGAATGACGCCTCGCAGCGCGCGCTGTTTGGCCTCGGCGCTGATCTGAGGCGACGGGCGCTCGGGATCCGGGACGGAGAGGAACCCGAACACAAGCGGCAGGTCATTGGCGAAGGATTCGTCGAGCAACAGCAGCCGGCCGGCGATCTTCTCGCGGGCGACCCGGTCGGAGTCGCGGTCCTCGATCCCGAAATAGCCGCGCAGCATCTGCAGGACCGGCATGAACGGGATCGCCTGGCCATGCGCCTGAGCCTGCGCCTCGTAGACGGCGATGTCCCGGTTACGGCAGCGTTCGGCGAGCTCGTGGCAGAGCCGGCTCTTGCCGACGCCCGGCTCGGCGACAATCCCGATCACCGCGCCGGTCCCCTTACTCGCGTTCTCGAGCGCGTCCTCGAGAACCTTGATCTCGTCCGCTCGCCCGACGAATGACGAGAGCCCACGCTCACGCGAGAGGTCCAGCCGCGACCGCGCCGCGCCCACGCCGACCAACTCGAATACGCCGATCGGGCGGCTCGCGCCCTTGACGTCGAACTCGCCGAGATCCTTCAGCTCGAGGTAGCCGGCGGCGAGCTTCGCCGCGTGCTCCGTCAAATACGCCTTGCCCGGCTCGGCCAGCGCCTCCATCCGCTGCGCCAGCCCCACGGTGTGCCCAACAGCCGTATAGGCGGGCTGGTCGTCCTCGCCGATGCCGCCGGCCACGACCTCGCCCGAGTTGATCCCGATCCTGACCGAGAAGCTCAGACCTTTCGATCGACGCAGTTCGGCAGCGTATTCGGAGACGAGCTCCTCGATATGAAGCGCGGCGAAGCACGCCCGAGCGGCGTGGTCCTCGTGCGCGATTGGGGCTCCGAACAGGGCCATGATCCCATCGCCGGTGAACTTGTCCACCGTCCCCTCGTAGCGGCGGACTCCGTCGGACAGCAGCGAGAAGAAGCGCTGCATGATCTCCCGCCACTCCTCGGGGTCGCTCTGCTCGGCCAGATCCATCGAACCCTTGACGTCGGCGAACAGCACGGTCACCTGCTTGCGCTCCCCGTCGGGGTCTACGGGAGCTCTCTGCGAGGGCTGATCTGCCACAACATCCAGCGCCGCACCGCAGCCGTTGCAGAATCGCTGGCCGGCTGGGTTCTCGCGGCCGCAGGAAGCGCACCGCTCGGTCGGCGCCAGGCTGGCGCCGCAGGATCCGCAGAACTGCGAACCCGGGGCGTTGGTCGCTCCGCAGGCCCGGCACGGTTGACCCTCAGTAGGTCCACCCCGGTCGTTCACCCAGCACCTCCTTCTCCCGTGACTCCGTGAGTATTGCGCCCCCGCGCCACAGCGGGCGCGCGCCTAGGACGAAGCGGTGAGCAGCCATTGCCTCGAGGATGCTGCGCAGGCCGCCCTGGACCCGGTGGGACGACCGTTCGGCGATGGGATAGGCGCGCGCGGGGGCCCCTAGAGCGATCAGCTCCAAGACAGCGACAGTCCACAACAGGTCGATCCGAACACATATCGCTGCGTCCGGCTCCGAGGTACCGGCATTCCGTGCAACGCAGCGAGTGCACGGGCTAACTAGGCAGGACCTGGGCCTGGCGGATACGCGTCCCGTCGTAGCGAGAGACATATCGGGCCCCATATCGGTTCGACCCGTGACGCACGGATCTGAGCCTCCCCACGGCGTTCCCGCGGCTCGGTGAATGCGCTCAGCTATCTGGGTATTCGCAGGTATCGAGAAATCCACGGGGAGCGGCCTCAGTGACCTAGGCGACATGTCGGCCGCCGCCCAGTCGCGGGAGAGCAGCCTCAAGATTCACGGGCTGGTGATCGCGTGGAGGAGTGGAATCGCTCGGCTCCTGCTCGTCGTCCAACGCGAGCGTCTCTGCCAGGAAGGTCAGACGCTCGCTCGTCGCGGAAGCGAGAGCGAAGTTGTGACTAGGGGTCAGGTGTCGAGCACGTCCTCGATGAAGGTCAGGACCTCTGAGCCCGCCGGATCGACCAGGTGACCGCCCCCGATCCGCACCAGCCGAGCGTTGGGCAGCGCTTCGGCCATCCTTTCGGTCATATCTCGCTGTTCGGGCGGTGAGTCGGAGGCCGCCACCAGCAGGGCGGGCACCTCGATCGTGGCGAAGGCGGCGGCGTCGGTCATCGGCTCGTCGACGTAGTGGAGCTCCGCGAGGAGCGCGGGCCCGTTCTGCGTTAGTACCCGCCGAACCTCTTCTGGGAACGAGTCCCAGAGGCCCTCGCCCATGACCTCGTCGATCAAGGCCTCGTAGACGGCGTTGACACCATCGCGCCCAGCCACCTCACGCATGCGCTCACGGAGGCCCCTTGTCCAGTCCAGCCCCTCGGGCGAGAGGCCGAGGGCGTCTCCCTCGAGCAGGACCAGTGCCCGAACCTGGTCGGGATAGCGAAGCACGAGGTCGACCGCCACCGCTCCGCCGTAGCTGCGCCCCATGACCACGGCCACCCCGGCCTCGAGGGCATCGAGCAGTGCGGCCGCGTCGTCGGCCTGCTCGGCGACGGTGGTGCGCTCGTAGTGTTCCGGGCGCTCGCTGCGGGCGCACCCGCGTCGGTCATAGGAGATCACGCGGCCGAGCCCCGCCAGCTCCTCGACGGCGTCGCCCCACATCACGGCGGAGCTTCCAGCCCCGTGTACGCAGGCGATCGGTGCCCCCTCGCCATGCTCCTCGTAGTAGAGCTGGATCCCGTTGACCGCAGTCTTGGGCACGCGGCAAGGCTAGTGCGCCGGCCTACGTCCGACAGCTCCCGCGTACTAGGGTCGCGTGCTGGCCTGCCGGTCCCCGCGCAGAGCAGGAGCTAGCCGGCGACCGAGACGGTCTAGCCCCGAGCCCATAGGCCACGAAGCGATGAAGCGAGCCGCTCGGGCTCCACCCGGTGCGGCGGCTCGAAGTGATGGCACTCCTCGAACACCTCGAGCGTGAAGTCCGGGAACACGCCGTCCAGGCGCTCGGCGATCTCCGCGTAGTGGTCGGGGTTGCTGAGGCCGCCCAGTGCGAAGTAGACGGGAGCCTGGAGGCCACGAAGCGCATCGATGTCGAGCTCGCCGGTCCTGAACGCCCGCGTGAGCGCTTTCAGCCCGGCGGGCCGCTTCGCCATCCATGGCGGGGGCGGTCCCTGCGGTGGCGGCGGTGGCTCCACACCGGGCGCCAGGTTGCCGCGCACGAACGCCGGCATCATCTCCTCGGGTGGAAGGGCCGTGATCCGGTCGTACTCCCGCCATGCCGCCTCCTCGGCGGGGTCGAGTCCCTCGTTCCCCGCCCATGCGGGCTCGAGCAGCGCGAGGCTTCGCAGTCGCTGCGGGTGCTTTGCGGCGAAGGCCAGGCTCGAGGCACCTCCAGCGGAGTAGCCGACGAGGTGGAAGCGGTCGAACCCGGAGGCCCGGGCGGCCCCTAGGATTCCCTCGATCTCGACGTCGAGGGCGTAGTTGGGCGGGGGCTCCTCGCCCGCGTAGATCTCGAGATCCTTCGCCGCCGCCTCGACCTCGCCACCGAGAGCCTCCAGCAGTGCCCCGTACGCCAAGTCGGCCGGGAGCACGGCCCCGGGAAGCAAGATCACCTGTGGTCGCGCATCCACGAGATCTCGGGCGCGATCATAAGGCGCATCCGCGCCGACATCGCTCGCTTCTCCTACCGCGGATGCGGGCGTCTCGGTCGCGGAGCCGAGGCGCTCGCTCGGGACGAGGAGCGGTAGCCGCTGCAACTCAGCCGTTCAGGCGTGTTCGCTCGACTATCCGTGCGTCGCAGCGAGAGACATATCGGGCCCCCGCTATCAGGAGAAAGCCCCGCTCAGGCAGGGCTTTCTCGTACACCGACCTAGCAGTTCCCGCGCCACCAAGGACCATTGGCGTTGTCACAGCGCGCGACCCGATTGGACGAGGCGCACGCGATCCCGGTCTCCCATCCTCCGCGCTGGAAAACCGGACGACGCGGGCCCGGGAGTCAGTAATTCTCCGTCCTGGCTGCGGAAAAAGCCGGATGCCGGGCACAAGCCTGCGGGCGCAGAATCGGGGTGCGTGCTTTTCCGCACCGAGAAGACGGCTCGAGCCCTACGCTGGCAAGCCCCGGTCGCCCCCGCGGTCTTCGATCTCAACAGTCCCGCTCACTACGTCGACTGGCACTTCTTTCAGATGTCGGTGGCGAACATCGTCGTGATCCTGCTGATGATCGCCGTGTTCGTGGCGGCGATTCTCGTTCCCTTCCCGAGCCGCGAGCGTGAGTCTTGAGCACCGAGCAGGAATCCCGCATGTGGACTGAGTGGGTGCGCGATCGGGCGGTGCGCGCGCTGCCCCCGGAGAAGCTTCTCCCGGATCGCCAGCCGGCCTACGTCTCCTCGTGGATCTATGTGTTCGGGGTGGCGACCATCGCCTCGCTGATAGTCGTCCTCGTCTCCGGCGCCATCCTCGGCCTCAAGGGCCCGGCCTGGTGGCACGTCTCGAGCGTCGGGCACTTCTTCAACAGCATCCACCTGTGGGGCGTCGAGCTTCTCTTCTTCACGATGGTCGTGCATCTGTGGGGCAAGTTCTTCATGGGGGCGTGGCGCGGGGGGCGGGCGCGGACATGGGTCACCGGAGCCATCGTCTTCCTGGTGGCGATCGGCACTGCGTTCACGGGCTACCTCTCCCAGCAGAACTTCGATGCGCAGTGGATCGCCAGCGAGGGCAAGGACGGCTTGAACTCGGTCGGTGTCGGCGCGTACTTCAACGTCGCGGACTTCGGTCAGATGTACACCTTCCACGTCATCCTGCTCCCGGTCGTGGTCGTAGCGCTCGTCGTGTGGCACGTCCTGCTGGTGCGCCGCCACGGGGTGGTGCCCCCTTACCCGGCCCGAAGCGCATCTCGGAGCCCGACCGGAGCGGCTGCTGAGAGAGCCTCGTCGTGAGCCCGGCGGGCCCACAAGCCGCTCCGACGGGCGCCGAGACGGGCGAGTGGCAGGGCGAGTACGTCCGCTACGACCTGGTCAAGGAGTTCGTCGCCGCGCTCGTCGTGATCACCGCGCTGACGGTGCTCTTGAGCATCCTGTTCTCTTCGCCGGACGATCCGCCGACCACGATCCAGCAATGGGCGCGCGCCGATCCGGCCGACTTCCTGGCGACCGCAGTCACCGAGCTCGACGGGACCAGCGAGGTCGCCACCTACGGCCCGCCCTACAACGACACGCCGGGCGCGGGTCAGAAGGTCGGGCCGATCTCGCTGCAGCGAGCGCCCGGTGTCCACAATCCGATCAACACCGCGAGCGACTTCGTCCTCGACCCGCTCCGCAGCATCCCGGGGGACGCGGCCCTTATGCGCGCCCTGGCTTCGTACCAGGCCGCACCTTCCGCTACGCAGTCGCGGTGGGCGGACGCGTATACGGCCGGCTTGAAGCACGCCCGTTTCCCTGAGGGGCTTCCGAAGCTGTCCCCGGGTCGGTACGGCCCGGTGGCCCCGATGATGAGCTCCCTGCTCGGGCTCGCGTCGAGCGGCGGACTCGACGGTGCCCTATTGACGACGAGCCAGTTCTACCAAACGAACTACACGAAGCCGCTCCTGTATCTGTCCGGCGGGGGCTTCTTCGAGACCCGTGCCGACGATCAGCACCTGCTCGGCGACCAGTGGGGGATGATGAATGAGACGGGCAGCTATCCGGGCCAGGTGTGGCTGTGGCTGTACACGTTCTGGTACCAAGTCGAGCCGTTCAAGAGCTCGGAGAACGCCGACGCCCTGGTCTGGGTGCTGATGATGGCGCTCAGTCTCGGCCTGATCTGCATCCCCTTCATCCCCGGCGTGCGAAGCCTTCCGCGCCGCCTTGGCGTCTACCGGGTGATCTGGAGGGACCACTATCGGGACGTTGAGGGAGGCTCATAACCCGGAGGTCGCTGGTTCAAATCCCGCCCCCGCCATGTCTGTCGCTACGACCTCGAGGCCGTCTAGGCGGGGCGCCGGAAACGCCCCGATATGCGGTCGGCCGACATGGGGCGCGAGCTGTCTGTACATTGCGGCGCCGCCGCTCCCAGCGGCTCCCGGGGCAGGGATCACTGGAGGAGCCCTTCCACCGAGGGTTGGCGTCGGCGCGGTGCGAACGCGCACGACCCGCCTCGTAGAGCGGTGCGAACGCGCACGACCCGCCTCGTAGAGACAAGACAAGGAGATCAGGAGTGCTTCACCCGGCAACGTCTACGTCGCCGACCTCGGCAACAACCGGATCCAGAAGTTCACCGAGGTGGCGCCGGAGACCACGATCGACTCCGCCCCCTCCGGGACCACGAGCGACTCGACGCCCACCTTCATTTTCTCCTCGGTCCCGTCCGTCTCGAGCTTCGAGTGCGAGCTCGATGGCCCCGGCTTCAGCGCCTGCACCTCACCGCACACGACCGGGACGCTCGCCGACGGCAACCACACCTTCAAGGTTGTCGCCACCGATCCGGACGGCAGCACTGACCCGACCCCGGCGTCGCGCGGCTTTACCGTCGACACCGCTCCGCCCGTGACGCCCCCGCCCCCGCCCGCGGCCGCCGACTGCAGCGCGCCCGACGCAGCCCTGGGCGCAGCCGAGGAGCAGCTCGCGAAGGCGAAGAAGAAGCAGAAGAAGGCCAAGAAGTCGGTGAAGAGCGCCAGGGCGGCGGTCACCGAGGCCGAGGGAGCCGCCCAAGCCTGCCAGTAGCGGGTCGGACGAGAGCTCGGCGGCCTTGGACCCCGCTGGCCGGGCGCGCATCCGGCGACGCCGAGGAGCGGGCGAGGCCTGGTTAGATTGGGCGCGGTGGACGCGACTCAGTCGGCACACGTCGGGGCCGAACCGGTGGCCGATTTCCGCTTTGCGCACTGGGCGCCGCTGCGGCGCTGCGCCCTCGGCCTCTACTTCGTGTCGTTGGTGGCGTGGAGCGCCCATTATGGGATTCCGGTCCAGCGTGAGCTGGTGATCGCCTGGACCTGCGGCGCACTCGCCTGCGCCTCGCTCGGCCGGCACCCTCGGCAGATCCTTCAGCTCGTCCTCGACTGGCTGCCGATCGTGGTTGTGCTCAGCGCTTACGACCTCACGCGCGGTGCGGCCGACTCGCTCGGGATCGGCGTCCACGTCCACCCGATGATCGACTTCGACCGCTTCGTCTTCTTCGGCGAAACGCCAACCGAATGGCTCCAGGGCCACCTGCACGAGACCGGCGTTGTCAGCTGGTGGGACGTCGCCTTCACGCTTGTCTACACCTCCTACTTCATCGTTCCCTTCGCGGTCGCCGGCATCCTCTGGGCGCGTGACCGGCTCGTCTTCCTGCGTTTCACCAGACGCTTGGTGTCGCTCGCTTTGGCCGGTCTCGTCACCTACATTGCCTTCCCGGCGGCGCCACCCTGGCTGGCGTCGAGAATGGACATGCTCGAGGAGGTCCATCGGACAACCGCGGAGGGCTGGGCCGTGCTCGGGGCGGGTACCGCCGTGCTCTTCTCCGAGGGTCAGGCGAACGTCAACCTGGTTGCCGCCGTCCCATCGCTGCATGCCGCCCTCACCGCGCTGGTTGCGGCTTTCCTCTGGGGTCGCGTCCGCCCGCGTGTGCGACCCCTGTTGCTGCTCTATCCGCTGGCGATGGGGCTGACGCTGATCGCGACCGGCGAGCACTACCTCTTCGACGTGCTGCTTGGCTGGCTCTACGCTGGCTCGGTGATGGCAGTATGGGGTTGGTGGGAACGGCGGCGCACGGCGCGCCAGGGTCCAGCCGGTGAACTGCTCGCTAGCTCGGCACGTCCTGACGCCGTGGGCAACCCGACCCCGTCCCGAGTGGCCCCGCCCGCAGGCGATCTTCCCTGAAGGACCCCTCCCGGGCTTGCCGGGACGACTGGCTGGAGCTTGCTCGTAGCCCCTCGTGGCACGCGCCCCCCTTCACGCGCGAGGAAGCGTCCCATGCCGCGCCTCAACGGCATCGACCCTCGTCCATCGGAGCCTCGACGAGCACTGTTGCCTCGCGGCCGCCATCGCTCGTTCGATCGTACCCCGAACCTCACGCGACGGCTCGTGGTACCGCGTAGAAGGCCGGAACCGTCCTACCTAGATCTCGCACACGGCGATCGCCGGGGCGTCGCGGCGGCCCTTCTCGGTCGCGGTCGCCAGCTCGCCGAGGGGGGTGTAGGCGACGCGGTCCGGCTCCAGACCGAGAGCGGACGCGGCATCGGGTTCCAGGCGCTCGACGAGGTCCTTGGAGGCGAGCGCAAGGCCGCCGCTGGCGCAGGCTTCGATGCGCGCGGCCTCGTTGACCTGGTCGCCGAGCGCATTGACCTCGGAGCGTCCGGCGGTGCTGATGTTGCCGACGTAGAGGTTCGCCCCCCAGTGCAGGCCGAACCGGAGGACGAGGTCCTCGGGCTGCAGGTCGCTGCGCGCGGCGACCTCGGCGACCGCTTCGCGCAGGGCGCGGGCGGCGGCGATGCAACTATGCGCCGCAGCCGATTCCGATCCGGCGGTCTCGGCGAGGAAGAACGCGCCGACGCCGTCGCCGACGTGACGCCCGACCAGGCCGCCGGCGTCGACGACGCACTGGTCGGCGGCGCGGACCAGACGGCGCCCGAGCGCGAAGTAGCTGGCGGTCGATAGGCGTCGGGCGAGCGGCGAGGACGCTTCCAGGTCGGCGAAGAGGATCGCCGCCGGCCGCCGGCCGGCCTCTGCGACCATTCCCATTCGCGCGACGTGGCCAAGGTCGGCGGTGAACGTCATCGCGCCGAGCATCGCCATGCCGGCGGCTGGCTTGGAGATCAGCGCCGTGCCGGCGAGCCGGCCGGTGGCGTCGCGGACCCGGAAGGCGATGACCGGGACGTCCCCCGTGGCGCCGACCCCGAACCCCTCCGTGGTGAAGGAAAGCATTGTGCCCTCGGCCGGGGTGAGCTCGTCGACGATGTCGCGCAGCGCCGGGTCGACGAGTTCCCGAAGCTCGTCGCGCCCGCCGGGGGTGTCGGTGAGCATCAGGCCGCCGACGCCGCGGAAGAGGAGACGATTGATGTCGATGCTGTTGGACCCCATTCGCCAGCCCTTGCTCTCCCGGATCCACTCGGGGCCGAGGATGGGGGTGCCGATCGCGAACGATGCCAACTCGACCAGAGCGCCGAACGACAGGCGCAGGTCCTCACTCGCCCAGACCACCCTCCAGCCGTGGTCGACGATCCATCCCCAGTGACCCGCGTCCCGGAGCGCACGCGCCGCGTCGGCGAGCGCCGGGTCCTCGGGCAGCGGGTATGGCTCGTGATCGCCCATCGCCCGATCCTATCCCGGGGGCTCCGAGCGACCCCGTGGTCTGCTGCGCACCGCGCCCGCTCCCAGCGAACAGCGGTATTTCGGGATCAGACGGTCACGCGCCGGCGCTCCGGCGCTCGACGATACGCGTGTGGTGGCGAGAATCGAATCGGGCCCCCGCTATCAGGAGAAAGCCCCGCTCAGGCGGGGTTCTCTCGTTCGCGAGCTTGGCCGCCCTCAGAAGGGAACGGCGTCGGCAGATCGAGGCGGCGGGTCGCTGTTGATGCCGAGTCGTGTGATGGGACTGCTGCATGTACGACGTCGGCAAGGCGTACGGACACGCCGGGAACATCATGGGCTTTTCGTCCAACTCCGTGTATCTGCCGGGCCGCGGCAACCGTTTCGCGATGACGCTGATCGCGGACGAGACCCATGCCGACACCGCCGCCAAGGGCAGCAACAAGATCGCCACTGTGCTCAAGCACATTCGCAAGTGAGTCGTCGGAGCGGTTTGCGGTCTCCAACGGCGTAGGCTGGTTGGATCAGCGACGCTGAACTGGGATCACCTCCCCTTCGTGTGCAGCTGCTCGGTAGGTTCGGCGTGGCTGTGGGCGACCGGGCGGTGCCGGAGAGCGGCTGGCGTCTGCGGAAGGCGAAGAGCCTGATCAAGCTGCTGGCGCTGGCGCCGGACCGGCGCATGCACCGCGAACAGGCCGGCGAGCTGCTGTGGCCGGATCGGAGCGCCGACTCCGCCGCCAACAACCTCCATCAAGCGCTCTACATCGCGCGGCGGGCGCTGGAGACTGCCGGCGCCGACGCCCTGGAGTCCCTGGCCCTGCGCGACGACATGCTGGTTCTCTCGGAAGAGCGGCCGGTCGAGGTCGATGCGGTGAGATTCGAGGAGGCCGCGGTGGCTGCGCGTGCCGCCGGCACGATCGAGGCCTACCGCGACGCCATGTCGCTCTACGGAGGAGACCTCCTCCCCGAGGATCGCTACGAAGACTGGACGGCCAACCGGCGCGAGGCGCTGCGCGAGCTGCACCTCGCGCTCCGGCTCGAGCTGGCCGAGCGCCACGCCGGCTCGGGCGAGGTCGCCAGCGCGGTCGAGACGCTCCAGCGCGCTGTCGTCGACGACCCTCGGCACGAGGAGGCCAATCGCCGGCTGATGCGGCTGTTCGCCGAGATGGGGCGCCGCCAGCAGGCGCTCGTCCACTACCAGCAGCTTCGTCAGACGCTGCGCCGCGAGTACGAAGCCGACCCCGACCCGGAGACCCGCCGCCTGTTCCAGGACATCCTCGCCGGGCGGCTCGATCCCGTTGCGCCGAGACAGGCGCCGGCGGAGTCGCGGCCTCCGGGCGCCCGCCGCGGCCCGGCCAAGGCGGGCGCGGGGCCCAGGCACAACCTGCCGTTCCAGCTGACGAGCTTCGTCGGCCGCGAGCGCGAGCTGGCCGACCTGCGCCGGCAGCTCGACCGCAGCCGGCTGCTCACCCTCACGGGCCCGGGCGGCGCCGGCAAGACGCGGCTGGCCCTGGAGGCCGCCGCCGAGCGATTGCATGACTACGACGATGGCGTGTGGCTGGTCGAGCTTGCCGCTCTCGCAGACCCCCGCCTGATGGCGCACGAAGCGGCCGCAGTGCTGGGGATGCGGCTGCGCTCGGAGCAGGACGCGGACGCGGCGTTGGCGCGGCTGATCGGCGACCGCCGACTCCTCCTTCTCCTCGACAACTGCGAGCATCTGGTCGGCGCGTGCGCGCGGCTGGCTGAGGCGCTGCTCCCAGCCTGCCCCGCGCTGACGCTGCTCGCAACCAGCCGTGAGCCCCTCCACATCGTGGGCGAGGTGACCGTGCGTGTGCCGTCGCTCGGGTTGCCCGACCCGAAGTCGAAGGTCCCGGCGGCGAAGCTGATCCGCTCCGAGTCGGTTCGCCTGTTCGTCGAGCGCGCCGCCGATGCCAAGCAGGGATTCCGCCTCACCGACGACAACGCTTCGTCCGTCGCCGAGGTCTGCTTCCGCCTGGACGGCATGCCGCTGGCGATCGAGCTCGCGGCGGCGCGCGCCGGCGCGCTGACGCCGGCGCAGACGGCGGCACGCCTGCGCGACTCCCTCGACCTGCTCAGCGGGGGGCGGGGCCGCCTCACGCGCCAGCAGACCCTGGTCGCGACGCTGGATTGGAGCCACGACGTCCTCACCGCGAACGAGCAGGTGCTCTTCCGCCGGACCGGCGTCTTCTCCGGATCTTTCGGGCTGGACGCCGTGGAGGAGGTGTGCGGGGGCGATGGCCTCGAGCCGGGCGAGACCCCGCAGCTGCTCGGGCGCCTGGTGGAGAAGTCATTGATCGCCGCCGAGGAGGAGCGCGGCGAATACCGCTACCGGCTGCTCGAGACCATTCGCCACTACGCGCGCGAACGCCTGAACGCGGCTGGAGAGGCCTTGCGGATCCAGGCTCGCCATCGCGGGTGGTATCTGGCCGTCGCCGAGGCGGCCGATCCGGAGATCGCGGGCGAGCGCTTCTTCGAGCCGGCGGAGCTCGAGCTCGACAACCTGCGCGCGGCGCTCGCCTCCGGGCTGCGCGACGATCCACGATCTGCCCTGCGGATGGCGGTTGCAATGTGGCCGATGTGGATGCAGCGTGGGTACTTCACGGAAGGCTCGCGGCTGCTGGACGCCGCGCTCGCCGCAGAGACTGCGCCCTCGCCGCTCCGAGCGCGCGGGCTGCTGGCCGCGTCCGCGCTCGACGTGCGGCTGGCGCGGCCGGAGCGCCTGGACAGCCTGGCGGAGGAATCGCGCCTGATCCACGCCGCGCTCCACGACGCGCGCGCCGTCCCGGGCGCGCTCCTGTACCGCGGAACCCTGGAGTCGGTTCAGCGCCGGCACTCCACCCGCGACACGTTGGAGGAGGCTCTGGTCGAAGCCGAGCGCGTGGGTGAGACGCTCGTGGCCGCGGGCGCGCGTCACGCTCAGGGAGTGGAGGCGCACACTCGGGGGCACGATGACGAGGCCCGGCGGCTGATAGAGCAGGGATTGAACCTGCTGCAGAGCGCGGCGGACCCCGGCGCCGGGGTGTGGGCGACCACGATCGGCCTCGTGATCGACCGCGACGCGAACGGGCGAGTGCGCCTGTATTTCGAGGACACCATCCTCCTGTTCCACGAGGTGGGTGCCGAGGCGGCGAGGGGTTACATGCTGTGCGATCTCGCGCTCGTGGCGCGGGCCCAGGGCGACTACGACGCCGCGCGGACGGCCCTGGACCGTGCCCTGGCGCTGCACCGCGAGCGCGACGATGCCCACGGCGCCGCGGTCGCCCTCAACGCCCTCGGGAACCTGGCACGCTCACGCGAGCAGTTCGAGCTGGGCCGCGAGTGGCTGGAGGAGGCGCTCGCGATCCGCCGCGACATGGGCGACCGGCGAGCCACGGCGATGACGCTGGGGTGCCTGGGCCTGCTCGCCGGTCGTGCCGGGCACGGGGAGGACGGGCCCCGGTTCATCGGGCGGGCGCTGGAGATGTTCGCCGAGACCGAGGACGGGCCGGGCCGGGCCGGCATGCTTCTCAACCTCGGCACCATCGAGCTCGAGCTGGGCGCGCTTGACCGCGCGTTGCCGATCCTCGAGGAAGCGACGCGGATGTTTCGCAGCCAGATGATCATGCGTGGTTGGGGGTGGCCGATGTGCGCGCTCGTGGATGCCGTGATCAGCGCGCCGGCTCCGGACGAGCCCCGCGCGCGCGGCCTGATCGAGGAGGCCCGGGCCGAGTTCGACCAGAGCCGGGACGCACGCGGCCTCGCCCA
This sequence comes from uncultured Thermoleophilia bacterium, assembly GCA_963803425.1. Classification (GTDB taxonomy): domain Bacteria; phylum Actinomycetota; class Thermoleophilia; order Solirubrobacterales; family 70-9; genus DASPWW01. The sequence continues at coordinate 669,120 of CAWDMA010000001.1, forward strand.
GGTCGCCTTGCTCGAGGATCGCCTGCAATCGCGCCTAATGGCCGCTGACGCGCCTTTGGACGCCCGCTAAGAGGCTGCTAAGAGCGCGGGCGTAGCGTGATCCGCGCAATCGATTCACCAGGAGGACGACGTGGCGACCACGGAGACGGTAGAGACGGTGCTGGGTGACGGGACGATCGCGGAGCTGGCCGAGGCTGTACGCGGTGAGGTGATCGGGCCCGCCGACTCGAACTACGACGACGCGCGCGCGATCTGGAACGGCGCGCACGACCGCCGGCCCGCGCTGATCGTGCGAGCCGCGGGCGTCGCGGACGTGATCCGCGCGATCGAGTTCGCCCGCAGCCAGGACCTCGAGGTGGCCGTGCGAGGGGGCGGCCACAGCATCCCGGGCTTCTCGTCGAACGACGGCGGCATCGTGATCGACCTCGGCGCGATGCGGGGCGTCCGCGTTGATCCTGAGGCGGGCACCGCCCGCGCCGAGGGCGGCGTGCAGTGGGGACAGTTCGACCATGAGACGCAGGCCTTCGGCCTGGGCGTGACCGGCGGGCTCGTGTCGACGACCGGTCTCGGCGGCTTCACGCTCGGCGGGGGAATCGGATGGCTCGTCCGCAAGCACGGCCTCGCGTGCGACAACCTGCTCTCGGCCGATGTCGTGACGGCAGACGGCCGGCTCGCCAGGGCCGGCGCCGAGGAGAACCCGGAGCTGCTCTGGGGGCTGAAGGGGGGAGGCGGGAACTTCGGCATCGCGGTCTCGCTGGAGTACTCGGTCCACCCGGTCGGACCCGTTGTGTTCGGCGGGCCGACCTTCTACCCAGGCGAGCGCGCGGCCGAGATCCTGCGCTTCTACCGTGACTTCGCCGGCGAGCTTCCCGACGAGCTGACGACGATCGCGAACCTGCTCTGGGCGCCGCCCGCACCCTTCATCCCCGAGGAGTGGCACGGCAAGCCGCTGATCGGGCTGCTGGCGTGCTACGCCGGATCCCTCGAGGAGGGAGAGAAGGCGGTTGCACCTCTGCGCGAGCTCGGTGAGCCGGTGGCGGACCTGATGGGCCCGATCCCCTACACGGCGCTCCAGGGCCTGCTCGACCCGCTGTGGCCGCACGGCAAGCATGCCTACATGAAGGCCGGCTACGTCCGCGAGCTGGACGACGACGCGATCGAGACGGTGACGCGCTTCCACCAGGAGGCGACATCGCCGGCGTCCGAGATCCATTTCCACCATTTCGGCGGTGCGGTCGCCCGGGTGGACGAGGGCGCCACCGCATACCGGGAACGTCAGGCTCCGTACGTGTTGAACGTCATCGGGGCCTCGTACGAGTCGGAGGGTTTCGACTCCCATGTCGACTGGGCGCAGCGGCTCTACGCCGAGCTGGAGCCCTCCCTGACGGGGGGGGCCTACATCAACTTCCTCTCCGGGGAGGGAGAAGAGAGGGTGCGAGCCGCCTACGGCGAGGAGAAGTTCACTCGCCTCCAGTCCTTGAAGGATGAGTACGACCCGACCAACGTGTTCCACCTCAACCAGAACGTCCCGCCAAGTCAGCCCTGACAGGCCCAAGACGTAGCGACATATCGGGCCCGGCCGGGTATCGCAACACCCTGGTCCGACATCGCGCCGGCGATTGCACCCGGGCTTGTGTTCCCCGGGGTGGAGGGGTACAGTCCGTTCTTGGGGAAGTTTATGTGAGGTGAGGATGCGGCTGTTGAGCGACGAGTCCGCAACACAGACGGTGGCTCGCTTGCAGGCAGCGTTTGAGCGATCGCGGCAGCCGATGTTGATCGCCGACGATCAGCGGCGCTGGGTCACCGCAAATGCTGCCGCCGCTGACTTGCTCGGGATCGCTCGACGAGAGGTTCCCTGGCACACGATGGACGACTTCACGCCGCCTGCCGAGCGCAGCAGGCTCAAGGCGCAATGGGAAGCCTTCCTGGCCGAGGGAGCCGCGGAGGGTTGCTACGAGCTCTACATTCCTGATCGCGGACCGCGCCCGGTCGAGTTCAGCGCGACAGCCAACGTGGTCCCTGCACGGCACCTGTCGGTCTTCATCCCGCCCGACGGGAGTGTCGGGGGTCCTGACAGTGCCCGGCCTCTCACGACGACGTGGAGACCGGCCGTGAGAGGGACCAGCGGTGAGGTTGAGCTGACGGAGCGCGAGCGCGAGGTGATGACGTTGGTGGCGGCGGGTCTCCAGGGCGTCGAGATAGCCGAGCGCCTGATCCTGTCTCCCGAGACCGTAAAGTCCCACGTTCAGAACGCGATGACCAAGTTGGGTGCGCACACACGCGCCCATGCGGTTGCGATCTCGTTGGTGACGGGCCAGATCGCTGGGGAGACGTAACGGGAGCCTGCTCGGTGCTGGAGGGCTGGGGGAGCTGACGGCCCTGGACGCGTTTACTAGCGCATCCAGGGGATTTCGGCGCATTTAGTCCATTCGGGGGATGGTGCTAATCGGCCAGCGTCCCGATGATCGTCGTGCAGCGGCGATTCGGTCCACGGGGCCGTCCGCCGCCCCACACCGCCGACGGTCTGGATGGCCCGGCGCAAGAGGAGGCCGCGATGAACAGCACGTCTGGAGCACCGAATCAGGCACCGACGGGGCATGCAGCCTCGAGGTGGTTTGTCGCGCTGGTCGCGATCGTCGCGATCGGGCTGGGCGCGGCTGCGTCGCAGCCCTCCCTTGCGTCTCCGCAGGAGTCTTCGCCGGATCAGTCGGCAGCGACGGGTGATTCGACGGCGAGCGGTGACGCACTGCCGGTCAGCTCCGACCCCGGATTCACGGACGCACCCGCCACTCCCCCGACCTCCGACACCGGCGCGGTGGACGCCGGACAGCCCGTCTCCGGTGACTCACCGGTCCTGGAGCCTCCCTCCGAGTCCGCCCCGCCTCCCTCCGAGTCGACCCCCACACTCCCCGCGAGCTGGAAGGCGACTCCCACTTCCGCCAATAGCTGGCAGGTCGAGGTAGCCACCGGGTCCCCGCCCCAGTACTCGAAGCCGGCGAAGCCGGCCGACACCCCAGTTCCGTCGCATTCCACCGAGAGCACATCGACGCTCACGGCCAAGCCGGACGCGGCAGACGCGACGGCCGCCGAGGAGAACGACGCCAAGGTCGCCGCGGCGCCCACGGTCGACGCCGTGGCGGGCGCCACGGTGGATCAGTGCAACAACATCGGGTCCGTTGGGGGCGACACGATCACCTGCACCGTCACGATCACCAACAACTTCACGTACAACCCGGCGACCCCCGACAACCCAACCGGGCTGGCGACAATCGTCACGGAAATCGTGTGTACCGGATCGGCGGTCTGCCCCACCGGGGGCACCACGTCCTCGGCCACTCCCATCACGGTCGTCACTCAGTGCGACAACGCCGGCCTCGGCGGCGCCAGCACGGTGACGTGCACCGTCACGGTTACCAACAACCTCACCGGCTATCCGGTCGGCGCCGCGATCGACTCCACGGTCAGCCAGTGCCAGGACCCGGGTTCGGTCAACACGCTGACCTGCGTGGCAACCCCGCCCGGGAACAATCGCACCGGCAGCGCCGGGCCCGGTGGCCAGAGCGTCACCCAGTGCAACAACTCCGGTGGGGCGGGTGGCACGATGACGTGCACGGCCACGGCTCCTCCGTCGCAGGACACGGGCCTTCCGACGACGATCGACCAGTGCAACGCGTCGGGGCCAACGGGCGCCAGCACGGTGACGTGCACCGCGACGATCACCAACAACTTCATTGACAGCACGACCGGCGGCGGCACCGGCGGCACCGGCGGCACCGGCGGCACCGGCGGCACCGGCGGCACCGGCGGCACCGGCGGCACCGGCGGCACCGGCGGCGGCGATACCGGCGGCGGCAATGGCGGCGGCAAGGGCAAGGGCAACGGCGGCAAGGGCAATGGCGGCAAGGGCAAGGGCAACGGCGGCAAGGGCAAGGGCAACGGCGGCAATGGCAAGGGCGGCAATGGCAAGGGCGGCAACGGCAATGGCGGCAACGGCGGTGGCGGCAACGGCGGTGGCGGCAACGGCGGTGGCGGCAACGGCAATGGCGGCAACGGCGGTGGCAGTGGCGGTGGAAGCACGGGCACCGGATCCGGCGCCGACACAGGCGGCGGGACGGTGAACACCGGTCTCGGCAACACCTCCGGCAGCAGCACCGCGGACGCCACCCACCACGGCGCGGAGGCCCTTGCGTTCACCGGGACGGACCTGAGGCTCCCGATCTTCATAGGGGCCCTGGCCATCCTTCTCGGGATCGGCATTCAGCTGAGAACCCGCCCTTGGTGAGTGGGGGCTCGTGGAGTCGCCGACGCTCGCGCCGGCGCCAACTACACGTCGATACTGAAGGTGAACGCGCCGGAGTCGGCGACCCGCGAGCCGGGTGAACCGGAGGAGCGCCTTCGCGAGGCCGACCGTAGTGGCGCCGAGACGCTGACGCTGCTGGAAACTCTTCAGTCGACCGCCCCGGTCGGCTTCGGGTTCATTGATCGGCATTACCGGATCGTCCGCATGAACGAGACTCTCGCCGCGGTCAACGGCCTCCCGCTCGAGGATCAGCTTGGACGCACGCTGCCCGAGGTGGCGCCGGAGCTCTGGCCGGACCTCGAGCACATCTACCGCCACGTTCTCGACTCCGGGGAGGCGGTCGTCGAGGAGATCGAGGCCCCGAGCCAGGAGGGCTCGGGGCAAGTCCTGTTCTGGCTAGCCAGCTACTACCCGGTTGAGGTCAAGGGGGAGGTGGTCGGAGTCGGCCTCGTCACGATCGACATCACCGAGGGCAAGCGGGCCGAGGACCTTCGTTCGGTGGTGATGGAGAACATGGTGGAGGGTGTCTTCGCGGTTGACCATGAGGGGCGGCTGGCGCTCATGAACGCTGCGGCCTCGAGGATGCTCGGCTGGAGGGAGGACGACCTGCTCGGCAAGCCGATCCACGAGGCGATCCACTTCCAGCGTGCCGACGGCTCGGCCTATCCGCCCGAGGACTGCGAGTTGAACCACGCCCGAGTCGACGGCAGGACCGTGCGCACCAACGAGAATGCCTACACGCGGCGGGATGGCTCGATCTTCCCCGTCTGCTCCTCCGCTGCGCCGCTGTTGACCGATACCAGCATTCGCGGTGCAGTGGTCGTGTTTCGCGACACCACGGAGGAAACCGAGGAACGCGTCCGGATGCGGCGCGAGCTTGACGCGCTCACCTGGGTGGGGCGTCTGCGAGAGGCTCTCGACGGTGACAGGTTCGTGCTGTACTCGCAGCCGATTGTTCCGCTGGCGGGGGGCGACACGTGGGAGGAGCTGTTGCTGAGGATGGTCGATCGGAGCGGCGCGATCGTTCCGCCCGGCAGCTTCCTCCCGGTTGCCGAGAAGTTCGGGTTGATCGGCGAGATCGACACGTGGGTCGTGTCTGAAGCGATTCGTCTGGCGGCCGGGCGCGGCCGGGTTACGGCGAACCTCTCGGCCGAGTCGGTCTCGAGCCTTGACCTCGTGACGATGATCGAATCGGAGCTGCGTGGCGCGCGGGCCGATCCGGCAGACATCGTGTTCGAGATCACCGAGACCAGCCTGATGGAGGATCTGGAGGCAGGCGAGGCCTTCGCTCGGGGCTTGGCCGAGGTTGGGTGCGGTCTGGCGCTCGATGACTTCGGCACCGGCTTCGGCAGCTTCACCTATCTGAAGGCGATGCCCCTTGACTATCTCAAGATCGACACCGAGTTCATCCGTGACATCGTCTCCGACCGCGCTAGTCAGCATCTGGTCAAGGCCACGGTCGGCCTCGCAGAGGACTTTGGCTACCAGACGATCGCCGAGGGCGTGGAGGACCCTGAAACCCTCGCGCTGCTTGGGGATTGCGGCGTGGACTATGCGCAGGGCTTCTACCTCGGACGCCCGGCGCCTGTGGTGGGCGGCTAGGTGTACCCCTGAGGCCCGGGTGTCTGGAGCCCACCCAGCCCCAAGGAGGTCGCCGGATGAAGCTCCAGGTACGCGGCTCTCAGCCTGGACAAGCGCCGCCTCCTGCACGACCGCGTGATCGAGGAGGAGTGGTCGCTGACGAAGGCGGCCGGCGACGCCGACTACACATCGCGGATCGGGGGACGTTGCGGTCGCAGTCAGGGATAGCCCACGGTGGACCTTTCGGCCCGGGCGAAAAGACTGCTTGTTCCAGAGAGACGCGCACGGACGCGCACGGATAGATCCGCGAGCGTAGGATCCGTGCGTGGCCCCACGGTCGGACGCTCCAATCCTCGAGATGAAGCGCGTCGTCCCAGCCGTGCCCTCGGTCGTCTTCGCGGCCTTCTGCGAGACGAGCGAGCTCCCGAAATGGTGGGGGCCGCAGGGTTTCAGCACACCGAGCTTGGAGTTCGTCGCGCGGGTTGGAGAGACCTACCGGATCGAGATGCAGCCACCGGAGGGCGATTCCTTCCATCTGACCGGGGAGTTCCGGGAGCTCGATCCGCCGGCCAGCCTCGCCTACACGTTCATATGGGAGCCCGCCGATCCCGACGACGTGGAGACGCTGGTTGAGCTGTCGTTCCGGGACCTGGGCGGAGCGACGGAGGTCGCTCTCCGCCAGGGCCGGTTCAAGACCGAGGAGCGTCGCGAGCTTCACCGTGACGGTTGGACGGACAGCTTCGACAAGCTCGAGCGTCTCCTGTCCTCGCAGGCGTAGCCAAGCCGCGGTCGGGGCGAATGACACCGAGGCATCCAAGGCGATGCACCACGTTGGCGGCCCTGTTATCGGCCGCGGCAGGTCTGCTCGCCGCTGCTGAAATCGCTGCCGCGAAGTACCCAGGCCCGAACGGGCAGGTCGCATTCGGCCGGCTGGATCGGGCCATCGACGGCCACCACGTCTTCACCGCGGACCCCGACGGTGGACACGAGGCGCAGCTGCTTCGCCGCGATGCCGAGAGTCCGTTCTGGTCGCCGGATGGGAGCAAGGTCCTCGTTACCGTCTTCAAGGCCGGCGCGGCGGTCCCGGCGACGATAAACCCGGACGGATCCGGGTTCCGGCTGCTCGACACCCCCGCCGAGATCGACATGGAGTGCAGCGCGTGGTCGCCCGACAGCACCCGGCTCCTCTGCCAGGGCAGCAGCCTGGAACATTCAGCGCTCAACGGCCTCTACACGATCAGGGCCTCCGACGGAGCGGATCCGGTCAGGTTGACCGACAACCCGTTCGACCTCGCCGACATCACCGGTGACTACTCCCCCGACGGCCGGCGGATCGCCTTCACACGGCAGATGCCGGGACGCACGCGTCCCAAGGGCGCCGTGTTCGTTGCAAATGCCGATGGCACGGGGCTGCGGCAGATCACCCCCTTTGGATTGCCGGATCACGACGAGGTGCTCAAATGGTCCCCCGACGGGACCCAGATCCTGTTCGGATCCGTCCCTGAGAAGGTGGTGGTCGTCCGTCCTGACGGAACCGGGCTGAGGACGATCGCGCCCCGCACACGGGGAAGGCGAGGGATCAAGAAGCTCAGGAGGAAGCTGTTCGAGCGGTGCAGGAAGGAGAGCGGCAGGAACAACGGGTGTAGGGAGAAAGCCGGGACGAGGGCGAGGAGGCGGACCACAGGCATCGGCTTCGATCCCGGTTGGTCCCCCAACGGCAGGCGCATCGTTCTCTCGCTCCGGCTTCGGCCGGGTGGGCCAGTAGACATCTACACCGCGAGATCGGACGGCACACATCCTGTTCGGGTCACCCACGCGCGGGAGTTCGAGACCTTCTCGGACTGGGGCGCGCGTCGCTGATTTGACCCGGCACGTCCTCGGGGCTAGTGTGGGTGGCGTCAAGCAATGAGGGAGTGGGGCATGCAGAGTGGCCATCGCCGTATCGGGATCGTCGTTGTCGTGTCGCTCGTCGCCGTCGCGGCGCTCGCGGTCGCGGCGCCGTCGCAGGCGAAGAAGCACAAGTACGCGTCGGACGTGACCATCAACCTCGACCCGACTGCTTCGCGCGGGTTCAGCGTGGCGCTGTTCGGCACGGTCAAGTCGAAGAAGGACCAGTGCGTCGAGGATCGTGAGGTGGACATCCTGTTCCAGGGTGCGGGCCCGACAAGCTTCCGCGGCCATACGACCACGGACGCGAACGGCAACTGGAGGCTCGAGGGAGTACACGCCAACGTCGGGCAGCTGTTCGCAGTCGTCGACAAGTTCAGCTACAAGAAGAAGCGCGTATGCAAGCACGGCCAGGCTGGGCTCGAGTTCCCTCCGTAGCCGCCTGAGCCGCAATACCGGGCGCTACTGCTCCGAGGTCCCGGCGAAGGGCTTTGTCTCGGCGATCTCGTGGATGGCGACCTCGGGCTGGGCCGACACCAGTTCCAGCAGGCGGCGGGCGAACTCGTGCAGGTGCGGCTCGGCGAAGTGACGGTCGAGCGCGTCGCGGTCGGTCCACTCCTCCACCGCGACGAAGCTGAGCGGGTCCTCGACGGCGGCGAAGAAGCCGTAACGCAGGCACCCCTCTTCACTGCGCGAGTTGTCCTGCATCTTCTTCAGCTCCGCGATCAGCTCGTCCCGCCGCTCGGGATCGCAGCGGACACGGCCGATGACCAGCAGCACTCAACCACCTCCAGTTCGACCTCCAGTTCGCGCGGACCGTACCGCACGGCGTCGGGGTCGCAGGTGAGATACTCCCGGCCCGTGAGCGAGCTCGCCCGGGATGGGACCGTGGAGGTCGTCGGGCGCCGGATCGCCTGGCGCGCGCTCGGAACGGGCCCGCCCCTCCTGCTCGTGCAGGGCTACGCGGGCAGCGCCGACGACTGGGCTCCTGAATTCGTGGAGGCGCTGGGGCGCTCGTTCGCGCTCCTCATGCCCGACAACCGAGGGACCGGTGGCTCCGACCTCGGCGATCCGGTCGCGCTGACGATCGACTCGATGGCGGCCGACCTCGAGGCGCTGCTCGACGAGCTGGCGATCGACCGCATCCCGGTCCTCGGGTTCTCGATGGGGGGCTTCGTAGTCCAGCGCCTTGCTGCCCGGGCGCCGGAGCGCGTCGAGGCGCTGGCGCTGCTCGCCACCGACCCCGGCGGGCCGGGCGCGATTCGCGCGGAGCCCGCCGACTGGGGCCGCCTCGTCGACCACTCCGGGACGCCCCGCGAACGGGCTTCGCGGACGATCTCGGTGACCTTCCCACCCGACGTCGCCCCCGACTTCGATCGCGAGCTCGGCGACCTCGTCGCCTCGTCGCAGGCGTCGCTCGATCCGACCGCCCTCGCCGCCCAGGAGCGGGCGATGGCGGAGTGGTGGGCCGCGCCGCCGCCGACTGACGGGGCGCCGGGGGTCGCCGCGGTCGTGATCGCCCACGGCGCCGAGGACGTCGTCATCCCGCCGGGCAACGCCGAGCTGCTCGCGGCCCGCTTCCCGGGCGCTCGGGTCGAGCTCTTCGCGGGCGGCGGCCACGCGTTCGCGGCCCAGCAGCCTGCCGCCGCCGCCGATCTGATCGCATCCCACCTGCGTCCCTGAGGGCGCGGACCAGCGGAGCGCGAACTACTGCAGATGCGGCTCGGCGAAGTGACGGTCGAGCGCCCTATTCGAACAAGCCGGCTGCCTGGCGCGCTCGATCCTGATCGTTGTAGTAGCCGATCCGCATGATCTTGCCATCAAGAAACTCGGCCAGGATGGCGTCGTCACGAGCGAGCTCGATGTCGCTTCCCTTGCCCGTTACCACCATCCGGAACAGGCCGAGCACCTTTTCTTCACCTATCGGCATCAGCACCGTGTCCTCGGTCCGCCAGCTCCCCCACGCCTCGCTCCACCGGCCAACCCAGGCGTGGAAGGAGTCATGCCCGTCGGCGTCCGGAATGTCCTGGTCGTCGATCTCGACCGTGTCGGCGAGCTCCGCTCTCGCGCTCTCGAGGTCTCCGCGCTCGACCGCCCGGGCGAATCTGCGGAGCGTCTCAACGTTCTCCTCAACCATCGCCCGGGCAGTATCCCGCGTGTCCCGGCCGTACAGTCGCGGTCTCACGTCCGGGCGGGGACGGATATTTCCGGTGTGGCTGAGCGGGGCAAACGGCGCAACATGAGGGAGAGGCTGCGACGGCCGCGCTCCCCGACCGAGCTGTTGCGGGCGCGCCTGACCGCATTGACGGTGATCACGATCGTCAATGCGTTCGCCGCCGGGGCCCTGTTCTACGTCTTCGAGCATCACGCGAGCGGCACCGAGATCCACACCTACGGCGACGCGCTGTTCTGGACCGCCTCCCAGCTCACCAGCGTCTCCTCCTCGCTGCCGAACCCGGTCACCACCGGCGGGCGCATCCTCGCCGTCGGAATAGACCTGCTCTCGATCAGCGTGGTGACGCTGCTGTTCGGGGCGATCGTCCAGCACGTCCACCTGATCAGCCCCAGCCGGGCGCAGTACTTCCACGAGCGGCAGGACGAGGGGAAACGGGCCGGATAGGCACCGGGCCGGGGCACGGTCGAGGGGAGCGACGTGGCCGCAGGCGGCGCCGGCGCGGCGGCGAGCAAGCCACTGCTCAAGTCCTCCAGCTCGACGGCGACCGGCGGCAGCGCCAACTCTCAAACCAAGAAGCTCAAGGTGGGGGGATCCGCGAGGCTAGGCTGCGACGAGTGAGACGGCTCGAGGTGACGCCGCTTCGGTCCAGCCAGACGGAGGTGGCGGCCGAGATCGACGACGGAACGCGCGTGCGCCGGCTTCGGTTCGAGTTCTCGGTCCCCGCGGCGGCGACGGGCGACTTCGCGCTGCCGCTGTCCTTGACGCCGTCGATGGCCCTCGGGGCGCCGCTGCGGGTCAACAATCCGGTCGACGCGGGACTGCTCGACCGGCAGGCGCGGATCCAGTCGCAGCTCGCCGAGTGGGACTCGATTTTCGCGCCGGTTCCGGTGGACGCCCCGCACCAACGCCCGCCGGACGCGGTTCCCGGTGGCGTGGGCGCGTTCTTCAGCGGCGGGCTGGACTCGTTCTGCACGCTCCACACCCATCGCGAACGGATCACGCACCTGATCCTGATCCACGGTTTCGACGTGCCGCTCGACGATCTCCGCACACGGGAGCGGATCGCGGAGATGGCCCACAGCGTGGGACGGGCGCTCGACGTCGCGGTGATCGAGGTGGTCACCGACGCCAAGGACCGGATCCTGCCGCTGGTGCCGTGGCACTGGTACCACGCGGGGCTGCTCGTCGGGATCGCGCACGCGCTCGAGGAGCACCTCTCGCGGGTGCTGATTCCGTCCAGCTTCCCGCGCCGTGATCACCCCCCGTGGGGGCAGCACCCGGACCTCGACCACCTGTGGAGCACCGCGCGGGTCGGTCTCGAGACCGCGGACGCGGAGCTGACGCGACCGGAGAAGTGCGCGATCGTCGGCGAGTCCGACCTGGCGCTGCGCTGGTTGCGGGTGTGCTGGCGGGAACCGGCGGAGTGGAACTGCGGGCGGTGCGGGAAGTGTCTGAAGACGATGATCGACCTGGCGGCGTGCGACAGGCTGGCCGAGTGCCGGACCCTTCCGGACACGATCGACGTCGATGCCGTTCGAGCCCTGGTCGTCCGCCCGCACACCCTGCCCCTCTGCCGCGCGAGCGTCGAGGCCGCGCGACGGCACCCCGGCTGCGGCGAGCTCGCCGACGCGCTCGAGGTCGCGATGCGCCGCTCGCGGTTCCGCGTCGCCCGGAGCCGGCTGAGGCGGATCCCCGCTGGCCTCGTGGACCGTGCCCGTCACCGCAGGGAGAGGATCCGCACCCGCTGGGGGCGATCGACTCCCGGGAAGCCGCTTTAGGGGGCCGGTCGCTCGAGCGCCTGATCCAGGAACGCACACACGTCCCTCCCCCACACATCGGTTCCCCGCCACGCGAACTCCCCGTGGCCGGACTGCGCGGTGTCCCCGTATCTCGGGTACATGCGAGCTCGGTTGGGTCCGCCCTTGCGGCGGAGCTCGGCACCCAGAACCTCGCTCGGGCCGAGGTCGTAGTCGTTCTCGGCCTGGAGCAGGAAGATCGGCGCCCGGGCCTTCCGCACGGCTCGCAGCAGCCGCTCGTGCAGCTCCGGATTCCCCCTCCACGCCACCGCGGCCGGCGCGAACGGGATGTATGCCTTCGCCCCCACATCGCCCTCGGCGGCGAGCAGCGTCTGGATCCCCCCGTGCGAAACGCCCGACATCGCGATTCGGGTGGGGTCCACCTCAGGTTGCTTTGCGAGCCACTCGATCGCCGCCACCGTGTCCTCGAGATGGAGGTGGTGGAGCTCGATGATCAGCCCGATCGCCTCACCGCGGTCAGCCGACGCCTCCGCTCGCACGGCCTCGGTCAGGTGCTCGCCGGGTGATCCTCCGTGGCCCCGGCGATGCGGCCCGAACAGGACGTAGCCGGCCTCGGTGTAGAACCGGGCCAGCTCGGGGTTCGGGCCCGGCGCCCGCTCGCTGCCGTGGTTCCAGACCATCGCCGGAAACGGTCCGGCGCCGCTCGGCTTGTGAAGAACGCCCCGCAACGCCAGCTCGCCGCTGGGGAAGGACACGAGCATCAGCCAGGTTCGTTCAACCTGCGCGTTGCCCTCGTGGCCGGCCGAGCCTCACGATCGAGAGCGCATCCACCGCATCGTCCGGGGGCAGACCGAGCACTGCGGCGGCGCGCGATTCATGCACGGCGGGCGTGGTCCACCCACCGAGCCCGAGCCCGGTCGCAGCCATCAGGATCTCCTGACCGAGCTCGCCGACCTGGATCAGGACGTGCAGATAGGCGCGTGAGTGCCGGTAAAGCCACGCGTAGCCACGCAGGTCGGCGACCACGAAGATCGTGAAGCCGGTCCCAAGCACCCACCGCTGGCCCTGCACGCAGCCGAGCAGCGCCTGATCGGTGGGCGGGTCCGCCGCACGCAGCAGCCGATGATCCATCCAGTCGTACTCGAAGACCCCGCGCGGAGCACCTTCGACCTCCTGCACGACGACGAACAGGTGAGCCCACGACAAGAACGAGTTCAGCAGGCGGAAGGGGTCCTCGTCCTCGCGGTAGGCCGCCACGGTGCGGAACCCGTGCGTAGCGGCGTGCAGCACTCCGGCCATCTGCTCGGCACCCGGGGGCGATCCGGAGAACGCCCGGGCGGATCGCCGCGAGGTGAGCCCCTCCAGCCGGGTGGTCGGAGCCGGTGGCGAGGGCAGCTCGAGGGGCGCACCGGCGGCCAGCGGGGCGGGGGCCGGGTAGCGCTGCGTGGACTGGTACCCGTCGACCGCCGCGCGTCGCACCTCAGTCAGCGCGTCGCGATCGTCGGTCGGGTCACCGGAGTCCCGATACGGGATGTCCATCTGGCTGAACATGAGGTATGCGGGCCGCGACCATCCGCTCCGCTCCCACAGCTCGGCGGACTCGGCCTCCTCCCCCGAGACCAGGATCCCCGCTTTGCGCGCCTGCTCGAGCTCCGTCGCGGTGAACCCCGCCTGCTCGGCCGCCGCGTCGGAGCGCGGCTCCAGGAACGCGAGGGCGATCTCGGCCGCCCGGCCGCTTGACAGCCTGAACCGCCCACCGTTGCGGGCGTCGCACGCCGCGAGCCGCCCGTCCCGCGCGCAATAGCCAAACAGCATCGGCGACGTGGTCAGTGCCCGGTCGGCGCTCATGGCACCAGGGTGCCCACATACAGCGGCGGCTGGGTGACGCGATCGACCCGGAGCAGGTCGGCCACCTCGCTGTCCCGCATCTTCTGGTAGGCGTAGGTCCTGAAGCCGAGCATCCGCGCCACGCGGCGGTATGCCATCACGGCGTGCCCGACGTCCACCAGGATGGCCCGGAACGAGCGCGGGTCGCGGTACCGCCACATCGCTCGCTCGACGAGCGAGGTGAACACGAGGGCGGCGGCCGGTGGCGCCTCGTGCTTTGTGAACAGGTCGAGGGTTGCGTCTGCGAACGCGTCGCGGAGCTGCCCGCCGCGCACCTGCTCGAGACGGTGATGCTCGACGTCGTAGTGATAGGCGCCGGCCGGGATGCCATCGACCTCGAAGGCGGCCAGGAAGACCTCGGTCGGGTGGCGGGCGCCCCCGGACGGGATGCTCTTCAGGAGCGCCTTGCCTCCATCGGCACCGATCAGGTGACCGCGCTCGCCGAAGCACACATCGAGCAGCAGCCCCACCGCTTCGTGGCCGCGTCGATCGGCCGCTGTCATGCCTTCCAGCCATTCGTCAGGCGACGCGTTCGCGCCCGGGCGCACCAGTTGGATGGTGTCGCTGCCGCCGAGGTGTTGATAGAGGGGCGGCGCGGGTTCCTCGCTGCGGTACTCGTGCATTCGCGCGGTGTCGCTTGCGAGGGCACCGGGCTCGTCCATCTGTATGAAGGGATAGTCCCGCGTTGCCTCGTGGTAGGCGCGCGCCTCCCGCCAGCCGAACTCGTCCCACCACGACCCCTCCTCGCTCTCGGTGAACAGGCCGGCGGCTTCGAACGCTCCCCACAGCTCGTCGTGCGCTCGTTCTGGAATCTCGGCGGCGGTCCAGGCCGTCTGTGCGCCGTGGCGGTCGAACTCCCTCGGCAGGGCAGCGAGCGCCGACAGCGCCACCGGGTCGTTCAGGACGAGCGGAGGCCGTGCGGAGGACGCCTGCGCGACCAGCCGCCTACGCCCCGCGAGCCAGGCGGTGTGCACAAGCAGCGCGGGGTGGAGGCGACGCAAACGAAGCGGCCGGTGCGACCGTTTCGTGCCGCCGCTACTCGTCCGAGGCGGCGTCGTCCTCGTTGGTCGGGTTCGACTCGACGAACTCGACCGGGTGAGCGCTCTGCGCCAGCGCTCGGACAACTGCCTCGTCGGGCGCCGGCTCTACCAGACGCTCGGTCTCATGCTGCGAGTCGGCTCGCTCGGGCCCCATGTCCGTCCTCCTCTTGTAGAGAGTCCCTTCGGACAGCGCATCCTATCCCAAGGATCGCGGCCCTCCCACGAACGCGCGCCGACACGAGTCCCTGCTCCGACATCGCCCCGCAGTATCTCGCCTCGCGGGGCTCCGGGTGCTCAGGTGGGCCGCGGGCTCCGCAGCAACTCCGACAGCCTGTCCACCTCGGCGACGGTCACGGTCAGCTCGGGATGGCGAAGCACTCCGAGCGGCTCCAGGCCGGGCACCGGATCGCGGAACGCGATCCGCACCCCGCGGTCGCCGTTGGTCGCGAAGGTCAGCCCCCGGTCGGTGATCGCAAGCCGAGCGGGCCCGGCGGTCTTCCAGAACGCGTACGGGCCGGTCACCTCGGCGTCGGCGACGTTGGCGAGCTCGGTAGACAGGCGCCACGGACCGAAGCGCACGTCGAGCGCCGCGTCGCCGACGGCTACCCGCGCGGTCGAGGGCGTGATCCCGAACGCGAGCGCCGAGAGACGATATGCCCACGCGAAGGCAAAGCGGAACCGCTCGATTGGCTGCGCGCCTGCGACCACTAGGCCAGGCCTCGACCAGCGGCATCGAGGGCATCTGCCTTCGTCCGGAAGACCTGCAGGAAGACGGCCTTTCCCTCTTGCACGGTCCAAAGATGCACCAGGTCTCGCTCCAAGCGAACGCCGGTGTCCCGCATGGTCGCGGTCTCGTGCACGATCACGATGACCTGCTCGCCCGCCGCGGCGATCTCCTTCACCTCGCCGGAGTAGTCGTTCCAACCGCTCATGTAGGTCGCGAGCATCTCGGTCTTGAACGCCTCCCGCCCGCGGCCCCGGTTCGGAACGTCCGGGAGCGGATGGCTGGAGATGTCCCACCCGATCGCGGGGTCGATGGTCTCGAGCCAGCGGTCGATGTCCCCGCCCAGGTACAGCTCGACGCCCCGCCGCACGACCTCCACGTTCTCCCGTGACATCCCCCGAGCAGTATGGCGCTCCAGCGTGGATCTGCGAGACTCGCCCCGCCCACGAGGAGAGGAGCGCGTGTGCAACAGGGATCCGATCGTCGCGAGCGCTGCGACGTCGTCGTGGTTGGAGCGCGCTGCGCCGGGGCCGCGGCCGCGTGCTCGCTGGCGCAGGCCGGCCGGCGGGTGATCGTCCTCGACCGCGCCACCTTTCCCTCCGACACGCTCTCGACCCACGTGCTGTTCCCGACCGGGGTCGACGAGCTCCGCCGGATGGGCGCGCTGGCGCGGATCCTGGCGCTCGACCCGGCCCTGCTCCACCGCGTCCGGATCGAGCTCCCCGGGCTGAGCTGGCACGAGTACTTCCGACCGGTCGGCGGGATCGACTACGGGATCTGCGTGCCGCGGGACCTCCAGGACGCGGCGCTGGTCGCAACGGTGCGCGCTCACGGCGTCGACGTCCGGGAGCGGTGCGAGGCGACCGAGCTGACCTGGGAGGCCGGACGGGTGACCGGCGTGCGCTACCGCGACCCCGACGGCGAGCAGCGCGAGGTGGCGGCCGGCTTGGTTGTCGGCGCCGACGGCCGCCGCTCCACCGTCGCCGCCCGGGTCGGAAGCTGGCGTCCCTACCGGCTCTCCCTGAACGGCCGCGGCCTGATCTTCCGGTACATGGACGACCCCAGCCGGGATCACCTCGATACCCGGACGATGTGCCAGTGGCGGGACGCCGACTCGTTCGCGTTCGCGTTTCCCATCGCCCCGCGAGGGCGGCTGCTGATCCTGTTCATGGGCGACCGCGAGGAGGTGTCGTGGGCGCGGCGCGATCCGGAGGGATACTGGGGCGCGAAGCTCGAGGTGCACCCCGGGGTCGCGAAGCGCTGCGCCGGCGCCACCGGGCTCACGAAGCTGCGCTCCACCGGCGATACCCCCGCCTTCTTTCGTGCCTCGACCGGGCCCGGATGGGCGCTAGCCGGCGACGCGGGCCATTTCAAGGATCCAGTGATCGGGCAGGGGATGCGCGACGCGATGTGGATGGGCAGGACGCTGGCGGAGTCGGTCGCGCCCGCGCTCGACGATCCCGCGGCGCTCGACCGGGCGGCGCGGCGGTGGGAGCACGAGCGCGACCGCGAGTGCCTGCCCGCGTATCACTGGGGCAACGCCGAGACCCGGGTGCAGGCGGTCTCGCCGGTCTTCCGCGCGGTGATCGCCGCTCTCCCGGTCGACGGCCCGCCCACCGTCGGCGACGTGTTCGCCCGCAACCGCACCCCGCAGCAGGTGCTCACCCTGCCGCGGCTGGCGCGGGCGACGGCAAGCGCCGTGCGCGCCGCCGGCCCCGGGGTGCTGCCCGGCGCGCTCGCCGACCTGCGCACCGAGCTCCGGGTGAGGCGGGAGCTGCGCGCGGGGCGCTTTCGCGCCACCGGCCCGATCAGCGGCTCGGAGCATCCGGGGGCGAAGTGGCCGCAGCCGCCGAAGCCGCGCGCCGGCGACCCGCCGCCTGCTCCACCCGCCGCGGAACCCAGCGAGGAGCTCGCGACCGCATGAACGACTCCAAGACCGTCCGGATCGCGGCGGTCCAGCCGGCACTCGCTCTCGCCCGGGTGGAGCACAACCTGCGACGGGTCGAGGAGCTGATCCGCGACGCGCACCGCGAGCATGCGCCCGACGTGATCACGCTGCCCGAGGCGGCGAGCTCGCCGAACGTGTACGACCGCAGCCTGCGCGGGGTCGCGCGCCCCGTGGACGGCGCCCCGTTCCAGCTGTACGCGCGGCTCGCCCGCGAGCTCGATTGCGTGATCGGAGGCGGCTTCCTCGCCCGCCGCGGCGACGACGTGTACGGCACCTATGTGCTCGCCGAGCCGGACGGCCGCGCCCACCTGCACGACAAGGACATCCCGACCGCGTGGGAGAACAACTACTACCGCGGTGGAGACGACGACGGGATCACCTTCTGCGCGGCGCTCGGTGCCCCGGTCGGGCTCGCATGCGGCTGGGAGTGGGCCCGGTTCGGCACCGCCCGGCGGCTGCGCGGCCGGGTCGAGCTCCTGCTGGGCGGGATGTGCTGGCCCTCGTTCCCGCTGAACTGGCGCGGGCCGGCGGGGATGTGGGCGCGCCGCGAGCACCGGCTCCAGCGCGGTTTTGCGGAGGCGCTGCCGGGACAGGTGGCGCGGCTGCTCGGGGTCCCGGTGTCGATGCCCAGCCACGTCGGCGAGATCGAGTTCGAGACCCCGCTGATGCCCGGCGTGCGGTGGAGCACCGCGATGGTCGGCGAGACGCAGATCTGCGACCGCGACGGCACCGTGCTCGCGCGGCTGGCGCTCGAGGACGGCGAGGGCCATGTCGCCGCCGAGGTGGAGCTGGGGCCGGCGCACCCGCTCGACCCGCTCCAGGACCGATTCTGGATCCCGCGGATGACCGCCTCGGTGTGGGCCGCCTGGTACGGACTCAACACGCACGGCGCGCTCACCTACCGCGCCCTGCGGGCGCTCCGCCGCCATCCGTGGCAGGCATGGCCGGGCGGCGATCTGCCCGACGAGATCCCGCCGTCCGGCCAGGACTCGACCGTGCCGCTGGCGACGAGCGAGTAGGCAGAGCTGCCATAGGCTTGCCGCATGCCCGAGGCAATGTTCGTGTCCGACTTCTGGAGCGACCAACTCGTCGCCCACGACCGGCAGTGGCTGTTCCTGGTCCTCGCCGGCCTGGTCTGCTCGTTCGGGTTCATCCGGATGAGCGCGCGCCTGATGCGGAGCCCCAGGGTGCCGTGGTGGCCGGGGAGCGTCGTCAGCGACAGCGGCGTCCACCTGCATCACCTGGTGTGGGGGATCGTGCTGATGATGGTCGCGGGCACGATCAGCTTCGCGGGCTTCGCCACCGCCCCGATCTACGAGATCTGCGCCTTCCTGTTCGGCGTCGGCATGGGCCTGACGGTCGACGAGTTCGCGCTCTGGATCCACCTCGACGACGTGTACTGGTCGACGGAGGGGCGCCGCTCGGTCGACGCGGCGGTGCTCGCCATCGGGCTGCTCGGGCTGCTCGTCGTCGGCGTGCGGCCCTTCGACGTCGACACCGACGACCCCGGCGCGCTGGTCGGCAGCGTGGCCGGCGTCGCGGCCCTGTTCCTCGTCGTGGCCGTGTGTCTCGCGAAGCAGCGCATGGTCCACGCGATCGCCGGCGTGTTCGTTGCGCCGCTTGCCCTGTACGGGGCGCTGCGGCTCGGGAAGCCCGGCTCGCCGTGGGCGCGACGGCTCTACGGGGCGCGGAACCCCGGCAAGCAGGAAAGGGCGGAGCGCCGGTTCGCCCCGGGTCGGCGAACCGATCGCTTCAAGGAGGGCGTCAGGGACGCGATCGGCGGTTCGACCGAGGAGCGGTACGAGGCGAAGCTGGCGACCCGCGAAGCGGAGGCCGGACAGCACGCCGCCACGCATGAAGCCGCCGAGGTGGTGCGCCGGCGCGCCGAGCGCCAGGGTCGCGGGCAGCGGTGAGCTGGGGCGACAGGCGGGTCAGCTGGTCCGGTCGCCGCCGCGGCGCGCCAGCACGGTCCGCAGCCCGTCCAGCGAGACGTCCAGCGCCCGGCGCAGGTAGGACTTCGTGTTGGGGAGCGACATCACCCGCTCCCGCAGGCCGCTCGGCTCGACTCCAAGCTCGACGTCGGCGAACGTGTCCCCCTGCGCCTCGGTGAGCAGCCAGTGGGAGTAGAACCCGCTGGTCTGGCAGCGCAGCTTGATCTCCCGGAGGTCCTCGTCGAGCTGCACGACCTCGAACGTCGTCGTCATCCTGGGTCCGAGCGCCGTCGGCGCGGTCCGGCGGAAGGTGGAGCCCTTCTCGACCCGGGTGGGGACGCCGGTCACCTCGACCTCGGCGTTCCACTCCGGGAACCTGGCCGGATCGGAGACCAGCTCCCACACGTCCTCGATCGGCGCGTTGACCAGTACCTGTTTGCGGGACGTCGACATCGCCACTCATAGTAGGACGCCCGATCCTCGTATCGTGCGGCCGGTGGCCGGGCGCGAGAAGCTGATCGGGACGCTGCACAAGCACTCCGAGGAGGCGGCGGCGTGGCACTCGCCGATGTACTCGGCGTTCTGCGCGCGGATGGCCGAGGACGTCGAGGCCGGCGGTCCGACCTGGAAGCTGCTGGAGCCGTACGCGGACGAGCCGGCCGACGAGTACCACCCGTTCCGGGCGCTCGCCGGGGTCCACCACATGGTCCTATCCCGGGAGCTTCCCGAGCTCGCCCGTCACTACCCGTCCGAGGGCGGTGACGGCGACGCCGAGGCGGCGTGGCCGGCGGTGCGGGAGGCGTTCGCCGGGATGTCGCCGGAGCTCATCGACGCGCTCCGCCACCCCCTGCAGACCAACGAGACCGCCCGCTGCGGCGCCCTGATCTGCGGGTTCCTCGCGGTGGCGGCGGAGACCGGGCTGCCGCTGCGGGTGCGTGAGCTCGGCGCCAGCGCCGGGCTCAACATGCACTTCGACCGGTACCGCTACGAGCAGGACACCAAGGCGTTCGGCCCGCCGGACTCGCCGGTCCGGTTCAGGGGCCATTGGCTCGGCGGGGTGCCGCCGTTCGATGCGCCGCTCCGGGTCGCCTCGCGGCGCGGCTGCGACATCGACCCGATCGACCCGACCACCGAGGAGGGGCGGAAGTCGCTGCTCTCGTTCATCTTCCCCGACCAGCTCCCCCGCTACGAGCTGCTCCGCGAGGCGATCGAGGTCGCCCGCGGCTTTCCCACCGAGGTGGACAGGGAGGGCATCGACACCTGGATCGCCCGTGAGCTCGACCGGCTCCCGGCCGGCGAGGCGACCGTCGTGTTCCACTCGCTCGTGTGGATCTACCTGCCGGACGAGGTTCGCGCGGCCGTCACCGGGGCGATCGACGACGCCGCCGCCCGTGCCGCGCCGGACCGCCCGCTGGCGTGGCTGCGCTACGAGCTCGCGCCCGATCTGATGCGCTGCGAGCTGCGGCTGCGAAGCTGGCCCGGGGGCTCAGAGCGCCTGCTCGCGACCGGCGACGTCCACCTGGCTCCGGTCACCTGGCTCGGCTGACCCGGTTCCGAGCTCCGCGCAGACCGCGTCGAGCCGCTCCGCGAGCCGGGCCCGGAGTCGCTCCGCGGCCGCGCCGCGCGCCTTCCCGGTGCCGTGGTCGACGAGGTTGGCAACCTCGTCGGGGTCCCGTTCGAGGTCATAGAGCTCGAACTCCGGCGCCGCCCGCCCCGCGGGGTCGACGTACACGGCGTACTTGGCGTTCGCCTCGCGGACGGCCCTGACGCGGTTCGGCTGTCCCGGCGCCTCGGTCGTCGCGGTGCCCGCCTGGTGGTCGTCGTAGGTGAAGTGGATCGCGTCCTGGACCCCGTCGGCTGGCGCCGGATGCGAGGTGACCGGGTCGAGCCGGACGCCGGAGCGGCGCAGCGGCTCCGCCGCGGGCGACGCGTGGCGGGCGAGCACCGGCGTCAGGTCCCGGCCCTGGATCGTGTCGGGGGCGGGGGCGCCCGCCAGCGAGATCATCGTCGGGACGACATCGGCGAGCGAGGCGAGCGCGTCGGTCTCGCGGGGCTCCGGGAACAGGATCGGGTTGCTGACCACGAACGGGACGCGGATCGTCTCCTCGTACGCGTTGAACGCCTTCTGGCGCAGCCCTCCGTGCGACAGGCCCATCTCGCCGTGGTCGGCCGAGCGCACGATCACGGTCCGGGACCGCAGCGAGCCCGGGTCGTCGGGGTCGCCGAGCGCGGTCAGGATGCGGCCGATCTTCTTGTCGACCACCCGGTGCAGGTGGGCGTAGAAGTTGACGTAGTCGAGCCGCTCGCGGTCGTTGCGCAGGGGGCCCAGGTACGCCGTCATCCCCAGCCGCATCAGCTCGTGCACCGAGGGCTTTTCGGTGAGTCGCTCGTTCGCCGTCCGCGGCAGCTGCACGCCGAGGTCGCGGAACTCCTCGGCCCGGTAGCCGCCGCGCCGGTAGGAGTGCGGGTAGCCGAGCACGTCGTGCGGGTTGACCAGCGAGACGACGAGCATGAACGGCTCCCGGCCGGCGGCGCCCGCGAGCCATCGCTCCACCTGGCTCACGTAGTCCTCGTCCCAGCCCATCCCGGACAGCCCGGCGTTGCCGCCCCCGAAATTCTCGGCCTTGGCATTCTCCCCCGCGTCCGGGGGCTCCCACTCGCCGAACCCGAACCTGCGGTCGATCTCCCGCGTGTCCTCGTCGCTCCACTGCCCGTCGCGAAGAGGCTTGGTCAGGTGCCACTTGCCCTTGTAGGCGACCGCGTAGCCCGCCGCCCGCAGCAGCGTCCCGAGCGTCGGCTGCTCCTCGGTGAGCTCGGGCTCGCGGCCGGCGTCGGGATCGCGCGGCCTCAGCCCCCGCAGGAACTGGCGGGCGATCCGCTTGCGCGGCGCGTCCCCGGAGGCGAGCATCGAGCCGACCTGTCGCAGCACCCACGGCGTGTGGCGGAGCTCGGGGCTGAGATCGGCGGCGGTCAGCGTCAGCGTCACCCCGTGGCTGGCCGGCCACGTCCCGGTGAGCAGGGTGGCGCGGCTGGGGGAGCACATGCACGAGGCGCAGAACCCCTGCCTGAAGCTGAGCCCGGTCCGGGCGAGCTCGTGGTCGGACGGCGTCAGGGAGCGAAGCCAGCCCGGCTCGTCGGGCCAGTGCTGGGGGGAGCGCTGCTGGTCGGTGACCAGCAGCAGCAGGTTGGGCGGCCCCTCGGTCACGCCGCCGGCAGCGGACAGCTGGGCGGGAGCTCGACCTCCGCGGCGACGGCGACCACGGCTACAGCGGCCGCCGTCGCTGTCACCCTGCGCGCCACGGGCAGGCACGCTAACACGCGCCGGTAGGGTTGCGGTGCAATCGATCCGGGCGCCCGCGGGGCTGCCACCAGAGGGAGCGCGATGCCCGCATACAACGAAGCACTGATCGGGATGCAGTTCGAGCGGATCAACGATCGGCTGCGAGCGATCGAGGCGCAGCTGCAGGTCCTGTCCGAGCAGGCAGGGGTGCCGTACTCCAGCCCCGGCGAGGGCGTCCCCGGGGACGTGGTCGAGCTGGCGACGCAGGGGAAGACGCTGGAGGCGGTGAAGCGCTACCGGGAGATCACCGGCGCCGGCTCCGACGAGGCGCGCGAGGTCGTCGCGGGGATCTAGTCCGGCCGATCGCGGCGCGGCGCGGCGCGGCCAGGCCCCGGACCAGGTCCCGCCACTCGTCGCCGTCGAGCGCCTGGGCGGCGAGCTTCGCCGGCTGGTCGGGGTCGCGCGCGAACACGTGGCAGGTGTCGTGGTCGCGGGCGAGGACGACGTCGTGCGTGTCGCGGGTGCCGCCGTCGTCCCAGTGGCTGACGCTGATCAGCGCGGTCGCCGGAGCGGTCGCGAGCACGGCGTCGGCGTCGGCGTCGCGCGGCCCCCGGTCGCCGGACGGGAGCCGCTCCCAGAGGCGCTCCAGAGCGTCGTCGGTGGCCCGCAGCGAGTAGAAGTGGATCCCCAGTGCGTCGATCAGCACCTCGAGGGTGACCTGCTCGGGCTGCGGCATCAGCAGGAACCGCCACGGCTCGTCGGGTCCGGTCCCCGTGACGCGCGCGTCGAGCACGACCCGGGAGCGCTCCTGGAAGGCGAGCGCGATCCCGAGGTCGCCGCGCACCTGCACCTCGTCGGCGCCGGCGGTGGTCGCGATCAGCTCGCGCGCGGCGAGCGAGCGGACCGCCTCGGCGACCAACTCGGGAGCCGGCTCGCGCTCGATCAAGTCGATCATCCCGTTGACCGCATCGATCTCCGCCACCGTGTAGGCGCCGAGCGGAACGGCGCCCGTGTCGACGAGGTGGACGACGGCGTCGATCAGGTCCGGGGGGATCTCGGCCCCGCTGGGGCGGGCCCGGGTCACTCGACGTCCTCCTCACCGGGCTGGACGATCCTGGCCACGGTGACGAGGTCGCGCTCACCGACCCGCAGCCGCGCCGGCTTCGTCCGCGGCGCAGGCGGCAGCGTCCAGCGCGGCGATCGGCGCTGGTCGGGGTGCAGGGCGCGGGCCGCGGGGGAGGGAGTCTCGGTGACCCACACGTTCGAGGCCCCGAACAGGCCGCGGCCGCGGCGGCCGTCCGGCTCGAACACCAGCTCGGCCAGGGTGTCGGCGCGGTCGGGGGGAGGGAACCAGCCGGGCGAGGTCGGCCGATGCCGAGGTGGTGTCGTCGTCCTGCTCGATCTGCTCCAGGGCGCCGGTGAGCTCGCCCTCCGCCGCGGCGGGCAGCGGCATCGTCGCGCCCAGGTCGGGCGACAGGTACATCGGTCGCTTCTCGGTGACCCCCGACAGGCCCCACGGGCCGACGTTCCGCTTCGTCACCCGGTACACGATGTAGTCCCACAGATGGCGGACGTCGTTCATCGACGGCAGCTTGAAGCCGTTCCCCATCGCCGCCGGGGTCTTCTCGAGCTGCACCCAGGTACCCGCCTCGGTGCGGCCGTGAAGCTTCTCCCGGACCAGCGGCCCCCTCAGCCCGTAGTCGGGGAAGCGGGCCTTGTCGATCGTCTTGTGGTGGCTGGAGAGCCGCTTCCGGCTCTTCGGGAAGCGCCACTGCTCGTACAGGTCGGGCCGGTCGATCAGCACGTGCGCGCCGCACAGGACCTCGCGGAGCTGCTGCACGTCGATCCCGTGCCGCTCCAGGTCGGCGATGATCGCCGCCTCGGACGGCGTCAGCCTGTTCGCCGCGAGCGCCAGCCCGGACCGGTACTTCCCGGCCCGCGCGGTGATCCCGACCAGCAGCTGAACCCGCTCACGGACGCGCTCCGTCTCGAGCTGGCTCAGGGGGGCGGGCTCGACGATCGCCTCGGCTAGGTCGTCTTCACCACGAACACCGAGCAGTCCGCCTTGTGCGTGACGGTGTTCGGGACGCTGCCGAGGACGCGCCGGCCCATTCCCTTGTTGCCGATTACGAGCACGTCGGCGTCGCACTCCTCGGCGAGCCGGACCAGGACCTCGGCCGGGCTCCCCTCGTCGATCAGCACCCTGCACTCGACGCCATCCCGTTTCAGGTTCTGCTCGGCCCTGGACAGGGCCTCGCGGACCCGCGCCTGCGGGCTCGACGCCCACTGCAGCTCGTCGGGCTCGCCGGGCGGCGGCGAGTCCTGGAACGCGCTGAGCAGGACCAGCTCCGCGTCGAAGCGCTTCGCGATCTGCACCGCTGCCGCGACGGCCTCGGTGGCGGTGGGCGACCCGTCGGTGCCAACGGCGACGGTGGAGATCATCGGTTCCGAGTATCCCCCGGCGCGGCGGCGATGTCCAGGGGCGCCTGCGTTTTCAGGCGGGGGCTTCGGCGCCCGAGTACACGTCGATGAAGCGCGTGTAGTTGTCGGCCGCCTTCGCGACCGCCTCCTCGCGGGTGAGCGAGCCGTCCACGAACCCACCCAGCGGGTCGCCCCAGATCGAACGCCCGATCGCGAACCCGACGTATGCATCGAGCGGGGCGGCGGCGCGCAGCCACTCGTCCACCTTCGCGTCGTCGGCGCCGCGGCCGAGCACGATGCAGACCACGTCGTCGCGCCCGCCGGTGCGGCACTGGGCGGCGATTCGCTCGCAGTCCTCGCGGGCGTCTACGCCCTCGATCTTCCAGATGTCGGCCTCCACGCCGGCCTCCTGGAGCTCGGCGATCGCGCCGATCATCAGGTCGGGGCGGAGCTCGGTGTCGTACCGGTCGGGATCGCCGTCCACCGACGCGAGCTGGTCCTCCTCCGCGGGAACGAGCAGCTCGAACAGGAACTTGCGATCGCGCTCGTGGAGCCAGTCGGCGAGCCGCTTCAGACGCCCCGCCTGGCGCTCGTTCATACCCGGATCGCCGCCGGGGTTGTAGCGGACCAGGACCTTGGAGAAGTCGGGGTCGAACCTCTCGATGTGGTCGCCGAACTCCTCGCCGTACTCGAAGTCGAACTCCTTCTGGCCGGACTTCTCGACCGGCATCGCCAGCCTGATGCCCTTCTCCT
Organism: uncultured Thermoleophilia bacterium; assembly: GCA_963803425.1. Classification (GTDB taxonomy): domain Bacteria; phylum Actinomycetota; class Thermoleophilia; order Solirubrobacterales; family 70-9; genus DASPWW01. The sequence continues at coordinate 694,805 of CAWDMA010000001.1, forward strand.
TCGCCTCCGCCGGGATCCCGGTCGGCGCGCCGTACTGCTCGTCGACGAGCGCCCCGGTGACCGAGGGATCCGCGCCGCGCTCCAGCGCGGCCTCGATCCCCTCGAAGATCAGGTGCTTGCCGTCGTCGAGGCGCTCCACCTGCTCCGGGGCGGGGTCGCCTTCGATCCCGAACCGCTTCACGTACGAGCCGCGGTGGTCGAACGCGAGGATGAACAGCTTTCCGTCGTAGCCCAGGCCCATCTATCCCTCCAAACTCTGGTTCGCCGGCGCCCGCAGTGTAGTCACGGGCGCTTCGGGATCAGCCGCTCCGCAGCGAGCCCGAGCAGCACCGCGAGCACGACGCTCCCGATCGCGGTCCACCGCAGCAGGTCCTCGATCGTCGGCCCCAGGTCCCCGCCGGCGGAGCCGGTCTCGATCAGCGCCGCCGATGCCGCCACCGCGAGGCCCGCGGTCCCGATCACGATCGTGAGCGTCACCCCGGACGCCTGCCCGGCACGCTCGGCGGGAACCACGGTCTGCGTTCCGACGCTTGCCATCGCCCACCCGATCCCGTACCCGACCCCGAATGCCGCCAGCGCGACGAGGTAGGGACCGAGCGCCCCGCCCAGCGACACCACGAACAGGCCGACCGCGCCGAGCGCCGCCGCCGCGACCATCGCTCGCGGGATGTCGTACCGCTCCCCGAGCTGGCCCGAGAGCGGGCCGCCGGCGCCGCATCCGATCGACGCCGCCAGGTAGATCGCGCCGGCGGCCAGCGGGGTGTAGTCCCAGACCTGCTGCAGGTAGATCGTGGTCGCGAACGTGCCCACGACGAACGCGACGTTGCTGACCGTCGCCAGCAGCGTCACCAGCACGTAGGGGAGGTTGCTGAACAGGTCGAGCGCGACCAGCGGCCATCGCGCCGTTCGCTCCCGGAGCACGAACGCCACCATCACGAGCAGCCCCACCGCGATCGCGCCGAGCGTCTGCCCGGCGCTCCACTCGGTCGACCGGTCGACCGCGAAGGTGATGATCGCGATCGCGAGTGCGATCGCGACCAGGCCGGGGAGATCGACCGAGCGCGGCACAGTCGTGTCGCGAGACTCCCGCACCCCGTACGCGACGACGGCGATCCCGGCAGCGGTCGCAGGGACGTTCACGAGCAGGACGACCCGCCAGTCGATCAGCTCGGTGAGCCCGCCTCCGAACAGGGGCCCGAGCGCCATCGCGACGGCGCCGATCCCGTACGCGTTCCCGATCGCCCGCATCGTCCGCTCCGGCGGGTAGGCGTCTGTGATCACCGCGATCGCGAGCGGGAACAGCAGCCCGGCGCCGATCCCCTGCACGATCCTGAACGCGATCACCACGTCGGCGTCCGAAGCGACACCGGCGCCGAGCGAGCACAGGCCGAAGATCGTCAGGCCGACGATCAGCATCCGCTTGCGGCCGAGGATGTCGCCGAGCCTCCCGCCGGGGATCAGGAAGGCCGCCAGCGCCAGCATGTAGCCGCTGATCGCCCACTGCAGGTCGGTCGTCGAGGTGTCGAGCTCGGACGCCATCTTCGGGAGCGCCAGGTTCAGCGCCAGGAAGTCGAGCTGGACCACGAAGATGCTCAGCGACGCGGCGATCAGGGTCGGGCCGAGTCGCGCCGGGACGGCCGCGGCGCCGGCGCGGGAGGCGAGCTCCGCGGCGTGTCGTCCCGGGTGGTGCCAGGCGTGAACGCTCACCGCCGCTGTCCTCGGCAGCCGGTCACACCAGCCTCACCTTGCCGGTGGCGATGTTGTAGACCGCCGCGACCACCCCCAGGTTCCCCGCGTCCACCGCCGGCTTGATGATCGGATCGAGAGCCGCGATCTCGGCGGTCTGGGTCTGTGCGGTGGCGACGATGCATTTGCCGAGCGTCCGGTCCGGTGGCGGTATCGCCTCAATTCGGGGCACGATCGCGTCGATCACGTCGCCGATCGCGCCGTACTTCTGGGGCGGGTAGCTCGCCTTTCCGTCGGCCACCTTGATCGCGGATTTCACCGCCCCGCAGTCGGTGTGCCCCAGAACCATCACCAGCTTCACGCCCAGCACGGCGACCGCATACTCGGTGCTCCCCAGCGTTCCGGTGTCGATGCTGTTGCCGGCTATCCGCGACACGAAGATGTTCCCGTGAGCGACGTCGAAGATCAGGGAGGGCGACAGGCGCGAGTCGGCGCACGTGATGATCGCGGCGAACGGCTTCTGGTCGTCCGCGTGGTTGCTCACCGGCGAGTAGTCGCGAAGGTGGAGCTTGCCCTTCCGGTACCGGCGGTTCCCGGACTTCAACGCCTTCAGCGCCGCCTCCGGCGTGCGCGGGTGCGGGCGCCGCGGCTCCGCCGCCTCGGCTGCGGCTGCGGACCCGAGCGCGGCGCCCGCGGCGACCGCTCCGGCTCGGCCGAGAAGGGCCCGGCGCGAAAGGTCCGCCTCTTCCTCAGGCATCGGAGAGGCCGGCGTGGATCGGGCCGCTCGTCGCCTGCAGGCTCTCGCCGCTGCGGTCCGCCCGCACCGCGATCACCTCCGCGAGGATCGAGACCGCCGTCTCCGATGGGGTGCGGGCGCCGAGGTCGAGGCCGCAGGGGGAGTGGATCCGGGTGATCGCGCCGTCGTCGAGCCCGGCGGCGCGGAGCCGCTTCACCCGGCTGCGATGCGTGCGGCGGCTGCCGAGCGCGCCGACGTACCCGGCGCCGCTGTCGAGGGCGGCGATCAGCGCCGGCTCGTCGAACTTGGGGTCGTGGGTGAAGACGAGCACGACATCGCGGGGCCCGAGGATCTGGCCCCTCAGGTAGCGGTCGGGCCAGTCGACGACGACGTCGGCGTTCGCCGAGAACCGGGGGCTGCGGATGAACGGCTCGCGCGCATCGCAGATCGTCACCTCGTATCCGACGTCGGCTGCCACCCTCGCGGTCTCGGCGGAGTAGTCGATCGCCCCGAAGATCACCAGCCGCGGCGCGGTCGAGAACGCCTGTATGTAGACCGACAGCTCCGCTCCCATCACCTCGCCGCCGCCGCCGTAGCGGCGGATCCTGGAGACGCCCTCGCCGAGCTGGCCGCGGGCGTCGCGCGCGACCGCGCGATCGAGCAGCTCGGTGACGTCGAGTGTCCCGGTGACCGCGTCGTCGGTGATCGCGATCGTCGCCCCGGTGTGCTTCGTGTCGAGCAGGGTCGCGCGCGCAACCGGCCGGTTCGCGGCGCGCGCTCCCGCGACCGCGTCGAGCGTCGGGAGCGCCTCGTCGGTGAGCTCCTGGACGAACACCCGCACCGTCCCCCCGCACATCAGCCCGACATCGGCGGCCTCCTCGTCGGTGACGCCGTAGGTGACCACCTTCGGGTCCTCGCCCGCGAGGATCTTCCCGGCCTCGTCCACCAGCGCCCCCTCGACGCATCCGCCCGTCACCGACCCCTCGATCTCGCCGCGGTCGTCGACCAGCATCTGGGCGCCGGGATCGAGCGGGGCCGAGCCGATTCGCTCCACCAGCGTGGCCGCCACCACCCGGCGGCCCTCGCGGAGCCGCTTCGCCGCGATCCTCTCCGGGCTCGACGAGTTGCGCACGTTAGTAGTGTTCCAAGCGGGGAATGAGAGTGGCACCGGAGACCGGGTTTTGCTGACGGTCGCATCCACCGGCTGGGTGGTCGGGATCGGCCTCGGCGTCGTGGTGATCGCTGTCGCGGCGGTGATCGTGATCGCGATCGTCGTGCTCGCCCAGCGGATCTCGGTGCAGGCCCAGACCGCCGAACAGGGCGTTGGGGTGGTTCGCGAGCAGACATCGGAGCTCGGCGGGATCGAGCGGATCAACGACTCCGGCGTCCGGATCCTGCATTCCGCCCGCGCGCTCAGGAAGGCGATCGTCGGCAAGTGACCGTCGCCGAGATCTCCGCCGACACCTACTGGCTGATCGCGTTCCTGATCGGTGTGGCGGCGGCGGTGGTCGTAGCGGCGCTGCTGATCCTGCTGCTCACGTACGTGCGCAGGATCAAGAACTCGGTGGACGGCCTGCTCCGGGTCGCCGGGCAGGTCGGCGAGAACACCGCCAACATCCCGCAGCTCGAGGCGACCGCGCCCGTGCTCGCGGAGATCGTCGACGAGGCCGTGGTCCAAGACGGCTACATGAACGCGCTCACCGACGGGTTCGGCCCGCTTCCCGGCGACGCCACCAACGGCGGTGGAGCCGAGCCCGAGGAGGAAACGACCGCGTGAGCGACGGGCAGATCATCCTCACGGTGATCCTCGCTGTGGTCGTGGTCGCGGTGCTCGCGGTCGCCCTGATCCTGGTCCGCCGCGACCTGGAGCAGATCTCGGACGGGCTCGGTCAGCTCGCCTCCGCGCTGGACGAGGTCGAATCGAGGCACCTGCGCCCGCTGGAGCCCGCGGTGAAGGCGATCAACGCGCAGTTCGAGATCATTCTCTCGGCGCTTCCGGGGATCGCGCGGAAGGCCTCCGTGGTTGCGGAGAGGAGGCCGAGGTGACGCTGTGGTGGATCGGCAGCATCGTGCTGCTGATCGTGATCTTCCCTGTGGTCGTCTACCTGCTCCGCGGCGTGCTGGGCGCGGCGCAGAGCATCGTCCCCAGCGTCGACCGGATCGCGTCGGCAGCGCGCGCCGGCTCCAAGGACCTCGACGCGGCGCCGCTCCTGCTCACCACCCGTGAGCAGGCGACCCAGACGATCGCGGGCGTCGCCGACTACGGGGGCTCGCTCGACGTGATCGTCGACGACGCCCCGGAGCGGAGCTAGAGGTGTCGGGGGCCGCCGCGGTGATGATCGTCGCGATCGTCCTGATCGTGCTGGCGCTCGTCTACTACCTGGTCTCGACGATCGTCGCGCTGCGCCGGATCAACACCGGGCTCGACGAGGCGATCTCCGCGGTCGGCGAGATCGTCGAGAAGTCGAAGCCGGTGAACGAGATCGTCGCCGACATCAACGCCCAGCTCGACGCCGGCGTCGACGCGCTCGAGGGCCTGCTCGTGAAGAAGGCGGGCCTCACGGACGCGATCGGCCTGATCGACAGCGTCTATCCCGGCGACGGCGCCGCCGGCCTCCGGAACTTCCCCGACAGCGGGTCGATCGCCCCGCCGCGGATCGGCGAGGTGTACACGAAGGGGACGCTGACCCTGGCTCGGCTCGGCCGCGAGGCGCCGATCGCCGCCGCCTCGCCGGGCGGCGAGGAGGTGCTCCGCAACGTCGCGGGGGGCAGCCTCGCGGCGCGGAAGCTGTACCCCGATGTTCGCCAGGAGGCTCCTCCGGAGCTTCCGCGCTCGCCCGTGATCGGCACCGATGCTCCGGCGCAGTACGAGCAGCGCGAGGACATCGGCGCTCCGCGCAAGCGACTTCCGCCGCGGCCTTGAGGCCGACCGGCTCTTAGCGATGCAGACCCCGGCCCCATTCGAGTACGAGCGCGCGACCAGCGTCGCCGGCGCGATCGCGGCGCTCGGGCAGCGCGGCTCGGACGCGCGCGTGATCGCCGGCGGGCACAGCCTGCTCCCGATGATGAAGCTGCGGCTGGCGAGCCCCGCCCACCTGATCGACATCAACGACCTCGACGAGCTCTCCTACATCACCGAGGCGGACGGGGAGATCCGGATCGGCGCGCTCACCCGGCACGTCGAGCTGCTCGACTCGGAGCTGCTCGCGGAGCGCTTCCCCGTGTTCAGGGACGCGGAGCGGGTGATCGCCGACCCGGTGGTCCGCAACCGGGGGACGATCGGCGGCTCGCTGTGCCAGGCGGACGCGGCCGAGGACCTGTCCGCGGCGTGCACGGCGGTGCAGGGCCGGGTGGTGATCCGCGGCCCGGAGGGCGAGCGGGTCGTCGGGATGGACGAGTTCCACGTAGGTCCATATGCCACCGCGGTGGTGGGCGGCGAGCTGCTCACCGAGATCAGGCTGCCGGTCCGCCCCGGCGCGGGCAGCGCCCACGAGAAGGTGGAGCGCCGCGCCGGGGACTGGGCGATCGCGGCCGCCTCGGCGGCGGTGTGGATGGACGGCGGGACGATCTCGGACGCGGGGGTGGCGCTCGCGGCGGTCGGCCTGACCACGATCCACCTGAACAGGGCCGAGGAGCTGCTCCGCGGGAAGGCGCCCTCCGACGAGCTTTTCGCCGAGGCGGGCGAGATCGCCTCCGCCGACTGCTCCCCGACCGCGGATGGCCGCGGACCGGTCGACTACAAGCGCCATCTCGCCGGCGTGCTCACCGAGCGGGCGCTGCGCCGTGCCGCCGCCCGCGCGATCAACGAGGAGGCCTGAGGATGAACGTCTCGATGACCGTGAACGGGGAGCAGGTCTCGAAGGACGTCGAGCCGCGGACGCTGCTCGTCCACTTCATCAGGGACACCCTCGGCCTGAAGGGCACCCACTGGGGCTGCGACACCTCGAACTGCGGCGCCTGCGTCGTGCTGATGGACGGGAAGCCGTTGAAGTCGTGCACGGCGCTCGCCGCGATGTGCGACGGGCACGAGATCCGCACGGTCGAGTCCCTGGAGCGCGGCGGCGAGCTCGACCCCGTTCAGCAGGGCTTCCACGAGCTGCACGCGCTCCAGTGCGGGTTCTGCACCCCCGGGATGCAGATGACCGCCCGCGCCCTGCTCGACGAGAACCCGAACCCGACCGACGAGGAGATCCGCACCGCGATCTCCGGATCGATCTGTCGTTGCACCGGGTACAAGAACATCGTCGGCGCGATCCAGTGGGCGGCGGCCCACGAGTCCGGCACCCGACAGGAGGCATGAGCATGGCCGTTGTCGAGAACCTTCCCAGCCCCGGCACGGAGCGCCCGATCGGGTTCGGACGGCTGAAGCGCAAGGAGGACGCTCGCTTCATCCGCGGCCAGGGCACCTACCTCGACGACATCGAGCTTCCCGGGATGCTGCACGGCGCGCTCCTGCGCAGCCCCTACGCGCACGCGCGGATCCTCAACATCGACACCTCCAGGGCGCTCGAGCACCCCAACGTCGCCGCGGTCGTCACCGCGAAGGACCTGGAGACGCTGGGTCTGGCGTGGATGCCGACGATCTCCTACGACACCCAGGCCGTGCTCGCCGGCGACAAGGTCCGGTTTCAGGGCCAGGAGGTCGCCTTCGTGATCGCGACCGACAAGTACTCCGCGAACGACGCGCTGCCGCTGATCGACGTCGAGTACGAGCCGCTGCCCGCGGTAGTCGACGCGCGCACCGCGCTCGACGCCGACGCCCCGTTGATCCGCGACGACAAGGCCGGCCAGCGCGACAACCTCGCCACTCCGCTGTGGGAGGCGGGCGACGAGGCGGCCACCGACCGTGCCTTCGCCGAGGCGGACACGGTCGTGGAGCGGGACATCATCTACCCGCGTTGCCACCCGGCGCCGCTGGAGACCTGCGGGATGATCGCCGACATGAACCCGGAGACGGGCCAGCTCGACATCTACAACGGGAACCAGGCCCCGCACGCGCACCGGACGGTGTACGCGCACGTGGCCGGACTCGCGGAGCACATGATTCGGATCCAGTGCAACGACATCGGCGGCGGGTTCGGGAACAAGGTCCCCGTGTACCCGGGGTACGTGTGCGCGATCGCTGGCTCGATCGTCGCCGGCGCCCCGATCAAGTGGGTCGAGAACCGGACCGAGAACCTCACATCGACGGGGTTCGCGCGCGACTACATCATGCGCGCGCAGATGTGCTCCAAGGACGGCAAGATCACCGGCCTCCGGGTCGACACGATCGCCGACCACGGCGCGTTCGACTCGACCGCGCAGCCGACCAAGTTCCCGGCCGGGTTCTTCCACATCGTGTGCGGCTCCTACGACCTGGAGGCCGCGCACGTGAAGGTGAAGGCCGTTTACACGAACAAGGCACCCGGCGGCGTCGCCTACCGGTGCTCGTTCCGGATCACCGAGGCCGTGTATCTGGTCGAGCGGATGGCCGACGCGCTGGCACGGGAGATGAAGGTCGACCCGATCGACCTGCGGATGAACAGCTTCATCAAGCCGGACCAGTTTCCGTACGAGACCACCACCGGTTGGACCTTCGATTCCGGCGAGTACGCGAAGACGATGGACGTCGCCAAGCAGATCGCCGGGTACGACGAGCTCCGCCGCGAGCAGGCCGCCAAGCGCGAGCGCGGCGAGCTGATGGGAATCGGCGTCTCCTTCTTCACCGAGGGCGTCGGCGCCGGACCGCGCAAGCACATGGACATCCTGGGACTGTCGATGAACGACGGCGCCGACCTCCGGGTGCATCCGTCCGGCAAGGCCGTGGTCAGCATCAGCGCCCAGACCCAGGGCCAGGGCCACGAGACCACCTTCGCGCAGATCGTCTCCGAGGAGCTCGGGATCCCGCCCGAGGACGTCCAGGTCCGCCACGGCGACACCGACAAGTCTCCCTACGGCCTCGGCACCTACGGGAGCCGCTCCACACCGGTCTCGGGCGGCGCGGTCGCGGTCGTCTCGCGGAAGGTCCGCGACAAGGCGCGCCAGATCGCGGCGACCATGCTGGAGGCGCGGCCCGAGGACCTCGCCTGGGAGAAGGGCCGCTGGTACATGAAGGGCGACCCCGGGAAGGGCGCGATGATCGAGGAGATCGCGGAGCGCGCCTACTCCGGTGAGCCGATGCCGGCCGGGATGGAGGGCGGCCTCGACGCGCAGGTGATCTACGACCCGCCGAACCTCACCTATCCGTACGGCGCCTACATCTGCGTCGTCGACATCGACCCCGACACGGCCCAGGTCACGATCCGCCGCTTCATCGCGGTCGACGACTGCGGCGTCCGGATCAACCCGATGGTGGTCGACGGCCAGATCCACGGCGGGCTCGCCGAGGGCGTCGGGATCGCGTTGATGGAGCTGATCTCGTTCGACCAGGAGGGCAACTGCCTGAACTCCTCCTTCATGGACTACCTGATCCCGACCGCGCTCGAGTGCCCGGACTTCGAGCTGGGCGAGACCGTGACGCCGTGCCCGCACCACCCGCTCGGCGCGAAGGGCGTCGGCGAGTCGCCGAACGTCGGATCGCCCCCGGCTATCGTCAGTGCAGTGATCGACGCGCTTCACGAGACCCACGGGGTCGACCACATCGACATGCCGTGCACCCCGGCCCGGGTGTGGGCGGCGATGCAGGGGCGGCCCGAGCCACCGCAATGATCTCCCCGGCTCAGACGCGGCGCGCACAGGAGCTCGCCGCGGCGCGGGAGCCGTTCGTGACTGCGACGGTCGTGCGTGTGCAGCACCCGACCAGCGTTGAGGCGGGCAGCGTCGCGCTGGTGCTGGCGGACGGGACGATCGAGGGGTTCGTGGGCGGCGTCTGCGCGGAGCACAGCGTCCGCGCGTACTCGATGCTGGCGCTCCGCGACGACCGCTCCGTGCTGCTGAAGATCGTTCCCGACCCCGACGGCGAGGCTGCCGAGCAGGGGACCGAGCTGGCCAGCGAGGACGGGATCGTCACCGTCGCCAACCCGTGCCTGTCGGGCGGCACGATCGAGGTCTTTCTGGAGCCGGCGCCGCCGGCCCCCCGCGTGGTGGTGGTCGGCGACACCCCGATCGCCCGGGCGCTGGCCCGGATCGGGCCGGAGCTGGGGCTGGAGATCGTCGCCACGGACGGCGAGGACGAGCAGCCCGCGGAGGGCGATCTGGCCCTGATCGTCGCCGCGCACGGGCGGAACGAGCTCGAGGTCCTGGAGAGGGCGCTTGCGGTCGAGGTGCCCTATGTCGGGCTGGTGGCGAGCGAGAAGCGGGGCTCCGGCGTGATCGCCGAGCTCCGCGACGCGGGCGTCGCCGAGGACCGGCTCGACCGGATCGAGGTCCCCGCCGGGGTCCCGATCGGGTCGCACGCGCCGGGCGAGGTCGCGGTCTCGGTGCTGGCGCGGGTGGTCGAGGTGCGGCGCCGGCACGGGGAGGGCCCTCCGCAGGCGGCGGTGACGGACACCCCCGGGGTCGCCGTCGACCCGATCTGCGGGATGACCGTCGCCGCCGTCGACACGACCCTGTCGGTGGAGCGCGACGGCGCCACGGTCTACTTCTGCGGCGAGGGGTGCAAGGCGGAGTTCGAGGCACGGGAGCATGCCTCCGTCGCGGGCTGAGCCGTTCGTCGCCGGGCTGGTGCTCGGCGCCGGGGGCTCGAAGCGGCTGGGGCGGCCCAAGCAGCTTCTTCCCTATGGCGAGGGGACGCTGCTCGGCCACGTCGTCGGGGTGGCTCGCGAGTGCGGGTTCGACCAGAGGATCGTCGCGATCGGCGGGTCGGCAGAGGACGTGCGCGCCGGGGTCGACCTCGCCGGGGTCGACGTCGTCGTCAACGAGGACTACGGCGAGGGCTGCTCCTCCTCGATCGCGGCCGCGGTCGCGGCGCTCGACCCGCGCGCCGAGCTGGTCGTGCTGATGCTGGGCGACCAGCCGGGGGTGGACCCCGCCACGGTCGCCGCCCTGGCGGCCGGGCGCGGCGACGCGGCGGTGGCGGTGTGCCGGTACGAGGACGGGCGCGGTCATCCGTTCGCGTTCGACCGCTCCACGTTCGGCGAGCTCGCCGGGCTGCACGGCGACAAGGCGGTGTGGCGGATGCTCGAGCAGCGCGGCGACGCCGTCGCCGAGGTGCCGATCGCGGGGCCGGTCCCCCGCGACGTCGACACGATCGAGGACTACCAGGCCGTGCTGGCGGAGGTGGGGGGATGAGCGCCGAGGACGAGATCAGCCACCTCGTCCCGGACGCGGAGACGCTCGCTCAGCGGCTCGCGTCGGTCGACTACCTCGTCGACGAGGGCCTCGCCACCTCGATGTTCCTGAGCCTGCGGCTCCCGCAGCCGCTGCTGCTGGAGGGAGAGGCGGGGGTGGGGAAGACCGCGGCGGCGGTGTCGATCGCGGCGGTGCTGGAGACGCCGCTGATCCGGCTGCAGTGCTACGAGGGGATCGACGCGGCGGAGGCGCTGTACGAGTGGAACTACCCCCGCCAGCTGCTCGCGATCCGGCTCGCCGAGTCCGAGCACCGCGAGCTCGGCGAGGGCGAGCTGTTCGGGCCGGAGTACCTGGTGCGGCGGCCGCTGCTGCGGGCTCTGGAGCATCCCGGCCCGCGGCCCGCGGTGCTGCTTATCGACGAGATCGATCGCGCCGACGACGACTTCGAGGCTTTCCTGCTGGAGCTGCTCGCCGAGGCGAGCGTGACGATCCCCGAGCTCGGTCCGGTGCGCGCGACCCACCCTCCGGTGATCGTGCTCACCTCGAACCGCACCCGCGACCTGCACGACGCGGTGAAGCGCCGCTGCCTGTACCGGTGGATCGAGTACCCGACGCCCGAGCGCGAGGTCGAGATCATCCGGCGCCGCGTCAAGGGCGCCTCCGAGACGCTCGCGGTGCAGGTCGCAGACGCGGTGTCGCGGATGCGTGACGCGACGTCCAGAAGCCGCCCGGGATCGCCGAGGCGATCGACTGGCTCGCCGCGCTCGACCTGCTCGGCGTCGAGCGCCTCGACGCCGCATCCGCGGAGCTCACGCTCGGCTCGGTTCTGAAGTACGACGAGGACCAGGAGGTGATTCGCGCGGCCGGCCTCGAGCGGCTCGTGCAGAAGGGTGGCTGAGTTCGGCGTCGAGACGGTCCACCTCGACCTGCCGCCGCTCGTGGCGCGGTTCGGCGACCGGCTCCGCGACGCCGGGCTCCCGGTGACGCCGGAGCGCTCCGCCGAGCTCGCGCGCGCGCTCACGCTCGTCCGCCCGCAGACCCGGCGGCGCCTGTACGCGACCGCGAAGGCGGTGCTCGTCACCGACCGCTCCCAGCTTCCGGCGTTCGACGCGGTGTTCGCCACGGTGTTCGGCGACCGGGCCGCGGAGGGGGGAGCCGGATCCCGACGCCCGCACGGTCCCCGCCCACTCGGACGAGCGCGATGCCGCGGCGCGGCAGCGCCCGGCGGCGGAGCAGGCACCGGATCGGCCCGCCGCGGTTGCGGCCTCTGCCGCGGGCGCGTCCGACGAGGACCCTGACCTGCCCGAGGTCGAGGTCCCGGTGGCGATGGCCTCGGACGAGGAGGTGCTCGCGTCGAAGAGCTTCGACGCGCTCGAGCCGGACGAGCTCGCGCAGCTGTACCGGCTGATGTCGCGGCTGCGGCTGGCGACGCCGCTGCGGCGCACCCGCCGGTTCGAGCGCGCCCGCCGCGGCGCCGCCGTCGACATGCGGCGGACGCTGCGGCGCAGCCTGCGGACCGGGGGAGAGCCGGTCGGCCTCGCCCGCCGCCGCCGCCGCGTCCTTCCACGCCGGCTGGTGATGCTGTGCGACATCTCCGGCTCGATGGAGCCGTACGCGCGCGCCTACCTCCAGTTCCTCACGTGCGCCGCAGCGACGGGGCCGAACGCCGAGGCGTTCGCGTTCGCGACCCGGCTCACCCGGCTCACCCGGGCGCTGTCGGCGCGCCATCCGGAGCGAGCGATCCAGCGCGCCGCCGCCGCCGCCCCCGACTGGTCCAGCGGCACCCGGATCGGCGACGCCCTGAAGGAGTTCAACGATCGCCACGGCCGGCGCGGGATGGCGCGGGGCGCCGTCGTCGTGATCCTCTCGGATGGCTGGGAGCGCGGCGACCCGACCGTGGTCGGGCGCGAGATGGCGCGGCTGGCGCGGCTCGCGCACCGGATCGTGTGGGTGAACCCGCGGGTTGGGGCGCGGGAGTTCTCGGTCCGCGCGGGTGGGATGATGGCGGCGCTCGAGTACTGCGACGCGCTGGTCAGCGGCCACAGCTTCGTGGCGCTCACCGAGGTCGTCGACGCGATCGGCGCCGACGCCGCCGGCGGTGTCGCCCTCGCGATCCCGGAGCCCGCGGTCCCCTCCGAGGACGACCAGGAGGCGTGGCCGAGCGCCACCCCGGTTGCCGGCAGCTCGGTCGCGATGCCCACCGGATACGGTCCGAGCCGCGGCAAGACGACCCCGGGATGGTCGACCGAGTGACGACCGAGACCAAGACCTGCATCTATCCCGGCTGCGAGCGACCGGCGGCTCCGCCGCACTCGCTCGGAGGCCCGCAGCCGGCTTTCTGCGAGCTCGAGGAGCACAACGCGCTCACCGCCCACCAGGAGCGGCGGCGCCTGGCCAAGCAAGAGAAGGAGGATCAGGATGGCTGACGAGGCCTACCGCGCGGTGTTCCTGCGCGTCCACCCGACCGGAAAGATGGTGCTCAGCCTGACCACCGAGTCCGACGGGAACGAGAGCGAGTACGCGGAGCTGGTCGCCGCCGAGCTCGGCGTCCCGGCTCTGGACGTGAAGGTCGTGCCGGCGGACACCGACCGGTTCGGCGAGGGCCACGGCTTCAACACGAGCCCCTCGGCGGGGACCCGCGCCGCCGCCGCCACCGCGTCGGAGCGGATCCGCGAGAAGGCGCGGCTGCTCGCCGGGGCGGCGCTGGAGACCGACCCGGACTCGCTGACGTGGTCGAACGGCGAGTGGGCCGCCGGCGCCGGCGCCGCCGCCGGCCCGGATCGGGTCAAGACGATGGAGCAGATCGCGCTGTACGCACACGGCACCGGGGCGCTGCCGCCCGGGGTCGAGGGTGGGCTCGACGCGCAGGCGGTCTACCGCGACTGAGGCGGCAGCCGGCCGTCGGCCGGCGAGCGGGGGTTCCCTACCATCCCCCGCCCGATGGCCCACCGCACCGACCTCCGCAACATCGCAATCGTCGCCCACGTCGACCACGGAAAGACGACGCTCGTCGACGCGATGCTGAGACAGTCGGGGGCGTTTCGCTCCGGGCAGGAGGTTGCCGACCGGGTGATGGACTCGATGGACCTGGAGCGGGAGCGGGGGATCACGATCCTGGCGAAGAACACGGCCGTTCATCACGGCGGGGTGAAGCTGAACATCGTCGATACCCCCGGCCATGCCGACTTCGGGGGGGAGGTCGAGCGCGGGCTGACGATGGTCGACGGCGTGCTGCTGCTGGTCGACGCCTCCGAGGGGCCGCTGCCGCAGACGCGGTTCGTGCTCCGAAAGGCGCTCGAGGCGCGGCTGCCGGTGGTACTGGTCGTCAACAAGGTCGACCGCCCCGACGCGCGGATCGCCGCGGTCGTCGACGAGGTCTACGAGCTGTTCATCGACCTCGGCGCGACCGACGAGCAGGTCGAGTTCCCGATCGTCTACACGAACGCACGCGCCGGGCGGGCGTCGCTTGCCGACGGCGACGAGGGCACGGACCTCTCGCCCCTGCTCGACCTGATGCTGGAGCGGATCCCCGCCCCGGAGTACGACCCCGAGGCGCCGCTGCAGGCCCACGTCACGAACCTCGACGCCTCCGAGTACGTCGGCCGGCTGGCGCTGTGCCGGGTCCGCAACGGGCGGATCCGTGCCGGCCAGCCGATCGCCTGGTGCCGGACCGACGGCACGGTCGAGCGGGCCGCCGTGTCGGAGCTCTACGTCACCGAGGCGCTCGACCGCGTCGAGGCCGCCGAGGCCGGGCCCGGGGAGATCATCGCCGTCGCCGGCCTGCCCGAGGTGACGATCGGAGAGACGCTTGCCGATCCCGAGGACCCGCGGCCGCTGCCGGTGATCACGGTCGACGAGCCCTCGCTCTCGATCACGGTCGGGATCAACACGACCGCCCTCGCGGGGCGGGACGGCGACCGGCTGACGGCGCGCCAGATCCGCGACCGCCTCGACCAGGAGCTGGTCGGCAACGTCTCGATCCGGGTCACCGACGCCGACCGTCCCGACACCTGGGAGGTGCAGGGGCGCGGCGAGCTGCAGCTCGTCGTCCTGCTCGAGCTGATGCGGCGCGAGGGCTTCGAGCTCACCGCCGGCCAGCCGCAGGTCGTGATCCGTGAGATCGACGGCAGGGCCCACGAGCCGGTGGAGCGGCTGGCGATCGACCTGCCCGAGGACTACGTCGGCGTCGTCACCCAGCTCCTCGCGCTCCGCAAGGGGCGGATGGAGCAGATGGTGAACCACTCGACCGGCTGGGTGCGGCTCGAGTATCTGGTTCCCGCGCGGGGGCTGATCGGCTTCCGGACCGAGTTCCTGACCGAGACCCGGGGAACCGGGATCCTGCACCACGTCTTCGACCGCTGGGAGCCGTGGAGCGGCGAGCTTCGCACTCGGCCGAGCGGCGCCCTGGTCTCCGATCGCCAGGGCGAGACGGCGAGCTTCGCGCTGTTCGGGCTCCAGGAGCGCGGGACGCTGTTCGTCGGCCCCGGCGAGCAGGTCTACGAGGGGATGATCGTCGGCGAGAACTCGCGCTCCGACGACCTCGACGTAAATCCCACCAAGCAGAAGCACCAGACCAACGTCCGCGCTGCAGCCGCAGACCAGCTCGTCCGGCTGGTCCCGGCGCGCCGGCTCTCGCTCGACCAGGCGCTCGAGTTCCTGCGCGAGGACGAGGCGGTCGAGATCACCCCGAACGCCGTCCGGCTGCGCAAGGCCGAGCTCGGCAAGACCGAGCGGCGCAAGGCGGCGCGGAGGGCGAAAGCGGCGGTCGCGCCCTGAGCTGCAACCAGGACCCAGGCCGTCTACCGCGATTGAGGCGGCAGCCGACCCTCGGCCTCGACCTCGACGTCGTCGGCGACCTTGAGCGCTCCGAACAGCGCCGAGTACGGCTTCATCCCCCAGTCCGTCTGCTTCAGGGTGGCGGAGCCGGTCAGCTTTCCGCCCTCGCCGATCACGACCTCGAACGCGATCGGCTTCGTGGCGCCGACGATCGTCAGCTCCCCGTCGACGGCGAGCTTGCCGGTCTCCGGGGCCCGGAGCTCGGTGGACCGGAACTCGATCGGCTGCTTCATCAGCACCTCGTCGTCGATCGTCTGCTCGATGTTGGCGATGTCGTCGTCGCCGAGCTCGAAGGCGCCCCCGGTGCCCTCGATCACGCGAAGGGAGGTGGCGTCGGCATCGAGCTCGAGGCGGGACTTCGCGATTTCCTCGCCGATCACCAGCGTCGCCGACCAGGAGGTGACGCGCAGCAGCAGGTCGTGGCCCGCCTTCGCGGCGGCCCCGCCCCGCGCGGTCCGCACGGAGAGGGTGACGTCGTCCGGCCCAAGCGTGTGCTCGCCCGACGGAAGCGCCATTCGGCGAGGATATATCGAGGCATGCAAGCGAGGAGAGAGGCAACCAGTGGCTACTGAGCTCGACCATTCCTTCACGACGTCGAAGTCGATCGACGAGACCTTCGCGACGATCACCGACCTGGACCGGATCATCCCCTGTGTCGAGGGCGGGAAGGTGACCGAGGTGACCGGCCCCGACTCCGTGAAGGCTGAGATCGCCGTGGCGATGGGGGCGATGTCGATGAAGTTCGCGGGCACCGTCGAGATCGCCGAGGAGGACGAGGCCGCCCACAGGGCCCTGATGCGGGTGAAGTCGAAGGAGGTCGGGGGCGACGGGCACGCGAACGCGGACGTCACCTTCCAGGTGAACGATGGCGGCGGCACGATCCACACCTCGGCGCAGATCGTCGGGAAGGCGGCCTCGATGGGGGAGGGCGTCGTGGTCGGGGTGCTGGACGCGATGATCACGGACTTCGCGGGCAAGATCGACGGGGCTTAGATGGCGACGGTCGCGATGCGGGAGGTCGAGGCGGGCGAGGTGCCGCCCGGCGGCGGGACCGCGGTTCAGGAGGATCCCGGTCGGCCCGCGTTTCACGGGAACGGCCCGAACGACTACGTGTGCGTCAAGTGCGGCAACCTGCTCGCCGAGGCGATGGACCCGTGGCACATGACGAAGAAGGTGCGGGTCAGGTGCGGGCGCTGCAAGACCGTGAACGTCGCGATCGAGCCGCCCGAGGTGAGGGCCGCGCTCGAGGCGAGGAGGCCACGTTGATCGCCGAGGGCATATAGGGTTGACGCGGGATGAGGGTGCCGCCGCTGCTTTCGGAGCGACCGCGACCGATGCAGTTCCTGCTCGCGGTCGTCGTCCCTGCGGTGTTCGGCGCGATCACGGGGATCGCGCTCGGGATCTCGGCGGCGCTGTACCTGGTGCTCGCGATCGCCGGCCTGATCGGGGCGATCGGGGCCGGGCTGGAGCACCCGGGCCCGGGGCCCGGGGCGCTCCGCGGAATCCTCGCCGGCCTCGTGTTCGGCGGCGCGATCCTGATCGCCCACGAGATCTCGGGCGCGGAACCCGAGCGGGACCTCCCGGATCCGCCGATCGCGCTGCTGCTGATCACGGTCGGGTTCGCGATCCCGTTCGCGGCGATCGGGGGATGGCTGCGGGGGCGGATGGTGGCCCGGGGTGCCACCGAGTCGGAGCACGAGGTTCCGGGCCCACTCGGCTGACCCCGTCGCCGGAGCCGTGAGCGTCGCCACCTCGACGGCTTCGGACCCCGCGCGAGTCGCGCACGCGCCGCCGGACCATGTGATCGTGCTGTTCGGAGCGACCGGCGACCTCGCCAAGCGGAAGCTGTTCCCGGCGATGCTGAATCTCGCCGCCGCGGGGATGATGCCGAGCCGCTACCGGATCATCGGCACCTCACGACGCCGGCTCGACGACCGGGAGCTGCGCGAGTTGGCCGCCGCGGCGGCGCGCGAATCCGGACGCGCGCCCGTCCCGGACCGGACCTGGGAGGAGTTCGCCGCGGCTCTGTCGGGGGTGAGCGTGGGGGATGGGCTGGTCGAGCTGCGGGACGCGATCGCGGGCGCCCGGAAGGAGCTCGGGGCCGACGCGAGCCTGCTCCACTACCTGGCGCTTCCTCCCGACGGGATCGGCGAGACCGTCGGCGAGATCGGGGATGCCGGCCTCGCCGCAGGGGCCCGGCTCGTGGTCGAGAAGCCGTTCGGGCTCGATCTCGCCTCCGCGCGCGAGCTCGACGCCTGCCTGCTGCGGGTGTTCGACGAGAGTCGCGTGTTCAGGATCGACCACTACCTGGGTCGCGAGGCCGTTCAGAACCTGCTCGCGGTCCGGTTCTCGAACGGGATGTTCGAGCCGGTGTGGAACCGCGACCACATCGACCACGTTCAGATCGAGATTCCCGAGACGCTCGGAATCGACATGCGGGCCCGGTTCTACGACCGGGTCGGCGCGTATCGGGACATGGTCGTCACCCACCTGTTCCAGGTGCTCGGGTTCGTAGCGATGGAGCCGCCCGTCGCGCTCCGTCCCGATGCGCTGACGGCGGAGCGGGCGAAGGTGTTTGACGCGATGCTGCCGATCGAGGCCGACCATGTCGTCCGGGGTCAGTACGACGGGTACCGGGATCTCGACGGAGTCGCCCCGGACTCCGACACGGAGACCTTCGTCGCCCTGCGCGCGTACGTGGACAACTGGCGGTGGGCGGGCGTCCCCTTCTACCTGAGGACCGGGAAGCGCCTCGCCCAAAGCCGCCGTCTGCTGACGATCGCGTACAAGCGGCCCCCGCAGCGGATGTTCCCGGTCGACTGCCGTCACGTCGCCGAGTCGTTCGGGCGCGACCACCTCAGCTTCGACCTCGGCGATCCCGCGACGATCTCGGCGAGCTTCCTCGCCAAGGTCCCGGGGCCGGAGCTGCAGCTCGGAGAGGCGACGATGGGCTTCAGCTATGAGACCGGCTTCGCCGGGCCCGAGCAGGCGCTGGACCCGTACGAGCGCCTGATCCACGACGTGATGGTCGGCGATCGGCTCCTGTTCACGACGTCGGGTCCGATCGAGCGTCTCTGGGAGGTGTCCGCGCCGCTGCTCGACGACCCGCCGCCGGTGCACCCGTACGAGCCCGGATCGTGGGGCCCCGAGTCCCACCACGGTGTGATCGGGCCGCGCCGGTGGCACCTCCCCGGCCACGGCACCGGCCCCTAGCACCTCGCGGGCTACGTCACGTCCCAGCTGAACTCGGCGTCGACGATGTCCTGGTAGTCGTAGGACGAGCCGGTGTCCTCGAACCCGAAGGTGACTTCCTTCGGCCTGCTGTGCGAGGGGATCTCGAACACGATCCAGCCCCCGCCGCAACCCTGACGCTGGGAGGAGAAGTCCTGCGGGTAGTTCCGCTGCGGGAACTTCAGCTTCGCCTGATCCCCGTCTGTGGTGACGACGCCGAAGTCCCAGGCCCCGATCGCGCCGCCGTGGTCGCTGCACACCTTCACCCGGGTCCCGACCAGCTTCGAGCCCGCAGACGGCTGCGACAGCCCGGTTACGTCGTTCGCGTCGACCGGAACCGACGTGTCGACGTCTGCGACCGTCACCTCCACCCCGTTCGCCTTCAGCGTGTCGCCGACCTTCCCCGACTCCGACGTCGTCCCGCACCCCGATACCGCGGCCACGACCGCGAGCACGCACACGAGGGCGCCCGCCCTCACCACGGGATCGGCTCCCGGTTCCGGAAGAAGCCACCGTTCGGGCCGCCGTCGTCCAGCGTCGCCAGCCACACCGCCGTGTCGGCCCCCTCGGCCACCGAGCGCGGCGCGCCGGCACCCCCCATGTCGGTTCGGACCCACCCGGGACACATCGAGTTCGCGAGGATCCCGCTTCCCGCCTCGTCGTTGGCGAGGATTCGGGTGAGCGCGTTCATCCCCGACTTCGAGACCCGGTACGCCGCCGTGCCGCCGTTCATGTCCGTGAGCTGCCCGGACCCGCTCGACACGTTCACGATCCGGCCGTGTCCGCCCGTTCGCAGCAGCGGCAGCAGCGCCTGGGTCAGCCGCCACGCACCGAACAGGTTCGTCTCGAGGACCTCGTGCGCCACCTCGAGGTCGTACTCCCCGACGCTCTCGTAGCCGCCCGCGATCCCGGCGTTGTTGACGAGCGCGTCGAGCCTTCCCGGGTCCGCCTCGACTCGCTTCCGCGCCGCGTCGACGCTCGCGTCCGAGCTCACGTCGAGCTCGATCGCGCGGACGGAGTCGGACCCCTTGATCCGCGCCGCGTCCCGGGACCCGGCCAGCACCAGGTAGCCGTGCCGGTCGCCGAGCTCGCGGGCGATCTCGGCCCCGATCCCTCGATTGGCCCCGCTGACCAGGGCGACGGGACGCTCCGCCACCGCGGTCCTAGGCTGCGACGCCCGCCATGCAGGCGCGGGCGGCGCGCTCGCCGGAGCGGGTCGCCCCCTCCATGTGGATGTGCCCGAGGCCGGCGATGTCGGTGCACGCCCAGCTCAGCGGCCCGATCGGGTCGCGGAGGCGTTCGCCGAACCGGGTCAGCCCGCCGGGGCCGTAACTGGTTCCGTACGCGCCCCGGGTCCACTCCTCGCTCGACCACTCCACCTCGATGTAGTCGGTCGCGTCGAGCGCGTGCGGGCCGACGTACTTCGCCATCCCCTCGAGCACCTCTGTCCGGCGCGCCTCGGGGCTCGATGCTCCGGCGCGCTCGGCGTTCTCGCCCGCCAGGAAGGTGCACAGCACCCCGGCGGACGCCGAGGGCGGAGAGTTGTCGTACAGCTCGCGGACCAGCTCGTTCGGCGCGAACCCCTGGCCCGAGAGCCCGTCCTGGCGCCAGAACGGCTCGTCGTACACGGCGAGGATCTTGGTGACGACCCCCTGCGACAGCGCCTGCTGCAGACGCATCCGCCACGCTGGGAGTGCGGGGCGGAACCGGATCGCGTCGGTGAGGTTCGGCGGGATCGCGATGATCGCGGCCCGCGCCTTCACCCGCACCGACTCCGCGTCGATCTCGACGCCCTCGTCCGACCACCGGATGTCCCGCGCAGGGGCCTCGAGCACGACCCGCTCGCCGAGCCGCTCCGCCATCCGGATCGAGATCAGCTGGGAGCCGCCGACGACGCGGTAGGCGAGGCACTGGTCGGGCTCGAACAGCTCGTAGGTGCCGCCGGCGCCGGCGATCATCCACATCCCCTGCAGCAGCGAGAACGTGTGCGCGGGCTTCGCGAGAAAGCCGCCGGCGAGCCACGAGCGCAGCAGCCCCCGGGCCATCTCGTCGTCGACCTCGCGCCGCAGCCACGCCTCGAACGTGATCGCGTCGAGCTCGGCGGCGTCCGGGTGCTCCCAGGGGGCCTCCGGGTCGAGCTCCTTCGCGAGCGCGTCCAGCTTCGAGTCGGCCTGCTCGTACGCCTTCGCCGAGACCGACCCGAGCGGCGCGTCGTGACCGGTGTACCGGTGCACCGTCCCCGACGGCTCGATGTAGGTGTGCCGGCCGTCGCGCCAGCACTCGAACAGCTCGATGTCGAGGTCCTCGAGCAGCGCGTGCATCGCGGTCTGGTAGGGGGCGACCCACTGGCCGCCCAGCTCGTTCGCCTCGCCGCCGATCTCGGTGTTCCAGGTTCTCCCGCCGACCCGGTCGCGGGCCTCGAGCACGGCCACGTCGATGCCCTCCCGGGCGAGCGTCGAGGCGGCCGTCAGCCCGGCGATCCCGGCGCCGACCACTGCGACCTCGGTCTCGATCGCGCGCTCCGCGTTCATGGGGCGAGCGTCACGGCCGCCTCCGGCGTCGCGACGCGGAAGCTGAAGCTCTCCTGCAGGTAGAGCTGGACCGCATCGGCGTCGTGGCTGTCGTACCCGATCGCGAGGTCCTCTCCCGACTCGAACAGGAAGTCTCCGCCGCGGAGGCTGACCACGGCGCCGCCCTTCATTCCCGGCGCCCACACGATCGGGCCGCGGTCGACGATGTCGCGGAGGTGATCGAGCAGCGGGTAGCCGCCGTGCTCGGAGGTCTCGAGCACGTTCGTGTGCGCCTCGGGGCCGAGCGCCAGCCCGTAGGGCCCGCCCACGCCGACACACAGGAGCGCGTCGACCGCCTTTGCGACGTGACGGGGGTAGCGCTCGCCGTCGGAGCCGAGCGCGATCGGATCATGCGGCGAGGCTTCCACGATCCCGCCGATCGCGGCGCCCTTCCAGCCGTGGAAGACGGCCGTGTTCTCCGCGACGGCGACCCCGTGCGCCGCGTCGTCGAGCGGACCGAGGTCGGCGTCCTCCGCGCCGCGATCCGCGTCCGCGAGCTCGGATCGGCCGATCGCGAACGGCGCCCGGACCTCGACCAGCGGCAGGACCCGGCGCTGAACCGCGTCGACGCCGTCGCGGATCCCGTCCTTGACCTGCTCGGCGCGGCCGAGGTTCGTCGCCGAGTGCTCCCACCCGTGCGGTCCGGAGAAGTCGACCAGCTTGCGCGCCGCCAGCGCCGGGGTGAGCCGGGCGCGGGCCTCGTCGTCGAGCAGCTTCCAGCCCCGATCGGTGATCGGTGCGTGCTCGCGGAGCAGGTGGCTCATGCGGCGCTCTCCCGGCGCCCGCCGATACCCAGCGACTCACCGCCCGAGCTTGGTGCGCCGCGCTCCGCCGCGCCTTCGGTCGCCTCCTCCTCGGAGGCCTCGCCGTGCTCGACGATGTCGCCCTCCTGGAACAGGATGCCCTCGGCGATCTCCCGCCACAGCGGGACCCGCCGCAGCAGGAACTCGAGGTCCATGCAGAAGTGCTTGAACTCCTCCCCCTGCGCGTCGTGCATGATCGCCCGCGCGTCGGCGTCGGGCTCGACCGCGAGCCGCTGCTGGTACCACCCGATCGCCTCGGCCTCCTCGGTCAGCGACGCGCACAGCCGGGCGAACGTCCGGGTCTCCTCCGGGAGCTCCGATGCGGGCTCGTGGTACTGGTCGAATCCCACGGGCGCCAGTCTATGCCGCAGGAGCGCTAGGCTGCGCCCGAGGTGGCCGCTGCGATCGACGAGTCCTTTCCCTGCGTCGAGCAGGAGCTCGGCTGCTACTCGGGGCAGTACTCGGCCCGGGCCTGCGTGACGACGCCGGCCGACGCCGCCGGCGTCGCCGCCGCGTTCGAGTTCGCGCGACGCAACGACCGCGCCGTCACGCTGCGAGCCGGCGCGCACTCGTTCGACGGGCAGTCGCTCGGCGACGATCTCGTGATCTCGACGACCGCGATCGACCACGTCGAGGTGCTGGCCGCGGAATCCGAGGAATCCAGGGTCCGGGTCGGCGCGGGCGCGAGCTGGGGGAAGATCATTGCCGCGCTGAAGCCACACGGGCTGGTCCCGGCGGTGACCGTGACGACCGAGCACGCGACGGCAGGGGGGACCCTGTCGGGCGACTGCCTGTCGCGATTCTCCCCGGCCTACGGCAAGGAGGGAGAGCACGTCGAGAGCTTCGAGCTGGTCACCACCGACGGCAGACAGATCACGTGCATGCCCCCGGCCAGGGGGACCGAGTTCGCCCAGTGGAGCCCCGGCGAGCGCGCCTTCTGCGGGGTGATCAGCGGGCTCGGCCACCTCGGCGCCGTCACCGAGATCACCTACCGGGTGAGGAAGGCCGTCGAGCCCGGTGAGCCGATCGGGGTGCGGACGCTCGCGTACAGGACCGACACCTTCTCCACGCTGGCGAAGGAGCTCCTGCCCCGGGTCGAGCAGATGGTCGCCCAGAGCGCCGATCCCCGCGACATGAAGAAGCTCGACGCGATCTGGTCGGCGCTCGACACCCGACCCGACGGCTCGCAGACGGCGCTTCTGTTCACCTCGATATTCCAGTGCGGCGACAAGGGGAAGCGAATGCTCCTGCACCGACCGAAGCTGTTCGTGCGGCTGCTCGCCGAGTGGGGGATGCGGCGACCGGCGATCGCCGCGGTGCTGTGGCGGTTCTACGTGATGGGGTTGTTCCGGGACCGCCAGTCGGAGTACGTGGACGAGCTGGAGGGGTTCACGTTCTTCATGGACGGGAACGCCCGCGCGAAGCGGATCGGGAAGCGGTTCGGGTTCAAGATGCAGAACTGCCAGCAGACCTTCGTCGTCCCCAGTGAGCCCGGCACCGAGCGGGGTTGGGACAAGACCAGGGACGACCTGGTCGAGTGGCTCGAGTACGCGCACGGCTATCTGCTCGGGCGGGGGCTCGCCCCCACCCTGCACGACGTCCTGTACCTGCCCAAGGACCGGCCGTTCATGCTGTCGGCGAGCGCCGACATGGCGGGGTTCGCGTGCAGCTACGCGTTCGAGACCTCGAACGCTAAACGCCTCGCCGCCGTGAAGGAGGCGTTCTCGGAGCTCGCGGACGTGCTCTGGAAGGATTTCGGCGGGCGGGTGTACCTGGTCAAGAACGTGTACGCGAGGGAGGAGACGCTGCGTGAGATGTACGCGAGCCACCTCGACGAGTTCGTCGAGCTGAAGTCGGAGCTCGACCCGAGCGGGACCCTGTCGAACGAGTTCTTCGGGAAGCTCGGCCTGTAGGCGCTACTCGCGCACCCCGGCGTTCCGGAGCGCCGCCTCGTAGTCGAAGCACACCTGCCAGCTCGCCACCTTCCCGTCGCGGACGGTGAATATCCCCGCCTGCAGCATGTCCGCCTCCATCCCGACCCGGCTCCGCGCCCACCACCGGATCGTGACCAGGATCCGGTCACCGCAGTCGAAGAACTCCTGCGGCTCCAGATGCATCCGCTCCAGCGGCTCGTAGTAGGCCGTCACCGCCTCTCGGAACGAGTCCAGTCCCCTGTAGGTGCCGGCGCCGGGCAGCGCCGGATCCTCCCGATACTCGAAATCGGGGTGGAGCCATGCCGCGGCCCGCTCCCACGTCTGCTGCTCGCGCGGGTCGAGGTTGATCCCCTCCTCGATCGCGTACCGGACGATCTCGACGTCTGCTTCGGACATCGAGCCCGAAGTATCGCTCACCCGTCGGCGAGCGCGGCGCCTATCCGCCGGCGACCTTTCTGAACGCGTTGTACGCCGGCTTCGGCTGCAGACCACTCGTCACGAGGCCGGCGTCTCCGCACCAGTCGCAGATCGCGTCACCGGGGAAATCACGCCACGTGTACCAGTACACGCCGCCGATCCTCCACTTGCGCCGTTTCTTGGCGAGAAGCTTGTAGGTCTTCTTGAGCAGCTTCGCCTGCCCCTTGGGGCTCTTCGACAGCTTCGGGCTGGCTCCGTTGGCGACCGAGCTCCATCCCGTCTCCGTCAGGGTCACCTGCGCCTTCTTCTTGTGGCCCTTCTTGAGCGCCCGGCGGACCTTCTTGACGTCGCCCGCGACCACGCGCTGGTTCTTCGCATACGGATGCAGTCCGACGTCGT
Source organism: uncultured Thermoleophilia bacterium (assembly GCA_963803425.1). GTDB lineage: Bacteria > Actinomycetota > Thermoleophilia > Solirubrobacterales > 70-9 > DASPWW01. The sequence goes on from CAWDMA010000001.1 coordinate 719,625, forward strand.
CGAAGCTGTTCCTGCCAGCCGCGGTCTTGGTCAGCTTCTTCACGTATTTCCAGGCGTCGAGCCCACCGGCGCCGGTGGGCCTGCTTGCGAGGCCGCCGGTCAGCACCCGGCCGTCCGGATTCACGGAGGTGATCGCCTGCTTCGCGATCTCGAGCAGCGTCGAGTACCTGCTCACGTCGGGCGTCGGGAAGAAGTGCTTCGGGCCGTTCTCCTCGTTCCACACCTGCCACGTGTCGGGCGGAAGGACCGGCGCGCCGGGGTGCTGGGCCGGGTACACGGTGCGCCAGAAGCTGCCCCCCTGGCCGTAGCGCCTGACCGCCTCGCGAACGAACTTCTCCCAGGCGCTCCTCTGCTGAGCGGAGTCGACCGGCGGGCTGGTGGTCTCCTTTGAGAGCCAGTTCGGCGTGCCGTAGAGGTTGGGCAGCACGCCGATGCCCCGCGCCGCGGCCTCCCCGAACAACCTGTCCGTGGCGGCCCAGTCGTAGCGCCCCGGGTACTCCTCGATCACCTGCCAGAAGAGGGTGACGCGCACCGAGCCGACGTTCGCCTGCCGCATCATCTCGTAGTCGGCCGCCCGCAGATCGTAGTTGGGGACGAGGCCGTAGAAGCTGGGCGGGGTGCGCTTCGCCTGGCTCGCTGCCGGCGCCACGGCGGTGGCGGCCACGGCCGCGATCGCGGCCATCAAGATCAGTCTGGTTCGTATGTGGATCACGTCTGCGATTCGCTCCTTCCAAGGTCGACACACATCGATAGGCCCGGGCAGCGATTCCCGGCTCGCTGATCCACGAACCCGAGCGGTCAGCGCGCTGCTTCCAGCAGCCAGGTGGCTCCGGGTGCCTGTTTGGGTTGCGGCCCCCGCCGTCCGGGACAGACTCCCGCGCCGGCCGAGGCTAGCACGGCCTCGACCGCTCGCGATCCGTGTGAGCGTTTGCTAGTGTGCTGGCTCGACCTGCTGAAGCACCCGCCCACATATCGGCGGGTAGCGGGGGACCCAACGTTGTTGGGGCGAATCGCGGCCCGAGCGCCGCGTAGCGCCAGCTCTTAGGCGCGAGCCCGTCAGCTAACCCCGTAAGCGAGTGAAGAGCGTCACACGTTGAAGTTTGCGTACCGCTTCCCGAGCACAGACATCAAGCTCCTGATTCCGCTGCTGATCGCCGCGGCGATCGTGGCGACCGTTGCGCTGGGCGCCTCCACCGCCGGCGCCGCGACCTCGGGCGGGATCACCATCGGCGGCGGCACGGGTGGCTCCGACGACAAGTCGTCCTCGGCCAGCGACGCGAGGTACGAGCGGCTGTGGGGCAAGGTGAACAAGCGCAACCGGCGGTGGGCCCGGACCACCGCGGTGTGCGAGTCGGGCAAGGACCCCGAGGCGGTCGGCGGTGGCGGCAAGTACCGCGGCGCCTTCCAGTTCCTGAAGTCGACGTGGCGCCGCGCCCCGAAGTCTCCCGGCGGCGACCCGGTCAGGTTCCCGTACAAGACGCAGGCAGTCGTCGCCGTCGCCCTGAAGCAGCGGGACGGCGCCCAGCACTGGCCCAACTGCGGCTAACCGCCCGCCGGAAGTACGGTTCGCTGGACCGAAGTCCAGCGAAAGGAGCGTGGGATGGGACATGACGTCGTGGTCGTCGGCGGCGGGCTCGCAGGCCTCACCGCCGCCCGGAACCTGGTCGCGGGCGGAGCCGACGTGGTCGTCCTGGAGGCGCGGGGGCGGCCGGGCGGGCGCGTCGAGCAGACCCAGCTCCCCGACGGTCGGCTCGTGCAGCTCGGCGGCGAGCTCACCGGTCCCTTTCAGACCGCGTACCGCGATCTCGTCGCCGACCTCGGCCTGACGCTCGAGTCCGCCTTCCCCTCGATCCCCGGCGAGGACACGTACGTGATCGCGGACGGGAAGTTCGTCGGCGACGCACGCTCGTGGATGGACGACGAGGACCGGGTGAGCTACGACGTGGTCGAGGAGAAGTTCCGCGCGCTCGCCGGCACGGTAGACCCCGACGACCCGTGGTCCCACCCGGAGGCGGCGAAGCTCGATTCGATCTCGGTCGCCCAGTGGATGCGCGAGGCGGGGGCGACGCGCAAGGTCGTGTACGCCGAGGATCTCGGGGCGCTGGCTCTGTCGTCCGAGTCGCTGGAGCGGATCTCGCTGCTGTCCGAGCTCCGCAAGCAGGCCGCCTCGGGCGGCAGGGGGTTCTACGACTACGACGTGTGGGAGTCCCAGCGGGTCGCCGAGGGATCGGCCTCGGTGCCGCTGCGGATGGCGGAGCAGCTCGGTTACCGGGTCAGGTACACGACCCCTGTGGAGCGGATCCGCGTGTCCTCGGCCGGTTGCACGGTGACGGCGGCGAACGGCGAGCGGTTCGATGCGGAGGTGGTCGTCTCCGCGGTCCCTGTGGGCCCGCTACGCAACATCCAGGTCGAGGGCGTCTCCGAGGAGCGGCTCGGCTCGCTGCACCGGCAGCGGCACGCGCTCGCCGCCAAGGCGGTGTTCGTTTACGACACCTCGTTCTGGGAGGAGCAGGGCCAGAACGGGACCGGCTATGCCGAGAAGGGGCTCCTGTGCGGGATCTGGCCGCAGGTCGAGGGGATCATCTCGACCCTGGTCCCGCCGGAGCGCCTGGCGCTGCTGATCGCCACCCCCGCCCACATCCTCCAGCAGGAGCTCACCCGGGAGATGGTGGAGATTTTCGGGGACGGTGCCGCCAACCCGGCCGCGGTGTTCATGCGTCGGTGGGGGGTGCACCCGTACACCCTCGGCTACATCACCAATTGGCGCCCGGGCGACGTGATGGCCGTCGGCCCGCTGCACGGCACGCACGAGCCGCCGTTCTACGTGTGCGGCTCGGACCAGTGGGTGTGCGGGTACATGGAGGGGGCCGTCCGCACCGGCCGCGCGGCCGCGGCTGCGGCGCTCGCCGGCTGAGCGGCTATGCTGTTGGGGACGGTGTCGTGAGCCGTTGACCGCGATCTTGCGCGATGTTTCCGCCGCGTGAGCGGCTGCTTGCATTTGCGCCGATCTGCGCTATACTTTCTGAAGTCAAGGGGGACCGGTCCCCGGCCGCTGCTTGTCGGTGGATCAGGCAGGGGACGACGAAACCTCGAAAGAAGGAGCACGATGCCTCGCACGAGAGGCGCTGCGACGAAGCGCAGCGAGGGCCGCCGCACGCGCGGCGAGCACAACCAGACGAAGAACCAGGCCGGTGCCGAGCGCCGCGGGTCCGAGCATGCCGCGGCGGAGATGACGACCGACAGCCTGCAGCTCTTCATCAACCAGGCGATGCGCTACCCCCTGCTCACCAAGGAGGAGGAGGTCGAGCTGGCGCAGGCGATCGAGCGCGGCGATCTCGCCGCGAAGGAGCGCCTGATCAACTCCAACCTCCGCCTCGTGATCAAGTTCGCGCGTCGCTACCAGGGCCACGGGCTCGACCTCGGCGACCTCGTCCAGGAGGCGATGCTGGGGCTGATCCGCGCGGCCGAGAAGTTCGACTGGCGGCGTGGCTACAAGTTCTCGACGTACGCGGTGCTGTGGATCAAGCAGTCGATCCAGCGCGGGCTCGACAACAGCGGGCGTCCGGTGCGGATCCCCGCCCACGTCGCGCAGCGTGAGCGGACGGTGAACCGGATCACCGCGGAGCTTGCGGTGAAGCTGGACCGCGACCCGACCGACGAGGAGGTCGCTGACGCGGCGAAGCTCCCGCTCGACGAGGTGATGGCGGTCCGCGACCTGACCCGGGTCACGGCCAGCCTCGACACCCCGGTCGGGGACGGCGACACGACGCTTGGAGAGCTGCATGCTGAGAGCACCGACGACCTCGAGGAGGAGGTGTTCGAGCGCGAGCAGGAGGGCGCGGTCGAGGAGGCGCTCTCGAAGCTGCCGGAGCAGGAGCGGCGCATCATCAGCGCACGGTTCGGCACCGGCGGGCAGCCCGCCCGCACCCTCCGCGACGCCGCCCGCGAGGTCGGCGTCACCCAGGAGCAGGCACGCCGGCTCGAGGCTCGGGCGCTGGAGCGCCTGTCCTCGGACGAGCGACTCGCGGGCTGGCGCGCAGCCGCCTGACCCCATTCGGTTGGATAATGCGGGCGTGAGCGATCAGCCCGCACCTCCGCCCGAGTTCGACCTCGCGCTCGCAGAAGCGGGAGCGTGGGTCGGCTCGGGCCCGGAGGGGATCGGCGAGTCGCCGGTCGCGCCCGTGAACGAGCATCCCCTCGACATCGAGGGGGAGGACCCGGCGGTTGCGCTGCGGCAGACCCTGGGCACGTTCGCGACCGGGGTGACCGTGATCACCACCGGATCGGAGGATCAGGTGCACGGGATGACCGCGAACGCGTTCATGTCGGTGTCGCTGGAGCCACCGCTGGTGCTGATCTCGATCGCGCGCGGGACGAAGATGTGCAACCTGCTGCACGAGGGCGCGCACTTCGCCGTGAACGTGCTCGCCGACGACCAGCGCGGGCTCTCGGACAGGTTCGCGGGGCGCGACAGCGCCGACGTGGCCCAGCCGACCTTCATGATCGTCCACGAGACACCCCTCGTCGAGGGCTCCGCCGCGCACTTCGTCGCGCGCGTCGCGCGCTCGTACTGGGGCGGCGACCACTCGCTCTTCCTGGGCCAGGTCGAGTACGCGCGTCGCACCGACGCCGCCCGGCCGCTGCTCTTCCACGGCGGGCAGTACGGAAGCCTGACCGCAGGCGGCTAGGAGCGCGGCCGGGTCTTGTCCGGGTCGTAGAAGGGGATCCCGACGACCGTCGCCGGGATTCGCTTCTGCTGCCCGTCGAGCTTGCCGACCTCGACCTCCGTGCCCGGCTCGGCGTACTGGACCGCGATCCGGCACAGGGCGATGTTCTTGCGGAGCACCGGGCTGCGGGTGCCCGAGGTGATCACGCCGATGTCGTCGCGGACGCCGGGGACGTGCACGCAGTCGCCGTGGCCGGCCGTCTCGCTGCCCGCGAGCTCGAGCCCGACCAGGGTGCGCTGCGGGTGCGCGTGGCGCTCGACGAGCGCCTCCTTGCCGACGAACTCGTCCTCTGTGTCGAGCTTCACGGCGAACCCGATCCCGGCCTCGAACGGGTCGACCTGGTCGTCGAACTCGTACCCGGCGAAGATCAGCCCCGCCTCGATCCGGACCATGTCGAGCGCCGCCAGCCCCAGCGGCTTCAGCCCGTGGCCCTGCCCGGCCTCCCAGATCGCGTCCCACACGGCAGGCCCGTCGTCGGGATGGCACCACACCTCGTACCCGAGCTCGCCCGTGTACCCGGTCCGCGAGACCACGATCGGGACCCCGTCGTAGTCGCCGATCCGCCCGACCGCGAACCGGAACCACTTCAGCTCGTCGATCGCGGGCTGAAGCGGCGGCGTCCACACGAACTGCTTCAGGATCTCGCGGCTGTTCGGACCCTGCACGGCGAGGTTGTGGAGCTGATCGGTGGACGGCTTCACCCACACCCGCAGCTTGCGCTCGTCGGCGAGCCGGCGCAGGTGCTCGCCCGTGTACGGGTCGCCGCCGACGAACCGGAAGTTGTCGTCGGCGATCCGGTGGACGGTGGCGTCGTCGATCATCCCGCCGGTCTCGTTGCAGACCGCCGTGTAGGTGACCTGGCCGACCGCCATCCGGCGCGCGTCGCGGGTGATCGCGAGCTGGATCAGCCGCTCCGCGTCCGGCCCCAGCACCTCCCACTTCCGAAGCGGGGACAGGTCCATCACGACCGCCTGCTCGCGGCACGCCCAGTACTCGGCGATCGAGTCCTCGCCGATGAAGCAGTTCGGGAGCCAGTACCCGCGGTACTCGACCATGTCGCGGGTGAGCACGGTGGTGCGGGGATGGAAAGCGGTCTCCTTCGTCATGACGGGGTCGGCCTCCGGGGTGACGCGGTGGGCGATCGCAAGCGAGAACCGGTTCTCCGGCCGGTACACGCGGACGTGGATGTCGGTGGTCTCCCAGCCGTTGGCCGGGTCGATGTCGTCGGGGCAGGCGGACGACGCGCACAGGAGGTCGTTCGAGGCCTGCAGCAGGACGTAGTCGCCGGGCCGGGACCACGGCTCGTCCATGATCAGCTGGTTGTCCGCGTCGAAGCCGGTGTTGTAGAAGAAGTTGAGCGCCTCCCACCCCTTCCGGGGGGCGACCCCGTGCGGCGTCACCTGTCCGTTGAAGTTCTCCGAGCAGTTCACGTGCCCCGGGTAGCCGAGGTCCTCGTAGTACTTCTTCGTGCAGGCGAGCGCGAAGCTGTCGTGCCGGCCGACCGTGTCCTGGACCACCTCCACTAGCGGGTCCATGTCGACGTCGAAGCTCTTCCGGAACAGGCCGGGCTGGGGGTAGGCGCCCGCCATCAGGGTCCGCGTCGTGGTCGCGTCCAGGCCCCGCTCGACCCCGCTCTCCAGCTTGTTGCGGTTGAAGGCGAGGAAGTCGGAGCACTGCTTGCCGTGCACGTCGATGATCTGGATGTACTCGCCCTGCTCGACCTCGTACCCGGCCGCGGTCGCCCGGTCGATCCGGAAGTCGAGCCGCGGCTCGGCGAGCGGCGGCGGCAGCTCCACCTCGGCCAGCTCCCGGGGAATCGCCCGCCGCACCTCGACCAGCAGCGGCGACGGCGGCCACTCGCCCTCGACCACGCGGCTGCCGGGCGCCGCCACGATCGCCACCGACGCGCGCTCCGCCGGGAAGGACCGCGCGGTCCCGCGCGGCGTCTCGTTGTCGAACAGGCGCACCGCACGGGCGTCGTCGGGGACGAGGCCCTCGCGATGGAGCTCGCCGAGGAAGCCGAGCGCCGCTCCGTTCCCGAGCAATCCGCGCAGGACCGTTGCCGCCGCGTCCGCGCCCGCCCCGATCGCCGCCGCGTCCTCGCCGCCCTCGGAGTCGAGCACGGTGAGCTCGCCCACCTGGCCGCCGTCGCGGTTGACGACGGTGAGCTCGTCCCCCGGCTCCAGCCGCACCGCCGTGGCCGCGCCGGGACGGACCCAGTGCGTCTCCAGGGAGCGGTCGACCGGCTTCAGACCGGGCTGGACGAGCTCCGGGCGGACCGCGACGGCCATCGCTCTAGGCCTTCGCCGCCGCTGCCTTCGACTCGGCCTCGTCTGCCTCCTCGGACAGCTTCTGGGCGAGCTCGCGCTTGCCCGCCGCGTCGAGCTTCTTCGTCTCGTTCTCGACGACGCGGCGGTTGTAGTTCTGGTTCCAGTAGTCGAGCGCGTCGAACCCGAGCAGGACGGCCTTCCCGACGAACTGGCGCAGGACCTCGTTGGTCGGCCCCATCACCCAGCCGGCCTTAGCGTCGCGCAGATAGCGCTCCAGCTCCATGTCGCGCTTGTACCCGGACCCGCCGCAGGCATGCAGCATCTTGTCGACCACGTGGGCGACGTTCTTGGCCGCCTCGAACTTGATCTGCCACGCCCAGTGCAGGTAGTCGGCGCGGGCGGTCTCGCCGGGCTTCAGCACCCGGGTGTTGTCGTCCGTGGCCCGGTCCATCGCCTGCGCGACCGAGAACACGAACATCCGCGAGGCGTTCGTGTCCATCAGGCACTCGCCGACGTAGTCCTGGATCGTCGGGTAGTCGGCGACACGCATCCCGACGTCGACATGGCGCTTGCGCGTCGTGTGGCGCCTCGCGATGTCCATCGCGCCGAGCGCGATCCCGTTCCACACCGAGGAGGAGCCGACCAGGAACCACGGGTCGACGGCCTCGTCGTTCGAGTTCGCGCCGTCGCCGATCGGCCCGACGACCTGGTCCTCGGGGATCTCCACGTCCTCGACCTGGATCGGGCCGGACTGGTTGCCGCGGAGGCCGAGCGCGTCCCACAGCGAGGGCTGCGCCTTGACCTGCTCGCCGTCGATCACGAACACCGAGAGGTCGTCGTAGCCGGAGAAGTCGGGGCTGGTGGTCTGCACGACGTAGAAGTCGGCGAACCCGCCCGAGGTCGTCCACGAGGCCTTCTTGTTCACCTTGAAGCCGCCGTTGACCCGCTCCGCGTTGGAGGAGAACGGGTACCAGAAGTGCGAGCCGGTCTCGGGATCCGAGTAGGAGAGGGTGCCGATCCGGCACTCGGAGTCGAGCGTGCGGATGTACTTGTCGACGAGCGCGTCGGTGGGGCGGAGCATCAGCGTCGCGACCGCACCGATGTGCATCACGTAGCACATCGCGGTGGAGGCGCATCCGTAACGGGAGAGCGTCTCGCACACCATCGCGAACGCGACGTGGTTCTCGCCGAGGCCGCCGTACTCCTCCGGCGCGATCAGGCCGAGGAACCCGTTCTCGGCCAGCACCTCGAAGTTGCGACGCGGGTACAGGAGCTCGTCGTCGGAGCGCTTCGCGTTCGCGCGCAGCTCCTTCTCGCACAGTCCGATCAGCTTGTCGCGGAGCTCCTTCTGGCGCTCGGTGAGCAGCCAGTCCGGATCCCACTCCTCGCCGATCCCCCAGAACTCCTCGTCACCCCACTGCTTAGCCATGCGCTCTCTCCTCGCGTGAACGAATTTGTACGACCATTTGTACCGGAAGCCGGGCTTCGCCCGTCAGGTCCCTACCCATCCGGCGCGATCCACACCAGGCACGACGCCTGCTTCCGGATCGCCCGGACCGCGCGCCGCAGCCGCCGCGCCGGGAACCGTGTCCGGTCGGGACCGAACACGAGCAGCCCCGCTCCCTTCTCGGACGTGATCGCGAGCAACGCCTTCACCTGGCGCTTGCTGCTCACCCGGAGGTGCTCGGTGTGGATCCCGAGCGCCGCCGCCCGCTCAGCGGTGGTGCGGACGGCGTCCAGGTCCTCCTCGTGCGGCAGCACCGCGGCGTCGGGCCCGACCAGCGCAAGGGTGGTCGGGTAGCTCGGCAGGTGGACGACGTTCGCGACCACCAGCGGCGAGTTCGCGTCCAGCGCCGACTCGATCGCCATTCGCTCGGCGGCCGGATCGATCCGGCAGGACAGCGTCCCCAGCACCACCGGCCGACCCGCGCTCTTCGGAAGGCGACCCGTCTCGACGCCGGTTGTCCGATCCTTGACGGGCATTCGACTCAGTCTAAATCGGCGCGTCGGGTCGTGGCCGCCGGGTCTTGACAAATTGGTTCAGACGGGAATAGGCTGCCCGCCGGAGAGACGGAGGCCGCCTGGGACGGGGCGCGCCGCCCCCGGCGACGGCGGCCGTGACAGAGGAGAGGCGAATGGCTACTGCCCAGGTCGAGGAGCGCCAGCTGATCAAGGCGATGACTTGGTGGGACGGCTTCATCGTCGCGCTCGCCAACCCGGCGTTCCTGATCGCGGCGCTCGGCGCGTCGATCGGGGTGCTCGGGACGACCGGTGCATTCGTGCTGTGGACGATCTCCGTCTGCATCGGAGCGCTGCAGAACAACGTGTACGCGGAGATGGCGACGATGTTCCCGGAGAAGGCCGGAGGCATCTCCCTGTACGCGCATGAGGCGTGGCGCAAGTACACGACGTTCGTCGGCCCGATCGCGACCTTCGGGTACTGGTTCGCGTGGTCGAGCGTGCTCGCGATCAGCGGCTTCATCATCGGCACGCTCGCGCAGGCCGAGTGGTTCTCGGACGTCACGTTCACCCAGGACGTGGGCAACTTCCAGTGGAGCCTGCCCGTATACATCGGCATCGGCTGCATCCTCGCCGTGTGGCTCTTCAACATCTTCGGCGTCCGCCCGGCCGTCTGGGTCGGCTACGTCACGGGCGCGCTGCTGATGCTCCCCGCCGCGGTGCTGATGTTCCTGCCGTACCTGACCGGCGACTGGTCGAGCAGCAACATGCAGTGGGAGATCGGCGCGGGAGGCGGTCTGGGCCTCGCACTCACCTGGCTGTATTTCATGGGGTGGTCGTCGTACGGGTTCGAGACCGTCGCGGCATTCGCGCCCGAGTACCACTCGACCGAGACCGACACGCCGAAGGCCCTTCGAGCGTCGGCGGCGTTCTCGGTCCTGGTCTATGCCCTGCTTCCGCTCGGGTTGGGCGGAACGCTGGGGACCGATGTCGTCGCCAAGGACGCAACCGCAATCGCCTTCTACAAGACGGCGTTCGACGACATCGTCGGAAACGCGATCGGTCAGGTTCTGATCGTGTGCCTGATCGCGGGGCTGTTCCTGTCGATGAACACCGCGACGATGGACGGCTCACGGGCGCTGTACGGGATATCGAAGGACGGGATGACGACCAAGTGGCTGGGCCGGCTCAACCGCTACAGAGTGCCGGGCATCGCGATGACGCTCGACGCGATCATCAACCTGTGGCTGATCTCGTACTTCGGCTACCCGCTCGACATCCTCGCCGCGGGCAACCTCGGCTACATGCTCGCCCACGTGTTCGCTCTGACCGGGTTCCTGCTGCTCCGCAAGGACCGGCCGAACTGGCCGCGCCCGATCAAGCTGTCGGCGATCTGGCTGCCCATCGCGGGGCTGCTGGCGGCGGTGAACCTGCTGTTCATCGTCATCGGCGGGTTCATCTACTCGGGCGGCTTCCTCGGGATCTCGACCGAGTACGGCTACGGCTGGGACAAGACCCGGATCGGCATCATCGTGCTGGCGATCGGGCTGCTGCTCTACGTGTACCGGAAGGTCGTGGAGGACCGCACCCGCGTCCACCTGCGCGAAGAGGTGCCGCAGTTGCCGGAACAGCAGGCGGGGGCGGCGGCCTCCGCGACCGCGGCGAAGTAGCTCGGGTCAGCTCAGGGTCGGGAGGACCGGTACGGGGCACGGAAGCCCCGGCTCACTCCGGATGGAGCTCCCACCGCGGCAGGTCGGCGATCGCCCGACGGTAGCGCCGCCGGTGGCCGGGGCGAATGAACATGAACCACGACATCATCGCGAGCGGCAGCAGTACGAAGAGCGAGAACAGGTTGCCCGTCAAGGTGAAGAAGAGCGCCACGCCCGCGACGACAAGGCCGTAGAGCACCGGCAGCACCCGAAACCGGAGCTGCGTTCGGCGGATCACCTCGTACTGCTCGGACGGGATCTGGGCCGTGTTCCATCCGCGTCCGCAGCTCTCGCACGTCCAGGTGTCGCCGTAGCGCACGTCGCGCTTCTCACCGCACTCGCAGGTGACGGCGATCGGCGGACCGTGGAGGATCCAGCCGGGCTGCTCGTGGCCGATCCGGTCGCGGCGCTTTCGCTTTCGTCGTTCCAGGCCGAATGGCACCAGGCGAGCGATCGTACCGCTCGCGGCTGCTACGCCCCGGCGGCGCTCCACAGCCGGGTGCGCGGATGAAACTGGCTCCACGCGAACCAGAACGCCTGATGGGCGGCGAGCTCACGGCCGCCACCGGAGTGGGCGAGCAGGCCGTTGCCGTCCTCCGTCAGCCTCACGCCCGCCATCCGCACCGGCTCGCCGGCGTCCAGTGCCGACAGCGCCTGCTCGCGGGGGAAGGCGACCGGTCGGCCGCCGGGCGCGATCACGCCGACGACCTCGGCCTGCACCGGGAGCCGGGGGTCGGCGTCGCCGATCGGAAAGATCGGCCCGTCGTCGTCGCGACCCTCGAGCGGATCGGGTGAGTACAGCCGGCCGATCCCACCGTCCTGGGCCACGATCTTCGTGTCGGGATGGTCGCGCTTCCACTTCCCCCAGGTGCTGGACACGACGCTCGTCTGCTTGAGCTGGACGTGCGCGTCCTGGAGCGGGCCGGACAGGGCCCTGCCGGTGAACGTGTCGATCGCCGATCGCGTCCGGAGGTCGTACATCACCTTGTTGGAGCGGGACAGAAGACCCGACGTCCTCAGCACCGGATCCCGGACGCCCTGCGGCACCGCGTCGAGGAAGTAGGCCTGCGCGGAGCCGCACAGGGTGCAGTACGGAATCCCGAGGCGGCGGCCGCCGATCGTCACGTTCACCATCTCGTGCACCTCCATGATGTTCTTCGGGAAGGCGACGGCCTCGCCCCCGACCTCGACCCCGAACACGCGGCGGCCGTTCGGGTACCAGTCCCCCTTCGCGGCGCGTGTCAGAGCGGGGTCGTCGAGCGCCGGGATGCAGCCGAGCGGGCACGGGTTCGGATCCCCGGGTGGACGGTCGTCGATCGGGACCCCGCCCCAGGAGATCAGCCGCCAGTCGATGTCGGCGTTCGCGTCCTCGAAGAACGGCCGCCATCCCGGCTCCACCTCGAGGAAGAGCTTGCCCTTCTGCTTGCGGTACCCCGGCGGCGCCGACAGGTCCCACGCGATCAGGTGGTTGGTGACGCTCAGCCAGGCGCTGTCCGCGAAGGTCGCGTCGCGGCTCGGGTCCACCCCCGTGAGCTGCATGAAGGCGGTCACGAGCATGTCCTGCTGCCCGGGCTCGCTGAACCTGAGGTAGTCGGAGATCAGCCACGCGAGCCGCGGATCGCCGGACGACGCCACCTTCGTCAGCGCCTTGGCGTCGGGCTTTCCCCTCACGACCGAGCGGGTCAGCCTCCGGACGGCGTTCTCGACAGCGGGGTCGAGCCGCCCGTGCCCGGGCTTTGGCGCCGCGGGGTACTCGTACCCGTTCGCCCCCGTCGCCGCCCGCCCCGCAGAGGAGTCCTCCCTCTCCCCGACGCACCCGCCGAGCCCGATCAGCAGGCCCACGGACAGCGCGATGCATCCCACCTTGGTGCTCCGGCGCAGCCTCAACCAGCCGATCGTCGCTCGCCTCCCTTAATGCAAGCTTTCCGCGCCGGGCTCAGAGACCCACCGTGGCCGTGATCCGGCCCGAGCGGGTCGACTCGACGAGCTCCTCGTGGTCGCGCTCAGCCTGGTCGGCGTACAGCTCCGCGAACTCCGCGATCGCATCGTCGAAGCGGGTCCCGCCGCCGAGGTAGGCGGCGATCGCGATCCTGTCGCCGGTGCGGGCGTGCGCGCGCGCCAGTGTCAGCCCGCAGGCGCGGGCGTAGATCGCGTATCCCTCGGCGTCGAGCGCGGAGAAGTCGACGGAGCGCTTCCAGTCCCACAGCTGGCGCCCGTAGAAGTCGCGTCCGCGCCCGTCGATCCCGACCGCTGGGAGCCAGCCCAGGAAGATGTCGCTCGCCGCCTGCATCAGGCGCTGGCCGCGGACCACGCGCTCACCGTGGTTGTCGTACTCGCTCGGCGCCGTATGCGCCTCCAGCACGGACTCGTCGGCCTCCTTGAACTGGAGGAAGAGCGGGTCGTCGTCGTCCCGGCCGAGCATCAGCACGATCCAGGCCCTGGTCCCGACGCTCCCGACCCCGACGACCTTTCGCGCCATGTGCACGTAGCGGTACCCGTCAAGAAGGTGGCGGCGGTCGCGCCGCAGCGACTCGCCGTAGGCGTCGAGCAGCTCGAGCACCTGGTCCTCGGCCTCATCCGGCCGCCCCTCGTCGGTGAGCTCCTCCACCGGCACGATCAGCGGCGGGTCGCTGATGATCCGGCGCTCGCCGTCGACGCGCTCGGTGAGCCGCTTCAGCGCCCGGAGGCTGTCCTTGGTGCGCGCCTTCGCGACGTTGCGCTCGAACTCGCGGACGCGCTTCGCGCTGGTCCGCGCCTGAAGCTGCTCGACGATCCCGTCGGCGTCGAGCCGCGAGTACCACACCGCCAGGTTTCGCTTCCCGGCGAGCTCGCGGATCGACTCGCGGTAGGTCCGCGCCACGGTCAGGATTGCGGTGCGGCGCTGCTTTCGACCGAGCCCGTGCTCGCGGCCGGCGAGCGCGAAGCTCGCCGCGAGCCGCTTCACGTCCCACTCCCACGGGCCCGGAAGCGTCTCGTCGAAGTCGTTCAGATCGAACACGAGGCGGCGATCGGGAGCGGCGAACGCTCCGAAGTTCGCGAGGTGGGCGTCGCCGCACAGCTGTGCCCACAGGCCGGATGTGGGGGTGGCGGCCAGGTCCGCCGCCATCACCGCGGCCGAGCCGCGGTAGAACGCGAACGGCGAGCTCAGCATCCGCCCGTACCGGATCGGGACCAGGCCGGCCACCCTGGCGGCCGACTGCGCTTCGAGCAGGTCGACCGGGTCGGCGCGGTCGGACGGAGGCTCCCAGGCCGCGTGGGTGGAGCGCGGCACCTGCGCCCGGGCGTGCTTGCCGAGAGCAGCGCGGTCGGCGACGGAGAGGTCCTGCGGTGCGTCCGGGATTCTCGCGACTGACCCGATCCGGGAACGCTACCGGTGTCCGGCGGCGCTCGTCCGCGCGGGTAGGGTGGGCGAGATGACGCCTCGCCGCCGCAGAGCAACCGACGTCGCCTCCGCCACGGTCACCCCGATCAACGCTCCCGCGACCACGTCGCCGGGATAGTGCACCCCGGTATGGACCCTGGAGTAGGCCACCAGCGCGGCGAGCGCGCGCAGCGGGATCGCCGCCGCCGGCCATACCGCGCCGACGCCGTGCGCGAAGGCGAACGCCGCGGCCGCGTGCCCGGAGGGGAACGAGCGGGTGGTGGGCATCCGCACGTGCCGCGCGATCGGGACGTCCTGCGCGACGCGGTCGGGGCGGCGGCGACGCGCGAACGGCTTGATCGCGGCGTTCACGATCGCCGAGGTCGCCGCGATCGACGCGACCCCGGTGAGCGCGGCGTGGCGGCCCTCCCGGCCGCCGAGCACGGCCAGCGCGGTCGCGCACGACAGCGACAGCCGCGAGTAGTCGGCGGCCCGCGACAGCCGCGTCAGCGCCCGGTCCAGCGCGGGGGTGGAGGTGCGGGCGATCGCTGCGTACGTCGCCACGTCGATCCGCTCTGCATCCTCGAGCCACCCCACGGGGGACCGATCCTATGAGCCGGCGCCGTCTCGCGGCGGTGGCGGCGATCGCGCTCGCGGCGATCACCGTCGCATTCGCGGTCGAGGTCGCCATAGAGCAGGCCCTCATCGGGCTGGTCGCGACGGCCGGGGTCGTGGCGGCGCTGGCGAGCGCCTGGTACGGGGTGCTGCGCCGCCGGGTCGGGCGGGCTCTCGGCCTGGCCGTCGCGGTCGCGCTCCTCGCGGGCACCGTTGCCCTGATCATCGCCGAGGGGCGCGCGGTCGAGAGTGTCGGGGTGGCCGCCTGCGGTGTGCTCGCGGTGGGCTCCGCCCGAGCGGCGTTCGCGGTCCGGACTCCGCTGCCCTCGGCGGCGCCCCCGGGCAAGCCGGTCCTGTTCGTGAACCCGAGGTCGGGCGGAGGCAAGGCGGAGCAGCTCGGGATCGCGGCGCAGGCGCGCGCTCGCGGGATCGAGGTCGTCGAGCTCGGCCGGGGCGACGACCTCGAGGCGCTCGCCCACGACGCGGTGGCGCGAGGCGCCGACGCGCTGGCAATGGCCGGGGGCGACGGCTCGCAGGCCCTCGTTGCCGCGGTCGCATCCGACGCGGGCCTGCCGTACGCGTGCATCCCGTCGGGGACCCGCAACCACTTCGCGCTCGACCTCGGGGTCGACCGCAACGACGTGGTCGGGGGGCTCGACGCCCTGGTCGACGGCGGGGAGCGGCGCGTGGACCTCGGCGAGGTGAACGGCCGCGTGTTCGTCAACAACGTCTCGCTGGGCCTGTATGCCGAGGCGGTCCACCGGCCCGGGTATCGCGACGCCAAGCTCAGGACGCTGCTCGACACGGTCCCGGATGTGCTGGGGCCGGACGCGGAGGGCGTCGACCTGCGCTGGACCGAGCCGGACGGCGAGCAACACGAGCGCGGCGCGATGATCCTCGTCTCCAACAACCGCTACAGACTGGGCCGGCCGCTCGGATCCGGCACTCGGCCGAGGATCGACGACGGCAAGCTGGGCATCGTCCTGCTCCACGCGCCGGCGCCGCGAGGCGGGGGGGCGGGGGTGCCGTGGCTTCCGTGGCGCGAGTGGTCCGCGCCCACGTTCGAGGTCGGAGCCCACGCCCCGGTCGCGGCCGGGATCGACGGCGAGGCGACCACGCTTGACCCGCCGCTGTGCTTCTCCGTCCGCCCCGGCGCGCTCCGGGTCCGGGTGGCGCGGGGGCATCCCGGCGCATCGCCCTCGGCCCGGATCCCCGGGAGTGCCCGGGAGGCGGCGGGGGCGCTGCTGCGGATCGCTGCCGGGCGCGACCCGAGATGACGAGGGCCGCGGCTCTCGCCGCGGCCCTCGTCGGAGCGGGCCGGCCTCAGGGCCGGTGCGGCTCGCCTACTTCTTGAACGAGATCACCTGCTGGATGCCGCTCGGCCGGTTCGTGTAGGCCATCGGCGGCAGCAGGTTCGCGGGCCACTCGATCTGCTGATCGGTGGCGCTCGCCCGCCACGCGGCCGGGTTCGACGTGCCCTGATCGGCGGTCAGCTTCTTGCCGGCGGCCGCGAGCGCGTCCCAGATCGACGTCTGGCAGGCGCCCAGCTTGCCCCTACCGCAGTAGGAGTTCTCGAACGGCCGCTTCACCTTCTCGCCGAGCAGCTCGCCGATGTCGCGCTGCATGTACTGGTACCAGCCGTCGTACTGGCCGCCCGGCGGCTCGTTGAACCGCGAGAACAGCGAGTCCAGCTCGTCGAGCTGGTCCGGGTTCATCCGGGTGCCCATCACGGCGTTCGCGATCGGGTCCCAGGCGCCCTGAATGATCGCGGCGCCCGGATCGTCGATCAGCCCGTCGCCGTTCAGGTCGAGCAGGTTGCCTCCGTTGGCGCGCCACTGGACCAGCAGGTCGAGCATCTGCTGCGCCTGGGCGTTCGGGGCGGTGGAGCCCTTCAGCACCTTCTGCAGCAGCGGCACGGTCCTGATCGCCCGCACGTCCTGGGTCGCCGACGCATTCATCGCCGATGTGACGGTGGCCAGCGACCACTTGCCGGCCTTGTTCTGGAGCCGGTCCAGGTTGTAGTCGAGCAGGTCGACCCGCGCCGCGGATCCGTTCCCGCCCCAGTTGTCGTCGGCGGCGCCGACCCCGTGGGCCGCGATGTTGTTCCAGTTGGTCAGGGTCGAGTCCTTCGGGTTGCGCCCGTGGATGTGACCGCTCTTGTTCAACCAGCCGCGCCACTCGTACTTCCCGTTCCCGTTCGTGAGCAGCCCCGGATCGACCTTGCCGGGCCGGATCGGCAGCTTCCCGCTCGTGAACTCGGCGATGTTCTTGTCGTCGATGTAGAACGAGTTGAACGTCTGCGGCGTCTGGTCCGCGGCGTTGAAGAACGTCTTCGGGTTGTGGACCCGGCCGCTCGACAGGCGCCGGTAGAAGATCTGGTCGAGCGTGTCCTTGCCGTAGCTCGACCGCTTCTGCGCGATCGCCACCTTCCGGCCGTTCACGGTGGCGTAGCCGACCACCGAGCCGTGCACGGTCTTGTAGAACTGGACCGGGTCGCCGTTCAGCGTGCCGGCGTCGAAGAACTGCATCTGCCGGCACTTGCCCTTGTACTTGTACATCGTGTCGCTGCCGCCGCACAGGGTCTCCGCGTACTGGTCGATGATGTCGCCGCTGGACGAGGTCAGCGTCGTAGCGAAGTCGCGCTGGCGACCGATCAGCATGTAGCCCGGGAACGGCCCCGAGGTGGCGCCTCGCCACCGCAGGCCGGGGGCGTTCATGTTGATCTCGTACGTGAACCCCGGGTAGAAGTAGCCGATCTGCGGGCCGCCGACCATCAGCGGGTTCCCCGTCGTCGACGCCTGCCGGCCGATCATCAGCGTGTTCGACGCGTGACCGTCGTTCAGGGCCGCGGCCTCCGCCTCCGACTTCGACGCGGCGGCCTGTGAGGTCGCATCGGCTTCCTGATAGCTGCCCGGGTCGATGACCACGTTGCCCTTGGCGTGCTTCGGGATGTGCCCGTACTTGAACTTCCCGTCGACGCTCGTCGGGCTGCCCGGGTTCTTGAACTGGCGCAGATCGTTGAAGACGCTGAACGCCTTCTCGTTCGATCCGGTGCTCTCCAGGTTGGAGAGGAACTGGGTGCGGCGGGCCTCGTCGCCGCCGCCCTGGCCGACGAACTGTCCCTTCAGCGCGTTCAGCGCGAAGATGTCGTTCCGGGTCCACCGATCGCCCTCGACGCCGTTCGCGTCGTTGTAGTCGTTGATGCCCTCGAGGAAGGTGTCGATGTCGCGCAGCACCTTGCGGCCCTCCTTGCCGTGCCGCTTCAGCACCTTGTTCTGCTTCGCGATCGTGTTCTCGGTCTGCTCGCTGGGCTGGAAGTTCCCGAGCGAGGCGATCAGGCCGACCGCGCTCACGTTCGGGACGTCGACCGCGGCGGCGCGGGAGTTGTAGCGGGCGAGCTTGAGCAGGAAGGCGCGGTCCTCGGCCCCGATCCAGCCGGCCGCCCAGATTCCGCCGCTGCGGGTGTCCGCCTTCACGTGCGGGACGTTGTACTTGTCGCGAAGCAGCTGCACGCCCTGCCTCGGGACCGGCTCGTTCGTGAGCGGGCCGTCGACGCCGGCCCGGAGGCTCTCGGACTTGAAGTACGTGCCGAGGTCGGCGTTGGTGACGTTGTCGAACAGCGGGGTGAGCCCGTCGTAGAGCTTCTCCTGGCTGTCCGCGCCCGGCGGCGGCGGCACGTTGCCCCACTGTCCCGAGGGGATCACGTTGAGGGCGGTGCGAGCGGGGTCCTTGCCCATCGCACCGGTCGGCGACATCAACAGCACCCCGAACACCACACCAAGGAAGGCCAGGCCCGTTCGCCGCATCACATACTCCTCTCCCGCGTCATCGCAATTCCCTTGCCTACCGACGGCAGGAAAAACTTATACCAATGGCGGGATCTCTGGCTGGCTGGCCAACGCAACCGAGGCCGAGCAGCCCACGGACGCGAACGCATCGGCGACCCGGCCGTGATCGAGCCCGCCGCTCATCACGCCCACGATCGCGCCGCCCGAGCCGGTGTAGTTCGCGGCCGCTCCGAGCTCGCGGGCGAGCTCGATCATCCCGACGTGGCGGGGATCGAGCGACGCGATCGCCCGGCGCGCGTCGAAGCTGGCGTCCATCGCACCGCCCAGCTCCGCGGCGTCGCCGGCGACCACCGCGTCCCGGGCGCGGCGCGCCTCGGCGGCGAGCCGCGAGATCGCCTCGACCACGGCCGGCTCGCCCGCCTCGAAGCGGCTGCGCAGGTCGGAGTGGAACAGGTCCGAGGGCTCGCCGGCATCGGCGAGGTGGGCGACGAACAGCGGCGGCAGCAGCCCCGGGTCGAGCGGCTCGTACGCGCCGTGCCCCTCACGGGCGACCAGCTCCGGGTCGAAGTCCATGTAGGTGAGGCCGCCGTAGGCCTGCGCGACCCGGTCCTGGAGCCCGGCGGCGATCCGGAGCTCGCGGGTCTCGACCGAGAGCGCCAGGTCCGGGAGCCGGTCGCGGGCCACCTCGACCTCGAGGAAATCGGCGAGCGCGACCACCGCCGCCGTCACGATCGCGCTCGAGCCCCCCAGCCCGACGGCCCGCGGGATGTCGGTGTCGTAGGTGATCGCGAAGCTCCGATCCCCGATCTCGATCCGGCGCTCCGCGCAGTGGTCGGCGAACCGCCGCACCGCCGCCTTCAGCAGCCGCAGCCCCCCGTAGTACCCGTTCACCCGCACGTCGTCGACGAGCGCGTCGACGCTCGAGAACCGGACCTCGTCCTGGGGCGCCGGGACGATCGTGAGCTCGTCCGACTCAGTCACCGTCACCGTCGCCCCGTAGTTCGCGATCGCGAGGCTGAGCGTGCGTCCCCCGAACCCGTCCGAGGGGTTGCCGGCGAGCGCGACGCGCGCCGGGGCGGTTGCGGTGGCGGTTCTCATCCGGGCGCGCCAACCGTAGCCCGCCGCGCCCGGATGCGGAGCCGGGGACGCGGCGGCATGATTCTGGTCTACTGAGCCGGTGATCGAGGAGGAGCTCCGCGCCGCCATCGGAGCCGACGCCGTGCTTCCGGGCGACGTGCCCGGGTACGACGCCGACGCGACCGAGGGCCGCGGGGTGCACGGCACGCCCGACGCGGTGGCGCTGCCGGCGTCGACCGAGCAGGTCGCCGACGTGGTGCGGTGGTGCTACGCGCACGACGTCCCGATCGTCCCGCGGGGCGGCGGCACGGGATTCGCCGGCGGCGCCGTTGCCCTGCACGGCGGGGTGGCGCTGGGGCTGGAGCGGATGGGCGCGGTCCGCGCCCTGGAGCCGCTGCTGTGGCGGATGCACGTCGAGGCCGGGGTCCGGACCGGGGACGTGCACCGGCTCGCCCGCGAGAGCGGGTTGTACTTCCCCCCCGACCCGGGGGCGGCGGAGCAGTCGCAGATCGGCGGCAACCTGGCGACGAACGCCGGCGGCCCGCACGCGTTCAAGTACGGCGTCACCCGGGCCTGGGTCACCGGGATCGAGGCGGTCGTCCCGCCCGGCGAGGTGATCCGGGTCGGAGGCCCGATCCGCAAGGACGCCGCCGAGTACGACCTCGTCGGCCTGCTGGTCGGCTCTGAGGGGACGCTCGGCGTGATCACGGCGGCATGGCTGCGGCTGATCCCCGCCCCGGAGGCGCGGCTTCCGGTGGTCGCCTTCCACCCGGACGCGGCGGCGGGGTGCGAGGCGATCCAGCGGGTGATCGGCACCGGGCTGGAGCCGGCCGCGCTCGAGTACCTGGACGCAGGAGCGCTGGCGGCGGCGGGGGCTGCGTTCTCGGGCGGGATACCCGGCGAGGCCGGGTTCATGGTGCTCGCGGAGGCCGACGGCTCGCCGGCGGAGGCGGAGCGGCTGCAGGCGGAGCTGGTCGAGGCGCTCCGCGAGGGCGCGATCGAGGTCCGGGCGGCGGCCGAGCCGCGCGAGGCGCGCGAGGTGTGGCGGTGGCGGGACGGGGTCTCGAACGCGGTCGAGGCGCTCCGCGGCGGGAAGGTGAGCGAGGACATCGTCGTCCCGGTGGAGCGCCTCCGCGAGGCGGTCGCCGAGACCGTCGAGATCGGCGCCCGCCACGAGCTCGACGCGTGCAGCTGGGGCCACGCCGGCGACGGCAACCTGCACTCCACCTTCATCGTCCCCGGCGACGGCGAGTCCGGGCTCGACCGCGCCGAGGCGGCCGCCGAGGAGCTGTTCGAGCTGGCGCTGCGGCTGGGGGGCTCGGTGTCCGGCGAGCACGGGATCGGCTCGCTGAAGCGCGGCGGGCTGGCGCTGCAGTCGACCGGGCGGCTGGCGACGCTCCACGACGAGATCAAGGCGGCCTTCGACCCGAAGGGGCTGATGAACCCGGGCAAGAAGTCGCCCGGATAGGTCGTATCGTGAACGGCGGATGACGGCGCTCACGTTCATCGACGAGCACTCCCGGCACGTCGACGCGCCGCCGGCGGCTGCCTGGGACGCGGCGCGCGCGGTCGTCGATCGCAGCTTCGACGGCTCCAGCCCGGTGATGCGGGCGTTCGCGCGGAAGGTGGTGCAGGCGCAGCCCGCCGCCCCCGCCGGCCCCCGGCCCCTGCAGCGGGGCTCCGACGTGGTCGGGTTCGAGGTGGTCGACGCGGTCGAGGGCGAGCGGCTCGCGCTCGAGGGCCGCCACCGGTTCTCGCGCTACCGGCTGGAGCTGCTGGTCGGCCCCGACGCGGGCGGATCGTGCGTTCGCGCGCTCACGTTCGCCGAGTTCCCCGGGGCGCGCGGGTGGGTGTACCGGGCGCTTGTGATCGGCTCGCGAGCGCACGTCGTCGCCGTGCGGCGGATACTCGGCGCGGCGGCGCGCCGCGCCGAGCGTCGCTAGCCGACCTCGCCGCGCCGGCGGCGAAGCATCCGCCGTCCGCATGCGAGAGACTGGCGCGCGTGCCGGCACGGATTCTGATCGCGGGGGGAGGGTTCGGCGGCTTGTACGCGGCGCGGATGCTGGAGCGAAAGCTCGGCTCCGACGCGCAGATCACGATGGTGAACGAGGACAACTTCCTCCTCTACCAGCCGCTGATCCCGGGGGTGGGGGCGGGCGAGCTCGAGCCGCGCCACGTCGTCGTCCCGCTCCGCCAGATGCTGAAGCGGACCGACCTGCGGGTCGGGACGGTGATGGGCGCCGACCCGGAGCGGCGCGTGATCACCGCGACCGGGCCGGACGGGGTCCTGGAGCACTCCTACGACCACCTCCTGGTCGCGCTCGGCGCGGTGTCGCGCCAGCCGAACATCCCGGGGCTTGCCGGACACGCGCTCCCGTTCAAGACGGTGTTCGACGCGCTCGTGATGCGCGACAGCGTGATCTCGAGCTTCGAGACCGCCGAGCAGATCCTCGACCCCGACGAGCGCGCCTCGTGGCTCACCTACGTTTTCTGCGGCGGCGGCTACACCGGCGTCGAGGGGCTGGCCGAGCTCCAGGACTTCGCCGCGGACGTCGTGAAGCTGTACCCGCGCTGCGCCGAGCAGGGGATGAGGTGGGTGCTGGTCGAGGGCGAGCAGCGGATCATGAAGGCGCTCCCGGAGAGCCTCGCTGAGTTCACGACGAAGGAGCTCGAGAAGCGCGGGATCGAGGTGAAGACGGGGATCCGCCTCGACAAGGTCACCGACGACACCGTCCATCTCGAGAACGGCGAGGCCATCCCGGCGCGGATGCTCGTGTGGACCGCCGGGATCACCCCGTCGAAGGCGGTCGGGGACCTCAACCTGCCGCTCGACGGCCACGGCCGGATCGTCACCGACTCGAACATGCAGGTCGAGGGCCACGACAACGTGTGGGCGGTCGGCGACGCCGCCGCCGTCCCCGACCCCGCGGTGCCCGGCGAGGCCTGCCCGCAGACCGCGCAACACGCGCTCCGCCAGGGCCGCGCCGTCGGCAAGAACATCGCCGCCGCGGTCAAGGGCGGCGAGCCGAAGCCGTTCACCTACAAGACCAAGGGCCTGGTCGTCGGGCTCGGCCACGGCAGGGGTGTCGCCAGCCTGATGGGGGTGAAGCTGCGCGGATGGCCCGCCTTCTTCTTCGCCCGCACCTACCACTGGCTCGCGATGCCCGGCGCCTACCGGCGGCTGCGGCTCGCCGGCGACTGGGCGTTCTCGGCGTGGTTCCCGCGCGACTCCTCGGCGGTCGGCGGTTTGCGCGCGCCGACGAGCAGCGAGAGCGAGTAGGGCGGCGCGCCCGGCTCAGCCGGAGAAGCGCTCGACGAGCGCGGCGGCGTAGTGGTCCTCCCACCTGCCGCCGGGGTCGTTCTCGGTGAACTCCCTGTCGCACCGAACGAGCATGTAGGTGAGCTCGCTCCGCACCGGCTTCGTCCCGAGCAGGTCGCCCAGCTCGGACAGGTTGACGAGCCAGTTCGAGTACCACGAGGCCCAGTCGTCGTCGGCCCCGTCGGTGATCCGGAAGACCTGGTGGTGCGTCTCGCCCGCCTCGTGCAGGAGCTCGGCGATCTTCGCGGTGTCGGCCATCGCGGCCAGTCTACGCCCGGGGATCAGTCGGCGCGGCCGCCCGGCTGATATAGACCGGGCATGGACGTCGCCGTCGTCGGAGGCCATGGCAAGATCGCGCTGAAGCTGGAGCGGCTGCTCGCCGAGCGGGGCGACCGCGCCCGCGGCGTGATCCGCAACCCCGACCACGCCGCCGCCCTGTCGGCGATCGGCGCCGAGCCGGTGGTGTGCGACATCGAGGCTCCGGACGCCGATCTGCGCGCCGCGGTCGCGGGCGCCGACGCGATCGTGTTCGCGGCCGGCGCCGGCCCGGGCAGCGGCCCGGAGCGAAAGCAGACCGTCGACCTCGACGGCGCCCTGCGCTCGATCGACGCCGCCCAGGCGAACGGGATCAGGCGGTTCGTGATCGTCAGCTCGATCGGCACCCAGGACCCGCCCCAGGGCGACGAGACGTTCGCGATCTACCTGCGCGCCAAGGCCGGCGCCGACATGGAGCTGGCGAAGAGCGGGCTCGACCACACGATCGTCCGCCCCGGGAGCCTCACCGACGATCCCGGCACCGGCCGGATCGACGCATCCGCGCAGCTCGGCCGCCGCGGCAGGATCCCCCGCGACGACGTCGCCGCCACCCTGCTCGGCGTGCTCGACGAGCCCGGCACGATCGGGAAGACGTTCGAGCTGTTCAGCGGCGAGGACGAGATCGCCGCGGCGCTGCGGGCGCTGTAGCGCCTACTTGCCCTTCAGCTTCACCTTGCGATTCGCCGAGCTGGAGTTGCCGGCGGCGTCGACGCCGGTAACCGTCGCCTTCACCTTCACCTTCTTGCCGGCCTTCTGAGCCTTCTTCCCGAGCTTCCGGGACCGGCCCTTCAGCTTCAGCTTCAGCGTCTCGGTTGCTCCGGCCGCCACCTCGGCGCTGTCGCCCTTCAGCTTCGACTTCTTCGCCTTCGCCGCGGAGGCGCTGCCCTTCACGACCGGCACCTTCACCGTCCCGCTCGCCTCCACGCTGGCGGCCTCGTCGCTGGTCACCTTCAGCTTCACGACCTTCGAGCCCTTCTGCGTCTTCTTCCCCGTCACCGTCAGCCCCGGCGGGGTGGTGTCGGGGGCGGGGCCCTTCGGCCCGGTGGGAGGCCCGGACGGCGGCGGCGTCTCGCGGTCGAACAGCGTGATCGCGTCGTCGTTTCGGGCGAGCACGTAGAGCGAGGCGTCGTCCGGAGACAGGGCCATCGTGTCCTGGGCCGGGCCGGTCAGGTACAGGCCCGAGTTCATGCCGAACGAGGTGGCCGTTGGAGTCTCGGTGCAGGCCGCCACCTGCGTCTGGCCGGTGAGGCAGCCGTCGTAGGACAGAGCTCCGGTCGAGGTGTTGCGGTCGAAGGTGGCGACGGCGCTGTCGTTGATCCCGAGCCCGTACACGGAGCGCCCGTCGTGGCTCACCGCCACCGCGTAGCTGAATCCCAGACCGGAGAGCGCACCGGCGCTGGTGGCGCCCGGGATCGGCGCGCACGCGCTCGTGCCGTCCGGCGGCGGCCCGCTCTCCTTCTCGCCGCTGGTGCACCCCCTGTAGACGAGGTCCCCTGAAGTCCGGTCGCGCGAGAAGCGGGCGATCGAAGCGTCCAGCAGCCCGGCCCCGTACAGCGAGCTCCCGTCCGGGCTCAGCGCAAGGGCGGTCAGGCCCCCGACGCCGCTGTCGTCCCCGGTCGCGGTGAAGCTCGGGATCAGCTCGCACGCCCCCGTTCCGTCCGGGACCGGGCCGCTCCCCTTCTCGCCGCTGATGCAGTCCGGGCCGGTGAGGCTGCCGTCCGTCTGGTCGCGCGAGAATGCCAGCACCGAGCTGTCTCCGGTCGCCGCCACGTACAGCGACTTCCCGTCCGCGCTCTGGACGATCTGCTGGATCCCGTCGAACCCGGAGTCCTTGCCGTCCGACTGGGCGAAGCTGGTCAGGGCGCATGCCGCGGCCGACTCCGTCTCGCCGCTGTTGCAGCCCTCGTAGGAGAGCGCGCCGGTTGTCGTGTTGCGGGTGAAGCGGGCGATCGCGTCGTCGCCGACGGCGCCGGCGTACAGCGTCTTGCCGTCGGCGCTGACGCTCAGCGTCTGGGGGTTGTCAAGGCCCGAGTTGGCACCGCCGGAGTTGACGGACGGGATCGCGGCGCACGCTCCGGTGCCGCCCGGAGTCGGCCCGCTCTCCTTCTCCCCGGTGATGCAGTCCTGGTAGGTGAGATCTCCGGTGGTCGTGTTCCGAGTGAAGCGCACGATCGCGTCGTCGGCACCGGCCGCGTACAGCGAGCGCCCGTCAGGGCTCAGCGCCGTCGTGAGCAGCTCGTCGAACCCGGTGTTCTCACCGGTCGAGCTGATTCCGGGCAGCGCCTCACACGCACCAGAGCCGGGCGCGGGGCCGGCAGCCTTGTTCGCCGTCCAGCAGCCCGCGAAGCTGAGCGCGCCGGTGGCGGCGCTGCGACGAAAGTGCGCGACCGCGTCGTCGAACAGGCTCGCCGCGTACACCGACCGCCCGTCGGGGCTGATCGAGATCCCGCCCGGGAAGTCGAGCCCCGAACCCACGCCGCCGATCGCGGCCGCGTCGAGCGCAGAGCATGACCCGCTGCCGCCGCCCCCGATCGGTCCGGCCTCCGTCTTCCCGGTGAGGCAGCCGCCATAGCCGAGGTCTCCGACCGCGGCCCCGGCGCCGGCCGGAGCCGCGATCGACGCGGCTCCGGCCAGTCCGAGGAGGAGGAGAAATATTCGCCCGCCGAAGTGCTGCGACTCCCTTCGCCTCATCACCTCTCCCATCGGCCGTTTCCGCCGGGACTTGACCGCGGTTGGACGGCGCGGCACCGACCCCGCACGGCCACGCACGGTCAGGCGTCCACCCGGTCTGGACGGATGACGGATCGGGGCGGCGCCGAGCCGAGTCCACCTGCGCCGAGTGCTGAATACACCGGCCCAGGGATCGGTGAATTCAGCACTCGAGGGTGGCGGCGCTCTCGGCCGAGCCGTGTCCCCCATGGCGAGGACCGCTAAAGGATGGCCGAGCCCCTTGCCGATAATCCCTACGAGCCCGATCACCCTCACGGCTATTGCACGGATGCAGAGTTGTGGCGCCTCAAGGAGCTAGGCCCAGCCGAACATCGTCGGATCGTCTCCGCGCGCAGGCGCCACCCGACGTTCTGCCGCGTGATCGAGCGACGGTTCCTGGCGGGTGCGCGGCCGTTCGTGCGAGGGGTGTTCGTCCGCGCGCTCGCCGGACGGCTGGCGGAGCACCCGAATCCGGACACCGCCCTGGTGCCGGCGCTGCTCGACACGGCGGCGACGATCGCTCTTGCGGCGAGCAGTCCGGGGCCTGGCGCACGGTCCGGCGGGAGGCGCGATCGCGGTGAGTGAGTCGTCCGAGGTGGTGTTCGAGCGCGACTGGCGACGCTACGGGCCGGTGGTCGGCGGACGCCTGGGACGACGGTGGCGAGGGATCCCACCCGCCGATCGCGAGGACCTGGTCGCCGACGTGGGGATGATCTACCTGCGCGAGCTTCGCGACCGCCGCCGCCCCGACCACCCGAAGGCGTGGCTGCGGCGAGTGTGCGACAACCGTGCGAAGAACTGGCTGCGCGATCGGGCCGCCAACCCCGGTCGCAGCGCGACGCTCGCCGACCCCAGCGCGGCGGTGCTCCAGGACGAGCCCGACGACAGGCCGGGCACCGCCGCGGAGGCGGAAGCCCGGATCGGAGCTGAGCAGGTGAGGGCGCTGCTCGATCGCGTCGATCCCGCTGACGCCACGCTCGCGCACCGCCTCTACATCGAGGACCGAAACGCGAAGGAGGTCGCGGGGGAGCTGGGGCTGGGCATCCGGACCGTGCAGCGCCGGGGACCGGGCGTGCTCGATGCGGCAGCCAAGTGGATGCGGGAGATCGAGCATCCGGACTTCCTGAGTCGGCTCGAACGCATCCTCGAGCGCGTCAAGGCCGGAGACGCGAGCACGGCCCAGGTCGCGGCGATCCGCCGGCTCGCGTCGAACGGGGATCCGGACTGCGTACGCGCCCTCCGCCATATCGACGAGGGCCTGCAGGCGGTGGCGCTCGTTCCGATCATCGACATCGGCGCCCGGGCGAGCGGTGGCGGGGGCGTGGCGGATCGGCTTGTGGTCGCCGCCCACAAGGCGCGAGAAGTGGTGATAGGGAGCGACGGCTCAGGAGGGATCGCGGGCAGGCTCGCCGGTGGCGATGCACGGGGGCCGGGTGCATCGATCGCCGAGCTGGGTGCCCGCTTCGGCGAGCTGGGGGCGGCGAAGGTGGTTGCCGCCTGCACAGTTGCGGGAGCGACCGCGACGGCCTGCATAGCGGGCGTTGCCGGGGTGGGGCCGCTCGCGGATTCGCGCGGGCAGCACCCCGATCCACCCGGCGAGCAGCGACCTGTCTCCGATCGTGAGCTCGCCGTCGAGGCGGCGCAGGCCGTCGGAGGCGTCGTCGATCACCTCGAATCGGAGCCCGAGCCCCCGCCCCGCGCCGGCGATGGCGACGACGGAGCGGGGACGGACGAGAGCGAGACGCCGACCGGGACGGTGGCGCCGCCGGCCGGTCCCGCACCGGCGGTACAGGAATTCGACCCATTGGCGGACTCGCCGACGACACCGCAATCGTCGCCGTCCAGCAGGTCGGCGGGCGGTGGCTCTGGCGGCGGGCAGTCGGCGGCATCGAAGGAGTTCGGTGGCCCATGAGAGGGGCGAACCGCCGCGACGACGGACTTGGAGAGAGCTGAGACCAAGCGCGCACTGCGAGGTGGGACCTCGCGGGAGAGAGGAGCGAGCATGATGCAGGCGTCGAAGAACCAAGTTGGGGCGATCGGACAGCAGGGAGGTCGGAGCCGGAACAGGCTGGGGATCCGGCACGCGGTCTGGGCAGCGTTGCTGATCGGAGCAGCTGTGGCCGCCACGCTGCTGGCTGCGCCGGACCTCGCGGATGCGACGACGGTGAGCTACACCCGGTCCGACTTTCGGCCGTGTACGGGCTGTGGCGACGGCGCCCACGACGTCACCTACGACATCGTCGGCGGCGCCGGGGAGGCCAACTCCATCGAGGTCTCGGTTGCCGGCGCTCAGTCCAACGGCCTGGTGACGATCGAGGAGAAGAGCGCGACAGCCGGCTTCTCGGTCAACGATCCGAGCGGGCTGTGCAGCGAGCCGGCGCCGCGCAAGACGCAATGCTCGACGTACCTGTGGACGAACGGCGGTGGCAACGAGGTCCGCATCGACGCCGACCTCGGCACCGGGAACGATCGCTACACGGGACCGAACGACCGGTTCTCGTGGGCGAGCGAGGCCTCGGTGATCCAGGGCGGCGAGCACGACGACGTCCTGAAGGCGTCCAGCTGGCCGACGTGGCTGCTCGGCGGGGGTGGGAACGACGTCCTGGACGCGGCGAACAGCTTCGCGCCGGCGACCAGCAACGTCCTGATCGGCGGAGCCGGATTCGACGTCCTGCGGGCGAAGAACAGCCAGGTCGACGCGCTGATCGACTGCTCGAGCGGAAGCGGCACCTCGAACGAGGGCCGGGCGAGCCGGGACAGCACCGACCCGGCGCCGAACTGCTCCGAGGGCAGCGGCGACGCGCCCAAGGTGACGATCACCGACGGACCCGGGGCCGAGTCCGGCGCCGTGGTGAACGCGACGACCGCGGACTTCGCATTCGCCTCCGAGGCGGGGGCGACGTTCGAGTGCCGGGAGTACGTCAGACGGAGGCACACCGCCGGCGTCTGGGGGAGTTGCAGCTCGCCGAAGCACTACGCAGGACTGTCGGCAGCCGGCGACCACATCCGGCACACGTTCGACGTCCGCGCGAAGGACATCGCCGGCTACACCGGCGCCGCGACCTCCTATGCGTGGATCGTCGACACGAAGCCGCCGGACACGAACGTGTTCCCGCTCGGCGGCGTCCATGTCACCAACGACCCGACGCCGGAGCTGCCCGAGTTCGACTCCGACGACCCCGACGTCGACCACTACGAGTGCCGCGCCGACGGCGTCGGGGAGTGGATTCGACTGCACGTCGGGCGGGCAGTGGCCAGGCGCGACGAGCTAGCGACGGCGCCCACACGATCGCGATCCGCGCGGTGGACGAGGCGGTAATCCGGATCCGATGCGAGCGAACAGAAGTACCTGATCGACACGACCGCGCCCGAGGTCGCGTTCGACACCGACCAGAACCCGGGCTCCGGCAAGGTGACCGCTCGCTACACCGAGAGCGGCACCGGATTCAAGTCGGCGCAGATCCTCGCCAGGATCCGGAACAGCGGCCGCGGGTGGACGGCGCTGCCCACGACCGAGAACGGCGGGGTCGTGAGCGCGCGGCTCGACCCGCTGAAGCCGGCCGTGTACGAGTTCGAGGCGCGGGTCACCGACAAGGCGACGAACGTCGGGGTGACGCACCAGACCCGCAACGGGGTCGACCTGGTGCTGGAGATTGCGAGCGTCGGCACTCGGGCCGGCCTCTCCTTCTCGGGCTCGGCGAGCGGAAGGAGCCACGTCGTCTACGGCCGCAGCGGCCAGGTGACCGGCACGCTCCGCACCGCTGCCGGGGCTCCGCTCGCGGGTCAGGGGGTGCGGCTGGTCGAGGAGTTCTACGCCGGATCCGAGCCGGACTCGCGGACGCGCACCCTCCGCACGGATCCGCGCGGCGAGGTCAGCGCCCATCTGCCGCCGGGCCCGTCACGGGAGGTCGAGCTGGTGTTCCCCGGTGGGGGCGTCTACCAGTCCAGCCGCTCGGAGAAGCTGGAGCTCGAGGTCGAGGGCGCCGTCACCTTGAGGGCCAAGCGCAAGGTCCGCGCCGGCCGGAGGCTGAAGTTCAAGGGCGTCGTGGCGCACGACGGCGCGCTGCTGCCGGCCGGCGGGAAGCTCGTCGAGGTCCAGGTCCGCGTCGGTCGCCGGTGGAGGGCGGTGACCGGGTCGAAGCGGACCAGGTCGAACGGCGCGTACAGGCTCAAGTATCGGTTCGGCGAGTTCTACACCCGCCCCACCCGTTTCAAGTTCCGGACGAAGCTGGTCCCGGAGCAGGGGTGGCCGTTCACGGCTCCGGTGTACTCGAACCGGCGGAAGGTGAAGGTCGTCCCGGCCCGGTGACCACGCACGGGGTGGGCGCGGGGCGGTCCGGCGGGACCGCCCCGCGTATCCTGCCTTGGTTCGGGGGAGGCTTGAGATCGGCGGCGGACCTGCCGATTACCTGTATGGGTCGTGGAAGTGCCCGAGGCTGACAGCACCTGCACGGACGCAGCGCGGCGGGTCGCCGGCGCACTGCTGATACCTGGCGCGCTGGCCTTGGCGCTGACGCTCTTCGCCTCGGGCGGGCGCGCGACGGCCGGTGGTGCACCGCGCGCGGACGTGTTCACGCCGCGCGGCGTCGATCGCGCGCTTCGCTCGGGAGATCCGGACGAGCTCGTCCGGGTGCAGCTCCTGCTCGGCGCGCAGCCGGTCCTGCGGGCGACCGAACGCGAGCGCTTCCGGGCGGCGTTCACAGCAAAGCCGTCGGCCCGCGCCAGAGGGGCCGCGGCGGCCAGCCCCGACGAGGTGACGTCACCGAGACGCGCGACGCGCGCGCGCACGAGCGGGCCGCAGAGGCGCGCCATCGCGACGCTCGACGAGGAGGTTCATGCCCTGCTCGCCGGCCAGGGGCCGGTCGAAGCCGCGGTGCGGCGGCGCGGGGGGAGGTGCTCGGCGGCGGCTCCGTGCTCAGTCGCGGTCGAGGCGCGCGTGCGGCGCGAGCCGGGCTCGCTCCCTCGCGGCCCGCCCCGACGTGCAGGCGGTGCTGCCGGCGCCGCGGCCGCGCCCTGTGCTCGACGTCGCCACGGCGACCACCGGCGCGACGTCGTGGTGGGCCGCCGGGCACGCCGGCGGCGAGGGCTCCAGCGACTCGGTTCCGAGCGACGCCGCGGTGCTGGGAGAGGCGCCCGACCCGACGCATCCGGCGTTCTCGGGGGTGGCGATCGACCTGCCGCCGAACCCCCGCGTCACCAACCACGGCACCCACACCGCCGGCGCGCTCGCGTCCAACGATGGCACCTACCCCGGCCTTGCTCCAGGACTCGATCACCTGATCGGCTCGGGGGTGGGCGCGACCGGCACCTGGAGCAACGACATCGCGTACGCGCTCGGTGTCGACTCCTCGGTCGCGAACGGGTCGGGCGACCCGGCCGAGTCGATCAGCGAGAGCTTTGCGACCGGGATGCTCAGCGACCACACCAATGACGATCGGAGACGTCGTCACGGACGCGTTCGGGGTCGGCCTCGCCGCCGCCAGCGGGCAACACCGGTGGTCCCGGCACGGTCGACAACGGCTACAACAACGGCCTGATCGTCGGCGCGTTCGACGACCATGGCACCGTCACCAGCACAGACGACACGCTGGCGTGCTGGAACCCCGGTTGCGGCGAGGGGTCCTCGGAGGGGCCGACTCCGGGTGGACGCAAGAAGCCCGACATCCTCGCACCCGGCACCGCGATCACATCGCCGAGCGGCGACTGGGAGGGCGGCGCCCCCGACTTCACCCCCGAGGACGGGACGTCCATGTCGACGCCGATGGTCGGGGGTGCGCTGGCGCTGCTCGAGGGCGCCGGGATCGACGACCCTCGCGTGCAGCGGGCGCTGCTCACCAACTCGGCCCGGTTCTGGCCGGGCCAGACGCACTGGGAGCCGGACGTGGGGTGGGGCAGCCTCGACCTCGCGAAGGCGCTCGCCGAGCGGACGTACACCGCCCAGGGCTCCGTCGAGGGCCTCGGCGCGCGGTTCTACCGCGCCGCCGCCGCGACGGGCGCGAAGGCGACGCTCGCGTGGAACCTGCGCGGCTACGTCGGCAACTTCCCGGGTGCGATCGGTGCGGCCTTCACGCGCACCAACCTCGATCTCCGTCAATACCGCGCCTCGGGTCTCTCCCAGGTGCCGCCGCCCGCCGACCCGGGCCACGGCGGCGGCCCCGACGCCGTCGACCCGAACGACACGACCGAGCAGGTGCAGGCTCCCTCGGGCGGGCCGCAGGAGGTCATCTACAAGGTCGACGCGGCCTCGACCGTCGAGGGCGCAGACGCGGAGCCGTTCGGGCTCGCGGCGACCGCGCCGCTCACACCGCTCGAGAACCCCGAGGTGGAGCCGATCGACGCGGCAACGGACGCGGACGGGACCGTCAACTGCCAACCGGGCGAGGGGGACGTCGAGATCACGGCCGAGGCGCGAAACGACTCCGCCGATCTCGACGCCGAGGACGCCGAGCTCGAGCTGCAGCTCCCAGTCGGCGTCCGGCTGATCTCGGGTGCGCCCGCCCAGCAGGTGTCCGGAGGAACCCTCCACACCAACGAGACATCCGAGCAGCACACGTGGACCGTCCGGGCGACGACCTCGGGGACGAAACAGCTCACCGTCACAGGCTCGGGCGGGACGATGGACGAGACGTTCAGGTCCGACAAGCAGCCCAGCTTCACCGCGGACTGCTCGCCGCCGGCGGTGCGACCGACGGCGACCAGCGCCAGCCCGGAGGGCACCGTGCAGTGCGGAATCCCCGTCCGGATCTCGACGCGGCTCGCGAACGACTCCCTGACCGACGCTGGATCCGCACGAGTGTCGCTCGGGCTGTCGGGTGCAGAGCTCGTCGCCGGCGCCGCCACTCAGACCGTCTCGGGCGGAACCCTCGAGAGCCGGACGAGCTCGGAGCGACACAGCTGGACGGTGCGCCAGTCGAGTTCGGGGTCCGCGCGGGTCACGATCACCGGGAGCGGCTCCGTGGCCGGCCGCACCTCGGCCTACCCGGACAGCGTCGCGCTCGCGTGCGAGCGCTTCGAGTCGGTCCTGCGCTCGGATCGGTATCGCTTCCACAAGTCCAGCGGGGCGCTGACGATCTCGGGCGCCGTCGTTCCAGCGGGCACCGGGTCGACGCCCCAGGGCGAGGTCATGGTGTCCGCCGAGCTCGTCAAGAAGAAGCGGCAGCGCAAGACCGCCACCGTGGCGCTCGACAGCGGTGGCCGGTTCACGGCGAAGCTGCGCGTGTGCAGGCCCGGCCGCTGGAAGGCGATCGCGACCTACCTCGGCTCCAGCGCCTACCACCCCGACGGGAGAAGCCTCGGTCGGGCGCGTGTGAAGCGCCGCCAGCTCCGCTGCTGAGCCCGTCCTCGGGCCCGGAGGGCCCGACCCCGCCGGGTAGGATCGCGGCATGGCCGATGGCCCGCCCGAGATGCCCCGGCCGCCCTATCGGGAGGA
The DNA here is from genome assembly GCA_963803425.1 of uncultured Thermoleophilia bacterium. Lineage (GTDB taxonomy): Bacteria > Actinomycetota > Thermoleophilia > Solirubrobacterales > 70-9 > DASPWW01. The sequence goes on from CAWDMA010000001.1 coordinate 752,903, forward strand.
GGGCATCCTCGGGCCCGGCGCGAAGAGGTTCATCGTGTGGGTGCTGGGGCTGGCGGTCGTCGGCGGGATCGTGTTTGCGGTGCTCCAGGTCGACTTCGGCGACATCGGGGACAAGATCGGCGAGCTCACGACGACGACCCAGGGGGACCAGCACGCGGCCGGCGGCGGCTCGGGGAACGGGGGCGGCGGTGGCGGTGAAACGACGAAGCCGGCGGCCGATAAGCCCAACCCGGACGCCTCGACCCTGAGCGCGGCGGGGCTGTCCGCGGCGCTCGCGGCGCTCCACGACCGGCGCGGCGGCAACCCCGACCTCGTTCGGGTGCGCGCCGACCCGGACTCGATCGAGCTCGTCGTCCGCGACGGCAACAAGCCCGCCGGATACACATGGACCGACGGCGAGCTGACCGAGGAGAGCTTCGTCGTCGTGGCCGGCCCCAACGGCCTCAAGGACGCCGACTTCCGCGCCTCGACCGTGAAGGCGAAGTCGCTGCCGCGGCTGATCCGCGGCGCCGAGCGCCACAGCGGCGGCAGCAAGCTCGAGGTCGTCAACGCGACGCTCGAGGCCGACGCGATCGAGCCCGACAAGCAGCGGTGGCTGCTCAACGCCACCGCGCCGAACGGCTCCAGCCGCACCTACCGCGCGAAGCCGGACGGGACCGGGATCGAGAACCTCGGCGGCACCGGCCCGCCGGGCGCCGGGCTCCCGAAGGACGCGCAGAAGCAGCTCGAGCAGGCGACCAAGAGCGCCCAGTGCATCCAGGAGGCGGGCGGCGACACCGACGCGATCTCGAAGTGCGTCGAGCAGCTCGGGCCGTAGCGGGCATGCGAGACTGGACCCGATGGAACTCGACGAAGCCAGGGCCTTCCTGACCGAGCACCATCGCGGGGTGCTCGCCACCCGCGGCGGCGACGGCCGGATCCAGCAGAGCCCGGTGATCGCCACTGTCGACGCCGAGGGGCGCGCGGTGATCTCCAGCCGCGAGACCGCCTACAAGACGCGCAACCTGCGGCGCGACCCGTGGGCGCAGCTGTGCGCCTTCACGAATGAGTTCTTCGGGCAGTGGCTGTTCGTCGAGGGGACGGTCGAGATCCTGTCCCTGCCGGAGGCGATGGAGCCGCTGATCGACTACTACAAGCGCTTCCCCGGCGAGAATCCGGACTGGGACGACTACCGGGCCCGGATGGAGCGCGAGCGCCGAGTGCTGCTGCGGCTGACGATCGAGCGCGCCGGGCCGGATCGGTGGGGCTAGCGGCGCGGGAAGGCGCGCGCCGCAGCGCTACCTCTCGGCGACGATCTGGACCAGCGCCAGCCGGTCCTCGTCGAGGTTGCGGACCAGGTTGGCCATGATCCGCGGCGCCTCGTCGCCGAACAGGAGGATCGGGCCGATCGGGACCGATTCCGTCGCCGCCATCCTGCTTCGCTCCTTCAGCCACTCCAGGCCGGCCGCGGTGACGTCGCGTTTCACCTTCACCGACAGCCCGGCGGCCTCGATCAGCTCGGGCAGCTCGTCGGGGGTGACAAGGAAGCTGATATCGGGCGACCACGCCCACGGGAGCGGAAAGTGGAGGTCGCCCTCGGGCCCGGCGACGACGTCGTAGGCGACCAGCCTGCCGCCGGGGCGGAGCACCCGCGCGATCTCGCCGTACAGCCGCGGCTTGTCCTCGATGTTCATCGCCGCGTGCTGGGTCCAGACGACGTCGAAGGCCCCGTCGTCGAAGGGGAGGTCGAGCGCGTCGGCCTGGCGGAACTCGACCCGGTCGGCGAGCCCGGTCCGCTCCGAAAGCATGTTGGCGATCTCGCAGTACTCGGGGGTGAGGTCGACGCCGGTCACCCGGACGCCGTGGTCGGAGGCGAGCCGGCGCGCCGGGCCGCCGATCCCGCTGCCGACGTCGAGCACGCGCTGGTCCGGGGAGAGCTCGGCGAGCGCGGCGAGCTCCTCGGTCGCCTCCCGCCCCCGGACGTGGAACTCGTCGACGAGCGCGAGCCCGTCGGGGTGGAGGTTGTCGACGTCCCGGCCCGCGCCGCGGAGCGCGTCCAGGATCACCTCGCCGAGGTCGTCGCGCCGGTTGTAGTGCTGCTCGACCGCGCCGGGGGTCACAGCTCGTCCAACGGGCCCTCGGCCCGCTCCATCACCCCGAGCAGCTCGCTGACGCGCGTGACCAGGAGGCGCTCCTCGTCGACCTCGATCCACACGCCCGCCGCGGCCGGGAAGACGACGTGGTCCCCCGGCTGCACCGGCATGCTGACGCCGACGTGCTCCCACCAGTCGAGGCCGGGCCCGACCGCGAGCACGATCCCCTGCTCTGGCGGCGGGTCGTGGCTGCCCGGCGGGACGACCAGCCCGGAGCGGCGGACCCGGTCCTGGTCGAGCTCCTTGATCACGATCCGGTCGAACAGCGGCCGCAGCTGGTGGCGCGCCGCCTCGATCGCGTCGGGGTGCGGCTGGGAGCTCATGGGGCGAGGATACCCGGGAAGGAGGAGATCTCGTGACGGGCTAGGCGCCGATCAGGACGGCGACAAGGGATGCGAGGGCGCTCACGAACGTTCCCATCACAGCGATGATCGTGAGCGTCATGGTTCGTTGGAGATTGTCCATCCGACCGCCGAGCTTTGACTCGACCGCCTCGAATCGCAAGTTCATCTCAGCACGCAAGCCGCGCAGATCGTGGTCGATCCGGTCGAAGCCAGCGTCGACTCTGCGCGACAGGTCATCCAGCCGCTCGTCGGTCCATGTCGCCCGGGCCCTCTCCATCTGGGCCCAGGATAGACCCACCACGGATGGCGCCCGAAATGCGCCGATCATGTGTCGCTGCCGGTAGTTGCTGAGCTGCTCGCGTGTCGGGATCGATCTCCGGGCGAGCAGGCCGATGTCTGTGGAGCTCGCTAGATGTGAGTGGCGAGAGAGGCCACGACGCTGGCAAACGTCGCCAGCACGAGGGCGACCGTGGCCTGCATGGTTCGCTGGAGGCCGTCGATCCGATTCTCGAGCTTGGCTTCGATGCCGTCCATCCGGCCTCCGAGACGCGCCTCCACCGCATCGATCCGGCCTCCGAGCCGAGTCTCGACAGCATCCAGTCGCTCGTCCACCCGCCTGAAGCCGACATCGACCGTGCGCGACAGGTCATCCAGCCGCTCGTCCGTCCACGTCGCCCGGGCCCTCTCCATCTGGGCCCAGGATAGACCTGCGACTGTCACGGATGGCGCCCGAAATGCGCCGACTCTCGCGGATCGCCGGGGAGCGGAAGAGCGCGACTAGCGCCGGGTCACTTCTTCGGCGCGGGGATGCGGACGATCGTCCCCTTCTTCGCGCTCGTCGGCTGGGACCGCGAGGCGTGGAGCGCATCCTCAAGCGACCGAGAGTGTCGAGCCCGGCGCCCCTGCCGCAGGTAGTCGATTACGCGCTTCGCCGTTCCTGCGAGTCTAACCTCGGACGCAAAGGTCCTAGGCGGGATCGCGTCGAAATGCGCCGATCGCGTGACGCTAGGAGACCGTCGCCAGCGTTGCGACGACGGTCATGAAGGTGACCATGATCGTGATCGAGCTGAGCGTCGTGGTCCGCTGCATCTCGGTCATCGTCCGCTGCAGCTCGTCGAAGCGCCGGTCCATCCGGGTGAAGCCGGTGTCGACTCGGCGCGAGAGGTCATCGAGCCGTTCGTCCGTCCAGGCGGTCCTCGTGCGATCCATCGTCAGCTCAGCATAGACCCGGCGATGTCACGAAACGTCACGCGAAACGCGCCGATTGCGTGCCGCTCTACTCGCCGTTCGCCGGCAGCCGCGACTCCCACGGACGCAGCGCGGCGCCGCCGCTGCGCTCCGCCTCGTCGATCGCGAGCGCGGCGTGGATCACGCCGACGTGGCTGAACGCCTGCGGGTAGTTGCCGAGCTGCTCGCCGGTGTCGGGATCGATCTCCTCTGCGAGCAGGCCGAGGTCGCTGGCGCTGTTCAGGACGAGCTCGAGCCGCTCCCGGGCGCGGTCGACCTGTCCGCTGAGCGCGAGCGCGCGGGCCATCCACAGGGTGCAGAACGTGAACGCGCCCTCCTCGCCGGGGAGGCCGTCGTCGCCGCGGTAGCGGTAGATGTGGCCGTTCTGGCTGAGGTCGCGGTCGACGGACTCCATCGTCGCGAGCACGCGCGGGTCGTCGAACGGGAGGAAGCCGAGCAGGCCGACGTGCAGCGCAGCCGCGTCGGACTCGGGGACGCCGAACGCCTGGGTGAACGCGCCGCTGTCGGCGTCGACCCCCTCGCGCTCGATCCGCTCCCGCATGTTGTCGCGGGCGCTGCGCCACCGCGGCATCTGGTCGGCGTACGCCTCCGGGACCAGGTCCAGGACGCCGATCCCGCGGTCGACCGCGAGCCACGCCATCAGCTTCGAGAACAGGAAGTGCTTCGGGTCGCCGCGCACCTCCCAGATCCCCTCGTCGGGGAGCTCGAACTTCTCGATCGCCTCGTCGACCAGTCCGGCGACCGCCCTTCCCGTCACCGGATCGGCGACCAGCGTCCCCGTCGCCGCGCGCCCGTTCGCGACGAACCACGCGATCGCGCTGAGCGCGCCGTAGATGTCCACCTGGAGCTGGTCCCAGGCGCCGTTCCCGATCCGCACCGGGCGCGAGTTGCGGTACCCGCTCAGGTGGGTGAGCTCGGTCTCCGTGAGCAGCCGCTCGCCGCCGAGCCCGTACATGATCTGGAGCTGCTCGGGGCGGCCCGCGACCGTGCGGCGGATCCAGCCGACGAAGGCCTCCACCTCGTAGCGGTGGCCGAGCCGGGCGAGCGCGCCGAGCAGCGCGATCGAGTCGCGGATCCAGGTGTAGCGGTAGTCCCAGTTCCGGACCCCGCCGATCTCCTCGGGGAGGGATGTCGTAGCGGCGGCGACGATCGCGCCGGTGTGGGCGTCGGTGAGCGCCTTGATCGCGAGCGCGCTGCGCTGGACCGCGTCCGCGTAGGGGCCGTCGTACGGGGAGATCGCGCTCCACGTCTCCCAGAACCGGACGGTCTCGTCGATCCGGGAGAACAGGTCGTCGCGGTCGAGCCGGCTCACCTCGAGCGCGTCCGCGGCGTAGTGGGTCATCGCGACGAGCACCGCCTCACCGGCCTCGACCGTCGCGGTCGCGTCGCACGTCCCGGCCTCGTTGGGGCGGAGCGGGCCGAGCTCGCTCTGCAGGACGAGCGCCTCCGGCCCTCCGGTCGCTACGACGAGATCGTCGGCCTCCGATTTGATCTCGGGCGTGGTCAGCCCGTACTCGAACCGGGGGTTGAACTCGAGCTTCATCTCCACGCTTCCCTCGATCCCGTGGATCACGCGGATCAGCAGGTGGCTGGGAGCGGGGCGGGTGGTGCGGCCGGGCTCGTCGGGGTCGCCGCGAAGCGGCATGCAGTCGGTCACCGTGACCGCGCCGGTCGAGGTCTGGAAGCGGGTCTCGAGCACGTTCGTGGCCGGGATGTAGCGGCGGGTGCTCTCCCACCCGCCCGCGGGGGCGAGCCGGAAGTAGCCGCCGACGTCGCGGTCGAGGATGCGGGCGAACGCGGGACGGCCGTCGAAGCGGTGGAAGCACGCCCACTCGACCGAGGCGTCGCGCCCGATCAGCGCGCACGAGTGGCAGTCGCCGATGAAGGCGTAGTCGCCGATCGCCGGGAACTCGGCGTCGTCCCGCATCAGACCCGCTCCGGCCCCGACGAGCCGGCCGCGTAGGTGTGCATCGGAACCCTGTCGGCGCTCCACGCGGCGAGCACCGGCTCCACGATCCGCCACGCCTCCTCGGCCTCGTCGCCGCGGATCGACAGCATCGTCTCTCCCTCGAGCATGTTGAGGAGCAGGTTCGCGTATGCGGGGCGGGCGGGGCCGTGCGACCACATCTCGAGCTCCTCGGGGACGACGGCGCGGTCGGGGCCGAGCACGTTGATCGCGGCGCTCATGTAGGGCTTGTGGAGGCCGATGTTGATCACGTTCGGCGCGGCCGGGTCGCCCGCGGGCGGCGGCATCCGGCGGAGGTGGACGGTCACCTCGGCGCGCTTGGCGCCGAGCGCCTTCCCGGAGCGGAGCCGGAACGGGACCCCCTCCCAGCGCCAGTTCTCCACCTCGAGGCTGAGCTCGGCGAGGGTCTCGGTGCCGCGGGCGGGGTCGACGCCCTGCTCGTCGACGTAGGAGGGGACCTCGCGCCCGTCGACGGTGCCGGCGGTGTAGCGGGCGCGCAGCGAGCGCTCCGCGAGCCGCTCGGGCGGCGGGCTCGGGATCGAGGCGAGCACCGCGGCGCGGCAGTCGCGCACGAACCGCTGCTCGATCCGCGCCGGCGGCTCCATCGCGACGAACGTGAGCACCTCGAGCAGGTGGTTCTGGAGCATGTCGCGGAGCGCGCCGGCGTGGTCGTAGTAGCCGGCGCGGCCCTCGAGCGCGAGCGTCTCGTCCCAGGTGATCTCGATCCGCTCGATGTGCTCGCTGCTCCACAGCGGCCCGAACATCCGGTTCGCGAACCGGAGCGCGACGATGTTCCCGATCAGCTCGTTCGTGAGGAAGTGGTCGACGCGGAAGACGTTGACGCCGGGAAGCCCGGTCGCGATCAGCTCGTTCAGGGCGCGGGCCGACTCGACGCCGTCCCCGAACGGCTTCTCGATCGCGACCGTGCTGCCGGGCGCGAGCCCGGCGCCGCCGAGCGCCTCCAGGGTCGGCTCGAACAGCCGCGGGGGGAGCGCGAGGTAGGCGAGCACCGGGCCGTCGTCAGCGGCGACCAGCTTGCTCAGGTCGGCGGCGGAGGTGACGTCGGCCTGGGCGTAGTCGATCGCGTCGACGACCCGGTTGCGGGCCGCCTCGTCGACCTCGGAGGCGTGCTCCGCGAGCCGCTCCCGGACGTGGTCGCGGAACTCGTCGGCGGACTTCTCCTCGACCCCGACGCCGAGCACGCTGAGCTGCTTCGGGGCGAGCCCCTCGGCGACGAGGTCGGCGAGCGAGGGGAGCAGCAGCCGCGCGGTGAGGTCGCCGGTGGCGCCGAAGATCACGAATCGCTCGATCATCGCGGCGCGACTCTATTGACCCGGGCGCTGCGCGGGCGGTTCGAGCTAGCCGTTGGTGGCGATCACGCTCGCGATCGTCGCCAGGAACGCGACGAGCGTCGCGCCGCCAATCTGGATCATCGTTCGATGCAGGCTGTTCATCTCGGTGCGGATCTCGCGCAGATCGGCGTCGACCCGGTTGAAGCCGTCGTCGACCCGGCGCGACAGGTCGTCGAGCCGCTCGTCGGTCCAGGTCGCGCGGGCCCTCTCCATCGGAAGCGAGGATAGACGCGCCACCGTCACGTGGGGCGCTCGCTTCGTGCCCGCTCCGCTACGCGGCTGGTTCGACGTCCAGCACCGGCAGCGGCACGTGGATCGTCGCGCACACCGCCCGCAGCAGCTCCAGCTCGGCGGGGGCGACCCACGCGTCGTGGAGGACGACCGCGGCGAGCCCGGTGACGAGCGACTGCCTGTCCTTGGGGCGGAGCCCGTCGAGCTTCGCGAGCGCGGCGTCCATCCGCGGCGCCCACTCCTCCGCGGCGGCGGGCATCGGCGGCGGGTCGTCGAGGACGCGGGCGATCCCGTCGTCATAGGCCTCGGCGGCTGCGGCCTCGTCCGCCGTCCCGTGGCGGGCGAGGCCCGCGAGCAGCTCGGCGGCCTCGTCGCGGGCCTGGGCCAGCCGCAGCCGCCCGCCGGGCCGGGTCCCGGACCGGCTCGATCGAGTCGGCGACCTGGACCGCGGTCAGCCGCGACAGCGCGTACTCGAACGGGGAGACCTGCTGGTCCGCGGCCACCAGCCGGTCGATCAGGGCAAGCAGCGCGTGAAGCTCCTCGGGGGGGCGGCGGCGGATCGCGGGGAAGGCGATCTCGAGCAGCGGCAGGCGCTGCTCGGCCGGCAGCTCGGCGGCGGTGTCGAGCAGCTCGCCGACCTGGCGCTCGCTCTCGGCGCCTCGCACCTCGCGGATCGCGGCGAGCTGCGCGTCGCGGACCCTGGGGTCGGCGCCGACCAGCAGGTAGCACAGCACCTCCGGCGCCCACTCCACCGAGCGGGCCGCCTGGCTGATCGGGTCGGGGATCGCGGCGGACACGGCGCCCGCCGCGGCCACCTGCTCCACCCCGGGGACGCCGATCGCGGCGACCACGCCGGCGGGGTCGAGCGCGCCCGCGCCGCCGAGGGCGGGGGCGCGCTCGCCCCCCTCGGCCGCCGCCCCGGCCTCCACCTGCGCGCGCCGCCCGGCGCCGCCGCGGCGGATCTGCTTCGCGAGCTCGGTGATCTCCTCGGGCCGGAAGGAGGGGTCGATCGCCTTGATCCGGTCCTCGAGCGGGGGGTGGGTGGCGAAGATCCGCTCCACGGCGCCGCCCGCGAACAGCATGTGGCTCACCTCGTCGGTCTGCGCCTGCAGCTCCGAGCCCGGCCTCGCTTGCGCCGATCCGCTTCAGCGCCCCGGCGAGCCCGTCCGGGTTGCGGGTGAACTGGACGGCGGAGGCGTCGGCGAGGAACTCGCGCTGGCGCGACACCGAGGCCTGGATCCAGCGGCCGAAGAACAGGCCGATGTAGCCGATCACCATCACCGCGAGGCCGATCAGCGGCGATCGCCGCTCCGTTGCGGCTGCGGCCGCCGGAGTAGATCACGAACCGGCCCACGATCGCCAGCACCAGGATCCCGAACAGCAGGCCGATCAGCCGGATGTTGAGCCGCATGTCGCCGTTCAGGATGTGGCTGAACTCGTGCGCGACGACGCCCTGGAGCTCGTCGCGGTCGAGCTGCTCGAGCGTGCCCTGGGTGACCGTGACGGCGGCGTCGGAGGTCGAGTACCCGGCCGCGAACGCGTTGATCCCCGACTCCTTCTCCAGCACGTACACCTCGGGGACGGGGACGCCGGCGGCGATCGACATCTCCTCGACGACGTTGTAGAGGCGGCGCCGCAGCGGGTCGGTGGCGTCCGGCTTCACCGGGACGCCGCCGAGCTGGGTGGCGACCTTCCCGCCCCCGCCGCGCAGCGACAGCGCCCGGAACGTGCTGGCGAGCGCGATCCCGGCGACGATCGCGATCCCCGCACCGATGATCAGCCCGAGGTTCTCGCTCAGGAACTTGCCCGCCGACCAGCTCTGGTGGTGCTGCGGCGTGGTCCCGAAGAACAGCAGCAGCACCGCATCGATCGCGACGACGATGATCAGCACCGCGAGCCCGAACAGGACGACGAGCCGCACGGTATGCCGCCGGGCGCGCTCCTGGTGCTCGAAGAAGTTCACGCGGCGCCGCCCCGGATCAGGCGGGCGCCACTAGAAGCTGACCTTCACGGCCTCGCGCTTCTCGGGCTCCTCGATCTGGAGCAGCTCCGCGGGGTCGAAACCGAACATGCCCGCGATCACGCTGGAGGGGAAGCGTCTCGCGCTGGTTGTTGTAGTCCATCACCGAGTCGTTGAACGACTGGCGCGCGAACGCGACCTTGTTCTCGGTCGAGGTGAGCTCCTCGGAGAGCTGCATCATGTTCTGGTTCGCCTTCAGATCGGGGTAGTTCTCCGACAGCGCGAACAGCCGCCCCAGGGCGCCCTCGAGCCCGCGCTCGGACTCGCCCAGCTTGCCGCATCGACTCCCCGCTCGACGGGTCGGCGGAGGCCTCCTTCAGCGAGTCGACCGCGGCCGTCCGCGCCCGGGTCACCGCCTCCAGCGTCTCGCGCTCGTGGCTGAGATAGCCCTTCGCGGTCTCGACCAGGTTCGGGATCAGGTCGTAGCGCCGGTTGAGCTGCACGTCGATCTGCGCGAACGCGTTCTTGTAGCGGTTCCGCGCCCGGACCAGGCGGTTGTAGGCGCCGCCGATCAGCAGGCCGATCAGCAGCACCACGACGATGATCACGATCACGATCCAGGTCATCTGGGAGTGAGGCTACCAGCGGGCCGCGGGGCGGAGGCGACCGCGCTATCCGGCCGTGAACCCGCCGTCGAGCGTCAGCACCGCGCCGGTGTGGAACCGCGCCTCCGCGGACAGCAGGTAGCGGACCGCGGCGGTGAGCTCCTCCCGCCGCAGCAGCCTCCCCGCGGGGATCGACTTCATCACCTCGTCCATGGAGACGTCGGCGTGCTCGAGGTAGCGCTGGAACATCCCGTTCGGGACGTCCGCGGCCATGAACGCGATCGCGTTCACCGAGATCTCCTCGCCGGCGAGCTCGAGCGCGGCGGTCTTCGTGAGCGCGTCGACGCCGCCCTTGGTCGCCGCGTACAGCCCGTTCTCCATCGCCCCGGTGAGGTCGCTCGTCACCGAGCCCATGTTCACGATCGAGCCCCCGCGCCCGCCCTCGCGAAAGGCGCGGATCTCGTGCTTCATGCACAGGAAGACGCCCTCGAGGTTGGTGGCGATCATCGCCCGCAGGTCGTCGAGCTTGCCGTCCGCGATCCTGCTCGTCGCCTCGTTGCCGGCGTTGTTGACGGCGCCGTCGAGGCGCCCGAACTCCGACAGCGCCGCGTCGACGAGCGCGCTCACGTCCGCCTCGACCGAGACGTCGGCCTCGATGAAGCGGGCCCTGCCCCCGGCGTCGGCGATCGCCCGCGCGGTCTGCTCGCCGTTGTCGACCTCGATGTCGCACATGATCACCGCGGCGCCGTCCGCGGCGAGGTCCTCCGCGATCACCCGGCCGCAGCCGCGTCCGGCTCCGGTCACCAGGACGACCCGATCATCCACGGGACGAGTCTCTCACCCTGCGCCATAGACTGCGCCCGCGATGAGCGCCGCCGCCTCGCCACGCGGATGGGGACTGATCCTGGCGACCGGCATCGGGATCGGGATCACGGCGATCGACGCGACCGCGATCAACGTCGCGCTCGCCGACATCCAGCGCGACCTCGACACGAACGTCTCGTCGCTGCAGCTGATCGTGAACGCGTTCACGCTGGCGCTCGTGGTCGTCGTCGTCACGGTGGGGCGGCTCGGGGACATGCTGGGGCGGCGGCGCGTGTACCTGTGGGGGTTCGTCGGGTACGCGGTCGCCTCGGTGATCTGCGCGGTCGCGCCGAGCGACGTCGTCCTGATCGTGGGGCGGCTGGCGATGGGCGCCACCGGCGCGATCCTGTTCTCGCTCAGCCTCGCGTTGCTGCGGGCGAGCTTCTCCGAGGAGCGGTTCCACTGGGCGATCGGCTACTACGCGACCGTCGCCGCGCTCGGGCTCTCGCTCGGGCCGCTGATCGGCGGCGGCCTCGTCGACCTGTTCTCGTGGCGGGCGCTGTTCTGGGTGAACGTGCCGCTGACCGCGGTCGGACTCGCGCTCGGGCTGCGCTTCATCGAGGAGTCCTCCGACGCGGGCGCGAGCCGGCGGATCGACGTGCCGGGCGTGATCACGCTCGGGGTCGGGCTCGGGGCGGTGGTGCTCGGGGTGATCCAGTCGAGCGAGTGGGGATGGGGCTCGGCGGCGACGATCGGGTGCCTGGCCGGAGGGAGCGCGGTGCTGGTCGTGTTCGTGCTCGTCGAGCGCGCCGTGAAGAGCCCGGTCGTCGAGCTCGACCTGTTCCGCAACCCGCCGTTCACGGGCAGCGCGGTCGTGTGCGCGGTGCTGTTCTGGGTCGTGTTCGCGTTCCTGTTTCTGTTCGGGCTGTACTTCCAGAACGTGGAGGGCGACTCCGCGTTCGTCGCCGGGCTCCGGATGCTCCCGTACGCGGTCGTGTTCATGCTCACCGCCGGGCAGGTCCCCGCCGCGATCAAGCGCTTCGGCCAGCGCGCCACCCTGGTCGGGTCGCTCGCGATCACGACCGCCGGGGTGTTCGGGCTGTCCTACGTCGATCCGGACACACCCGCATGGCTGACCGCCGTGCTGGTCGCGATGATCGGGCTCGGCAACGCGGGCACGATCGTCCCCGCGAGCGCCGCGGGGGTGGGCGCCGTGCCCGCCGAGAAGTCGGGTCTCGCCGCCGGGATCCTCGTGATGACGCGCTACCTCGGCGCCGTGCTCGGCGTCGCGGTCGCGGGCGAGATCCTGGACGCGGGGGACACGTTCATTGACGGGATGTCCGTTGCGATGAGGATCTCGGCGGCGGTCGGCGTCGCCGGGATCGTGGTGGCGGCGCTGACGCTTCGCGGGGAGGCGGGGGAGAGGCGGCCGGGAGCGCTGGCCCGCCTCGTGCACCTGCATCACGGGCACACGCCGCACGGATGAGGATCAAGCGCGGATCCGCTCCACGATCCGGGCCAGCTCGCGCCAGTAGCTCACGTCCCAGAACCCCCGCGCCGCGCCCGACGGCGAGGGCAGCACGAACACCCGCGACGGCCCGAGCCGCTCCCGCTGGCGCCCGTAGTCGACCTTGCGGCCGAGCGCTCCCTGCGCCGAGTTCTTGCCCGTGAACGCGATCCACTCCGGCGCGTTCGCCTCCAGCGCCGCGACCAGCCGCCCGACGTCGAACGCCGCCCGGCCGACCTCGGCATCCGACCCCGACCGCACCTTGCAGATGTCGGTGAGCCCGATCCCGTACCGCGGCAGCTCGCGGAACTCGGCGGGCTCGAGCCGCCGCGGCGTCAGCCCGACCTCGCGCAGCGTCGGCCAGAACGCGTTCCCCGGTCCCGCGTAGTAGGCGCCGACATGGGCGGAGACGGCTCCGGCCGCGGTGCCGCAGAAGACGACGTGGAGGTCGGGTTCCAGGACGTCGGGGAGGATGGCGGCGGCGTGCGCACCAGTGTGCCTAATCCTGCGCTTGGTCGATCGATATCTCACACGGCGGGGAAGGCGGCGCGACCGTCGGCGATTCGGTGGAAGTAGCCTGTCGGGCGTGGCCGACATCACAACCCAGCGGCAAGGCGAGATGATCCAGACGCTGTTCCGCATCCTCAAAGAGGAACCGGAAGGGTTGCAGGCCAAGGATGCGATCGCTCGCGTTCAGGATGAGATGGAGCTGACTGAGTTTGAGAAGGACAGCTTTCCGAACGCCCCCGATGTGATGCGCTTCCCCAAGATCGTCCGCTTCGCGACGATCAACTCGGTCAAGGCGGGGTGGCTCCTCAAGAAGAACGGGATCTGGACTGTCACCGAAGAGGGGATCAAGGCCCTGGACAAGTTCCCGGACCCAGAGGCCCTCTACAAGGAGTCGCGGAGCCTATACAAGGCATGGAAGGCAGCCCAGCCCGACCCGGAACCGAGCGGCGCAGGGGCTGAAGAGCTCGAGGATGACCACGGCTTGGTTGCCGCCGCGAGTCTTGAGGAGGCGGAAGAGAATGCCAGGCAGAACATCTTCGGCTATCTCGCCGGCATAAACCCGTACGACTTCCAGGATGTTGTTGCCCGGCTCCTCGACGGCATGGGGTATCACGTCGTCTGGATCGCTCCGAAGGGAAAGGATGGGGGCCTTGATGTGCTTGCGCAGAGCGATGCGCTTGGGGTAGAGGGGCCTCGCATCAAGGGTCAGGTCAAGCGGCGGCCGGACTCCAAGACAACGGAGGATGAGCTGCGGTCCTTTCTTTCACTGGTGGAGCCAAGCGATGTCGGCGTGTACATATCGCTCGGTGGCTTCACGGCCGACGCGCAGGCTCTTGCCCGTCGAAGCTCCCGACGGATCACGCTGATAGACGGCGACGCGTTGCTAGATCTCTGGGTTGAGCACTACGAGCAGATCGACGAAGACGGGCAGGAATTGCTCCCGATTAAGGCCGTCTACTTCCTCGATCTGGCTGCTACGTCGACCTGAGTCCATGGCTCAGGTCGACGTGTGAGACTCGGCTACGGGCGAGCAACCCTGTACACGGCGAGCCCGGACGCGGAAGGCACGCTTGGCGGTCTCGTCGCTCAGGCGCGCCATCTGGCGACACACCTCGAGATTGCATTGCAAGGGGGGCACTGTGCTCGAACGATCCCGTCTGCGCACAGCACTCTCCCATCGGCGGAATGGAGGAGCGCTGGCTCCACGGCGCGGCGTGTCATGGGTGTGCGCTGATTTCGGAGACCTCGTGTGAGATGCGCAACGACTACCTCGATCGGGCGTTGGTCGTGCCGACGCTGGCGGAACCCAACGCGGCGTTCTTCGAAGCACCGTGGTAGTCGAGCCCCTGCTGGGGCTGTCCCGCCACGCACGCAAGCGTTTGCTGAGTGCGCTCGCCCGCGGCGAAATCGGGCCGCCGTATTCGGAGGCCTCGCTCGTGGCTGCACTAGGCGGCGACGGCGCACAGCCGGCAATTGCCGAGGCGTTGACAGAGCTGGACGAGCGCGGAGTGACTCCTGAAGCTGTGGGGTTGATACTTGAGTCTGCGGAGGCGGCGAGCCGCACGCACGTCGCACCGGACCTCGTCTGGACGGGGCCGGAGGTGGACGGTCTTCATGCTCGCGATACCCGGCGAGTGTACGAAGAGCTCCTCGGAGGGGTTGAGCGCTCGCTCTGGGTCAGTACCTACGCGTTCTTCGATGGCCCGCGCGCATTTCGCATCATTGCCGAACGCATGGACGACCTCCCGGACTTACAGGTCACGCTACTGCTGAACGTGCAGCGGCGACCAGGCGACACCAGAAAGCCAGGTGACCTGGTTCAAGCGTTCGCAAGGAAGCTCTGGACCGAGGAGTGGCCTGGCGAGCGGCGTCCTTCCGCCTTCTATGACCCTCGCTCGCTCGAGTCGGAAGGACCGGGAGTCGTTCTGCACGCGAAGGCCGTCGTGGCCGACGACGACGCGGTCTTCGTCACCTCCGCCAACCTCACCGAGGCTGCGTTCGACCGAAACATCGAGGTCGGGATGCTCACGCGCAGCCGAGTGCTGGCAGAGAGCCTCGCTCGACACTTTCAGGTGCTAATCGAGCAAAAACTCCTACATGCGCTGCCGCAGGCGTGACACCGTGCCGGGCCCGGTGCCACCCGCCGTCCTTACCGCAGTACGGACCTGGGAGCAGCGCGGTCGTCCCTCTCAGAGCCCGGTGGCTTGGTCACGCGACGCTTGGCGGATCGAGTTTCCTGAGTACGCGGGTGAACTGAGCAAGCTGCCCGGCCGCCTCGGCCGGGACGCGGTCCGAAAGGCCGTTGGAGCAACCGAGGCAACTGAGGCCGGGGTGGAGCTTGCGTTCGTGATCACCGTGGCCTGGGGATTCGGCACCGTTGGGTATGGACCCCACCGGGCGCGGCGGATGATGTCAGCAACGCAGACCGTCGGATCCCGTCTGTTGGCGGTCACCAATGCGCTTCACTCGGCTGGCCCGAGTGCGGCCTATCGCCTATTGGCCGGTGATCAACGCATCAAGTACCTGGGGCCTTCGTTCGGGACCAAGTTCCTGTACTTCAAGTCCGTGCCCGGTCCCGCGATGGCGCTGATTCTGGACCGTCAGATTGGTGGGTGGCTAGCGGCGCAGGCGAGGATGAAGCTGATGGTCGATCGCTGGCACCCCAAATCGTATGACCGATACTTGTCGATGATGGCCGAATGGGCGTCATCGACGGGTCTAGAGCCCGACACGCTCGAGATGATCTTGTTCAGCGATGCAGTCGCAGGCACTGGTAGCCAGTGGAGCAGCGACGAACCGCGAGCTGTGTACGTCGCTGACTAAATGCCTACCGAAGTCGCCGGAATCGATGCGTACCGACGAGGTAAGTCGAGCGGATGGGTTGCGGTCCGGCTTCGCGACGGCGCATCCCAGGACGCGCTGATGGAGACGGTGCTTGCCACGCTGGTCGGCAGACGCCCGATTGCTCGGTCATCGCTATCGACATGCCAATTGGGCTACCAACCGACGGGCGTCGCTCCAGTGATGAAGCTGCCCGTGAGCTGATCGGGGCGCGACGGAACAGCGTGTTCCTCGCGCCTCCTCGAGCTGCTCTGGCGGAGAGTTCTCACGCGCGAGCTAGTGCGCGGGCCGAGGCACTTACTGGGAGCGGGATGAGTCAGCAGACATCCGGTCTCCGGAAGAAGCTGTTCGAGGTTGAGTCGCTCGCCTCGGGTGATCCACGGCTAGTCGAGGTTCATCCAGAGGTGTCCTTCCCGAGAGCTCGCCGGCCAAGAGGTCCCGTATTCGAAGAAGACCTGGAGCGGACAGGCGATGAGGCGGGCGTGGTTGCGTTCCGCGGGCATCGAGCTACCGGACGAGATCGGGGAGGCGGGCTCGGTACCCGCCGACGATTTGCTTGATGCGGGTGCGGCGGCGTGGACTGCCCGCCGGGTCGTGAATGGGCAGGCCGTTCCCCTGCCGGAGGGCGCCCATCGCGGCGATCCGATGGTGATCTGGCGGTAGGTCGGCCCGTCCCGTTGCTTGGCTCTGCTAGCCGTCTGGCCCGCCACCTTCGGTCGGTGGAGGTGACATGAGATTGAGCTCAAGTTGTGGGCGCTCGGGTGGCGTGAGATCGATCTGCAGGAGCTCAGCAACTTCCGTTCGCTCCGCGTCATCAACCCGGTCCGCGAGCAGACGGACGAGATCCTCCTGTCGCGCCTGCCCGAGGACGCTGCGGTAGAGCGTGAGCGAGCGACGCAGGTCGTCGAGTCGTTGCTGGTCGCGGCTGAAGGGGAGGGCGGGCACGTGACGCTCGATGACAGCAGAGCCGCGGCGCCCGTTTTGGCCACCTCCGTCCGCAACGTAGATCCAGTAGGGCCACAGCTCAGATTGATCCGGCGGCCGATCGCGCTCGCCGAGCTCGAAGACTCGGTGCCAGGGATCCTCGGGGCGCTCCTCGAGGACTGATTCGCCGTATCGCGCCGCCAAGTTCTTTCGCACAGCGTGCCCCTTGTAGCGGTGCACCCGGCCCTCGCGTTGCTCTAGGTCAACCGGGTTGCTGGGGAGGTTCCAGTGCACGACCGCGTGGCAGTAGAGGTGGAAATCGAGCCCCTCCTGTCCAACCGACGTGGTGGCGAGAACGAAGGGCCAGAACGGGCTGTTGAACGCGGCGCGGACGTTGTCGGATCGGGCGAGCACAGCACCGTCGTCGCCGTGCTGGTCCCCGAACCGGAGCGCGAATCGGGCCCGCATCCGCTCTACGTTCACCTTGATCACGCTGTTCCGAGCCTGGATGACGTCGACGCTGGCGCGCGTAGTTCGGATCGAGATCGCCTCCCTCATCCGCTCGGCGATACGGGCGGCGATCTCGGGTGTCAGCGACCCCGAGACGTAGCCCTCAGACTCCCGCAGGACGTGGGCATACTCGTCCAGCACAGCCTGGAGGCCGCCGTCGACGCAGTACCGGAGGGCCTCCCGCCAGAAAGTCCCCTGCTTGTAGAGCCCCCGGATCAGCTCCGAGACCTCGGGCGTGTTGAACAGCGTTCGGAACGCCCAGGCGACCCGGGCCGCAGCAGTGCGCAGCCGCGGCTCGCGATGAGGAGCATCAAGCTCACTCGCCCGCGCCAGTGCGCGTAGGGCGGTCGTCCCCGGAGCAGCGAGCGCCATCCGCGCCACGACTTCGATCAGACCATCGGGTGGCGCTCCCAGGGGTTTGTCCAGCTGATCGGAAACGGCCTCAAGAGCGAGGCCGATGTGCTCTCGCCAGTGTTGCGCAGCACCGGCTTCTTCCTGGTCGGCCGCCCACTTCGTCGGCAGCTCAGGGTCGGCGAGCCATGCGCGTGCGACCTGTTCATCCCGGCCAGCGTCGAGCAGCAACGGTGCAGCCCAATACCAGCGCGCATCCCGCTCGGGGCGCTTGCTGTTGCGGGCGACGATCTCCTCGAGCTCGCCGCGTACGCGCTGGCTGACGGCCTCAAGCGCCTGATCTTGGGTCGGTCGTGTGCCGGCCTCCGCGGCGAGCTCTGCGGGGTCGGCGAGCTCGGCAAGGCTGAAGCTTGGATACAGAAAGCCCAGCACAGGCATCCCGGTGAGCCGTCCCTTCGACGCGGTGACGTTGAGTAGCTGCCCACGCTTCTTGCGGGCATCCGCGGTGTTCCTGGCCTTGCCGTCGCGAAGCGTGGTCATCGCCCGTTCGGCCTCGTAGCTCAAAAGGATCGAGACCGCCTTCGGGACGACCGCCCAGCTCGAGAAGACGAGGCGCTTCGTGAACGTGTCGATGTCGGCTTCCGCGTACGGCCCCGCGGGTGAGTAGTAAGGGAGCGCGGAGGGCAGCCACAGCAATCGCCACACGCCCCGGCCGAGCGTTTCCTCCGCAAGCGATCTGAGGCGGGCGTTGCCGGGATCGATGCTCGAATATCTGCTGACCTCGCGCCAGCTCAGTAGTCCATCAGCCCCGTTTGCGAGCACCGACACCAGCTCCTGATAATCCGGGCTCGCGGGACCGACGTCCACCAGCTCACCGAACTCCCGCTTGAGCTTGTACCCGTCCATCAGATTGAGCAGGTAGGGCGATGACTTCCAGTACTCGAGTGGATCGCGGTCTTCGACGATCTTTGAAACCTGTTGTGTGGTCACGTAGCCCGAGAGATCCGACGGGAGCAACCGGAGTCCGCGCGACGGGACTTGCTGAAGCATTCCGTTCCGGTCCGCGGACGCGCCGAGCCTTTCGGTCCTGGACATGACCTGTCCCAGCGTCGCCTCGATGGCGTCCTTGACGGCGCTCATCCGCTTCTGGGCATCGCCGTCCCAACGGAGGATCAGCGAACGAAACTCGGTCAGGTGGTCGCGGAGCTCGTCGACCTCAGTTCTCTCCTGGAGTAGAAACTCTGCGGTCGCGATGAAGTCCTCGTAGTGGCTCGCGCCGTCGGGGTCGTGGCGCGTCGCGTACGCCTTGTATGGCGTTGCGGACAGCAACAGCGTCCGGGCGGCTTGGCCTGTGTTGGGATCGACATACCTGAACAGCTGGTCGGCGAGCTCCCCTGCCTCCGTGTCCTGGTCAAGCAGGCTCTTGAAGCGCTGAAACTCGTCGAGGATGATCAGGTCCGGCTCGAGGGCCTCGACGCAAGCCTCGGCAAGCAGGCGTCGCAAGTCACGGATCACGCGACGCTGCTCGTCGAGGGCCTCGGGATCCTTGACGCGATCTCGACCCCCGACTCTGAACGGATCCATGAGCGCTTCGAACCTGCTCCTAAGGGTGGGCGTCCCCTCGGCGCGTGACGCGTTCGCAGCATCGTCAAGGGCCGACAGGAACCCATCCTGGAGACCCTCGTCGATCCGGGCTTCGTCCTTGAGCCAACGAACCTTGCCGTCGAACCCGCCCGGTGACATGTACGCCCTAAGGATGTTGAGGGGTGTCCTCCTGCGCAGTCCCCAGTGATCCTTGAGCATCAGATAGAGGAGCGCACGCTCTTCGCCGATTCCCATCGACGAGTGCGGATCGAACGAAGTACGGGGCGTCAGGGAGATGAAGTTGAGCTTCTTGTGGCGAAGGTCGTTGATGACGCGAGGGAGCAGCGTCAAGCGGGTGGGTCGTGCGTACTCTTGGCCCTCGATCACCCTGAGGCGGTTGACGTTTTGGCTCGCGATCTCCGCGTTCGAGCAGATGTAGACGACGTCGAGGCGCTCCGTGGTCTCCCATAGCTCGTTGAGGGCGAGGGCGGTGACCCCCTTTGCCACGAGCGTCTTGCCGAGCCCCACCTCATCGGCGACTAGGAAGCGATCCGTCGGGTTCTCGTCCAGATAGAAGCGTCGATGGACATGATTCACCGTTCGTCGCTGGAAGTCCTTGAGTCCGCCGAGGACCGCGGTCGGGTCGGGCCTGGTTTGTGGGCTCATGCGGAAGCCTCCAATGCGCGCCACGCTTCGCGAATCGGCTCCCAGACCTCGATCAGCTCTTCTGGGAGCAGCTTTCTCCCGGCATCGGTAGCGGACAAATCGTCTATGAGCCGATTCACGCGCTCGAGACGGGAAGGATCTCGCGCGAGCGCCGTCACCAGGCTCTCGAAGAGCGGGAACTCGAACTCATACGCGGGTTCGTCGCCGTTTGTCCGGTGGGTCTCGCCGGTCAATGCGTCGATCAGCTCGGGTGAAGCGGCTGCGTCGGTGTCCGGGTCGGAGAGCAAGAACATCAGGTAGCGGAGCAGCTGTTCCGCCGATCCGATCACGCTCCGGACGACTGCCGCGTCCCGATCATCCGGCGCTCCGCGCAGAGTCGCGAGGAGGGTGATGTCCCGCTCCACCGTCGCTGAGCCGACCTTGGCTTGGATCCGACAACCTAGAAAGCGACTGAGCTGCCCAGCTTCGAGCGGGGCCCAGCGACAATCGCACGACGGCTGCAGCGGCACCGCTCGATCGCGGCTCAGCGTGATGGGCCATACCTCGATCGAGACGGTTTCCGGAGCGTCTTGCGGCAGGCCATCCGGACATGCAAGCCCGAGCTCGTAGCGGACCTCATCGTTCTCGGCAGCCTGAGCTGACGCCGTGAGCTCTAGACGCGCACTCCCCAGGGCATGCGCGACCCCGTCCACGAGTCGTTCCGCTTTGAGTTGATCCTCGTCCGGAGAGTGATCCGGATCGCGCACATACGGCTGGAGGAGACCAGCCAACCCGGTCTTGTCGTCTCCGAGGATCGCGTTAATCCCGCAGCGCCTTCTCTTGCCTATGAGCTCCACCAGAAACTCGACGTTGCTGGTGAACGCGGCCGAAGTAGCGTTCGCCGAGCCGACCCACACCGTGCTGTGCCTTCCGGCATCGGCTACGTACAACTTCGCATGGAGACCTCTCAGCGCGCCGCCCGCGGAGTCAGCGAGGCGATCGCGCTCCCAAGCCGCCCCGCCGGCGCCGTTGATCGCGGCCTCTTCCTCTTCCGCTCCGGATTCGGGAAACGCCAGATCGCTGAGCACCTTCACAGTCTCGAACTCGCCGAGTACGTCGGCGTCCAATCCGTCGAGCTCGTCCTGCGAGCTGACAAGCACAGCGTCGGGTGATGCAACCCGCTTCAGCATTCCCGCGGTCAGAAAGGGCGAGATCACAAGCATCCGATCGCGCCGCCCCTGAAACGGATCCCTGCTCCCACCATCGACGCCTAGCGGATGGAACAGAATCTCATCGAAGCCGTCGGGGCGTTCGAACTCCACTCGGGCGATCTCGGCGGCGATCCGGTCGACAGCTGCTTTCCGCTCGGGCTCCATGGCGACGGGTCCGGCGTCGCCTATCTGTACAAGCCCGGTGAGGAATCGCGCGAGGGGCCGTTGGCCCGCACTGCTGTATCTCGCCGTCGCAGCTCACCGTCGAGGGAGAGAAGGATGTCCCACGAGCGGTCGTAGGTCAGGTTCCGACTCGCGCACAGTAGCCGGTAGAGGATCGGGTCGCCGGTCCCCTCGTTGGGAGCGAATCGGAGCACCCAGACCTTGGGATGGAAGATGCCGCCACGCGGTGCGGAGACAGGGTGCACCGTGTTCTCGAGGAATGCGAACAGGTTCCGCTGAGAGGCTGGCACGCCAATCTCGCCGGCCTGACACAGAACCGTGAGCTGGTCAGCATTTCGGCGCACAGCTTCGAGCAGACCGACCGGATCCACCCGCGGCCTACCGCCTCGCTCATCCCAGTCGTGAAAGGTGAGCGCCAGCGGTATTGACAGCAAGGCGGTCAGGTCCAGGGAGTACGTCGTGATCAGAGCGTGGTCGAGCCTGTACCCCAGTGGCGGGCGGACAGCCTCGACCAACAGCGTCCGGTCTCCCTGGCTAAGCAACCGCCTCCACCTCAGCAGCGTCGGTGCCGCGAGCGAGCCCGTCCTCGATGTCGATCAGGTGCCGCTGGCTGATTGACCACCGAAAGTTCAGTCGGAATGCCCCAGCCCCGCCCCAGGCTTCGAGCGCGCTTCGGTTTCCGAGCCGAGCGTGGCCGCGCTTCAACTGGCTCTCCCGGGCTTTGATCCGCTCGCGGGCGTTGACGTCATCCGAGAGCGCCCGGCGATTGCCATCAAGCGCGCGGTCGCACCAGTCCTCGACGAAGTCCTTCTCTCGCCGCGATGGCACGTGGGGGTTCACCTCGCCCACCGTCGTCCAAAAACTCTCCAGCGTTGATCGCCACTCCCTGAGCTCTTCGCGGCGACTGTGGACTTCGTCCTGCCACAGATCAAGCGCCTCACGATGGTCCCGCTCGATGGGATCCCGCTGGGCCTCCTCAGCGACCATGATGATGTAGAGAATCAGCGCTCCGAAAGCCATCAGGGAGAAGCGCTCGGCGTGTTCTACGACGGCCCGGTTCTGATGGTCGAGCGCTGAGAGTTCAGCGGCCGGAAGCTCCCACACGAACTCCGCCTTGCCGGCCCCCGCGCCGGCGAGAAGGAGCTGCGCGAGCGCCGAGCCGGGCTGACTGACCGATATCCGCTCACGTAGGTATTCCGCCTCGTTTGGCCTGAGCGCGAGGCTCGCCACGTCGAGCAGCCCCGCGGGCGCCTTAGGAACGGGATCCCACCATGAGCCGACGGCCCCCGGAAGTGGTTCGCCATCGTCATCGCGCTGAATGTCGCGAAGGCTCGTCCGGGCCAGAAAGCGATGGTAGGCGGCTCGCGTGCCCGGAGCACGGCGAATCCTCCATTTGTGGAGACCCTGCCAGTAGGCCTGGCTGGGGAGCTGTACGAGAGCTGCGCCGGCGCTGACTCCGATGATTCCCTCTGTGTCGAGGGGGGTGCCGTCTCCGAGCTCGTTGCCGTCGAGTTCGCGTTGCCGCTTGAGAGCGCTGATCAGCTGTGCCTCCCTCATCCGTGCCCGGTCGGATGGATTCGCTACGGGCGACTCAGCCTCGAGCCCCTGGTAGATCCATGGAACGAAGAGGAAGTACCGGGCTCGTGTGTGCAGTGTGCTCGTCCCCGGGAAGAGCAGGTCGGCCAATGCGTCTCTGATCCGTCCGAAGCCAAGCTCGTCGCGCGTACCCGGCTCCTCGAGCAGGCGGATGATCTCTTGTGTCTGACGTCGCTCAGACTCGGAGTGGGCGAGCCAGGTCAGGGTCGAGGCCAACTCGCTTAGTCCTCGCTCGATGAGGTCTGCAGGCTTACCTCCGCGTCGGCACGACAGAAGACGAAAACGACTTCGGGTACGGGAAGTCGCGTCGAGCTTGCGAGTGCGTGTGCGTAGACGTCCGCCTGGCCGGAATGGTGCTCGGCGGCGTGTTGCTGTACGTGCTCGGTATCGACCATGTCTGTCTTGAAGTCGACGGCGACTAGATCATCTCCGTCCCGGAACACCAGGTCAACCCGGCCCGTTGCGAAGCCTCCGTCCCAGGGAACGGTGAAGGGGACCTCGCGTTGGATGGTGTTGGATTCGATCGCTCGCTTGACCGTCGGGCTCTCGAGACAACGCACGGCAAGCTGCCGAACCTCCTGCGCATGATCGGATAGGCCGGCCTCGGCACACACGCTGTCGACGACCCCGTCAAGATCCTCCGCGTCGGGCAGCGAGACCCGCTCCATCACGAGGTGAAGCGCGTCGCCGATCGGGAGCGGCGGTCCCTCGGAGACGAGCAGCGCTGACGCGGAGTGTGACGCCTCGGCGGCGAGCGGCCGCGACGCTGCGCTCGACGCTCGAGGCGACCGTCAGCTCGAGTTCCTTTCTGGCCTCGCTTGACGACTTCCTCGCGCGTTGGCGGACCAGTACCTCGCGCTCGCTCGAGCTCCGCGGATCGATCCGCCTTCGCGGCTTGCGCCGCTTGCTTCGGCGGTCGGCGGCGGCTCGATGCCGCTCAGCGTCGAGCAGCCAGACGTCCGTCGACCTCGATCTCATGCCCGGCGTCCTCGGGTAGCAGGGGCTCGCAGCGACTGCAGCAAGGACTCCCGGCGAGCCCTGCCGCTGAAGTGCGGGCACGATCAGGTGGTCGCGCGCCCGTGTGGCGGCGACGTACAGCAGCCGAATCCGCTCGGCGTCCTGGGCCGCTTCCTCCTGGTCCCAGCGCTCCTCGTAGCCCGGAGTCGCGAAGTGGCCGAGCGCGGCTGCCGCCGCTTCCGACCCGGAAGTGGAGGCGGCTGGTGCTCCTCGTCGGGTACCGGCTCCTGTCGTGCTGCGGGCGACCGCCAGGTTGGCGAGGACGACGATCGGGAACTCGAGACCCTTCGAGCCGTGCATCGTCATCAGGCGCACGACGTCGTCGGTCTCCTCGGCGATGCCCGCATCGACTCCTCGCCTCGTGTCTCGGTGCTATCGACGAGCCAGCGGGTGAACGCGCGCAGGCCGCCGCCGCCGGCGGCGCTGAACGCCCGGGCCTGGTCGACGACGGCGAGCAGGTTGGCCGCCGCCTGCGGGCCGTCGGGCTGTGTCAAGCGCGAACTCGACCAGCCGGCTCGCGCTCGACGACCTGCTTGTACGAGCTCGGCGAGGCGTGCAGCGGCCGCGGCGCGCGGTGAAGGTCGCGCAGCATCGCGAGCGCGTCCGCCACGGGCTCGCGAGCTCGCTCTCGCCGTCGGGGCGGTAGTCCCAGCGTCCCCCCGGTGGCCCGGTGGATCGACGAGGTCGTCGTCGGAGCAGCCGAACAGCGCTGAGCGCAGCGCCGCCGAACACGCTGAGGCGGTCGGTCGGGTCGTCGATCGCGTGCAGGAGCGAGATCAGGTCGCGCACCTCCTGGCGGCGGAAGTAGTCCCGGCTGCCCTCGTGGCGGTAGGGGACGCCGGCGGCGCGAGCGCCTCCTCGTAGGCGCTCGAGCCCGGTGCGCGCCGGGAGCAGGATCGCCACGTCGCGCCAGGTGCGCGGGTCGCAACTCGCCGCTCGCCTGGTCGCGCACCGGCCAGGGTCGCGTCTCCGATCGGCGTCGTGGAGCAGCGCGGCGACGGCGCCTCGACTCGTACTCGCGGATCTCGTCGGCGTGCATGCCCTCGTCGATCGCCGCGGACGACCACGACCGGCGGGCGATCGGGTCGGGCAAGCGCGCGAGCTGCTGGGCTGCGAGGCGGACGTTGGCGGCTGCACCCCCTCCTGCTCGACCAGCAGCTCGGTCGAAGACGCCGTTGACCCACGCGATCAGCCCGGCGCCGAGCGGAAGTTCTGAATGATCTCGACGCAGGCCGTCGGCGAGCAGCTCGCGCTTCACCTCGTCGTAGATCGCGATGTCGGCGCGGCGGAAGCGGTAGATCGACTGCTTGGGGTCGCCGACCACGAAGAGCTTGCCCGGCGCCGGGCTCGAGGCTGCGCCAGTCGGTGCCATCCTGGCCGTCGCTCGTGAGAGGATCGCGATCTCGACCTGGATCGGGTCGGTGTCCTGGAACTCGTCGATCAGGAGCGCGGCGAAGCGCCGCTGGAAGTAGCGGCGGACCTCGAGGTCGGTCGCGGAGCAGGTTGCGCGCCCAGATCAGCAGGTCGTCGAAGTCGGCGAGGCCCTTCGGCGCGGCGGTGCTCCTCGTAGTCGCGGACGAACTGCTCGACATGTGGCAGACGCCGAGCAGCGCGCCGCTGCGCAGGCCGTCCTGAAGCCGCTCCCGGAGCGCCTCGTACTCCTCGAAGAGCTCCTTCATCAGCGCGGCAGTCGCTCGGCGTCCTCCCAGTCGACCCTGGCTGCCCGGCGTTCTTCCGCACCTTGGGATGCCGCGCGCGACCAGGCGCTCCCGCGCGGCGGCGCGTGGTCCCCTCGACCTCAGCCGCTCGCGCGAAGCCGAACAGCTTCGTCGAGCTGGGGCAGCGCCCTTGTCCGTCCTCATCGACGCAGCGCCGCGCGATCGCGCTGCAGCTCGCGGCAGGCTTCTCCGAGCCAGTCGATCAGCTCGTCGGCGTTCGGCTGGCGGGCCGGGAAGCTGTCGAGCGGCAGCAGGAAGCGGAAGCGGTGGACGATCTCGGCCATCTCGCGAATCTCGTCGAGGCCGAAGCCGAGGTTGAGGCGCGTTGCGACCTCGGCGTGCGTCGCCGGCCATTAGCTCGTCGAGCCAGCCTCGTAGGCGTGGTCGAAGCCGAGGTCGCGCCTCGAGGTCGGCTGAGGACGCGGAAGCCGGGGTCGAGCCGCCTCGACCGGGCGCTCCCGCAGGAGGTCGCGGCGAAGGCATGGATCGTCTCGATGCGGGCGCGGTAGAGCGCGCGCCCGGCTGGCGAGGCGCGCGCGGCGGTCGCCGTCGGCTCGGTCGCGAGCGGCCTGCTCGAGCTCCTCCCGCACGCGGGCAGAAAGCTCGGCGGCGGCCTTCTCGGTGAAGGTGATCACCACGAGCTGGTCGACAGTCGCTCCGCCGCTCGCGAGCAACTCGACGATCCGGGCGACGAGCGACGTCGTCTTGCCGGTCCCGGCGCCCGCCTCGACGCAAGGTTGCGGTCGAGGCCGGTCCGGATCTCGTCGCGTACCGGCTGGTCGATCGGTTGTCGAAGCGGGCATCACTCGATCTCCCTGAACTCGGCGAAGGCGAGCGCGCGCGGGTCTCCGACTTTCGCCTGATCGTCGGCGAAGCGGGCGGTGGGGCAGACGTCGTCGAAGTCGCAGCACTTGCAGTGGCGCTCCTCGTCAAGGGCCACGTGGAATACGCCGGCGTGAATCGCCTGCGCGAACTCGGCCAGAAGGCGCTCGAAGTCGGCGCGGCGCTCGCGAAGGTCCTCGCCACTGAAGCGCGACGTGCTCAAAGCCGCCCCGGCGGGTCGAGAAATGGTATTCGGCGCTGCCGCCGTCGGGCGCGATCCCGTGAGCTCCGCGCCGGCGTAAAGGTAGATCGGAAGCTGGAGCGCGCTGGCCGCCGTTCAAGTCGCGCCGCTCCATCGGCTTGTCCGCACTTTGCCGGTCTTGTAGTCGATCACCCGGAAGCGGCGTCTCGGTCCTCGTTCCAGTTGAGACGGTCGATCCGGCCGCCGACCCTGAGCGTCGGCTCCCTGGGCTGTGATCTCGAGCGGCTCATCCCGCGAGAGGTCGCCCTCGCTCGTCGCTCGGGTAGCGCGTCCCGAAGCCGACCTCGAAGTCGCCCGTCGGGCAGCTCGTGAAACGTCGGGTCCTCGCCGCTCGTCCTCGAGCCAGCGATTCAGGTCCTCGCGCAGCTCGCCGCGGTCGTAGCCGCCACATGAGCTGGTAGCCGGTCTCGCCGCGAGCCTCGGCACGGTCGAATTCATCGTCGGCGATCGCGAGCAGGCGCGCTTGCTCGCCCGGCCCATGCAGGAGCACCTCGCCCTCGGCGGGCGGCTCGCGAGGAACCGCTGGAGGATGCGGTGGATGAGCGTGCCCCGGTCGAGCGGCTGAGATCGCGGATCGTCTCCTCCGGCTCCTGCGACCGGCTTCACGCGAGCACGTTGCCGAGGAAGTAGCGGTGCGGGCAGCCGGCGTAGGTCTCGAGGCTTGAGGGCTGACGAGCAGTCCGGCGGGCGCAGCGCGTGCGAGCTGCTGCGAGGCGTCGGCGCTCGAGGACCCCGTCGTACGGAGTGAGCTTCCGCTCGAAGCGGCGCGTCGCGCCGTCGAAGCGCGCGCTCGACCCGCGGGTCGGCGCGGTGAGCGCCGCGCGCCCGACGTTCGCGGTCGCTGCTCGATCAGAGTGCGGTCGTGCTCCCGATGCGCTGAGAGCGACGTCGAGGGTGCTCGGCCCCGATCCGGCTGCCGGAGACGCGCTGGTAGAGCGACGGCGGCGAGGTCGTCGACCTCCTCGGCCGGGACGCGCCTCGCCGAGGACGGCCTCCGCCAGCGGCACGGAAGAAGCGACGAGGGAAGCTGCGGGCGGCCTCGCCGGTGCCCTTGCGCGGGATAGCTGACGAGCAGCCGCTCGCGTGCAGCGCGACGGCGGCGAGCGCGAACTGGAGCGGCTCCGGGTCCGGGCCGAGGACGCGGAAAGGGACGGCGCGTTGCCCGCGCTCGTTCAGACGCTCGCGCTCGTCGTCGAGCAGGAGCGGGTCGGGTCGGGCGGCGGCGGGAAGGAGCGCTCGGAGAGCGCCGACGATCGCGACGGCGCGGAAGCGCAGGTGGCGCAGGGAGTTGACGTCGAGCACGTTGATGCCGCGGCGCGCCAAAGGCGCCCGGGCGGCTGCCCAGGACCTCCTCGCTGCGCAGGTTCTCGATCGCGCCGCGACGATCTCTGCGGAAGCGTCGAAGGTGGTCTCGCGCCGAGCGCGTCGAACCGCGCAAGTCCCTCGAGCGGGTCGAGCATCGGATCTGGATCATAGACGTAGCGGCGAAGGAGGCGGCGGAGGGACGCGAGGTGCGTCCGACCAGGCGCCTCGTGCGCGTGATCGGCGAGCGCGGCGGCGAGGTCGCTGACGAAGCGGCGGAGGCTGTCGGCGTGCTCGAGCATTGCTCGCGTCGCCACTCGTGCTCGCTCTTCGCGCAGCTTCTCGCGCGGGCGTCTCGAGCCGCTCCTGCCACTGCTCGAGTCCACGCGACGATGCCTGCGTCGCGCGAGAGCCTGTCCCAGCGGGCGGCAGGGCGCCGTACTGCTCGCGGGTCGCCTTCGGGCAGGCGCGCGTCGGTCACGAAGTCCATGACCGCGCGCCGCTCGAGATCGAGCCGATCAGGTCGATCAGCGCCAGACGCGCCGGCCGAGCGGACGCTCGGCCAGCGGCGTTCCCTCGTGAAGGTAGAGCGGGATCTCCGCCTCGCCGAAGACCGACTCGACGATCGGGCGGTAGGCCTCCGGGTGACGGTAGGCGATCGCCATCTCGTGGAAGCGGATTCCCTCTCGCGCCCAGCGCGAGGCAGGTGCGGGCGACCTCGCGGACCTCGCGGGTGGGGTCGGGGCCGGAGAGCAGGCGGAGCGTGCCGTCGAGAGCCGGGGCCGGGTCTGGCTGCTGGCTGTGGAAGAGGTTGCGGCGCGCGGCTGCCAGCGTGGTGTCCGGCTCCGGCGCCGGGTCAGCGAGCGAGCTCCGCGCCCCGCTCGTCGAGCCAGGCGCGGAAGTCCGCGTGCGCGGCGTCGGCGTCGGTGCCGGTCATCGGGAGGTAGGATGGTGATCGGGATGCGCTCGGCGAGGGCGGCGAGCACGCCGACGAAGCGCGTGCGGCGGCGTCCCAGACTCCGTAGACGAAGAGCGCGATGCACGGCGGCTCCTCGACGTCGGCGGCGAGCAGGCAGTCGTCTGGTCCGTAGAAGCCCCCGTCGGCGATCGAGGAACCTCGTGAACAGCTGCGCGAGCGCCGAGTCCTTGTCGCTGGTCTCGCAGCGACCCTCGATCGCCGTCGCGAAGGCGTCGGCGTCGTAGCCGGCGGCTCGCAGCTCGCGGATCAGCTGGTACAGGGCGTCGGCGAACCCGGGGGTGTCCCGCACCGGCTCGAAGTAGCCGTCGTGGTCGACCGCGATCTCGCGCAGCAGGATCCGGTCGGCGAGCGGGGGGAGGGGGCGCTTGCCCTCGGCGCGATCATCCGCCGCTCGCCCAGCGCGAGCGCGAGCTCGCTCTGGGTGAGGAAGTGGACGTTGACGATCCCGTCGTTGAGCTCGGCCAGGCGCCGCTGCAGGTAGGGCCGCTGGAGCGTGCCGCCGATCAGCACGCCGATCGGTGCAAGCGGGTCAGCCTCGCGCCGCTCGCGCACCTCCGCCGCGAGCGCTCCCTCGAGCACGTCCGGTGCACCGGTAACGAGTCGCAACCGAGCCTCTCCCACACCTAGATCCGTCGCGGATGGGGACCGACCTCTGACGCGAGCCTACCGGCAAACGGTAATCGCTACCGGGGAGTGAGGGACCAGGAACCTCGGTTTACGTAGATATACCTACTGTTGGCGTCGTCTCGATGCGGCTTCAGATGCGGCGCTGCGTTCCATCGTGCCACCGTCAACAATCGCTTGGGCTAGCTCACGAATACGTTGGCGCAGCTCTTCGAGCTCGGTTGCACGGAACGGCGGTCGGTCGCTGGCATCGCCGTGAGACGGTACGCGGGTCCGCCAGGCCAGCGAGCTCGCGTAATACGGCGACGGTCTTCTCGTGATCACGTTGTTCGATGTCCATCTCTCACTCCCAGCCGCCCGCCTTTTCGGCGGGCGATTTGTGTCTTAATCAGTGGGCGACGGCGGCGCCACGATCACACAGTGGTTCTTGGCGCGCGAGATGCCCACGTACAGCTGCCGTCCATCGTCTCGTCGTCGAGATCCTCGAGCTCGCAGAGGATCGACGACCGGCGACTCGAGCCCCTTGAAGCCGCGGATCGAGGAGAACCGGACGTACTTGCCGGTTGGCTTGTACTCCCTCGTGTACTTGAAACGCCCAGCACCGGCATTCGCCACCTCGGAGTTGCCCATCCCGTGGGACGAGAGCACGACGATGTCCTGCGGGCGGAATCTCCTCCTCGTTGCACAGGCGCTCGATCGTCGCTGCGACGCTCGGCGGGCTGGTCGTCGGTGTGGATCAGCTCGACGTCGCGACCGTCGGGCCCGAGGATCTCGGGCACGACCTCGCCCTTGTACTTCTTGTGGACCTCGCGCGCGATCTGCCTGGGTGTTGCGGCAGTTCGCGTCGAGGTCGTAGCGCATGAATCCCTCGGGCGGGTCGAGCTTGATGTCGTAGACGTCCTGGTTGTCGTCCATGAACAGCCACACCGGATCGCTGGTCGGGTTCGCGGAGAGACACTGAACAGTGCTTCCAACCAGTCCGCGTACAGGTCCTGGGCCTCGTCGACGACCAGCGCGTCGAACTGCGGACCCAGCTTCTCGGTCGCCTCGATCAGGTTGAGCGGAAGTTCCTCTCGCCAGTAGCTCGGGGGCAGGCCTCGCTCGTTCGTGCTCGGCAACTTGATCCCCGGCCTGGCCGGCGAGCGCGGTGCAGAGGCCGTGAAAGGTGTGGAACGTGACGCCGGAGCGGCCCTCGCGCTCGCGAAGATGGTCGCGGAGCGCCCGGTTGAAGCACACGAACAGCGACTCGCGGCCGTCGCGTGCGAAGCGCTTCGCCTGCTCGACCGCGAGCATCGTCTTGCCGGATCCCGCGCAGCCGCGGACGAGCATGCGCGGGTTCCGGCCGAGGCGGCTGAGCAGCTCCGCCTGTCGGTGGGTGAGGGTGATCAGCTCCTCCTCCTCGTCGAGGAATCGCGCCGCCATCGGGACCTCGATCCGGACGTCGGGTGCCAGCAGCTCGCGGAGCGTTCGCGGCGAGCTCGCCGCGGGCGGCGCGCTTGTCGTCGCGCCCGCGGTGGTAGGCGAGCACGCGCTTGATCGCATCCGTCGATGTCCTCGAGGTCGTTGCGGTCGAGGATGAGCTCGGCGCGGCGCGTCGGGGGCGAGCGACGAGCTTGTGGACGGTGATGTCGGGAAAGCAGACCGCGTGCGTGATGAGGAGCTTCTCCTTCCAGCCTTCGGAATGCCGCCGAGCTGGCGCTCCAGGTCGTAGCGATGGTCAAGCGCCTGCTGGAACGGGTCCTTGATCTGCTTGCGCTCGCCGTCCTCCAGCCGGAACCACGTCGCCGTGGCTGGCACTCGATCCCGCCGCCCTTCACCTCGAGGCAGAGGATCGCCCTGTCCGGGTGGCAGAGGACGAAGTCGATCTCGCCGTCGTCGGCGCCCCGGTCCGTCGCGGTGCGATCCAGCTCACCGAGTGGAACACGTCCCAGTTGTCGTCCAGGGCGTCGCGGAGCGCCTCGAACACGCGCTTCTCGCCCTTGCTCTTGAGATCGGGCTCGTAGAGCGTTCGGGGGTACATGTTGGCCACGACCGCCATCCTCCATTCCCTTGGCGTCCGGTGCAAGGGAGCAGCCGCCCCGTTGGGCGCTGTCCGGTGTCAGGTGGGATGGCCGGCGGGCGACTCTGTATGTAGAGATGAAGGTCACCCGCACGCCCTCCGAATCAGCTACGACGTCGACACGGACATCCTGATCGCGCTCGAGTACGGCGGTGTGATCGACTGCACGCCCCAGGAGTGCTTCGTGCCCCTCAGCGAGTGGTTCGCGTTCGCGCTTCGCGACCTCGGCGGTCCGGTGAGGGGGTTCGTTGCCGAGGAGGTGTCGCAACACGACCCGGACGAGCTGTCCGGGGCCGTCTGGGACGGCCCGCGATTCGACGTGCCGACGCTCGGCCTGAAGCGCGTGACGGCGGGGGAGATCCTGCTACCAGCCGATGTGGCCTTCCAGACCTCGACTGCCGACGTGAAGTGCTTCGACCTTGCGGTCTCGAAGGAGGATCCGGACGAGGCCGAGCGCATATGGCGCTCCTGCCTCCAGATCGGAGAGATGAAGGCGCACTTCGGGCTCGGCTACACGCTGTTCGAGCTGAAGCGCTACGACGAGGCGTACAACCACCTGCGCTTCTACCCGACGCTGTGCCCGCACAACGCGTGGGCGTGGTGCTGGTACGGGAAGGCGGCGCAGGCGATCGGCGAGTTCGCCGAGGCCCGCCGCGCGTTCGCACGGGCGATCGAGTGCGAGGAGCGGGGCGGCGACGAGACCGAGGCAGGGAAGCTGCTTCGGGAGCTCGATTCGTCGGCGCGGGGTGCGTGAGCCGGCTGATGGCGTTCACGGACGACGATGCCCGCTCCTACATCGCCGCGGTCCGGTGGCAGTTCGCGAAGACGATGCCCAAGTGGCCGCACGAGTACACCGTGCGGAAGTGGCGACCGGAGTTGGAGCCGCAGTTCGTCGGATTCGTGGAGCTGATCCGCGGCGAGGGCGTAGTGAAGCCGTGGCCGCGTGATGCGGCGAAGCCCCGTTACCGTCTCACCTACCTGGAGCTCGATGGCCGGGAGTACTGGACGATGGGGGCGCCGATCCCCGAGACGACCGTGATCAACCGGGCCGTGCCCACGCCGGCGCCGGCGACCTTCGAGCTCAAGCGGTGAACCCGGACCGCCGGTTGGTCGGGGCGACGGCCCGGAGCCGCTTCCGCCCGTCCGGGACGTAGTCCTCGACGCCGGCGGCCGCGAGCTCCGCCTTCGTCTCCTCGACGGCCTGGAACAGCTCCGCCTGCGGGAGCCCCCAGTCCGCGTAGCCCGCCTGGATGCAGACGAGGTACCAGTCCGACGGCAGGCCCATGTAGGAGCGGTCCGTCATCACGTAGGTCATCGCGGGGCGGGTGCCCTCGGCGGTCTCGACCTCGGCCGTGCGGCGCCGATACATGATTGGCGCCCCCTCGTAGACGTCGAGGGCGCGTGCATCGTCCTCGGTCAGCTGCCACAGCCCGCCGTGCACGGCGCGGTCGGGCGCCGGCTCGATGTCGGCGACGCCGCGGAAGGTGAGCCGCCATCCGGCGAGGCGCGCCGAGCGCTCGGGGTGGGCATCGGGGCAGCGCCCGCTCATCGCGCCGACGTCGAGGTTCGACCCGTACGCGAAGTAGGCGATGCTCACGGGCGCAGCTCGGCCTCGAACCGCACGGCCTGCCGGCGCGGATCTCGGCGAGCTCGGGGTCCGGGTCCTCGACGATCTCCATCGCGCTGAGCACGGTCTCGGATGCGACCCGGCCGGTGTCGGCCGTCCGCGCCAGGAAGACCTCCACATCGGCGTTGCCGTCGCGGTCGGCGACGACCACGTAGGCCAGGTCGTCCCCGACCGGCGAGAGGACGATCCCGAGCGGCTTCGCGCCGGGTGCGGGGTCGTTCCAGCGCACGAAGGTGCCGAGTCTAAGTGTCCTGGTGTTGCGTCGCCCTGGGGTCACGCTTCACTAGGTCGATCGGGCGTCGCGATTTCTGACACTACGGCGACGGCTCGGACGTCGCGCGCGACGACGACGTCAGCACTTCTCGATCTCCGCGGGCGTGTCGGCGCGGTCTAGGCAGTCGGCCGTCGAGCTGAGCTCGTTGGTGGCGTCGGAGACGATCGCGTATCCCACACACCCCAGCCCGAAGGCCGCGAGCCCGAGCACCGCCGCCCAGGTCGCCATCGTCTTGCGGCCGAGCTCGGGGTTGCGGCCGGCGCGGCGCCGGGCGACGAGCCCGAGCACAAGTCCCGCGATTCCGCCGGCCCACGCGATCCAGAACAGGATCGGGATCAGGCCGAGCACCAGCCCGATCAGGGCGAGCGTCAGCGCCACAGCGGCCATCGTGTTGGTCTGGCGCTCGACGTAGACGACGCGGTCAGGCTTCTCGGACTGGTCCTCGTGCATGGCTCCCTCTCCTCCCACGCCCATCGATCCGGTCAGAGTCGGCGGCGCCTCGAGGGCCGCGCGACGCGGCCGCCGGAATTGCCGTTCGTCTCGGGGAACGCGGTCAGCTGGATCAGCTCGTCGTCGAGGACGAGGCCAGAGCCGGCGACCGTGTCCGTCTCGAACCGGGCCGCCTCGCCGAGCCCCACGCTCGGTGCGCGCTGAGCGGGGATCGACTCGCAGGCGAGCCGCGCGAAACGGCTCGCCGAGTCGCGGTCGCCGGGCGTCTCTTCGTCGCCGTCCAGCGAGTCGAGCGCGTAGCCGCGCAGGAGGCGATCGTGGAGGGCCGAGTAGACCTCCGGCCGACTGACGTAGTCGAGCACCTGGACCCGGCCCGCGTACGCGGCGATCGCGCCGAGCTGGCCGTCGTAGCACGGGATCCCGCGGCGGATCCGGTCGACGCCGTCCGTGCGATGCGCGTAGATGTCCCGCATCGCGCCGGTGTCCGAGGCGACGCCGTCGGTGCCGGCGCGGGCGTCAAGCGCGTGCCAGACGTCCGCCTGGTCGGCGCGCGCCGGACCGCCGGCCGCGGCGGCGGCTCGCGCCTGGCGCGCCTTCTCCCGGCGCAGGCGCGGGTACGCCGCTTGAGGGAGGGCTCGAACGACTCCTCGTGGCGGGCTCCGTCCCAGCGCCCCGCCTCGACACAGCTGACCGGGATCTTCAGGGAGGCGCCGGCCGCGACCAGGACCGAGACGTCGAGCGTCCGGTCCTGCTGCGCGCCGGCGAGCTCCTCGCCCTCGAACAGGAGAACGGTGTGCCCGGTGGGGTTGTCGACGATCAGGTCGTTGACGGACGCGTGCCCGTCGAGCTCACGGACCTGCGCTCCGTGCTCGCGGGCATCCGAGAACGCGAGGTAGTCCGCAGTCGGCGCCGGGCCGAACAGCGGGAAGACGGTCAGCGGGCCGGCGACGTCCGGGTCGCCGACCCGCATTTCCTCGACGAGGAAGGTGGTGGAAGCGGCTGAAGTTTCGGTTGACATGCCCCGTTGGTCGCGGGGTGGGGCCGAAACCTGACATCGCCGACAGCGCGGCCGGCGCGTGGTACCGTCGTCGCCGTTCATCCATCAAGAGCGGGTGAGGGATCCGGCCCTGCGACCCCGCGCCAACCGGCCGCGAGGCACGGTGGCAACGCCGGAACCGATGGAGGTGGTTCTCGATGTCAACTGGGACGATCGCGTGGTTCACCCACGCCCCCGCCGACTACATGCTGGTGTTCAGGATGGACCGCGACGGGGAGCACGCGGTAGCGAGCGCGCGGTTCGACGATCCCGAGCTCGTCCGCGCGGCGACCGCGGCGGCCGAGGCGAACTCGATCGACGAGGACGGGATGGGGCTGTGCGCGTACTGCACCGTCCCCGGGGAGGCCGACTCGGTGGTCGCCGGCTACCGGGACGCCGGCGCGTCGGAGACGTGGATCGAGCGCGGAACGGTCGCGTTCGTCGCGGTCGGCGACGGCTCCACCACGGATCGCGAAGCTGCCGGCAGGCGGCGCGACGTCGCCGCCCGGGTGGTCGTTTCCGAAGGTGGAGCCGGCCCGCGCTGCTACAGGCTCGCGAAGCAGTGCGCGGTCTGCGGGGAGTTCCTCGGGACGATCGACGTGATGCCGCAGGGCCCGATGCTGCTCGACACCAGGGAGCTGGCCTGTCGGTGCACGTCGATCCCGTGCCGCTACTGCGACGCGGGCTGGGTGCGACGCCCGCTGACCGAGCACCTCGATCCGGAGCGGCGCGCCGGGAGCGTGCCGTGGTTCGGGTACCTGGTCCCGTGCGGAGGGTGCCAGGTCGCCGGCCGCGGGCCGCGGGTGCAGATGTCGACGTGACGTTTCAGATTCGACTCACTTGACGCGCCACGTGTCACTTGTTGGCTGCTGTGATCCGGCCATGGTCGAGAATCGAACAGCAGCAGGACGGATGGCACAATTCGGATTGCAATGGCGCGTCGCACGATGAGCATGGCGGTTTCAGACCCGGTGGTGACCACCTATCGGTCCGACGAAGTGGGGGGAGAGCTGGCCGAGGCGATCGCCCGCACCGGTGCCAAGGAAGGCGATGACCTGGTGATCGAGCAGCAGGGCGAGGAGGTCACGGTGCGTCGGGTGGTGCCCTTGCAGGCTGGGAGGGTCTACGGCCGGGACGAGTTCCTGGCTGCGTCTCGCGCGCTATTGCGGCTTGACCGCGTCACAGATCGCTAGCGGTCAGTCGTCAGCCCCAACCACGGCTTGCATCCGCTTCCCCATCGCGGCGCCCGACGCGTCGAACAGATTGCACATCTCGGCGTGGTCGCCGAGGCGGTCGTAGTGCAGACGGATCAGGTGGGCGGGCATCAGCAGGGCGGCGGCGAAGGCGCTCGCCTCCTCCTCGATGTCGGGGATCGCGGGGTCGTCGGCGGCCGGGTCCTCGTCGGGGTCGACGTTCGTGGAGCGGCAGAACAGCGACTGCTGCCCGGTGCGGTGCATCACCCAGTGGCCGAGCTCGTGGCCGATCGTGAAGCGGCGGCGGGGCGGCCACTGCCGGGCCTCGTCGGCGTTCACCCAGATCTCGCCGCGGCTCGCCAGGAGAAGTCCGGAGAGGGACTGGCCGGGGTCGAGCTCGGGGGCGCCGGGCGCCGCCGACATGTCCTCGACGTCGCGGACGTACAGGCCGAAGCCGGTGTCGGCGATGTCCTCGATCGGGACCGGGAGGGACTCGCCGTCCCAGATCCACTCGGGGACGTCGGCGAGCACTGCCTCTGCGCGGCGCTCGATCTCCTCCACGGGAGTGATCCTAGGCGCCGTCGCTCCCTCCCGTGAAGAGCTCGTCGACCTCGTCCGGGCCGGTCTCGCGCGCCTTGGCCCTGGCCGGCGCCGCCGCCGACTCCTCCGAGTAGGCGGGGTCCGGTCGCGCCGTCCGCGCGTACACCGTCCCCTCCTCGTCCTCGCCGACGTCCTCCGCCAGCGAGCGCCCGGCGCGGCGGAGCGCCTCCGCGGTCGTGCCGAGCACACCGGCGAGCGCCTCGAGCACCCGGTCCGATACTCCATCGGAGGGGAGGCGGCCCTGCTCCATCTGGTGGTAGTAGTCGCCGACCCGCTCAGCGCGGTCGCCGACCCCGAGTGCGTCGGCGAGCCTCGCGACCAGATCGTCGCGCATGATCTTCGCTCGATGACGGAGGCGCGGCAGCACCGCCGGCCACAGCCCCGACCGCCCGCGGAAGGAGCGGTCGAGCTCGTCGGTGAGCTTCTCGGCCGGGGAGCCGCGGAACGCGTCGGGATCCCAGCGGCGCAGCGGCGCATCGACGTAGTACGCGTCGATCAGATCCGCGAGCGCCTCGCGTTCGGCGCCCTCGAGCCGCCCCACGTACTCCCGCGGGTCGGGCGCCTCGCCGGCGAGGTCGGCGTCGACGAACTCGGCGAAGAGGCCGCTCGAGATCAGCCATCGCCCCTGCTCTCGGCGTCCCTGCGCAGCTCGTCGAGGCGCTTCCGGAACCGGGAAAGGATCTGGTGGACATTGCTCTCGGTCATTGGGTCGCTCAGCTCGCCCGAAAGCTGATCATTCACCAGATCGGCTGTTTCCCGTGCAGGACGGCCTTCGAACCCGACGTGAGGTGATCCGGCGAGCTCGACGACTCTGCGGTGGGCCGGATTCAGCTCACCGAGCGCCTGGTCGACGATGCTGCGCTCGACGATCTCCTCGGTCGGATCCGGGAGCGAGCCCGACGGGCCCCATATGTCCTCGTCGTCCTCGTGCTCCCCGGGCAGCGGCTCGGTCTTC
Organism: uncultured Thermoleophilia bacterium; assembly: GCA_963803425.1. Taxonomy (GTDB): domain Bacteria; phylum Actinomycetota; class Thermoleophilia; order Solirubrobacterales; family 70-9; genus DASPWW01. The sequence goes on from CAWDMA010000001.1 coordinate 790,325, forward strand.
GGGCGGCGCTTCTGGGCCTCGTGGAAGTCCGCGACCCGTCGCCGCACGATCCGGCGCACCCACGCGGTGAACTCGGCCGGCGTGGTCCCGTCGAAGCTCGACTTGATCGCGCTCACGATCACCTCGCCGGCGATGTCGTCGACCGCCTCCGCGGGCGCGCTCCGCCACACCCAGAACCTGATCCGGTCGTAGAAGCCGAACACGAGGATCCCGAGCGCCGTGCGCGCCTCGTCGTGGCGGCCGAGCTCGCGAGCCTCGTGGTGATAGGCGAGCAGCCTCTCGATCGGGAGGGCCGCCAGCTCGGTCTCGCTGATCGGACGGAAGTCGCTCACGTGTCAGGAACCCGCCGTCCGTGACGACCGTGTCCGTGAGGAAAGGAGACGCATTGGCACGGAAACCAAGCAGAAACGGCGGGTCGGCGGAGTCGAAGGAGAGGGTTCACGTCGGGCTGCTCGTCGACGAGTCGGGATCGATGGCCGGGAACGAGGCCGCGGTGATCGGGGGGATCAACCACTTCGTCGGGGAGCTGCGCGACGACAAGGGGGACGCGACGGTCGATCGCGACGCTGTCGATGTTCGACCTGCACGGCGGCGAGCCGCCGGTGCGGAACAGGTTCAAGGCGATCCCGATCGAGGAGGTCGCGCCGCTCGGCCCGGGCGACTACGCGCCGCGCGGGATGACGCCGCTGAACGACGCCGTCGTGAAGACGATCCGCTCGATCGGCGGCGCGATCAAGAAGGGCGATCGCGCGATGCTCGTGATCCTCACCGATGGGCTCGAGAACGCGAGCGAGACCTCGACCGACGAGCTCCGCAAGCTGATCCTGGCCAAGGAGAAGGCGGGGTGGGAGTTCATCTACCTCGGGGCGAACCAGGACACCTGGGCCGAGTCGGAGAAGATCGGGCTGGCGCAGGAGGGCAAGAGCCTGGCCTGGAACGCGACGCAGGTCGGCACGGCGGATGCGATGGCGGTCAGCGCGGATCGCGCGAAGAGCTTCCGCGACGACCCCGACCGCTACAAGCGCGAGCTGAGCGAGGTGGGGCGCAGCGTGCAGAGCGCCAGGCGGCGCAAGGGGAAGCGATGACGCTGCCCGGCCCCTCCCGCACGATCATCGTGCAGCCGATCGAGCAGCCGCGGCCGGTGAAGGCTCCGGAGCAGCCTTCGCCGGCGCGCGAGCCGGCGGAGCGGCCGGCTCGCGAGCGCGACCGGGAGAGGGAGCGGGAGACGGCTCCCGCGCGGTGAGGCGATCAGCGGCGGCGTCGGGTCTCCGCAGGCGAGGGATCGGCTCGGCCCCGACCCGCCGCTGATCGCCGGCCGCGTCCACGGGGTGCGGACGTGGACGCTGCGCGCGCCGCACGATGGCGACTTCGCGCTGGTCGGATACGGCGCGACGGTGTGGGAGCCGGACGGCCGCCCGACCCGCGCCGAGTGCCGCGGCGCGGGCGGGTCGAGATGCCGGAGCGCGCCGTCGCCCGACTGCGGGTGCGGCCTGTACGGGCGCCACCCGTTCGCCGACGAGGCGGCGCTCGCCCTCGACGTCCCCGATCCGGACGATCCGCTGCAGGTGGCCGGGATCGTCGAGGCATGGGGCGAGGTCGAGCTGCACGGCGGCGGGTTCAGGGCCGAGTACGCACGGCCGACGGCGCTGGCGGTGCCGGGCTCGTGGCGCCGGAGCGACTACGCCGCGCTCGTCGAGCGGGTCGCCGATCGCCACCGGGCGCGGGTGCTGCACGTGGACTCTCCGGCCGACCTGCTGGCGCACTGCCGCGAGCACGGCCTGGGGTTGGACGAGGCGACCGTCGATCGGCTGCTCGCGAACCGGGAAGGAGCGCGGCCGCCGGCATCGCGGATTCCCGCGGCCCCACCGCCGCCCCGGACGCGCGCCGGGCGCGTGGTCGACGGCGTCCGGCTGTTCGGAGCGTGGCTGGTGGCGATCCTCTTCCTGGTGGTGGTGACCGGGTTCGGCTACGCGATCCTGGCGGCGGTGCTCGGGTGGGAGGCGGAGCGGGACGGGCCTGGGGCGGCGGCGCTGCACGGCGGGCGATCGCTGAAGGTGATCGACCAGGAGCTCGCACCGGGGAAGCGGGGGCGGTGGCTGTATCTGGCGACGGTCCGGAACACGGGGGACCGGGCCGCGATCGGCGTGGTGCCCGAGGGCCGGCTCCGCGACCGCGGCGGTCGGCGGGTCGCCCGGATCGACCGCCCCGGCCGGGTCGAGGGTCGCGCCAACCTCGCCCCCGGCGAGACCGGGCTGGTGTGGGACCGGCTGCGGCCGCGGCCCGGCGGACGGCGGCGCTCGGACGTCCGCCGGTTCGACGTCGAGGCCGGAGCGATGCGGCTCGCCGGCGGGCCCGACAGCGCGCCGATCTCGATCGCCCGCGTCCACTCGAACCGCGAGCTGTGCATCGTCACGGCGACGATCGACGCGCGCGCCCGGATCCGTCGCGCCCGGGTGGCGCTGGTCGGGCGCGACCCGAAAGGCAAGGCGCTCGGGGTGGGGCGGTCCCGCGTCGGCCCATTGGCCCGAGGTCGCGGCGAGCACCTCGTCGGGCGGATCCCGCCGTGGGCATGCCGTGATCCCCGCCTCGGCGTGGACGCCTACCCGGCGCTGACGCGCCGGCAGCTGCTCGGCGCCACGGGGTAGATCAGAGGTCCACGTCGGCTACTTCTACTTCTTCTTCTCCACCTTCAGCTTCGAGGACTGCTCGTTGGCGGTCCCGCCGAGCGGGGTGAAGGTGATGATCGCGTACAGCTTCACCTTCTCCTTGCGCTTCAGCTTCTTCTTCGCGGGCTTGGTCAGCTTCAGGGCGACATCGAAGGTGCCGGCGCCGCTCGCCGTGGCGGTGGAGGGCTTCAGGCCCTGCTTCTTCTTCGCCGCGCCCGCCCGATCCGAGCCGGTGTCGGCGGCGTCGCGGACGTCGATCTCGCCCGCGCCCGGGACGGTGACGGGCACCTTCTTGCCCTTCGCCTTGCCAACCTCGAACTCGTTGTCCGGCTCCTTCGGTTGCGGCTGCTGCTGGGGGGTCGCGGTCCCCGAGAGCGGGACGTCGTGCTGGGCGCCCGTGGAGCCGTCGACGAACCGCAACGCGGCCGCCTTCGCGCCGAGGGTGGTGGGCGCGAAGCGCGCCCTGACTTTGCAGCTCTCGTCCGCGGCGAGCGTCGCGCCGGTGCAGTCGTCGCTGTCGATCGAGAACTGGCCGGGGTCGGCGCCGGCCTTGCCGGCGCTCGCGATCTCGAGCTCGCTCCCGTCGTCACCGGTGTTCGTCACCGTGAAGGTCTGCGGGGCGCTCGCACTCCCGAGCGGGACGGCGCCGAAGCTCTTCGAGGCGGGCGACACGTCGAACGAGGGTTGCGGGTCGGACCAGTTCAGCTCAACCGAGCCCGGCACCACGCCGGCCGGGCCGGCGCCCTCGAAGACGTCGGTCACCCCGGGTCCCGTGTGGTTGGAGCCGCCGCCGCCTCCGCCGCCTCCGGCGGCGCCGGAGCCGCCGAGTGGGGCGGTCACGCCCCCGCCCCCGCCGCCCCCGCCGCCCCCGTACCAGCCGTCGCCGCCCCCGCCGCCGCCGCCCCCGATGTTGGCGCCCCCGCCGCCGAGGTCGCCGCCGTCACCTCCGTCGAGCTCGGCTCCCGCGCTGCCGTTGTGCCCGCCCGGGGCTCCGCCATGACCAAGGGAGCCGCCGGCACCGGCCCCGCCGGGTCCGCCGCGCTCGCCGGGGCCGGCCGGCCCCGCACCCGACCCAGTGCTTCCGAACGCGCCGGCGGCGCCGCCGCCGGCGCCCTGACCGGTGGGGCTCGAGTCGCTCGTGTAGCCATCGCCGCCCCCTCCACCGCCGCCGGCGGCAACGATCACGCGGGAGCTGAGAGCGCTCATGTCGGTGCGCACGTCGGAGGAGCCTCCGCCGTCCCCGGCGTCGGCCGGCAGCGGCGTCCCCGGGTTCACGTCGCCGGCTCCGCCGTCGCCGAGCGCCCCCACCGCGATCCACAGATCCTGGCCCGGGGTCACCGCCAGGTCCCCGGCCACCAGCGCGCCGGGGCCCCCGGGGCCCCCGCCGGCCGGACCCGGACTTCCGGACGCGCCCGTGGCGATCACGTAGACGCTGGTCACCCCGGCAGGGACGGTGAACATCGTCAGCGTGCCCGGCGAGGTGAAGTCCATCGAGCCCGCCTCCGCCGCCGGAGCGGCGACCAGGGCGGCGAGGGTTGCGAGCGCGAGGAGAAGCGGGGTGCGGTGCCGCGGAGCCCGTCCGGTTAGCCTTTGCGCGCGGGAAGGCTCCGATGTACCCACATCCGCCCCGTCATCTGGTCCCCCTGGGCCCATCCCGCCGGCGAGGCTAACACCGCTCGTCGGCCCGCCGGCAGCCGTCTAGTACGAATGTCCACGCACGCGCGAGAATCCCGATGCCGGTGAGTGAGCGCTTCGACCGCGCGCTCGCCTGCGCGTCCCGCCTCCACCGCGACCAGCTCCGCAAGGGGCCGAAGCGAATCCCCTACATCGCCCACCTGCTCGGGGTGGCGTCGATCGTGATCGAGGACGGCGGGGACGAGGACGAGGCGATCGCGGCGCTGCTCCACGACGGGCCGGAGGACCAGGGCGGGGTCGACACGCTGGAGCGGATCCGGGCCGAGTTCGGGGAGCGGGTGGCGGGGATCGTCGAGGAGTGCACCGACACGTTCGAGGATCCGAAGCCGCCGTGGCGTGCTCGCAAGCAGGCCTACCTCGACCGGCTGGAGCGGGCGCCGGACGAGGCGCTGCGGGTCTCGCTCGCCGACAAGGTCCACAACGCCCACACGATCCTCGCCGACTACCGCGAGGTGGGGGAGGAGCTGTGGGAGCGGTTCAGCGGAACCCGCGAGGAGTCGCTGTGGTACTACCGCGAGCTGGCGGCGATATTCGCGCGGCGCCGGCCGGGGCCGCTCGCGGACGAGCTGGCGCGGACGGTGGACGGGATCGACGCGCTCGTGGACGAGCGTGTGAGCTTGTCCGGCACCTGATCGCGCCCGCCACTACGACAGCCCGGCGGCTTCGCGGGCCTCGTCCAGGGTGTCGAGCTGGTGCACCAGGGTGATCTTTCCGTCGCGCAGCTCGTACAGGGTGGTGAGCTCGATCTCGACCCGGGCGCCGCTCGTGCTCCCGACCCCCCACTGGCGGCTCGGAACGAGGACGCACTCGCCGGCGTCGATGAAGTCGAGGTTCTCGACGAAGTACTCGCTGAACGGCTCCAACCAGGCCTGCAGGTACTCGACCAGGCCGTCGATGCCCCGATAGCTGTCGCGGATGTCGAGCCCCATCCCGATCGCGAGCGTCCGCAGCTCGACGTCGGGCGAGTACGCGTTGCCGAGCGCCTCGCGGACCACCGCGGCGTCCCACTCGATCGCGGCGACGTTGACGCCGTCGAATCCGCCGAAGGTCGACCGCACGGCTTCCACGTTCCCCTTCGACATCGGCTACTCCGACAGCCCGGCGGCGTCGAGGGCTGTCTTGCGGTCCCAGAACGCCTCCCACAGCACCACCTTCCCGCCTCGCAGCGTGAAGATCGTGCCGGCGGGCTGCGCGGCTTCGATTCCGTCTCTACCTCGAAAGCGCTCGACGCTGAGCAGCAGGACCCGTTCCGCGTCCAGCGCCCGAATCTCCTCGGGGTCCGACCGATGCTCCTCCCAAGCGTCGTCGAATGCGGTGAAGTACTCGATCGCCGCGTCGCGTCCGCGTGCGACCCTCGCACCGGGCTGCTCGGGCGGCTCGCGGAACTCGACACCCTGGGCCAGGAACTCGGTGGCGGCGGCCTCGATCCCGCGCTCGTTGAACGCCTCGATCGCCGCTCGGAGGATCTCCTCGTTCTGCTCCGGCATCGCCCGCCCCAGTATCGCGCGCGGCTACTCCGGCAGCCCGGCGGCGTCGAGGGCATCGGCGCGGTCGAGAAACCACCGAACCCGGATCTGCTTGCCATTCCTGAGGTCGACGACCTGGTGGAGCCTGAACTCGGTCTCCGCGCCGCTCTCCTTGCCCCGGACATCCCGTCGAACGCAGACATAGACAACGTCCCCCGCGTCGACCTCCTCGACTATCTCGTAGACGCCGCCCGGTTCCCAGGCCTCGTCCACCTGCAGATAGAAGTCCCACGCAGCCTCGATCCCCCTGAACGGCCCGGGCTCGGGCCACGATTCGACCGGCCACGTCTCCAGCGCGGGATCCACCAACGCGGACCAGGCCGTCCGGTCTCGACGGTTGTAGGCATCGATCACCCGTCGCGCGACCTCGACGTTCTCCTCCGACATCGCCTACTCCTCGAGCCCGGCGGCTTCGCGGGCTTCCGCGGGGCTCATGAAGGCGCGCCACCGGCTCACCCTGCCGTTCGCGATCCTCATCAGCAACCCCATCGGCTGCTCGACCGGAACGCCGCTGCTGCCGCCTCTGCCGTGGACCTGATAGATCAGCAGCACCTCGTCGTCGCCGACGGCGACCGCCTCCAGCACCTCGAGGCTGTGGGGGAGGATGCCGCGCAGCTCCTCGAGCCTGGTGGCGACCGCGTCGGCCCCGCGATGCACGTCGCCGTCAGGGAACCCGGGTGGGTCATGGAACTCGACGTCGTCGGTCCAGCCCACACCCCTGGAGCCCTCGACTCCGGACTCGTTCCAGGCCTCGAACGAACGGCGGGCCAGCTCGACGTTCTCGTCCGACATCGTCCGCCGGGCTACTCCGAGATCCCGGCCGCTTCGAGGGCGACGGCGCGGTCCACGAACCACTCGGCGCGAAGGACCTTCCTCTGCCGGATCGTGAAAACGCCCCAATAGTCGAACTCCACCCCCGCGCCGCTGCTCGCTCCGCTCAAGGCGATTCGGTAACGGAGCAGGACCCTGTCGCCGCCGGCGTCCAGGACCTCGGCGTCGTCCACCGAGAACGCCTCGAAGGCGTCGAAGGCGCCGAGGTAGTAGTCCCAGGCGGCCTCGGCACCGCGGGCGCCGGCCTCCGGCCAATCGGGGGCCGGTATGACCTCGAACTCCGCATCGTTGACCGCGAGCCAGGTGGTCCGGTCGCGCCGCGTCAGGGCGTTCGCCGCACGCCGCACTAGCTCCACGTTCTCCGCCGACATCGTCCGCCCAGTATCGCGCTTCGCCCCGGCGCAGCCGGGTGCGTCCGCCCGGCCGGGTCCGGGCTACAGCGCCGCGCGGACGAACTCGATGTCGGCGCGGATCTCGTCGGCGCCGCCGGGAGTCTCGACGACGGCGGGGCCGCCGGCGGTGTGGATCATCGCGCGGAGGACGTCCGCGCCGATCTCGCCGCGGCCGAGGTTGGCGTGGCGGTCGGCGCCGGTTCCGGCGGGGTCGCGCGAGTCGTTCGCGTGCAGCAGGTCGATCCTGCCGGTGATCGCGCGGGCGCGCTCGACCGCGTCGCCGAGGTGCTCGCCGGCGGCGTGCGCGTGGCAGGTGTCGAAGCAGAACCCGAGCTCGATCCCGTGGTCCGCGTCGTTGACGGCCTCCCACAGGCGGGCGAGGTCGTCGAAGCGGCGCGCGACGGCGTTGTCGCCGCCGGCGGTGTTCTCCATGTACACCGGCACGCCCGAGTCGAGGATCTCGAGCGTGCGGACCCAGCGGCCGAACCCCTTCGCGACGCCGTCCTCCGCGTGGCCGGGGTGGACGATCACCGCCTCGGCGCCGACCCCGGCCGACGCCTCGCAGGTCTGCTGGAGGATCTTGCGGGAGCCGTGGCGGACGTTGTTGCGCGGCGAGCACACGTTGATCAGGTAGGGCGCGTGCACGTACACCGGCACTGCCGAGTCGCGGAGCTCGTCCGCGTCGTCGCGCGGCGGCGGCTTCTCCCATCCCTGCGGGTCAGACAGGAAGATCTGGACGCAGTCGGCGCCGACCGCCTCGGCCTCGCCGAGCGGGTCCTCCGGGGCGAGGTGGGCGCCGACGACGAAACGGGTGTCGGGCCCCTTCGCCGCCACCGCGCCTACAGCGGCTCGCCCGAGTCGGGGTCGACGCCCTGCTCCCGGAGCCGCTCGCGGACCACGTCGCGGAGCGCGCGGAGCGCGGCGGGGTCGAGCGCGGGGACGCCGGCGCCGGGCTCGGGGTCCCGGCCAAGGATCCCGCGGATCACGTCGGGGAGCTCGGATCCCCGGAGGTCGGCGGCGTGGCTCTCGGTGGTCACCTGCGGCAGCCCGGTCGCCGCAGCCCGCCGCAGCAGCTCGCCGAGCGCGCCGGCGTCGGCGCCGGGGAGCTCGGTCGGGGGTGGGTCGTCGGGCTCCTCCGGCCCGGGTTGCGGCTCCGCGCTGAGCTGCTCGGGCGCATCGGGCGGGAGGGCGCTCTCGCGCGCCCGGCGCCGGCTGAAGTAGGCGAAGGGGTCCACGGAGGGAATGTAGTGCCGCTGGGGTATGTCGCGTCCTCTGTGACGCATTCGGCATGAACCGCACCGATAGGTATGATTGCTACGTTCATACTCTGGTCATGGCGATGCCGCGGCGAACGATCCACATCTCTGAGAGCACCGAGGAGCTGGTGCGCGAGCACGCGGAGGAGCGCGAGTCCTTCTCGGCCGCCGTAACCCGGCTGGTCGAGGCGGGCGCTGCGGTGAGCGGTCGGAGGGAGCCACCCGGGTATGTGGGGATCGCCGATGGGCCCGTCGACGAGTTCGGGCGCCGCGCCGAGGAATACCTGCGGGAGCCGGCCACAAGCGAGTGAAGGTCCTTGCGGACACGGGTCCGCTTCTTGCCGCGACTCTCCGCTCGGATCGCGCCCACTCGCTGGCCAGCGCTCTAGTCACAGGCCTCGGGCGAGACCTGCTCGTGCTCGATTCAGTGGTCGTCGAGGTCGACTATCTGCTGAGGACGCGATTGGGCCCATGGGTGGCCCGGGCATTCCTCAAGTCCCTTGCGGCGGGTCAACACACCGCGGCGTTCATGTCACCGGGCCTGCTGCGCCGCTCGACAGCAATCGACGCGCGCTTTGCCGACCTGAATCTGGGGTTCGTCGATGCCTCGGTGATGGCGTACGCGGAACGCCACGAGCTTGCGATCCTCACATTCGATTTCGAGCACTTCCGGGCCGCCCCGCCCGAGCGCGGGTTTTGGCGGCTTGTCGTCGACGAGCGCCGCTACCTCGACGCGATCTCCAGCTAGCCCGGCCCGCCCGGCGGCAGCGCCACCCACCCCCGGATCCGGGAGCGCCACCCGTCGTCGCGGCTGAGGTCGTCGCGCATCGCGCCGCGCTCGGCGAGGGTGGGGGCGCCGGCGGGGGCGGCCGAGTAGCGGCCGGCGCGGAGCTTCGCGACGTACGCGGCGGCGGCGGCGTGGCGGGTGCGGCGGAGGCGGCGCTCCACGGCGAGCAGGGTGTCGGCGCGGCCGAGCGGCCACCCGAGCCGGGCGAGCGCGGCCGGGAGCTCGTGGAGGTGGGCGTCGGCGCGCTCGGCGGGGGAGAGGCCGCGGTAGCGGAGGCGGCGCGCGACCGTGCGGGCGGCGAGCGCGGCGATGCCGGCGAGCGCCAGCACGAGCAGCATGGCGGGCAGCGTCCACGCCGGGATCGGGTTGCCGGGCGGGTTCGGGTCGGTGATCGCGCCCTCGCCCGGGATGAACTCCTTGCGCGCCGTGCCGGAGACCTCCCCGGAGCCGATCGTGTCGCCGAGCCCGGTGATCCCGGGGTCGTCGATCCGGCCGGTGGCCGGGGAGGCGGAGGGGGTGGGGTCGAAGGTGGCCCAGCCGATCGTCGGGAAGTAGGCCTCCACCCAGGAGTGGGCGTCGAGGTCCGCGACGATGTAGCGGTTCTTGTTGTCGGGGTCGGGGGTTCCGGGGCTGAATCCGGCGACGACGCGGGCGGGGATACCGTCCATCCGCAGCAGCAGCGCCATCGCGCCGGAGAACTGCTGGCAGTAGCCGGCCTTGTCCCTGAACAGGAACGCGGGCAGCGGGTGCTTGTGGTTCGGCGGGGTCTCGCTGTAGGCGTACCCCTGCCGCAGGTAGGCCTGGATCGACTGCGTCACCCCGTACGCGGTCGGCTGGCCCGCGGCGAGCCGGCGGGCGAGCGCGTAGGTGGTGGCGTAGGGGGAGACGGCGAGCACGCGGCGGGCGGCGCGCTCCCGGCGCGGCGCGGCCGACCCGCGCAGCGGGACCTGGACGGGGGTGGGAAGGGCGGGGGCCACGAACCGGTGCTCGGCGGGCTCCGGCCGGCCGGGCAGGGTGACCTCTGTGTAGCGGGCGAGCGCGCCCGGGTACCGACGTGGGGCGCCGCGAAGCTGGCTGGGGCTGGGGTCCGGGGCGTAGCCGACCGCCTCGTAGTTGTCGCCGCTTTGCAGCGGCGTCTCGGTGAGCGTGCTGCCGTCGGGGCGCGCGTACACACCGGGGATCCCGTCGACGGCGATCAGCGCACCGGCCCCGAGCACGAACTTGCTGACCAGCGGCCCGATCGTGACCTGCGTCGGCCGGATCCACTCGGCGTGGGGCTGGCGCAGGGTGGCGCCGGCCGGGCCCCCCTCGACCTGGGTGGGCAGCTCCAGGCGGCGGCCGAGGCTGCGCTCCGAGCGCACCCACCGGTCGCCGTCGAACTGCTCCAGCACCGCCTGCCGCCAGTACTGCGGCTTCTTGCTCTCGATCGCGGCGAGCTCCGTGCCGTCGCGGGGCCAGTCGATCGGGCCGTAGGTGTGGTTCCAGTCGAACGTCGCCGGATCGGAGCCGCCGAGCTGCCACTGGCGGAAGTCGATCCAGGGGCCGTCGTGGTCGAGCGCGCCGGCGAAGGGGATTGCGAGGGCGCCGGCGACGGCGACCACGACCGCGGCACCGACCGCGTCGCGCGCCGACAGGGTGGGGAGAGCCCGCCACCCGACGATCCCGGCCAGCAGCAGGAATCCCCACAGCAGCGGCTGCTCGGGCGCGACCACCGCGTCGGCGGTGGTGAAGGCGGCGACCAGGATCGCGAGCGCCGCCCCGCGGCGGAGCCGTCCGGCGCCAGCGCCCCCTCGGCCCGGCCAGAAGGCGAGCGCGGCGGTGGCGCCGAGCGCGACCGGGAGGCCGGCGAGGATGATGACCCGGGTCCAGCCGCCGCCGCGGTAGGGATAGGAGATCTCGCCGACGATTCCGTTGAAGCCTTCGCGGATAGCGGCGCCGAGCTCGCCCCATCCGGACGGGATCAGGAGCCGCACCGGGATCCCGACCGCGACCATCCCGACGCCGGTCGCGACCAGGATCGCGACTGCGGCGAGCGCGACCGCGAGCGGGCCGCGAGCGCGCGGCATCGCGGGGCGCCGCGCGGCGATCAGCGCCGCGGCGGCGGCGCCCGCGACCGCGCCCGCGGTGGCGAGCGCGACAGCTCCGCGGGGCGGGTCCTCCACCAGCCGCGACCACTGCGCCGCGACGAGGGCCGCGAGCGCCGCGAACGCCACCACCCGCGACAGCGATGCGGCGGCGGTGGAGCGGTCGGGGCTCATGCGGCCGAGGCGCGGGCCGCCGGGCGGGCGGGTCGGCGGGCGGCGCCGAGCAGCTGGCCGTGGCAGCCCGCCACGGTGAACCGGACCGGGACCCCCGGGACCGGGCGTGGGGAGACGACGTGGGTCGCGGCGATCGACCCGCGCGGGGCGCGCGGCGGGCCGCCGCGGGCGCTCACCCACACGATCGCGCCGGTGTGGCCGGCGCGGGCGAGCGCCGGTGCGCCGCCACCGGGCTCGACCACCGCGAGCCGGGCGTGCGCGAACGGCCACCCGCGCAGCTCGGGGTCGATCCGGTGGGGGCGGCGCTCGCCGCCGAGCAGCAGCGCGCACCCGCCCGCGGCGCGGGCCAGGTGGACGCAGAGCGACGCCGCCGCGCGGACTGCCATGTCGAGCGACTCGGGGTCCTCGGGGTCGCGGGCGTCGAGCGCGACCAGCGGGGAGCGGTCGCCGCCCGTGACCAGCCGCCGCTCCACCAGCTCGCCGGTGCGCGCCACCACCGGCCAGTGGATTCGCGACGCGGGGCTGCCCTCGCGGTAGGCCCGCAGCCCGTCGATCTCGAAGTCGACCGCGCGCGCCTCCAGCGCCGACACCCCGGCTCCCTCGCCGAGCTCGTCGGCCTCGCCGTCCGCGCCGGCGCCCGTGCCGCCGCCGGCGTCCGGGGCGGTGACCGGCTCGATCCGGGGCAGGACGACAAGCTCGCCGCCGTGCTCGCCGACGAGCTCGCGGGCGGCGAGCCCGAGCGGGTCGCGGACGACGAGCCGGGACGGCTCCAGCACGCGACGGCCGCGGCGCTCGAAGGTGACCGGGACGCTGAGCTGCTTGACCCGCCGCCGCAGCCCCGCGTGGACGCCGATCGGAGCGTCGAGCAGCGGGTCGACGAGCTTCCCGCGCACCGGCACCCCTCCGGCGCGGACGACGATCCGGAGCGGGTACTGATCCCCCTCGACCACGGTCGCCGGCCCGCGGCCGCGCTCCACCGCGGCGCCCTGGGCGGCGAGCGCGGTCCACGCCGCCGCCCCGCCGACGAGCAGCGCCAGCCCGATCGCCGGGACGAGCAGGGGCGCCGCGTCGAACCCGAGCCCGACCGCGAGCAGGGCCGCCGCCAGCCCCAGGGTCGAGCGCGCCTCGCCGCTCACAGCCCTCGGCCCCCGATCAGAGCGCCGGCACCCGCTCGAGCACGTCGCGGACGACGGCTTCGCGCTCGCCCGCGACCGCGCCCGGCCCCAGCAGCAGCCGGTGCGCGAGCACCGGCTCGGCGAGCGCCTGGACGTCGTCGGGGAGGGCGTGGTCGCGGGCCTCGAGCGCGGCGAGCGCCTTCGCCCCCTGGAACAGCATCAGCCCGGCGCGGGGACTGGCGCCGAGCTCGACCGCGTCGTGGGAGCGGGTGCCCTCGCACAGCGCGACGATGTAGCGGCGCAGCGGCTCGGACCCGTGCACCGCCGCGGCCGCAGCCTGCGCGCCGAGCACGGTGCCGATGTCGGCGACCGGCTCAAGGTCGAGCACCCGGTCGCGCTCGGCGTGCTGGGCGAACATGTCGGCCTCCTCGTCGGCGGTCGGGTAGCCGAGCGAGATCCGCACCATGAACCGGTCGAGCTGCGCCTCGGGGAGCGGGTATGTGCCCTCGTACTCGACCGGGTTCTGCGTCGCGACGACCAGGAACGGCCGGGCGAGCTCGTGCGACTCGCGGTCGACGGTGACGCGGCGCTCCTGCATGCACTCGAGCAGGCCGGACTGGGTCTTCGGGGAGGCGCGGTTGATCTCGTCGACGAGCACCACGTTCGCGAACACCGGGCCGGGGTGGAACTCGAACCGGGAGGCGTGCTGGTCGAACACGTTCGTCCCGATCACGTCTGCGGGGAGCAGGTCGGCGGTGCACTGGACGCGTGCGTACTCGGCGTCGATCGAGCGGGTCAGCGCCCGCGCGAGCGCGGTCTTGCCGACGCCGGGGTAGTCCTCGATCAGGATGTGGCCGTCGGCGATCAGCGCCACCAGCAGGTCGCGCACGATCGCGTCCCGCACCTTGAGCGCCCGCCGGATGTTGTCCCGCAGTCGCTCGCCGACCTCCGCCACTCCGGAAGGATCGAGCTGTGGCAGCGTGGCCACGCCCTGATGGTACGGACCGTCACCGCCCGGCGGATTACCGGGGCCGGGCGAAGATCTCGGTCAGGAAGTGGGTGATGATCCAGGCGACGACGCGGGCGGTGTTCGTGCCGATGTCGTGCGGGGGGTTGAGCTCGACGACGTCGAATCCGACCACCCGCCCCCGCCGCGCAACCGCGGCGAGCAGCTCGCGGAGCCGGCGATAGTCGAGGCCGCCGGGCTCGGGCAGCGTGGTCCCGGGGACTATCGAGGGGTCGAGCACGTCGATGTCGATCGACACGTACAGCGCGTCCGACTCCGGGACGAGCCCGTCGACCACCTCGACCGCAGGGCGCTCCAGCAGCTCCAGGGTGGTCGCCCACCGCACCCCGTGCTCGCGCATCCCGTCCACCTCGGCGCGGTCGACGTTGCGAAGCCCGAGCTCGGTGGTGGAGCGGACGAACGGGAACTCGGTGAGGCGGCGGATCTGGCAGGCGCCGCTGAGGCCGGCGCCGTCGTCGTCGTCGACGAAGTCGGCGTGCGCGTCGACGTTGACGAGGTCGATCCCGCCGAGCGCCTCGACCCCACGCCCGAGCGGGAGCGAGATCGAGTGGTCGCCGCCGACCGCGACGAGCAGCGCCCCGCTCGCGGCGATCGCCTCGGCGACCGCGGTGATCCGGGCGTGGTTGCCGTCGGTGTCCGAGCCCTGGATCGCGACGTCGCCGACGTCCGCCATCGTCACCCCGGCGAGGTGGTCGCGGTCGGTCTCGACGTCGTACCAGCCCGTGCCGGCCTCGCTCTGCTCCCACGACGCCTGCCGGACCGCGGCGGGCCCGGCCGACTGCCCGGTGCGGACGCCGGGCTGCGGGGTGCCGCCGTCGTACGGGACCCCGACGAACGCGACCTGCGCGTCGAGCGCGCCGAGCCCGGCGACCCGCGGCGCCCGGAAGAACGTCCGCGGTGCGTCGACGAGCAGCGGTCCGAAGCCCTCCACGAGCGCGGGTCGCTCGCCTAGGCCGGGTCCGGCGGGCGCTCGATCCCGAGCGCGGACGCGACCTCGTCGAGCACGGCGCTCTCGGCGTCGCTGATCCGGGTCCCGCCGATCCCGAGGAAGCCGCCCTCCTTCTTGGCGCCGGCGGCGGCGGTCGCGACCGCGAGCACGAACCGCTTGTACTCGGCGGCCTCCTCCGGGGTCGCCTGCGCGTCGACCAGCGCCGCCACCTCGCGGAGCAGGTCGGGCCCCTTCGCCTTCAGGTCGTCGGGCGAGGAGAACCGGTCGCGCTCCAGCGAGGGGGGAGTGGCGGCGATCTCGCCGAGCAGCTCGGTCTGGGCGTGGTTCTTCTGCACCTCGCTGTACACGCGGCCCATCGAGAGGCTCTCGCGGATCGTCCCGCCGCGCTCGGCCGAGATCACGAGCAGGCCCGCGATCGGCGGGCCCTCGGTGAGCGTGCCCCACTCCTCGGCGTTGAACTCCGCCTTCGCCGTCACGGCCGCAAGACTAGCTGCAAGCGGACGTGCACCGAGCGGGCAGCGCGACTCACGCAGCTAGCCTGGGCACCCTGCGCACGGGTTACTTCGACAACGCCCGCCGCCGTTCCTGCGTGCTCGCGGTGCTGCTGGTGGCGGCGCTGTGCAGCTTCGCCGTGGTCGGGGACCGCGCGCCCGCGCAGTCCACCGCGGAGCAGCTGCAGGGCGTGCAGCAGCGCCAGGGCGGGCTCGAGTCGCAGATCGAGAGCTCCAACGCCGAGATCGACAAGCTGATCGCCCGCGAGGCCGAGGTCCGAAAGCAGGAGGCCGCGGTGAGCGAGGATCTGAACGCGGCGCAGGCACGGCTCGACCAGGCGACCGCCGAGGTGAAGCGCGAGCAGGCCCATCTCGCGGCCGTCCGGGAGCGGCTGGCGCGGGCGAAGCGGATGCTCCGCCGCACGCTCGTCGAGCTGTACAAGCAGGGGAGCCCGGACACGCTCAGCGTCATCCTCGAGTCCGCGAGCTGGTCGGACGTGGTCTCCCAGGTGGACTACTTCGACCACCTGCAGAGCTACGACCAGGACGTGATCGGCCGCGTCCACTCGCTCGCCGCCGAGGTGGAGGCGACCGTTCAGCGGCTCGAGGACGCACGGGCCCGGATCGCCCAGGAGCGCGACGCGATCGCCGGCCGCCGCGACGAGCTCGCCGCCACCCGCGGCCAGATCGAGAGCCGACACGCCGACCTGATGGCGGTCCGCGCCGACCGCCGCACCGCCCTGCGCCGGCTCCAGGACCGCGAGGGCAAGCTGCAGCGCCAGCTCGCCCCGGCGACCACGGCCCCGTCCGGGCCGGTGACGCCGCCCGGCGGGAAGAGCGCAAGCCTCGTCAACGGCCAGGCCGTGCCGCCGTCGAACGCGCCGCCCGCGGTCGTCTCCGCGATCGAGGCGGCGAACCAGATCGTCGGGACTCCCTACGTGTGGGGAGGGGGTCACGGCTCCTTCCAGTCCTCGGGTTACGACTGCTCGGGCGCCGTGAGCTACGCGCTGCACGGCGGCGGTTGGCTGTCGAGCCCGCTCGACTCGACCGGCCTGACCACCTGGGGCGCCCCCGGGGCGGGCAACTGGGTGACGGTGTACGCGAACTCGGGCCACGCGTTCGCGGTGATCGCCGGGCTGCGCTGGGACACCAGCAACACGGGGGGCAACGGCCCCAACTGGAGCACGGCGATGGCCTCCACCGCCGGCTTCGTCGCCCGCCACCCCGCCGGGTACTGAGCGGGACGGCCGCCCTACCGCGGCTCGAGGACGACCAGCGGGATCTCGCGGTCGGTGCGGCGCTGGTAGTCGGCGTAGCTGCCGTAGGAGGCGACCACGCGCGGCCACAGCCGCTCCCGCTGGGCCGGCGTCGCGACCCGGGCGTGCACCGCGCGGCGCTCGGAGCCGACCTGGACCGTCGTGTCCGGGTTGGCGAGCAGGTTGTGGTACCAGCCCGGATGCTTGGGGTACCCGCCCTTCGACGCGACCAGGACGAGGTCGTCGCCGTCCCTGATGTAGAGCAGCGGCGAGGTGCGCCTGGTGGCGCTCTTCGCGCCGACGTGGTCGAGCAGCAGCATTGAGGGGAAGCCCGGGAAGGTGTGCCCGACGCGGCCTCCGGTGAGCCGGTAGACGAGCGTGTGCCCCTTCATCAGCTGGTTCACGAGCGGCCACATCCGTCGCTCGACCTCGCGCGGGATCTCCATCAGCCCACCCTAGCGCGCCGTCAGCCCGCGGTCTCCACCGCGACCGCGGCGATCTGGCGCTGGCCGAAGGAGCCGGTCTCGACCGGCCCCGCCGCGGTCACCTCCTCGCCCGCGGTAGGGAGGGGGTGCGGCCGCAGCCCGAAGCGGACGTCGACGAAGGTCAGTCCCGGCTCTGTGATCCCGGCGGTGTCGGCGAGCACGAAGTGGGCGTCCCCGTCCCCGTCGGGATCGACCGGCTCGACGTACACGACCCGGCCGCTCACCTCGCGGCATCCGGCCACGTCGGCTGGGCACCTGGCCTGAGCGACCGGTGTCCGCGCCGCCGGGCGGCGGTCCGGGACGGCGTTGTGGATGGCGCCCTGGATCCGGTCGGGGACGACCCCCTGGCCGCGGTGGTGGGACCAGACCGCGACCGCCGCGACCGCCGCGACAGCGACCGCGGCCGCCACTCCGGCGAGGATCGCCGCGGTCCGCACCGCACCCCTCAGATGCAGCCGAGCTCGGCGGCCTCGCGCTCGAGCCGGTCGCGGAACTTCGGATGCGCGATCCCGATCAGCTTCCGGGTTCGCTCCCGGATCGAGCTGCCGCGGAGCTCGGCGACGCCGTGCTCGGTGACCACGAAGTCGACGACGTTCTTGGTCGAGGTGACCGCGGCGCCCGGGTGGAGGCTGGGGACGATCCGGGAGGTGGACTCGTCCGAGGTCGCCGAGTGCAGGACGATGAAAGAGGCGCCTCCGTTCGAGAACAGCGAGCCGCGGGCGAAGTCCGGCTGTCCCCCGGACGAGGACCAGTAGTCGGCTGCCGAGTGACTCCGACGCGCACTGGCCGAGGAAGTCGACCTCGAGGGTGGCGTTGATCGCGCGCATGTCGTCCTCGCGCCCGATCACCCGCGGGTCGTTGGTGTAGGAGACCGGCCAGAACTCGACCCCGGGGTTGTCGGCGACGTAGTCGTACAGCCGCCGGGTGCCGCCGGCGGCGGTCGCGATGATCTTGTTGCGGTGGGTCTGCTTGCGGGTGCCGGTGACTCGCGCCGCCTCGACCAGGTCGACGACGGCCTCCGTGAGCAGCTCGGTGTGGATCCCGAGGTCGCGGTGGTCGCCGAGCCGGCTCAGGATCTCGTTCGGGATCGAGCCGATCCCGGCCTGCAGGGTGGCGCCGTCCGGGATCCGCTCCGCGACCAGGTCCGCGATCTTCGCGTCGCGCTCGTCATGCGGCGGAGCGGGGATCTCGAACGGCGCGTAGTCGGCCTCGGCCCAGCCCAGGATCTCGCTGACGTGGACCTGGTTCTCGCCGAAGGTGCGCGGCATCTGCCGGTTCGCCTCGATGAAGAAGGGCGCGTCGTCGATCAGGTCGGCGATGTAGGTGGCGGTGACGCCCAGCGAGAAGTAGCCGTGGCGGTCGGGGGGCGACGCGGCGATGCGACCACCAGCGACAGCTTCGTCGTGGTTCGCATCAGGTGCGGGACCTCGCTGAACGCGTTCGGGACGAGGTCGCAGGTGCCGCGCTCGTAGGCCTGCCGGGTGATCGGGGAGAGGAACCAGGACGACGTGCCGGACGCCGTCCACCTCGCCCCGGATCGAGGGCCGGTCGTGCAGGGTGAGCATCTCGTGCACGCGGACGTCCGTGAGCCGATCGGCGCCGGCCTCGATCGCGTCGACGAGCGTGACCGGCTCTCGCCGGGCCGCCACCGACGACCACGTCGGCGCCCGGCTCGATCTGGTCGAGCACGGCCTCGGCGGGGCGGCGCTTCGCCTCGAGCTGGGCGTCGATCGCTGCGTTCGTCGCGGTCCGCTCCACGGAGGCGAAGCGTAGGGCGTCGACGACTACGTCGCCCGCTGCGAGGCGGCTCGGAGGCGGTCAGCCGTCAGGCCGGCTCTGCGCTCGCCGGCCGCCCGCCGGCGAGCTTCTTCGCCTGCCGGTCCGGGCTGATCCGGACGACGTTCCAGACCAGGCCGAGCTTCTCGAGCCCGGCGATGATCAGCGCCGAGGGGTCGAACTGGCCGCGTCGCATCCCGTGCACGTACGAGGTGGGGAAGGCGTGGTGGTTGTTGTGCCAGGCCTCGCCGAAGGTGAACGGCGCCAGCCACGCCAGGTTGCGGGACTGATCGTGCGTGTCGAACGGCTGGCGCCCGAAGGTGTGGCACAGCGAGTTGATGCTGTAGGTGACGTGATGGACGACGAACACGCGGACCGCGCCCCCCCACAGCAGCCCGGTCAGCCCCGCCACGAGCGTGCCGCCGAGGGCGACGCCGAGGCCGAACGGGATCGCCAGCCCGACGATCGCCCACAGCAGGAATGTGCGGTCGACGTAGCTGACCACCCTGTCCTTCTGCAGATCGGGGGCGAACCGGTCCTTGGAGCCGCGCTCCGTGTGGATGAACAGCCACCCGACGTGGGCGTGGACGAGGCCGCGCAGGGTCCCGCGGATGCCGTGGCCGTAGCCGACGTGGGGGCTGTGCGGGTCGCCCTCCTTGTCGGAGCAGGCGTGGTGCTTGCGGTGGTCGGCGACCCAGGAGATCACGGGCCCCTCGATCGCCGCCGAGCCGAGCGCCGCCAAGAAGCCGCGCATCGCGGGGCTGGTATCGAAGCTGCGGTGCGTGAACAGCCGGTGGAACCCGACCGTGATCCCGAGCCCGGTGATCAGGTACACGATCGCGAACACGACGAGGTCGTGCCAGTGCAGCGCCTTGTTCCAGACCTGCCACGCGGCCAGCCCCAGGAGGATGAACGGGACCGCGGTCACCAATCCGGTGATGACGCGGTCGAGCGTCTCGTTGGCGACCGGCTGGATGGCCTTGGCTAGGGGAGTGGGCCGTCCGGATCCCTCGGGGCGGTGCGTGCCAGCTTCCATGATTCAGATCTCCTCACACGCCGTGCCCCACGGGCTCGGCCGAATTGTTTGGGCACCCTAACGACACAGTATCAAGCGCGATCGGCGCCGCGCGATCGACGCCGACCACCCCTCATCCGGGGTAGTGGCAGTAGCTTTCCGGTCAGCGGTGGAGGGATATCGCGGCATCGAGGCAGTCGGCGCCGAGGAGGTCCGATTCCGGCTGACCACGGTCAGGATCGCGCTCGGGATGGGCCTCGTGGTCGCGCTCGGGACCGAGGTGTACCTGGCTGCGACGTGGGACGGGCCGAACCGGCCGCTGTTGACGGCGATCGTCGCGCTCGGGATCGGATCGGTGATCGGGATCGCGCTGCTGCCGACCGAGCGGATCATGCGGAGCCGGTGGCGGGATCGATTCTTCGTCGGCTGGTCCGCTCTGATGGTGGTGCTGATCGCGGGCGGCGTCGCCGCGGACGGGGGGCCGAGCAGCCCGATCGTGCTGCTGTTCCCGCTGCCGCTGATCTTCGCGGCGCTCTCCTATCCGCTGCCCGGAGTGCTGACCGTCACCGCCCTCGACCTGGTCGCGTTCGGGGCCGTCGCGATCGCCGAGCCGGCGCGCGCTCCGGAGAGCGTGTTCATGGCGTTCGCGCTCGGCTGCATCGCGATGATGTGCGTGCTGCAGGCGCGCAACCGCCAGGTGCAGGAGGCAAAGCTCGAGGGGATCACCGAGGAGCTGGACAGCTCCCAGGCGATCTCTCGCCGGCGCGCCGAGCAGCAGCGCGAGGCGGCCGAGTTCGGCCGTCGGGCCCTGGCCGGGGTCGCGGTGGGCGGGCTGATGCAGGACGCCGTCGAGACGCTGGAGCGGGCGCTGGCGCTGCGTGCCGCGGGGGTGCTCGTGTACCGGGAGGAGCGCAACGTGCTCGAGGTCGGCGCCAGCGTCGGCATCCCCGACGAGCTGCAGAGACTGACCGTTCCGGCCGGCCGCGAGTCGCAGTCGGGGTTCACGCTGGCGGCGGATCGCCCGGTGATCGTCGAGGACTGGGAGACCGAGGAGCGCTTCGAGCGGTCGGACATGCTGGTGAGGCTGGGCGTGCGCAGCGGCGCCACCGTGGTGATCACGGTCCGGGGCGAGCCGTTCGGCGTGCTCGGCGCGCAGGCGGCCACCCCGCGCCGGTTCGACGACGACGACATCAGCTTCCTGGAGTCGATTGCGGTCGCGCTCGCGAACGCGATCGAGCACCGCCAGGAGGCGGAGGAGGCCCAGCATCGCGCCCTGCACGACCCGCTCACGGCGCTCCCCAACCGCGCCCTGTTCGAGGACCGGCTCGGCCGGGCGCTGGCCGCCGCCTCCGGCCGCCGCACCTCGGTGGCCGTGCTGTTCCTCGACGTCGACCACTTCAAGCTCGTCAACGACAGCCTCGGCCATCAGGAGGGCGACGAGCTGCTCCGGGCGATCGCGCCGCGGCTCACCGCTGCGCTCGGTCCCGGCGACACGCTAGCCCGGTTCGGCGGCGACGAGTTCGGGATCCTGCTGGAGGACGTCCCCGACGAGCGCGCCGCGACCCGAGTGGCGGATCGGGTGGCGGAGGCGCTCGCCAGCCCGTTCATCGTCCGGGGCGCGGGCACTTCGTCACCGCGAGCGCCGGGATCGCGGTGGGGGGCTCCGGCACGGCGCCCGAGGCGCTGATCCGCGACGCGGACTCGGCGATGTACCGGGCCAAGGAGCGGGGTCGGGCCCGGTACGAGATCTTCGACGAGGCGATGCGGATCCGGGTCGCGCACAGGCTGCGGACGGAGAACGACCTGCGAACGGCGGTGGAGCGCGGCGAGCTCCGGGTCCACTATCAACCGGTGATCTCGCTGGCGACCGGGGAGATCGCCGGCGCCGAGGCGCTGGTCCGGTGGAAGCACCCCGATCGGGGCGCGATGAGCCCGGTCGAGTTCGTCCCGGTCGCCGAGGAGACCGGGCTGATCGGCGCGATCGGGCGGTGGGTGCTGGACACGGCCTGCCGGCAGGCCGTGGAGTGGCACCAGGCTCACCCCGACCGCCCCCCGCTCGGGGTCTCGGTCAACCTCTCGGTCCGCCAGCTCGCCGACCGGGAGCTGATCGGCGCCGTGAGGCGAGCCCTGCGGGACACCGGGCTCGATCCGGCCTGTCTCAGCCTCGAGCTCACCGAGGGAGCGCTGGTCGAGGGGACCGATGCGGTCGCGGTGGCGCTCACCGAGCTGAAGGGCCTCGGCGTGATGCTGGCGCTCGACGACTTCGGGACCGGGTACTCCTCGCTCGGGTCGCTGCGCGCCCTGCCGTTCGACATGATCAAGCTCGACCGCACCTTCGTGGAGCGGCTCGCGGCCGACCAGGTGGACCAGGCGATCGTGAGCGCGGTCGTGGCGCTCGCGCAGACGATGGGCCTGCGGGTGATCGCCGAGGGTGTCGAGACGGAGGACCAGCTGGCGGTCGTCCGCGCGCTCGGCTGCCACCACGCGCAGGGGTACCACTTCAGCCGCCCCGTTCCGGCCGCGGAGCTCGGCCGGATGCTCGAACGGCACCCGCACGCCGCCGAGCGACCCGGCTGATATCCATCACGGCGATGCCCGCCCGATCCCAGGTCCTGCTCGAGGACGCGCTCACCCGCGAGGGCGAGGCATACCGGCTGCTGCTCGACGGCGACGCGGAGCGCGCCGCGAAGCCGCTCCGGGAGGCCGCGGCGCTGTACCGGGCCTCGTGGGAGGAAGCCGGCCCGCGCAGCTACGGGCGGCTGATCGGGATGCTGAAGGCGGCGGTGCTCGCCGGGCGGGGCGAGGACGCCGCCGCGTATGCGCTCGACGCCGTCGGCGACGCCCCGGAGACGCCGGCGAGCTCGTACGTCGTCGCGCTCGCGGCGCTGATCCGGGGCGAGCACGAGCGGGCACGGCGGGCCGCGGCAGGGATGCGGGCCGACGCAGACGATGCCTTCACCCGCACCGCCGACGCGATCGAGGCGGTCGCGGGCGGCGACGGGCCCCGCTACGCGGACGCGGTCGGGGCGATCGTCGCCGACTTCGAGGGCCGGGAGCGGCACCTCACCGGTGTCGCGTTCGCAGACACCGCGCTGGTCCTGGAGCGGATCGCGGCGGCGCGCGGGATCGGCGCGGCGCCGAGCTCCCCGGTGCTTCCCGCGGAGGGGGTGCGGGGGTGAGCGGGTTTCGCGACGAGCTCGGCTCCCCGAGCTCCTACCTGGAGCTGACCAAGGGGCGCCCGGTGCTGTCCAGCGACGGGGAGCGGATCGGGGTCGTAGCGGAGGTTCGCGCCGATGCCGACGCGGACGTGTTCGACTCGATCGTGGTCGCGACCGGCCCGGTGGGGACGGAGCGGCGGTTCGTCGAGGCGGCGCGGGTCGACGAGATCTACGAGCGCGGCGTCGTGCTCGACCTCGACGCCGCGGCGGCGCGGGACCTGCCCGCGGCCGGGTGAGCCGGCTCCCTACCGCGGCTCGATCGCGAAGGAGGGAACGACGCTTCCGCGCGCGGCGACGTTGGTGATCTGATCTGGGCTGAGCCGGGTGAGCAGGCCCGCGAGCCGCCCTCGGAAAAGGAACGGGTCGGTGTCCTCGTAGTACAGCTCGCGGGCTCCGGGCGCCTCCATCGTCGGGTACTCCTCGTGGCGAAGCTCCACGCGACGCTGGACGACGCAGTCTCTATCCAGAGCGTCGTCGACCGCCGCCTCCCAGCCCGCGGCGTCGAGTCGCCACCCGAGCTGGACGCCGTGGCCGCCGTACTCGTGGGTGGGCTTGAGCACGAGACGGTCGCGGTGCTCGAGCAGGTGGGGGACCAGATCGATCTCGACCCCGTCGGGCCCGGTCGCAACGCCGTCGTACACGAGGCGGGTCCACGGCACGTGGGCTCGGATCGCGGCCAGCTCGGCGCTGGTCAGCCCGAAGTCCTGGTCGGGAGCGGTGAGCAGCGCGAACACCGCCTTGTGGCCGAGCAGCTCGCTTCGGAACGGGTTCACCATGCACACCGCGCCGTCGCGGAGCGCGTCGAACAGCGGGGCGAGCACAGCGCGCTCGGCGAGGCACTCCGAGGTCAACATCACCCTGTGGACGAGGTCGATCTCGCCGCCCGCGTGACGGAGCCGGCCGCCGCCGTAGCCGAGCTCCCGGAAGTCGACGATCGAGGCGTCGATGCCGTGCTCGCGGTACTCCCTCACGTCGGTGTGGAGAGAGGAGGTGCGGACCGGGTCGTCGGTCTTGGTGAGGATCGCGATCCGCGGAGCTCCGGTGCCGCCCCAGGCCCGGAAGGTGGCGAGCATCGTCTCGCGCAGCGCGTCCTCCAGCCGCAGCGGTCGGATCCGGTAGCGCTGCGCGAACCGGCCGTACGCGTCGAGCTTCTGGAAGAAGGAGACGAGCGAGTCGTTGTGGCCCATCCCCGCCGGGGTGTCGGCGTTCAGCTCGATGTAGTGGAGCTGGGTGCGGGCCAGCGACGCGTCGAGCCGCAGCAGCGCGCCGTCCCCGGCCGGGTTCGGGTCCAGGTCGAGCAGGCCGCCGATCCAGTCGCGGAAGCGGCCCAGGTGCCTGGTGCGCAGGTCGGCGTCGGCGAGCAGGCCGTCGCGGACCTTGTGGATCGCGGACACGATCCGCTCCGCGATCTTGCCCGTGCGGCGCAGGTCCTCCTCGGCGACCAGGTGCGGGCGCAGCACGCCGCACAGCGGCCTCTCGCCGATTCGAAGGTCCCGCTCGATCATCCACTCGCGCAGCGCCGGGATCGACTCGTGCAGCGATCCGTCCTCGTCCAGCAGCTCGTCCCAGTGCTCGATCGCGGCGGCGACTACCGGGCTGGAGGTCACGAGCGGGAATGTACGCTCGGGCGAGTGGGCGCGCGATGGCTGGTCGACGGGATGAACGTGATCGGGTCGCGGCCCGACGGATGGTGGCGCGACCGGGCCGGGGCGATCCGCGAGCTCGTCGGCGAGCTGGAGGCGTTCGCCGAGCGCAGCGGCGATCACGTGACGGTCGTGTTCGACGGGCGGGCGAGCGACGAGCGCCCCGCCCCGGGTGGGCACGCGCGGGGGCGGCTGTGGGTCGCGTACGCGCCCGGGGGGCGGGACGCCGCCGACGGGGTGATCGCGGAGCGGGTGTCGGAGATGCTCGACCCGGCCGCGGTCACCGTGGTCACCTCCGACAGGGGCCTCGTCGACCGGATCGCCGGGAGCGGGGCGGAGGTGGTTCCGGCGCGGCGCTTCCGGCGGCTGCTGGAGGGCGACGCATAGGATCACCCGATGGGACGGCTGGGCCTGGTCGGGGGCCACACGATCATGGACACGGGGTTTCCGCGTGGGGCGGAGCGCCGCGAGGTGGCGACGCCCGGCGGCTCGGTGACGGTCCACGACGCGGGCTCGTTCGTGGCGATCCAGCGCCACGACGGTGACGACTACACGGCGCCGCACCGGATCGACCACCCCGCGAACATCGGCGCGCTCGCGGAGGCGGGCTGCGATCGGGTGCTCGCGGTGTGCTCCGTCGGCGGCCTGCGGCGGGAGCTCGGAGTCGGCACCGTGCTGGTCCCGGACGACTTCATCGCGCTCCACCTCGGCCCGGTCGGGCTCGAGGCCCGGGACGCGCACCGCGTCGCCGGGATCGATCCGGTGTGGCGCGAGACGGTCGCAGGCGCGTGGAAGGCACACGCCGGGATCGCGGCGGTGGACGGCGGGGTGTACTGGCAGACGATCGGCCCGCGGCTCGAGACCGCGGCGGAGATCCGGCTGATCGCGGCGCACGCCGACGTGGTCGGGATGACGCTCGGCTCGGAGTGCGTGGCGGCCTCCGAGGCGGAGCTGCCCTACGCGGCGATCTGCGTCGTTGACAACCTCGCGAACGGGATCGCCGAGCACCCGCTTTCGGTCGAGGAGCTCGCCGCGGGCGCCGCCGAGAACCGCGGCCGGATCGCTCCGGCGCTGGAGACGGTGGCGACCGCGCTCGCAGATCTGAGCATTGCCTGATGGAGGTGGTGCTCGCCGCCGCGGCGTCGTTCTTCTTCGCGCTCGGGACCGTCCTGCAGCAGAACGGGGCGGCGGCCGAGCCGGGCGGGAGCGCGAGCGGCGCCGCGAAGCTGCTCCTGCGGATCACGCGCCGGCCGGTGTGGCTCGGCGGGGTCGTCGCGGACGGGGTCGGGTTCGTGTGCCAGGCCGCCGCGCTGGCGATCGGACGGCTCGTCGTCGCGCAGCCGGTGCTGGCGACGAGCGTGGTGTTCGCGCTTCCGCTCGGCGCCAAGATCACCGACAGGCGGGTCTCGTACCGGGACGTGTTCGCGGCGGCCGCGGTGGTCGCGGGGCTGGCCGTGTTCCTGATCGTCGGGAACCCGGAGGGCGGGCGCGACAACGCGCCGTTCGACCAGTGGCTGGTCGCGGTCGCCCCGATCGTCGTGCTCTCGGGGATCCTGGTGGCGCTCGGGTTGAGGGCGTCTCCCGGGGTGAAGGCGGCGCTGCTGGGGACGGCCTCGGGACTGTGCTTCGGGCTGACCGCCGCGCTGACGAAGGCGACCGTCGACCAGCTCCTGGACGACGGGGTGTTCGGGGTGCTGTTCGACTGGCATCTGTACGCGCTGCTGGCGGTCGGCTATGCGGGGATGAGGCTCAGCGAGCTCTCCCTGCAGACCGGGGTGCCGGCCCCCGCGATCGCCACCTTCAGCATCCTCGACACGGTCACCAGCGTCGTGCTCGGGGTGACGCTGCTGCGCGAGGACCTCCGCCACGACGCGGCCGGGATCGTGCTGATCGTGCTCTCGCTCGGCGTCATGTTCGGCGGGCTGGTGATGCTCGCCGGCTCCCAGGGCGCTCGCGGCGCCGAATCGTCCGGGGACCGCGGATGAGCCTCGCGGTGGTCGACGCGGTCCTGGACGGGAGCCGCGTTGGGCTGCGCGCGGAGGGCGGGCGGATCGCCGAGGTGGGGCCCGAGGTGACGCCGCGCGCGGGCGACCAGGTGATCGAGGCCGCCGGGATGCCGATCGTGCCGGGCCTGTGGAACGCCCACACGCACGCGGCGATGACGCTGTTCCGCGGCTACGGGGACGACCTGCCGCTGATGGAGTGGCTGGAGCAGAAGATCTGGCCGGTCGAGGCGAATCTGGAGCCGGACGACGTGTACTGGGGCACCCGGCTCGCGTGCGCCGAGATGATCCAGACCGGCACCGTCGGGTTCTGGGACATGTACTGGGAACCGGAGTCGACGGCGCGCGCCGTCTCCGAATCCGGGGTGCGCGCGGTGATCGGGGCGCCGCTGTTCGACGGCGGCGACCCGAGCAGCGACGAGAAGCGCGCCTCGCTGAAGGAGTACGCGCTGCGCAGCCTCGAGCAGCTCGACGGCGCGGGGGACCGGATCTCCGCCGCGCTCGCCCCGCACTCGGTCTACATGGTCTCCGAGCCCTCGCTGCGGTGGATCGGCGAGCTGGCGGCGGAGCGCGCCCTCCCTGTTCACATCCACCTCTCGGAGACCGAGCAGGAGCTGGACGACTGCGTCGCCGCGCACGGCGTCCGCCCCGCCCAGTACCTCGACCGCATCGGGCTGCTCGGCCCGCGGACCGTGCTCGCGCACGCCGTGTGGCTGGACGAGGCCGAGCTCGACCTGATCGCGGAGCGCGGCGCCACGGTCGTCACGAACCCGGTCGCGAACCAGAAGCTCGCGGTCGGAGGCGTGTTCCCCTACGGGCCCGTCCGCGAGCGGGGGATCGCGACCGGGCTCGGCACCGACGGCGCCGGCTCGAACAACTCGCTCGACATGCTGGAGCAGATGAAGTTCCTCGCCCTGATCCAGAAGCACGCCGCCGCCGACCCGACCGCGGCGCCGGCGTCGGAGGTGTGGGAGATCGCCACCGGCGCCCGCTCCGGCCTGATCGCCGGGACCGGGTCGCTGGCGCCCGGCGAGCCAGCCGACCTCCTGCTGCTCCGCGCCGACTCGCCGTCGCTGACGATCGGCGCGCTCACCGCCAACCTCGTGTACGCGGCCGGCGGCGCCGCGGTGGTCGACACCACCGTCGTCGACGGGCGGGTGCTGATGCGCGACGGCGAGCTCCCCGGACTGAGCGAGATCGGCGCCCGCGCCGCGGAGCGGGCCGAGCGGCTCGGGATGGGCTGAGCGCTGGCGCGATGAGCATTCGATGAGCGCTCGCCACTAGCGTCAGACCACGGTCAATCAACCGTCCGACGGGACGACCTGGGGGTTCGCATGAGCGCACGCAGCGACGCACCGACCACGCTCCATCTCGATCCGAGGGTCAGATGGCTGGTGCTCGCGGGCGTCACCCTCGTCGCTCTGCTCGCGATCGCGGCGTCGGCGCGGGCGGCGGCGATCACGCCGACCTCCGACGCGAACGCGCTCTCGAACGCGATGGTCGTTGGCGGCGGGGTGACCGGCGCGACGCTCAACACCGACCCACTGGCGCCCTCGCCGCTTCCGAACGCCACCTCGGATGAGCCCCTGGCCGACTTCCCGACCGAGGGGTCGACCTACACGATCATGACCACCGGCGATCCGCTGTTCGCCGACGATCCGAATGATGAGGGGAACATCGGCAAGAACCTCGGCGAGCCGATCGACCCCCCCACCCGCGGTGATACCGCATACGACATCTCGACCCTGGCCGTGCCGATCTCCGTCCCGACCGACAAGAACTGCATCGCGCTCCAGTACCGCTTCCTCTCCGACGAGTTCCCCGAGTACGTCGACACTCAGTACAACGACGCGTTCATCGCCGAGCTGGATGTCTCCAACTGGACGACGTCGGGCTCGGACATCGACGCCCCGAGGGACTTCGCCACGAACACCGGGGCGGCGCAGGTGTCCGTGAACGGGGTCGGCCCGATCGCGGTCTCCCCGGCGGAGTCGGAGGGGACGACCTACGACGCGGCCACCGGGCTCGTCACGACGAAGACCCAGATCACCCCCGGCAACCACACGCTGTACCTGTCTATCTTCGATCAGGGCGACCAGATCTACGACTCGGCGGTGTTCGTCGACAACGTCCGGACGCTGACCGAGTCGCCGGCGACGTGCAAGCCGCCGGAGGTGGCGAAGACGCCGGCGAAGCCGCCTGCGAAGCCGCCCCAGATCCCGGCCACGATCTCGGTCGGCCCCAGCATCGAGTTCAAGGGCTCCTCGAAGGCCGTGGTGACGGTGAACGTGCCCGGCCCCGGCACGGTGACCGCCGAGGACGCGAGCGCCACCGCCCGCGCCGGCGCCGTCGCGAAGAAGAAGAAGAAGCCGCTGATCAAGCGCAGCTCCGTG
The DNA here is from genome assembly GCA_963803425.1 of uncultured Thermoleophilia bacterium. Classification (GTDB taxonomy): domain Bacteria; phylum Actinomycetota; class Thermoleophilia; order Solirubrobacterales; family 70-9; genus DASPWW01. The sequence goes on from CAWDMA010000001.1 coordinate 819,107, forward strand.
CAGGCGACGAAGGCGGGCCCGGTCGAGGTGACGATCCGCCTTGCGAAGGCCGGCAAGAAGGCGCTGAAGAAGAAGGGCAAGGTGAAGGTGAGGACCCTGATCAGCTTCACCCCCGCCGGCGCTGCCGCCAGCACCGCGAACCTGACCCAGACGATCAAGTTCAAGAAGAAGAAGAACAACAAGCGCTAGCCAGCCGTTCGAGGTGCGCGTGAGTGAAGCGCAGCGGGCGCCTGGTCGCGGCGGCGGTCGGCCGCCTGCTGGGCCGGAGTGCGGTGATACACCGACGCCCCGCTGTCCCCTGAAACCGATCGAGCGCCGCCCTGAGCGTGCATGGGTCGGCGAGGCCGCGGACGTCGGCCTGCCTGATCGCCCTGTCCAGGTCACTGCGCTCCAGCCCGCACGCGATGTGACGATTGTCCGGATCGGGGCGGTGACCGGGATCCCGTCGTGGGTCGTCACCTCGTCGGGCCCGAACCTGCGCCGGTGGGCGATCAGGCCGGGGCGGTGCCGGTGGGCGTTGGTGGGGGTCGAGAGCTCGATCTTCACCGAGATCTCGGGGCGACCGACGGCGGATACGCCCGGGCCAAGAGGATGGAGCCGGCCGGTGGCCGCGCGATGGTCGATCGCGTTGCGAGTCAGCCCGAGGCCGAGCAGCTGCGCGCGGGCAACCACTCCGTGCTGCCGCCTCGCCAGCTCCCAGACCCCACACCTTCCCACCGAGTGCAGCATCGACCGGCCCATGGCCGGTCAAGCGTCCACTCGGTCGAGGTTAGGCCCCTCAACATTCGTTGACGGCGGCTTCGAGCGGCCTATGATCGAAGGCGCTGCCTCGCACGCAAACAGCGACGCGGATCAGGGGATGGGCGGATCCGGCCGGACCGGTATCACGGCCGAAGCTGGCCGGCCGAGTCGATCACGCTCTCAAGTCCGGGTCGCTGCTGATCGTCGCGGGCGCGGGGTTCGGCAAGACGACGATCCTCGAGGTGGCTCTCGGTCCGAGGCCGACTCCAGTCGCGTGGATCGCGTGCTCGGAGGTCGAGCGGGCGCCCGGGGCGCTGCTGATGCGCATCGTCCGCTCGGTGGCGGCGGCGACGCCGGGCGCCTCCGATGCACTCGCCGAGCGCCTCGCCGCGGCACCGGAGGGGATCGACCACGTGGCGGCGATTCGGGAGCTGATCGCCGAGCTCTCCCGCCTGCTCGTCGACCCGCTGGTGCTGGTGGTCGACGACGCCGAGCACCTCGACGGCGCCGCGGTGCCACTGCGACTGCTCGGCGAGCTGATACGGGCCGAGGTCGCTCTCCTGCACGTCGCCGTCGCCAGTCGGCGCCCACTCGAGGTGCGAGTCGCGAAGCCGCGGGCCGCGGGCCGGCTGACGGAGCTTGGCGCCTCCGATCTCGCCCTCGACACCGAGGAGTGCGCGGCGCTCCTGCGGGCACGCGGCGCTTCCAATCCCTCACCCGAGTGGGTCGAGGAGGTGATGCGCGCCACGCAGGGATGGCCGCTCGGCGTCGCGCTGGCGGCGGGTGTCGGCGAGGGGCCCGCTCGAACCGCCGATCCGGACACGGCGCTCGGCAGCCTGCGCTCGATCCCCGATCTGCGGTCGTACTTCTCCGAGGAGCTGCTCGACTCCCTCCAGCCCGAGCTCAGACAGGCCGCGATCACGGCCGCCGTACCGATCGTCGTGACTCCCGAGGTGGCCGCGGCGCTCGAGCTGGGTGAAGACCCGGGCGCCCGGCTCGAGCGAGCCGGCCTGCTGGTGCGTCACCCGGGCGACGACCCGCGGACCTTCGGCTACCACCCTCTGCTGCGGGAGTTCCTGCTCGAGCGCCTCCACGAGGAGCGAGCCGATCGAGAGCGGCGCCGCCTCAACGCGAGGGTCGCGTCCGCGATTGCCGATTCGCAGCCGATCGAGGCGGTCGAGCACTGGCTCGCCGCCGAGGAGTGGGCGGCGGCGGTCGCGGTGATCGAGAGCCTCGGCCCCGGCATGCTCAGGACCGCCCCGATCCTGATGGCGAATTGGCTTTCCCGGCTCCCGCCCGATGTGCGGCGACTGCCCACGATCCGGTTGTTCCAGGGCCAGCTCGAGTGGGGCGCGGGCCAGCACGAGCGGGCGGTGCCCCACCTGCGTGAGGCGGTTGCGGGCCACCGTCGGGCGCAGGACGCCGAGCGGGAATGGCTGTCGCGCTTCTTCCTCGCCGAGGCGCTGTTCTCGGCCGGCCCCTTCGAGGAGCTGCTGGAGCTGGCCGAAGGCTGGGAGACTCCGGGAACGCCGCGGGCAAAGGTCGCTGCGGCCGGGGTGGCCTGGTACACGGTCCTCGCGCTGACGGCGCTGGGCCGCGGAGAGGAGGCCGACCGCCTCGCGGCTCAGCTGCGCCGCGATCCGAAGACCGCGGCGCGGTTCTCCTATCTCGCCGATCTCGCGTCTCTCATGGTCGACCTCGCAGCCGGCGGCGCGGAGACCGCCCTGGTCCCGCTGCACGCGACGATCCGCGACCTCGAGCTGCACGACCCACAGGGGCGGCTCGCAGTCCTGCTCTCGATCATCGGGCTCGTGCACCTGGACATCGGCGAGGTCGCGATGGCGATGGAGTCGTTCGAACGCTGTCAGCAGGAGTCCGAGCGGCTTGGCCTCGGATTCGTCGCCCGCGACGCCCATCTGCAGCGCGCAACCCTGCTCGCCGAGCAGGGCGAGCTGGACGCTGCCGAGCTGGAGCTGCGGCGGGCGGGCACGCACGAGGGCACCGGGTGGCGCGGCGTCAGCCGGCATACCGCCGCGGCCGAGGTTGCCTCCGCCCGTGGTGACGCACAGGAAGCGATCGCGGAGGCGCAGCGGGCGCTGGTCCGGGTGCGGGCGGGCCTGGTCTGTTACCGAGTCTGGGCCGCGATCGCGATGGCGATCGTGCTCGCGAAGAGCGGCTCTCCGGATCTTGCGGGGAGCGCTGTCGACGACGCGCTGTCGGTGCTCGATCAGCACTTCCCGGCCGAGCGCGGTCGATACCACCGGGCTCGGCTGATCGCGACACGGGCCTGGCTCGAGCACGAGGCGGGTCGGCGCGAGGCGGCAGCGCGCGCCCTGAAGCGCTGCTGGGAGGAGGCCGGCGACCGAGCACATCTCCTGGCTCGGGCGCATTGGCGTACGTTGAGGCCGATCCTGTGGGATGCGCTCGCGGAGGGGGAGCTCGACCCCGACTCCGTGCTCCCGGCGCTCGACCGTGCCTTCCCGCGCGGCGAGGCGCTGATCACGTTCACGGACCATCCTCACGCCGCGGTGCGCGCGGCTGCCCTGTCGGCGGCGCTCGTCTCGAACCATCCAACGGTCCTGTCACGGCTGCAGGAGCTGGTGGACGATCCCGACGACCAGCTCGCCTCCACGGCCGTCGCCACGCGTGAGCGCCTGCGCCGCAGCCCTCCGCCGATCAGGTTCGCGCTGCTCGGGGGCTTTCGCGTTGTTCGCGCCGGGTGGCCGATCGACAGCTCCGCCTGGGGCAGGCCGGCGGATGCGCGCCTGGTCCGCTTCCTCCTGGCTCACCCCGGGCAGCCGGTGCCCGAGGACCTGATCTTCGAGGCGCTGTGGCCGGGGAAGGCGCAGGGCAGCGCGCGCCGGAGCCTCCAGGTCGCCGTCTCGCGAGTCCGTGGCGTCGTGGACCTGCCAGGCACGCAGACGAGCGTGATCGAGAGCGGCGATCGCGCATACCGGCTGGCGCTGCGTGCCCGGGACAGCCTCGACGCAGACGAGTTCCAAGCGGCGGCTGACCTGGCGCTCGGCGCGCAGTGCGCGGACCGCGGCGCCTCGCTGAAGCGGGCGAGATCGCTTTGGGGGGGCGAGCCTTTGCCCGAGGAGCGCTACTCCGACTGGGCGACCGCGTACCGCGAGAGCCTGGTGGACCGCTACATCGCCGTGCTGACCGCGCTGGTGGAGCTTTGCGCGAGAGCCGGCGAGCATGACGCCGCCGCCGCCCTGGCACGCGAGCTGGTCGACCTCGACTCGCTCAACGAGGGCGGCCACCGGGCCCTGATCACCGCCTACGCGCGCGCCGGGCGGACCGGTCACGCCCTGCGCCAGTACCTCGAGTGCCGTCGGGCGCTGATCGGGGAGCTCGGGATCGAGCCGGCGGAGGAGACCTCCCGCCTGCAGGCGCTGATCCTCGCCGGCGAGCCCGTCTGACGCCGGCCGGGACGCCGCGATGAGCGTTTGGTGAGCACGCCCGCGTAGCGTCGCTATCAGCGAGTCCACGCACCCGCTGCCAAGAAGGTCCTGAAGAAGAAGGGGAAGGCAAAGGTCCACATGGCGCTGAGCTTCACCCCGACCGGCGCGGCCACCGCCTCGTCGAATGCAACCCAGACGGTCAAGTTCAAGAAGCACAAGAAGCACTGAGCGACCGATCTACGTAATAGGAGAGAGCATGGAAAGCAGGACACGCAGATACAGGTCGCCGATGATCGCCGCACTCGCTGGTCTGGCGTTGGTCGCCACGCTGGCGCTGGCGGGTCCGGCAATCAGCGGCACCACGCTGCCGAAGCTCGCCAAGCAGGTGAAGAAGCTGAAGAAGCAGGTGAAGGCGATCGGCCAGCAAGAGGGACCCGCCGGCTCCCCGGGCCAGCGCGGTCCGTCGGGGGCGAACGGCCAGCCCGGCGCGCCCGGCGCGCCCGGCCCGGTGGCCGTCCACTACCAGACCAGCAACCTGACCAGCATCCCACCCAACTCGGAGTCCACGGGGTTGCGGGCCAACTGCCCCGCGGGTCAGGTGCCGGTGGGCGGCGGTGCGCTTCGCGAGACGGGTTCGCTGGCGCCTCCCAAGCGCGCCGAGGGGCTGATCCACTCGGGCCCCGTCGACAGGCCTGCCGGTGACGCGGACAGCGTTCCGGACGCCTGGAGCGTCGACTACGCCAACGGGACTGCCGACAACTACAACATCCAGGTCTACGCGATCTGTGTGGACCCGACCTCGACGACGATGGCCACCGGCTAGCGAGCGAGAGTGACCCGCCACACATTCGTCATCCAGGTGCATCCCGATGGCGTCTCGACGCTGGAGAACCTGAGCACCCATGAGCGAATCCGGATCGGCGACATGGCGACAGTCGGCCCGCAAGTCGAGATATGGCTGGCCGAGCTGGCAAGCGCCAGGCGATATGACGCCCCCGCGACCGGCGGGGGCGTCGCCGATCAGGCGACCGGCCCGTAGAGGTCTCGCAGCTTCGCCCGCATGTGGTCGAGGAACGGCTCGACCGATAGCGGTCCGCCGCACACTCGCTCGATCATCTCCGTCGGGGTGAACTTGCCCGCGTCGCGGTACACCCGCTCGCCGAGCCACTCGCGCAGCGGCCGCAGCTCGCCGCGGGCCAGCTCCGCGTCGAGGTCCGGGAGCGCCGCGCGGGCGATCGCCCAGATCTGGCCGGCGAGCACGTTGCCGATCGCGTAGGTCGGGAAGTAGCCGAAGGCGCCGCCGGCCCAGTGCACGTCCTGGAGCACGCCGTGCGCGTCGTCCGGAACCTCGACGCCGAGGTACTCGGCCATCCGCGCGTTCCACGCCTCGGGCAGCTCGGCGAGCTCGACCCGGCCCTCGAAGATCGCCAGCTCGAGCTCGAACCGGAGCGCGATGTGGAGGTTGTAGGTCAACTCATCGGCTTCGACGCGGATCAGCGACGGCCGCATCACGTTCGCGGCCCGGTACAGGGCATCCCCGTCCACCCCCCCGAGCCGCTCCGGGAACGCCTCCGCGAGCCGCGGCGCCAGCCACGCCAGGAAGGGGCGTTCGCGGCCGACCCAGTTCTCCCACAGCCGGCTCTGCGACTCGTGGAACCCGAGCGAGGGCGGCCGGCACAGCGGGGTGCGCGAGAGGCGGGGGTCGAAACCGTTCTCGTACAGGCCGTGGCCAGCCTCGTGCAGGACCGACCACAGCGCCGTCCCTAGATAGCCCTCGTCGTAGCGGGTGGTGAGCCGGATGTCGGTGGTCGCGATCGCGACCGCGAACGGGTGCACCGTGGAGTCGAGCCGCCACGCCCCCTCGCCGAGGGGGAGCTCCGCCGCGAGCGCGGCGACGAACCGCTCCTGGTCGGCGATCGGGAACCCTCCCCGCAGCGGCGAGCCGTCCGCGCCGCCGTCGGCGGGCAGCGCCTCGACCAGCGGCCGCAGGCCCTCGCGGAGCGCCTCCAGCACGGGGCGGACCTGCGCCGTCGTCGCCTCCGGCTCGTAGTCGTCGAGCAGCGCGTCGTAGGGATGCTCGACCTCGTCGAAGCACTCGGCGTAGCGCCGGCTCAGCTCCACGTTTCGCTCCAGGTGGGGGAGGAAGAGGGAGTAGTCGGAGCGCTCCCGGGCCTCGACCCAGGCGTGCTCGCCGCGCGAGGCGGCGCGGGCGATCTCGGCGCGGAGCTCGGCCGGGACGCGGATCGCCTTGTCCCACTCGCGGCCCGCGGCCCGCACCATCGCGGCCTCGTCGGAGTCGTAGTCGAGCTGCTCCGCCCAGGGTCGGAGCTCGTCGATCAGCCGGCCCAGCTCGGGGTCGGTGAGCCGCTCGTGGCGGACCCGGGTCAGGGTGGCGAGCTGCTCGGCGCGGCTATCCGCTCCGCCGGCGGGCATCATCGTGCGCTCGTCCCAGGCGAGCAGCGCCCGGGCGCGACCGAGGTCGCTGATCTCGCCGAAGCGCCGCAGGAGCTGGTCGTAGCGGTCCCTCACCGGGAGCACGCTACCGGGCCGCGCCCGCCAGGAATGAGCGCGCGGGCGACGAATAGGCGAGCGAGGTAAGCCTTGCCCGCTCGAGACTCAAGCTCGCGGATCATCGTCCGCACCGTGCTGATCGTGGTCGCGGTGGCGATGTCGCTGTATGTGATCTACCTGCTCCGCAGGCCGCTGAGCTGGCTGGTGATCGCCGCCTTCATCGCGGTGGCCGTGTCCGGCCCGGTGAACGTGCTCAGCAGGCGGATGAAACGGGGCTTCGCGATCGCGATCGTCTACATCGCGCTGCTGCTGATCCCGATCGGGATCGGCGCCGCGCTGCTGCCGGGGATCGTCGGTCAGGCCGAGGATCTGGCCGGGAACGCCCCGGCGTACGCGAAGGACGTGACGACCTTCGTGAACGACAACCCCACCCTGTCGGACCTGAACGACAAGTACGACATCACCAAGAAGCTCCAGGACGAGGCCGACAAGCTCCCGGAGAAGATCCCCGACGCCGCCGGGGCGCTCAGCGACATCGGGATCGGGGTGGTGAACTCGGTGTTCGCGGGGGTGACGATCTTCATCCTCAGCATCTTCATGGTCGGCGGCGGGCGGCGGTGGATCGAGGGCTTCCTGGCGACCCGGAACCCGGACCACGCGGAGCGGATGAAGCGCACGCTCGACGACATCGGAGCCGCGGTCGGCAACTACGTCGGCGGCGCACTGGTTCAGGCCACGGTCGCGGCGGTGACCGCGTTCATCGTGCTGAGGATCCTCGGGGTGCCGTTCGCCGCCCCGCTGGCCCTGGTGATCTTCTTCTTCGATCTGATCCCTGTCGTGGGCGCGACGCTCGGGGCGGTCCTGGTCGCGATCGTCACCCTGTTCGTGAACTTCCCGGTCGCCCTGATCGTGTGGGTGATCTACTCGATCGCGTACCAGCAGATCGAGAACTACATCATCCAGCCGCAGATCCAGAAGCGGGCGGTGCAGGTCGATGCGTTCGTGGTGCTGGTGGCGGTGCTGTTCGGGAGCACGCTGTTCGGGATCATGGGCGCGATCCTCGCGATCCCCGCCGCCGCCTCGTTGCAGATCGCCGTCCGCGAGTGGAGGACGTACCGGCGCGAGATCCTCGCCGAGGAGATGCCCGACGCCTCGCCCCCGACCGCGCAGGGCGAGGCGAGCACGGCGTAGGTCGGCTCACCCGGTGCGGCGGCGTAGGGTGGTCGCGCCGAGCGCCAGCGCCACCGCGATCGCGCCCAGCACCACCGCAAGGTCGGCCAGCCCGTCGCCGCCGAGCGACCCGTCCGTGGTCACCCGGTCGAGGGCGTCGTACGCGTAGGTCATCGGGAGCGCCCACGAGATCGCCTCCAGGAAGCCGACCATCTGATCGCGCGGGACGAGCAGCCCGCACAGGAGGATCTGGGGGAGGATGAACGCGGGCATGAACTGGATCGCCTGGAACTCGGTGGTCGCGAACGCGCTCGTGAACAGCCCCAGCGCCATCCCGAGCAGCGCGTTTGCGACCGCCAGCACGATCACCACCGCGGCCGACCCGGCGGTGTCGAGCCCGAGCGCCAGATAGCTGAACGCGGCCACCACCACCGCCTGAACCGCGGCGACGACCGCGAACGCGAGCGCGTACCCGGTGAGGATGTCGAGCTTCGCGAGCGGCATCGTCATCAGCCGCTCCAGCGTCCCCGTGGTCCGCTCCCGCAGCATCGTGATCGACGTGATCAGGAACATGATGATCAACGGGAACAGCCCCACCAGCGGCCCGCCGATCCGGTCGAACGTCCCCGGCCGGCCCTCGAACGCGCCCTTGATCAGCGCCATCAGCACGCACGGGACGACGATCAGGAGCGCCACCGTGCGGGGGTCGTGGCGGAGCTGCAGCAGCACCCGGACGCCGGTGGCGGCGACGATCCGCGGCGTCATTTCGACCCCTGGCGGCGCCGGCTCGAGCCCCGCCCGCGGCGCTCGATCAGTCGCAGGAACGCGGTGTCGAGGTCCTTCGCCCGGGTCCTGCGCAGCAGTCCCGCGGGGGTGTCCGAGGCGAGCAGACGCCCCTCGCGGAGCAGCAGCAGCCGGTCGCAGTGGGCGGCCTCGTCCATCACGTGGCTGGAGACGAGCAGGGTGGTGCCGCGGTCGGCGAGCCCGCGGAAGGTGTCCCACAGCTCCTCGCGGAGCACGGGGTCGAGCCCGGTCGTGGGCTCGTCGAGAACGAGCAGCTCGGGATTGGAGAGCAGCGCGGTGGCGAGCGAGACCCGGGAGCGCTGACCGCCGGAGAGGCTGCCGACGAGCTGGTCCGCCTGGGAGCGGAGCTTCACCGAGCGCAGGACGCCGTTGACGCGGCGCTCGGTGGCGCCGACGACCCGCGCGAAGTAGCGCAGGTTCTCGCGCACGGAGAGGTCCGCGTACACGGAAGGCGCCTGGGTCACGTACGCGACCCGCCTCCGCAGCGGCCGCGACCCGGCTGGCTCGCCGAACACCGTCACCTCGCCGGAGGCGACGATCTGCACCCCGACGATCGACCGGATCAGGGTTGACTTGCCGGAGCCGCTCGGCCCCAGCAGCCCGGTGACCGAGCCGGCTGGAACCTCGAAGCTGACCTCGGGAAGCACCGTCCTGCCGCCCCGGAGGACGTGCAGCCGGGCGACCTCGATCGCGTTCGCCGACACGGCGAAAGTCTAGTCTCGGACGGCGGCGGCGCGATCAGACCCGGTCGTCGCGAGCGCGTCGACTACCGGACGCGCCTCTCCGACCCCGGGACCCTGGGCGAAGTCGACGCCGAGCTCGTGCAGCCGCGCCAGCGTCGCCCGATCGCCGACGTTCGCCGCGATCGTGCGCCTCCCGGTCCGCGCCGCGAGCTGCACGATCGCCCGCACGACGGCCTCGTCGGCGGGGTCGCCGGGGAGATTGGCGATCAGGTGCCCGTCGATCTTCAGGTGCGTGACAGGTAGCCGCTTGACGTAGTCGAAGGACCCGAACCCGGTGCCGAAATCGTGCAGCGCGAACCGGCACCCGAGCCGGCGCAGCGCCGTTGCCAGCTCCAGGGTGCGCTCCGCGTTCACGATCGCGGCCGCCTCGCTCACCTGCAGCACGAGGCTTCCCGGGTCGACCCCGCTCCGAGCGAGCTCCCGCTCCATCGCGGCCGGCAGCGCGCCGGCGGCGATCGAGCGCGCCGAGAGGCTGACGACCAGCCGCAGGCCTCGCGCCGCGATTCCCTCCTCGTGCAGCAGCCTGATCGCCTGGCGCACCGTCCAGGCGTCGATCTCGGGGGCGAGGCCGCTTCGCTCCGCGCTCGGCAGGAACCCGCCCGGCGGCACGAGCCGACCGGCCTCGTCGGGCATCCGGAGGAGCAGCTCCAGCTGAGCGGTCCGGTTCGAGCGCAGCTCCAGAATCGGCTCCGCGTACACGGCGAGCCGCCCCTGCTCGAGCGCCGCCCTGACCGCGTCCGCGTCGAGCCTGCGCCCCGCGGCGCGACCGGTGTCGTGAGCCGCCCCGTCGTACAGGCAGGCGCGGTCTCGGCCCGCCCCCTTCGCGTCGTACATCGCGAGATCGGCGCGCGCGATCAGCTCCTCGGCGCCCACCGCGGCGGCGCCGCCGTCGATCGGAGCCACGCCGACGCTGGTGGTGATCCGGACGTGGTGGCCCTCGGTGACGATCCGGTCGGACCGGATCGTCTCCAGAATGCTCGCCGCGGTCGCGGCCGCGTCCCGGGCGCTCGCGGCCGGGAGCACGACCGCGAACTCATCGCCCCCGATCCGGGCGAGGATGTCGCCCTCCCGAAGCTGCGCCTCCAGAACACGGGCGACGGCGACGACCACGCCGTCGCCGGCGCGGTGGCCGAGCGTGTCGTTGATCTGCTTGAAGTCGTCGAGGTCGAGCATCAGCAGGGCGCCGCCGCTGCCGTACTGCCGCTCCAGGGAGACGTGCCGGGTGAGCTCCTCCTCCAGCCGGCGCCGGTTGAGCAGGCCGGTGAGGATGTCGTGGTCGGCGAGGTGCCGGAGCTGTGACTGCACCCGCTCGCGCTCGGTGACGTCGCGAAAGCTCCACACCCGCCCCACGATCTGCCCGTCGGTGGCACGCTGCGGGCGGGAGTATCGCTCGAACACCCGCCCGTCCTTGAACTCGAGCACGTCGTAGCTCTCCGCCTCGGGCTCGTCGTACAGGTCCCGGACCTTGGCGACGAAGGCATCCGGCGCGGCGAGTTGGTCGAGCACGAACGCGAGCGCCCGGTCGTCGTCGCGCGACTCCAGCACCTCGTCGGGGACTCGCCACATCTCCTGGAAGCGGGCGTTGAAGGTGACCATCCTGCCGTCGTCGTCGACGACGAGGATGCCGTCCGCGGTCGACTCCAGGGTGGACCGCAGCAATGACAGGGAGCTCTCGAGCTCGCGCTCGGAGCGCTCCCGCTCCGCCAGCCTGTGGGTGAGCCGGTCCTTCAGCGCCGCGACGAGCAGCGTCGTGCCGAGCAGCGTCCCGACCGTGATCACCCACCGGATCGCGTAGCTATGGCTGCCCGCGGTCGTCGGGAGCACCGCCGCATACAGAGTGCCCACCCACGCCAGGTGGCCGATCGCCTGGCGACGAGAGAAGAAGTACCCGGCGTAGATCGCCACCCAGATGTAGAACAGCTCCATGTCGCCGGGCTGCTCGCGGGTGTCGTACACGCCGACGGTGGCGATCGCGGCACCCGCCCCGAGCAGCGCGTGATAGCTCCAAGCGGGAAGCCGCGCCCACTCGAAGCGGAGCACCGTGCAGATGCCGACCGCGGAGACGAATGAGCCGAGCACGAGCAGGTCGTCGACGACGCCCATGCCGGGCCCAACCGCCAGCGTGAGCGCGGCGAGGATCCCGCCGCCCCCGAACAGCCAGAACAGGGCACGGGCCATTGCGCCGCGAACGGCGTCGGGACCTTCGCCGCCGGCCCACACCGAGCGGTCATCCTTGCCGCTGAGGGCACCCATCGCCCTTCTCCTATCAGACATCGGGCACTACCTCAATCGGCGCGATCGGCGGACCGCTTGAGCCGGGTTCCGGTGTCCGGTCCGGCGCACGCGTACATTTCCCTGCGATGGCCGGCGCTCCGGAGCGGTTGACGGCAGACGACGGGGAGATGCTGCGGCTCGAGTCCTCGGCCGTGATGGGTCACACCTGCAAGGTCGTCGTGGTCGAGCCGCGCGGCGGCGACGACAGCGGCGGGGACGCCGTCCGGCTCGACGAGCTGCGCCGCCACGTCGGGTCGAGGCTGGGGCGGGTGCCGCGCACCCGCCAGCGGGTCGTGTATCCGCCGATCGACGCGGTCCCGCCGGCGTGGGTCGACTACCCGGGGTTCGAGATCGAGCAGCACGTGCATCGGTACCCGACGGAGGGCCCGGTCGACCGGGCGCGGCTGCGCGAGATCACCGCGGAGCTGATGGCGACGAAGCTCGACCACCGGCTGCCGCTGTGGCGGATGGACCTGGTCGGACCGCTCGAGGGCGGCGGGAGCGCGGTGGTGTGGCGGATCCACCACTGCATGGCCGACGGGGTGACGGCGACCCGGCTCGGCGGCCAGATCCTGTGGGACGCGGAGCCCGACCCGCCACCGCCGCCGCCCGACCGGTGGAGCCCGGATCCCGAGCCCTCGGGGTGGAGCCTGGTGGGGAGCTCGGTGGTCGACGAGCTTGGGCGCGCCGCATCGGGGCTGCCGCGGCTGGCCCAGGAGGCGACCAGGCCGGCGTGGTGGGCCGGAGCGGCGAGCGGGCTCGCCCGCCTCCCCGGCGCGCTGATCAGAGAGCTCGCCCCGCTGGGGTCGTCCTCGCCGCTCGATCGGCACATCGGCCGCCGCCGCGAGCTCGCGTTCGTGCACCGCCCGCTCGACGAGCTGCGCGCGATCGAGCTTGCCGCGAGGGAGCGGTTCGGCTCGCACGTGACGATCAACGACGTGCTGCTGGCGGCGATCGCGACGTCGATCCGCGAGTGGCTGGGCAGCGTCGATGCCCACACCGCGCGGATGCGCGCCCAGGTCCCGGTCAGCATGCACCGCCGCGACGAGCGGCCGGGTCAGGTCGGAAACCGCGATGCGTTCCTGCTGGTCGACCTGCCCGTCGACGAGCCCGATCCGCTGCTTCGGCTGGCGGCGATCAACTCGGAGACCGAGTTCCGCAAGCAGGCACACGATGCGGACGCGATGTACGCGTTCTTCCACGCCCTGTCCCTGCTCGGGCCGGTCGGCCGGGAGGCGGCGCGGGCGGCGACCGGGCCGCACGAGTTCAGCCTGGCGGCATCGAACGTGCCGGGGCCGCCCGACCGGGTGTTCGTGCTCGGCAAGCCGGTGGCGGAGCTGTACGCGATCGCGGAGCCGTCGGACCGGCACGCGCTCCGGTTCACCGCCCTTTCCGCCGGCGGCAACATGCACGTGGGGCTGTGCACCGACCCGGACTCGCTGGGCGGCCTGGACGGCCTCGCCGCCGGCCTGGAGCAGGCGTTCGACGATCTGCGGTTGCGCTGTTAGGCCCGCGTGTGCCGGCCCCAGCCTAAGTAGCGCGGTCGAGCTGCTCGCGGCGCTTCCGCAGCCCGGCGAGCCCGATCAGCGCCGTGCCGCCGAGCGCGACGAAGATCCCGTACCGAAGGCCGACGGGCCCGACGCCGGGCAGCGCGAACTCGGGGCGGGCCAGCATCCGGTAGGCGATCAGGATCGCGGACCAGGATCCGGCGGCGACCAGCAGGGCGCCCTCGTTGAGGGGGCGCGGCAGGTCGAGCCCACGCGAGCAGATCGCGATCAGGTAGGCGGCGCCGGCGAGCGTCAGCAGCAGCGCTGCCTCGATCAGCCCGAACGTCCCGACGGCCGTCTTCTCGAGACCGCCGGCCAGCGTCACCCCGTACCAGGGCAGGAACAGGCTGGCGACGACGACCGCGATTCCCGCGGCAGCGAGGCGTTCCTCCGCGCTCAGCCTGCCGAGAAGCTCGCCCGGGCCGCCGCTCACTCCAGCAGCTGGCGACCGCCGTAGCCGGACTCGAGGTCGTGCCAGTGCTCGACCGCGTCCTCGCCCAGCTCCCAGCACAGGTACACCTCCTCGCCGTCACGGATCGCCGGAAAGTCGATCAGCCCCCGGTCGATGTCGCGCACCACGATCCCGGCGTCCTCGAAGGTGGCGAGCAGGCGGCGCACCTCCAGGAAGGCCTCGCCGACCTGGCGGCCCGGCTCGCCGCCGCCGTTGGTCGATGCCGCCTCGGAGAGCAGCTCGTGCGCCTCCGAGTCGGTGAGCTCGTCCTTCGCGTCGCGGAGGCGGAGCAGGACCGGCTCCACAGTGGGCAGCATCGCGTTCGCCTCCGCCACGGTGTAGTGGCGCTCGTGGATGGCGCTTCCCTCGCCGCGAGCACGGTCCCCCGATTCCACGGCGAGAATTCTACGTCTGGGGTACGAGCTCGTGCGCCCGCCGCGCCAGATGGGCGACGCCGAGCTCCTCGAACGAGCGCTTGGCGACCGCGAGCGCCGCGGCGGCCTCGTCCGGGTCGACGTCGCGGAGCCGGTCGCCGCGGAGCAGCTCGCACCGCGCCGCGTCCAGCGGGCGTCCCAGGGCGCTCCAGGCGTCTCGAGCGGAGGCGAGCTGGCCGGCGCCGACAACCGGGTCGGGGTCGGTGGCGCCGCGCGCCTCGGTCGTGTGCGCGTCCCCGACCGGGTAGTGGAGCCGCTCCGCCAGCCGCTCCGCCTCCTCAGCGGCCTCGCGGGCGGCATCGGGGCGGTCGCCGAGCGCCAGCGTCACCGCCCGTGACGCGATCGACTCGATCGACTGCGCGATCAGGCCGGCGCGCTCGCACACGTCGAGCGCCTGAGCGAGCGCTGTCTCGGCTCCGCCGAACTCCTCGCTGTCGCGAAGCGCGGTGGCGAGCCAGAACAGCGCCGCGAACGACACCTCCGAGCGCCCCACCCGATCGCCGAGCTGGTGAGCGCGCCGGCACGCGTCGGCCGATCGCTCCCAGTCGCCGGAGCGCCACGCCAGCACGCCCTGCATCAGGTACGGGAAGCACAGGTTCCCGAGCAGCCCCTCCCGCTCGGCGAGCCCGATGCTGGCCTCGGTGGAGCGCTCCACGTCCGGCCACGAGGCGCGGTAGGCGGCCAGCTGTGCGAGCGCCGCGTGCAGCTCCACCTGTGAGGGAAGGTCGCCGACCTGCTCCGCCAGCCCGAGCGCCTCGGTGTACGCCTCCGCGGCGCCCTCGTAGGCGGCCTCGGACGCCTCCAGGTGATAGCCGAGCGTGAACAGGGCCCGGACCGCCTCGCCCGGATCCGAGTCGCGGGCGAGCTCGACGGAGCGCTCCAGGTTCTCGCGCGCCTTCTCGGCGTCACCGATCCGGCCGAACACGCGCCCGAAGATCCCGTGGGCGCGGCTCGCCGCGGCGGCCTCGCCGAGCCGCTCCGCGAGCCGCAGCGCCTTCTCGGAGGCATAGATCGCGAGCATGTTGTCGCCGGTGTGCATGTAGAGGGAGGCGGCCTCCTCGTACAGCCGGACCAGCTCCAGCGACGGGGGGCCGTCCTTGAGCAGGTCGATCCCTCGCTGGTAGTGGTCGATCGAGGCCTGCCGCTCGCCCTTGTGCCACAGCCCCGCGCCGATCTTTCGATGCAGGTCGCCGACCCGGGCCAGGTCCTCTTCGCCGCGGTGGTACTCGAGGCAGCGCTCCCACACCTCGACCGCGGAGTCGACCCTCCCCAGCCGCAGCGCGACGTCGCCCTGCTTCTCCCCGATCCGCGCCCGCGCCTCGTCGTCGAGCACGCCGACCAGGCCGAGCGCCGCGGAGTAGTGGTCGATCGCCTCCTGGTTCGAGTACAGGGCGGCGGCCCGGTCGCCCGCCGCCTCCAGCGATCGCAGCGCCGCCGCCTCCAGCTCGCTGCGCTCGTCGGCGCCGAGGCTGGCCTCGGCTGCGAGCGCCGCGGCGCGCCCGTAGTGCTCCGCGACCAGCGCGACGACGGCGTCGCCGCGCTCGCTCGCACGCTCCTCGATGAACTGCCCCACCTCGGCGTGCTTGCGGCACCGGACGGCCTTCGGGAGGGTGCCGTACGCGACGTCGCGGACGAGCGCGTGCTTGAACGCGTACTCGTGCTCGCCGGCGAGCCGGCTCCCGGGGCTGGGGCTGATCAGCTCCTTCTCCTGGAGGGCGCCGAGCGCCTCCCCGAGCCTCATTCCCTGCTCGTCCGCAAGCCCGGTGAGGGAGCCCTCCCAGAAGGTCTGCCCGACGACCGCGGCGTGCTGGAGCAGGCGGCGCTCGTCCTGCCCCAGGGAGTCGAGCCGCGCGGCGAGCACGGAGTGGACGCTCTCCGGGAGCGTCTCGGCGGACGCCGATCCCTCGTCGCGGATCCGGTTCACCATCTCCTCGGCGAACAGCGGGTTGCCTCCGGAGCGCTCCGCCAGCCTCGGCGCGAGCTCGGCCGCCCCGTTGCCCTCCAGCGCCCCCGCCGGGAGCAGCGCTCCGACCAGCTCCCGGGTCTCCTCGTCGGTGAGCGGCTCCAACCACATCGTCGTCGCGTTGCGGCGGCCGCCGCCCCAGCCCGAGCGCCGGTCGAGCAGCTCGTCGCGGGCGAGGCACACGATCAGCACGGGCCCGCGCACCCACCGCGCCAGATACTCGATCAGGTCGAGCATGCCCTCGTCCGCCCAGTGGATGTCCTCGAAGACGAGCAGCAGCGGCCGCTGCCGGCTGATCGCCTCGACCACGGACCGCGCCGCCGAGAACATCCGGTCGCGGACCTGCTGCGGATCCCCGAGCTCGTGCGTGCCGGTCGGCGCCGACGCCTCCCCGACAGGCTCCAGGCCGAGCGGGCGACCGAGCATCCCCGCGAGCCGCTCGGCGGGCTCTTCGGTCTCCGCCCCGGAGACCAGCTCCGCGACCCCGTCACGCAGCTTCGTCCATGCGACCGCCGCGTCGTCCGTGTCGACGATCTCGAACTGGCCCCGGATCACCTCGGCGAGCGCCCAGTAACCGATCCCGGTCCCGTACGCGGGGCAGTGGCCCTCCCGGACGGCGGGCTGCTCGGGCCGGCTCGCGATCACCGACGTGAGATGGCGGGTGAGGCGCGACTTGCCGACGCCGGCCTGGCCGATCACGGTGGCGAGGTGGGGGCGGGACTCGCGCACGACCCGCTCGAACAGCGTCTCCAGCAGCTCGGACTCGTCGGCGCGGCCGATCAGGGGAGTCTCGGCGCGGCTGGCACGGCGCGCCGCGTCGGGGTCCAGTACGCGGGTCGCCTCCCAGGCGGGCACGGGCTCCGACTTGCCCTTCAGCTCAAGCGGCTCCAGCCGCTCGTAGCAGATCGCCGCCGCGGTCGGCCGGTGCGTGCCCTGTCCGACGGTGACGCTGCCTGGGCGGGCCGCGGACTGCAGCCGCGCGGCGACGTTGACCGGGTCCCCCATCACGGTGTACTCATCGCCGACCCGCCCCGCCAGCACCTCGCCGGAGTTGATTCCCACCCGCAGGTCGAAGCTCACCCCCGGCGTGGCGATCTGCTCGTTGATCTCCGTCATCGCCTCCTGCATCGCGAGCCCCGCTCGAACGGCCCGCTCCGGGTCGTCCTCGTGCGCGACCGGGGCCCCGAAGACCGCCATCACGTTGTCCCCGATGTACTTGTCGACGCGGCCCCCGTGCCGGGTCACCTCGTTGCCGAGCCGGCGCAGCGCCCGGTCGACGAGCGACTTGACCGCCTCCGGGTCCATCCGCTCCGCGACCGCCGTGTACCCGGACAGGTCCGCGAACAGGACGGTCGCGTTGCGGCGCTCCTCCGGGAGCGCCTCCGGGGTGGGCGCCGGCGGCGCGGCCTGGGCGGGGGGAGGCGCGGCAGTCGGGGTCGGAGCGGCGTCGGGGGCGGCGTTCGGCTCCGCGCCGAGCGGGGTGCCGCACTCGATGCAGAAGCGGGCGCCCGCGGGGCTCTCCGCGCCGCACGAAGGGCATCGGGGGACGAGCGCCGAGCCACACGACATGCAGAACCGCGCCCTCGGCGGGTTCTCGGTTGCGCAGCTGGGACAGGGCTTGGTGGTCTCGGCGTTCACGCGGCGCCTACTCGACCGGGGGGATCTCCTCGACCGGCGTCGCCCGCACGGGCTCGGCCGGTCGCGTAGGGGGCGGGTCGCTGGGCGGATCCGGCTCCCGCTGCGCGTAGCGCTCGACCAGCGTGCGCAGGGTGAGGATCGCCTCGCGCTGCACCTCGTGCCACTGCTCGCGGGCCTCCGGCGTTGAGGAGGCGCGAAGCACGTCCATGGTCCGGCAGATCGGGCACCACTCCACGCACTCGTGCCCGGCCTCGCCGTGGGCCGCGCGATGCTCGCCGCTGTGCTCGTCCCCGGCTGCCATGGGAGGTCTGATCATACGGCCGCCTCGCGGCCCTGTCCCGAGCCGATCGCGGAGCGGTTGTTATCGTGCGAGGCGCCCAGACCGCCGCAACCGAAGGGACGACCTTGACCCGCTTCAGAGTGCTCGTGCTTGCCGTTGTCGCCGTGCTCGCCGCTGGCCTCGCCGCCGGGTGCGGAGGATCCGGCGGGGACGAGGACCCGCAGCAGGTCCTCGACGAGACCTTCAACCAGGACCACAACGTGACCAGCGGCGTGCTGGACCTGTCGCTGTCGGGGTCCGCAGAGGGCCAGCAGTCGGGCAGCGTCGACGCGTCGCTGAAGGGCCCGTTCCAGCAGGGCAAGAGCGGAGAGCTGCCCGAGCTCGACCTGACCGGGTCCGTGAAGGTCGAGGGCGACGGTCAGAGCTTCGACTTCTCCGGGGGGCTGACGCTGACCTCCGACGCGGCGTTCATCACCTACAAGGACCACAGCTACGAGGTCCCCGCGGAGCTCGTGACCGCGTTCAAGCAGGGGTACGACCAAGCCCAGCGCCAGGCCGACAAGGGCGGGAAGAAGAACGTCGGCGGGCTGCTCGACCAGTACGGGATCGAGCCCCAGAACTGGCTCACGAACATCAGCAACGAGGGCGACACGGACGTCGAGGGGACGCAGACGATCCACATCCACGGCGACGCGGACGTCCCGAAGCTGGTCCAGGACCTGCAGTCGGTGGCCCAGCATGCCGGGGGCGCCGACGCTCAGCCGCTCAGCGACAAGGACGTGCAGCAGGTCGAGGACGCGGTCGACGAGGCGAGCATCGACGTGTACTCGGGCAAGGACGACCGGATCCTGCGCAAGCTCGACGTCCATCTGAAGCTGACCTCGCCGGACAACTCCAACTCCAGCGTCGACAGCGTCGACGTGACGTTCTCGGTGACCCTGTCCGGGGTGAACGAGGACCAGTCGATCCAGGCCCCCTCCAACCCGGGCACCTTCCAGGACTTCGAGTCGGCGCTGGGCCTGCCGCCGGGCGTGCTCGAGGGGATGCTCGGCGGCAGCAGCCTCGGCGGCGGTGGCGCGCTCGGCGGCGGTGGGTCGAGCGGCGGCGTTCAGCCCGGGTCGGGGTCGAGCGACCAGAAGTACCTGAACTGCATCTCCAAGGCGAAGACCGCCGAGGACCTGCAGGCCTGCCAGCCCTAGTCATGCGCGAAGAATGCTCCGCTTCGCGTCCGGTTCTTCGCGGTCGCTGAAGGCTCCGCTTCGCGTCCGCTTTTTCGCGGTGGTCGCGGCTAGGCGCTGACCGGCTGCACGTCGAAGTTGCGCGCGTACAGCTCGTCCACCCGGGCGAGCTCGTCGGCGCTCAGCTCCGGGGAGTCGGCGGCGGCCGCGTACCCGCGCAGCTCTGAGGCGTTCGTGATCGTCGGGATCACGGTGGTGGCGCCGCTGTCGAGGATGTAGCGGAGCGCCGCCTCCGGCATCGTCCGCCCCGAGCCCTCGCACAGGAACCGGATCCGCTCGATCTTCTGGAGCCCCTCGACGAGCCACTCGCGGGGCCGGTGGCGGCGGTGGTCGCCGGGGCCGAAGGTCGTGTCGAGCGTGAGGTTGTCGTCGAGCAGCCCGCTGGAGGTCGGGACGCGCGCCATCACCCCCGCGCCGGCGCGCTCCGCGGCAGCGATCAGGTCGCGGCCGGGCTGCTGCTCGAGCAGGTTGTAGACGGTCTGGATCGAGGCGATCTCGCGCTCCGCGAGCGCCTTCAGGCCCTCCTCCCGCCACCCGATTGCGGGCCCCAACGCGACGCCGTAGTGGCGGATCTTGCCCTCGCGCTTCAAATCCTCGAGCGTCTCGAAGGTCTCGTCGGAGTCGACCGCGTCCATCCGCGGGTTGTGGAGCTGGTACAGGTCGACCCGATCGGTGCCGAGCCTGCGGAGGCTTCCCTCCAGGGCCTCGCGCACGAACGGCCCGTCCCAGCGCTGCGGGCGCTCGCCCTCGGAGTGCTCGCGCCGGCCCTCGCCGAGCTCGTAGCCGAACTTGGTGGCGAGCAGGATCCGGTCGCGGTGGGGGGCGAGCACCCGGCCGACCAGCTCCTCGTTCGCGCCGCGCCCGTACGCGTCGCCGGTGTCGAAGAACGTGATCCCGAGCTCCACGGCCTCCGCGAGCAGCCGCTCGCCGTCGGCCTCGGTGACGTCGCCCCACCAGCTCGAGCCCAGCGCCCAGGTGCCGAACCCGATCTCGGAGGCCTCCAGGGCGGTGCTCCCGAACTTGCGCGTCCGCATGCGCGGCAGTCTAGTGGGGCCGTCGGGAGCCACTAGGCTGTCCGTGCCCGATGGCCGCCGCCCAGCCCAGGACGACCCGCGAGCTCTTGCGCAGCGGCCAGGGGATCCCGTACCTCCTCGTCCCCTTCATCCCGATCGCGATCGTGCTGGAGCTCGTGCACGCCTCGGCGCCGGCGATCTTCTTCGTCGCCGCGCTCGGGATCATCCCGACCGCCGCCCTGATGGGACTCGCGACCGAGGAGCTGGCGGCGCGATCGGGGCCGGGGATCGGAGGGTTCCTGAACGTCACGTTCGGGAACGCGCCGGAGCTGATCATCGCCCTGTTCGCGCTCGGCGCGGGCCTGCAGGAGGTCGTCAAGGCGTCGCTGGTCGGGTCGATCCTCGGCAACATCCTGCTGGTGCTGGGCGCGTCGATGCTGGTCGGCGGGATCGGACGCGACCGCCAGCGCTTCAACCGCACCGTCGCCCAGGTGCAGGCGGCGACGCTGTTCCTGGCCGTCGCCGCGCTGGCGATGCCCGCGATCTTCGAGCTCACGGAGGGCAAGGGGCTGCCGTCGGTGGCCGCGGAGCGCGTCGAGTACGGGTCGACGGTCGAGACGCTGTCGCTGCTCGTCGCGGTGGTCCTGATCGCCACCTACGGCGCCGGGCTGCTGTTCTCGCTGCGCACCCATCGCGACCTGTTCAACCCGCCGTACGAGCACGAGGACACCCTCGGGTGGACGGTGGGGCGCTCGGTGCTGATGCTCGCGATCGCCGGCGTCGCCGTCGGTGTGATGTCGGAGATCCTGGTCGGGTCGATTGCGGAGGCGTCGGAGTCGATCGGGCTGAGCGAGTTCTTCATCGGGGTGATCGTGGTCGCGATCGTCGGGAACGCGGCGGAGCACTGGGTCGCGGTGCTGGTCGCCCACAAGAACAAGATGGACCTGGCCGTGAACATCGCGATCGGGTCGAGCGCCCAGATCGCGCTGTTCGTGGCGCCCGCCCTGGTGCTGGTCTCGTTCCTGCTCGGGCCGAGCCCGATGCCGTTGGTGTTCAACGGGTTCGAGCTCGGCGCGGTGGTGATCGCGGTGCTGATCGCCAACTACGTCACCAGCGAGGGCGAGTCGACCTGGTTCGAGGGAGTCCAGCTGCTCGCCGTGTACGTGATCCTGGCGCTCGCGTTCGCGTTCGCCTGAGGCCGGTCCGGCCGGATCGATCAGTCGACGGGCCAGAAGTCCTCGACGGTGACGGTGTCGCCGTCGGGGTCGTCGATCTTGCGGGAGCAGATCACCAGCTCCGCGTCGCTCGGCCCGTCGTTCCACAGCGACCTGACCACCTCGGGGCCGACCCGGACCGCGGTGCCGGCTTCCACGTCGACCTCGTCATCGTCGAGCTTGAACTGGACCATCCCGGAGATCACGAAGTAGACCTCCTCCTGGGTGCGGTGGCGGTGCCCGTACCCGCCCTTGCCACCCGTCTTCGGGGGCATCGAGCGCCACGTGAACGCCACCTGGTCGGCGTCCAGCGCACCCGTGAACATCCGCATCTCCCCGTACCCGGGGAACTGGGCCATGAAGTCGTAGGCGTCGCCGCGCCGCACCACCGTGTAGCTGTCGGCGCTCGCCACCGGCGTCAGTCCTCCCTGCCGGGATCCTGACCCGGCTCGTCCTCGTCGAGCTCGTCGTCCCCCTGCTCCAGCGCCGTCTCGGAAACCGACCCCTGGGCGCCGGGGTGGTAGTGGGTCTGGAACTCCTCGAGCACCTCGTCGCGGCGCTCCTCGTCGACCGGCACCTCGTCGCTCACCCTCACCCAGTCGGCGCCCTCGTATTCCTCCAGGTTGAACACGCTCTGGTCCAGCGAGGCGGAGTCGTCGACCACGACAAGCACCTCGGTCTGCGGATTGAAGTAGGTGCCCGGGTGGACGAGCAGGTCCTCGAGGTCCGTGGTGCCCTCCGCCGGCGCCTCCTCCGCCTCGGTGTCGTCGATCTCGATCTCGGGATCGGGCGTCACTGTCTCTATGTATATCCGAACTGCACCGCCCGAAAGCAAAGGCCGCGCCCCGGCTACTGCCCCAGGTTCTCGAGCTCGCGGAGGCGCCGCTCCAGCTCCGACTCGACGTCGAGCGGCTCCTGGCCGCGTCGCTCCCGGCGCTCGTTCCGGGCGATCACCAGCTGGCGGACCTCGGCCCGGATGCCGGGATCGCCGCCCAGCGCGCTCGGTCCGGCCGCGTCGATCAGCCGCCTGGTCTCGGCCTCGACGTCGAGCGGCTGCTCGCCGCGGGCCCGCTGCCGGTACGCCTTCGCCTCGACCATCTGGCGCACCTCGGCCTCTCGCACGGGCGCCGCCGCCGCCTCCTCGTCGGCTCCCGACAGGTCCTGATCGATCGCGAACGGCCCCTTGCCGATCTCGCCGAGCGCCGAGCGGGCGCCGAGCGCGAAGCTGAGCAGCGCGAACGGGATCGCGACGAGCACGCAGATCAGGAACACGTCCCCGGTGCTGAGCGCGAGCGGCGCTGCCGCCATCGGTCCAGGGTATCCCTCCGAACGCCTGCCGTTGGCGCTATGCTTCCCACGTCGATTGGCTGACTGACCAGTCAATCGGCTGCCGGCGCCCGCTACCGAAAGCCGAGGACCGCACCGATGCCCGACCTGAACCTCACTCCCGAGCAGCAGGACCTTCGCGAGCTGGCCCACAACTTCGCGGAGAAGGAGATCCGCCCGGTCGCCTGGGACTACGACCGCGACGCGACGTGGCCGCAGGAGATCATCGACAAGGCCTGGGAGGTCGGCCTGATGAACGTCGAGCTTCCCGAGGCCTACGGCGGCCCGGGCCTCGACCTGCTGTCGGGTTGCCTGATCGAAGAGGAGATGGGATGGGGATGCTCGGGGATCGGCACCTCGCTGATGGCGAACGGGCTCGCCGCCACCCCCGTGATCCTGGGCGGCTCCGAGGAGGTCAAGAAGGAGTACCTCGGGATGCTGATGGAGGAGCCGAAGCTCGCCTCGTTCTGCCTGACCGAGCCCGATGCGGGCTCAGACGTCGGCGGGATGAAGACGCGGGCCGTGCGCAAGGGCGACAAGTACGTGATCTCGGGCTCCAAGTGCTTCATCACCAACGGCAGCCACGCCTCCTGGTACACGGTGTACGCGAAGACCGACCCGGACAAGGGGCACCGCGGGATCAGCGCCTTCGTCGTCCCCCGCGACGCGGACGGGGTCACGGTCGACAAGAAGGAGGACAAGCTCGGGCAGCGCGCCTCGGACACCGCGATGATCTCGTTCGACGAGGTCGAGATCCCCGCGGGGAACCTGCTCGGCGAGGAGAACCACGGCTTCAAGCTGGCGATGATGACCCTGGACCACACCCGCCCGGGTGTGGCCGCGCTCGGCGTCGGGATCGCCCGTGCCGCGTTCGAGTTCGCCAGCGAGTACTCGAAGGAGCGGGTCCAGTTCGGGGTCCCGATCGCGATGCACCAGGCGGTCGCGTTCATGATCGCCGACATGGCGACCAAGATCGAGGCCGCGAGGCTGCTCGTGTGGCAGTCGGCGATGCTGCTCGACGACGGCAAGCGCAACACGCTGGCGGCCTCGCACGCGAAGCGGTTCGCCGCCGACTCCGCGATGGAGGTGACCGTCGACGCCGTCCAGGTGTACGGCGGCTACGGGTTCATCAAGGAGTACCCGGTGGAGAAGCTGATGCGCGACGCGAAGATCATGCAGCTGTACGAGGGCACCTCGCAGATCCAGCGGCTCGTGATCGCGCGCGAGATCCTCGCCCCCCGCGACATCGACGCCGAGGTCCACACCCCGGAGCAGACCGAGGCGGCCCGGGCCGCCGAGGCGGAGGCGACCCCGGCTTAGAGCCGGGCCGGGCCGGCTCGGAGGTGGTGCGGCCTAGCCGCGCCGGTTCGGGCTGATCGCGATCATCAGCCCGATCGTCGTGACCACGATCATGGCCAGCACCAGTGCCTGCCACCAGTGGTCGATCCCGGCGATCGTCGCGTACAGCAGCACGCCCAGGATCGGCACGCAGAGCAGCACGTAGACGGCGGGCCCGGTGTTCGAGCGCGCCCGCAGCATCCGCTGGCTGCCGGCGTCGCCGAGCTCCATCCGCTCGGTCTGGCTCCGGGTCGTGTAGTCCATGTTCCCCATATCCGTCTCTCCTCCGTTGCAGGACTCGCCGAACGATACGCCTGTGGGAGGCGGCGCATGTGTGCGCCCGCCACACGCACGCGCCCGCCCGCCGTCGGCGCGTGGCATAGTCGGCCGGTGGCGCGCAAGACCAAGCCGGTGGCGGCCGCGGTCGCGGAGGCGACCCGCGCCGCTGAGGCGCCCGCTCGACGGGCGCGGGGGCGACCGTCCGACGTGTTCGGCGGCGAGATCCGCCGCCGCGACCTGTTCCCGCTGCTCGCGCTGCACCTGATCGCCCGGGAGCCGACCTACGGGAACCGGCTGATCGAGGAGATAGAGGAGATCACCCAGGGTGTGATCTCGGTCAACCCGAACACGATGTACCCGCTGCTCCGCGAGCTGGAGGAGCGGGGGATGATCGAGGGCCGCTGGGAGCACCCCGACAAGCGCACCAGGCGGTACTACTCGATCACCGCGGACGGCCGCCGCGAGTACCGGCGGCTCGTCACTGAGCTGGAGCCGTTCCTCGACTCGGTGATTCGCTCTGTCATCCTGATCAAGCGGGAGATCTACGGGGCGGGGTGAGATGGCCGTCGTCGAAGACTCGGTTCGGATCGACGCGTCGGTGGCGGAGGTGTGGGCGCTGTACTTCCAGCCCGACGCGTGGCCCTCGTGGGTGGACGGGTTCGCCCGGGTCGAGTCCGAGTCGGGATACCCCGAGGTCGGCGGGGAGCTCCGGTGGCAGTCGACCCCGGCCGGTCGCGGCCGGGTCGTCGAGCGGGTGGTCGAGCACGAGCCGCGGCGGCTGCACCGGGTCGAGTTCGCGGACCCCGAGAGCGCCGGCGAGCTGACCACGACGTTCGAGGTGGCGTCCGAGACCGGGACGACCGTGACCCAGCAGATGACCTACCGGCTCGCCGACGGCGGGCCTGTGCGAGCGATCACCGACGCGCTCTTCATCCGCCCCCAGATCCGCCGATCGCTGCAGCGCTCCCTGGAGCGGCTCAGGATCGAGGCCGAGGCGCTCGCGTCCCGCTAGCCTTCCCGCGTCAACCAACCCTCGGGAGGCCGGATGTTCGTGTTCAAGACCGCCGTGGTCGGCGCCGGGACGATGGGCGGCGAGATCGCCCAGGTGATCGCGTCCGCGGGCGTGCCCGTCGTGATGAAGGACGTCCAGCAGGAGTTCGTCGACACCGGACTGGCGAAGGCCCGCGAGGTGACCGAGGGGAAGCTGAACGGCCTCGTCGCAAGGGAGAAGCTCACCCGGGAACAGGCCGACGAGCAGCTGGAGCGGACGATCGGCCTGATCACCGGCACCACCGAGTACGAGGGGTTCGGTGACGTCGACTTCGTGATCGAGGCGGTCCCGGAGCGGATGGAGATCAAGCAGGCGGTGTTCGCGGAGCTCGACGCGCTCACCCCGGGTGACGCGATCCTCGCCTCCAACACGTCGGCGCTGTCGATCTCCGAGATCGGCTCCGCGACCGGCCGGCCCGAGAACGTGGTCGGGTTCCACTTCTTCTACCCGGCGTCGGTGATGAGGCTGATCGAGGTCGTCGACGGTGAGATCACATCGGAGGAGACCTCGCAGACGGCCGCCAACTTCGCGATGCAGATCCGCAAGAACCCGATCCGGTGCGGGGAGGATCCGGGCTTCGTCGTCAACCGGATCCTGATGGCGTCGGTCTCGGAGATCTGGCGCCACCAGGACGAGACCGGCCGCACCGTCGAGGAGATCGACAAGGAGATCACCGACGCGAAGGCGGCCCCGATGGGACCCTTCTACCTGACCGATCTGCTCGGGCTGGACACCGTCCTGCACGTCGCCGAGCATCTCGACTCCTCCTACGAGGACGAACGCTTCTACGTCCACCCGCGACTGGTGGAGCTGGTCGGAGAGGGCAACCTGGGCCAGAAGACCGGCCGGGGCTACTACAACCACGGGGAGGACGGCTGATGGAGGCGGCAACGCGGCAGACCGGCGTCGTGGAGAGGTTCGGGCTGAAGGCGATCGCGGAGGCATGCCGGGTGCTCGACGAGGGCGTGTCGACGGCGAAGGACATCGAGCTCGGAATGATGATGGGGGCGGGGATGCTGCCCGGACCGTTCACCCGCGCCGACGAGGCGGGGCTGGACGTGATCGTCGAGCAGCTCGAGGCCGCGGAGCAGGAGTGGGGGGCAGGCTTCGCTGCGCCGCTGATCCTGCGGCGGCTGGTCAACCAGGGCCGGCTCGGCCGGAAGACCGGACAGGGCTTGTTCGCGTACCCGCGCCCGGACGAGGGCTTCGAGCAGCGCGACACCGTGCTGCTGGAGACCGACGGCCCGGTCGCGATCGTGTGGCTGAACCGGCCTCCGACGAACCCGATCTCGCCACAGCTGATGGCCGATCTGGCTGCGGTGTGGGAGCACATCGAGGCGACCCAGTCGCTGCGCTCCGCGGTGATCACGTCGTCGAACTTCGCGGTGTTCTCGGCCGGGGCGGACATCAAGGAGTTCACGAAGATGACCGACCCGGCCGCCGGCAGGGATCTGCTCGACAAGGGGCACGGCCTGCTGCGGACGATGGAGCGCTCCAGCAAGGTGACGATCGCCGCCGTGAACTCGCTCGCTCTCGGCGGCGGATGCGAGGTGGCGATGGCGTGCGACGTCCGGATCGCCGCTGAGTCCGCGAGCTTCGGCCAGCCCGAGGTCAACCTCGGACTGATCCCCGGGTTCGGCGGCACCCAGCGGTTGCCGCGGCTGGTCGGCGAGTCGAAGGCGCTGGAGATGAACCTGGTCGGAGACCCGATCGGCGCCGGCCAGGCGTACGAGATCGGGCTCGCCAACGACGTCGTCCCCGACCACGAGTTGCTCGACGCCGCGCTGGGCTGGGCGCGGAAGCTCGCCGGTCAGGCGCCGCTCGCGGTGGAGCAGATCAAGCGGGTGTCGGCGAACGGCGATCTGGACGAGGGGATCGAGGCCGAGAAGGCGGGCTTCGCGGCCACGTTCGGCTCCGAGGACGCCCGCGAGGGGATCGGCGCCTTCCTGGGGAAGCGCAAGGCGGCGTGGAAGGGCAGGTAGCCACCGCCGCGGCCGAGCGGCTCGCCGGGCTGCTGCAGGCGTCGTCCTCGACAGTCGCGCTGACCGGGGCGGGGATCTCGGTCCCGTCGGGAATTCCCGACTTCCGATCCCCGGGAACCGGGATCTGGGAGAACGTCGACCCGATGGAGGTCGCCTCGATCGAGGCCTTTCACGGCGACCCGACCCGGTTCTGGAGCTTCTACCGGCCCCGGTTCGCCTCGCTCGCCGACGTGCAGCCGAACCCCGCCCACGCCGCGCTGGTGGAGCTGGAGCGTCGCGGGATGCTGGACGCGGTCGTCACCCAGAACATCGACCGGCTGCACCGGAAGGCCGGCAGCGAGCGGGTGATCGAGGTGCATGGGAGCATCGACAGCTCCAGCTGCACCGCGTGCGGGGCGAGCTGGCGGCTGGAGGACGTCGGCGGCCTGTTCGACGAGCAGGGAGTCGCCGTGTGTCCGTGCTGCACGAGCCTCGTCAAGCCCGACGTCGTCCTGTTCGGCGAGATGCTGCCGGCCGCGGCGATCGCCGAGGCGCAGGCGCTGGCGGCCGGCGCCGACCTGCTGCTCAGCGTCGGCACCTCGCTCGAGGTCTATCCGGTCGCCGGCCTGCCCGACCTCACCCTGTCGGGGGGCGGCGACCTTGCGGTCGTGACGCAGGGCCCGACGCCGTACGACGGGGATGCCGCGGTACGGCTGAGCGGCGATGTCGTCGAGGACCTCGAAGCGGTGATCGAGGCCCTCCCGGACGCGCCCGGATAGCGTCACCGACGGGCGGCTGTACCGCGGTCTGTCCCACAGGCAGATCCAGCTGGTCCCGGACCCACCACGCTGAAACCTCAGCCTCAAGCTGAGGTTTAGGGTCAGGCGCCGGCGCGACGGCGGCGCACGGCGCGCTCGGAGCGGGCGAGCGTGTCGGCGATCCACTCGCCGCTCCCGGGATCGAGCTCGCCGCGCCGCGCCGCCTCGGCCAGCCGGCTCAGCTCGGGGCGGCGATCGCGAAGCTCCGCGGCGCTTTCGGCGGTGCGGCCGGCGCCCCCGCCGAGCTCCGCCAGCAGCGCGCCGACCGCGGCGTCGAGCTGGATCGCCGCCTCCCGGAGCCGGCCCGCATCCACGTCGCTGCGCGCGCGCAGCAGCAGCCCCTCCGACGGCTCCACCCGCTCCTGCCCTCCGAGCACCGCCGCGACCCGCTCGGCCGGCTGCAGGGTCTCGACCCGGCGGCGGCGTGGCTCCGCGGCGTGCAGCTCGCGGGCGTCGCTCCATCGTCCGTCCGCGACCTGCTCGCCGGCTCCGTATCCGAGCCGGGTCGCGATCGCACCATCCCCCGACACCTCGTGCACGAACGGGTCCTGGACGGTCGCCGCGTGGGAGCCGAGCGCCGCGTTCAGGAGCTGCACCGCGCGGCCCACGTACGCCTGCGCCGCATCAGCGTCGCCGCCGACGCGCTGCAGCCACCGGGCGCCCGCCTCCGCCTCGCCGAGATCCTCGGTCGTCACCATCGTCACCCGCGTGATCTCGACCGGCTCCGGATCGGCCCCGGGCTCCGCGGGGCGGGAGCGGAACCGCCTGCGGCGGGCGCGCCCCGCCCCGGCGGCGCCGATCGTGCCGATCACCAGCACCTCGGTCGGCTCGCCGTCGTCGGCGCGGACCAGGTAGCGGCCGTCGTCCAGTCCCAGCCGCCCAGGGAAGTCGAGCTGGACGAACGGGAACAGCGCGGCGGCGCTAATCGCCGACGTGCGAGTGGCTGGAGCGGTGCTTGCGCTTGCCGGCGGGCAGCGAGTACTTGGAGGGGTCGGCCGAGACCTTGGGCTGGTCGAGCTTCCCGATCCGGTTGATCAGCCGCTCCCACTGGCCCGGATTGAGAACCGACTTGAACTGCTTGCCAACCTTGCCCGTCCCGTAGGTGGGAGTGAAGCCGCAGTGGATGTGGTCGTCGTGGTCGGCGAGCGCGAAGCTCGGCCCGCCCAGGTCCATCAGCGAGATCAGCTGGTCGCACTGGTTCGGCTCCTGCATGCTGAGCAGCTCGTGCAGCACGGTCTCGGTGATCGAGCCCTTGCCCTGGTGGCCGAGGATCGGGATGCCGTTGACCGCGGCGATGTCGACCGCGTTGCCCGAGGAGTGGTCGGAGACGTTGCCGCTCGTGGTCAGGTAGCTGTGCCCGCACTTCAGCGAGGTGATCGTGAGCCGGAAGCCGCGGGCGGACAGGAACGACAGCACGCGCAGCACCCGGGCATCGATCTGGTGCGTCTTGATGTCCTCGCGCCCGCAGGCGTAGATCGAGATGCGTGGGTCGGAGAGGACGTGCCGCTCCAGCTCCGGCTTCGACATCAGCAGCACCTGGCTCACGTCGGCCTCCTGGAACGGGTCCTTGCCCTCGGCGCGGTACACCGCCGTCTCCTCGAGCAGCTTCCATCCGTCCAGGATCGGCTTCGGGTCGATCCTCTTGGCGCCGCGGCCCGCCGGGGTGATCGTGAAGTGGACGTGGGGGGCGAGGTCGTCGACCTTGCCGATCCGGCCGAGGATCGTGCCGGCGGAGACCTTGGAGCCCTTCTTGAGCGGCCGCGCCTCCATCTTGCGGCGGTCGAAGCGGAGCACGCCGCCGAGGTAGGCCTTGACGGTCTCGTAGCCGGGGAAGCGGCTGGAGAAGAGGGAGTCGAGCTGGCCGGTGATGTCGGCGCGGTTCACGTTCCGGGGGCGCTCCGGGTACGCGAACAGCCGCGCCCGCGCGTCCTCGGTGTTGCGCGGGCCGTCGTTCGCGCCCTTGGCCCTGTCCGTCTTCACGCCCTTGGGGTTCTTCGCGCTGCTCGACTCCTTCTCCGCCCTGTCGGGGGCGGCCGCTGTCGCGACCTTCCCGGCGGTCGCCGGCCCGTGCGGCTTTCCGTCGTCCGGGGTGACCAGCTTGAAGTCGTCCGCGCTGAGCTTGTGCCGGCGGGGCACCGGATAGACGTCAGCGACGTCGTCCAGCTGCGCGTAGGTGAACCGGTTCCCGTAGGAGTCCTGGAGGACGACGTAGCGGCCGAGCTTCTTGGAGCGGCCGATCTTCTTGATCACGCCGTCGTTGACCGCGACGACAGGAGCGCCGTCGCGAGCGTAGATGTTGATCCCGCGCCGGGTCGCCGACGCGTCGATCGTGGACGCGGTGACGCCGCCCAGATCGGTGGCCTTGCCG
The DNA here is from genome assembly GCA_963803425.1 of uncultured Thermoleophilia bacterium. Taxonomy (GTDB): domain Bacteria; phylum Actinomycetota; class Thermoleophilia; order Solirubrobacterales; family 70-9; genus DASPWW01. The sequence continues at coordinate 849,676 of CAWDMA010000001.1, forward strand.
TCCTTGCGCGGCTTCGAGCGCTGCTCGATCGTCCGCTCCGAGACGTCGTCGGCGTACCGCGCCCGCGCCGCCACCGGGAAGTGGGCGCCCTCGGTGAGGCCGGTCAGAGACCCGACCAGGCCGTCGGGGAGCTTCCCGTACTGGCGCGCCACGGTGAGCACCTCGTCGACATACCAGTCGGCGTGGTTGTAGGCGAACACGGCGCGCTCCAGATCGGACTCGCCGCCGGCGGCGCGCAGGTAGCGGGCCGCCGCGCACACCGCGTCGAGCGGGTTGTAGGGGTCCTTGCGGCCGTCGCCGTTGGCGTCGACCCCGTACGCCTTCCAGGTTGAGGGCAGGAACTGCATCTGCCCGATCGCGCCGGCGGTGGACGGGCCCATGTTGGTGCCGAAGGCACTCTCGATCTTGTGGATCGAGGCCAGCACCGGCCACGGGATCCCGTACTGGGTCCCGCAGGCCTGGTAGATCGGCAGCATGAACGGCGGGATCTCGAACTGGTTGATCATGAAGCTCGGGATCCCCTCCTCCGGGGTCGGGCCGAACTGGGCGACGCTGAGGGAGGGGTTGTCGTTGGTGGGCGCCCCGTCGCGCTTGCGGATCTTCGGCTCCTTCACGGAGTCGTCGTTGCGATCGCCCTTCCCCTTCTTCTTGTCCTTGCCCTTCGCCTTGGTCCCGCCGGAGCCGTTGTCACGGCCGCCCTTGCCCTTCTTCTCGCCCTTGTCCTTGGCGCTCTCGTCCTTGTTGAAGTCCTGCTCGGGCCGCGTGGTCGTGTCGGGGACCGTCGTGGTTCCATCCGGCTCGGTGGCGTCCTCGCGCTCGTTGTCGTCCGCGTCGTTCTCGCAGCCGGGATCCTTGGTGTCGATAAGGTGGTCCGCGTCGTTGTCCTTGCCGTCCGTGCACGCGGTCAGCGCCCGCAGCGAGATCCCGTTCGGGGCCGTCAGCCCGGTCCCGTTCGTGGTCGTGGTGGTGCTGGTCGTCGGCCCCTGCGCCGTGCTGACGCCCGCCGCCGTGGTCGCCACGGCGAGCACCGCCAGAGCAACTGTCAGTAGCAGGCGCTGTCTCATCCTTGCTGTACCCGGGTGCCGTTGGCCGTCGCCGCGGTGCGGCACCCTGCGCGGGGATCTCCACGGCCGTCGAGCACGGACAAGCTACCCGGTAGCCCCGAGCTTTGCAATCTGAAGCGGCCCCCGCGCACGCACACAACCTAACCTAGTTCCACGGACGAATTGCCCACCCTTCCGTTACGCTCGCGCGGTGGGATACGAGGAGTACGACGAGGCGGACAGCGGTCTCCGGGACCGGCTCTCCACCGCGGGGGAGGACGCGCTCGGCGAGCTCGCGCACAGCCTGCTCGAGAACCCGCTGTTCGGCCAGGCGGTGGCAGGCGCGCTTGGCGCCGGAGAGCGAGCCCTGCAGGCACAGCGCTCCGCGATGAACGCGCTCAACATCCCGTCGGCGACCGACCTGGAGCGGATCGAGCGCCGCCTCCGCAGCCTCTCGGACCGGCTCGAGGAGCTCGAGGACAGGGTCGACGAGCTGGCCCGGTCAGTCGAGGGCGGCCGCGGCGATCCGGGCGGAGTCCAGGGCCGGCTGGGATAGCTCGTCAGCGGGGTCCGCGGGCGGCGCGAACAGCACCGCGGCGACGCTGACGCCGACCGCGCGGCCGAGCGTCAGCACGGCCGCCGTCTCCAGGTCGACGGCGACCGCGCCGTCGGCAGGCGCGGGGCCGTCGAGCAGGTCGCGGCTGGCGATCGTCGCCGGGCGCGCCCGATCGCCGGCAGCGTCGATCAGCGCCCGGATCAGCTCCGGGTCGGGCTCGACCGCGCCGTCGGCGCCGAGGGCGGCGCTGGTGCCGTCGCCGGGCAGCGCTCGATCGACGAGCACCGCCTCGCCCGGACGCAATCGGTCGCCGAGCGGCGTGCAGGCGCCGATCCGGACGGCCCGACGCACGCCGAGCTCCACCAGCTGTGCGAGCACGGCGGCGGCGCTGGGGCCGCCGATCCCGGTCGACTGCACGGTCAGGGGACGACCAGGGGCCGCCTCGCCGTGGTAGCCCCACAGCCCGTGGTGGTGGTTGCTCATCACGGGCGCCTGCAGGAGGTCCTGGGCGATCGCGAGCGCATCCCCGGGGTCGGCGGGGAGCACGGCGTCGGACGCGATCGGAGCCGTCGGGCGCAGATACCGCATACAAGCGACGCTAGTCAATCCCGCGGCCTGCTCCACGTCGCGTCCGGGGTCGCGGGGTCACTGCGTAGAGTTGGGTTGTGGTGGACGAGCCCAAACCCCCGCAACCTCGAGGTCTCCCGGACGGCCTGCGGGCCGCGATCGAGAGCACCCTGTCGAGCATCGGCGAGGCCGGCGAGAGCACCGCCACCGAGCTCGGGCAAAGGCTCGACCGCGCCGGAGAGCTGCTCGACCAGGTCGCCGGCCGCGGCCGCGAGGTGCCCTCCGAGCTGCTCGCCCGCTCCGGGCAGGCCGCGGAGGCCTCCGCGGCGCTCACCGCCCGGGTCGTAGACGCCGTCCGCGAGACGCTCGGCCGCGACCGGGATCGCCCCGACCCAGAGCCTAAGCCTAAACCTGAGGTTGAATGATGGAGCAGCGGGGCGCCGAGCGCCGCGCCCGACGCGCCGAGGTCGACACGGTGCGCGAGTTCCTGCGCGGGACCCGGGAGGGTCTCGATCGGGGCCTGGGGCCGCTGAGCGCGGCGCAGCGCGCCGCCGACGACATGCCCGACGCCTTCCGGGAGGCGCTCGACGGCGCCGCCGCCGAGGGCAGGGCGGAGCGCGCCGCCGACGGATGGGGCTTCGACCCGGGGACGCCGCAGGCGCTGTCGCCGGCGCTCGAGTTCCTGTACGAGCTGTGGTGGAGGGTGCGGAGCACGGGCCTTCAGCATCTGCCGGCCCCCGGGCCGGCGCTGATCGTCGCCAACCACGCCGGCTCCCTGTTCCCGTTCGACGCCGCGATGATCGCGACCGCGATCCGCAAGCACGACGGCCTCGGTCGGTGGCCGCGCTTCCTCGTCCTCGAATGGGCCCTGTCGCTCCCCCTGGTCGGCGATCTGATCCGGTCCGCCGGGGGCGTTCCGGCGAAGCCTCCGAACGCGGCCGGCCTGTTGGCGGAGAACCGGCTCGTGACCGTGTTCCCCGAGGGGGTGAAGGGTCCCGGGAAGCCGTTCTCGGAGCGCTACCGCCTGCGCCGGTTCGGGACCGGGTTCGCCGAGGTCGCGATCCGCGAGGGCGCCCCGATCGTCCCGGTCGCGGTGGTCGGCTCCGAGGAGATCTATCCGAAGCTCGGCGACAGCGAGGCGCTCGCCCGGCTGGTCGGGGCCCCGTACTTCCCGATCACGCCGATCTTCCCGGCCCTGGGGCCGCTCGGCCTGATCCCGCTTCCGTCCAGGTGGCGAATCGAGTTCTGCGAGCCGATCCGGCCGGACCACCCCCCGGAGGCGGCGTCCGATCCGGCCGTGGCAGCGGCGCTCTCGGACCGCGTCCGGGACCTGATCCAGCGCAAGCTGCACGAGAACCTCGTACTACGCGGGCCGCCGTTCGCGGCGTAGCCGCGGCCCGACCCGGCGCTCGCTCGGTGCGTTGAATCCGCGTGACGTAAGCCACTAGACTTCCGCCGCGATGCCGACCGTCACCCGGACCGGCGCCGACACCCTCTTCCGTTCCGCCGACGAGATGCGCGAGCTGCTCGACCGCGTCCTGACGGAGGTCGACGCCGACGATCAGGCCGGGCCGCTGCTGCGGGCGACCGCGATGCACATGCGGCTGTCGATCCCGGACCTCGACCTGGCGGTCAACATCAGCGCCAGCGAGGACCCGCAGCACTATGTCGAGTGGAGCTTCGACACCACCCCGCCGTGGGAGCCAAAGCTGGAGCTGACTATGGACTCCGCAATGGCGAACGCCTACCTGCAGGGCAAGACGAGCGTCCCGGTGGCGATCGCGAGGGGCCAGGTGCAGTGCGCCGGCGATGCTCGCTCCGCGCTGCTCTACCTGCCGGCGACGAAGCTGATCACCGATCCGTACCGCCGCCTCGTCGGCGCCGAGTATCCCCACCTCGCGATCTAGCACCCGCGTCCACCGGTCCTGATTGGCTTCTCGGGTGGCCGAGGCGACGCTCACCATCGAAGCGGCCGCCGCCCGGTCCGGCGTCGATGCGCCGACCCTGCGCGAGTGGGCCCGCGACGGCGTGATCCCGGTCGACCCGGACCGGTGGACCGTCGCGGCCGCGGCGCAGGCGCGTGTCGTCGCCCGGATGCTGGAGCGCGGGCACTCGCTCGACTCGCTCCGGGACGCCGTCGCGGAGGGCAGGCTCGCGTTCGGGTTCGTGGAGGAGCTGTTCCCGAGCGCCGCCCGCACGATCGACCTGGAGCAGGCGGCGGAGCGGACGGGGCTGGAGCCGGAGCTGCTGGAGCGGCTGATGGCGCTGCTCGGCACCCCCGGCTCGGGGGAGCCCTCCCTGTCCGAGCGCGACGCGGAGGCGATGGAGCAGATCTCGCGGGTCCTCGGCTCCGGGTTCCCGCTGGTCGCGCTGCTCCAGCTCGTCCGCGTGTACGCGCGCGCGATCCGCGCGATCGCCGAGGCCGAGGTGAGGCTGTTCCACCTGTACGTGCACGAGCCGCTGATCCAGGAGGGCGTCGACGCGTTCGAGATGGCGGAGGAGATGGAGGGGCTCGCCGGCGAGATCCTGCCGCTGACGAGCCCGCTGATGGAGTACATCCACACCCGCTACCTGCGCTTCTACATCGAGCAGGACGTCGTCGGCCACATGGAGACCGAGTTCGGCGGAGACGTCGAGACGGGCCGCGTGTCGATGGCGTTCTGCTTCGTCGACCTGACCGGCTTCACCCGCTACACCGAGGAGGAGGGCGACGAGGAGGCGCTCGACCTGGTGGAGCGTTTCGTCGACACGGTCGAAGCGACGCTGCCGGCGGAGGCGACGATCGTGAAGACGATCGGCGACGAGGTGATGATCGTGTCCCCCGACCCGACCACGCTGACCGAGTGGTCGGTGGGGTTCCTGGGCCTTTTCCAGGAGCGCCCCCAGCCCCGGGTCGGGATCCACTGCGGGAACGCGGTGTACCGCGAGGCCGACTACTTCGGGACCGACGTCAACCTCGCCCACCGGGTGGTGGCGCGGGCGCTCGGCGGCGAGGTGCTGATCACGCGGTCGGTGCTGGACGCGATCGGGAGCTCCGGCTATCTCGAGTTCGGCACGATCGGCGCGACCGAGCTGAAGGGGTTCCCGGAGCCGACCGAGCTGTTCTCGGTCCGTTCGCGCCAGCCGTAGCCGTCTCTAAGATCGCGGCGATGGCGGCGGAGGACACCCTGCGGTCGGTGGCACGGGTGATCGGCGAGAGCGGCCTGGTGCCGAGCGGCTCTCCCGGGGTGGCGCTGATCTCGGGTGGCGCCGACTCCACCTGTCTCGCGGCGGGGCTCGCGGAGCACTGTGGGCGACCGAACGTGCACGCTCTTCACCTCAACTACGGGCTGCGGCCGTCGGCGGACGCGGACGAGCACCTGTGCCGGCGGCTGTGCGCGATGCTGCGAATCGATCTGCGGGTGGAGCGGGTGTCGGTCGGAGGGGGGAACGTGCAGGCCGCCGCGCGGGAGCTGCGCTACGAGGCAGCGGAGCGGCTCCGGGAGCGGCTCGGGTGCGAGTGGGTCGCGACCGGGCACACTCGCACCGACCTCGCCGAGACGGTTCTGTACCGGCTCGCGTCCTCGCCGGGGCGCCGGGCGCTGCTCGGGATGCCGGGGCGGCGCGGCCGGGTGGTCCGCCCGATGCTCGGGCTGGAGCGCGACGAGGCGCGCCGGATCGCGGTCGACGCCGGTCTCCCGTTCGCTGACGACCCGACCAACCTGGACCCGAGCTTCGCCCGCAATCGGATCCGCTCGGAGGTGCTGCCGGTGCTGCGCGAGATCAACCCGGCCGCGGAGCGAAATCTTGCCGAGACCCGGATCGAGCTGGCCGAGGAGGGTCGCGTGCTCGACCGCGTGGTCGAGGAGGCCCTCGACGCCGCCGGGGCGGGCGACGGGGCCGTCGCGATCCGCGCCGAGAGGCTCGCCGGCGCGGAGCCGGGACTGCGCCGGCTGGCGCTGCGGACGCTCGCCGAGCGCGCCGCGGGCGCCGAGGTGGCGCTGCCGCGGGCCCGCGTTGCCGAGATCTGGCGGCTGGCCGGGCGGCCCGAGGGCGGCGAGGTCGATCTCGGCGGCGGGTTGGTGGCGCGCTGCGAGCAGGGCATGATCCGGTTCGGCCCGGGGGTGGAGCGCGAGCCCGAGCCAGTCTCCCTGCGGGTTCCCGGGACCGCCCGGTTCGGGCCGTGGGACGTCCGCGCGGAGCTGCACCGCCCGCCTGTGGAGATGAACGGCCCGGAGCGTGCGATCCTCGACCGGGCGATGCTCGGCGGGGGCATGGTGGTGCGGACGTGGCGCGAGGGCGACCGGATCCGCCCGCTCGGGATGGACGGGACGAAGACGCTCGGCGACCTGTTCACCGACACCGGCGTGCCGCGCTCGCTCCGTCACAAGGTCCCGGTGGTCGCGGTCGGGGAGCGGATCGCGTGGGTGGCCGGGGTCGCCGTGTCCGAGGAGTTCCGGCTGCACCCGACCGCCGGGGAGGCCGTGATCCTGAGCGCCAGCATCCGCGATCAGGCGTGACCCCGAACGATCAGATCGGCGACGTGTTGATCGAGTCGGATCAGCTGCAACGCCGCGTCGAGGAGCTCTCCGCCGAGATCAGCCGCGACTATGCCGACGGCGACCTCGTCCTGGTCGGGATCCTGAAGGGGGCGGTGATGTTCCTCGCCGACCTGATGCGCCACCTGAAGGTCCCGTGCGAGCTCGACTTCATGGCGGTGTCGAGCTACGGCTCCGCGACCGACTCCTCCGGCGTCGTCCGCATTCTCAAGGACCTGGAGAGCTCGATCGAGGGGCGCGACGTGCTGATCGTCGAGGACATCATCGACTCGGGGCTCACCCTGCACTACCTGATCCGCAGCCTCCGCGCCCGCGCGCCGCGGTCGCTGGAGGTGTGCGCGCTGCTCACCAAGCCGGAGCGCCGCCGCGTCGACCTCCCGATCAGGTACACGGGATTCGAGATCCCCAATCGGTTCGTGATCGGGTACGGGCTCGACCACAACCAGCGCTACCGCAACCTCGAGTACGTCGCGGTGCTGGGCGGCGATCCCGACGATCCGCCGCCCGGGGAGCCGACCCGCTGAGCGCAGCGCCCCCGCTCCCACGCATGGATCGGGCAACGGGCGCCCTGGTACGCTGAAATTCGGTTGCAGGCACTAAAGAGTTCGTGATCTGGTGCCGAAGCTACACGCGTAAGGACTCACGTGAAGCGGTTCTTCAAGAGCGCCTGGTTCCCACTTCTGATCGTCGTCGTGCTGGCGTTCTTCGCGCACCAGCTGATCAGCCCCGGGCAGCAGCAGGAGCAGCCCACCTACGACCAGTTCCTCGCCCAGGTCGAGAAGCAGCCGAAGTCGATCGACAGCGTCACGATCCAGACCAAGGATCACACGCTCGACGTCAGCGAGCAGAATGGCGACGAGTACTCGACCGGGTACCCGGAGAACACCGAGGAGAGCCTGGTCAACTCGCTGCGGCGCAACGACGTCGAGACCAAGGTCGAGGGCACCGGCGGCTCCAGCATCCTGTCGCTGCTCACCTACGTGCTCCCGTTCATCCTGTTCTTCGCCTTCTGGGTGTTCCTGATGAACCAGATGCAGGGCGGCGGCTCGAAGGTGATGAGCTTCGGCAAGTCGCGCGCCAAGCGTCTGTCCGTGGACGCGCCGAAGATCACCTTCCGCGACGTCGCCGGCACCGACGAGGCGGTCCAGGAGCTGCACGAGATCAAGGAGTTCCTCGAGAACCCGAAGAAGTTCCAGGCGCTGGGCGCGCGGATCCCGAAGGGCGTCCTCCTGTACGGGCCGCCCGGGACGGGGAAGACGCTGCTCGCGCGAGCCGTCGCCGGCGAGGCGGGCGTCCCGTTCTTCTCGATCTCCGGCTCGGACTTCGTCGAGATGTTCGTCGGCGTCGGCGCCAGCCGCGTCCGCGACCTGTTCGAGCAGGCCAAGCAGAACTCGCCCTGCATCATCTTCATGGACGAGATAGACGCGGTCGGCCGCCACCGCGGCGCCGGGATGGGCGGCGGCCACGACGAGCGCGAGCAGACCCTGAACCAGCTCCTCGTCGAGATGGACGGGTTCGAGATGAAGGACAACATCATCCTGATCGCTGCGACGAACAGGCCCGACATCCTCGACCCGGCGCTGCTCCGGCCCGGCCGGTTCGATCGCCAGATCGTCGTCGACCGACCCGACCGCAAGGGCCGCAAGCAGATCCTCGAGGTGCACACCCGCGGGAAGCCGCTCGCGAAGCAGATCGACCTGGACGCGCTCGCCGGCCAGACTCCGGGGTTCACCGGCGCCGACCTCGCCAACCTGATCAACGAGGCGGCGCTGCTGACCGCGCGCTCCGACAACCGCGAGATCACGATGCACGAGCTCGAGGAGGGGATCATGAGGGTGATCGCCGGCCCCGAGAAGAAGAGCCGCGTGATGTCCGAGAAGGAGCGCCTGATCACCGCGTACCACGAGCTCGGCCACGCGATCGTCGGGCACGTGCTCCCGAACTGCGATCCGGTCCACAAGATCTCGATCATCAGCCGCGGCCAGGCGCTCGGCTACACGATCTCGCTTCCCACCGAGGACAAGTTCCTGACCACGCGGGCGGAGCTGACGGACACGATGGCGATGACGCTCGGCGGCCGCGCCGCGGAGGAGATTGTGTTCGGCGAGGTCACCACCGGCGCCTCGAACGACCTCGAGAAGGTGACCGAGACCGCGAAGCAGATGGTGATGCGGTACGGGATGTCCTCACGGCTGGGCCCGCGCGTGTTCGGCCACGATCGCACCCAGCCCTTCCTCGGCCGCGAGTTCTCCGCCGAGCCCGACTACTCCGATGAGATCGCGCGCGAGATCGACGACGAGATCCGCGGGATGGTCGAGGAGGCCCACCAGACCGCGAAGGACGTGCTCACCGAGCACCGCGAGGCGCTCGACCGGATCTCCCGGATCCTGCTGGAGCGCGAGACGATCGACGCGGAGCAGTTCGAGCAGCTTCTGGACGGCGCCAGTGAGGACGACGTGTTCGGCGACGAGGAGGAGACGAAGGCGCCGGAGCCCGAGCCGGAGCGCACCGAGCGCCCCCAGCGCGAGGGACCACGACCCGTTCCCCGGCCGCGCCCCGGGCTCGCCGGCGGCGCCGCCGAGATGCGCGGCGAGTAGGCGCTCGGCCCGCGCAGGGCGATACCGAGGTCGCGAGCATGGAGCGGGCGAAGCTGATGGGCGTCCTGAACGTGACGCCGGACTCCTTCTCTGACGGCGGCACGTTCCTGGAGCCGGACCGCGCCGTCCGGCACGGGCGCGAGCTGCTCGACGCGGGCGCCGATCTGGTGGACGTGGGCGGTGAGTCGACCCGCCCCCGCGCGGAGGCGGTGGACGCTGCGGAGGAGCGCCGCCGGATCGAGCCGGTGGTCGCGGGGCTGGCCGGTGTCGGTGGCGCCGTATCGATCGACACGTCGAAGTCGGAGGTCGCGGACGCCGCCCTGGACGCCGGGGCGGAGATCGTCAACGACGTCACGGCGCTGCGCGGCGACCCGGCGCTCGCGGCTGTGTGCGCGGAGCGCGGGTGCGGGGTGGTCCTGATGCACATGCTGGGGACCCCCCGGACGATGCAGGAGGGCCCCGCCTACGACGACGTGGTCGACGAGGTGCGGGCCTTCCTCGGCGAGCGGATTCAGGCCGCGCTCGACGCCGGGGTCGCCGAGGAGCGGATCTGGGTCGACCCCGGGATCGGGTTCGGGAAGACGGTCGAGCACAACCTGGAGCTGATTCGCCGGCTCGACGAGCTCCGCGAGCTGGGTCGGCCGATCGTGGTCGGCACCTCGCGGAAGAGCTTCATCGGGAAGATCACCGGACGCGAGGTCGCCGATCGGCTCGGCGGGACGATCGCGTCGAACGTGCTGGCGATGGAGCGCGGAGCCGACGTGCTGCGGGTCCACGACGTCGCGGCGGTGCGCGACGCGGTCGCGGTCGCCGCGGCCGTGCTCGATCGGCGCGGCCTCGGAGAGGCCGTCACCCGGTAGGTTCACGGCGTGGAGGCGCACGAGGGAGGGTCGGAGACGAGCGTTGAGGTCGAGCTCCGGGGCCTGTCGATCTACACGCATCACGGCGCGACCGACGCCGAGCAGGAGGTCGGTCAGCGGCTCGAGTTCGACCTCACCCTCGACGTCCCCGACTGCGACGCGGTGCTCACGGACCGGCTCGACGACACCGTCGACTACGCCGAGGTGTGCGACATCGTCCTGCTCGCGGCGACCGAGCGAAGCTACCGGACGCTGGAGCGGCTCTGCAACGTGGTCGCGGAGCGGCTGATCGAGCGCTTCGGGTGCGAGACCGTCACCGTCCGCGCCGCGAAGCCGGAGCCGCCGCTGCCGATGGCCGTCGAGGAGGCGGCGGTCGAGGTCGTGCACGAGCGGGAGCCGGACACCGCCGGCGAGGAGGGCGAGGAGGGGCCGTGATCGCACACCTGGGGCTCGGGTCGAACGTCGGCGACCGGGCCACGAACCTGCGCGCCGGCCTGGACGGCCTCACCGGCGCCGGGGTCGTCGTGGAGGCGGCCTCCTCCGCGTACGAGACCGAGCCGGTCGGAGTCCTCACCGATCAGCCCGACTTCCTGAACGCCGCCGCCCGGGTGCGGGCGGAGGTGGCGCCGGAGGAGCTGCTCGGGCTGTGCAAGCGGATCGAGGCGGAGCGCGGCCGCCGGCCCGACGGTCCCCGCCACGCACCCCGCCCGCTGGACATCGATCTGCTCCTGGTCGGCGACATGGAGGTGCGCACCGCTCGGCTCACGGTCCCGCACCCGGACCTGACCACCCGCCGGTTCGTGCTGGTGCCCCTGCTGGAGCTCGATCCGGGGCTGACGCTGCCCGACGGGACCCGGCTCGCGGACGCGCTGGCCGCGCTGCCGCCGGGCCAGGCGGTGAGTCGCGCCGGGCCGCTCCCGTAGCGGCTTATCCGGTTCGACACCACTTCATCTCCACCGGGTCACCGCGCGTTCACGTCAGTTTCACGTCTTCAGCGCCGGAACTGTCACTCCCGGGAAGCGGAGCGCCTTCAGCACCGCCTTCGATATCACGGGGAGCAGGTCCACCCGCCTGTACTCGATCCCCTCCAGGTCCATCATCCGCCGCGCCGCCACCGCGGGATGCGAGCCCGGGATCACGTACCGGGTCGCGTCCACGCGGCAATCCCATCCCAGGCGTGATGCCGCGATAATCGGCCGATGCTGCTCGCCGCCGACGTCGGCAACACCCAAACCCACTTCGGCGTCTTCGACGATTCGGAGCTGGTCGCACACTGGCGCTACGGGACCGACCCGAGCGCGACCGCCGATGAGCTCGCCGTCCAGGTGATCGCGCTGCTGGGGCTGCGCGGGATCGAGCGCGGCCGGCTGGACGGTGTGATCGTGTCGACGGTCGTGCCCCAGCTCGCTCCGGAGTACTCGCGGATGTTCGAGCGCCACATCGAGGACGGCGACGATCGCGCCTACCTCGAGGTCGGTCCCAGCGTTCGCACCGGGATGCCGATCCTGGTCGACAACCCACACGAGCTCGGCGCCGACCGGCTGGTCAACGCTGTCGCCGCGCACGACCGGGTCGGCGGCGCATGCGTGACCGTCGACTTCGGGACGTCGACCAACTTCGACGTGGTCTCGGACGCGGGCGAGTACCTGGGCGGGCTGATCGGGCCGGGGGTCGAGATCTCGCTGGAGGCGCTCGCCGCGCGGACCGCGAAGCTCCCGATGATCGACCTGACCGAGCCCGGCGAGGCGATCGGGCGCCACACCCGGGACGCGATCCGGTCCGGCACGGTGTACGGATTCGCGGGGCTGGTCGACGGGGTGGTGCGCAGGGTGGCGGCCGAGCTCGACGGTCACCCGAGGGTGATCGCCACCGGCGGCCTCGCCGCCGCGATCGCTCCGCACTGCGAGACCGTCGACGAGGTGGACGACCTGCTCACCCTCACCGGGCTCCGTCTGATCTACGCTCGGAACCGATGAGACCGCCGCTGACTAGCCCGTTCCGGATCGGGGACGTCGAGATCGGAAACCGCGTCCTGCTGGCCCCCCTGGCGGGAATCGGGAACTGGTTCGTGCGCCTGCAGGCCCGCCGCCACGGCGCCGGGATGGCGTTCTCGGAGATGGTGTCGAGCTTCGCGCTCCACTACCGCAACGAGCGCACGATCCGCGAGATGCTGGTGGTGCGCCCCGAGGAGCACCCGGTCGCGATTCAGCTGTTCGGCCAGGACCCCGACGTGATGCGGTCCGGCGCCGCGCTCGCCGCCGACGCGGGCGCCGCGATCATCGACATCAACATGGGCTGCCCGGTCCGCAAGGTGCGGCGCACCGGCGCCGGGGCGGCGCTGCTCGACGACCACGACCTCGCCGTCCGGATCGCGCGGGCCGCCCGGGAGGGATCCGGGCTTCCGGTCAGCGTGAAGCTGCGCTCCGGGCTGGAGCCGGGCGACACCGGCGGCGTCGAGCTCGCTGAGCGGCTGGTCGCCGATGCGGGCGTCGCGGCGGTGACGCTGCACCCGCGCCCGGCCGCGGTCCAGCACAGGGGCGATCCGGAGTACGGGCTCGTCCGCGAGCTGGTCGAGCGGCTCGACGGCGGCGCTCCGGTGATCGTCTCGGGGGGTCTGGGCAGCGCCGGGCGGGCGCGCCGCGCCTACCTCGAGTCGGGAGCCGACGCCGTGATGATCGCGCGCGGCTCGCTCGGCAATCCGTGGATCTTCGGCGAGCTCACCGGGCGGCGCGTCGCCCCGCCGAGCGCCGAGGAGGTGGTCCGGGAGCTGCTGTGGGTGATCGACCGCGCCGGCGAGCACCTCGGGTCCCGCGCCGCCCACTACCTGCGCAAGTTCTACCCGTGGTACCTGGAGCGGCTCGGGGCGCCGCGGGCGAGCCGGGAGCGGTTCCAGCGCACGGACACGCTCGATCAGGCTCGCGCCCTCGCCGCAGGGCTCATATCCCGCGCTGCATAGCCGTTTCAGCTCCCGCAAAGGGGGGCATCGGGCCTCGCTATAATCTTGCGTCCTTGCCCGAGGCGCGCTCTCTTTCCCGAGCACGCGGTCGGGCTTTATCTACTGAGGAGGACCGACCAGTGGCACGTGAGTCGCTGATCACACATGAGGGATTGGAGAGGCTCAAGGAGGAGCTGCAGCATCTGCAGACGGACAAGCGTCGCGAGGTCGCGGAGCGGATCAAGGAGGCCCGCGAGTTCGGCGATATCTCCGAGAACGCCGAGTACGACGACGCCAAGAACGAGCAGGCGATGATCGAGCAGCGGATCGCGCAGCTCGAGGAGCGCCTCCGTCGCGCCACCGTCGTAGACGAGAAGGACATCGACACCGAGGCCGTCTCGGTCGGCGTCAAGGTGCACGTCAAGGACCAGAAGTCGGGCGAGTCGCGCAAGTTCCAGGTGGTCGGCTCCGCCGAGGCCGACCCGACCGAGGACAAGCTCTCCAACGAGTCCCCGATCGGGAGCGCCCTGATCGGCCACAAGAAGGGCGACGTGGTCACGATCGACGTCCCCCGAGGGCCGAAGAAGAAGCTCAAGATCACGAAGATCGAGGCCGCCTAGCAGCTTCGATCTTCCAATCATCCGCGCGGCGTCCTCCGCTTCGCGTCCGGGCGCCGCGCGGTTCCTGCAGGGCCGGGGGTAGGCTCGGCCTTATGAATGACGAGCGCCCCATCTCCGACCTCCTCAGCGAGCGGCGGGAGAAGCTGGAGCGCCTCCGCGAGGGCGGGGTCGACCCCTACCCGCACACCTACGAGGGCGAGCAGACCCCGATCTCCGAGATCCACGACGCCCACGGCGAGCTGGACGCGGACACGGACACCGAGTCGCGCTACCGCGTCGCGGGCCGGCTCACCGCCCGGCGCGGGCATGGCGGGGCGGCGTTCCTCGACCTCCGCGACCGCTCCGGGCGGATCCAGCTCCACTCCCGCGCCGACGTGCTCGGCGACGAGGGCCACGAGGGGCTGGTCGGCCTCGACCTCGGCGACATCGTCGGGGTCGAGGGGCTCGCGTTCAAGACCCGCAAGGGCGAGCTCTCGCTGCGGGTCGAGGATTGGAAGCTGCTCTCCAAGACCCTGCGGCCGATGCCCGACAAGTACCACGGCCTGCAGGACGTGGAGGCGCGGTACCGGCGCCGCGAGCTCGACCTGCTCGCCAACCCCGAGAGCCGGGAGCTGTTCGAGCTCCGCGCCCGGGTGATCTCGGCGGTTCGCCGGTGGCTCGACGAGCGCGGCTTCCTCGAGGTCGAGACGCCGGTCCTGCAGCCGCTGTACGGCGGCGCGCTGGCGCGCCCGTTCACGACGTACCACAACGCGCTCGACCGCGACCTGTACCTGCGGATCGCGACCGAGCTGTACCTGAAGCGGTGCATAGTCGGGGGCGTCGAGCGCGTGTACGAGCTCGGCAAGGACTTCCGCAACGAGGGGATCTCGTTCAAGCACAACCCCGAGTTCACGATGCTCGAGTGGTACGAGGCATACGCCGACTACGAACGACGGCGCCGAGCGGACCGAGCAGCTCGTCGCCGACGTCGCCGAGCGGGTGCTGGGGACGACCACGGTGGAGCGGGAGGGCGTCGCGATCGAGCTGGCGCCGCCGTGGCGGCGGGTGACCCTGCGCGACGCGGTCCTGGAGCGGACCGGGCTCGACCTCGCCGAGCGCCCGGCCTCGACGAGCTGCGGAGGCCGCCGCGAACGGAGCCGGGGCGAGGGCGAGGGATGGGGAAAGCTCGTCGACGCGGTGCTCTCGAAGCGGGTCGAGCCGGAGCTGATCCAGCCCACCTTCGTCGCGACTACCCGGTCGAGCTGTCGCCGTTCGCGAAGCGCCACCGCACCGAGGAGGGGCTGGTGGAGCGGTGGGAGGCGTTCGTCGGCGGGTTCGAGATTGCGAACGCGTTCTCCGAGCTCAACGACCCCGACGAGCAGCGCCGCCGGTTCGAGGCGCAGCGCGAGGAGATGGCGCGCGGTGACGACGAGACCCAGCCGTTCGACGAGGCGTTCCTGGAGGCGCTCGAGTACGGGATGCCGCCGACCGGGGGCGTCGGCCTCGGGATCGATCGGCTGGTGATGCTGCTCACCGGTGCCAGCAGCCTGCGCGAGGTCGTCCTGTTCCCGGCGATGCGATAGCTCCTCGTCAGGAGGTCCGATCGCTGCGGCAGGGAGTCGCCTGCCTCGAAGGGGCGCATCTTGCGCGTTCCGAGCCCCCCGGGAAGCAACCGGCCCCCCGATATACTTGCCCCTCGTTGCAAGCGAGAGACCGGAGGTCGAATCCGTCGGCAGCGCAGGAGCCGAGTCAGAGGATCACATCTCCGGCGAGCTTGCGTACCGTGAAAGGGAGCGCCAGTGTTTGAGCGATTCACAGAGAGAGCAAGGCAGGTAGTCGTCCTCGCCCAGGAAGAGGCGCGGACCCTGAAGCACAACTACATCGGTACCGAGCACATCCTGCTCGGCCTGCTGCGCGAGGAGGAGGGCCTCGCCGCCCGCGTGCTCGAGTCGCTCGACATCACCGTGGAGCGCGTCCGCGCCCAGGTCGTCCGGATCGTCGGCTCCGGCGAGGAGGTCACCTCCGGCCAGATCCCGTTCACGCCGCGCGCCAAGAAGGTGCTCGAGCTGGCCCTGCGCGAGGCGCTCTCGCTGGGCCACAACTACATCGGTACCGAGCACATCCTGCTCGGCCTCGTCCGCGAGAACGAGGGCGTGGCGGCTCGCATCCTGCTCGACTTCGACGCCGACTCGGACAAGATCCGCAACGAGGTGATCCGGATGCTGTCCGGTCCCGGCGGCCGCCGCCAGGGTGCCGGCGCCGGTGCGTCCGGCGAGGGCAAGAAGTCCTCGAAGCTCCTGGACCAGTTCGGCCGCAACCTGACCAAGCTCGCCTCCGAGGGCAAGCTCGACCCGACGATCGGTCGCGAGACCGAGATCGAGCGGATCATGCAGATCCTCTCTCGGCGGACCAAGAACAACCCCGTCCTGCTCGGTGAGCCGGGGGTCGGCAAGACCGCGGTCGTCGAGGGGCTGGCGGCCCGGATCACGAAGGGCGAGGTCCCCGAGCTGCTCAAGAACAAGCAGATCTACACGCTCGACCTGGCGGCCCTAGTTGCCGGCTCGAAGTACCGCGGCGAGTTCGAGGAGCGCCTCAAGAAGGTGATGAAGGAGATCACCCAGCGCGGCGACATCGTCCTGTTCATCGACGAGCTCCACAACCTCGTCGGCGCCGGCGCCGCCGAGGGCGCGATCGACGCCGCCTCGATCCTGAAGCCGGCGCTCGCCCGCGGCGAGCTGCAGACGATCGGCGCCACCACCCTGGACGAGTACCGCAAGTACCTGGAGCGCGACTCGGCGCTGGAGCGCCGCTTCCAGCAGATCAAGGTCGGGGAGCCGTCGATCCCGGAGACGGTCGCGATCCTGAAGGGGCTGCGCGACCGCTACGAGCAGCACCACCGCGTCGAGATCACCGACGAGGCGCTCGACGCCGCGCCCGAGCTCGCCGACCGCTACATCTCCGACCGCTTCCTGCCCGACAAGGCGATCGACCTGATCGACGAGGCCGCATCGCGGATGCGGATCAAGTCGATGAGCCAGCCGCCGGTGTACCGCGACCTCGAGGAGGAGATAGAGGAGACGCGGCGCGCGAAGGAGGAGGCGATCGAGGCGCAGGAGTTCGAGAAGGCCGCGAACCTGCGCGACACCGAGCGCCAGCTCACCAACCGCAAGCGCGAGCTCGAGGACCAGTGGTCCTCCGGCGAGGGCGGCGAGCGCCCCGTCGTCGGCGAGGAGGAGATCGCGGACATCGTCTCGATGTGGACCGGGATCCCCGTCTTCAAGCTGACCGAGGCCGAGACCGCGAAGCTCGTCCGGATGGAGGAGGAGCTGCACAAGCGGGTGATCGGCCAGGACATCGCGATCACCGCCGTCTCGAAGGCGATCCGCCGCTCGCGCGCCGGGATCAAGGACCCGAAGCGCCCCGCCGGCTCGTTCATCTTCCTCGGCCCCTCCGGGGTCGGTAAGACCGAGCTCGCCCGCACGCTCGCCGAGTTCCTGTTCGGCGACGAGGAGGCGATGGTCCGGATCGACATGTCGGAGTACATGGAGAAGCACTCCGTGTCGCGGCTGGTCGGCTCACCGCCCGGCTACGTCGGCTACGACGAGGGCGGCCAGCTCACAGAGGCCGTTCGCCGGAAGCCGTACTCGGTGCTGCTGCTGGACGAGATCGAGAAGGCCCACCCGGACGTGTTCAACATCCTGCTCCAGATCCTGGAGGACGGGAGGCTGACGGACGCCCAGGGCCGGACCGTCGACTTCCGCAACGCGATCGTGATCATGACGTCGAACATCGGCGCCAAGGACATCGCCCGCAACACCCCGCTCGGGTTCTCCGTCTCCGACGAGACCGGGATCTCCTACGACGACATGCGGGGGCGGATCATGGGCGAGCTGAAGAAGGTGTTCCGCCCCGAGTTCCTGAACCGGATCGACGAGGTGATCGTCTTCCACAAGCTGTCCATGGAGGAGATCAAGGAGATCATCGACCTGATGGTCGGCCGCGTGCGAGCGCAGGTCGCCGAGCACGAGCTGCAGCTCGAGCTGACGGAGCCGGCAAAGGATTTCCTGGCCGAGAAGGGCTTCGACCCGGGGATGGGCGCGCGACCGCTGCGTCGTGCGATCCAGCGCTACGTCGAGGACCCGCTCGCCGACGAGGTCCTGCGTCAGGGCGAGATCACGCCGGGCACCACCGTGCTGATCGACCGCGATCCCTCCGGCGACGAGGACGAGCGTCCGCTGAAGCTGGAGCTGGCGAAGCCGCGGAAGCGGCGCAAGAAGCCCGAGCCGGTCGGCGTCGGCGCGAAGCAGGGCGACGAGGACGGCGGCGAGGAGCCTCAGGTCGGGGATCCCCCCGCGGGTGCCCCGGACGCCGACCAGTAGCCAACCGCTAAAGATCCCCCACCGCCGTGCCGATGTAGCAGCGGGAGACCTGTGAACGCGGACCGGCAAACCCATCACGGGGGAGCGGGAGCCCCGATGGCGGGTGGGCGCCGCTGCGCACTCGCCTTCGCGGCGGTGCTCGCGGTCGCCGTGCTCGCGGCGATCGGTCCGGTCCGGATCGGAGCACCGACCTCCGCCGGCGCCGCCGAGGCAAGCGCCCGGCCGGGTCACCTGCTCAAGGTGCTCTCGCCGGGGAACGAGTCCATGATCCGGAACCGGGTGCGCGTCCGGCTGCGGCTGAAGGGCGGTGCGACCCTGCGCAGCGCCCGCCTCAACGGCCGCAACGTGAAGGGCTATTTCAAAGCCCGCCCCGGAGGCCGCGCCGTCGCGACGCTTCGCAAGGGCAGGCTCGGCAAGGCACTGAAGCGGGGGCCGAACTTCCTCCGGTTCGCGGCCGTCAGCGGCGATCGGACGGACTACAAGACGCTCTCGCTGACCAGGGCGAGGAAGTCGAGGTCGCTGGTCCGCCACTTCCGGCTCCGCCACAGCCCCGGCAAGCCCGCCCGCGTCGTGCTCCAGCCCAGCAGGCTGCACACGAAGATCCGCGCCAAGCTCAACAACCAGAACGTCTCGAGGCTGTTCAGGGACGCGAAGGCGCTCCGCCACAAGGTCACGCTCGGGGCGAGCGAAGGCGTCAAGCACGGGCGCAACCACCTACGGATCCTCGTCGTCCACCCGTCCGGCCAGTTTCGCCGGCTGCGCTCGCGCTTCTACGTCCCGCGCCGGGTGTCGATCGCGGGAGCCGGCCGGGATCACGCGTTCCCGGCCGGCGGGCTTCCCGTGCGCCTGAACGGGACGAAGTCGGTGAAGGGGCGGACCCGCTCCGGGAGGCCGAAGCGCGGGAAGCTGCGGTACCGGTGGAGCATCGCCACCAAGCCGGGGCGCAGCGATCCGGAGCTGCTCGGGCGCAGCACGCGACGGCCGCGGCTGCGCACCGACGTCCCCGGCACCTACAAGGTGAAGCTCCACACCAGCCAGGCGCCGAGCGGGAAGGCGTCCGCGGCGGCCACCGGCGGGTCGACGACCTCCACCGACGTCTCCACCGTGACCGCGATGCCGCAGCCGTACGTCCGCTACAACGCGTTCGCGACCTCCCGCGGCAAGCCCGGGATCAGCATCGAGCAGACCCGCGACTGCGCCACCGGTCCCGACAGCGCCGGCCCGCCGTGCTTCTACCCCAACCCCGGGGACGAGAACGACCTGCAGGTTGTCGTGATCGACAGCGACACCCTCACCCCGCCATCGAGCGGCGGCACCTACTCCGGCCCCGTGAACACGTCCTACGAGACGGACAACCTGGCCGGCTTCGCCGACCAGATGGAGGACCTGGTCCTCCCGGGCGGCGGGGGGTGCTCGCAGCTGTTCGACGACTCCTACCTCGTCCTGCTCTCGCTCCGGGCGGGGAAGATCTCCGACACGACCGACTGGGAGAACGCGATGGAGGTCTTCAACCAGGTCCCGGGAGGCGGCGACTGCACCACTCCCGACGACGCCAAGGTGCCGCCGGGGCCGTTCGGGCAGATCGCAGTCCCGGGGATGCTGCAGGGCAGGGCGTGGACCAACTTCGGCCGCACCCTGGACTCGGATCCCACCCATAGGCGCGGGAACGTCGTCGGGTACCTGTCCTCCACCGCGGACGATCCCTCCGAGGCCCCCGACGCCACGAGCACCTCGACCCCCAACCCCGGCAACGGCGGCTACAGCTACACCTTCAGCTTCCCGGACGTGTTCGCGTTCGACACGCGCGACACCTCGACCGGGTCCGCCCGGTTCACGCTCGGCGACGACAGCGTCCCGGTTGCCCCGCCGGGGGTCGACAACGGCCTCGCCGTGTTCAGCTTCGACCCGGTGCACGTCGGCGGCACCCTGCATCGCGAGGCGGTGATCCGCAACACCGGCCTCGACGCGG
Source organism: uncultured Thermoleophilia bacterium (assembly GCA_963803425.1). GTDB lineage: Bacteria > Actinomycetota > Thermoleophilia > Solirubrobacterales > 70-9 > DASPWW01. The sequence continues at coordinate 869,719 of CAWDMA010000001.1, forward strand.
GCAACGGCCTCGACTGGGCCGCTCTCAACGACGTGCTCGCCTCCCTGATCGACCGCGACCTCGGCGTCGGGATCACCTCGGTCGGGCAGATCGGGGGATACCCGAACGAGCCGAAGAGCGGCGCGTTCCTCGGCGTGCTGCAGAAGATCAATGCACTCGGGGCGAACGCGGACACCTTCGCCCGCTCGGTGAACTCCAACCAGCCCTACTCGATGCTGTCCGCCGACCCGCTCGAGCGCCAGGCGTACGAGTCCAGCGGCGTGATGGCGGTGCCCGCCACCGCGGCCGGGGCGGTCGCCACAGGCGCCTCGCTGGGGGCCGAGGACGGAGCCCTTACGGGCGTCCTGCAGCGCGGCAACGACGCCTTCCTGTTCCCGGCGATCGCCGATCCCTCGGGCAGCGAGCTGTTCGCCGACTTCCCGGAGATGGTAAAGCGGCGCCAGGTGGACTGGCTGCTCACCCCGGCCTCGGGGGCGACGGGGGCGACCTGCCAGCAGGTCGCGTTCGCGTACGTCGTCGCGGAGCTGTACCCGTACGCGATCCCCGGGGACGGCTCGCTCTCGGACCTGTGGCAGAGCTCGGACTCGTCCCAGTGCGACCGCGGCCACCCGGCGCCCGGCGGATCGAGGAGCGCCGACACCCTCGACGGCGACGGGTGCTCCAATGTCGACCCGATCGTGCCGGGCGCGAACGCCGCCGACATCCGGGCCACCTCGCTGACCCTGCGCAACAGCTACCCGGACTGGACGTTCGAGCCATCCGACCCCGGCACCGTGGAGATGCCGAGCCCGCCGCAGCCGACAGCGCCGTTCACGCCGGCCGACCTTCAGTGCGCGGTGAACCAGATCGTGGACGAGACCAACGCCGTGAACGAGAGCAACACCTACCTGCAGCAGATGCTCGCCCCGTTCGAGGGCGGGATGGCGGACACCTACGCGAACATCAATGCGGCCGCCAGCAGCGCCGAGAACGCCGAGCTGAGCAATCTGACCAGCGCCCTCCAGAAGCAGATCAACGGGCCGGCGTCCGACGCGACGACGCTGTTCTGGGTCCAGTGGGGGTTCGGGACGGTCGCGGCGATGGGTGACGTGGGGGCGTTCGCGACCGAGGACGTCTCACCGCTCGAGTCGGACACGTTCAGCGTGGTCGCGCTGCTCGGGTGGAACGGCCAGAACTACTTCGACGCGGTCGAGGGGCCCAGCACTACCGGCGGCACCCTTGCCGACGAGTACCTGCTGTACCAGGCGCAGCTCAACTCCACCGCGACCGCCGTCACCACTCAGGTCGAGAACCAGCTGAACGCGCAGAGCTCCGCCTTCCCGCAGACGGGCGCGCTCGTCAACTCAGACCCCCGCAAGCTGACGGTGATGCACGCGAACGCCGGGCCGGGCGGGCCGTGGCTGGAGGCCAACCAGAACCTCGAGAGCGCTGAGGATGCGCTCCAGTTCCGCGCCGTCCAGCAGACCTATCAGGGGATGTGGCCGCAGATCTACACGTCCGTCAGGTTGAGTTGGAACAACGCATGCTGGTTCGGGTCGGACGGGAAGGGCTGCTACAACAACGGCACCTGGGACGGCCAGTACGGCGGGATGCAGCCGATCCAGAACGCGGACCAGGTGAACGGGTGCAAGACCGACCAGGTGGGTGCCGACCCAGTGTTCGACACCACGCCGAGCACCGATCAGGCGCCCGCCGGCTTCGGGGAAGGGAACGAGTACCACCCCCAGATCGGCGTCGTGGAAGCCGGCGAGACCCCACCGTCGGACGTCTACCTGATGCTGCAGTCGAATCAGCTCACCCAGAGCCAGGTGAACAGCACCAAGCCCGGGCTCGCCGGCGAGGGGAACGTGGCGCCCTTCTTCGCGCAGCCGGGCTCCAGCTCGAGCAGCAGCACCGACACCGGGCCCGCCGCGGGCTTCTTCCCGCCGGACTTCTGGCAGGACAACCTGCCGTGGGTGTACAGGATCAGCTGCTCCGGCGGCAACGATGCGAAGTTCGACCTCGACAACATCGAGGGACAGCAGCCCAGCCCCGCCTCGATCTTCCAGGACGTCGAGCAGCCCACCGACCAGTGGCCGACGCTGGCGCCGCCCTGAGCTCCCGTACGCGTCGGCTTCGCCTCGCCGGGTAGCCTCCGGGCGATGGCAGCACAGAGTCCCGACGAGCTGCGGCGACTGCTGGGGTGGGAACCCCCCACAGGAGTGTTGACCGTGTACGTCGCAATCGATCCCAGCGACCGCGGCGGCGGATGGCGGGTGGCGCTCGAGGACGCGCTCCGCCCGATCCTGGAGCGCGCCGACGGTGCGCCCCACGAGGAGAAGGTCACGCTGCGGGCGGTCGTCGACGCGATCTCCCGGCGTTTCCTGGGCAACGGAGCCGCGGCGGGCGGTCGCGGCCACGTCGGGTTCGTCGAAGTGGCCGGCAAGGGCGGCCGCGAGGAGTGGCAGTCTTACCGGATCCCTCCCCGCCAGACCGAGGCCGTGTACGGGCACCGGCCCTATCTGCGCCCGCTGATCGAGATCCTGGAGCGGGGCGCCCGGATCGGCGTCGCGGCCGCGTCCGGCGACCAGCTGCGGCTGTGGGAGTGGGAGCTCGGGGTGCTCGAGGAGCGCGAGCACGTCACCCTGACCGTGAGCGGGGAGTCGGACGAGCTTCATCACCGGATCGGCGACCACCGGGAGCGGTTCGTGAAGCAGGCCGCTGCGAGGACGGAGTCGGAGGCTGCCGCACGGGGGTGGAGGGAGCTGCTCGTGTTCGGGGAGGTCGAGCACGTCAGCAACCTGGCGGAAGCGCTCCGCGGCCGGGAGCCGCATCACGTGCTCGCGAAGAACGTGGTGGCGGAGCCGGCCGCCCGGATCGCCGAGCGGGTGGAGAGCGAGCTCCCCGGCCTGCTGCGGGAGCGCGAGCTGGGGCTTATCCGGACGACCAAGGAGGCGGCGTTCTCCGGCAAGGAGCGCGCCTCTCTCGGCCCTCAGGAGACGCTCGAGGCGCTCGTCGCGGCCCGCGTCGAGCACCTCGTGTTCGACGCGGAGCGCGACTACAAGGGGCACGGGGTCGAGCAGGGCCTCGCCTACGACGGCCCGCCGCTGGGCGAGCACGGCCTCCCGGTCACGGAGCTGATGATCGAGCGGGCGGTGGCGACGGGCGCCCGGATCACCCCGGTCGTCGGGGAAGCCGCAGCGGCGCTGGACGAGCACGACGGCGTCGTCGCGCTGCTCCGCTACTGAGCTACTTCGGCGGGCTGTAGCGCTCGACGATGCCGCCGGGACGGTCGCGGACCGGCAGCTCAAGCCGGAGCTTGTCGACGTCGACCGCGAAGCCCGAGCCGTTCGAGGGACGCGCGTACTTGGGGTCGCGCCCGAGCAGCTCCAGCTTCGCCGTGTGTCCGGCCGCGAAGTGCCATCCGTTCGGGTGGAGCTGGAAGGTGTGCTTGCCGCTGCCGTCGGGCCGAAACAGGCCCCTGGCGACGAGCGTCTGCGTTCCGTCCGGAGCGACGTCCCACAACCGGCTCGCGACCTGCGCGAACTGGCCACTGATGTCGAGCTTCGCGATCACGGTCGGCGAGCCGAGCAGGGTGTAGCCGTTTCCGGTCGCGGCGGGGAGGGAGTACGCCGCGGTTCCGGGCTCGTTCTCGGCGTGCACGGTGCGGCAGCTCCCGCCGCTGCCGAAGATCGGGTCGACCTTGGTCGCGATCGACGTGTCGCCGCCGCTCGAGTCGAGGCTCTGCGGCCGGCTGGTGGAGAGATCGACCTCGCCGGGATGCTGCTTTCGCCAGTTCCGGGCCGCGAACGGCCCAGCCGGATCGCCGTCGCAGTTCTGGGTGTAGGTCTGCACGCCGGGCAGCTGCGCGGCGGATCGGTCGCCCATCAGATACCGGTCGAACAGCGCCTCGCGGGCCTGATCGAGCTCGGGCGTCGCGATGAACTCCGCGCGCGGGTGGCCGAACCCGTTCGCGAAGAACAGCGAGATCTTCGAGCCGGGGTGCACGGCCTGGGTCCGCTTCGCGTACCGAAGCCCCTCGTCGGCGGGGAACAGGTCGTCGGTCCAGGAGTTGTAGATCAGCAGCGGGGCCGGCTTCGTCCGCTTCCGCTTCGGGGTTCCCCGCTCGACGTAGTAGGCGGAGTGGTACAGCTTCGTCTGCTTCAGCAGGTGGCGCATCGCCGGGTTGGAGTCGTACGGCTCGCCGGCCTGGATCTGCTCGAACTGCTCGGGGATGTTCGCGTCGGGGTCCTCGCCCGGAGGCGCGTAGAAGCCGGTCGTCTGCCCGGCCAGGAAGAGCCCGGTCAGATAGGAGTCCTTGGCGATCCCGGCCGGAGCCTTGTACCCGTTGCGGCTGCGGAAGTCGAGCGTACCGCCGTTCGGGACCAGGGAGTACGACAGGTCCGACCAGCCGATCCGGGGCGCTGCCGCGGCGATCTTCATGGGCTCGCCGTCGGGGCTGTGCCACGGCCGCAGCTTCCCGCTCGGCTTCATGATCCGGTTCTTGAGCGCGGCGAGGATCATCGACTGTCCGCCGCCGTAGGAGTCGCCGGTGACGCCGATCCGCTTCGGCGCGACCAGGCCCTCGTCCGCGAGCAGCCCGGCGAGGTACTGCGTGTCGCGGGCCTCGTAGCGGGTGTCCGCGAGGTGGATCCAGCCTCGGTCGCAGCCCGGGCTGGTCCGGGAGCTGACGGCCCCGCACGAGTTGCCGAAGCCGCGCGCCGAGTAGGCGAGCACGGCATAGCCCTGCTGGGCGAGCGCGTCGGCGTCGATCGCGATCGAGTCTTTGTCGCCGCCCCAGCCGTGCAGATAGACGATCAGCGGGTACGGCCCCTGCGCATTCGCGGACGGCAGGGTGACGTTCGCGTCGAGCGGGACGCCGTCCCAGCTCGGCACCCGGGTGGCGAGGTCTCCGGTGCATTGCCGGATCCCGCCCGGGCCCGGCTTGCACGGGATCCCGAGGGCGCTGTCGGCCAGGCCCGCGTCGGCGCGCGGCGCCCCGCCGGCGAGCGCGACCAGCGCCGCGAGCGCCGTCACGCCGACGATCGCGATCGGGGTCCAAGTCCTCTGCCCGCTGGTGCTCAGCTTCCCTTGCATCTCTCCCGCCCGGCTCCCGGTCGTCCCGACCTCCGAGCAGGCGGAACTGTAGCCGATGGCGCGTGCGGGGGCGCGGCGTCGTCGGGCGGGGTTCATACGATCGGGTGATGCCGCGATCCCAGACTCGACACGTCTGCTCCCAGTGCGGCCACGAGGCGCTCGCCTGGACGGGGCAGTGCCCGGGGTGCGGGGAGTGGAACACGCTGCGCGAGGAGGTGCGCCCCGCGGGGTCGTCGAGCGGCGGGCGGCGGCCGGCGGGCAGGCGCGCGTCCGCGCCGCGCGCGGTGCCGCTGCGGGAGGTGGCCGCTCCGGACGTGGCCCGGCTCGAGACGGGGATCGGCGAGCTCGACCGGGTGCTCGGGGGAGGGATCGTGCCGGGCTCGATGGTGCTGCTCGGAGGCTCCCCGGGAATCGGGAAGAGCACCGTCGGCGCGATGGCGCTCGGCAACCTGGCGGCGGCGGGGCGGCGGACGCTGTACGTCTCGGGCGAGGAGTCGGCAGCCCAGGTGCGGCTGCGCGCGGAGCGGCTCGGGGAGCGGGCGCTGGCGGTGCCCGCGATCGCCGCGACGGGCCTCGCCGAGGTGCGAGCCGTGATCGAGGCGGAGCGGCCGGAGGTGTGCGTGATCGACTCGATCCAGACGATGCACGCCGACGAGTCGGCCGGGGCGCCCGGTTCGGTGGGACAGGTGCGAGAGGCGGCGGCGGCGTTGACAGGCGTAGCGAAGCGGGGCGGGACCGCGGTCGTGCTGGTCGGGCACGTCACCAAGGAGGGCTCGCTGGCGGGGCCGCGCGTGCTCGAGCACCTGGTCGACTGCGTGCTGATGTTCGAGGGGGAGCGCGAGCGCAGCTACCGGACGCTGCGGGCGCTGAAGAACCGGTTCGGCGCGACCAGCGAGGTGGCCGTGTTCGAGATGCGCTCCGGCGGGCTGACCGAGGTCACGGACCCCTCGGCGCGGTTCGTGGGCGAGGCGACGGCGGCGCCGGGCTCCTGCGTCCTGTGCGCGATGGAGGGGACGCGGCCGCTGCTGGTCGAGGTGCAGGCGCTGGTCGCTCCCACGGAGATCGTCCCGCCGCGCCGGATCGCCACCGGGATCGACCGCAACCGGCTCAGCCTCGTGCTCGCGGTGCTCGCCCGCCACGCCGGGATCTCGCTCGGGTCCGCGGACGTGTTCGTGAACGTCGCCGGCGGCATCCGGGTGGACGAGCCCGGCGCCGACGTCGCGGTAGCGCTCGCGCTCGCCTCCGCCCACCGCGGCGAGCCGCTGCGGGGCGGGCAGACCCCGCTCGCCTGCTTCGGCGAGGTTGGTCTGACCGGCGAGCTCCGCCACGTCGCCCACCCGGAGCGGCGGGTCGCGGAGGCCGCCAAGTTCGGGCTCGGGCCGGTGATCGGCCCGCCGGCGGCGGAGCCGCTCGACCCGCTCGATCCCCACGCGACCCTCCGCGACGCGATCCGGGCCGCGTCGACCACATCGGTTCGTCGCGCCGCCTAGCTCGCTCCACCGGTGACCGCGCGACGCGCGGACGCGAAGCGGAGCACGTCGCGCGCTTTATTCGGAGTACGCGGCGCGATTGATGCTCGCTTGACAGGGCCCATTCCGACCTGTCCACCCGGAATTGTGCTGAACGGCAGCACCCAGCGCCTTTTGGCATGATGGCTCGCCGATGGCGCTGATGCCCGGGGACGAGTTGAACGAGCTGGAGGCGCGTCGAGACCCCCGGCTGCTCCGCGCCCTCGACATCGTCGCCCCGGGCACGCCGCTGCGCGAGGGGATCGACAACATCGTGCACGCGCGCACCGGCGGCCTGGTCGTGATCGGGGAGCCGGAGGAGATCTCGTTCATGTTCTCGGGCGGGATCCGGCTCGACATCGACTACACGCCGGCTCTGCTCTACCAGGTGGCGAAGATGGACGGCGCGATCGTGCTGGACGCCGCCGCCTCGCGGATCGCGTGGGCGAACGTGCAGCTGATGCCGGATCCGACGATCGTCTCCATGGAGACCGGGACGCGCCACCGCACCGCCGACCGCGTCTCCAAGCAGACCAGCGCCCTGGTGATATCGATCTCGTCGCGCCGCGACGTGGTCTCGCTGTACCTGGAGGGGATGAAGTACATCCTCCAGGAGATCCCGACCGTGCTCAGCAAGGCCAACCAGGGCCTCGCGACGCTGGAGAAGTACCGGGCTCGGCTCGACCAGGTCGCGGGGCGCCTCACCGCGGTCGAGTTCGAGGGCGGCGGCGTCCTCCACGACGTGCTCGTGATGCTGCAGCGCGCCGAGCTCGTCACCAGGATGGCGGCGGAGGTGGAGCGCTACATCATCGAGCTCGGCACCGAGGGCCGGCTGATCGAGACCCAGCTCGAGGACACCGTGGTCGGAGTCACCGCGGACCGTGAGGCGCTCGTCCGCGACTACGCGGTCGACGGCTCCGAGCACGCGGTCGACGCCGCGCTCGCCTCCCTGACAAGGCTTCCTCACCCCGACTTGCTCGACTTCGGTCGGCTCGCCGAGCTGCTCGGCTACGACCGGAAGATCAACACGCTCGACTACCAGGTCAGCCCCCGCGGGTACCGGATCCTGGGCCGCATCCCGCGGCTTCCGCGTCTCGTGGCGGAGCGGGTCGTTCACCGCTACGGAGGGCTGCAGGAGATCCTCGCCGCGAGCGAGGACGACCTGGAGTCCGTGGAGGGTGTCGGCGAGCGGGCCCGCGACATTCGCGAGGGCCTCCGCCGACTTCAGGAGGTCGACATCGTCGACCGGTATCTGCACAGATGACGGCCGCCCTGGGGCGGCCGTCTTGATAAGGAGGCGAAGATTCCGGAGCTAGTCGAAGAACCGACACACGTAGGCCCCGAGGTGCCGCCGGTCGCATGTGACTTCGAGGAGGGCGACAACGTCGTCTACCCGCACCACGGGGCCGGGGTCGTAATCAAGAAGGAGTCGAAGCAGCTGCTTGGCGAACGCCGGGATTATCTGACCATCAAGATCCTCCACAACGACATGACGGTGATGGTCCCCTGCGAGAACGCGGGAGTGGCGGGCCTGCGCCGCGTGATCAGCGGGAACGACGTGAAGAAGGTGATCAAGGTGCTCACCGGTGAGGTCTCGGACATGCCGAAGAACTGGAACCGGCGCTTCAAGTACAACCGCGAGAAGATCAAGACCGGCGACGTGTTCGAGCTCGCGGAGGTCGTCCGCAATCTCGCGATCCGCGAGTGGGAGAAGGGCCTTTCGACCGGCGAGAAGCAGATGTACACGCGGGCGAAGAAGATCCTCGCGTCGGAGTTCATGTACGCGCTCGGCAAGGACGAGGACGGGGCCGAGACGTACCTCGACGACCTCCTGGAGGAGCGCTTCGGCGCCAAGGCAACCGCTTGAGGACGAGGGAGGACGGCGGGTGGGGCGCCTGGGGGCAGGCGCTCCGCCCGCGACTGCGCTGATCGCTGCGGCGGGCTCCGGCGAGCGGCTGGGGGAGGCGCAGCCGAAGGCGCTGGTCGAGCTGGCGGGGCGGCCGATGATCGAGTGGTCGCTGCGCGTCCTGCAGCGCTCGCCGCTGGTCGGCGACACGGTCGTCGCCGCCCCCCCGATGGAGATCGAGGCGTTCGAGCGGGCCGCCGCCGGCTTTGAGCTCCGTGTGGTCGCCGGCGGCAACACGCGCTCGGAGTCGGTGGCCGAGGCGCTCGGCCACGCCGACACAGAGCTGGTCGCGGTCCACGACGCGGCCCGTCCGCTGCTCACCGTGGAGCTCGTCGACGATCTGATCGAGAAGCTCGCTGCGCGGCCGGACGCCGAGGGGGTGGTCGCCGCCGCTCCGCTCACCGACACCGTGAAGCGGGCCCGGGAGCCGCGCCCCGACCGGGGCGAGATCGTGCCCGGCGGCCCCACGGTGGCGAGCACCGAGAGCCGCCGCCACCTGTGGGTCGCGCAGACGCCGCAGGTGTTCCGGTCCGCGGCGCTGCGCGAGGCGATCGAGGCCGACCCGGGCCGGCTCGCCGAGGCGACCGACGATGCGTGGCTGGTGGAGCAGGCGGGCGGCAAGGTGCTGATCCATCCGGCGCCCGCGGACAACCTGAAGGTGACGACGCCGTTCGACCTCCGCCTCGCGGAGCTGCTGCTTGCGGAGCGGGACGGGGGCTAGCGGCCGGGCGGCGCGCTCAGCCGCGCGCCAGGAACCACACCACGCCGATCAGGAAGGCGACCTGGCCGAAGGTGAGCGCGGTGCCGAAGTTGGCGGCGCCGAGCAGCGCGGCGAGCGCGGTCGCGGCGGCGAGGACGAGCGCGAGTATCCCGATCTGGCGGAGAAGCACGGCGGGCATCATCTCAGGGGCTCGCGGTCGGCTCCTGCTCGTGGGAGACGTCGGCGCGGCGGCTGCGACCCACGGGCAGCCCGCCGGCCTCGCGGATGACGGCGTCGTCGAGATGCCGGCGCCGACGCCGCTGGTACACCTTGCGCTGCAGGAACAGGGTGCCGACGCCGGCGAGCATGATCGCCGCCAGGTTGAGCGAGAGCTGGCCGATCGCGCCGGCCCACTCGGACCAGTCTCCGACCGCCGCCGCCACCCCGATGTTCGCGGCCGCCGGGATCGTCGTCACCGAGATCAGCACGCCGATCAGAGCGCCTGACTTGGCCGATGTCAGCGACAGCACCCCGGCGGTGCCCGCGAAGTACGCGACCAGGAACGAGAGGAAGTCGGGGCTGGAGATGAACTGTGTGAACGGATGCTCCCGGTCGCCGAAGTCGTCCGGGATCAGCCCCGCGGCCCTGAGCAGCAGCGTCAGCAGCAGGGCGGCCGTGATCCCGACCGGGAAGCCCACCAGCAGCGCCACCAGCGAGCGCTTCAGCAGATCGCCGCGGCGCTGCACCGCCGCCACGCACAGCCCGGCGATCGGCCCGAACTCGGGGCCGACGACCATCGCCCCGATGATCAGCACGATCTGGTCGGTGATGATCCCGACCGTCGCGATCATCATCGCCACCGACATGAACGCGAGGAAGCTCGCCGACAGCTCCACGTTCTCCGAGGTCCGTGACTCGACCTCCTCCCACACGACCGCGTCGGCGTCCGCGCGGCCCCCGGCGCGCTCGGCGCGCGCCGCCGCCGCGGAGATCTGGGAGCTGATCTCCTCGATCGTGATCGACCCCTCGTGGTCGATGTCGAGCTCGCGCAGGTCCCCGACCACCACGCTCGCGTCCTCGCGGGCGACGTCGCACAAGATCACGTCGCCCTCCGGCCGCTTCGCGGCCCGCTCCATGTAGATCAGGTTGCAGACCGACGGGGTCCGCTCGAGCAGGTCGAGCGTGTGCTGCGCCTGGTAGTTGGGTACGACGATTCGCAGGTGGAGCACGAAGGGCTAGCGTAACCCGGGCTGTGTTGACGGACTACCACGTGCACCTGCGCCCCGACGACCTCGACGCCTCCCCGCAGCGGTATTTCACCGAGGGGAACGTGGAGCGCTACCTCGACGCCGCCCGCCAGGCCGGGGTCGGCGAGCTCGGCGTCTCGGAGCACGTGTACCGGTTCTCGGAGGCGCTCGCGATATCCCGCCACCCGTTCTGGGCCGAGCAGGCGACAGACGACCTCGACGAGTACTGCGAGTTCGTCCGCTCCACGCCGCTCCGGCTCGGGATCGAGGCCGACTTCATCGCCGGCGCCGAGGACAACGTCGGCTCGCTGTTGGAGCGGCATCCGTTCGACTACGTGATCGGGTCTGTTCACATGGTCGGGGACCGCTTCGTGGACCACGCCGGATACGACATCTGGGAGCGCGACTCCGACCCGGACAAGGTGTGGGCGCGCTACTTCGAGCTGCTCGCGGCGGCGGCGCGCTCCGGTCTGTTCGATGTGCTCGCCCACCCGGACCTGGTGAAGATGTGGGGCCCGGAGCGGCCCCGGCCGGAGCGCGATCCGCGCTCCCACTACGAACCCGCGGTCGAGGCGATCGCCGAGTCGGGGGTGGCGGTGGAGCTGTCCACGGCGGGGCTGCGAAAGCCGGTCGGGGAGATGTATCCGTCCCGGGCGATGGCGGAGATGTGCGTGGACGCGGGGGTGACGTTCGCGCTCTCCTCTGACGCGCACGCGCCGGCGCAGGTGGGGTACGGATACGACAACGCCGTGAAGCTGCTCGAGCAGCTCGGGGTGGGGGAGATCTGCGCCTTCGAGGATCGACGCAGACGGATGGAGCCGGTCGGATGAGGATGCCCCCGGCCGTGCCCGGGCCCTCGTTCCGAGTCGGGATCGGGTACGACAGCCACCGGCTTGTCGAGGGCCGCCGGCTGGTCCTGGGCGGCGTCGAGATCCCGCACGAGCGCGGGCTGGCCGGCCACTCCGACGCCGACGTGCTCACCCACGCCGTGATCGACGCGCTGCTCGGGGCGTGCGGGCTCGGCGACCTCGGCACCCTGTTCTCGCCGGAGGAGGAGCGGTGGCGGGACGCCGACTCCTTCGACCTGCTCGAGATCGCGATCGGGCGGCTCATCGGCAGGCCGGCGAACGTAGACGCGACCTTGATCTGCGAGGCGCCCCGGCTCGACGTCCATCGCGAGGAGATGGAGCGCAACCTGTCGACCGCGCTGTCCACGCCCGTGAGCGTGAAGGCGACGACGAACGAGGGGATGGGGGCGCTCGGCCGCGGCGAGGGGATCGCGTGCATGGCGGTGGCGCTGGTCGAGACCTGAGGCGGCGCTTTCCTCCCGCATATGGGAGGAATCCGGCAATCGAGGCGTAAGCTACGCGGCGTGCCCGCCCGCTCGATAGTCGGGAAGCTGCCGTTCGGCTCGGTCGCGCGCCGCGTTACCCTCGGGCCGCTCGGCTCGCTCGAGGACGTGCCGTTCAACGTGAAGGTGCTGGCCGAGGCGGGGGTGATCCGGCCGGTGCGGCCGGACAAGCTGGCGCTCGCGGCGCGCGAGCTGGCCCGCTGGGGCGCGTCACCGGCGGCGGGGATCGCGACGGCGGCGATCAGCCATCCGGACGACCCGGTGGTTGAGGACGAGGCCGGCGGGCTCACGTTCACCCAGCTCAACAGCCGCACCAACGCGCTCGCGCGGGGGCTGCGCTCCTCGGGCGTCCGGGCGGGCGACGGGGTCGCGATCATGTGCCGCAACCACCGCGGGTTCATCGAGGCGACCCTGGCGTGCTCGAAGCTGGGGGCGCACGGGCTGTACCTGAACACCGCGTTCGCGGGGCCCCAGCTCGCAGAGGTGCTGGAGCGGGAGCAGCCCGTCGCGCTGATCTACGACCAGGAGTTCGCGGAGCTGCTCGGCACTTCGAACCTGGAGCTGTGGCGGTTCGTGGCGTGGACCGAGGGCGCCGGCCCGGGCGACCCTACGCTCGACGAGCTGATCGCGGCGAACGACGACGCCTCCCTCGACCCCCCCGCCGAGGGGAGCCGGTTCGTGATCCTCACCTCGGGGACGACAGGAACCCCGAAGGGCGCACAGCGCACCCAGCCGGACACGCTCGGCCCGGTCGCCGCGCTGCTGTCGAAGATCCCGCTCCGGTCCAGGGAGCGGACGATGATCGCCGCGCCGATGTTCCACTCCTGGGGGTTCGCTCACTTCACGCTCGGGATGGCGCTGAACTCGACCTACGTGGTGCGGCGCCGCTTCGATCCCGAGGGGACCCTGCGGGCCGTTGCCGAGAGCGGCGCCACCGCGCTGGTGGTCGTCCCGGTGATGATCCAGCGGATCCTGGAGCTGCCCGCCGAGACGATCGCCCGCTACGACGTCTCCCGGCTGCGGGTGACCGCGGTCAGCGGGTCGGCGCTCCCCGGCGAGCTGGCGACCGAGTGGATGGACACGTTCGGCGACAACCTCTACAACCTGTACGGCTCCACCGAGGTGGCGTGGGCGACGATCGCCACCCCCGAGGACCTTCGCGCCGCGCCGGGGACCGCCGGTCGCCCCCCGCGGGGGACGGTGGTGAAGATCGTCGACCACGACGGCGCCGAGCTTCCGGCGGGGAAGACCGGGCGGGTGTTCGTCGGCAACGACCTCGGGTTCGAGGGGTACACCGGCGGCGGCGGCAAGGAGCAGCTCGGCGGGCTGCTGTCGAGCGGCGACGTTGGGCATTTCGACTCCGGGGGGCGGCTGTTCATCGATGGTCGCGACGACGAGATGATCGTCTCCGGCGGCGAGAACGTGTTCCCGCGCGAGGTCGAGGACCTGCTCGCCCGCCGCGGCGAGATCGTGGAGGTGGCCGTGATCGGCGTCGAGGACGAGGAGTTCGGGCAGCGCCTGAAGGCGTTTGTCGTGGGGCACGAGGGTGCCGAGCTCGACGAGGACGAGCTGAAGGCCTACGTGAAGGCGAACCTGGCGCGGTTCAAGGTCCCGCGCGAGATCGAGTTCCTGGATTCGCTCCCGCGCAACGCGACCGGCAAGGTGCTGAAGCGCGAGCTCGCGTAGTGCGGGAGGTCAGTATCCGCGACACCCTGAGCGGCGAGCTGCGCGCGCTCGAGCCGCGCCGGCCCGGCAAGGTCGGGATCTATGCGTGCGGCCCGACGACCTACGCGCGGATCCACATCGGGAACGCACGGCCGTTCGTCGTCTTCATGCTGCTGGAGCGCTTCCTCCGTCACCAGGGCTACGACGTCGACCTGGTGATCAACGTCACCGACATCAACGACAAGATCTACGCGGCGGCCGCCGACGCCGGGATCCCCTCGACCGAGCTCGCGGCCGGGATGATCCGCGCCTACGTCGAGGACACCGATCGACTCGGGATCGGCCGCCCCGACCACGAGCCGCTCGCATCCGAGACGATCCCCGAGATCGTCGCGCTGATCGAGGCTCTGATCGATGACGGGCACGCGTACGAGTCCGGAGGCGACGTGTACTTCCGGGTGCGCAGCTTCGCCGGGTACGGGCAGCTCTCCAACCGCGACCCCGCCGAGATGGACCAGGGCGAGGAGGCGGGCACGGAGGGGCTGAAGGAGGACCCGCTCGACTTCGCTCTGTGGAAGGCGCGCAAGCCGGACGAGGACAGCTCGTGGGACTCGCCGTGGGGGGCGGGGCGGCCCGGATGGCACATCGAGTGCTCGGCGATGGCCGAGAAGCTGCTCGGGGTCGACTTCGAGATCCACGGGGGCGGGTCCGACCTGCTCTTCCCGCACCACGAGAACGAGATCGCGCAGACCGAGGCCGCCCGCGGGGCGCCGCTGGCGCGACTGTGGATGCACAACGGGATGGTGCAGACCGCCGCCGAGAAGATGGCGAAGTCGACCGGCAACATCTTTCAGCTCTCCGAGGCGCTCGACACCTACGGCCCGGAGGCGGTCGTCGCGTACCTGATCTCGGGCCACTACCGCCAGCCGCTGGAGTTCTCCGGCGAGGCGCTGGCCGAGGCGGCGGCTCGCGTGGAGCGGATTCGGAACTTCGCGCGCGAGGCCGAGCCGGGGGACCCCGACCCGTTCGTGGCCGAGCAGCGCGAAGAGTTCCTTGCCGCGCTCGGCGACGACTTCAACACCCCGAAGGCATTTGCGGCGCTGTCCGACTTCGTCGCTGAGGGCAATCGACGCGACCTGCCCGGCGCCCGCGGCGCGCTCGAGGAGCTGCTCCCGCTGCTCGGGCTGGAGGCGCTGCTCGCCGCCGACGAGGACACCGACCCCGAGGCCGAGGCGCTGCTCGCTGAGCGCGAGGCCGCGCGCGAGGCACGCGAGTTCGAGCGCGCCGACGCGCTCCGCGACCGGCTCGCCGAGCTCGGCTGGGAGGTTCGCGACACCGACGGCGGCGCCCGCCTCGTCCGGCGCCGGTAGTCCGTGGCCGAGGTCGTGTACGGCCGCAACGCGGTCGCCGAGGCGCAACGCGGGAAGCGGCGGGTGCACCGGGTGTGGACCGCCGACGAGGTGCCGGCGGCCGAGTTGACCAGGCTCGCCGGCTCGCCTGACCACCAGGGGATCGTCGCCGACGTCGACCCGTACCCGTACGCCGATCCGGCCGCCCTGCTCGACGCCCCCGACGCGCTCGTCGTCGTCCTCGACCAGGTCCAGGATCCGCGCAACCTCGGGGCGGTGTGCCGCTCCGCCGAGGTCGCGGGCGCGGCCGGGGTGGTGATCCCGGATCGGCGCGCCGCGGCGGTCACCGCGGTCGCCACAAAGGCCTCCGCCGGCGCCGTCGAGCACCTCGCGGTGGCGCGCGTCCGCAACGTCGCCGACTGGCTCCGGGACGCGAAGCAGGCCGGCGCCTGGGCGTATGGCGCCGACGCCGAGGGCACGACGCGCTACGACGCGGTCGACTGGCGAGGGCGCGCGGTGCTCGTCCTGGGTGGGGAGGGAAAGGGGATCCGGCCCCGGGTGGCGGCCGCCTGCGATGCGCTCGTCTCGATCCCGCGCGCCGGGCGGGTCGACTCGCTGAATGTGTCGGCCGCCGCGTCCGTGCTCCTGTTCGAAGCGGTCCGGCACCGAGCCCCGCACGGCTAGCACCCCGATCGGACGCTGCAAGCGTGATTGCAAATCCCTGCATTCGCGGTTGACAGAACTACGCGCGTCCGTAAACTTCCCGTTCGTAAAGGTGAACCTCAGGTTGAGAGTTCGACCAGGGGACCACCGGCGCTAGGGGAGGTACGGCGCCACTGTTCAAACCCGATAGGAGGTTGCAGTGGCTGTTCGCACCCATGAGTTCGCACGCGTCGCCGCACCGAGTCCGTCGCTCGCACAGCTTGGGGGAAGTCCCAACCAGGGCGTCGACGACGACTACCTCGTCGCGATGGCGAAGCGCGGCAACCCGGACGCATACGACCAGATCGTTCGCCGCTATCGCGGCTTCGTCCGCCTCAAGGCCTCGGCCTACTTCCTGCTCGGCGGCGATGCCGACGATCTCCACCAGGAGGGCCTGCTGGGGCTGTTCAAGGCGGTCCGCGATTTCCGCAACGACCGCGAGTCCAGCTTCCGCAACTTCGCGGAGCTGTGCATCACCCGTCAGATCATCACCGCGGTGAAGACGGCGAGCCGCCACAAGCACTCGCCGCTGAACCAGTACGTGTCATTCGGTCAGTCGCCCGCCGGCCAGGCCGACTCCGACGCCACTCTGGAGGACGTCCTCCCGGGGCCGTCGATCAACGACCCGGCGAACCAGCTGATCGCGACCGAGGAGCTCGACAGCCTGGTCGCGTGCCTGTCCAGCGTGCTCTCGGACCTGGAGAGCCAGGTCCTGTCGCTGTACCTGGACGGGCACTCGTACGAGGCGATCGGAGAGCAACTCGACTGCGACACGAAGACCGTCGACAACGCGCTGCAGCGGGTGAAGCGCAAGGTCGGCATCCACCTCGCCTCGCGCGAGGTCAAGCTGTAGGGCGCCCAGTGCCGATAATGGAGGCGTGGTCACACGCTTCCGGGGTGAGCGAGCGAGTCTGGCGCGGCGGTGGGTCGCTGCAGGCTCGCTCGCAGCCGCGTCGCTGGCGTGCGGCGCTGCGACCGCGCTCGCCGCGCCGCGGCCGGCCGACCCGCTGACGGCGGGCCCGCTCGCCGCGGCTCCGGGCGCGGGCCCCGTCCGCGACAGGGTGATCCACTCGCCTCGGCCGCTCGCGGCGGCCGCCGGCGCAACCGGCGGCACGTACCCGGACGCGGACGGGCACAGGGTCCGGGTGGAGGTGTCGGACGCGTACACGAACCCGGGGGCGGCGGCGCAGGATCTCGTCGACTTCCTCGGCTCGCTCCTGCACGGCGACGAGCTCGGCGAGCTGCGAGCGAAGATCGCGACGCCCGCGGAGATCCGGCGGGTGTGCGGTACCGGCGCGCTCGCCTGCTACTTCCCGGGCCTGGAGCAGATCGTGGTCTCGGGCGAGGATGCCGAGCCGGGAGATCCGCCGCGCGAGCTCGTGATCGCGCACGAGTACGGCCACCATCTCGCCCACAACCGCACGAACAGGCCGTGGAGCGCCCTCGCCCGCGGCACGAAGCGGTGGTCCACCTACGAGCACGTGTGCGACGGGATCAAGAGCGGCCGGATCGAGCCCGGTCGCTACTGGCAGAACCCGGGCGAGGCGTTCGCGGAGGCGTACGCCTTCTACCATTTCCCGAACGCGATCGGGTGGGAGTGGCAGATCGCCCGGCCCGACCAGGGAGCCTTCGACGCGATCTTCGCGGACGTCACCGAGCCGTGGCTGCGGCGGACCTCGAGCGAGTGGTCCGGGGACCTCGGACCGGGCGCCCACAGGGATGTCACCCGGGTGGCGACTCCGCTGGACGGTGCCCTGACTCTGTCCCTGAACGGCCCCTCGCAAGCCGACTTCGACCTGCGCGTGCTCGCCCGCCGCAGCGGGCGGGTGCTGGCGCGCGCCGCGGGCCGCCACGCCGACGAGCGTCTCCGCTACGAGGTGTGCGGGCGGCGCTCGGTGAAGGTGGCGGTGAAGCGGGAGTCCGGGAGCGGCGAGTTCGAGCTGCGCGCGCTGACTCCCTAGAAGGCCGCCTCGACGATCGCACGCAGCTCGTCCGGCGAGGGCGGATCGGGCGTCATCGCGAGTTGCTCGCGGGTGCCGGCGGCCTCGACGACGCGCTCCACGCAGTCGGCGCCCGCTCCGAGCTCGGAGAGCCGCCGCCGGCCGCCGCCGAGCTGCTCGATCCGCTCCCCGATCCGCTCCGGCTCGGTGCCGAGTGCGGCTGCGATCGCGGCGATCGCGGCCGGCGCCCGGGGCCGCATCGCCTCCATCGTCCGGGGCAGCAGCGCCGCGTAGGTCTCGGCGTGCGGCGTCCCGCAGGTGCGCACGATCGTCTGGCCGAGCACGTGGTGGAGCGCGAACCCGGTCGAGTCGACGGCGTACCCGCACAGCAGCGCGCCGAGGGCGAGGTTGGCGCGGTCGCGCTCGGCCGGGCAGGTGTCCAGGGACGCCGCGATCAGCTCCGCCCCGCGCAGCGCCGCGATCTCCGCGACCGGGTTCGCGAGCGGCGAGTACAGCGACTCGGCGCCGTGGGCGAGCGCGTTCATCGCGGTCGCCCGCAGGCGCGGCTCGGGTAGCGATGTCACGCGCCGGGGTCGGCGATCACGAGCTCGGGGCGGATCAGCCGGGTCGCTTAGGTGGCGGTCCGACCGGAGCCGTGGATCCGCGGTCATCGGGGCGCCCGACTAGCGTCGTCGGGATCGCGCACACGCGGCCGCCCCGGATCGCCGCGATCGCCTTCGCGGCGTCGATCACCCGGCCTCCACCGAGCGCGACGATCGACCTTCCGCGCATGTGATCGACGATCTCCGCCGCCGCGTCCGGCACCTGGCCCGGTGGCACGCTGTGCACGTCGGCCGAGCTCGACAGCTCCGCGGGCGCCGCCTCGACCGCCCGCGGGGTGGTGAGCAGCTCGAACTCTTTCCAGCCCCGTTCGCGGAGCAGCCCGGGGGCGGCGGCGAGCCCCTTGCGCCGGAACAGGATCCACCGCTCGCCGTCCTTCCATGTGAAGTCGGTCAAGAGCCCGCCCTCGGATTCGAACCGAGACCTGCTCGATTACAAATCGAGCGCTCTGCCAGTTGAGCTAGGCGGGCAGCCGCCGTCAGGATAGAACCGCGGTGCACGCGCGTCGACCAGTAACGCCGCGTTCCCGCCCGTGTAAGGGTCTGAGTGAGCGAGGAGATCGTCAGCCCGGAGCGGGTCGCCGCGTACCACGCGTACACGCGCGATCGCGGCGTCAACGTGCTGCTCTACCTGGTCGTCCGGGCGGTGCTACAGCCGGCGATGATGATCTGGTTCCGGCTCGCCCGGCACGGGCGCAAGCACGGCAGGGTCTCCGGGCCGCTGATCGTGGCGGCGAACCACCGCAGCTTCCTCGACCCGTTCGTGATCGCCTCACCCTCCCGTGGCGCCGCCCGATGGTGTTCGTCGCCAAGGTGGAGCTGTTCGAGCGCGGCTGGCAGGGGTGGCTGCTGTCCCGGCTCGGCGCGTTCCGATCCGCCGCGGCGAGCCGACGGCGAGCGGTCGAGACATCCCGGCGGGCCTGCGAGCGCGGCGGCGCGCTCTGCATCTTCCCGGAGGGGACCCGGATCAGGCGCGGGCTCGCTGGCCGATGCCCATCGCGGCGTCGGCAGGCTCGCGCTGGAGTCCGGGGCGGCGGTGCTCCCGGTCGCCGTCGATCGGCTCCGAGCACGTCCGCCGCGGCTGGAAGATCCGACCCCGGCAAGGTCCAGCTGCGCGCCGGCAGGGCCTGCACGTTCCCGCGGACCGAGAAGCCCTCGCCGTCGCTCGCGGCGACCGTCACCTCGCGGATCTGGCCCAACATCGAGCTGCAGTGGGAATGGCTCGGCGGGCTCCCGCGGCTCCGGAAGGCGGCCGTGATCGGCTCCGGGAGCTGGGGGACCGCGATGGCGATCCTGCTCGCCCGGGGCGGGCTCGATGTGCAGCTCGGCTGCCGCACCGCCGAGAGCGCCGAGCGGATCGCCGCCGATCGCGTGAACGACCGGTACCTGCCCGGGGTGGAGCTTCCGGAGGCGATCCGCGTGAAGCGAATGGCCGACATCGAGCTCGCCGGCACGGACCTGGTGTGCTCGCGGTGCCCTCGGCGGGGCTGCCGGCCGGCCGTCGGGGCGCTCGCCGACCGGATCGGGGGCCGCTCCGGGGTGCTCGTTCTGACGAAGGGCCTGGTGGCGCCGATCGGGACGCTCCCGAGCGCCTATGTGGCCGATCGGGTGCCGGGCCCGCGCGGTCGCCTGCGCTCGGCGGCCCGGCGCATGCCAAGCGAGGCGGCGCCGGGACCGCGGCGCTCGTGCTCGCCAGCGCGACGCGGACCTCCGGTCCCAGCTCGGCGACGTGTTCGACCGCGCCGGGCTATCGTGCGAGCGCACCGACGATGTGTCGGCGTCGAGATGGCCGGGGTCGCCAAGAACGCCGCCGCGATCGCGGCGGCCGCCGCCGAGCCGCACGGTCTCAACGCCGCAGGGATCGCGACGCGGCCGGTGTGGCGGGAGTGCGTGCAGTACGCGCTTGCGCAGGGCGCCAGGGAGCAACGTTCTCCGGCCTCGCCGGTGTCGGGGACCTGATCGCGACGCTGCTGGAGCCGCGCAGCCGCAACCGGCGCGCCGGCGAGCTGCTCGGCGGCGGCGTCCCGGCGACCGCAGATACCGGACCGGATCGGACAGGCCTCCGAGGGCCTCGACTCCGTCCCGCTTTGCGCGGCGGCGGTCACGGCGGCCGGGGTCGACGCGCCGGCGCTGCGCGGGCTGGCGGCGCTGATCGACGGCGAGGTCGACCCGGGCGACCTGGGTCTCGGTGCTGCGCCGCGCCGAGAGCTCGCGGACAGGCCGCCTGAGGCGGGGCGGGGCGTACGCTTGGCGGGTGGCAGAACCGGAGCAGGACCGTCCGTCCTCCGACGATCCGACCGGGAAGCCGCGCGACGATCCGGCCGCGAAGGCGGAGCTCGACCGCGCGTTCGAGGAGCTGTACAGGGCGCACCTGCGCGACGTGTACTCCTACTGCGTACTACCGGGTCGGGAACCATCACGACGCGGAGGACCTCACCGAGCAGACATTCCTGCAGGCCTACCGCCACTTCGAGCGCGCCCGCCGCGAGTCCAACGGCCGCCCGCTGCGGCCGTGGCTGATCAGGATCGCGCACAATCTCGCCTCGAACTTCCACCGCGACCGCTCCCGGCGGCCGGAGTCGCGCGCTCGAGAACGTCGACCCGATCTCGCACCCGCACGGCACCGAGCAGGTCGTCGAGGGGCGGGAGGAGCTGCGGCGGGTGATCGAGGGCCTCACGCACCTGCCGGACGACCGCCGCGATGCGCTGATCATGCGCTTCGCGCTCGGGATGGACAACCGCGAGATCGCTCGGGCCCTGGGCCGCACGGACGGCGCCACCAAGGTGCTGTTGCATCGCGCGATCAAGCAGCTCGGAGGAGGACCTCGACGAGGAGGGCACGGAAGGAGATGAGCATGGCTGAGGCATCCCCGGACCTGGAGCGGCTGCTCGCGGACGCGCTCCGCCCGATCGAGCCGCCCGAGGATCTCGCCGGCCGGCTGGAGAGCACGATGTCGGCGGTCACCAAGGCCGCGGCG
Source organism: uncultured Thermoleophilia bacterium (assembly GCA_963803425.1). Classification (GTDB taxonomy): domain Bacteria; phylum Actinomycetota; class Thermoleophilia; order Solirubrobacterales; family 70-9; genus DASPWW01. Next base: position 890,761 of record CAWDMA010000001.1, read on the forward strand.
GCCGAGCTGTCCGAGTGGGCCGACGAGCTCTCCGAGGGCGAGCTGGCGGCGCTCCGCGATCCGCGCAACTGGGTGCGGCCGGTGGCGGCGGTGGCCGCCGGCGGCCTCGCCGGGACGGCGCTGGTCGTGCTGGAGCTGCGTCGCCGCCGTAAGGACGATCCCCGCCGCGGGGTCGCCGGGCTGCGCTCGCTGACCGAATCGGTGCGCTCCCGCCTGGACTGACGGGCAGGGCCCCTAGGCCGCTGCCGGTCGAGCGGCGCGCTGGGTGGCCGCGGCCGCCGCCACCCCGGCCAGCCCGAGCAGCAGGTGGAGGACGTCGTCGGCGGTGTTCAGCGGGAGCAGGTGGGCGATCACCGCGACGCCGTTATCGGGCGCGGTTGCGGTCAGCCCCCAGATCGCGATCGCCACGTATCCGATCCCGGCCGCCGCGGCGTAGGCGCGCGCAGCGTACCCGGCGGCCGCCAACCCGAGCAGGCCGGTGACCAGGTGGAGCGCGTTCATCCACCCGTTCACGGCGAACACGCCGAGCAGGTCATCGGCCGGCAGCTCGGGGCCGGTCTCGAACCCGGCGGTGTAGAAGAAGCCGGCGAGCCCGAGGATCGTCAGTACGCTCCCGGCAAGCAGCGCGTACAGGCGGGCGGGGCTCGATTCCTCCATCTCCACTCATTCTGACGGCCAGCGCGCGGCTGATCCAGGCCGCCGCCGCGCCCGTACTGCGAACCGAGGATGACCCCAGAGGAACTGCAGCGACTGGCCGACGAGGACCTGATGCCGCTGGTCGCCCGCAAGGACCCGGCGGCGTTCGAGGTCTTCTACGACCGTCACGGCGGCGCCGCGTACTCGCTCGCGCACCGAATCGCCGGCGACCCGGCGAGCGCCGAGGATGTCACCCAGGAGGCGTTCCTGTCGATCTGGCGGAGCCGGGCGCGTTACGACCCCGCCCGCGGCAGCGTCCGGGCATGGACGCTCGGGATCGTCCGCAACCGAGCGATCGACGCGCTCCGTCGCGAGGGCGGCCGGGCTCCTCGGCTCGACTTCGACGACGACGCGGCGCTCGAAGCGCGCCCCGCGCCGGAGCGGACCGAGGCTGAGGCCCTGCGGCGGGAGACCGCGCGCCAGGTTCGGGGCGCGCTCGGCTCGCTTCCCAGCGAGCAGTCGCGGGTGATCGAGCTCGCCTACTTCGGCGGATTCACCCACTCCGAGATCTCCCGGATGCTCGGCGAGCCGCTGGGCACCGTGAAGGGCCGGATGCGGCTCGGGCTGGAGAAGATCCGCGCCCACTTCTCCGAGGGGGCATTTGAATGAGCGCGGCCGGGCACGAGCGGTTCGAGGGCGACCTGGCGGCGTGGGCGCTGGGCGCGCTCGAGCCCGGGGAGGCGAAGGAGTTCGAGCGCCACCTGGCCCGGTGTGAGCAGTGCCGCACCGACCTGAACTGGCTGCGGCCGGCGGTGGACGCGCTGCCCGCCTCGGTCACCCAGATCGCTCCGCCCCCGCGGCTGCGTGGGGAGTTGCTCGCCGCGGTCCGCACCGACGCGCGGCGCGCGAAGCGCGACCGCGGGGGTGGGAGCCTCTTCTCCCGGCCCCGGTTCCGGATCCCGCGCCCGGCGCTGGCCGCGCTCGGGGCGGCGGCGCTGGTCGGCGCCGGGGTGGCGGGCTACGCGCTCAGGGGGGACTCCGGCGAGAAGATGGTCCCTGTGCAGGCGTCAGGCGCCGCCGCCGGGGCGAGCGCCGAGCTGGTCGTGGACGGCGACGTCGCGACGCTGCACGCGAGGCAGATGCCGGCGCTTCGCGGCAACCAGGTGTTCCAGGCGTGGCTGGTCGAGCCCGGGAAGCGGAAGCCGGACCCGTCGACCGTGTTCGTGCGGGAGCGGGGCGGGGCGGCGTCGGCGACCCTGGACGGGGTCGAGGGCGCCGACCGCGTGATGGTGACCCGCGAGCCCCGTGGGGGCAGCTCACACCCGACCGGCGCCCCGCTGCTCACCGCCGCCCTGTAGCGGGCGCCCGGAGCGGCAATCGGCGCTCTGTAGATTCCTCCACCGATGGCCGTCGACGCCCAGGAGGTGAAGCACTGCTACCGGCATCCCGGCCGGGAGACGAAGGTCTCCTGCTCGCGCTGCGGGCGGCCGATCTGCCCCGACTGCATGTACGACGACCCCGGTCGGGATGCGATGCCCCGAGTGCGCCCGCGATCGCACCCGGGCCCGGGTGGGGCCGGTGGGGCGTCGCGACGCGCCGTACGGGACGTACGCGCTGATCGGCCTGAACGTGCTCGTGTTCGTCGGCGAGGTCGCCGGCGGCGGCAGCGCCGCCTCGATCGGGGGCGGGGGGACGCTGATCCGGGACGGCGGCCTGTTCGGGCCCGCGATCGCGAACAGCAACGAGTACTACCGGATCGTCACCAGCGGGTTCCTGCACGCGGGGCCGCTGCATCTCATCCTCAACATGTTGGTCCTGTACATCCTCGGCTCCCTGCTCGAGGGCGCGATCGGGACGCCGCGGATGGTCGGGATCTACTTCGTGTCGCTGCTAGCCGGCGCGGCCGGGGCGCTGTTGCTCGACCCGAACGAGGTGACCGTGGGCGCGTCCGGCGCCGTGTACGGGATCATGGCCGCGACCTTCCTGGTGGCGCGACAGCGCGGCATCCCGCAGCTCGCCTCGCAGATCGGGCTGTGGGTGGTGTTGAACCTGGTGTTCACGTTCAGCGTCCCCGGGATCAGCATCGGCGGGCACCTCGGCGGGCTTGTCGGCGGCGGGGCGGCCGCGCTCGTCGTGCTCGCCTCGGAGCGGCGCGGCGGCTCGACGCCGATGGAGGTGCTGGGCCTGACCCTGATCGGGGTGGCGTCGGTTGCCGGGGCGCTGCTCATCGCAGCCGCCAGCGCCACGCCCGGCGCGGGGTAGCGGCGCCCGCTCAGGCGCCGGCTGGAGCCCCGGCCGGTACCGGGCGCCACCCGATCGCCTCCGGTGCCGCGACCAGGTCTGGGTGAAGCAGGTGGCCGAGCAGCTCGACGCCGTCCGCGAGCCTCGGTCCGGGGCGCGAGAAGGACGCCGCGGCGTCCACGGCGAACGCGCGGGCCGCCCCGAGCGACTCGATCCGCTCGCGGTGCTCGACCGCCGCCTCGAGCGCCTCGTCGACGTACAGACCGCACGGCATCACCACGGCGACCTCGGGCCGGGCCGCGGCGATCCGCTCCCACTCGACTACGGTCGACTTCGCTCCCGGCTCGGCGAGCGGGTGCCGTCCGCCGGCGGCATCGATCATCTCCGGTACCCAGTGGCCGCCCACGTACGGCGGGTCGAGCCACTCCAGCGCCGCGACCCGGGGACGGGGGGCGTCCGCGACGGCCTCCCGGACGCGCTCCACCCGCCCTGCGAGCCGCGCCCGGAGCCGGCTCCCGCGGTCCGGCTCGCCGCAGGCCTCGCCGAGCCGGACGGCGTCATCGAACACCTCGCCGAGCGTCCGCGGGTCGAGTGAGACCACCGCCGGCCGGGTCGGGAGCCGCGCGGCGACCGCGCTCACGTCGTCGTAGGAGACGGCGCACACCGCGCACAGCGCCTGAGTGACCAGCAGGTCGACGTCGAGCCGCGCCAGCGCCTCGGCGTCGAGCTCGTAGAGCGCCCGGCCCTGCCCGGTCAGCTCCCGGACCGCGGCGTCGACCTCGGCTGCGCCCAGCCCGGGCGGGATCACGCTGCCGGTGAGCCGCGGCAGGGCCGTGGCGCCCGCCGGGTGGTCGCACTCGTGCGTGACCGCGACGACCCGGTCGCCGAGGCCGAGCGCGAACAGCATCTCGGTCGCCGAGGGCACCAGGCTCGCGATTCGCATCGGCCAAATCCCACTGCAGGCGGGTGACTAGGATCTCGGCCATGGACTTGCTTGCGGACGAGCAGATCGAGGCGCGGCTGAGCGAGCTCGAGGGCTGGGAGCGCGACGACGTGCTGATCGCGAAGACGTTCGAGCACGACGACTTCATCGGCTCGATCGAGTTCGTGAGGCTGCTGGTCGCCCCTGCCGAGGACATGAACCACCACCCCGACCTGAACGTGTCGTGGAACAAGGTGACGGTGACGATCACCACCCACTCCGCCGGCGGCCTGACCGAGAACGACTTCGTGCTGGCGCGGCGGATCGACGCGCTGGCCTGAGCCGGCCGCTCGCGTGCGAATCGTCCACGTCGTCGGCGCGCGGCCGAACTTCATGAAGATCGCGCCGGTGATCGCGGCGCTGCGCGAGGCTCGCCCGCGGGCGTCACGCGCTCGTCCACACCGGGCCAGCACTACGACCGGCCGATGTCCGAGGTCTTCTTCGAGCGAGCTGGGCGTGCCGGCGCCCGACCACATCTCGGGGTCGGCTCGGGCACCCACGCCGAGCAGACGGCGCGGGTGATGAGCGCGCTTCGAGCCGGTGTGCGCGGAGCGCCGGCCCGACCTGGTGGTGGTCGGCGGCGACGTCAACTCGACGCTGGCCGGCGCGCTGGTGGCGGCCAAGCTCGGCGATCCCGGTGGCCACGTCGAGGCGGGGCTGCGCAGCTTCGACCGCGACGATGCCGGAGGAGGTGAACCGGGTGGTCATGGACCACCTCTCCGACCTGCTCTTCACCACTCCGAGGAGCGCCGGCGCGAACCTGCGCGCGGGAGGGGATCGACCCGGAGCGGATGCACTTCGTCGGCAACTGGATGATCGACACGCTCGTCGCGCACGTCGAGCGGGCGGTCGCCGCCGCGCCGTGGCGAGCGGCTCGGCCTCGCCGCCGGGCGGCTACTCGCTGGTCACCCTCCACCGGCCGGCCAACGTCGACGACCCGAGCTCCTGGGCGCCTGCTCGCCGCCCTCGCGCGCGGTCGCCGAGCGCCTGCCGGTGGTCTTCCCCGCCCACCCGCGGACGGCCGCACCGGCTGGCGGCGGCGGGCGCTCGCCGTCCCGCCCGGGGTGCGCCTCGTCGAGCCGCTCCCCTACCTCGCCTTCCTCGGCGCTCCTCGCCCGCGCCCGCTGCGTGCTCACCGACTCCGGCGGGATCCAGGAGGAGACCACGGCTGCTCGACGTCCCCTGCCTCACCCTGCGCTCCAACACCGAGCGGCCGGTGACCCTCGAGCGGGGAGCAACCGGCTGGTGGGGAGCGACCGGGACGCCGATCCTCGCCGCCGTCGCCGAGGTGCTGCGCGGCGACTGGCCGCGGGCGCGCCGGCCGCCGCTGTGGGACGGCCGGGCGGCCGGGCGCGTCGCCGACGTGATTGTCGACGCCGCGTCCGGTTAGAGCGAACTTCGCTCAAACGCCACCGTCATGCCGTGCCAAAACGAGGCGCGCGACCCTGGGGCAGGGAGAGGGTCGCGCGCGCGCTGACGAGAGAGGAGTCTCGTGAGCGACCTCAGCCTGACGCGAGACGGTCCTTCGGGGGTGAATATCCCGATAAGCGAACGCTCAGGAAAGCCGCGTTTTGCAGACTTTGGCTTGTGAAAGACCTGTTAACAGCGATATTCGCGGCCGGGCGCGACTGTAAGATCGGCCGCAGGATGGCCACGCACGGGGTCAGCGCACCGGCGCGCGGCGCGAGGGGCAGCGGTCGGTGAGCGCACAGCAGGGAACGGTCCGGCTTGCCGTGATCGACACCGACAGCGGCTTCGTGCGCGTGCTCATGAACCGGCTCGACGCCGCGGGATGGGAGTGCCGGGTGCTCTCGGGCGGAGTCCCCACCGACGAGATCGTGGCGATGAAGCTGAACGCCCTGCTCGTGGACATCTCCGTGCTCGGCCCGGAGGGGTGGAGCTTCCTCGATCGCGTCTGCGGGGTGCTCCCCGACCTCGGGGTGGTCGTGTGCACCGCCGGATCCACCGTCGCGCAGCGGGTCCGCGGGCTGCGGCTCGGCGCCGACGATTGGATCAACAAGCCGTGTCATCCCGAGGAGGCGATGGCGCGGATCGAGGCGGTCGTCCGCCGCCGGCGCCGCGGTCGGGCGAACGCCGACGTCGGCCCGCTGGTCGCCGGCGAGCTCGAGATCCGCGCGGATCAGTACCAGGCCTTCGTCAGCGGGCAGAGCGTCGGGCTGACGCGGCGCGAGTTCGAGCTGCTCCAGGTGCTCGCCCAGGCGGAGGGCAAGGTGATCGAGCGCGAGGAGATCTACCAGCGGGTATGGGGATACGCGATGGCGCACGGCGACCGGTCCGTTGACGTGTTCGTCCGCAAGCTCCGCCGCAAGCTCGAGAAGCTGTCGGCGGGGTGGGAGTACATCCACACGCACTTCGGGGTCGGCTACCGGTTCGAGCCCGAGGCGATCGGCGGCGATCGCGCCGGTGACGGCGAGCCGGAGCAGGTGGCCCCGGCGACCGAGGCCGACCTGACGGCCTCCGAGTCGGAGCCCGCGACGGTGAACGGCCCCGCTGAGTAACGACTGTCTTCCGACTTTTTTAGCCCCGGTTCACGGCGGGGACACACCACGTTGAGCCGGGCGGTCTAGCCTCGGTCCAAGTGGACGACCGGGCCGTGAAGACAGCGCTTGGAAGGCTGGGTGGACGAGCCTCCGTGGTCGATGTGTGCCCGGTGTGCGGGCAGCCGGTGACGGCGGCGCACGAGCGGGTGAAGGCGTGGCCCGGCAAGCACGCGCACGCGCGGTGCGCGTCGTACGCGCGCCGGGCGCATCGCCGCCGCCGCTCCACCCTTTAACAAGTTCTTCACCCCCTGGGGGGTCGGCGCCTGCGAGGGTGACCGCCAGCGTCGGGTGCCGCGCGTCCATTGTGCTGCTCGGGACCCCGCCTGTGCCTACCCATCCACGACGTGAAGGAGAAGCAGTGATCACATCAAGGCTTGCAGTGGTGGTCGGGGCCTCCGCGGTTCTGGCGATCGGCGTCGCCGCGTGCGGCGGCGACGATGACGGCGGCAGCAGCACCACCAGCGCCAACCTGTCGGGCAAGGTCGCGGGCGCTGGCTCAAGCGCCCAGGAGGCCGCGCAGGAGGCGTGGATCGCGAACTTCCAGAACGACAACCCCAACGTGACGATCTCGTACGACCCGGTCGGGTCGGGAGGAGGCCAGGAGCAGTTCATCGCCGGCGGCACCGGGTACGGCGGGTCGGACGCGCCGTTCGAGGGCGGCCAGATCAGTGACGCGATGAAGCGGTGCAAGCCGGGCGATCTGATCGAGATCCCCGTGTACGTCTCGCCGATTGCGGTGATCTACAACCTGGAGGGCGTCGACAAGCTGCAGCTGACGCCGGACACGCTGGCGCAGATCTTCGCTCAGAAGATCACGACCTGGGACGACCCGGCGATCGCGAAGGAGAACCCGGACGCCGATCTGCCCAGCACGCGGATCACGCCGGTGAATCGCTCGGACGACTCCGGGACGACGTTCAACTTCACCGACTACCTGTCGCAGGCGGCGCCGAAGTCGTGGCCGTACGACGCGTCTGAGACATGGCCGGTGAAGGGCGGAGAGGCCGGGAACGGCACCTCCGGGGTCGTCGAGGCGGTCAACGCAGGCGACGGCACGATCGGCTACGCCGACGCGAGCCAGGCAGGCAAGCTCGGCATCGCCAGCATCCAGGTCGGCGACAAGTACATTCAGCCGACCGCCGAGGGGGCGGCCAACGACCTCGAGGCGTCGTCCGTCGACGACAAGCTCAGTCCGGGCCAGTACATGACCGCGTACAGCATCGAGCGGACAAGCACGGACCCGTCCAACTACCCGCTCCTGCTCGCGTCCTACATCATGGCGTGCACGCAGTACGACTCGAACGACGAAGCCGCGATCGTGAAGGGCTTCCTGAACTACATCATCAGCCCTGACGGTCAGGACGCGGCGAAGAAGAACGCCGGGTCGGCGCCGATCACGGACGCCACGCGCGAGAAGAACCAGCCCGCGGTGGACGCGATCCAGACGGGCTGAACGAGCGGTTCGACAGCGGCAGCGGCCAAGGGGACCCCGCGCGGGCGCGCGGGGTCCCCGCGGCGCTTTCAGTTGGTCCCCAAAGCCACATGAAACTCACCACCCCACATGAAACTCACCACCGGCACCGACGCGACGGATAGGGTCTAGGGCGAGCGTGGAGGGACGCACGGACACCACCTCTGTCGGGGGCCAGATCCTTGCCGGCGCCACCGGCGGCAAGCGCCGCCTCGGCGACCGGATCTTCTCCAACCTCGCGACCGCCGCCGGCGCCACGATCCTCGTCACCCTCGCCGGAGTCGCGATCTTCCTGATCATCGAGTCGATCCCTGCGGTGACCGCGAGCGCCTCCGAGCTCCCGGAGGGCAAGACCCTCGTCGACTACATCGCGCCGCTCGCCTTCGGAACCATTCTCGCCGCCACGATCGCGGTCGTGATCGCGGTACCGCTGGCGGTCGCCGTCGCCCTTTTCATCAGCCACGTCGCGCCGCGCCGGCTCGCCCTGGCACTCGGCTACCTGGTCGACCTGCTGGCTGCGATACCCAGCATCGTGTACGGGCTGTGGGGGATATTCGTCCTCGGCCCGGCGATGGTCCCGGTGATGGAGTGGCTGGCCGACAAGCTCAGCTTCATCCCGTTCTTCGCCGGCCCCGCGTCGACGACCGGGCGGGCGATGCTCGTCGCCGGGATCGTGCTCGCGGTGATGGTCATGCCGATCGTCTCCGCGGTTGCGCGCGAGGTGTTCTCGCAGACACCCAACAGGCTCCAGGAGGGAGCGCTCGCCCTCGGAGCGACGCGGTGGGAGATGATCCGGATGGCGGTGCTCCCGTTCGGACGCTCGGCGGTGATCAGCGGCTCGATGCTCGGTCTCGGCCGGGCGCTCGGCGAGACGATGGCGGTGACGATCATCCTGTCGGTGTCCGGCGTCGTCACCTTCAACCTGATCAGCCAGTCCAACCCGACGCCGATCGCCGCCAACATCGCACTCCAGTTCCCGGAGTCGTCCGGAGTGCTGATCAACGCCCTGATCGCCTCCGGCCTGGTCCTGTTCGCGATCACGCTGGTCATCAACATGGCAGCCCGCTGGGTGATCAGTCGCTCGGAGGCGGTGGAGAGCGATGGACCCGAAGGACCGCCGGCCGGCAGTTCCGGGCCCCCAGCCCGGCGTCGACATCGACCAGTTCGTCGCCGCCGATGTGCCGGCGGCGCTGACCGGAGGCGGGCTGCATCCTTTGGCGTCGTGGCTGATCGGGCTCGGCTCGGCGGCATTCGCGGCGGCGGTGCTGCTCGCAACCGGGAGCTTCAAGGTGGCGCTGTTCCTGGTCGCGACGGTGGTCGTCAGCTGCGTCGTCATCTACGTGTGGTCGCGCGCGGTCGAGGGCCGCCGGCAGGCATTCGACAGGTTGATGACGGTGGTGATCGTGTCGGCCTTCGGGTTGGCGCTGATTCCGCTCCTGTCCCTGCTGTACACGGTGATCGACCGCGGCCTCCCGCGGTTCGACTTCGCCTTCTTCACCGAGACCGGGCGCGGCGTGATCGGTGAGGGCGGAGGAGCCGCGCACGCGATTGTTGGGACCCTGGTCATCACCGGATGGGCGACGCTGATCTCGGTTCCGGTCGGCGTGATGGCGGCCGTGTACCTGACCGAGTACGGCTCAGGGCCGCTGCGGCGGGCGATCACGTTCTTCGTGGACGTGATGACCGGGATCCCGTCGATCGTCGCCGGCCTGTTCGCGTACGCGGTGTTCGCGCTGATCTTCGGGCCGGGAATCCGGCTGGGGATCATGGGTTCCGTGGCGCTCTCGGTGCTGATGATCCCGATCGTGATCCGATCCGCAGAGGAGATCCTGAAGATCGTCCCGAACCACCTCCGGGAGGCCTCGTACGCGCTCGGCACCCCGAAGTGGAAGACGATCACCAAGGTCGTGCTCCCGACGGCGCTGGCGGGCCTCGTCACGGGCGTGATGCTCTCGATCGCGCGCGTGATCGGCGAGACGGCGCCCCTGCTCGTCACCACCGGGGTGGTCGACTCGCTGAACGAGGACCCGTTCAGCGGGCGGATGCAGAGCCTCGCCGTGTACGCGTACTACGAGTACAAGACCCCGGGCGTGATGAAGGAGGCCTCGTACGACCGCGCCTGGGCGGCCGCGCTGACCCTGATCGCTATCGTCATGATCCTCAGCCTGATCGCCCGCTTCATCTACCGCCGGTACGGGACCGAGATCCGCTAGTCAATTGAACGGGGAGAGCAGCGAAATGCCTGAGACAGCAGCCGATCGCCACACCGCCGGCCAGGCTCCAAGCCCGGTTCAGACCCCGGCTCCCGAGCCGGAGCGGGATCAGCTGGGCCAAGCCGAGGTGAAGCGGCAGGCGACCCGCGTCGAGGTCAAGGACGTCGACCTCCACTACGGGGACTTCCACGCCGTCGAGAGCGTCAACATGGCGATCGAGCCGAACAAGGTGACTGCGCTGATCGGCTCCTCGGGGTGCGGGAAGACGACCGTGCTGCGGTCGCTGAACAGGATGCACGAGCTGACGCCCGGGGCACGGGTCGAGGGCGAGGTGGTGCTCGGCGGACAGAACATCTACGCGTCCAACGTCGACCCGGTGGAGGTGCGGCGGATGGTCGGGATGGTGTTTCAGTCGCCGAACCCGTTCCCGACGATGTCGATCTACGAGAACGTGGCGGCCGGGCTCACCCTGAACCGCCGCGGCGTGAAGAAGTCCGAGAAGGACGAGGTCGTGGAGCGCTCCCTGCGCGGAGCCCATCTGTGGGACGAGGTCAAGGACCGGCTCGACAAGCAGGGATCCGGGCTCTCCGGAGGCCAGCAGCAGCGCCTCTGCATCGCCCGGGCGACCGCGGTGGAGCCCGCGGTGCTGCTGATGGACGAGCCGTGCTCCTCCCTCGACCCGGTCGCCACGCTCGCGATCGAGGACCTGATCGCGGACCTGAAGAGCGCCTACACGATCGTGATCGTCACCCACAACATGCAGCAGGCGGCCCGTGCCAGCGACTCGACCGCGTTCTTCAACCTCGAGGAGAGCGGCAAGCCGGGGAAGCTGGTCGAGATGGGCCCCACCGAGAAGATCTTCACGACGCCGGAGAAGAAGGAGACCGAGGACTATGTCAGCGGCCGGTTCGGCTGAGCCGGCCCTGGCCGCCCCGCGCTGAGCGATGTCCGAGCGCGTCCGGGTCAGCTACCAGGAGGAGCTCGAGGCACTCGAGCACAGCGCTCTGGGCGGGCTCGACCTCGTCGTGGAGACGCTGGACCGGACGATCGAGGCGGTTGAGCACCAGGACGTCGAGCTCGCTGAGCTCGTGATCGCGGACGACGACCGGATCGACGGCCGCTACCTCGAGGTTCATCAGTCGATCCTGACGCTGCTCGCCACGCAGGCGCCCGTGGCGACCGACCTGCGCCTGATCTCGGCCCTCCTGCACGTGATGAAGTGCATGGAGCGGATGGGCGACCAGTGCGTGAACATCGGGAAGCTGATCCCGATCGCCGGCCACGAGCCCCCCGCCGACGAGGGAATGCTGCGGGACATCGTCACGATGGGAAAGCACGCCCGCACGCTGATCACCCAGTGCAAGCGCGCCTTCGCCGCCCGCGACGTCGAGATGGCGCGCGATCTGGTCCGCCAGGACGACGTGATCGACAACCTCAACCGCGAGGTGTTCCGGCTGGCGCTCGAGGTCGGCGACGACGCCGACGCCCGCGAGTGGGCGATGACGATGATGCTGGTCGCCCGAGCGCTGGAGCGAATCGGCGACAACGCGGTCGACATCGGGGAGCAGGTCGCCTTCGTCGTCACGGGCCTGTTCCGCGAGTTCGAGGACGCGTCGCATCCCGAAGATCCCGCGCCGCGGCCCTCGACCTAGCGGGCGGCGAGCGACTCAGCCTGCGGCGAGCGGCTCGGGCGCCGGTGCCGCCAGCAGCGCGCGCGTGGTCGCCGCCAGCTCGTCCGGCTGGGGGCGGTTCGGCGGGTGCACCTCGAGCACCAGCGGGGCGTCGTGGGAGGCGAGCACCGGTGCGATCCGATCCCACGGCACGGTCCCCCGGCCGGGAGCGAGATGAAGGTCGAGGCGGACCGGGTCGAGCCCTGCGGGCGCCTCGGTGGGATCCCAGCGGGCGCCGAGGTTGTCGTGCAGGTGGAAGAGGACGATGGAGTCGAGCACCGGGCTGACAAGGTGCTCGATCGACGCGTGCTCGAGCTCGGCGATCACGTTGGCGTGGCCGACGTCGAGGCAGATCCCGACCCGGGGGGAGTCGATCCGGTGGACCAGGGCCCGCAGCGTCAGCGGCGTGTCGGAGAGGCGCTCCGGCCCCGGGTAGGTGGGAGCGAGGTTCTCGACCGCGACCGTCACACCGAGCCGCTCGGCGCGCGCGGCGTGCCGGGCGAGGGAGCGGGTCTCGGCGAGCAGACGATCCTCGCTCGAAGCGTGGTCCGGAAGCGCGTGGGCGTGGTAGACGACGTGGCCGGCGCCGATCTCGGCCGCGTATGCCAGCAGGCCCTGGAAGGCGGCATCCGCCTCGGGCGCCCCTGCGAGCAGCTCGGCCGGTGCGTGCACCACCGGGCGCAGGCCGGTCGGTTCGAGGGCCGCCCGGACCCCTCCGGCGTGGCGGCCGAGCAGGCGCGGGTCGGCGAGCACCGAGGGCGGTGGTGAGGGGATCTGCACCAGCCGGAACCCCGCCGCCTCGTAGGACTTCAGCAGCGGACTCGCCGGCCACCACTCGTTCGGAACAGCGAGCCCGAGCCGGCTGTGGAGGCCGTCGTTCATCCGCCACATGTATCGCACGCGCCCGCCCGATCCGGGTGAACCCCCTGTAACCCACGGTAAAATCGTGTTCACAGCCCTTTCACCGGTGTTTCGCCAATCGTTAACCGTGATCGGGCCCCCGGTGCCCACACTCGGTGTGCGATGCCGATCGTCGCTTCACCCTCGCGAGTCGACCTGCACTGCCATTCCGTCGCCTCGCGGCTGACGAAGCCCGAGGTCCGGAAGGCGATCTTCTTCGGGGAGTGCGCGACCGAGCCCGAGGCGATCTACGAGCTCGCCAAGCGTCGCGGGATGGACTTCGTGACGATCACCGACCACGACACGATCGCGGGGGCGGAGCGGCTCGCGCACCGACCGGACTTCTTCGTCTCCGAGGAGCTCTCCGCCCGGTTCCGCGACGAGCCGCGCGAGGTGCACGTGCTGTGCTACGGGATCGACCCTGACGACCACGCCCGGCTTCAGGAGCGACGCGGCGACGTCGAGGCGGTCGCCGAGTACGTGCACTCCCGGGGCATCCTGGCCGCGGTCGCCCACCCGTTCTGGGAGGTGGAGGAGCCGCTCACGCTCCGCCACCGGCGCAGGTTGGCGCAGCTGTTCCCGGTGTGGGAGGTGCGCAGCGGGTACTTCGGATCCGAGCTGAACGCGCCCGCCGTCGCGTTTCGGGAGGCGTGCGGGGGGGCCGGGATCGCCGGGTCCGACGACCACGGCGGCGTGCATGTCGGTTTGACCTACACGGAGGCGCCGGCTGCCGAGTCTCCGGAGCAGTTCCTCGGGCACGTTCGCGCCGGCCTCGCCACGCCCAAGGGCGAGCAGGGGAACCGGTGGAAGCTCGCCCAGGCCACGGCGGCGATCGGGCTGCGAAGCCTTCCCGGGGGGCTCGGACGCGCGGCCGGCGCGCTCGCATCGCGCACCCCGCGGGTCGGGCCGAAGCCCGCCCCGGCGCCGACCGCAACGGCCCCCGAGCCGCTCGCGGACGTCGTCGGGCTGTAGGACATTGCCGCACAGCGCGCAAAGACCGGCGCTTGTCGATCATGACCTTCTGAGAAGATCGCGCTCGATGCTGTGTGCGGCGATCGACATCGGCTCCAACACGTGCCGAGTGTTGGTCGCCGAGCCGAAGGACGGTCAGCTGCGAACGGTGATGGAGCAGCGCACCTACACGCGGATCGGCAGGTCCGCCCGCGACAACGGCTCGATCAAGCGCGACAAGATCGAGGAGATCGGCGAGACCGTCGCGCAGCAGGTGCGGCTGGCCGAGGAGGTCGGCGCGGAGGCGATCAAGACCGTCGCGACCGCGGCGGTCAGGGAGGCCGACAACCGCGACGAGGTCGTCGAGACGATCGAGCGGGTCGCGGGGGTCGAGGTCGACGTGCTCGGCGAGCACGAGGAGGGGCGGCTTGCGTTCGTCGGAGCGACGAAGACGCTCGGGCATCCGACTGCCGGCGAGATCGCGGTGGTGGACGTCGGCGGCGGGTCGACCGAGGTGATCACCGGGACGCTGGCGAGCGGGGTGGACGAGGTGCGCTCCTTCAAGATCGGGTCGGGCTCGCTCGGCGACGCATTCCTCTCCAGCGATCCACCGGCGGCGTCGGAGTTCCGCGCGATCCGCGAGCACATCGCCGAGTTCTTCGAGGACGTCGAGCTGCGCCCGCCCGACCAGGCCGTCGCGGTCGGCGGCAGCGCCACGTCGCTGCGCAAGGTCGTCGGGGCGGTGCTCGAGTACGAGACGCTGGAGCGGGCGATGCGGATCTTCGCGACGGACCCGGTCGCGGACGTGGCGCGCCGGTTCGAGCTCGACCCGACCCGTGTGCGGATCCTGCCCACCGGCGTGCTGCTGCTCGAGAAGCTCTCCGAGCTGCTGGGGATGCCGCTCCAGATCGGCAAGGGCGGCCTCCGCGAGGGCGTCATCCTCGACCTCCTGAACGGCTCCGCGCCGGACGGGTTCGGCGACGCCAGCGGCGCGGAGCTCGCGTAGCCGCCCGCGGCGACGCAACCCCGCGTTAGACTCGCGCCCTCCTCACCGTGGCGAAGGCACGCGAGATACCGGGGCTGTCGGCCGAGGACTCGTACGCCGCCGCCGCGGCGAAGATCGTCGAGGTGCGCGCCGGGGAGCTCGCCGACCACGCCGGCGGCGTGCTCGACATGCGCGACATCGAGCGGGTCCACGACATGCGGGTGGCGACCCGCCGCCTGCGCGCCGCGCTGGAGGTGTTCGGTCCGTGCTTCCCGCGAAAGCGGCTGCGCCGCGAGCTGCGCGAGGTGAAGGCGCTTGCCGACGCGCTCGGGGAGCGGCGCGACCGCGACGTGGCGATCGCGACGCTGGAGGAGCTGTCCGAGAAGCTCGCCCCCTCGGACCGCGACGGGATCGAGAGCCTGATCGGCCGGATCCGGGACGAGCAGCGGGAGGCGAACGAGGCCCTGGAGCCCTACGTGCACGCGGAGCGGCTGGAGGGGCTGCAGAGGCGGCTCGCAGAGCTTGCCGCCCAGGCCGGGGACATGGACGAGTCGTGAAGCCGAAGAAGGTGAAGAAGCTCGACCCGGCGGCGAGCCTCGCCGAGAACGCCGCCCGGATCGTGAAGGTGCGCATGGACGAGCTGCGCTCGTTCGAGACGGCCGCGATCGAGAGGCGCAAGGTGAAGGCTCAGCACGACATGCGGATCGCTGCGAAGCGCCTCCGGTACGTGCTCGAGGCGACCGAGATGTGCTTCGGGGAGCCGGGCGAGACCGCCCGGAAGCGGGCCCGGGATCTGCAGGACTTGCTCGGCGAGCTGCACGATTGCGACGTGATGCTCCCGCGGGTGCGCGGTCACCTCGACGAGATCCGCGCCGACGACCTCGAGACGATCCAGAGCCGCGCCGGCGGCGCCGCCGACCTCGACCCCGACCTGGTCGTGCAGGCGCCGAACACGGCCGCGTATCGCGGCCTCGAGTCGCTCACGGTCTACCTGGAGGCCCGCCGCGAGCTGCTCTTCGACCGCTTCCGCGAGCTGTGGGCGCGCGAGCGGGAGCGGGGGACGTGGACCGGGCTGGAGCGGGCGGCGGACGGGGCGCTGGAGCGCTCCGCGGCCCGCCGCGACGCCGTGGAGCGATCGGCGCGCGCCCGGAAGGAACTGGAGGAGGCGAAGCGCGCGGAGGAGCTCGCTCTGGAGCAGGCGCGCCAGGCCGCGGAGGAGCTCGCCGAGGCGCGCCGGGCCGCGGGTGTCGCGGCCGATCCGGACTAGCCGGCGGCCTCGAGCGCGTCCTCCTCGCTCTGGAAGAGCTGCCACCAGATCGCCTTGCCGTTGCGAAGGCGAATCAGCACCGCACCGCGAGCGACGACCTCGACGCCGCTCTCTCGCCCGATTTGGCGCGTGTGCGAGGTGACGACCACCGTGTCGTCGCGCACCTCGATGTAATCGTCCGCAATGAGCTCCATCTCCTGCCAGGGCTCCAGCAGCGTCTGCAGGAAGCGACGCACCTCGTCGATGCCCCGGAAGACTCCCACCTGGTCCGGGCTCAGCGAGCGCGAGTAGTCCAACTCGATCTCCTCGGCGACGAAGCGGTCGAGCAGCTCCTCGAGCTCGCCCCGGCTGAACAGCTGAACCATCGTCTGCACGGCGGCAACGTTTTCCGACTCCACGACGGCCAGCCTAATTGACCCGCTCCGTCGGAAAACGCGAGGCTGCCGGCCGGATCGCCGTCGGCTACATCGCCCGCTCGCGAACCACCACGTCGCGATCCGGAGTCACCGACCACCGCCCCCGGGTCCACCCGATCGAGGTCCCGTCGGCGAGCCGGGCAGCGGCGCGGCCGAGGCGCGGGCGGCCCCACAGGGTGAGCTCCAGCGGGCGCTCGGACTCGGGGGTGTCTCCGAGCCCGGCGGCGACGTGCTCGGCCGGGTAGGTGACCACGATCGAGCCCCGCCGCACCCACACCGGGATCCGTTCCAGCGGCGCGTCGACGGCCACCTCGCGGCCGCCCTCGACGTGCTCGTCGGTCCACGGGTCGATCCACTCGCCCCGCGGCAAATGCGTGGCGCGGCTGGTCGCCCGCTCCTCGAGCACCGGCGCGACCCACAGCGCCGGGCCGTACCCGTACGCGTCGGCGATCTCCCAGCCGCGCTCGTCGCCGGGATCCGTCAGGCACAGCGGCCGGATGATCGGCACCCCGGTCCTGCGAGCGGTGGCCGCCGCCGCCCGCACGTACGGGACCAGCCGCTCGTGCAGGAGGACGTACTCGCGGTAGGCCTCGAGGATCTCGTGGTGATAGCGCCACGGCTCCTGCGCGAACCGGCCGTGCGCCTGCATCAGCGGCGTGAAGCACCCGAACTGGGTCCACCGGACGAGCAGCTCCGGCGGGCACCGGTCCGAGAGCATCTTGCCCAGGTAGCCGCCGACGTCGTGCGACCAGTTCGAGAAGCCGGTCGCGGCGGCGGTCAGCGTCGCCGCCACCAGCGCCCGCAGCGACCAGAAGTCGGACGCCTGATCGCCCCCCCACGTCACCCCCATGGCCTGCGTGCCGCTCCACCCCGAGCGCGCGAACAGCACCCCGGTCCCGGGGTGGACCTCGTCGAGCGCCTCCTGCATCGCGCGCAGGTACAAGCCGGGGTAGGCCCACGCCGCCTCGGGGCCGCTGTCCCCGCCGGCGAACGCGATCTCGGGGGGGAAGTAGTAGCCCTCTCCGTCGTCGGCCTTGATCCCCTCGACGCCGAGCTCCAGGGCCCCGCGGGCTAGGCCCTTCCACCACTCGGCCGC
The DNA here is from genome assembly GCA_963803425.1 of uncultured Thermoleophilia bacterium. GTDB lineage: Bacteria > Actinomycetota > Thermoleophilia > Solirubrobacterales > 70-9 > DASPWW01. Next base: position 908,150 of record CAWDMA010000001.1, read on the forward strand.
CTCGGCCGACGTGAAGTCGATCGGCGATCCGCGCCCCATCCACCACTGGCCGAGGTAGGTCTCGCCGTCGCCGGTGCGGACGAAGTGGCCGCGATCGGCGCCCTCGGCGTAGTTCTCCGCGGGCGCCCGGTGGAGGCGCTCCGACGCCGAGTCGGGCGGGCGCTGGCCCTCGGCCGAGTCGACATTGACCCACGGGGTCGTCCACACCACCGTGCGGACGCCGTCGTCGCGCATTCGCTTGATCAGCCCGGGAGCGTCCGGGAACTGGTGCGGGTTGAACCTCCACGTGTTGTACTGCGTCTCCCACGGCGAGTCGAGCACGATCGCGTCGAGCGGGATCGAGTTGTCGGCGTATCCCCGGAAGTCCTCGACCACGTCGCGCTCGTGCTCGTACACGTCGCGGCTCTTCCAGAACCCGTACCCCCACTCGGGGAGAACATCGGGAAACCCGGTGAGGCGGAGGTAGTGGCGCAGCCGCGCCGCCGGCGTCGGGTCGCAGATGAAGTGGACCCGCAGTGATCCGGAGGCTCCCCGGACGCTCGCCCCGACCTCCTCGCCCAGGGCGATCTCGACCCCGGGTCCCCATGTCTCCACCCAGGCGGCCCAGCCTCCGCTCGACAGCGCCCACGGCACCGGCACGTAGTCGCCCATCGGGATCCCGCCCATCTGGAGCAGCTCGTCGGGACAGTCGGGGCCGGTGTAGCGGCGGTCGGCGCCGAGCTGGACGGTGCGGCCGCGCTGGTCGAACTCGAGCTGGTGCCGCGGCCCGAGGCCGGTGATCCGCTCGGCCGGCGCCCCCGGCCATGCGGCGCCGATCCGGAAGGGGCGGTTGGCGGGAGCCACATCGACCACGACCCGGTCGTCCTCGGGGATCGAGACGGACGCCTCGCCGCCGGCGCCGATGGTGCGAACCGGCTCGCGCTCGCCGCGCTCCTCGTTCGGGATCACGCCCTCGGTCAGGTTGACCAGCGCGTCGTGGCCGGTGCCCGGCTGGGTCCACAGCGCGACCGGGCCGACCAGCTCCCGGTCCTCGCGCAGGATCACGATCGAGACCGGGTCCACCCGCACCTCCACGCGCACGGCGCCCCGGGACAGGGTCAACAGCACGGTGCTTCCCGGGACCGTGGCGGACACTCACCTCAGCGTGGCAGCGCCCGCGCCCGACCCGGTTGCGATCCGGTGAAGCGGGTTCACGCGAGGTTCACGTCGCCTTCCCCGTCCGTTAACCCCTGCAACCGCGAGGGAGACGATGCTGGCACCGATTACCGGACCAAGCGACAACAACGCGAACAAGGGAGCACCGATGATTCCCCAGCAGGGCATTTCCACCGACATCTCGACGGTCGACCTTCACTGCCACTCGACCGCGTCGGTGACCTCGAAGCTCGGGGTCCAGCGCGCCGTCGGCCTGCCGGAGTGCGCCACCCCGCCGCAGGAGGTGTACGACCTCGCGAAGCGGCGCGGGATGGACTTCGTGACGATCACCGATCACGACACGATCGACGGCTGCCTCGAGATCGCCGATCGCGACGACGTGTTCATCTCCGAGGAGCTCACCACCTGGTTCGAGGACGAGCCCCAGGCGGTGCACGTGCTCTGCTACGGGATCACCCCCGAGGACCACGAGTGGCTGCAGGCTCACGCCCGCGACCTGCAGGCATGCGCCGCATACCTCGCGGAGCGCGAGATCACCCGCGCGCTCGCCCATCCGTTCTACGCCGTCGAGGCACCGCTCGAGCCGCGTCACCGGCGCCGGCTCGCGCAGCTGTTCGACGTGTGGGAGGTGCGGAACGGCTCCCGTGCAGCTGAGTTGAACATGCCGGCGGCGATCTACATCGAGACCCACGGCGGCACCGGTGTCGCCGGCTCCGACGACCACGCCGGCGTGGACATCGGGCGGACCTTCACGCAGACGCCGATCGCGTCCACGCCGGAAGAGTTTCTGCGACACGTCCGCAAGGGCGACGCGACCCCGCGCGGGGAGCAGGGAAGCGCGGCGAAGTGGGCACACTCGGCGATCGCCCTCGCGTCACGAGTTCTCGCCATGGACCGTCCCGGCGGTGACCCGGCCGCCCCCGGACGCGAAGCGGAGGAGGCGGCCGGATTGAAGGTTGACGTCGCCGCGGTCCTGAAGATGTCGGAGGGGGTCGTCTCCGAGGGAAGCCACCGCTCCAGCGACAGCCGCGCCGACCTCGGCCCCGAGGACGCGCGCAAGCTGCTCGGCGCATGGCTCCACTCGATGGGCCTGAAGGTGCGCGGCCGGGCCCTGATCGACCACATGCAGGAGGAGGGGTTCAGCCACGCCGCGCTGTACCGCCGCGCCCGCCACCTGCACGAGGACGGGCTGTGCAGCGCCGCCGCCAAGGTCCTGCACGCCGCCGCCACCGGCGACGGGTACGGCGAGGCGATCGGGGCGCTGCTCACCTCGTGCGTCCCGGTCGTCCCGTACGTCCCCGCAGCGACGTTCCTGGGCGGCGAGAAGGCGAAGCTCCGCATCCGCGAGGGGAGCCGGCGCGTCGCCCTGGTCGTCGACGCGGCCGGCTCGATGCACGGCGTCACCCACACGATCCAGCAGATCCGCCACCGCGGAGTCCCCGGGTACGAGGTCGAGGTGATCGGAACGGACGCAAACGTCGACCGCCGTCTGCCGGCGGCCGTCGAGGTCGAGGTGCCCTTCTACGCCGGGCTGGGGATCGGCGTCCCCAGCGTCGCCACTCTCGCCGAGACGATCGCCGAGGGACGCTACGACCTGCTCCATCTCGCCTCGCCGGGGCCGGCCGGGATCGCCGCCGCGGCGTGCGCCCGGATCGGCGGAATCCCCGTCACCGGCAGCTACCACACCGAGCTAGCCACCTACGCGGCGCTCCGCTCCGGCGACGAGACGATCACCAACGGGATGCGGCTCGGCCTGGGGCTGTTCTACGGCGGCTGCCAGGTCGTGCTGTCGCCGAGCGCGGCCTCGGACGACTCGCTCGTCGAGCTCGGGGTCGATCGCGACCGGATCATGCGGTGGACGCGGGGAGTCGACACCCAGCGGTTCGACCCGGCGAAGGCCGATCCCTCCGCCTATCCGGGCGAGATCAAGGTTCTGTACGCGGGCCGGCTCACCACCGAGAAGGGCGTCGACCTGCTCGCCGATGCCTTTTTCGCCGCCCACGAGCGCGACCCACGGCTCCACCTGCTGCTGGCCGGCGGCGGGCCCGAGGAGGACGTGCTCCGGGAGCGGCTCGGGGACCGCGCCACCTTCCTCGGGTGGCTCGGCGGCGAGGACCTGCCGCGCGCGTACGCGAGCGCCGACATGTTCCTGTTCTGCTCGATCACCGACACCTTCGGGCAGGTGATCCAGGAGGCCCAGGCGAGCGGGCTCCCGGTGGTCGCGGTCGACGCGGGCGGGCCGAGCTCGCTGATCCGGGACGGCGACACCGGGCTGCTGCAGCCGCCCGACGCCGACCAGCTCGCCGACGCCGTCCTGCAGCTGGCCGCGTCCCCGGTGCTGCGGCGACGGATCGCCAACGCGGCGCTGACCACGGCCCGCTCCCGCTCCTGGGAGGGTGCCCTGGCCGAGCTGGCGCTCGGGTACGCGCGGGCGCTGGAGCCGGCCGCCGCGCCGGCCGAGCTCGCCGCGGCCCCGGCCGGCGCCCAGGTGACGGCACCGCCGAAGCTGCCCCGGGCGGCGTGATCGCAACCCACCGTCGGGCGCGCTGGGGTCGGAGCCCACGTGCCGGCGCGGGGCGACTACGCTTCCTGTGTTGGCTTCGGCTCCCGGATTCTCGAATGGCTCCGCGCTGGTCGATCGCGCCTATGCTTTCGCGGTCGAGGTGCACTCGCGCGGCAACGGCGACACCCCGATCGACCACCCGGTCGCGGTCGGGCGCCTGCTCGCCGAGCGCGGCCACCGGGAGGAGGTCGTCGCTGCGGGGTTGCTCCACGACGTGCTCGAGGACACCGACGTCGGCGCCGCGGAGATCCGGGAGCGGTTCGGGTCCCAGGTCGCCGATCTGGTGTGGGTGATGACCGAGGACTCCTCGATCCTCTCGTACGAGCAGCGCAAGGCGGAGCACCGCGCCAGGATCGCCCGCCACGGCGCCGAGGTCGCCTCGATCTACGCTGCCGACAAGCTTGCGAAGATGCGGCTGCGGCATGGCGATGACCCGATCCCGGAGCCGAAGCTCTCCCATTACCGGGCGACGCTGGTGGAGCTGCGCGACGCGTATCCGGAGCTGCCGTTCCTGGCCGAGCTCGACGAGGTGCTGCCGGCCGCGAACGTGGAACGGGAGCGAGTCGGCCGCCGTTAGCATGGCGCTCGACCTGCCGGCGGCGGCGCGGAGGCTGATCACGAACCGAGCGGATTCAAATCCCGGCACGCTCGTCGAGGACGAGGCGACTGGCGTCGTCCTCGCCGGCGACCGCGGCGGAGGGCCCGCGGCCGAGCCCGTCGACGCGGAGCTCGAGGACAGCACCCTGTACTTCAATCGCGAGCTGTCGTGGCTCGAGTTCAACGACCGCGTCCTGCAGCTCGCCGAGGATCCGTCGGTGCCGTTGCTGGAGCGGATCAGGTTCGCGGCGATCTACGAGAGCAACCTGGACGAGTTCTACATGGTGCGGGTCGCGGATCTGCATGAGCAGATCGAGGCGGGCCGTGACACCCGGGGGGCCGACGGGATGAGCCCCACCGAGCAGATCGACGCGATCTACGGCCGCGCCGTCGCGCTGCGGACGCGGCTGTTCGCGTGCTTCGAGGACGACCTTCGTCCCGGGCTCGAGCGGATGGGAATCCGGCTGATCACCTTCGCGTCGGCGAGCGAGGACGAGCGGGCCGAGATCGAGGAGCTGTTCCAGAACCAGATATTCCCCACGCTGACTCCGCTGGTGATCGGGCTGGGGCGACCGTTCCCGTACATCTCCAACCTGTCGCTGAGCCTGGGGGTGGCGCTTCGCGATCCCGACCAGAACACCGAGGTGATCGCCAGGGTGAAGGTCCCGAAGGAGCTTCTGCGGCGGTTCCTCTCGCTCGGGGACGGCCACACGTTCGTTCTGCTCGAGGATGTGATCGCGCACAAGCTCGAGGCGCTGTTCCCGGGGATGGAGGTGGTCGACCACGCGCTGTTCAGGGTGACGCGGGACACCGACTACGACATCTCCGACGAGGCGGACGACCTGATGCGGGCAGTCGAGGACGAGCTTCGCCGGCGCCGGTTCGGGGAGGTCGTCCGGCTGGAGATCGAGCGGGACATGAACCCGCGGCTGCGCGACCAGCTCGTCTCGGCGCTCGGGATCGAGGAGATCCAGGTGTACGAGATCGACGGCCTGCTCGGGATGGACGACGTCGTCGACATCGCGAACGTTCCGGGGTTCCCGGAGCTCCGCTACCCCTCGTTCAGCGGCGTCACCCAGCCCCGCCTCCAGCCCGAGAACGGGGAGCCTGCGGACGTGATGGGCGCGATGCGGGAGGGAGACATCCTCGTCCACCACCCGTACGACTCGTTCGAGACATCCGTGGAGCGCTTCGTCAACCAGGCGGTCGAGGACCCCGACGTGCTCGCGATCAAGCAGACCGTATACCGGACCAGCGCCGACTCGCCGCTCGTCCCGACCCTGATCGAGGCCTCGGAGCGCGGCAAGCAGGCGGTCTGCATGGTGGAGCTGAAGGCGCGCTTCGACGAGCAGGCCAACATCAGGTGGGCGCAGAAGCTGGAGGAGGCCGGGGTGCACGTCGTGTACGGGATCCCCTCCCTGAAGACGCACTGCAAGTGCATCCTGGTGGTTCGCCGCGAGGGTGACCGGGTTCGCCACTACGTGCATATCGGGACCGGCAACTACAACCCGAAGACCGCGACGCTGTACACGGACCTCGGCCTGTTCACGGTGGACCCAGAGATCGGCGCCGACGTCGCCGAGATGTTCAACTACCTGACGGGGTACGGCCGGCCCCGGCGCTCGCGGAAGGTGCTGGTGGGGCCGTTCAACCTGCAGGCGGGCCTCGCCGAGGAGATCGACCGCACCGTCGATTCCCATACCAAGCGCCACCCGGCCCGGATCCGGGCGAAGATGAACGCGCTTCTGGATCCGCCCATGATCAGGGCCCTGTACCGAGCGTCGCGCGCCGGGGTCTCCGTGGAGCTGAACGTGCGCGGGATCTGCGCGCTGCGGCCCGGGGTCGACGGGATCTCCGACAACATCAACGTGATCTCCGTCGTCGGCCGGTTCCTCGAGCACTCCCGGATCTACTCGTTCGAGCGGCCCGGCGAGGACCCCAGGATCTACATTGGCTCCGCCGATCTGATGCCGCGCAATCTGTACAACCGGGTGGAGCTGGCCACGCCGGTGACCGACCCGCGGCTGCGGTCCCAGCTCACCGACGTGCTCGACCGCGCCCTCGCCGACAACACGAGCTCGTGGGCGCTGGGCTCGGACGGGAACTGGACGCGGCACGCTCCCCGGCGCGGGGCGGAGCCAAGGTCTCTGCAGCGCGAGCTGATCGAACGCCACGTCGCCGGAGCCCACGAAGCTGCCGCGGAGCCGGCGCCGTGAGCGCGAGGCTCTACAAAGGTGGGGGAGGGCGGGGAATTTGGTGATGGGCCGAGCGCGATCAGAGGTGATTCCGTGAGCGCGATATCCCTGGTTCCGCGCGATCGCGTCTTCTTCGACCTGTTCGTGGAGGCCGGCGAGAACTCGCTGCGCTCGGCACGGCTGTTGAAGGAGATGCTCGAGGTGTGGCCCGACGACCCGGGCGGGCTGGCGCGCGACATCCTGAAGGCGGAGCAGGAGGGTGACAGGATCACCCACGACATCATCCAGCGGCTGAACACGACGTTCGTGACGCCGCTCGACCGAGAGGACATCTACGCGCTCGCCACGAAGCTGGACGACATCGTCGACTACGTCGAGGAGGCCGCCGATTTCCTCGGTCTGTACCAGATCGAGGCGCCGATGGCGCAGGCGCAGGAGATGGCCGACGTGCTCGTGCTGGCATGCGAGCAGCTCTCCAGCGCGCTCGGAGAGCTGCGCGGATTCAAGGGCCTGGACCGGTACTGGATCGAGATCCACCGGCTCGAGAACGACGGCGACCGGATCTCCCGCGACGCGGTCGCGTCGCTGTTTGCCAACGGGATCGACCCGATGGTCGTGATCCGGTGGAAGGACATCTTCGCCGTCCTGGAGCGCGCTATCGACGCCACCGAGACCGTGGCGCACATCCTCGAGGGAATCGTCATCAAGAACGCCTAGGGCATGAGCGACGACATCATCCTGTCGATCGTCGTCGCGATCGCGCTCGTGTTCGGGGTGACGAACGGGTTCCACGACACCGCGAACCTGATCGCGACATCGATCTCGACCCGCGCGATGTCGCCGCGGCTCGCGGTGGGGTTCGCGGCGGTGCTGAACTTCGTCGGCGCCTTCATCTCGCTGAAGGTCGCCGAGACCGTCGCCCGCGAGGTCGTCGACCCGACCGCGATCACCCCGACGGTGGTGCTCGGAGGGCTGATCGGGGCGCTGGCCTGGAACCTGCTCACCTGGTACCACGGGCTTCCGTCGAGCTCGTCGCACGCGCTGATCGGCGGCGTGGTGGGATCGACGGTTGCGGCGGTCGGCACCGGCGCGGTGCTCGCCGACGGGCTGGTCGGGAAGGTGCTGATCCCGGCGGTGGTCGCGCCGCTGGCGGCGCTGGTGATCGGCGTGGTGGCGATCGTGGTCGCGTACCGGATCGTCGGGCCGCTCCGGCCTGGGCCGGTGACGCGCGCGTTCCGGTTGGGCCAGGCCGTGTCCGGGGGGCTGCTGGCGATCGCGCACGGCACCAACGACGCGCAGAAGACGATGGGCGTGATCACCCTGGCGCTGATCGCGAACGGCTCCGTCGGGCCGGACGAGGGTGTGCCGTTCTGGGTCGTGCTGACCGCGGCGACCGCAATCGCGATCGGCACCTACGCGGGCGGGTGGCGGATCATCCGCACGATGGGGATGCGGATCATCAAGATCGATGCGGCCCAGGGCTTCACCGCACAGAGCACCAGCTCGGCGGTGATCCTGGCGAGCTCGTACGTCGGCTTTCCCCTGTCCACGACCCAGGTCACCTCGGGCGCGGTGATGGGCGCCGGTGCGGGCAGGCGGCTGTCCGCGGGGCGGTGGGGGATGGCGGGCAACATCGCGGTGGCGTGGCTTGTCACGCTTCCGGCCTCGGCGGCGATCGGAGCCGCCGCCTACGCGGTGGCGCGCGCGTTCGGCGACGGCGCGGTGGGGCCGGTGGTCGTCACCGTTGCGGTCGCGGCGCTGATCGTGATCGGGTTCGGGCGGCGGGCGCGGCACGGCGCCCCGGTGCCGGCCGGATGAGCGCCGTGGCGATCGCATCGCTGGTCGACACCGACGGGCTGATCGAGAGCGCCGTGGCGGCCCTCGTCGCCGGTGCGGGGCTGACGATCGCCTTCTCGCTCGCCGTGTACGGCGTGTCCCGGTTCGCTGACGCCCGCCGGGGCGGCCCCTCGATCGCGGGCGGCGCGGCTGTCGTGATCGCGGCGCTCGGCCTGCTCGCGTCCGCCGCCGCGATCGTCGCAGGGCTCGTGATCATGCTGTCCGACCGCTCCTGAGCAGGCGCGGGGTCTAAGATCGGCGTGACGATGCAGACGCTTCGCAACGTCGCAATCATCGCCGTGCTGGCGCTCGGGGTTGCTGTGCTGCCGGGGGGGAGCACCGCCGCCGAGGTCGCGATCGAGGCGCTCTTGATGGGGTTCCTGGCAACGATCGGCCTGTTTGGATACCGCCTCTACTTGGAGAACCAGCTGACGCTGTCGACGCTCTCGGACCCGCGCCGGGCGATCCTGTACGGGGCGTTCGGGGTGATCGCGCTGATGATCGCCGCCACCGACGAGCTCACCGCCACATCCACGGGCGTGCTCGTGTGGATCGCGCTGATCGGGCTCTCGGCGTTCGCGATCGTGCGGATCTGGACGGACGCCCGCACCTACTCGTAGCTCGGGGGGCTCCGGCTAGGCGGGCGTGGCGGCGGCCTCCCTGGTCGCCTCGAACGCCGCCCGCGCCTTCTCGCCGGCGTCGGTGGGCCGGCCGTTCGGCGCCATCCCCGCGGATGTGAGGGTATGTGACCGAGCCGGCGGTGTCCTGCTCCGATTGCGGCGAGCCGCTGTCCGCGGACTCGATCCGAGCGGAGCCCGGGCGCGGGGCGCGCATCGGCCCGGGCACGCGCCAGATCGCGCGGCTGTTCGGGCGCAGCGCCGCCTGAGCGGGGCCGACGGCGAGCGAGGTTCCGTCACGGGTTCGTGACGGGATCGGCGCGGCGGGCGCGCCACCCGCGCGCCGCGACGCCGGATCGTCTCCCAGACGATGCAGCGTCCGGGCGATCGGGTCACCGGCGTGGAGTGGAGCGCCGAGCGAGGGCAGGCCTCCGCCGAGCTGGTGGCCGTGATCCCCGCGCTGCTGCTCGCCGTCCTCGTCGCGGCCCAGATCGGGCTCGTCGGGTGGGCGCTGTGGTCCGCGGGGTCCGCCGCCCGCGCAGGAGCGCGCGCGGCGCACGTAGGCGGCGACGCCGAGGAGGCGGCGCTGCGGGCGCTTCCGGACCACCTCCGCGCCGGCGCCCGGGTCAGGGACGGCGACGACGTTGGGGTCAGGATCCGGGTTCCGACGCTGATCCCGAGCGTGCCCCGGATCCCGCTCGAGGCGCACGCGGCGCTGGCCCCGGAGGCGGGTGGTGGGTGACCGCAGCGGCCAGGCCTCGGTCGAGCTGATCTCCGCGGTCCCGGCGCTGCTGGTGGCGGGGGCGATCGCGCTTCAGCTGCTCGCGGTCGGGTACACGGCCACGCTCGCCGACGGCGCCGCTGAATCGGGGGCCGCGGCGCTCGCCGCGGGGCGAGCGGCGCGGCCGGCCGTGCGCGAGGCGCTCCCGGGCTGGGCCGACGGGCGAGTGGCGGTCGAGATCCGATCGGGACGGGTCGGCGTGGAGCTGAGGCCGCCGGCGCCGCTGCGGGCGCTGTCGGAGCGGCTCGTGGTGTCGTCCTCGGCTTGGGTGCGCCGTCCCCGGGGCGAGCCGTGAGCCGGCTCGGGGCCGCGGCTCGGCGCGGCCTGGAGGCCGTGCGCGGGTTCGTGCTCGAGTCGCGCCGGCCGCCGGAGGCGGAGCGGGCGAGGGAGCGCCGCGGCGGGCGCCGGCCGCCCGTCGTGCTCGCGACCTCGATCGGGGGCGGCGGGGGAGCGGCCTCGGCGGCGGCTGCCGTCGGCGTCGCCGCCGGCGGCGGTGAGCGAGCGGCGCTGCTCGTCGACCTCGACCCGCCTCCGCGGCGGCGGGGACCGACGGTGCTCGCCTCCGACCCGGCGCGGGCGCTCGAGGAGTGGACCGCGGGGTGGGCCGCGGGGTTGGACGCCGCCGCCCGCGGGCACCTCTGCGACCTCCGGGTCGAGCCCGGCGCGGATCGCGACGATCCGCTCGCGGTCGTGGGCGAACTGCTCGCCGCCGAGCCGCCGGCGTCCGCCGTGCTCGTCCACCTCCCACCCTCGCTGTGGCAGGCCGCGCTGGATCGCCACGCTGCCCACGCCGGCCTGATCTGCGCCGAGCTGCCGGCCGACCGCGGGCTCGCCGCTCTCGCCGTCCGGGAGCTGCACGCCCGCGGGGTCCGGGCGAGGGTCGCGGGCCGGCCCCTGGGCCGGGTGGCGGCCCGTCGTGCGCTGGCCGGGGTGGAGCCGGGCGGAGCGGCGTCGCGCCGCGCCGCCCGGCTCGCGCGGGGCCTGCTCGGCGGTGAGCTCGGGCAGAGCCTCCCGCTCATGCTCGGGGCGGCTGCCGCGGTGATCGCGGCGGCGCTGGTTCTGGTCGCGATCGGTGGCGCGATCACCGCCAGGGGCCGGGTGCAGCGCGCCGCCGACCTCGCGGCACTCTCGGGGGCGCGCTCGATGCGGGACGACTTCCCGGGCCTGTTCGCGCCGGTGCTGCGCCCCGACGGCTCCGTCAATTCCGCCCACCTGGGCAAGCCCGAGTACCTGTCGCGGGCGCGCGCCGCCGCGCGGGAGGCGGCGGCGCGCAACGGCGTGCCGCCGTCGGCGGTGGCCGTACGCTTTCCCGACGCCGAGTCCTTCGCCCCGGTGCGGGTGCGCGCTCAGGTCCGGGCGGAGGTGGACCCGGAGGCGCTGCGGCGGCGGGATCGCCGCCGGGCCGATGAGCGCTCGCGGGTCCCGCTCGAGGCCAGCGCCGTCGCCGAGGCCGCGCCGCCTGCCGGCTGGAGCGGCCTGCCCGCGACCGGATCGGGCGGCGGGTACTCCGGTCCGCTTGCCTACAGGCAGGGCGAGGGGATGCGACCCGACGTCGCCGCCGGATTCGATCGGTTGTCGGCGGCGGCCCGGCGCTCGGGGCTGTCGGTGGTCGTCAACTCCGGATTTCGCTCCGACGCCGAGCAGGCGAGGCTGTTCGCGGCGAACCCGGACCCGACGTGGGTGGCCCCGCCGGGGCGCTCGCTGCATCGGTGCGCCACCGAGCTCGATCTCGGGCCGGCGGCGGCGTACGGGTGGCTCGCTCGGAACGGGCACCGGTTCGGGTTCGCGCAGCGATACTCGTGGGAGCCATGGCACTACGGGTTCACCCGCGGACCGGCGCCGTGCTCCGAGGCCGCGAACTCGATCGGCCGCTCCGGCGGCGACGGTGGGAGCGCCGCCGCCGGCGGCCTGCCCGGGTTCGTCCCGGACCGGTTCCGGGCCGCGGTCGAGCGGGCCGCGGCGCGCTGGAACGTGTCGGCCGCGCTGCTCTCCGCGCAGCTGCTGGCCGAGTCGAACTTCAACCCCACGGCCGTCTCTCCGGCGGGCGCCAGCGGGATCGCGCAGTTCATGCCCGGGACCGCCGCCGCGTACGGGCTCGGCGATCCGTTCGATGCCAGCGCGGCGATCGCCGCCCAGGCACACCTGATGTCCGACCTGCTGCGCCGGTTCGGCTCGATCCCGCTGGCGCTCGCCGCCTACAACGCGGGACCCGGGGCGGTCGAGGCGTGCCGGTGCGTGCCGCCCTACCCCGAGACCCGCGCATATGTGGCCCGCATCCTCGGCCTGCTCGACGGCGCCGGGGCACTCGACGCGCCGGCGCTCGAGGTGCGCCTGGTGGCGTGACGGGGTTCTCCGAATAGTCAGCGATTGATTACTTGATCTTCATCTCTCGCTTACTGGTCCGGACGACCATGCGACATGGGAGATCAAAAGCCTGAAAGGAGAGTGAGATGCCTCAGATCCTCGTCATCACCGAGACCGTGACCGAGAGCCGAGACGACGACCGGGAGGCGGTCCTGCTCCGGGAGCGGATCAACCTCCCCGACCTCGAGTCCGACCATTTCTCGGCGCAACTGCTGGAGCGGCTCGGGTGGGCCCTGATCGACGCCGACGACGTCGAGCATCGCGCCGAGCACCCGCGTCCCACGCCGCCCCCACGGGGGTTCGTTCCCGCCGGCTGACCGCCGCACCGCGCGGTCGGCCACCGGCCGGCCGCGCGGTGTCCCTGGACCCCCGCAGCGGGTAGTCTGCCCCGCATGAGCGTGATCGAGATCCAGGGTGTCGAGGGCATCAAGGCGATCGTCGGCCAGACGGTGGGGCCGAGCGAGTGGCGTCAGGTGACCCAGGAGATGATCGACCAGTTCGCCGAGCTGTCCGGCGACGACCAGTGGATCCACGTGGACGTGGAGCGGGCCAAGACCGAGAGCCCGTTCGGAACGACGATTGCGCACGGCAACCTGACGCTGTCGCTCGTCGACGGCTTCCGCAAGTCGCTGCTCAGCTCGACCGGGTTCAAGCTGGGCGTCAACTACGGTTGGAACCGGGTTCGATTCCCGGCCCCGGTTCCGGCGGGATCCCGAGTCCGCGGGACCGCCGAGATCACGGAGCTCGAGGACGTCGGGGGCGGTTGGTGGCAGTTCATCACCCGGTTCACGATCGAGGTCGAGGGCTCCGAGAAGCCGGCGTGCGTCGCAGACGCGGTCAGCCGCGCGCTCGCCGAGTAGCCGCGCACGGCCGACGATGGCCCGGAAGCCGGCGGCGGAGGTGGAGGCGGCAGGGGGCGTGATCGTCCGCAAGGCGAGGTGGGGGCGCAGGGAGATCGCCGTGGTGCACCGGCCTCGGTACGACGACTGGTCGCTGCCGAAGGGCAAGCTCGACCGCGGCGAGAAGTGGCGCGAAGCGGCGCTGCGCGAGGTCGCCGAGGAGACCGGGCTCGAGTGCGAGGCCCTGGAGGAGCTGGAGCCGGCCCGGTACGTCGACCACAAGGGTCGCCAGAAGCTGGTCCGGTGGTGGCTGATGCGGCCGCTGGGCGGCAGCTTCGAGCCCAGCAAGGAGGTGGACGAGCTGCGCTGGGTGCCGATCGCGGCTGCCGACGACTTGCTCACCTACGAGCACGACCGAGAGCTGATCAGCGGGCTGGCTACCCTCCCTTGAACTCGGGCTGATCGCCGCCGAAGAACGCCGTGACGCCCTCGCGCAGGTCCTCGGTCGCCATGCTGTCGGCGATCCCGTGGCGCTCGATCTGGAGGTGCTCGGTTAGCGTGTGGTCGAGGCTCGTGTTGGCGAGCAGCTTCGCCATCCGGACGTAGTGCGGGGCCTTCGCGGCGAGCTCCTCCGCCTTCTCCCGGGCCACCTCCATGAGCTGATCGGCGGGCACCACCTTCGAGGCGAGGCCGAGCTCGAGCGCGTCAGCGGGCGAGATCGTCGGGTCCTCGAGCATCAGCTCCTTCGCCTTCGCGGGGCCGACGACACGGGGCAGGAAGTAGGTCATCCCGCCGTCCGGGGAGGCGCCGATCCGGCCGTAGGCGACGACGAGGAAGGACTGCTCGGACATGATCCGCAGGTCGCAGGCGAGCGCCAGCGAGAACCCGGCGCCCGCGGCGGCGCCGTTCACGGCGGCTATCACCGGGAACGGGATCCGCTGGAAGTCGACGATCCCCTGATGCAGGATCTCGGCGCCGCGGCGGACGCTGGAGGCGAGGTCGATGTCGGGGTCCTCGACGCCCTGCTTGAACGAGTTCACGTCGCCGCCGGCGGAGAAGGCCCGATCGCCGGCGCCGGTGACGATCAGCGCCCTCAGTGGCGCCCTGTCGGCGAGCCACCCGGCCGCGTCGGTGAACTCCTGGATCAGCACGGCGTCCATCGCGTTCAGCGCGTCCGGCCTGTCCAGGGTCATCGTCCCGATATCGCCGTCGATCTCGATCCGGATCGTGCTCAGGTCGGGGGGGCTGAAGCTGATCGGCTCACTGACCATGGTGAAGTCCTCCTCGGGTGGGGCCGCGGGGGCGGAGCCTAACCTGTCTGGCAGTGCCGAACGCGGCGGACAGCCTCAGCGAGCAGCGCCGGCGCCTGCCCGACCAGCCGGGCGTGTACCTGTTCTTCGACGCGCGCGGACGGGTGATCTACGTCGGCAAGGCGCGCTCGATCCGGAAGCGGGTCGCCTCCCACTTCGCGAAGCAGCAGGTGCGCGGGTTCGGTGACCTCCGCCCCCAGATCGCCTCGATCGACTTCCTGGTCACCGAGAACGAGGCCGAGGCGCTGCTCGCGGAGCAGCAGTTCATCAAGCGCCACCGCCCGAGGTTCAACATTCGGCTGCGCGACGACAAGTCCTATCCCTATGTCGCGGTCAGCCTCGACGAGGAGTTCCCGCGGGTGTACTTCACCCGCGAGCGGCACAAGCCCGGGCGCGCGTACTTCGGCCCGTTCGCGAGCGCCCGCCGCGTGCGCGAGACCCTCGACCTGCTCGGGAAGCTGTTCCAGTACCGGACCTGCGAGGGGCCGGAGCCGGGGCGCCGCTCGGGCGTCCCCTGCCTCGACTACTACATCAAGCGGTGCCAGGCGCCGTGCGTGGGCTACATCGAGCGCGACGAGTACCGTCGCAACATCGAGGCGATCATGGACTTCCTCTCGGGGCGGTATCGGGAGATCGAGCGCGACCTGGAGCGGGAGATGTCGTCGGCCGCGGCGGCGCAGGAGTTCGAGCGCGCCGCGATCTATCGCGACCGTCTGACCGCGGTCCGCTCGCTGATGGAGCGGCAGCGGGTCGCCGGCGAAGCGATCGGGACCGCCGACCTGATCGGGGTCGCCGTCGACGGCCCCGACGCGCACGCCCAGGTGTTCCAGGTCCGCGACGGCGTGCTCGCGCAGCGGCACGGGTTCTACCTCGACAACCGGGCCGCGGGGGACGAGGGCGAGGTGACCGAGCAGTTCCTAGCCCAGTACTACGCCGCCGCGCCTGCGGTGCCGGGGCTCGTCGTCGTCGGGCCGGCGGTCCGCGAGCGAGCCGAGGTGCTGGAGCAGGCGCTGACGAGTCGCCGCGCCGCCGCGGTCGAGGTGCGGGTCGCGGAGCGCGGCGACAAGCGCCGGCTGCGCGAGCTCGCGGAGCGGAACGCGAAGCTCGCTCTCGCCCAGGACCAGCTCCGCCGCGAGCGCCGGCGCCAGCAGCGGGTGGACGCGCTGTCGGAGCTCGCCGACGTGCTCGGGCTCGACGAGCTGCCAGTCCGGATCGAGGGGTTCGACGTCTCCAACCTCGGCCCGGAGCACACGGTCGCCTCGATGGTCGTGTTCGAGGGCGGCGCGCCGAAGAAGGCGCACTACCGCAAGTTCAAGGTGCGGACGGTGGCGTCAGACGACTTCTCGGCGATCGCCGAGGTGCTGGAGCGGCGGATGGGGCGCTATGTCGACCAGGCCGACCTCTCCCCGCACGACGCGGAGCGGGACGCGAGCTTCGCCACCCTCCCGGGGCTGATCGTGATCGACGGGGGAAAGGGCCAGCTCTCCGCGGGGATCCGGGCGCTGGCGCCGCTCGCCGAGCGCGGGACTGCGGTGATCGGGCTGGCGAAGCGGATCGAGGAGGTGTTCGCCCCCGGGCGCAGCGACCCGGTCCCGATCCCGCGCGACTCCGAGGCGCTGCGGCTGCTGCAGCGGGTGCGGGACGAGGCGCACCGGTTCGCGATCGAGTTCCACCGCGACCGGCGCGACAAGGCGATGCGCCAGTCGGTCTTCGACGAGCTCGCCGGGGTCGGCCCCGCCCGCAAGCGGGCACTGCTCACCCACTTCGGCTCCCCGGAGCGGTTCCTGGACGCAAGCCGCGAGGAGCTCGAGTCCGTCCCCGGGATCCCCGGCAAGCTCGCCCGCCAGATCCACGAGCAGCTCCATAGGGCCGGATGACGAACGACCGAAACACCGTCCCTTCGGATACCCGATCGCGCGCGGACGCGAAGCGGAGCACGCGATCGGAAGTTGATTTGGTGGTGATCACGGGGTACTCCGGCGCCGGCAAGACCGAGGCGATCGCGGCGTTCGAGGACGGCGGGTACTTCTGCGTCGACAACCTTCCGCCGCGGATGATCCTCACGCTCGGGGAGCTGTTCCAGCACGAGGGAAGCCATGTGCGCCGCGCCGCCGTGGTCTCGGACGTGCGCGGGGGCGAGTACTTCGATGACCTGATCGGGGTGCTCGACGAGCTCGAGACCGAGGGGCTGAAGCCGACCGTGCTGTTCCTGGAGGCCGATGACCGCACCCTCCTGGACCGCTTCAAGGAGACCCGCCGCCGCCATCCGCTCGCCCCGGACGGCCGGCTCGTGGACGGGATCCGGGAGGAGCGGGCGATCCTCGCGGCGCTGCGCGAGCGCGCGGACGTGGTGATGGACACCACCGACCACACCGGGGCGATGCTGCGGCGGCGGATCTCCACCGAGCTGCTCGGCAGCGATGCGTCGGGGAAGCTGGCCCTGACCGTGCTCACCTTTGGGTTCAAGCACGGGCCGCCCCGCGACGCCGACCTGATGCTCGACGTCCGCTTCCTCCCCAACCCTCACTACCGCGAGGACCTGCGCCCACTCACCGGCCGCGACGCGGCGGTGGTCGAGCACATCGAAGCTGGATCGGTGGCCGCGGAGTTCTACGACCGGCTGATGCCGATGCTCGACTTCCTCGTCCCGGCGTACGTCGCGGAGGGCAAGACCCACCTGACGCTCGCGATCGGGTGCACCGGCGGGCGGCACCGGTCGGTGTGCGTCGCCGACCGGGTCGCCGGCCGCCTCGGGGACCGCGACGACGTCCGCCTCCGCGTCGTCCACCGCGACGTGCAGCTTGACGACGCCTGAGCGTCCATAGAATCGGTGCCGTGGCGGACCAAGTGATCAGCGTCCGCGACCTGCGGAAGTCCTACGGCGAGCTCGACGCGGTCCGTGGGATCGACCTGGAGGTCGCCGCGGGTGAGATCTTCGCGTTCGTAGGCCCGAACGGCGCCGGGAAGACCACCACCGTCGAGATCCTCGAGGGGTATCGCAGTCGCACCGGCGGCGAGGTGGCCGTGCTCGGCGTCGATCCCGACGCGGCGGACCGGGAGTGGCGGGAGCGGGTCGGGGTGGTGCTGCAGCAGTGCGAGATGCAGCCGGAGCTGACCGTCGGGGAAACAGTGGAGCTGTACGCCGGCTACTACCGGAGCCCGCGTCCGGTGGCCGAGACGGTGGAGCACGTAGGGCTCGCCGACAAGGCGGATGCCCGGGTCGGGAGGCTCTCGGGCGGGCAGAAGCGGAGGCTGGACGTCGCGCTGGCGCTGGTCGGCGACCCCGAGCTGCTGTTCCTCGACGAGCCCACGACCGGGTTCGACCCGACCGCGCGGCGGCAGGCGTGGGGGATGATCGCCCGGCTCGGCGAGATCGGGAAGACCGTCTTCCTCACCACTCACTACATGGAGGAGGCGCAGGCGCTCGCGGACCGGGTCGCGATCATCGCCCGCGGCCGGATCATCACCGAGGGCCCGCCCGACGAGCTCACCGCGAGGGACGACGGCACCGCGGAGGTGCGCTTCAAGCTCCCGGACGGCGTCGCCCCGCCCCGGATCGCGACCGCCGAGGCCTCCTCCGGGAGCGGCGACGGGTTGGTGGAGCTGCGCACCGACAGGCCGGTCGAGACCCTGCACGAGCTCACCGGGTGGGCGCTCGCCGAGAGCGTCGAGGTGCGCTCGCTGGAGGTCCGGCGCCCCACCCTCGAGGACGTGTACATCGAGCTCACCTCCGCGGACGAGGCGAAGCGGGAGGGTGATCCCGAGTGAGCGCCGCCGCGCTGGTCCTGCACCAGTTCCGCTACGACCAGAAGACCTTCTGGCGGGACCCGGCGTCGGTGTTCTTCTCGGTGATGCTGCCGCTGATCTTCATGTTCATCCTCGCGACGATCTTCGGCAACCAGGAGATCGAGGCGCTCGGCGGGATCAAGCTGGTCACCTACTACGTGCCCGCGATCCTCACGCTCGGGGTGATCTCGGCGACGCTGGTCAGCCCGGCGATCTCGATCACCCAGGATCGCGAGAACGGGGTGCTGAAGCGGATCCGCTCGACACCGCTGCCGAGCTGGGTGTTCATCGCGGGAAGGGCCGGAAACGCGATCGTGGTCTCGGTCGTGATGCTCGTGCTCGTCACCCTGATCGGGCGGATCGTGTACGGAGTCGAGATCCCCGGCCGCACGCTTCCGGCCGCCCTGGTGGCGCTCGTGATCGGCGCCGTGGCGTTCTGCTGCCTCGGGTTCGCGCTGTCCACGGTGATCCCGTCGATGGACGCGGCGCCCGCGATCACGAACGCTGTCGCCCTGCCGCTTTACTTCATCTCCGGGATCTTCATCCCGGAGAACGAGATCCCGGACGGGGTGCTGCACGTCGCCAACGTCTTCCCCTTCCGGCACCTGTTCGACGCCTTCTTCAGCGCCTTCGACCCGGCGACGACGGGGGCGGGGTTCGAGCTCGGCGACCTCGCCGTGGTCGCCGCCTGGGGCGTCTTCGGGCTCGCGGTGGCGGCGCTGCGGTTCCGGTGGACCCCGCGCTCGGAGTGAGCGGGGCCCGGGTTGCGGCCGCTAGATTGATGGCGTGATCCACCACGTCACGATCGAGGTCTCCGACGTCGACACGAGCGCCGAGTTCTACGACGCGGTTTTCGCGGCGCTCGGGTGGCGCCGGCATGCGGACTCCGGCCGCGGTGTCGGATGGGGGATCGCACGGCCGTGGTTCTTCATCCGGAACGGCGACACCCCCGTGCCGGGGAGCGAGGTCGTGTGCTTCTCCGCCCCCGGGATCGCGGCGGTGAAAGGGGCGTGGGAGGGCGGCGTCGGGGCCGGCGGGCTCGACGACGGCAGGCCCGGGCAGCGTCCGGAGCTGGGACCGAGCTACTACTCGGCCCACCTGCGCGATCCGGACGGCCACCGGATCGAGATCGCGGTCGCGCCGGAGTGAGCCGGTCAGCTAGGTTCCCCCTACCGCGCTTGGAGGAGCAAAGGAGGATGGAGGCGTAGATGGCTGTGAAGGTTGGGATCAACGGGTTCGGTCGGATCGGGCGAAGTCTCTTCCGTGCCGCGTACGAGGGCGGCGTCGACCTCGAGATCGTCGCGGTCAACGACATCACCGAGGCGGACACGCTCGCCCACCTGCTCAGGTACGACTCCGTGCTGGGCCGCTTCCCCGGCGAGGTCGAGGCCCGCGACGGGGCGATCGCCGTCGACGGGGCGGAGATCAAGGTGCTCGCAGAGCGCGATCCCGCGGCGCTGCCGTGGGCCGAGCTCGGCGTCGAGGTCGTGATCGAGTCCACGGGGCTGTTCACGAAGCGCGAGGACGCCGCCAAGCATCTGGACGCCGGCGCGCGCAAGGTGATCATCACCGCGCCGGCGAAGGAGCCGGACATCACCCTCGCGCTCGGGGTCAACTTCGACGCCTACGACCCCGACCGGCACAACATCATCTCGAACGCGTCGTGCACGACCAACTGCCTGGCGCCGGTCGCGAAGGTGATCCACGAGACCGTTGGGATCGAGCGCGGGTTGATGACCACGATCCATGCCTATACCGCCGACCAGCGGCTTCAGGACCTCCCTCACAAGGACCTGCGTCGGGCGCGCGCCGCTGCGATCAACCTGATCCCGACCAGCACCGGCGCGGCGAAGGCGATCGGGCTCGTCCTCCCCGAGCTGGACGGCAAGCTGAACGGGATTTCGGTGCGGGCGCCCGTCCCGACCGGCTCGGTCGTGGACCTGGTATGCGACGTCGCGCAGGAGACGAGCGTCGAGGAGATCAACGAGGCGGCGCGCGCCGCCGCGGAGGGCCCGCTGCACGGGATTCTCGACTACACCGAGGACCCGATCGTGTCCTCGGACATCGTCAAGGACCCGCACTCCTCGATCTTCGACTCCGGCCAGACGATGGTGATGGAGGGGCGGATGGTGAAGGCGGTGGCGTGGTACGACAACGAGTGGGGCTACTCGAACCGCTGCGTCGAGCTCGCCGAGAAGGTGCTGGAGGCGAAGCCGGCGGCGGTCTCCTAGGCGGTTGGCCTTCGAGAAGGCCACCGTCCGCGATGCCGAGGTCGCGGGTCGGCGCGTCCTCGTCCGCGCGGACCTGAACGTCCCGCACCGCGGCGGCGCGGTCCAGGACGACACCCGGATCCGTGCCGCGCTGCCGACGATCGAGCTGCTCCGCGAGGGCGGCGCGGCGATCGTGCTTTGCTCGCATCTGGGGCGGCCGAACGGCGTCGACCCGGAGCTGTCCCTGGCCCCGGTCGCGGAGCGGCTCGGCGAGCTGCTCGGGATCGAGGTGACGCTCGCCCCGGCGGTCGTCGGCGAGCAGGTGGCGGCGCTCGCCGCCGAGCTCGGCGACGGCGAGGTGCTGCTGCTCGAGAACACCCGGTTCGAGCCCGGTGAGACGAAGAACGACCCGGAGCTGGCCGCGGCGCTGGCCGGGCTCGCCGACCTGTACGTGAACGACGCGTTCGCCGCCGCCCACCGCGCCCACGCCAGCACCGAGGGCGTCGCGCACCACCTGCCGGCGTACGCGGGGCTGCTGCTCGAGCGCGAGGTCGAGGAGCTCGCGTCGGTCCGCGACGACCCGAGGCCTCCGCTGGTCGTGGTGCTCGGGGGCGCCAAGGTGAGCGACAAGATCGGCACGATCGACCGTTTCCTGGAGACCGCGCAGCGGGTCCTGATCGGCGGGGCGATGTGCTTCAGCTTCTTCCGCGCCGAGGGCGTCTCGACCGGCGACTCGCTGGTCGAGGACGAGGGCGTGGAGCCGGCCCGCGGCGCGCTGGAGCGCGCCGCGGGGGCCGGCGCGGCAGAGCTGTCGCTCCCGGTCGACCTCGTGCTCGGCCGGGAGTTCGACGCCTCCACCGAGCGCCGCGGGCTCGACGGAACCGGCGTCCCGGAGGGGTGGATGGGGCTCGACATCGGTCCGCGGACAGCGGCGGCGTACGCGGCCGCGATCGCCGACGCCGGCACCGCGTTCTGGAACGGGCCGATGGGAGCGTTCGAGCTGGAGCCGTTCGCCGCCGGCACGCGGACGGTGGCCGAGGCCGTCGCCGCCGCGGACGGGCACACGGTGGTCGGCGGCGGGGACTCGGCGGCGGCGCTGAACGCGTTCGGGCTGGCCGGGGACGTCGACTGGCTCTCCACCGGGGGCGGCGCATCACTGGAGCTGATCGAGGGCCGCCGGCTACCGGGGGTGGAGGCGTTGCTCGATGCCCGTGCCGCCGGGGACCTCGCGACGGCGGACGCGAAGCGGAGCACGTCGCGGGAATGACGAATCGGAGGCCCGTAATGGCCGCGAACTGGAAGATGCACAAGACGGTCGCCGAGACGACCGGGTTCCTGAACGAGTTCCTGCCCCGGATCGACTCCGACCCGGGCGCGGACGTGGTCGTGTGCCCGCCCTACCCGTCGCTGAGGGCGGCGGTCGAGGCGTGCGCGGGGGGCGGCGTCACGATCGCCGCCCAGAACATGCACGAGGAGGCGCAGGGGGCGTTCACCGGCGAGGTGTCGGCGCCGATGCTGGTCGAGCTCGGCGTCGGCGGGGTGATCCTCGGGCACTCGGAGCGCCGCGCCCACTTCGCCGAGACCGACGAGGCGCTCGCGATGAAGCTCCCGGCCGCGCTCGATGCGGGCCTGCTCCCGATCCTGTGTGTGGGTGAGTCGGAGGCGCAGCGCGACGCCGGGGAGGCCGAGGAGGTGCTCCGAATCCAGCTCACCGCGGACCTCGCGACGATCCCGGACGACGCGCTCGCCTCGGTCGTGATCGCTTACGAGCCGATCTGGGCGATCGGCACCGGCCGCACCGCGACGCCCGACCAGGCGGCCGAGGCGATCGTGTGGGCCCGCGCCGTGGTCGCCGCCCGCAGCGAGGCGGCCGCGGACGCGATCCGGATCCTGTACGGGGGGTCGGTGAATGTCGACAACGCCGCCGAGCTGCTCGGCCGCGACGAGATCGACGGCGCCTTGGTCGGCGGCGCCAGCCTCGATCCGAAGGCGTTCGCCGAGATCGTCGCCGCGGCGGGCACGTGAGCGCTCGGCTCCGATGAGCGCTCGGCCGCCGCTCGACTCGCTGGCGCTCGTGATCCTGGACGGCTGGGGCCTCGCCCCGCCGGGACCGGGGAACGCGATCAGCCAGGCCGACACCCCGTACTTCGACTCGTTGTGGGAGCGCTACCCGCACACCGAGCTGTCGGCGACCGGCCGAGACGTCGGGCTGCCCGACGGCCAGATGGGCAACTCTGAGGTCGGCCACCTCAACCTCGGCGCCGGGGCGGTGGTTAAGCAGGACCTGCTCCGGATCAACGACGCGATCGCCGACGGAAGCTTCTTCGAGACCCCGGCCCTGCTGGAGATCTGCGAGGTCGCCCGCAACGGCCCGCGCGGCCGCCTGCACCTGCTCGGGCTCGTCTCCGACGGCGGGGTGCACTCGGGCTGGGAGCACCTCGAGGCGTGCATCGAGCTGGCCGCCGCCGAGGGGGTCCCCGATCTCGTCCTGCACGCGTTCACCGACGGCCGCGACACCTCGCCAGACGGAGGGCTCCGGTATCTCGAGGAGGTGGAGCGGTGGCTGCGTCGCGCCGGCCGGGTGGGGACGGTGTCGGGCCGCTACTACGCGATGGACCGCGACCGCCGCTGGGAGCGCACGAAGCTGGCCTATGACGCGATCGCGCACGCGCAGGCGCCGCGTGCTCCCGACGCGGCGACGGCGATTCGGGCCTCGTATGAGCACGGCGAGACAGACGAGTTCATACGGCCGGTCGTGATCGGGGATTACGACGGGGTTGCGGACGGCGACGCGATGCTGTTCTTCAACTTCCGCCCCGACCGGGCCCGCCAGCTCGTCAGCGCCTTCGGCGAGCTCGAGTTCGACGAGTTCCCGCGCGGCGGCGCCCCCGAGGCGGCGGTGGCGACGATGGCCGAGTACCAGGCGGAGTGGCCCTACCCGGTGGCGTTCCCGCCCCGTGACCCGGAGGCGACGCTCGCATCGGTGCTGGCGGATCGCGGCGAGCGCCAGCTGCACGTCGCCGAGACGGAGAAGTACGCGCACGTGACCTACTTCTTCAACGGCGGCCGCGAGCGGGAGTGGAATGGCGAGGAGCGGCGGCTGGTGGACTCGCCCCGTGACGTCGCGACCTACGATCAGCGCCCCGAGATGAGCGCGGTCGCGGCGGCCGACACGTTCACGGACGGGTGGTCGTCCGACGGTTTCCGGTTCGGGATCATCAACTTCGCCAACCCGGACATGCTCGGGCACACCGGCGACATCGCGGCGGCGGTGACAGCGGTCGAGGTGGTAGACGGGTGCCTGGCCCGTGTGGTCGACGCCGTGCACGGATCGGGCGGCGCCTGCATCGTGACCGCCGACCACGGCAACGCCGACCACATGCTGAACCTGGACGGCTCGCCGAACACCGCCCACTCGACGAACCCGGTGCCCCTGGTCGTCACCGTGGAGGGCCTGGAGCTGCGAGGCGGCGGGATTCTCGCCGACGTCGCCCCGACCGTGCTCGCCCTGCTCGGGATCGAGCAGCCGCCGCAGATGACGGGACGGTCGCTCGTCTGACCGCCGCCGCGCGGTGGCTCTACCCTTTTGCGCCTTGAATCCGGCTAACGGGAACGAACCCGGGCGCCTTCCGAGTGCCGGCGTCCTCGGCACGCTCCGCCGTCGCAAGGAGATCATCGGCGCGTGCACGCTTGCGCTCGCCGGCGTCGCCTTGGCGCTGTCTTTGGCCCAGGACCCGCGGTACGAGGCGAGCGCGGCGGTGCTGGTCCGGCCCGACCGCGAGGGCGGCGTGACGACGGCCGAGGTGGTCGAGTTCGCGCGCGCCGACGAGATCGCGCAGCGGACGGGGGAGAGGCTCGGCGGCGCCGACCCGGAGTTCGTGACCTCGCGGGTGACGGTGGTCGAGGGGGAAGCGCGCGGGCTCGTCGATGTCGACGCCACCGCCGACTCGCCGGAGACCGCCGCCGATCTCGCGACCGCATACGCGAAGCAGGTGGTCCGGTACACGGACCGGCTCGGGAGGGAGTTCGCCGGCGAGACGGAGCTGTCGCGGAGCGCGCAGCCGCCCGCCGATCCGGTCTCCCCGCACACCGTCCGCAACACGCTGATCGGCGCTGTCGCGGGCCTCCTGCTCGGGCTGGCGGCGGCGTTCGTGCGCGATTGGATGGACCGGCGCGTGCACAGCGCGCGTGACATCGAGCCGGTGCTCGGGGTGCCGTTGCTCGGCCGGATATCGGAGAGTCCGGCGCTGCAGCTCGACCCCGGGCTGCGCCGGCTTCCCGCCGCCGAGGCCGAGGGCTTCCGGATGGCGCGGGTGGGGATCCGCTACCTGGATGCCGCGCACGAGCCGCGGTCGGTGCTGCTCACCTCGCCTCAGTCCGGCGACGGGAAGACGACCGTCGCCTTCGGGCTCGCGTCGGCGGCGGCGACGAACGGGGAGCGGACGCTGCTGGTCGAGGCCGACATGCGCCGGCCGACGCTCGCGGTCGTGGTGGACCCCGCCCGCGCCGGGCTGAGCACGGTGCTCGCTGGGAAGGCGAGCTTCGACGAGGCCGTCCAGACGGTGGAGGTGGAGGCGGGCATGGACGGCGTAACCGGCACCCTCGACGTGCTCCAGTCCGGCCCGGCACCCGCCAATCCCACCCAGCTGCTCGAGTCTGAACGGATGCACGCGCTGCTGGGCGAGGCCGACGGGTCCTACGACCTGGTGGTCGTCGACACCCCGCCCGCGACCGTGCTGCCGGACGCGATCCCGCTTGCAAGACAGGTCGACGGCGTCGTGGTCGTCGCCGGGCTGGAGCGCGACAGCGTCGAGGAGCTCGCCGATCTCCGCGACCGGCTCGGCCAGGTGGACGCGCCGTTGATCGGCTCGATCGCGAACTTCGCGGCAGCGCCCGACGAGAGCTACTTCCAGTATCTGCGCGCCCACGAGGAGGCGATCGCGGAGTCTGACGCGGTCCCGCTGCGGGCCGTGGAGCCCGTCCCGACCGGGCCGCGGCGTCGCCCGCCCCGGAAGACTCCGCCGCGGCCGCGCCGCGCTCCCGACGCCGCCGTAGACCTGAACAGCGCCACCTACGAGCAGCTCCGCGAGCTCGATCTGACGATCACCCAGGCGAAGCGGCTGCTCGCCTACCGGGAGCGCCGCGGTGGGTTCGACTCCCTTGCCGATGTCGACGACGTCCCCGGGTTTCCGGACGAGGTCCGCGACGAGCTCAAGTCGCGCTCGACCGTCTAGAGGTCGTAGCGGGCGATATCCGAGCTGAGCCGCTCCGCGTCCTCGGGGTCGAGCCCGGCCTCCCGCCCGGCCGGTGGGGGAGGGCCGTCGCGACGGCGCCACCGGCGCACTCCGATGAACAGCGCCACCGCTGCCACGGCCAGCCCCCCTGCCGGGACGATCCACGCGGCCAGGTCGAACCCATGGTCCTCCGGGGTGGCCAGCACCTCGGAGCCGTACTCGTCGACGAGGGCGTCGATGATCTCCTGCTTCGAGTCGCCGCGGTCGATCCGCTCCCGGATGAACGCCCGTTCCCGCTCCGCCTGCGGTGAGTCGGCGAGGTTGAGCGGCGTTCCGCAGATCGGGCACATCACCTCGTCCTCGATGTCGGTGAGCGAGGCCTGCGGCGCTGCCGCGATCGCCGCGCTCGCGAGCGCCAGCGTCGCCGCAGCCGCGGCCAGGATCGATCCCGCGGTCCGCGTCATCCGATCAGCGGCTCCACCGCGTGCTTCAGGTAGGCCCCGTCGACCGGGCCGCGCCGGATCAGCGCCAGGTTGCCGTCCGGGTCGACGAGATAGGACTCCGGCAGCCCGGTCGCCCCGAACGACCTCTCCGAGAGCGGCTTCTCGGCGTCGGGGTCGCGAAGCTGCGGATAGGTGAGCTCGAGCTCGCGCACGAACGCGATCGCGTCCTCGCTCAGGTCCTGGGTGTCGACGCCGACGACCTCGACCCCGTCTCGACGGTGCCGCGTGTAGAACCGCTCCAGGATCGGCGCCTCGTCGCGGCACGGGTCACACCACGACGCCCAGAAGTTGAGCAGCACCCACTTCCCGCGGAAGTCCTCGATGCTGGCATCACCGCCGCCGCCGAGCCGCTGCAGCGCGGTGTCGGGCGCCGGCTCGCCGACGGCGATCCCGCCGCTGTCCTTGCTGACCAACCCGAACCCCAGCAGCGCGATCACGCCCAGGGCGAGCATGAAGACCACGAACGCACGCACGCTCACGCGAGCAAGAGTAGAGACGGCGCCCCGCCGGCCCCGCCGCGCCTAGAATGGCTCCCCCACGCGGACGTAGCTCACCTGGTAGAGCGCGAGCTTCCCAAGCTCGAGGTAGCGGGTTCGAGTCCCGTCGTCCGCTTCCTCCTCCTCCTCCTCCTCCTCTTCTCTCCTCGACGTTTGACTGAGGCCCATCGGACAGGCCCGGCTCGGCCGGCTCAAGTTTTCCGCGCCGCCGTCGGTAAGGGTCGGTACGGAACCACCGGGCTACGGTCAAGCCCGGCAGGTACAAGCTGACGCTGACGGTCACCGGGACGGACGGCCAAACGGCCGCCGACGCCGGGAAGCTGAAGGTGGAGCGGAAGCCCTAGGCCCGCCACTCCTTTCTCTCTGCTCAACGCGGCTTCACTCGCAGGCTAGGGGCGAGCGCCGCCGCCAGCGCGATGGCCGCGACATAGACTGAAGCCGCGATGCGCATGATTGCGCTGAAGATCTTCGGGATTGTCGTGTTCGCGGCGGCGGCGGCGCCCGCCGCGGCGGACCCCGGCGGCGGCAAGGTCGCGATCAAGGGCACGGCTTACACGTTCGACGACCAGGAGCCGATCGCGGGCGCGACGATTCGGGCGAAGGGCGCCCCCGGCGCGTCGGCGACCAGCGCCGCCGACGGCGCCTACCGGCTCCGGGTCCCGGACCGGTCGAAGGTGACGCCCTACATCGAGGCCGAGGGCCACCACGGGGTCTACCTGCAGACGTTCAAGACGAACGGCCGCAACCTGCGTCGTGTCAACTTCCAGGTCCCGACCGTGCCCACCTACCTCGGGCTGGCCGCGCTGCTGGAGGTCGAGCTGGGCCCCGACGGCAACCCGGTCCGTTGCGCGATCGTCTCCACGGCGAGCACGAAGCGGATCCGGGGGCTGAGCTTTCCGGAGTTCGTCGCGTACGGCGCCCACGGCGTCGCTGCAGCGACGGCGAGCACCCGACCGGGGCTGCCGCAGCCCGTCTACTTCAACGAGAACGTGATCCCCGACCCCTCGCTCACCCAGACCTCTATCGACGGGGGGATCGTCTGGACGGAGGTGCCGGCCGGCACCTACAAGGTGAAGGCGCATCATCCGAGCGAGCGCTTCGCTCCGTTCCAGGCGAGCTGCAGGGACGGTCGGGTCGTGAACGCGAATCCCCCGTGGGGCCTGTTCCAGCTCAAGCACGGCGAGCGGGCGCGCGTCGAGGTGAAGGGCTGAGTCCTTGACATGCCCGGGACCGCTCCGCTAACCGGCGCGGTACATCTCGATCGCTCCCATCCGGACGGAGTTCGGCTGGTCACGATCCCGATCAGCCACTACTGCGAGAAGGCCCGATGGGCGCTCGAGCGCGCCGCGATCCCCTACCGCGAGGAGCGCCACGTGCAGGGGATTCACCGGCTGGCGTCGCGGCGGGCCGGCGGGGCCGGCACGGTCCCGGTGCTGGTGGCTCCCGAGGGCGCAATCGGAGAGTCCGAGCTGATCCTCCAGTGGGCCGATCAGCGCATCTGCGCCGAAGCGCGTCTTTACCCGGGCGACCGCGAGCGGCGAGCAGAGGTGGAGCGATTGTGCCGGCGGTTCGACGAGGAGCTGGGGCCGAGCGGGCGGCGTCTGATCTACGTCCACATGCTTCGGCTCCGCAAGCTGGCGCTGGGCTTCAACAACGAGGGAGTCCCCCGATGGGAGGACGCAGCGATGCGAGCCGGGTGGCCCTTGGCGGCGGCGTTCTTGAAGCGCGAGCTGGGGATCCGCCCCGGGATCGAGGAAGAGGACGAGGCGGCCGTGTGGCGCGAGCTCGACCACGTGGCCGAGCTCCTGTCCGACGGCCGCCCGTACCTGTGCGGCGATCGGTTCACCGCCGCCGACCTCACCTTCGCGGCGCTGGCCGCCGCGCTGGTCGCCCCACCGCAGTACGGCGTTCCGCTCCCGCAGCCCGACACGCTTCCCGCGCAGACTGCGGCGCTCCTGGTGCGCGCCCGCGAGCATCCGGCCGGCCGGTACGCGCTCGGCCTGTACGCGCGGCAGCGGCGCGGGTCGGTGATCTAGCCGTCGCGGTACATCTCGATCGCGCCGGTCGCCTCGAGGTCGCCGAGGTGGATCGCCTCGACGTCGAGGACGAGGTCGATCTCGTCGCTGGCGACGCGTCCGCCGCCGGGGGTCTCGTCCTGCCACGACACCCCGAAGTCCTGCCGGTTCACCCGCGTGCGGGCCTCGAACCCGATCCTGCGCATCGTTCCCCTGTTCTCGTCCTCGACCCAGAACGGCGTCTTCCACTCGCCCAGGTGCGACACGTCCATCTCCACCTCCCGGGTGTTGCCGCGGATCGTCACGTCGGCGACCGCCTTGAAGTCGGTGGCGCCGGTCCGTTCCACGAACCTGCCCGTGAACGCGATCGTCGGGTGGTTCTCGACGTCGAAGAAGTCAGCGCTCTTCAGGTGGGCGTCCCGGGTCGGCTCGCCGGAGTAAAGGTTGGTCGCGTCGATCTCGCCCTCGAAGGTCGAGTCCAGGCAGGCCTCCCAGTCGAACTCGATCCGGCCGTGGATGTCCTTGAACAGGCCGCGCACCCAGGTCACCATCATGTGCCTGGCGCGGAACTCGACCTCGGTGTGGCCGGGCTCGAAGATCCAGGTCGTCATCTCCACGGACGCTACAGAGCCGGTCAAGCTCGTCCGGCAGAATCCTCGCCGTGAGTCCCCGAGCGTTCGCGGCCGACGCAGCCGAGTGGTTCGAGGTGCGCGAGATCGAGCCGGGCGTGCACATCGTCGCGGAGCCCGGCCACGTGTTCAGCTGGCTGGTGTCCGGCTCGGAGCGGTGCGCTCTGCTCGACACCGGCCTCGGGCTCGCCGACATCTCCGCCGCGATCGAGCCGGTCGCGTCCGGCCCGCCGTTCGTAGTCAACTCGCACGTCCACTTCGACCACGTCGGCGGCAACGAGCTGTTCGAGACATCGCGATGCATGAGGTCGGCCCGGAGTGGCTCGAGCGGGGGGCGGCGGAGTGGCAGCTTCGCGCCTACGACGAGCTCGCCGGCGCGCTGGACGCGCCGTGGAGGCGGTTCCTGGAAGCCGACCGCGAGGAGTGGTTCCTGATCGGGCCGGAGCAGATCATGCGGCCGTGGCCGGCGGGCGGGATCGACGCGCACGGGTGGCGGATCGATCCGCCCGCACCCGACGCGGCTGCTCGCCGAGGGCGACGAGATCGACCTCGGCGACCGGAGCCTGCGGGTGATCCACACGCCGGGCCACGCACCCGACCACATCTGCCTGCTCGACGAGCGGGCCGGGATCCTGTTCGCCCAGGACCAGGTCTACTACGGCCACCACCTCGTCTACGAGCCCGGGACGGACATCGACGCGTTCGCGCGCTCCAACCGCCGGCTCGCCGACGAGCTCGTCGGCAGCTGCGCACCGTCTACTGCGGCCCACTCCCTGCGCCCATCGGTGCCGCCCGCGTTCCTGTCGAGCTCGCGGACGCCGCCGGAGGCCGTGGCCGCCGGCGAGGCGGATCTGCAGCCCGGCGTCGGCCTGTTCGGCGAGCCGGTCCAGGCGCGGACCACGGGCACTTCTCGATCCTGGTGCCCGCTGCCGACTGACCGCCGGCCGTCGGGCGATCAGGAGTCGGTCCGGTGCAGCCCGAACTCGTCGGCGATCCCGTGGAAGACGAGCTCCGCCGCGATCAGCAGCACGATCAGGCCCATGATCCGGTTCAGCACGTCGACCCCCTGCGGGCCGAGCCTCTCCAGGACCCGGTCGGCCCGCGCCAGGATCGCGTATGTGATCGCGAGCACGGCCACGATCCCGATCAGGAACCCGGGAAAGTCGAGCACGCTGTCGGCATGGTTGGAGAACGCCAGGACCGTGGCCAGCGCCCCGGGCCCGGCCAGCAGCGGGAACGCCAGCGGTGTGAAGTAGACATCCTCGCCCTGCTCGTCGTCCGGATCCGCCGGCTCCGTGCGCTGGCTCAGCATCTGCCACCCCGAGTATCCGAGCACGAGTCCGCCGACCACCTCGACCGCCGCCAGCGAGATCCCGAACCACTCCAGGATGAAGTGGCCGATCGCGAGGAACACCACCAGCATCGCGAAGGACACCGCGACCGCCCTGCGCGCCTGGTCGACGCGCCCGGTCGCGTCCATCTTGTGCGTCAGGCCCAGAAAGGTGGGGACGTTCCCGATCGGGTCGACGATCGGGAACAGCGCCACGACGGCCACCCCCGCGGAGCCGACGATGTGCTCCATCGCTCAGCCCTCCCCGAGCCGCTCACCGGCGCGGACGGGGGCCGAGAGCCGGTTCGGCGGCGGCGCCAGCGGGCACACCCAGCTCGGGTCGTACGAGCACGAGGGGTTGTACGCGAAGTTGAAGTCAAGGATCGGGTCGCCGTCGCGGTCCACGCCGAGATCGGCCCCCTTCACCGTGTCAAGCAGGTACCGGCAGGCGCCGTAGGTCTCCGAGCCGCTGGTCGCGTCGCGAAACGGCAGGAACAGCCCGCCGCCGTAGCCCTCCAGCCAGTACAGCTCCAGCTCGCATTCCCGGCCGCCCAGCTCGAATCCAAGCGTCGCGATCCGCGTGAACGCGTACGCGCCGACCGGGCCGTCGCCGCTGGTCGGGATCTCGTAGGTGCGGTGCTCGACCTCGCGGACGTCGGCCTCGACCCGCGCGTCCGGATTGTGGTCGAAGTACGGCAGGGCCCTGAACTGGCGGCGCTGCTCCGCCGGTATCGGCGACTGCGGATGGTGCGCGAACAGCTCGTCGCGGACGTCGCGCCATCGCCGCCACGCCTCGACCGGGTCGGTCGCCGAGCGCACCTCCTCGTACAGGAAGAACACCCGACGCCTCCAGTCGAGCAGGCTGAGCGCCGCGGTTGGATCCGTTGGCGGAATGTCGACACCCTAGCTGCGCGTGGCGGTCGCCAGGCGCCGGCGGGTCCGCGTGTTCCCGACGGGATTGGCTCAGTGACCGCTCGCCGTGCTCCACGCGCGCTCGACGCGCAGCTGGGCGTCTTCGTCTCCCGGGGGACTGATCGGCGTCGAGCACTTGCGGGTGTAGCTTGCGCTGGGGAAGATCAGCTGGCTCTTGGCGGCCTTGGGGTCGGTCTTCTCGAATATCTCCTTGACTCCCTTGACCGGCGTCACCGAGCTCGTCCACGCGGAGATCTGTGCCTGGTGGCGGGGCTCGTAGGTGTAGTTGATGAAGTCGTACGCGGCCGTCGGGTTGGGGGCGCCGACAGGGATGACCCAGTCGTCCCACCACACCATGCACCCCTGGGTCGGCATCCGCCACTGCAGGTCGGGGTTGTCGGCCTGGAGCTGGATCGCGTCCGCCGCCCAGCCGACCACCGCGACGACATCGCCGTTTGCGAGGTCGCTCGCGTAGTCGCCGCCGGTGACGCGCCGGATCTGCCCGGATTCGACCGCGCCCTCGATCTTGTCGATCGCGGCGAGCCACTGCTCCTGGGTGGCGTTCTCGGGATCGACGCCGTCCGCCTTCATCACGAGCGGGACCGTCTCGCGCAGCTCGGAGACCATCTCGACCCGACCCTTGTACTTGGGGTCGAACAGGTCGTTGACCGAGTGGATGTCGGGCGCCTCCTTGCGGTTCACGATCAGCCCGGTCATCCCGCCCTGCCACGGGATCGAGAAGTCCCAGTTCGGATCGGAGCTCGGCGCCTTCACGGTCGGGCTGAGGTGCTTGAAGGCCGGCGCCAGCGCCTCCTTGTCGAGCTTCTGGATGTACCCGAGGTCGTACATCCGCTTCGCGAGCCAGTCGGTCGCGACCATCAGCGAGCGCCCGCCGGATTGACCCTTCTCGAGCAGCGGCCGCATCTTGCCGAAGAACTCGTCGTAGCTGTTGATGTCCTCGACGTACTTGACCGAGACCCCGGACTCCTTCTCGTACTCCGGGATCGTCTTCTTGTCGATGTACAGCGCCCAGTTCGAGACCGTCAGGTCGCCGCTCGGCTTGCCGTCCGCCGTGGCGGTCGTCACCTGGACGTCGTTCGCGCCTTCGACCCCGTCGTCCGAACCGCACGCTGCGATCGCGAGTGCGGCGGCGAGCGCGAGTGTCGCGAGCACAAGGCTCCATCCAGAACGGGCGCTCGTGCGTGGTGCGGTAGTCATCGCGCTCTCCCTTCGGCTCGACTGGTCATTTCACGGGAATCCGGGAGAACCACGCCTCGAGCGCGGGCCGGATCACTGCTCGCTCGACGTCCTCCGTGGGCACGGCGAGCTCGCCGACGAGGAGCCCGTCGAGCATCGCGAGGAGCAGCCGCGCCTCGAGCTGCGGCGAACGCGCACCGAGCGAGTCGAACATCTCCCCCAGCACCTCGTTCCATGCAGCGGTCCACTCCCGGCACACCTGCGCCAGCTGGGGCTGTCGGGTCGCCTCCTGGAGCAGCGCGTACTGGGCGACCGCGCGCCACCGCGCCTCGCCGAGCTGGGGGAGGAGGTGGGCGGTGAACTCGTCCACGAGCCGCTTTCGGGACAGCCGTCCGCTGAGCACGCCGGCGAGGCGCTCGCGGAGGCTGGCGGTCTCCTCCCGCGCGAACATCTCGAGCGCGGCCCGGAGCATGTCCTGGCGGGAGTCGAACCAGTACGTGGTCGATCCCAGCGGCACCTGGGCGAGCTCCGCCACCGCCCGATGGCTGACTGCGTCGACCCCGTCCCTCGCGATCAGTCGCAGCGTCGCCTGCAGGAGCAGCTCGCGGCGGGCGTTGCCCCGCGGCCGTGAGCCGGCTTCGAGCGGCGGCACCTCGGTGGCTGCGGGCGATGGCCCGATCGCGTCGATGTACATAAGTACAGTACGATCGTACACCGATTGGAGGACGCGGGTCAACACCGTCGTGAGCTCGACCTCGTCGTGATCGGCGGCGGGGTGGTCGGGGGAGCGACAGCCCTGGCCGCGGCCCGGCGTGGCGCACGCGTGGCGGTGCTGGAGGCGAGGACGTTCACCGGAGGGCACGGGTCGAGCTCGGGGACCGCGCGGATATTTGCTCCGTTCCCGTTCCCGGACGAGGAGCATCTCGAGATGGCGATTCGGGCGTTGGAGCAATGGCGCGAGATCGAGCGCGCCGCCGGCGAGGTGCTGCTGACGCGGACCGGAGCGTTGTCGCGCGGGGAGCTGGCCGAGCGCGCGCTGCCGGTCCTCCGCGACGCGGGCGAGGCGGCGGAGCTGATCACCGCCGAGGCCGCCGCGCGGCTCGGCGTGCGCTTGCCCGAGGACGGAGGGCCGGTGCTGCATCAACCCGAAGCCGGCACGATTCACGCCGACCGGGCGCGGGGGGCGCTGTGGCGGCTTGCGGTCGGCGCCGGCGCCACCCTCCATCAGGGGGTGCGCGTCCGGTCGATCGCCGAGAGCCGTGAAGCGGTCGAGGTGGGCACGGACGCCGGCGCGTGGCTGTGCGAGGTGGCGATCGTCGCCGCCGGACCGTGGAGCCGCGGGCTGCTGAACCGGTCGGGGATCGAGCTCGAGGTCACCTCGACGGGCCAGTCGGTGGCGCACTTTGCGGTGCGCGACCGCTCCATCCGGCCGTTCGCGGCGATCGAGTACGACGGCGATGAGCCGTACGCGTGCTGGGATCCGGCACACGGCCTGAAGGCCGGGCTCCATGTCCGCGGCGCGCCGCTCGATCCTGACGATCCTCGACCGCAGGTCGACCCTGCCGCAGTCGAGCGGATCGCCACCTGGGTCGAAGCGCGGTTCCCGGCGGCCTCGCCGCGGCCCGCCGCGGTGGAAGCGTGTGCGTACACGAGCACGCCCGACGACCGCTTCGCGCTGCAGGCGCAGGGTCGGGTCGTGATCGCGGCCGCCTGCAACGGACAGGGGTTCCAGTACGCGCCGGAGACCGGCGCCCGTCTCGCGGCGCTCGCCACCGGGGACGGCGCCCTTGTCGGGGCCGGGAGCTGAAGCGTGGGCGGGCCGCGACAACTGGACGAGGCGCTCTCGGTGCGCGACGGAACGGTCTACGTCGAGGGTTGCTCGACGGAGGCGCTCGCCGAGCGGTTCGGCACCCCGTTGTACGTCGTCTCCGAGGACCAGCTCCGCCGCAACTTGAACCGATTCCGGGAGGCGTTCGAGCCACGGTGGCAGGGGGAGTTTCTACTGCTCCCGTCGATCAAGGCGAACTCCTGCCTGGCGCTTCGGCGGGTGCTCACCATCGAGGGCGCCGGGTGCGACACCTTCGGCGCGTCGGAGCTGGACGCGGCGCTCCGTGCCGGCACCGACCCCGACCGGGTCTCGCTGAACGGGGCGATCAAGGACGACGCGCTGCTCGAGCGGGCCGTCCGGGCCGGCGTCCGGATCACGCTCGACAGCGTCGCGGAACTGCACCGCGCGGCTGCGGCGGCGGAGCGGCTGCGGCGGCGGGCGCGGGTCCGCTTCCGGCTCCGCCCGGATCTGCCGAGCGAGGACGCTCCGTCCGAGATGTCCCCGAGCGGCGTCTCGATCCGCGATGCGATCCAGCGCTACAAAGCGGGAATCCCATCGGAGGACGTGCTCGCGCTGGACGCGTCGGCGATAGCGGACTCGAGGCTCGAGGTGAGCGGTCTGATGTTCCACCTCGGCAGGCACAGCGCCGAGCCGGCGGTGTGGACCGCCGGGGTCGACTGGCTGGCCGGGATGGTCGAGCGGCTCCGGATCGCGTGGGACGGGTGGGTCCCGGCCGAGCTCGACGTCGGCGGCGGCTTCCCGGCGCCCCGGGATCCGTTCGGGCGCAGCCTCCCCCAGCGCGCCGGCGCGCCACCGACCTCGCCGGGCGCGGACGCGTTCGCCGAGGCGATCTGCGGGCCGCTCGAAGAGCGACTGGGCGGGCTCGGAATCGACCCGGCCGGGGTCCGGCTCGAGGTCGAGCCGGGCCGCGCCGTATACGCGGACGCCGGGGTGCATCTGGCCAGGGTCGGCAACGTGAAGCGGCAGACCGAGCCGACCCCGCGCACCTGGGTGGAGACGGACTCGTCGGATGCGTACCTCGCAGACGTCAACCTCGAGTTCAACCGGTGGACCTGCCTCGTCTCGGGCAGGGCGGACGCCGACGCCGCGATCGTCGCCGACGTCACCGGCCGCACCTGCGCGCTGGACGTGATCGTCCCCGACGCGGAGCTGCCCCCGGTCGAGAGCGGCGATCTGCTCGTCTTCCTCGACACGGGGGCGTACCAGGATGCGAGCGCGAGCAACTTCAACGCCCTGCCGCGGCCCGGGACAGCGCTGGTCCTGGGGGGCTCTGCGGAGATGATCCGCCGTCACGAGACGATCGAGGACGTCTACGGGCGCGACCTCATCCCCGAGCGGCTGCGCGACGGCGCCGCCATCGGGGACGGGCACGCCGGGTGGCGTGCGACCGGGCTCGACCACGTTGCGGTCACCAGCGGCGATCTGGACAGATCGCTGCGCTTCTACGTCGATCTGCTCGGCCTCCCATTGCGCGCGAGGGGCGACGGCTTCGGCGCGGCGGAGCTCGAGATCACCGGGATCGATGCGTCCGAGGTGCGGTGGGCCGACCTGGAGCTTGCGAGCGGCCAGGTCCTGGAGCTGATCGAGTACGTCGATCCGCGCGGCACCCCGAGCCGGCCGGAGGCGAACGACCCCGGGGCGACCCACATCTCTCTCCGGGTGCCCGATGTCGAGGCTGCGTACGAGCGGTTGCGCGACACCGGCGTCCCGGTTCGGAGCCGGCCTGTGACGCTCACCGATCCCGGCGCGTGGCGGGGCGCGCGCTGCTTCTACGCCGCCGATCCCGACGGGGTCACAGTCGAGCTGATCCAGGGGGCCCCGTGAGCGAGCCCCGGACCGTGTGGGTGACCGGGGCGGGGAGCGGGATGGGCACATCGCACGCGCGCCGGTTCGCGGCGATCGGGGACCGGGTGGGATGCGTCGACCGTGACGCGGAGGCGCTCGACGCGGTCGTCGCCGGAATCCGCGCCGATGGCGGCGAGGCGGCGGGGGCGGTCGCCGATGTGACCGACTGGGAGGCTGTGCGGAAAGGCGCCGCCGAGCTGCGCGAGGCGCTCGGCCCGGCGCAGGTCGTGATCGCGAACGCCGGCGTGGTCCCGGACGGGGACCACATCGAGCAGATCGATCCGGCGGAGTGGCGCCGGGTGATCGACGTCAACCTGACCGGCGCCTTCATCACCGCGAAGGCGGCCATTCCCCAGCTCCGCGGCGCGGGTGGGGGGTCGATGGTGCTGATCTCCTCGATCTGCGGCCTCGTCGCGTCGTCCGGGTACGGCGCGTACAACGCGTCCAAGCACGGGGTGATCGGGCTGGCGCGGACGCTCGCGCACGAGCTCGCCCCCTCCGGCGTCAGGGTGAACGCCGTCTGCCCCGGGTGGGTGCGGACGCCGATGCTGGCCCGCTCCGTCGACGACGCGGGCGGCTCGGGGGACCTCGACGCCTTCACCTCGATGAGCCTGCTCGAACGGCTCGTCGAACCCGACGAGGTGACCGATGCGATCGTGTGGCTGACCTCGCCGCAGTCGAGCATGGTCACCGGGATCGCGCTCCCGGTCGAGGGCGGGCTGCTGGAACGCAGGGCGTGGCCCGAGACCGAGCAGGATCGAGCGAGTCGCTCGCGTTGGCGGAATCGCAACACCCCCGACGCGACCAGCGAATAGGCTCGTTCGCTCACACCCGGAGGAGGTTTGCCCATGTCTGTCGCGCAGGAGCTGGCCGAGTTCAAGGAGACCGAGGGCGGCGGGGCGTTCTCGAAGCAGAACTCGAAGATGCTGAAGGTGGAGCTGTCCGAGGTGACGATCCAGGCGAAGCTCGGCTCGATGGTCGCCTACCAGGGCGAGGTCAAGTTCGAGCATGCCGGCTCGGGCGGGATGTCGCGGATGATCAAGAAGGCGGTTACCAACGAGGGCACCAAGCTGATGAAGATCGAGGGGAAGGGCGAGGTGTTCCTCGCCGACCTCGCCCAGGACATTCAGATCCTGCACCTCGACGACGACACCATCACGGCGAACGGGGCCAACGTGCTCGCGTTCGACGCTGGGATCGAGTGGGACATCAAGCGGGTCGAGGGCGCGTCCGGGATGATGGGCGGCGGGCTCTACAACATGGAGCTGAACGGCACCGGCGCGGTGGCGCTCGTCTCCGACGGCCCCCCCGGTGCTGCTCGAGCTCGACGGCGAGGAGACCTACGCCGACCCGCAGGCCGCGATCACCTGGTCGAGCGACGTCAAGACCGGGGTCAAGACCGACGTCAACCTGAAGACGCTGATCGGCCGCGGATCGGGCGAGACGGTCCAGATCAGCTTCTCGGGGAAGGGATGGCTGCTGATCCAGCCCTCCGAGGGTCAGGTGGCCGGAATGACGTCCGGCGGCGGCGGCTCCAGCACCGGCACCGGCGGTGTTGCGGGGGCGCTGGGCGGGGTGCTGGGGCGATAGCTCCCCCCACCGCATAGGATCCGGCCTGATGCTGGGCCTGCCCGACGGCGTCACCGCGTGCCTCTTCGACCTCGACGGGGTGCTGACCAAGACCGCCTCGGTCCACGCGCAGGCGTGGAAGCAGATGTTCGACGCGTTTCTGTCGAAGCGCGCCGAGCGGACGGGGAGAAGACGGTCCCGTTCGACAAGGTCGACGACTACGACAAGTACGTCGACGGGAAGCCGCGCTACGACGGGGTGCAGTCCTTCCTCGGGTCGCGCGGGATCGAGCTGCCGTACGGGACGCCCGATGACCCGCCCGACGCCGAGACCGTGTGTGGGCTCGGCAACCGCAAGAACGACCTCGTGCTCGCGCTGATCGAGAAGCAGGGGGTGGAGGCGTTCGAGGGCTCGGTCCGGTACGTGAAGGCGGCGCGCGACGCCGGCCTGCGGCGCGCCGTCGTCTCCTCCAGCGCCAACTGCCGGCAGGTGCTGCAGGGAGCCGGGATCGAGGACCTGTTCGAGGAGCGGATCGACGGGGCGATCGCGGCGCGCGAGCACCTCGCCGGCAAGCCCGCCCCCGACACCTACCTGGCCGGCGCGTGCGCGCTCGGCGTGGAGCCGTCGGGGGCGGCGGTGTTCGAGGACGCCCTCGCCGGGGTGGAGTCGGGCCGCGCCGGCA
Organism: uncultured Thermoleophilia bacterium; assembly: GCA_963803425.1. Taxonomy (GTDB): domain Bacteria; phylum Actinomycetota; class Thermoleophilia; order Solirubrobacterales; family 70-9; genus DASPWW01. The sequence goes on from CAWDMA010000001.1 coordinate 946,665, forward strand.
AGTTCGGCTTCGTCGTCGGGGTCGACCGGGTGGGGCAGGCCGACGCGCTCCGCGAGCACGGGGCGGATCGCGTCGTCGAGGACCTCGCGGAGCTGCTCGACTCGTGAGCTGGGGCGAGCGAGCCTTCGAGGTCGAGCCCTGGGCCGTGCGGGAGTCCGGCCTCGACCTCGACAAGCTCGTCAAGTCCGAGTCCGTGCTCGCGCTCTCGAACGGGCACGTCGGCCTTCGAGGCAACCTCGACGAGGGCGAGCCCGCCGGGCTCCCCGGGACCTACCTGAACGGGTTCTTCGAGGCGCGCCCGCTCCCGTACGCCGAGGGCGGCTACGGATATCCGGAGGCGGGGCAGACGATCGTCAACGTCACCAACGGGAAGGTGATCCGGCTGCTGGTCGGGGACGAGCCGCTCGACGTCCGCTACGGCGATCTTCGCGAGCACGAGCGGGCGCTCGACCTGCGCGCCGGGACGCTGTGTCGCGATGCGGTGTGGGAGTCGCCGACGGGGCGTGTCGTCCGGATCCGCTCGGTGCGGCTGGTCTCGTTCGCGCAGCGCGCGATCGCGGCGATCCAATACGAGGCGGAGCCGCTCGACGGCCAGCTCCGGCTCGTGATCCAGTCGGAGCTGGTCGCGAACGAGTCGCTGCCGCAGAGCCGGACGGCGGACCCCCGCGCGAGCGCGGCGCTGGCGGCGCCGCTTCAGGGCGAGGACTCGACCAGCAAGGACCTGCGGGCGGCGATGGTGCACATCACCAAGTCCAGCGGGCTGCGGTGCGCGGCCGCGATGGACCACGAGGTCGACGGGCCGCAGGGCACGATGACGAGCGTCGAGAGCGAGGACGACCTCGCCCGGGCGACCGTGACGGCCGACGCCGGCCCCGGCCGGCCGCTGCGGATCGTCAAGTACGTCGCGTACGGATGGTCGAGCCGGCGCTCCACGGCCGCGATGCGCGACCAGGTGGACGCGGCGCTCGCGGAGGCGCGCCACACGGGCTGGGACGGGCTGGTGGCGCTGCAGCGCTCCTTCCTGGACGAGGTGTGGGAGCGCGCCGACGTCGAGATCGACGGGGACGGGGCGCTGCAGCAGGCGGTCCGGTTCGGCGTCTTCCACACGGTTCAGGCCGGGGCGAGGGCCGAGAAGCGGGGAATCCCCGCCAAGGGGTTGACCGGCTCGGGGTACGACGGGCACGCCTTCTGGGACACCGAGATCTTCGCGCTGCCCCTGCTCACGTACTCGCAGCCGAACGCCGCTGCGGAGGCGCTCCGGTGGCGGCACTCGACGCTCGACCTGGCGCGCGACCGGGCCCGGCAGCTCGGCCACGACGGCGCCGCGTTCCCGTGGCGGACGATCCGCGGCGAGGAGTGCTCCGGGTACTGGCCGGCCGGGACCGCGGCGTTCCACGTCAACGCGGACATCGCGTACGCGGTCAGCCGCTACGTGATGGCCGCGGACGACGAGCAGTTCGAGCGCGAGGTCGGCTTGGAGCTGCTGGTGGAGACGGCGAGGCTATGGTGCTCGCTCGGGCATCGCGACGCCGGCGGCAACTTCCGGATCGACGGCGTCACCGGCCCGGACGAGTACACCGCGGTCGTCGACAACAACGTCTACACCAACCTGCTCGCGCAGCTCAACCTGAAGGAGGCGGCGCGGCTGGTCGAGCAAGCACGCCGACGCGGCGTCCACGATCGGGGTCGGTCCCGACGAGGCCGCGACGTGGCGCCAGGCCGCCGACGCGATGCTGATCCCCTACGACGAGGCGCGCGGGGTGCATCCGCAGGCGGAGGCGTTCACCGACCACGAGCGGTGGGACTTCGAGTCGACCCCGCCCGAGGCGTATCCGCTGCTGCTTCACTACGCGTACTTCGACCTGTACCGCAAGCAGGTCGTCAAGCAGGCCGACCTGGTGCTTGCGATGCACCTCCGCGGGGACGCGTTCTCGCCCGAGCAGAAGGCCGCCAACTTCGCGTACTACGAGCCGCTCACGGTCCGCGACTCTTCGCTGTCGGCGTGCACCCAGGCGGTCGTCGCCGCCGAGGTGGGGCAGATCGACCTCGCCTTCGACTACTTCTCCGAGGCGGCCAGGGTCGACCTCGACGACCTGTTCTCGAACACCGACCACGGCGTCCACATCGCCTCGCTGGCCGGAGCGTGGATCTCGGCGGTGGCTGCGTTCGGAGGCTTTCGCGATCACGACGGCGAGCCGGCCTTCAGCCCCCGGCTGCCCGGCGCCCTCTCCCGGATCGCGTTCCGGCTCTACTTCAGGGGGAGGCGGATCCTCGTCGACGTCGGCGAGAAGCACGTCGTGTACACGCTGCTCGAGGGGGAGCCGCTGGACGTCTCACACCACGGCGAGCAGATCACGCTGGCGGTGCGGGCGCCGGTGTCGCGCTCGGTCCCGGAGGTCGAGCCCGGCGAGCGGCCCGCGCAGCCGCCCGGGCGGGCTCCCGGTCACGGCGGTCCGGGAGCGCAGCACGCCGCCGACCAGATCGGCCGGCGGGCGGGCGACGTGACCGATGCCGCGCACCGGCCCGCCAGCGCGCGCACGAACTAGCCGCGCGCGAACGCGACCCGCAGGATCCAGGCTTCGTAGCGGCCCGCCTCCGGGTCGGCGGCGGTGGCGGCCGCGAAGCGCTCGAAGTACTCGTCGCAGAGCGCCGCGGGCGCGACCCCATTCGCCCCCGGCCCGAACAGATTTGCGTTCAGGGTTGACTCGGAGAAGGCGCGCACGAACGCCGTGTACGCCTGCGCGTAGCCGTCCGCGTCGCCGTCGCGCTGGAGCTGCTCCCAGTAGGGGTTGGCCACCTCCTCGACCGCCGAGGAGTGCAGTGTGAGCGAGCCGGCCAGCTCGCCGCCCTCGTCCACCGGGGCGGCCGCCTCCGCGGCGCTGCGGCAGTACACCGGGAACACGTACCGGTCCAGCAGCGACCGGTCGAGCTTCCCGTCCGCCCCGAGCTCCGCGGCGACGTCCCACATCACCCGCAGCAGCTTCGCCGCGGAGACCTGTTCCGAGTCGTCGGCGGCCGTGGTCCGCCCTATCCCCTGCACGAGCAGTCGCCCCCCGGGGGCGAGCTCGGCGGCCCGGGCGCCGAGGAAGGCCGACCAGTCGGCGGCCGCCTGCTCGGCGAGCGGATCGCGGACCGCGGCCGGCGCGTCGGAGAACCACATCGTGTGCGCCGGGCCGACGTCGGGCTGCTCGCGGAACCAGTGCGAGGCGTTCGAGCACAGGCCGAGGTCGATCGTCCCCCCGGGTACCACCTGGGTGAAGAACGAGCCGGCCGCGGCCATCGGGTACACCGGGGCCCCGCCGAGATCGAGGTAGCCGTCGTCTCCGTGGACGGCCGCGAACAGCGTCGTGAAGTCGCTCGTGATCAGGTCGTTGTGGATCGCCGCCGCGGGCAGCTCGGGATCCCGCTCCCGAAGCGCCGCGAGCGCGGTCCGGACCGCGTCCGCGGAGGTGGCGCCGGTGCCGGCGCCGTAGTCGGCAACGGTGAACGCCCCGCCGGCCCGGTCGAGCTCGGCGGCGGCGACGAGCTCCCGGATCGCGGCGTCCCCGCTCTCCACGACCCGGCGCTGGTACTCGGAGTGGGCGTCGTAGTAGCCGCCGCCCTTCATCCCCTCCGTGACGGCGTCCGCTGGTGTGCGCCGGGCCATCGCCTCGTCAGGCCGCCTGCGTGGCGGGCCGGATCACGATCTCGTTCACATCCACATGCGGCGGCTGGTTCAGGGCATACATCACGGTCGCGGCGATGTCGCCCGCCTGCAGCGCGTTCGCGGGGCGCTGATCGAAGAACTCCGTGTCGGTCATGCCCGGCGCGATCGACGTCACCCGGATCCGGTGGTTGTCGTGCATGCTGCGGAGCTCCTGCCGCAGCGCCTCGCCGATCGCGGTCACGGCCCACTTGGTCGCCGAGTACATCGAGCCGGGCAGCACCCGCTTCCCGGCGATCGAGCTCGTCAGCACGTAGTGGCCGGTGCCGCGGTCGAGCATGTGGGGGAGGGTGGCGCGGACCGTCAGCGCGACGCCGAGCACGTTGGTGTCGATCATCGCCCGCCAGTGCTCCACCGACTCCTCCAGGAACCCCCGCTTGGCGCCGAACCCTGCGTTCGCGAACACCGCATCGACGCGGCCGAACCGTGACAGCGCCGCTTCCACCAGCCCCTCCACGTCGGACCAGTTGGTGACGTCGCATACGCGCGCCAGCGCCCGGTCGCTCCCCCCGAGCTCACTCGCGAGCTCGTCGAGCTCTCGCTTGCGGCGCGCCCCGAGGACGACCCGGTATCCGGCGGCGGAGGCCTGCCGCGCGGTCGCGGCGCCGATCCCGCTGCTTGCGCCTGTGATCAGCAGCACGTCGTCATTCGCCATGGGAGGGATTCTTTCACTGCGATAATTCGGGGCGCATCCGGATGGACCCAAACCGCAAGCGCAAGATCCGCCTCGGCGTCGCGCTGGGCGCGGCGGTGCTGCTCGCCGCCGCGCTCGTGTACACGTCCTTCACCGCCTCCACCGAGGCGCGTCAACCATCCGACCTGCTCGCGTCGAGCTCCGGCGACACCTACGACCTGACCGGGGTGGTCGTGGACGGATCCGTGGCCCGCGGGGACTCTGGGCTGCGGTTCGAGATCAAGGACCGCGACGGCTCCGCCAGCCTCCCGGTTCGCTATACCGGCACGGTCCCGGACCCGTTCCGGGACGGACGCGAGGTGATCGTCACGGGCGCCGTCCAGGATGGGACCTTCGTGGCGCAGCGCGACAGCCTGGTGACGAAGTGCCCGTCGAAGTTCTCCGACGAGGCGATCGAGGACCCCGAGCACGTGGTGATCGAGAAATGACGCCGCGCGGTCCGGACCGGCGCCGCCTGCAGCGATGATCACCCTGGGCGCGGCCTGCCTGGTGCTCGCCGTGGTGACCGCGGCGTACTCGGCCGGCGCGGCGATCGCCGGGGCGCGCGGCGCCCGGCGCTGGGTCGACTCCTCGCGACGCGCCACCTACGCGCTCGCGGCGCTGTTGACGATCGCCGTGGTGATCCTGGAGGGCGCCTTCCTGCGCTCCGACTTCTCCTTCCGGCTGGTCGCCGATCACTCCTCGACCACCACCCCGTCCGGATACCGGCTGACCGCGCTGTGGTCGAGCCAGGGCGGATCGCTGCTGCTGTGGGCGTGGGTGCTGTCGCTCGCCTCCTCGGCCGTCCTGTTCATGACCCGCAACCGTCTCCGCGAGGTCGTCCCCTGGGCCGCGGCGGTGCTGATGGGGCTGGCCGTGTTTTTCTGCGGGCTGATGCTGCTCGCCGGCCCCGACGCGAACCCGTTCGCACGACTCGATCCGGCGCCCGCCGAGGGAGCCGGGCTGACCCCGCTGCTCCGCCACCCGGCTATGGCGATCCACCCGCCGATGCTGTACTCGGGCTACGTCTTCTTCATGGTCCCGTTCGCGTTCGCGATCGGGGCGCTGATGGCGCGGCGCCTGGACGCAAGCTGGATCCGCTCCACCCGCCGGTTCGCGCTGATCGCCTGGACCTTCCTGACGATCGGGATCGCGTTGGGGGCGCGGTGGTCGTACTCGGAGCTCGGCTGGGGCGGGTACTGGGCGTGGGACCCGGTCGAGAACGCCTCGCTGATGCCGTGGCTGGTGGGCACGGCCTTCCTTCACTCGGTGATGGTCCAGGAGCGGCGCGGAATCCTGAAGGTGTGGAACGTGTCGCTGATCGTCACCACCGCGGCGCTCGCCCTGCTCGGCACCTTCCTGGTCCGGTCCGGGGTGCTCGACTCGATCCACGCCTTCGGCCAGTCCACCGTCGGCCCGCCCCTGCTCGTCCTGATTGCGGTCGTGGTGCTGGGCTCGGCGGCGCTGATCATCGCCCGGCTCGACGATCTCCGCTCCGAGCGGCGGATCGACTCGCTGTTCTCGCGCGAGGCGATCTTCCTGGTCAACAACCTGCTCCTGGTCGGGCTGTGCGCGGTGATCTTCTGGGGGACGTTCTTCCCGCTGATCTCCGAGGCCGTCACCGGCACCCGCTCCTCGGTGGGGCCGCCGTTCTTCAACCGGCTCACGATGCCGCTTGCGGTCGGCCTCGTCCTGTTCACGGGGATCGGCCCTCTGGTCGCATGGCGCCGGATGAGTCGTGAGACGGTCAGCCGGGTGTTCCGGTGGCCGGTGGTGGCCGCCGCCGGCGCCACCGCGGTGCTGCTGCTCGTAACGGACGCCGCCTCGAAGCCGGCCGCGCTGGTGCTGTTCGCGTTCGCCGCGTTCGCGCTGGCGGCGCTCGCGCAGGAGTTCTGGCGCGGGGTTGCCGCGCGCCGGGCGCTCGCCGGCGGCTCGGTGGGGGCGGCGCTGGTCGCGATCGTGACCCGGAACCGGCGCCGGTACGGGGGCTACATCGTGCACGCCGGGGTCGCCGTGCTGCTGATCGGGGTCGCCGCCTCGTCCAGCTTCCAGACCAGCCGGGACCTGTTCCTGTCCCCGGGCGACTCGGCGAGCGTCGGAGACTACGACGTCAAGTATGTGCGGCCGACGGAGAGCGTGGACCGCGCCGAGAATCGTCTCACGCTCGGCGCCGTGCTCGACGTGAGCAGGTCAGGGGAACACGTCGCCACGCTGCGCCCGTCGCGGAACTACTACTCGAGTCGCGCCACGGACCCGTCGACGCCGATCCGCGGATTCTTCGAGGGCGAGGCGACCAGCGAGGTGGGCCGTCGCCAGAGCCTGTCGGGCGATCTGTGGACGGCGACCCAACCCGACCTGAGCCGGCTCGACCCGGTGATCGACCACGCGGATGAGCGGCTCGCCGAGATCGCGAAGGCGGCCCCCGCCGGCGATCCCCAAGCGGGGTCGCAGATCGCGGCCCTGCAGGGCGCCGCGATCGCCGGGATCGCGCGCCGGTACGTCGAGCACCCGCCGGCGGCGAACTTCCGCGTCAACGTCAACCCGCTGGTGACGTGGATCTGGATCGGGTGGCTGCTCGCGCTGTGCGGCGCGTTGATTGCGCTGTGGCCGAGCGCCGAGGCCCGCCGCCGTCGGGTCGCCGACGTGTACGCGGCCCGGCTGGCGCGGGACCTGTCCCGCGCTTAGGACCATTCGCGCGACGTGCTCTCCGATCGGGTGACTTGCTAGTCGCGGCGACATTCGTCGCCACGCCCGGATGACATGTCCGCTCGTCGCGCGGTTACTGCAAGCTTGACCTGATGGAACTAGTCCTGATCCTGGTGATCCTGGTCGCGGTGGCGCTGTTCGTGAGCGTCCCCCTGCGCCGCTCCGCTCACGAACCCGGCGCCGGCGAGGATCCGCGGCTCGCCGACCTGGAGGCGCGCAAGGAGGCGAAGTACCGCGAGATCCGCGACGCGGAGATGGACCGCGCCACCGGGAAGCTCTCGGAGCAGGACTGGCGGCGCCAGGACGTGGAGCTGCGCCGCGAGGCGATCGCGATCCTGAGGCAGATCGACGAGCTCGGCGCGGGCAAGAGCGAGAAGCCGTCCTAGGCGTCGCTGCCGGCCGCCGCCGACGGACGGGCGGCTACACTGCGGCCGTAATGCAGACGCTTCTCGGAGTGGTCCAGGTCGCGATCGCGGTGATCCTGATCTTCCTCGTCCTCCTGCACTCGGGCAAGGATGCGGGCCTGTCGGGCGCGTTCGGGATCGGTCAGACCGGCAGCGCGTTCGGCGGCGGCTCGCTCGTGGAGCGAAACCTTGACCGGTGGACGATCTTCTTCGCGATCCTGTGGGTCGTGAACACCCTGGTCCTGGCGAAGATCTAGATGGGTCCGCGCGCCGCCGGCGCGCTCGCGGCCGCGACGCTCGTCCTGGCCTCGGCCGGGTGCGGGGACGGCGGCTCGATCGAGCGGGTCGCCGGCGCTCCCGGCGCGGCGCCTGTCGGCGGCGCCCTCACCTACGCGCTGGGGCGGCGTCCGAACCGACTCGACCCGCTGCGCTCGTCCACCCGCGCCGAGCAGATCGCGACCCGCCAGATCCACGAGCCGCTGGTGGAGCGTCTCCGCGATCCGTTCGACCGGCGCCGCGCCGCCCGCGGCTTGGCGCGCTCATGGGGATCCTCACGCGATCGTGTGATCTGGCGGTTCGAGCTCCGGGACCGGGTTCGGTTCCAGGACGGGACCCCGTTCGACTCCCGTGCGGTGGTCGCGAACGCGGAGCGGTGGCGCACGCTGCCGGTGGGCCGGAAGCTGCTCCCCGAGCTCGTCGCGGCCGACGCGCCGCGCCCCGGCCTTGTCCGGTTCGTGTTGTCGCGAGGCGTGCGGCATTTCCCGCGCCGGCTCGCGTCGCCCCGGCTCGGGATCGTCTCGCCGCAAGCCCTCCGCCCACGCACCGGGCGGGGGTCGTCGGTGGCCCGGGACGCCCGCACCGGGACGGGACCGTTCGAGCTTCGGGAGCGCTCGGCGGGCCGGATCCTGCTCGCCCGCAACGTGGAGTGGTGGGGCGCGCGCCTCCGGCTCGGTCCGGCGCTCGACCAGGTGGAGCTGCGAGCTGCGCATCGCCCCTCTGATCGGGTCGCCCTGCTGAAGGCGGGGACGGCTCAGCTTGCGGACTCGCTTCCGCCCGCGGCGATTCCGCGACTGCGCAACGACCCTCTGCTCACCTACGTCGGCGGCCCCGGGTCGGAGGTGCTCGGGATGGAGCGCTCGGTCCGCGGGGTGCGCTCCGCGACCGCGATCGAGCCGCTCTCGGAGGTGTGGCTGACCACGATCGCGACCGACTGACAGCTACCGGCCCACCCGCCTCCTCAGCGCGCCCTGTCTGGCCAGGAAGCCCATGATCAGCAGCAGTGCCGCCAGGCAGCCGCCGAGGCCCAGGGCGAAGAAGGTGGCGGCCGAGCCGATGTGATCGACCATCCACCCGAAGTTCATCCCGAAGAACCCGGTCAGGAAGGTGAGCGGAAGGAAGATCGTCGCGACGATCGTGAGCCGGTACGTGGTCTCGTTGAGCTGCACGTCGAGCGTCGTCGAGAGCTCGTTGCTGGCCGCGTCGATCCCCTCGATCACGCGGTGGAGCTGCTTGCTGATCCGGTCGAAGTAGTGCCGGTCGTCGGCATGGCGCCCCGACACCTGCTCCATCTCGCCGGCGGCGCGCTCGAACAGGACCTGCTCCGGCCCCGCGATCCGGCGCAGCTCCGTCAGTCGCAGGCGCGTGCCGCGGAGCAGGTCCGGGTCGGTGGCGCTGCTGCGGCCGCCGGGCGCGAGCGCCGCCGCCTCCAGATCGCCCATCGCGTCCTGGAGCACGGCCAGCGCCGTGAACAGGGTCCGGACCATCGCCTCGAGCACGAGGTAGACGAGGTAGCGCTCGCTGCGGTCGCTGGGGAGCTGGCCGCCGACGAGGCTGGTGAGGTCGTGGCCGGTCCTGTGCACGGTGAGCAGGTAGTCGCCGGTGAGCAGCACCTTCACCTCGCGGCACTCGAGCGCATCGGGCGGCTCGCGGACGTCGACCTCGGGCTTTCCCAGGTACCAGAACGGGAACGCGACGTGGCCGCTCTCCCCGTGCACCTTGCGGAGGTGCCGGCCCCCGGCTGTGTCGTCGAGCCCGAAGTGGCCCAGCACCCCGACCGTCGGAGGCATCAGGGAGAACGCCTCCCGGATCCGCTCCAGCGACGTCTCCTCCTCGAGCGTGAGATCGGCCCAGAAGAACTGCTTGCGCCGGATGTGATCCTCGATCAGCGACGCGTCCAGCTCGGCGAGGATCGGGATCTGGAGCGACTCGCTCACGATGCGGACGCACCCTATCGGTCGCCGCGCTCGCCACCCGGGCCATATCGGGGGCCCTCCACCCTGGACCGGGCGTCCAATGACACCGGTGCGCGTGCTCCGCGCGGGGACGATGACCTCCATCCAGGACTGGCCCGGCAGGCTCGGGCTGTGGCACGTAGGCGTGCCGCCCTCGGGGCCGATGGACGACGAGCCCGCGCCGCTGTGGGAGCTGCTCTCGATCCCGCCCGGCTCGACCCTGGACGTGGGCACGGTCGCGGGCCGCGGGCGGAGGGCGTACGTGCTGCTCGCCGGCGGGCTCGCGGTGGATGAGTTCCTCGGCAGCGCCTCGACGTTCACGCTCGGCGTCGCCGTGCCGGGCGGGCTGTCCGGCGCTCCGTTCGCGGCGGTCGTCGGGCTTGGCGCCACCGCCCGGCTGTACCCGGTCGTCGAGAAGCCGCCGGCGGAGGCGCACCGGACCGCCGACACGCCGATGATCACGGCCTCCTTCTTCGCCGGCTTTCTGCTTCTGTTGCTGCTGTGAGCCACGTGTACGAGCTGGAGCGCAGCCAGCGGCTCGAGCTGAGCGCGGCGCGCGCGTTCGAGTTCTTCGCCGAGGCCGCCAACCTGGAGCGGATCACGCCGCCGTGGCTGGGGTTCGAGATGCTCACCCAGGGCCCGATCGAGATGCGGGCGGGGGCGCTGATCGAGTACCGGCTCAAGGTCCGCGGGATCCCGATCAGGTGGAGGACCCGGATCGAGACGTGGGAGCCGCCGGCCCGGTTCGTCGACGTGCAGCTCCGCGGCCCGTACTCGCTGTGGGAGCACACGCACAGCTTCGAGCCGGACGGAGACGACGGGGTCGTGATTTGCGACCGGGTCCGGTACTCGCTTCCGCTCGGTCCTTTGGGGCGGCTCGCCCACGCGGCGGTCGTGCGGCGCGACCTGGACCGGATCTTCGCGTACCGCCGCGAGGCAGTCGCAGCGGAGCTCGAGCGCTCCGCGCAGCGCGCGTGACCGCGATCGTGTGGGTGCGCCGCGACCTGCGGGTGCGCGACCACCCCGCCCTGCGCGATGCGCTCGGCCGGCACGACCGCGTCGTCCCGATCTTCTGCTTTGACGACCGCCTGCTCGGCGGCCGCCACGGGTCCGGCCCGCGGACGCAGTTCCTGCTCGAGTCGCTCGTCGACCTGGACTGCTCGCTGCGAGCCCGAGGGGGCGGGCTGGTGGTGAGGCGCGGCGCGCCGGAGCGCGAGGTGGTGGCGGCGGCGCGGGAGGTCGGCGCGGACGAGGTGCACGTCAGCGCCGACGCCTCGCCGTTCGGGCGACGCCGCGACCAGCGGGTGCGGCGGGCGCTGCGGCGCGACGGGGTGGAGCTCCGCTCCCACCCGGGGCTGAACGTGATCGACGACGTCGGCGCCCCGCAAACGCAGTCGGGGCGTCCCTACACGGTGTTCTCCCCGTTCCACCGCTGCTGGGAGGCGGAAGGGAGGCGCGAGGTGCTGGGGGCGCCGCGGTCGGTGCCGGCCCTGCCGGCCCGGCTGCGCAAAGGCCGGATCCCGTCGCTGGCCGCGCTCGGCCTGGAGCAGCAGGTGAGCGACCCGCCGCGCGGCGGCGAGGCCGAGGGCCGCCGCCGGCTCGGCCGGTTCCTGGCGGCCGACTCCTCCGCGTACGCGGCGAACCACGATGCGCTCGGCGCCGACCGGACCTCGCGGCTGTCGCCGTACCTGCATCTCGGGTGCGTGTCGCCGCGGGAGGTCGAGGCGCGCGTTGGCGGGGGCGCCGGCCCGGAGGCGTTCCGGCGGCAGCTGTGCTGGCGCGACTTCCACCATCACGTCCTGCTCCACTTCCCCCGCAACGCACGCTCGGAGTTCCAGCAGCGCTACCGCGGCGCGATCCGGTGGAGCCGGGCGCGGCGGGCGTTCGAAGCGTGGCAGCAGGGCCGCACCGGGTACCCGCTCGTCGACGCCGGCATGCGCCAGCTTCTCCGCGAGGGGTGGATGCACAACCGCGCCCGGCTCGTGGTCGGCTCCTTCCTCACCAAGGACCTCGGAATCGACTGGCGGTGGGGCGAGCGCCACTTCATGCGGCTGCTGGTCGACGGCGACGAGGCCAGCAACAACGGGAACTGGCAGTGGATCGCGTCGGTCGGCACCGACCCCCAGCCGGCCTCCCGCCGGATCTACAACCCGGCGCTCCAGCAGCAGCGCCACGACCCCAAGGGAGCCTACGTGCGCAGCTACGTGCCGGAGCTGGCCCGGGTGGCGCCCTCCCACCTCGCCGAGCCGTGGAGGATGTCGATCGACGCGCAGAGGGCCGCCGGTTGCATGATCGGAACCGACTATCCGGGGCCGATCGTCGACCACGCGCAGGCACGCCGCGAGGCGCTGGAGCGCTACCGGGCGTGAGCGCGGCGCCCGTCTAAGCTCAGGTCATGCCGGAGGCGGACACGGCGACGGTGGAGGTGCTGCCCGAGCCTGAGGAGCATCGCGTCGCGAGCACCGGCGCGGTCGCATCGGTGCAGGAGGCCGAGATCGCGGTCCCTGCGGCGGCACTTCAGCAGTTGTGGACGCCGCGGACCCTCGAGTGGCTGGCGCGGAGCTACTGGCGCTACCTGCGCCGGGTCTCGCTCGGCCTGATCAGGCTGCGGCTCGGGACACGTGATCGGACCGCGGTGCTGGTCTTGCCGTGGCTTCCGCTGCTCCGCTTTCACGCGCCGGAGTTCAGGACTGCCCCGGAGTCGGCGTCGGTGACGTGGCGGATCGAGCGCGGCCTGCTGGTCGCGGCCGAGGGGCGCGACAGCGGCTGGCTCCGGATAGAGGTGAGCCGCACGGACCGGTCCCGGGGCGAGCTGGTCCACGTCCGGGTCGAGGTCCAGAACTTCTATCCGTGGCTGCGGGGCACCGGCAGGTTCGCGCGGTTCGGCGCATGGCTCTACTCGCAGACGCAGCTTCGCATCCACCGCCGCGTCGCGGTCGGTTTCCTGCGCTCGCTCTCCAGAGTGGAGCTCGGATGAGGGCGCTGGTCACCGGCGCCACCGGCTACATCGGCGGCCGGCTCGCGGCGCGGCTCGCCGCGGCCGGGTTCGAGACCCGCTGCATGGTCCGGGATCCGGCTCGCGCGGACGCGCTGCGTGAGGGCGGGCACGAGCTGGTCGAGGCCGATGCGCTCGACGCCGCCAGCCTTCGGGGCGCCGGCGAGGGTGCGGACGTCGCCTACTACCTGATCCACTCTTTGGGACGGGGAGGCGCCGGCGAGTTCGCGGAGCGAGACCGGAGCGCCGCGCGCAACTTCGCGGCGATGGCGCGCGCGGACGGCGTGCGGCGGGTCGTGTACCTGGGCGGGCTGGGGGACACGGGCGGCTCACCGCACCTGCGCAGCCGCCACGAGTCGGCGGAGATCCTCCGCCGCGAGGGGCCGCCGCTCACCTACTTCCGGGCCGCGATGGTGGTCGGCGCCGGGAGCGAGTCGTTCCGCACCCTGCGCTACCTGGTCGCGCGGCTGCCGGTGATGATCGCGCCCGCGTGGCTGCGCACCGCGACCCAGCCGATCGGGATCGACGACGTGCTCGACTACCTGGTGCAGGCGCCCGGGATCGAGGCGAGCTCCGGCCGCGCGGTCGAGATCGGCGGCCCCGATGTGCTCTCGTACGGCGCCATGGTCGGCGAGATGGCGGACGCGCTCGGGAAGAGCCGCCCCCCGATGCTGCCGGTTCCGCTGATCACGCCGTGGCTCTCCTCGCTGTGGATCGGGCTGGTCACGCCGGTGGACGCCGGTGTCGCCCGGCCGCTGGTCGAGGGGCTGAGCACGACAACGACGGTCGCCGACCCGGAGCCGGCGCGGGCGTTCGCCGTGCAGCCGTCGCCGTTCCGGGAGACCCTACGGCGCGCTCTCGCCGAGGAGCGCGAGGCGGCCGAGGTCGCGCCCACCGGGTGAGGCAGGGCGCCATCCGGGCTTCGCCATCAGGATCTGAAGGTCGACGATGCGCGCCTCACGGAACCCCGCCTCCGAGATCGCGAAGTACATCTCCCAAAGGCGGCGGAAGCGGCGGTCGTACCCGAGCTGCTCGAGCTCCTCGGCGGCGCCGAGGAAGCGCTCCCGCCAGTGGCGCAGGGTGAGCGCGTAGCTGGCGCTGATGTCGTCGAGCCACACGGTGCGCATGTCCGTGTTGCGCGCCACGCACCGCTCGATCACCTCCAGCGAGGGGAGGCATCCGCCGGGAAAGATCAACTCGCTCGCAAAGCTGCGAGTCGCCTTCTCCGCCTCGTACGCGCGGTCGTCGAACCCGATCGCCTGCAGGAAGAACAGGCCCCGGGGGTGGAGCAGCTCCGAGCACCGCCGGAAGAAGACGTCGAAGTACTCCCACCCGACCGCCTCGATCATCTCGATCGAGACGAGCTTGTCGTAGACGTCGTTCAAGTCGCGGTAGTCGGCTCCGAGCACCTGGACCTGGCGCTCCAGCCCCGCCGCGCGAACTCGTCCCTCGGCGTATTCGCGCTGCTCCCGCGAGATCGTCGTCGTCGTCACCCTGCACCCGTAGCGCGACGCCGCGTACACCGCCAGCCCGCCCCATCCGGTGCCGATCTCGAGCAGGTGGTCGTCGGGGCGAAGCTCCAGCCCGCGGCAGATCCGCTCCAGCTTTGCGACCTGCGCCTGCTCCAGCGTGTCGTCCTCGCGGGCGAAGCACGCGCACGAGTACATCATCGCCTCACGGTCGAGGAACAGCTCGAACAGCTCGTTGCCGAGGTCGTAGTGGGCGGCGATGTTGCGACGGGCGCCGCGCCGCGTGTTCAGCAGCGGCAGCGCCGCCAACCGCTGTGCGGGGCGGACGAGAGGCGCCAGCCGGCGGCGGACGGCGTCCGCGCGACGCAGCTCCAGGGCGCCGATCCGAAGCAGCGTGACGAGGTCGTCGGCGTCCCACAGCCCATCCATGTACGCCTCGCCAAGGCCGATGCTGCGCCGCCGCCCGAGTAGCTCGTAGAAGCGGGGAGACTGAACCGTGATCCGGGCCCGCAGCGGCGCCTCGCTCGGCCCGAACGCGTACAGCTCGCCCGACCACGCCTCCTCCAGCTCGATCCGTCCTGCCCTCACCGCCTTCAGCAAGCGGTGGGTCGCGATCCGCGAGGCGCGCTCGATCACGGCGACAATCCTTTCACTCGGGCGGGGTCCCGTTCAAGCGAGCCAGGTGTCGAGCTCGTCGATCGGCAGCGGCGGGCTGAGCGCGTTGCCCTGGACCAGGTCGCACCCCGCCTCGGCGACCTCCGTCCACAGCTCGGCGTCCTCGACTCGCTCGGCGACGACGCTCAGCCCGAGCGCATGGGCGAACTCCGCGATTCCGTGGGTCGCGTGGCGGCGGCCGTCGGTCTCCCACCCCGCGAACAGGCCCAGGTCGAGCTTCAGCGTCTCGATCGGAAGCAGGCCGAGCTCCCCCAGCGAGGAGTAGCCCGTGCCGAAGTCGTCGAGCGCCGCAGCAACCCCCAGTGCGGAGAGCCGTGAGAGCGTCTCGACCGCGGGACGGCGCTGAGCCGCCAGTGACCCCTCGGTCACCTCCACGGTCAGCCCTCCCTCCGGGCAGGAGTGGCGGCGCATCGCCGCGCCCACCTCGTCGGCGAGCTCGGTGCGGTGCAGGATCGTCTTCGACAGGTTGAGCGCGACCGGGAGCTGACGGCCGCGGCGGCGGAGCTCGCTGACCTCGGCCAGCGCCCGATCGAGGCCGTGCAAGGTCAGCGCCCACATCGTCGGCTCGTGCGCCTCGGCGAGCCCGATGAACTCCTCCGGCGGCAGCAGGCCGAGCCGTGGGTGCCGCCACCGCGCCAGCGCCTCGAGCCCGACCACGAGGCGGGTGGCTGCATCGGCAATCGGCTGGTAGTGGAACACCACCTCGCCGTCGCGAATCGAGCGGCGGAGCTGGGCGCGGTCCGCGGCGGCGCTCAGGCCGATGCCCCTGAGCGTGCCGCCCGCGTACACGCCGGTGACCAGCCCGAGCGTGAAGAACGCAACCGGCGTACCCGCGTTCTCGGCTGTGCTCGTCTGACCGCCGGTCAGCGCCCAGGTCAGGTAGGCCGCGGACGAGATCAGCGCCGAGACGAGCCCGCCGGCGACTCCGTACATCATCCCGAGCAACACGATCGGGATCACCGAGAACAGCATCAGCGCCGGCTCGTCGATCGCGAACCGCAGGGCCGGCAGCCCGACGAGCAGCACCAGCGCGACCGTCACGACGATGCGCGGCCGAGCGCCGAGCGCCCTCTCGATCGCCGCCGCGATCCCTCGGTGCACGGATCAACCCTAGACCGTGGCGACGGCCGCAGGCAATCACCGCGCCGGGTGGGGATGGAACCGCGCCCCCTTCGCCCACAGCCGAACCGCGTTCGCGTAGATCCGGCCGATCGTGGCGAGCGCCTGCGGCGCGTGGGAGAGCGGGACCGTCGTCATCGACGCGAGCGAGAGCGGGCGCCGCCGCAGCGCCAGCGCAGCCTCGAACACGAGCTCGCCGCGCTCGCGGTTGGCGATCCGCACGCCGAGCCGCTCTCCGGGCTCCGTCGAGCTCCACTCATAGGTCTGGTCCATCGCCATGAACGGGGACACGTGCATGCGCTTCGCCATCGTCCCGCCGAGCCCGCCGTCCGGGCCGGAGCGCTCCCGCACGTAGCAGTGGCGCTCCCCCCATGGCGTGCTCGTCACCTCGGCGATGATCGCCTCGGCGGGGCCGCCGCCGCGGTCGTACAGGTAGTAGAAGCTGACCGGGTTGAACCCGACGCCGAGCGTGCGGGCTACCGTCAGCAGCCGCACCGGCCCCGGCAATTGCCTTCCGGTGCGGCGCTCGACCAGCTCCCGCGCGGCATCGGCGAGCGGCATGCGGTGATCTCCGAAATAGTCGGCGCGCCGAAACCGCACCGGCGCCGGGCGGCGGGCCGACCACAGTGGATGCCGGTCGAATGCCGCGGGCAGCTCATCGAGGTCGGCGAGCAGCATCCACACGCGGTAGGCGAACGAGTGAGGCACCCCGCCGCGACGGCGGTGCGACAACCGCCCCTCGTAGATCGCGGTCGCGCTCACGCCGCCCGAGCCCGCGCCGGCGGCGCCAGGATGCGGCGGTCGCGCTCCAGCGCGCCGAGCCACTCGCACGCCCGCAGCCCGCTCCATGCTCCGTCCTCGTGGAAGCCCCACCGCCAGTAGGCGCCGCAGTAGTGGGTCCGGTTGCGACCGCTGATCTCGCCCCAGCGGGCCTGGGCGGCGATCCCCTCGGCGCTGTACACGGGGTGCGAGTAGGGGATCCGCCGGATGATCCGGTTCGGGTCGATCGCCTCGGTGCGGTTCAGCGTCACCAGGAACTGCCGGTCGGATACCAGCGACTGAAGTCGATTCATGTGGTAGGTGACCGTCGTCCGGCCGCTGCGATCGTCGGCGAGGTGGAAGTTCCAGCTCGCCCAGGCGGCGCGGCGGCGCGGGAGGAGGCGCTCGTCGGTGTGCAGGACCGCCTCGTTCGGCTGGTAGGCGATCGCGCCGAGGATCTCGCGCTCAGCCCTGGTCGGGTCGGCGAGCATCCCGAGCGCCGTGTCCGAGTGGGTCGCGACCACGACCTCGTCGAAGCGCTCGACCCCGGAGTCGAGCGCGACCTCGACGTGTCCCGGGCGGCGGCGGATCGACCGCGCCGGCGTGCCCAGATGGACGCGCTCCCGGAAGGGCGCCGTGATCGCCTCCACGTATCGGCGCGAGCCACCCGGGATCGAGCGCCACTGCGGTCGTCCCACGAGCTGCAGGTTGCCGTGGTTGTCGAGGAACTCGGCGATGAAGCTCGCCGGGAGCGACCACAGCCGGTCTGGATCGGCGGACCAGATCGCGGACACCTGCGGCACGATCAGCCGCTCCACGAAGTACTCGGAGTACCCGCGCTGCTCGAGAAACGCGCGCAGGCCGGGGCCGCCGCCGTTCGTCCCGACCAGCCCGCGCGCGTCCCGCCAGAACCGGACCAGGTCGACCAGCATCCGGTGGAAACGCGGGTCGAGCAGGTTGGATCCCTGAGCGAACAGGCCGCGGGCCCGGCTCGCCCACTCGAACTCCCCGTTCCCGTCGGAGACGGAGAAGCTCATGTTCGCCGGCTGGGTTTCGATCCCGAGCTCGGCGAGGAGACGCCCGAAGTGCGGGTAGTTGCGGTCGTTGAGGACGATGAACCCGGTGTCGACCTCCCATGCGCCCGCGTCGGTCGTGACGGTGACCGTGTTCGTGTGGCCGCCCGCGTAGGCGCCCGCCTCGAACACGCACACCTCGTCGCCGGCGCGGTGCAGCTCACGGGCTGCGACCAGGCCGGAGACGCCGGCGCCGACGATCGCGATCCTGCGGCCGCTCATCGCAGTGCCCGCTCCAGTCCGTCGCGGGCGCGGTCGCCGATCCGCCGGAACAGCACCCGCATCGGCAGCTCGGCGATCCGTGCCGGACCCTTGAGCCGCAGGTCGGCTTCATAGGTGACCTGGGCGCCGCCGTCGGGCAGGGGGCGGACGCTGATCGTGTCATCGCTGACGACGGCGCCACTGTCGGCGCGCAGCACCACGCGGCGCGGACGGTCGAGCTCGACCGTCCGGTAGGTGAGCGGGACCTCGCGTCCGAGAAAGCGCGCGACCACCCTGAACCGGGCCCCTCGCCGCACCCCGCCCGTGTTGACGGGGTACGCCTCCTTCACTCCGGGGTCCCACTCCGCCACGGTGGAGAAGTTCGCGAGATAGTCGAAGACCTCAGCAGGTGCCCGCGAGGTCGTGACTGTTCCTGTGTAGTGAGCCATTCGATACTCCTTTCTGCATGCGCTCCGGACGTGCGATCTGGATCAGCTCGTCCCACAGCCGTTCTTCGTCCGCGTGTGCCGAGCGGGTCCACGGAACGCGATGCTCGGGCCGAGGCCGGCGGTCGTGCCAGAAGGCGCCGGGGCGCCGTTCCGCCGCGTCCGTGGCGAGCAGCCACAGCCCCGTGTCGGCGCCCTGATCGGGGTCGCGGAGCAGCGGCCGCAGGAGCCGATGGAAGCGGGGGAGCGACGCCTCCAATCCGGGGGTGTCGACCCACCCGGGGTGGAAGGACGCGAAGGAGACGCCGCTCCCTCGCTCCCGCTCGGCCCACAGCCGCGCCAGGATCACCTCGATTCGCTTCGTGTGCGCGTATGCCCGGGCGCCGTCGTAGGCGCGACCCTCGAGCTCCAGGTCGTCGACGTTGAGCCGGGCCGTGTACATCCCCCCGGACGAGGTCAGCACGACCCTGGACGGCGCGCCCGCGCGCAGCGCCGGGAGCAGCAGCTCGGTGAGCAGGAACGGACCCAGCACGTTAGTCGCGAAGGCGCGCTCGTGTCCCTGTCCGGTTCGCTCCCGGGCGGCGGGCAGGACACCCGCGTTGTGGAGGACGCCGTGCAGCTCCGGCGAGCGGGCCCGGACCTGGCTCGCGAGGCAGCGCACAGAGCGCAAATCCGAGATATCGCAGATCTCGAGCTCGAGCCGGGCTCGGGCCTCGGAGGCGCCGAGCCGTGCCGCCACCCGGCTCCGCGCCGCCGCGCCGCCCTCGAGCGTGCGCGCGACCATGTGCACTCGCGCCCCGAGCCGGGCGAGCCGCTCCACCGCCGCCTCGCCGATCCCGGAGGTGACGCCGGTGACGAGCACCGTGCGGCCCTCCATCGCGCCGGCCGGGGGCTTGCTCCAGCCCAGCCGCCGGAGCCCGTACCCGACCGACGTGAAGCCGGGCACGACGGCCCAGTCGAGCGCTCGGTCGATCGCGCTCACCGCCACTTCACTCGCCGCCGCCGGCCGCATGCGCTCCATTGTCTGCACAAGGTTTGTCAAGAGTTGTCTATCGCCGTTGTAGCAGGTAGAGTCCGGGCTGTCAAGATTGTGTCCAATGTCTGACCAAGAACCACGCCGACTCGGGGTCCCGCTCGTCCGGATCGGGGAGCTCAGTCGCCGCACGGGCGTCAGCGCCGACACCCTGCGTGCATGGGAGCGCCGTTACGGCCTCCTGGAACCACTGCGTACGGAGGGGGGTTTTCGGATGTACAGCGGAGACGACGAGGCCCGCGTCAGGGCGATGCAGGAGCTGATCGGGTCAGGCGCCTCGGCGGGTGAGGCGGCGCGGCTGGCCCGCGCCGAGCCCGGCGACGCGGCTCACGCGTCGGGCGCAGCGCTGCAGGGGGCGGACCGCAGGCTGCGGGAGGCGCTGGAGCGGTTCGACGAGGCGGGCGCGAACACGATTCTCGACGAGGCGGTCGCATCGCTGTCCACCGATGCGCTCGCCACCACTGTCGTCCTGCCCGCGCTCGAGCAGGTCGGCGACCGCTGGGAGCAGGGGGAGACGACGGTCGGCCAGGAGCACTTCGCGACCAACGTGGTCCGCGGCCGGCTCGCCGGCCTGGCGCGCAACTGGGGCGCGGGGTCCGGGCCGCTCGCAATCCTCGCCTGTCCGCCCGGCGAGCTCCACGACGTCGGCCTGATCATCTTCGGGCTGGCGCTGCGCGCGCGCGGGTGGCGGATCGCGTTCCTCGGCGCCGACACCCCGGTCGAGACAGTCGCCGACGCGGCGGCGCGGCTGCATCCGCACGCAATCGTTCTTGCGGCCCTCACCCCGGAGCCGCTGTTGTCGAGCTCCGATCGGGTCGTGTCGCTCGCCGCCGCGGCGCCGGTGCTGCTCGCCGGGGCGGGGGCGGACGCCCGGATCGCCGATCGGACAGGGGCGGGGCTGCTCCCCGGGATCCGGTCGAGGCGGCCGAGACGCTCAGCCGATCGCGAGCCGCTCCCGCTGGGCCTCCGTAGCCGCTGCGAGCGCGCCCTCGCACGCCTCGCGGCCGGTCTCGACGATCTCGTCCACTCGGTGGAACGCGAGCGTGCCGAACGGAGCGACCGGCTCGATCAGAAGGTCCGCGAGGTGCCGAGCTCGCGCGTGCGCCTCGATCGAGGCGAGGTCGAGGGCCTGCACCGAGACGTCCATCGGAGTGGGCGGCTCCGCGTCGGGATCCTGCCATCGGGAGATCCACTTCTCCATCCGGGCGGAGCGGCCGGAGACGTCCACGGCGATGATCGGGCCGTCGCCCTCGGCGTGCATCAGGTCGACCGGAAGCGGGTCGAGCATCGCGCCGTCGATCAGCAGCCTGCCGTCGACCCGCGCCGGGCTCGTGATCGCGGGAAGCGCCACCGACGCGGCGATCATCTGCGCGAGCGGCTCGCCGCGGTGGACGCGCTGCGCCCCCGACAGCAGGTCGACGGAGACGGTGTACAGGTCGCGGACCAGTCTCGGGCACTCGGCGGCCACCGCTCGGCCCACTCGCATCGCGAAGTCCCCGTCGGCGCCGTGCCGGCGCCAGATCTCCACGGGATCGAGCCGGTTGATGGTCGCGTGGATCTCCGTCGGGGTGTGGCCCGCCGCGTACAGCGAGCCGGGGACGGTGCCCATCGAGCAGGCACCGACGCGATCGATCGTGACGCCGGCGCCCTCCACGGCGGCCAGCGCCCCGACATGGGCGAGCGCGCGGGCGCCGCCGCCGGAGAGCACGATCCCCACGGATCGCCCCGCGACGCGCCGCGCCAGCCGCTCCAAGCCGGCGGCGTCGGAGGCTCCGGTGAGCCGATGCGTGACAGCCGCTCCCGCGGCGACGGGAACGTCGTCCCCGAGCGCGATCACCTCGCACCCCTCGAACCCCCCCGCGCCCGGCGGGGCGGCGGCGGTCTCGGAATCGGCCAGCACCAGGACCCGATCCGCCGCACGCACGCACGCCCGAGTCCCACTCCTCGCCCTCGCCGCAGATCAGCAGCAGCCGCCCCTCGCCGGGATCCCGTGCCAGCGCCGCCCCGAGGACGTCGTGGACATCCTCGTCTCCGGTCGGGGGCCGGGCGAGCACGACGGAGGTGAGCGCCTCGACGAGCTCAGCCAGCTGATCGGCGAGCGGCCCGGCGGCGGCGGTGGAGTCGACGATCGCGACCCGGGTTCGCGCCGGCGGCTCCGTCGCTCGCGCCGCGCGCGAGTCCGCGACGATCTCCGCCAGCCGGGTGAGCAGGTCGGCGCGGACGGCGGGGTCGGACTCGATCAGCTCGCGCAGGTCCCCGGCCTCGATCCGGATCGCGCGGGTCGGCCGCAGCGCCCGCACGCGGGCGGTCCGCGGTCGACCGGTGAGCACCCCGATCTCGCCGACGATCGATCCCCGACCCAGCAGGCGGATCCGGACCTGGGGCTCACCGGCCGTCGCCTCGACCAGGCCGGCGGCGATCGCGTACACCGAGTCGGGGGCGTCGCCTGCGTCGATCAGGACCTCGCCCGGCTCGAGCTCGATTGCGCGGGAGCGGTCCAGCATCCGGCCGAGCCGCTCCGGGTCCGCCTCCCGGAACACCCCGCTGCCCTCCAGCGCCTTCAGGTCGAGAGCACTCGGCCGCACGCCGGAACCATATGGCCCTCGTCAGCCCCGCCGGCGTTCGGTCGGAGGCGCCACGGCGGCTTGCGGATCGACCCCCGCGGACGGACTCCGCTGCGGGTGCCGGCGATCAATGCGTGCCCGAGAAGACGGTCGAGAGCCAGCTCGGGAGCGTGTTCCGCAAGCTGAAATCAGCTCGCGCTCGCAGCTCGCCGGCGCGCTCGAGCCGGCGGCCTCGGCGGACGTGCTCGACCGGGTCGAGTAGGGCCCCGCGGCCGGGCTGCTAGCCGGCCTTGCCGGCGACCCGGATCGAGCCCCGCATGAACGGGTGGATCCGGCAGAAGTACGTGTAGGTCTTGCCCGGCTTGTTCAGGGGCGGGGTGGTGTAGACGTTGGTGCCCGCCGTCACCTCTCTGCTCGTTCCCCGTCCGAACCCGAGCTGGCCCGAGTCGAACTTGACCGGCCCGTCCGCGAGCGGGTATCCGATGCCCGCGCCCCGGTTACAGGGCGCCTTGCACGAGGTGATCGAGTGCCACACCTGCTGCGCCTGCGGCTCCCCGGGCTCCGCGTCCTCGTTCGTGAAGGTGACCGTGCCGCCGGGCTGCACCGTCGGGGGGCGCATCAGCGCGGAGGGGAACCCCGTGATCGACGAGAAGCCGCCCGCCGAGTACAGGAAGCCGTCGATGTCGATGCCCGCCGAGGCCGAGACGCTGCTGGCCTTCAGGTCGCGTGGATCGGGCAGCTTCAGGTTCTTGCCTGCCGGCTTGTCGATGTTCTCGGGGAGGCGGCGGTGGGTCAGCACGCCACCCTCCTTGTACATCTTCTTGACCGCCTTGCGGTTGTCGAACGGGTCTTTCGCCTTCGGGTCGCCGGCGTCGGCGACCGACAGCGGCAGGATCCCCATCGACTCGTACCACGACGCCTTCCTCACGTCGTAGGAGGTGTTGATCGAGACGGTGTCGCCCCCCTTGACGCTCACCCGCCAGTTCCTCGGGGTCGCCTCCAGGGCCACGTCCCAGCTCACCGCGCCGGCCGGCTCGTAGTAGTGGGCGTCGGATCGGAACAGCTTCCGGACCTCGGAGGGCCGGTCGCCGTCCACCGTGCCCGGGTCGGGTCCGTCGCGGGCCACCTGCAGGCTGACGTTCATTCCGCCGGGATGGAGGTGGCCGGCGCCGAACACCAGCGTCTTCCCGCCCTCGGGAACGACCCAGTGGCGAGAGTTGCTGATATTGCGCCGCTCCTCGAAGCCCTTGGTGCCCGGATCGGTCGGGACCTCGTCCGGGAACACGTACTTCCCGTCCTTGTTGGTGTCGAAGCCGCGCTCGGCGTCGAACACGGGATACACGTGCGGGAGCCCGGCGACGTCGAGCCACTTCACCTTCGCCTCGTTGATGCCGGCGGCCGACGGGCTGTCGACCGGAACCCAGTCGATCTGCCAGGTGATGTAGACCTTCCGGCCCCCGGTCGAGGTGAGGTTGTGAATCATGTAGTTCAGGGTCCAGGTCGCGTCCCCCCCGGTCTTCAGCCCGTAGCCCCGGGGCATCGTCGCGATCGTCTTCTCCTCCCCGGAGGCGAACGTGGGGCCGTCAGGCGAGATCCACACGACGTGGTGGAGGTGCAGGTCCCAGACGCTCGGCGTTCGGACGCTGCCGTCGGGCAGCAGCTCGACCATGCTGGGCTTGAACCTCGTCACGTAGCCCTCGGCGTCGGAGCCGTCGCTGAACACGTCGGCGCTGCCGGGGCCAGAGACCACCTGCGCGTTCGGGCAGGTCGTCGTCCGCCCGAAAAGGTTCAGGTTCTGACCCGGATGGATCTCCAGCGCGTCGGTCCGGCACTGGTAGGTGGTCGTGTCCGGGTAGGTGACCGGCTTCAGGACCTTGGTCTTGGCCCCGGCGCCGGCGGGGAGGGCGAGGCACAGCAACGCGGCCGCGACGACCAAAACGGCGCCTGGCATCCGTGCTGACGTCATCGGCCTCCTCCCTGGGGACGCATTGCGATCACGATACTAGCGACCGACCCCGGTTGTGACATGCGGCTGAGAGGAGTCGAACCTCCACGGACCTTAAAGGTCCACAAGGCCCTCAACCTTGCGCGTCTACCAGTTCCGCCACAGGCGCTGAGGGGGGCCGATTCTAGAGCGGGCGCGGGACCGCGTTGCATCCGTCCGATGGCGCGACTAGTCTACGAACATGTGTTCCCTAAGCAATCCAAGCAACCGACCATCTGAGTCCCGCAGGGAGAGCCGCTGACCTGAACCTGACCAAGCGCCAGAACGAGATCTTCGACTTCATCCGGCGCTACCTCGCAAGTACCGGCTACCCGCCCACCGTGCGCGAGATCGGCAGCGCGCTCGGGTCTGCACTCGCCGTCGACCGTGCACGCGCATCTCGCGAAGCTGGAGCAGTCGGGGTGCTGCGCCGCGATCCCTCGAAGCCGCGCGCGATCGAGGTGATGGTGGGCAAGGCGAAGCAGGCGCTGATGACGCCCGGGATCCCGCTGGTCGGGAACGTCGCCGCAGGCGAGCCGATCCTCGCCGAGGAGAACATCGAGGACTACGTCCAGGTGCCGGCGACGATCGGCGGCGAGGGTGGCGACTACATCCTCAAGGTGCGGGGCGACAGCATGGATGGACGCCGGGATCCTCGACGGGCGACTTCGTCGTCGTCCGTCCCGCGAAGGAGGCTGCGAACGGGGAGATCGTCGTGGCGCTGCTCGATGACGAGGCGACGGTCAAGCGCTACTTCCGGGAGCGCAGCGACAATCCGCCTGCAGCCTGAGAACGACGCCCACGAGCCGATCCGGAGCCCCGAGTGGAGCTGCTCGGCAAGGTGATCGGCGTGTTCAGGAAGGTGTGAGCGTGACCGCGCTCGCCACCAGGGTCCCGCAGACGGAGCATTCGGACGCGAGGCTGTTCGAGCCGGACGGGCCGACGCTCGAGGACCTCGTCCTCGGCGCCTGGGAGGAGCTCGTCGCCGAGGGCCGGGCCGAGTGCCCCGTCTGCGGGGGCGCGATGTCGGCGCCTGCCGGCTGCGAGGGCTGTGGCACGGAGCTCGCCTAGCTGGATTCGCGGGAGCTCTGCGCGTAACATCTGAGTCGCAGGCCATGCAGTCGCGGGGGAGGTGATCCCTCGAGGAAAGTCCGGACACCGAAGGGCAAGGACGGTGGGTAACGCCCACCCGGCGAAAGCCGCGGGAAAGTGCCGCAGAAACGACACGGCCGATGGCGCGGCCACACGTGAGCCGCGAACAGGCAAAGGTGAAATGGTGCGGTAAGAGCGCACCGGCGCCGCGGTGACGCGGCGCGTCAGGGCAAACCCCGCCCGGTGCAAGGCCAAGCAGGACCGCTGACCCGGCCCGGCGAGGTCCAGGTAGGCCGCACAGATGGATGGCTGCCCCGACAGAATCCGGCTTACAGGCCTGCTGACGGAAGCCCCCGCCCCCGGCGGGGGCTTCCCATTTGGGGCGCCCAGGCGCTCTGTTACGATGCCGCCACCTTCCGCTGAGTCGCCGCCTCATACACGCGGCGATCGGGGGACCCAGAGCACTGGGGCGAATCGCCGGCTGATGCCGGCGTAGCGCTCACTCTTTCGGCGCGAGCCCGTCAGCTAACCCCGTAAGCACAGAAAGAGCCTATGGACGAAGGTCTGCGTCGCCGTAAGGCGACCATCAAATACAGGGGCGGCCGGCCGAGCCGAGTGCCCGGCCGCCCCGCCTGCGCGCTTGCCGCGGCGCTGGTCGTCGCGGCGTGCGCGGCCGGCACCGCGGCGGCCGCCGACAGCGGCGGGACGACCACCACCGGCGGGTGCGAGGACACGAGCTTCGGTGAGCGCACGCTGCGGCTGGGCGACTGCGGCGACGACGTCCTCACCCTGAACTGGGTGATGCGGTCAAAGCCCTACGCCCGCTCCGTCGAGCTGGAGGACGAGTTCGCCGAGCCGACCGACGTCGCGGTTCGCGAGTTCCAGGCACGCGCCGGGTTGAACGAGAGCGGCGTCGTCAACAAGCGCACCCGCCGGGAGCTGAAGGGCAGCATGGTCCGCAAGACGGCGAGCTGGTACGGCCCCGGCTTCTTCGGCAACAAGACGGCATGCGGTCAGAGGCTGAGACCCGGCACGATCGGTGTCGCGCACAAGAAGCTCCCCTGCGGGACGAAGGTGACCTTCAACAAGGGGGGCCGGTGGCTGCGCACGAAGGTGATCGACAGGGGCCCCTACGTCCACGGGCGGACCTGGGACCTGACCCGGAAGGCCGCTCGGGCGCTGGGAGTGGAGTACACCGAGAGCGTCCGCGCCGCCGTCGTCTCCAAGCGGGGCAAGCGGAACCGGAAGTAGAAGTACCCCCGCCGCCGGCGACGGTAGCGCCGGCCTCAGGCGGCCTTCGGCAGGGTGGACGGGTCGATCTGGTCGTGCGGGAGCGCGGCCGCGTTGGCGACCATGCTCTGGTACTCACCGAGCGCCAGGTGCGCGATCGCCTCGAGGATCTGCTCGTCGGTCCAACCCAGCTCGCGAGCCTCCTCGAGCAGATGCAGCTCCGGCGGTCCGTCGGAGTCGAGCACTGACTCCAGGAAGGTGAGCAGGCCGGCCTCGCGCTCGTCTCCGGAGCTGAAGCTGCGGGCGCCGGCGATCTCGTCGAGCCCCAGCCCGACCGCGCGAGCCGTGCGAGCGTGCTGCGCGATCCCGTAGCTGTCGCCCCGGTGCTCGGCAACCGCAAGCGCGATCCGCTCCCGGGTCTGCGGGGGGAGGTTGCCGCTGCGAAGCTCGGAGCGCATCTTCGCGAAGCCTCGGAGCGCGGCGGGCGCGCCGGCGAGCACGCCGAGGAACTTCGACACCGGTCCGCCTGCGGTCGAGACGCCCTTGATGATCGGCGTGCTCGCGTCGGGAGCGGTGAGCTCGTCGTGGATGTCGAAGCGGCTGATCTCGGTCTTGACGGTCATGTCGCGGCCCTCCGTGTGAGCCCGGAGCGCCCTTTACGCGCCCCTTAGTCGGCCTTTACTTTACTTTTAGCCGGTTACTTACTGAACGTAAGTTATAGCGCGCTAACCGGCCTCGTGCAAGGTTCTACGAGCCTCGACCCAGCGCGGATCACCGCCTTCTCAGACAGGGGTATCTTTCCGCCTCCCCCGCCGAACGAGAGGAGCCAGATGGCCGACCAGCCGAGTCCCGCCTCCGCCCCCCGCGCCGAGACGGCCGAGGACGTGAAGCGCCTCGTCGCCGATCGCGACGTCCGCTTCATCCGGCTGTGGTTCACCGACATTCTCGGGCAGCTGAAGAGCTTCTCGATCAACACCCAGGAGCTCGACGACGCCTTCGAGGGAGGGATGGGGTTCGACGGCTCCTCGATCACCGGCTTCAACCCGATCGAGGAGTCGGACATGATCGCGATGCCCGACCCGAGCACGTTCTCGATCCTCCCGTGGCGGCCCGAGGAGCGCGGCGTGGGGCGGATGTTCTGCGACATCAGGGTCCCCGGCGGGGATCCGTACGAGGGCGACCCACGATGGATCATGCGCCGCGCCCTGCAGCGCGCAGCCGACATGGGGTTCGACGCGTACAACATCGGCCCCGAGCTCGAGTACTTCTACTTCCGCTCCGAGAAGCCCCCCGACGGGATCCCCGAGGTGCTCGACGAGGGCGGCTACTTCGACCTCACCACCCTCGACGCCGGCTCCGACGTTCGCCGCGAGACGGTGCTCGCCCTGGAGCAGATGGGGATCCACGTCGAGTACACCCACCACGAGGTGGGCCCGTCCCAGCACGAGGTCGACATGCGGTTCAAGAACGCGCTGGAGATGTCGGACGACTGCATGACCTACCGGATCGTCGTCAAGGAGTACGCGATGAAGTACGGGTGGCACGCCACCTTCATGCCGAAGCCGCTGTTCGGCGAGAACGGGTCGGGGATGCACGTGCACCAGTCGCTGTCACGCGACGGGCGAAACGCGTTCTACGAGGGCGACGACCAGTACTACCTCTCAGACGTCGCGAAGTCGTTCATCGCAGGCCAGCTCCGCCACGCGCGGGAGATCGCGCCGCTGTTCGCGCAGTGGGTGAACTCCTACAAGCGGCTCGTGCCCGGGTTCGAGGCGCCGGTGTACCTGGCGTGGTCGCGGCGGAACCGCTCGGCGCTGATCAGGGTGCCGCTCTACCACCCCGGCAAGGAGCAGGCCACCCGTGCCGAGCTGCGCTGCCCCGACCCGTCGTGCAATCCCTACCTGTGCTTCGCCGGGATGCTGCACGCCGGGCTGGAGGGGATCGAGAAGGGCTACGAGCTTCCCGAGCCGATGGAGCAGAACCTGTACCACCTCGCTCCGGAGGAGCGCCACCAGCGGGGGATCGAGCAGCTCCCGGAGACGCTCGGCGAGGCGATCGAGATCGCGGCGGAGTCGGAGCTGGTCCTGCGGGTGCTGGGCGAGCACGCCTTCCGGCGCTTCGTCGAGATCAAGCGCCAGGAGTGGGAGGAATACCGGGTCCAGGTGACGCCGTGGGAGATCGAGAACTTCCTGGCGGTGCTGTAGCCCGGCTCACTCGAGCGTCGACAGCAGATACGCGAGCGCGAACCCCAGCACCGTGACCAGGCCGACGGCCTTTGCCGCCGGGCCCGCCTGCCTGTGGGCCTCCGGGATCATCGTGTCGACGAGCATCGTCAGCACGGCGCCTGCGGCGAACGCCTGGATCACGGCGACCGCGTTCCCGGACGCGCCGTCGAGCAGGCCGTAGCCGGCTGCCGCCGCGCCGGCTGACACCGCGACGACGATCGTCCACTCGACGAGCACGTGGCGCGTCGACGCCCCCGCCCGCTTCAACCCGGTGGACGAGGAGATCGACTCCGGGAGGTTAGAGAGGAATACCGCGGCGAGCACTGCGACGCTCACCTCGCTCCCAGCGAGGAGGGAGATGCCGATCACCGCGGATTCGGGGATCCCGTCCAGCACCGCCCCGAGCAGCAGCGCCGTTCCGGACTCGGCGGCCTCGCCGCGGTCCGAGCTCATCCGGGCGCCGCCCCCGCGGCGGTCGATCCACCAGTCGCCCGCGAAATAGGCGAGCGCGCCGGTGCCGAGGCCGATCGCGACCGCATCGGCGCCACCGAGCTTGAACGCCTCCTCGGTGAGCTCGAACGCGAGCGCGCTGATCAAGGTCCCCGCGCCGAACCCGAGGATCAGGCCGATCGCGCGGCCCGAGATCGTGAACGCGACCCCGAGCGCGGCGCCGAGCAGCAGGGACGACGCCCCCACCGCCCCCCAGAAAGCCGCCTCGCCCATCAGGCAGAACATAGGCTTCCCGCCGGTGGCACGCGTACTCCAAGTCGAGGACCCTGGCCGCCTCAGCCTCCGCCGCGCCGCCCGCGTCGCCGTCGTCGTCCCGATCGCGCTGGCGTTCGGCTCCGTGTTGCTCGACGACGTCGAGGCCGGCCTGTTCGCGGCCTTCGGCTCGTTCGCCCCGCTCGTCTTCGCTCACTTCGGCGGCCCGCCGCAACGGCGGGCGCGGGCCTACGCGGTGACGATGCTCACCGGGGCTGTCCTCGTGGTGCTCGGAACGGCGCTCACCGATGCGCTGATCCCGGCGACACTCGGCGCGTTCGCGGTGGGCTTGGGCGTGCGGCTGGCGGCGACGTTCGGCGGGTACTTCGAGGGAGCGGGCCTGACGCTGATCCTCGCCTACGTGCTGGCCGCCACCGTGTCGGTCCCGTTCGACGAGGTCGACTCGCGGCTTGCCGGATGGCTTGGTGCGGGCGTGCTCGTCACGATCGCCTCCGTCGCCCTGTGGCCGCACTACGAGCGCGCCGCGCTGATGCGGACCGGCGCCGAGGCGTGCCGTGCGCTCGCCGCCGCCGCGCTCGATCCGGCCCGGGCGGCGGAGGCGACCGGGGCGGTGGACCGGTTCCGGCTCGCGGCCGCGGCGACCCCGAACCGTCCCGCGGGTCCGTCGGCGCACGACCGCGCCCTGATGCTGGTGGTCGACCAGATCTTCCGGCTCAGCACCTACATCCGCGCGGTCGCCGCGTCCGGGGACGAGCGACTGATGAGCGAGGTGGCGCGGACGCTCGAGGCGACCGCCGACCGGCTCGACGGCGGCGACGCGGTCCCCGACCTGCTCGCGATCGAGCGGATCCGGGTCGCGCACCGAAGCGCGGTCGGCGAGCAGGTCGGCGCGATCCTGCGCGGCGGCGGTTCGGCCGACGAGGCGATCGACCAGCTCGACGCCTCGTTCGGGCCGCGCGTCGCTTCGTACGCGGCGCTCTCGCTCGCCGCCAACGCGATGATCCTCACCGGCGCGACGGTTCCCGCGAGCGACGAGTTCGAGATTCCCCCGGAAGCGCCCCCTCCGGCCGGGATGGGTGAGGCG
This sequence comes from uncultured Thermoleophilia bacterium, assembly GCA_963803425.1. Lineage (GTDB taxonomy): Bacteria > Actinomycetota > Thermoleophilia > Solirubrobacterales > 70-9 > DASPWW01. Next base: position 977,054 of record CAWDMA010000001.1, read on the forward strand.
GTCCGGTTCGGAGCGCAGGAGCTGCGTGAACAGCTCGTCGCTTCGTCGCCCCGTCTCCAGGATGCGATCCGCGGAGCGCTCGGGATCGCGGTGGCGGTGTTCATCGCGATCGCCGCCGATCTCGGTCACGCCTTCTGGGTGGTGCTCGGGACGCTTGCGGTGCTGCGCTCGAACGCGGTCGGCACCGGGCGCACCGCGGTGGAGGCGATCCTCGGGACCACCGCCGGGTTCGTCGCCGGCAGCGTCCTGATGCTTGCGATCGGGACCGGCGAGCCGGCGCTGTGGGTCGCGCTCCCGATCGCGGCGTTCCTCGCTGCGTACGCGCCGACCGCGATCCACTTCGTCGTCGGCCAGGCTGCCTTCACGGTGTTCGTGGTGGTGCTCTTCAACGTGATCGATCCGGTCGGGTGGAGCGTCGGGCTGGTCCGCGTCGAGGACGTCGCGATCGGGGCGTCGGTGAGCTTCCTGGTCGGCGTGATGGTGTGGCCGCGGGGCGGGCGCGAGGCACTCCGCCGCTCGGCCGCCGCCGCCTACCGGCTGGGCGCCCGCTACCTGCGGGACGGGTTCGAGATCGTGATCCGCGGCCGGTCCAACCCCGAGTGGGACGTGGACCGGGTCGAGCTGGCGGCCGCGACGCAGCGCTCCGTCGACGCGCTCCGCCAGTATCTGGGAGAGCCCGGTGAGCACCCGTCCGAGGGGGTGCTGCGGAGCCTGCTGGTTGGGCCGCGTCACCTGCGGGCCGCGGGAGACTCGGTGGGGAGGCTGGGGACCCGCTACATGGTCGCCGACCACAACGACGCCCCGGCGCTCGCGGCGCCCGCGGACGGGCTCGCCGAGCGCTACGAGCGGCTCGGCTTCGCGCTCGGCGCGCCCTCGCCCGAGGCCGCCCGGTCCGCGCAGGGCAACGGGGACGAGCCGGCGGCCCAGGCACGCGACCAGGTCAGGGAGGCGCTGGTGCAGTGGCGCGGCTCGGACGACCGGGCCGCCCGGGAGAGGGCGCTGGTGCTGGCGTGGTCGCGCGACTGGATGGTCCTGCTGGAGGGGGTTGCCGACGGCCTCGGTGAGCCGCTCGCCGAGCTCGCCGTGGGCGCCTCCGAGCCGTGGTGGCGTCGGTGAGCCGGCGCTAGGGATCGCCGAGCGCCGCGGCGAGATCGGCGGGGTCGGTGACCGGCATCCGGCAGGTGAAGTTCTCGCACACGTAGGCCGCCGCCCTGCCCTCGACTGCCGAGCGCCCTCGCATCAGCTCGGGCAGCTCGGTGCCCTCGCGACCGCAGGCCAGCACGAGGTTGGGTCGGTGGGCGGAGCGGACCACCGCGACGAGCTCGTCGAGCCCCGACCCGTCCCGCGCGGGCGAGGCGAGCGCCACCTCCCGCGCGGTAGAGACGTGGAACGAGAGCGCCACCAGCAGGTGGGCGAGCGCCTGCGGGTGGCGCTCCGCAGCTCCGTGCAGGAGCCTCAGCACCCCGACCGCGTGGCGCGCGTACTCGCGCTCGCCGGTCAGCGCCGCGAGCCGGAGCAACCCGAGGGCGGCCGACGAGTTGCCGGACGGGATCGGGTGGTCGTCGACGTCCTTGCGACGCGCGATCAGCTCGTCGGCGTCGGCGGGGGTCGTGAAGAAGCCGCCCAGCTCCGGGTCGCCGAACCGCTTCACCATCGTGTCGGCGGTCTCGCGGGCGGCGTCGAACCAGCGCACGTCGAAGGTCGACTCGTACAGGGTGAGCAGCGCCTCGACCAGGTAGGCGTGATCCTCCAGATAGGCGCCGATCCGTGCCTCGCCGTCCTTGTACGTGCGGAGCAGCCGGCCGTCGGGATCACGCATGTCGCGGAGGATGAACCCGGCGCACTCGGCTGCGGCCTCGAGGAAGTCGGAGCGGTCGAGCTTCGCGCCCGCCTCCGCGAGCGCGGCGATCATCAGCGCGTTCCAGGAGGTGAGTCGCTTGTCGTCGACTCCCGGCCAGGTCCGCTCGGTGCGGCGCTGGTACAGCGCCGCCCGGGCGTCGTCGAGCCACTCGGGCCTGGGGGCGGCCGCCCCGCCCGGGACGTGCAGGATGCTGCGCCCCTCGAAGTTCCCGGCGGGTGTGACCCCGTAGTAGGCGAGCAGCGACTCGGTGTGGTCGCCCAGGCCGGCGGCGTCCAGCACCGCGCCGATCTCGTCCGGCGTCCACACGTAGAAGCGGCCCTCCTCACCCCCGGAGTCGGCGTCGAGAGCGGAGTAGAACCCGCCCTCCGGCCCGCGCATCTCGCGCAGGGCCCACTCGAGCGTCTGCGCGCAGTGCGCCGGTGCCGGTCCTGACCCAGGACCTGCCAGCCATGAAGGTAGGCGCGCGCCAGCACCGCGTTGTCGTACAGCATCTTCTCGAAGTGGGGCACGAGCCAGACCTCGTCGACCGCGTAGCGCGCGAACCCGCCGCCGATCTGGTCGTAGATCCCGCCGTGGGCCATCGCGTCGAGGGTGACGGCGACCGGCTCGGTGACGTCGCGGGCGAGCAGCAGCTCCAGCGCCGACGCAGGCGGGAACTTCGGCGCTCCGCCGAACCCCCCGTTGCGCATGTCGGCCGATTTGCGCAGCGTGTGGACGGCCTGGGCGAGGATCGACTCGCTGAGCAGGTCCCTGGACGGCTCGATCCGTCCGACCGCACCCAGCTGGCGCCGCGTCCGAGGCGCGGCCGACTCGATCTGCTCCCGGCGCGTCCGCCACGCCTCCACCACCGCCTCCATCACCTGCCGGAAGCTCGGCATCCCCTGCCGCGGCTCGGGCGGGAAGTAGGTGCCGCCGTGGAACGGGACCCCGTCCGGGTCGAGGAACGCGGTCAACGGCCACCCGCCGTGCCCAGTCATCCCCTGCACCGCCTCCATGTACAGCGCGTCGACGTCGGGGCGCTCCTCCCGGTCCACCTTGATCGGGACGAAGTGCTCGTTCATGAAGGCGGCCGTCTCCGCGTCCTCGAACGACTCCCGCTCCATCACGTGGCACCAGTGGCACGCGGAGTAGCCGATCGAGACCAGGATCGGCTTCTCCTGCTCGCGGGCCAGATCGAGCGCCTCCGGGCCCCACGGGTACCACTCCACGGGGTTGTCCTTGTGCTGGAGCAGGTAGGGGCTGGTCTCGGACGGCGAGCCTGTTCGGCATCGCGTCTGAGGCTAGCGCGGCGCCGCTACGCGCCGGTCGCGTCGCGCGCGAACGCCTCGAACGCGTCGAGGTAGGCGTCGACGTCCTCGTCCGAGTGCGCGACTGACAGCGTCCACTCCTCCTCGACCCCGGGGGTCATGAAGATCCCGTGGTTCATGTGGTACAGCCATGCCAGCGTCGCCAGGTCGTCGTCGACCTTGGACAGGTAGTCGCGGTACTCGCGGAGCGGCTCCGCGGAGAAGATCACGCATCCCTTCGCGCCCATCCCCTCCGGGTAGCACGGCAGCCCGTACTCATCGATCACGCGCTTGGAGCCGTCGAGGAGCTTCTGGTTCGTCGCCTCGAGGCCGGGGTACGCGTCTGGCGTCAGCGCCTCGGTCAGGGTCGCCTGCGAGGCGGCCATCACCAGCGGGTTGCCGTTGAAGGTGCCGTACTGGTGGTACTCGCCGCCGTCGACCAGCCTCGCGATCTCCTCGGTCATCCCGACCGCGCCGCCGGGGTATCCGCCGAAGGTCGCCTTCGCAAGCGTGATCAGGTCGGCCTGCACGCCGAACCGCTCGGTGGCGCCGCCGTAGGCGATCGTGCATCCCGTCTTCACCTCGTCGAAGATCAGCTTCACGCCGTGCTTCGTGCACAGCTCGCGGACCCGCTCCAGGTAGCCGTCGAGCGGGGGGATGATGTTGATGTTCATCATCGCCGGCTCCATGATCAGCCCGGCGAGCTGGCCGTCGAGCTTGCTCATCACCGACTCGAGCGCGTCCCCGTCGTTGAACGGGACCGCGCGGGTGAGGTCGGTGAGCGCCTTCGGGTAGCCCTCGCCGTACACGACGCTGCGCGGGTCGTCGCGATCACCGAGCTCCTCGAGGTCGGGGTACACCGACACCATCACCGTGTCGTGGTGGCCGTGGTAGGAGCCCTCGATCTTCAGGATCATGTCGCGTCCCGTCGCCGCGCGGGCGAGGTGGCAGGCGTCCATCGTCGACTCGGTCCCGGAGTTCGTGAACCGCCACTGAGGGAGGTTGAAGCGCCGCACGAGCTCCTCGGCGACGACGATCGAGCCCTCGGTCGGAGCGGCGAAGTGGGTGCCGCGGGCGGCCTGCTTCTGGACCGCCGCCGTCACCTGCGGGTTGTTGTGGCCGACCACCACCACACCGAACCCGTTGTGGAAGTCGGAGTACTCGTTGCCGTCCACATCCCACACCCTGGAGCCGTCTCCGTGGTCGATGAAGATCGGCCACGGCTCGATCGACTGGAACGAGGACGGGACGCCGCCCGGCATCACCTTCCGAGCGCGCTCCCACATCTCCCGCGAGCGCGGTATGCGCTGCTTCAGCTTCTCCATCTCGTCGGCGGTCAGCGCCGCGAGCCGCTCGCGGTCGATCGCGGACCTGCCGGACGTCGGTGTCTCAACTCCCATTGCCTGGCCTCCGGGGTCGGGGAGCGCCAGCGTAGCGCGAGTCAAGCCCGCCGCGGCGCCTCCGGGGCGTCCAAGCTTCAGGAGGGGAGCTTCGCCGCGACGTACATCGTTCCCGCAAACGTGCGGGCGTCGAGGCCCGATGCCCGCGCCTGCATCGATTCCTCGATTGCCTGCGGGGTCGTGCCGATCGCAACGATCTCGAGTCCGGCCGCGGTCAGGTCGCGCTCCAGCTCGGCGGCGCGGTACCAGTACACGTGGGGGCCGGAGTCGAGCAGCGCCGCGGGGGTCGGCCGGCCGCGCATCCGCATCCTGGGGAGCAGCTGATCGGGGCGGCGCGAGCCGCGGATCCGTCGCAGCATCCGGAGGTAGGCGAGGTAGGGGCGCCCCAGACGGCTCCGTGACCGGACCTCGTAGGGGAGCGCCGAGAACAGCGCCGTGCCTCCCGGCCGCAGGATCCGGACCGCCTGCTCCAGGGTGCGCCCGCGGTCGCCGGGCCGCGCCAGGGAGGAGAGCAGCTGTTGCAGATACACGATCTGGTCGAAGCTCGCGTCGGGGTAGGGGAGGGCGGTGGCGTCGGCGACGTCGAACTCGATCCCCTCGCCGCCGTGGGTGGCACGGGCCTCGGCGACCAGCTCGGGGACGAAGTCGAATCCACGCAGCGAGGTGAAGCCCAGCTTCCGCATCTCGCCGAGCAGCCGGCCGCCGCCCGAGCCGGCCTCGAGCGTGCTCCCGCCGGGATCGAGGTAGCGCTCGATCAGGGCGCGCTCGTCGGGCTTCAGGCCCGCGGCCTCGGTCCAGTACTGGCGCTCGACGGTCCCGAACACCGTCCGGTGGTCGCTCATCGCCGGTTTCAATACCAGGCGGCGCCGGCTCAGGCGTACTCGAGCTCGCCCGCGTCCTCGTCGGCGACCGGCTCGTGGCAGGTCGGGCAGTACCAGGTCGCGTCGAGCGGGGTGCCGCAGATCGCGTGCACGGGCTGGCGCGATTGGCCGCCGCGGCCGGCGCCCCACGCGGCGAGCACGCGCACCGGCGCCGCCAGCCCGTGCCCGGCCTCGGTGAGCTCGTACACGAACCGGGGCGGCCGCTCGCAGTACCGCTCCGCCACCACCAGCCCCTCGTCCTCGAGCTTTCGCAGCCGCGCGCTGAGCACGTTCGGCGCGATCCCGCCGAGCTCGTCCTGGAGCTCGCCGAAGCGGCGGGCGCCGTCGAGCAGCGTCGCCACGATCAGCAGCGTCCACCGGTCGCCGACGGCGTCCAATGCCTCGGCCAGCGGGGACGCGTCGCTCGTGCGTGTCTCAGTCATAGCGTCGTGAATGATAAAATACTCGCTTGCAAGTTGCAAGTAACTGCCCCACGGAGGCGCCAGATGACCGCGACGACCCCGCTGCTGAACGAGATCGAGTCCACCGTCGACCGGGCCGTGCGAGAGCACGGCGAGTCGGTCGTCGGCGTGGGGCGGGGGTGGCGGGTGGCCACCGGCGCCGTCGTGGCGCCCGGGCGGGTGCTGACCGCGGCGCACCGCGTCGGCGAGGGAAGCGAGGTCAGCGTCGCCTTCGCCGACGGCCGGGTGGAGCCGGCCGAGCCGGTGGGGGTCGATCGCGACCTCGGCGTCGCCGTGCTCGCCGTTGACACCGGCGAGATTGCGGCGCTCGAGTGGGCTCCGTCCGACGCGGCCCGCGTCGGCGCGCCGGTCGTCGCGCTCGGCAACCCCGGTGGGCGCGGGCTGCGCGCCACGCTCGGCTTCGTGGCCGCGGCCGATCGCAGCTTCAGGGGCCCGCAGGGGCGCCGTGTCGAGGGCGCGCTCGAGCACACCGCGCCGCTCCCGAAGGGCTCCTCCGGCGCACCGCTGCTCGACGCGGAAGGGCGGCTGCTCGGTGTCAACCTGCTCCGGCTCGACGGCGGGCTGATCGTTGCGCTCGGCGTCGGCGGTGGGCTGCGCGCAGCGGTGGAGCGACTCGCGAGCGGCGAGCAGCAGGCCCGTCCGCGGCTCGGCGTCGCGGTGGCGCCGCCCCGGGTGGCGCGGCGGATGCAGCGCGCGGTCGGACTTCCGGAGCGCGACGGGCTGCTCGTCCGCGCCGTGGAGGACGGCAGCCCCGCCGCGCGTGCCGGGATCGAGCGGGGCGATCTGATCGTGGCGGCCGGCGGCGAGCCGACCGCCGTTGTCGACCCGCTGCACCGGGCGCTCGACGGGGCGGCCGCGGATGGGAAGGCGGTGGCCCTCACCCTCGTCCGCGGCGCCGAGGAGCGAGCGCTGAACGTCGAGCTGGAAGGGAGCGACGGATGACGATCACCGACACGCAGGTCCCGAACCCGGAGGCGGAGGCCCCCGCGACCCCCGAGGGCGAGGCGATGGACGCGTACTCGCGGGCGGTCGTCGGCGTGGCCGAGAGGCTCTCGCCGGCAGTCGCCAGCCTCCGGATCCAGCGGCAGACCCGCCGCGGCCGGATGCCGGCCGGCGCCGGCAGCGGCGTGGTCCTCACCCACGACGGCTTCATCCTCACCTCCGCGCACGTCGTCGCCGGGTCCGACGGCGGCGGACGCGCCGTGTTCACCGACGGGCGCGAGCTCCGGTTCACGGTCACCGGGCGCGACCCGCTGTCCGACCTCGCGATCGTGCGGGCCGAGGACGGCGATCTCGCCCCGGCGCAGCTCGGCGACGCCGAGGCGCTGAAGGTCGGTCAGCTCGTGGTCGCGATCGGGAACCCGCACGGGTTCGAGGGCTCCGTCACCGCCGGAGTGGTGTCGGCCCTGGGCCGGGCGCTCCCGGCGCGCTCGGGGAAGCGGGCCCGGATCATCGACAACGTGATCCAGACCGACGCGGCGCTCAACCCGGGCAACTCGGGTGGAGCGCTGGCCGACGCGCGCGGCCACGTGGTCGGCGTCAACACCGCCGTCGCCGGGGTCGGGCTCGGCCTGGCCGTGCCGATCAACGACGCGACCCGGCGGATCATCGGATCGCTGATCAGCGAGGGCCGCGTCCGGCGCGCCTACCTCGGGATCGCGGGCGGACCCCGCCCGCTGCCGCCGCGGGCGCGCACCCTGTTCGGGCGGGACGTGGGCGTCGAGGTGGTCGAGGTGGTCTCGGGCAGCCCCGCGGAGCGCGGCGGGATCCGCGAGGGTGACCTGGTCGTCGAGCTCGCCGGGCGCCCGGTGCAGAGCGCGGCCGACCTGCAGGGGATGATGGTCGCCGAGGCGATCGGGTCGCGGCTCGATGCGCGGGTGTGGCGGGCCGGCTCCGAGCTCGAGCTCGGAGTGGTTCCCGAGGAGCTCGGCGAGGCCCAGCGGTAGGCCCGACCGGCGTCACCCGCTTGGAGTGATGACCGGCCGAGGGGCGTGCCCTACTGTCGTGCGATGCGTCGGAGCACGGCCGGGGTGAACGGGTCAGGCGACCGGCTCACCTTCATCGGGCACTCGACCGCGCTGCTCCGACTCGGGGGCACGTCAGTGCTCACCGATCCGGTGTTGCGAGGATGGATCGGGCCGCTGCGCCGACAGGTGCCCGCGCCGGGCGCCGGGGCGGCGGGCGGCGTGGACGCGGTGCTCGTCTCGCACCTGCACCGCGATCACCTCGACATCCGCTCGCTTCGCCGGCTCGCCCCCGGCACCCCGGTTGTGGTGCCGCGCGGGGCAGCCCGGGTGGTGGCCGCGCGGACGCCGGGCGGCGTTCGGGAGATCGGGCTCGGGGAAAGGGTCTCGATCGGGGCTGTGAGCGTGACCGCGGTGCCGGCGCGTCACGACGGCCGCCGTTCTCCGGGCGGCCCATCGGCGGACGCGGTCGGGTTCGTGATCGAGGGCGGCGGGGTGCGCGCGTACTTCGCCGGAGACACGGAGGTGCACGACGAGATGTCACGGCTGGGTTCGCTCGATCTGGCGCTGCTCCCGGTGTGGGGCTGGGGGCCCACGGTGGGGCCGGGCCACCTCGATCCGACGGCCGCCGCCCACGCGCTCACGCTGCTGCGGCCGCGCGTGGCCGTCCCGATTCACTGGGGGACCTTCTACCCGCTCGGGCTTCGCCTGCTGCGCCCGGATCGGCTCACCCGGCCGCCGTTGGAGTTCGCCGAGCGCGCCGCCGAGATCGCTCCCGAGGTGCAGGTGCGCGTCCTGCAGCCAGGCGAGATGATGGAGCTGTGACCGACCCACGCGCGATTCGTCACGGAGCCGGAGTCGTGCTGCGGCTGCTTGTCCTGTGGCTGCTGGTGGCGCTCGTTTTCTGGGCGGTGGCCGCAGTGCTTCCGGGGTTCGACGTACCGAGCTTCCGCGCGACGCTGCTGACGACCGCGGTGGTGGCGGTGATCAACGCGCTCGTCTGGCCGCTCGCGATCCGGATCGTGCTCCCGCTCACCGTGCTCAGCTTCGGGCTCGTCTCGCTGGTGCTGAACGCGGCCGTGATCTCGATCGCGGTCGACCTCGTCGATGGGGCGGCACCTCCATTCCTGGACGCGGTGGTGGCCGCGTTCGTGCTCTCGCTGACCCTGACGCTGCTGACCCCGGCGCTCAGCCTCGACAACGACGCCCGCCAGCTCCGGGTCGTGCGCCGGCGCGCCCGCCGGATCCGGGAGGCGAACCGGACCGACGTCCCCGGCGTGATCCTGTTCGAGATCGACGGGCTCGCCGAGCCCGTGCTGAGGCGGGCGTTGCGCGAGGGCCACGCGCCGACGATGGCGGAGTGGCTGGAGCAGGGGACTCACCGGGTCGTCCCGTGGGAGTGCGACCTGTCCTCTCAGACCGGTGCGAGCCAGGCGGGGCTGCTGCTGGGGAGCAACGACGACATGCCGGCGTTCCGCTGGTACGAGAAGGAGACCGGCCGGACGATGGTCTCCAACCACGCAAAGGACGCAGCCGAGCTGGAGCGGCGCCGATCGGACGGCGGGGGTCTGCTTGCGATCGGCGGGACCAGCCGCGGCAACCTGTTCTCCGGCGACGCGCCCCGCTGCTCGGCCACGATGAGCACGGTCAGGGATCGGCAGCGGTCGCGAGCCGCTGAGTACTTCGCGTACTTCGCGGACCCGTACGGGTTCACCCGGACGCTGGCGCTGTATGCGTGGGACGCGGTGCAGGAGGTGAGGGCGGCCCGCAGACAGCGCAGGCGGGGAGAGGAGCACGTCGATCGAGGCGGGCTGTACCCGCTGATGCGCGGAGCGATCACCGTGATCATGCGCGACCTGAACGTGGCGACGCTGCTCGGCGACATCGTCGAGGGAGTTCCCGTCTCCTACTCGACATTCGTTGGGTACGACGAGGTGGCCCACCACTCGGGCATCGAGCAGCCTGACGCCTTCGCGGTCCTGCGCCAGCACGACGCCCAGCTCGCCCGGCTCAGGCGCGCCGTGGAGCAGGCACCCCGGCCGTACCACCTGGTCGCGCTGTCCGATCACGGACAGAGCCAGGGCCGGCCGTTCCGGCAGCGTTACGGCGTGGAGCTCGGAGAGCTGGTCGGCGGGGCGCTCGCGGGCGGCGATGTCTTCGCCCCGCCGCCCACCGACGAGGGACTGAGCACGGTCGGCGGGGCGCTCACTGACGCCCGCGACGAGCAGGGCGCCGGCGCGCGGATCGTCGCCGGCGCGACCCGCGGCCGGATGGTGGACGGCCAGGTCGAGCTCGGCCCGAACCGCGAGGCCCTCGAGCGGCACCGCTCCGGGAAGGGCAGCGAGCACGCGGCGGTGGTGCTCGCGTCAGGCGGCCTCGGCCTGGTCTCGCTTCCGGAGCGCCCGCACCGGATGTCGAGGCAGGAGATCGAGGCGCTGCACCCGGAGCTGATCCGGACCCTCGCGGTCCACCCCGGGATCGGGTTCGTGATGGTTCGCGACGACGAGGACGGCGCGGTCGCGATCGGCGCGGGCGGCGTCCGCCGGCTCAGGGACGACCGGATCAGCGGAGACGATCCGCTGCGCGGGTTCGGCGATCACGCGGCCGACCACCTCCGCCGCACGGACGGCTTCCCGCACTGTCCGGACATACTCGTCAACTGCATGTACGACGCCGACGCCAACGAGGTCGCTCCGTTCGAGGAGTTCATGGGCTCGCACGGCGGCCTCGGTGGGTGGCAGGCCCGGCCGTTCGCCCTCGTCCCCAGCGAGTGGAGCGAGCAGGCGGGGTCGATCGTCGGCGTCGAGGCCATGCACGACACGCTCCGCCGGTGGCTGATCGAGACCGGGTTGGAGCTGCGGCCGCACCGGGCCTGAGGCGGCTCGGAGGCGGCGCTACTCGACCGTCCAGGTGTCGCCGGAGCGGAACAGCTCGTTCAGATCGGCGTCGCCGTGGCCGTCCTGGGACCGCTCCAGCTCGGCGGTCATCGCCTCGGTGTACAGCGGCCGCTCGATCGCCCGGAACACGCCGATCGGTGTCGGCCCGGTGGGGCGCTCGGCAAGATGGGCGAGCGCGAACGCGTGGCTGGGGTTGTGGTCGTGCGCATCGTGGACGAGTAGCTCCTTGCCGCCGTTCGCGTCGACGATGCTGAGCCGCCCGGTCGAGTCTCGGGACACCCCGCGCTCGCCGTCGGCGCCGAACCGGATCGGCTTGCCGTGCTCGAGCCTGATCTGGTGGCGCTCGCGACCCTTGCCGCGGACCGCGTCGAAGGCGCCGTCGTTGAACACGTTGCAGTTCTGGTAGATCTCGATCAGGGCGGAGCCGCGGTGCTGCGCGGCGGCGCGCAGGACCTCGGTCTGGTGCTCGCGGTCGGTGTCGACCGTGCGCGCGACGAATGTCGCCTCGGCGCCGAGCGCCAGCGCCAGCGGGTTGAAGGGGTGGTCCTGGGAGCCGAACGGGGTCGACTTCGTCACCTTGCCCTCCTCGCTGGTCGGCGAGTACTGGCCCTTGGTGAGCCCGTAGATCTGGTTGTTGAAGAGCAGGATCTTGATCGGGACGTTGCGCCGCAGGGCATGGATCAGGTGGTTGCCGCCGATCGAGAGCGAGTCGCCGTCGCCGCTCGCGACCCAGATCGACAGGTCGGGCCGCGACAGCGCGAGGCCGGTGGCGAGCGCCGGGGCGCGGCCGTGGATCCCGTGCACGCCGTAGGTGTTCATGTAGTAGGCGAACCGGCCCGCGCACCCGATCCCGGCGACGAACACGATCCGCTCCGGAGGTATGCCGAGCTCAGGGAGGAACTGCTGCACCGTGGCGAGGATCGCGTAGTCGCCGCAACCCGGGCACCACCGCGTCTCCTGATCGGAGGCGAAGTCCTTCTTCGTCAGCACCGCGGTGCCGTTGCCGTTCCCCTCGGTCATCGCTCCAGCTCCTCCGTGATCCTGTCGTCGAGCTCCTCCGCGAAGATCGGGAGGCCCTCGACCTTGGTGTAGCTGCGTGCGTCGACCAGGTGCTCGGCGCGGATGATCTGCGAGAGCTGGCCGGTGTTGGTCTCCGGGATCAGCACCTTGCGGTAGCCGCGGACGACCTCGCCGACGTTCCGCGGCATCGGATTCAGGTGGTACAGGTGGGCCCGCGCCACCTTCCCGCCGCGGCGGCGCACCCGGCGCACCGCGCCCTTGATCGCGCCGAAGGTCGATCCCCAGCCCAGCACGAGCAGCTCGGCGCCCTCGTCGGCGTCCACCTCGAGCTCCCCGATCTCGTCGGCGATCCCGGCAACCTTCTCCGCCCGAAGCCGCGTCATCAGGGCGTGGTTGTCGGCCTCGTAGTCGACGTTTCCTGAGCCGTCCTCCTTCTCGAGCCCGCCGATCACGTGCTGCAGCCCCGGCGTCCCGGGGATCGCCCAGGGTCGCGCCAGCTTCTCGTCGCGCAGGTACGGCCAGAACCCCTCGTCGTGGTTCGGCCCCGTCGCGAACCGCGGGTCGATCGCGGGGAACGTCGCGGCGTCCGGGAGCAGCCACGGCTCGGTCGAGTTGGCGAGGAACGTGTCCGACAGCAGGATCACCGGGGTCCGGTAGGCGATCGCGATCCGGGCCGCCTCCATCGCCGCATCGAAGCTCTGCGCCGGGGTCGCCGCGGCGACGATCGGGAGCGGGGACTCGCCGTGACGGCCGTGCAGCGCCATCAGCAGGTCCGAGGCCTCCGTCTTCGTCGGCATTCCGGTGGACGGACCGGCGCGCTGCACGTCGATCACGAGCAGCGGCAGCTCCAGCATCACCGCGAGGCCGATCGTCTCGGCCTTCAGGTCCATCCCCGGCCCGCTGGTGACGCTGACGCCGAGATGGCCGCCGAACGAGGCACCGAGCGCCATGTTGGCGGCGGCGATCTCGTCCTCGGCCTGCACGGTGCGGACCCCGAAGCGCTTCCGGCGGGACAGCTCGTGGAGCAGCTCGGAGGCGGGGGTGATCGGGTAGCTTGCGAGGAACAGCGGCAACCCGCTCTTCACGCTCGCGGTGATCAGACCGAGCGCCGCCGCGGTGGTCCCGTTGATCCCGCGGTAGGTGCCCGGCTCGGCCGGCGCCGGCTTCACCTCGTAGTGGACCTGAAGCAGCTCCGCGGTCTCGCCGAAGTTGTAGCCGGCCTTGAACGCGGCGAGGTTGGCCTCGGCGAGGTGCGGCTTGGTCGCGAACTTCTCCTCGATCCACTCGCTGGTCACGTCGACCGGTCGGCTGTACATCCAGGAGACGAGTCCGAGCGCGAACAGGTTCTTGGAGCGCGCCGCGTCGCGGGCCGTGACTTCGTCGATCCCCTCGGTGGCGCGGACCGTCATCGAGGTCATCGGGACCCGGAACACCTTGTAGGTGTCCAGCGTTCCGTCGTCGATCGGGTTCGACTCGTACCCGGCCTTGCGCAGGTTCGGGTCCGTGAACCCGTCCTCGTTCACCAGCACGATCCCGCCGCTCTCGAGCTCGGCCAGGTTCACCTTCAGCGCCGCCGGGTTCATCGCGACCAGCACGTTGGGCTGCCCGCCGGGGGTGAGGATGTCCCGCGAGGCGAAGTGGATCTGAAAGGCGGAGACGCCTGCGAGGCTGCCGGCCGGAGCGCGGATCTCCGCCGGGAAGTCGGGGAGCGTGACGAGGTCGTTGCCGATCAGCGCCGTGGCCGCTGCAAAGCGGTTGCCGGCCAGCTGCATCCCGTCGCCCGAATCGCCGGCGAAGCGGACGACGACGCGCTCCTTCTCTTCTACAGCCTTGGTCACGGCGTTGAAGGGAATTCTATGGGTTCGCGCCACGGTCCTATGCGTCTGCCCGGCGCCGTCCACCCGCTCTGCGAACATGTGTTCGATGCGGTGGGAGAACCTGAAGGTCGAGGCGGAAGGAGGGAGGAGGCTTCCGGGGTTCGTGGATCCGGCCGTCGTCCGCACCTTCGACGCGCCGGAGGCACTGGGGATCCGGTTCTACGAGGTGAACGCCCGCTCCGCCCTGAACCAGCTCCCGAAGCGGTCGCGGATGCCGTTCCGGTGGACGATCAACCCCTATCGGGGATGCACCCATGCCTGTGCCTATTGCTTCGCTCGCCCCACCCACACCTACCTCGACCTCAACGCCCGCGGGGACTTCGAACGCGAGATCGTCGTCAAGGTCAACGTCCCGGAGCTGGTCCGCGCCGAGCTGGCCCGGCCGAGCTGGAAGCGGCGAGCACGTCGCGCTGGGGACGAACACCGACCCCTACCAGTGGGTCGAGGGGAGATACGGGCTGATGCGGGGGATCTGGGAGGCGATGCGCGAGTTCGCGACAGCCGTGCTCGGTGCTGACCAAGTCGCCGCTGCTGCTCCGCGACCTCGACCTGCTGCGCCGGCTCGCCGAGCGGACCGAGTTCACCGCCAGCCTGTCGGTCCCGACCCTGGACGAGCGGGCGTGGCGGGCGACCGAGCCGCACACGCCGCATCCGCGCAAGCGGCTGGAGGCCGTGGCGGAGCTGAATCGGGCCGGGATGCCGACCGGGATCCTGATCGCGCCGCTGATCCCGGGCGTGAACGACGCGCCCGGGCAGGTCGAGCGGATCCTCGAGATCGCCGACGAGGCGGGGGCGACGAGCGTCGGCGGGGTCGGGCTGCACCTGCGCGGCGAGGTGCGCGAGATCTGGTTCGAGTGGCTGCGCCAGCATCGCCCCGACCTCGTCGACCGGTACGAGCGCCTGTACTCGGGTGGGGCCTACATGCCCGCGGACGAGCGGGAGCGGCTGGCGCGGCTGGCGCGCCGCGGGGACCCGCCTCGGTTCAGGGGGCGGGATCCGGCGCCCGCGCCGACCCCGCCGCGGCCGAAGCCGCCGGAGCGCGCGCACCCGCGGCTGTTCTGAACCGGGTGACGACCACCAGCGCGCCGGCGCCCGCGCACGCAGCGGCGAGCCAGAACGCCGCCGCGTAGGTGCCGCCGATCGCCACCGCGGCGCCGGTGAGCGGCCCGCCCAGCCCCACCCCGATGTCGAAGAAGGCCGTGAACGTGCCGACCGCGGAGCCGCGGCGGGCCTCCGAGACGCGGTCGACGACCACCAGGATCAGCGCGGGGTACAGGGTCGAGAACGCCGCGCCCACGGCGCACGCCCCGAGCAGGGTGACGATCAGGTTGGGGGAGAGCGCGATCAGCCCCAGCCCGACCGCCTCGATCAGCGCGGCGCCGGTCGCGCACCGGGCCGGCCCGATCCTGTCGGGGAGGTCGCCCCCGATCAGCCGGGTGAGGACGACGGTAGCGGCGAACACCGTGAACGCCGCCGTTCCGTGCCCCAGCCCGCGCTGCTCGAGGTGGAGGATGATGAAGGACGCGATCGCGGCGAACCCGACCACGCCCAGCGACAGGACGATCCCGGGCCGCACCGACTCGGCCGCGATCAGCGTGCGCCGCTCCTCACTCGGCATCGGGGTGTGCGGGTCTGGAAGGCGGCTTGCGATCACCGCCGCGGTCAGCGGCGCCACCGTCGCGAACGCCCACACCAGGTTGTAGCCGCCGGCGTGCAGGAGCAGGTCGCCGATCGGCGGCCCGCAGCTCAGCCCGGACCACACCGCCAGGCCGTACAGCCCGATGATCCGGCCGCGCCGCTCCAGCGGGGCCATGTCTACGACCCAGGTCGAGCCGGCGGTGAACACGGTCCCCTCGCCGGCGCCGAGCGCGAACCGCGCCAGCACCAGCCCCGGGAGGCCCGCGGGCACGAAGTAGAGGACGCCGGCCAGGGTCGCGAACATGCAGCCGGTCACCACGGTGATCCGGCGCCCGCGCAGGTCGGCCATGTGACCGGCGAGCGGCCTCGCCGCGAGGCCGGTGAACGCGAACGCGCCGACCACGAACCCGACCGCGATGTCCCCTCCCCCGAGCCGGCCCTTCACGTAGTGCGGGAGCACCGGGAGCACGCTGCCGACGGCGAGCATCCCCAGGAACGTGACCGCGAAGATCGCCGCGAAGCCGGCGATCGAGGGATCGGGCCTGCGTGGCAGCCTCAACCTCATCGGCTACGCCTCGCGCAGCTCCGCGCGCCGGATCTTCCCGCTCGACGTCTTCGGCAGCGAGTCGGCGAACTCGACCACCCGCGGGTACTTGTACGGCGCGGTCACCCGCTTCACGTGGTCCTGGAGCTCCGCCCCCAGCCTCGGCCCGGGCTCGCCGTCGCGGAGCACGACGACCGCCCGCACGACCGCGCCGCGCTCGGCGTCGGGGGCGGCGACCACCGCCGCCTCGGCGACCGCCGGATGGGTGAGCAGCGCCGACTCGACCTCGAATGGCCCGATCCTGTACCCGGCGGAGATGATCACGTCGTCCTCGCGGCCCTCGAACCACAGGTAGCCGTCCGCGTCCTCGCGGACGTGGTCGCGGGTGCGCCACCACTCGCCCTCGAACGGCCCCGCGTCGAGGTAGTGGGAGAAGAACGTGGGGCAGCTGTGCGGCCGGACCTGCAGCTCGGCGTCCTCGATCCGGACGTCGATCCCGGGCAGCGGCCGGCCCATCGAGCCGTCGCGGGGTTCCTCTCCGACCCGCATCCCCGTCACCGGGCCCGTCTCCGTCTGGCCGTATCCGTCGTGGATCGCCACTCCCACCTGCTCCCGGAAGGCCCTGATCACCTCGGGGTTGAGGGGCTCGCCGGCCGAGACCATGTGGCGAAGGCCCGCGATCGGGCGCAGCTCGGTCCGCTTCGCGAGCATCCGGTACTCGGTCGGCGCCTGGCACAGCACGCTCACCCCCTCCGCCACGACGATCTCGAGCCGCTCGGCCGGGTCGAAGCGGGCGTCGTGCAGGAGCGCCGCGGCGCCACCGAGCCACGGTGCGATGAACACGTTGCGTGCCGACTTCGACCACCCGGTCGCCGCCGTGCACCAGGCGACCTCGCCGTCGCGCGCCCCGAACCAGTGCTCGGCCTGGAGCCGCTGTCCGGCCAGGTAGCGCTGCGGGTAGACGACTCCCCTGGGGCGGCCGGTCGTTCCGGAGGTGAAGATCACGACCGCGGGGTCCTCGGGGTCGAGCTCCGCGTAGTCGACCGGGGTCGCCTGGGGGAGGTCCTCGTCCATCACCCGGGCGAGGTCCTCGAGCGTCATGTACGGGACCCCGTCCGGCAGCTCGCCCAGGTACCGCTGCTCCCCGATCGCGAGCTTCGGGCTCGCCGCTCCGGCCCGGTGCTCGAGGTCCGCGCGGCGAAGCTGCACGCTGCAGGGCATCGCGACCGCGCCGATCCGGAAGCAGGTGACCATCGCCAGCACCCACTCCGGCCTGTTCCCGATCAGGGTCATCACCACGTCACCGCGGCCGATCCCGCGGGCCGCCAGCGCCCCCGAAAGCCCCGCGCTGCGTGCGAGCAGCTCTCCGAAGTGCCACACGTCGCGATTTCGGTCCGCATCGAGCGCCACCAGCGCCGGCTTCGAGGCCGGGAACCGCTCCAGGATCTCGGCGGCGAAATTCACGCGCCTAGTGTGCCGGAGCAGGGCGGCCCGGCGAGCAGCGCCTACGCGTGCAGCGCGGAGTCCGCTCCGGTCACGTTCGGGACCTCGCGGTCGTGCGGGTCGATCCCGGCGCTGATCGTCGCCCGGGTGGAGACGAGGTGGTAGAGCAGCAGCGCCTGGACCAGCGCCAGCGACTCGGACCGGTGCAGCTCGGTCCCGATCGTGAACTCGCCGAGCCGCTGGGTGCGCAGGTGGCTGACGTACTGCATCCGCGCCCACACGGCCTCCTCCAGCTCGGCGGCGAGCGCCGGGTCCGTGTGTCCGGGGATGTACAGCAGCGACTCCTGCTCGTGGCGGACGAGCGTCGGTCCGTCCCCGTCAGGGCGCAGCAGGGGTGAGAGGTCGGGGTGCCTGAGCGTGTCGCGGAGGATCAGGTGCGCGTCCAGCCGCTCCGGGTTCTCGCTCGCCGACGGCCGGAACGAGACGATGATGTCGGCGTGGCGGCGCTGCGGCCGAATGTAGCCGGCGACGTCGCGCTCGCGCCGGTCGAGCTCGTTCAGGACCTGGTGGGTCGTGTAGCCGCGCCGCGTGCAGTCGCGGGTCATCTTCCAGGTTCGGCGGAGCTCCTCGGGCGGAGCCAGGAAGACCCGGATGTCGTGGGCCTCGCGGAGCCGCTCCGAGTGGAAGTTGAGCAGCCCCTCGACGACCACGAACTGGCGCGGCCTGACCACCTCGGGCGGCTCCAGGGTGCCGCCGCGGTGGTCGTACACGGGCTTCAGGATCGGCTCCCCGGCGCGCAGGTGACCGAGGTGCTGCCCGAGGATGTCGAGGTGGTTCGCCGACGGGTTCAGCGGCGTCACCCCGAGCTCGACCCGCTGGGCGCGGCCGTAGCGGTGGTAATCGTCTCCGCTGATGTAGGAGACCCCGCCGGGGCCGCCCAGGATCCGGACCACGCCCCGGGTGAGCGTGGTCTTGCCGGCTGCTGAGTCGCCGACCACTCCGAGGACGACCGGCCGCCCCATCCGGGCAGGATGCCACAGGACGCGCCCACCGGCGGGCGTCAGTCGGGGGCCGTCGTGCGCGCCGAGCTGTGCGAGGCGGACCCGTTCTGGCGCTGCTCGATCAACTCGATCTTGGTGAGCAGGTGCTCCGCCATCCGCAGCGACGCGGCGTCGATCAGGCGGCCGTCGAGCGACACGGCGCCCTTCCCGGACTCGCCCGCCTCCTTCATCGCGGCGATGATCCGCCGCGTCCGGGAGACGAGCTGGTCGTCCGGGGAGAAGACCTCGTTGGCGAGCGCGACCTGGCTCGGGTGGATGCACCACTTGCCCTCGAACCCGAGGATGGATGCCCGGCGCGCCGCGACCACGTAGCCGTCGGGGTCGCTGAAGTCGCCGAACGGCCCGTCGATCGGCCGCAGCCCGTTGGCGCGGCAGGTGACCGCGATCCGCGACAGCGCGTAGTGCCACTGGTCGCCCCAGTGCAGCTGTCGAGGTTCGCCGTTCGGGTCCGTGAGCACCGCGTAGCCCGTCTCGGAGCCCCCGATCGAGGTGGTGTGGCTCTGCAGGGATGCGGCGTAGTCGGCGACGCCGAAGATCAGCGCCTCCATTCGCTCCGGGCAGGCGGCGCCGATCTCCTCGACGTTCTGCATTCCGGCGGCGGTCTCGATCAGCGCGGAGATCCCGATCCGCCGCTCGATCCCGACCGCCTCCTCGATCTGCGCCAGCAGCGTGGCGACATAGTGGATGTCGCCGGCACAGCCGGCCTTCGGGACCAGCACCGTGTCGAGGTGGCGACCGGCCTGCTCGACGACGTCGACGATGTCGCGGTAGCAGTAGCGCGTGTCGAGGCCGTTGATCCGGACGGTGATCGAGCACCCGCTCCAATCCAGCTCGCGAAGCGCGGCGATCGTGTTCCGCCTCGCATCCGGCTTGTCGTCTGGCGCGACCGCGTCCTCGAGGTCGAGCATGACGACGTCGGCGCCGAGCCCGGGGGCCTTCTCGAGCATCCGCTCGCTGGTCGCCGGGACACACAGCTCGCTTCGATGCAGGCGGACGGGGCTTGGCATTTCCTTCCTCGCAGGACGGGATCCGGGGCGCCCATGGAAGCGCCCCGGTGGTGATCGATCAAGCCGATCGAGCGGAATTTCAAGGCGTCCCCGAGGCCACTCGATACATAGGTATAAATCTCTGTATCACTGAATTATCAGTGATAATCAGATGAAATTGCCGGGGAGCTGTGCGACGGTTCCGGCGCGATGATCGAAGCGCCCGCCCGGATCGAGCCCGCCGCGCGACTCCTGTGCGGCCCCGGGCCGACCAACGTCGACACTGCGGCACTCGAGGCGATCCGCGCCCCCATGCTCGGCCACCTCGACCCGGACCTGCACGAGATTCTGCTCGAGCTGGTCGAGATGCTCCGTGGCACCTATCGCGCCCGCTCCGGCCTGGTGCTCCCCCTGCAGGCGACGGGGACCTCGGGAATGGAGGCGGGGATCGCGAACCTCGTGGAGCCCGGTGAGACTGTGGTCGTCGGGGTGAACGGGTACTTCGGGCGCCGGATCGCCGAGATCGCGCGCCGGTGGGGCGCCCAGGTCGAAGAGGTCGGCGCGGACTGGGGTGAGCATGTGCCGAACGAGCGCCTGGTCGACGCGCTCGACCGCCACCCGGACGCCCGTCTGGTCGCGGTCGTCCACGGCGAGACCTCGACCGGGTGCGAGCACCCGCTCGCCGAGCTCGGTGCCGCGATCGGCGAGCGCGACACGCTGCTGATGGCCGACTGCGTGACCACGCTCGGCGGCGTGGAGGTCCAGTTCGACCGGTGGGGGGTCGACTATGCGTACTCGTGCACGCAGAAGTGCCTCGGGGCGCCGCCGGGGATGTCGCCGGTGGCCGTGTCGGACCGGGCGCTGGCGCGGATCGAGGCCCGGCGCACCCCGGTCCCGTTCTCGTGGGACCTCGAGATGCTGCGCGCGTACTGGCTCGATCGCCCCGCCACGTACCACCACACCGTTCCCGTCCTGCACATCTATGCTCTGCACGAGGTGCTGCGGCAGACGATGCTCGAGGGGCTGGAGGCACGGTGGGCGAGGCACGCCGACGCGGGGCGGCGGCTGCAGCGCGGCGTCCGTGACGCCGGGATGGAGCTGCTCGCCGAGCCCGACCATCAGCTTGCCCCGCTGACGGCGGTTCGCGTCCCGGCCGGGATCGACGGAAAGGCCGTCCAGGGCGAGCTGCTCGCCGGCGGGATCGAGATCGGTGGCGGCCTCGGCCCGCAGGCGCCGGCGATGTGGCGGATCGGGCTGATGGGCCCGAACGCCGACCCGGCGGTCGCCGACCGCGTGCTCGACGCGCTCACCGCCGCGGTCGAGCGCCACGGAGTCGCCGTCGCCGGATGAGCCGGCGGCCGGCCTTCGCCGTCACCCGCCGCATCCCGGAGCCGGCGCTGGAGCTGCTTCGCGAGGTGGGGGAGGTGTGGGTCTCCGAGCACGACCGACCGCTGCAGACCGCGGAGCTGCACGACGCGGTGGCCGGCGCAACCGCAATCGTCACCCTCCTGCACGATCGGGTCGACGGCGCCCTGCTCGACGCCGCCGGTCCGCAGCTCGAGTGCGTCGCGAACGTCGCCGTCGGGTACGACAACATCGACGTCGCCGCCGCTCGGGAGCGGGGCGTGGCCGTCACCAACACCCCGGGCGTGCTCACCGACGCGACGGCGGATCTCACCGTCGCCCTGATCCTGATGGCGACCCGCCGGCTGGGGGAGGGGGAGCGGCTGATCCGCGCCCGGGAGCCGTGGCGGTGGCACATGTTCTTCATGATCGGCGCCGGCCTGCAGGGCAAGACGCTCGGGATCGTCGGCCTCGGCTCGATCGGCCGGGCGGTGGCGCGGCGGGCGCGGGCGTTCGGCATGCGGGTCGCGTACTCGCAGCGCAACCCCGCGGCCCCGGAGGTCGAGGCGGAGCTCGAGGCGACCGCCCACGCGCTCGAGGAGCTGGTCGCGATCGCCGACGTGGTCAGCCTGCACTGCCCGCTCACCGACCAGACACGGCATCTGATCGACGCCGAGCGGCTCCGCCTGATGAAGCCGACCGCGTACCTGGTCAACACCGCACGCGGGCCGATCGTGGACGAGGCCGCTCTCGCGGAGGCGCTCCGGGAGCGGCGAATCGCCGGGGCGGCGCTGGACGTGTTCGAGCGCGAGCCGGAGGTCGAGCCCGGTCTGCTAGAGCTCGACAACGCGGTTCTGGTCCCGCATCTGGGCTCGGCGACGTCCGAGACCCGGACCGCGATGGCGGTGCTCGCGGCCCGCAACGCGATCGCGACAGCGCGCGGCGAGGCCCCCCTCACACCCGTCGAGGCATAGACCAAGCTATATAGTTCCCGCCCGTTCCGTGGCGGTCACTCTTACTCAGCTTTCGGCGTTCCTGGCCGTGGTCAGGCGCGGCTCGGTGACCGCTGCGGCCGAGGAGCTGGTGGTCACCCAGCCCTCGGTCTCCGCGGCGATCGCGGCGCTGGAGCGCGAGCTGGGCGTGACGCTGACCGAGCGCTCCGGCCGCAGCGTGAAGCCGACCGCGGCGGGGGAGTCATACGCGCGCTACGCGGCCGACGTGCTGGCCCTGCTCCGTGAGGGCGCCGGGAACGCCCGCGAGATCTCGAAGGGCACCGGTGACCGGCTCCGGATCACCGCGGTGACGACGGCGGGGGAGTACCTGCTGCCGGCGCTGATCAGCGCCTTCCGGGAGCATCGGCCGGAGCTCGACGTCAGCCTCCACGTCGGCAACCGGGAGGAGGTGTTCCGCCGGCTCGAGGCGCACGAGGCGGACGTGGCGATCTCCGGGCGCGCACCCGAGGGGCGCGGATTCGAGGGCGTCGCATTCGCCGACAACGAGCTCGTCCTGATCACCGCCCCGGGCGACCCGCTGGCGAAGCGCGCCTGGGTCGCGGTCGACGAGCTTGCCCGGTCGCCGTGGCTGATGCGGGAGCAGGGCTCGGGAACCCGCCGGCTGTGCGAGATCTATCTCGCCTCGCACCAGCTCCAGCCGCCCCTGCTCACGCTCGGCTCGAACGGCGCGATCAAGAACGCCGCCCGGATGGGGCTCGGGATCGCAATCGTCTCCCGCGACTCGGTCGAGCTCGAGCTCGACCTGGGCCTGACGGCGACGATCAAGCCCCGGGGCGGGCTGCCGAAGCGGTCGTGGTTCGTGGTCCGCTCCAAGCTCGGGCCGAAATCCGACGCCTCCGACGCGTTCGTCGAGTACGTGCGCTCCTCGGAGACCAAGCACGTGCTCGCCCGCGCCCACTCGGACGAGATCCGGCAGACCCGGAAGGCGCTCGCGAAGCGCCGCCGCTAGGCGTCGCTCTCGTACAGCTTCACGATCCGCACCGCGCCCTGTGGCGCCGCCTCGACGCACAGGTTGCACAGCACGCACTCGTCGAGGTTCTCCTCGATCACCCGAAGCTCGCCCGACTCCGCCGTCTCGAAGATGTCCACCGGGCACACCTCGGCCAGCTTCGCGGCGAGCTCGGGGTCGGCGGCGACCGCATCGTCGACCTCGACGTCGATGAAGACACGGTTCAGGACCTTGCCCTCGCTCGCCGTCACCCCCGCGCTCCCAACCGCACCGCGACCGCGTCGGGGATCTCGTCGATCCGCTCCACGACGCGGATCCCGGCGCCCTCAAGGCGCGCGATCTTCTGTGCGGCGGTGTCCTCCTCGCCCTCCACGATCGTGCCGGCGTGGCCGAAGCTCATCCCCTTCATCTCCTCGTCGTCCATGAACTTCCCGGCCATGAAGGCGACGATCGGCAGGCGCGAGTCGTTCTCGGTCACCCATTCGGAGAGCTGTGCCTCCATCCGCCCTCCGGGCTCCGTGTAGATCACGATCGCCTCGGTGGCGTCGTCTGCCTCGAACAGCGGCATCAACTCGGCGTAGGTGGACCCGATGATCGCGTCGCCGCCGATCGAGATCGCGGTCGACACGCCCAGACCCGCCGCGGTCAGCGAGGAGGAGATCTCGGTGGTCATCCCGCCAGATCGCGACATCACGCCCACGGGACCGGCGGCGTAGGACTTCGCAGCGTCAACCGCGGGGCCGCCGATCCCGCCCATCTTGCAGACGCCGGGGACGATCAGGCCGAGGCAGTTCGGGCCGATGATCCGCGTCCCGCGCATCCCCGCCAGCTCCACCATCTGCGCGACATCGCCGCGCGGGATCCGCTCGGTTACGACGACGATCAGCTCGATCCCGTTCTCGATCGCCTCCAGCACCGCGTCCTTGGTGAAAGCGGGGGGGACGGTGACCACCGCGCCGTCCACCGGGCCGCCGTGGTGCTCGACGGCCTGCGCGACCGTGTCGAAGACCGGGACCCCGTGCACCTCGCGCCCCTTCCGGCCCGGCGTCACGCCGCCGACGACATTGGAGCCATAGTCGAGGCACTCGCGGGTCAGGTTGACCGCCTCGCGTCCGGTGATCCCCTGGACGATGAACGTGAAGTCCTTGTTGAGGAGAATCGACATCGCTCAGGGTGTCCCAAACCCCGCCGCTGCGGACGCGAAGCGGAGCATGCGGCGGGTCATGATTCCCCTTGGATCTTGGCCACGGCCCGGCCCGCGGCCTCCCACATCGACACCGACCGGTCGCAGTACTCGACCCCGTAGCGCTCCAGGATCCTGTAGCCCTCCTCCTCCCACGCGCCCGGGATCCGGAAGATCGCGATCGCGTCGGCGGGGTCGCGGTCGAGCTCCAAGCACGCCTTGATAACCCCTCGGGCTACGATATCGACCCGGGTGTTGGACACGATCGACATCATCACGGCGATCTTCTCGACGCCGTCCTTCGTCAGCACCTGCTTTGCGAGGCCCGACGCCTTCGACACCGACGGGTTGCCGCCGATCTCGGTGTAGTTGGCGGGCCGGCCGCCCTGGCTGCGGACGGCGTCGGTGAGCGTCAGCGAGCCGCCCCCGGCTCCGATCACCAGACCCAGGTTTCCCTCGAAGCCGTGGTCGCGGCCCTGGATCACGCCCCGGTGGTCGGCCGCGTCGATCGCGCTCACGTTCCGCTCGAAATCGCTCGGCTCGTATGCCTCGCGGGTGTCGGATCGCTCGATCCCGAGCTCTTCCTCGAGCAGATTCAGCTGCCGCGGCTTCGCCTCCTCCTCCATCTCCATATGGGCGTCCAGCGCGACGAAGCCGCCGTCGGACAGGCGCGCCAGCGGGTTGATCTCGGCGAGCGTCATGTCGCACTCGCGGAACAGCCGGGCCAGCCGCGCCATCACGGGCGTCGCCCGGTTCAGCGCCGATCCGGTGACCCCGGTCTGCGCCACCACCTGCTTCGCCTCGAAGTCGGAGATCGGGAGCAGGTTGGAGACGTGCCCGCGGCCGACGTGGTCGGGGTGCTTCTCCGCGACCTCCTCGATGTCGATCCCGCCCAGGTCGCTGAACAGCATCAGCGGTCGCTTCGCGGTCCCGTCCCACACGACCCCCGCGTAGTACTCCTGCTCGACCTCGGCCTTCGGGTCGACCAGCACGCCGCGCGGCATGTGGCCGTTGATCTCCAGCTCGAGGATGTCCCGGGCGTGCGCCTCGGCCTCCGCAGGGGAGTCCGCGAACTTCACCCCGCCGGCCTTCATCCGGCCGCCGGTCAGCACCTGCGACTTGATCACGACCGGCCCGTCGATCCGCTCCGCCGCCTCGCGAGCCTGCTCCGCGGTCGTGCAGAAGCCGTATTCCGTCACCGGGATGCCGGCGCGCTCGACTATCCGTCTTGACTCGTACTCGTAGAAGCGCATGGGCGTCGCGGCGAGGGCCGCTGGGAGTGCGGAAGCGTATCTGCGATCAGGGCCGAGCCGCGAGCCGCCGCCCCGGTGCGCCACAATGGCCCGGCCCGAACACGAGTTTCCATCGGCACATAAAGGCGAATGTCACTAGAGAGGAGCTGAAGCGACGTTGACTGATTCCGCCGCGGCGGCCACCGAGGCCCCTACCAAGAACAAGCGGCTGATCTCCTGGGTGGAGGAGATCGCCGCCCTGACCAAGCCGGACGCAGTCCACTGGTGCGACGGCTCCGCCGGGGAGTACGAGCGGCTCTGCGATGAGCTCGTCGAGGCAGGGACCCTCGAGCGACTCTCTGACGACCTTCGCCCGGACTCCTTCCTGGCGCGCTCCGACCCCGACGACGTCGCCCGGGTCGAGGACCGCACCTTCATCTGCTCCGAGCGGGAGGAGGACGCCGGTCCGACCAACAACTGGCATGACCCGGCGGGGATGCGGGAGACGCTCGACGGCCTTTTCCGAGGCTCGATGGAGGGGCGGACCATGTACGTGATCCCGTTCTCGATGGGGCCGATCGGCTCACCCGTGGCGAGGCTCGGCGTCCAGCTCACCGACTCGGTCTACGTCGCGGTCTCGATGCGGCTGATGACCCGGATGGGCGCCGAGGCGCTCGAGGCGCTCGGCTCCGACGGCGAGTTCGTCCCCTGCGTGCACTCGGTGGGGATGCCGCTCGAGGCGGGGGTGAACGACGTGCCGTGGCCGTGCAACGAGACCAAGTACATCGTCCACTTCCCGGAGTCCCGCGAGATCTGGTCGTTCGGCTCCGGCTACGGGGGCAACGCGCTGCTGGGGAAGAAGTGCCTCGCGCTGCGGATCGCCTCGGCGATGGCGCGCGACGAGGGGTGGATGGCCGAGCACATGCTGATCATCCGGCTCACCTCCCGGGAGGGCGAGGTGCGGCACATCGCGGCCGCCTTCCCGTCGGCCTCCGGCAAGACGAATCTCGCGATGCTGCCCACGGACCTCGACGGGTGGCGGATCGAGACGATCGGCGACGACATCGCCTGGATCAGGTTCGGGGAGGACGGGCGCCTATACGCCGTCAACCCGGAGGCCGGCTTCTTCGGGGTCGCGCCGGGGACCGGGGAGAAGACGAACCCGAATGCGATGCGCACCGTCGACGCCGAGACGATCTTCACGAACGTCGCGAAGACCGACGACGGCGACGTGTGGTGGGAGGGGATCAGCAAGGAGCCGCCCGCTCACCTTGTCGACTGGAAGGGGCGCGACTGGACGCCCGACTCCGAAGAGCCGGCTGCGCACCCCAACTCGCGGTTCACCGTCTCGATCCGCCGCTGCCCGACGTTCAGCGACGCATGGGACGACCCGGCGGGCGTGCCGATCGACGCGTTCCTGTTCGGCGGTCGTCGCGCGACCGTGGTCCCGCTCGTGCACGAGGCGTTCGACTGGGAGCACGGCGTCTTCCTGGCGTCGACGATGTCGGTGGAGACGACCGCGGCGGCGGCCGGCGCCGTCGGGACGCTGCGCTTCGACCCGTTCGCGATGCTGCCGTTCTGCGGCTACCACATGGGCGACTACATGCGCCACTGGCTCGAGATCGGCGAGCGGGGCGATCCCGAGAAGCTGCCGCGGATCTTCATCGTGAACTGGTTCCGCAAGGACGAGGACGGGAAGTTCATCTGGCCCGGATTCGGCGAGAACATCCGGGTGCTCGACTGGATCCTGGGCCGGTGCGAGGGCGAGCGCGAGGTCACCGACACCGTGATCGGCCGCGTACCGGTCGAGGGCGGCATCGACATCGGTGGGCTCGACCTCTCAGACGAGCAGATGTCGTCGCTGCTCGAGGTGGACCGCGGTGAGGTTCGCCAGCAGGTCCCGCAGGTCGAGGCGCACCTGCACCAGTTCGGGAACAGGCTCCCGGACGAGATCGCCGCGCAGCTCGAGGCGTTGAAGCGGCGTCTTGAGGTTGACTGAGTCGCGGCGCAAGCCGCTCGCCGAGCGGCTTGCCGAGCCGATCGCGGCGTCGCGGCCCGGCGCGTTCTTCTACGTCAACCTCGCCCCGCCGATCGACCGCCGGCTGATGAAGTGGACCGGCGGGCGGGTGACCACGGGCGGGTTCGGCAGGGTCGGGATGCTACGTGTGAAGGGCGCCCGCAGCGGGATCGTGCGGCATACGCCGCTCGTGTACACGCGCGACGCCGCAGACGTGTTGCTTGTCGCTTCGCGCGGCGGCGACGTGAAGCACCCGGCCTGGTACCGGAACGTGGTCGCCAACCCCGATGTGGGGTTCGCGATCGACGGAGACGAGCGTCCCTACAAGGCCCGGACGGCGACCGCCGAGGAGCGCCCCCGGCTGTGGGACCTCGTCGTGCGGCGGTACGGGGGATATGCCGCCTACCAGCGCCGCGCCGGCGATCGGGTGATCCCGGTCGTGGTGCTGGAGCCGCGGGCCCCCGACGGTCCGAGCTAGGAGGCGCCCGATTGGCGTTCCCGACCGAGGATCAGGGGAGGGAGGATCTCGCCGCCGCCCACCGGATGGCGGTTCACGACGGGCTCACGGAGGGCACCTGGAACCACTTCTCGGTGATGCTCGACGAGCGCCGGATGCTGATCACGCCGGCGGACACGCACTGGGCGCTCGTCGATCCCGAGTCGCTGGTGTTGGTCGCCGGTCCCGACGAGGTGTCCGGCGTCACCGGGCAGTTCCGGGTCGGGTACCGGATCCACGCGGCGGTGCACCGGGCCCGCCCGGACGCGGTGTGCGCGCTGCACACCCATCCGCCCCACGCGACGGCGCTCAGCCTGCTTGACGCACCCGAGCTGATCGCGGCCTCACAGGTCTCCGTCGAGTTCGCTGGCCGGCTCGCCTGGAACGACACCTACGACGGGCTCGCCGGCGACGGCCAGGGCGACGTGATCGCGGCCGCGCTCGGCAAGGCCGACGCCGTGATTCTCGCCGGGCACGGCGTGCTGGTCGTCGGCCCGACGATCCAGCAGGCCTACCTCGACCTGTACCTGCTGGAGCGCGCGTGCCAGACGCAGGTGCTCGCGATGTCGACCGGCCGGCCGATCAGGCGCTTCACCGACGACCAGATCGCCGCGCTTCGGCATCGCGACGACCCGGAGGAGGCGCAGCGGCACTTCGAGGCGATGCGAGAGCTGATCTCGACCACGCCGGCGCTGCTCCGCGACTGACCGACGCGGCCGCTCAGTCGCCCGTCGCGTATCGCTCCAGACCCCGCCGGATCTTGTCCGGGATCGGGATCTTGTCGCCGTGCTCGAGCTCGATGAACACCTGCGCCAGCTCCGCCTCGGCGATCGGCTCGCCGTCGCGCGCGAACGCGAACTCGAGCTCCATCGCGGTAGTCCCCAGCCGTGTTATCGCCACCTCGATCTCGAACTCATCGTCGAAGCGGAGCGGAGCCAGGAAGCGGATCCGAGCCTCGGCGACGACGACGTCGATCCCCTCCGCGGCCATCCCGGCATACCCCTCGACCGCCTCGCGCCACAGCTCCGTGAGGCAGATGTCGCAGTAGGCGAGGTAGTTGGCGTTGAAGACGACGCCCTGCGGGTCGCACTCGTGGTAGCGGACCCGGATCCGGTGGCGGAACGGCGCGCCCATCGGGGTCCCGGGCTCCGTCGGACGGCCTACAGCTCGTAGGCCTTCGCCAGCTCCGGGTCGCGCTCGGCGAGCATCTCGGCGAGCGAGACCATCACCTTGCACTGCTTCCAGGTGGCGTCGTCCTGCATCCGGCCGTCGATGATGTGGACCCCGTGCCCGTCGGGGATCGCCTCCAGCACCTTCTTCGCGAACCTCACCTCGTCGGGGTCGGGGCTGAACACCTTTCTGGCGATCTCGATCTGGCGCGGGTGCAGCGACCACGCGCCGACGCAACCGAGCAGGAACGCGCTCCGGAACTGCGCCTCGCACCCGACGTCGTCCGAGATGTCGCCGAACGGCCCGTAGAACGGCAGCAGCCCGGCCGAGTTGCAGGCGTCCACCATCCGGGCGATCGAGTAGTGCCACGGGTCCTGCTGGTAGCTGGCGCGGGGCGCGTCCGGATCCTCCGGGTCCGGGTCCTCGACGACGCGGTAGGCGGGATGCCCGCCGCCGACCCGTGTCGTCTTCATCCGTCGCGACGCGGCCAGGTCGGCGGGGCCGAAGCTCATCCCCTGCATTCGCGGGCTGGCCGCGGCGATCTCCTCGACGTTGGAGACGCCCAGCGCGGTCTCCAGGATCGCGTGCACGAGCAGCGCCTGCTTCAGGCCTGCCTTCGCCTCCAGCTGCGCCAGAAGGCGGTCGACGTAGTGAATGTCCCACGGTCCCTCGACCTTCGGCACCATCACCACCTCGAGCCTGTCGCCGATCTCGGGGACGAGCCGGAGCAGGTCGTCCAGCGCCCAGGGGCTGTCGAGGCTGTTGATCCGCGTCCACAGCGCGGTGGTGCCGAAGTCGGTCTGCTTCGCGAGCGAGATCAGCCCCTCGCGGGCGGCCTCCTTGCGGTCGGCGGGGACCGCGTCCTCGAGGTTGCCGAGCAGGACGTCGGTCTTCCCGAGCATGTCGGGCACCTTCGAGACCATTTTCTCGTTCGAGGCGTCGAGGAAGTGGATCATCCGCGCCGGCTTCACCGGGATCTCGAGCGGGGGCTCCGGGGCGTCGAGCGCGAGCGGCTTCGTGAACTGCCTTGGGTTTCGCATCCGCGGCAGCTTAGTCGCCGAGGCCGGCAGCCCTCAGCGCCCGGTCGCGGTCGAGGTGGAACTCGATCCGCGACAGGCGGCCGTCGCGAAAGCTGAGCACGGCCGCGCCCCGGTCCTCGATCTCCGCGCCGCCGGCCTGGGTGCGGCCCACCTGGCGGGCGAGCTGCACGACCTGATCACCGGCGTCGAGGAACGCCTCGGACTCGATCCTGAAGCTCTCCCACGGCTGCAGCCAGTCGGTCCAGAACTCCTCAAACCCCGCAAGACCCCGGTACACGGTTCCCTCGCCCAGGTACTCGGGCCCGACCGCGACCACCTCGAACTCGGGCGCCGCCAGCGGCTCCAGCGCCGCCCCGATCGCGGCGGTCCGGGCGGGATCCCGGAACGCATCGCCGAGATCGTCCAGCGGCAACCCGTCCATGATTCGCGTGGCAAGCAGCACATTCTCCGACGGCACGACCGCAGTATCCTGCTGCACGCTCTCTCATGGCTGTGGCGACGCCCACATACGCGGAGAAGACCGACGAGCAGAAGGCGATCACCGAGATGGTGCGCGGGTTCGTCGACAACGAGATCATCCCCGTCGCCGAGGAGTTCGATCACGAGGACAAGTTCCCCGCGGCGATCGTCGAGCAGATGAAGGAGCTGGGGCTCTTCGGCGTCACGATCCCCGAGGAGTACGGCGGGATGGGGCTCGACCTGACGACCTACGCGATGATCGTCGAGGAGCTGTCGCGCGGGTGGATCTCGATCTCCGGCGTCGTCAACACGCACTTCATCGGCTCCTACCTGTTGATGAAGTTCGGCACCGACGAGCAGAAGCAGGAGCTGCTCCCGCGGATGGCCACCGGCGAGCTGCGCGCCGCGTTCTCGCTGTCCGAGCCGGAGGTCGGCTCCGACGTGCAGGGGATCAAGGCCGTCGCGACCAAGGCCGACGACGGCTACTGGGAGCTGAACGGGCAGAAGATGTGGGTCACGAACGGGTTGCTCTCCGGGGTCGTGTTCGTGCTGATGAAGACCGATCCGAAGGCCGACCCGCCCTACAAGGGGATGACCTGCTTCATCACCGAGAAGGAGCCGGGCGCGAGCGAGAACTCGGGCGAGTACGCCGGCCTCACGGTTCCGCCGAAGATCAAGAAGATGGGCTACAAGGGAGTCGAGTCCACGGAGCTCGTGTACGACGGATATCGGTGTCCTCCGGAGCGGGTGCTCGGCGGCGAGGAGGCGGGCGTCGGCGAGGGCTTCCGGCAGATGATGGACGCGCTCGAGGTCGGCCGGGTGAACGTCGCCGCCCGCGGGGTCGGGATCGCGCAGCGCGCGCTGGAGCTCGCGTTGCGCTACTCGCAGGAGCGGAAGACGTTCGGGAAGCCGATCGCGCAGCACCAGGCGATCCAGTTCAAGCTCGCTGACATGGCGACCAAGGTGGAGGCGGCGCGGCTGCTGACGATGAAGGCGGCGCGGCTGAAGGACGCCGGCGAGCGCTCCGACCTGGAGGCGGGGATGGCGAAGCTTTTCGCGTCCGAGACCGGCAAGGAGGTCGTCGAGGACGCATTCAGGATTCACGGCGGGTACGGGTACTCGAAGGAGTACGAGATCGAGCGCCTGTACCGGGACGCGCCCCTGCTCCTGATCGGAGAGGGGACCTCCGAGATCCAGCGGATGGTGATCGGGAAGAAGTTGCTGCAGCGGCACGGGGTTTGACCGGCGACGCCGGTCGGCTCCGCGAAAATACCTAGCTCGGAGGGTGAGGAAGGTTGGCCCGTGCCCAGGATCTGATCGCTACCGCGTACCAGCGCTTGATCGCCGAGGTCCCGGCGCTCGATCGGCTGAAGCTGGTGGTGCGGCTGGAGCTGCGGGGTCGCGGCGACGTGCAGGTGTTTCGCGTCCGCTGCCCCGGCCCCGAGGTGACAAAGGGGGAGCCCGATGACGCCCGGATCAGCGTCACCCTGGCCCGCTCCCGCTTCAACGAGCTCGCCGCCGACGGCAGCATCGACGAATGGCGCCAGGCCTATCAGCACGGCGACGTCAGAGTCGAGGGCGATCGCCGCGTGCAGCACCTGGTCCAGAACGTGATCGAGCGCCACGAGGCGCGGGCGCGCGCCAGAAGGGCCCGCTAGGCGGGACGTGCCGGCCGCGCCCAGACGGCTGGACCCGGCGCGGTTGGCGCGGGTGCGGGCCGCCGCGCAGCTCCTGCACAGGCCGATCGCGGTTCGCGACCCGGCCGAGATCGCGCGGCTGACCGCGGGGATCCAGGCTCAGGACCCGCCGGCGGCGCGGCTCTCGTTCCGCTCCCGGAACCGTCGCCTCACGGCCGCGGACGTCGATCGCGCCAGGACCGAGCAGCGATCGCTGCTCCGCACCTGGCTGATGCGGAAGACGATCCACATCGTCGCCACCGAGGACGCCGGGTGGCTGCTGCCGCTGTTCGAGCCCGCGATCGAGCGGTGGTCCCGGCGCAGGCTGGAGCAGCTCGGGATGCCGCCCACGAATCAGGAGAGGGCGCTGCGGACGATCGCGCGGGCGCTCGAGGACGGCCCGCTCACCCGGACCGAGGCGGCCGCGCGGGTGATCGATGCCGGGGTCGCGCTCGACTCCCAGACCCGCCTGCACGTCATCCTGGTGGCGGTCACCTCCGGCCTCGCTGTGCTCGGCCCCGATCGCGGTGCCCAGCCGATGCTGGTCCGCCGCGAGGACTGGATCGGAAGGCCGCCTCCGTTCGATCGCGACCGGGCGCTCGCCGAGCTCGCCCGCCGTTACATCCGCGGGTTCGGGCCGGCCACCGACCGCGACTTCGCTTACTGGGCGGGGCTGCCGCTGCGCGACGTCCGCGCCGGCCTCGCGGCGATCTCCGCGGAGCTCGACCCGGTCCGGGTCGGCGACCAGGAGATGGTCGTGCTTCGCGCAGCGTCGGCGCGCCTGCCGCCGTCCGGGCAGGTGCGCATGCTGGGCGGGTTCGACACCTACGTGCTCGGGTACGAGGACCGCGGGTTCGCGACCGGTGAGGAGCATCGCGGCACGGTCTCCGACGGGGGCGGCGGGATCTACCCGGCGATCGTCCGCGATGGGGTTGTCGAGGGCGGGTGGCGGGTCAGGCGCAAGGGTGGCGAGCTCCGGGTCTCCTTCAACGACGCGGCAGCGATCCCGGGCGAGATCCGGGCCGCGGTGGACGCCGAGATCGCGGACATCGTCCGCTTCGAGGGGCGGGCGGTGACGGTGGCGAGCGGCTGAGGTGGCTACCATGCCGCGCCGATGAGCGAGGCAGACCGCCAGCTTCACACCGATCAGGCCACGCGGGAGGCGAGCGGCGCGCACCGCTACGGCCGCTTTCTCGAGGAGTTCGAGGTCGGCGCCACCTACGAGCACTGGCCGGCGAAGACGGTCACCGAGGCGGACGACCACCTGTTCTGCCTGCTCACGATGAACCACCACCCGCTGCACATCAACGACGTGTACGCGGCGGAGTCCCAGCAGGGCCGCAACGTGGTCGTCGGGCCGCTGGTCTACTCGCTTGCCCTGGGGATGTCGGTCAGCGACGTCTCCGGGAAGGCGATCGCCAACCTGGCGACGGAGGACCTAAAGCACCCCGCGCCGGTGTTCCACGGCGACACCCTGTACGCCGAGTCCGAGGTGCTCGACGTGAAGCCGTCCAGCTCGAAGCCCGACCGCGGCGTCGTCCGCGTCCACACCCGCGTCTACAAGCAGGACGGGACGCTGGTCGCCGAGTTCAAGCGGGCGGTGCTGGTGCCGCGGCAGCCGGCGTAGTTCTGCCCGGCCCCCGGGCCGAAGGGCGCCCCTGGGCCGACGTCAGTGCGCTTCGTCCGATGCGTGCGCCGGGGGCCGCGACTCCTCGGCGAGCGAGGCGATCTCGAGCGGGCCGCGGGCGGCCTCGGTGAGCACGTCCGTGGCCTCCTCGGCGGAGCGCGCGTACAGCTCCACGAGCAGGTGGACGACGATCTGCTCCTCGTCGTGCTTGTGGAAGCGGACGTGGCTGAAGAACTCGCGCGTCCCGGAGTCGCCGAAGGCGCCGAAGGTGAGGCTGTCGGCCGCCTCCGGACCGGAGCAGGTCTCGACCAGGTCCTGGTCGACGGTGACGATGCACGACGCGACCCAAGGGGTGCCGGCGACCATCCGCTCCCACCGGTCCTCGATCGGGACCACCCTGCCGTTGTCGACGGCCAGGTGAGGCTGGTCGTGCATGCAGTCGACACACTGGACGACGCCCTCCTGCACCTCGTCGACGCGGTCGGAGGACTCGCCGGTGTCGGCGTCGATCCGGAGGATCGCGTCGTAGTGGACCTGGGCCTCGAGCCGCTGCGACCAGCACCGGTAGCAACGGAGCCAGGCGCTACGGCCGTTGTTGCCGAGCTCGTTCGCGTTCCGGTCCGGCTCGGGGCCCGATGCGGCGGGCTCTTGCATGGCCATCAGGGTAGCCCGCTACGCGGGGGATCCCGCCGGGTCGGTGGCGCCGCTGCGTTCTGCGACCAGCCCCACGATGTCCCCCATGATCCTGTTCAGGTCGAAGTCCTTGGGCGTGTACACGCGCGCCACGCCCGCCTCGCGGAGCGCCTCCGCGTCGGGCGGCGGGATGATCCCGCCGACCACCACGGGCGCCTCGACGCCCTGCTCGCGCAGCCCCCGGACGATCTCCGGGACGAGCTCGGCGTGCGAGCCCGAAAGGATCGACAGCCCGACCACGTCGACGTCCTCCTCGAGCGCCGAGGCGACGATCTGCTCCGGGGTGAGCCGGATCCCCTGGTAGACGACCTCCATCCCGACGTCGCGCGCCCGCACGGCGATCTGCTCGGCGCCGTTCGAGTGCCCGTCGAGGCCCGGCTTCCCGACCAGGATCTTGACCCGCTTGCCGAGCGCGCTCGAGACCTCGTCGACGCGCTCGCGCACCTCGCTCAGCACCTCGCCGTTCACAGAGGTGGCGACGCCCCCGACCCCGGTCGGCCCCCGGTAGTCGCCGAACGCGTCCCTCAGGGTGCCCGCCCACTCTCCGGTCGTCGCACCCGCCTTCGCGGCCGCGATCGTCGCCGGGATCAGGTTGCGGCCCGCGTCGGCGGCCGCCTCGGCGAGCTCGGCCAGCGCCCGATCGACGCCCGCCTGCTCGCGTCCGGATCGCCACGCCTGCACCGCCTCGACGCACTCGCGCTCGACCTCGGGGTCGGGCGTCAGGATGCCGCGGTCCTCGCCGGTCGTCAGCGGCGAGTCCTCGCCCTCGGTGAAGCAGTTCTGGCCGACGACCTTGAGCTCGCCGGCCTCGATCTTCGCGACCCGCTCGCGGTGCGACGCGACCAGGCTCGCCTTCATGTAGGGCACCGCCTCGACGGCGCCGCCGTGCTCCTCGACGACCGCCATCTCCTCGCGGGCGCCCTCGACCATCTCGTCGACGAGGCCCTCCATCACCTTCGAGCCCTCGAAGATGTCGGGGTACTCGAGCAGGTCGGTCTCGAACGCGAGCACCTGCTGGATTCGCAGGCTCCACTGCTGGTCCCACGGCCGCGGCAGGCCGAGCGCCTCGTTCCAAGCCGGGAGCTGGATCGCGCGGGCGCGAGCGGAGCGTCCCATCGTCACCGCGAGCGCCTCGAGCGTGATCCGCTGCACGTTGTTCTCCGGCTGCGCCTCGGTGAGGCCGAGCGAGTTCACCTGGACGCCGTACCGCAGCCGCAGGAACTTGGGGTCGGTGACCCCGTAGCGCTCCCGGCCGATCTGCTCCCAGAGCTGCCCCATCGCGCGCAGCTTCGCGTGCTCCTCCACGAACCGCACGCCGGCATTGACGAAGAAGGAGATCCGTCCGAACACCCGCGGGAAGTCTCCGGCGGGGACCTGGCCGCGCTCCCGGACCGCGTCCAGCACCGCGATCGCGTTGGACATCGTGAACGCGATCTCCTGCACCGGCGTCGCCCCCGCCTCCTGGAGGTGGTAGCTGCACACGTTGATCGGGTTCCAGCGCGGCACTTCGGTCGCGCAGAACGAGACCATGTCGGCGATCAGCCGCATCGAGGGGCCGGGAGGGAAGGCGTAGGTCCCGCGCGACAGGTACTCCTTGATGATGTCGTTCTGGGTCGTCCCGGAGAGCGATTCGCGGTCGACGCCGCCCTCCTCGGCGACCGCCACGTACAGGGCCAGCAGCCACGCCGCGGTGGCGTTGATCGTCATCGAGGTGTTCATCGTGTCGAGCGGGATCCCGTCCAGCAGCGCGCGCATGTCGCCGAGGTCCGCGATCGAGACGCCGACCTTGCCGACCTCGCCGCGGGCGAGCGGGTGATCGGGGTCGTAGCCGGTCTGGGTGGGGAGGTCGAAGGCGACCGAGAGGCCGGTCTGTCCCTTCGCGAGGTTGCGGCGGTACAGCTCGTTGGAGCGGCGCGCGTCAGAGTGCCCTGCGTAGGTGCGCATCACCCACGGACGGTCGGGCTCCGGCAAGCGGTGCTCGCTCATCGCCCTCCATTGTAGGTCGGGGTAACCGCTCCGATCGGCCCGTCCAAGTGTTAAGGGCAGTGGCGTGCACGCACCCAGCGTGTTCGCGGGGCCGTCTACGTACACAGCTACCCTCCGGCAACGATGCGATTCAAGCTGATCACAGCGGCGTTTCTTGTTGCGCTCGTCTCGAGCGTCGGCATCGCGACCGCTTCGGTCGTGATCTACAACAACCCGTTCAAGAACAAGGCCGGGTTTCGCGAGGTGCGCAAGTTCAACGGCAAGAAGGCCTGCAAGCGGTCGTTCGCGGGCAAGAAGAAGGGGTTCGGCGCCGAGGTCAGGAAGGGGCCGCTGCAGTGCGACTACCGCACGCCCGTCACCGGCGACGCGAAGGAGCCCGATCACGAGATCGAGGTGTCGGCGACCGTGCTCGACTCGACCCCGAAGGGCGTCCGCAAGGGCGCCTACGTCGGGGTGGCGCTGCGGGCCGACAAGTCGAGCCGGTACGAGCTGCGCGTGTTTCCCGACAAGCGCCGGTGGGAGCTGCGCCGCAAGCCCGACGGCGGCGGTGCCGACTTTCCCGCGGAGGGCTCGGGCGGGATCAAGAAGACGGGCAAGGCGAACACGCTGAAGCTGCGCGCGTTCGGCGCCAAGGTGACCGCGTTCGTGAATGGGAAGACGGTCGCGACGGCCACCGACGGCAAGCCCGGTGACCTGGACGGCCGCAAGACCATGATCCTCGCCGGCACCAAGGGAAAGACGAAGTCGAGCGCCGAGATGACGTTCCAGGACCTCCGGATCCGGATCCCGTAGCGCAGGATCGCGGACGGCCTCGCGGATCGTCTATGGTCGCCGCGGTGGGTGATCCCGTCTCAACCACCACGGTCGAGAAGCCGAGAACCGCGGGTCCGGGCTCAGGGTTGGGCGGAAGCTGGCTCGTGATCGTTCGCAACGACGATCACAACACCTTCGACCACGTTGCGAAGACGCTCGCTCGCGTCCTCCCCGGAGTCAACGTCGACCGCGGCTACCGGATCGCGGACGAGATCCACAACACCGGCCGGGCGATCGTGTGGACCGGGGCCCGCGAGCCCGCCGAGCACTACTGGGGGCAGCTCGAGGGGGCGGGGCTGACGATGGCGCCGCTGGAGCAGCACTAGCGCGGGCCCGGCGGCTCGGCGCTGGTCCGGTGCGACAGCGCCACCATGCTCGCGCCCAAGCCCGGCGGCGCGGGGGCGAAGCTCGCCCGCCGATTCGCTCGCAGGACCGCCAGGACGCGGCGCGCGCGGGAGGAATGTCCGGAGTGATCTCTCATGGAGGCCAGGATGTCCTAGCCCTCCGATAAGCGCAACAGGAATCCCTTCTGATAGCGATAAGCTGTTCTAATGCTTGACCTGAAGCGCGCGCGGGTGCTCGCCGAGGTCGCCAGGCGGGGGTCCTTCTCGGCGGCAGCCGACACGCTGCACCTGTCGCAGTCCGCGGTCAGCCAGCAGGTCGCGACGCTGGAGCGCGAGGTGGGACTGTCGCTGCTGGCGCGGACGGCCGAGGGGCCGAAGTTGACCGACGCCGGCAGCGCGCTGGTCGGGCACGCGGAGGCCGCGGCCGCCCGGCTCGAGGAGGCCGAGCACGAGCTCGCCGCAATCGCAGGCCTGGCGGGCGGCGAGCTCCACATCGCGAGCTTCCCGACCGCGAGTGCGGTGCTTCTGCTGCCCGCCGTCCGGGAGTTCAGCGCCGAGCACCCGGGCGTTCGCCTCTTCATCACCGACGCCGAGCCCGAGGACGCGCTGCCCGGGCTGCGCGCCGCCGAGATCGACCTCATGCTCGACCTCGAGTACACCTCGCTGCCGCTGCCCGAGGAGCGCGACCTCGAGCGTCGCCTGCTGGTCACCGAAGCGATGCACCTCGCCCTGCCCGGAGACCACCCGCTGGCCGGCGAGAGGACGGTGCGACTGGCGGATCTCGCCGGCGAGCCGTGGCTGAGCGGGCTGCGGCCGAGCTCCTGCGGCGAGGTGATCGTGAAGGCGTGCCGCGACGCCGGCTTCGAGCCCCGGATCTCGTTCGAGAGCGACGACTACGGCGTCCTGCAGGGGTACGTCGCAGCGGGGCTGGGCTTCACGCTGCTCCCGGACATGGCGCTGCCGTCGCTGCGCCCGGACGTCGTCGTCCGGCCGACCCGGCCGGCGGCGCCGGGGCGGCGGGTGTGGGTCGCGACCCGGGCCCAGGGCGCTCGGTCCGCCGCGACGGATGCGATGGTCGACGCGCTCCGCCGCGCCGGGCAGCGGTTCGCGGCTCAGGCGCTCGGCGCCGCCGCCTGAAACCCGAGCGAGCGCGCGATCCGCTCCCGGGCCAGCTCCGCGAGCGCGGGCGGGTCCGGCGCCTCGTCGGGCTCGATCGGATCGAGCACCGTCAGCGACAGCGGGAATCGGCCGCGGAGGAAGAACGAGCGGCGCGGCAGCGCCCGGCCGGTCCCGTCGATCGCGATCGGCAGCACCGCGCTGCCCGTCTCGACCGCGAGCTCGAACGCACCGGTCTTGAACTGCCCCGGCTCACCGGCGACCCCGCGGGTGCCCTCCGGGAACAGGATCAGGGAGCTCCGCCCCGCGAGCGCCTCGCGGCACCGGCGCATCATCTCGACGACGCTGTCGCGCTTCCCGCGCCACACCGGGATGTACCCGTTCATCCGCATGTTCCAGCCGATGAACGGGACCCGGAAGTTCTCGGCTTTGGAGACGAACTTGAAGTGGGTGCGGAGCCGGAAGATCACGGCGATGTCGACCTGGGACTGGTGGTTCGCGACCATCACGTAGGTGCGGCTGCGGTCGATCTTGTCCCGGCCGCGGACTCGCAGCGGCCACAGCGGGTTGATCCACGTGTACATCGAGCTCCACAGGCACGTGTACCACTGCAGCACGACCCGGCGCCGGTCGAACGGCGCGGTCAGGATCCAGATCGCGAGCGCCGGGAGGAACAGCACGACGCACGAGAGCCAGAAGAATGCCCAGTACGCGACCGAGTAGGCGTCTAGCAGCGCGCGGACCGGCGCGCTCCGCCTACTCGGCGACTTGGAGGTGGGAGCCATCGCCGCTGAGCGGCGAGCGGTCCGCGGTCATCGCGTGCCACGCCGGCGACAGCGGCTTGTTGTAGTAGCTCAGCGCCGCCTCGCGCAGGTCGACGATCTCGTCCGAGTACCAGTAGCGGTCGAAGTCCTCCCGCCGCTCCCACACCGATACCTGGCGGAACAGCAGCGGGTCGTCGATCGACCGCGACAGGAAGCAGGTGGAGGCGCCGAACGCGAGCGCACGATCGAGCGCCGGCTCCCACACATCCAGCCACCGGTCGGCTCGAAACGGATGCACCCGCCAGTCGATGTAGTTGACCTCGCTCATCCCAATCCCCCGCCGAGCATCAGGCGCCGACCTCGGCGCGGATCGCCCCCTCGCCGTCGGCGGTCTTGCCCTCCGACTCGTCGGTCGCGCCGACCATGATCGAGATCTTGCCCAGGTGCTTGTTCTCGTGCAGGAGCTGGTGCGCCTCGGCGACGCCGTCGAACCCCATCGCCTGCCACAGCACGGGGCGGATCCTGCCCTCCGCCATCAGCTGGTTGGCGCGGGTCGCCTCGTAGGCGTTCGCGAAGTGCGAGCCGAGGATCTCCTTCTGACGCATCCACAGGTGGCGGACGTCGAAGTCGAGGTTGTAGCCCGAGGTGGCGCCGCAGATTACGACCTTGCCGAACGGCTTCACCGTGAAGACCGAGGTCGGGAACGTCGCCTGGCCGACGTGCTCGAAGACGATGTCGGGGGCGTCGCCGAGCGCACCCTTGACGCGCTTCGCGAACTCGCGCGAGACCTTCGCGCGCTCCTTCTCCTCCTCCGGAGACTCCCCGCCCTTTCGCATCATTCCGGCGAACTCGTTCCGGTTCACGAAGTCGACCGCGCCGAGCCGCTTCACGAGCTCGCCCTTCTCGTCCGAGGAGACGACTCCGACGCAGTCTGCGCCCGCCGCCTTGCAGAGCTGGGTCGCGAACACGCCGAGCCCCCCGGCGGCGCCCCAGATCAGCACCTTGTGGCCGGCCTGCAGCTTGCAGCGGTCGAGCAGCATCCGGTACGCGGTGAAGTAGGTGAGCCCGTAGGCGGAGGACTCGACCCAGGACAGGTTCGGCGGCTTCGGCAGCAGCTGCTGCGCCTGCACCTTGGTGAACTGGGCGAACGAGCCCCACGTCGTCTCGTAGCCCCAGATCGTCTGAGACGGTGCCGCCAGCGGGTCCAGGCCGTGCACCTCGACGTCCTCGTAGGAGGCCTGGTTGCAGTGCAGGACCACCTCGTCTCCGGGCTTCCACTTCGTCACGCCGGCGCCGACCTTCCACACGATTCCCGAGGCATCCGAGCCGCCGATGTGGTGGCCGTACTCCGGGTGGTCGCCGAATCGGAACACCGAGACGGGCTTGCCGAGCGCCGCCCACACGTTGTTGAAGTTGACGCCGGCCGCCATCACCCGCACGATCACCTCGAACGCGCCGGGCTCCGGGACCTCGATCTCCTCGACCTGGAACGCGTCCTTGGGCTCGCCCTCGCGCTCGGCGCGGATCACCCATGCCGCCATCGTCTCCGGAAGCTCTCCCGGCTCGACGTCGAGCTTCGAAACCTCTGCGATGTCTACGGCCACGATCCTCCTCCCGTAGCGGGCGACCCTGTCGGCGGCACGCATCCTAGCCGTGGCGTCAGGTTGCCGTCCGGCGACGCGACTAGCTTGATTAGCTCGGATGGAAGCGTCCCAGGACAGGGGTCGGAACCAGCTCCCGCTCGATGCGGGCCCCGACGCGACGCCCGACGGAGTCGTGCGTGCGCTCGACGACCGGCTCGTGATCGAGGGTCTGACGGTCAGCGACGAGCGCGCCGCCCGGGTCGTCCGCGAGCGCGCAGAAGCCGGCCGGCCGCCGCAGCGCACGGTTGCCAACGCGATCGAGATCGGCGCCCGCGTGCTGGACGCGGAGGAGACCGCGGTCAACGTCGATTACGTGCGTCGCGAGCTGACCGCCGCGCTCGGCGAGGCCGGTCGCAAGCTCGACGACACCGTGGAGCAGGGAACCACCGACATCGCGGAGCAGATCGCCGCCGCATTCGGCCCCGAGCGGGCCGACTCGGTGCAGGCGCAGATCAAGGAGATCCTGGCGACGACCACCCGCCAGCAGCACGACGCCCTGTTCGAGCGGCTTACCGCCGAGGACGGCACGAACCCGCTGGTCGCGATGCAGGCCCGAATCGGGGTGAAGGTGCTGGAGGCGGAGGAGCGCCACCGCGCCGAGGTCGAGCGCGTGCGCGAGGCGCACGCCAAGGCCGAGCGCGCGATGAGCACCAAGGTGGACGGGCTGCAGAAGCAGCTCGCGCAGGTTCTCGAGCGCCGGGACGCCGACGAGCGCGTCGCCGAGGCCGAGGACGCCGGCACCCGCAAGGGACTCGGGTTCGAGGAGCGCGTCCATCACGCGGTGGAGCGGATCGCATCGGTGCGCGGCGATGCCGCCACCCACACCGGAAGCGAGCAGGCCGAGGGCGGCGGCAAGAAGGGCGACACGCTGGTGGAGCTCGGGCGCGTGCGAGGGACCGGCGCGAGGACGGGTCCTGTTCGAGGCGAAGGACGCGAGGCTGTCGCGGAACAAGGCGTGGGCCAGCTCAACGACGGGATGGCGGGCGCGCGCCGCGTCATTCGCCGTCATGGTGGTCGCGGGTGAGGACCGGGTGCCGGCCCGCAGCGACACCCTGCACGAGTACGAGGGCAACAAGATGATCGTCGCGGTCGACCGCGACGAGCCCGACGGGCAGGCGCTCGAAGTCGCCTACCGGCTCGCCGCCGCGCGGGTGATGCTCGCGCGCGAGGGCGAGCTCGACGTAGACCCGGTCGCCGTTCGCGACGCCGCGGCCGAGGCGGTGTCGCTGCTCAAGCAGGCGCAGGGGATCCGCTCCGGCCTTACCGGGATCAAGACGAGCTCCGACAAGGCGCGCGCCGCGCTCGACGCGATGGTCGCCGCGCTGGAGGAGAAGCTGCAGCGGATCGACGCGCTCGTGTCCGCCGCGGACGCGCAGCGATAGCGGCCGCCCGCTACCTGGCCGGCAGCGAGGTCGCGAATATCCCCTTCATCGGACGGCCGGTGAACTCGAACAGGCCGACGTGGGGCCGGGCGAGTGCGGGCGGCGGAGCGGACGCGACGGCTAGGGGATCAGAAGCTGGTTCGAGGAGGACTTCCGCTTCGGCCCGATCGTGAGCTCGGCCGGGGTGACGTCGGACTCATCGCCGACGCTGATCTCGTACTCGCCCTGCTCCATAGGGACGTTGAACGGGTTGCTGACCTCGGCCGGCCCGACAGGTTCGCTGACCGCCTCCGTGGGGCCGTCGAAGGCGAGCTGGATCGTGTCCTCAGACTGGTTCGAGACGGTGAATGTGGCCAGCCCCGCGCCGAACCGGCTGGGCGAGATGCTCACCGAGTTCCTGTCCACCTGCGCGCTGACCACGAACGGCACCGCCGGGCGCGGCTCGCTGCGGTGGTCGCCTCCGCCGCATCCTGCGGCGGCGAGTGCCGACACCGCGATTGCCGCGGCCACCGCACGCCTAAGCCCCTTCCTCCTCATGCGCGACCAGAATCTAACCGATGGGGGGGCGGCTCTCACCTGAACGGCAGCTCGACGACCTCCGCAGGCGTCGAATCCTCGCCCACCAGCACCCGGCCGCCGGGCTCGGCCTCCCTCCGCACGATCGCGAGAGCGATCGGGCCGAAGGCAGGGGACACGCAGGCCGTCCCGATCGCGCCCACCGCGCGGCCGCCGTCCCGGACCGGATCGCCCGGCGCGGCCGGCCGCTCCAGGCGCAGCCCGCGCAGACGGCGGTTGGGGCGGCCCTTGTAGTGGAGGCGGGCGACCGTCTCCTGACCGATGTAGCACCCCTTCTCGAAGCTGACGGCGCGCTCCTCGATCCCGGCCTCGGCCGGCATCGCGCCGTCGCCCATTTCGGCGCCGAGCCGCGGCCTGCCGCTCTCGACGCGGAGGATCTCCGCGGCCTCCTCGCTCGCCTCGTCCACCCCGTCGGCTGCGAGAGCGCCCCGGACCGCGGCCGCATCCGACTCCGCGACGATCAGGTCGATCCCGAGGTCGGTCGCCACCGCGCGGCACGCAGCGCTGCCGATCTCGACGGCGCGATGCGCGTGCTCGGGCCGCAACGGCCCCACGCCGGTGAGCTCCGCCGCGCCCGGCCCGATCACCGACAGCACGGCGCTGGTCTCCGAGGCATCCTCGATCTCCACCTCCCGCCCGACGCTGTACATGCGCAGGTGGCGCTCCGCCGCGGGCAGCCCCGCCCGCTCCATGATCAGCACCGCCTCGGGGGCGTCCAGCCGCACCACCCGCATGTCGGCCCGCAGGTGGCCCTTGCGGTCGAGCAGCGCCGCGTAGCAGCCCTCGCCCGGCGCGAGCCCCTCGACCTCGTTCGTGATCTGGCCCTGCAGGTACTCGAGCGCGTCCGGCCCCGCGACCCGGACGACGGCCGCCGACGCGCGATCGACCACCCCGGCCGCCTCCCGCAGGACCCGATACTGGCCGTCGAGCTCGACCCTGTCGATGTCGGTGGCGGTCTCAGGCACCGTCTCGAGTCTACGCGCGGCAAGCGGACACTCGGGGGGCGCGGACGAGTGCGATGCGCGTCGCCGTGTCGGGGTAGCCTTCCCGGCGTGGCGCTCGCGGACGACTTCCAGGGGATCCTCGACTCGCTTCCGGACGATTGGACCGACCTCGCGGTCGATCTCCGGATCACCGACGAGGAGCGATACATCGATGCGAGCGTGCTGCTCACGCAGATCAACGCCCAGCCGTACTCGCGCGCCGAGTGGCACTGGCGAATCAACGTCGCGCACGGCTTCGGGCACGCGGCCGCGCCGGAGACGGTCCGGGGTGCGCTGGCCGTGCTCGATCGCGAAGGGATCACGGGGGAGATCGTCGTCCGCGACATCCACGAGGGGCGCGCTGAGGTGGTGCAGATGTGGGGCCGGCCCGAGAGCGTCCGCCGGGAGTTCCGCGAGCGACGCGGCCTGTAGCGCCGCCGTGGCCCGGATCGCGGCGATCGTCCCCGAGCTGATGTTCGCGTCGCGGATCGAGGCCGCCCTGACCGCGGCCGGGCACGAGGTGACGGTGGTGCACTCGGTGGAGGCGCTGGACGAGAGCGGCGCCGAGCCCGAGCTCGTGATCGCCGACCTCGCCGAGACGGATCCCGATCGGCTCGGCGGGCGGACCCCGCCGGTGCTCGGCTTCTACTCCCATGTCGACGTCGACCTGCGCCGCCGGGCCGAGGCGGCCGAGATCGATCTGATCGTGCCCCGCTCCCGGATGGCGCGGGAGATGCCCGCCCTGGTCGAGTCGGTCCTCGCGTAGGCCGACAACCGGACTTGTTTAGACTTCCGCACGCTTTCGGCCCGCGCCCGCTGCGCGGAACTCGATTCACACCGCAGGAGGTTTGACCAAGTGCAGGATCGCGGACTCGCCGCCTACATCACCGAGCTGGTCGGGACTTTCTTTCTCGTCTTCTTCTTCGCCGCCGTCACGATCCTGTACGTCGCCACCGGCGCCCAGGCGCAGTTTGGGTCCGACTACGCGGTGGTCGGGCTGGTCAACGGGTTCGTCCTGTTCGCGCTGATAGCCGCAATGGGCGGGATCAGC
This sequence comes from uncultured Thermoleophilia bacterium, assembly GCA_963803425.1. GTDB lineage: Bacteria > Actinomycetota > Thermoleophilia > Solirubrobacterales > 70-9 > DASPWW01. The sequence continues at coordinate 1,021,930 of CAWDMA010000001.1, forward strand.
GGCGGCCACTTCAATCCGGCCACCACCTTGGCGGCCGCGGTCCTGCGCCGGATCGACCCGGTGGACGCGGTCGTCTACGTCCTCGCCCAGCTCTCCGGGGGCGTGCTCGGCGCGCTGCTCGCCAAGGGCCTGCTGCTGGATGAGGGACGGGCCAGCAACTTCGCAGCGCCGCAGATCTCGCCGCTGCTCGCCGGCAACTTCGCCGGCTTCGTCGTCGAGGGGATCGGGACCTTCCTGGTCGTGCTGGCGCTGCTCGCGATCGCGTTCAACCCCCGCGTTCGCCAGGAGTGGGCGCCGCTCGTGACGGGTCTGACGCTCGGCTTCGTGGTGATGGTGTTCGGGCCGCTCACCGGCGCCCCGGTGAACCCCGCGAGGTGGTTCGGCCCGGCGCTGATCGGCGAGGAGTTCTCCTCCGTGTGGCCGTACCTGGGCGGCGAGATCGTCGGCGGCCTGCTCGCCGCGGCGTTCTTCGCGCTGGTGATCCTGCCCGGGGTCCAGGGAGCGGGACCGCCCGAGGGGGCGGCGGAGCGCCGCGGGTCGGGCCCAGGCAGCTAGCCGGTCGACTCCGTCCGGTAGCGTCCGCGGCGAATGCGCCGCGTCACGTTCTCGCGCAACTACACGCTGTCGCTATCGCGCACGTGCCAGTGCCACTGCAAGTACTGCGCGTTCGCGACGCACCAGGCGCATATCCACCCCCCTGAGCAGGTCGAGCGCAAGCTCGACGAGGCGGTGCGGCGGAACAGCAAGGAGCTGCTCGTGCTGACCGGGGAGATGCCGGAGGTGAACCCGGTCGTCGCGGCGCGGCTTCGAGAGTGGGGGCACGAGGACTTCACGTCGTACGTGGCGTGGGCGTGCGAGCGGGCGCTACAGCGCGGCCTGCTCCCGCACACCAACATCGGGGTGCTGTCGCGGGCCGATCTCTCCCGGCTGCGGGAGGTGACCGCCTCTCAGGGGCTGATGCTCGAGTCCGTCTCGGAGCGCCTGATGGACACCGTCCACGCCGGCTCGCCCACCAAGCACCCCGCGACGCGACTGGAGACGATCTCGGTTGCCGGCGAGCTGCGGATCCCGTTCACGACGGGGATCCTGGTCGGGATCGGCGAGACCGAGGACGAGCGGGTCGCCTCGCTCGAGGCGCTCGCCGAGGTGCACGAGCGCCACGGGCACATCCAGGAGATCATCCTGCAGAACTTCGTCTCGCATCCCCGGTACTACGGGCGCGAGGTGGGGGAGATCGCTGACGCGGCATCTCGGCAGCGTTGGGGAGAGGGGGCGGGCGGGGAAACCGTCTCCCTCGTACGGTCGCCACCTCCGCAGCCAGGGCCCGAGCCGAAGCGTGATGCTCCAAATACTCGGGATCCGGCTTCCCCGCCCGCCCTTCCGGGATGGGCGACGTCGATCAGCATCGACGACATGAAGCGGTTGGTGGCTGAGTGCAGGCGGCTGATGCCGGACGTGGGGATCCAGGTCCCCCCGAATCTGGCGGACTGGTGGGGTGAGCTTGTGGAGGCGGGCGCGACCGACCTCGGGGGGCTGTCGGCCAACGGCGACCACATCTCCCCGGAGCATCCGTTCCCGAGCCCGAAGGAGGTTCGCAGGAGCCTCGGTCCGCGCGGCTACGCGCTCACCGAGCGGCTGTGCGTGTACCCGCAGTACATGGACGCGGAGTGGATGGAGCAGGGAGTGCTCGACGTGGTGAAGCTGAAGTACTGGAGCTTCATCCCGCGGCGGGGGTCGGGCCGCAGGCAGGAGGCGGTGGTCGCCGCCGACGCCGCCCCGCGGGCGATCGAGCGGGGGAGGGACGGGCTGCCGCTGACGGAGGAGGAGCTGACGGCGCTGTTCGCGGAGACCCGACCGGAGGTGATCGAGGAGATGCGAGCCGCCGCGGACGAGCTGCGCGCGGAGCTGGTCGGCGACACAGTCACCTTCGTGGTGAACCGGAACGTGAACTTCACGAACGTGTGCGTGGTCGGGTGCGCGTTTTGCGGGTTCGGGCAGGGGCGGCGCTCGCCGGACGCGTACGAGGTGACCGAGGAGGATTTCGTCGGGAGGGTGGAGGAGGCCGTCGAGTTCGGGGCGACGGAGATCTGCATGCAGGGAGGGATCCATCCCGAGTACGCGCTCGAGGACTACGGACGGTGGCTGCGGCTCGCCAAGCAGGTGGCGCCGCAGATCCACCTGCACGCGTACTCGCCGATGGAGGTTCACTACATGTGCGAGCGCTCCGGGCGGCGGCCGGAGGACGTGTTCGAGTACCTGCTCGATTGCGGGCTCGGCTCGACCCCGGGAACGGCGGCCGAGGTGCTGCACGACGGGGTGCGGCAGCGGATCTCGCCGAACAAGCTGCCGGTGGCGCGGTGGGTGGAGATCATCGAGGCCTCCCACCGGGCCGGGCTGCGGTCGACCTCGACGGTGATGTTCGGGCACATCGAGGAGCCCTCGGAGCTGGCGCGGCACATGCGGGTGGTCCGCGAGCTTCAGGAGCGGACGGGAGGGATCACCGAGTTCGTCCCGCTCAGCTTCATCCCGTTCAACACGCTGCTCGGCAGAACTCACGGGGTCGAGGAGATCTCACGCGCGGACAACCTCAAGCACACCGCGGCGTTCCGGCTGGCGCTCGGCAAGACGATCACCAACCTGCAGGCGAGCTGGGTGAAGATGGGTCTCGACGCCGCCACGGAGAGCCTCCGGTGGGGCGTGAACGACCTTGGCGGGACGCTGATGGAGGAGAACATCTCCCGGATGGCGGGCTCCCAGCACGGCGTCCGGCTTGAGCCCGAGCAGCTGATCGAGGCGGCCCGCCGCGCCGGGCGCACGCCCGCGCAGCGAACGACGCTGTACGACGTCGTCGAGACCTACTGAGCCCGCCCCGGGTGCGTGCCGGCCGCACCGGTCGCTAGGGTGGCTGCTGCGAGTCCCATACCCGGAGGTGGAAAACCAGATGGACTTGAGGTACACCAGCCTGGCGCTGGCAAACCTTCTCGCCGGGGCCTTCCTGGTCACCGCTTCGTTTGCTTTCGAGCCCTCGACGGTCGTCGCGCTTGGGTTCGGAATCAGCATCGCGGTCGTCCTGCTCGGCCTCGGGATGGCGTATTTCGGATACACGGGCGGGAGCCAGCCGGACGAACAGATCGGCCTCGGCCTGCTCGGTGTCCTGACCGCCGCGCTTGCAGCGTGGACGGTCGTGGCGACGACCGGGATCTTCCCGGTCGAGACCGCCCGCTGGCTCGTGTTCTCGAGCGGCCTGGGGCACGTCGCCCTGGCGGTTGCCGGCGTGATCACACATGAGGCGATCAGCGGCCGCGCGGCGCCGAGAAGGGCGCCCGCGCGTCGCAGCACCGCAAGCCGCCGGACGGCCTCGTCGAGCCGGCGCGCGTCGTCGGGCCGGCGGAGCTCCTCCGCTCGGCGTCGACCGAGAAGCTGACCTGACGGGCGACGGGCGGCCCTGAGGCCGCCCGTCGCCGCGTCGCTACCTCCGTCGCCTGGTGGCGGGCCTGGACCCGACCGACACGACGAGCGTCGCGCTCGCCACGGCAACCCAGATCGCGAACGCGCCGAAGCGCACCCAGAACCCGAACGCGCCCGTGGCGGGGTTGAACACGCCCTCGTTGGCGAATATCGAGACGAACCCGACTGCGGACGCGATCGCGGCCACGGCCGCCAGTGCCCCGACCGCCCGCGGCAGGGCGCCCGTCTCCAGGATCACCCTTGCGGCGGCGCCGAAGAACACCGTGAACGCCGCCCCGCCGAGGCCGATCGACATCACCGAGAGCACGTAGAACTCGTTCGCCTCGATCACGCCGGGGGCGACGACCGCCGAGGCCGCGAACACGAACCCCATCAGCACGGCCACCGCGCCCGCGATGCCTCCTGCGGAGGCGATCGCCGAGACGCGCGCCGGTCCTCCCTCAGCGGCTCGCAGATGCGCCCACAGGCTCCCCAGGAACCACAGGAAGAGCACGATCGCGACGCTGTTGAGCAGCATCTCGACCCTGATCGAGTCCCTGTGCTCCTGCACGTACAGGCCGTAGCGGTCCGCGTCGGCGACGTCTGGAATCCGTGGCGCTCCCGTCGGGTCCTGCGCCAGGAAGACGACCAACCCGACCGCGAGCAGGACGACGGCCGCCAGCCCGCTCGCGGCTCCGATGCGTTGCCAGTTCATCCGGGAAGTACCCTCCTTTCTGCCGGCCCGGCTCACGGACCCGCTGGTATCTCACTTCCCGGCACTCGATTCTCCGCCCGCCTACTGCCAGGTCAAGTGCGGATTCACCCAAATTGCGCGCGATGTTGCTCGACAACCCCCTCCAGCCGCTGCGCGAGGCAGCGGTGGCGGACCCGGAGCCGGCCGAGGGCGAGCTGCTCGCCCGGGTGCGGGCGTGCGGCGTGTGCCGGACCGACCTGCACGTGGTCGACGGTGAGCTCCCCGACCCGAAGCTTCCGCTGATCCCGGGCCACCAGGTGGTCGCCGAGGTCGTCGGGACGGGCCCGGGCGCCGACCGCTACTCCCCGGGGGACCGGGTCGGGATCCCTTGGCTGGGGTGGGCCGACGGCACCTGCCGGTACTGCACGACCGGGCGCGAGAACCTGTGCGACAGGGCTCGGTTCACGGGATACCAGCACGACGGCGGGTACGCGGAGCTGATCGTCGCCGACGAGCGCTTCAGCCTTCCGCTCGCCCCGGCTCACGACGATGTCGCCGTCGCGCCGCTCCTGTGCGCGGGGCTGATCGGCTACCGCGCCCTGCGGATGGGCGGCGACGCGGAGCGACTCGGGCTGTACGGGTTCGGCGCATCGGCGCACATCGTCTGCCAGGTGGCCCTGCACCAGGGGCGCCGCGTGTTCGCCCTCACCCGCCCCGGTGACGACGAGACCCAGGAATTCGCCCGCGAGCTCGGCGTGGAGTGGGCCGGCGACGTGGAGACCGGGCCTCCCGAGGAGCTCGACGCCGCGATCATCTTCGCCCCCGCCGGGGAGCTCGTCCCCGCGGCGCTTCGGGCGGTGGCGAAGGGGGGCACTGTCGTGTGCGCGGGGATCCACATGAGCAACATCCCTTCGTTCCCGTACGAGATCCTGTGGGGAGAGCGCAGCGTGCGGTCCGTCGCGAACCTGACCCGCCGGGACGGAGAGGAGTTCCTCGAGCTGGCGCCCCGGGTGCCCGTTCGAACCCAGACCACCACCTACCCGCTGCGGCGCGCGAACGAGGCGCTCGACGCGCTGCGGGCCGGTAGGGTTCGCGGCGCGGCAGTGCTGCTCCCCGGAGCAGCGTGAGCGAAAGGAAACCCGGATGGCCGACGTGACCGTGAAGCGGCTCGAGGACTTCGAGGCCGTGTTCGGCGGCGGAATGCGCCGCGTTCGCGCCGGCCTCGGCATCACCTCGTTCGGCGTGCAGGTGTTCGAGCTGCCGCCCGCGTTCACGACCTACCCGCAGCACAACCACATGCACGACGAGCAGGAGGAGATGTACCTGGTGCTGAGCGGGAAGGTGACTCTGCACGTGGGCGGCGAGCAGCACGAGCTCGATCCCGGGGTGTTCGTCCGCGTCGGACCGGGCGAGCCGCGCAAGTTCGTCACCGCCGGCGAGGGCGTGCGGCTGCTCGCCGTGGGGGGAATGCCCGGGCGGGCGTACGAGCCGCCCGAGTTCACCAAGGAGGGCGCGGCGGCGCCCCCGATCGCCAAGTGAGCCGCTAGCGGAACAGGTCGTCCGCCGCGGGGCGCTGCACCGCTGCGGCGCCGGGCCCGTCGGCGGCGATCACGAACCTTCCCAGCCCCCGGACGGTGGCCGCCGGCGCGCCCGAGTCCTTGTCGCGGGCCAGGTCCGCAGCCGCGGCGAGCTCGTCGGCGATCGCGACGACGGTCGCCGACAGCGTCCGGCCGGCCCGGTCGGAGCGGCCCCGCCAGTCGTCGAGCGGCGCGATCCCGGCGCATCCGATCGCCACCTCGGCCTGACCGAGGCGCCACGGGCGGCCGAAGCTGTCCGCGACCACCACCGCCGGAGATGCCCCGGAGGCGGCGCGGACCTCGGCGCGGATCCGGCGCGCCGATGCGTCGGCGTCCACCGGGAGCAGCGTGACCGTGCCCTCCTCGGCCACGTTCGATGCGTCGATCCCGGCGTTCGCGCAGATCCACCCGCCCGTCGTCTCCGTGATCAGGACCCCGGCGTGCGCGCGGATCACCGCCGTGCTCTCGTCGAGCGCGAGCTGGACCAGCGCCGGGTCCTTGTCGAGCTCCGAGGCGATCGCGCGGGCGCGCTCGGTCGGGCGCACCTCCGCGAGCCGGCGGATCCGGCCCTCGGCCTTGGAGACGACCTTCTGCGAGACGACGATCACGTCGCCGTCGGCCGGCGAGCCCGCCGCCGCGAGCAGCTCGCCGAGCCGGTCTCCGGGGGCGATCTCCGGGAGGCCGCCGATCGGGGCGACCGAGATCATCACGTCTTCGCCTGCGCCTCCGCGTCGTGGAGCTTCTTGGCCATCCCCTCGACCCCGTCGCTGCCCTCGATCCTGATCCGGCGCATCTTGTAGGCGGGCTTCGGCGCGGCCAGCCCGAACTCGGTGGTCGTCGCGCCCAGATATCCGGACTTCCTGACCTCCTCGATCGCTGCCCGGTTGAACTTCCCCGCCGGGTAGCAGAAGAAGTTGACCGGGATCTTGAACATCCGCTGCAGCTGCTTGCGCGAGTCGTACACCTCGTGGTGAAGCGCGTCGCTGTCGAGCGTGGTCACGTCGATGTGCGAGATCGTGTGGGAGTCGACCTCCCACCCGGCGTCGATCATCTGGCTCACCATCGCCTCATCGAGCTCGCCCTCGTCCATGCTGCTCAGCTTCAGGTTGAGGATCGCCGGCCAGCCGATCCTCTTCATCGCGGGCAGCGCCTCGGTGAACTGACTGAGGACGCCGTCGTCGAAAGAGACGATGATCGGGTGGCTCGGCATCGGCACGCCCTTGTGCCAGGCTCGGTACATGCGGTCGAGCGTGACGCCCCGGTAGCCGTGTTGCTTCAGCCAAGCGAGCTGATCGTGGAGCTCGTCGGGGGGCACGAACAGCTCCGGATACGGCGCGTCGCTGGGTGGCGCGGCGATCACGTGATACATCAGGATCGGGACGTCTCCGACGTACCTGGCGAAGTCCTCGGCCGGCTCGGAGCCGCCCCCCTTTCCAGCCTTCGTGGTCGCGTGCGTGTCGGCGCCGTCCGACCCGGCCCCGATCGCGATCCCGCCGAAGAACGCGACCCCGGCTGCGATCAGGAGCGCGTTACGACGCCGCCGCCGCACCCGCTTGACTCGCTCTCGCTGTCGCGCGGCTCGATGCTGATCCAGGCTCCGCCGATCCTCGATGGGGCGAGACTACGCGCCCGTCTCCCGGAACGGGTCACCGAGCGCGGCCGCGGTGCGCGGCGCCCGGCCCGGGTGATCGGCGAGCTCCGCCCGGATCGCCTCGAGGTCGGCCGGCGTGTCGAGGTCGAGCGCGAGCGAGCTGAGCTGCTCGACGGCGACCTCGAGCCCCGCGGCGCGTCCTAGCGCCGCGTGGCGGTCCCGGCTCCCGGGGCCGAAGGCGGGCCGGATCCCGTCCGGAGGTGCGACCAGGAGGCCGTTCGTCCCCGTGCCGTGGCGATCCGGGGCGATCGCGAGACGCCGCGGCGAGATCCTCGCCACCGCCGCGTCGAGCTCCGAGGCGTCGAGCAGCGGGCAGTCGCCGGGCAGCATCACGACCGCGTCCGCGCCCCGGTCGAGCGCGACTCCGGCGCCGCGGGCCGCGGCCTCGGAGTGGCCCGAGTCGTCGTCGTCGACCAGGAGCAGCCCCCTTGCCCGCGCCGCCCGCGCCGCGGCGGGCTCGCCGCTGACGACGATCACCTCCGAGAGCGCGGTCGCGTCGCCGATCGCGTCGAGGACGTCCTCGAGCATCGCGGCGGCGAGCGCGGCGCGCGGCTCCTGGTCGAGTCCGGGCGAGAGCCGCTGCTTCGCCGCCCCGAACCGCTTCACGGGGATCACGCCGGCGGCGCGCAACGCGTCAGCCCCCGGGGCCGAGCTCGGCGGCGAACTCGAGCGTCGCCTCCGCCACACGCCGCCGCGCGGCCTCGTCGTCCATCAGCGTCGGGACTGCGACCGATCGCGGAGTGGGCGGGGGTTCGTCGGGGTCGTCCGCGTCGATGACGAGCCCGTCGAGCAGCTCGCCGTAGGTCGCCGCAACACCCGCGGCCGTTGCCGGCTGTCCGCTCGCCCGCATGAACTGCTCCGTCGGTCCCTTCACCGCGCGCCCCGCGACGAACGGGCTGACCGCGACCACCGGCACCGCCGCTGCCGCAATCGCCTCGACGATCCCCCGGACCGCCAGGATCGGGCCGATGCTGATCACCGGGTTCGAGGGGCCGATCACGATCGCCTCGGCCGCGCCGATCGCGTCGAGCACCTCCGGGGACGCCGTCGCATCGTCGACACCGTCGAACTCGACGTCCGTGACCGGTGCCCTGGCGCCGTCGCGGACCAGGTACTCCTGGAACGGGACCCAACCGTCCGGCGTGCGGATCCGGGTGCGGACGGGGTCGTCGCTCATCGGCAGCACCCGCGCCCGCACCCCGAGCGCGGACGCGATCGACGCCTGCGCCTCGGTCGGCCGGGCGCCCGCGTCGAGCAGGGTGCGCCGCCGCAGGCACGCTGCGAGATCGCGATCCGAGAGCCCGAACCAGTCGGGGGCGCCGAGCTGGACCAGGCGCTCGAAGGCCGCGAACGTGTCCCCACGGATCCCCCACCCGCGCTGCTCGTCGATCTCGCCCGAGAGCCAGTAGGTGACGAGGTCGGGATCGGGCGAGACGTGGACGCCGAGCGTCTCCACGTCGTCACCCGTGTTCGCGATCACGCTGAGCTCGGCGCCGACGAGGTCCTGCAGCCCGGCGGCGAGCTTCGCTCCGCCGGTGCCGCCGGCTAGCACCACGACCCTGATCGAGTCCCGCACTAGCTCCAGTGGTCCCCGTCCGGAAGGCCCGTGATCCGGATCCCGGCGTGGGTCTTGTAGCGGCTGTTGATCGAGATCAGCAGCGGCGTGAGCTGCTCCACGATCCGCGCGGTCTCGAGGGCGCCGGCGTTCACCGCGCGCAGCCCCCGCACCCGCTCGATCAGCTTCGCGACCCTCGCCTTGTCCGCCTTGCGGTCGCCGCACACGAGCACGTCCTCGCCGAGCTCGGCGTCGAGGTCGGCAAGCGCCGGGGCGGACACCGAGTGCAGCGCCGCGACCACGGTGACGCCCTCGGGCACCATCTCCTCGGCCTGCTGCGCCGCAGAGCCCTGCCACACCCCCAGCGACCGGGTCGCCCTGCCGCTGACTGCCGCGGCGAGCGGGACCGTGCAGTCGACCAGGATCTGCCCGGGCTGGAGCGCGCCTCGAAGGTTGTTGAGCGTCTCCGACTGCGCCCGGAAGGGAACCGTCAGGAACACGATTGGCCCGCGGCCGGCGGCGGCCTCGTTGGCGAGCCCCTCGACGCCGGAGCCGGGGACCGCGCTCGCGACCCGGCCGGCGGCCTCGACGGCTCGCTCCGGCTTGCGCGAGCCGATCACTACCTCGATCCCCTCGCGCGCCCACCGCAGCGCCAGCCCGTAGCCGAGCGCGCCCGTCCCGCCGATGATCGGTACCGCTTCGATGCGCTAATCATTCCCGAGATGCCCTCTCTCGTGACTGGCGATGACGGCGTTCGGAGGTGCTGGTGGGGCAGCGGGCCGGAGTACCTCGACTACCACGACCGGGAGTGGGGGAGGCCGGTGCTCGACGACGACCGCCTGTACGAGACGCTCGTCCTGGAGGGGTTCCAGAGCGGCCTGTCGTGGCTGACGATCCTCCGCAAGCGCGAGACCTTCCGGGAGGCGTTCGCCGGCTTCCGGATCGAGCGGGTGGCCCGGTTCGCCGCCGGCGATGTGAACCGGCTGCTCGGCGACGCCGGGATCGTCCGCAACCGGCGCAAGATCGAGGCGGCGATCGAGAACGCGAAGGCCGCCGCCGCATTGGGAGCCGGCGGCGGATCGCTGTCCGAGCTTGTGTGGTTGCACCGCCCCCGCCGCCACAGGGCGCCGCGCTCCACCGCCGACCTCGCCGCGCACACCGCCGAGTCGAAGGCGCTCGCCCGCGACCTGAAGGCGAACGGGTTCCGGTTCGTGGGGCCGACAACGGTGTACGCGCTGATGCAGGCGTGCGGGATCGTCAACGACCACCTGGTCGGGTGCGCGGTCCGCGCCGAGGTGACGCAAGCGCAGCGCGAGGTCTCACATATGCTGCCGGACTCATGAGGCTCGAGGGGCGCAGCGCGCTGGTCACCGGCGGCGCGAAGGGGATCGGCGAGGCGATCGTTCGCAGGCTCGCCGCCGAGGGCGCGCGGGTCACGGTCGGCGACATCGACACCGAGGGTGCGGAGCGGGTGGCGGCCGAGGTCGGCGCCGGGGCCGTCCACCTCGACGTCACCGACCCCGCCTCGGCGAAGGCCGCGGTCGAGGGCGCCGGGACCCTGGATGTGCTGATCAACAACGCCGGCACCGACGAGTTCGGGTTCTTCACCGACACCGATCCCGAGATGTGGAGCCGGATCATCGGGCTCAACCTGGTCGGGGTGCTGGCCTGCACGCACGCGGTCCTGCCCGGGATGCAGGCGGCCGGATACGGGCGGATCGTCAGCATCGCCTCGGAGGCCGGGCGGGTCGGGTCGAAGGGGTCGGCGGTGTACTCGGCGGCGAAGGGAGGCGTGATCTCCTTCACGAAGACGATCGCGCGTGAGAACGCGCGGTTCGGGATCACGGCGAACGCGATCGCACCCGGCCCGATCGACACGCCGTTGCTGCGCTCCGCGCTGGAGTTCGGCGCGATCGGCGAGCGGGTCGTGGAGACGATGAAGAGCGCGACCCAGCTCCGCCGGTTGGGCGAGCCCGACGAGGTGGCCGCCGCGGTCGCCTTTCTCGCCTCCGAGGAGGCGGCCTACGTGACCGGCGAGACGCTTGGCGTCTCGGGCGGGTTGGGGATGGTGTGACGGGCGCGGGGCTGGAGCCGGGGATGGAGCGCGTCGACGAGCACACCGTCGAGGGGCGGTTCCTGACCGATGTCGGCGGGACGCTCGGCGTCAAGGTGCTGTCGACCCCCGGGATGGTGGGGATGATGGAGGCCGCGGCGTCGTGGCTGGCGCGCGACAACCTCCCGGAGGGCAAGGCGACGGTGGGGTTCGAGGTGTGCATCAAGCACGTCGCGGCGGCGGCGGAGGGCGCCACCGTCCGCTCCCGGGCGACGCTTCGCGAGGTCGTGGAGGAGCGCAAGTTCCGGTTCGACGTCGAGGTCACCGAGGGCGACCGGACGCTCGGCGTGGGGACGCACGAGCGCCGCTTGATCGACGTCGGGACGGTGGGGCGGGTCTCGGCCGATCACGGTCGGTCAGAATCGGAGGGATGAGCAAGGCCCCATCCGAGGTGCGGATCCGCGAGGTCGGGCCGCGGGACGGGTTCCAGAACGAGCCCGACGTGATCCCGACCGACGAGAAGCTCCGGCTGATCGGGATGCTTGCGCACGCCGGCCTGCGGCGGCTCGAGGTGACTTCGTTCGTGCGGCCGGACGTGATCCCCCAGCTCGCCGACGCCGAGCAGGTGCTGAGCCGCGTCGAGCGCGTCGACGGCGTCTCCTACTCCGTGCTGATCCCGAACGAGCGGGGGCTGGAACGCGCGCTCGAGCACCGCGACCGTTTCGACGAGGTGAACCTGTTCCTGTCGGCTTCGGAGACCCACAACCAGCGGAACGTGAACCGCTCGGTCGCCGAGTCCGAGGCGCAGGCGGCCGCCGCGATCGCGCGCGCCCGCGCCGAGGACCTCCGGTGCGAGGGCGTGATCTCGGTCTCGTTCGGATGCCCGTACGAGGGCGATGTGCCGGTCGACCGCGTCCTCGGGATCGCGGAGCGGCTCGCCGCGGCGGGGTGTGAGGAGGTCGGGTTCGGAGACACCACCGGGATGGCGAACCCGCGCCAGGTCGGCGAGTTCTTCGGGGCGGCGGCCGAGCGGCTGCCCGGGGTTGAGCTGACCGCGCACTTCCACAACACGCGCGGGCAGGGGCTCGCGAACGTGCTCGCGGCCCTGTCCGCCGGCGTCGAGTCGTTCGAGTCCGCTTTCGGCGAGCTCGGCGGCTGCCCGGTGCCGCCGGGGTCGACCGGGAACATCTCGACCGAGGACCTGGTCTCGATGCTGCATGAGATGGGGATCGAGACCGGGATCGACCTGGGCGCGTTGATCGAGGCCTCGCGAGCCGCTCAGGAGCTGCTCGGCCGGCCGCTGGGCGCGCACGTGCTCAAGGCAGGCCCGGTCGAGTGGCGCCGCTAGCCCCGATCGCGTAGCTTTCGGGTATCGGCTCGGTGACCAGATTCGAGCGCGCCGTCGAGGCGCGGGACCCGGACGAGATGGTCGCGGCGCTCGCCCCGGACGTCACCTTCCGCAGCCCGGTCGTGTTCGCGCCATACGAGGGCCGCGACGCGGTGATGGTGGTGCTGGGCGCGGTCCTCGAGGTGTTCGAAGACTTCCGCTACGTGCACCGGCTCGAGGCGGACGGCGCCGTCGCGCTGATCTTCAAGGCGCGGGTGGGCGATCGCGAGCTCGACGGCCTCGACCTGCTCCAGCTCGACGAGGATGGGCTCGTCACGGAGCTGACCGTGATGGTGCGGCCGATCAGCGGGATCAACGCGCTGGCGGCGGCGATGGCCGAGCAGCTTCAGCGGATGGGGGTGCCCGTCCCCGGGGCGGGTTGATGCGCGCGCCCGCGGGAGTGGGCCTCGCGGATCGAAATGCGGTAAAGGTTTGGCGATGCCTACGGCGGCGACGCTGAACGTGGAGAGCTGAGATGCAACAGGACAGCATCGAGCGGATACGCAGCGCGACCTTCCCGATCGCCCGAAAGGGCTACGAGAAGCGCGAGGTCGAGCGGTTCCTGAACAAGCTCGCCGACTGGCTCGAGGCCGGCGGCGGCGATCAGGCTCGCTCCGACCTCGTCAAGCGGGAGCTCGGCCGGGTTGGGGAGAAGACCGCCCGGATCCTCGCCGAGGCGGAGGACAGCGCCGAGCAGCTCAGGGCCGAGGCCGAGCAGGAGGCGGGCACGGTCCTCGGCCGTGCGCGTGAGCAGGCAAAGAGCGCCCGCGAGTCCGCCGAGGAGTACGCGGCCAACACCCGCCGGGGCGCGGACGAGTACGCGAAGAAGGCGCGCCACGACGCCGACGAGGCCGCCTCCGAGCTGCGCAGCCGGGCGACCAGCGAGGCGCGGCGCGCGGTCGACGACGCGCAGGCGAAGGCCCGCCGGATCGTCGAGGAGGGCGCCAAGCGCCGCGGCGACATCGAGGCGGTGATCTCCGATCTCGTGAAGCGCCGGGACGGGATGCTGGGCGGGATCGATCGGCTCACCGCCGAGATCCGCGATGTGATCGCCACCCATACGCCGTCCGGGCGCGACCCGTTTGCGACCCCGAAGGAGCTTGACCCCGCGGCCCGCGCCGATGGCGACTCGGCGCGGCGGGCCGCCGCCGAGGACCCGAGTCCGACACCGGCACCCGATCCTGAGCCGACCCCGCCGCCCGCCGCTGAGGCCGAGCCGGTCGCCGATGCGACCGAGCCCGAGCCGGAGTCCGAGCCGGTCGCCGCCGGCAAGCGGAGCTCCGGGAAGCGCTCGTCCGGGAGCTCCGAGAAGCCCCGCCGGCGTCGCCGCAAGGCGTCCTGAGCGCGGTGAGCGAGAGCGGGGGCCTCGGCGCCGCGCTGGAGGCGGCCCTGGCCGGGGGGCCCGAGCGTCACCGCGAGAGGCTCTCCGACCAGGGCAAGCTGCCGGTCCGGGAGCGGGTGGAGCGGCTGGTCGATTCCGAGTCGTTCGCGGAGGAGGCGCTGCTGGCCAACTGGGACCAGGAGGGTCTCGGGGCCGACGGTGTCCTCACCGGCTTGGCGCTCGTCGGAGGGCGGAAGGTGGCGCTGATGGCCAACGACCCGACCGTGAAGGCGGGCTCGTGGGGCCCGAAGACCGTCGAGAAGATCCTCCGGATCCAGGAGCGGGCGCTGAAGCTGGAGCTGCCTCTGCTGTACGTCGTCGACTCCGCCGGCGCGCGGATCACCGAGCAGGTGCAGATGTTCCCTGGCCGCCGCGGGGCGGGGCGGATCTTCTACAACGAGGTGCTGCTCTCGGGCCGGGTCCCCCAGGTGTGCGCGCTGCTCGGCCCGAGCGCCGCCGGCGGCGCCTACATCCCGGCCTTCTGCGACGTGGTGATCATGCGCGAGGGCAACGCCTCGATGTATCTGGGCTCGCCCCGGATGGCGCAGATGGTGATCGGCGAGGACGTCTCCCTGGAGGAGATGGGCGGGGCGAAGATGCACACGGGGGTGTCGGGGTGCGGCCACATGCTGGTCTCCTCCGACGAGGAGGCGATCGACCTGACGCGTCGCTACCTCTCCTACATGCCGACGAGCTGGCGCGAGGCGCCGCCGCCGGCGCCCCCTTCCGAGCCGGCGGCGGAGCGCTCCGTCGCGGAGATCGTGCCCGCGGACGAGAACGAGCCGTTCGACGTCGTGGAGCTGATCGACGCGCTCGTCGACGCCGGATCCTTCCTCGAGGTCCATCGCCGGTGGGCCCGTGAGGTGGTGGTGGGCTACGCCCGGCTCGAGGGCCGGGTGGTCGGGATCGTCGCCAACCAGCCCAAGTTCAAGGGGGGCGTGCTGTTCGTGGACTCGGCCGACAAGGCCGCGCGGTTCATCTGGACCTGCAACGCGTTCAACGTGCCGCTGCTCTTCCTCGCCGACGTGCCCGGGTTCATGATCGGGACGAAGGTGGAGCGGGAGGGGATCATCAGGCACGGCGCGAAGATGATCAGCGCCGTCTCCGAGGCGACCGTGCCGAAGATCTCGGTCGTCGTTCGGAAGGCGTACGGGGCGGGGCTGTACGCGATGGCGGGCCCGGCGTTCGAGCCCGACGCCTGCATCGCGCTGCCGACCGCCTCGATCGCGGTGATGGGCCCGCAGGCGGCGATCAACGCCGTCTTCTACAACCAGATCCAGGCGATCGAGGACGAGGCGGAGCGCGAGGCGTTCGTTGAGGCGAAGCGGACCGAGTACGCCGAGGACATCGACATCCTCCACCTCGCCTCCGAGCTCGTCGTCGACGCCGTCGTCGAGCCCGGCGACCTGCGCACCGAGCTGATCCGCCGGTTCGCGCTCTCGGAGGGCAAGGACCGCCGCTTCTCGGAGCGGCGCAACCCGATCACGCCCGTCTGAGGAATCGCGCGGCGGCCTCTGTTGCGCTCTCGCGCGGGGCTGTCGACCCGCAGTGACGTCCGAGCAGATTGCGGGCGGACTCGTTCGACGAGGCGGTGGAGTGGATGGAGTCGCGGAAGCGAGCGTGGGAGGCGAGGATGGACCGGCTCGAGGCGCATCTGCGCCGGAAGGGAGACGAGCATGGATGACCCTGCCCGAAGCGCAGGGGGCGACCAGACGGTCATGATCACGCGGATCTTCGAGGCGCCGCGGACGACCACGGCGACAAGACCCGGATGACGCTCACCGACGGGCCGCTACCGCCTCAGGGCCGTGCACCAGCCGTGGCCGGCTGCGAGGTCGCTCTCGGCAGGCTCGCCGCGATGCCGGCCGGCTAGCGCTGCACACGTCGGATGTCGCCGGCATCAGGTCGGGGCGGCCGCGCCTACCGCGCGTCGAGCCTGCCGGCGAGCTCCACGAAGTAGTCGAGCGCGGCGGGGTTGGCGAGCGAGTCGCGGCTCGCGGCGCGCTCGGCCGGGGTTCCGGTCAGGATCCGCTTCACGGGCACCTCGAGCACCTTGCCGCTCAGCGTCCGCGGCACCTCGGCGATCTGGAACACCTCGTCCGGGACGTGTCGTGGAGAGCATCTCTCCCGGATCCGCCGCTTCACGCCGGCGATCAGCTCGTCGTCGAGCTCGGCGCCGTCGCGGAGCACGACGAACAGCGGCATCCACCCCTCGGTTCCCGGCCGGGGGAGGTCGACCACCAGCGCGTCGAGCACGTCGGGAACGGCGGCGACGGCGCGATAGATCTCGCTCGTCCCCATCCGCACGCCCTGGCGGTTGATCGTCGAGTCCGAGCGCCCGTAGATCACGGCGGTCCCGCGCGACGTGATCTCGATCCAGTCGCCGTGCCGCCACACCCCGGGGAAGTGCTCGAAGTAGCTCGCCCGGTAGCGGGAGCCGTCCTCGTCTCCCCAGAAGTAGAGCGGCATCGAGGGCATCGGCTCGGTGATCACCAGCTCGCCGACCTCGTCGATCACCGGGCGCGCGGCCTCGTTGAACGCGTACACGGCCGCCCCCAGCGCCCGCGCCTGCAGCTCGCCGCGGTACACGGGGAGCGTGGGGACGCCGCCGACGAAAGCGGTGCACAGGTCGGTGCCGCCGCTGGTCGAGAACAGCCACGTGTCGCGCCCGACGCGGTCGTAGATCCAGTCGAACCCCTCGGGTGCCAGCGGCGAGCCGGTCGAGCCGACCGAGCGCAGCCGCGACAGGTCGCCCGCCGCCGACGGCTCGACGCCGGCCTTCATGCACGCCGCGATGTAGCTGGCGCTGGTCCCGAAGCAGGTGACCCCGGCGCGGCCGGCGAGATCCCATAGCACGCTCATGTCGGGGTGGCCGGGACTGCCGTCGTACAGGACGATCGTCGCCGGGGTGAGCAGCCCGCTGACCAGGAAGTTCCACATCATCCACCCGGTCGTGGTGAACCAGAACAGGCGGTCGCCGGGCTGCAGGTCGACGTGGAGGTGGAGCTTCTTGAGCTGCTCGACCAGGATCCCGCCGTGCCCGTGCACGATCGCCTTCGGGAGGCCGGTGGTCCCCGACGAGTAAAGGACCCACAGCGGGTGGTCGAACGGGACCTGCTCGAAGGAGAGCTCGGCCCCCTCGCCGCGGGCGAGCAGCGCGTCCCACGTGAGCGCGCCCTGAAGGCGTCCGAGGTCGGGGTCCGGGTCGAGGTAGGGGAGGACGACGGTGTGCTCGAGGGTGGGCATCTCGCGCTGCAGCCCCGCGATCGTCTCGATCCGGTCGAAGTCGCGGCCCCCGTAGCGGTACCCGTCCGCGGCGATCACCACCTTCGGCTCGATCTGCGCGAACCGGTCGACGACGCTGGAGGCGCCGAAGTCCGGCGAGCAGCTCGACCAGATCGCGCCGATGCTCGCCGCGGCGAGGAAGCCGATCACGGTCTCCGGGATGTTCGGCAGGTACGCGACGACGCGGTCTCCCCGACCGACGCCAAGCTCGCGCATGCCGGCGGCCGCGCGCGCGACCCGGTCGCCGAGCTCCCCCCAGGTGAGCTCGTCGAGCTCGCGAAGCTCGGAGGCCGACACCACAGCGACGTCGGAGTCGCGCTTGCCGATGAAGGGGTGCTCGGCGTAGTTCAGGCGGGCGCCGTCGAACCACCGCGCGCCGGGCATCGCGCGGTCCGCGAGCACCTGCGAGTGCGGCGCCGAGGCGCGCACGCCGAAGAAGTCCCAGATCGAGCCCCAGAACTCCTCGAGCTCGCCGATCGACCACTCCCACAGCTGCTCGTAGCCCGCGAACGAGCGTCCCCGCTCGGACTCGAGCCACCGCAGGTAGCGGGTCAGCGTCGAGCGCTCGACGCGCTCGGCGGCCGGCTCCCACAGGAGCTCGCCGCGCGGTGCGGGCTTTGCGACGCCACTCTCCACCTGCAGCGGCTTATACCAGCGCCGATCGGCGGCCCACGTCGCGGTCGAGCAGCCCGATCAGCCCGAGCGCGAACTCGTGGGCGCGGTCGATCGCCTCGGGCTGCAGGTTGTCGGGCACGTCGTCGAAGGTGTGCAGACCGGGGAGGAAGTCGAGCTCGGCGGTGCACGAGATCGTCGTAGCCGAGTAGCCGCGGACGCGCGCCGCGATGCTGTCGCCGCCGAGGCCGCGGCGCAGCGGCCGCGCGCCCGGCTCCTCTGTCGCGGTGCCGTCGGGAGAGGCGAGCGCCTCGCACAGCTCCACGAGCCGGCGGCTCATCGGGAGGCTGATCGCCCAACCGGCCGAGGTCTCGTACCTGACGCCGCCGTACCCGACCGAGTCGATGCACACGAAGTGGGTGGAATCCGGGGGGAGCTCGTCGCGGTGGGCGCGGACGAACGCGCGCATCCCCTCAGCGAGGCACTCCTCGGCCCCGGCCAGCACTACCCACACGTCGAGGTTGTCCGGGGGCCGGCGGTGGAGCTCGCCGGCGAGCGACAGCGCGGTCGCTACGCCGGAGGCGTTGTCGTTCGCCCCCGGGACGACCGCCGCCAGCGCCACGTCGACGAGCCCGAACAGGACGACGATCAGGATCAGGGTGGGAACGAGCTGGATTGCGGACAGCCACGTCGCGTCCACGCCGGCCATCCGTGCGCCGAGCTCCGGGAGCAGCAGCGCGACCGACCAGAACGCGATCCGGAACGGCCCGATCGGGAACGGGAGCAGCGCCTGCAGGCGGCCGGCGCGGCGGACGGTGCTGGGCGCGTACGCGCGCCCGGTCCGGCCGGTGTCGTAGTGGGCGCACAGCACGATCCGCTCCGGCGCGTCCGGACGCTCGCCCCGGGAGACGACGTTCTGTGAGGCGCGCCGGAAGAACAGGCTGCGGACCACGTAGGCGCGGGTGTTGAGGTCGAGGTACATCGAGGCCGCGGTCGCGAGCAGGAGCGCGAAGGCGACCGCGGGCAGGACCAGGGAGAGCAGGCTGGCGGCGATCGCGAGCGTGCAGTGGACGGCGTGCACGAGCGCGAACTGGGGGTGGACGTAGGTCGGCTCGACTTCGGCTGCGCGCCCCGCGCCGCGGAGCTCGTCGGCGAGCCAGTTGGCGGCGCGGCGCTCGGCGTCGGTGCCCGCGCCCCGGCGCTCGAACGAGCACAGGCGGCGGATCGCCTGCATGCGCTCGGCGGAGTCCACGGTCGGGGATTATCTCCGTGTCGTGGTCATCTGGCCGAGCCGGTGGTCGTCGCAACGACCCGATCGCAGCTGAGCTGGCGCTCCGCCTACGCCGGTGTCTGTAGCTTCGCTCAGCCCTTCGGCCCGATGAAGCGGTCCATCAGAGCGACGGAGTCGCGGCGCGCGACGGAGATGTTCCAGCGGTTCGTGCGGCGCCAGCTGACGCCCACATCCTCGCAGCACTCGCAGAACAGCCGGCGGATCTCGTCGGAGCGATTCGTGAAGTTGTAGCGTGGGTACCTGTAGACCCTGTTCGGGTGGCGGATGACGTTCATGAATCGGGATCCGTCGGAGTGAGTCAGGCCGCGAAGGAATCTCCATGGGCGGCGGTCGAGCACCTCGCGCCGCCACACCTGCAGCTCGATGCTCCGCTCGTGCTTATGCCCTTTGCCGTGTTGAGGGATCAGACAGGGCCAGTGCTTGGAGGACGAGGAGACGACGTTTGCTCGCTCCGTTGGCAACTCGTGCACAGACGCCCGGCCGGATGGCGCGATTCGCCTCATTGCCTCACTGCACTCATCGATGATGCCCGGGTAGCTGCGATCAAGCGTGACGCGAAGAGAGAAGACACCGCGGTGATGCTTGGAGATGCAGCCATCCCCGAGATGGACACCCAGCAGGTAGGCGTAGGCGCTGAAGTCTCGGTCAACCAGGTTCTCATACATGTGGATGTGTCATCGAGCCGATGCGGCGGGTGGGACTCGAACCCACAAGCGCTTGCGCGCAATGGATTTTGAATCCATCGCCTTTGCCAGTTTGGCCACCGCCGCTGGTGTGCCCATCCGGCCGACCGTAGCCGGACGAAGCTCAGTTTAGGCGCGCAGGTTGAGTCCAGTCCGGAACGATGCAATGTCGATTTCTCGCACCACCGCCGGCTACCCGAGCGACACACCGATCAGGCCGAGGCGGCGGTTGAGGGCGTCGAGCCCGTACGCGGCGAGCGCGCCGTCGTCGACCCCGAGCACGTCGAGGGCACCGTCGCCCGGCGGCGACAGCGACTGAGCGACGTGGGGAAGAAGGTCGAGGAGGCGGGAGCGGACGACCTCGCCCATCTCGGGGTCGTCCCGGACTGCCGCGCGCAGGAACCACACGCCGTAAGCGATGTGGCGCTGCTCGTCCTTCGCGATCCGGCCGTACCCGTCGGCGAACCCCGGCAGCAGCCCGCGCTGATCCAGCAGGCCGAGCAGGAAATGGGAGGTGACTATCCCCAGCGTTCCCTCCAGGACCATGTGGTAGATCGTCACGAAGTCGACCTTCGCCTCCCGGTCGCGCGGGTCGAGGCGGAGGCGATCGTGGGCCTTGACCAGCGCCTCGTCGAAGATGTGCTTGAACGGCTCGCTGAGCACCTCGCGGGAGCGCTCAACGTGGGCGCCGATCGCGGCGGGGTCGGCCACGACCTCGTCCTGGAAGCGGGAGTAGAACTGCATATGGCGAACCTCGTCGACGAGCTGGGTGGACAGGTAGCTGCCCTCCTCCTCGTCGTCCTGGGCGAGCACGAGGCCGCAGAACTGGGTCGAGATCCGCTCCTCGGCGACCATCAGCGAGCTCAACACGAAGTAGAGGAGATCCCGCTCGCCGTCCTCGAGCCCGGCCCAGTCGCCGGGGTCGCGGCCGAGGTCGATGTCCTGGGCCGCCCACTGCGCGTGCTCCCAGTCGAGGTAGAGCGCCTGCGGGCCCTTGAGCTGCGCGGCGGCCTGTGTCATCCCGACGTCTCGGCCGGGATGATGGAGGCGTTGCGGACGTCCCCGATCTCTCCCGTGCTTCGCTCGTTGCAGCCGCACGCCTCCGCCTCCCCACGGCTTTCGCCGCAGCACGCCGCCTTCGCCTCCGGCTCGCAACACCCCTGCTGCGCTTCCCGGGAGCAACACGACGACTGCTCTAGCGCAGCCACGCGCTCAGCTCCTCGACGGCGTCGGGATGGACGAAGTAGTAGGCCCATAGGCCCTGCCGCTCGGAGCCGACGATCCCGGCGTTGCGGAGCACCTTCAGGTGGTGGGAGATCGTCGGCTGGGAGAGATCGAAGAGCGGGACGAGCTCGCACACGCACACCTTGCCCGCGTGCTTTCGGAGCACATCGACGAGCTGCATCCGGATCGGATCGCCGAGTGCCTTCGCGACCGCCGCCATCCGCTCCGCCTGGGCCCGCTCGATCTCGGGATAGACGACCGGCTCGCAGCACGGCTCGCCGGCGGGCCGCTTCCGCTTCGGGGCGAGCGCCAGATTGACTGCCATCAATCTACATATATCTATTGAATTGATGGTTGTCAAGCCTTAGCCTGTGTGTGCGCGATGGCGCTGAAGCTCGATCCGGCGACGCAGAACTTCATCCACCGAGGGGTGGAGTCGCTTGCCCAGGAGTTCGCCGGGATCTTCGCGCCGGGGACGATCCAGAATTATGTCGACGAGAGCCTCGAGAAGCTCGAGGGCGCCCGGCTGCAGAACTTCGTCCCGTTGTTCGTCACCCGCTTCGCCCGCGAGCGCCTCCGCGCTCTGGCACAGTCAGAGGGGCTGGTGACCAAGGACGTCCCCGAGGTCCTGTTCGTGTGCGTCCACAACGCCGGCCGCAGCCAGATGGCCGCAGGCCTGCTCGACAAGCGCGCCGACGGTCGCGTGCACGTCCGCACCGCGGGCTCGGACCCAGCCAGCGAGATCAACCCGGTCGCGGTCGATGCGATGGCCGAGGTCGGCGTCGACTTGTCCCAGGAGTTCCCGAAGCCGCTCAGCGACGAGGTGGTGCGGGCGGCGGACGCCGTGATCACGATGGGCTGCGGGGACGCATGCCCGATATACCCGGGCAAGCGCTACGAGGATTGGGAGCTCGGGGATCCCGCCGGCAAGGATCTCGAGACGGTGCGCCGGATCCGCGACGAGATCGACGCCAAGGTGACGGAGCTGCTGGCGGAGCTGGTACCCGGCTAGACCGGACGCGCCGGTAGCCTCGACCGGGCGATGTGCGGGCGCTACACGCTCACCAACCCCGACCCGGCGAAGCTTCGGGCGCGGTTCGAGCTCGACCCGTTCGCCGAGCTGGACGAGCGACCCCGGTTCAACGTCGCGCCGACCGATCCGGTGCTTGCGATCCGGGCGGTGGAGGGCTCGCGGCGCCAGCCGGGCGCGCTCCGATGGGGGCTCGCCCCGGGCGAGTGGGCGCTGGACGGCGGCCGGCCGCTGATCAACGCGCGCGCGGAGACGGTCGCGGAGCAGCCCGCGTTTCGGGACGCATTTCGGCTGCGGCGGTGTCTGATCCCGGCGGACGGGTTCTACGAATGGCGCCGGGACGAGCGTGGGAAGCAGGCGGTGTGGCTGAGCCGGCCCGACGCGGAGCCGTTCGCGTTCGCCGGGATCTGGGCCGCGCTCGAGCTCCGCGATGGGACCGCCGTGCACAGCTGCGCGATCGTCACCTGCGAGCCGAACGAGCTGGTTCGACCGATCCACGACCGGATGCCGGTGATCCTCACACCCGAGGCCGAGGGGACGTGGATCGCGCCGGACGCGGACCCGGTCGCGCTCCGCGACCTTCTGCGGCCGGCCGCCGAGGACGTGCTCGGGGTTCGCGAGGTCGGCGACGCGGTCAACGACGTCCGCGAGGACGGGCCGCACCTGCTGGCGCCGCCGCTGACGCTGTTCTGATCCCGGCGGCGGCGCTCAGGCGGGCTGCGGCGGCGGCTCGTCGACCGGCTCCCACTCGTCCTCGCCGTCCGGTGGCGGACCGCCGCCGATCGGCCGCTCCTCCTCGACGTGCCAGTTCTGGTTGAACCCGATCAGCGCGATCGAGATCAGGACGAGCTGCACGGGGACGAGCAGCAGGGTGAGCAGGCCGAGCAGGTCCTCCGGGAGCAGCGGCGAGTCGAGCCCCGTCTTCGCGCGCGCGAACCAGCCCGGCGCTGCGACCGCGGCGAAGATCGCGAGGATGATCGCTAGCGCGGCGGCGACCGGGAGGATGCCGCGGCTCCACCGCGACACCAGGTACGCGAACAGCAGGAACAGGAGCGCGTAGACGATCGACATCACCGCGACGCCGAAGCCCTGGAGGCGCTCCCAGCCCCCGATCGTGACGATCAAGATCAGCGCGGCCGAGATCAGAAGCACCAAAACGATCAGCGCCTTCGTCATCTGAGACTCCGGCTTCTCCCGGTTGGGCCGCCACAGCTCGTATCCGTCGCGAACGGTTGTCGCCTCCATCCCTGTGCGCAAGTCTAGAATCTCCTCCGGGCACTTGCCAGCGCCCACCCGGCGGGCGTGCCGGAACTGGGAGACGGGCCGGGTTTAGGTCCCGGTGCTCGAAAGAGCGTGTGGGTTCGAGTCCCTCCGCCCGCATCCGTCCTCAGGCGCGCAGATACGATTCCCCACCCCGGGGGCAGTGGCCAAACTGGCTAAGGCACCGGTCTCCAAAACCGGCGATTCCAGGTTCGAGTCCTGGCTGCCCCGTTGCTTGACCGAATCAGAGCTCGCGCCGGACGTGCGCTGGGCCGGGCGTGGAAGCTGACCGAGCGCTCGGTCGACGCGTTCTTCCGGCACCGATGCTCCCAGCTCGCGGCGAGCATCTCCTACTTCTCGCTGCTGTCGGTATTTCCGGCGGCGATCGTGATCGCGGTGATCTTCGGGATCGTGATCGACGACGATGCGGCGCGGACGAAGGTCGTGAACTTCCTGTTCGACAACCTGCCGCTCAGTCCAGACCAGGGGCGCAGCGACCTCGAGAAGGTCGTCGACGGCGTCACCCACAACACCGGGACGCTCGGCCTGATCGGGGTGGCGACGCTGCTGTACTCGGCGAGCGCGCTGATGGCGTCGGTGAGGAACTCGTTCGCGATCATCGGGGAGCGCGAGGCGCACCGGCCGGCGCTGCGAGCGAAGGCGCTCGACATCCTGCTCGTGTTCGGGCTCGGCGGGCTGATCGCGATCTCGCTGCTCGTCTCGGTGCTGCGGGGCCTGGCGGTCGACTTCTCGAAGGACCTCGGGTTCGCCGGCCGGGCGCTGCAGGGCGCGCTCGACACGACGGGTTTCGTGATCCCGCTTCTGCTCACGACGGCGGCGTTCACGGCGATCCTGCTCGTCGTCCCGTACCCGCGGCCGCGGGTACGGGACGTGTGGCCCGGGATCGTCGTCGCCGCGGTCGGGTACGAGCTCGCGAAGCTGGGATTCTCGCTGTATCTGACGAACCTCGCCGACTACAGCGCGGTGTACGGCTCGATCGGAGCCGTGATCACGTTCCTGGTGTTCGTCTACATCGCGGCGATGGTGGTGCTGCTCGGGGCCGAGTACGCGGCGATGTGGCCCCGGGTGAGGGCGGGCGAGTTCGACGACGACGGCGAGGGGGACGGAAAGCCGTTCGGCGAGCAGGTTCTGGACGCGCTCCGCGGCCTCGTCGTCGACGACCGGGACGAGGAAGCGCGGAAAGCCGACCTCCGCTACGAGCGCGGCTGAGCGGCGTCGGGCGCGCTCATATACTCAGCGGCTCGGGCGGCCGTGGTGTAATTGGTAACACGGGAGCCTTCCAAGCTCCGATCGCCGGTTCGATTCCGGTCGGCCGCTTTAAGGTGTGGCGATGTCCGGCGGGGGGTTGAGCAGTGCGCGAACTGAACCGCGTCGCACTGCGGTTCGACGCCGGTGGCAGTTTGCGCACACGACTTCGCACGTCTCGATCTCGTCGAGGACTACGTGCCAGCTTCGCTTCACGAGGGCTTGGCCGATCGCGAACGACTTGTCGCGGAGATGGTCGAACTCGAGCACGATCGGGTCGCAGCGCCCGCACCTCCGGAGCTCCCCTCCCTCGGTCATTACGAACACATGTTCCACATCCCGATCTGACGGAAACTGACGTAGACTGGCGTGCGACCTCGGGGCGTGGCGCAGCTTGGTAGCGCGTTCGGCTGGGGGCCGAAAGGTCGCTGGTTCAAATCCAGTCGCCCCGACTATTCGGGAGCCCGCTCGCCCGGGCGCAGGCCTGATGCCGTCGTGCTCCGTCGGCGCTCGCTGATCCGAAGCGGTGAACCGGCATGAGAATCACGCCGGTATCCTCCCTCCCAGGAACGGTCCTCGGGAAGGGAGACGATGATCAGCACCGCCTTCGTAGCGCTTGCGGTTAGCACCGGCGCTGTGGTGATCGTGGTCGCGGTCGCGGTTGTGCTCGTGGTCATGTTGGTGACTCTGTCGATGCGCGGCCGCCAAAGGCGTGCCGCGGAGCGGCGTGACGAGATTCGGGACGATGTAGGTGAATCCGCAGTGCGAGCGGAGCGGCAGCGCGTCCGCGACATCCGGCGCGAGGAGCAAGAAGACACCGGCCGAGACGAATAGGGAACCTGCTTCCGGCCTCGCAGTCATGGAGGACGGGCCACCGCATTGGTGCTCCGAGGTCATGGACTACATGCGACTGGCGGGGACCCGAGTGCGCGTGCCAACGCGGCTGTCTTCTGGATTGGCGATTGGAACGCCACTACCTTGAGGTCGGGGGGCCTCGGGGGACGGGTGGGCTCGATCGCGGTACGCCGCCTTGGAACGAGCGACACTGCGGGCGCGGAGAGAGTCAGATTCCACGGAGAGGGGAGGTGCTGCCAGACCCGCTGCGGTACCACTTTGGTACCGACCGATACGTCCATTACGTCCAGACCGTCCAGAAGCGTGGACGCATTGGACGATCTGGACGCTCGTGGACGGATCTACACCCTGATCCGTTCGGCTGGGGGCCGAAAGGTCGCTGGTTCAAATCCAGTCGCCCCGATTCATCAGGAAGCCCGCCCGCCGCCGATCCGTACCAGCGCCTGCGGCGGCAATAAGCCTGATCAGTGGGCGGGTCAATTTGCGAATGTAAATCCCTGGTAAGGTCGTCTCACTCGATCTGTACGGAGTTGTTGTGACGTCTGCTCCCGCATGGGTCCCGTAGCGCACTGCCGGTGCCGGCAGTGCGGCAACCCAAACGCGGAAGGGGCGGACAGGATGATCGCGACAAGGAGGCAGTCGAGAGGTCGCACGCCCGTGGGCCCTCGGTCACGCAGGGCGCGCCTGGTCGGTCGTCTCGCTTTCGCCTCGCTGGCGCTCGCGCTGCTCGCGGGCGCCACTCCGGCCGGCGCCGTGGCGAAGGGCGGCGGTCACAAGAAGCTCAAGTACTCCGTCGCCGACTTCAGCTACACCGGGACCGGCGAGCTGAACGCCTCTCGCAAGACCTCCGGCTGCGTGGCTGGCGAGACCGCGCAATGGGGCGGCCTGGCAAGCACCGTGGTCGACCTCGAGCTCGCGACGGGCCCGGAGCTCAGCCCGCTCCAGGTGGGCAAGGCGAAGCTCAACCTCAAGGGTGGCGCCCACGGCTCGATCGACATCGACCTGGCCCCGACCACAAACCACTTCAACGCCACGCACCGGATCACGACCGCCTGTTACCTGGGGTTTCCAGTCACGGAGGTCGACACCCGCTGCGGACAGCCGACCGCGACGCCGGAGCCGGGGCACGTCTTCGAGGCCCAGCCGGACTTCAACTCGAGCCTGTTGGTGCACGGCGACATCGTGGCTGACGGGAAGAGGGTCGAGATCTACTGGATGTTCCAGCAGGGCAGCGGAGAGGACGGCTTTGTCTCAACGCGCTCCGATTGCCACGGTGAGGCGTTCCGGTTCCCGGGTGGAAGCTGCACGAGCCACGCCTCCCTCAAGAAGCTGAAGAAGAAGAAGGTCACCCTCGCGTACGGAGACTGCGAGACGGTCGTCTCGTCTGCCCCTAACACCGACTCGTACCTGGCTGTCGGGCACGCGAGCGGGCAGCTGAAGCTGAGGAGGCACTGATGCGAGCTGTCGGGAGCGGGGACGGGCGAGTTGCGCTGGTCGCCGTCGGCGGAGCGGTGCTGTTGCTGGGGCTGTCCGGGGTGGGCGCGGGCGCCGCGGTCGCCCAGGCCTCGGGGCCGCAGTGCCAGGGCCAGCGGGCGACGCTGGTCGGCCGCCCGGGTCACAACAAGATCGTCGGGACGAAGCACCCCGACGTGATCGTCGCCCGCGGCGACACCGACAACAAGATCGTCCCTCGCGGCGGCGGCGACCGGATCTGCGCCGGCCGCGGGTTCGACCGCGTCGTCGGCAGCAACGGCAAGGACAAGGTCTTTGGCGGTGGCGACGACGACACCCTCGAGGGCGGCCGCCAAGCGGACAAGCTCTTCGGCGAAGACGGCGACGACGAGCTGCTCGGAGATGACGGCCAGGACAAGCTCGACGGGGGGGATGGTTCCGACGCGTGCACGGGCGACGACCTCGAGCTGACGATCGTCAACTGCGAGGCCGATCTCGCGGTCGACGTCACCGGACCGGGCACGGCGGCGGCGGGCACGATCACGTATACCGCCTCCGTCACGAACAACGGCCCTTCTCCCGTCTACGGCTGGTCGCTGTCTCTGGCGTCCGACAACAGCCACCTGCAATGCGACGCCGGCGAGGGTGTCGACGGCCCTGCCGACCACCTTTTTGCCTTTTTCCCTGGGGTCCCTGCCGGGGTGGCCGTGGGCTCCACTACGAGCCACGATTTTTCGCTCACATGCGTGGTGGAGGGCCCTCCACCACGCAACGTGTTCGTCGAGGCCGGCCTCTCCGACACCGCCGCGGTGGCGCTCGGGGTCGACTTCGTTGATCCCGTTGCCGGCAACGACTCCGACAGGCAGACCACGACAGTTGAATAGCCCGCGCGGCAGGTACCGCAGGCTGGGCGCCGGGGCGTGAGGATCGCGTGAGCGCTTCCCGCTATCCAGTGCGGCGATGGCGCCGGTCCGCAACAGCTACATCGTCGTGGTGCACGAGCCCCGAGGCCCGGCGATCGTGGAGGAGGTGCGCACCGGGCGCAAGGCCCGGCTCGGATCGCTGGGCGACGCCGGAGCCCTGATCGAGCGGTGGCTGAGCGAGCCGAAGCTGGTCGCCGCCGATCGCGTCGAGGAACGACGATGAGCGCCGTGGTCACACCTGCCCGATTCGTTGCGGCCGTCTTCTGCCTCGGCCTGCTGATCGCGGGCTGGGCCGCACCGCGCGCCCCCGCGGCCTTCCCGGGCCAGAACGGCAAGGTCGCCTTCGCGAGCGACCGTGACGGCAACACCGAGATCTACACGATGAACGCGGACGGCACGGGGCAGGTGAACCGCTCGAACAATCCAGCGGGCGACGCCACCCCCGCGTGGTCCGCCGACGGCACCAAGATCGCCTTCGCGACCAACCGCGACGGCAACTACGAGATCTACACGATGAACGCCGACGGCTCAGGACAGGTGAACCGCTCGACCAACGCTGCGACCGATGTGAACCCGGCGTGGTCGCCCGACGGCACCAAGATCGCCTTCACGAGCACCCGCGACGGCGACGCCGAGGTCTATGTGATGAACGCGGACGGCTCCGGGGCAGGTCAACCGGTCGACGACCCCGGCGGCGGACGACGAAGATCCCGCGTGGTCCCCCGATGGCACGCAGATCGCGTTCACGAGCGACCGCGCCGTTGACAACACCGCCGAGGTCTATGTGATGAATGCCAACGGCTCCGGGCAGGTCGACCTGACGAACGCGGACGAGAACGACCTCCGGCCGGCGTGGTCCCCGGACGGCACCCAGATCGCCTTCCAGACCACCCGCGACCGGGACGGCGACCTCAACGACGAGATCTACACGATGAACGCCGCCAACGGCTCCGGGCAGGTCGACCGCTCGAACAATCCAGCGGGCGACGCCACCCCCGCGTGGTCCCCCGACGGCACCAAGATCGCATTCACGAGCGTCCGCGACGGCAACTTCCAGGTCTACGAGATGAACGCCGCCGACGGCTCCGCGCAGGTCAATCGCTCGACGAACGCGGCGAACGACTTCGATCCCGACTGGGCGCCAATCGCCGACAGCGACGGCGACGCCCTCCCCGACTCCTGGGAGGAGAACGGGGTCGATGTCGACGGCGACGGCACTCCCGACCTCGACCTGCCGGCGATGGGCGCCGACCCCGACCACAAGGACATCTTCATCGAGGTCGACTACATGGCCGGCCACCACATCGACCAGGCTCAGATCGATGCGGTGACCGATGCCTTCAAGCAGGCCCCGGTCGGAAACCCCGACGGCCAGGGCGGGATCACCCTGCATGTCGACAACGGGCCGGGCTCGACGATGGACCCGGTCTCGGGGTCGAGCTGGGGCGGCCTCTCGGACCAGGACTCGCTCCCCCACCAGAACGTGCTCGGGAGCGACTTCGGGCCCGCCGCCGACCCCAGCTACGACTGGAGCGAGTTCGAGTCGATCCGCCAGACGAAGCTGCTCGCGATCCGCCGGCCCGCCTTCCACTACGTGATCGCCGCCCACAGCGGCCCCGGCCAGGACTTCGCCGGTATCTCCCGCGGTGTGACCAATGGCGCGTCCGACTTCATGATCGCGATGCACGAGAACTGCCAGGACGACCCGCCGCCGCCGCTCAGCACCGAGTGCGCCAGCGTCGATCCCGAGTTCGCCGCCGCCACCTTCATGCATGAGCTCGGCCACAACCTCGGCCTCCAGCACGGGGGGACCGACGAGGACGCCCAGAAGCCGAACTACCTCTCGGTGATGAACTACAACTTCGGCTGGGGGCTGATCGCCTTCGACGGCGTCACCCCGACGAGCACGAAATTCGAGCTCGACTACTCGCGCTTCAACCTGCCGCTGGACGAGAACCGGCTCAACGAGCAGCGCGGCTTCGGGATCGACTCCGGGGACCTGAGCGCGTTCAAGACGGTCTTCACCTGTCCTGACGGAACCACCCAATACTCGATCCCGCTGACCACGACCAACGTCGACTGGAACTGCGACCGGACGATCTTCGGCTCGACCGGCAACGTCTCCTCCGACGCCAGTGGCAACGGGACGATCGGAAAGCTGAGCGGCCCGATCGACTGGACCCGGCTCGTCTACTCGGGAGGCGGGATCGGGGCCCTGAACCAGCCTCCCCCGGTCGACGACACCGTGATAGACGAGCCGACGCCGGCGGAGCTGCGGAAGAACCGCGATCTGCTCGAGCACGGGTCCCCGCCACCGATCGACCCCGTGGCCCAGCCGAAGCTGCGGAACGAGCCGAAGCCCAGCAACGACTTCTCGATCGGGAAGCTGAGGGGAAAGACGCTCACCATCACCGTTCCCGGCGCGGGCACGGTCGAGCTCGTCGACGCTGCCGACGCGAGCGCCGGCGGCGTCGAAGCCGCGAAGAAGAAGACGAAGAGGCTGCTGAAGCCCTCCAGCGCGACGGCGAGCGGCGCCGGCGAGGTGAAGGTGAAGGTGAAGCTGGCCAAGCCCGCGAAGCAGAAGCTGAAAAAGAAGCACAAGGTGAAGGTCAACGCGGCGATCACCTTCACGCCGACGGGCGGCAGTGCCAACACCGACATCGCGAAGCTGAAGGTGAAGAGCAAGAAGTAGGCGGGGGCGGCCTTCCCCCAGGCCGCAACCAGCCCCGGACTCTGAATCCGGACGACATACAGTCGCCCCGGAGCCTTAGGGGATCCGGCTCAGGCGGGCGCGGGCGGGCCCTGCGGCGGCCCCCGGGCGGCGTCGAGCTCGGCGAAGAGGCGGGTTGGCAGCCTCCGGGTCGCCCAGAACGATGCGAGCACGATCAGGGCGGCGAACAGGAACGCGATCCGCAGCGCGTCGAGTTGGGCATCCTCGTAGCCGTCCACCAGGGCGGCGGTCGTCTGCTCGTCGAGCCCGGCGTTCGCCGCGGCTGCCCCGACCTCCGCGGAGGGGACGAAGCTGCCGCCGGTGCTGAGCCGGACCTCCACCTGCTGCTTGACGTCCTCCGAGATCTGCGGGTCGGCCTGGACGTTGTTGGAGAAGGCGGTGATCAGCCCAGTGATCACCACGGCGCCGAGCAGCGCGGTGCCGAGCGAGGAGCCGAGCTGCTGGGCGGTGTTCTGGAGACCCCCGGCCTCGCTCCGGTCGGCATCGCCGACCGACGACTGCACGACGTTTCCGAGCTGCGAGAGGATCAGCCCCATGCCGACTCCGAGCACTCCCATCGCCGCCAGGAACGGGCCGGTGTCGAGCTGCGGGTCGATCGTGCCGAGCAGCAGCAGTGTGGAGACGAACACGACACCGAGCCCGGTGCGGACGAGCGGGCGGGCGGCAAACCGATTCGCGAGCCGCGAGCCGGCGAGCGCGGTGACGAACAAGCCGACCGAGGCGGGAAGCATCCGCACTCCGGTGTCGAGCGCGTCCAGCCCTTGAACGATCTGCAGGTAGAGGGGGATCGTGAAGAAGATCCCCATCAGGATCAGGTTCTGCGCGAGCAGCATCGAGAGCCCACCGCGCAATGTGGCGATCTCGAACAGCCGGAAGTGGACGAGCGGCTCCAGCCCCCGCTCCTCGCGGCGCCGCTGCCAGGCGCGGAAACCGCCGAGGACGACGGCGCCGGCCGCGATCACGAACGGGGTCAGCGACAGCCCGAACGGCTCGATCGGCGAGTCGAGGGGCCGGAGCCAGCCCCAGTTGCTGGCCTGCAGGACGCCGACGACGATCAGCGCCAGCCCGCCGGCTGACAGCACCGAGCCGACCCAGTCGAGACGCGGACCGGGCCCCTTTCGCTCGGGCTCACGGATCGCGCGCAGCGCGCCGACCAGGATCAGGGCCGCGACGACGACCTCGCCGACGAACACGACCCGCCAACTGAGCTCCGTCGTCGCCCAGCCGCCGAGGATCGGCCCGACCGCGATCCCCGCCCCCGCGACTCCGCCGAGAACGCCGTAAACGAGCGCACGGTCCCGCCCCGAGTAGCTCCCGGCGGCGAGCGCGACCAGCGCGGGGAGCACGAGCGCCGCGCCGATTCCCTCGAGGATCGACCAGCCCAGCATCAGGGTCGGCACGCTCCAGGACGCGGCGGTCAGCGCCGAGCCCGTCCCGTATATGACGAGGCCGATCGAGAACGCACGCCGGCGGCCCCACAGGTCCCCGAGCTTGCCACCGGTGATCATCAGCGCCGCCATCACCAGCGCATACAGCGCGATCACGACCTGGATCGTGGTGACCGTGGTGTCGAAGTCATCGACGAGCTGGGAGATCGCAACGTTCATCACCGCCTGGTCCAGCACCATCAGGAACTGGGCCGCCGCAAGCACCACCAGGACGCTCCACTTGGCCATCAGATCAAGTCACCTTAGAGGCGGAGGGCCACAGCTAGCCGAGGACCAGCTCGGCGGCGTCGCGGATCTTCCGCTTCGGTCCGATCAGGCTCATCGCCTCGATCAGCTCGGTCGGGATCAGCGCGGCGGCCTCGGCCTTCCTGCCGGACAGGTACAGGTCCTGGATCTGCAGGACCTCCTTCTCGTAGCCCATCCGGATCGGGACGTTGGCGTGGAAGTTCTTGCCCTTCGCGCCCATCCCGCCGAAGTACAGCGCGTAGTAGGGACGGAGCGCGTCGGCGCAGGTCTCCACGTCGTCGCCGATCAGCATCGACACCATGCAGGCGACCTCGAAATCGTCCGCCGAGCGGCGGGCGCCCTCGCGACCCCACCCCTCTCGGAGCGAGGAGACGTACGGATCCTCGTGCTCGGGGCTGACAGCATCGCGATCCACCCGTCGCACGGCTCCGCACACATCGCGACGTCCTTCGGGCCCTCGGCGCCGAGGAGAATCGGGATGTCCTCGCGAACAGGGTGGATGGCGGACTTCAGCGGCTTGCCGAGTCCGGTTCCGTCCGGAAGCGGCAGCGGATAGTGCGGACCGTCGCTCGTCACCGGCTCGCCCCGCGCCCAGATGTCGCGCAGGATCCCGATGTGCTCGCGCGTGCGAGCCAGCGGCTTCGCGAACGGCATCCCGTACCAGCCCTCGACCACCTGCGGCCCCGACGCCCCGAGGCCGAGGATGAACCGGCCGCCGCTGAGGTGGTCGATCGTCATCGCCGCCATCGACGTGGCCGCCGGCTGTCGCGCCGAGATCTGCACGATCGCGGTCCCGAGCCTGACCCGCTCGGTCTCCGCGCCCCACCACGCGAGCGGCGTGAGCGCGTCGGACCCGTACGCTTCCGAGCACCAGATCGAGTCGTATCCCAGATTCTCGGTCTCGGCGACGGCCTCCGGGACGCCGGGCGGCATGCCTCACGCCCAGTAGCCGGTGTTCAGCCCGAGCTTCACTCGGCGGCCGGAAAGGCGTCAGGATCCCGCATACCGCGCATCGCCACGTACTCGACCGTCCAGGAACCGTGGTTGAACTGCGAGTTCATGGCAGCGAGCCCCAGAGTCACGGAAGCCCTCCTCCATGTCTGGCGTATTTCGGTCTTCGATCACGGTGCATGGACCCGGGACCAGCCATGCCGCCGGGCCGTAGCCCGCCGGCTACGGCACCCGAACGTCCCTGACCCCGATGACCGTGGTCCGGGAGGCCACGAACGGCGGCAGCAGCGCGAGCGCTGCGCGCACGTCGGCGGCGTCCACGATCCACCACAGACCATGCCCGCCGGTGAGACAGCTCGAGGCCACCCGCTCGCGCCGCAGCGGGCTGTCGACGCCCGCCCAGCTCGCGAACGCCGCGGCGCACTCGCTTGCCCGGTGCTGGTGGTGAAGCAGGAAGCGGGGCACGCGGCCAAGTGTGAGCGCGGGGCCGACGGCGATCATCAGGGAGGCCCCCTGAACCGACCCTGAGCCAGGCTCCACCGAGCGTGGTCCCGTGCGTGCACCGGATCCCCTGACGCCCCTCGGTTAGGGGTGGGTTCAGGGGGCGCCCCCGATGAACTCGGGGCCGACTCCGAGCAGGCTTGCCCAGTCCAATCAACGAGTCGGAGAAGGAGAACCCCATGCATACCAAGACCAACCTCACGGCCCGGATCGGGCGCTGGAGCGCCCGGCACCGCAAGACGGCGATCGGAGGATGGCTCGCGTTCGTCGTCGCCACGTTCGTCCTCGGAGGGATGGTGGGCACGAACACTCTCGACTCCGCGGAGTCCGGCGTGGGCGAGTCCGGCCACGCCGATCGAACCGTGTATCACGCGTTTCCGCAGAAGTCAGAGGAGGGCGTGCTGGTCCACGGCGCCGCCCATTCGGCTCACACCCCCGAGTTCCGGGCCACCGTCGCCGACGTGATGGACCGGCTCGAGCGCGTCAAGGACGTCGAGCACGTGACAAGCCCGTATCGCGACGGCGGAGCTCACGTCTCCGCGGACGGGCGCTCGGCGCTCGTCGGGTACGAGCTTCCCGGCGACCAGAACCAGGCAAGCGACGCGGTCGATGCGCCGATCGCGGCGATCGCGACGGTCGCAAAGGCCCATCCCGAGATGGATATCGAGGCGTTCGGCGACGCGACCAGCGAGAAGCAGCTGATGGCGGCGATCAACGGTGACCTGCACAAGGCGGAGTTCGTGTCGCTGCCGGTCACGCTCGCCATCCTGCTGGTCGCCTTCGGCGGGCTCCTGATCGCGGGGGTGCCGGTGCTGCTGGCGCTGTCGGCGGTGCTGGCGACGTTCGGGGTGATCGGACCGGTCAGCCAGATCTCGCCGGTTTCGGACTCGATCAGCTCGGTCGTGCTGCTGATCGGCCTCGCGGTCGGCGTCGACTACGCGCTGTTCTACGTTCGCCGGGTGCGCGAGGAGCGCGCCGCCGGCCGCCGCGGGGTGGCTGCGATCGAGGCAGCCGCGGCGACGTCCGGGCGCGCCGTCCTCGTGTCCGGCTTCACCGTCGTCAGCGCGATGGCGGGCATGTACCTCGCGGGCGCCGCGGACTTCGCGTCGTTCGCGACAGGCACGATCGTCGTCGTCCTGCTCGCAATGGTCGGCTCGCTGACCGTGCTGCCGGCGCTGCTCTCGAAGATGGCGCGCCGGATCGACGGTCGGGACCGCGGCATCCGGGGCCTGGTCAGGGCTCGCGTCGCGAGGCTCGACCTCTGGGGTCGGATCACCGACCGGGTGTTGCGGCGTCCCGCGCTGGCGGCCGCCGCCGCGACGCTCGTGCTGGTGGCGCTCGCGGTCCCCGCGCTCGGAATGAAGACAGCCGACGCCGGCCCGGAGTCGTTCCCCCAGGACCTGGCCGTGGTGCAGACGTTCAACCGCGTCCAGGACGCGTTCCCGAGCGAGGACTCGACGGCCACCGTCGTCGTCGAGGCCGACGACGTGAGAGCGGCGGCGGTGTCCGAGCAGATCGACCGCTTCGAGGCGCTCACCGCCCGGGACAAGCAGCTCTTCCCGGGCAAGGCGGAGGTCGACGTCAACCCCGACGGGACCGTCGCGCAGGTGACCGTCCCGACGGCGGGCGACGGCTACGACGACGCCTCCGGGCAGGCGCTCGACGCGCTCCGTGAGGAGATCGTCCCGAACACGCTGGGGGCGGTGGATGGCGCGCAGCTCAGCGTCACCGGCGTCACCGCGAACACGCGCGACTTCAACCGCAGCATGGTCGCGCACCTGCCCTACGTGTTCGGCTTCGTGCTGTCCGCGGCATTCGCGCTGCTGCTCGTCACGTTCAGGTCGATCGTGATCCCGCTGAAGGCGATCGCGCTCAACCTGCTCTCAGTGGGCGCCGCGTACGGCGTGCTGGTCGCCGTGTTCCAGGGCGAGTGGGCCGAGGGCCTGCTCGGCTTCAACTCGTCGGGCGCGATCGTCCCGTGGCTGCCCCTGTTCCTGTTCGTCGTCCTGTTCGGGCTGTCGATGGACTACCACGTGTTCATCCTCACCCGGGTCCGGGAGGCCTACGATCGGGGGCTGAGCACGGAGCAGGCGGTGGCGCACGGGATCAAGACGACGGCTGGGGTCGTGACCAGTGCCGCGGTCGTGATGGTGGCGGTGTTCTCGATCTTCGCCGTCCTGTCACTGCTCGACTTCAAGCAGATGGGAGTCGGGCTGGCCGTCGCCGTGCTGATCGACGCCACCCTGGTACGCGGCGTACTGCTGCCGGCCTCGATGGCGTTGCTGGGTGAGCGCAACTGGTGGCTGCCCCGGTCGCTGGGCTGGATTCCCCAGGTCGAGCCCGACGCGAACACAGTTCCCGCCGAGGGCTGATACCGCCGCGATCCAGCTCCACCGGCGCCCGCCTTCCGGCGGGCGCCGGTGGTTGCCGCCCCGCCGGGGGATATGCTCGCCCGGGGATGGACCCGCGAAGCCGCTCGCTCGTGGGCCGAGAGGCCGAGTTGGGGAGGATCGACCGCGCGCTCGAGGGGCTCGACTCGGGGCCGCAGCGCTGCCTCACGGTCGAGGGCGAGCCGGGGATAGGGAAGACCCGGCTGCTGGCCGAGCTGCGCCGGCGCTCCGAGGATCGCGGCGATGTCGTCTTGCAGGGCGTCGCGTCGGAGCTCGAGACCTACGTGCCGTTCGGGGTCGTGGTCGACGCCTTCGACGCGTACGCGGCCGCTCTCCGCGACGAGATCGATGCCGAGTGGCCCGCCGCGCTCCGTGCCGAGCTCGGCGGCATACTGCCCTCGCTTCACGCGGAGGCCGAAGGTGGCCATCAGGCCGAGGATGAGCGGTATCGCGCCCACCGCGCGATCCGCGCCATGGTCGAGCTGCTCGCCGCCCGCGGTCCGCTGGTCGTGGTCCTGGACGACCTGCACTGGGCCGATGACGCCTCGCTGGAGCTGATCCAGACGCTGCTTCGGAAGCCTCCCGACGGGGGCGCGCTGCTGGCGATCGGCTTTCGTCCTGGCCAGGCGCCGACACGCCTCACCGCGGCGGTGGCGGCGCACGGTGTGGATCGGATCGTGCTCGGGCCGCTGTCGGTCCAGGAAGCGGGGTCTCTGCTCTCGACGGACCCGGGATCGCGAGAGCTGGCTGCGATCTACGCCGAGAGCGGCGGCAACCCCTTCTACCTCGAGCAGCTCTCACGCACCGGCGGGAGCCAGGAGCCCGGCGCCGGGGCGACCCGCGACGGCACAGTTCCGGACGGCATCCTCGCCTCGGTCGCGGAGGAGGTCGCTTCGCTCTCCCCAGGCGCGCAGTCGATGCTGCGGTCGGCCGCGATCGCGGGCGAGCCGTTCGAGCCGGACCTGGCCGGCGAGATCGCGGAGCTCGACCAGGGGGAGACACTCGCGATCCTCGACGAGCTGCTCGCCGTCGACCTCGTCAGGTCGACCGAGCTGCCGCGCCGGTTCATCTTCCGCCACCCGCTCGCCCGTCAGGCCGTGTACGAGGGCATCCCCGCCGGATGGCGGCTCGCGGCGCACGGGCGCGCAGCCGCGGCCCTCGGCTCCCGCGGCGCGGCGGCGACCGCACGCGCCCACCACGTCGAGCATGCGGCCCGCCAGGGCGACGAGGACGCGATCTCGGTGCTGATCGAGGCGGGGGAGGCGAGCGCCCCGCGCGCCCCGGTGGTGGCTGCGAGATGGTTCGAGGCGGCGCTGCGGCTGCTGCCCGCATCCGACGCAGGGCGCCAGATCGCGATTCGCCGCCAGCTCGCCCAGGCTCTGCGCGCGGCCGGACGGCTGGAGCCGGCGAGAGCGGTCCTGCTCGAGGCAATCGAGCTGATCGAAGACCCCGCGGACCCGGTGCGGATCGAGCTGACGGTGCGATGCGCTGCCGTCGAGCGGTGGTTGGGCCGGGAGCTCGAGGCGCGCCGACGACTCACGCGGGCCTCGGAGGGGTTGCCCCGGGGGGACACGCCCGAGCGCGCCGCGCTCCAGGCGGAGCTCGCGATCGACGGCGTGTTCGACCGGGACCTCGGCCGCGCGATCGAGGCCGGGGAGGCGGCGCTGGCCAGCGCTCGCGAGCTCGGGTCGCGTCAGCTGATCGGGGCGGGCGCCGCGGTGCTGTCGCTCGGCGACGCCGCGCTGGGGAGGATCGGCTCGGCGCGCGAGCATCGGGAAGAGGCGACCGAGGCGATCGACGGTCTGCCCGATGAGGTGGTTGCCGAGCAGCTCGATTCTCTCTATCACCTGGCGTGGGCCGAGAACTACCTCGAGCAGTACGGCGCAGCGCTCGCGCACGTCGATCGGATCATCGAGATCGTCCGTCGCGGCGAGGGCGCGCGCCCGCTCGTGCCGATGATGCTGGTCAAGTGCTACCCGCTCGAGACGCTCGGGCGGCTCGGCGAGGCCGCCGAGCTTTGCGACACGGCGGTCGAGGCGACGCGACTGGATGGGGGAGCGCACTTCCTTCCGTGGGCGCTGTTCGAGCGGGCGTGGGCCCAGTACTACCGCGGCGATCTGCAGGGGGCGATCGCCTCCGCCGAGGAGAGCATGCGGTTGTCGAATCGCAAGATCGGGGGAGCGGGGCCGAGCGCCGGCATCGGGCCCGCGTGGATAACCGCCTGTGCCCTGATCGAGTCCGGCCGACCCGACCAGGCCGCGCAGCTCGTGCGGCCCCTGGTCGGCGAGGACATCGAGGGAGCGATGCCGGTCGAGCGGGCCTTCTTCTGGGAGACGATCGCGCTCGCGGAGACGGGTGCCGGCGAGCTGCAGCGGGCTGAGGACTACATCGCCCGCGCGGAGGCCGACGCCGACGCCACCGGCCTCGGAATCCCGAGAGGCGCAGCGCTCCGCGCTCGGGCTGCGCTGCTGATCGCCACCGGCGATCCGGGCGGGGCCGCCGATGTGGCCGGGGAGAGCGCCGACGCCTTCGCGTCGATCGGCGCCCGGATCGAGGTCGCGTTCAGCCGCAGCCTCCAGGGTCGTGCGCTTGCGGAGTCAGGCGCGCGCGACGCCGCGATACCGATCCTGCGCGAGGCGGAGGCCGAGCTCGACGCGTGCGGGTCCGCGCGGGAGCGCGACGCCGCCCGCCGCGAGCTCCGCAAGCTCGGAGCTCGCGCGGAGGTCCGCGGACCCGCGACCGGAGCCGATTCGGGCGTCGACGCTCTCACCAGGCGCGAGCGCGAGATTGCGGACCTGGTCACCGACCGTCGCACCAATCGCGAGATCGCAGCCGAGCTCGTGCTCAGCGAGAAGACGATCGAGTCCCATCTTCGCAACGTGTTCGTGAAGCTCGGGCGCCGGCTCGCGGGTGGAGGTCGCGCGCGTGATCGAAGGCTCGCGCGGGAACGGCGGGTAGCCGCTCTCCGGGACGGCGTCCGTCGCGGCTGAGATCTACGCGACGGCGGCTACGAGACCGCTTTCGCCTTGATCGCCGCGAACTCGTCCTGGCTGATCGTGCCCGCGTCGAGCAGTTCCTTG
Organism: uncultured Thermoleophilia bacterium; assembly: GCA_963803425.1. Classification (GTDB taxonomy): domain Bacteria; phylum Actinomycetota; class Thermoleophilia; order Solirubrobacterales; family 70-9; genus DASPWW01. The sequence continues at coordinate 1,060,903 of CAWDMA010000001.1, forward strand.
GCCTTGGCGATCTCTGCTGCGGAGCCGCCCGCAGCATCGCGGACGTAGGAGTCGAACGCCGCCTGCTGAGACTCGGCCTGCTTGATGCTGCGCTCGCGCATCCCGTCGTGCTCCACGATCAGGTAGATCAGCACACCGAGCCACGGCAGGACGACGACGGCGATCACCCACAGGGCCTTGGCGACGCCGCCGATGTCGTGGCGCCGGAAGACGTCGATCAGGACCGTGATCACGATCCAGATCCAGATCACAGCGACGAAGAAGATCAGCATCGACCAGAGCACGTTCAGGAACGGGTAGTCGGCTTCGGCGATCGGCAGCATGGGTCGTCCCTTCAGAAGGTAGTCGGGCGGCTGATCCTATAGTGCGACCAAGGTTGCCCGCTGCCTAGTCCGACGGCTCCGGCGCGTCCGTCTCCAGCAGCCCGCTCTGATGCGCGAGCACGACCGCCTGCACACGGTCGCGCAGCCCGAGCTTGCGGAGGATGTGGGTGACATGGGTCTTCACCGTGGTCTCGCCGATGTACAGCTCGCGCCCGATCTCGGCGTTCGACAGCCCTTGGGCGATCAGCCCGAGGATCTCCCGCTCGCGCTCGGTGAGCTCGTCGAGCCCGGCGGGTGGCTCGGAGCGCGGCATCCGCGCGAATCGCTCGATCACACGCCTGGTCACCGCAGGCGAGAGCAGCGCGTCGCCGGCGGCGACAGTGCGGATCGCCGCGATCAACCGCTCCGGCGGGTCGTCCTTGAGCACGAAGCCGCTGGCGCCGGCGCTGAGCGCCTCGTACACGTACTCGTCGAGATCGAACGTGGTCAGGATCAGCACCCGCGCCTCGGGGTCCGCGGCCAGGATCCGCCGGGTCGCCTCCAGCCCGTCCAGCTCCGGCATCCGGATGTCCATCAGGACAAGCGTGGGGTGGAAGCGCGCCGCCTGGCTGATCGCCTCGAGCCCGTTGCTCGCCTCCGCCACCACCTCGATCTCATCCTCCCCCGCGAGCAGAGTCCGAAAGCCGGCGCGGACCAGCGACTGGTCGTCAGCGACCAGCACCTGGATGCTCATCCGGACTCGCCCCGTACCGGGAGACTGGTCCGAAGCACGAATCCGCCGTCGCTCCCGGGCTCGGCGCTGATCTCACCGCCGTAGATCTTGACGCGCTCCCGGATCCCGACGAGTCCGTGCCCGTGTCCGTCGCCGCGGCCCGCGGGCGCCCCCTCACCGTCGTCACGCACCTCGATCCCGAGCTCGTCCGAGCCGTAGGAGAGCGTCACGTCGGCATGGTCGGCCCGGGCGTGCTTGAGCGCGTTCGTGAGCCCCTCCTGCACGATCCGGTAAGCGGACACGTCGAGCGCGTCGGGGAGGGGGCGGCGCTCGCCGTGCACATGCAGCCGGACCGACAGACCGGCGCCGTCCACCCGCTCGATCAGCGCGTCCAGCGCGTCCAGGCCGGGCTGGGGCGAGAGCGAGGCCCCGTCCTCCTCGCGGCGCATCGCCCCGAGCAGGCGCCGCATCTCGGTGAGCGCGGTGCGGCCGGTCGACTCCGCACCCTGCAGCGACTCCCCCTCCTCGGGCAGCGACTCCGAGATCCTGTGCCGGACGGCACCGACCTGCAACACGATCACGCTGACCGCATGCGCGACGATGTCGTGTAGCTCGCGCGCGATCCGGGCGCGCTCCTCGGCGACGGCGACCCGCGCGGCTGCCTCGCGCTGACGCTCCGCCTCGGCCGCGCGGAGCTCGGCGGCCTCCGCCTGGTCGGCTCGTCCCCGCATCGCGTAGCCGGCCACCCACCCGATCGCGAACAGCAGCGGCGTGAAGACCAGGTTGCCGGTGACGTGATCGGGGTCGTTGAACGCGACGATCGCCGCCGCGCCGACCACGACCGCGAGCCCGAGCCGCGCCTGCACGGCGTCCCGGACGTTGCCGAGCAGGTAGGCGGCGACGATCCCCGCGACGGTGGCGGTGGCGGTTGCCGGGATCAGCCGTCCGTCGACGAACGAGGTCGCGGCGGCAAGCACCCACACCCCGGCGGGAGCGCCGAACGGGAAGCGCCGCCGTAACAGCAGCGGCAGCACAAGCAGCGCGATCGCCGGGATCGCGAACCACACCGAGGTGCCGGGCTCCATCGCATCTCCCCCTCTGACCGCGACCTCGATCGCGCCCTCGACGGCGGCGATCACGATCAGGGCGTCGAGCCAGTAAGTCCGGGCGAGCCGCCCGACAGGGGTCATGGAGCGACGGTACTTCAACCCGGGGCGCGCCGCCTCCGACCTGAGTAGGAGCCGGAATCGTCGTCCCGGAGGAGGGCGATTCGGGCCTTGAGCCGATGTGCGGAAGCCGGCCCGCGCCTAGCGTCGTTGCAGTGGAATCGACCGACGAAGGAGGACCGATGGAAGCCTCGACCGACACGCTCAAGACGTACCCGCGCTCCGCTCGCCGGACGCAGCCGGCCGCCCTCGCGGCCGGGCGGGAGCGGACGCTCCCGCAGCTCGGGCTGGCGCGAATCATCGCGGTGTGGGCCGCGGCGGCGGTGCCGATGGCCGTGCTCGCATGGGTGGCGGCCCCCGCCCTCGCCGATCAGCTCGGCGGCCCCAGGCCCCTCGCTCAGGCGCTGCTGGTGACGCTGGCCGCGGGTCTGGTGTGGCAGTTCGCGCTCGTCGTGACCCTGATCAGGCGCGAGCAGGGGACGCTGCGGTGGTCGGTGGTGCGGGAGGCGCTGTGGCTGCGCTCCCCGCGCTCCCCGCGGAGCGGACGGAGCGGAGGCCGGGTGTGGCTGATCGTCGTGCCCCTGATCCTCGCGTTCGGGATCGAGGAGCTGGTCGGCATCCCGGGCCCCGCGGCCCGGGACATGGGCGAGTTTCTCGCGTCGCACGGTGGGCACGAGCTGCTCGCGGGCGCCTGGGGCTGGTTCGCGCTGATCGCGGCGATGGCAGTGTTCAACACGGTGCTCGGCGAGGAGCTGCTGTTCCGCGGCTACCTGCTCCCCCGGATGAACGGGGCGTTCGGGGAACGGGACTGGATCGCCAACGGGGTCCTGTTCGCCGTCTACCACCTGCACATTCCGTGGGTGATCCCGACGGCGCTGCTGGACACGTTCATCCTCGCCTATCCGTCGAAGCGCTACCGAAGCGCGCTGATCGGGATCGTCGTGCACAGCGCGCAGAGCGTCGTGATCCTGGGGCTGGTGCTGGCCCTGGTGGTGTAGCCGCATAGGATGACTCCGTGACTGAAGCCGACTACGTGATCGTCGGCGCCGGCTCGGCCGGGTGCGTGCTCGCCAACCGCCTCAGCGAGGATCCCTGCGACGCGGGTGCTGCTGATCGAGGCCGGCGGGCGCGACCGCCATCCCAACATCAAGATCCCGGCGGCGTTCGCGAACCAGTTCCACGACCAAGCTCGACTGGGACTACGCGACCGAGCCCGAGCCCGCCGTCGACGGCCGCTCGCTCTACATCCCGCGCGGCAAGGTCGCTCGGCGGCTCGAGCTCGATGAACGCGATGCTCTACGTCCGCGGCCGGCCGCTGGACTACGACCTCTGGGCGAGCAGGGCGCGCCCGGGATGGGGCTGGAAGGACGTGCTGCCGTACTTCCTGCGCTCCGAGGACAACGTCCGCGGCGCCTCGGAGTTCCACGGCGCCGGCGGCGAGCTGCGCGTCGAGGATCAGCGCTCGCCGCGCCCGCTCGACCGCCGGCTGCTCGAGGCCTGCGTCGCCGCCGGGATCCCGCGGATCGACGACTACAACGGTCCCGAGCAGGACGGCGCCTCGATGTTCCAGGTGACCCAGCGGGGCGGGCGCCGGTGGAGCGCGGCCGACGCCTTCCTGCGACCGGCGGCTCAAGCGGCCGAACCTGGAGGTCGTCACCCGCGCGACCGTCGTCGGCGTCGAGCTCGAGGGCGAGCGCGCGGTCGGGGTCCGCTACCGCGCCAGGCGCGGGCGCGAGCGGGCGCCGGGCGGGCGCGAGGTGATCCTTCCGCGCGGGCGCGATCGGCATCGCCGCAGATCCTGCTGCTGTCCGGGATCGGTCCCGCCGACGCAGCTCGGCGAGCGTCGGCGTCGAGGTCCGCCACGAGCTGCCCGGCGTCGGCAGCAACCTCCAGGACCACCCGTGCCTGACGATGCTCTGGGAGGTGTCGGAGACCGCGGCACCCTCTACGGCGCCGACAGTCCCGCGCCATCTCGCCGAGTGGCTGCTGCGCGCGGCGGGCCCGCTGACCTCGACCGCCGCCGAGGTGGTCGCCTTCGTGCGCACCCGGCCGGGCCTGCCGGCGGCCGACATCCAGTTCCACATGGGCGCGGCTCTATTTCGAGGACCACGGGCGGAGGAGTTCGACGGCGACGCGATGACGATCGCGCCGGTCGCTCGTCAGCCCGAAGGCGCGCGGCCGGTGCTGGCTGCGGTCGGCCGACCCGCTCGGCAAGCCGCGGATCCTCACCAACTCGCTGTCGGAGCCCGACGACGTCGCCTCGCTGGTCGCCGGGATCGAGCTGGCCCGCGAGATCGCCTCGAAGCCGCCGCTCGCCGACGTCGTCGTGCGCGAGCTCAAGCCCGGGACCGGGCGTCACCGATCGCGACGAGCTCGAGGCGGACGTCTGCCGAGCGCCTGGTGCTGATCTACCACCCGGTCGGGACGTGCCGGATGAGCGACAGGGCCGACGACGCGGTGGTGGACTCCGAGCTCCGCGTCCACGGGATCGAGGGACTGCGGGTGGTCGACGCGTCGGTGATGCCGGTGATCCCGGGCGGCAACACGAACGCCCCGACGATCATGGTCGCGGAGCGGGCCACCGACCTGATCCGGGCTCGCGCGCCGCTCGGGGCTACATCTGGTCGATCGAGATGATGTTGCCCTCGTCCACAGTCCGGTCGATGTCATCGACGAGGAAGGCGGCGAGGGTGGCGGTGGACTTGCCTGCGTTGGCAGGCGACGGATAGACGTACAGTGAGGAGCCCGCGCCGCACGGGTACTGAACCCCGCCGTCCGGCTGCACATCGCTCGCCGGGAGCCCGAGCTTTCCCTCGTAGAACTCCGGCGCCGTGCCCATGTCCGAGACCGCGAGCACCGGGATCACCTGGCTGTCGTTCAGGTCCACCCGCTCCTCCTTCATCGCCGGTCGCGCAGCTCGCTCAGCTCGGCCTTCACCGAGGCGAGATCGTGCGCGATCTCGTCCAGCCTCTGCATCACGGGGTCGCGCCCGGCGGCGCGGCGCTGCTCCTGGGCCTGGGTGACGAACGCGCTCGTCACCACGCCGGTGATCACGGCGAGCAGCGAGAGCCCGCCCAGCATCAGGAAGGAGGCGATCAGCTTGCCGTCGGTCGACTGCGGCACGACGTCGCCGTACCCGACCGTGGTCACGGTCTGCAGGGCCCACCACATGCCGAGCCACACGTTCGGGAAGGTGTCGGGGTCGATGATGTGCTCGGCGAGCCCGAAGCTGACCACGGCGACGATCCAGATCGCTGCGATCAGGTAGGCGGCAAACCTGGGGCGCAGCCCCTTCGCCTCGACGCGCCCCGATACCCAGCGCTCTACTCGTCTCTCCTCTGGACGCGGGGCATCCATCCCCCCGCAGCTTATGCGCTCCAGTAATGAGCGCCGTCGGCTTGCGTAATAAGGTGCCGCCCGTGGCTGACGCGCATGCGACACCGGATCCGGCCGCGGTGATGCGGGACCGTCGGTTCATCTTCGTGCTGGTCCTGGCGGCGGTGCTGGGGGTGATCGCCTCGCTTGCCGCGTGGGGCTTCCTCGAGCTGATCCACCAGCTTCAGATCTGGGTGTTCACGGACCTGCCCGACGCTGTGGGGTTCGACGACACGCCGTGGTGGTGGTATCTGCCCATCCTCCCGCTCGCCGGGGTGGTGGTCGCGTTTGCCATCACGCGGCTGCCGGGGCACGGCGGTCACAAGCCAAGCAACGGCCTGGCTCCGGATCCGGTCCACGAGACGGCGCTGCCCGGAGTCGTGCTGGCGGGTGCCGCCACGATCGGCCTCGGGCTGGTGCTGGGCCCCGAGGCGCCGCTGATCGCGATCGGCGGCGGTCTCGGCTTCCTGGCGATCCGGCTCGTGCGCAGCGACGCCCCCGAGGAGGTCACCGCCGTGGTGGCCGCGTCGGGGACGTTCGCGGCGCTCTCGTTCCTGTTCGGCTCCCCCTTGATCGCCGCGGTGATCCTGATCGAAGCAGCCGGTCTGGGAGGGCGGCGGTTGCCCCTGGTGCTCGTCCCCGGGCTGCTGGCCGCCGGGATCGGGTCGCTGGTCTCGATCGGGATGGGCCACTGGACCGGGGTCGACACCAGCGATATCTCGCTCGGCACGCTGCCGGTTCCGGAGTACCCGCGTCCGGGCGCGATCGACTTCCTGTGGACGCTGCCGATGGCGGCCGCGATCGCGGTAGGGGTATTCGTGATCTTCTCGATCGCCAGGCGACTCGAGCCGGAGGCGACGAAGCGACCCTTCATCGCGCTGCCCGTACTGGGGATCGCGGTCGCTGGCCTGGCGATCCTGTTCTCGGTGGCCACCGACAAGGGCGTGCACCAGGTCCTGTTCTCGGGCCAGACGACGATTGGCCCGCTCGTCGCCAACGACGCGAGCTGGTCGCTGTCGGCCCTCGCTCTCCTGATCGGCTTCAAGGGGATCGCGTACGCCCTGTCGCTGTCCGGCTTCCGTGGCGGCCCGGTGTTCCCGGCGATGCTGCTGGGGACGGCCGCCGGCCTGATGGCCGCCCAGCTCCCCGGCTTCGCGATCACCCCGGCGGTGGCGGTAGGGATCGGTGCGGCGATCGTCGCGATCCTGCGACTGCCGCTGGCCGCGGTCGTGCTGGCGACCCTTCTCACCTTGCCCAGCGGGGGCGTCGGGGCCGGCCCGGTGGTGATCGTCGGCGTCGTCGTCGCCTACCTGGTGACGATCGCCCTGCCCGACCCGGGGACCTTTCACCGGACGAGGCCCCAGCCCGGGTCCACTTGAGCGACGGCGATGTGGTTCGGGTCGCGCCGGGGTGGCGGGTTCAGCGCGACGACGGCGTGGGACCGTTCACTAGCCGGGTCACCTGGCGACTGCCCGCCGGCGGCGAGGCGATCTGGGAGTCCCGCGTCGCCCGCAAGCGGGGGACGATCGCGATCAGACCCGCCGCGGGCGAGCGGGTCAGGATCCTGCGGGCGCCGATTCCGGTGGCTCGACGCCTGCGCCGCGTCAACTGGGTCGCATCGGGTGCTTTCACCCTCGGCGGCCTGCTGTTCGCCCTCGGCGCGGTGGTGGCCCAGATCGGCTCGGGCGATGCGGCGTCTGCAGCGTCGATCTACTTCGCCGGGGGGATCTTCTTCAGTCTCGGAGCGTATGCCGCGCTGCTCGGCGCGATCAACGCTCCCCGGGGAGTCGGTCCCGATGGGACGTTCGCCGCGCCCCGGTGGCGATGGTGGTCGTACGAGCCCGACCGGATCGATTGGCTCAGCGCCTTCGTCCTGTTCGCGGGAACGGTCGCGTTCGGGGTCAGCCTGACCGCCTCGTTCATCAACGGGCTCGACACGCGCGGGGTGGACCGGCTGATCTGGAGACCCGAGGTGGTCGGCTGCGTCCTCTTCCTGATCTCGGGTCACCTGGCGATGGGGGAGATCTGCCACCGGTTCTGGCCGTGTCTGCGCCGCCGCGATCTCGGCTGGGCGATCGTGGCCGTGAACCAGGTGGGCTCCGTGCTGTTCATGGTCTCGGCGATCGCCGCATTCACCAGGCCCGAGACCATGGACGAGGTCAACGTCGGGATCGCCAACTGGGGCACGCTGACCGGGGCGGCCTGCTTCGCGATCGGCGGCGTCATGCAGGGATTCGATCGACCTCCCGCCAAGGCCGCGGATTGATCGCTCCTCATGCATAGGATCACTGCGGGCTGATCGATGCTCTCGACGGATGCCATCCTCACCGGTCTCGGGCTGGTGGTCGTGCTCGCGATCGCGTCGCGTCTCGTCGCGGATCGGCTCGGGCTGCCTGCGATCGTCGTCCTGCTTCCCGTCGGCTTCGTTGCCGGGATCCTGACTGACGACGTGCATCCCGACAAGCTGTTCGGGGACGCCTTCACGCCCCTGGTCGACCTGGGCGTCGGCGTGATCCTGTTCGAGGCGGGCCTGCGTCTCAGCTTCCATGAGCTGGGAAGCGGGATCAGGCGCGTGGTGGTGGCGCTGATCTCGATCGGAGCGTTGCTGACGGTGGCCGGCGTGACGGTTGCCGCCGAGCTGATCTTCGGGCTCGGCTGGGGGGTGTCGGCGATGCTGGGCGCGATCCTCGTCGTGTCGGGCCCGACCGTGGTGCTGCCGCTGCTGGCGTTCGTCCGTCCGTCGGAGCGGGTGCGCTCCGTCCTCAAGTGGGAGGGGACGTTGATCGACCCGATCGGGGCGCTGATCGGTGTGATCGCGTTCAACGCCGTCCTGGAGGGGGCCGCCGGCGATCGACCCTTCCAGCCGGGAGCGATGCTGGTCAGCATCGGCGTCGGCCTGGCGGTGGGCCTCGCCGGCGCCGCGGTCCTGTGGGTGCTGCTCGGACGCCTTCAGCGCTCGGCCCCTGGACACGGCGTCGCCGTCGCGTTGATGGTGGTGATCGGTGCTGTCGTGGGAGCGGACCTGATACGGGAGGACTCGGGATTCGTCGCGGCCGCGGTGATGGGGATTGCGATGGCGAACCAGCGACAGCTCGACGTGTCGCGGATCCTCGAGTTCCACGGGACCCTGGTCAGCCTGCTGATCGGAATGCTGTTCGTGCTGATCTCGGCGTCCGTGGAGCCCTCCGATGTGAGCGCGGTCCTCGCGGAGGGACTCGGCCTGATCGCCGTGATGGTGTTCGTGATCCGGCCGCTCGTCGTCGCGGTCGCTGCATGGAGGTCGAAGCTGACAATGAGCGAGCGCGCTTTCGTGGCGTGGATGGCCCCGCGGGGCATCGTCGCCGCCGCCACGGCGTCCGCGTTCGGGCTGTCCCTGACCCAGGCGGGGATCAAGGGGGCCGATCAGATCCTTCCGATCGCGTTCATCGTCATCTTCGGGACCGTCGTCCTGTACGGGCTGACGGCCACGCCGGTGGCACGCCTTCTGGGGGTGGCCGGTGCCGGGGCGCCGATAGTCCTGCTGGTCGGCGGGCATGCGTGGGCGCGGTCGATTGCGCAGTCGCTGAAGGCCGCGGGGCTCGGGGTCCGGCTGTGGACGGGTCGGCCCGAGGAGCAGGCGGCCGCGCGTGCGGCGGGCCTCGACGCCGGCACCGCCCGACTCGGGGACGACGTGGAGAGCCGGGAGCAGGAGCTCGCCGAGGTGAGCAAGGCGCTGCTGCTGACCGAAAGCGACGACTTCAACGCCCTCGCGGCCTACGAGCTCCGACAGGAGCTCGGCAGCGACCGCGTCTTCAGGCTGCCGGTCTCCGACGGTGCGCTGGGCCTGGTGCCGAAGTACGAGGAAGGCGGGATCCTGTTCGGCGAGCAGCTCACCTTCGGCGAGCTGGCGCGCCGCTTCGACGCAGGGGCCCGGATCGTCGAGGTGCCGACCGACCGAGAGACCGGCCGCGACCCGCTCGACGAGACCCATACGCCGTTGTTCGTGATCGGGGGGGACGGGGACCTGCGGGTCGTACGCGCCGGAACCCTGCCCCCGGCGGCCCCCGGCGAGACGATCATCTGCCTCGTCGAGGCGGCGCACCCCGGCGCGGGATCATGATCAGCCTCGAGGTGTTCGGCCGGTCGGCCGAGATGGTCCGGGTCGCAGCGCGGCTCGACGGATACGAGGGTGTCAGCCGCGTCAGGCAGGCCGAGACGACGCGGCCGGGGTACGCGGTCGTCCTCGCGAGGGTGCGCCCGCGGATGGTGGATCCGCTGCTCGAGGAACTGCGCGAGCAGGGCGTTCCCGACGGCGACATCCTGCTGTCGCAGTTGGAGGTGATCGGACGTGCCGCCTCCGCGCGGACCAAGCCGAGCCTGGTGTGGGAGGACGTGCTCGGCACCGCCTGGGTGAACGCGCGACCTATAGCCCGCTACCTCGCGTTCATGGTCGTCGCCGGCGTGATCGCCTCCTATGGCGTGCTGGACCGCAACGCGATCCTGATCGTCGGGGCGATGGCGGTGGCGCCCGACCTGCTGCCGATCACAGCGGTCGGCGTCGGCCTCGTGGGGCGGCGGCTCGACCTGGCCGGCCGGGCGCTGCTGACGGTAGTGCTCGGCCTCGGCGTCGCGAGCGTCTGCGCGACGATCGTCGCGTTCGCCCTCGACGGCCTCGATCTGATCCCGTCGGGATTCAGCTTCGACGCCGCCTCGACCGCGCTCGGCGGCCTGACGAGCATCAATGACGAGACCATCGTGGTGGCACTGGCCGCCGGTGCGGCCGGCATGCTGGCGCTCGAGACCCGCGCCAGCACGGCCGTCGGGGTGGCGATCTCGGTGACGACGATTCCCGCGGCGGCATATCTGGGCGTCGCCGCCGGGCTCGGCGAGATCGGGAAGGCGGCGGGCACTCTCGGCCTGCTGAGCATGAACGTAACGATGATGGTGCTCGGCGCCACGGTCACGCTCGGGGTGCAGGGAAGGCTCTCCTCGCGGGCCGTCGCGAGGCGACGCGGGGCGGCAGGGTGAGCGCCCGCCCCGCTCGCCGTGGTCGCGAGCGGTGACGGCTCCCGCAAGCCCGAGGCAGATCGTGCTCGTCGCCCGCATGCTCCCGCGGGCAGGGATTGATGCGCTCCGCGGCGCTGCCGAGACCCGGGAGGGCGGGCTGGACGCGCCTCGCGGGCGCCTGCTCGAGCTGGCGCGGGGGGCGGAGGCGATCGTCGTGGATCCGACGGTGAGGGTCGACGGGGAGCTGCTCGATGCCGCCGGACCGCAGCTTCGGGTGGTCGCCAACTACGGAGTCGGCTACGACCACGTCGACGTCGAGGCATGCGATCGCCGGGGGGTTGTCGTCAGCAACACGCCCGGCGTCCTCACCGACTCCACGGCCGAGCTCGCGCTGGCGCTGACGCTCGCTGCGGCCCGGGGCATCAATGCCGCCGAGGCCGACCTGCGGGACGGTCGCTGGGCGGGTCCGCGGCCGGACGGGTACCTGGGCATGCAGCTCAGCGGAGCGTGCTTCGGAATCGCGGGGATGGGCAGGATCGGGACCCGATACGCGGAGCTGGTTCGCCCGATGGCGGGGGAGATCGTGTACATCGGCCGGACGCCCAACGCCGATGCCGATCGCCGGCTCGGCACCGTCCGCGTCGACTTCGAGGATCTGCTGCGCCGATCCGATGTGATCAGCCTCCACCTTCCCGCGACGCCGGAGACCGCCGGGCTCGTCGGCCCCGACGAGCTGCAGCACATGAAGCCCGACGCGATCCTCGTCAACACCGCGCGCGGCACGCTCGTCGCCGAGCAGGCTCTCGCCGCCGCGCTGCGCGGGGGGGAGATCGGGGCCGCGGGCCTCGATGTCTACCAGCACGAGCCCGACGTCCCCGCCGAGCTCAGGGACGCGCCGCGCTGCGTGCTGCTCCCGCATATCGGCTCGGCCACCGTTCGCGCCCGAAACGCGATGGCGCGGCTCGTCGCGGACAACGTGCTCGTCGCGCTGCGAGGCGGCGCGCCCCCCAACCGCGTCGGCCCCGCGAAGCGCTGACCCCCGCCGTCAGCGCTTCGCGGCGTCCTCGATCAGGATCGCCAGGCTGCCCAGCACCCCGACGTCCACGCACAGCAGCAGGATCGCGACCAGGGTGGAGTCCGAGAGGAACATTACCGCGGCCGCGACGTGGGCCACGGCCGACGCGACGGCGATCCACATTGCCCACCTCCGTCCGGCGAGGACTCCGACGGACGCGACGAGCTGCACCAGCGCGACGACGAGCATCAGCCAGCCCCAGGGCCGCGCGTCGCCGACCAGCCACCCCGCGGTGGTGATGAAGATGTCGGAGCCGGCGATCACCGCGATCGCGTAGAACAGGTCGAGCAGCCCGATCACCAGCATCCACGTGGCGGCGAACATGAGCACCCCGATGGCGTTAAGGTCGGGTTTCGCCGTGTACTCGAAGTTGTTCTTCTGGCGTCGCGGTGCAGCCATGTCAACTCCCGTGACGTTTGATCATCGGTGCGGCGACGACTCCGATTGATACCCCCGATCGCCGCCGCCTGCGTCACCCCGATTGGGTGAACCCGTTGGTATCGAGCGCTCTCGATTCCCGAGGGTGACGACCACGGCGCCCCACAGCGCGAACAGCAGGGCGGCAACCGCCAGCGCGATGTGCCAGCCGGGCTGCGTGAGGCGCTCTTCGTAGACGAGGACGCCGATCAGGCTGCTGCAGACCGGATTCGCCACGCCGACCGCGGCGACTGCCGGCGCAAGCTGGCCGGTTGCGAGCGACAGCTGCTGGATCCCGAAGGCCGCGATCCCGAAGCCGACGAGCGCGTACAGCTCCCAGTCCGTGAGCAGGTCGCCGGTGCCCGCGTCGGCGCTGCTGAACACCGGCTTGTCGAACGTCGCGGAGAGCCCGTACAGCAAGCCTGCAGCGGCGCCGAACAGCGCCGCCTTGTGCGCCGCGGACGCCCGGGTGCCCACGATCAGGACTCCCAGCGAGAGCCCGCCCACAACCGCGATCGCGATCAGCACCTCCCACGTGGGGGCGGTGTCGACGCCGGCGTCGGGATCGCCGATGCGGATGAACAGGGCAAGACCGACGACCAGGACCATCGCCCCCCATATCTGCTGGCGGGTCACGTGCTGGCCGGTGAGCCAGTGGCCCAGGGGGAGGGCGAAGACCAGGGTCGTGACCAGCAGCGGCTGTACTACCACCACGGTCCCGAGGTCCAGCGCGACGCCCTGGATCGCGTAGCCGGCGAGCAGGACGGCGGTTCCGAGCAGCCACCCCCACACCTTCAGGAGCCGGAAGATGTCCTTGATCCCCCGCACGGGCCGGCCCTCCCGCGCGAGTCGGAACTGTCCCTTCTGCTGCAGCGCCGCGGCGAGCGCAAAGCAGAAGGCGGCCGCGAGCGCGAGTCCTCGTCCGTCGCCCATCCGCGTGGACTCTAGGTCGTCACAGGACCGCGACCGGGTTGACGGGAGAACCCGTCCCGCCCGGGATCCGCAGCGGTGCGGCGGCGAACAGGAACTCCCACCTGCCCTCTCGCTCGCAGGCCGGAGCGAGATCCTCGAACTGCAGGTAGTCGAACAGGTGAACTCCCATCGCGTTCAGCGCCAACACGTGGATCGGGAAGCCGATCCCCTCCGTGGCGCTGGGGGCGGTGTCGTTGTTGCCGTCCGATCCCAGCGCCGACACGTCGCGATCCGCCAGGAATCGCGCGCAGCTCGGATGCAGGCCCGCCTTCGCCTCGTCGGTGTCCCACGGGCCCAGCTCGGAGCACCGGCGAGCATGGCCGGTGCGGACGAGCAGGATGTCCCCGCTCCCCACGCACACGCCCTCCTGGCGCTCGCACCCCTCGAGGTCGTCGGGGTACACCTGCTCGCCCGGCTCCAGCCACGGGATGTCGCGAAACCGCGGCACGTCGAGCAGCACGCCACGCCCGACCAGGCCGTCCTTGAGGATGTCGATTGCGTCCCCGGTCGCCCCCTCCCGCGTCAGCGAGGACGTCGGCGTGCCGTTGTACAGGGCGCCCTCGAATGCCACGTGGCAGAACGCGTCGATGTGACTGTGGGGAGCATTGTGGTAGTCGACGCCGATGTAGTCCTTGGCGAAGCGCAGCGACCCGGACCCGATGTCGACGTCCGGCAGCATCGTCATGTGGTGGTCGGCGGGCTCCGAGTTGTCGACGCCGCCATGCGTGTCGAGCCGATGGCTGAGGGTGACGGTCTGCCCGCTGCCGACCAGTCCCGCCGCGGCGGCCACGCGGTCCGGTGTGAGCTCGTTCAGAGCGCCCCGCTCGTCGTCCTCGCCCCAGCGGCCCCAGTTGGAGACCTCGTCGAACAGGGCCCGGAACTCCGCCGCCGTCACCCGGTCGCGCTCCGGCGCGGTCATCTGCTCACCCTTGGTCGTCCGGCAGCTCGCGCTCGACGACCCGGGCCTCCAGGGTTCCGAAACCGGCGCGGGCCCAGGCGCCGAGCACCTGGAGCCGCCTGCCGAGAATGCCGCCCAGGTAGTAGAGGTGCACCCCCAGGTACATCAGGAAGGCTGGAAAGCCCGACAACCCCCGGCCCCGGATCTCGCACACAGCCTTGCCGCGGCCGACGACGGCGAGCGCGCCCTTGTCCAGGTAGCGGAACGGCTCTGACGCGCCGGGCCGGCCGTGGCGAATCGCCTTCGCGGCGTGGCGCGCCTGCTGGATCGCGACGGTCGCCAGCCCGGGCAGCGGCCTGTCACCGGGACCCTGCAGGCTGGCTACGTCCCCGATCACGGTGATCTCGGGGTGGCCCTCGAGCGTGAGGTCGGGCCTGATCGCGATCCGGCCCGCGCGATCGGTCTTCGCGCCGGCGGCATCCGCGAGCGCCGCCGCCGCACCGGCGGCGCGGACCCCGGCCGCCCAGATCACGGTCCGGGCGGAGATCTGCTCGGTGGTCTCGCCGACCTTGACCGTGACTCCGCGCCCGTCGATCTCCTCGGCCATCGCGCCCTCTCGAATCGTCACCCCGAGCGACGTGAGCTCCTTCGCGGCCTTCGCGGACAGCGCGGGCTTGAACGCCGGGACGATCCGGTCTCCGGCGTCGATCAGGATCACCCGCGCCTCGGCCGGGTTGATCCGCCTGAAGTCGCGCTTCAGCTGGTGGCGCGCGACGATCGCGATCTGCCCAGCGACCTCGACGCCGGTCGGCCCGCCGCCGACCACCGCAAAAGTCATCCACTGATCCCTGACCTCGGGGTCTTCCGCGCGTTCGGCCTCCTCGAATGCGCCGAAGACCCGGTTGCGAAGCTCGGCCGCGTCGGCCAGGGTCTTGAGGCCGAACGAGACGTCCGCCCACTCGTCGTGGCCGAAGTGCGAGGTCTCGGCCCCACAGGCCAGGATCAGGCTGTCGTACTCGAGTCGCTCGCCGCGATCGAGGACGACCTGCCGGCGCTCGACGTCGAACCCTGTCACCTCCGCCATCAGCACGCTCGCGTTGGACTGCCGCTTCAGGTGCTCCCGGATCGGCGACGCGCAGGCTCCCTCGGGTATCGCGCCCGTGGCGAGCTGGTAGAGCAGCGGCTGGAACAGGTGGTGGTTCATCCTGTCCACCACGGTCACGTCCACATCGGCGCGACGCAACTTCTGCGCGGCGGCAAGCCCGCCGAAGCCGCCGCCGACTATCACCACCTGCCGGCGCCGGCCTGCCCGCTCAGCCATCGGCTGACCCGGGCTCGGCCCGCTGCACCCCCATCCGGTCGAGCAGGTGGTCGCCCACTCGCAGGGCATTCGCCATCGCCGTCAGCGCCGGGTTCACGGCGCTGATGCTGGGGAAGAAGCTCGTGTCGACGACGTACAGGTTGTCGACCTCGTGGGCGCGGCAGTCGGCGTCGAGGACCGAGGTGGCCGGATCGTCACCGAACCGGCACGTGCCCGCCTGATGCGCACAGCCCGCGACCGGGATCTCGTTCTTCATGTACGCGTACCGGTCGATCAGATGTTGGGGGTGCATGTCCAGGTCTCCGAGCATCGACTTCAGCTTCTCGAGGAGCCGCTTCTTCGGCTCCTCGTTGTTCGGCGTGTAGCTCAGTTTGACGTTGCCGTCGCCGTCCAGGGTGACCCGGTTGTCGGGTTGCGGAAGGTCCTCGGTCGAGAGCCAGAAATCGACCGCGTGGCGGGCGATCCGCTCCAGGCTCCACTCGGGCGCCAGCTTCGTTGCCCGCGGCTTCTCGCCGCGGAACATCGGCGCCTGGGACTTGCCGACCATCTGGATGTTGCCCAGCGGGTATTCGAAGTCGTCGCTTCCGAAGTAGAAGTCGTTCACCCCGAGCGTCTTCTGGAACACAGTCGGGTTCTCATCGCGGGAGAGCGCCAACACGGCCTGGCTGGCGTGGAACATGTAGTTGCGGCCCACCTGGTCGGAGCCGTTCGCGAGGCCGTTCGGGTGCTTGTCGTTCGCCGACGCGAGCAGCAGCTTGGCCGAGTTCGCAGCCCCGCAAGAGACGACGACGACGTCGGCGCTGTGGGTCTCGCGCTCGCCGTCGCGCTCCACGACGACCTCGGTCACGGCGCGGCCCTCCGCGTCCGTGTTGAGCGCCAGTGCCTTGGCGTTCGTCAGCAGGGTGACGTTCTCGTGCTCGAGCGCCGGCCGGACGGCGAGCACCTCGGCATCGGACTTGGCATGCACAAGGCAGGGGAACCCGTCGCAGTCTGGGCAGCGCACGCAGTGGCTGTACGGCATGTTGCCCTCGTCGAGCCGGATCCCGCAAGGCGCGTGGAATGGGTGCAGGCCAGCGGCAGCGAGGTCGTCGGAGAGCTGCTGGATGCGGGGCTCGTGCGAGACCGCGGGGTGGGGATACGGAGCGCTGCACGGCGGCTCCGTCGGGTCCTCGCCGCGGGCGCCGTGCACCTCGTAGAGCTGCTCCGCCCGCGTGTAGAACGGCTCCATCCCCTGATAGGAGATCGGCCATGCAGGGGAGACGCCGTCGTGGTGCTGGAGCTCGTCGAAGTCCTTCTCGCGCATCCGGTACAGCGCGGCGCCATAGAGCTTGGTGGCACCGCCGACGCAGTAGTGCACCTGTGGCTGGAAGGCCTTGCCCTTCGCGTCATGCCAGGTGTCCGGCGAGACGTAGCGGTTGTCCACGAACACGTCCTGCGAGCTCCAGTTCTGCGGCTCGCGAGGGAGCCAGTCGCCGCGCTCCAGCAGCAGGATCCGCTTGCCCGAGGGAGCCAGGTGGTGGACCAGGGTGCCGCCCCCCGCGCCGCTCCCGATCACGATCACGTCGTAGTCGGTCATTCTCCAAACTCCTGTTCCAGTCTCTCGGCGATGATGATCCGCCCCGCGGCTTCGATCAGCGCCAGGTGGGAGAAGGCCTGCGGGAAGTTCCCGAGGTGTCGCGCGGTCTCGGTCTCGAACTCCTCTGCGTACAGGCCGAGTGGCGATGCGATCGCCAGCAGTCGCTCCATCAAGTCGCGTGCCCGGGTCCGTTCTCCGACGATCGCAAGCGCCGAGACGAGCCAGAAAGAGCAGATCAGGAAGCTCCCTTCCTTGCCGGACAGGCCGTCGTCGGTCTCGTCGGTCTTGTAACGAAGCACGAAGCCGTCCTCGGTCAATTGCTCGGCGATCGCCATCACGCTCGAGCGCAGGACCTCGTCGTCGTGCGGGAGGAAGCCGAAGATCGCGGCCAGCAGCGTCGAGGCGTCGAGCGCGTCCGTGTCGTAGTGCTGGCGCAGCACCTTGTCCCTGACGCCGTGGTCGAGGATGTCCTGGTTGATCTTGTCGGCCGCGGCGCGCCACTCGTCCCCCTGGGCGTCGTCGCCACGGATTCCCGCGAGCTTCGCGGCCCGGTCCAGCGCCACCCAGCACATCAGCTTCGACGAGACGTAGTGCTGCGGCTTCCCGCGCGCCTCCCAGATGCCCTGGTCGGGGCTCTCCCAGACGTCGGTCGCGCACTTGGCCTGAGCCTGGACGATCGGCCACAGGCGTCGCGGAAGACGCTCGCTGCGGCGGGTGTGGAGCAGGATCGAATCAAGGGCCGCGCCGAAGACGTCGTTCTGCTTCTGGTCGAAGGCGCCGTTGCCGACCCGCACCGGGCTCGCCCCCCGATAGCCGGAGAGGTCGTCCCTGGTCGACTCGGTGAGGTCACGGCGTCCGTCGATCCCGTACATGATCTGGAACGCGCCGTCGTCGTCAGGCTCGAGGTCGGCCATGAACTGCATGAACTCCTCCGCCTCCCAGTCGAGCGCCAGGTAGTGGAGCGCCTGGAGGGTGAAGGTCGAGTCCCGGATCCAGGTGAACCGGTAGTCCCAGTTCCGCTCCCCACCCGGGGTCTCGGGGAGCGACGTGGTGAGCGCGGCGACCGTGGCGCCCGTCGGCATGTAGGTGAGGCCCTTGATCGTCAGCGCGGAGCGCAGGATCGGCTCGCGCCACCGATGGTCGGGGATCCGCGCCTTGCCGAGCCAGTCCCGCCAGTACCGCGCGGTCACCTCGAGCCGCGACTCCGCGTCGCTGGCGTCGCTGGGCGTGTCCAGGCCCGCCCCCCAAGACATCGCGCAGAACACGGTCTCGCCCTCCGTCAGGGCGTGGCGGGCGCGCACCCAGTTGCCCTCGATGCCGAGCGCCAGGTCCGTCGCCACCCTGATCGTCGCCCCGGCGCCGGTGGCGTCGGCAGCGTGACCGTCGTCGCCCACCAGCGACCACTCGGCCGGCGTCCTGCCGTAGTCGAAGGCCGGCTCGCAGATCAGCTCCATCTCGACCGTGCCGGACGCGCATGTCGCCGTCCGGACCAGCATGTGGCCCCCGTCGAAGTCGGTGGGGGGCCGCGTGTGAGGCGTGACCTTGTCCTCGCCCCGGCGCGGCCCCATGATCAGGGCGTCCCGCACGACCACCCAGCCGCTCGGTGTCTTCCAGGTCGTGTTGAGGACGTTCGTGCCGGGCTCGTAGAACCGGGCAGCGGGCACGTTGATGTCGAACGGCGCGAACCTGAAGTTCCCGGCCTCGCGGTCGAGCAGGCTCCCGAACACGCTCGGAGCGTCGAACTTCGGGACGCACAGCCAGTCGATCGTGCCGTCGGGGGCCACGAGCGCTCCGGTGTGGCAATCAGACAGGAACGCGTAGTCGGCAATCGGTGGAAACGGCGAGGGCGCGGCGGTGCTCCTCGTCGACCCGTCTGCGCTCACGACGACACCCAGGGGTCGCGCCACCCGCCGTACCTCGCGACCAGCCGATCCGCCTCCTTCGGGCCCCACGATCCCGGCTTGTACGGGTGCACCTTGGGAGGCTTGTCGAGCAGCGGCTTCACGATCCGCCACGTCTGCTCGACGTTGTCCTGCCGTGTGAAGCGGGTGCTGTCACCCTGCATCGCTGCGTGCAGCAGGACCTCGTACGGGGTTGGGCCCTCGCCTCCCTCCTCGGCGAACTCCATGTCGAGGTTGATCGCCTCGGGGTCGCGGACGTCGCTGCGCTGAGCCTGCACGAGCAGCCGGATACCGGTGCTGGGGTGAAGCCTGATCACGAGCTCGTCCGGCGCCGGCTTGCCTTTCCCACGCACCTGGAAGCCCAACGGCGGCGGGTGCTTGAAGACCAGCCGCACCTCCCATTGCTCCACCGGCAGCAGCTTCCCGGTCCGGATGAAGAACGGCACCCCCTCCCAGCGCCAGTTGTCGATCTCGAACCGTGCCGCGACGTAGGTCTCCGTGGTCGATCCCTTGGCGACGCCGGCGACCTTGCGGTACCCCTGGTGCTGGCCGCGCACGTAGTGCCTCGGGCTTGCGGCGGGCATCGCCCGGAAGACCGCGAACATCGCGTCCTTCAGCGGCCGCGCCTCCCTCCCGGCCGGGGGCTCCATCGCCGTCGCAGCGATCACCTGCATCAAGTGGTTGACGACGACGTCCCGCAACGCGCCCACCGGGTCGTAGAAGTGCCCCCGGTCAGCGACGCCGAAGTCCTCAGCCATCGTGATCTGCACGCAGTCGATGCTGTTGCGGTTCCAGACCGGCTCGAACAGCGCGTTCGCGAATCGCAGGTAGAGGATCTCCGTCAGGCCCATCAGGCCGAGGAAGTGGTCGATGCGGTAGATCTGGGACTCGTCGAGGTAGCCGTGAAGCTCGTCGGCGAGTGCCCGGGCCGACTCGAGGTCATGCCCGAACGGCTTCTCGATCACCACCCGTGCGTTGTCCGTCAGCCCCGCCCCGGAGAGGCCCTTGACCACCATCCCGAACAGGGAGGGCGGGATCTCGAGGTAGAAGACAGGCCGCTTGGCGCCCTTGATCTTCGCGGCGACGCGCTCGTAGGTCGCGTCGTCCGCGAAGTCTCCCCGGACGTAGGTGAGTCGCTTCGCGAACCGGTCGAACACCTTGGCGTCGAGCTTCTCTCCCGTCCCCCTGATCGCCTTGCGAGCATGCTCGCGGAGGTCCTTGTCGGTCCAGTCGTCGACCGCCACCCCGACGATCGGGCACTTCAGCAGCCCGCGCTTCTCGAGCCGGTACAGCGACCGGAAGGTCATCACCTTGGCGAGGTCGCCGGTGATCCCGAACGATACGAAGACGTCTGCGTCGGTCTTGGCCATCGCGGCGCCGGACGCTATCCGTTTCCGGCCGTGTAGTCCACGCGGAGATCAAACCGCCTGACGGGTGTCAGCGCATCATCCGATCGGGGTGAAATCGGCGCCGGGGCCGGGCCGTCGGAGGGGACCCGTCCGCTCCACGACGACGCCGGCGTCCAGCGTCACGATCTCGTCCACCAGCTCCAGCCCCTCGGGCCGGTGGGTCATCAGCAGCACGGAGCGATCGCCCGCGGCGGCCACCGCGTCGCGGACCAGCGCGGTCGCGGTCGGCCCGTCCAGGTGCGCGGTCGGCTCGTCGAGCAGCAGCACCGGTGCGTCCGCGAGCAGCGCCCGCGCGACCACGAGGCGCTGGCGCTGACCGCCCGACAGCGCCACACCCTCCTCGCCCACGAGCGTGTCGAGCCCGTCCGGGAGGGAGGCCACCCAGTCGTCGATCCGAGCGCGGTTCAGGGCGCGATCGAGCTCACCGTCGGTGGCATCGGGACGCGCGACCAGGAGGTTGGCCCGGATCGTGGAGTCGAACAGATGCGCCTCCTGGCCGGCGAGCGCGAACATCCGGCGGACATCTGCCTGGGAGTGCTCGCGCACGTCACGGCCGGCGATCGTCACCCGGCCCGCCTCCGGATCGAGGAAGCGCAGCATCAGCGCCGTCACCGTGGACTTGCCGGCTCCGCTGGGGCCGACCAGTGCAACTCGCCGCCCCGGGTCGAGCCGGAGATCGACGCCGCGCAGGGCAGGCCGCTCATCGGGTCCGTAGCGGGCGGTCACCCCTTCGAGGGCGACGGGCGCGGCGACGGGCGAAAGGGGCCGCGCGAGGTCCGGGTCACGGACCGCCGGCTCGCGGCGGGTCAGATCGAGCACCCGCCGCCCCGCGGTCAGGGTCGCAGTCAGCCCGCGCGCCGCCTCGGGCAGCGGGGCGACCGACTCGAACGTGGAGAGGGCGAGCAGGGCGAGCGCCGCGACCAGGACACGATCGAGGGTCCCGGCGTCGCGCGCCGCGACGGCGATCGCGAGCACGCCCGTGGCGGTCACCGCGGCGACCAGAAGCGACAGCGCCTCGGCGAGCCCCGCCACGAACGCGTCCCGGCGTCCCAGCCCGGCGAGCTCGCGATCACGGGCACGCACTCGCGCCAGCGTCTCGTCCTCGCGACCGTACGCGACAAGCTCGGGCGCCCCTCGCAGCAGCTCGACGATGTCCGCGGTGAGCGCCGCGCGGGTCGAGGCCTGGCGGCGACCGGCGGCGCGTCCGCGTCCCGCCGCGAGCGCCGGGACGGCGACGCCGCCGGCGAGCAGCCCGAGCGCCAGGGTCGCGGCCGCCGCCGGCAGCAGCGCCGCGGTCGCACCCACGCAGACCGCGGCGGCGACCAGTGCGACGAGCAGCGGGCCGAGACCGCGCAGGTAGAGGTCCTGGAGGGAATCGACATCGCCGACCATGCGGCCGAGCAGCTCGCCCCGCCGGTAGCCCTCGAGCTGCGCAGGCGCCAGCGGCTCGATCCGCTCGTAGAAGCGGGCGCGGACCCGGCCCAGTGCCCTCAGCGCGAGGTCGTGCGAGGCGAGTCGCTCCATGTAGCGGGCGATCGGTCGGGCAAGGCCGAAGAAGCGCACCGCGACGATCGTCACGGTCAACGCCAGGATGGGGGGCGCCTCTGCGGCGCGCGAGATCAGATAGCCGGCCGTGGCCATCAGCGCGACGCCGAAGCAGATCGCGAGCGCGCCGAGCACCGCACATAGCGCCACGCGCCAGGGCGACAAGTCCGCGATCGCAGCCAGGCCGCGCAAGCTGCGCATCATGCGGCCACCGGGGTCGCGGAGGGGCGTCCGGGGTCGAGCCGCACGATCCGGTCGGCGCGGGCGGCGAGCTCGGGGCGGTGCGCGATCACCAGGATCGTTCGAGTCCCGCGCATCCCATCGATCGCGTCGGCGACGAGTCGCGCCGCCGCGAGATCGAGGTTCGCCGCCGGCTCGTCCAGGACGAGCAGCGGCGCGTCGCGCACAAGCGCCCGCGCGAGCGCGATGCGCTGACGCTGTCCCGCCGAGACCGGACGTCCCCCGTCACCGATCAGCGTGGCGTAGCCGCGCGGCAGCTCCCGGATGAATCCGTCCGCCCCCGCCAGCTCGGCCGCGGCCCGGACCTGCTCCCGGTCGGCGTCCGCCCTGCCGAGCCCGATGTTGTCGGCGACCGTGCCCCGAAACAGCGTCGGCTCCTGGGGAACCCACGCGATCTGCGCCCGCCACGCAGCAGGATCGCACTCGGCCAGATCGATTCCGCCGGCCGTCACCCGACCACGGCTGGGCTCCACGAGCCGCAGGATCAGCGATGCGACGGTGCTCTTTCCCGCACCGCTCGGCCCCACGAGGGCGGTGGAGATGCCGGGCTCGAGCTCGAGGTCGACCGCGTCGAGCACCGCAACGGGCCGGGACGGGTAGGAGAACGAGACGCCCTCCAGCCGGACCAGGGCCCGACCGGGGCTCGGCGCCGGGAGAGCGCCGGATGGGGCGAGTCGCGGCGCGTCGATCAGATCGAGCATGCGCCCTGCGATCGCGAGGCCGTCCGCGCTCGCGTGGTACTGGGCGCCGAGGTTGCGCAGCGGCAGGTAGAGCTCCGGCGCCAGCACGAGCACGATCAGCGCGGGCTCGAACCCGATCCCGCCCTCGACGAGGCGGACACCGACCGTAACGGCGACCAGCGCGATCCCCAGCGTCGCGGCGAGCTCGAGCACCGCTCCGGACAGGAACGTCACCCGCAGGGTGCCCATCGTCGCGCGGCGGTACTGGTCGCTCACCCGCGCGATCCGCTCGGCCTGCTGGTCGGCGCGGTTGAATGCACGCAGAGTCGGCAGCCCGCGCACCACGTCGAGGAAGTGGTTCGCGAGCTGGCTCAGGGCCACCCGGCGGGCCTGCGTGCGCCGCTCCGTGTAGCGGCCTATCAACCACATGAACACCGGGACGAGCGGCAGCGTCAGCAGCATGATCCCCGCCGACAGGGGGTCGAGCCAGGCGACCAGCGCGATCACGGCCACCGGCACGATCGTCGCCAGGGCGACCTGCGGCAGGTAGCGCGCGAACAGGGCCTCCAGCGCATCGATCCCCCCGACGGCAGTCGTCGCGACCTCCCCGCTGTCGGCGCGGTCGACGGCAGTCGGCCGATCCCGAAGGCTGCACTCCACGAGCTCCAACCGCAGCTCGGACATGACGTCGGCGGCAGCGCGCCTGCCCGCGACCTCGAAGGCCCACATCGCCACCGCCCGCACGGCGATCACGGCCACCAGCAGAACGAGCGGCAGGGTCAGCTCGGCGAGCGGTGCGCCGCCGAAGCCGCGAGCGGCTATCCGGGCGAGCAGCACCGCCTGGGCGAGGACGAGGAGCCCGGCGAGCACCCCGATCGCGGCATCGGCCGCCAGCAGGACCCGCGCGGCCCGCGCGCGGCGGAGCAGGCGCGGGTCGAGGCTGTGCACGAACGTCAGCCGGCCGTCGGCTTGTCGCCGGCCTTGGGAGCGAGCGTCTCGATCGGGCTCTGCACCGGCCCGGTGCCCCCGATCCGGGCTCGAAACACGTGATACGTCCACGCCTGGTACAGCAGCACCACCGGGGTCAGCACCAGCGCGACGATGGTCATCACCTTGAGAGCGTAATGCGAGGACGAAGCGTTGGAGATGGTGAGGCTGTTGGCGAACTCGGGCGAGGAAACCAGAACCCGCGGGTACAGGCCGGTGAAGATCGTCGCGACGACGAGCACGGTCGCGAGCGCCGTCATCGTGAACGCCCAGCCGGCGCGGCCCCTGAGCACGAACGCCGCCGAGAGCACCACCGCCGCGGCAGCCGCAGCGGCCGGAATCGCCGGTCCGAGCACGCCGCGCTCGTTGCTGTCCGCGGCGACCACGACCGTCCACGCGACCAGGGCGGCGACGGCGACGGCGGCGGGGACGGCCAGCCTCCGGGCGGCAGCCGCTGCCCTCTCGCCCAGCCCGCCGCTGGTCCGCAGTGTCAGGTAGGCGGCCCCGTGGTACGCGAACAATAGGACGACGGTGGCTCCTGCGAACACCGTGTACGGGGTAAACAGATCGAAGAAGCCGCCGGCGTACTCGCCGCTCGAATCGAGCGGAACGCCGTGGACGAGGTTCGCGAGCGCCACGCCCCACACGAGTGCGGCGCCGAGGCTGCCGACGGTGTTGGCCCACTGCCAGGCTGCGCGCCACCTCGGGCTGTCGCTCTTCTCTCGCCACTCGAAGGAGACCACGCGCACGATCAGGCAGACCAGCACGAGCAGGAGCGCGATGTAGAAGCCCGAGAACATGCTCGCGTACCACTCCGGGAAGGCGGCAAACGTCCCGGCGCCCGCAACGACCAGCCACACCTCGTTGCCGTCCCACACCGGGCCGATCGACTCGAACATGTGCTCGCGGTCGTGCTCGTCGCGCGGCAGGAACGGGAGCAGCAGCCCGACCCCGAAGTCGAAGCCCTCGAGCAGGAAATAGCCGCCCCACAGGACCGCGATCAGAACGAACCAGAAGATCTCGAGGTCCATCGCCCGCCTCTCAGTACCCCATCGCCGCGACCGCGGGCTCCTCGTCCTCACCGGACGCCTCGGGCGGATCGAGCCTGGCGTAGTGCCGCATCAGCACGAAGTCGAGCACGCCCAGCGCGGCGTACAGAAGCACGAACGTGCCGAGGCTCGCCGCGATCGTGGCGCTGCTGACGGTCGGCGAGTTCGCCGTGGACGTCTTCAGCAGCCCGTCCACGATCCAGGGCTGCCGTCCCATCTCGGTCAGAATCCATCCCGAGGCGGCGGCGATGAACGGGGCAGCGATCATGACCACGGCGGTCCACAGGAACCACCGGGTGGATTCGAGCTTACCCCTCCGATACAGCCAGGCCCCGACGGCCGCGAGAAGGAACATCAGCGTGCCGAGGTAGGCCATCACCCGCATCGCCCAATAGCACGCAGCGATGTTCGGCATGTAGTTGCCGGGGCCGAACTTCTGCTCGGACCGCTTCTGCAGAGGGTTGATCCCCTCGACCTTGCCGTTCAGCGACCCAGTCGCGAGGTACGAGAGCAACTTCGGGATCGTGATGCTCACGCTCGGATCCTGGTCTTCCTTCGAGAAGCCGCCGATCTGGAACGCGGAGAAATCGGCCGGCTGCTCGGTCTCCCACAGGGCCTCCGCCGCCGCGATCTTCATCCCCTGCGCCTCGGTCACGGCGATCCCAAACCGGCTGCCGACTGTCAGGTTCACGAGCGTGACGGGGACCGCGACGATCAGCGCCAACATCGCCGCCTTGCGGAACAGCTCCACGTTGCGGCCCCGCAGGAGGTGCCAGCACGCGATCCCGAGGATGACGATCAATGCGGTCGTCAGGCCCGCCAGGATCACGTGCGCCCAGGCGCGCAGCGCGAACTCGTTCGAGAGCAACGCCCATACGTCCGTCAGCTCCGCGCGACCGCCGTTGAGCTTGTACCCCACCGGGTGTTGCATCCACGAGTTGGCGACGAGGATGAAGAACGCCGACAGCCAGGTGCCGGCCGCTGCGATCCAGATCGTCGCCAGGTGCACTCGGCGGGGAAGCCGCCCCCAGCCGAAGATCCACAGGCCGAGGAACGTCGCCTCGAGGAAGAACGCCGCCAGGCCCTCGATCGCGAGCGGGGCGCCGAACACGTCCCCGACGAACCTCGAGTACTCGGACCAGTTCATCCCGAACTGGAACTCCTGCACGAGGCCGGTCGCGACGCCGATCGCGAAGTTGATCAGCAGCAGGGTGCCGAAGAATCGGGTGAGCCGGTACCAGCGCTCGTCTCCGGTCCGGTGCCAGATCGTCTGCATCACCGCAACCATCGGCGCGAGTCCCAGGGTGAGCGGGACGAAAATGAAGTGGTAGATCGACGTCGTCGCGAACTGGAGCCGCGCCAGGTCCACGGTTGTGATGGCGAGGGTGCTCATCGGACCACCTGATTATCACCGAGATCGCGCGATGCCTTCGTCATCCGATCGGGGTGAAATCGGAGCAGCCCATCATATGATCGTCGCCGCGATCGAGCCCTCTGCACGCGAGCCATTCCCCGACGTCGAACTCCCGGACCACACGGGTCGCACCAGAACGCTGTCCGAGCTGCCCGGCGGCGACCCGCTCGTCCTGCTCACCTCGCGCGGGTGGTGGTGCCCGAAGGAGCAGCGCTACATGCGCGAGCTGTGCCGGGTCCAGGACGAGTTCGAGGTCGCGTACGCGAAGCTCGTCGTGATCAGCACCGACCCGCCCGAGGTGCAGGCGGCGTTCCGGGCCGGGCTGGGCGCGCGGTTCACCTTCCTGTCCGACGCCGAGCGGCGGTGGATCGGCCCGCTCGGCCTGTGCGAGGGCACCGACATGCTCCACCTTCCGTACCGGCCCGCTGCGTTCACCCTGTTCCCCGACCTGACCATCCACCGCGCCTACAACGGATACTGGTACTGGGGCCGGGCGACGATGGAGGAGCTCCGCACCGACATGCGTGAGATCACCCGGCGGATCCGCACCGACTGGGAGGTCGGGCCGGATCCGGGGGAGGGGCAGCTGTGAGCTCCGCTCAGCCGTTCGCGTACGTGAGCTTCGACGGGGAGCGCCTCCGCGAGGACCCGCGCGCCGGCCGGCGCCTGCGGGTGGACGCGCGCTGCGTCGACGGCGAGCCGGTCGCCGACGCGGTGGCGAGCGTGTGCGCGCTCGCCGACCCGGATGCGGCGCTCCGCTTCGACGAGCCCGAGGTCCAGCAAGCGAGACGCGACGCGCTGGAATGGTGGATCCCGCTGCTCGGCGACGACCTCGTCTGTCTCTCGACGTTCTCGCTCGACGCGAGCCGGTGCGCGGGCGCGGTCACGGTCGCGCGCCGCTCCGACGATCTCGGCGCCGACCCGTTCAGGCGGCTGTTCGAGCAGACGATCGCGCCGATCGGGTTCATGTCCGATGTGTCGCCGCCGCCCGGGCCGGTGATCGAGCGGTACTCCGGAGCGCCGTGGCCGGCCGGCCGGTTCGGCGGCTAGCTCAGAACCCGGTAGGCGAGATGGGTGACGGCGGGGGACGCCGCGACCGCGGCGATCTCGAGCCGCGGTTGCGCCTCGCCGCGCTCGAACAGGGAGACGCCGTCCCCGAGCAGCACCGGCACCAGGTTGACCCGGAGCTCGTCGACGAGTCCGGCGCCGAGCGCCTCGCGAATCGCCGCCGCGCCGCCGCCGATCGTGACCCGCTTCCCGCCGGCGGTCGCCCTTGCCCGCTGGACGGCGCTATCCACCCCCTCGGTCACGAAGGTGAACGTGGTCTCCCCAAGGGTGAGCGGCTCGCGCGGGTGATGGGTGAGCACGAACACCGGGTGATGGAACGGCGGCTCGTCGCCCCACCAGCCGTTCGCGTTCGGGTCGCGGTCCCACGCGCCCTCGCCGCCGCTGTACATCCGCCGGCCCATCACGGTGGCGCCCGCCGCGACCATCTCGTCGATCAGGCTGTCGCTGGGCGTCGCCTCGCCGCCCTCCATCCCGTGGCTGTGGCGCCACGCGCGCGAGCCGAAGGCCCACTCGTGGAGCTGCTCGCCGCCGCCGCCGAGGGGCTCGTCGAGCGTCGCGTCCGGACCCGCGACATACCCGTCGAGGGCCATCGAGATCTCGGCGACCACCGCGGCCATCAGCCCGTCTCCGAGTACGCCGGCTCGCCTCCGCCCGACTCCGCCGACGCCGCCTCACGCTCCGCCTGCTGCTCGGGCTCGAGCACGGTGGTGGCGACCACGATCGAGACGAGGACCAGGGCCGCGCCGACCAGATAGGCGAGGTGGTAGCCGGAGTTGACCGCCTCCGCATTGTCGACCCCGTCCGCGAGCAGGGACCCGGTGCGCTCGGCCGACAGCGTCGCGAGCACGGCCAGCCCGATCGCGCCGCCGACCTGGAGGCTCGTGTTGACGAGCCCCGACGCAAGCCCCGCGTCGCTGCGGGTCGCCCCGGACATCGCCAGCGTCATCAAGGACGGGAAGGCGAGCCCGGCGCCGAGCCCGAACGGCACCAGCGCCGGCAGCAGGTCGATGGAGTAGGTCGCGTCGACGGGCGTGCGCGCGAACAGCAGCATCCCGGTCAGGATCAGCGCCATTCCCGGCAGCAGCGTCGCCTTGGCGCCGAACCTGTTGTTGAGCTGCGCGGTGAAGCGAAAGGTCATCGCCGCCATCACGATCGTCGCGGGCAGGAAGGCGAGCCCGACCTGGAGCGCGTCGTAGCCCAGGATCTGCTGCAGGTACAGCGCCCCGAGGAAGAACATCCCGAACATCCCGACAACGAGCAGCGCCTGGACCAGGTTCGCCCCTGCGACGTTCCGAGAGCGGAAGATCCGCAGTGGCATCAGCGGGTTCGGGATCCGGGCCTGGCGAGCGACGAACGCCGCCAGCAGGGCGATCGAGACGGCGCCCAGCACCAGGGTCTGGGCGGAGCCCCAGCCGTGCTCGTCGACCCCGAGGATCGTGTACACGCCGAGCATCAGCCCGACGGTGATCATCGCGGCGCCGATCACGTCGGCGCCACCCTCCAGCCCGATCCCCGGGCGACCCTGCACGAACCGGCGCGCCGCCAGGATCGTCGCGATCCCGAATGGGAGGTTGACGAGGAAGATCCAGTGCCAGCTCAGCCCGTCGGTGAGCGCGCCGCCGGCGAGCAGCCCGATCGAGCTGCCGGAGACGGCGACGAACGTGTAGATCCCGATCGCCCTCGCCCGCTCGCGCGGCTCCGGGAACATCGTCACCACCATCCCCAGGATCACCGCCGAGGTCAGCGCGCCGCCGATCCCCTGGACGAAGCGGGCGCCGATCAGCATCTCCTGGCTCTGCGATGCCGCGCACAGGAGCGAGGCGGCGGTGAACACCGCCAGCCCGGTCAGGAACACGCGCCGCTCGCCGACCAGGTCGCCGAGCCGGCCGGCGAGCAGGAGCAGGCCGCCGAACGGGATCAGGTACGCGTTCACGACCCACGCGAGGTTGGACTGGGAGAAACCGAGATCGTCCTGGATCGTCGGGAGCGCGACGTTCACGATCGTCACGTCGAGGACGATCATCAGCATCCCGACGCACAGCACGTACAGCGCCGCCCACCTGCTGCGGCTATCGGTCATCTCTGCATCCACGTGTTTCCCTCGTCTCGGTCGATTCGCGTTTCAGGTTAGGACGGCCGCGGAGGTCCGGACTCATCGCTCCCGGGCCAGCTCGTCTGCGAGCGCGTCGAAGATCCCGGCGGTGCCGGATTGGCGCACCTCGCCGCTGTCGAGGCCGTCCAGGAACGCGCCCTGCTCCGTGTAGATCAACCGCGTCCCGTCGCCCTCCGGCTGCAGCTCCACCGTGCCCAGCGACACTGAGATGCGGGCATCGTCCAGGTGCATCTCGTACGCGTACACGATCCGCTCGTCCGCGACTATGTCCTGGAAGCGGGCCTCGTAGACGAACGTCTGCCCGTCCGGTCCGGCGCCACGGTTCAGCTCCCGCCCGCCGACGCGGAAGTCGAGCTGATACTCGCCGCTCGGGTCGTCGTCGGGTGGTCCGAACCACCGCCCCTTCGCGTCGGGGTCGGCCCACGCGGCGAACACCCGCGCCGGCGGCGCCTCGTAGGTCCGCTCGATCACGAAAGTGGAGTGCGTCACGGATCGCGCTGTCATCCAGGGCTCCTTTCGGTCGGGTTGTCGGCGAGGTACTCGCCGAGCCGATCCAGGCGGTCCTCCCACATCGTGCGGCGGCCGGCGATCCAGGACTCGGCGGAGCGCATCGCGGCCGGCTCGATCCGGCAGGTGCGCACGCGACCGACCTTCTCCGAGCTTACGAGCCCGGCGTCCTCGAGCACCTTGAGATGCTGGACGACCCCGGGCAGCGACATGGTCAGCGGTCGCGCCAGCTCCGATACCGACGCGGGTCCGCGCGTGAGCCGATCGATCATCGTGCGGCGATTGGGGTCCGACAGCGCCTGGAAGAGGCCGTCGAGGGCGGCGGTTTGGTTAAGCATTTACTTAACTATAGCGACGACGATCGATGGACCCGTCGGGTCGCGGGCGGCGCTCAGTCCAGGCGGGTGGGGAGGCCGAACGGCTCGTACGCCGCAGCGAGCCGGTCGGGGTCGAACGGAAGCTCGGGCAGCGCCTGCTGCGCCTCGTCGTCGGGGTCCTCGCTGGGCCGGACGATGAACGCCGTCACCTCGCTGATCCGGGCGTCGCGCAGTGTCAGCACGTTCAGCGCGAACGGCATGTACGCGCCCTGCTCGTCGTCCCAGCTGTAGAACGCGAGCGCGGGCTGGCCGTTCGCGTGCGCGTTCATCGCCTTCCACTGGAACCGGCCCGACAGCGGCGAGAACCGCAGGAACCCCTCGATGTCGTCGTGGCCCCGGAACCACCGCCGCATCGGCGGCATCGAGAACGCAGCGTCCTCGGTCAGCATCGCGACCACCCCGTCGATGTCGCCGCGGTCCCATGCATCCACATAGCTCTCGACGACCTCGCGGACGCCGTCCTCGCCGAGCGAGCGCAGCGTCTCCTGCTGGCTGCGCTCGGGAAGTCGCTCCTCGGCTGCCCTGCGGGCGCGCTGCAGGGCGCTGTTCACCGAAGCCGTCGTCGTGTCGAGCGTCTCCGCCACCTCCTTCGCCGAGAACCCGAGCACCTCGCGCAGGATCAGCACGGCGCGCTGGTTCGGCGGGGAGGTTCTGGAGCGCGGCGATGAAGGCGAGCTCGACGGACTCGCGCTGCTCGTAGTGCGCCTCCGGAGAGGCGTAGCCGTCCTCGATCTCGAGCGTCTCGTCCGGGTACGGCTCGATCCACACCGACTCGACGGCGGGCTCGCCGGGCCCGTCGTGGGGATCGGCGGCGGGCCCGTAGTCGACGGGGAGCACCCGCTTCGGGCGCTTCGCGATCGCGTCGAGGCAGGTGTTCGTCGCGATCCGGTACAGCCACGAGCGCAGCGAGCTGCGGCCCTCGAAGCGCTTCAGCCCCCGCCACGCCCGCAGCATCGCCTCCTGGAGCGCGTCCTCGGCGTCGTGAAGCGAGCCCAGCATCCGGTAGCAGTGCGCGTGCAGCTCCCCGCGGTAGCGCTGCACGAGCCGCGTGAAGGCGGACTCGTCACCGTCGCGGGCCGATGCGAGCAGCTGCTGCTCGTCGGCTGCCGCACCTGTGGGCGAAGCAGTCATCGCGATTACTTCCCAGGCTAGCGCCGGTCGTACGAGTGAGGCATGAGGCCCGCGCGCGCCAGCCCATTGGTCCACTTGGAGCTCCACACCGGAGAGATCGCCGGGGCGCGGAGCTTCTACGCGGAGCTGTGCGGATGGCCGGCGCAGCCGGTCGAGACCGGCACGGCCCCGTACGTGGCGATGAGGACCGGCGCGGCCGTCGGCGCCGGCGTCGTCGAGTGCGCCGCCCCCAGGCCGATGTGGCTGCCGTACGTACAGGTGGAGGAGATCGGGGCGGCCACCGAGCGCGCCTCCGCGCTCGGCGCATCGGTGCTGCTGAACCCGCGCGAGGGCCCGGCGGGGTGGCGGAGCGTGGTCGCCCACCCCGGGCCGGGGAGATCGCGATGTGGCAGCCGAAGCGCTGAGGCGGGCGGCGACCGGTTCCCGATAGGTTGCCGCCGATCACCTTGGATGGCTGAGTTCGCAGAGAAGTATGGGCCCGCGCTCGAGGCGGAGCTCGAGCCGGGCGAGTCGCTGCAGGGGGTGTGCGCGGCCAACCACCGCCAGAGCGCGTTCAAGGGGCGACTGGTGGCGATCGGGGTGACCGATCGGCGCCTGCTCGTGCTCGGCGTCGATCGCCGCGGCGATCCGACCGGTGTCGAGTCGATCTCGCCGATCAGGTCGTCACCGCGAAGGCCGGCGGGGCGGGCGGTGGATGGCCGACGCTGGAGGCGGCGGTCGCCGACCACGCCGCCGTCTCGCTCACGATCGCCACGACCGACGGTCGGAAGCTGAAGCTGATGCTGATGCGCGGGGAGGGGAAGCTGTTCGGAGGCATCGGAGGCGGGGAGCCCCAGCGCCGCGGGATCGCCGCGCTCGCCCAGTGGTTCGAGCGGCTCGAAGGCTGAGCCGGCTCAGCCTTCGCGCTCGACGCGGCGCAGCGCCGCGTCCGAGGTCGCAGTGGCGGAGTCGAGCGCGACCCCGGGCGGGAGCTCGAGATGGACGTCGACCTCGTCGTCGACCTGGACCTCGATGTCGCTCGATGCGGACTCGAGCACGTGCCCGCCGCGCGTCCGGTCGGCGCTCGCGAAGTGGAGGTGGTAGCCGGGGACGTTAAGGCCGCGGGCGAAGTCGGGAAACCTGAACCCGACCATCGTCCCCTTGCCGGTGAGCTCGAACACGTGCTGGTCGGCGACGACCTCGGTGAGCGGCCGGTACGGCTTTCGCTGGCGGGCCACGGAGCGCGCCCGGACCCGGTCGAAGCGCCCGTCGAGCCGGAGCGCGTGGGCGCGATCGGGCGCGCCGATCAGCTCGTCGAGCCGCGCGAGGAAGGCTTCTCCCTCGACGGGCTCGGCGATCCGGAACGTGCGGGTGGGGGTGAAGTTGGTCAGCACCGCGAACGGGGTGCGGCGCTCGGGCTCGACCGTGTGCAGGTTGCCGTCCGCGTCGGCGCGCAGGAACTCGCCGTCCACCGCGATCATCTCCCCGTCGCACGCGTCGAAGGTGCCGAGCCCGAAGTCGCCGTGCTCGGCGAGCTCCCCGTAAGTGACGTCGCCGTCGTAGGCGCCGTCGAGCAGGGCTCCGATCGTCGAGGTCTGGAACAGCAGGTGGGGGTCGTGCTCCGCGTGCAGCTCGCCGTGGCGGAGCGTCTCGACGTGTAGCGCCTTGATCAGCCGCTCGTCGATCGCGGTCACGGCCGGGTCCCGCGCCACACCCACATGACGAACAGAGCCTGGACCGGGAGCCGCGCGTAAAGGCCCCACCGGGGGAGCTGCCGGTAGCGCTCCGGGTGGGCCGCCATATGGACGTTTGCGGGGAACACGGCGATCAGCGTCGCGATCAGCCACCACCGCGGTATCCATCGGCGCCGGGCGCCGACCACCATCGCGCCGCCGGCGATCTCCGCGACACCGCTGGCGGCGACGAGCTCGCGGTGCGCGGGCACGTAGTCGGGCATGATCGCCTCGTACCACTCGCGTCGCGCGAAGTGCATCAGGCCGGCGAATACGAAGAACGGTCCCACCGTGCGGCGGGCCAGCGAGTCTCCCATGGCGGGCAGTATCGCGGCTTTCGGGTATCTCCTGACTTTTCGCTCGCCCCCGCGTTCCTACGTCGCAGGGCCCGGATCAAGGTGCTGAGAGAGCCGACCCAGTGCCCGGTCCGGGTCCCTACTCCCAATCCCAGGCGGCGTGGGGGGCTGATGCCCCCCTCGTCGCCGTTCCGCCGCGGGCCGGTAGGTTGCACCGATGCGGATCGAGGACTACGCGCTGATCGGGGATCAGCGAGACCGCCGCGCTGGTGGGGAGGAACGGCTCGATCGACTGGCTGTGCCTGCCCAGGTTCGACTCCGGCGCCAGCTTCGCGGCGCTGCTCGGCGACGAGAGCCACGGACGGTGGCTGATCGAGCCCGCCGGCGGTCCGAAGAAGGTGAACCGGACCTACCGGCGCGACACCCTGATCCTCGACACCGAGTTCGAGACCGATGACGGTGCGGTGCTGCTCACCGACTGCATGCTGCGGCGATCCGACCACCCGGTCGCGGTTCGGGTGGTGGAGGGGCTGCGTGGCACGGTCGAGATGCGGATGCAGCTCGTGGTCCGCCCCGACTACGGGTCCACGGTCCCGTGGGTGGAGCAGGCGGAGGAGGGGATCACGCTGCTCGCCGGGCCGAACGCCTACTACCTGCGCACGCCGGTCGAGACCCGCGGCGAGGACTACACGACCACGGCGACCTTCAGGGTGCGGGAGGGAGAGCGGGCGCCGTTCACGCTCGCCTGGAGCCCGTCCCACCTGGAGCAGCCGCCCGCCCTGGACCCGTTCTGGGCGGTCGAGGCGACAGAGTCGTGGTGGGAGGAGTGGGCCGCGCGGTGCACGTACGAGGGACGCTGGCCCGAGCAGGTGATGCGGTCGCTGATCACGCTGAAGGCGCTGATCTACGCGCCGACCGGCGGGATCGCCGCCGCCCCGACCACGTCGCTGCCCGAGGAGATCGGCGGGGAACGGAACTGGGACTACCGGTTCTGCTGGCTGCGCGACGCCTCGCTGACGCTCGAGTCGCTGTTCCTGGGCGGCTACGTCGACGAGGCGCGCGAGTTCGCGCGATGGCTGCTCCGGGCGACTGCGGCCCACCCCTCGCAGGCGAACATCATGTACGGGATCGCGGGAGAGCGGATGCTGCCCGAGCAGGAGATCGAGTGGCTTCCCGGGTACGAGGGCTCTAGCCCGGTCCGGATCGGGAACGCGGCCTCGCACCAGTTCCAGCTCGACATGTACGGCGAGATGATCGATGCCGGCCATCTCGGCCGCGTCGTCACCGGGCAGATGGAGCAGCGGCGATGGGATCGCGAGCGGGTCATCCTGGAGTTCCTCGAGAAGGCCTGGGAGAAGCCCGACCAGGGGATCTGGGAGGTGCGCGGCCCGGCCCGCCACTTCACCCACTCGAAGGTGATGGCCTGGGTCGCGTTTGATCGAGCGGTGCAGGCGGTGGAGCGGTTCGGCGCCGATGGGCCCGTCGATCGGTGGCGGGAGATCACGCGGCGGATCCATGACGATGTGTGCGAGAGGGATACGACCCGAAGCGGAAGACCTTCACCCAGTACTACGGCTCCACGGAGCTTGACGCGAGCGTGCTGATGATCCCGATGGTCGGTTTCCTTCCGCCTGAGGACGAGCGGGTGGTGGGGACGGTCGAGGCGATCGAGCGAGAGCTGATCCAGGACGGGTTCGTGCTGCGCTACTCGGTCGCCGCGCAGGGGTCCGTGGACGGAGTCTCCGGGACGGAGGGGGCGTTCCTGCCGTGCTCCTTCTGGCTGGTCAACGCGCTGGCGATGATCGGGCGCACCGATGAAGCGGCAGGCATGTTCGAGCAGGTGCTCGCGGTCGGCAACGACGTCGGCCTGTTCTCCGAGGAATACGACCCGAAGCGCGACCGGCTCGTCGGGAACTTCCCGCAGGCCTTCACCCACCTGGCGCTCGTCCGGACCGCGGCGACGCTGTCGGGCGCCCCCGACCGGCGCCGCTCGCACGCCGGCGCCGCCGCGCCGGCCGGCTCCTGATCAGAGGTGGAAGCGGCGGTGGTGGAGGCGATGCTCGTCCGGAGGGGGATGAGGCGGCGGGGTGGAGCGCACGAACGCCCAGGTCAGCACCGCGCACACCGCCGCCACTCCGACGAGCACGTACAGCGAGTCTCCGAGGGCGGATGCGTACTCGGCGCGGGTGGCGCTGCTGGTCCCGACGCCGTGGAGCAGCGCGTTGAAGACGGCGCTGGTCGCGGCCAGCCCCACGGCCCCGGCGAGGATCCGGTTCATCGCGAGCACGCCTGACGCGATCCCGGCCTTCTGACCGGGCATCGCCGCCATCGCCGCCGCCGACATCGGTGCGTACACGAGGCCGAGCCCGATCCCGAACGGCAGGTAGCCTGCCACCAGCTGGCCGTATCCGGTGGAGGCGTCGGTCTGCGCGAGCACGAGCAGCCCGGCGACGGTGATCAACATGCCCGCGGTCATCACCGCTCGCGCCCCGAACCGTCCGATCAACACCCCGGACAGCGGCGAGATCACGATCATCGGCGCCGTGATCGGGAGGATCAGCAGCCCCGCCGCAACCACCGAGTACGACAGCACGTTCTGAAGGAACTGCGGCTCGAAGTACATCACCGTCCAGTACGCGAACACGATCCCGAAGGCCGCCGCGGTGGCGCCGAAGTAGGGCCCGTTCCGAAACAGCGAGAAGTCGACGATCGGGTTCTCGACCCGGTGCTCGATCAGCCAGAACGCGGCCAGCGCCGCGATCCCGAACCCGAACACGGCGATCGTGCGGGTGGAGCCCCATCCCCAGCTGTCCGCCTCGATCAGCGCCAGCACCACCGCCGTCAGTCCGGAGCTGAGCGCGATCAGGCCCGGGACGTCGATCCGGGTGGTGCTGCTCTCGTCGCGCGACTCACGGGCGGCCGCCAGCACGATCAGCACTCCCGCGACGACCAGCGGCACGTTGATCCAGAAGATCAGCCGCCAGCTCACGTCAACCAGCAATCCGCCGACGATCGGCCCCAGGCCCAGCGCGACCGCCGATATTGCCGCCCACACCCCGAAGGCGCGCGGCTGCTCGGCCTTCGGGAACGACGCCGCCACCAGCGCGAGCGAGAGCGGCAGCAGCGAGGCGGCGGCGATCCCCTGCAGGACGCGTCCCGCGATCAGCACCGTCATGGAGTTGGCGCTCCCCGACACCACCGACGCCGCCCCGAACATGACCAGGCCGAGCACGAACACCCGGCGTCGGCCGAACATGTCGCCGAGCCGGCCGAGCGTCACCACCAGGACGGCGATCGTGAGCAGATAGCCGTTCACGATCCACTGCAGCTCAGCCTCGGTGGAGTGCAGGTCACGGGCGATCGACGGCAGCGCCAGCGTCACCACGGTCGAGTCCAGCATCAGCAGGAACAGCCCCGAGCAGGCGCCGACCAGGGTCCACCACGGGCGGGTCCGATCGTTCAGACCGGGGATCCATGAGCTCCAGGACACGGCGGCGTACACTAGTCCGCTCCGGGATGCGAGCGGGCGGGCTCACAGCAACGGGCGGAGGGAGCCGTCATACGGCGCCCGCGGTCGTGCTCGCGTGCGCGGCGGTGGCGATCGGCTCGCTCGGAGCAGCAGCGGAGGCGTCCGCCGACGCCGGCCCGCCGGCCGCCAGCGCGAAGCGCGTGAAGAAGCCGAAGGCCAGCAGCGCGGCGCTCCGAAAGCTGCGACAGGCCGGCTGCTCGCGCTACCGCGTGATCGATGAGGGGCACTACTCGAGCAAGGTCCGCCGCGCCGCGCAGCGCTGGAAGTTCCGCGTGTTCCACTTCAAGTCGAAGCTGAAGCCCCCGATCAACTGGTCGCGGGACCCGTACGAGAGCCGCTCCTACCGCCAGCAGCTGCACGGCTTCTCGTGGATGGACACCCTGTTCGACACCTACCACCGAACCGGGAACAAGCGCCGTCCTGCGGATGGCGGTGAAGATCGCGCTCGATTGGATGAAGCGGAATCCGTCCAGCTTCCGGCCGGGCCTCAAGGGGTTCGCATGGCACCCGAAGGCGACTGCCGACCGGGTCGGGTACCTCGGGTACCTGGCCAGGACGGCGGCGTGCAAGGGCGTGCTGACCGCGGCTCAGGCGCAGACGATGCTTCGCTCCCTGGAGGCGCACGGGCGCTACCTGGCCAGCGGCAAGCAGCACCAGTCGAGCAACTTCGGCCTGTTCCAGGACTACGGCCTGCTGTTGCTGTCGCAGTACGTCCCGTTCGAGAAGCAGGCGCAGGCATGGCGGAAGCGGGCCTTGCGGCGCTTCCCTGAGACCCTGCTCGCTCGGACCAGCAGCGAGTGGATGTGGCTGGAGCACTCGGCGCAGTACCAGTTCCTCGCGATCCGGCTGCTTCGCGACTTCCTCCGGTACAGCCCGGGCGAGCCGAACCCGCTGCTGGTCAAGGTGCTCGCGAACATGCGCGACGCCGGGAGCTGGTTCGTGGCGCCCGACGGAACCTACGCGCTGCTCGGGGACACCGCGATCGGGACTGTGCCCGATTGGGGCTACACCGCTCCGCATCAGGGCTTGGGGGCCTTCCCGGAGTCGGGTTACGCGATGGTCCGGAAGGGGGGCTCGTACCTGGCGACCACGGCCACCTTCCACAGCAAGACGCACAAGCACGCCGACGAGCTCGACTTCGACCTGTTCGACCGCGGTCACTCGATCGTGAACGGCCCCGGCAACTACGGCTACGACCGGGACGCGGTCTACCGCGCGTACCAGCTCTCCAGCTTCTCGCACAGCGTCGTCACCGTCGACGGGAAGAGCTTCCCGATCACGACCCAGAACGCGTACGGAAGCGGGATCGTCGCCACCGGGCAGGGCTCCGGGTGGTACGCGATCGAAGCCACCAACCCGCTGCTCCGCCTCCAGGGAGTGCAGCACACGAGGCTTTTTCTGTACAAGCCCGGCCAGACGCTGGTCGTGGTCGACAAGCTGCGCTCGACCCAGGCGCACTCCTACGAACGCTTCTTCCAGCTCGGCTCCGACATCCAGGTGAAGCCGGTCGGGCGCTCGCTGCTGGGGCTGAGCGCGAGCGGGTTCTCCGGCGCGCTTCACGACACGGCGTCCGGGACCGGCGGCGCC
This sequence comes from uncultured Thermoleophilia bacterium, assembly GCA_963803425.1. GTDB lineage: Bacteria > Actinomycetota > Thermoleophilia > Solirubrobacterales > 70-9 > DASPWW01. The sequence continues at coordinate 1,099,269 of CAWDMA010000001.1, forward strand.
CTTCGGGTGCTTGTCCGCGGCCGGCAGTCACCGCTGCAGGGGTTCGTGTTCCCCGGCTTCCGGCGCGCCGTTCCGCGGTGGAGCGTCGAGTACGCCTCGAAGGCCGCGAGCGCCAACTACGCGACCACCTTCACGTTGAACGGCGCGGCGCAGCGCACCGACGTGACGGTCCCCGACGGCACCCACACGAACCTCGTGATCAGCCGCGCGGGCAGCCCCGGCACCGAGTTGTCGGTCACCCGCAGCGGCGGCTCCCTGCGGATCGACGCGGGCTAGCGGCTAGCTCCCGCCGGCCGCCTCCCGGAGCTGCTCGCGGCTGAAGCCGTCGAGCAGGTGGCGAAGCCGGGGCGGGCCCTCGTCGTCGACCACCGCGACCGTCCCGGGCCAGAACACGCTGCCGCGGGAGGTGGGCCGCAGCAGTGAGGCGGCGTGCACCCAGCTGCCCCGTGTTGAGCAGCCGGGCGCCGCCGCGGGTCTGCCAGTCCGAGCCCGGTTCGCCCTGGAGCGGCCCGCGCCGGTGCGTGTGGCCGAAGATCACGTACTCGGCGTCGATCGCGAGCCGGTCCACGAGCTCAGCCATCGCCCTCACCCCGGCGCGCTTGATCTCCTCGACCGAGATGTCCGGACGCAGCGGCCCCAGCCCGAGCCGGTTGAGCACCGCGACCGCGCCCGGCAGCGCGACCGAGCCGAGCAGGCGGCCGCGGATGCTGGGCCCGCGGCCGGTGCGGCCGTGGACCGCCTCCCAGACGCGCGCCGAGGAGCCCTCGCCCAGCGCCCGCCGAGTCCGCCGCCCGCTCTGGGCGATCGAGTACAGGAACCCGTACAGCGGCGCCTGCACGGACTCGTAGTCGTCGGTGGACCTGAGTCCGTCGGGGAGCGCCCCCGACATCCGCTCGACGAGCGCGATCGCGAGTCGCTCGAAGGTCGGGACGGTGATGTGGCAGTCCAGGTAGTGCCCGTGGGTGGCGTACACGCGCGGCGTGATCCAGATCCCCGGATAGGCGAGCTCGAGCTCGACCCCGGGCATCATCCCGGCGAGCTCCGCTGCGACGCCGAGCCGCGGCGCGCCGCGCTGCTCGAGGCCGAGCGGCTGGGGCCGATCGACGCGGCGGGCATCGAGCCACGGCGCGATCAGGTGATGGTCGTGGTTGCCGGGGACGAGCACGATGCGGCGGTCGCCCGCGACCTCCGTGAGCCGCGCGAGGAAGGGGCGGGCGATCTCGAGCGCGGCGCTGAGTGGGCGGTCCCGGAGCTCGACCACGTCGCCGAGCAGGACGACCTGGTCGGCGTCCGCGAGCTCGGCCATCAGCAGCTCGCGGGCGTGCTCGCGGCGGAGCAGGTCGCCGTCGAAGCGGGAGCCCAGGTGCAGGTCGGATAGGACGAGCGTCCGGATGAACGGATGTTTATCGGGGCCGCGAGCGGCGCGGGTCCGCCGCCGCTGGCACTAGACTGCGCCCGCGACAACCCACAAGGGAGGTATGGATGGCAACGGCTGAGAGCACACTGGAGCAGGCCGCCACTAAGTGGTGGGTCCCCGCTCTGATCGGCCTGCTGTCGGTGGCCGCGGGAATTCTCGCGCTCGCCTACCAGGAGATCACGCTGCTCGCGCTGGGCCTGATCCTGGGGGTCTACGTGCTCATGTTCGGCGTCTTCTCGCTGATCGAGGCGTTTGAGCCCGATACGCCCGAGAGCCACAGCGGGCTGCGCGCGGTCGTCGGGATCCTCGCGGTCCTAGCCGGTCTCGTGCTGATCGTGCGGCCGGGCGCGAGCGTGCTCGTCCTGCTGCTGGCGCTCGGCTTCTGGTTCATCATCACCGGGGTCGGCGACCTGGTCCGCGGGATCAGCCAGCCCGGGCACCGGTTCATCTCGATCCTGCTCGGCCTGGTCGGGATCGCCGCCGGCGTGATCGTGCTCGGCGATCCGGACATCGGACTGAGCACGCTGGCGATCCTCGCCGGGATCCTGCTGATCGTCCGTGGCGTCGTCGAGATGGCGCTCGGATGGGAGCTGCGCCGCATCCACGCGTCCTGACGAGTACCCGTCGGAGGGCATCGCATAGGCCGGCGGGCGGATGCCCGCCGGCCTATGCGTGTCCCGTGACCGCATCGGGGCCGTGGCGGGAATAGACTCGCGCCCAGATGGCGACGCGGGTCGAGGAAGGACGTCGCACCACGACCATCGAGGTCGAGAATCCCGCCACCGGCGAGGTCGTGGGAACCGTCCTGGATCTGAGTGCCGCTGATGTCGCCGCACTCGTGCAGCGGGCCCGGGCTGCTCAGCCCGGGTGGGAGGCGGCCGGCTTCGAGGGGCGCGGCGAGGTTCTGTCCGCCGCCCGCCGCTGGATCGGCGAGAACTCCGACCGGGTGGTGGAGACGATCGTCTCGGAGACCGGCAAGAGCTGGGACGACGCCCAGTTCTCCGAGGTCACCTACGCGGTCTCCTCGCTCGCGTTCTGGCCGCGGATGGCGCCCGGCTTTCTGGCCGACGAGGAGGTCGAGACCGCGAACCCGTTCGTGCGCGGCCGCCGGCTGGTTGTCCGGTACCGGCCGGTCGGCGTGGTCGGAGTGATCGGGCCGTGGAACTACCCCTTGACGAACTCGTTCGGCGATTGCGTCCCGGCGCTGGCGGCCGGCAACTCGGTGATCATGAAGCCCTCGCCCGAGACGCCGCTCACCTCGCTGCTGATGGCCGAGATGCTCGCCGAGTGCGGACTGCCCGACGGCGTCTTCCAGGTCGCCACCGGCGGCGGCGAGACCGGCGGTGCGCTGGTCGACGCGGCCGATTACGTCCACTTCACCGGCTCGGTCGCCACCGGCAAGAAGGTGATGGCGCGCGCGGCCGAGACGCTCACCCCGGTGGGGCTGGAGCTGGGCGGGAAGGACCCGATGATCGTGCTCGCCGACGCCGACCTGGAGCGGGCTGCGAACGCGGCGGTCAACTACGGGATGGGGAACGCCGGGCAGACCTGCATATCGGTGGAGCGGGTGTACGTCGAGGCGCCCGCCTACGACGAGTTCGTAGGCCGCGTCGCCGAGCTGGTGGCGATGCTCCGCACCGGGGCCCCGGCCGGCCCCGGCAGCGTCGACCTCGGCGCGATCATCTTCCCGCCGCAGATCGACGTGATCGCCTCGCACGTCGCCGACGCGGTCGAGCGCGGCGCCACGGTCCGCACCGGCGGCGGGCGCGCCGCGGGGCCGGGTCGCTTCTTCGAGCCGACTGTGCTGACCGAGGTCGACCACTCGATGCTGTGCATGACCGAGGAGACCTTCGGCCCAACCCTGCCGGTGATGAAGGTCGCCGACGCGGACGAGGCGGTCCGGCTCGCGAACGAGGGCCGCTACGGTCTGCAGGCATCGGTGTGGTCGCGCGACGAGCGGCGCGGGGAGGAGATCGCCCGCCGGGTCGAGGCCGGGGCGGTGTGCGTGAACGATGCTCAGATCAACTACGCGGCGCTGGAGCTGCCGATGGGCGGCTGGAAGCAGTCCGGACTGGGCAGCCGCCACGGCGCGGACGGGATCCGCAAGTACACCTCCCGCCAGTCGATCCTCGTCACGCCCTCGACCGCCGGCGCCCGCGAGGCCCACTACCTCCCGTTCCGGGCGGACACCACCGTTCAGGTGGCCCAGGCGGTCGGCTTCCTCGCGACCAGCGAGCTGCTCACCGACGCCCAGCGGCTCACCCTCGCGACTCTCTGCGACACGGTCGTCCCCTCGGTCGACGCGGAGGACGACCCGACCGGGTTCTGGGCGCGTGCCGCCTCCGATCTGGCGGTCCCGGAGGCGATCGAGCAGGCGATCTCGACGCTGCCCGCCGAGAACGTCGAGGGGCTCGCGTCAGTGCTCGACGCGCTCGCGGCGGAGGGGTTCGACGCGGCCCCCCAGGAGGCGCGTGAGGCGATCCTGCACGCTTTCTCGGACTCCGGCCCGGAGGGTCTCGCCGGGATCCACGCGATCCGGGGGCTGACGCTGACGCTGCACTACGCGCTCCCCGATCTCGGCACCGGCCTCAACCCGAACTGGGCCGCGATCGGATATCCGGGCCCTCAGTCGCCGCCGCGCGACGTGCCCAAGGAGCTCCGGATCACGAAGCCCGAGGGCGCCGAGCTGACGATCGATGCGGACGTGTGCGTGGTCGGGTCGGGCGCGGGCGGCGGCTTGATCGCCGGCGAGCTCGCCGCGGCCGGCAAGCAGGTGTGCGTGCTGGAGATGGGCGAGTACCTGAACGAGGCGGACTTCCTGGGCCTGGAGCTGGCCGCCTACCAGCGCATGTACCTGAACGGCGGGCCGTTCTCGACGGCCGAGGGGCAGGTCTCGATCCAGGCCGGGGCGACGGTCGGGGGCGGGACCACGATCAACTGGACCAACTCCCTGCGCACGCACCCGTGGGTGCGCGAGGAGTGGGCGCGCGAGTTCGGGCTGGAGGGCCTCGACGGGCCGGAGTACGACCGCCACCTCGACGCCGTGATGGACCGGCTCGGCGCCACGGACGAGTGCAGCGACCTGAGCGAGGGCCACCGGCGGCTGCAGGCGGGGTGCGAGGCGCTCGGATACGACTTCCGCCCGACAACGCGCAACACCGACCCGTCCAGCTACGACCCCGCGCTCGCCGGGTTCATGGGATACGGCGACGTGTCCGGATCGAAGCGCAGCACCGCGAGGACCTACCTCGTCGACGCACAGCAGCACGGCGCCGAGATCGTCGCCCGGTGCCGGGCTGATCGGATCCTCGTCGAGGACGGCCGCGCCGCGGGAGTCGAGGCGACCTACGCGGACGCCGACGCACACGTCGCCCGTGTGCTGGTCCGCGCGCCGCAGGTGGTCGTCGCCTGCGGCTCGATCGAGTCACCGGCGCTGTTGCTGCGCTCCGGGATCGGGGGGCCCGCGGTGGGGCACAACCTCCGCCTCCATCCGACCACCGCGGTCAGCGGCCAGTACGCCGAGCCGGTCGATCCGTGGTGGGGACCGCCGCAGGCCGCGATCTCGCACGAGTTCGCCGATCTCGAGGACGGTTACGGGTTCCTGATCGAATGCCCGCATCACACCACCGGCCTCGCGGCCGCAGCCACACCGTGGGAGTCGGGCCGGGGTCACAAGGAGCTGATGTTGCAGTGGTCACGGACCGCGAGCTTCATCAACCTCACCCGAGATCGGGGCAGCGGGCGGGTCACGATCGACGACAGCGGCGCCGCCGTGCCGCAGTACGCGCTCACCGACGAGGGCGACCAGCGCACGTTCCGGCGCGGGCTCGCGGAGATGATCCGTCTGCACGAGGCGGCCGGCGCGGTTCGGATGGTGACGCTGTCGCGACGGGCCTGCGTATGGGACCGAGGCGATGACCTCGATGCGTACATCGAGCGCGCCACCGCCGGCTCGCTGGCGCCGCGGGAACACGGGATCTTCTCGGCGCATCAGATGGGGAGCTGCCGGATGGGCACCGATCCGGATGCGAGCGTCGCGGGCCCGTGGGGGGAGCTGCACGACACCCGCCGCGTCTGGATCGGGGACGCGAGCGCGTTCCCGACCTCCTCGGGCACCAACCCGATGATCACGATCATGGCCCTTGCGCATCGGACCGCCGCGGCGGTCGCGAGCGCTTAGGCCTGCTTCGCAGCGTCGCGCTCCTTGAAGTACTCCTCGCCCTCGATCCCGAGGTTCGGCATCGTTCGGTCGAGGATCTTGGGCAGGAACCACGTCGCCCGTCCGCACAGCAGCATCACGGAGGGAAGCACGAGGCAGACGACGGCCACGTCGATCGCGACCGCGACCGCGAACCCGAGCCCGAACTGCTTCACGGTCGGGTCGCCGTTGATCACGAAGCTGCCGAACACGAGGATCATGATCGCGGCTGCGGCGACGATCACCCGCGCCGCGCGCCCCAGTCCCTCGACGATCGCCTCGCGGTGGTCGTCGCGCAACGCGTACTCCTCGCTGACCCTGGTCAGCAGGAACACGGTGTAGTCGGTCGACAGACCGAACAGGATCGCGAACATCATCAGCGGCACGTAGCTGACGATCGGGAGCGAGTGCTCGAGCCCGATCAGCTCCACGCCCCAGCCCTTCTCGAACACAGCGGTGATGATCCCGTAGGAGGCCGCGACGGCGAACAGGTTGAGGATCGCGGCGAGCGCCGGGACGACGATCGTCCGGAACGCGAGCGTCAGGAGCAGGAAGCTGAGCGCGACGATGATCACGATCACGACCGGGGTCGCGTCGCCGAGCTTCGTCGCGAGATCGATGTTGGCGGCCGTCGTGCCGCCGACGTACACGGTCAGGTTGGTTCCCCTGATCGCCTTCGGGACCACGTCGTCGCGCAGCTTGTTGACCAGATCCTCGGTTCGCTCGGACGTCGGCGAGGACTCGGGAACGGCGCTGAACACAGCCGCGGTGTTCGCGTCGTTGAGCGTCGGCAGCGAGACGCTGTCCGCCTTCACGTCCTTGGTCTTCTGGATGTCGTCACGGAGCTTCGTCAGCCGCGGGTCGCTGGCCGGCGAGGAGAGGTACTCCTCCTGTTGCTGGGCCTCCTGCTGGTCCTTCTCGCTCGGCGGCTGCTCCTGGCCGAGGGCGACGGCCTCTTCGGTCTGCTGCTCCTGCTGCTGAAGGTCGTCGAGAGACTTCTGGTCGTTCTCGGCAGGCGGCTTCACCTTCACCGAGACAGACAGCGGGCCGTTCGACCCGACCCCGAAGCCATCCTCCTGCCCGTCGTAGGCCTGCCGCAGCGTCGTGTCCTTCGGGTACTGGCCGTTGTCCGCGGCGCCAAGCCGCAGGTCGAGCGCCGGCAGAGCCAGTATCGCGAGCACGATCAGGCCCAGGATCGTCAGCACGATCGGGTGCCTGCCGACGAAGGCGCCGAACCGCCGCGAGAATGAGGGGGAGGTGCGGTCCGGGTCCTCGCGCGTCTGACCCTTGATGAACGGGATGTGCAGCTTCAGGATCCCGTCGCCGATCAGGGCGAGCAGCGCCGGGAGCAGCGTCATCGCCGCGACGATGACGACCGCGACGGCGATTGCCGCCGAGTATCCGATCGCGCGAACCACCGGGACGCCGCCGAAGTACAGGCACAGCAGCGAGAGGCACACCGTGCCGCCGGCGAACACGACGGCGCCCCCGGAGGTGGCGATCGCGCGGGCGACCGACTCGTGGGGCTCCATCCCACCATGGAGCTGACGAATGTGACGGGTGAGGATGAACAGCGAGTAGTCGATCCCCACCGCAAGCCCGAGCATGATCGCGAGCGTGCTGGCGATCGTCGGAACCTGGATCACCGTCCCGAGGATCCCGATCACGCCCAGCCCGGTCAGCAGCCCGACGATCGCCGTCGACAGCGGCATCGCCATCGCGGGAAGCGTCCCGAACATGATCAGCAGCACGATCATCGCCGCGACCACGCCGACGATCTCGCTCAGCTGCGTGCTCGGCGTGGAGATCTCGCTGCCGAGGTACCCGCCGGCGGAGACCTCGAGGCCGGCCTTCTCGCCCGGGGCGGCGGCGGTGTCGAGTATCTGGTTCGCCTCGTCGGCGTCGAGCTCGTCCTGACTCAGCGACAGGAAGGTGGAGACCGAGGCGATCTTCCCGTTATTGCTGATCTCGCCCGCGCCCTCCTCGGAGAGCGGGTCGATCACGTCGGTGACGTACTTGTCCTTCTTCAGCGCGTCGACGGTGTCCTGGAGCGCGGTCCGGTTCGAGCCCTTGTCGACGTCACCGCTCTTCGACTCGATCACGATCGGCACCGAGCCGTTCGCATACTTCGGAAGGTCCTTCTCGAGGAAATCGGTCGACTTGGTCGAGTCGCTGCCCGGGATCGTCGTGTCGTCGCTGGTCGGCCTGCCGGTCGAGTTGGCGATCAGGACGATTGCGAGCGCCGCGACGATCCAGGCGATGATCACCCACGGCGCGCGGCGGGCGGTGAACCCTCCAAGCCGGTACAGCGGACCCGTCATTGAGCAGCCTCCCAGTCGTCGGTGCGATTGATCCCCGCGCCCCTCAGGGCGGCGGGACGATATCGCATCGAGCCCCGTCGGCGGCGAGGCTGTGGCTCAGGCGGCGCTCTCTTCGACCGCGGGCGCCCGCCCGCGCCCGCGAATCCGCTCCGAGAGCTCGCGCAGCTTCGGCCACCTCGCCGGGCGCTCGTCCGGCCGGTGGATCTTCTCCGGCGCCGCTCGCGGCAGCCCTTCCAGAAGCGGCGCCACCTCAGGCGCGCGCAGCTGCTCGGCAACGGTCCGGGTCGCGAGCTCGATCACCTCGTTGCGGCGGCGGCCGCTCATCAGGTTGGTGCCCATCACGTGCAGGTCCTCGCCGGTGGGCTGGACGAGCACGATGTCCGCGCCCCCGGCGCGCAGCGCCTTCGCTTCGCTCCCGAGCCGCCGTCCGGACCCACGATGCATGAGGAAGTTCGGCCACAGCCGCGGGTCCAGGGCGCGCAGGGGGTGCAGGGTCGAGGTCGGATTGAGGCAGATCACCACGTCGAGGTCCAGGTCCGCGAGCAGGTCCAGGTTGGACGCGGAGAACACGCCGCCGTCGACGTAGTGGCGCTCGCCGATCTGGACCGGGTGGTAGAAGCCGGGGATCGCGCAGGAGGCCGCCACCGCCTCCGCGAGCTCGGCCGGCGGGGCCCCGTCGGCGCCGAAGGCGACGCGCTCCCCGGTAGCCAGGTCGGAGGCGACGACCCACAGGTTGGGATGGGGGCTCCACCCCTGGGGCGCCACGCGGCGGACGAGATCCTTGAGCGGCTCGGTTGAGATCAGGCCCTTGGGCAGCCACCCGCTGAGCACGGTGGCCGGCGGGTGCCGGCCCGGGTCCGTGATCCCGCTGAGCGCGATGCGCCACGAGCCGAGTCCGATCGAGGGCACTCCGCGGTGCGGTCGGAAGACGGCGCCGCCGGTCCGGTCCGCCATGTAGGCGGGATCCCCGTTCGCGTCGACGACCTCCTCGAACGACTCGCCGCGCGAGTGCGCGACCATGAACCACGGCGGGATCCCCGACGCGAGCAGCGCTCCGACCATCGAGCCGGCCGAGGTCCCGACCACGTAGTCGGCCTCGGCGGGGTCCCAGCCCGTCTCAGTGGCGAGCGCATGCAGCCCGCCGGTCATCCACGCGCCGCCGACGATCCCGCCGGCGCCGAGCACTAGTCCGACCCGCATGACCTCCGCCTGCCCCTGGCGCGGCGCCGCGAACCTACCCGCGGTCCGCCGTGAGCGTCGCGAGGATCCGCGGGTGGCCGTCGATCACCGGTGTGTCGTGGAGCTCCATCTCGCTGTAGCCAGCGTATCGGGACAGACGGTCGAGGCTTCCGGTCGTGAACTCCCAGAACACGTACGCGTCGCCCCTGTACACCTCGCCGGGCTCCGGAACGCGGACCGCGCCGTGCTCGGTTCCCTCGTCGTCCGGCACGCCGTGGGTCTCGAGCAGCACCCGGCCGCCCTCGGTGAGCCGGTCCCGGAGCAAGCTCAGCATCCCGAGCGGGTTCTCGACCCGGTGCAGGATCCCGAAGCAGTAGACGAGGTCGAACCGCTCCTCGATCCGATCGAGGTCGAACGCGTCGAGGACGCGGTACTCGACCCCGGAGTCGAGCAGGTCGCGGACGGCGCGGAAGCCCTCGCCCCCCTCGAGCTCCGCGTCCCACCGGGAGCGCACCCAGTGCACGTACTGCTCGTTGTCGATCGCGAGCACGCGCTCGGCGCCGCGATCCTCGGCGACGAAGGCGTAGAACCCGTCGAAGGCGCCGACGTCGAGCACGCTCATCCCGCCGAAGTCGTCGGGGAGCGCCGGCAGCCGGTAGCGGTGGTCGAGCGCCGCGCCGGGCGTGTAGATGCCCTGCTCGCGGTTCAGCGCGAAGGTGTGGAACCAGAACGGGACGTCGGCGAGCACCTCGCCCGCTCTGCCCGGATCGGCCTCGATCGGGAGTACGTCCGCGACCTCCTGCTCGGGCGTCTTCGTGGTTTGGCGTACGGCAAGCTCGGACGGCTCCATGTCGTCCGCTCCTCTCTCGTCGGTTTTTCTGCCCCGGGACCCGGCCTGCCCGCCGTGGCCCCTCGGTCGAGGGTAGTCCAAATCGCGGCGCCCGTGGCCGGCACGGGACCGCTAGATTTGGAGCCCCGCGGCTGTGGCGGAACTGGTATACGCGCACGGTTCAGGTCCGTGTGGGCGAAAGCCCGTGTGGGTTCGACTCCCTCCAGCCGCATCGTCGCGATAGGCTCGGCGCGTTGCAGGGTGGGCGGCCGCACCCCGCGAGCCTCCCCGTCAGCAGGGAAGGGGTTGAGGATGAAGAGCATCAAGCGCGCGACGCCGTCGCCCGCGCTGGTCGTGGGCGTGCTCGGTCTCGTCGCGGCACTCGCCGGGACGGCGGTCGCGCAGTCCGGGCCGGAGGCGACGACGAGCGTCTCGAAGAAGCAGACGAAGAAGATCGCCAAGAAGCAGGCCCAGAAGCAGATCGACGCGACCCAGATCAGCGGCACCTCGCTCGACGTGGAGAAGCTGCAGCAGTTCTCGCCGGAGTTCGAGATGACCTGGCTCGCACCGGGGCCGTAGAGGTCGGATCCGCCGCTAGAATCGCGCCCGCGCGCCGCTATCGTCTAGGGGACTAGGACGCCGGATTCTCAGTCCGGAAACCCGGGTTCGAATCCCGGTAGCGGTGCCTGTAGCCTTGCGTCGATGAACGTTTCTCCGGAGCAGGATCGGCGCCGGTCGCGGTGGGGGCGTCCGCCCGACTCGGACCTGATCGGGATCCCGCTCCTCCTGGGCATTCTCGCGGCCGTTGTCGCGATCAGCTTGGCGGCCGTCTTGATCGGGATCTGGGCCGGAATGATCGCGCTCGTCGTCGTCCTGGTCCTCGCGCTCGCAATCAGCTATCGCGTCGTGATCAGCTCGGACATCGAGGACTAGCGTCGAGCCGCTCCCGCGGGTTGTGGGTCGGCGCGTCCGTGGGTCAGGCCAGCGTCGCCGCGCATTGCCGGCCGCGCTACCGCCGCACGGTCACCCGCAGGAAGGTCGCCGGGATCGAGGTGCCGTCCTCGCTCACGTTCTGTTCGTCGAACAGCGCGTCCAGCTCGGCTTGGAGGTCGGCCTCGCGGCCGTCCGCCGCCGCCGCCTCGAATGCGTTCATCGTCGGCCCGTAGTAGTCCCTGAACGTCGCCAGCAGCTCCGATGGCGCGCCGGGGTGTGTGAAGGTCCAGGTGCCCCGCTCGAACGAGATCTGCTCGGTGGGAACTCCGGCCGCCGTGAAGCGCTCGATCACGTTTTCCTCGACGCCCCACGTCATCGGGCTGACGAAGCCCTCGGGGGGCGGCGGCGAGTAGGCCGAGCTGATCCTGAGGATCTGGGCGACCAGGGTCGGATCATTCGGGATCCAGTTCCCCATCACGATCCGGCCGCCGGGCCTCGTCACCCGAAGCATCTCCCTCGCCACGTCGAACGGGCTCGTGGCGAACATAGCCCCGAAGAGGCTGATCACGAGGTCGAAGCTCGCGTCGTCGAGCTCTTCCAGATCGGATGCGTCGCCCTCCTGGAACGTGCATCGGGTCAAGCCGAGGGCCTGGGCGCGGGCGTTGCCGGCCGCGACCAGGTTGGCGGCGATGTCGACGCCCACCACCTCGGCCCCCAGCTGGGCGGCCGGCACCGCCGTCGTCCCATCGCCGCATCCGAGGTCCAGCACCCGGAGCCCCTTGGCGATGCCCAGTTCCTCGACGAGCGACTCTCCGCTCTCTCGCATGCTCTCCGCGATCCTGGTGAAGTCACCCTTCTCCCACAATGGCTTGTTCGGGTTCATCTGCATCGGTTGCCTTTCTCCCGGGACGCTATCGCCACGCCCGCGCTTAGCGCTTCCGGTCGCGGTCGCGCGAGGGCTGCACGCGCTTCGGCTCGCCCGGCATCTTCGGGTAGTCGGGCGGGTAGGGCATGTCGCCCCGCTCGTCTCGTTCGTACATGTCCAGCAGCGGCTGCAGCGAGTGGGCGGCGTCGTCGATGGTCGCATGCCGGTCGCCGAGCGCGGCGAACCGCGCCGGCATCGTCGCGACCGTGAAGTCCTCGGGCTGAACCTCGGCCAGCTCGTCCCACTCGAGCGGTGCCGACACGGGGGCACCCGGCTTCGGCCGGACGCTGTACGCGGAGGCGATCGTGCGATCGCGGGCGTTCTGGTTGTAGTCGACGAAGATCCGCTCGCCGCGCTCCTCCTTCCACCACTTCGTGGTGACCTGGCCCGGGAGGCGGCGCTCCAGCTCGCGGCCGAATGCGATCGCGGCGTGGCGGACGTCCGTGAACGTCCAGCGGCGCTCGATCCGGACGTATATGTGGACGCCTCGCCCGCCCGAGGTCTTCGGGAAGCCGGCGTAGCCGAGCTCGTCGAGCAACAGCCGTGCCTCGGCGGCGACGCGCACCGCGTCGGCGAAGTCCGTGCCCGGCTGCGGGTCGAGGTCGATCCGCAGCTCGTCGGGCTGGTCGACGTCGTCGCTCCGCACCGGCCACGGGTGAAACGTGATCGTGCCCATCTGCGCCGCCCACCCGACCACCGCCACCTCCGTCGGGCAGATCTCGTCCGCGTGCCGACCGGACGGGAACTGGATCCGAGCGGTGTCCACGTACTCGGGTGCACCCCTCGGGACACGCTTCTGGTAGAAGGCGTCGCCGCCTCCCTTCTCCCTCGTCGAGACGACGATCCCCGGGTGGACGCCCTTCGGCCATCGCTCCAGCGTCGTCGGCCGCCGGGCGAGCGCGCGCAGGATCCCGTCGCCGACGGCGAGGTAGTACTCGACCACGTCGAGCTTCGTGACCGGGTCGGACCGCTCGGTCTCGGGGAAGATCACCCGATCGGGGTTCGAAACGCGCAGCTCGCGCCCGCCGGCGTCGACGGTTGTTGCCTCCGGCGCCACCCCCGGAGTTCTACGGCACCTACAGCTCCCGGCGAGACTCCTCGAGGTCGAGGTCGCGCTCGACCCGTCGCATGATTTCGTTCGAGATCTCGCCGGAGTCGCGCAGCGAGACGACCGCGCGCCGCTGGGCCAGATAGACCTCGTCCATCACCCGCTCGTAGTCGGCGACCCTTTCCTCGAGCTCGCCGTCGTCGTCGGCGAGATCCCCCGTCCGCGACGCGAACCGCCGCCGCCGCGACTCGTAGATCGAGCGCAGCCGCGCCAGCGTGTCCTCCCGGACCCACTCCTCGCCCTCGATCCGGTCCAGCGTCTCGATCGCGGCGACGGTCGCCTCCAGCCTCGCCCGTGCCTCCTCGGCTCGTTCCACCGCGGGGTCCGCCCGGACGCCGAGCCGCCTGATCAGCACCGGCAGGGTGAGCCCCTGGCCGACGACGGTGACCAGGATCACCGCGAAGGTGATGAACAGGACGATCGAGTGGGCGTCCGCGGGGCCGCCGGCGTCCGTCACCGCCGGGACCGAGAGCGCCGCCGCCAGCGACACCGCCCCGCGCAGCCCGCTCCACGCGATCACGATCCTGGATGCGACCTCCGTCTGCCGTCCCGGCTGCCGGGATCTGCGCAGGACCGTCCGCGCCGCCGGCGCCGACATGATCCACACGAATCGCATCCCGATCACCACTGCGCACACCAGCGCCGCCCAGCCGAGCTCGTCCCACGGTGACTCCTCCACCACCGCGTCGACGACGATCCGGAGCTGGGAGCCGACCAGCACGAACAGGGTGGCGTTGAGGACGAACACCACCATCTCCCACACCGCGAAGCCCTGCAGACGCTGGTCCGGGGAGGTGTACTCGCTGAGCCGGGTGGCGACGACGAGCCCGGTCGTCACCGCGGCGAGCACGCCCGAGGCGCCGAGCTCGTCGGCGGGCAGGTACGCGGCGTACCCGGCGACCATCGTGATCGCCACCAGCGTCGCGATGTCGTCGACCTTGCGGCGGAGCAGGTTGACCACGAATCCGACCACGAGCCCGATCGCGATCCCGACGGCCGCGTCGAAGACGAGCTCCACGCCGGCGTCGAGCACCGTGACGCTGCCGCCGACCGCGATCGCGATCGCCGACCTGTAGATCACCAGCGCGGTGGCGTCGTTGAGCAGGCTCTCGCCCTCGACGATCGTGACGATCGACCTGCCGACGCCCAGCCGCTGCATGATCGCCGTCGCGGCGACGGGGTCGGTGGGGGAGACGATCGCCCCGAGCGCGAAGGCGAACCCCCAGTCCAGCCCGATCACCTCGTGCCCCACCACCGCGACGACGGCGGTGGTGACGAGCACCAACCCGACCGCGAGCGCGGCGATCGATCCCCCCTCCGCACGCAGCGCGCGCACGTCCGAGAAGGCGGCCTCCGCGTACAGGAGCGGCGGCAGGAAGACGAGCAGGACCAGGTCCGGGTCGAGCCGGATCGTGGGCGCCTCGGGGATCAGGCCGAGGGCCAGGCCGCCGAGCACGAGCACGATCGGGTAGGGGATCGAGATCTGCCGGGCCAGCACGTTCAGGCCGGCGACGGCGATCACGATGCACCCGATCAGCAGCTCGGTCGCAACGATCGTCGCTGTCGGCACCCCGACGCTCACCATCGCGACGCATTCTCACGCGCCGGGCCGGACGGGGCGCCGTCGCTCTGATAGCTGTGTGCGATCCGGGTCCTGGTCACAAGCTGCCGCTTCCAGTACGCGCTGAACGTCGTCCACGCGCTCGCCCGGGCGGGACACGAGGTCCACGTGTCGGAGTCGTTCGAGCGCTCCGCTGCGAGCGCGTCGCGGTACGTCGCGGGCGACCTCGTCACGCCGCCGCCGATTCCCGAGGCCTCCGCGTTCGTCGCAGCGGTCGCGGAGTACTCGCGGACGGCGTCGATCGAGCTGATCGTCCCGGTCTTCGAGGAGATCTTCGCGCTGGCTGCGATGCGCGACCGGCTCCCGGACGGGACCGAGCTGTACGCCGCGCCGTTCGACGTGCTCGCCGAGCTGCACGAAAAGGCTCGCTTCATCGCGCTCGCGCGGCGGCTGGGGCTGCGGACGCCGGCGACCGTGGTCGCGACCGACCCGGACCAGCTCCGCGAGGCAGCCGAGCGGCTCCCGCGCTACGTCGCCAAGCCGGCGTTCTCGCGGGCGGGAACCGCGCTCGTCACGAACGTCGGCCCCCGCGCCGGGGAGCGCCCGATCGAACAGGCGGAGCCGACCGATCGGAGCCCCTGGCTGGTCCAGGAGTTCGTCGACGGCGTCGACCTCGCCACGCTCGCGGTCGCTCGCCGGGGACGGATCGCGGCGTACGCGGCATACGAGGAGCCGCTGCAGGCCGACGGCGGGTACTCGGTCCGCCAGGAGGCGGTCGATCCCGGCCCGACGCTCGAGGTGATCGCCGAGGTGGCGGGGACGCTCGATTTCGACGGCTTTCTCGGCCTCGACTACCGGCTCGCCGACGACGGGCCGTGGCTGATCGAGTGCAACCCGCGGTGCTCCCCGGGGGCGATGCTGTTCGAGGAGCCCGTGCTCGCCGAGGCGCTCGTCGGCGCCCTGCCGGCGGAGCCCGCGGTGGTGAACGCGGGCACCCGGTCGCAGTTCGACACGGGGGTGGCGGCGATCAGCCTGAAGGGGGTCCGATCGGTGCCCCACGTGATTCATGAGCTCGGGGTCGCCCCCGGCTCCTACCTGGATCCCCGCGACCCGCGCGCCGATCTGGCGGGATGGATGCGCTACCACCACGAGTCGAGGCTCGCCTCACGCGAGCACCTCGAGATCGCCGACGTGAAGCTGCGCGACGTGTGCTGGAACGGGGAGCCGCTCGCCTGAGCCCCGGACCTACCCGAACGTGACCTCGATCGGAACCCGCGACAGCTCCCGGTAGCGCTTGTAGCTGATCCGCCGGGTGACGGCTGCGAAGAACTGCTGTGCCGGCTGCCACATCGCCACCCAGCCAAGCACGACCAGCCCCTGCGAGACGCTCGTGAAGAAGGCGTCGTTCTCGGTGACCTGGTCGATCAGCGTGGAGGCGAGCAAACACCCGATCAGGAAGACGAACGCGACCGCCGCCTCGCGGCGCTGGCTGCGGGTGTAGATGTGCAGCCGCCTCGCCGCGTCGGAGGTGGCGACGAAGTCGTTCCGGATCGCCTCCTCGAGGCGAGAGGCGAGATGCTCGTGCCGCTGGGCCTCGGGCAGCACCACCGTCAGGTGGGCGGGCCGCTTCTCGCGGGTGTCGATCCACGCGTACAGGATCCGCTCCCGGACCTCGTCGCTGAGCGGCCGCTTCTCGATCGGCTCGGCGCTGTAGGGGTCGAACAGCGCGTCCGGAGCGGCGACGCGGATCGAGAACGCGTCCATCGGCGAAGCGTATGGGCGGCGGCGGACCGGTTCGCGCCGGGCGCGCTCAGACCGTCAGCGCCGGCTCCGAACCGGCTTCACACCGGATCAGAACGGCGCGCTCCAGTCCCGCCGCTCGATCCTCGCTCGTCGCCGACCACCGGCGCGTTTGCGTCCGCGTGCCACAGGATCCGCCCCCCGACCCGCTCCAGCACACGCAGGGCGGCCGCGCCGTACAGGCCGTATGCCTCCCGGTCGTGGTACCGGTTCAGGTTCAGCATCATCAGCGGGCCGTCGTCCGGCCGGCGCGCGATCTCGGCCAGCTCGGCGAGCTGTGCCTCGGTGGGCTCGACGGCGGGCGCGTCGCTCATCGCGGCGCTCGCGCCAGCGTCGCCGTCCAGATCTCGGTCAGCGTCCGGACCGCGACCTCGGGCTCGACCCGCGGCGCCCGGCCGTAAGCGTCGAGCAGGTAGTTGCCGTTCATCAGGTTGAGCGCCCGGGCGGTCTCGTCCGCGTCGGCGGGCGGTGGCTCCGCGAGCGCGCGGATCGCGCGGGCGGTGATCTCGTCGAACCGGCGCCGCATCGCCCGCCACCCGGCGGCGATCTGCTCATCCCCGGCGGCGGCCTCCGAGAGCGCCCGTAGCACCGGGCCGTGCCGCCGGTACACGGCGACGGCCGGCTCGATCGCGGCGCGGATCGCCGCCTCGGCGCCGGCGCTGTCGCGGGCGGCCTCGAGGTCGAGCTCGACCCGGAGCAGCTCCTCGATCGCATCGCGGCCTGCCTGGGTGAGCGGGTCGCCGACGTCGTCGAAGTGGCGGTAGAACAGCGTCCGCCCGATCCCGGCGCCCTCCATCACCTCGCCCAAGCTGAGCTCGTCGGCACATGCTGTAGCGTGCCGCGACCGACGAAGCTCGCGGGGAGGAGGGCCACGTGCTCAGGAACGGTTTCAGGATGCGGCGAGGCCGGGTGACGGTCGCGGCGACGCTCGCGCTGGCGGCGCTGATCGCCTCGATGGCGGGGACCGCGCAGGCCCGCCCCGGCGGCGGCGGCAAGGGCGGGCGCCCGAACGTGCTCGTCGTGATGACCGACGACATGGCGAAGTCCGACCTGATGCTGATGCCGAACGTGAAGCGGCTGCTGGTCAAGAAGGGGACGACGTTCAAGGACGCGGTGGACTCCTTCCCGCTGTGCTGCCCCTCGCGGGCGACCTTCAACACCGGCCAGTACGCGCACAACCACGGAGTGCTCGGAAACTTCCATCCGTACGGCTGGTACGGGATGAGGGACCGCGACAACATCCTCCCGGCATGGCTCGACGACGTCGGGTACCGGACCGCGATGATCGGGAAGTGGCTGAACGGGTACGGCGCCCTTGACGGCCACGGTGAGATCCCGGCCGGCTTCGACACGTGGCGGGGGCTGCTCGACGTGTCGGCCTACGACTATTACAACTACGTGATGAACTGGGACGGCGACCTGCGGACCTGGGGCGACGCCGAGTTCGCCCGCGGCCTGGTCGAGTTCGCGAACGTCGAGGTGACCCCGGTTGGGCCGAACGCGCTGCAGGCCGTGCTCGGCAAGCTCCGTTCCGTGTTCGGCCCGCCCCCGTACGACTACTGGGGCGCCCAAGACACGGCCGACTACTCGCCGGACGTCACCGGCCAGATCACCAACAAGCTCGTCAAGCGCGAGCGGGGGAAGGGAAAGCCGTTCTTCATCTGGTGGTCGCCGGCGGCGCCGCACCGCGAGGACGTCGCGACGACCCTGATGGACCGACCGGGCCCGGATCCGCGCCCGCCGCAGCGCTACGAGGACGACGTGAGGGCTATGTCGCTGCCCCGGCCGCCGAGCTTCAACGAGGCCGACGTCACCGACAAGGGAGCCAACATCCAGGAGAAGGCCCCGGCGCTGAGCGGGAAGGACGTCGACCAGCTCGAGCTCGACTACCAGGGCCGGGCCGGGTCGCTGATGGCCGTGGACGACTACGTCGCGAAGATGATGAAGACGCTGCGCCGCACGCACCAGCTCCGCGACACCACGATCCTGTTCACCTCGGACAACGGGTGGCTGCAGGGCGAGCACCGGATCCCCGGGGACAAGTTCCTGCCCTACGAGGAGTCGCTGCGGGTGCCGCTCGTCGTCCGCGGGCCCGGCATCCCGAAGGGGAGGCGGATCGAGGGCCAGGTCTCGAACGTCGACTTCGCGCCGACGCTGCTCGACCTCGCCAACGCGAAGCCGGGCCGAAAGCAGGACGGCGTCTCGCTGCTGCCCACGATCCGCGGCCGCAAGCCGGTCCCGAACCGGGCGATCGAGATCGAGGCGCCGGAGCCGCTGTTCCAGGGCAACATCCCGAACAACGCCTGGGACCGCCCCTACCACGGCGTGCGCACCGACCGCTACACGTACGTCGTCTGGAAGGAGACCGGTGACGTCGAGCTGTACGACCGCAAGCAGGACCCGTACCAGCTCACCAGTGTCGCCGGCGATCCGGCCTACGCCGGCATCGAAGCTCGCCTGGCGGGCAAGCTCGCGAAGCTCAGGGACTGCGCCGGGCGCTCCTGCGACGTGAAGCCGTAGCCGCCCGCCGGCGCCGCCACCGCCGCAGGTGCGTCACACCTCCGCGCCCTCCCCGGGCTCGGCGCGCTCCGCCAGCTCGCGCTGGATCGCGAGGGTGACGCTCCCGGACAGGGCCAGCAGGCAAACGTTCACCCCGAGCACGATCAGCGCTCCGCCGGCGCCCCTCGCCTGACCGGCGCCGAGCGCGACCCCCCAGTAGGCGGAGGCCGGGATCGTCGTCACCGAGATCGCGACGCCGACGGCAGCGCTGGCGCGGGTCTCGAACGCGAGCATCGCCGCAATCCCGGCGGCGAGCGCGATCAGCACGGTCGAGTAGTCGGTGGTCGCGAGGCTGTCGAGCCCGCCCGCGCCGAGGTCGACCGGGTCCGGCAGGAACTCGACAGCGTTCAGCGTCAACGTCATCGCCGCTGCGGCGGCCCCGACCAGCGCCAGTCCGACGACCAGCGTCACGAACGCGCGCATCGCGAGCTGGCGGCGGCGGCCGACCAGGCCGACGCACAGCGAGCACAGCGGCAGCAGGTCGGGGCTGATCGCCATCGCGCCGACGATCAGGATCGAGCTTCCCTTGATCACCCCGAGGCCGGCGACGATCCCGGCGACCATCATCAGGACCAGATATCGCGCCAGCGGCCGGGCCTGGCGCCGCGCCTGACCGAGCACCTCGACCCACGCGAACGCGTCGGCCCGCCCGAGCTGGGCGCGGGTCGCCGGCGCGGGAGCGATCACGTCGAGCTGGCTCAGCACGTAGTCCTCGGACGGGATCCTGAGCCGCTTCAGCGTGGCCACGACATGGTCGGCCGCGTCCAGCCGCAGGTCGGCCTCGAGCACCGCGCGACCGTCGGCGGCCGGCGCCCTCACCACCCGACGGACGCCGTCCGCCTCCTGCAGCGCCCGGCCGACCTCCTCGGCCGCCCCGTGGGTCGCCGCGAGTCGCACGCGCAGCATCGGCTCAATCTACGATCACCATCGGTCGACCGCGAGGAGAACGAGAGTTGCCCCAGGCCGAGGACGCGACACGGCGCACCCGGCTCGCCAGCGAGCGCACCGAGCTCGCCTGGTGGAGGACGGGGCTGACCGCGCTCGCGGTCGCACTCGGGGTGGGACGGGTGATCCCGGCGCTCGACGACGAGCTCGTCGAGTGGCCGTACGTCGTGCTCGGCGTCGCGTTCGCCGTGTACGGGATCGCCCTGATCTGCTTCGGGAGCGTCCGCGCGCGCCGGGTGGACCGCGCTGTCGGCGAGGGCGGGTTCGCGGAGCACTCCGCGCAGGCATCGCTCGCGCTCGCCGCGACCGGCGCCGTGCTCGGGTTCGCCACCGCCGTCCTGATAGCGCTGAGCTGATGTCGTCCCGCACCGCCAGCCTGCTGCGCGGCCGCGACTTCCGAATCGTCGCGGCATCGGTCGGCGTCTCCGCGCTCGGCGACTGGGTCGCGATCGTCGCGCTCGGGCTGCATGTGAAGCAGACGACCGGGTCCGGCTTCGCGGTCGCGGCTCTGTGGGTGTGCCTGTTCGGGCCCTCGGTGCTGCTCGCCGGGCACGCCGGCCTGCTCGTCGACCGGGTCGAGGCGACCCGGCTGCTCGCGGCGGTGTCGGCGGCTGGTGCCGCGGCCGCGGCCGTGCTCGCGTTCGTCACCGGGACGGCGCTGGTGCTGGTGCTGACCGCACTGCTCGGCTCGGTTTTCGCGATCTCCCAGCCCGCGGAGTTCGCGCTCGTCCCGCCGCTCGCCGGGCGCCGCGTCCAGGAGGCGAACGGCCACATCGAGACCGCGCGCTACATCGGGTTCGGGGTCGGCCCGGTGCTCGGTGGGCTGATGTTCGCCGCGGGCGGGCTGGAGCTGGCGATGCTGGTCGACGCGGCCACCTTCGCAGCGGTCGCGATCGCGGCACTCGCGCTGCGGGTGCGCCGCGTTCCGGGCGAGATCGACGAGGCCGAGCGCGCCCCGCGTGCCCGCGACGGAATCGCCTTCCTGTTCGGCGACCGCGTCCTGTCGCTGGTGATGACGGTGGCGTTCTTCTCGTTGCTGTTCATGTCCGCGGTGTGGGTCGCGGAGCTGTTCTTCGTCCAGGACGTGCTCGGCCGCGGCGACGTCGCCTACGGCGCGTTCCTGTCGATCTGGACGGTGGGGATGGCGCTCGGGGCGATGCTGCTCTCGCGCAGGGTCGTCGCCGGGGGCGTCGCCGCGACCGGGCTGGCCGCGGTCGCGGTCCAGGGCTCCGGACTGGCGCTGCCCGCGCTATGGCTCGGCTTCCACTTCTTCCTTGCCTGCGCCTTCATCGGCGGGCTCGGCCACGGGCTCAAGAACGTGATGTTCCGCAGCCTGATCCACGACCGCGTCCCCGACCGCCTCCACGGCCGCGCCTTCGCGGCCTACAACGGGATCCGCAACTCGGCGGAGCTGGGCGCGTTTGCCGCGGGCGGGGTACTGGTCGCGCTGATCGGCGCGCGGGGCACACTCGCGTACGCCGGCGGGCTGTCGGCGCTGGCCGGCCTGATCGGGCTGCTGGTGCTGGTGCGGATGTACCGGGGCTGGGTCCCGACCGGGCCGGTCGGGCCGCCCTCGCCGCGGGGCGGCAGCGCGGAGCCGCCGGGCCCCGGGCAGGGCTCGCCGGCGTTTCCGGCCGGCGAGTGATCAGCCGCTCGGGTCGCGGCCGAGCGCCTTCAGGACCGCCTGCCGGGCGGGCTCAGGCTCGGCGCCGGTCTGCTTGATGTGCGCGAGGATCGCCTTCGCGACATCCTTGTCCTTGCCCGAGGACGCGATCGCCAGCACCTCGTCGGAGACCTCCCACTTGGCCGGGTCGTGCTGGATCGGCGCCTCGCCGGGCAGGTACCCGATCCGGTCCAGGACCTGATCCATGCGGCGCTCGAGCTCCTCGACCCGCGCCGAGAGCTTGGCGAGGTCGTCGGCCACGGGCGGATCCTAGTCGGGCGCCGCCGCGACCGAGGCCAGCCGGCGCTGCAGATGGCGGCGCTCGACGGCGTTGGTGGTCAGCTCCAGCGCGGCCCGGTAGCTGTCCGCAGCCTCCGCGTCCCGCCCCAGCCGGCGAAGCAGCTCACCGCGAGCGGAGTGGAGGAGGTGGTAGCGCCGCAGACGGCCGTCGGCCGCCAGCGCGTCGACGATCTCGAGCCCGCGCCCAGGTCCCTCGGCCTCCGCGACCGCGACGGCGCGGTTCAGCTCGATCACGGGCGAGGGCTGGACCTCGGCCAGCTGCCGGTACAGAGCCGCGACGCGCGACCAATCGGTCGCGTCGGTTCGAACCGCGCGGGCGTGCTCGGTCGCTATCGCCGCCTGCAGCGCGTACGGTCCGGGCGCGCCCAGCCGCAGCGCCCGGGCGGCGAGCTTCAGCCCCTCGGCGATCTCGGCCCGGTCCCACCGGCCGCGGTCCTGCTCGGAGAGCAGGACCAGCTCCCCGTCCGCGCCGATCCGGGCGTCGCGTCGGGAGTCCTGGAGCAGCATCATGGCGAGCAGCCCGAGAGCCTCCGGCTCGTCGGGCATCAGCCCGGACAGGACCCGCCCCAGCCGGATCGCCTCGGCGCACAGGTCGGCGCGGACAAGGCTGTCGCCTGCGCCGGCGAGGTAGCCCTCGTTGAAGATCAGGTAGAGCACCGAGAGCACCGTGCCGAGCCGCGCCGGGAGCTCCGCGTCCGAAGGGATCTCGTACGGGATCCGCGCGTCGCGGATCTTTCGCTTCGCACGGACCAGGCGCTGCGCCATCGCGTCCTCGGATACGAGGAACGCGCGGGCGATCTCGTCCGTGCGCAGCCCTCCGAGCGTCCGCAGCGTGAGCGCGGTTCTGGCCTCCGGGGCGAGCGCCGGATGGCAGCAGGTGAAGATCAGCCGCAGCCTGTCGTCGGGGATCGGGCTCACCGGCTGGTCGCCGTCATCGGCATCGCCCGCCGGCTCCAGGGCCCGCAGCGCCTCGAGCTTGTCGCGCCCGACGCGGTCGCGGCGGAGCCGGTCGATCGCCCTGTTTCGGGCCGTGGTCGTGATCCATGCCCCGGGGTTGTCCGGCACTCCCCGCTCGGGCCACCGCGCCAGCGCGACCGCGAACGCCTCCTGGACCGCGTCCTCGGCGAGCTCGAAGTCGCCGAGGACGCGGATCAGGGTGGCCACCGCGCGCCCGGACTCGTGCCGGAAGACGCGGTCGACGAGGGCCGGCGGGCCGGCTACGCGCCCGTCGCTGCGGTGTCGGCGTGCTGTGTTGATCCGGCCGCCTCGTAGTCCATCACCGGGCGGACCTCGACTGAGCCGCCGAAGCCGATCGCCGGGATCTTGCCGGCCCACTCGATCGCCTCGTCGATGTCCTTGCACTCGACCATGTAGAAGCCGCCGAGCTGCTCCTTCGTCTCGGCGAACGGCCCGTCGGTGACGCGCGGCTTGCCGTCCTCACCGCGGACCGTGGCGGCGGTGGCGGTCGGCTGCAGGCCCTCGCCCGCCACGAACGCGCCGGCATCGCGGACCTCGGTGGTGTACGCGTCCCAGAGCGCCATCGTGTCGCGGGCCTGTTCGGGCGTCCGCGCGTCCATCTGGCTCTCGTCCATGTAGATGCTGAGCAGGTACTTCACTTCTCGGACCTCCTTCGTCGTGCGGCTCGGTGCGCCGCTTTCCACCCTAACGACGAACGGGGGCGGCGCAGATCGACACACCCGCATACGCTGTCCCACGGAGGGAGAGCGGATGTCCGAGTGGTCTGACCGAGAGCTGGGGATGGATCGCGGGATCACCCGCCGCGACTTCCTCGACGGGGCGGCGCGGGTGACCGGGGCGCTGGCGCTGGGCGGATCGCTCGGGGTCGCCGGCTGCGGGCCCGGAGCGGGGGAGACGGAGCGGGGCGGTGGAGGGGAGGCCGCCTACCCGCCCGATTCCACCGGGATGCGCGGGGAGACCGACGAGGCCCAGCGGATCCCGCACGAGCTCCGCGACGGGACCTTCTGGGAGCACGCCGGGACGCCCCACGACACCGGCGAGCGCTACGACCTGGTCGTCGTCGGCGCCGGGATTAGCGGGCTGGCGGCGGCCCGCTTCGCGCAGCGATATCTCGGCCGCGACGCCCGGATCCTGATCATCGACCCGCTCGACGACTTCGGCGGCCACGCGGCCCGCAACGAGTTCCACACGAGCACTCGCGCGCTGATCGGGTACGGGGGCTCGCAGACCCTGGAGGGGCCCTCGGAGTTCCGACGACCGGCGCTGGAGCTGCTCGACGACGTCGGCGTGGAGCCGAAGCGCTTCCGGCGATACTACGACCGCGGCTTCAACCGCCGCCACGGGCTACGGCACGGGTGGTTCTTCGACCGCGAGACATACGGCACGGACCGGCTCGTGTACGGGGACAATCCGGTCGAGATCATCCACGGCGCGCCGCTCAACCGGAACGCCCGGCGCGACCTGCTGCGGATCTACGCCGACCCGCCCGACTACCTGCCCGGCCTCACGGACGAGCAGAAGAAGGAGCGGCTCACCGATCTCACCTACCTCGAGTACCTGCGGCGGTACGCGCACCCCGACTCGCAGGCGGTGGAGTTCATGCAGACGATCTCGAACGACTACTGGGGCTACGGGATCGATGCGGTCGGGGCGATCGACGCGTGGGCGGACGGCTACCCGGGCTTCGACGGGCTTGGGCTCGACTACTCGCGGCCGTTCAGGACAAATGCCCCCAGCGAGCACCTCGAGTGGTACGCAAACGACCCCTACATCCATCACTTCCCCGAGGGGAACGCCGGGGTGGCGCGCTCGATCGTGCGGGCGCTGATCCCGGCGGCGGTTCCCGGGAAGGGAATGGAGACGGTCTCCACCGCGCGGCTCGACTACGGTCGGCTCGACTCGGACTCCAATCGCGTCCGGATCAGGCTGGGCAGCCCGGTCGTCCGGGTCCGCCACAGGGGGCCGGCCGAGCGCGCGCGCGAGGTGGAGGTGACCTACGTCGCGGGCGGCGAGCTTCGCACCGTGCGCGGCGAGCGGGTCGTGCTGGCGTGCTGGAACGCGATGATCCCGTACATCTGCGAGGAGCTTCCGGCCGAGCAGCGCGAGGCGCTCGCGTACGCGACCAAGCTCGCGCTCGTGTACACGAACGTGCAGATCCGCAACTGGACCTCGTTCGACGAGCTGAAGCTGTACGGGGCGCGGTTCCCGAGCATGTACTGGCTCAACGTCAGCCTCGATTTCCCGGTCAGCATCGGCGAGTACGAGTTTCCGGACTCGCCCGACGACCCGATGCTGCTCCACCTGGTCCGGACCCCGTGCCGGCCCGGCCTGTCGCCCCGCGAGCAGGGCAAGGCCGGCCGTCGGGAGCTGCTCGCGACCTCGTTCGAGCACATGGAGCGCCAGGTTCGCGACCAGACCGCCCGCCTGCTCGGCCCCGGCGGGTTCGATCCCGCAGCCGACATCGAAGCGATCACGGTGAACCGGTGGGCGCACGGGTACGCGTACGAGTACTCCCGGCCCTGGGACGAGTTCTGGCCCGACGGCCCCCTGCCCAGCCACATCGCCCGCCGCCGGTTCGGGCGGATCGCGATCGCGAACTCGGACTCCGCCCCGCGGGCTTACGCCGACACCGCGATCGACATGGGCTATCGCGCCGTCGCCGACCTCGCCGGGATCCCCAGCCCGGAGGTGTCGCGGGGAGTCGACGGGACGACCCGCTGAGCCGCCGTATAGGGTTACGCGCCGTATGGGGGCCCCCGGGAAGAGCCTTGTCGCGCTGTGCCTCGCTGCTGCCCTCGGGGCCGCGGTGGCGGCGTGCGGGGACGAGGACATCACCAGCGTCGACGCGCTCCAGAAGGCGAACTGCGGCGAGATCGAGTACGACGGCAAGGGCCAGCCCGACGTCCTGATCGCGTCTGATCTGCCGAAGCGCGGCGCGTCCCGCGACCGCACCGAGCAGATGGTCGAGGCGATCCGGATCGAGCTCGCCGAGGACAACTGGAAGGCCGGCGACACCAAGGTCGCGTTCCAGTCCTGCGACGACTCCAGCGCCAAGACCGGCGAGTGGACCCCGAAGATCTGCAAGCGCAACGCCAACGACTACGCCTCCAACAAGGACGTCGTCGGGGTGATCGGCACCTATAACTCGGGCTGCGCGGCCGAGATCATCCCGATCCTGAACAAGGCCTCGACCGGCGGGGTGGCGATGGTCTCGCCCGGGAACACGCTGATCTGCCTGACCCAGTCGGCCAGCACCTGCACGGGCGGCCAGCCCGACAGCCTGTACCCGACCGGGAAGCGCAACTACGCCCGCGTCGTCCCCAACGACGCGGTCCAGGGCGCCGGCCTCGCGGAGTTCGCGAGCCGCCGCGGGATCACGAACCCGTACATCCTGTACGCCGCGGACGACCCGACGAGCCGCGGACAGGCCGTCACCTTCCGCGGCGCCGCGGGGGTGGCGGGGCTGTCGGTGGCGGGGTACGAGTCCTGGGACCCGGACGCTAACGGCTACACGGACCTGATGAGCCGGGTGAAGGCCTCCGGCGCCGACGCGGTCCTGCTCGCGGGGCTGCTTGAGCAGAACGGGCCGAAGCTGATCAAGGACAAGGTCTCGGTCCTGGGGCCGAACGACGGCTCCGTGAAGCTGCTCGCGCCCGACGGGTTCGCTCAGGACGCGACGATCGACAAGGCGGGCAAGGCGGCGCGCGGGATGTTCGCGAGCGTCCCGGGTCGCACCCCCGACAACCTCCCGTCGACGGCCGACCACCTGCTTGACGCCTTGGATCAGGACTTCCCGGGCGAGGCCGTGGAGCTGTACGCGCCGTACGCCGCACAGGCGGCCGACGTGATGCTCGACGCGATCGCGAAGGGCGGCACGGACCGCGCCAAGGTGATCGCCGCCGTCTTCCGGACCCAGGTGACGCACGGGATCGTCGGCAGCTTCGACATCGAGCCGAACGGTGACCCGAGCCAGGGCCCGATCACGGTCTCGGTCGCGAAGAACGACTTCAAGTCCGTCGACGAGCTGATCCCGCCGCCGAACCTGGTCACCGCGGCGCGCGGCTAGGGACCACGACGACGAGGAGCGCCCCGGGATGGTCGACGCCGACCGCGCTGCGGCCCTGCTCGACCGGGTGCGCTCGGTGCCGGAGGGGTTCGTGACCACGTACGGCGATCTCTCCCCAGAGGCGCCGCGGTTCGCGGGGGCCGTGCTCGCCGGGTGCGACGATCCGACCGTCCCGTGGCATCGGGTCGTTCGCGCCGACGGCTCGCTCGCGAAGGGCGCCCGCCAGCGGCGCCTCCTGGACGCGGAGGGGGTGCCCTTCAGCGGCGCTCGCGTCGACTTGCGGGCGGCGTGGTTCGCGATCGACGATGCGCTCACCGGGAGGGATCGCTGGCGGCGCGGCCAGTCGGGTTGAAGTAGTGGATCTGCTCCGGATCGATCCGCACGATCACGCGGACCTCGCTGTCGGGGTCCGAGGGGTGCCGGTCGAGTCCGAGGTAGCGGCCGGCGAGGCGATCCAGATGCTCGCGTCCGCCTGTGAGCGTGACGGTGGCGATACGGCCGCGGATCGACGCCGCCTCGTACGGGTCGTCGCGGTGTGCGACTGCGATCGCGACCCGCGGGTCGCGCTCCAGGTTGCGCCGCTTGATCCGTTCCCGCCCGGTGTTGAAGGCGGGCAGGCCGTCGATCAGGTCGACCCACACCGGTGTCACGTGGGGCCCACCGTCCGGCATCAGCGTCGAGACGAAGCCCAGATTCGGCTCCTCGAACAGGCGCCTGACGGCGGCCGGGAGCTCTGTGGCCATGGGCACGGGATAGTACTCTGAACCCGGTTCACTATGTTGACCACTGAGACCGCAACGATCCGCGATCCCAACGAGGAGGAGGAGCTCGGCGCCGTCGAGCTCACTCGGCCTGAGGCCGTCGCCGGGGTCGTCGCCGACGCTCGCGGCGCGAGGGTCGAGTGGGCATTCCGGCCGGTGGCGGAACGAGCCGACGTCCTCGAATCCGCGGCGGACCTGCTCGAGCCGCGATGCGAGGAGCTCGGCCGCCTGCTCGCGGCGGAGTCCGGAAAGCCCCTCGGCCAGGCGTCGTTCGAGGTCGAGGGAGCCGTGGCCCTGATGCGCGGCAACGCGGTCGAGGGCCGGAGGATGCGCGGCGAGGTTCTGCCAACCGAGGGATATGCCGGGGTCGAGCACGACCTCGCTGTCGTCCGCCGCGAGCCGCTCGGAGTCGTCGCTGCGATCCTCCCGTTCAACTTCCCGGCCGAGTTGTTCGTCGAGAAGTGCGCCGCAGCGCTCGTCGCGGGGAACACCGTCGTGGTGAAGCCCCCGCTCGAGGACCCGCTGACGGTCGGGCAATTTGTCGGCGCCCTTCGTGAAGCCGGGCTGCCCGCCGGCGTGATGGGGGTGGTGCAGGGAGGCCGCGAGGTCGGCGCCGCGCTTGCGGTGGCCGACGGCGTCGACGGCGTCTCGCTGACCGGCTCGCCCGCCGCCGGGATCGCGGTCGCCGAGGCAACCGCGCCGACGCTGCGGCCGCTGCATCTCGAGCTTGGCGGGAACAACGCCAGCCTGGTGCTCGACGACGCGGATCTCGACCTGGTGGTCCCGGAGGCGGTTCGGGGGAGGCTGATGATGAACGGCCAGGCGTGCTCGGCGACGAAGCGAATCCTCGTGCACTCCTCGCTCCATGACGAGCTCGCCGACCGGCTTGCGGCCGCCGCACGCGAGCAGGCGGTCGGGCCGTCGACGGATCCGGCGACAACGGTCGGACCGCTGATAACCGAGGCCGCTGCGCATCGGGTCGCATCCCAGGTGTCCCGCGCGCGCGAGGACGGCGGGTCGCTGGCGGCGGGCGGCGGCCAGGCGCGGGGCGCCTACTACGATCCGTGCGTGCTGGCGGGGGTTCCCGGTAGCGCGGCGGTTGCGCACGACGACGAGATCTTCGGACCGGCATTCACGCTGATCCCCGTCCGATCGGACGCGGAGGCGCTTGAGCTGGCGAACGCGTCCTCGTTCGGACTGATGGCGAGCGTCTTCTCGGCCGATGTGCAGCGCGCGTTCGCGCTCGCGGAGCGGATCGAGTCCGGCGGCGTCGTGATCAACGGATCGGACAACTACCGCCCGCCGGTGATCCCGTTCGGCGGCGTCAAGCTCTCCGGCGACGGCCGCGAGGGGTTGGGCTACACGATCCGCGAGCTCACCCGCACGAAGGTGATCGTGCTGCGGCGCTTCCGGAAGGGTTTCCCAGGGTGACGCAGTACATGGTCCCCGCCGTCGTCTCCGCGGCGCGAATTCTCCGCGCTCTGGCAGACGGCAACGGCGAGGTCGGCCTGACCCAGGCGGAGTTGTCGCGTCGGCTGGAGATCTCGAAGAGCTCGCTGCACAATCTGCTGCGGACGCTGGAGGCGGAGCGGCTCATCACCCGCGACCCCGGCTCGCGCGCGTATCGACTCGGCCGCGCGCTGATCCCGCTCGGCGCCGCGGCTTCGCAGCGCACCGGTCTGCGGCTCGCGATCGACCGCCTCGCCCCCCTTGCCGCCGAGCGCGGGATCTCGTTTGCTATCGCTCAGGCGACCGACGACGCCGAGGCGATCGTGATCGAGCGCTTCTATCCGCCAGATCACGTCCATCTCGGGGTGAAGGTCGGCGGTCGGTTCGGCCCGTTCGACGGCGCGCTCGGAAAGTGCCTGCTGGCCTCCATGGAAGCCGACGAGGCCCGGGGGCTGATCCGCTCACGGCGCATTCCGGCCCACACCCGCCGGACGATCACCGACCCGAAGCGGCTCCAGGAGGAGGTCGAACAGACTCGGGCGCGGGGCTGGGCGGCGAGCACGCAGGAGCTGAACGAGAACAACGCCGTCGCCGCGATCCTGCCCGGCGGAGAGCGGGGCCCGGGCACACTGTTCCTGCTCGCGATCGGCTTCGCTGCCCAGCTTCCGGAGCAGGAGCTTCCCGAAGTGGGCGAGATGCTGCACGACCTCGCCCAGTCGGTCCTCGACGAGGGTGGGACTTCTTCGTCGTGAGCGACGCTGGCCTGAGGCTGGCGGTCGCACAGCCCGCCGCGCGCGAGGGCGAGGGGCACAAGGTGGAGGAGGCGTGCGGCTTCGTCCGCGCGGCGGCCGAGCGTGGTGCACGGCTCGTTCTCTTCCCCGAGTGCTACCCGGGACCGATCCGGGCGAGCTCCGAGTACGACGCACTCCCCTCGATCGCGGCGGTGGCCGGCGAGTGTGAGTGCGCCGTGTGCTGGAGTCGCCTCGAGCGCTGCGGCGACGGTTGGCTGACGGTCGCCTACATCCACGACGCCGCTGGCGCGCAAGCGCTGCGCTACGAGCGGGCGCATCCCGCCACCGGGGATGTCCACCCAATCCTCTCGGGAGTCGAGATGCAGCCCGGACCGTCCCTGGGCCGCGCGACCGTCGCCGGTGTCGCGGTCGGTGTCCTGATCTGCTCGGAGCTGTGGCTGCCCGAGGTGGCACGGGTGCATGCGGTACGCGGGGCGGAGGTTCTGCTGGCTCCGGCCGGGGGCGGCTTCAACCGGGTGGCCGAGAACTGGCGGCTGATCGCCCGCGCGCGGGCGGTGGAGAACCTGTGCTACGTGGCGCTCACCCAGCAGCTGTTCGACGACGAGCGCGGGTCGGCGCTGATCGCCGGGCCTGAGGCCGTGCTGACAGACTCCGAGGACCCAGGGCTGATCGTCGCTGACCTGGACCTGGCGCGCAGCCGCTGGCTGCGCTCCGAGGACGACTCGATGGTCGAGCCGAAGCCGTTCTCGTCCCTGCCCGGGCTGTTGCGCGCGCGCCGGCCGGAGCTGTATGCGGAGCTCGCGGCTCCCGCAGAGGGCCTGTACGAGTACGGGCGGCCGCCACGGGGCTCTCGAGGGGTTGACCTGGGGCGCGAGAACGGTTAAGAATTGCGACAGGATTTTGAACCGCGTTCACCTGGCTGAACACGACGAGCAGGAGGAGGTAGCTTCATGAGTCCCCCCGAAGTCGATATGGCGATCGTCGGCGGAACCGTCGTGACCCCGAGCGGGCGGCGGCGAGCCGGGATCGCGATCGACGGCGGCAGGATCGTCGCCATAGCGGCCGACGATCTGCTGCCGTCTGCACGCTCCGTCCACGACGCATCGGGGCTGCACGTGATCCCGGGCCTCGTCGACTCCGAGGCGCACCCCGGCTGCTACGTGCCGCTCAAGGACGACCTCGCGTCGGAGTCGCGTGCCGCGGTCACCGCCGGTGTGACGACCTGGGGCGTGCATGCCCCGTCACCCCGGATGGGTGATCCGCAGTTCGTGGACTTCGTGCAGCCCGACGACGTCGTCTCCTTCCATGACGTGTTCGACCACTTCACCGGTCTGGTCGAGGCCGACTCGGCCGTGGACATCTTCCTCACCTACATGCTCGAGACCGATCGCCAGGCGGCGGAGATCCCCGAGTACGCCTCCGACCACGGCGTCACCAGCTACAAGCTGTATCTGCAGTCGATGAGCCCGGATGCCGAGCCGAACTGGCCGGGTCGCCGCGCCGGGCTCGGGCACGGCTTCGACGATGGTGTGTGCTTTGTGACGATGGAGAACGTCGGCGGCCTGGGCTCGCCCGGCGTGGTGTGCATGCACTGCGAGAACTGGGAGATCGCGCGGATCTTCGACGAGCGCCTCCGCGCCGAGGGGCGGACCGACTGGGCGGCCTGGTCGGATCGCTCGCCGCACTTCCTGGAAGCGCACCACATCCGAGCGTATGGGCACATGGCCGAGTACCTCGAGTGCCCGATCTACATCCAGCACGCCACCACCCCCGAGAGCTATCGGGAGATCCTCGATCTGCGCGGCCGTGGCGTCACGTGCTGGGCGCAGACCGGGCCCCACTGGCTGCGGTTCGGGAAGGGGGAGCCGAACGCGTGGCGGATCAACGTCCCGCTGCGCTCCCGCGAGAACCTCCCCAACATCTGGAGCGCGCTGCGAGAGGATGTGATCAACACGGTCGGCTCCGATCACGTCGTCTCGTGGCCGCCGAGTGACTACGAGTCGTCCTACAACGAGAACCTGTGGGAGCTGAAGACGGGGTTCACGTCGCGGGTCGAGATGCTGCTCCCTGTGCTTCTCGACGGCGTGCACGCCGGGGCGATCACGTTGGAGCGCCTCGTCGAGGTCGCCTGCGAGAAGCCGGCGCAGATCTTCGGCGTCTACCCGGAGAAGGGCTCACTCGAGGTCGGGGCGGACGCGGACCTGGTCCTGGTCGACCTCGACCGCGTGGTCAAGGTGGAGAACAGCATGGTGAAGACGCGCTCCGGATGGACGGTGCTCGACGGCCACACGATCCACGGTTGGAACGTGGCCACCTTCCTGCGCGGGAAGCAGATGTCGCGCTGGGAACCGGACGCGCCGGCGCCCGAGTTCATCGGTGATGCCGACGGTCGCTACCTGCGCCGCACGCCCGGTGAGGCGCTGCGCTCCGTGGAGCCGAAGCTTGGGGAGCCGGTGTAGAGATGGCTGTCTGGGATGACGTTCTCCCGGAGCAGGACCGGCTCGTCTACGAGGCCGCCGGGTGGGGCCGCGACGCAGGCTATGGCGAGCGGCCCGCGTTGCTGGTCGTCGACGTGATCTACAACTTCGTCGGCGACCGCCCCGAGCCGATCCTCGAATCGATCAGGCGGTGGCGCTACTCGTGCGGGGAGCGCGGCTGGGAAGGCGTGGCGCGCCTCGCCGAGCTGATCGGCGCGGCGCGCGAGCGGGAGGTCCCGATCTTCTACACGGGCATGGACCGGCGGCCCGACGGGTTCGACCAGGGGTCGTGGAACTGGAAGTCGTCGCGGGCGAGCGATCCGTCGGACATCGTCGGCTCGCGCGGCAACGAGATCGTCGAGGAGGTTGCCCCCCAGGCAAGCGACGTGTACTTCGTGAAGCGAAAGCCGAGCGCCTTTCTCGGGACTCCGCTGCTCGGTCACCTGATCTATCTCGGTGCGGACACGGTGATAACCACCGGCACGACGACGAGCGGATGCGTTCGGGCCACAGCGGTCGACGCGGCGCAGTACAACCTCCACTCGATCGTCCCTGAGGAGTGCGTGTGGGACCGGGGCGAGCTCACCCACAAGGTGAACCTGTTCGACATCCAGATGAAGTACGGCGACGTGAGGACAACCGACGAGGTCGTCCAATACCTGAGGTCGCTCCCGCAGCGGCCGTGCGGCTCGAACACGCCGACCGGAGCGCCGAACACCGACGGCGCGGTCCCGGCTAGGTGACGGCGCGATGAGTCTTGAGGTGCGCAAGGTGGTGACCGTCTCCGAGGAGATCCGCACGGAGGGCGGGCGGGGGGACGGGGAGCCGCTCCGCAAGGCCGCTACCGCCGTAGTGTTCGCGAACCCGTACGCCGGGCGTGAGTTCTCGCGGGACCTTTCCGAGATAGTCGAGCAGAGCGCCGAGCTCGGGGCGTTGATCGGCGAGCGCTGCCTGGAGGCGGTCGGCGGCTCGATCGAGAGCCACGGGAAGGCGGTCCTCGTAGGCACGGCCGGGGAGCAGGAGCATGGCAACGCAGCCAAGACAACCGTGTTCGGAGACGCGTTCCGGGATGCGATGGGGGGTGGCCGGGCCTGGCTGCCCTCGACCACGAAGCGCTGTGCCCCGGGCGCCCAGGTGGACGTTCCGTTGTGCTTCAAGCACGAGATCTGGGTGCGGTCGCACTACGACACGATCACCCTGTCGATCGCCGATGCGCCCGCGCCCGACGAGATTGTCCTGATCGGCGCCGTCGCCTCCCGCGGCCGGCTCAACGCGCGGCTCGGCGGCAAGACCCTGGAGGACGCGATGGCAGAGCTCGGAGAAGGGAGCTGATGGCGAGCCTCGAGATCGTCAACCTGGCTGGGCTGGTCACGGGCTTGATCGGTGAGCCGAGGCGTGACGTTCGCTGGCTGCGTGCCGAACACGGGCTCATCTCCGGGTTCGAGTCAGGTGGCGAGGCCGACACGGTTCTGGACGCCGGTGGCGCCGTTGCAATCCCGGGGCTGATCGACTCGCACGCGCATGTCGTGTTCGGCGACTGGACGCCGCGCCAGTCGGCGCTCGGGTGGATCGAGTCCTCTGCGCACGGCGGGGTGACGATGATGATGTCGGCGTCTGAGGTCCACCTGCCCGGGCGGCCTCACGATCGCGAGGGTGTGAAGGCGCTGGCGCTCGCGGCTCAGCGTGCGTTCGCGGCCTTCAGGCCGGGAGGGGTGAAGGTGCTCGGCGGCGCTGTGATCGTCGAGCCGGCCCTGACGCCGGAGGACTTCGGCGAGCTCGCGGAGCAGGGCGTGTGGCTCGCGAAGGTTGGTTTTGGGGATTTCGCGCCGCAGGCGGATGCCGCTGCTCTGGTCCGCGCCGCTCAGCAGCACGGGTTCGTGGTCATGAACCACACCGGCGGAGCCTCGATCCCCGACTCCTCGCCGGTCGCGATCGACGACGTCTTGGCGCTGGGCTGCGACATCATCGGCCACGCCAACGGGGGCCCCACGGCGCTGCCGGACGCCGACTTGCCCCGCCTCTTCGAGGCACCAGGGGTGATCCAGCTCGTGCAGGCGGGGAACCTCCGCTCCAGCCTCAGGATCATCGAGCTCGCGCGCGACCGCGACGCGCTCAATCGGCTGGTGATCGCGACGGACACGCCCACCGGCACCGGAGTGATGCCACTGGGGATGATCAAGACCGTTTGCGAGCTCGCGTCGCTCGGTGGGCTCGCGGCCACCGACGCGGTGGCTATGGCCACCGGCAGCAACGGGCGCGTGCTGCGCCGCCCCGAGGGCGTGCTCGACGTCGGCCGGCCCGCCGACCTCTTCCTGTGCTTCCCGCCGCTCGGCTCCGCGTGGGACGACCCCCTCGACGCAATCGAGCACGGCGACATCCCCGGGATCGGGGCCGTCATCGTGGACGGCGAACTACGGTCACTGCGGTCGCGAAACACCCCGG
The DNA here is from genome assembly GCA_963803425.1 of uncultured Thermoleophilia bacterium. GTDB lineage: Bacteria > Actinomycetota > Thermoleophilia > Solirubrobacterales > 70-9 > DASPWW01. Next base: position 1,133,932 of record CAWDMA010000001.1, read on the forward strand.
CGCCGGACGGCCGCTGCCGGATCGTCGATCGAGTCGGGGCGACGGCATGAGCGCGGAGCCCGACAGCGGTGGGGCGCTTCGGGAGGTGGTCGTTCCGGCGCGAGAGGCGCGAGCGGTGGACGTGGACGCGGGCCAGGCGCTGGAGATCGTCGACCTCGAGGGACAGCAGGTCGGGGACCTGGCTGCGTACATGCGCGCCGACCCCGAGGAGTACTTCTCGCCCGGGCACACGCTGTCGTGCCTGGTGAAGCTCGTGCCCGAGGTTGGGGACGAGATGTTCTCGAACCGCCGACGTCCTCTGATGCGGATCGCCCGCGACGACGTCGGGACCCACGACCTCATCGTCCCGTGCTGCGACCCCGAGCGGTACTCGCACGATTTCGACCAGCCGGACCATCCCTCGTGTCTCACCGCTCTCGAGGCCGCGCTCGCCGATCACGGTTCGCAGTGGCCGCTGCGGGGCGAGGTGTGCTGGAACGTGTTCATGAACAACAAGCACGAGGACGGGCGCATCGTCACCCACGAGCCCGAGCACGGCCCGGGGGCGTCGATCCGGCTCGAAGTGCTGGAGGACGTCGTGGTGGCGCTGTCGGCGTGCCCGCAGGACCTGACGGCGTGCAACGCCTTCAACCCGACCTCGATGGCCCTGCGGGTGTGGGAGGGCGGGGCGTGAGCCGGCACGCTCGGACGCCCGACGACGCGGCGCGGGAGATCGCTCGCGTGGCGCGGATCCTCGCCGCCGCCGGCCTCGTCGAGGCTTTCGGCCACGTCTCCGCGAGGCTCCCGAAGGGTGGGTTCGCGATCACCTCGACCACCCCGCTGGCTTCCACCCGGCCGGATGACGTTCGGGCCGTCCACCCGGGGATCCAGCCGGGCGAGGGCACTCCGCTCGAGGCGCCGCTGCACGCCGCGATCTACTCGAAGCGAGCGGACGTCGAGGCGATCTGTCGCACCCACTCGCCGGCCGCGGTCGGGTGGGGCGCCCGGCTCGAGGCGCCGCCGCTGCTCCACGGCTTGGGAATGCTCGCGGGAGGAGTCCGGGTGTGCAACCACGCGGAGCTGGTCACAGACGAGAGGTCCGGGAGCTCGGTCGCGGAGTCGCTCGGTGGCGCCGACTGCATCCTGTTACGGGCCAACGGGGCCCTCGCCACCGGCGCGTCCCTGCAGCAGGCCACCGTGCGCGCCTACTACCTCGAGCAGCGCTGTCGAGTGGCGCTGGAAGCCGGCCCGGCCGGGCGCGCGCTCGACGACGGGGAGCGGGAGCGGCGTGCACGGTGGCTGGTAGCGGAGCAGCCGCGCGCGTGGTCGTGGCTGACCCAAAGCTTCGATCCGCAGGCTCCAGCACAAGGTCAGCGCTTCAGGCGGCAGGAACAACCGGACGACGACGAGGAGGAGGTAGCTCATGCATCGGGACGGACCTAACAATGGGCGAAGGGCGCTGCCCGTGATCGGATTGATGGTGGCGCTGATCGCTGCCGCGTTGGGCATCGCCGCGTGTGGTGGCGATGACGACGGGGGGAGCGGAGGCGGCGGTGGGGGTAGTTCGGCGCTCTCGCAACCGACTGACGCGACCTTGGTGCTCGACTTCGTGCCGAATGCGGTGCACGCGGGCATCTACGTGTCGGTCGCGGACGGCTGCTACAAGGACAACAACATCAACCTCGACATCATCCAGCCGACCTCGACCGCCGACACCCTGAAGCTGATCGACGCCGGCAAGGCCGACTTCGGGATTGCGGACGGGATCGACGTCGCAAGCCAGATCGCGGATGGTCGGGGCGCCAAGGGGATCATGGCGGTCGTGCAGCGTCCGCTGGGTGGCCCGATCACGCTCAAGGACGAGAACATCACCAGCCCGAAGCAGCTCGAGGGCAAGACGGTCGGAGTCACCGGCGTGCCGTCCGACAACGCGGTCCTGGACACCACGGTCAAGGACGATGGCGGCGACCCGTCGAACATCGACGTGGTGACGATCGGCTTCAACGGCGTTCAGAACCTGGAGAGCGGCAAGATCGACGCGTTCACCGGGTTCGCCGTCGCCGACGGCGCCCAGCTCGAGGTCGACGGGTACCCGATTCGGGCGTTCCCCCTCGACGAGTACGGAGGCCCGACGTACCCCGGCCTGGTCACATTCTCGACGGAGGACAAGATCAAGCAGGAGCCGGACCTGATGCAGGCGTTCGTCGACTGCACCGTGGACGGGTACAACAAGACGATCGAGGATCCGAACGCGGCGCTGAAGGATCTCGAGAGCGAGGTCAAGGGGCTCGATCCGGAGCTTGCGAAGAAGCAGCTCGATGGGTACGTGCCTCTGTTCCAGGCGAAAGCGTCTCAGTACGGCGAGTTCAATACCGACAACCTGAAGTCACTGTCCGACTTCCTGATCCAGAACGATCTGGCGAGCAAGCCGATCTCGCCGGACCGATACGCGACGAACGAGTTCGTGAACGGATCCTCGAACTAGCGAAAATGCCGACCACGGGAGAGAGCAGCGCAGCGATGACCCCGAAGCTCAGCACCGAGACCCTGGCGAAGACGTTCGGCACCGCGAACGGGGGCTCGGAGGAGCAATCGGTGATGGCGCTCGACGGCGTCGATATCGCGATCGGCGCCGGCGAGTTCGTCTCCGTCGTAGGCCCCAGCGGCTGCGGCAAGTCGACCCTGTTCAACCTCCTGGCCGGGTTGATCCGGCCGTCGGGCGGACGGATCCTGCTCGACGGCCGGGAGCCCGGCGACCTGCTGGGCCTGTGCGGCTACATGCATCAGCGCGACCTGCTGATGCCGTGGCGCACGGTGCTGGCCAACACGACGCTGGCCATGGAGCTCAACGGCCTGAAGCGGAGTGAGGCCCGCCGCCGTGCGCTGGCGGAGTTCCCGCGCTTCGGGCTCGAGGGGTTCCACGACCACTGGCCCGCGAAGCTGTCTGGCGGGATGCGACAGCGCGCGGCGCTGCTTCGCACCTTCCTCGGCGGCAACGACGTGATGTTGCTGGACGAGCCGTTCGGCGCGCTCGACGCGCTCACACGCCAGCAGATGCAGGAGTGGCTGCTGGAGATCTGGCAGCAGGACCGTAAGACGATCCTGTTCGTGACTCATGACGTGGAGGAAGCCGTGTTCCTGTCCGACCGCGTGTACGTGATGTCCGGGAGGCCGGGGCGGATCGTGCTCGAGCTCGAGGTGGGGCTGCCGCGTCCCCGAAAGCACGAGCTCACCCTCGGCGATGAGTTCGTGGCGCTCAAGCAGCGCCTCCTGGAGCCGCTGCAAGCGACTTCGCAGCGGGCGCCCGAGCGGGTGTCCGGCTGATGGCGACGGCACAGCCCACGGTCCGCGCCCGGCTCCGGATCGGGCGCCGCTCCCGCGGCCGCCGCTCTCCGCGGTCGCTCGCGGCCCGGGTCGGCGCCCCAGCGGCTTTCGCGGCGCTCGTCCTCGGCGCGTGGCAGCTGTACGTGGCCGTGTCCGGAATCAGCGAGACCTCGCTCCCGGCGCCGACCCAGATCGCCGAGGCCTTCTGGAACGAGCGACAGCTGCTGATCGACAACACGTGGATCACGGTTCAGGAGATACTGCTCGGCTACCTGGCCGCGATCGCGGTCGGGGTAACGCTGGCGGTCCTGATCCACAGCTCGAAGCTGATCGAGCGCGCGGTCTACCCGTGGCTCGTCGTCTCGCAGATGGTCCCGATCCCTGCGATCGCGCCGATCATCGTGATCTGGACGGGGTTCGACTTGAGGCCCAAGATCATCGTGATCGCCCTGGTCAGCTTCTTTCCGATCGCGGTCAACACGATCGACGGCCTGAAGGCGGCCGAGCCGGAGCTGCTCAACCTGCTGAAGACGCTGCGTGCATCGCGCTGGCAGCGCTTTCTCAAGGCCCAGCTGCCGGCGGCACTGCCGTTCGTGTTCTCGGGGCTCAAGGTGGCGGCGGCCTTCTCGGTGATCGGCGCCGTTTTCGCGGAGTGGGTGGGCGCGTCCGAGGGCCTCGGCTACCTGATCCTGCTGCTCAACAACCAGACCGCCACCGCAGAGATGTTCGCCGTGATCGTGTTGCTCGCCCTGATCGGGATCAGCCTGTTTCTTGTGGTCACTCTCGTGGAGCATCTCCTGCTGCCGTGGTATTACGAGAGCCGCCGCGAGGAGGAGGGAGGTCTGGAGCTGGAGCGCCAGGAGGCGGCAGCGTGAGCGCTGCGCGCGCGCCCGCCGTCGTGCGCGGGGCATGGGTGCTGACCATGGACCACGAGCTCGACGCGCTCCGCGACGCGGCGGTCGCGATTGCGTCAGATGGCTCGATCGCGGCCGTCGGGGCGGCCACCGAGGTGACCGCCGCGTACCCGGACGCCGAGACGGTCGGGAACGGCGAGGGGATCGTGATGCCGGGGATGGTCAACGCGCACACCCACCTGACCGAGTGCCTGATTCCGGGAATGGCCGAGACCGCTTCGCTGTGGGAGTGGTTCGAGCGCGTCGTGAATCCGGCCGGGATGCTCCTGACGCGGGACGACGTGTGCGTAGGGACCCGCCTTCGGGCCGCCGAGATGCTGCTCTCCGGGATCACGACGGTCAACGACATGTCGTGCTATCGGAGCATCGGGTCAAGGGCAGCGTTGGGCGCTGTCGATGGGCTCGCCGAGTTGGGGATGCGGGGTGTGGTCTCGTTCGGCGCCGAGGACGCGTACGACGGCGCCCCGCCGCCCGCCGAGTTCATGGTGGAGCACGAGGCGCTCGCCGAGCGCTGCGGTCAGGAGGAGCTGATCGGGTTTCGCGCCGGCATCGGAACCGTGCTCGGGGTGTCGGACGAGCTCATGCGGCTGACGGTGGAGGCGTGCGGCCGGCAGGGATGGGCGGTCCATACCCACCTCGCTGAGGTGCGCGAGGAGCTCACCGACTCCAGGCTCCGCCACGGGGTCGGCACGATCGAGCACGCGAGCCGGGTCGGCCTGCTCGACCACGACACGATCGCGGGCCACTGCATCTGGTGCGACCAGAGCGACATCGAGGTCCTGGACGTCCGAGACGTCGCCGTCGCCTACAACCCGGTCTCGAACATGCTGCTCGGCTCCGGGGTATGCCCGATCGGCCGGCTGCGCCGGGAGGGGATCAGGATCGGCCTCGGCACCGACGGGGCGGCTTCGAACGACAACCAGGACATGTTCGGGGTGCTGAAGACCGCCGCGCTGCTGCAGAAGGTCGCGGCGCTCGATCCAAAGGCACTGACCGCGAGACAGGTGCTCGAGATGGCCACGTGCGAAGGCGCCAGGGCGCTGAGCAACGACGGTGACGTCGGCTCACTCGTGCCGGGCAAGCGCGCTGACGTGGTGCTCCTGGACGGCGATACGCCGGAGCTCGCGACGCTTCACGATCCCTGGCAGCAGTTGGTCTACGCGGCCACCCCTCGATGCGTGTCCGATGTCTGGGTCGACGGGAACCGGCGGGTTCGAGACGGCGCGCTCGTCGGCGCGGACCTCGCGACGCTTGCGCGCGAGGCGCGTGGAGCTGCAGCGGGTCTCGCCCGCCGGGGTGGCACGCCGGAATCGCTGATCGCCTCACAAACGGCCGACGAAGCCGCCAACGCCGGCGTTCCGGCCGAGCCGATCGGGGGGTGAGCCCCGTGGCGGACGCGGTCGTGATCGGAGCTGGTCACAACGGGCTTGTTTGCGCCTGCTACCTGGCCCGTGCCGGGGTCGACGTGGAGGTGGTCGAGGCGGCGCCGCAGCCAGGCGGCTGCGTGGCCACTGTTGAGTTGCCGAACGGCGCCGGACGGCTCGAGCTCGGCGCGTACGAGCACGGCGGCCTGCGCGCCAGTGGAGTCGCGGACGATCTCGAGCTGGAATCGCGACACGGCTTGCGGTTCCATCTTCGCGACGAGATCACGCTGGCGCCGTGCGACGACGGCAGCACGCTGGCCTTCTGGAGCTCGCTGGAGCGGACCGTCGAGGAGGGGCTGACCCCGATCGTGGGGCGGTCGGAGGCGGAGGCATATCGCGCGTTCTCGCGATGGTCCGATGCGGCGATGGGGGTCCTGCGCCAGTCGGAGTCCGGCCCGCCACCGACGCTTCGCGAGCTGGCGGCGCTGGCGGACGCGGCGCTCGGGCCGCAGGGGGTGCGACTCGTGCAGACGATGCTCGCCTCCTCCTCCAGCCTCGTCCGCGGAGCGTTCGAGGACGACAGGCTGCGCGGCGTGCTCGACCATTGGGCGGCCCACTCTCAGCAGCCTCCGACGAGCCCCGGCACCGCGGCGGGCGCCCTGATGTTCGCCGCAGCCCACGGTGTCCCCGCCGCCCGCCCGGCGGGCGGCTCGCGCGGCACGATCGATGCGCTTGTTCGGTGCCTCCGCGCCGCCGGTGGGAGGTTGCGCTGCGACGCGCCGGCCGAGCGGATCGAGGTGCGGGACGGCCGGGCGGTCGCCATCCACACGGGCGGCGAACGGATCCCGGCGGCGCGGGCGGTGGTCTCGGCGATCGATGCGAGGAGGGTCTTCCTGGGGCTGGTGGATCGCGAGCAGGTGCCCGCGTCGCTGCTCGAGGAGGTGGACGCGATCCACGTCGGCGAGCACAACATCTCGGAGCTCAAGGTGGACGCGATCGTTGAGTCGCTGCCCGGACTGCCGGGCCCGGAGGGATTCGCCCGGGCCCTGATGCTGTCGCCGAACACGGGCACCGACATCGAGCGCGCCTTCGCCCGCATTGCTCTGGGAGAACTCCCGGAGCGCCCCCCGCTGATGATCGCGTTCCCCTCGGTGCTCGAGCCAGGATGGGCCACGGACGGTCGTCACGCGGCGTGGATATCTACCTTTGTGCCGTGGCGTCTCGCGGCGGGGCCGTGGGACGAGCGCGCGCTCGAGGAGGCGGCGGACCGGACGTGGTCGGCCGTCGAAAGGGCGCTGGGATCCGAGCTGCGGCCGGTTGAGCGCCGTCTCACGGGACCGGACGACTGGGTCCGGCGCAACGGAAACTCGCAGGGCAACCCGAATCACGTCGAGATGAGCATCGACCAGCTGCTCGGGGCCCGGCCCTCGCCCAGCCTGGCCCGGTACACGACCCCGCTGGTGGGGCTCTTCCTGACCGGTGCCGGCACCCACCCCGGCGGCGGCGTCACCGGCGCGCCGGGGCGCAACGCCGCCGCGGTCGTGCTCGAGTCCATCGGGGTGCGGCGCGCTCGCCGGGGGGAGAGGCTCCGCGCCCAGGTCGCGATGCTTCGTGACGCGTTCCGGGCGGCGCGCTCGCTGAGGAGGGCGGCGTGAGCGCTCCGGACCCGCTTGAGATGGCGACGGACTACCAACGCAGCGCCGTCGTCGCCGCGGCTGTCGAAACCGGGATCGCCGCTGCACTCGCGGACGGCCCCCGCGGGGCGGAGGAGGTGGCGGCGGCATGCGGGACCCATCCGCGCGCGACGCTTGCGTTGCTGCGGGCGATGGCGGCGCTCGGCCTCGCGACCGAGGACGAGCGCTTCGCGCTGACCGAGCCGGGCGCGGCGCTTGTCGGTGGAGGGGTCGAGGGGGTCGCCGAGATCGTCCGCAAGGAGTGGTTCTTCTACCGGGCGTGGACGGGCCTGCCTGACACGGTCCGCGACGGCCACGCCCGAATCCCGCCGTGGCGTGAGCGGCTCGACACCGATCCCGATACCGCGCTCGCGTTCCTGCGCGCGCTCGACGACCTCGCGGCGCGATTCGGTGGCGAGCTGCCTGAGCTGGCCGCGCTCCGGGGCCCCGGGCGGCTGCTCGACGTCGGTGGCGGTGCGGGTTCGCATGCGGCCGCGCTGACCGCGGCCGTCCCCGGGCTCGAGGCGACCGTGCTCGACCTGCCAGCCGTCGAGCCCGTGGTTCGCCAGCGTCACCCCGAGATCGCGTTTCTATCCGGGGATCTCGACGAGCCTCGGTTCGGGCGTCCGACCGGAGAGCAGTGGGACGCCGTGCTTCTCGCCAACATCCTTCACGACCATCCGCCCGAGCGCTGCGCCGCATATGTGCGCGAGGCGGCGGCGCTGCTCGCGCCCGGCGGAACGCTGCTCGCGTACGAGTGGCTTGCCGAGGACGGGCCCGCCGAGCGCTCCGACCTGGCGCTGTTCGCGCTGATGATGATGGTCGAGAACGAGGGCGGGTACACGTGGACCGCGGACCAGGTCGCGTCCTGGGCCGAAGCGGCGGGGCTTGTGGGGACGGAGGTCCGCCGCGGCGGCGGACCGATCGCGGTGGTTCGCGCTCGCCTACCGGGTGCGACACAAGCAGACGCGTCGGCGGAGAAGATCGTCGGCGCAAAGGAGGTGTGAGCGACATGGGGCTGACCGGTGGAGAGATCGTCGCCGAGTACCTGATTGCGGAGCGGATTCCCTATGTGTGCGGAATCCCCGGGCACGGTGACATGGCGCTCTTCGATGCGTTCAAGGACCGCGCCGACCGGATTCGGGTGGTGAAGCCGCGGCACGAGCAGTCCGCGGCGCACATCGGCGATGCCCACTACCGGGCGGGCGGTGGGCCGCTGGCGACGATGACTTCGATCGGACCCGGCTCCGTGAACACGACGGTCGGGCTCGCGACCGCGTACGTGGACTCGATCCCGCTTGTCGCCTTCACCGGCGGCCCGCAGACGTACATGTACGGGCGTGGCGTGCTTCAGGAATTGGAGCGCCAACACGACTCCGACTTCTCCAGCGTGATGCGGCCGGTGGCAAAGCGGAGCTTCGTCGCCGAGCATCCCGACGCGGTGCCCTCCGTCGTCCAGCGCGCTTTCAACCACGCGCTCGCGGGACGGCCCGGCCCCGTCCACGTCGAGCTGCCGATGGACGTGCAGGCGGAGCTCACGGAGGGGGCCGTTCCCGAGCCGGGCGGCCATCGCCCCTCCGCGCGAGTGAAGCCCGACCCCGACCAGATCGACCGCGCCGCGGAGCTGCTCCTGGCCGCCGAGCGCCCGGTGATCCTGGCCGGCGGGGGTTGCGTGCACGCAGAGGCCGCCGCGGAGCTGCGCGACCTGGCGGAGCAGCTCGTCGCGCCCGTGGTCGTGACGATGACGGCGAAGGGCGTGTTCCCCGAGGACCATCCGCTGTCGGCCGAGCACACCGGCGCTAACGGGACCACGTGCGGCAACGCGCTCACACGGGAGGCGGACGTCCTGCTCGCGGTGGGTACCCGCTTCGCGGAGCAGACATGCTCCTCGTACGTGGACGGGGAGTCGTTCAGCGTCCCTCCGACCCGGATCGTCCACCTCGACGTCGATCCGCACGAGATCGGTAAGAACTACCCGGTCGAGGTGGGTGCGGTGTGCGATGCGCGATCCGGTCTCGCCGATCTGCTCGATGCGGTTCGCGATCGGAGTGGCAGCGGGAGGGTGGAGCGTCCCGAGTACGCCGCCGAGATCACCCGCCGCAAGCGGGAGTGGCGCGAGCAGATCCGGTCGAGATGGCGGGACGGCCGGCTGTCGATGAGTCGGGTCCTGCACGAGATCCGCGAGGTCGCGCCCAGGGAGACGATCTCGATCGCGTCCGCCGGCCATCCGCAGATCCAGGCCTTCCAGGAGTTCCTCAGCTACGAGCCGCGCACGCACCTCTCGCCGGGCGGATTCTCGACGATGGGGTACACGCTGCCGGCGGCGATCGGCTCGAAGCTGGCCCAGCCGGACCGGCCGGTGATCGGGTTGGCCGGCGACGGAGACCTTCTGATGACGGTCCAGGAGCTGTCGCTGGCCGCAGAGCTCGGCTCGCAGATGCTGATCGCATGCCTCAACAACTCCGGCTGGACCTCGATTCGGGACTTCCAGCGCGGGATGTTCGGCGAGGACCGCGCGTTCAGCGTCGAGTTCACAAACTCGGCTGGGGAGCCGCAGCCGGTGGACTTCGTCGAGGTCGCCGAGGCAATGGGATGCGCCGGCGAGCGGGTTACCGAGGTGGACGAGGTGGGCCCCGCGGTGCATCGGGGACTGGCCAGCGGCGGTCCCTACGTGATCGACTTCGCGCTCTCGACCGAGCCGCCCGACACCGAGGGCATGAACGCGGGCTACTGGGACCTCCCGAAGCCCGCGTATCTCGACCAGGTCGAGGCCGGCTCGTGACGCCACCGGGCGACGAGAGCGGAGATCTAGCGGGCCGGGACGACGGGGTGCTGCGCTTCTACTCCTCGTACGAGGAGCTGAGGACGGCGAGCGAGCTCCACGTCATCAAGTCGATGGGAGACGAGCCGCTCGGCGTCGCGAGGGCGGAGGGGGTCGACGTGATCGCGGCGGACGGGACACGCTACTTGGACGCGATCTCCGGCGAGTGGGTGGTGAACCTCGGGTACAACGATCCCGCGATCCGGGCGGCGATCGAGCGCCAGCTCGATGATGCCGTGTACACGACCCCGGTGTGGGAGTCGGAGCCGCGCACCCGGTACGCGGAGCTGCTCACCGAGTTGGCGCCGGGCGCGATCTCGAAGACCCTGTATGCCCTGTCCGGCGCCGGCGCGGTGGAGGGGGCGATGCATCTCGCGATGCGGCGCACCGGCGGCACCGACTTCGTGTGCCTTGACGGCGGCTTCCACGGACGCAGCTTAGGCACGATCCCGCTCACCTACGTCTACCCGGACATGTACGAGGAATCGAACCGCGGCCTCGACTCCTATCTGAAGCGACAGATCCGGGTCCCGCAGTACAACTGCTATCGGTGCCCTCTCGAGCTTGACCCCGCCGACTGCGGGGTCGCATGCGCCGACTTGGTGGACTGGGCGCTGGAGCGGGCGCACACGCACAAGCCGGCAGGTGTGATCGTGGAGCCGTTCCAGGCCAACGGCGGGATGGTTCCGGCGCCCGACGGCTACATGACCAAGGTGAAGGCGATCTGCGAGCGCCACGAGGTGCCGCTGATCGCCGATGAGGTGCAGAGCGCCTTCTGTCGCTGCGGGCCGATGTTCGGGAGCGAGAATCACGGCGTGGAGCCCGACCTGATCGTGCTCGGCAAGGCGATGGGCGGAGGCTTTCCCCTGTCGGCCACCCTCGCGACCCCGGAGTGCTCGCAGATACTGGGGTGGGAGTACGGGTTCACGATGGCCGGCCATCCTGTCTCCTGCGCCGCAGGGCTCGCGATGACTGAGAAGATGCTCGCGGACGATCTCCCGGCGCACTCGCGAGAGATGGGCGCGATGATCGTCGAGCGCCTACGCGAGGTCCAGCCCGACTCGAAGCTGATCGGCGACGTCCGCGGGGAAGGTTTGATGATCGGGATCGAACTGGTCCGCGACCGCGACACCAAGGAGCCGGCGAACCACGAGGCGGCGCTGGTGATGGAGGCGGCCTTCGAACGGGGCCTGATGATCGGTCGCTCCGGGCCGGTGTTCGGCGAGCTCGGAAACGTGCTGAAGCTGAAGCCGGCCGTCAACACGCCGCGCGAAGGGCTCGAGGAGATGCTGGACCGGTTCGAGGACTCGCTGGCGTCCGTCGAGAAGGCCCTGTAGTAGTGGCCGGCGCTCCGCCGAGGAGATGACCGACGGGCGCCAACTCGCGTTCGTTGCTGCGCTGGGCTTCGAGGAGCTCCCGGGCGAGGAGGTGTCGGCGGCGCTGATCGGGGTCGGCTACGACGCGGTGGAGTGGACGTTTGCGCACGTGAACTCCATGCATGCACCCGCCTGCGCGATCGCCTCGCACCAGGATCTGGTCACCGACCCGGAGGGGGGGCTGGGACGGACGAGGCGGGCGATCGAAGCCGCACATGAGGCGCAGATACCGACGGTCAACGTGCTGACCGGGCCGAACCTGTGGGAGCAGGGGGCGAGCCCACGCTATGACGAGGCGGCGTGGTCGGACTCACTGCGGGCCTTGAGCGCGGCCTGCGAGCGCGCCGAGCCGCTCGGCGTCACCGTGTCGCTGGAACCCTGCTGGGGCACGCTGGCCCATGATGCCGGGTCGGCGCGGCGCGCCCTAGCAGAGGTACCGTGCGCGGTCACCCTGGACCCGAGCCACTTCGCGGTCACGGGTGACGACCAGCCGGAGCTGATCCGTGAGTGGGGGGAGCGGATCGCCCACGTGCACCTGAAGGACGCATTCGGCCGGAGCGGGATGGAGGGCGAGGACTTCATCTTCTGCATGCTGGGTGAGGGAACGGTCCCCTGGCCGGAGGTGCTGTCGGCGCTAGACGACGTCTCCTACGACGGACCGTTGTCGGTGGAGTTCGAGGCCTATCGGTACTACGAGTCCGTGCTGGGCTCCGATCCGGTTGCCGCGGCACGGCTCGGCCTGGAGCAGGCCCGGGCGCTGATCGGCGGCGGAGCCGCGACGTGATCCGCGCCGGCCTCGTCGGGCTGGGCGAAATCGGGCAGGTCCACCTCGCCGCCCTCCGGGAGACGCCCGAGGTGAAGCTCGCGGCGGTCTGCGATCGCGATCCGCTACTCGTCGCGAGCAGCGTTGCCGGGGAGTGTCCGTTCGAGGACTTCGGCGAGATGCTCGCGGCGGAGGAGCTCGACGTGGTGGACCTTTGCCTGCCGCATTCACTGCACGCGCCGCTCGCGATCGAGGCCCTCGCCGCTGGAACGCACGTGCTGCTCGAGAAGCCGATGGCGGTCTCCGTGGACGAGTGCGACCGGATCATCGGGGCGGCGCGGAGCGCCGGCCGGCGCGTGGCCGTTTCGCACAACCAGCTCTTCTACGGGCCGCACGTTGCCGTCCGCGAGATGCTCGACGCCGGTGAGCTCGGACGGCTGCGGGCGGTGCGCACGAAGCTCGCGATCGGCGGCAAGTACGGGGGGTGGAGGGCGGACCCCGCCGCCGCGGGAGGCGGGCTTGCGATCGACGCCGGCGCCCATCGGTTTTACGTGATCGAGATGCTTGGCGGTCCGGCCCGGTCGCTGACCGCGACGATGGACCGCGTCGGCTCGGAGGAGGCTTTCGGCGTGGTGCTGGAGCTCGAGGGCGGGGCGATCGCCACGATCGACGCCTGCTACCACGCGCCAGAGGGGGTCTTCGACGACCGGATCGAGGTGATCGGGTCGAGTGGGCTCGCGGAGGTGACCGGGGTCGAGGCACTGTTCGAGGGGTTCGCGAGTGGCGCTGGGCTGCGCGTGTGGCGGGGAGGCGCATGGGAGGAGCGGGATCACCAGGACGACTGGACCGCAAGCGTGAAGGCATCGGTGCACGCCACCTGCAGGGCGCTGGCGAGCGGCGGCGAGCCGCCGGTGGGAGGCGCCGCGGGTCGTCGGCTGGTGAGCATGATCCAGGGCGCATACAGGAGCGCACGCACCGGCGAGCGGGTGGCGCTCTGACCATGATCGAACTCGAGGTGTCCCCGGGGACCGCGAGATGCGTCGAGGTTGCGGCGGGAGACGAACTGACGATCTCGAGCCCGAATGGCGGTCAGGGCGGCGACATGAGCTTCCTCGGCTTCGACCAGGCCGTGACCCGGAACGTCAGCGGCTGGGAGCGGTTCGGCAGGCCGTGGCTTGTGTTCCACGCCGACCCCGGGATGAAGCTGTGTGACGGCGACGCCAGGCCGATCCTCGAGGTCGGGGAATGTAGAGGCGAGGGGCGAAACGACATCATGTACCCGGGATGCTGGCGCGAGATCTACGCGGACCGTCGCCCCGGGTGCCGCGACCTGATCTCCGCTGCGCTCGGAATCGAGCGCGCTGAGTTGACCGGGATGCTGTCCTTCTTCATCCGCTCCAGCGCAGACGACGACGCGTACAGAGGGCTGCAGGGCTGTGTAGTGGAACCCGGCGACTTCGTCAGCTTCCGCGCACTCGCGGACGTTGTCGCCGCGGTCAGCGCCTGTCCGGACGACGGGATCGAGTGGTGGAACCCGGCGCCCCTGCGGGTCACGGTCGAGTGCCGCTAGACCCGGTCGTGACCGGCTTGAAAGGCGCCGCCGACGCGCATAGACTGCCGCGCGCAACCTGCCGAGTCCCGGCGCGCGACGCCGGGAGCGGGGGACCCAAACAAGGGACGTACGTCCCTGGGGCGAATCGGGTCTTCGAGGCCCGTAGCGCCGCTCTTTCGGCGCGAGCCCGACAGCTAACCCCGTAGGCACGAGAAAGAGAGGTGTCTCTTGACGTCACGTCTGGTCACCTGGTTCGTCGATGGCGGCCCGAGCGGGGACCGCGAGCTGTTCGCGTACGCGGCCGGGAGCCTGGTCGGGATCGCCCTGGCGACCGCCGTGCTGGTTCTCGCGGTCGCGCTCAGCATCGTCGGCGGCTGAGCCCAGCGCGGACGCCGCACCGCCGGAAGCCCCCGCCCCGCGGGGGCTTCCGCCTGCTTAGACACTGTGTCTAGAATCCGGCGCCGTGGGTGCCGGAGAGTCCAGCGACGGTCGCGCGAACGGCCGCGATCCCCGGGTGCTCGCGATCGACGCCGGCGGCACGATGACCGACACCTTCATCGTCGACCGCTCCGGCGAGTTCGTGGTCGGCAAGGCGCAGACGACGCCCGACGACGAGTCCGTCGGTTTCATGCGCTCCACCCGCGACGCGCTCGGACTGTGGGAGCTGGAGGCGGAGTCGGCACTCCCGAAGATGGTCTCCGGGATCTACTCCGGCACCGCGATGCTGAACAGGCTGCTGGAGCGCAAGGGCCGCCGCGTCGGCCTGATCGTCACCGCCGGGATGGAGGACATGCTGCGGCTGGAGCGCGGGATCCAGACCTACCTCGGCTATCCGTACTCCGATCGTCTGCACGTCGCCACCCATTACCACAACGACCCGCTCGTCCCGCGGGAGCTGATCCGGGGTGTCCGCGGCCGCGTCGACCTGTTCGGCGACGAGCCGATCCCGCTGTACGAGGACGAGGCCCGCACCGCGGCTGCCGAGCTCGCCGCCGAGGGCGTCGAGGCGATCGTCGTCAACCTGATCTACAGCTACCGGAACTCCTCGCACGAGGACCGGGTGCGCGAGATCACGGCGGAGGCGGCGCCCGGGATACCGATCTTCCTGTCGTCGGACCTGTACCCGATGCGGCGGGACTTCCCCCGCCTCAACTCGACCCTTGTCGAGGCGTACGCCGCGGAGCCCTCGCGCGAGCAGCTCCGTAGGGTCCGCGACGCCACCCGCGACTCCGGGGCGAAGTTCGACCTGCGGATCATGGCCGCGCACGGCGGCACGATCTCGATCGAGGCCAAGGAGCTGGCCCGGACGCTGATCTCCGGCCCGATCGGCGGCGTGATCGGCGCCCGCTACCTCGCCGACAGGATCGACTCGGGCGCGCAGGCGAACATCGTCTGCACCGACATCGGCGGGACCAGCTTCGACATCGCCCTGATCACCGACGGCGAGTTCGCGATCCGCCAGATCCCGGACGTCGGCCGCTTCCTGCTCAACATGCCGCTGGTCCAGGTGGACTCGATCGGCGCCGGGACCGGCTCGTTCGTGCGGATCGACCCGAACTCGGGGCGGCCGGAGCTGGGGCCGGACTCGGCGGGCGCGGGAATCGGGGTGTCGTGGGCCGAGGCGGGCCTGGAGACGCCGACCGTCACCGATCTCAACCTCGTGTTGGGACGGATCAACCCCGAGTACTTCCTCGGCGGCGACGTCGAGCTCGACGTCGAGCGGGCGCTGGCGGCGGTCTCGGACCAGATCGCGAAGCCGCTCGGGCTCTCGGTCGAGGAAGCAGCGGCCGGCGTGATCGGGCTGTTCGACGAGACGCTCAAGTACGAGGCGGTCGCGCAGGTGCTCGGGAAGGGCTACTCGCCGGTCGACTACACGCTGCTGTGCTACGGCGGCGGCGGTCCGCTGCACGCCGCGGGCTACACGCACGATGTCCCGTACCGCGAGGTACTGGTGCCGGCGTGGGCGGCGGGGTTCTCGGCCTTCGGGTGCGCGTGCGGCGACTACGCGTACCGGTACGACCTCACGATCGACATCCCGATCGAGCCGGTCGCCGACGATGACACGAAGGCGGGGCTGGCGATGTACGTGGCCGGCGGGTGGGAGATGCTGCGCGAGAAGGTGGTCGACGAGTTCGCCAAGTCGGGGATCTCCGAGGACAGGATCGAGCTGCGGCGCTACGTGCGGATGCAGTACATGGGCCAGCTCAACGATCTCGAGATCCACTACCCCCGCGAGGATCTCTCCGAGGCCTCCCAGATCGACGAGCTGATCGCGAGCTTCGAGGACGCGTACGCGAAGCTGTACGCGCGCGCCGCGCGCTCGCCCGAGCTCGGCTACCTGCTCACGAACGTGATCGTCACCGGCGCGGTCGAGGTCGAGAAGCCGGCGCTGCCGGACGAGGACGAGGTGTCGGGCGCGCCAGAGCCGAAGGGCCGCCGGCAGGCGTGGTGGCGCGAGGGCTGGAGCGACACGGCGATCTACGAGCAGGGCGATCTCAGCGCCGGGCACGTGGTCCAGGGCCCTGCGATCATCGAGTCGCCCGCCGACACGTTCGCGATCCCGCCGGACCGCGAGGCGAGGCTGGACCGGAACCGGATCTTCCACCTGGAGAGGAGTGAGGGCTGATGGCGATGGTGGACCGGACCAAGGAGCTGGAGGCACTCGCGCAGGAGCGTCGCCCCCCGATCGGCTGGGACGGGCGCACCGCGCACCAGATGCTGGCCGAATCAGAGCGCCTGTTCGCGGAGACCGGGCGCTACCTCGGGATCGACGAGCTGGAGCTGAAGCGAGACGAACCGATCCGGTTCGAGAAGCTGTTCTCCCGCCTGCGAGGTGGACTGGTGTCCGCGCGGGAGACGGCGCTCAACATCTCCGCCTCGCCGATCGTGAAGGAGATCGGCGAGCTCAGCTTCGCGCTGTACACGCCGGAGGGCGACTCGGTGGCGCTCTCCACCGGGATCATCGTCCACGTCCACACGATGTCCGACGCGATCAAGTACATGATCCGCCAGGGCTACGAGGACAACCCGGGGATCGCGGCGGGGGACATCTTCACCAACAACGACGCGATGATCGGCGACGTCCACAACGCGGACGTGCAGACGATCGTCCCGATCTTCTGGGAGGGAGAGCTGGTCGGGTGGGCGGCCGGTGTCACGCACGAGATCGACATCGGCGCGAAGACGCCGGGCTCGGTCCCGGTCGGCCCGATCTCCCGGTTCGAGGACGGGATCGACCTCCCGGCGAAGAAGGTCGGCGCGAACGACGAGCTGTTCCGCGACCACGTCCTCGCCGGGCTGAAGGGGACGCGGACGCCGATGTACTGGACGCTAGACGAGAAGACCCGGATCGCCGGCTGCCACATGGTCCGCGAGGCGGTCGAGCGGGTGATCCTGGAGGAGGGCGTCGACGTCTACAGGCGGTTCATCCGCGAGGTGATCGAGGACGGACGCCGCTCGTTCCAGAGTCGGGTCCGGGAGATGCTCGTCCCGGGCCGCTACCGGGCGCCGGCGTTCACCGAGAACGCGATGGCGAACGAGGAGCAGCTTCCTTCGTACGCGCGGGTGGACACGCTCATGCACGCCCCGATTGAGCTCCGCGTCACGCGCGATGCCCAGATCGAGCTCGACTACGACGGCTCGTCGTCCTGGGGCCACCACTCCTCGAACTGCACGCCCTCGGCGATGCAGGGTGCGGTGTGGGTGCAGCTCACCCAGACGCTGATCCCGAACGACAAGGTGAACGACGGCGCCTACCTGGGGCTGCGCACCAACTTCCCGCCCGGGACGTGGACCAACCACTCCAACCCGCAGGCCTCGACGGGGATCGCGTGGGCGTTCCTGATCCCCTCCTTCACCGGCTTCATCAAGTCGGTGTCGCGCGGGCTGCAGGCGCGCGGGTTCATTGAGGAGGTGCTGGCGCCGTACGCGCTGACGAGCAACGCGTTCCAGGGTGGCGGGATCGACCAGTACGGACGCCAGTCGGCGACCACCAACTTCGGCCTGTCGTGCGTCGGCGGCGGCGGCAAGATGATCCTCGACGGGCTCGACTACGCCGCCGCGATGTGGAACCCCGAGGGCGACATGGGCGACATGGAGATGTGGGAGCTGATCGAGCCCTTCATCTACATCGGCCAGCGGGTGAAGCCCTCGACCGCGGGGCCCGGCCGCCACCGCGGCGGCTCGGGGTACGAGGCGCTGCGGCTGGCGTGGAAGACGCCGTTCTACGAGATGCAGAACATCGGCAACGGCCGGATGTTCATCCAGGCCGGGCTGTGGGGCGGGTACCCGGGCGCGACCGGGTACCGGCACAACATCCGGAACACGAACTTCTTCGAGCTCGTGGAGCGGCGCGAGCCGTTCCCCACCCACGACCCCGACCCGGGCAACTCGGTGCTGGAGTCGATGGTGACCGGGGACCGTCAGTTCGACATCGACACCACCACGCTCCCCGAGGTGATGCGGCAGGGCGACCTGTACCTGTGCATGTTCCGCGGCGCGGCGGGCGTCGGCGACCCGATCGAGCGGCCGTACCAGTCGGTGGTCGAGGACGTCGAGGACGAGTACCTGCTGCCGCGCTACGCGGAGAAGGTGTACGGGGTGGTCGTCGGAGACGAGGGTGCGACCGAGGCGAGGCGGACGGAGATGCGCGAGGACCGCGGCGCGCGCGCGGTGCCGGTGCGCGAGTGGATGCGCTCGGAGCGGCAGCGGATCCTGGACGCCGACCTGATCGAGCCGGTGCAGCGGATGTACGCCGAGTCGATCCGGCTCTCGGACCGGTGGGCGGGGGAGTTCCGCGAGTTCTGGGAGCTGCCGGAGGACTTCGACTTCCCGATCCCGACGCCGACGATCGACCTCACCCGCACCCTGCTCGCGGAGCAGGAGCGCACCGGGCGGGCCGGGTGAGGCTCGACGCCGACACCCTCCGCGACCTGGTCGATGAGCGGCTGCCGCGCTCTCAGGTGCGCGCGATTCAGTCGTCGCACAAGGACCCGGAGCGGTTCGACCAGTACGTGGCGCTGCTCCAGCAGCGGGTCGGCTGGGACGACCGGATCGTGCTTCCGTTCGGCGAGCACCTGTACATCATTGCCGCGGGCGACCGAGAGTCGCCCGCGGGTGGCGGGGAGGCCGATGCTCAGTACATCGTCAAGTGCGACTGCGGCCACGAGTTCTGCGACTACCGGCAGAACTGGAAGCTGGAGGCGCTGATCAGCGTCCGCGACACCGACGAGAAGCTCCGTGAGATCTACCCGCCCAAGATGCACGGCGACCCCGAATGGAACCACCTGCGCGAGTACTTCTGCCCGGGGTGCAGGACCCTGCTCGAGGTCGAGGCGGTCCCGCCGGGCTACCCGGTGATCCACGACTTCGTCCCCGACCTGGAGGGGTTCTACGAGGAGTGGCTGGGGCGGGAGCTGCCGCGCTGAGCTCGGCGCCCGCCGCGCGGTAGCGGGGCGGGCGGTGGTCCTGGCTCGCGCGGGTGCGAGAGCGCGATCCGGTTTGGGCGGGACTTCTCCTTCTCGTCCCGAGCGGGCACCTCGCCGCCGAGGCTGAGACGCCCGCAACCGGGCGAACGCATGCGAGCTCCCAATCGTGGCGAACATGGGGGCAGGGGGCCAGATCGCGCGGGCCAGGTCGCGGTGGCTGAGAACCGCGAGCACCAAGAGTCGAGCCTGTGGGTCTCTACCAAGCCAGGGGCGCGAGCCCCTTGACCTTCTGCGCGTCGGCGATCTCGACCGACCAGCACGCCGCGCATATAATGCAAAACAGTCTCATTCTCATTACTGTCCGCCGCGGCGCGTCGAAAGGTTGGACCAATTGCTCGAGCCATTCCACCTCCCGTTCGTGCAACGGGGCCTGATCGAGATCCTGATCCTCGCGATTCCCGCCGGCCTGCTCGGCACCTGGATCGTCTTGCGCGGGCTCGCCTTCTTCTCCCACGCGGTCGGCACCGCCGCCTTTCCGGGCCTGGTCCTCGCCGACGGGGTTGGGTTTGCGGCGTCGCTTGGCGCATTCGGGGCGGCGATCGCGTTCGCTGCCGGCAACGTCGCCCTTGGCCGCCACCGCGCTCGGGGGCGCGACAGCGTGGTGGCGCTGGTCCTCGTCGCGTGCCTCGCCTCGGGGGTGATCCTGGCCAGCGACGTATTCGGCTCCGGTGCCAACGTTGAGACCTTGCTGTTCGGGAGCCTGCTGCTGGTCGACCGTGGCGACATCGCCCTCGCCGCCACGGCTGCCGCCGCGGCGCTGCTGGCGACCCTGTTGATCGGCCCGCGCTGGCTCGCGCAGGGCTTCGATTCGGCCAGTCCAGTCGCGGGCGACCAGCGGGAGCGTCTCTACGACGCCACCCTCCTTGGCCTGATCGCGCTCGTTGCAACCGCCGCCCTGAGCATGGTGGGTGCCCTGCTCGTCACCGCCCTCTTGGTGGTCCCGGCGGCAACCGCCCGCCTGCTCAGCCGGCGGATGCTGAGCTGGCAGCTCGCCACCGTCGCACTGGTCGCGGTCGAGGGCACGCTGGGGCTGTGGCTGTCGGTGAAAACCAACGCCCCGCCGGGGGCGACGATCGCGTGTGTCGCAGGCGCGATCTTCGCCGCCGTCGCGCTCGCCAAGCTGGTGGTGGCGAGGGTTCCGCGCGCCGCCGCGACGGCCGCTGCGGCCATGGCGTTCGCCCTGCTCGGCGCCGGCTGCTTCAACAGCGGCGACAGCTCGCAGAAGCTCGACGTGGTCGCGACAACCACGCAGATCGGCGATTGGGTGCATCAGGTCGGCGGCGAAGCGGTCGACGTTCACCAGATACTGCAGCCGAACACGGATCCGCACGAGTACGAACCCCGCCCGCAGGACGTCGAGGCCACGGCCGACGCGGAGCTCGTCTTCGTCAACGGCGACAACCTCGACGCGTGGATGGGCGACGTCGTCTCCGAGAGCGGGAGTGACGCCAAGGTCGTCGATCTGGGGGCCGTCGTGCCGGACCGGCTGCCGGGCGAGGCGACCGGGGAGGAGGCCTCCAAGTACGACCCCCATTGGTGGCACGACCCTCGCAACGCCGAGGCGGCTGTCCTGGAGATCGAGAAACGGCTCGCGGCCGCTGACCCGAGCCGGAAGGCGGAGCTCTCCAGGAGCGCGGATGCCTACGTGGCGAGATTGCACACCCTCGACGCCGCAATCGCGAAGTGCATGGACACGGTGCCCGCGGCCAGGCGCAAGCTGGTCACCGATCACGACGCCTTCGGCTACTTCGCCCACCGCTACCGGATCGATGTCGTGGGCGCAGTGATTCCCTCGCAGACCACCCAGGCCCAGACCTCGGCCAGGGAGCTGAGCCGGCTCGCCGACACGATCGACGCCGAGAAGGTCAAGGCCGTCTTCCCCGAGAGCTCGCTGAGCTCGAAGGTGGCGGACGCGATCGCGCGGCAGACCGGCGCCTCGGCCGACCGCACGCTGTACGGCGACACGCTGGGCCCGGCCGACTCCGACGGCGCGACCTATCTGAAGATGGAGGCAGCGAACGCGAACGCGATGGTCGGCGGCTTCACCGATGGAAGGGGCCAATGCCACGTCAGCCCCTGATCGAGGCCGAGGCGCTGGCGGTCGGCTACGGCGGGCCGCCCGCGATCTCCGGCGTCTCCTTCTCCCTCCTGTCGGGCCGGCGGGCGGCGCTGCTTGGGCCCAACGGGGGTGGCAAGACGACGCTGCTCCGCGCGATCCTCGGCGAGCTCAGGCCCGTTGCGGGCAGGCTCGCCGTCGAAGGACGCTGCGGCTACCTCCCTCAGACCGAGCGCACCCGGCTCGACTATCCGGTCTCGGCGCTCGACGTCGCGACGATGGGGGCACTGCCGCGGCTGCCCTGGTGGCGGCCGCCGGGACGGCGCGATCGCCGCAGCGCCGCCGACGCGCTGGGGCGAGTCGGGCTCGGCAACCAGGCCGCACGAACCTTCGGCGAGCTCTCGGGCGGGCAGCGCCAGCGCGTCCTGATCGCCCGCGCCCTCGTCCAGGATGCGGCCACGCTTCTCCTCGACGAGCCCTTCGCGGGCCTCGACAATCCCAGCGCCGCCGGGCTCGAATCGCTGATCGACGAGCTGGCGGCGGAGGGGCGCGGGATCGTGATCGCGACCCACGACCTCGGACAGGCGCGACGCTGCGAATCGGTCCTGTGTCTCAACCGTGTGCAGGTCGCCTTCGGTCCGCCTGCAGAGGTCCTCGACCGCGAGACGCTGGAGGCAACGTACGGCGGCGCCATCGTCGAGATCCCGGGAGCCGAGGGAAAGGCGATCCTGCCGGCCCACCACCATTGAGATGCTCGAGCCGCTTCACGATGAGTTCATGCGACGGGCGATCGCGGAGATCGCGTTGACCGGCCTCGCGGGAGGAGCGGTCGGCTGCTGGATAGTTCTCTATGAACTCTCCTATGCGGCGGAGTCGCTGGCCCACTCGCTCTTCCCCGGGCTCGTGGTCGCGGCTATCGCGGGCGCGCCGCTGCTACTCGGAGCCACGCCCGCGATCCTGCTTGCCGCCGCGGCGATCGCGTTCGCCTCGCGGGCGCCGGGCACCTCCCGCGACGTCGCGGTCGCCGTGGTCGTCACGACCCTGTTCGGAC
The DNA here is from genome assembly GCA_963803425.1 of uncultured Thermoleophilia bacterium. Taxonomy (GTDB): domain Bacteria; phylum Actinomycetota; class Thermoleophilia; order Solirubrobacterales; family 70-9; genus DASPWW01. The sequence goes on from CAWDMA010000001.1 coordinate 1,156,291, forward strand.
TCGGTGTCCTGTTGGCTCTGGCGCCGGACTCGCCGCCCGGGATCGAGGCGCTCCTCTTCGGCGACATCCTCGGCGCCACCGACGCCGATCTGATCTCGGCGGCCGCGCTCGCGATCGCCGTCCCGGGAGCGCTGTGGCTTCTGCATGCGCGCCTGTTGACCAGCGGATTCGACCGCGGGTCTGCGCGCTCGCTCGGGCTGTCGCCGACGGCGATCGACGCCGTGCTGCTGGCCCTGATTGCCGTAACGACCGTCGTAGCGGTGCAGGGGCTCGGAAACCTGCTGGTGGTCGCCGTCCTGGTCGGCCCTGCCGCGACGGCGCGGCAGTTGACCGACAGGGTCTTGCCGATGCTCTTTCTCGCCCCGGCGATCGCCGTGCTCGCCGGGATCGGCGGGCTGTACCTGTCCTACTACGCGGAAACGGCCGCCGGCGCCTCGATCGCGCTGGTGATCGTCGTCGTGTACCTGGTCTCGCTGCCGGTCGGCAGGATGCGTGCGTTGCACCTGACACGGTCACGGCCGGAGGCTACGATCGCCTGATGGCGACTGCCGTGAGAAGCGATTGGGCAGAGCACGCCCTCGCGGCCTTGAAAGGCGCCGGCCTGCGGCGGGGCGGAGCCAGAACCGCCGTGGTCGAAGCCCTCGCGAGCCACGATTGCGCGGTCACCGCCCTCGAGCTCGAGGGCGAGCTGCGCCGTCGCCGCCCACCCGTCGCCCGGGCGAGCGTCTATCGCGCCCTCGACCAGCTCGAGGGACTGGGCCTGGTCCAACGCATCGAGCTCACCCGCGGAGCCGCCGCCTACGAGCGCGTCGAGCGCAGCGGCCACCATCACCATCATGCGATCTGCCGCAGCTGCGGGCGAATGGAGATCTTCGAGGACCGGGCGCTCGAGCGGGCAATCGGGCGCATCTCAACGGAACTGGCGTTCGAGGTCTCGGAGCACGATGTGGTATTGCGCGGGCTGTGCTCGCGGTGCGCTGCCGCCGGCTAGTGTTGGTGGCCGTGCTCGGGCAGCGAGACCGCCGGAATGCGAGCGGCGAGCATCGCCCCGAGGCCGGTCGTCAGCGGCACCGAGGCGATCAGTGCCACCGCTCCGATCAGGATCCCGATCAGCGGCTCGGCGACGTCCTGGGCGTTGATCGCGTCCGTGAAATCCACTCCCGAGCTCTTGAACAGGATCAGCAGGGGTAGCGAGGCCCCGACGTACGCGAACACGAGCGTGTTGACGGTGGCGGCGAAGTGATCGCGGCCGACGCCGAAGGCGCCGCGATAGAGCTCGCCCGCGCGCTGGGCGGGATTGGCGCGTCGGAGCGCCATCACCGCCGACGCCTGGCTCACGGCCATGTCGGCGAGCACGCCCAAGGCGGCGACCACCATTCCCGCGATCACGAGCCCCTGAAGTGAGACACCGACGCCGCTTTGACGGAGGGTGAACGCGAGGTCGCTCGTGAAGCCGTCCAGGTGCGCGAGGCCTGCGTACAGCAGCGCGAGGATGGAGGCGAGCAGGAGGCTGCCGGCGATGCCGAGCGCCGCCGCGAGGCTCTGCGCACCGAGGCCGCTGGAGAGCGCCACGGTGATGAACATCGCCGCCAGCGAGCCAAGCAGCGCCACCAAGAAGGGCGATTCTCCCGCGAGGATCGCCGGGACCATGAACTGGGTGACGAGAACCAGGCTCGCGCCGAGCCCGATCAGGGCAAGCGCTCCGCGCCATCGCCCCACGACGACCACGCAAGCTCCGAGCGCGAGGCCGAGCCACAGCATCGGCATGCGACGGTCGTAGTCGACGATGCTGTACGGGCTTGCCGTCGGTTCCCGGGAGTCGGCGGACGTGGGATCGGCTGGCGTCTCCTCCCTGACCACGCGAACGTGGGCGCCCACGTCATAAGCGGGCGAGTAATCGCTCGGCCCGATCGTGATCGGCACCTGCTTGCCCGAGTCGGGACCGTTCGTGAGCTCGACCTTCACCGTACGGCACGTCTGAGCAACCGGCGTGTTCGCGCATCGCGCCGTCGTCGCCGAGACGACCTCGGCACCCACCGACGCTCCGCCGAAGGCCTGCGAGTTGGGCACCTCGGCGCCGCCCGTGGGCCACAGGGCGGCGATTCCGCCGATCGTGCCCACGGCCAGTATCGCCACCACGCCGATCAGGACCGCGCCGGTCGACGTTCGGGCCCATCCCCGCGGCTGCTCGTCTACGTCCTCGGTCGGATGCTCGTCGTCCCAGAAGTCGCGATCCGGATTCTCGGTCTCGACCGTTGTGGCCACCGTGCAAGCTTCGACCAGCGCGCTTGCCCTCCTGCACGCATGAACCTGCATGAAACAACGCCTGTGCGCGCCCGCAACTGCAAGATCTCGACCGTGTTTCGGACCCAGGACGCCGAAACTCAACCCATGGCCAGGCGCAAAGCCCACCCCCGTACCGGAGTGCGATCGCGCCTCGCCGGCGCGGCTGGCTTGGTCGCGCTGGGTACCGCCTTCGGCTGGCCCGCGCCGGCGAGCGCCGCGTCGCCCCTGGACGGGAACGGGATGTGGGTGTGGTACGTGAGCCAGTCGGGCGGGTCAGCGGCGGCGATCGCGAGGAAGGCGACGAAGCGCCACATCGACACCGTGCTCGTGAAGAGCGGCGACGGGGACACCTACTGGGACCAGTTCACGCCTGAGCTGGTCGACACGCTGCATGATGCGGGCCGCCGCGTGTGCGCGTGGCAATACGTGTACGGAAGCAGGCCGCGAGCGGAGGCCCGGACCGGGGCAAAGGCGGTCGACGCGGGCGCCGACTGCCTCGTGATCGATGCCGAGAGCCGCTACGAGGGCCGCTACAAGGCCGCCGACCGCTACATCGACGAGCTTCGCGACCGCGTTGGGGAGGAGTATCCGGTCGCGCTCGCGAGTTTCCCCTACGTCGACTACCACCCGTCCTTCCCGTACTCGGTCTTCCTCGGCAAGCACGGCGCCCAGTACAACGTCCCGCAGATGTACTGGAAGACGATCGGGACCTCGGTGGGCAAGATCTACAAGCACACCTACGAGGTGAACGCACCGTACGACCGCCCGATCTTCCCGCTCGGCCAGACCTACCTCCACGTGAGCCGCAAGTCGGTGCTCCGATTTCGACGGAATGCGCGACAGCGCGGCGCGGCCGGCGTGAGCTGGTGGTCGTGGCAGGAGACGAAGGGCCGCGAGTGGCGCTGGGTAGGCAAGAGCCTGAATCGGCACAAGCGCCGCACGCGGGACAAGCGCGAGGCGGCGGCGGCGGCCGGCCCCCGAGCCGACTATGCGCCGTTGGGAAGCGGCGACGCCGGCGACCTGGTCGTATGGGCGCAGGAGCTCCTGCGAGCTCACGGACGAGCCGTCGCGGTCGACGGAAGCTACGACGACGGGATGGCGTCGGCGGTGCGCGCGCTCCAGGCGGCGCATGGGTTGGCGCCCACCGGCTCGATCGACGATCGCACCTGGGCGCGGCTGCTCACCCGCGAGCCGAAGCCGGTCGCGTGGTCACGCCGCCCCGGGCCGGCTGCTCCGGCCGGCGCGCCCGACTCCGCATCGCTCGACGCACTTCGGGCCGAGGTCCCGTTGACGCCCGGCCGTCCGTAGCGACGCGCGCCGGAGGCCGGTCGCCCCGCGGGTGCTGAGCCGCCCTCGCGTCCTGGGCGCATCCGCAGGCGGCGAGCGCCGCCCAGCCGATCGCGATCACAGCGCCGATCTGTCCCGCCCTCCTGCCGGGCCGGCGAGGCCGCCAGCTCATCTGGATCGCCGCGAACCACGCCGCGCCGGCGAGAGTCAGCGCGCAGGCGACGTAGAAGTTGAGTCGGAGGCCGAACAGGTGGTGCGCCGGGTCGACCCGCAAGAGCTCCTCGAAGATCCGAAAGCCCGAGTACCCGGTCACGTACAGGGCGAAGAGCCCCGGGCGGACGGATCCGCCTGTGATGGCCGAGCCACACCAGGACGCCCGCGAGGCCGAGGTTGAAGACGAGCTCGTAGAGGAAGGTCGGATGGAACGCCGGATCGGCGAGATAGTCCGGCCGGGCGGTGGGCCGGGTCGATCCGCACCCCCCACGGGAGGCCGGTGGGACCGCCGAAGAGCTCCTGGTTGAAGTAGTTGCCGACCCGCCCGATCGCCTGGGCGACCAGCAGCGCCGGTGCCGCCGCGTCGAGGAAGCGCGCGACGTCTGCCCCGCGGCGACGAAGGATCCAGATCCCGGCCGCCGTGCCCGCCGCGATCCCGCCCCAGATCCCCAACCCGCCCTGCCATACCGCCGCCCAGCCCCACCAGGTTTGAGGGACCTCGCTCCAGCTCGTCAGGTCGTGGTAGAGCCGTCCGCCCAGGATCCCGGCTCCGACTCCCCACACCGCCACCTCATGAACGAGCTCCGTCCGACCACCCTGCGCGCGCCAGCGCCGGTCCACGATCGCGATTGCCGCGGCGATGGCTACGACATACGCGAGACCGTAGAAGTGGATCAGCAGGGGGCCGAGGTGGAAGCCCTCGACCGGCGGGCTTGGGATCCAGGCCGGCACGGAGGGTCAGCGTAGTCCACGGCCAATCTCGGCCGATGATGCGGAAGGACAGTCGACCGCTCACGACTCTCCCGCGTTCGAGGCTCTTTTCACCGATGCCTCGGAGGACTTGCCAGACGGCTGGCAGCCGCTCGGCGAGATTCGGACAACCCGCAACGTGGACGCGATCCGCGAGCATGAGCGGGTGCACGGTGCCAATCGTCGGCGCCCGCGATGCCCGACCCACGCGCCAGCCTCGCGGTCGCGGCTCGCTCGTCGGCGGGACGAGCTGCCGGGGCTGGCTGCCCGCGCATGCCGACCGCAACGACGGGCAGCCGCCCTACGCCGGCGACCGTCAGCTTCCGCTCTTCTTTGGCAATGCGCGCGTCCGGGACCGGCGGGGCGGGCGATCCCGCCTCGGACGAAATGAAGGCGCCCGCTGAAGCGGAGCGGGCGGAGGGGCGGCCGTCCGGACGCCCCTCCGCCGGCCAGCTACGAGGCTGCGGGGGCTGTTTCGGATCGGGTCGCGCGGCTGATCCCGATGATGCTCACGATCACGATCCAGAGCGGCGCGGCGACAAAGTCCACCCAGAACACGGGCGAGAAGAAGGCCACCCCGACGACGATGCTGACCCAGCCCAACCACTTCGGCAGACTGCCGTGGCGCAACGCCGAGATCCCGGTGGCGAGGATCATCGTCCCCAGACCGACCGGGAAGAAGAAGAAGAGGTCGTAGTCGATCCCGTTGATCGCCTGCAACGCGATCGGATCGATGTCGTCGGCGAGATCGGCGAGCGCCAGGTGGATCGACCCGCCGACCGCGGCCCCGGCCGAGAACACGACCACCGCGCCGAAGACGACCGTCGAGAGGATCCCATCCGGCCCTTCGGCGTCCCTCAACATCCGGCGCAGCCAGCCGCCGAAGTAGAGGATGAACATCGAGGCGAAACCGATGGCGATCGACGCGATCGATTCCTTCGTGTTGTCGTCGTTGTAGTGATCGACGATCTCCTGCGCGGTCTTGCTCGTCGCGTCCTGCCCTTGACCGATCAGGATCAGGATGACGACGAACAGCACCACGAAGATCACGCCTGTGAACGGCGGGAACCACCTGCTGATCTTTCCCATGCTGCCTCCTCTTCGTCGCTTCCACCGGACGGTGGAGCGGTGGCAGTCTGTCACGGGCAGGCGATCCCGCGTCGTCCCTTTCGGGCATGTCGCACCGTACGATTGCGGCCGTGCCGTTCACTCACAGGAACCTCAAGGAGGATCCGCCGGACGTCGGGTCCAACTTCGACGGGGCGCCGGACCTGGAGTTCCGCCTCGCGACCGACGCGCTCGAGCTCGAGCAGTCCGGTCTGAGCTACCAGCGCGTCCCGCCCTCCCATCGCTTTCCGTACGGCCACACTCACAAGACGCAGGAGGAGGTGTACGTGGTCGTGCGCGGGAGCGGGCGGATGAAGCTCGACGAGGAGATCGTCGAGCTTAAGGAGTGGGACACGGTGCGCGTCCCGCCCGGTACGTGGCGAGGCTACGAGGCCGGGCCGGAGGGCCTCGAGATCCTCGTCATCGGCGCGCCCAATCTCGGTGAGGCTCCGCGCGAAGACGTCGAGGGCCAGCGCGACTGGTGGGCTGACTAGCGCCGGTTGGCCCTTTGGCCGAGCAGCGAGCAACTTGACCGGACCGCCGAGGTCACGGTCCCGCCGGGCGTCAGGACGTCTAACAGGGCGGTGCGCGTGACAGACGCACCGGCGCACTCACCTTCGCCGATGGGCGCTCAGCAGAAGACGGCGTGTTGCGAATGCGACACGAATACGGGGCGTCGCCTGGTACGAACAATCGCTCACATTGGTCTCAAGCTGCACCCGGTAGTTATCCGCGTTGATCCGGGTCGAGGTCGTGGCGCCGTTCCCGCGCTGGAAGGTCCCGTTCGCCGCGGTGACGGCCCAGTAGATGGGATCGACAGCTTGTCGTTGGACACCACCCCATCCTGGACTCCCTCCCTGATCGGTGCTGCCCCTGCACCAGTGGCAGAGCACTGCCGGCTCTGCCCCGGCGAACGTACACCGGCATCCGCCTGAGTCAATCGGCGATCACTTGGAGGCCTCCGGTTTTCACCACACGGCCGCGCACGATTGATATATGCTGGATCTGACCGTAGGATTGTGCGGCCCGCCGATGGCGGGGATGGGCGGACCGACAGGGGAGGGGCGCAATTGAGTATTAGCGAGGACCCCGCGGAGTCACGCCGGATCGAGCCCGACGTTGCCGCCGAGGGTGACCCGCCCGCTTGCGACGCGGTCTCGTCCCCGCGTCTCAGAGGCGCCGCAGTCGCGGCGGCACTCGCCGTCGGGGCGCTGCTGCTCGGGGCCTCCACGGCCGCCGCGCTGACATTGCACGCGCTGACGCCGCAGGGCTGCATCTCCGACCCCGACGTCGGCGATCCCGGGTGCGGGGAGACGGCCCAGGGCCTGAACGCCGCCATCGGCGTCGCGGTCAGCCCCGACGGCGACAGCGTCTACGCGGTCGGCGCACTTGATCACGCGATCGCGCGCTTCGATCGCTCCGCGGGCGGCGCGCTGACGCCCCAGGGCTGCATCTCCGACTCCGACTTCGGCGATCCCGGGTGCGGGGCGACGGCCCAGGGCCTAGGCCTCGCCTACGACGTCGCGGTCAGCCCCGACGGCAGCAGCGTCTATGCGGTCGCCGCAGCCGACGGCGCGATCGCGCGCTTCGACCGCTCCGCGGGCGGCGCGCTGACGCCGCAGGGCTGCATCTCCGACCCCGACGTCGGCGATCCCGGGTGCGGGGAGACGGCCCAGGGCCTGGGCAACGCCCTCGGCGTCGCGGTCAGCCCCGACGGCGACAGCGTCTACGTGGCGAGCTTTGACGACGACGCGATCGTGCGCTTCGACCGCTCCGCGGGCGGCGCGCTGTCGAACCCGAGCTGCGTCTCCGACGTCGGCGACACGGCCGGGTGCGGGGCGACGGCCCAGGGCTTGAATGGCGCCGCGGACGTCGCGGTCAGCCCCGACGGCGGCAGCGTGTACGCGGTTGCCGAAGGCGACGACGCGATTGTGCGCTTCGACCGCTCCGCGGGCGGCGCGCTGTCGAACCCGAGCTGCGTCTCCGACGTCGGCGATCCGGCCGGGTGCGGGACGACGGCCCAGGGCCTGGACGGCGCCGCCCGCGTCGCGGTCAGCCCCGACGGCGGCAGCGTCTACCCGGTCTCCGTCGACGACCGCGCGATCGTGCGCTTCGACCGCTCCGCGGGCGGCGCGCTGTCGAACCCGAGCTGTGTCGCCGACGTCGGCGACACGGCCGGGTGCGGGGCGACGGCCCAGGGCCTGAATGGCGCCATCGGCGTCGCGGTCAGCCCCGACGGCGGCAGCGTCTACGCGGTCGCCGTCGGCGACACCGCGATCGTGCGCTTCGACCGCTCCGCGGGCGGCGCGCTGTCGAACCCCAGCTGTATCGCCGACGTCGGCTTCGATCCCGGGTGCGGGACGAAGACCGAGGGTCTGTTCGGCGCCACCGACGTCGCGGTCAGCCCCGACGACGCCAGCGTCTACGCCGTCTCCCAAACCGCCGGCGCGATCGTGCGTTTCGACCGCGAGCTGGCGCCGGTCTGCCGCACGACCTCCAGCACCGGTGAGCCCGGGGCGGTCCAGACGGTGCCGCTCGACTGCTCGGACGCGAACGGCGACCCGATCGAGATCGAGGTCGTGAAGGGGCCGCAGAACGGGACCCTGGGAGCGGTGAACCAGGCCGATCACACCGTCGCGTACACCCCCGACGGCGGGTTCGCGGGCGCCGACTCGTTCGACGTCCGGGCGAGCTCCGACGGCAAGCACTCGAACACCGCGACCGCCGTGGTCGGCGTGCAGTCGGCCACCGGCCCGCAGGGGAATCCGGGGCCGCAGGGGAAGCCGGGTGTCGACCGCGCCCTGCTCGCGGCCGCGATCGCCGCCGACGTGACGAAGGCGAAGGGCAGCAGGGCGAACGTCCGGATCGTCACCACCCTGCCCGGCACCGCGACGCTGGAGGCGACGCCGGGCGGGAAGCCGATCCGGGGCGGGGCCGCGAAGCGGGCGAAGACCCGCACGACGAGCGAGCAGCTCGCGAGCGCCGGCCGCCACACGCTGAGCCTGAGCAAGCTGAAGCGCGGAACCCGCTACGGGCTCACCCTGTCGGTCTCCTCCGCCGACGGGCAGGAGGCGACCGACACCGCGAAGCTGAAGGTGGCGAAGAAGAAGAAGTAGGGGGACTCGGGGGCAGCCGCCCGCGGGCGCCGGATCGCGACCGGCCCCGTCCCGGACGGATCGGGCGCATGGCTAAGGTGATCGGGATCAGCAGGACGACCACGACGGTGGAGGCCCGGTGAGCGCCGCGCCCGTCGCGATCTCCGTTCGCGGGCTCGCCAAGTCGTTCGGCGAGGTCGAGGCCGTGCGGGGGGTGGACTTCGACGTCGCGGCTGGAGAGGTCTTCGGCTTTCTCGGCCCGAACGGGGCGGGCAAGTCGACGACGATCAACATGCTCTGCACCCTGGCGACGCCGACGGCGGGGGCCGCCTCGGTCGCCGGACACGACGTGGTTCGCGACCGCGACGACGTCCGGCGCAACATCGGGCTGGTCTTCCAGGACCCCACCCTCGACTCGTACCTGACGGCCGCGCAGAACCTGAGGCTTCACGCGGAGCTCTACGGCGTCGACCGGGCGGCGGTGGCTCCGCGGATCCGACAGGTGCTGGAGATGGTCGCGCTCTGGGATCGACGCGACGCCGAGGTCGGGACGTTCTCGGGCGGGATGCGCCGACGCCTGGAGATCGCCCGTGGGCTCCTGCACTCGCCGCGTGTTCTCTTTCTCGATGAGCCGACGCTGGGCCTCGACCCGCAGACCCGCAGCTCGATCTGGCGCTACATCGCCGAGCTTCGCGATCGCGTGAGGATCACGATCTTCATGACCACCCACTACATGGACGAGGCGGAGTTCTGCGATCGAATCGCGATCATGGATCAGGGCGAGATCGTCGTGCTCGACACCCCCGAGGCGCTGAAGGAGAGCGTCGGTGCCGACCGGATCCGGATCGAGACCGAGGACCATGTCGCTGCGATCGCGGCGCTCCGCGAGCGCTTCGGGATCGACGCCCAGATCTCCGAGCATGCGGTCACCTTCGCGGTCCGCGGGGGCGAGGAGTTCGTCCCCCGCCTGTTCGCCGAGCTCGGCCTGCCGATTCGCGGCATCAGCGTCTCCCGTCCGACGCTCGACGACGTCTTCATGTCGTTCACCGGCACGACGATCCGCGACGCCGAGGAGAACCGCGGCAAGCAGGCCAACCGGGTGCTGATGCAGGTGATGACGGGAGCCAGGCGGTGAGCGCTTCGGTCGACACGGAGCTCGCGGATCGAGCTTTCGCAGGCGAACGGGAAGCGCCGCCTGAGCCCGCCCGGGTTCAGGTTCCGGAGCGCAGCCTCCGGGGCGAGCTGCGCGCGATCAAGGCAGTGTGGCGACGGGAGCTGATCCGCTTCCGAAGCGACCGGCTGCGGCTGGATCACTGCGCTGATCCAGCCCCTGCTCTTTCTGTTCGTCCTCGGCTCGGGCCTGCAGCAGCTATCCAGCGCCAGCACCCACGGCGTCGACCTGAAGACCTTCATCTACCCCGGCGTTCTCTGCCTCGCCGTGATGTTCACGGCGATGTACTCCGCCGCCTCCGTGGTCTGGGACCGCGAGTTCGGCTTCCTGCGCGAGATGATGGTGGCGCCCGTCAGGCGCAGCTCGATCGTGATCGGAAAGTGCGCCGGGGGCGCGACCGTGGCCAGCTTCGAGGGCGTGATCCTGATCGCCCTCGCCTGGGCGGTGCACGTGCCCTACTCGGTGGCTCTGGTTCTCGGCGTCTTCACCCTGCAGCTGCTGCTCGCGTTCGCGATCACGGCCTTCGGGGTGATGGCCGCGGCCCGGATCAGCCAGATGCAGTCCTTCATGGGGCTGATGCAGATGGTCGTGATGCCGATGTTCTTCCTCTCCGGCGCTCTCTTTCCCGTCACCAACCTGCCCGGCTGGCTCGCCTTCCTGAACCGGATCGACCCGCTCACCTACGCCGTCGACCCGATGCGCCAGCTCGTCTTCAGCCAGCTCGAGATCAGCCCGGCCGCTCGCGACGCCGTTGGCCCCGGGCGTCACCTGGTTCGGGTGGGAGGTCCCGCCCCTGCTGTCCGCGGGGGTGGTTCTCGCTCTCGGGCTGGCGATGCTCGGGATCGCGATCTGGGAGTTCAGCGCTACGGACTAGCGATATCCGTTCGAACACGGCGCGCCCATGCTCCCTAGCCCACCTTCACGTTCAGCTTCATCTGGGTGGGGTGGATCGTGCAGTAGATCTTGTAGGTCCCACGCTTCTTGAACCTGTGCGTGAAGTCGACGCCCTTCTTGCGGGTCGTCGTTGACACGAAGCTCCCGGGTCCCTTCCTGAGGGTGACGTTGTGACGGTTGCTCCCCTTCCAGGCGAACCTGATCTTGGTCCCCTTGGCGACCGTCTTCTTCTTCGGCTTGAAGAAGTTGTCGCCGAGCTTGACGCGGGGACCCCCGCCGGCGGCGGCCCCCGCGGGAGGGAGCAGCGCGATCGCGAGCATCGCGACGGCGGCGACCAGGCAGACCTGTTGCACTCGAGAGCGGATCATCGGAACCGGGTCGGGCATCCCAGACGGCGCGACCGGCTCCACTGGCCAGATAGGCTGAAGCCGTGTCCTACATGATCAAGGGCGACCCGGGGCCGGCGCGGCCGGAGGGCGCGATCGAGCCGGACCCGTCGCTGCCGCGAGTGTGCGTGATCGGCGCGGGGTCGTCGGGGATCGCGGCGGCGAAGGCGCTGTACGAGGCGCGGATCCCGTTCGACTGCTTCGAGATGAGCTCGGTGGTCGGGGGGATGTGGGTGTTCCAGAACCCGAACGGGTTGTCGGGGTGCTACTCGACCCTCGAGATGAACACCTCGGGCCCGCGGATGTCGTACTCGGACTTCCCGATGCCCTCCTACTTCCGGGACTACCCGATGCACTGGCAGGTGAGCGAGTACTTCGACCGCTACGTCGACCATTTCGGGATCCGCGACACGATCACCTTCGAGACCAAGGTCGAGCGTGCCGAGCGTCGCGACGACGGCGTGTGGGAGGTGACGATCTCCGGCGCCGGTGCGGACGGAGGCACCGAGACGCGGGAGTATGACGCCGTCGTCGTCGCCAACGGCCACCACTGGAACCCGCGGTGGCCGGAGCCGCCCTTCCCCGGGAGCTTCGCCGGAGTCGAGATGCACGCCCACGACTACCGGGGCTCGGACGTCTTCAAGGGCCGCCGGGCGCTGGTCGTCGGGGTCGGGAACAGCGGCATGGACATCGCCGTCGCCGCGAGCTACGCGGCCGACGCCGCGTTGATCTCCTCCCGCCGCGGCGTGCACGTGATCCGGAAGCGGCTGCGGGGGAAGCCGATCGATCAGATGCTGCTCCCGCCGGGGCTTCCGTGGGCCGTTCGCCAGAAGGGGTTCGAGATGCTCCGCCGGTTCTCGGGAAGCGCCTCCGACCACGGGATGCCGGAGCCCGACCACAAGATCGGGCACGCGCACCCGACCGTGTCCGACGAGTTCATCGACAGGCTCTCGGACGGCGCGATCACGCCGAAGCCGAACGTCGCCGAGCTCGAGGGCGACCTGGTCCGTTTCGAGGACGGCACCACCGAGCGGATCGACCTGATCGTGTACGCCACCGGCTACAAGGTGACCTTCCCGTTCTTCGACGAGCAGTTCATCTCCGCGCCGGGGAACGACCTGCAGCTGTTCCGTCGCACCTTCCACCCCGATGTCGGCGGCGTCTTCTTCATCGGGCTGGCGCAGCCGCTCGGGGCGCTGATGCCGGTGTCCGAGGCGCAGGGCGAGTGGGTGGCGCGGTACCTGCGCGGGCGCTACCACCTCCCCGAGCCGAGCGAGGTGGAGGCCGACATACGAGCCGAGCGCGAGGCGCATGCGAAGCGGTTCTACCGCTCCGATCGGCACACGATGGAGATCGACTTCGACGAGTGGCTGGCCGCTGCCGCGAAGGAGCGCAAGCGGGGCGCCCGCCGCGCTGACCGGCGCGACCACGCGCTTCCGATCGCCCCTCGGGCGGGTGCCGCTCGGCACGAGGCCGGCGTCGCGTCGGCCTGAGCGCGGAAACCGTTCCTTCACGTGGACGTCACAACGCCGGTGGTTCCGGGCTGCCAAGATTCCCGCCGAAGTGAGTGAGCCGTACACCACTGCGGAGCGGCTCCGCGCCGCGCTGCCGCTCGCGGAGGGGCAGTGGGTCGCGCTGCGCGATGTGTGGTCCGCGTTCTGGGTCACCCGAGCGGTCGCGTGGATCGCGGGCATGGTCGCGGTCGTCGCCGTCGGGGCCGTCGGGGAGACCGTTCCCCGGCTCGATCCCTACTGGCTGACGATCCCGTTCGACGAGACCTTCTCGAACCTGCTGATCGCTCCCGGGGCTCGGTGGGACTCGGTGTGGTACCTGGAGATCGCCCAGTACGGGTACGGGTACCTCGACCGCGCCGCGTTCTTCCCGCTGTACCCGGCGCTCGTCTCGCTCGCGGGGCCCGACGGGTTCGCGGTCCTGTTCGGGATCCTGGTCTCGTGCGCATCCGCGATCGGCGGGATGTACCTGCTGCACCGGTTGGTCGAGCTCGACTACGGGTCCGACACCGCCCGCGCCGTGATCCTGATCGTCGCCTGGTTCCCAAGCTCGATAGTGCTCTCGGCGGTGTACTCGGAGGGTCTGTTCCTGCTGCTCTCGGTGGGGGCGATATACGCGGCCAGAACCGGCCGATGGGCGGCTGCCGGGCTGGCCGGGGTGATGGCCGCCGCGACGCGCAGCTCCGGTGTGCTGTTGATGGTCCCGCTGCTGATCATGTACCTGTACGGCCCGCGCGCCGACAGGCCCCGCCACGGGATCACGGACGGATGGCGGCCGCGCCACCGGATCGCGCCAGACGTGTTGTGGATTCTCGTGATCCCGGTCGGCGTGATCGCCTACCTCGCCTACCTGTCGGCGGCGACCGGCGAGCCGATGGCCGCGTTCTCGGCCCAGGAGGAGTGGACCCGAACCCTGATCCCGCTGTTCGGCGGGCCGATCCTGGGGCTATGGCAGGCGATCGTCGGAGTGATCGAGCTCGTTCCCGGCGTCAGCACCTCGGCGGTGCTCGCCGACGGGCAGATCCCGGAGCTGGTCGCGGCGCGCAATCTGATCCTGTTCGCCTTCCTGGTTCTCGCCGTGTGGCTCGTCCGCGAGTGCGCTCGGCGGCTGCCGCCCGCCTACACGGCGTGGGTGATCAGCGGCCTGCTGCTGCCGCTCTCGGTCCCGGCCCTGAACGAGCCGCTGAAGTCGCTGCCGCGGTTCATGCTCGTCCTCTTCCCGCTGTGGATCGCCCTGGCGCTGTGGTCGCTGGAGCACAACAGGCTGCGCCTGGTGCTGACCTGTTTCGGGGCGCTGCTGGTGCTGTCGAGCGTGCTCTTCACGACGTGGGTGTACGCGCCTTGATCAGTCCCGCGGAGTGCTCCGCTTCGCGTCCGCCTCCGCGGGGGTCCGTGAGGGGCCGCGCTTCGCGTCCGCCTCCGCGGGCGCTCTACGGCCCAATCGGATAGGTTCCTCGGCGTGGACGTAAGCCAGCTGAAGACCATCCCGTTGTTCTCCGACGTGCCCGACGACGCGCTGAAGCGGGTCGCGACATTCGCCGAGCTGGAGTCGTATCCCGAGGGCGCGGCGGTGGTGAAGGAGGGCGGCTACGCGAACGACTTCTTCGCGATCGAGGACGGCACCGCGAAGGTCGAGAAGGACGGCGAGAAGCTCGCCGATCTCGGCCCGGGCGACGTGTTCGGCGAGCAGGCGCTGCTCGAGGGCGAGCAGCGGTCGGCGAGTGTGATCGCCACCTCGCCGCTGCGCGTGATCAAGATCGCGCACTGGGAGCTCGACAAGATGAAGCGCGACATGCCGGACGCGGTCGCGGAGCTGAACCGGCAGATCGACGCCCGCAAGGACTAGATCGAAACCCCGCGACGCGCGGACGCGTGAGGTGGGCGTGGCGACGAATGTCGCCGCGACAGGCTGGTCCGGAGTGATCCACACGTCGCGGGCATGATTAGATCTGTCCGATAAGAGGCCGGTGGTCAAGGGAAGTCCGGTGCAAGACCGGCGCGGTCCCGCCACTGTGACCGGGTAGACGGGCGTCGCGAGACGCCACTGGGGCAGCCACGGCCGCCCTGGGAAGGCGCGAGGCCCATCCCGGAAGCCAGGAGACCTGTCCCCGGCCAGCCAAGCACAACCCTCGAGGAAGGGGTGGCTCAGATGCCAGTATCCGTCTTGCGGCCCGCCGGGCTCGTGCTCGCGTGCGCCGCGGCCGCAGTCGTTCTCGCTCTCCCGGCCGTCGCCGGGGCGGCGAAGTACAAGACCGTGGAGGCCGACCTGCGGGTGGTCGGTCCGGAGGCCCAGACGCTCGCCCAGCACACTCAGTACACCGCCGCCGGCAGGGTCCCGACCGACCCGGCCGCGACCTGCTTCGGCCAGGGCACGGGCGGCAGCGGCGCCGACGTGAAGCTCCCGGACCCGACCGCGCTCGGCCAGGTCGCCGACGCGGCGAAGGTGACGCGCGACCTGAAGCCGGTGTCGGTCACCGATGCGTTCGAGTTCGGGCTGGGCGTGTGCGGGATCGGCGGGTTCGAGGCCGGCGGGAGCTCGTCGTGGTACGTGAAGGCGGACCACATCGGCTCCCAGGTCGGCGCCGACCAGGTGATCGTCGGCAAGGGCGACCAGATTCTGTGGTACCTGGCGCGGTCGTTCCCGTACCCTGCCGAGCTGGGACTCGACGCGCCGGCGCGAGTCGACCGCAACGGCGCGGTATCGCTGCAGGTGTCGGAGTACTCGGACACCGGGGCGCGAGTCGCCGGCCGCCGGCGCGACCGTGACCGGCGGGAGCGCGCCCGCGACCACCGACGCGCAGGGGAATGCGACGATCCCGGTGGGATCGAGCGACGTCTCCGTGCGAGCCACGCTCGGCGCCGACATCCCGTCGAACGCGGCGGAGGTGTGCGTTGCGGACAGCGCCCGCGACTGCTCGCCGCAGCAGCTGGTCGAGGGGACCGGAAAGCGCGACAAGATCAAGGGAACCGCGCTCGCGGACAGAATCAAGTCGCGCAACGCCGACGACCTCGTCAAGGCGCGAGGCGGCGGCCCCGACACGATCAATTGCGGGAAGGGCAAGCACGACGTCGCCGTCGTCGACTCGAGCGACACGACCCGGGCATGCGAGAAGGTGAAGACATAGCGGCAAGTTCGCAAGCGAACTTGCCGGTGGGGCTGGGATGAGGCTGAGCTGGAGCGTGGCGGCCGCGGCGGCGCTGATCTGCGCCGTCGCGGCCGCCGGCTGCGCCTTCGGACCGGGCGCCGCCTCGGAGGGCGACGCCACGCTCACCGTCACCCGCGACTACGGCTCCGAGTCGCTGGTCGCGGCAAAGCAGGCCGACCCGCCCGAGTCGGAGACCGTGATGCGCTTCCTCGACTCGGAGGCGAAGCTCACCACCCGATACGGCGGCGGCTTCGTGCAATCGATCGACGGCCTCGCCGGCGCCCAGCGCAGCGGGGGCAAGTACGACTGGTTCTACTACGTGAACGGGATCGAGTCCCCGATCGGCGCCGCCGAGGCGCGCGTGTACGGCGGCGACCGGGTGTGGTGGGACTACCGCGACTGGAGCAAGGCGATGCGAGTTCCCGCCGTGGTCGGCTCGTGGCCGGAGCCGTTCGTGCACGGCGCAGAGGGGAAGGCGTTCCCGGTCAGGATCGACTGTCTCGGCGAGGACGACCAGTGCTCGGAGGTCGCGAGTCGGCTCGAGGACGAGGGCGTCGCGGCGAGCATCTCCACCGCGCGGGCGAAGCTCGGCGACGAGCTGCTCCGGGTGGTGGTCGGCACGTGGGATCAGGTCCGCGAGGATCAGGCGGTCGCCCAGATCGAACAGGGTCCGTCGGGGAGCGGCGTGTTCGCAGAGGTCGAGCCGCTGCCGAGCGGCGGCTACCGGTTCGTCGCGCTCGACCCGCAGGGCCGCGAGGTGGCGCGGCTGGGGTCCGGCGCGGGGATGGTGGCGGCCGTCCGGCTCGGCGAGCAGCAGCCGACGTGGGTCGTTACGGGGACGGACACCGCCGGGGTCGACGCGGCGATCGGGTTGCTCGACGCCCACTCGCTCCGGGACCGGTACGCGGTGACGGTCGCCCGGAACGGCACGGAGTTGTCGCTTCCGTCGGTCCGGGGCCGCTGACCCGGTGCGGAGCGCGCTCGCGTACACGCCCCGGCCCGGCCGCCTCCAGGACTCGTCGGTGCCCGCCGCCGCCGCCTTCCTCGGGGCGATGGCGCTGTCGGCCTTCGTCTACTCCAGCCCGATCGTGCTCGCCGGAGTCGGCGCGGCGGTCGCGGTCGCGGGGCTTGCGGCCGGCGCCCGGGCGGCGCTCGCGCTCTCGGTGCGTTGGGGGCTTTGGCTTGCACTCGCGGTGGTGGCCGTGAACGCGCTGGTAGTCGATCGCGGCTCGACGGTGCTCGTCCGCGGGTACGACGTGCCGGTGCTGGGCCCGCTTGACGTGACGCTCGAGTCGCTCGTCGAGGGCGCGGTGCTCGCAGCGCGGATCGTGATCGTGACGATGGCGTTCGCGGTGTGGTCCGCCTGCGTCGACCCCGACCGGGTGCTGCGGTTGGTGCGGCCGGTGGCGCGCCGCTCCGCGCTGACTGCGACGCTGGTGACGCGGCTCGTCCCGGTCGCGATAGGCGACCTGTCGCGGCTACGCGAGGCGGCCGCGCTGCGCGGGCCCGGCGCCGCCCCGGTAGGCCGGGCGGCGCTCGCCCGTCGGCTGGTGGAGGGCTCGCTCGACCGCGCGGTTGACGTCGCGGCGACCCTGGAGCTGCGCGGTTATGCGCTGCCCGCCGGGGCGCGGGCCTCACCGCACCGATCGCGATTCGACTGGCGCTTCCTCGCGTCCGGGCTCGCGATCGCGGCGCTCGCCCTCGGCGCGAGGCTGGGCGGTGCGGGCGGGTTCGACCCCTACCCCGAGGTGGCGGTCGATGTCGACCCGCCGACGGTCGCGGTCGCGGTCGCGCTCCCGCTGCTCGCCGCGTTCCCCTTCGCGGGGGCCCGGCATGGCTGACGAGGCGGTGCTGGAGGTCGACGCGCTGACCTACCGCTATCCGGGCGCGGATCGGGAAGCGCTCCGCGAGGTGACGCTCGAGGTGGCGCCCGGCGAGCTGGTCGTGCTCGCGGGGAGGTCCGGGTCGGGCAAGTCGACGCTGCTGCGGGCGGGATGCGGCCTCGTCCCTCACTTCCACGGCGGCGAGGTGTCCGGGACGGTGCGGGTCGGAGGCCTGGACGCGCGCGACCACGGCCCGGCCGAGCTCGCCGCCTCGGTCGGATTCGTCGCCCAGGACCCCGAGACCCAGATCGTCTCGACCACGGTGCGTGCCGAGATCGGTCTGCCGCTGGAGCTGCGCGGGGAGCCCCCGTCACGCCGGGCGCGGGCCGTGGAGGAGGTGGCGCTGGCGCTCGCTATCCCCGACCTGCTCTCCCGAACCACCGACACGCTCTCCGGCGGCGAGCTGCAGAGGGTCGCGCTGGCGGCGGCGCTGGTGGCGCGGCCGGCGCTGGTGCTGCTCGACGAGCCCACCTCGCAGCTCGACCCGGTCGCCGGGGACGAGCTGACCTGGCTGCTGCGGCGGCTGAACGAGCAGTGGGGGACGGCGGTGGTTATCTCCGAGCACCGGCTGGAGCGGTGCCTGGGCGTTGCCGACCGCGCCATCGCGCTCTCCGACGGGGCGGTCGCGTTCGACGGCGCGCCCGGGGCGTTCCTGGAGTGGGCGGTCGCGACCGACCCGGCGCTTGCAACTCCGGGCGCGCGGCTGTTCGATCTGGCGGGCCTGCGGCCGCTCCCTGCCGGCGTTCGCGAGGCGCGCCGGAGGATTCCGGAGCTGGCCGAGCGGTCGGCAGAGCAGCCCGTGCGGCGCCCCGATCCCGGCGCGCCGTCCGCGCTCGGAGCCCAAGACCTGTGGGTGGCGCTGGACGATGGAACCGCCCGGCGCGACGTCCTGCGCGGGATCGAGCTGCGGGTCGCGGCGGGTGAGCGGGTGGCGCTGATGGGCCGCAATGGAGCAGGCAAGTCGACGCTGCTCCGCGCCGTCGCGGGGTTGGTCGAGCCGGCCCGCGGCCGGATCAAGGCGCGGCGCGGGTGCGCGCTGCTCTCGCAGAGCCCCGCCGACTTCATCGTCCACGAGCGGGTCTCGGATGAGCTCCCCGGCGAGGCGGGCGCGGCGGCACTGGAGACCGTCGGGCTCGGCTGGGCGGCGGACGCCGACCCGCGCGATCTGTCTGGCGGCGAGCGGCAGCGGCTGGCGGTGGCGATCGTGGCCGCGGGGCGGGACGGCGCCGCGGGGGCGCCCGGGCTGGTCTGCCTCGACGAGCCCACCCGGGGTATGGACAGGGCGCGCAAGGAGGATCTCGCCGCGTGGGTCGCGGATCTCGCTGGGTGCGGAGCCGCGGTCGTGGTCGCCACCCACGACGTCGAGTTCGCGGCCACCTTCGCGGACAGGGTGGTCCTGCTCGGGGAGGGCGAGGTGATCGCGGACGCCCCGGCCGCGGAGGTGTTGTCGGGCGGGTGGTACTTCGCGACCGAGGTGGCGCGGATCCTCGGTGTCGACGGCGCGATCACCCCGGAGCGCGGCGCGGAGCTGCTGGGGGCCGCAGCGCGGACCGCGACCCTGGACGGGACGTCGTGAGCTGGGTTGCGGCGAGCCTTGTGCTGCTCGGCGGCGTGATCGCCGGCGGGTTCGCGTGGTACGAGCGCACCCGGCCACCGTCGCGGATCGTCGCGCTGGTCGCCGCGCTGGCGGCGCTCGCGGTCGCGGGGAGGCTCGCGTTCGCGCCGATCCCGAACGTGCTTGCGACGACCGACATCGTGCTGCTCACCGGGTACGCGGTCGGCGGCGCCCCCGGGTTCGTCGTCGGGGCGCTAGCGGCGCTGGTCTCGAACTTCTGGCTGGGGCAGGGCCCGTGGACCCCGTGGCAGATGGCGGGTTGGGGCCTGGTCGGGGTCGGCGGCGCGGCGCTGGCCGCGGCGACCGGGCGACGGCTGGGACGGCTGGGGCTGGCGATCGCGTGTGCGCTCGCGGCGCTCGCCTACGGCGCCCTGCTCGACCTCTCGGTGATGGTGAGCTACGGCGGTGAGCACTCGCTCGACCGCTATGTGGCGCTGTCGGCGCGGGGACTCCCGTTCAACCTCGCGCACGCGGCCGGGAACTTCGCGCTCGCGCTGGTAGCCGGGCCGGCGCTGGTCCGGATGCTGTCGCGGTTCCGGGCTCGGACCGAGTTCAGGTGGCGGGAACGCGCGGCGGCCGCCCAGGTGCTGGCGGTCGCCGTCGCGGTGGTGGTCGTGGCGCCCCCGTCCCAGGCCGAGGGCTCGCCCGCCGGCGCTCGCGCTTGGCTTGCGGGCGCCCGGAACGCCGACGGAGGGCTCGGGACCGCGCCGGGCGCCTCGTCGAGCGCCGCGATCACGGGGTGGGCGATGCTCGGGCTGGAGAGCTCCGGGCGCAACCCGCGCGACCTCGGCCGGCGGACGCCGGTCGACTTCCTGCGCGCGAAGGCCGCCAAGGTGCGCTCCACCGGCGACCTGGAGCGGACGATCCTGGCGCTCGCCGGCGCCGGGCTGGGCGCGCACGATTTCGCCGGCCGCGACCTGGTCGGTGCGCTCCGAAACCGCCGCGGGGAGGACGGATCGTTCCAGGGCCAGGTGAACCTGACCGCGTTCGGGGTGATGGCGCTGCGCGCCTCCGGGTCGCGGCGCTCGTCGCTGCGGCGCCCGGTGAGCTGGCTGCGCCGTGCCCGCAACGGCGACGGGGGGTGGGGGTTCCAGGCGGACGAGCCGAGTGACCCGGACTCGACCGGCGCGGCGGTGCAGGCGATCGCCGCGGCCGGCGGTGGCGGAAGGCCCGCGGCCGGCGGCGTCATGTACCTGCGGCGAACCCAGAAGCGCGACGGGGGGTGGGCGCTGGCCGAGACCGGCCCCTCCAACTCGCAGTCGACGGCGTGGGCGGTCCAGGGGCTGGTCGCGGCCGGGACGAGGCCCGGTTCCGTCACCCGGAACGGGCGGTCGCCCCTGTCGTTCCTCGAGGCGCGACAGGCCGACGACGGTCACTACACCTACTCGAAGTCGAGCGACCAGACGCCGGTGTGGGTGACGAGCCAGTCACTGGCGGCGGTCGAGGGCGAGGCGTTTCCGGTGGCCGCGGTCCCGCGCGCGGCACGGAGCGGTGGGGGCGGTGGCGAGGCAAAGGGCGGGGGCACGGAGCCGAGCGGGGGTGGCGGAGGCGGGGGCGGCGGCCATGCCGCGGCCACGTCAAAACGTGGCAGCGCGGGAAAACCCGCGGCGGCCAATACCACCGCGGACACCGGCGAGCCGGCCGCCGCCGCACCCGACGAGTCCGCGCAGCAAGGCACGACCGCGTTCGACACGACGGCGGCCGAGAGCGGCGGTTCGAGCACAGGGCTCGTCGTGGCCGCGATCGCGCTGTCGCTGGTCGCGGCCGCCGCAGGATGGGCCGTGTACCGGCGGCGGCTCGGCCGCGGCTGACTATGGTTGGCCTGCATGGACGTCGAGACCGCGATCCGCACCCGGCGCACGCACAAGGCCTACCGGCCGGAGCCGCTCGAACGCGAGACGCTCGCGGACCTGCTCGACCTCGCCCGGTGGGCTCCGAACCACAACCTCACGAACCCGTGGCGGTTCCGGGTGGTGGGGCCAGAGGCACTCGTGCGCCTGAAGCAGGCGGCGGGGCCGGAGGCGGCGCCGAAGCTCGACCGGGCGCCGACGCTGGTCGCGTGCTCGTGCGTGCTCACCGGCGATCCGGTGCAGGACGAGGAGGACCTGCACGCGACGGCGATCGCCGCGTACATCGTGCTGCTCGCCGCGCACGCGCGCGGACTCGCCGGCTATTGGCGCACCCCCGGGGTGCTCCGAACGCCCGAGGGGCTGGCGGCGGTGGGGATCCCGGAGGGAGAGCGGTTCGTCGGGCTGCTTCATATCGGCGAGCCGGTGCAGGAGCAGCGCGAGCCGGAGCGGATGCCCACCGAGGACGTCGTCGTCTTCCTCGACTGACGTGATCTCGCGCGCCGAGGCAATCGAGGCGCTGTCCGCGGACCGCTTCGATGTGGTCGTGGTCGGCGGCGGGATCACCGGCGCGGGGGTGGCGCTGGACGCCGCGTCGCGCGGGTATTCGGTGGCGCTCGTGGAGCGCGACGACTACGCGATCGGCACCTCCAGCCGCTCCTCGAAGATGGTGCACGGCGGGCTCAGATACCTGCAGAACTTCGACCTGGGGCTGGTTCGCGAGGCGCTGCTCGAGCGCCAGCTGCTGGTCCAGCTCGCCCCGCACCTGGTGTACCCGACGCCGTTCCTGATCCCGACGCTGGGCGACGATCGCCGCGATCGCCGCTACAGCGTCGGCCTCAACATGTACGACGTGATGGCGACCACCCGGGTCGGCAGGGGCCGGCGAGCGCGCGCCGCGCGGCGCGAGGCGGACGACTTCTGGGCCCCGGATCGCCACCGTCAGATCGCCGGGGAGGAGGTCGCGGAGCTGATCCCGGCGCTGGGCCGGCTCGAGCCGCGCTCCGCATACCTGTTCTACGACTGCCAGACCGACGACGTGCGGCTCGTGCTGACCGTGCTCGGCGAGGCGGAGCGGTTCGGCGCGGTGTGTTTGAACGGCGCCGAGGTGACCGAGGTGCTCGACCGCGACGGGGTCGCGGACGGGGTCGCGTGCGTGGAGGCCGAGTCGGGGGAGCGGATCGAGGTGCGCGCCGACAACGTCGTCAACGCGACCGGGGTGTGGGCGGACCGGATCCGGCCCGGGGAGATCCGCGACGAGGAGGACGTGCCGAGGATCAGTCCGAGCCGCGGCACGCACGTCACGCTGCCGCTGGAGCGGCTCGACATCGGCGAGGCTGCGTGCATCGTCCCCGCCGGGGAGCACCGGACGATCTTCGCGCTGCCGTGGTACGGGCGGGTCCTGATCGGCACCACCGACAACGACTACGACGGCGACATCGCCCACCCCGCCCCCAGCCAAGACGACATCTCCTACCTGCTCGACGCGATCAACGCCTTCTTCGAGGTGGAGCTGACCGGGGCGGATCTGACCGGGGCCTACGCGGGCGTTCGCCCGCTGATCGCGACGGGCGACCCGCGCAAGTCGGTTGACATCTCGCGCCGGGCGGAGTTGTACGAGACCTCCTCGGGGATGCTGACCATCACCGGCGGGAAGCTGACCACGTGGCGGCGGATGGCGATGCAGGTCGTCGACCGGATCGTGGAGCGCGACGAGCGCGAGGCGGAGTGCCGGACCGCCGAGATCCCGCTCGGGATGGCGGCGCACGCGGCCGATCTCGAGCCGCCCGCCGGCCTCGATCCGGGCGATCTCCCGGAGGGCGCCACCGACCAGCTCGCGTTCCGGTACGGGCATGCCGCACGCGCGGTCCTGGCGCTCGCCGCCGAGCGGCGCGAGCTGGCGCAGCCGATCGTCCCGGATCGCCCCGACCTGCTCGCCGAGGTCGCGCTCGCGGCGCGCGCCGAGCAGGCGCGGTCGGTCGCCGACGTGCTCCTGCGCCGCACCCGGCTCGGGATTCTCGCCGCGCCCCAACTCCGCGACGCCGAGGCGGTGCGGCCGATCGCAGACGTGCTCGGCGCAGAGCTCGGGTGGGGACGCTCCCGCCGACGCGAGGAGTCGCAGGCGTGGGTGGACGCTGCGCGCATCGATGGCGTCGACCCGGCGGCCGCTTAGTCATATGCTGCGCGCCTCGCATGGCCGCGCCCGAGTCGACCGACAAGCACATCGCTGAGCTGCACTCCGAGGCCGCCCGCCTCGGTGTGCCCGGCTATCGGAAGCTGCGCCGGGACAAGCTCGTCGCCGAGATCGCGGCGCACGGCGGGGAGGCGGCCGAGCGCTCCACGCCGGAGCTGTCCGAGGCGGAGACGGAGCCCGTCATCGGGGTGCTCGACCGCACCCACCGTGGGTACGGGTTCCTCCGCCTCCAGGGCCTGCAGCCGTCGGCCGGCGACGTGTACGTGTCGGCGTCCCAGATCCGGCGTTGCGAGCTGCGCCTCGGCGATCAGGTCTCCGGCCCCGCTCGCGCGGCGGAGCGCGGGGAGCGCTATCCCGCCCTCGTTCACGTAGATCTCGTCAACGGCGAGGAGCCGCGCGAGGAGGCGATCCGCTCCGAGCTCGAGGATCTCACCGCGATCCCGCCGACGCGCCGGCTATGGCTCGAGCCCGACTCCGCCGACGTCCTCACCCGTGCGGTCGATCTGCTCGTCCCGCTCGCCTTCGGCCAGCGTGTGCTGGTCTCGGCCGCGCCGCGCTCCGGGCGGACGACCCTGCTGCGCGGGCTCGTCGGGGCGATCCAGGGGTCGCCGGAGCCACCCGCGCTGATCGTCCTGCTGGTCGACGAGCGGCCGGAGGAGGCGACCAGGTGGGCCGAGCTTCTCCCCGACGACGAGCTCGCGGTAGCGGGCGCGGACATGCGCTCCCGCGAGCAGGCGCACGTCGCGGAGCTGGCGCTGGCCCGAGCGAAGCGCCGCGTCGAGGGTGGCGAGGACGTAGTCCTGGTCGTCGACTCGCTGTCGCGGCTCGCGGTCGCGGGCGCGGACCCGACCCGGGTAAAGAAGGTGTTCGGTGCCGGCCGCGAGCTGGCCGAGGAGGAGGCCGGGTCGCTGACCGTGATCGGGACGACCCTGGACGGCTCGGACGACGAGGGGGCCGCGCGGGCGGCGGTGGAGACGACCGAGAGCGCGACGATCCGGCTCGATCCGGAGCTCGCCGCCGAGGGCGTCTATCCGGCGCTCGCGTTCGGAGAGTGCCGCGCCTTCGGCGAGGAGGAGCTGCGCGAACCGGACGAGGTCGGCAAGGTGCGCGAGCTTCGCTCCCGCCTCGACGAGCTCGAGGCCGCGGATGCCGCCGCGACGCTGCGGGAGCGGATCGAGGCGACCGCCGCCAACGACGAGCTGCTGTCAAGCCTGTAGCGGCTCAGCCGTCGTAGGCGACGGCGGCCCAGGAGGGCTCCTGCGAGAGCTCGATCGGCTCCGTCTCGCCGCTGCCCTGCACGTACCCGAAGGTGTGGGTCTCCTCGTCGAACACGACGTCGAGCTCGCCCTCCTTGACGCGCTGGTCGAGCCAGGCGCCCCGGAACACGAGCCGCCTGATCCAGTGGACGAGGCTGCGATTGGCCGGGCCGACCAGCGCGCTCCAGTGCACGTTGACGTGCTCGCCGAGCGCCGAGACCGGCTCGCCGATCTCGCCGTTCACCGCGAGCTCGACGAGGTCGTGCAGCTCGTCCTCGCCGAGGCCGGGCTCGACGAACTGCAGCTTCACCGCGGCCTGCTCCACACGCTGGCCGAAGTCCTCCTCGTTGAACGAGAAGCGGAGCTCCCCGTACTCGAGCACGTAGTCGGCGCCCGATTCGTAGTTGTCCTTGCTGGTGGTGTTCCGCTTCGCCATGAGAGTGAGTCGGGCGACCTCCCGGGTCCAACCCCAACGTGCGGACGATTCTATGGCGGCCTCACCGTGACGCAGCCCGGGCCGTCGCGCTGAAACCAGGCTTGCACCTGCGCCGGCCCGGGGCGGGGTTGCGCCGGATCAAGCCTTGGATGGGCATCACCCTCAACCCTCCGAGACGGCTTTCCGGTTTGCGCCGGGTGGAGATCTTGGGCCACAGGGTCCCGGTCGCGGACTCGCCCGTCGCCCGACTGCTCGGCCTCGCGCTTCTCGACCGCGACCGGGCCGGACCCGGTCTGCTGCTGCCCCGGTGCGGCAGCGTTCACACCTTCGGGATGCGGTTCGCTCTCGACATAGTCTTCCTCGACCGCGACCGGAAGGTGGTCGCGAAGCGGCGGGCCGTGCCCCCGGGCAGGGCCTTGTTCGAGCGAACTGCCGATGCCGTCCTGGAGCTTCCGTCCGGCTAGGGGCGTAGCGCGACGCCGTCGTCCCTCAGGTGAAGCGTCCCGTGGACGCCGTTCCGTCCCTCGAACTCGATCCGGCCGTGCTCCTGCGCCGGGGCCGCGGCCGACATGCCGGTGGGCGCGCTCGTGATCCGGATCGGCCCGGCGCCGATCACCTGCACCAGGTTCAGGTCCTGGACTACCGAGACGAGGTCGTACCGGAAGACGGCGAGCGCCCCGATCGACCGGTCCCTGGTCAGCGCGCCCGCGTCGACCTGGGTGAAACGGGTGGTGCTGCCCGCCCGCCACGCGTTCATCAGCGGATGCATGACGTCACGGGACACGAAGCCGTCTGGGTGCTGGTCGATCTGAGCGGGGACTCCCTTGGTCAGCTCCCGGTTGGAGGCGGCGGTCGTGCTGGTGGCACCGTCGAAGCAGCCGGCGAGCGCCGTCGCGCAGACGAGTGCCACGAGTCCGGCCGGCGCCGCCCTCATCCCGGCCACACGATCAGCGGGTCGCCGACGGTCGCGTTCGTCTCCACCCGCAGCAGGCGGCGGCTCTGCGGCGGGGTGAGGCCGCCGATCGGGCTGGTGCTGACGCCCGGGAACGCCCCGATCCGGCAGCTCCGCGCGACCGCGCCCCACTGCTCGGCCTGCGTGCTCAGATAGATCTCCGGGAGCGCCCGCCGCGAGCCGTTCGACGACACCGCGCAGATGTCGCCGAGGGTCCAGCCACGGCCGCAATTGCGCTTCGTGCACGGCGCCGTCCCGACGTCGAAGTACAGCCCCCCGGATCCGGCGACGGCGCCGGCGACCAGCGACCGCGCGGCGCTCGCCCCGGGCGCGCCATAGTCGTAGCCGGGCTCGATGTCTCCGCCGAGGGCGAACCGCTGGTGTGGATACCTGCTCAGCCTCTCGATCGTCTCGGCCTGGTGCACCCCGGCCTGACGGGCTCGCGTGCCGGTGACCGGCCGTCCGGACTCCGGCCTGGTCAGCTTCGCGTTGCTGTTCGCGAACACGATCGTCGCGGTCCCGCGACGATAGCCGTGGCGGTACCCGTGCGCGGCCGCCTCCAGGGCCGCGCCGATCTGGCGGTTGGTGAAGAAGCGGGCGGAGCGCAGCGAGCTCCCGAAGGTGTCGCCGTGCAGCCGGGCCGCGCCGAAGTCGAGCACGAGCAGGCTGTGGCCGGGGCCCTGCGTGCGCGCGAACCGCTCGCCGGCGCGGTAGGCCTGCCGGCGCAGCCTCGCCGGGTCCGGGCCGGTCAGGTAGAACGCCGGCTGCGGGATGGTCGCCGCGGGGGTGGTGCCGCGCGGCGGCCGCCCGGGTCCGCCCGGCGACGGGTGGCGGGGCGGGGCGCGGAAGGCGATCCTCCGGGCCACCGACTCGCCGGCCCCGTCGACCGCCCTGATCGTGACCGCGCCGCGGGCGCCGAACCGGCGCGCGTCGTATGCGAACCGCAGCCGCCCCGAGCCCGGGCAGGAGGGCGAGCACTCGAAGCGGCGGTTGGACACGGCGCCGCGCCTGCCGGAGACCGACACCTCGATCCGCGCGACGCCCTTCGCCTCGTTCCCGCCGCCCACCGCGAGAATCCGGGCGACGGCGGGGCCGCGCGGCAGTCGCACCCCGTCGGCGTTCGCGAGCGAGCCCGCGACGTACAGGTTCAGTCCAACTCCGCCGGCATCGGCCGTTGGCACAGCGAGCGCCGCCACCACCACCACCGCCACCGCCACCGCGGGCGCCCGCGCGCACCATCGGTCGAGCTCCCGCGCTGCCGCCACACGCGGTTTCTACCAACCCCACGGCTCGACCCGGAGAGGTGGCGCGGCCGCGAACCGCGGCCGCTAGCATCGGTTCGCAGATGCTCGGTCAGTCACTGGCGGTGCTCGGCGTGGTCGCGCCGCTCGCTTTCGCGGCGGCGTACCTGAAGCGGGCGCACTCGCTGGCCGGCCAGGGTCGCCCGGTGCCGGGTTGGCGCCAGCTCAGCTTCACGACCGGCACGCTGCTGATCGCGGCCGCCGTATCGGGACCTGTCGAGGACCTCTCAGCCGAGCTCGTCTCGGCGCACATGGTCCAGCACCTGTTGCTCGCCGACCTGGTCTCGCTGCTGCTGGTGCTGGGGCTGACCGGACCGGTGATGCAGCCGCTGCTCGCCAACCGCTGGACGCGGCCGCTGCGCCACCTCGCCCATCCGGTCGCGGCGATCTCGATCTTCACCGCCAACCTGCTGCTGTGGCACTCACCGCCGCTGTACCAGGCGGTGCTCCACTCCGAGGCGCTGCACGCGCTCGAGCACCTGCTCTTCATCGCGACCGGCGTGCTCCTGTGGATGCCGCTGTTCGGCCCGCTGCCGAAGCCCGCGTGGTTCGGGAAGGCGGCCCATGTCGTCTACACCGCCGGGATCTGGCTGCCGGCGATGGCGCTGGCGAACGCGCTGATGTGGTCGAGCACGCCGTTCTACCCCGACTACGGTCCGACCGCGCTCGCCCGCGGGCTGCAGCCGATCACGGACCAGAGCACCGCG
This sequence comes from uncultured Thermoleophilia bacterium, assembly GCA_963803425.1. Lineage (GTDB taxonomy): Bacteria > Actinomycetota > Thermoleophilia > Solirubrobacterales > 70-9 > DASPWW01. Next base: position 1,184,328 of record CAWDMA010000001.1, read on the forward strand.
GGGGCGATCCTGATGGTCGAGTGCATGCTGCTGGTGCTGTGCCTGCTCGCCTGGGTCTTCCTGCGGTGGGCTGCCGAGGACATGGAGCGCCAGGAGCTGCTCGATCTCGCCGAGGAGGGCCGCTACGAGCTGAGCTCAGCGCGTGCCGCCCGCGCCGTCGCCGCCGGCCGGGGCCCGGAGCTGCGCGCCCGGATCGAGGCCGGGCGGGAGCCGAGCGGCCCGTAAAGGACTGAGCGTTCTATCTGCGCCTGATCCGGCGTGCGACGCCGCAGCGTCCGCGCACGCCGTCGCCCGCGTCGGCCAGCACCAGGTTGCCCTTCTCGCAGCGGATCACGCGGTCTCCGTCGGCGCGGTCGGCGGCGGCGATCAGCGTCCTTCCACGTCGCCCGCCGATCAGCGTGTCCGCGCCCAACCCGCCGACGAGCAGAGATAGCCTCGCAGCGATGGTGATCACCGATGGGCAATGACCGCCCGCACAGGGTCGTGGTGATCGGCGGGGGGTTCGGCGGCCTGCAGGCCGCGGTGCGCCTCTCCCGTGCCCCGGTCGAGCTGACGCTGATCGACCGGAGAAACTTCCACCTGTTCCAGCCCCTGACCTACCAGCTGGCCACGGGCGCCCTCTCACCGGGTGAGGTCTGCTACCCGCTGCGCGCGATCTTCAAGCGGCGCCGGAACGTCCGCGTCCTGCTGGCCGAGGTCCTGGGATTCGACCTGGACGCCCGCACCGTCAATCTGGATCCCGGCGCCGGCGACTCGGGCCCCACGAGGATCGCGTACGACACACTGATCGCCGCGGGCGGGTCGCGCTACTCCTACTTCGGCCACGACGAGTGGAAGCTGGTCGCGCCGGAGGTGAAGTCGCTCGAGAGCGCGCTCGAGGTCCGTGGGCGCATCCTGAGCGCCTTCGAGGCGGCGGAGATGGAGCCGGACGAGGAGCGCCGGCGGGCGTGGCTGACGTTCGTCGTCGTGGGAGCCGGGCCGACGGGCGTGGAGATGGCCGGCCAGATCGCCGAGCTGGCCAGGGACACGCTGCGTCGCGACTTTCGAGCGATCGACCCGCGCGGCGGCCGCGTCCTGCTCGTGGAGGCGGCCGACCGGGTGCTCACGGGCTTCCCGCGGTCGCTGTCGGCCAAGGCCGCTCGCTCCCTGGAGCAGCTCGGCGTCACTCCGCTGCTGGGACACACAGTCGTCGGGATCGACGCGGAGGCGGTGACGGTGCGCGGCCCCGACGACTTGGAGCGCATCCCGGTTCGGACCGTGATCTGGGCCGCGGGCGTCACCGCATCCGGCCTCGCGGCTCAGCTCGGCGAGCTGACCGGAGCAGAGCTCGACCGCGCGGGGAGGGTCGCGGTCGAGCCCGATCTGACGCTCCCCGGCCGTCCCGAGGTGTTCGCGCTCGGCGACATGGTCCGCGTGCGCGACTCGGACGGCGATCCGGTCCTGTATCCCGGTGTCGCACCGGTGGCGATGCAGCAGGGCCGCTACGTCGCGAAGGTGGTGCGGGCCGGGCTGCGCGGAAGGCGCGTCGCTCCCTTCCGCTACCGGCACAAGGGCAACCTCGCCACGATCGGTCGAGCCCGAGCGGTCGCCGACCTCTACGCGATCCGGCTCAGCGGGTTCGTCGCCTGGGTGACGTGGCTCGTGGTCCACCTCTGGTACCTGATCGGCTTCCAGAACCGTCTCCTGGTCTTCATACGGTGGTCGTTCAGCTTCTTCACCCGCGGTCGGGGAACCCGGATCATCAGCAGGCAGGCCGCGGGTCCGCGCCGCTAGACGGACGCGGCCGGCCGTGCCTCGTAGGGGCGCCGGGGGGAGAGGACGGGGCGCCGCGCGCTTGGTCCCGCATGCTCCCCGAGATCGATCCGGTCGCGACGGTGGTGGTGTGCGAGGACGACGAGCCGACGCTCGAGCTCCTGTGCGACCACCTGACCGCCGACCGGTACCGCGCGCTGCCGGCGCCTTGCGCGTCCGACGCGCTGCGGCTGTGCCACTTCGAGGCGCCCGACCTGCTGCTGCTCGACCTGCGGCTTCCGGACGCGTCCGGGCTGGACGTGTTGCGCGAGATCCGCGGCGCGGACGGGTCGAACGGGCGGTTCGACCCGGGGCTCGCCGTGGTCGTCCTGAGCGGGCGCGGCTCGGCGGCCGATCGCACCCGCGGCCTGAACGAGGGGGCGGACGACTACATCGTGAAGCCGTTCGCCTACGACGAGTTGGTCGCGCGGGTGCGGGCGGTGCTGCGGCGCCGGGCATCGCGCCGCGAGGGTCCGCGCCGAATCGGAGATCTGTCGATCGACCCGGCGACGCGCGAGGTCCGGGTCGCCGGCCGCAGCGTCGAGCTCGCCAACAAGGAGTTCGCGCTGCTGCGGGCGCTCGCCTCCGAGCCGACCCGGGTGTTCTCCAAGCAGGAGCTGCTCCGCGACGTGTGGGGGTTCCGCTCGCTGGGCAGGACGCGCACGCTCGACTCACACGCGAGCCGGCTGCGGCGAAAGCTCGACCCGGAGGGAAGCCGGTTCGTCGTGAACTGCTGGGGCGTCGGGTATCGCCTGATCGAGCCGTGAGCGCAGCGGCGCACGCGCTCGCCGCGGGGTGGCCGGTGGCGTTGATGGTGGGCGCGCTCGCCGTCTGGGACCGGGCCAGAACCGCCCACCGGCTGGTCGCGATCGATCGCGCCCTGCACGAGCTGCGCCGGCCGCTGCAGGCGCTGGCGCTGTTCCCGCGCGGAACGGGGAGCGGATCCGGCACCGGCCCGGCGACGGTCGAGCTGGCGCTGGCCGCGCTCGACGACCTCGACCGCGAGGTGAACGGCGGCGAGCCCGCGTCGCGGCTGCGCCCGGTTCCGTGCCGCTCCTGCGTCCAGGCCGCCGTGCAGCGGTGGCGTGCCGCGGCCGTTCGGCCGGGCGACGCGGTCGAGCTACGGTGGCTGGCGGGAGGGGCGACAGTGCTGGCCGACCCGCGCCGGCTCGCCCAGGCGATCGACAACCTTGTCGCCAACTCGCTCGAGCACGCCTCGCCGCCGGTGACCGTGGAGGGGACGGTGGCGGCGGGCCGGGTGCGGATCGCCGTCCGGGACGGCGGCACGGTGCGAGCCTCCGCCGGCGCGGCCGCCGCACGAACCGCCGTGGTCGGGCTCGGCGTGGTGCGGCTGCGGCGTCGCGACCGGCGCCGCCGCGGGCACGGGCTCGGGGTGGTCTCCCGGATCGCCGCCGAGCACGGCGGCCGCTTCGTGCTCAGCCGCGGCGATCGCGGCGTGGTGGCGACGCTGGAGCTGCCGCTCGCAGGCGCCGCGGAGCCCTCTGTCGCGGTCAGGGCGGCGTGAGCCGGCGCGGCCGTGCGATCGCGTTCCTCGCCGTGGCGGTCGCGTGCGCTGTGGTGGCGGCCTCGATCGCGGACGGGTACGGGTCGAGCGTCGCCGGCGGCTACGGCGAGCTGCGGCCGGTCGTCGTCACCGGGCCGGCCCTGCCGGCGCGCGAGCCGATCGGGCCGAAGGAGCTCGACCAGCTCGAGGTGCGCCGGGTACCCGCGAGCTTCGCGCCGCCCGACGCGATCCCGGCTCCCCGGGCCGCGGCCGGCCGGTCCCCGGTCGCGACGATCCCTCCCGGCTCCTACCTGGTCGCCTCGGTCCTCCGTACGCTGCGAACCGGCCGCAGCGAGCGCCCCCGGCTCGCGCCCGGGCGGCGCCCGGTCGAGATCGCCGTCACCGGGGCGGAGTCGCTCGCGGCCGCCGGGAGATCGACCCAGGGAAGAGCGGTCGACGTGATCGTCACCACGGAGCCGGGGCCGGGCGCGAAGGGGCGGACCTACGTCGCCGCCCAGGGCGTCGAGCTGCTCGCGCTTGCCGAGCGGCGCGCCGCGGCGGTCGCCGAGGACTCGGGGCTGGGAGCCGGCGGGGAGTGGTCGGCGACGCTGGCGCTGACCCGCTCCGAGGCGCTGGAGCTGATCGAGGCCGAGAACTTCGCGCGCCAGGTGCGGGTGATGCCGCACCTGGGGGGCGGGTGAGCGGCCTCGGGCCGGCGTTCCCGAACGTGAATCACCGCCCGTGCCGCCGGCACCGGTGCAGCTCCCGCGCGTAGAAGCGCATGTACTCGTCCCAGTGCCGGTCCCAGCGCTGCTCGTCGAGCGCCCGGCTCAGCCCGCCGGCTCCGCGATGGCGCGCTCGAACGCCTCGCGGGCCTCGTCGCCGAACACCGCGAACACGACCAGATCGAGGGTGGTGCCGGCGTCCAGGTGGCGGCGGACCTGCTCGACCTCGATCCGGGCCGCCTCGTCGACGGGGAAGCCGCCGACACCGGTCCCGAACGCGACCAACCCCAGCGACCTCGCGCCGAGCTCGTCGGCGCGCCGCAGCGTGCTGGCGGTGGCGTTCCTGATGATCCCGGCCGAGGTGGGCCCGCCCAGCTCCATCGTCGCCGCGTGGATCACCCACTTCGCCGGCATCTCGCCGGCGGTCGTCTCCACCGCGCCCCCGAGGTCGATCGGAGCGGCGCGGTCGCTCTCGCGCTGCACGTCCGGCCCACCGGCGCGCGAGATCGCCGCGGCGACGCCGCCGCCGTGCCGGAGCTGCGTGTTCGCGGCGTTCGCGATCGCGTCCAGCTCGAGCTCGGTGATGTCCGCCTGGCGGACCTCGATCCGCGCCACGGACGCAGACTACCCCGCGGGCGCGAGCGCCACGATCGCGTCGAGGCGAGCGCCGGACGGGGCCGGTTCGGCCCACGTGTCGCCGCGATCCTCGCTGCGGAGGAGGCGGCCGTCGGCGAGGCCCGCGAACACGGAGCCGTTCCAGGCCGATAACGTATACGGCATCGCCTCGATCGGGTCCGGTAGCCCGCCGGCGAGCCGCTCCCACGAACCCTCGCCGCGCCGTCTGTACAGGTGCGCCTCCGCCGAGCCGGCGCCGTGCGCCTGCATCGGGCCGGGGCTCGCGGACACGTACCACCGATCCGGGTCGGTGGGATCGACAGCGAGCGCCCACGTGTAGTGGCGATCGCGTCCCTGGTCGGCGCCGCGCCAGGTTCGGCCGGCGTCTTCCGACCACGCGGCTCCGCCGCCGCCCGCCTCATATGCGCGTCCCTCGGCGGTCGGGTGCCACGCGAGCGCGTGGCAGTCGGGCTGGGCGCCCGGCCGGTGGTCGAGCCACGTGGCGCCGCCGTCCTCGGACAGCATCACCCCGCCGAGCTCGATCCCGACCAGGAGCCGGTCGGGGTCGTGGGGGCTGGGGGCGATCCACCGAACGTGCGAGGTCCACGGTCGGGGCGGGAAGCTCCAGGTCGGCGCCGACGGGATCTCGCGGAGGCTGTCCAGCTCCTCCCAGCTCGCGCCGGCGTCGCGGCTGCGGAACACCATGCTCGGCTCGGTGCCGGCGTACACGGCGCCGTCCACGGGGCTGACGGCGACCGACATCACGTCGGCGGCGGGCAGCCCGGTGTCCTCGAAGCTGGAGCCACCGTCGCCGCTTCGCCACACGCCGCCACCGTGCGACCCCACGTACACGCGGTCGGGGTCGCGAGGGTCGACCGCGACGGATCGCGCCGGGATCCCGTCGAGCAGCGTCTCGACCTCGAGCGCCTCCCGATCCGCGGTGATCCGCGCCACCGCGTCCCCGGTCGTCGCGAGCAGGACGGCCATCCACCTGGAGGATAGGAGGGGCGAGAGTGGCGCCCGCGAGCCTCGTACACCCGTGGGGGCGATCGATCGCCACATCGAGGCGCTTGCGTCGCAGCTCCGCACCCGGCTGATCGAGCGCCGCCGCGCCGACGCCGCCGCTGGGCGGCCGAGCGGGCCGGTGCTCGCCGACGCCGTGCGCGAGCTGGTCGCTCGCGAGGCCGCGGTCCTGTCGCCGCGAACGCGGGAGCGGATCACGGAGCTGATCCTCAGGGATACGGTCGGGCTCGGCCCGCTCGAGGAGCTGATGGAGGATCCGCTGGTCGAGGAGGTGATGGTGAACGGGCCCGCAGAGGTGTATGTCGAGCGGGCGGGGCGGATCGAGCGGACCGACGTCGCATTTCCCTCCGAGGGTGCGCTGCGCGACGCGATCGAGCGCATCCTCACCCCGCTGGGCCGGCGCGTCGACGAGCTCAGCCCGATGGTCGACGCGCGGCTCGAGGACGGCTCGCGTGTGAACGTGGTGATCCCGCCGCTGGCGGTGGAGGGGCCGTCGATCTCGATCAGGCGGTTCGCCGCCGCCCGCCCGGGCCCGGACGAGCTGATCGCGTCGGGAAGCCTCGACGCCGGCGCCCGCGACCTGCTCGCGGCCGCGGTCCGGGCGCGGCGGAGCATCCTGATCAGCGGCGGCACCGGGTCCGGGAAGACGACCTTGCTGAACGCGCTGTCGGGCTACATCGGGGCGGAGGAGCGGGTAGTGACGATCGAGGACGCGGCGGAGCTGGCGCTGCGCCAGCCGCACGTCGTACGGCTCGAGACCCGGCCGGCAACGGTCGAGGGGCGCGGGGAGGTCGCGATCCGCGACCTGCTCCGGAACGCGCTCCGGATGCGGCCGGATCGGATCGTGATCGGCGAGGTGCGCGGGCCGGAGGCACTCGATCTGCTGACGGCGCTGAACACGGGGCACGACGGGGCGCTGTCGACGGTGCACGCGAACTCCCCCGAGGACGCGCTGCGGCGGCTGGAGACGCTGGCGCTGATGGCGGGCGTCGGGCTGCCGCACGAGGCGATCCGCGAGCAGGTCGCGCGCGGGATCGAGATCGTCGTCCACCTCGAGCGCGGCGGCGACGGGTCGCGCCGCGTGGTGGAGGTTGCCGAGGTGGTGAGGGCCGCTGGGGCAGTCGGGGTGCGCGAGGTGTGGCGGCGCGGCCCGGGTGCGGCAGTGGCGCCGACCGGTGCGGACGCGCCCGGCGGTGAGTGCCGGACCGGGACCTGGGCTCGTCCCGATCGCGCTCGCCGCGGTTGCCGGCGGGATGGTGGCGTTGGCTGCACGGGAGGCCGTGATCGCGACGCCTGCCGTGGCGAGGTGGGTGGCGGCCGCGGTCGAGCCGCTGCTGCGCGCCGGCCGCGAGGGGTACGCGCCTACCGGGGTGGAGCGGCGGCGGCTGGCGCTCGTCGGAACGTGTGCGGTGCTGCTCGTCGCCGTGTTCGTCGTCGGGCCCGGGCCCGCCCCGCTGGTGGCGCTCGCCGGGCCGGCGGCGGCGGGGTGGACGGTGGGCGCCCGGCGAGCCCGGTACCGGCGACTGGTGGAGGGCGGGCTGCCCGAGATCGCGACGGCGGTCGCGGATGCGCTCGCCGGAGGGCGATCGGTGCGCGGGGCGCTCGCCGCGGCGGCCGCGTCGCTGTCCGGTCCGCCCGCGGTGGAGATGGCGCGGCTCCGTGCCGAGCTGGAGCTGGGCAGCTCCACCGCGGAGGCGCTCGGCTCGCTGCAACGGCGGCTGCGCTCGCAGCGGGTCGACTCGCTGGTCGCGGCGCTGCTCTCGCAGCAGCTCGGGGGCGGCGACCTGGCGGCGCTGCTGCGACGCTTCGCTGGGGCGGCTGCGGAGCGTGACCGGGTCGCGGCCGATGCCCGCACCGCGACGGCTCAGGCGCGGTTCACCGGTCTGCTGGTGGTCGCGATGCCGACCGGCGCGGCGCTGTTCGCGGAGCTGATCGAGCCCGGGTTCGTCGCCGGCCTGCTCGACGACACGGCGGCGACGGTGATGCTGGCGCTGGCCGCGGTCCTGCAGCTGGTCGGGTTCGCCGCGATCCGGCGGCTGAGCCGGATCGGTATGGCGTGAGCGCGGGCGCGGCGCTCGCGGGCGTCGCCGTGCTGCTCGGGTTCGCAGCGGCATGGGAGCTCGCCGGAAGCCGGGGGGAGGAGATCGGCCGTCTCGCGCGCAGCGCGATCTCGGCGCTCGGAGGCGGCCGGGCCCGCTCCGGGGCCGAGGCGGCGCTGCGGCTCGGGATCCCGGCACGGCTGGCTCGGGCGGGGTTGGCGGAGCGGATCTCGATCGGGCCGGTGCTCGCCGCAAAGGGCGCCGGTGTCCTGCTGGGCGCCGCTGTCGCCGCGGTCGCGGCGCCGGCGGCGCCGGGCAGGCTGACGCCGCTGGTCGCCGTCGCGCTGCCCGCATCCGGCTTCTTCGTGCCCGATGCGCTGCTTGAGCGCGAGGCGCGCCGGCGGCGGCAGCGGCTGGTGCTGGCGCTGCCCGATGCGCTCGACTTGCTCGCGGTCGGCGCTGCGGCGGGCCGCGGCCCCGGCTCCGTGCTCGGCGAGATCGCAGACGGCACCACGGGGCCGCTCGCGCGCGAGCTCGCGGTCGCGGCGGCGGAAATCGAGTGCGGGTCGTCGCAGCGCGCCGCGCTCGAGAGCCTTCGGGAGCGGATCCCGGGTGGGGAGCTCGCAGCCCTCGCCGCGGCACTGGAGCGCTCCGGGCGGTACGGCTCGCCGCTGGCCGATCAGCTCCGCGACCAGGCGACGGCACTGCGTCGCGAGCACCGGCGCCGGATCGAGGAGCTGGCCGCGCGCGCTGCCCCGAAGATCCAGCTCGTCGTCGCGCTGTTGCTCGTCCCGTCGGTGCTGTTGATGATCGCCGCTGCGCTGATCGCGAACTCGGAGGAGCTGCTCGGCGGGCTCTAGCGTGAGGCTCGTCACACCGGAAATCCCGGTGGAGGTCGACGCCGTACTACCGGCGTCAACCACGATGAAGGGACGGCAACTGATGAGGACGAGGCTGTACATCGGAGCGATCGTTGCGGCGCTGTGCGCCGTGTTCGCGTTCTCCGGCGTCGCGCAAGCCAAGACGGCGAGCTCGGTCACGATCAAGTACAACGGCGACGGGTTCCAGGGCAAGGTGAAGAGCTCGAAGTCGAAGTGCGTGAAGAACCGGAGCGTGACCGTCTTCAAGGCGAACGGCGAGAAGCAGTTCAGCGACACCACCGAGGACGACGGAAGCTGGGACACCGGCAACTCCGGTCAGGCCTCCGGCCGGTTCTACGCGAAGGTGAAGAAGACCACCACCTGCAAGCGCGCGACGAGCAAGACGATCGACGTCTAGCGCACCCGCCGCTGCAACGCGGCTTGCATCAGGGGGCCCGCGCCGGCGTCGGCGGCGGACTCCACAGTAGGGCCGAATGCCGCTCTGCAGAGCGGGATTCGGCCCTGCCCGAGCTCAGGTAGCACTTCCGTCCGACGGATCGAGTCCAATGCCGCGGATGGAATTGTGTTGCAAAGTGGGGCGTTGTGGGTTAGCGTGGCGCGCGGTTTCCATCACCAGGGCCGGGGTGGCGAGGCTCCTCCCACCTCACCACCCCGGCCCACTCTCACTTTCCACGTCGCGCGCACTGGAACCTTCCGTTGGCATTTCACGGTCAGCACGAGCACAGCCTCGACTCCAAGGATCGGCTCACGATCCCGTCGCGCTTTCGCGCTGCGCTCGCCGACGGAGTGATTCTCGTCAAGGGCCTCGACCCCTGTGTGGAGGTCTACCCGGTGGATGAGTTCAAGCGCTTCGAGGAGCGCGAGGTGGCGCGCCTCGGCAGCTTCAGCCGCGACCAGCGCCGGATGCGGCGCCGGATCTACGCCCACTCGGTCGACGAGTCGCTCGACTCCGCCGGCCGAATCCGGCTCCCGTCCCACCTGATCGAGCACGCCCGCCTGGACGGTCCGTGCATCGTCGTCGGCGCCGGCGACTACCTCGAGATCTGGAGCCCGAAGGAGTGGGGCGACGAGGACTCCGAGGTGGAGGCGCACGCGAACGAGATCGCCGAGGGGCTGGGCGAAGGAGCGCAACAGTGACCCGGTCGGACCGGACGCGAAGCGGAGTCGGCCCGCCGGTGACCCGCTCGAACCGGACGCGCAGCAGAGGATTCGAGCGGATTTCATGACGACCGCCACACTGAGTTACGTGCCCACCGACCACACACCAGTCCTCGCCGACGAGCTGGTCGCGCTGCTCGACCCGCAGCCGGGCGACACCGTCGTCGACTGCACCTTCGGCGGCGGCGGCCACGCGCGGCTCGTCGCCGATCGGCTCGGCCCGACCGGCCGGCTCGTGTGCGTCGACCGCGACCCCGCCGCCGCAGAGCGATACGAGGAGTTCGCAGGGACCGCCCCCTGCGCCACCGAGTTCGCGCAGGCGGACTTCGCCGACACGCTCGCCGCGCTCGCGGCGCAGGGCCGTCGCGCCGACGGCGTGTACATGGACCTGGGCGTCTCCTCCTTTCAGATCGACAACTGGGAGCGTGGGTTCTCGTACGCGTACGACGCCCCGCTCGACATGCGGATGGACCCCGGCCAGGAGCTGTCGGCGCTCGATGTCGTCAACGAGTGGCCGGAGACGCCGACTCGCCGAGCTGGTCCGCCGCCACGGCGAGGAGCGCCACGCCGCCCGGATCGCCCGCGGGATCGTCGCGGCACGCCCGCTTGCCACCACCTCGGAGCTGGCGGAGACGATCCGCGAGGCCGTCCCGCCTGCGGCGCGGTTCGGCCGCGGCCATCCGGCGAAGCGCACCTTCCAGGCGATCAGGATCGCGGTGAACGGCGAGCTCGACTCGCTCGACCTTGCCCTGCCGGCGGCCTGGGCGCTGCTCCGCGACGGCGGCAGGCTCGCGGCGATCTCGTTCCACTCGCTCGAGGACCGTCGCGTGAAGCGGTTCGTCGCTGATCTCGCCCGCGGATGCGTGTGCCCGCCGGAGCTGCCGGTGTGCACCTGCGGGGACGACCCCGAGGCGGAGCTGGTCACGCGCCGCGCGGTAGCGCCCACGCCCGAGGAGATCGAGCGCAACCCGCGGGCCAGCTCGGCGCACCTTCGCGTGGCGCGCAAGCTGCCGCCCGAGGAGCGCGGCTCGTGACATCCGGTGCCACCGCCGCCGCCCGCAGCAGCGCCGCGCGGGCAGTGCCCGCGCCGGCCCCTGCACGCCGCCCGGCCCCGCGCCGCGTCCCGGCACCGCGCCGGGCTCCCGCGAGGCGCTCCCGCGGCGCCACGCCGGCCGCCGGGATCCCGATCGCCGCCGCACGCCGCACGGCCGGCGCGGTCGGGGAGATCGCCGACTCGGGGCTGATCTTCCGGCTCACCCGGGGGCGACTGTGGATCGGCGTGCTCGCGGTTCTGCTGGTCGGGATCGTCGGCCTGAACGTGTTCAGCCTCACGTTCTCGAGCTCTGCCGGACGGCTCGCCGAGCGCAGCCAGAAGCTCGAGCGCGAGAACTCGGTGCTGCGCGCGAGGCTCGCCAAGCGGCTGTCCGGGAAGCGGGTCCAGGACGCCGCCGCCAGCCTCGGGCTGCAGGTGCCCGACCCCGGCGACATCGTCTACCTGAGTCGCGACGACGGCGACTCCAAGGTCGCCGCGCAGCGGATCGCCTCCGGTGAGCTGGATGGGGCGCCGGACCTCGCCGCCGCAGAGACCGGCTACCCGGTCGCGCCCTAGGGGGTCCACGGCGGTGCAGTCGATCGAGCGGCGGATCGGGCTCCTGTTCGCGGCCTTTCTGCTGCTGTTCTGCGTCGTGCTTGTCCGGGCGGCGTGGCTGCAGGGGGTGCGCGGCTCGGAGCTGCGCGCCGACGCCGTCAGTCAGCAGACCGAGACCGTCACCGTCCCCGGGCTCCGCGGCCGGATCCTCGACCGGGACGGCGAGCAGATCGCGTCCTCCGAGGACGCGGCGACCGTGTTCGCGACGCCCTACCAGGTGAAGAACCCCGAGCGCGTGGCGAGCAGGCTCGCTCCCGTGCTGAAGGTGTCCCCGTCGGAGATCACCGACGCGCTCGCCGATCGCAACTCGGGGTTCGCGTACATCGCCCACAAGGTGGACATCCTCGCCGCCGAGCGGATCCGGAAGATGAAGCTCGACGGGATCGGGATCCTCCCGGACAGCCGCCGGATCTACCCGCAGGGTGAGCTCGCCTCGCAGGTGCTCGGCGCCGTCGGTGGGGAGAACGACGGGCTCACTCGGTCTGGAGAGCCAGTACGAGGACCTGCTGGGCGGCACCGACGGCGAGGCGACCGTCACCCGGGACGCGCTCGGCGACACGATCGAGCGCGACACGGTCCAGGGCGCCTCGAAGGGCGGCGACCTGAAGCTGACGATCGACTCCGAGATCCAGGCACGCACCGAGGACGTGCTGGCGAACATCGGGCGAACCTACTCGCCGGCTGACGCGACGATCGTGGTGATGGACCCGCGCGACGCCGAGGTGCTCGCGCTGGCGAACTGGCCGCGGCTCGACCCGACCGACGTCGGTGACGCCTCCGAGCAGCAGCTCGCCAACCACGCCACCGGGTTCACCTACGAGCCGGGCTCCACCTTCAAGGCGTTCACGGTGGCCGGCGCGCTCGAGCAGGACGTCGTCAAGCCGAGCACCACCTTCGACCTGCCGCCGACGATCCAGGTGGCGGACCGCACGATCGAGGAGCCGCACCCGCGCGGCCCCGTCACCCTGAGCGTCGCCGACATCCTCGCCCAGTCCTCGAACGTCGGCGCGGTCACGATCGGCCAGCGACTGGGCGCCAAGCACTTCGACCATTGGGTGCGCCGCTTCGGGTTCGACAAGCCGACGGGGATCGACTACCCGGGCGAGGAGCGGGGGATCGTCCCGCCGCTGGATCAGTACTCGGGCTCCACGCTCGGCAACATGTCGATCGGCCAGGGTCTATCGGTGACCCCGATCCAGATGGCCGCCGCGTACTCGGCGATCGCGAACGGCGGTCGCCTCAAGACGCCCCGCCTGGTCCTGAGGCAGGGCGGCGAGCGGGTCGACCCGCCGCCCGCGCATCGGGTGATCGACGAGCACACCTCGGAGCAGCTCCGCAGGATGCTCGAGGGCGTGCTGGAGCCGGGCGGCACCGCGAGCGAGGTCGAGGTGCCCGGCTACACGCTTGCCGGGAAGACCGGCACGGCGGAGAAGGCCGTCGACGGCGGCTACTCGAAGACCGACTTCGTCGCCTCCTTCGTCGGGTTCGCCCCGGCGCAGCACCCGCAGCTGCTCGTCGCGGTCGTCGTCGACGATCCGCAGGGCGGCGACTACTACGGCGGATCGGTTGCAGCGCCGGCGTTCGGCGAGATCGCCACGTTCGCTCTCCCGCACCTCGGGATCCCGCCGGGCTGAGCCGGTCGCGTCGCTGCCGGGCCGGAACCTAGAATCGGCCCCGATGAAGCTCTCGCAGCTGATCGAGGGCGCGGCCGTGGAGCGGGTTCGGGGTGACGCCGACCCCGACGTGGCCGGCCTCGCCTACGACAACCGCCGGGTCGAGCCGGGGGCGCTGTTCTTCTGTGTCTCCGGGCTCATCGCCGACGGGCACGAGTTCGCGCCCGACGCCGTCGAGCGCGGCGCCGTCGCCCTGGTCGTGGAGCGGGAGCTGGACCTCGACGTTCCGCAGGTCGTGGTCGGCGATGCGCGCGCTGCGATGGGGCCGCTCGCGGTCCGGTTCTTCGGCGACCCGACCGATCGGCTTGCGGTCGTCGGGGTGACCGGCACGAACGGGAAGACGACGACCGCTTTCCTGACCCGGGGGATTCTGGAGGCTGGCGGCACCCCGACCGGCCTGCTCGGGACGGTGAAGCGGGTCGTCGGCGGGCTCGAGGAGGAGGTCGTCCGGACCACGCCCGAGGCCATCGACCTGCAGGCGACCTTTCGGCGGATGCTCGACGGCGGCGATCGCGCCTGCGTGATGGAGGTGTCCTCGCACGCGCTCTCGCTCGGCCGCGCCGCCGGGATCCGGTTCGACGCGAAGGCCTTCACGAACCTGACCCAGGACCACCTCGACTTCCACACCGACATGGAGGAGTACTTCGCGGCGAAGCGGATGCTGTTCGTCGCCGCACAGGACGGCGCCGCGCCGACTCCGGGAACGGCCGTGATCAACGCCGCCGATCCGTACGGAAGCCGGCTGATCGACGACCTCCGGGGGGCCGGCGCCCCACTCACCACCTTCTCCGCGGCGGGCACGGAGGCGGACCTCCGCGCGCTCGACGTCGAGTTCGACGCGGCCGGCTCCCGCTTCACCTGCGCCGGGCCGTCCGGCGAGGTCGCGGTCGAGATCCCGCTCCCCGGCGACTTCAACGTCGCCAACGCGCTCGGGGCGATCGCGGCGGCCGGCGCGCTCGGGGTCGAGGTCGAGGCGGCGGCGGCGGCGCTCGCTGGGGTGGAGCGGGTCCCCGGCCGGTTCGAGCCGGTGGACGAGGGCCAGCCGTTCGCGGTGCTGGTCGACTACGCCCACACGCCCGACTCGCTCGACAACGTCCTGCGCGCCGCCCGCCGGGTGACCGAGGGAAGGGTGCTGTGCGCGTTCGGGTGCGGCGGCGACCGGGACCGCGACAAGCGCCCGCAGATGGGCAGGATCGCGGCCGAGCTCTCCGACCTGTGCTTCGTCACCTCCGACAACCCCCGCGGCGAGCGCCCCGAGTCGATCATCGCCGAGATCCTCGACGGGGTCGAGGACCGCGCGGCGGTGGTGGTGGAGCCGGACCGGCGCGCCGCGATCACGCTGGCGCTGTCCGCAGCCCGCCCGGGCGACACTGTTGTGATCGCCGGCAAGGGACACGAGCAGGGGCAGGAGTTCGAGCGCGGCCGAAAGCTCCCGTTCGACGACCGCGAGGTTGCGGCGGCGGAGCTGCGGCGGCTGAGGACGGCGGCCCCGTGAGAGGCGTCGGGGCATCGTGATCAGGCTCGACCCCGAGGCGATCGCCTCGGCCGCCGGGGCCGAGATCCTGCGCAGGGGCGGCTCGGACCACCCCGAGCGGGGGCTGACCGACTCGCGCGAAGCGCGCGGGGGCGAGCTGTTCTTCGGCCTGCCCGGCGAGCACGCCGACGGCGGCCGGTACGCGGCAGACGTGCTCGGCGCCGGGGCGTGGGGAGTCGTCGTCGCGCCGGAGTGGGCCCGGGAGCTGGCGATCGCCGACGAGCCCGCGGGTTGGGTGCTCGGGGCCCCCGACCCGACCGGGGCGCTGCAGCGCGTCGCCAGGGCATGGCGCCGGGAGCTGGGCTGTTCGGTCGTCGGGGTGACAGGGTCGACCGGAAAGACCTCGGTGAAGGACATCTGCCGGGCGATCCTGCCCTACAGGGTCCATGCCAGCCCCGAGAACTACAACACCGAGATCGGGCTCCCGCTCACCCTGCTGGCGGCGCCGGAGCGGCCCGAGACCGAGGTGATCGTGCTTGAGATGGCGATGCGGGGGATGGGCCAGATAGGCGAGCTTTGCGCAATCTCGGAGCCCGACGTGGGCGCGATCACGAACGTCGGCCCGGTCCACCTGGAGCTGCTCGGGACTCTCGACGCGATCGCGGAGGCGAAGGCCGAGATCCTCCGGGGCGTGGGGGAGAGCGGAAAGGTGGTGGTGCCCGCCGACGCCGAGGCGCTCGAGCCCCACCTGCACGACCGGCTCGTCACGTTCACCTTCGGGCCGGGCGGCGACGTGTTCGCGCTCCGCTCCCGGGTCGAGGACGGCTCCACGATCGCGACGGTGGGGACCCCGGAGGGCGAGCAGGAGTTCCGGTTCCCGTTCGACGAGGCGCACAACCTGACCAACGCGCTCGCCGCGATCGCGATCGGGCTGGCGCTCGGCGCCGAGCCCGCGGCCATGGCCCAGCGGGCGCCGGAGATAGTCTTCTCGCGCCTCCGCGGCGAGCGGCTCGAGCTGCGCGACGGGATTGTGATCGTCAACGACTGCTACAACGCCAACCCGGTCTCGATGCGGGCGGCGCTCGACCACCTCGCGTCGATACCCGGAGGCGGACGCCGCGTCGCCGTGCTCGGCGAGATGGCGGAGCTCGGTCCGGAGGGGCCCGTGTACCACCGCGAAATCGGCGCGCACGCGCGGGCGCTCGGGATCGAGCCGATCGTCGGCGTCGGCGAGCTCGCCCACGAGTACGCGCCCGACGAGTGGGCCCCAGACGCCCGCACGGCGGTCTCGGTGGCGCACGCGGTGCTCGACGCGGACGACACAGTGCTCGTGAAGGGATCGCGCTCGGTCGGCCTCGAGCTGGTCAGCGACGAGCTTATGGCGATCCGCGCCCCGCGGCGCGAGCAGGGGTGAGCGTGCCGGCGGCCCCCGTCGCAGCAACGGTCTCGATCGACCGCGGCGAGGTGCTGATCGCCGGGATGGCGGCGATGCTGATCTGCATCTTCCTGGGGCCGAAGTTCATCGAGTGGATCCGGGTGCGCGAGTTCGGACAGCAGATTCGCGAGGAGGGTCCACAGGGCCACCACACCAAGGCGGGGACGCCGACGATGGGTGGGCTGATCATCTTCGTCGCGATCGCGGTCCCGTACCTCGTTCTGTCCCGGCGCGACACCCAGAGCCTCGCGGTGTTCGGCGTCGCGGTCGCGTGCGCGGGGATCGGGTTCGCTGACGACTGGGTCAAGATCTCGAAGCGGCGCTCGCTCGGTCTCGCGGCGCGGTGGAAGGTGCTGGTCCAGATCGCACTCGCGGTGGCGCTGTGGTGGGTGGCCACCCATGAGGTGGGGCTGGACTCGCGGATCGAGGTGCGGATCCTGGACGCCGAGATCCACATCGGGCCGGCCCTGTACGTGCTCCTGATCCTGCTCGTGATCCTTGGAACCAGCAACGGCGTCAACCTCACCGACGGCCTCGACGGCCTCGCCGCGGGGTCGTGCGCGATCGTGTTCCTCGCCTACACCGCGATCACGATCACGAACGGCCAGGAGGGGCTGGCGGTGCTGTCCGCGACGCTGGTCGGCGCCTGCGTCGGGTTCCTGTGGTTCAACTCGTTCCCGGCCACGGTTTTCATGGGCGACACCGGGTCGCTCGGCCTCGGGGGAGCGATCGGTGGGCTCGCCGTGATGACCCAGACCGAGCTGCTCCTGATCATCCTGGGCGGGATCTTCGTGATCGAGGCGCTGTCGGTGGCGATCCAGGTGATCGCGTTCAAGCTGTTCCGGCGCCGGGTGCTGCTGATGGCCCCGATCCATCACCACTTCGAGCTGATGGCGTGGTCCGAGACCAAGATCATGCTGCGGTTCTGGATCATCGCCGCGGTGTTCGCGGGGATCGGGTACACGCTGTACCAGAACTCGCTCGGGTAGCGGGCAGGCGGGGCGGAGGTTCGGTCCCGGGGGCGAAACTAGGCGTGTGAGCGTGCGCCCCGACCTCCCACACGGCCCCTTCCTGGTCACCGGCCTGGCGCGCTCGGGCAGCGCAGTCGCCCGGGCGCTCGTGGCGCGCGGGGAGGAGGTGATCGGGACGGACTCGGGGCATCCGCAGCCCGCGGAAGGGCTCCGGGGCGCCGGCGTCGAACTTGATCTGGATGCGGACGGCGTCCGCCACCTGGAGCGTGTGCGCTGCCTGGTCAAGAGCCCGGGGGTGCCCCAGGACGCCCCCGTGGTCGCCGCTGCGCGCGAGCGCGGGCTACCCGTGCTCGGTGAGCTCGAGGTGGGGTGGCGGATGATCCCCAACCGCACCGTCGCCGTCACCGGGACGAACGGGAAGACCACGGTCACCGAGCTGATCGGCCACCTGTACCGCGAGGCGGGGCTGCCGGTCGAGGTCGCGGGCAACGTCGGCACCCCGCTCGCCTCGCTGGCCGGCGGGCTGGCGAGTGACGCGACCGTCGTGTGCGAGTGCTCCAGCTTCCAGCTCGAGGACACGGAGCACTTCGCCCCGGAATGCGCCACCTTCCTCAACTTCGCCCCCGACCACCTCGATCGCCACGCCACCCTGGACGCCTACCTGGACGCGAAGCTGCGGATATTCGCGAACCAGGGAAACGACGACGACGCTGTCTACAGCCTCGACGAGCCCGCGCTCCGCGGCCGCGACCTGGGCGGGTGCGCGCGCCGGGTTCCGTTCTGCGCAGCCGACGCCCGGGACCCCGATTGCGCTGCGTCCGTTCGCGCAGGAGTGATCTTCTGGGGTGACGATGCGCTGATCCAGGCCGGGGAGCTCTCCCTGCTCGGGCCGCACAACGTCGCCAACGCGCTCGCGGCGGCGACCGCCGCGCTCGCGATGGGCGTCCCCCGTGACGCTGTCGCCGCCGGGCTGCGCAGCTTCCGCGGCGTCCCGCACCGGCTGGAGCCGGTCGCCGAGATCGACGGCGTCACGTTCGTGAACGACTCCAAGGCGACGAACGTCGCGGCCGCCGCGGCGGCGCTGCGCTCGTTCGAGCGCGGCGTGCACGCGATCCTCGGCGGCTCGCCGAAGGGCGAGAGCTTCGAGTCGCTCGTCGCGCCGGTGGCGGAGCAGTGTGTCGCGTGCTACCTGATCGGCGAGGCTGCGGCGCGCCTCCGCCGCGACCTCGAGCCGGTCCGCACCGCGGGCGTCGAGCTGCGCGACGAGGGAGACCTCGAGGCTGCTGTGCGCGCCGCGCACGTCGCCGCCAAGCCGGGCGAGGTCGTGCTGCTCGCCCCGGCCTGCGCCAGCTTCGACTCCTACCGCGACTTCGAGGCCCGCGGCGAGCACTTCCGCGAGATCGTCCAAAGACTCCGATGAGCGCCCTCGCCCACCGCGGACGGATCGGCGGCCGGCGCGCGGCGGCGAAGCCCCGGCGCCGCACCGCCAGCACCCCGGTCGAGTACTCCCTGTTGCTCACCGCGACGCTGTGCCTGCTCGCGTTCGGCGCGGTGATGGTGTTCAGCGCCAGCTCCACGAACGAGGTGCTCGGCGGCAGCGGTGACGGCGCCCAGTTCCTGAAGCGGACGGTCCTGTTCGGCGGCCTCGGGCTGCTGGTGATGCGGTTCCTGTCGATCCGCGGCCTCCGCGGCGTCCGCAGCGTGACGCCGGCACTGCTGCTGATCTCCTTCGTCCTGCTGGTCGCGGTGATGGTCCCCGGCGTCGGGACGCAGGTGAACGGCGCCAGCCGGTGGATCGTCGCCGGACCGATCCAGGTGCAGCCTTCCGAGCTCGCGAAGCTGGCGCTGATCCTGTACGGGGCCCACCTGATCGCGGCCCGCCCGCAGACGGTCCGCAACCTGCGCACGATGTTCCCGTACCTGGCGGTGGTCGCGGTCGCGTGCGGGCTGATCGTGGCGGAGCCCGATCTGGGGAGCGGGCTGGTGGCGGGCTTCACCGTCGCCGTGCTGCTGATCGCGGGCGGGGCCCGGATCCGCCACCTGGCGCTGGTCGCGGTCGGGCTGCTGGGCGCGGTGGCGTTCGCCGTCGTGCTGGAGCCCTACCGGCAGGAGCGGCTGATTGGGTTCCTGCACCCGGCCGCGGATGCGGCCGGCGCCGGGTTCCAGGGGATCCAGGCCTCGATCGCGCTCGGCTCCGGCGGGATCTTTGGCGTCGGGCTCGGTGAGAGCGTCCAGAAGGCCTCTTACCTGCCCGAGGCGCACACGGACATGATCGCCGCCGTGATCGGGGAGGAGCTGGGGCTGCTCGGGATGATCGTGCTGGTCGGCCTGTTCGGGCTGTTCGCGTATGCGGGCTTTCGGACCGCGCAGCGGGCGCGGGACCGGTACGGAAAGCTGCTCGCCACCGGGCTCACCTCGCTGATCCTGGTGCAGACGATCGTCAACCTGTTCGCGGTGCTGGGGCTGGCGCCGCTGACGGGCGTGCCGCTCCCGTTCGTCTCGTACGGGAACAGCAGTCTGCTGGTGATGCTGGCGGCCGTCGGGCTGATGCTGAACATCGCCCGCGGTGGGCGCGCCCCGGCGCCCGCCACGGCGCGCACGCCGCGGGTCGCGCGCACCTCCCGGCAACGGTCCGCTGCGGGCGGTCGCCGGGCGGCTGGTGCGAGACTGCGGGTGCTCGACGGCGGCCTCGCGCCGGCGGTCGAACAAAAGGGAAGGCAACTGGGCGGTGGCAACGGTCGTCATAGCAACGGGCGGAACCGCCGGACACGTGGTCCCGGCGCTCGCCGTCGCAGACGCGCTGCGCGGTAGCGGCGCCGAGGTCTCGTTCGTCGGGACCCGCAACCACCTCGAGGCGACGCTCGTGCCCGAGGCGGGGTACGCGATCGACTTCCTCGAAGTGTCCGGGCTCGACCGTCGCAACCCCGTTCGGGCGGTTCGCGCCGCATGGCGGGCCGGGGCTGCGGTTCCCGCGGCGCGCCGGATCCTGCGCCAGCGCGGCGTCGACGCGGTCGTCGGTGGCGGCGGATACGTCGCCGGCCCGGCCGGGCTGGCGGCCGTCCGCTCCGGGCTGCCGCTGGTGTTGACCGAGGCCGACAGCCACCTCGGCCTCGCCAATCGGATGCTGGCGCGCCGGGCGCGCCGGGTCTGCCTCGCGTTCCCGATCGAGGGACGCGACGGCGACCTCTACCTGGTCACCGGTCGCCCGGTGCCGCGGTCGGTTCTCGACGCCGACCGCGGGGCGGCCCGGAGCCGCTTCGGGATCGACCCCGGGTCCCAGTGCCTGCTGGTGTTCGGCGGAAGCCTCGGGGCACGCTCGATCAACCGGGCGGCGCTGGACGCGTTCGCGGCGGGACCCGAGGGCCCGCTGCACGTGCTCCACCTGAGCGGTAGCCGCGACTTCGCGGAGGCGAGCGAGCGGCTCGACGCGGCCGGCGCACCGCCGCGCTACACGCTGATCGAGTACGAGCCCAACCTCGGGGACGCGCTCGCGGCCGCCGACCTCGTCCTGGCCCGCTCGGGCGGCTCCGTGTTCGAGCTCGCCGCGGCGGGCCGTCCCGCGATCCTGGTCCCGTACCCGCACGCGACAGCCGACCACCAGCGCGCCAACGCGCGGTGGATGGCGGACGCCGGCGCGGCGGTCGTTGTCGACGACATGCAGCTCACGCCGGAGCGGATCGCGGAGCTGACCACGGAGCTGCTCGGCGACCGGGACCGGCTCGCGGCGATGTCGGCGGCGTCCCGCTCCCTCGCGCGTCCCGACGCAGCGGACCAAATCGCAAAGGAAGTGTTGGACGCAGCTGCATCCCTTCCCCAACCCCGCCGCTCCCGGACGCGAAGCGGAGGAGGCGGCGGGTAATGATGTGGCCGAATCGGACGATCCACTTCATCGCGATCGGCGGTGCCGGGATGAGCGGGTTGGCGCTCGTCTGCCACCGGCTGGGCGCGACCGTCACCGGGACCGACCGAGCCGACTCCTCGTACATGCAGCGGCTCCGTGACGCCGGGCTGCAGCCCCGGGTGGGACACGACGCCGACGCCGTCCCGGAGGGGGCCGACGTCGTCTACTCGACGGCGATCGCCGAGGACAACCCGGAGCTGGTCCGAGCGCGCGAGCGCGGCCAGCGGCTGATGCACCGGGGCGAGCTGCTCGCGGAGCTGTGCGCCGAGCGCCCCCTGGTGGCGGTGGCCGGCACCCACGGGAAGACGACCACCGCGGCGATGCTCGCTCACGTGCTCCGCGCCGCCGGCGCCGATCCCGCGTTCCTGCTCGGCGGGGAGCTGATCGGCGCGGGCCCGGACGGTGAGGCGACGAACGCGGAGTGGGGGGACGGCGGTTGGATCGTGGTCGAGGCCGATGAGAGCGACGCCAGCTTCCTGCGACTGCGACCCCAGGTGGCGGTGATCACCAACGTGGAGCTGGACCACCACTCGCGGTGGTCGTCGCGAGCGGAGCTCGTCGAGGCGTTCCGGCGCTTCTGCGAGCCGGCCGGCGGCCTGGCGCTGCTCGCCGATCCCGGGCTGGACGCGCTGGTCGCCGAGCAGCGGGTTGTCCGCTTCGACGAGGACGCGCCGGGCCCGCCGCTCGAGCTCCGCGTCCCGGGCCGCCACAACGTGCTCAACGCGCGCGCCGCGCTCGTCGCGATCGACCTGATCGGAGGCCCGCTCTCGCTCGACGACGCCGCCGCGGCGCTCGCCTCGTTCCCCGGGGTGCGGCGGAGGCTGGAGCCGGTCGGGGAGCGCGACGGCGCCCGCGTGTTCTCCGACTACGCGCACCACCCGACCGAGGTCGCCGTCGCGCTCGCCGCGCTGCGGGAGCTCGAACCGCGCCGCCTGATCGCGATCTTCCAGCCGCACCTGTACTCCCGCACCGAGGCGCTCGGCGATCAGCTCGGCGCCCAGCTCGCCGCCGCCGACGAGGTCGTCGTGCTCGACGTGTACGCGGCCCGCGGTGAGCCGGACCCGGAGCGCGCCGCGCGGCTGGCGCGCCGCGTCGCGGCGGCCGCCGCCGACCGCGCCGGAGGACGACCGGTGTGGTGGCTGCACGGCGCCGAGGACGCGAAGCGGGCGCTGCTGCCGAGGCTGCGCTCCGGCGACCTGGTCGCAGTGCTCGGCGCGGGCGACGTTTTTATGCTCGCGCACGAGCTCGCCGGCGACGGCGCCACGGCTCCGCCGGGGCGGGCGTGAGTCGGCCGCAGGGGGTTCAGGACGGCTTCCCGCTGGCGCGGCTGACGACCGTGCGCACCGGCGGGGCGGCGGACTTCTTCGCCCGCGCCGGGACCGATCAGCGCCTCGTCGCGCTGCTCGAGTGGGCCGCGGATCAGGAAATCGAGGTAGGAGTGGTGGGCTCCGGATCGAACCTCCTGGTGTCTGACGATGGCTTCCGGGGACTCGCGATCAAGCTCGCCGAGGCGCTCGCAGGGATCGAGCGCGACGGCACGCACGTTGTATGCGGCGGGGGCATGCGCCTCCCGTCGGCCGCCGCGAAGGCGGCCGGCTGGGGGCTCTCGGGGCTGGAGTTCGGGGTCAACATCCCCGGGACGGTCGGGGGAGCCGTGAAGATGAACGCGAACGCCTACGGCGGCGAGCTCGCCCGCACATTGGAGTCGGTCGACGTGTGCACCGCCGCCGGGGTGGAGCGGCGGCCCCCCAACGCGCTTGGCTTCCGCTACCGCGGCTCCAACCTGCAGCCCGGTGAGGTGGTCTCCCGGGCCCGCTTCCGGCTGGCCGAGGCGGATCCGGACGCGATCCGCGCCACCCTCTCGGAGATGCGCGGGAAGCGGCATGAGGCCCAGCCGTCCGGGATCAAGACGTTCGGGTCCACCTTCACCAACCCGGCCGACACTCGCGCCGAGGGTCGGACCGCGGGGCAGCTGCTCGAGGCCGCCGGGTGCCGCGGGCTGACGGTCGGCGGCGCCCGGTTCTCGGAGAAGCACGCGAACTTCGTCGACAACCCCGGCGACGCCACCACCGCCGACATCCTGGCGCTGATGGCGGAGGGTCGCCGTCGCGTCCACGAGCGGTTCGGTGTGACGCTGGAGCCGGAGGTGCAGGTGCTCGGCGAGGTCGAGTGGCCCGCGAGCTGGAGCCTGGATCGGCCCGATGGCAAGTGAGGCGGGCCGGATCGGGACCCGGCGCCGCGTCCGGAGCGGACGGCGGCGGCGGGCCGCGTCCAGTCGGGCCGCGGGCAGGCGGCGCGTGTGGGTGCGACGGGTCGTCGCGGCGGGCGTCGTGGTCGCGGCGGCGGCCGCGGCCTACATGCTGTGGTTTCGCGACTCCGGACTGGTCGCCGTCCGCGACGTCGAAGTGAGCGGCCTCAGCTCCGAGGACGCGCCCCAGATCCGCGCCGAGCTGGAGCGGGCAGCGGCCGGGATGACGACGCTTCACGTTCGCGAGGACGAGCTCGCCGCGGCGGTCGCCGACGACCCTACGGTTGCGTCCGTGTCGGCGCACGCGCACTTCCCCCGTGGGCTCGCGATCGACGTGACCGAGCGCCGCCCGGTTGCGCTGCTGGCGGTCGCGGGCCGCGACCGCCCGGTCGCCGGCGACGGCACGGTTCTGCCCACGATCGACTCCTCGGGGCTGGAGCTGCCGGCGCTCGAGGGCGCCGACATCTCGCACGGCATGGTGGGCGGCAAGGCGCTCGAGCAGGCGCAGGTGCTGGGCGCCGCGCCCCGGCCGCTGCGCAGCGTGATCGAGACGAGCTCGCACTCCGGCGGCGGGGTCCGGGTCGAGCTCGACGACGGGATCGAGCTCCGGTTCGGCGACGCGACCGACGCCGCCGCGAAGTGGTCCGCGGCATCCAGGATCCTCTCCGACGGCGGCCTCGGCACCCTCTCCTACATCGACCTGAGCGCACCCGGGCGGCCCGCGGTCGGCGGCGCCACCGCGGCACCGGGGGCCGCGTGAGCGCCCCTGTCGAGCCCAGGCCGGGACGGTTCTGCACGCTCGCTTGCGCGCCGAGACCACGGTCGAGGCGGCCCGGCCGACCGGCCTGAGGCGGCCCCCCGAGTCGTCCGGAACGCCGAAATCGCCGCAAATCGCGCTTGACCTGCCTCGAACCCGAACCGTCGAGTACAGGTTGACGGTACTGCGACCTTCGAGCAGGACCTGAGAGTTCACGCTTGCAAGCCGGCTCCCGGCTCGTTGACAGGGTGGGGCTTTTGCCCTAGTTTCGCCATGCTTGCAGGCGAATCGTGCGGGCCAACCCTGGACTGCGGGTTCAGGCTCCCGAAGCGGCACGTCGGAGCACTGAGAGGCCGTGATGGAAAGCTCATATCTGGCAGTTATCAAGGTGGTCGGAGTCGGCGGCGGCGGCAACAACGCGATCAGCCGCATGCTCGACGCTGGGCTGAAGGGGGTCGAGTTCGTCGCCGTCAACACAGACGCACAGGCCCTGCTCGCCTCCGACGCCGACATCAAGCTCGGGATCGGAAACGAGCTCACCAAGGGCCTCGGCGCCGGCGGCAACCCCGAGGTGGGAGCGGGAGCGGCGGCGGAGTCGCGCGACCAGATCAAGGAGGCCTTGAAGGGCGCCGACATGGTGTTCGTGACAGCCGGAGAGGGCGGCGGCACCGGCACCGGTGCCGCCCCGATCATCGCCGAGATAGCGAAGGAGGAGGTCGGCGCGCTCACGGTCGGCGTGGTCACGAAGCCGTTCGAGTTCGAGGGCCGGCGCCGCATGCAGCAGGCCGAGGACGGGATCGAGAAGATGCGCGCCGAGGTCGACACGCTGCTGGTCGTCCCGAACGAGAAGCTGCTGCAGGTCGTCGAGCGGCGGGAGAGCGTCCTGGACGCCTTCCGGAAGGCCGACGACATCCTCCGCCAGGGGGTGCAGGGGATCACCGACCTGATCACGGTCCCGGGTCTGATCAACCTCGACTTCGCGGACGTGGAGATGGTGATGCGGGACGCGGGCTCGGCGCTTATGGGGATCGGGGTGGCCACGGGCGAGAACCGAGCCGGCGAGGCGGCGAAGGCGGCGATCAGCTCGCCGCTGCTGGAGAATGAGATCGAGGGCGCCACAGGGCTGCTGCTCAACGTGACGGGCGGAGAGGACCTGGGCCTTTTCGAGGTCCACGAGGCCGCCGAGCTCGTCACCAAGCAAGCCGACAGCGGGGCCAACATCATCTTCGGCGCGGTGATCGACCCCGCGATCTCCGAGGAGGTGCGGGTGTCGGTGATCGCGACCGGGTTCGAGGGCTTCGAGCTGCTCGCCCGGCGTCCGCAGCAGCTCCGCCAGCGGGGCCGCCGCCGCGGCGGCGAGCTGGCGATGGGGGACCGGGAGCGCCGCGACCTGGAGGTCTCGGAGGACGAGATCGACGTGCCGCCGTTCCTGCGCGGCCGGTAGGCCGCCGCCCGCCCAGCCTGAGGATTCGGGCAAGCGACAGACGATCGCCTATGCGGATTTCACCGCTTGCCTGATCGTTAGCCTGGGCGGAGCTCAAGATCTACGTCCGCGGGAAGCGCCGCGCCGCGCGCGTGCGGCCCCGACCGCTCTACCAACCGGAAGGAGGCACGCGTGAGCGAGGAGAGATATCCAGACCAGCTCCGCTACCACGCCGAGCACGACTGGGCCCGGATCGAGGGGGAGAAGGCCACCTTCGGGATCACCTGGTACGCCCAGGACACGCTCGGCGAGATCGTCTTCTTCGACCCCCCCGAGCCGGGGATCGAGGTGAGCAAGGACACGCCGTACGCGGAGGTCGAGTCGGTGAAGGCGGTCAGCGACGTGTACGCGCCGCTGTCGGGCGAGGTGACCGAGGTGAACTCGGCTGTTGCGGAGAGCCCGGAGCGGATCAACCAGGACCCGTACGGGGACGGGTGGCTGGTGAAGGTGAAGATGTCCGATCCCTCCGAGGCGGACACGCTGCTGGACGCCGCCGCCTACCGGGAGCTGCTCACGGAGGACGAGGACGCCTAGCCGCGTCCCCGCTCAGCGGCCAGGTCGTCGAGCGGGGGAAGGTCCTGCTTCAGCTCGAGCACCGGGGCGAACAGGTCGCCGTGCTCCTCCACCCGCCTCAGCACGTCCGTGGTCTCGAACCGGATCGGGCCAGGCTTTCCCGACTTCGAAGCCCGTTCCACCTCCTTCCACCGCAGCGGCGCGGACACCGTCGGTCGCTCCCGGGCGCGCAGCGAGTAGGCCGCGATCGTCGTCTTCGACTCGGTGTTCTGGCTCCAGTCGACGAACACCTTCCCCGTGCGCGCCTGCTTGGACATCTTCGAGACGATCCGGTCCGGATCGGCCCGCTCCAGCGCCTTCGCGAGCGCGTGCGCGTACGGCTTCGTGGCCTCGTACGTGAGCCGCTTGTTGAGCGGCACGTACACCTGCAATCCCTTTCCCCCTGATGTCTTCGGGAACGACTCGACCCCGAGCTCCCCGAACAGCTTCCTGACCGCAAGCGCCACCCTGCAGCAGTCGATCACATCCGCGGGCGCGCCCGGGTCGAGGTCGAACGCGAGCACCGTGGGGCGCTCCATCCGCTTCGCGATCGACAGCGAAGGGTGCAGCTCGAGCGCCGCGAGCTGCGCCATCCACACCAGCGTCGGCTTGTCGTCGCACACGCAGAACGCGATCTCGCCATCCTCGCGCTCGGACCAGATCGACGCCGTCCGGACCCACTCGGGCCGGTGCTTCGGACACCGCTTCTCGAAGAAGCTCGACGCCTCAACACCCTCCGGGTACCGCCGCAGGGTCAGCGGCCGGCCCTGCAGGTGGGGAAGGAGCGTGTCCGCGATCCGGGCGTAGTAATCGATCACC
The DNA here is from genome assembly GCA_963803425.1 of uncultured Thermoleophilia bacterium. Taxonomy (GTDB): domain Bacteria; phylum Actinomycetota; class Thermoleophilia; order Solirubrobacterales; family 70-9; genus DASPWW01. The sequence goes on from CAWDMA010000001.1 coordinate 1,211,025, forward strand.
TCGCCCTTCGTGAACCCCGTCGCCGGGTACAGCACCTTGTCCAGGTTGGTGAGCGAGAGCTCCCGCCCGTCGACCTGTACGGGCTTGTCGGACGCCACCGGAGGTCGGGTGCTAGGAGCGCGCCTTGGCGGTGCTGCGCTTGCGGCCGCTCGACTTCTTCGAGGCGCTCTTCTTCGAGCCGGACTTCGAGCCCGAGCTCTTCGCCTTTGCCTTCGCGCCGTTCCCGTCGGCCGAGCCGCGCCCCTCCTCGCCCTTCACCGCGGCGAGGCTCTCCTCGAGCGCCGCCATCAGGTCGGGCGCCTTCGTCGGCTTCGGCTCCTCGGCGACCGGCGCGACCAGCTCCTTGCCCTCCGCCTTGCGCTCGATCAGCGCCAGCAGCTGCTCGCGGTATTCGTCGTGGTACTGGCTCGCCTCGAACTCGCCGCTGAGCGAGTCGATCAGCTGCTTCGCCATCTCGAGCTCGCGCTTCTGCGGCTTCTCGCCGTTCGCCTCGACCCCGTCGAGCCGGTCGGGTGGGACGACCTCGTCCGCGAACCGCATCGTGGTCAGCGTCAGCACGTCGTCCATCGGGCGGATCGCAGCCAGGTGCTCCTTGTTGCGGAGCACGAACCGGGCGATCGCGACCTTGCGCTCGTCACGCATCGCCCTGGTGAGCAGCGCGTACGCCTTCTCGGCGCCCTTGTCGGGGCCGAGGTAGTAGGGGTGCTCGAAGTAGATCGGGTCGATCTCGTCGAGGTCGACGAAGTCCTGGATCTCGATCGCGCGGGTCTTCCGGGGGTCGAGCTCCTCGAGCTCGTCGCGGGTGATGATCACGTACTGCTCGGGCGTGATCTCGTAACCCTTGACGATGTCGTCGTAGGAGACCTCCTCGCCGTCCTCCTCGGCGACCCGCTTGTGCCTGATCCGGGAGCCGTCGCCCTCGCGAAGCTCGCGGAACCTGATCGTCTGCTTGGAGACGGCGCTGTACAGCTTCACGGGCACGTTCAGCAGCCCGAAGCTGATCGATCCACTCCATATCGCTCGTGCCATAGGGGTTCTGTACTGGAGAGTACCGCTGCATCCCTGCCCGCAAGTCTGCCGGCGGGCGCCATCTTGCGAGCCGCTCGCCCTACGCGCGCGATCGGAACGCGTCGAGGCGGCCGCGAGTGCGCCGTCGCACGATCGCCGGAAGCACGGGCGTCCATCCGAGCGCCAGCCCCAGCGGCCCCAGGGCCTGGCGCGACCACGCGAAGAAGCTGAACTCGTCGACGTGCTCCACGATCCGCCCGTCCGCGAACCGGAAGCGGGCATGGACGTCGTTCACCACCGGGCGCCCCGTGTCGGTGAACGTGTACCGGGCGATCCACCGCGCCGTGCCGCGGTCGGCGTCGGCGTCGTGCTCCGCGAGCTCCACCGCGAGGTCATCGGCGCGCTCGGTCAGCATCCGCCACATGTCGCCCGCCTCGTCGCCGCTCAACTCGCCGAAGGCCGGGTCGCGGAACCGGGCATCTGACGCGTAGCAGGCGGCCATCGCCTCGCCGTCACCGCGGTCGAGCGCTTCGTACAGCGTCCGGATCAGCTCACGGTTCGCCTCGGCGGACACGCGAGCGATCCTACAGGCGCCCAGGCCCCCTACGATCCCGGGGGTGGCCAAGGCGACCGTCGACCGCAAGCCAACGCTCGTCGACGAAGCCGAGCAGGCGCTGCGCCGGTGGCTCTCCCCCGGCCGCCACCGCCCCGGGGACCGGCTCCCGCCGGAGCACGAATTGGCCGGGATGCTGGGGGTGTCCCGGGGGACGCTGCGGGTCGCGCTGGAGCGCCTGGAGCGAAGCGGCGAGGTGGTTCGACGCCAGGGAAGCGGCACATTCGTGGGCCGGGTGGCGGGCGAGAGCGTGTTCAGCGCCGGGCTGGAGCGGCTCGTCTCCTACTCGCTGCTGGCTCGGCGTCAGGGCCTGAAGCTCTCGGTCAGCGACGTGACGATCTCGTCCGAGCCCGTCGGCGAGAACACCGCCGGTGAGCTGGGGTTGGAGCCGGGCACCGTCGCGCCGGTCGTGGTCCGGGTGCTCGAGACCGACGGGCGGCCCGCCGCCCACATGAGGGACTGGCTCCACCCCGAGCTGGCGTTGCCGCCGGTCGATGAGATCGAGGCCGCGCTGCGGCGGGGGCGGATGGTCCTCGACGTTCTCGTCGACGGGGGCGTCCCGGTCGCGTTCGCGCGCACGGACGTGATGCCGCGGCTGCTCGAGCCCGGGGACCGGCTCGCTGCCGCGCTCAGCGTGAAGCCGCCGATCGCGGTGCTCGAGCTCGCCGACACGATGCACCTGGCCACGGGCGACCCGGTCCAGCACGGAATCAGCGTGTTCGCGCCGGGGCGGCTCGCCGTCCACGTGATGCGCGGTGTCGCCTTGTCGGAGCCCGAGCAGGTCACCACCCCGGACTGATCGGCCGATGATCGCGGTCGCGCTAGGGATCGCCACCGCGGCGTGCTGGGGGCTTGCCGACTTCCTCGGCGGGCTGCGGGCGAAGCGGCTCAGCCTCGCCGTGGTGCTGCTGGTCAGCCAGCTCACCGCGGTGGCGGCGATCGCCGCGGTCGCGGTGGCGGCGGGGGGCTCCCTCCCGGACGCCGGCGAGCTGGCGCCGGCGTTCGCCGCGGGCGCCTGCCAGCTGGTCGCGATCGGCGCCCTGTACCGGGCGCTCGCCGTCGGGACGATGAGCGTGGTCTCGCCGGTGTCGGCGAGCGGCGCGGCAGCGATCCCGGTGATCGTCGGGCTGGTCACCGGCGAGCGGCCCGGCGGCGTCGTGTACGCGGGGATGGTCGCGGCGTTCGTCGGGGTGGTGCTGGCGACGCGCTCGTCGGGTGGTCCGCCCGGCGCCGGAACGGCGGCGCTTCAGCTCGCTCTGGTGGCGGCCGTCGGGTTCGGCGGGTTCTTCATCGGGATGGACGCGGCGGTCGAGGACGTCGACCCGTTCTGGGCGCTGCTCGCGGCCCGCGCATGCGCGGGAGCGGTGCTGGTGGTGGCAGTGGCGGCGATCAGGCCGCCGCTGCGCGGCGATCGGGCCCTGGTCCCCTCGCTGGTGCTGATCGGCCTGCTCGACATCGGGGCGAACACCGCGTTCACGCTCGGCGTCGACACCGGACTGGTCAGCGTCGTGTCCGTTCTTGCGGCGCTTTACCCGATTGGGACCGTGCTGCTGGCGCGGGCGGTGCTTCGGGAGAGGCTGGTCGCGGTGCAGATGGCGGGGGTGGCGGTGGCGCTCGCCGGGGTGGCGCTGATCGCGGCCGGATAGTCGCAACGCGCGCTCCAGAACGAAGCACTCCAGACCAATGTACCTTTTTGTTCAAAGCGTGGATATAGTCCCGAGCACCCCAGTCGGCCCGCGAGGAGAGGAGCGGACAAGTGGCAGCGAAGAGCGAGAGTCCGATTCAGAAGGTGTTGGACTCGCCGAAGATCGACCCCCCGCCGAAGACGCTCGACGAGGCCCGCTCCGCGCCCGGTAGGGCGGAGAAGATCCAGGAGATCGCCGACCGGATCGAGAAGGAGGGGATCGAGTACGTCTTCTTCCAGCAGATCTCGCTGTCCGGCCACGTCAACGGGAAGGGCGTGGTCGCGAGCTGGTTTCCGGAGGTGGCGGCGAAGGGCTATCAGCTCGTGTACGGCGCCACCGCCGACCTGTTCACGGACCGCCAGGAGAACTACATCGGGTTCGGCCCGGAGGAGTCCGAGCTGGCGGCGATCGCCGACCTCGACACCTTCGAGCGGCTCCCGTGGGAGCCGCGCGTGGCTCGCGTGTACTGCGACTGCTACGACACCGAGACCGGCGAGCTGCTCGACGCCGACCCGCGCCAGAACCTGAAGCGGATCGCGCACGACGTCGAGGAGGAGCTCGGGTACGCCTTCTTCTGCGGGATCGAGCCGGAGATGATGTGGCTGAAGCTAGGAGAGGACGGCGAGGCCCCCGAGGGCGTCACGAAGCCGTGGTGCTACCACATCAACCAGTTCGAGCAGCTCCGTCCGGTGATCCTCGACGTCGTCTCCTACGGGAAGGCGATGGGGCTCGACATGAGCTACGGCGATCACGAGGACGCCCCGGGCCAGCTCGAGCTCAACTTCCGCTTCGACCGCGCCGTGCGCACGGCCGACAACATCAGCACCTACCGGCAGATCTGTGCCGCGGTGGGTCGGGAGCACGGCCTGCACGCGTCGTTCATGCCGAAGCCGTTCACCGGAGTGTCCGCGAACGGACACCACCACCACTTCACGCTCGTCGACCCCGAGGGCAACAACATGTTCCACGACCCCGACGGGCCCGCGCAGCTGTCCACCCTCGGGAAGCAGTTCATGGGGGGGATCCTCGACCACTTCCGGGCGCTGGTGTGCGTCGGCTCGCCGACCGTGAACTCCTACAAGCGGATGTGGGACTTCGGGTTCTGGGCCCCCGTGTACAAGAACTACGGGTGGCAGAACCGGACCTGCACCGTCCGCGTCGCCAGCGGCGGCCGGTTCGAGTTCCGCGGCGTCGACTCCGCGTGCAATCCTTACCTGACCCAGGCGGCGCTGCTCACCGCCGGGTTGGATGGGGTCCGTCGCGAGCTCGACCCCGGCCCCCCGCAGCAGCGCAACACCTACGACCTGCTCGCCGAGGGCGAGGAGTTCGAGCGGGTGCCGGATCACCTCGGCGAGGCGCTCGACGCGCTCGACGCGGACGAGGTCGTGCGGAGCGCGCTGCCGGGGCGGCTGCACGACATCTTCATGCACTACAAGCGCGACGAGTGGGAGCGCTATCTGGCTGCGGTCACCGACTGGGAGCGCGAGCAGTACCTGGATGTCGTTCCGTAGCCATGTGCGGCATCGCTGGGATCATCTACCGGAACGGCGGCGGCACCCGCGAGGTGGGGCGCGACATGACCGCGATGCTTCAGGCGATGAAGCATCGCGGCCCCGACTCGACCGGGTACGCGCTGTACCGGGGCAGCACCGACACGTACGTGATGCACGTGAAGCTGAGGGAGGGTGGGGATGACGCTCCCGACCACGATCAGCGGGTGCGGCGTCAGCGTGAGCAGGTTGAGGCGCGGATGGAGGGCGCCGGCGCCCGGATCGAGGACATCAAGCTCACCCCGCACACGCTCACGGTCGTGTTCGCGTTCGACGGCGACCCGAAGCGGCTCGCCGACGCGGTCGAGCGGGTTCGCCACACCGAGGTGCTGTCGCTCGGTCGTTCGCTGGAGATCATCAAGGACCTCGGCGACGCGGAGACCGTGTCGAGGGAGTACGGCCTCGACAAGTTCACCGGCACCCACGCGATCGGCCACGCGCGGATGGCGACCGAGTCGGACGTCGACATCGCGAACGCCCATCCGTACTGGGCGTACCCGTTTCCCGACGTCGCCGTCGTCCACAACGGCCAGCTCACGAACTTCCACGCTTGGCGCCGGCGCCTGATCCGGTCCGGCCACCGGTTCCAGTCCGAGTGCGACTCGGAGATCATCGCCGTGTACCTGGCGCAGCAGATGAGCGAGGGCCGCTCGCTCGAGCAGGCGATGCATCAGAGCCTCGAGGACCTCGACGGCGTGTTCACGTATCTCTGCGTGACCGAGGACGAGCTCGGGGTGGCGAAGGACGAGCTCGGCGCGAAGCCGCTCGTCCTGTACGAGGACGACGAGATCGTCGCCCTCGCCTCCGAGGAGATCGCGATCCGGCAGGTGCTCGACCGCGAGATCACCACGCACGATCCCTACGAGGGTGAGGTGAAGGTATGGAGTCGGTGAGCCTCCCGAAAATGGACGAGCGCGGGCTGGTCGAGCTCGACTCGTCGATCCCGAAGACGGCCAAGATCGACGGCAACAGCGCCGTGATCGAGGCGCGCGACATGACTACCCGGAAGATCAACGCTGAGCTGCGGTGGTTGATCTACGAGCAGGGCGTCACCGACGTCACGGTCAAGGACCCGCGCGCCCGCCACTCGCTCGGGGTCGGCATCCTGGCGCGGTGCAGGATCAGGTTCGAGGGCAGCCTCGGCTACTTCGGGTGCGGGCTGATCGACGGGCCCGAGGTCGAGATCACCGGCCGGGTCGGGTGGTCCGTGGCCGAGAACATGATGTCCGGCGTCGTCATGGTCGAGCAGAACGCCGGCTCGCTCGCGGGCGCGGCGCTTCGCGGCGGCGACCTTGTCGTCAAGGGCGACGTCGGGGCCCGCACCGGGATCGACCAGAAGGGCGGCACGATCATCGCCCTCGGCAACGCGGCCTCGATGACCGGCTTCATGATGCAGCGAGGCCGGCAGATCATCCTCGGCGACGTCGGCCCCGGGCTCGGTGACTCGATGTACGACGGGACGATCTACGTCGGCGGCACGGTCGCGTCGCTCGGGATCGACTGCGTCCCGGGCGAGTGGACGGATGCCGACACCGAGCTGATCGAGCGCAAGTTTCAAATTCACGGGCTCGGTGAGCCGCCCGAGCTGAGCAAGTTCGTGTGCGGCAAGAAGCTCTACAACTACGACCACCTCGAGCCCAGCGAGCGCAAGCTGGTGCTCTGAGAGGGGGACCGATGGCCGACGAGAACGCAACGACGGAACGTGAGGTTCTCGGGCGCAGCCCGATCTTCACCCCGGAGGTCATCAACGACATCCACATGAAGGCCGAGCTCGGCCGTTACCGGATGCGCGGCTTCTCGATGTTCAAGAAGATGCCGGGCTGGGACGACCTGATCTTCCTCCCCGGCACCCTGACGCGGTTCGTGATCGAGGGCTACCGCGAGAAGTGCGACACGAAGACGATCCTGGGCTCGCGGTTCGCCTCCAAGCCGCTCCAGCTCGACATCCCCGTCTACATCACCGGGATGAGCTTCGGGGCCCTGTCGCTGGAGGCGAAGATGGCGCTCGCGAAGGGCGCCTCCATGGCCGGCACCGCGACCTGCTCCGGAGAGGGCGGGATGATCCCGCCCGAACGCGACCTGTCGACCAAGTGGTACTACCAGGTGATCCAGAGCCGGTACGGGTTCAACCCGCACCACCTGATGCTCGCCGACGGGATCGAGTTCTTCATCGGCCAGGGCTGCAAGGTCGGGCTGGGCGGCCACCTTATGGGCCAGAAGGTGACCGAGCAGGTCGCCGAGATGCGTTCGCTCCCAGCCGGGATCGACCAGCGCTCACCGGCCCGCCACCCCGACTGGCTCGGCCCGGACGACCTCTCGCTGAAGGTGCAGGAGACCCGTGAGGCGACCAACTACGAGGTCCCGATCCAGCTCAAGCTCGGCGCCGCCCGCGTCTACGACGACGTCCGGATGGCCGCCAAGTGCGGTCCCGACATCATCTACCTGGACGGGGCCGAGGGAGGCACCGGCGCCGGTCCCCACATCGCCGCCGAGGAGACCGGGATCCCGCTGATGGCCGCGATCCCCGAGGCCCGCCGCGCGCTCGAGGACGTCGGGCTCGCCGACGACGTCGACCTGGTCGTCGCCGGCGGGATCCGCAACGGCGGCGACGTCGCCAAGTGCCTGGCGCTCGGCGCCGATGCGATCGCGATCGGCCACTCGGCGCTGATGGCGCTGAACTGCAACAAGGAGATCCCCGGCGTCACCGACTACGAGGGGACCGTCGGCGTCCCCGCGGGCCAGTGCTACCACTGCCACACGGGGCGGTGCCCGGTCGGGATCACGACCCAGGACCCCGAGCTCCGGAAGCGCCTCAACGTCGACGACGCCGCCGAGCGGGTCTACAACTTCCTTCACACGCTCACGCTCGAGGTGCAGATGCTCGCCCGCGCGTGCGGGAAGACGAGCGTCCACAGCCTCGAGCCCGAGGACCTGAACGCGCTCACCACCGAGGCGGCGGCGATGGCGAAGGTGCCGCTGGCCGGCACCGAGTACATCCCGGGCGTCACCGAGGAGCGCGCCCTGGGAGAGATCCGCACGCTGCTCGACCAGTACCTGGAGAACCCCGTCGACTACCTGCCCGAGCACGCCGCGACCGGCGCGGAGGAGGGCGAGTGACCGAGCCCGAGGGCGTGAGCCAGCCGCGCGAGCCGGACAAGGTCGTATCGATCGACGCCGAGTACCTGTCCGGGAAGCGGTTCCCCTACCAGGAGGACGTCTCGGTGATCGAGGACGTCGACCTGATGGCGGCGACTCCCGGAAAGGACCTGAACTGGCTCGAGGACGTCGAGCTGCTCGAGGAGGAGGGCACGCCGGCCGTCTTCGACCGGTACTCGAACTCGTTCCTGCGGATCTACTTCCCGATCCCCGAGGGGCGCGAGAACGAGATCGCGCGGAAGGTGCTGATCAAGCACCTCACCTCCGGGAACTCGTACGGGATCCGGCTGAAGGAGGTCCACTCCAAGTTCCCCCAGCCCGAGCTCGGTCCGTGGGTCAAGGACTCGCCGACCGTCGGCACCGACTGGAAGCCGTCGGTGCTCGAGGGCTGGGAGCCGCCGGAGCACTGAGCGCGATGCCGAGCGTGCCGGACTCCGCTCGCACGCTGGTGATCGGCGCGGGCGTCCACGGCCTGTCGACCGCGTGGCACCTCGCCGAGGCGGGCGAGGAGGTCGTAGTGATCGACAAGGCCCAGGTCGGCGCCGGCGCGTCGGGGATCGCGTGCGGCGTGATCCGCAACAACTACTTCCAGCCGGCGATGTCGGAGCTGATGGCGGCGTGCGTGGAGATCTGGGAGTCCGATCCCGAGGCGCTCAGCTACCACGGGACCGGTTACGTCGCGCTCGGCCCGGACTCGCAGCGCCCCGACCTGGAGCAGGTGTTCGAGCGCCAGCAGCGGATCGGCTACCCGTCCGAGCTGCACACGGGCGAGGACGCGGTTCGCGGGCACATGCGGGAGCTGTACCCGGACTGGCGCGCCGACGGCCTCACCGTGTGCCTGCACGAGCACGCCGGCGGGTTCGCCTTCAACATCGAGTCGATGCGCGGGCTCGCCGACAAAGCCCGCGCCGCAGGCGCCACGATCGCGGAAGGCGTCGAGGTGACCGGGTTCGACTCGGACGGGTCGGGGGCGGTGCAGCGGGTGCAGACCAGCGCCGGTTCGATCGCCGTGGAGCAGGTCGTCGTCGCGGTCGGCCCGTGGATCCCGCACCTGTGGGAGATGCTGGGGCTGCCCGACCGGATCGACGTCCACCGTCCCGACGGCGGAGTCGAGACGGGCGTCCCGATGTGGACCTTCTGGTATCTGCAGGAGGGCGAGGTCGAGATGCCGCCCTCGGCCCTCGACGTCGCCGGCGGCGGCGCTGGGCCGGTCCTGCACGTCGACTCCGACGTGCCGCTGCGCGACGACGCCGGCGAGCTGGTCACCGAGGAGCCGTGGGGGATCTACGTGAAGCCCGACCGCACCTCGGTCCAGGGCGGTGCGCAGCCGCTCACCGTCGGCGAGAGCTTCGAGGTCGACCCGTACCCGACGGGGAGCGTCGATCTGGGCTTCCCGGACCTGTGGTGCGCGGCGCTCTCGCACTGCATGAGCCGGTTCGAGGGATGTCGCGACTCCTACCGCCAGGTTCGCTCCGGCGGCGCCGGCGCGTTCACCGCCGATAACTTCCCGGTGTTCGACTACATGCGGCCGAACGTGTACGTCGCCGCCGACTCCAACCACGGCTACAAGATGATCGCCGTGGGGCGGGAGATCGCCCGGGTCCTGCAGGGCGAGCACTCGACCCTGCTGCATCCGTTCCGGTTCGAGCGGTTCGAGACCGGCGACCTGCACCCGGTCTCGAACAGTCCCTATCCCTGGAGCTGAGCCGAGGGTGACACCGAGCCCGGCCAGCCACGTCGTGATCGGGGGTGGGGTGCAGGGGCTGTCCGCGGCGTGGCGGTTGGCGGAGGGTGGCGCCGACGTGCTGGTCCTTGAGAAGGACCGGCTCGGCGCCGGTGCCTCCGGGATTGCCGGCGGGATCGTCCGCAACTACTACCGCTCGCCGTGGATCACGGAGGTGATCTCCCGCTCGGTTGAGATGTTCGAGGCCGACCCTGACGGCTACGGGTTCCGCCAGGTCGGCTACGTGGCGGCGGTCCCCGAGACGCAGGCGGACGACCTCGGCGCGATCGCCGCGCAGCACCGGCGCTGCGGGTATGACTCGGAGCTGGTCCAGGGGGCGGAGCGCTGCCGCGAGTACATGCGGTTCACATGGCCCGACTGGGAGGCGGAGGTGGCGTCGCTCCTGCACGAGCGCCGCGCGGGGTGGGCGGACGCGATGCAGACCGTCCGCCACCTGGCGGCGCGGGCGCGCCAGGCCGGCGCCCGGATCGAGGAGGGGGTGGAGGTGACCGGGCTCGAGCTGAGCGCCGACCGGGTCGAGGCCGTGCTCACCACGGACGGCCGGCTCGCGTGCGAGACGCTGCTCGCCGCGCCGGGGCCGTGGGCAGCGCGGATGTGGAGGATGCTGGGCCGAGCCCCCGAGATCGAGGTGGCCTCGAACGGCCGCGCCGAGCGTCGCCCGCTCGTCTCCTACCTGAAGGCGCAGGAGGGCGAGTTCGAGCTGCGCGGCGCGGTTGGCGGCGGCGCCGGCGGCGCCGAGCCGCCGGTCGTCCACCTCGACCAGGCCGGGCCGCTGCGCTCCGACCGCGACGGGCGGGTGCTCGTCGACGGCCCGTGGGGGATCTACTTCCGGATCGGCCGCACCGGGACGATCACCGGCGGCGGGCTCCCGGTCGAGCTCGGCGACCCCGACCTCGACCCCTACGGGCCCGACAACCCCGAGCACGCGGTCGAGCCGGACTTCACGGAGCGGTTCACCTCTGGGCTGGCCGCCGCGCTGCCCCGCTTCCGCGGCGGCGGCGAGCGGTGGCGGACGACGTCGGCCGGCGGGATCGTCCCGCACACGCCCGACAACTACCCGATCTGCGACTGGGTGGCGCCGAACGCGTACGCGATCGTCGACTCCGGGCACGGCTTCAAGATGCTGGCGCTCGCCCGGATGGTCGCCGACGAGATCCTTGGCAACCCGGACCCGCTGCTCGAACCCTTTCGGTACGCGCGATTCGAGCGCGGCGAGACCCACATCGCGTCGAAGGGGCCGTATCCGTGGACGTAGCGAAGCCCGTTTCGACCCCGGAGGACGTCACCGAGAGCGTCGTCCGAGCCTACGTGGAGGCCTGCAACGACGGCGATCTCGACAGGGTGATCGCCCTCCTGGATCCTGAGATCGAGCTGCACGAGGCCGACAGCCTTCCCGGCGCGGTGTGGCGGTCGGCTTCGGCGCGGTGCGCAGATACCTGGAGCGCTTCGGCGCGCACTGGACGTCTTTCCGCTGGGAGCCGTTGGAGATCCACCTTCGCGGGGGAGCGTGCGGCGATGCGGTTGAGGCTGCGGCTGGTGGGGCGGCGCAGCGGGATCGAGGTCGCGAGTGGTCGTACCTGTTCACGGTCCGCGACGGCAGGCTCCGGCGCCAGGACGGCTTCGACGAGTTCGGACCGGCGATCCGCGAGCCGGAGTCGACGGATCCGGGCTGCGAACGCCGAAGGCGTTGACGGACGCGTATATCTTCCCGTCTCGTGGCGGAGCTGATTCACACCTGCTACCGGGTCCTCGACCTCGATCGCTCGATCGCCTTCTACGAGAAGCTCGGGATGGAGGAGACCGGCCGGGTGCCGATCCGGGACGAGGCGATCAACGTCTACATGGGTCTGCCGGGGGACGGGCCGCGGCTCGAGCTGACCTACAACATCGGACGCACCGAGCCGTACGAGATCGGGACCGGCTACGGCCACATCGCGATCACCGTGGCCGACATGGACGCCACGCTGGAGCGCCTCGCGGCCGCCGGGATCGAACCCGAGCGACCTCCCTACTCGATCCGCGAGGGCGGCTCGCGCCTGTGCTTCGTCCGCGACCCCGACGACTACCGAGTCGAGCTGCTCGAGCTGCACGCCGGATGACGGCCGCCGCCCCCTATCCGGCGTGACCCCGCTCGAGCTCGGGATTCCCGTGGCCGCGACCACGGATGTCGCGGAGGTGCTCACCGACCTGTTCCTGGTGCTGCTGGCGGCGAAGCTCGGGCACGAGCTGTTCGCGTGGATCCGCCAGCCGACCGTGATCGGCGAGATCCTCGGCGGGGTGATCGTGGGCCCCTCGGTGCTGGGAGTGGTGGACCTCTCGGAGGTGTTCGAGGTGTTCTCCGAGCTGGGGGTCGTCTTCCTGCTGTTCTGGGTGGGGCTCGAGACCCGGCTCTCCGAGATGCGGGAGGTCGGCCGCCCCGCGTTCCTCGCCGGCTTGCTCGGGGGAGCGCTGCCGTTCGCGGCGGGACTGGCGCTCGGGCTGGCCCTCGACCGGGACATCTCGACGAGCCTGTTCATCGGCGCCGCGCTGGTGGCGACCAGCATCGGGATCACCTCCGCCGTCCTGGTCGAGCTCGGGGTGCTGAACACGAGGCCGAGCCGGACGATCCTCGGCGCCGGCGTCGTCGACGACATCGTCGCGCTGATCGTGCTCGCGGTCGCCGCCGGAGTCGCCACCAGCGGCGATGTCGACGTGGCCGAGATCGCGATCACGGCCGCGCTCGCGCTCGGCTTCGTCGGCTTCTTCGCGGTCGGCGGGACCGGGCTGATGCAGGCTCGCCCCCGGCTCCTGCACGCGCCTCGGTTCTCGGACTCGCCGCTGATGCCCGCGGTCCTGATCTGCCTGGGGCTGGCGGCATTTGCCGCCGCGGTCGGGCTGGCGGCGATCATCGGCGCGTTCCTGGCCGGGATGATCGTCGCCGAGACCCGGGAGCAGCACCCGATCGAGGAGGAGGTGGCGCCGTTGTACGCGTTCTTTCCCCCGTTCTTCTTCGCATTCATCGGCGCCAGCGTCGACCTGAGCGCGTTCCTCGACGTGAAGACCGATGTGCTGCTGCTCGTCGTGTTCGCGCTTGCCGCGGCGACGAAGTTCGCGGGCGCCTACATCGGCGCTCGCAGCCTCGGCAACCGCGAGGCGGCGTTCGTCGGGGTCGGGATGGTGCCCCGCGGCGAGATGGGGATCGTGATCGCCGGGATCGGCGAGGCCACCGGCGTCGTAGGGGACGAGCTGTTCGCGGTGATCGTCGGGATGTCGATCCTGACGACCCTCGCCGTCCCGCCGCTGCTGCGCCGGCTGGCGCCGGACGAGCGGCCGGACACCGAACCGGCGCCCGCCCCCACTTGACTTCGAGCGCGCTCCAAGTCCTATCTTGGACTGCGATGGGCACGACGCTGACGATCGCCGACGCCGCACGGGCTTCGGGGGTGAGCGCCCACACGCTGCGCTACTACGAGCGCGCCGGGCTGCTCGACCCGATCGGCCGCAACGGCAGCGGTCACCGCCGCTACCGCGACCAGGACGTCGAGTGGGTGCGGTTCGTGACCAAGCTGCGCGCGACCGGGATGCCGATCCGCGAGGTGCGACGCTACGCCGAGCTGATGCGCCAGGGCGACGGCAACGAGGCCGAGCGGCTCGAGATGCTCGAGGCCCATCGCGAGGTGGTCCTCGCCCGGCTCGAGGAGACGCAGCGGAACCTCGAGCTGATCGATTGGAAGATCAACCTGTACCGCGACAGATTGGAGTCACGATGAGGCACCGCAAGCTCGGAGATCTCGAGGTCTCGGCGATCGGGCTCGGATGCATGGGGATGTCGGCGTTCTACGGCAGCGCCGACGAGGACGAGGGGATTGCGACGATCCGGCGGGCGCTCGAGCTCGGGGTCGACTTCATCGACACGGCGCAGCTGTACGGACCGCTGACGAACGAGATCCTGGTCGGGAAGGCGGTCGCGGATCGCCGCGACGAGTACGTGATCGCGACGAAGTTCAACCGCCGCGTCGACGGCGCGGCGCCGGGCGACATGTCCACCGTCGGGCCGCAGGACGGCTCAGCCGAGCACGTGCGGCGCTCGATCGACGGCTCGCTGGAGCGCCTCGGCACCGACCGGGTCGACCTCTACTACCAGCACCGCGTCGACCCGAAGGTCCCGATCGAGGAGACGGTCGGCGCGCTCGCGGAGCTCGTCCAGCAGGGCAAGGTGCTCCACATCGGGCTCAGCGAGGCGGCCCCGGACACGATCCGCCGCGCCCACGCCGTGCACCCGATCGCCGCCGTGCAGACCGAGTACTCGCTGTGGTCGCGCGATCCCGAGGCGGAGATCATCCCGACGTGCCGCGAGCTCGGGATCGGATTCGTCCCGTACTCGCCACTGGGCCGCGGCTTCCTCTCGGGGCGCTTCACGTCGCCGGAGGAGCTCGACGAAGGGGACTTCCGTCGCACCGCACCGAGATTCACAGGCGAGAACCTCGAGGCGAACAGCCGGATCGCCGCGAAGGTCGCCGAGCTCGCAGCGGAGAAGGACGTGACGCCGGCGCAGCTCGCGATCGCCTGGGTGCTCGCCCAGGGCGACGACCTCGTCCCGATCCCGGGGACGAAGCGCCGCACCTACCTGGAGGAGAACGCGGCCGCCGTCGCGGTCGAGCTCACCGCGGAGGACCTGGCCCGGATCGACGCCGAGCTGCCCGAGGTGGCCGGCGCGCGCTACAACGAGGCCGGGATGGCGAGCGTCAACCTGTAGCGGCCCGCGACCGTTACGCGTCGCGCAGCTCGATCATCAGCGCGCGGGCGACGGCGAGCGTCTCGCCGGCGGCCGACAGGACGGCCGAGCCGGCGTGGCCCTTGCGGCCGTCTATCCCGAGCGGCCACCCGATCACGACGTGCTCGGTGCCGGCGACGACGGGCGCGTCGATGCGGGCGGTGAGCCGGGCGAGGACCGCCAGCGGAAGCTCGTCCAGATGCGCGTACGCGCCGAAGAAGGTCGGGCAGTCGAGCACCGCCCACACGATCTCCGGGCGCACGTGCCCGTCCTCGTCGGCGGCCCACCCGGGCGGCGTCCACGGCGAGGCGACGACGTCACGCCCCTCGACCGGGCCCGCGAACACCTTCAGGGGGTCGTCCCTGGCGAGCCCGCAGACGAAGCACTCGCTGAACGGCCCCTCCGCCATCCCCCTGTATCGGGCGGTCGCATCGCGCGCCTGCTCGACCCTGACCGGGGCGGGCACGTCGACGGCGACATCGGGTACCGAACGCGCCTCGGCGATCAGCTCCTCGTGCTCGAAGACCGAGGCCGAGGCGTCGCCCCTTGACACTCGGAGCGACGCCTCGAGGGGCACCGGACGTCGGAGGTTGACCTCAACCGCACCCTCGAGTCCACTCGCGAAGACGCCCGAGCTGTAGCCGCCGTTCCCGCTCCCGAGCGGACCGTTGAATCGGCGAGGAATTGAGACCGTGTCGGCGATCGCGACGGGGACTATCTCACGACAGCGTGCACGGTCAGGGCGCTGTCGCGGGTGAGCCGGCGGCGGCTGGGTCCTGACGGCTGCTGAGCTCGTAGTCTTGCGCCACGTGGCCTTGTCGGAAGGAGAAATCGCGCAAGTACAGCGGGGGGTGGCGGCCGTCAACGAGGCTTACGAGACCGGCGACCTGGAGTCCTGGCGGCGGCACGTGGGGACCTGGTTCGAGGAGGACGTGATCCTCGAGGCGGGCGGCGCCTTCACCGAGGGCGAGTGGCGCGGCCGCGAGGGAGCCGTCGGGTTCGTCGCCAACCAGATGGAGGTGCTGACCGGGATGTGGGTGCGGGTCGACGAGCTGATCGAGGCCGGTGACGAGCGGCTGGTCGTCGCGATGAGCTTCGGCGGCAGGGCGCGCCACACCGGGATCGAGGTGAAGCTGAGTCCGTTCCACGTCTATGACCTGCGGGCCGGCAGGGTCGCGCGGTGGCGGATCTTCGCCACGCGCGAGGAGGCGCTGGCGGCGAGCTGATCGGTGCGTTCGCGGACGGCCTCGCCGTGGTCCTCGACGATCCTCGCTCGGCGCGCCATGGAGACGGTCGACGCGATCGGGGCCACCATCTCACGGCTGATACGGTGCGGCCGAACCGTTCTGCCAGAAGCGACGGGGAGGGGCCAGAAATGCGGGCAGGTGTGCTGGATGGGCGTCGTCGGGTGCGGTTCGGTCGTGCGGTGGCGCTGGCGGCCGCCGCGATCGTCTCGACGACGTGGCTGTCCACCTCGGCGGTCGCCGCCCCGCCCGACGATTCCTCGTCGAGCATCTACATCGCGCTCGGCGACTCGCTCGCCGCGGGCTTTCCGCCCGCGACCAGCTGCACGGGCGTGCACGAGACGAACCCGTGCAACGGCTACGCGGGGGTGCTGTTCAGCCGCTACCAGTCCAGCCTCGGCGTCACCCACATGCTCAACCACGGCAGCCCCGGCGCCACCAGCAGCGGGTTCGCCGGTCAGGCGTCCACGGCAGCGACCGAGATCAATGCCGCCTCCGACACGAAGGCGGTCACGATCGACATCGGCGGGAACGACCTCAACCTCGGCGGCGGACCACCATGCACCGACGCGTGGGACTCGCCCTCGTGCCCGCTGCGGGCGAACCTGGCGGGCGGACTGGCCACCATCAAGAGCGCGCTCGACGCCGACGACGGCGGTGAGATCTTCGCGATCATGGGTTACTACAACCCCGAGGTGGGGCTGTCGCGCGAGGCCTTCTACGAGCGAAACATCCTCGGGGCGAACGGGACCGTCGGTCTCGGGGACAGCGGCGCCGACGTCGGCATCAACGACGTGATCATGCAGGAGGCGATCGCGGCGGGCGCCAGCTACAGCGATCCGTACCCCACGTTCAGGAAGTGCGGCAACGCCTTCATCTCCAGCGACCTCAGGCATCCGACCGTGCTCGGCAACGTCGCGGTCGCGAGCGCCTTCCCGGGAGGGCCGGCCGCGCCCGCATGCCCCCCCGGCGGCGGCGGAGGTGGCGACGATACGCTGGGGCCGGCGACGGCCTCGGTTGCCGGCGGGCTCGTGAAGCTGAAGGGGCACACGTTCGATCTCGTGGTGAGCTGCGTGGCGGGGGGCGAGACCTGTCAGGGAACCGTTTCGGTCCAGACCGCGAAGCCCGTTTCGATCCGGGCGGGCGCCTCGAAGCGGAAGAAGGTGATCGCGCTGGGGAGCTCGTCGTTCTACGTCGCCGCGGGCTACAGCAGGCCCGTCGAGGTGCGGCTGCCGAAGAAGGGCAAGAAGCTGTTCAAGGCGAAGCGGAAGGTGAAGGCTGTTGTCGATATCGCCGTCCACCGCGCCGGGGGCGACGACACCGCCACCTCGCCGCTGACGATCAAGGGAAAGAAGCCGAAGAAGAGGTAGCCGCCGCCGCTAGGCGCCGGCTACATCGAGCCAGTTCGAGAACAGGCGGCGCGCGGCGGGGTGGAGGTCGATCGCGCGGCGCTCGACCTCGGCGAGGAACTCGGCGCCGCGCTCCTCGCCGAGGGTGTTCGCGAGCGACTGCCTGTAGGCGGGCACCTCGGCCCACTCACGCGCCATCTCGGGGGTCACCTCGAGGTGGAACTGGACGCCGTAGGCTCGATCGCCGGCGCGGAACGCCTGCTGCTCCACCTGGGGCGATCGGGCGAGGTGGACGGCGCCGTCCGGGAGCTCGTACGTGTCGCCGTGCCACTGCAGCGAGACCAGCGGCCCGTCGAGGCCGGCGAACACGGGGTCGGCCCGCCCCTCGGCGGTCAGCTCCACCGGCAGCAGCCCCACCTCGGCGCGCTCAGACGAGTACACCCGCGCTCCGAGCGCGGCGGCGAGCAGCTGCACGCCGAGGCACACCCCCAGGAAGGGGCGCCCGTCATCGACCGACTCGCGGACGAGCTGCTTCTCGAGGGCCAGCCACGGATGGTCGGCGTCGTCGGTGGCGCCCATCGGGCCGCCCATCGCGATCACCCCGTCGAACTCTCGCCAGTCCGGAAGCGCCTCCCCGGCGTCCAACTCGACTGCGACCGGCTCCACGCCGCGCTCCCGCATCACCTCCGTGAACACGCCCGGATGCTCGCAGGAGATGTGCTGAAGGACGAGCAGCCGCACCGCCGCCTCCGCCTACAGCGCCAGCGGGCGGTCGAGGCCGGCGAACGGGATCCCGGTGACGAGCGAGCTCTCCAGCGTCAGCGCCCGCATGTCCTCGGGCTCGAGGTCGTGGACGTCCGACTTCCCGCACGCCCGGGCCAGCATCTGCATCTCCATCGTCATCGAGTTGAGGAAGTGCTCGACGCGCTCCGAGGCCTCGTGCGGCGGCAGTCGCTTCACGAGCTCGGGGTCCTGGGTGGTGATCCCGACCGGGCAGGCGCCGGTGTGGCAGTGATGGCAGGCGCCGGGATGGGTGCCGAGCCGCTCGTAGTCCTCGGTGTGGACGGGCTTGTTGCAGTTCAGCGCGATCATCGCCGCGGTTCCGATCGAGACCGCGTCCGCGCCCAGCGCCAGCGCCTTGGCGGCGTCGACGCCGTTCCTGATCCCGCCCGACACGATCAGGTTCACCTCGCCCTCGAGGCCCTCGTCGCGGAGCGCCCTCACCGCCAGCACGGTCGCCGGCATCGTTGGGATCCCGGTGTGGTCGAGCAGCACCTCGGGCGAGGCGCCGGTGGCGCCCTCGAGCCCGTCGAGGACGACGACGTCGGCGCCCGCCTTCGCCGCCAGCCGGACGTCCTCGTTCACGCGGCAGGCACCGATCTTCACGTAGATCGGGATCCGTCCGTCGGTCGCCTCACGCAGCTCCTCGATCTTGATCTGGAGGTCGTCGGGGCCGAAGAAGTCGGGGTGGCGAACGGGGGAGCGCTGGTCGACGCCCTCCGGCAGCGTCCGCGCCTCCGCGATCGTCGCCGACATCTTCGACTCCAGCAGCAGCCCGCCGGTGCCGGGCTTCGCGCCCTGGCCGATCACGACCTCGGCGGCGTCGGCCATCGCCAGGTGGTGCGGGTCGAAGCCGTACCGGCTGGGCAGCACCTGGTAGACGAGCTTCTCCGAGTCCTCGCGCTCTCCGGGGCGGAGCCCGCCGTCCCCGGTCGTGGTCGAGATCCCGACCCGGCTCGACGCCCAGCCGAGCGCCTGCTTCGCGTTCGCCGACAGCGCCCCGTAGCTCATCCCGGCGATCGTGATCGGGGTCTCGAGCACCATCGGCTCGCCGCCGTGTCGTCCGCCGATCACCGTTCGGGTCTCGCACCGCTCCCGGTAGCCCTCCAGCGGGATCCGGGTGAGCGTGCACGGGATGAACGTGAGGTCGTCGAACCCGACCGGGTGTCGGAGCGTCGAGTAGGCCCGGATCCGGTACCGCCCGATCTCCGCCTTCTCCTGGATGTCCTCGATCACCTCGGGACTCCAGATCCGGCTGGGGCGCAGCACCCGGCCGTTCACGCGGGCGTCCACGCCCTCGGGATCGCCGCTCGCTACAGGGCCGTCTTCCATACCTCGAACTCCTTCTTGGAGAAGTTCCACAGCTTCCTTCCGGCCGCGACCTTGCGGAACGATGAGGGGTCGCGATCGATCCCGCATCTCTGCAGCTGCTCCGATACGAGCGCGAAGTCGTGGCCCTCCATCTCGGCGTCGACCGCGTCCGCCCCGAGCGAGGCGACCTCGCCGCCGACGTAGATCGTCCCCTCGTACATCGAGTCGCCGAGCGCCTCGCCGGCGTCTTCGCACACGATCAGCGTGCCGCGCTGCATCATGAATCCGCTCATGTAGCCGACGCTCCCGCCCACCACCACGGCGCCGCCCTTCAGCGAGATCGCCGCCCGCGAGCCGGCGTCTCCCGCCACGTACAGCTCGCCGCCGTGCATCGTCGCGCCGGCGCCGGTGCCGACGTTGCCGCCGACCTCCATCCGGCCCGACATCGCGTTCTCGGCGACGCCCCAGCCGGCGTTCCCGTCGACGACGACGGTGCCGCCGTCGAGCATCCCACCGCAGTACCAGCCGGCGTCGCCCTTCACTCGCACGGTGATCTCGTCGAACAGCGCCACGCACAGGTTGTGGCGCCCGCCGGGGTTGAGCAGCGCCACCTCGGTGCGGCCGTCCGCCGCGGCGCGGCGAATCTCGCGATTCACATCCCGCGTGGAGCGGTCGGCGCAGTCGATCTCGAGCGCGTCGGCCGCTACCGCCGCCACGAGCCCGATTCCCCCGCACCCAGCTCGCGCGGATGGATGTCGTCGTCCGGGAAGGCGGCGCGGATCGCAACGTCCTCCGATCCGAGCACGACGTACTCGTCCGTCTCCGCCATCAGCAGCGGCTTCAGCCCGAAACGGTCGCGGGCGAACCCGATCCCGTCGGCGGTGGAGACGAGGTAGGCGAAGCTTCCGTCCAGCTCCTGCACCGATCGCTCCATCACCTCGCCGAGCTCCTCGCCGCGCTCGAGCTGGTCGGCCAGGTAGCCGGCCAGCACCTCGGAGTCGTTGTCGGTGAGGAAGGTGTGGCCGCGGCCCTCGAGCTGGCGGCGGAGCTTGTGCTCGTTGGTGATGTGGCCGTTGTGGACCAGCGCGATGTCGGCGAACGGGCGCGCCCAGAACGGGTGCGAGTGGAGCGTGTCTACGCGGCTCTCGGTCGCCATCCGGGTGTGTCCGATCGCGTGCCCGCCCTCGAACGAGGAGATGTCGTAATCGCGGTCGAGCTCGTTGGCCGAGCCGACCTCCTTGACGATCTGCATCGAGTGCCCCAGGCTGAGCACGTCGAGCTGGCTGTCGGCTGCCTCGACCCTGTCGGCGAGCTCGCCGAGGTCGCCCTCGTAGCCGACCGTGGCGCTGAAGCCGCCCGGGGTGGGGGTTAGCTCGCTGACCGTGGCGAGCGCCTCGATCGCCTCGCGCGCCCGCTCCACCCGGCCGTTCCCGTTCGCCTGCAGCCGGGCGCGGAGCCGGTACCCCGCCTCCGCCGGCCCGTACAGCGCCACCCCGGCGGAGTCGGGCCCGCGGCGGTTCAGCGCCTGCAGCATCTCGATCATCGTCCGACCGACCGGCCCGACGCGGGAGGAGTCCTTGAACAGGATGCCGGCGATTCCACACATGGGGCACGACCGAGTCTAGTGTGGGATTCCTCCACCTCCAATGGGACGCACCACCATAGATCGCCCCGTGATATGTGCGATCAGAACAGCTGCAGGTAGTGGTCGCGCTCCCACTGGGTGATCTCCTCGTGGGCGCGCTGCCAGTCGCGGCGCTTGCAGCCGACGTAGTAGTCGAGGTAGTCGCCGTCCCGAACCCGGCCGAACGCCTTCCTGAGCACCTCGCACCGCTCCGCGTTGTTGGCCGCCTCAAACAGGTTCGGGGGCAGGGTCTCGATCCCGATCTGCTCGCGCTGCTCCGGCGTCGTCTCGTACATGTTCAGCGAGCTCGGGTCGCCGGGGTCGGCGCCCTGCTCGATCCCGTCCAGGCCGGCGGCGAGCACCGCGGTGGCGGCCAGGTAGGGGTTGCAGGATCCGTCGACGGTGCGGTCCTCGATCCGCCCCG
This sequence comes from uncultured Thermoleophilia bacterium, assembly GCA_963803425.1. Lineage (GTDB taxonomy): Bacteria > Actinomycetota > Thermoleophilia > Solirubrobacterales > 70-9 > DASPWW01. The sequence continues at coordinate 1,232,266 of CAWDMA010000001.1, forward strand.
CCTCCGGGATCCGCAGCATCATCGTCCGGTTGTTGTAGCCGTACGCGACGTACACGGGCGCCCACGTGGCGCCGCTTGTCGGAGCCCCGACGACGAGCCGCTTGTACGAGTTCACGGTGGGGGCGGTGAACGCGATGTACGCCTTCGCGTGGGTCTTCAGCCCGCCGATGAACTGGTAGGCGAGCTCCGACAGGCCCAGCCCGCGCGGGTCGTCCTTCGGGTCGGCCTCGAACAGGTTCTTCTCGCCGTCCCACAGGCTCATGTGGAAGTGGCACCCGCTCCCGGTCAGGTGCGAGAACGGCTTCGGCATGAAGGTCGCCATCAGACCCCGCTCCTGGGCCATCGTCTCGACCATGTAGCGGAAGAAGACCGCCCGGTCGCAGGTTGTGAGCGCGTCGGCGAACTGGAAGTTCTGCTCGAACTGGCCGTTCGCGTCCTCGTGGTCGGTCGCGTAGTTGTCCCACCCCAGCTCGGTCAGGTTGCGGGACACCTGGGCGACGAAGTCGAGGCTTCGCGACAGCCCCCGCATGTCGTAGCAGGGCTGATCCATCGTGTCGAGCGGGTCGGCTACCTGGAGCTCGCCGTTCTCGTCGCGCCTCACCAGGAAGTACTCGAGCTCCGCGCCGATCCGGAACTCGTACCCCATCGACTTGGCGCGCTCCATCTGGCGCTGCAGGATCGTCCTCGGGCAGTACGGCCAGTCCTCGCCCTCGACCTTGATGTCGCACGCGAACCGCGCCACCGACGGGTTCCACGGGAGCACGGTGAGGCTGTCGAGGTCGGGCATCGCGATCATGTCCGGGTCGTTCGGCCCCTGGCCGATGTCCCCCGCGGCGAACCCGGCGAACCCGGCGCCCTCGGAGACCAGGTCGTCCAGGTGGTGGGCCGGAACGAGCTTCGCGTTCGGCTTCCCGTTCAGCTCGACGAACTGGGCGAAGAAGAACTCGACCCCGCGGTCCTTGACCACCTTGCGAACTTCGTCAAGCGTCATCGATCCTCCATTCGAGTCAGGGCTTGCTCTTCGCCTGCTTCGGGCTCTTCTCCTGAACGCTCATCACCTGACCGGTGTTGGCGTCGATCCTGACCACCGCGAGGTCCGAGAAGCGCTCGTTCTGGCCGGTCCCCCTCACCGAGGACAGCGAGATGAACCAAAACGGCGATCTGTTGATGTCCTGGCGCAGGAACCTCGCTTGGACCTGCTCTGGGTCGAAGTCGACCTGGTCCTCGGCGGTCGCGATCGCCTGCTCCTGCGTCACCCGGACCTGATCTTGCTGCCACGGGCGGACGACGAAGAAGGCGAACAGGAGCACGGCCGCTACCACAGCGACCCGCGGCCAGGTCGGCCGTTCCCACCCGCCGATCCGGCGCGTCCGCGACCCGTTGCCGGCGTCGGCCAGGGACGTCACGCCTGTGCTCTGGCTGATCAGACCGTCGGGCGGAACTCGTTGCCGATATCCGTGAACAGCACGATTATCAGCACGATCACCGCGCAAAGGATCGAGATCGCGAGCATCGCGTACTCGAAGCCCCGAACATGGGTCTGCTTCTCGGGAAACTCGATCTGCTTGTTCCTGCTGCCGTCGCTAATCATTCGGTTGCCTCCTTATCGCGCGGCAGAGCCACGTGAGCCGAGTCTCGAAGCGTGATAGGCGATCAGACGCCGGTTCTCGAAGATCACCCAGGCGAGCAGGGCGATCACGGTGACCGCGATCCCCACCCACGTGAGAATGTAATAGGCGGTGTCTGCCGCGTGGCCTTCGGGCCCGTACGTCGAGCCGGGGCCGAACGTCATGAAGCCGGCGCAGTCCTGGTAGTTGCCCTGGAGGATGAAGTCGGCAGAGTCCTTGACTCGGTCGGCTTCCGATCCAGTGACTTTCGTGACGCAATCGGGCGCGCTGTCGATCACCGCAGGCATTCCGCCCCCTTCGCTCTGGTTGTCGCTCTACGCATCCTCATCCTCGTTCGGTCGAGCACCTAGTCCACCTGTTTCGCGGCCGCGGCGAGCACCTTGTCGGCGGCCACCAGCTTCCCGTCAGGCTCGAACACCATGTCGGGCTCGCTGGACACCTCGGGCAGATAGTCGCCCTCGTACTCGGCGAAGTCCAGACCCTCGACCTCGACCTCGGGCGGGACCCGCAGCAGGTTGAGCTTCTTCAGGATGAACGCGGCCACCCAGCCGCTCAGGAACCCGAGCGGCAGGAAGCGTCGCCATCCCGATCAGCCTGGCCGCCGATGCGAGCTCTCCACGTTGTTGAGCCCCGTCGGGTAGCCGGCGGCGAACACGCCGACCCACAGCACGCCCGAGGAACCCGGCGACGCCGTGCACCGCGACTGCGCCGACGACGTCGTCCACGCGCATCTTCTTCTCGATCCAGCTGCGCGCGACCAGTACGGCGAGCGCCGCGGTCGCCATCGCCAGCAGGTAAGCCCAGCGTGGGGGCGTAGATGTCGGCGCCCGCCGACACCCCGATCACGCCGGCGAGGCCGCCGGAGACGGTCCAGAACGGGTCGCCCCTGCTGGCGAAGTAGCCGCCGGTGAAGCCGCCCGGCGAACCCGAAGGTGATGATCATCGCGATCGAGCCCAGGGTGGTCGGGCTGAGGTAGATGTTCGCCCAGCCCGGGAAGCTGGTCGAAGCGATCACCAGGCAGGCGGCGTAGAAGCCGTAGAAGCCGGTGAAGATCAGCATCAGCCCCATGCATCGTCATGTGGATGTTGTGGGGTCTGAACGTGCGGGCAAGCCGTCGCTTCGTGTACTTCCCGATCCGCGGGCCCAGGTTGAACAGCACCCCGAGCGCGAACGCGCCCGCGACGCCGTGGACGACCAGCGACGCGATCGAGTCGTGGAACCCGAACCGCAGCGTCAGCCAGCCGCCGGCGCTCCAGCCCCAGGCGGCGTCGAGGATCCACACGACCGAGCCGAGCAGGACGGCGAGCAGCAGGTAGGCCGACAGCCGGATCCGCTCGAGCGTCGCCCCCGACATGATCGACGCCGTGGTCCACGAGAACAGCAGGAACGCGAGGAAGAAGATCAGGTTGATGTTGTTGGTCAGGTTCGGCCCGAGCAGGTCGCCCCACGGGATCCCGCCCTGGCACGCGGCACGCCGTGAAGTCGGTGCTGTTCGGGCTGATCGGCAGGCCGGGCTGGTTGCAGTTGTAGATCCACCAGCCGAAGTAGTAGAAGGTCGGCGTGACGACGGCGATCGTGAGGATGTTCTTCATCGCCGTGGCCATCACGTTCTTGCGGCGAGCCGACGCCGGCCTCGTACGTCATGAAGCCGACGTGGATCAGCCACATCACCACGACGGTCCAGAAGTAGAACTGCTCCGCGAGGATCGCGCTGTCGAAACTCAGGCTCTCCGTCGGAGCCGCCTGTACTTCAGCGCGTCGACCTGGGCAATGACGAAGTCGATCATCCTCGCTCCCTCGCTTGGCTGTCACCCCGTGTGGCGGATGCTCACCCTCACCGTCGCGGGCCAACGTATCCGCATCCGGAGCGGGCGCGCAATGACCAATCTGTACATACTTAGCGCCCGGAGGGTGTGCTCGAAGTACATAGGGCGGGACGCGATCCGCCGACTAGGATCAGCTTCGGGCCGCGACGTCGGTGGCTCGGGGAGAGAGGCCAGATGGAGAGCTCCGCTTGAGCGTCAGGACGGTCACCGAGGGTGGGGACGCGCTGCGCCGCGCCCGGCGCGAGAACGAGACCCTGTACGCGGTCATCAAGACGGTCTCGTCCTCGCTCGACCTGCGACCGGGTGCTGCGCGGGATCGTCGACATCACCACCGAGCGCGACCGGCTGCCACGCGTGCTTCATCTACTTCGTCGAGAGCGACCGGCTGGTGCTGCGGGCGGCCTCGCCGCGCTACTCGAGCTTCGTCGGCGAGCTCGAGCTCGGGGTGGACGAGGGGCTGACCGGGATGGGTGGCGCGGACCCGCACCCCCGAGTTCATCCGCGACAACGCGATCGCCGACCCGCGCATGAAGTACGTCCCGGAGCTCGAGGAGGAGCAGTTCCAGTCGATGATCGCGGTCCCGATCCTGTCGCAAGGCGGACGAGGTGATCGGGGTGGTCGTCCTGCACACGGAGGCGCCGCGTGAGTTCGACGACGAGCGTCCTCAACTTCCTCGTCCACACCGCCTCGCTGGTCGCGGGCGCGATCGAGAACGCCCAGCTCTACGAGGAGACGCGCCGGCGCGTCCAGGCGCTCACGCACGCTGACCGCAGCTGAGCCAGGCGCTCGCCGCGGTCAACCTGCGCGAGGACCTCTACGACGCGGTGACGCGCGGGCGCCCGCGAGCTGCTCGGCGCCCGACGCGTGCCAGATCTACCGCCTCGACGCCGGAGGCCGACGAGCTGGTGCTGGCCGGGCTCGGACCCGACGACGCCGACGCCGCGCCACGGCCCGCGGCGGCGCCGCGGCGCTGGTGCTCGACCTGCTGCACGCACGCGGCAAGCGCGCCCGGGCGCGCGCGATCCGGACGCTGTGGCCCGACCGGCGACGAGGCGGAGGTGCTCGTGGCGCCGCTGGTCGCCGCGTGACGAGCAGCTCGGGATGCTGTGCTGCCTCGCGCGACCGGCGCGGGTTCACCGAGGAGGACGAGGAGCTGCTCGGCGCGGTCGCCGAACCAGGCCGCCGTCGGCCTGAAGAAGGCGGAGCTGATCGAGCGGCTCACCGCCGAGAACATCGTCAAGGACATGTTCGATGCGCTCGCGGCCGGGCTCGGTGGAGGCGGCCGAGGCGAAGGCGAGGCGAGGCGCGCTGCGACCTCGACCAGGCCGCACCTCTTCCTGCACGCCGAGCGGGCGCCGTCGGCTCCGGACGGCGGCTCGACCTGGCCCGAGCTCGCGGCGCGGTTCGAGACCCGGCTGCGGCGGCTGTATCCGCGAGCGTTCTTCGACGCCCGCCACGACCGCGTCCGGGCGCTGGCGCCGCTCCCGGGCGAGCAGCCGCAGGCGGCGGAGCAGCTCCGCGACGAGTGCGAGCCGCTCGCCGGATCGAGGAGGGGCTGGTCGTCGGCCTCAGCGACGTCGACAGGGGCGCTGCCAGCGCCCGCCGCCGGATGCGCGAGGCCGCGGACGCGGCGCGCATCGGCCGCTCGCTCGCCGCGGAGGGAGGCGCGGTCTCCTACGAGCAGCTCGGCGCGTACCGCTACCTCGTCCATCTGGAGCTCGACGAGGCCCCGCACGATCGCTACCGGCAGGCGGTCGACGGCTGATCGAGTACGACCGCCGCCGCGGCGCCCGCCTGGTGGAGACGCTGGAGCAGTTCCTCGCGCGATCGCGGCGGGGTCACCGCGAGCGCCCGGGCGCTGTACGTGCACCCGAACACGGTCCGCCAGCGGCTGGAGCGGATCGAGCAGGTCGCCGGACTGGAGCTCCGCGAACGAGGACCTGCTGTCGCTGGAGCTGGCGCTGAAGCTGGCGCGGCTGCACCGTGTCCGGGCCGAGCAGGGATAGCGGCAGGGTGGCGTCGCTAAGCGTGGCGGGCGCGGCGGCGCCGGGTCGCCAGCCAGATCCAGAAGACCGCGAAGCCGAGGATGTTGAGCAGAAAGACGAGCAGCACCCACCATGGCTTGATCAGGAAGGGCAGGTCCTTCTCCTTCCACAGCTCGTACCCGGTCAGGTAGCACATCACCAGCAGGGTGAGGAGGAGCACCGGGGGAAGCTGGCCGGTGAACACGAACAGGATCATCGCGGCGGCCATCCTACCGGCGGTGGATCGCGATGACGATCCGCGCCAAGCTCTACGCGGCGATCGCGCTGACGATCCTCGGGCCGGTCGTGACGATCGCGGTCGCGCTGCACGGAATGTCGCAGCTCGGGGACCGGTTCGATGAGGTGCAGGCCCGCGCGGCGAACGGAGTCGCTCGCTCGCGAGCTGAAGTTCGACGTCACCGACATGAACGGGTGGCAGACCGCTTATGGCTACGACGGCGGTCGTTCCCGCCCGCAGTTCGTGCGCTCGGCCGACCGCCTGCGGCGACGGCTCGCGGTTGCCGATCGCACGCTCACCGACCCGCCCGAGCGCCCCGCCCTGGGCCGGGTGCAGCACGGGCTTCGCCGACTTCATGCGGCTCGACCGGGTCGCTTGGGACGCGCTCCAGAGCGGCGACCCTGGACGCACGAAGCGGATCCTGCTCGGGCCAGAGATCCGGAACTTCAGGGCGATGGCGGCGGCGACCGACCGGCTCGCCGACTACGAGATCTCGCGGGCCGCGGCGACCGACGCCGAGTTCGACGACACTCGGGAGGACACAAGGCGGCGGCTGATCGCGGTCGGGCTGGGCGCGGGGGTGGTGATCGTGCTGCTCCTGATCACCGCGAATGGATATCGCCCGGATGGCGCTCGAGGGCCAGCGCGCGCGCGACAGCGGCGGCGGTCAGCGTGAGGACGGCGGCTCCGGATGACCAGGGACGTGATCCTCACGCTCAGCCTCCTGCTCGAGCGCGGCGCTGGTTGCGCGGCTCGTGGCGAGCATCCTGCGGATCCCCGAGATCCTCGTGTTGGTGGCGATCGGCGCCCTGCTCGGCCCGTCCGCGCTGGACGTGGTCGACGTCCCGTTCGAGTCGCTCGGCGCGCAGCTGATGTTCACGCTGGGCGTCTCGCTGATCCTGTTCTACGGCGGGCTCAATCTGTCGCTCGACGTCCTCGACAAGGTGAAGGTGGGGCTGGGGATGCTGGTCGTTCCCGGGGTGCTGCTGACCGCGGCGGTCACCGGCGCGGTCGCCCACTTCGCGTTCGACCTGTCGTGGACGGCCGCGCTCCTGATGGGCGCCGTGCTGGCGCCGACCGACCCGGCGATCCTGATCCCGCTGTTCACGCGGTCGCGGCTGCGGCCGAAGCTCGCCCAGACCGTGGTTGCGGAGTCGGCCTTCAACGACCCCACCGGCGCTGTGCTGGCGCTCACCCTCGCCGGCGTGCTGCTCACCGGCGAGGGCTCGCTCGCGAAGCCGGCGGAGGAGTTCGTCGTCGACCTCGGGATCAGCACCGCGCTCGGGATCGGCGCCGGGGTGCTGCTGGCGGCGGCGATCTCGAGCCAGCGCGCCGGGATCTGGCGCGAGTCTTCGCCGGCGGCGGTGCTCGCCGTGATCGCGATCGGCTACTTCTCGCTCGACTCGGCCGGGGGCAGCGGGTACCTCGGCGCGTTCCTGGCGGGGCTGATCGTCGGGAACATGGAGCGGCTGGGGCTGGCGATGCACTCCTCGCACGAGCGCGAGATGCGCCAGTTCGCATTCAACCTCGCCGACCTGGTGACGCTTTTCGTGTTCCTGATCCTGGGGGCGAACATTCCGTTCGACACGCTCGCCGCCAACCTCGTCCCGGCGCTGGCCGTGCTGGCGGCGCTGCTGCTGATCGCCCGGCCGCTGGCGGTGATCGTGTGCACGATGCCGGACCGCTGGGGCGGATGGACGACGGCGGAGCGGACGTTCCTGTGCTGGACGCGGGAGACCGGCGTCGTCCCGGCGGCGCTGGTGGGAGTGCTCGCCGGGCTCGGCATCCCGAACGCGGACGCGTACGCAAGCGTCGTCGCGCTCGCGGTGGTGCTCACGCTGGTCCTGCAGGCGGTCCCGGCGGGGTGGCTGGCCCAGCGACTGGGTCTGCTCGACGCGGAGGCGCCGCCGCAGCCTTCGCCCGCGCCGGGCACGCTCGGGTGACAGGGCGCCGCACCTGATGTACCAATTTGTCTAGGATGCCGCCCCGGGACCCGTGTCGTTTGTCTTGACATGTCCGAATTGCGGCGCGCGCGAAGTCACCGACTTCGAGTTCGGTGGCGAGGTCGTGCCGCGCCCGCGCTCGAAGCCGGACGCCCGCGGGCTGTCCGTCTACAACTACTTCCGCCGCAACGTCGCCGGCGTGCAGCGCGAGTGGTGGTACCACCGCGCCGGGTGCCGGACCTGGTTCCAGGCCGATCGCGACACGACCACGAACGAAGTCCTCGAGATCCACCCACCCCGCCAAGGCGGACGCGAAGCGGAGCACTTGGCGGGCAATGACTCCGGCGAGATCCACCCACCCCGCCAAAGCGGACGCGAAGCGGAGCATTTGGCGGGCGATGATTCAGGCGAGATTCATCCGCCGGGGGGATCTGAGCGGTGACCCGGCTCGACCCACGCCCCGGCGAGCGGATCGACCGCTCCCGCGAGATCAGCTTCGAGTTCGACGGCAAGCCGGTGAAGGCGCTCGAGGGCGACACGATCGCCTCCGCCCTTTACGCGGGGGGCCGCCGCACCTTCTCGCGCAGCTTCAAGTACCACCGGCCCCGGGGGCTGATGTGCTGCGCCGGTCAGTGCCCCAACTGCATGGTCAGCGTCGACGGCGACACCGGCGTCCGCGCCTGCACCGAGCCGGCCCGCGAGGGGATGGAGGTGGAGCACCTAAACGCGATCCCCTCGCTCGACACAGACGCGATGCGGATCACCGACATCGCCGGCGGCCCGTTCACCCCACCCGGCTTCTACTACAAGACCTTCATGCGCCCGCGGCGGCTGTGGCCGCTGTACGAGCGCGTCCTCCGGAGCGCCGCGGGGCTCGGCAAGCTCGCGAAGCCGCGCCCCGAGCGCGGGTGGCGGACCGAGTACCGTCGCCGCCACGCCGACGTGCTGGTCGTCGGCGGCGGGCCGGCGGGGCTCGCGGCGGCGACGAGGGCGGCCGAGCTCGGCGCCGACGTCGTGCTCGCCGACGAGGGTCCGGAGCCGGGCGGGCACCTGCTCGCCGACGGCGCCGTGGACGGCGCCCGCGAGCTCGCCGGGGCGGCGCGCGAGGCCGGCGTGGAGCTGATCTCTCCGGGAAGCGCGCTGGGCTACTTCGACGGGCTGGTGGCGATCTGGGAGCGCGACACCCTGCACCAGGTCCGCGCCCGCAGCCACGTCGTCGCCACCGGCACGATCGAGCAGCCGATGGTGTTCGCAGGCAACGACCTGCCCGGGGTGATGCTGTCGCGCGGCGTTCGCCGCCTGCTCGCGATGTACTCGCTTGCGCCGGGCGGCCGCGCGGTCGTCGCCACCACCGGTGAGGACGGGCTCGAGGCGGCCGTGGCGCTGGCCGAGGCCGGCGTCGAGGTTGCCGCAGTAGCCGACCTCCGCCCGGCCCCGGGCGCGGCGGGCGGACCGCCCGCCTCGGACGCGGCGCGGCGGCTCGACGAGCTCGGGATCGAGGTCCGAAACCAGACCACGGTGGTTGAGGCGAGGGGCCGGCGCGCTGTGAGGCGAGCCGTGCTGGGCTGGCTGGACGCCGACGGCAACCCGCAGGGAAGCGAGGAGACGGTCGAGTGCGACCTGCTGGTCGTCTCGGGCGGCGCCGCTCCGGCGGGCTCGCTGCTCCTGCAGGCCGGCGGAAAGACCGCGTACGACCCGGTGCGGGCCGCGTTCGGTGTCGTCGAAGTGCCGGACGGCGTCCACGCCGCCGGCGAGCTCGACGGGCTGACCGAGGCCGACGCGATCGAGGCCTCCGGGGCGCTAGCCGGCGCCGACGCAGCGCACGAGGCGGGGTTCGGGGACTCCGGCTCGCGCCAGCAGGCAGATGCCGACCGCCGCCGGCTCGCCGAGCGGGCCGGGAGCCAGGCCGCCGTCGCCGAGCCGCCCGCTGTATCCGGGTCGGGGCGCGGGAAGTGCTTCGCGTGCTTCTGCGAGGACGTCACCTCGAAGGACGTGCGCAAGTCCATCGACGAGGGCTACGACTCGATCGAGCTCTCGAAGCGCTACCTGACCGTGACGATGGGCCCGTGCCAGGGCCGGATGTGCCAGCTGGGCTCGGCGCGGCTGATCGCGAAGGAGATCGGAACCGACCTGGAGTCGGTGGGGACGACCACGGCACGGCCGCCATGGAGCGCAGTGCCGCTCGGGGCGCTCGCGGGGCGGCCGATCGAGCCGGCGAAGCGCTCCGCGATCCACGCCCGACACCGCGAGCTCGGCGGGGACGTGAAGTGGGCAGGAGACTGGCGCCGGCCCTACGACTACGGCGACGCTGACGCCGAGGTGCGCGCGGTCCAGGAGGCGGCAGGGCTGATCGACGTGTCCACGCTCGGGAAGCTGATCGTCAGCGGCCCCGACGCCGGCGAGTTCCTCGATCGCCTCTACCCCAACCGGCAGGGGAACCTGAAGGTCGGCCGGATCCGGTACGGCGTGCTCGTCTCCGACGCGGGCCGGATCATCGACGACGGCACCCTGTGCCGGCTCGACGACGACTCCTTCTACGTCACCACCACCTCGACCGGCGCCGAGGCAATCGAGGCGTGGTTCGCGTGGTGGCTGGCGGACTGGACCGACCTCGACGTGACGCTCACCGACGTCACCCAGGCGCTGTGCGCGGTAAACCTCGCCGGTCCGAAGGCGCGCGAGATCATGGGACGGCTGACCGAGCTGGACTGCTCGAACGACGCCTTCACCTACCTGGACGGGAAGCGCGCCCGCGTGGCGGGGGCGCCGTCGCTGATCCTGAGGATCGGGTTCGTGGGCGAGCTCGGGTACGAGATCCACTTCCCGGTCGCGTACGGCGAGCACGTCTGGGACGCGATCATGGAGGCCGGCCGCGCCGAGGGGATCGAGGCCTTCGGGCTGGAGCCGCAGCGGATCCTCCGCCTCCACAAGATGCATATCCTCGTCGGCCAGGACACCGACTCGGAGTCCGACCCCCTGTCGAGCGCAATGCCGTGGATCGTGAAGCTCGACAAGGAGCAGGACTTCATCGGCAGGTGGGCGCTCGAGGAGTTCGCCGAGCGCGACCCGGCGCTTCGCCTGGTCGGGTTCGAGCTCTCGAACGGCGACGTCCCGCACGAGGGCGCGGCGGTGCTCACAGCCGATGGCGGCCAGCTGGGGCGGGTGACGAGCTCCCGGTTCAGCCGCGTCGCCGGCCACACGATCGGGCTGGCCTGGGTCCCGGGCGACCGGGCTGAGGACGGCGCCTCGATCGAGATCTCCGACCGCGGCCGCCGGATCGACGGCACCGTCACCACGAAGCCCTTCTACGACCCCGACGGGGAACGGCTCAGATCGTGAGGCCAGCCCGATGAGCTTCGAGTTCCTTGAGCCGGACCGCGCCGAGCCCGAGATCGGATTCGAGCCGGTGCCGGCGAGCGTGCTGCTGCCGCAGGTGCGCGAGGCCGGCGCCAACGTCGACGTCCGCGACGGGTGGCGGGTGGCGGTCGACTTCGGCTCCCCTGGGCGGGAGCTGGAAGCGTGCCGCGCCACTGCCGGGTTCGCCGACGTCTCCCCGCTCGGCAAGATCGAGCTGCAGGGTGCGGCACCCGAGGTGGCCGCGGTCGCGTCCGCGGCCGGCGGCGAGGGGATCGAGGTCGGCCGGGCGACGCCCGCAGCCGATGCGTGGTGGTGCCCGTTCTCGACGCGCCGCCTGCTCGTCGTCTGCGACCCGACCAGGACGCCGGCGCTGCGGAAGTCGCTGGAGGCGAGCGCCGACGGCCTCCCGGTGACGGTCACCGACCTGACCTGCGCGCTGGCGGCGATCGCGATCACCGGCCCGCTCGCCACCGAGGTGCTCGCCCGCCAGACCGCGCTCGACCTGCGTCCGGATCAGACCCCGGAGTGCTCGTTCCGCCCCGGCTCGGTGGCGCGGATCCCCGGGATGGTGATCCGCCAGCGCGGCGACCGCTACGTGCTCATGTTCGGGTCCGCGTACGCCCAGTACATGTGGGCGCAGATCACCGACGCCGCGGAGCCGCTCGGCGGGTACGTGGTCGGCGCCGACGCGCTCGTACGCGCCGGCGAGGAGGTGGCCGCCGGTGCGTGACCTGTTCCGCACCCGGCGCCGATGGCGCCCGCCCGGCGAGCTCCGCGACTCCTACGACGTGGTGATCATCGGCGGCGGCACGCACGGCCTCGCCACCGCCTACTACCTGACCAAGCTCGGGGTGAAGAGCGTCGCCGTGATAGAGAAGGGCTACATGGGCTCCGGCGCCGCCGGCCGCAACACAGCGATCCTGCGCTCCAACTACCGGACCGCGGAGGGCGCCAAGTTCTACGAGCAGAGCCTGCAGATGTACGACCGGCTCTCGCTCGAGCTCGACTTCAACCTGCTGTTCGCGAAGCAGGGCCACCTCACGCTCGCCCACTCCGACCGGGCGGTGTTCGTGATGGAGGAGCGCGCCGAGGTGAACCGGCTGCTCGGGATCGACAGCGAGGTGGTCGATCCCGACCAGATCCAGAGGATGGTCCCCGACATGAGCATGAGCGAGGACGCCGCGTACCCGATCATGGCGGCGCTTCACCACCCTCCGGGCGGGACGATCCGCCACGACGCGGTCGTGTGGGGGTTCGCGGGCGCCGCGGACCGGGGCGGGGTGGATATCCACCCGTACACCGAGGTGACCGCGATCGAGCGCTCCAACGGCCGGGTGAGCGGCGTGAAGACGACCTGCGGCGACGTGAAGGCGGGCGCCGTGGTGAGCTGCACGGCGGGGTGGTCGAGCCAGGTGTGCGAGCTGGCCGGGGTGCCCCTTCCCGTCACTACGCACATCCTCCAGGCCGCGGTCACTGAGCCGCTGAAGCCGTTTCTCGACAAGGTGATCGTTTCCTCCCAGATGCACCTCTATCTGAGCCAGACCGACCGCGGCGAGGTGCTGATGGGAGCGGAGATCGAGCCGTGGACGACCTATCGGCAGAAGGGGACGCTGAACTTCCTCCAGGAGGCCGCCCGCCACGCCCTGGAGCTGTTCCCACAGCTGGAGCGGGTCCGGATGCTGCGGAGCTGGGCCGGCCTGTGCGACATCAGCCCCGATTACAGCCCGATCCTCGGGGAGACCGAGGTCGAGAACTTCCACGTGTCGACCGGATGGGGGACCTACGGGTTCAAGGCCGCCCCGATCGTCGGACACACGCTTGCCGAGCTCGTCCACACGGGCAAGACCCCTGAGCTGATCGAGCCGTTCCGGCTCGAGCGCTTCTACGATGACCGCCTCGTCTCCGAGCTGGCGGCGGCGGCAGTCAGTCACTAAAGGAAGGAACGTCCCGTGAAGAGCAGTCTGGAGATCGCCCAGGAAGCCACGCTGAAGCCGATCGAGGAGATCGCCGGAAAGCTCGGCCTCGAGAGCGACGAGATCGATCCGTACGGCCGCTACATGGCGAAGGTGCGGACCTCCGCGCTCGACGCGCGGCGCGACGCAGAGGACGCCAACCTCGTGTGCGTCGCCGGGATCACGCCGACGAAGGCGGGGGAGGGGAAGACCACGACCGCGGTCTCGCTGACCCAGGGCCTCGGCGCGATCGGTCAGGACCCGATGCTGTGCCTGCGCGAGCCATCGCTGGGCCCGGTGTTCGGGATCAAGGGCGGGGCTGCGGGCGGCGGCCTGGCCCAGGTCGTGCCGATGGAGGAGCTCAACCTGCACTTCACCGGGGACATGCACGCGGTTGGCGCCGCCAACAACCTGCTCGCGGCGCTGCTCGATGCCTCGATCCTGCACGGCAACCCGCTGAAGCTCGACGCGCTGCGGACGACGTGGAAGCGCGCCCTTGACGTGAACGATCGGGCCCTGCGGCAGATCGTGCTCGGGCTGGGCGGCCGCGCGAACGGCTACCCGCGGGAGACCGGGTTCGACATCACCGCCGCCTCCGAGGTGATGGCGATCCTCGCCGTGTCACGGGACCTCCAGGATCTCCGCAAGCGGCTCGGCGCGATCACGGTCGGCCACTCCTTCGACGGCGGCAAGCCGGTGACGGCCGAGCAGCTCGGCGCCGCCGGGGCGATGGCGGTACTGCTGAAGGAGGCGCTGAAGCCCAACCTGATCCAGACGCTGGAGGGCCAGGGGTGCCTGATGCACGCGGGACCGTTCGCCAACATCGCGCACGGGAACAACTCCCTGATGGCTGACCAGATCGGCCTGAAGCTCGGCGACACCGTCGTCACCGAGTCGGGGTTCGGGTCCGACATGGGGATGGAGAAGTTCATGGACATCGTCTGTCGGATGGGCGATCTGCACCCGAGCGCCGTCGTCCTGGTGGCGACCGTGCGGGCGCTGAAGCACCACGGTGGTGTCGAGGACGACCCGCGGGTCGACCGCGAGGAGGGCCTCGCCGCGGTTCGGACCGGGTCCGCGAACCTCGCCCGCCACCTCGCGATCGTGCGCGAGTTCGGGCTCCCGTGCGTGGTCGCAGTCAACCGCCGCCCGGGCGACACCGACGAGGAGGTGGAGCTCGTCAAGGAGCTGGCGCTCGAGCACGGCGCCTTCGCGGCGGAGCCCAACGAGGGGTTCACCAAGGGCGGAGAGGGAGCCGCGGCACTTGCCCAGGCGGTCGCCAAGGCGTGCGAGCAGCCCTCCGAGTTTCAGCACATCTACGAGCTGGACGCCCCGATCGCGGACAAGATCCGCGCGATCGCGACGCGTGTGTACGGGGCCAGGGACGTTTTCCTTTACCCGGCCGCGGAGCAGAAGATCGAGCAGTACACCTCCGAGGGCCTCAACACGCTGCCGATCTGCATGGCGAAGACGCACCTGTCGCTGTCCGCCGACCCGACCCTGCTGAACGCGCCGGAGGACTTCACCCTCCAGGTTCGCGACATCCGCGCCTACACCGGCGCCGGCTGGCTCGTCCCGCTGTGCGGCGACATCCAGCAGATGCCCGGCCTCGGCAAGTCGGCCGCGGCGCTGAACGTCGACATCGACGAACAGGGCCGGACGGTGGGGCTGTTCTAGCGTTCGAGCCCGGCCCGGCTGGGGGGCTGGCCCGAGCCGTCAGCCCTTCAGCTTCACCTTCGTCTCCGCCGTGTCGGTTCCGCCGGCGGCGCTCGCGCTCGCGCTGACGATCACCTTCGACCGCTTCTTCGCCTTCTTGCCGCCCCGCTTGATCAGCGCGACGATCTTCCGCACGGTCTTGCCGTTGCGCTTGAACTTCAGCCGCGCGGTCTCGGTCTTCCCCGCCGCGACGTCGATCGAGGCGCCCGCGAGCTTGAACTTCTTCGACCTCGCCGCCGCCGCCGGCGAGCTGCCGGCACGCTTCGGGACCTTCCCGGCGCCGCCCAGCTCCACCACGCACGCCGTGTCGCCGCAGCCCACCTTCACCTTCAGCTTCTTCGCCTTCTGCTTGCGCTTCGCGTCGAGCTCCAGAGCGGGCGCCTTCGCGGCGCTGCCTCCGCCTCCTGGAGAGGACGGGGGCGGGGGCACGCGCTCGTAGGCGCCGCTGTCGCATGCGGCCCCATGCGGCCGCGCGATGCCGCGCTGGTCGGTGCTCGGCGGCGGGCAGGCCGCAGCGGCGTCGATCGCGGGGCTGGTTGCCGGGATCGCGCGCGTCGGCGTCGGACCGCCGTTCGAGACCAGCGCGCCAAGCAGCGGGTCCTTCAGCGGCTGGTCGCCAGTCGCCCCGAACCCGCAGTCGTCGGCGCTTTCGACGTTGCCACCGCTTGAGGTGATCGAGCCGGCGCCGTCCTCCTGGCAGTTCGGCGAGTTGGCGTCCAGGATGGAGTTCCGGACGTCGATCGTGGCCGGGGAGGAGTTGTCACTCACGCGCAGCCCGATGCCTCCCTGGTCGGCGATCGTGCTCGACCGGATCGTGGTGTCGCCCCCGTAGTTGGCGTCCAAGCCCCACCCGGCGCCGTTCCCGCTCACGGTCGAGTTCTCGAGCACGAAGGAGACGTCGGCTCCGATCCCGCCGCCGTCGTTGCCGTCGATCGTCGTCCGGCTGACGGTCAGCTTGTCGCCCGGCAGGCCGGTCGAGAGCAGCCCGCCCGCGTCGATTCCCGACGAGTGGTTCCCGGTGATCCTCGAGTCCTCGATCAGCCCGCCGGCCCCGTCGAGGATCCCGCCGTAGAGCGGGGTCACAGAGCCCGAGGCGCTGGCGCTGTCGTTGTCGATCGTGGTCGTGCGGCGCATCGTCAGCTCGCCGTTGTTGTTATCCAACCCGCCAGCTTCGCCTCAAGCCGCCCGTTGCGCCGGCCGCGACCATCGCGACGTTGGAGGCGATCTTCGAGTCTTCGATCGTCAGCGGGTAGTCGCTGTAGATGCCACCGCCATCGGCGCTCGCCGACCCTCCCGCGTTCGATGCCGTGGCTGTGTTGTGCGCCACGGTCGTGTTGCGGAGCGTCAGCGTCCCCGACTCGTGCTTGATCCCGCCGCCGTAAGCCGTGGCTCCGGCTCCGGCTCCGGCCCGGTTTCCCGGCGTGGCGCCGCCGTCGGCCGATCCGATCGTGCTGTCCAGGATCGTCGTCTCGGTCGCCGGCGAGATGATCCCGACGCCGCCGCCGTCACTCCCGATCGCCTCGTTGTCGGAGACCACCGTCCGCCGCATGGTGAGCTTGCCGGCGTTGCGGATCCCGGCGCCCTCGGCCGCGAGCGTCGCACCGGTGAGTGTGATGTCACGCATGTCGAGGGTCCCTGTGTTCTTGACGTCGACGTTCCGCCCTACGCCGTTCATCGGCGTCACGATGGTGTTGGCCGCCGTCCCAGTTCCGTCAACGATCACATCGCTTGTCACGACGAGCTGGTTCGGGGGGGGACCGACCGAGAGCTTGTACGTGCCGGGCGGGACGACGACGGTGTCCTGGATGGACGTGGCGTTGGCCTCCTGGATCGCCGCGCGCAGCGTGCAATGTGTCGAGCCGTCGTCGCAGCTGAAGTCGCCCGGAGTGGCGTCGTTGCCATCGGCGGTCGTGTCGACCGTGAACGTCAGGGAGAAGGCGCCCGGCGCCGCCGGCGCCAGCGCCAGGCTCGCGCCGAGCGCCACCGCGAGGATCGCCGCCGCGCGGGCAACTGGCCGGCTCCCCCTCGCCGACCTCATTCGTCCCTGCTCTCGATTCCCATTCGCGGCCTCCGGCGTCCACGCGTCACGCCATGCGCGTTGCTCCGAACGAGGTTACTCCTCGGCGCGCTACCGCTCAACCACCACGGCCCGGGGATCCGCGTCGCGCAGAGCCCCAGGTACACCCGCTGGCCCGGGGAGGACATGTCGCCGCGTCGGGGCATGGGTTAACAATGGCGGCGTGGGCAAGGAACGGCGAGGGCGGCGGTGAAGGCGATCGTGATCGGTGTCGGTGACGTTGGTGTCAACGTGGCGCGGACGCTGAGCGCCGACGGTCACGACGTCACGGCCGTGGACAACCGGCCGGCGCGTTGCGACAGCGTGCGGGGCGAGGTGGACGCCCTCGTCGTCGAGGGCAACGGGGCCAGCCCGAGACTGCTTCGCGAGGTCGGGGCGGGCTCGGTGGATCTCCTCGCCGCCGTGACCGAGGTCGACGAGGTGAACCTGATCGCCGCTTTGGGGGCTCGCCAGCTCGGAGCGCGCACGACAGTGGCGAGGGTCCGAGACCCGGAGTTCTTCGGCGGGGACGAGGCGTTTGCGCACGACGTGCTCGGGATCGACTTCGTGATCGATCCCGACTGGGCAACCGCGAGCGACATCGCCGAGGCGGTCCGGCTTCCGGGGGCGGTGTCGGTCGAGTACTTCGGCGATGGGCGGCTCGCGCTCGCCGAGGTGATCGTGACCGAGTCCTCGCCGCTTGTCGGCGTCGAGCTCGCCCGAGCGGGATCGGCCCCACCCGGCGTACATCGTCGGCATCTCACGGGACGGCGACGCGCGCCTGATCCGTCCGGACGTGGTGCCGCAGCCGGGAGATCACCTGCTGGTCGCGGTATCGAAGCAGCACGTTCAGGCCGCGGTGGCCCACTTCGTCGGCGTTCCGCACAGGATTCGTGACTGCATACTGTTCGGGGGCGGGAGGATCGGGCTCCGGTTGGCGCAACTGCTCGAGCGCGCCCACGTGCGCACCACGCTGCTCGAGCGCGACGGGGCCCGCGCCCGCTACCTCGCGGAGAAGCTCCCACGCACCACTGTCCTCCATGAGGAGGGGGTGAGCGCCGAGGCGCAGGAGGCCGCCGGAGTCGACGACACGGACGCGTTCGTGGCGTGCGCCGGAGAGGACCGCGCGAACCTGGTCGCGGCACTGCACGCGAAGCGGCTCGGCGCCGAGCTGTGCATCTCGGTCGTCTCGCGGGAGGAGTTCATGCCGCTGGTTGACGCGCTCGAGATCGACGCCGCTTACTCGCCGCGGCTGATCACCGCCGAGGCGATCCTGCGATTCGTTCACACGCGCACGGTCCGGGCGATCCACCTGATGCGGACCGGCTTCGAGGCGCTCGAGATAGAGGCGCAGCCCGGCGCGCCGATCGCCGGGAAGGCGGTCGGCGACACCAAGGGCCTGCTGAAGGGGTGGCGGGTCGGCGCGATCCTACGAGGCGACGAGGCGCTGGTGCCGCCCCAGGGCGTCGAGATCCTGGCCGGTGACCGGGTGCTGATGCTCGGACCCGCCGGAGAGCTGAGCGGCGTCGAGGCGGCGTTCGCGACCCCGGGATGAGGCGTCCACAGCTCGGACCCGCCGCGGCCCTGGTGGGGCTGACGCTCGGTGGAACGTTTGCTGCGTGCGGGGCGGGGATGCTCGTTTGCGCCGCGCTGGGGATCGCCGACGGGGAGGCGGCGGCGGCGCTCGGGCTGCCCGGCCTCGCGACGCTGGCGCTCGGCGGTGCGATCCTGGTCGCGGCGTCGGTTCCTCCGCGCGGACTCACGGTGCGGCCCGTCGTGGGGCTGCTCGCGGTCACCCTTGCGTGGGTCGCCGCTTCGCTCACGGGAGCGGTGCCGTTGCTCGCGGCCGGGACGTTCTCCTCCCCGCTCGACGCCGTGTTCGAAGGGGCGAGCGGCTTCACCACAACCGGCGCGACCCTGATCGGCAACGTCGACGCGCAGCCGAGCGCAGTGCTGCTGTGGCGGAGCGTGATGCAGTGGTTGGGGGGTGTGGGGATCGTCGTCCTCGTCGTCGCAATCGCGCCGGTCTCGGGCCCGGGCGTGCAGAGGGCCTTCTACGCCGAGACGTCCGGGGTGACGGCCGAACGGCTCACCCCTCGAATCATCGACACCGCGAAGATCATCGCCGCGGTGTACGCGGGGCTGTCCGCCGCGGCGGCGATCGCCTACACCCTCGCCGGCATGAACGTCCTCGACGCCGTCAACCACTCGATGACGACGATCTCGACCGGCGGATTCTCCACCCGCACGGCGTCGATCGCGGCCTTCGACTCGCTGCCGATCGAGCTGGTGGCGATCGTGTTCATGATCCTGTCGGGGGTCAACTTCGCGTTCTACTGGCGTGCCGTGAGGGGCAAGCCGGTGATGCCTCAGGCGGCCGAGGTGGTCGCCTTCGTTGCGATCCTGGTCGCCGCGATCGCGGCGGTCGCATTCAGCATCTGGGTAGCCGATGACGTGTCGGGGGGCGCGACGTCGGTTCGCGACGCGGCGTTCAGCGTCACCAGCGTCATGACCACGACCGGGTACGTGACAGTGGACTTCGACTCGTGGAACCCCTTCGCCCGGGTCGCGATCCTGGTCCTGATGTCGGTCGGAGCCTGCGCCGGCTCCACGGTGGGCGGGATCAAGGTGATCCGGGTCGTCCTGCTCAGCAGGTCCGCTCGCCAGGAGCTCGATCGCCAGCTCCATCCCACCGCCGTCAGGGTGCTGCGCTTTGGCGGTCACGTGTACACGGAGGACGTGCGTCGCGCGATCCTGGGTTTCTTCCTCGTGTACGCACTGGTCTACGTCGTCGGCTCGCTCGCGATGGCGGCCTCCGGGCTCGGGCCGCTGAGCGCGATCGGATCGACGGCGGCCACTCTGAATGTGGTCGGTCCGGGGATCGGTGATGTCGGCGCGACCGACGACTACGAGGCCGTCTCGACGTTCGGCCGCGCGTTCCTCCCGCTGCTGATGATCGCGGGACGGCTCGAGGTCTTCACGGTCGTCGCGCTGATTGCGGCGTTGATGAGGCCGGGCGCCCGAGGCTGAGCCTGTGGCGACCCCGCTGCGGCTGCCGGCCGCCGATAATGCCCCCGTGTTGTTCGAGCTCGACGACGTCACCCTGTCGCGCGGCGAGACGGAGGTGCTGCGCGGGCTGACCGCGTTGCTGCCCGAGGGCGCTTCCTGCGTCGCGGGGCCGTCCGGGTGCGGGAAGTCGACCACGCTGCGGCTGCTGAACCGGCTCGCCGACCCCGATCGCGGCATGGTCAGCTACCGGGGGCGGGACGTGAGGGAGGCGAACGTGCTCGAGCTGCGGCGCGAGGTGTGCCTGGTGCCGCAGCTACCGGCGCTGCTCGACGGCACGGTCGCCGACAACATCGCGTTCGCGGCGCGCCACGCCGATCGCGACCCGGACGCCGCGCGGGTGCTGGACCTTGCAGGCCTGGACGCCTCGTACGCCGACCGGGACGGGTCGAAGCTCTCGGTCGGCGAGCAACAGCGCGTGATGCTGGCCCGGGCGCTGGCGCTGGCGCCCGACGTGCTGCTGCTCGACGAGCCCACCTCGGCGCTCGACGGAGAGGCGCGCGACGCCGTCGAGTCGACGCTCGAGCACCTCCGCGAGCGGCTCGACGTCTCCACCGTGCTCGTCACCCACGACCTCGAGCAGGCGCGGCGGATGTCGGACTGGGTCGTGCGGCTCGACGCGGGGCGGGCGGTCGAGCAGGGACCGGCGCGGGAGCTGCTCCGGGCGTGAGACCGTGACCGGAACCGTCAACGTCACGCTCGGCCAGGTGGCGGCGACCCTGGTGCTGGTAGCGATCGCGATCGCGGTCTCGTTCTGGCGCGGCGCCGGGCTCCAGAACGACATCGCCGTCGCGGTGGTGCGCAGCTTCGTGCAGCTGACCGCGATCGGGTACGTGATCCAGTTCATCTTCGACCAGGACACGGTGATCCTGGTGGTGGCGCTGATCGCGGTGATGGTCGTGTTCGGGGCGTTCACGGCGCGGCACAGGGCGCGCCGCGTCCCGCACGCCTTCGTGCCGCTGCTGATCGCGCTTGGTGTCGCTGCGACGGCCACGCTCGGCCTGGTCGTGGCGCTCGGCGTGTTCGAGCCGGAGCCGCGCTTCCTGGTCCCGGTCGGCGGGATGGTGGTCGGCAACTCGATGACCGCCTCCGCGGTCGCGCTCGATCGGCTCGGCGACGAGATGCACGACTCGGCCCGCCGGATCGAGGCGACGCTGGCGCTGGGGGCGAGCTCGACCGAGGCGGCCGCGCCGATCGTGCGCCGCAGCCTTCGCTCCGGGACGATCGCCCTGGTCGACTCGATCAAGACCACCGGCCTGATCTTCTTCCCGGGGACGATGGTGGGGATGCTGATCGCCGGCGCGGAGCCCGTGGACGCCGTCCGCCTCCAGCTGATCCTGCTGTACACGCTGCTGGGGAGCGTCGCCCTCGCGGCGCTGATCTCCGTCTCCCTGGCGTACCGGAGCTTCTTCACTCCGGCGCATCAGCTCCGCGAGCAGCCCGCCCCCTAGCGGGTGTCAGACTGGAGCCGATGAGCGACGCGCGCCGCGGCACCCTGACGCTGGTCGTGACGATCCTGGGGTCGACCGCCGTCTTCCTCGACGCCACCGTCGTCAACGTCGCGCTCCCGGCGATCAGCCGAGATCTCGACACGGGGCTCGCCGACCAGCAGTGGGTGGTGGAGTCCTACCTGCTGGCGCTGGTCGCGCTGCTGCTCGTCGGCGGGTCGCTCGGCGACCAGTTCGGGCGCCGGCGGATCTTCCTCGTCGGGCTCGTCGGGTTCGGGATCACCTCGGCGGTGTGCGCGGCGGCGCCGAACAGCGGCGTGCTGATCGCGTCCCGCGCCGCCCAGGGTCTGACGGGGGCGCTGCTCGTCCCGGGCTCGCTCGCGATCCTGGCCTCCACCTTCGAGGGCGCGGCGCGCGGCAAGGCGGTCGGCACGTGGACGGCGTGGAGCGGGATCGCGACCGTGCTCGGCCCGGCCGGCGGCGGCGCGTTGATCGAGGCGCTCTCGTGGCGGGCGATCTTCTGGGTGAACGTGCCGCTGATCGCGTTCACGATCCTGCTGACCATGCGCGTGGTGCGGGAGAGCTCGAACCCCGACGCGGACCTCGCGATCGATTGGCCGGGAATCGTGATGTCGGCGGCGGGTCTGGGCCTCCCGGTGTACGCGCTGATCCAGCAGCCGACCCACGGGTGGAGCGATCCGCTGGTGTTCGTCCCGCTGATCGCGGGCGTGCTGCTGTTCGCCGCCTTCCTCGCCTGGGAGGCGCGCTCCCCGCACGCGATGCTCGATCTTTCGCTGTTCCGGATCCGGAACTTCTCCGTCACGAACATCGAGACGCTGATCGTCTACTCCGGCCTGCTGGGGGCGTTCTTCTTCGTGACGCTGTTCCTGCAGGAGACGCTCGGGTACACGCCGCTGGAGGCGGGGCTCGCGACGACGCCGATCTCGCTGTTGCTGTTCCTGCTCTCGCCGCGCTTCGGAAGGATCGCCACCGGCGCCGGTCCGCGTGTCCCGATGTCCCTGGGGCCGATCGTCGGCGGGATCGGGCTGCTGCTCCTGCTCAGGGTCGACGCGGGCGCCGAGTACGCGACCGACATCCTGCCCGGCCTGCTCCTGTTCGGCCTGGGGCTGTCGGCGACGGTGGCACCGCTGACCGCGACCGCGCTCGACTCGGTCGAGGAGCGCCATGTCGGGATCGCGTCCGGGATCAACAACGGGGTGTCGCGGGTCGCGGGGCTGCTCGCGATAGCGATCCTCGGAGCGGTGATCTCGGGCGCCTTCGCGTCGACGGTCGACGACCGGCTGGCCGCGGAGCAGCTCAGCCCGGAGGCGGAGCGAGCCGTGAAGGTCGCGAAGGAGAAGCCGTTGGGCTCCGCCGACACGTCAGGGCTGCCCGCCTCCGAGGCGAGCTCGATCGACACCGCCGTGACGGCCGGCTCCGAGCGGGGGTTCCACCTCGGGATGGGCCTGAGCGGCGGGCTGATGATCGTCGGCGGCGTGATCGCGGGGATCGGGCTGCGAAACCCGGGGCGTCGCGAGGAGCGCGAGCTCCCGCTGGCCGCCACGGCGGGCGACTGCGGCCACTGTCCGGAGGACGTCCAACCGGCCGCCGCGGGCGCGGCGCAGGGATGAATCCAGCACAATCCCCGCGGCGCGCGGACGCGAAGCGGAGCACGTCGCGGGAATGACCATATTCAGCGGGATCCAGCCGACGGGGCGCAAGCACCTCGGCAACTACATCGGGGCGATCCGCCAGTACGTCGAGGGCCAGGATCGCGGCGAGGCGATCTACTGCATCGTCGACCTGCACGCGATCACGCTCGAGTACGATGCGGCCGAGCTCCGGGAGCGGCTGCACGACACGACCGCGATCCTGCTCGCAGCCGGGCTCGACCCCGAGCGGTGCATCCTGTTCCGCCAGTCCGACGTCCGCGAGCACTCGGAGCTGTGCTGGCTGCTCTCTTCGGTGACCGCGTGGGGTGACCTGAACCGGATGCACCAGTGGAAGCAGAAGCGGGAGATGCTCGAGAGCCAGCCCGGCGCCTTCGTTTCCTCGGGCCTGTTCTTCTACCCGGTCCTGCAGGCCGCGGACGTGCTCGCGTATCGGGCCGACGAGGTCCCCGTCGGCGACGACCAGCGCCAGCACATCGAGCTGATGCGCGAGATCGCGCGGCGGTTCAACGAGCGGTTCGGCGAGGTCCTGGTCGTGCCCGAGCACCGGATCCCGGAGGTGGGGGCGCGAATCATGGACCTGCAGCGGCCCGACTCGAAGATGGCGACGACAGGGGGCTCCGAGCAGGGGACCGTGCTGGTCCTGGACGAGCCCGAAGTCGTCCGCAAGAAGGTTCGCAGCGCAGTCACCGACTCAGGAGCCGCGGTCCGGCGGGGACCTGACAAGGCCGGGATCGCGAACCTGATCGAGATCCTCGCGGTGGTTCGCGGAGTCCAGCCGGAGCAGGTGGAGAGCGAGTTCGACGGCTCGGGGTACGGGGACTTCAAGGGCGCAGTCGCGGACGAGGTCGCCGCCTACCTTGCTCCGGTGCGGGACCGCTACGCGGAGCTTCGGGGCGACGTGGTGGGACTCGAGCGGATCCTGGCGGCCGGCGCCGAGAAGGCGCGTGCGATTGCGTCGGGGACGCTGGCCGAGGTGCGCGAGGCGATGGGAGTCGGCGCGCCGCGCGGGTAGCGCCGGCCGGGGTGGACGGCCCTCAAGTTCCAGCCGCCCCGACCGAGAGATGGGTGAGACCGGCGCTTGACGGGCGCCCATTCCGGAAGGAGGCGGGTCGTGGCTGGAGCGATTGCTGAAGCGAGGTGCGGTGGACCGATCCGAGCGGCAGCCGTCTCGGCAGCCGCCTGCGCTGTGGCCGTGGCGATCGCGGCGCCTGCTCGTGCGGCGACGACTGTGGGCGCTGTGGCCGGCCCGGCGGACACCATCCAGGCGTGCGAGGACCCGGTCAACCTGGTCCAGAAGGTGGACCCCAGCGGGTTCAGCTATCGAATCCCGGAGGCGGGCGTGATCACGGGGTGGCGGACGCGGTCGCCGGTGGCGCTGACGGGCACCACGCAGATGGGGCTGCAGGTGTGGCGCCCCGCCGGAGCGGACCAGTACACCTTCGTGGGCGGGTCCGCGGTGCAGACGACGCTCCAGGAGGGCATCAACGCGTTCCCGGCCAATGTCGACGTTCTCGCCGGCGATCGGCTCGGAGTGAGGGGGTCGAACGCCCCCTGCGGCTCCAGCTCCGCAGACGCCGCTGCCAGAATCGGCCTGAACGAGGACACCGCGCCGCAACCGGGCGAGTCGCGGTCGCTGCCGCCCAAGGACCCGCCCAGCGCGGTCCAGCTGAACGTAGCCGTCACGGTCGGGCAGAACACGCCACCGCCGCCGCCGCCCACGGACATCGTCCTGAATCTGACGGCCAAGAAGAAGCAGAAGCCGAACAAGCTCTCCTTCACCGCCACCTGCGATCAGGACTGCACGATCGAGGTCGACGGGAAGGCGAAGGTGCAGAAGCCGCCGAGCGGGAAGGCGAGCACGGCGAAGAAGAAGAAGAAGAGCTACCCGCTCGCGGACACCACGACCGAGGTGAGCGCCGGGGTCGCGACCGAGATCGGCCTGGGGTTCGACAGGGGCAAGACCACCAGGAAGATCAAGAAGACGCTGAAGGCGTCGAGGAAGGCGGCGAAGCGGTCGAAGGTGAAGGCGACCGTCTCCGCCAGCGGCGTCGCGGGCCAGGCGACCACCGAGCCGCTGACGATCAAGCTGAAGCCCTGATCGGGTGCGGGGCGACGCCGCGGTCGCGGCGTCGCCCCGCCCGCCTACGCTGTACGCGATGCGCACCGCCGAGCTCGAGCTCGACCTCGACACCTTCTCGGGTCCGTTCGACCTGCTGCTGACCCTCGTCCTCCGCGAGGAGATCAGCCTGATGGACGTCGACCTGGGCGAGGTCGTGATCGCGTACGTCGAGCACCTCGATCGGAGCGGCGAGCTGGACCTCGAGGCGGCAACCGAGTTCCTCGTCCTGATCGCCGCGCTGCTGGAGCTGAAGTCGCGGCTGCTGCTCCCGCAGGAGGAGGGCGAGGTGGACCTCGGCCCCGAGCAGGCCGCGGACGAGCTGCTTGCCCGGATGCTCGAGTATCGCCGCTACCGCGACGCCGCCGCCCACCTCGTCGGTCTGTTCGGGGAGGAGCGGCCCCACCTGTACCGATCCGCGCCGCTGCCGGCGCCGCTCCGCCGGGTGTCGCTGGACGCCGCGACCGCGGCGTATGACCCGGAGCTGCTCGGCGCGGCGATCGGGGGGCTGCTGCGGACGCCGCCCGAGCCCGACGTCAGCCACATCCGGCCGACGGTCTCGCTGGACCGTCGCCTCCGCGTGCTCCGCCAGCTGCTCGGCCGCCGCCGCCGGATCTCCTTCGACGAGACGTTCGGGGACGAGGACCGGCTCACCCAGGCGGTCACCCTGTTCGCGCTGCTCGAGATGCACCGCCGCGGCGAGGCGACCTGGGAGCAGCCCGAGGTGCTGGGGCCGATCGAGATCGTCAGGGTGGGCGGGCGATGACCACGGCCGTCGAGCTCGCCCGGATCGTCGAGGCGCTGCTGTTCCTGTCGCCGGCGCCGGTCGCCGTCCGCGACCTGGCCGAGGCGTGCGAGATGAGCGAGGCGCAGATCCAGTCGGCGCTCGACGTGCTCGGCGAGGAGCTCGCCGACGGCCGCCGCGGGATCGTGTTGAAGGAGGTCGCGGGCGGGTACGCGCTGGCCACCGACACGAGCGCGGAGCCGGCGGCGCGGCGGCTGCTCGCGAAGCCGCGGACGCCGCCACTCACCCAGGCGCAGGCCGAGACGCTCGCGATCGTCGCCTATCTGCAGCCGGTGTCGCGCCCCGAGATCGCGCGGATCCGCGGGGTCGCCTCGGACAGCGCGGTCTCCACCCTGACCGAGCGCGGCGTGATCGAGGAGGCGGGGCGATCCCGATTCGGTGCCGTCGTGTACCGGACGACGCCGCTGTTCGAGAAGCTGTTCGGGTTGAGCAGCCTCGAGGGGCTCCCCGACCCGTCCCGGTTCGATCCCACCCCCGAGGTCGAGGCCGAGCTCCGCGAGCGCCTCCTGCGGGCGGGCGAGCAGCGCTCCGAGAGCTAGACCAGGGCCTCGCAGTGCGGCTCGTCAAGTACCTGGCGCACTGCGGCGTCGCCTCCCGCCGCGCCTCCGAGCGGCTGATCGGCGCGGGCCGGGTCAGGGTGGGGGGCGCGGTCGTCACCGATCCCGCCCGCGACGTCGACGGGTCCAGCGAGGTGACGGTCGACGGCCGGCAGGTGAGCACCGAGCCGCGCGAGGTGTGGGTCGTCAACAAGCCGGTCGGGGTGACCTCGACGGCGCGCGAGCCGGGTCGGAGGACCGCCGTGGTGGAGCTGGTCGACTCGCCGGCCCGGCTGTACCCGGTGGGCAGGCTCGACGCCGACTCCTCCGGCCTGATCCTGGTCACCAACGACGGCGAGCTCGCCAACCGCCTCATGCATCCGCGCTACGGCGTCCCCCGCACCTACCGCGTCCGGCTGGCGAGCAGGGCGAGCGATCGCGATCTGCACAGGCTGCGGGAGGGCGTGGAGCTCGAGGACGGGCCGAGCGCGCCGGCGCGGGTGAGCCGACGCGGCCCCCGCGAGATCGAGCTCACCATGCACGAGGGCCGCAACCGCGAGGTCCGGCGGATGGCCGAGGCGATCGGCAACCGGGTCGAGGCGCTGAAGCGGATCGGGTTCGGGACGCTCCGCCTCGGCCGGCTCAAGGAGGGGGATGCGCGCCGACTTCGCGCCGACGAGCTGGAGCGGCTCTGGAAAGATTCGCGGCCGTGACCGATTCCGAGGGGTCAACCGAGCGCCTGTGGGCGGTGCGCGGCGCGGTGCAGGCCGGCGCCAACGAGTCGGCCCCGATCCTGGCCGCCACCGAGGAGCTGGTCCGGGAGCTGATCCGCCGCAACGGGCTCGAACCGGTGCGGATGGTGAGCTGCCTGTTCACGGTCACGGACGACCTCGACGCGGAGTTTCCCGCGGTGGCGGCGCGCAACGTCGGGCTCGACGCGGTGCCGCTGCTGTGCGCCCGCGAGGTCCCCGTCCCGGGGGCGATGCCGCGGGTGATCAGGGTGCTCGTCCACTACTACGCGCCCTCCGATCACTCGCCCGCGCACGTCTATCTCGGCGAGACCCACAAGCTGCGCTCGGACCTCGACTCGGCACAATGACCCGATGGCGGTGACCTTCGCCGACAAGCTGGCGCGGATGCCCCACTACGAGGCCGGGTTGCACCTCGAGGACGCGCGCGAGGCGTACGACACCGACGAGCTCGTGAAGCTCGCGTCGAACGAGGCGCCGTGGGGGCCGCACCCGGCCGTGCTCGAGGTGATCGCGCGGGAGGCGCCCGGCGCGCACCGTTACCCCGACCAGCACGCGAAGCTGCTCCGCCGCCGGATCGCGGAGCGCTACGACTTCAGCCCCGAGGGGATCTCCGTCGGGAACGGCTCCTGCGAGATCCTGCTCGCCGCTGCGGTGGCGCTGTGCGAGCCCGGCGACGAGATCCTTTACGCGTGGCCCTCGTTCTCGATCTATCCGCACATGGCGGCGCTCGCCGGCGCCCGCGAGATCAGGGTGCCGCTCACGGACGCCTACCTCCATGACCTCGACGCGATGCTGACCGAGGTGACCGCGGCGACGCAGCTGCTGATCGTGTGCAACCCCAACAACCCGACCGCCACCCACATCCCGGCGGCCGAGATCGCGGAGTTCGTCGCCGAGCTTCCCGACCACGTCACCGTGATCGTCGACGAGGCATACGTCGAGTTCCAGCTCCACGACGACATCGACGACAGCATCGACCTGCTGCGGCGGTTCCCGAACCTCGTCCTGCTGCGGACGTTCAGCAAGGCGTACGGTCTCGCCGGGCTGCGGGTCGGGTACGGGTTGAGCGGCGCCCGGTTCCGCTCCGCAGTGCACGCCGTCCGCCAGCCGTTCCCGGTGAACGTGCTCGCCGAGGCGGCGGCGGCGGAGGCGATCCTGCACCAGGACGACGTCGCGACGCGGGTGGAGCGGACCGTCGCTGCCCGGCTGTGGATGGAGGAGCAGCTCGGGGCGCTCGGCCTCGGCGTGGTCCCGAGCCAGGCGAATTTCTCCTGGGTGCCGCTCGGCGACCGCGACGAGCCGGAGCTGGTCGATGCGCTCGGCCGCGCCGGCGTCGTCGTCCGGCCCGGCACGCCGCTCGGGGGACCCGGCCACATCCGGGTCACGTACGGGACGCCCGAGGAGAACGAGAAGTTCGTGGGGGCGCTGCGGGCCGCGCTGTAGTCTGCCGTCGTGATGGGAGCGCGGGCGACGCGAAGAAGCGCGGTGGTGGCGGCGGGGGCGGTGGTTGCGGCCCTGCTGGCGGCGGCGTCCGCACAGGCAGCGGTCCGGTACGCGTCGCCCTCGGGGCTGGGGAGCGGCACGTGCTCGACGCCGGCGAACGCGTGCGACCTCGACACCGCCGTCGAGGACCCGTCCGTGAACAACGGCGACGAGGTCGTCCTCGCGGTGGGCACGTACCACCCCGTGGAGTCGGGCGGCAACGCCCTCCACCCGAGCAAGAAGATCACGATCCGCGGAGTCCAGGGACCCGAGTTCCCGGAGATTCACTCGGCCGCCTCGAGCTCCACGGTCTCGCTCGAGGACGGCTCGACGCTCCGCGACGTCGCGGTCTCGAACACGGGGACGGGGTCCGGCGTGTTCGCCTCGAGCGGCGCCACGCTTGACCGGGTCGCGGTCTTCTCGACAGGGACCGACGCGTGCGAGATCACCGGCGCGCTCGTACGAAACAGCTCGTGCCTCGACACCGCCGCGTCCGGCGACGCCGTCTACGTGGAGAGCTCGCTCAGTCAGCCCGTTGCGCAGCTCCGCAACGTGACCACGGTCGCCACCGGCCCGGCGTCGCATGGTTTGCACGTGTACGCCAACGGCACCGGGGACTCCCCCCACCTCAGGCTAGAGGGCCGGAACGTGATCGCCCAGGGCGTCAGCGCCGATCTGTTCGCCAGCACCAACGAGACGGCCGACAAGGCCGAGATCGCGCTCGACCACTCCAACTTCAAGACCACCGACACCAGCGGCCTGGGCACGAAGGCCCTGCCGAGCTCCTCCGCAGGCGGCAACCAGAGCGCCGAGCCGCTGTTCGTCGATCTGGACAACGCCGATCTCCGCCAGCGCGCCGGCTCGCCGACGATCGATGCCGGCTCGCCAGCTCCGGACCCGCTGCTCGGCTCGCTCGACCTGTACCTGAAGCCGAGGGTCGTCGACGGCAACGGCGACTGCGCAGCGCGGGTCGATATCGGGTCGGATGAGTTTCCCGCGCCCGCTTCGGCCGCCCAGCGCTGCGCGCCGCCGCCGCCGCCGCCGCCGAGCAACGAGTTCACGATCGGGAAGGTGAAGGGCACGAAGCTCACCGTGACCGTTCCCGGCCCCGGGGAGGTCGAGGTGCGAGACCAGGCCGACTCGTCCTCGCGCGCCGTCGCCACCGCCGCCAAGAAGAAGAAGGGCCTGAAGCACTCCAGCGCCACCGCGAGCGGCGCCGGCGACGTGAAGGTGAAGCTGAAGCTGACCGGCACGGCGAAGCGCAAGCTGAAGGCCAAGCGCAAGGTCAAGGTGAAGGCCTCGGTCTCCTTCACGCCGACCGGCGGCGACCCGAGCACCCAGGCCGACAAGTTGAAGCTGAAGAAGAAGAAGTAGCCCGCAAACTGCGGCGTTTGCCTACCGCCGCGATCCGTGCTACAAAGCCTCGCCAGTGGAGCACCGCACCGCCAACTCGATTGCAGGAACCGGGGCCACGAGCGGCCTCGCTCGGCGTGCGCGCTACTACTGGTATCACCGATTTACATAGGCGTCCGGCGCGCGGCCGCGAACATCACCCCAGGGCCGCCGACCGACACGGAGCTTTCGCCGGACGCCGAAACCCGATTGGCCCAGGACCACCGCTACGCATGACCTTGAAAGAAGGCAGATTCAGATGATGATCGTGATGAAGGAAGGCGCGACCACCGAGCAGGTGGACGCCGTCGTGGAAAGAGTGGAGTCGGTCGGGTGCTCGGCGCACATCTCGCGCGGGGAGCTGCTCACCGTGATCGGAGCGATCGGGGAGCGCGACCGGGTGCAGGCGCTGGGCCTCGAGGGGGCGCCCGGCGTCGACCACCTGGTCCCGATCCTGAAGCCGTACAAGCTCGCCTCGGCGCAGTTCCGGAAGGGCGAGCGGTCGGTGATCGAGGTCGACGGACGGCGGATCGGCGGCGACAGCTTCGCGCTGATCGCCGGCCCGTGCACCGTGGAGAGCCACGACCAGACGCTCGAGGTGGCGCGGTGCGTGAACGAGAACGGCGCCGCGATGCTGCGTGGCGGCGCCTACAAGCCGCGCACCTCGCCGTACAGCTTCCAGGGGCTCGGGTCCGAGGGCCTGGCGCTGCTCCAGGAGGCGAAGGACGAGACGGGGCTGCCGATCGTGACCGAGGTGATGGACGTTCGCGACCTCGAGGACGTGCTCGAGGTGGCCGACGTGCTCCAGATCGGAGCCCGCAACATGCAGAACTACACGCTGCTCACCGAGGTGGGCCGCTCCGGCCGGCCGGTGCTGCTGAAGCGCGGCCTGGCCGCGACGCTCGACGAGCTGCTGATGGCCTCCGAGTACGTGCTGAAGGAGGGCAACCCCGACGTGATGCTGTGCGAGCGCGGGATCCGGACTCACGAGACCGCGTACCGGTTCACGCTCGACCTGCTGGCGATCCCGGTGCTGCGCGAGATGACGCACCTCCCGATCGTCGTCGACCCCAGCCACGCGGCGGGTCGCCGCGACTGGGTGCAGCCGATGTCGCTGGCCGCGGCGGCGGCGGGTGCGGACGGGATCATCGTCGAGGTCCACAACGAGCCGGACGAGGCGATCTGCGACGGTCCGCAGGCGATCCCGACCGAGAGCTTCGCGGAGTACGCGGAGCGGGTCACCGCAGCCGCCGAGCTGGCAGGCAAGCAGGTGGCGCGGGTATAGGGCGGCGGCGACCTCGCCCTGCCAGTGACCCCGCGGCGCCCGGACGCGAAGCGGAGGACGCCGCGGGTTTGATGAGGCTGGGATGAGGGTTGCGGTACTTGGTGTCGGCCTGATCGGCGGCTCGATCGGGCTCGCCGCCCGAGCCCGGCTGGGCGCCGACGTGACCGGGTTCGACCCGGACCCGGTCGTCGTGGAGCGCGCGGTGGAGCGCGAGGCGCTCGACGTCGGGTGCCGCTCCGTCGCGGAGGCGTGCGAGGGCGCCGACGCGGTGTTCTGCGCGGCTCCCGTCGGCGCCCTGCCGGCGCTGGTCGGAGACGCGCTGGCGAATACGGCCGACGGAACGTTGATCACCGACGTCGGCTCCACCAAGCGAGCCCTGCTCCAGGCGCTCCCCGATCGCCCGGAGCGGCAGCGGTTCATCGGCGGGCATCCGCTCGCCGGCGCCGAGGGCGCCGGAATAGAGAATGCTCGGCCGGACCTGTTCGAGGGCGCCCGCTGGTACCTGGTTCCCGGTCCGCGCTCCAGCGGGATGCTGTACGACCGCCTCCACCGCATGATCGGCGAGCTGGGCGCCCGCCCGCAGGCGATCGACGCCGACACCCACGACCGGATGATGGCGACGGTCAGCCACCTCCCGCACGTGATCGCGAACGTGCTCGCCGGCGAGGCCGCCGCCGCGCTCGGCGAGGAGTCCGAGCGGCTCCCCGAGGTGGGGCCGAGCTTCCGGGACTCGACCCGGGTCGCCGGCGCCAACCCGGGGATCTGGGCCGACATCTTCGCCGGGAACCGCGACGCGCTCGCGAGCGAGATCGACGCGACGGTGGAGCGCCTCCGCGCCGCCGCCGAGCTGGTCCGCTCCGGCGACACCGAGCGGCTCGGGGCGTGGCAGCGGGACGCGCTGGCCGCCCGCCGCCGCCTCCTGGACGCCGAGCTCGTCGGCGGTCCGCTGTCCGAGCTGCGCGTCGCGGTCCCGAACAAGCCGGGGACGGTCGCCGAGATCGCGGTGGCGCTCGGCCGGGCCGGCGTCAACATCGAGGACATGGCGCTGTACCCCGCGGCCGACATGAGCTCCGGCGCGGTGTCCGTGTGGGTGGCCGGCGAGCAGGAGGCGGAGCGCGCCGCCCGGGTCGTCCGCGACCTCGGCCACACGGTCGCCCCCGTGACAGGGGGAGAGTGAGCGCCCGCCGGTTCGAGTCGTCCGGGCCGCTGCAGGGCGCGCTCGCGCCGCCGCCCGACAAGTCGATCTCCCACCGGGCGGCGCTGCTCGGGGCGATCGGGGAGGGGACGACCTTGGTGCGTGGCTACCTGGACGCCGCCGACACCCGCTCCACGCTTGCCGCAGTGGGGCTGCTCGGTGCCGAGGTGACGGAGCGCGGCGAGTCGGACCGGGGCATCGAGGTGGGGATCGTAGGGATCGGCCTGCTCGGCCCCGGGGCCGGCGCAGGCGCCGACACGGTCGCGATCGACGTCGGCAACGCCGGGACGCTGCTCCGGATCCTGCCCGGATGGCTCGCCGGACAGGGAACCGGCGCGTGGTCGCTGGACGGCGACGACTCGATCCGGCTCCGCCCGGTCGACCGCGTGGTCGGGCCGCTGGAGGAGATGGGGGGCCGACTCACCGCCCGCGAGGGGCGGCTGCCCCCGCTCCTGGTCGAGGGCGCCGAGTTGCAAGGGATCGAGTACCGGCTGCCGGTCGCAAGCGCACAGGTGAAGTCATGCGTTCTGCTCGCGGGGCTGGTCGCGCGGGGGGAGACGAGCGTGGTCGAGTCGGCCCCGAGTCGCGATCACACGGAGCGGATGCTGCGCGCCGCGGGTGCAGATGTGACAGTCGCCGAAACCGGCGTGCCCGCCCGCGACGCGCTCGAGCGGCGGATCGTCGTCGGTCCCGTGGAGCGGATCGAGCCCGGCGAGATCGAGATCCCGGGCGACTTCTCCTCAGCCGCGTTCCCGATCGTGGCCGCCGCGCTCGTCGAGCGCAGCGAGGTGCGGATCGAGTCGGTGGGGCTGAACCCAACCCGGATCGGCCTGCTCGGGATCCTGACGAGGATGGGCGCCGCGGTCGAGGTCGAGGAGGAGCCGATCTCGGGCGGGGAGCCGCGCGGGTCGATCGTCGTCCGCCACGGCCCGCTCTCCGCGACGCGGGTGACCGCTTCCGAGGTGCCCGTCGCGATCGACGAGCTCCCGCTCGTCGCCCTGCTCGGCTGCTTCGCCGCGGGGGAGACCGTGGTGGAGGGAGCCGGGGAGCTGCGCCACAAGGAGTCGGACCGGATCGGCGCCCTCGTACATGGGCTGCGGGGGCTTGGAGCGGAGATCGAGGAGCGTCCCGACGGTTTCGCGGTCCGGGGTGGCGACGGCATCCGCGGGGGGACGCTCGACTCGCGCGGCGACCACCGCCTCGCGATGCTCGGCGCCGTCGCGGGGCTGGCGTCGCGCCAGGGAGCTGTCGTCGAGGGGATCGAGGCGGCGGCGGTCAGCTACCCCGAGTTCGAGGCCGACCTGGCGAGGCTGGCCGGCTAGGCCCCGCTCTGGCTGGGGTGCCCGTCGCCCGGCCACGGGGTGAGGATCAGCAGCAGCCGCGCGTCCTCCGTCGCGCGCACGTCGTGGCGCTCCGCCGGGTCCCACTCGGCGAGCAGGCCCGGGCCGCCGGCAACGGTGTCGCCGTCCGGCGAGCCAAGCTCGATCCGGCCGCTGACGACCGCCAGCCACGCCCGCTCGTGCACCTGGTGCTCGTCGAGCGCCTCGCCGGCGGGGAGCTCGATCGCGATCGCCCGTCCCTCGGGGGAGGAGACCAGCACCTCGGGCTGGTGGGCCTCGATGTCGAGTGCGGTCAGGTCCCAGCTCTGCATCAGGCCGGCCTGACCTCGCCCCGGGCGACGGGCTTCTCCAGCTGATCCCAGTCGATCGCGATCCGGGCCGGGTCCGATCGATCGATCCTCAGCGGCAGCTCCATCCCCGGTGACACGCCGGCCCAGCTCGGGACGAGGTAGTCGTTCGTGACCCGGTAGGGCTCGCGGAAGGTGGTGTGCACCTCGAGATCGACGTCGAGGTTGAACCACTGTGCGGCTCGGGCAGGGACCCCCATCCCTTTCACGATTCCCTTCCCGGGCTCGCCCTGCTGAAGCAGCTCCGAGGACTGGCTGTCCTTGAGCTGATTGAGCTGCGCGCCCGCCGCCTTGAGCTGGTCCGGCGCCTGCTTCAGCATCTCGCGCATACCCGGGGCGTTCGAGCTCTTCTTCAGCTCGTTCGCCTGCTTGGTCAGGTTGCGAATGTCCTTGAACATCCCCATCGGGTGCCTCCCTTCAAGCGTGACTTGCCGCCCGGACTGTATCGACGCGCGGGCTAGGCTGGGCCGGTGCTGATCGCGATCGACGGCCCCTCCGGGGCCGGCAAGTCCACCCTCGCCCGAGCTGTCGCCGACGAGCTCGGGTTCACCTACCTCGACTCCGGTGCGATGTACCGATGCGTGGCGCTGGTCGCGCGGCACGAGGGCGTCCCCCTCGACGACGGCGAGGCGCTCGGCGAGCTCGCCGGCCGGCTCGTGATCGATCCGCGTCCTGGCCGGGTGACGCTGGACGGAGAGAACGTGACCGAGGCGATCCGCACGCCCGCGGTCGCCGAGGCGGCCTCGAAGGTGTCCGTGCACTCTGCGGTCCGCGATGCGATGGTGGCGCGCCAGCGGGCCCTGATCGCCACCGGCCGGTACGTCGCGGAGGGTCGCGACATCGGGACCGTGGTGGCGCCCGACGCGGAGCTGAAGATCTTCCTGACCGCGAGCGACTCCGAGCGCGCCCGGCGGCGGGCGGCGCAGACCGGGCAGTCGGTGGCGGAGGTGGAGGCCGCGCAGCGCGAGCGCGACGACCGCGACCGCGACCGCACCGTCGCCCCGCTGCGGCGGGCGGATGACGCGGTCGACCTCGACACCACCGACCTCTCGGCGAAGGAGGTGGCGGATCGCGTCGTCGCGCTCGCCCGCGAGCGGGGGGTCGCGTGAGCGCGACCGCCGACGGCCTCCCGCAGGTGGCGGTGGTCGGGTTCCCGAACGTCGGGAAGAGCACCCTGGTCAACCGGCTGGCCGGGGGGCGGGAGGCCGTCGTGCACGCGGAGGCGGGGGTGACTCGCGATCGAAAGCGGATCGAGTGCGAGTGGAACGGGGCCCGGTTCGCGCTCGTCGACACCGGCGGGGTTGACCTGTCAGCCGGAGACGAGCTGTCCCGGGCGGTCCAGGAGCAGTCCCGCGCCGCGATCGCGGAGGCGGACGCCGTCGTCCTCGTCGTCGACGCGCGAGCCGGCCTTCGCCCCGGCGACGCGGAGCTCGCCGCGGTCCTGCGCGGCGCCGAGATCCCGGTGGTGGTCGTCGCCAACAAGATCGACCGGCCCGCCGACGAGTACATGGCGGCCGAGTTCCACAAGCTCGGTCTCGGGGCGCCGCACGCGGTCTCGGCCGCGCACGGGCACGGCACCGGCGATCTGCTCGACGCGGTCGCGGCGATCGCGAGCGACGTCGACGTCGAGCCGCCGGGCGACGCGGCCGTGCGGATCGCGATCATCGGGCGACCGAACGTCGGCAAATCCTCGCTCCTGAACGCGTTCCTGGGCGCCGAGCGCGTGATCGTCTCCGATCGGGCCGGGACCACCCGGGACGCGATCGACACCGCGATCGAGGTCGACGGCCGCTCCGTCGTGCTCGTCGACACGGCGGGCCTGCGCCGGCGCGCAAGGATCGCAGGGACGGTCGCCTACTACGCCCAGCTCCGCTCCGAGCGGGCCGCGGAGCGCGCCGACGTCGCGATCGTCGTCTGCGATGCGTCGGAGGGGCTCGCCGCGGACGATCTGCGCGCTGCCGAGCTCGCGATGCGGAGCGGCTGCGCCACCGTCGTCGCCCTGAACAAGTGGGACGTCGGCCAGGTGGATCTCGGTGATGCCGCCGCGCGCCTGCACAAGCGCCTCCGGCTGCGGCCGCCGATCGTGGTCTGCTCGGCCGCCACCAGCCGCGGCATCCCGGAGCTGCTCGCGACGGCGCTCGGACTGGCCGAGCGGCGCGCCGACCGAATCCCAACGCCGGAGCTGAACCGGCTGCTGCAGGACGTCGTCGCAACCACCCCGCCGCCCTCGCGGCGCGGCGGCAAGCGCCTGCGGCTCTACTACATAGCCGAGGTCGGGACCGCCCCGCCCAGATTCGCGATTCAGGTCAACGACCGGCGGCTGATCGTCCGCGACTGGGCGTACCACCTCGAGAACCGGATCCGTGCTGCGTACGGGCTCGACGGCGTTCCGGTGATCATCGACTTCGTGCCGCACACCACGAGACGGCCGTCCCCCACTGAACCCGGCCGCGCCCGGACGGGCGATGGTGCGCGGCGACGAACGTCGCCGCGTCAGGCCGGTCGCCGTGCTGACGGAGGCGGCGGCCGCCAATGACCAGGGTCCAAAACCTGCGGTGGTCCCTGCGGCGGCGGATCAGGCGAGCCCGGTACGCCGCGGAGGACGCGGCCTACACGGCGCGGCGCGCCACCAGGCGCGGGACCTGGGGGGTGTCCAGGCGGTGGTGGGCGATGTCCTCGGAGGTCCGCACCCTGATCATCGGGGCGGGAGTCGCGGTGGTCGCGGTGGTCGCGGTCGTCGTGCTCGTGATCCCGAACCTGCCGTGCCGGGCGCCGCTCGGCGACCAGTGCGCCCCCCCGGACGACGCGATCGAGCTCGTTCCCGCCGACGCCGCCGCGTACGCCCATCTCGACACCGACCCCAGCAGCGAGCAGTACGAGCAGGCGGCCGCCCTCGCGAAGCGTCTCCCGATCGTCACCGGCCGTCTGATCCGGGCGCTGCCCCAGCCTGCCGGGACGCGGCTGTCCTACGCGCACGACGTCGCTTCGTGGCTCGGCGGCCAGGCGGCGCTCGCCCTGGTCCCGGCCGGCACAGGCAGCCCCCGCGCGGTCGCGCTGCTCGCGGTGGGGGACGAGGATGGCGCCGCGGCGTTTGCGAAGCAGATCACCGGCGAGGACGCGCGCACCCGGACCCGGAACGGCGCCGAGGTGGAGCTGGGTCGGGGCACCGCGGTCGCTCGCCTGCAGGGGTTCCTGGTCGCCGGGCCGCCGGCCGCGGTTGCCGAGGTGATCGGGACCGCGAAGGGGGGCGAGTCGCTGCTCGACTCCGATCCGGCCCGGGAGGCGATCGACTCGCTTCCTGCCGATCGCTTCGCGCAGCTGTACCTGTCCCCGAGTGGCGCGGGCGACCTGCTCGCGCCCGGCGAGCCGCTCGGCTCGTTCGAGGTGTTCGTGAACGCCGGCGCTACCCGAGGTGCTGCCGCGGCGCTGGTCGCCGAGTCCGGTGCGCTCGAGCTCACCGTGCACAGCGTGATCGACCCCGACCGCGCCGAGGGGAGTCCGGGCTTCTTCGCCGCGCTGCCTGAGTTCAAGCCGAGCCTGGGCGGGGAGGTGAGCGAGAACGCGCTTGCCTATCTCGCGCTCGGGGACCCTGCTGCGAGCCTCGGCGGGCTGCTCGCCCAGGCGCGGGCCGGGGCACCCGGGCTGGCGGCAGCCTTCGACGATCTCGGGAAGCGGCTGCGCCGCTCCGGGATCGACATCGATGGCGACCTGCTCTCGCTGCTCACCTCGGAGGTGGCGATCGCGATCGAGCCCGGTCGCGGCGGCCCGGGCGATCTCTCCGGCGTCCCCTACCTGACCTTGATCGCCGGGGAGGTGGACGCCGACGAAGCGACCGCTGCGCTCGATCGCCTGCAGGGGCCGATCGCGCGGGCGCTGGCCGGGGGAGCCGGAGCGCCGGTCTTCTCGGAGACGGAGGTGAAAGGGATCACCGTGCGCAGCCTGCAGGTCTCCAACGCCGTCGACCTCTCGTACGCGATCGTCGACGACGACCTGGTCGTCAGCACCGATCCGCGCGGGGTAGCGAAGGTGGCCGCGGACGGCTCATCGGTGACCGATTCGGCTCGGTTCGATGTGGCGACGTCGGGGTTCCCGGACGATCTCACCGGCCTGCTGTACCTGAACGTCAACGACCTGCTCGGCCTGGCCGAGCAGGCGGGCCTGCAGGCGGACCCCTCGTACGCCCTGTTCAGGGACGAGTTCCGGGCGCTGGAGGCGCTCGGCCTCGCGGTCGAGCGGGGCGACGATCAGCTCGACACGACGATCAGGCTTGCGGTGCGCGGGTAACGCAACCCGGCGCCAGATCGTTAGGATCCCTGATATATGAGCGAGACGCGCGAGCTGGGCCCGAACGAGTACCTGTTCACCTCGGAGTCGGTGACAGAGGGCCACCCCGACAAGATCTGCGACCAGATCTCCGACGGGGTGCTGGATGCCGTGATGGCCTCGGATCCGACCGGTCGGGTCGCCTGCGAGGTCCTCGTCAACACCGGCCTGGTCGTGGTCTCCGGCGAGATCACGACCGAGACCTACGTCGACATCCCGAAGATCGCGCGCGGGACGATCGAGAAGATCGGGTACGACGACCCTCGCTACGGCTTCGACCACAAGGCGTGCGCGGTTCTGACCGCGATCGACGAGCAGTCCCCCGACATCGCCCAGGGCGTCGACAAGGGGCAGGAGCAGCGCGAGGGCGGCTCCGATGACGAGCTCGACTCCGCCGGCGCCGGCGACCAGGGGATGATGTTCGGGTACGCGACCCGGGAGACGAAGGCGCTGATGCCGATGCCGATCCAGGTCGCCCACCAGCTCGCCCGCCAGCTCGCCGACGTCCGCAAGGCCGACGTGGTCCCGTACCTCGGCCCCGACGGCAAGACCCAGGTCACGGTCCGGTACGAGAACGACCGCCCGGTGGAGATCTGCAAGGTGCTGATCTCGACCCAGCACCGTCCCGAGGCCGGGGAGCAGATGATCCGGAACGACCTGTGGGAGCACGTCGTCGAGCCGGTCCTGCACGCCGACTACAAGGAGTTGTTCACCGAGGCGGAGCTGCTCGCGAACCTGATGGTGAACCCGACCGGGAAGTTCGTGATCGGCGGGCCCGTCGGCGACGCCGGCCTCACCGGCCGCAAGATCATCGTCGACACCTACGGCGGCGCCGCCCGCCACGGCGGCGGCGCGTTCTCGGGCAAGGACCCCTCCAAGGTCGACCGCTCCGCCGCGTACGCCGCCCGGTACGTCGCCAAGAACGTGGTCGCCGCGAGGCTCGCGGACCGGTGCGAGGTCCAGGTCGCGTACGCGATCGGCATCGCCCGTCCCTTGTCGGTGATGGTGCACAGCTTCGGCACCGGCAAGCTCGCCGATCACGAGATCGCGAAGCTCGTCGACGAGCACTTCGACCTTCGCCCCGCGGCATTCCGCCGCTACCTCGACCTGCACCGGCCGATCTTCCAGAAGACCGCCGCGTACGGCCACTTCGGGCGCGAGGACTCGAGCTTCACGTGGGAGCGCACCGATCGCGCCGACGCCCTGCGGGAGGCGGCCGGGCTGAAGCCCGGCGCCGGGTCTCAGGTCCCGCAGGCGTAGCTCCGGGCCGCGGTCAGCCCGGCGGGCGCCGCATCACGACCAGGTCCTGGTGCCCCATCAGGCCGCGCTCCGCGTACTCGACGACGTCGAGGTGCTTGGACCACTCCCGCGTCGTGTACTCGCGGGTCTGGTAGGTGGCGCGGTAGTACCCGGACGGGGCGACGCCGTCGAGGCGATGGTCGACGTCGGCGTCCGCGATCCCGCGAACCGACAGCTCGATCGCCCTGCGCGCACGTCGGATCGGATTGCGGATTCGCGCCCGCCCGTGACGCGCCCGGGTGAGCGCGTACGCACCGTTCACGGACGCCAGCAGCAGCCCGCCCGGCGCCAGGATCCTGCGCAGCTCGCCCAGCCACTCGAGCTGGCCGCGCCGGGCGAGGTGGGTGAACACCGAGCACCCGATGATCACGTCGATCCCGTCGTCGGGGTAGGGGAGCGGCGGCGAGGGTGCGCTCACCTCGAACTCGGCGCCGGGGAGGTTCCGCGTGCACCACTCGACGGCCTCCGCGTCGATGTCGCACCCCCGCACCCGGGTGAACTCGGCGTCGATCAGGTGGCGCGTGAACCGTCCGCACCCGCATCCCCAGTCGAGCACCCGGGCCGCAGAGCCGAGGTCGGTGTGCCGGTCGATCTGCTCGGCGAGGTCCGTGAACCCCTTCAGGCCCTGGGTCCTGAACACCGGGCCCGACACCGCCGACACCCGCTCGGCGAGCTCCGGGGGCGGGAGCGGCGCTGCGTCCAGCGACGGGGGGCGAACGAAGGTGGCGAGCCGCGCCCGGGCCCGGCCGCCGGCGAAGCCGACCAGCTCGACCAGGGAAGTCCCGTCGAGCGCGACCGGGATCCGTGCGGCGAATCCCGACGCCCCCGCTCCGGGCACGTTCGGAAGCGCCTCGGTGACATCGGGGCGGGCGATCCCGGAGGCCGCCTCGGCCTCGTTCCCTTCCCACCGCGCCCGAATCGAATCGAAGGGCCCCGACTGCGGCAGCAGCATCCAGCCGTACAGGAGGACCCCGTCGTCCGCGTACTCGACCTCGTCCAGGCTGCCCGCTGCGGGCTCGAGCGCGTTCATCCGCGGCCGAGCCTACGCTGACCCGGTGACGATCGCGAAGGTCGAGCCGCTCACCACCGCCCGTGCGCTGAGGGGGCCGTTCGACTATCTCCTCCCTGTCGCGATGGACGGGGTCGGGGTGGGGAGCGTGCTGCTGGTGCCCTTCGGCCGCCGCCGCGTGCTCGGCGTCGTCGTCGGCATCGCGGAGTCGAGCGAGCTGCCGCCGGAGCGGCTCGCGGAGCCGATCGAGGCGCTCGAGGCCGGCGTCCCGGCGGAGCTCGTCCGGCTCGGTCTGTGGGCGGGCCGGGAGTACTGCTCGACGCCCGCCCGCGGCCTCGGGCTGGTGCTGCCGCCGGGGACCGGGGCCGCCGGGCAGCGGGTTCGGGCGCGGCGCGAGCTGCGCGCCGAGCTCACCGCAGCCGGCCGCGCGGCACTCGCCGGCGGGGTCCGGCTGGGTCCGCGCCAGCGCGAGGCGCTCGAGGCGCTGGCGGCGGGCGGCGAGGCGGCGGGCGATCGCGCCACGCTGCACCGGCTCGAGGCGCGGGGCCTGGTCGCTCTGCGCGAGGTGGAGGTGGGCCGGCGGCCGGCGACGGCGTCGATCGGCGAGCCGGCGCGGCCCGTGCGGCTGCGCGCAGAGCAGGAGCGGGCCGTGGCGCGGGTCGCCGCGGGCCTCGATGGCGACGGCGCCGAGCTGCTTCTGCACGGCGTCACCGGCTCGGGGAAGACCGAGGTCTACCTGGCGGCCGCCGCGGCGGCGCTGGAGCGAGGCCGCGGTGCGATCGTGCTGGTCCCGGAGATCGGGCTCACCCCGCAGACGACCTCCAGGTTCCGGGATCGGTTCGGCGACGCTGTGGCGCTGCTCCACTCGGGGCTGTCCCCGGGAGAGCGATACGACGAGTGGCGACGGCTGCGGAAAGGCGAGGCGCGTGTGTGCGTGGGGCCGCGCTCGGCGGCGTTCGCGCCGATCCCCGGACTGGGGCTGGTCGTAGTCGACGAGGAACACGATGCCTCCTACAAGCAGGAGGGAGACCCCCGGTACGACGCCCGCGACGTCGCCCGGGAACGCGCCGCCCGGTGCGGCGCGGTGCTGCTCGCGGGCACCGCGACGCCGCGGCCGGAGAGCTGGCACGAGCTGGAGCGGCTGGAGCTTCCACGGCGGGCGGACGGGAGCGAGTTGCCCGCCGCCGACGTGCTCGACATGCGCGGCGGCGATCGCCGCGGCGGGCCGTTCCATCCCGCGACGCGCGAGGCGCTGCTCGGTCTGCGGGGGGGCGGCGCCGGCGGCAAGGCGATTCTGCTGCTGAACCGGCGCGGATGGGCGCCGTTCCTGTCGTGCCGCTCCTGCGGGCACGCCTGGGGCTGTGCCGCCTGCGACGTGTCGCTGGTCCTGCACCGCCGAGTGGAGCGACTGGCGTGCCATCACTGCGGCCACGTGGAGCCGATTCCGGATGCTTGCCCCGAGTGCGGGTCGGTCAGCCTCGCCCGTCACGGGGTGGGCACCGAGCGGCTGGAGCCGCTGCTGCGCGAGCTCGTCGACCCGCTACCGGTGTTCCGGCTCGACTCCGACAGCGCCGCCGGCGCGGGCGGGCACCTCGAGATCCTTCGCCGGTTCCAGGAGGCCGAGGGCGGCGTCCTGCTCGGCACCCAGATGGTCGCCAAGGGCCACGACTTCGGTGACGTGGAGCTGAGCGTCGTCCTCGACGCCGACGCGTCGCTGCGCTTCCCGGACTTCCGCGCGGAGGAGCGCACGTTCGCGCTGATCGCGCAGCTCGCCGGGCGAAGCGGGCGCGGCGCCGCCCGCGGGCGGGTGCTGGTCCAGACGCTGGCGCCGGACGCGCCCGCAATCGAGGCGGCGGCACGCCACGACGCGGCGGGGTTCCTCGCCGCGGAGCTGGGCCGGCGACGGGCGCTTCGCTACCCGCCCTTCTCGCATCTGGTTCGGGTGGAGACGGCGGCCGCGGAGCCCACCGCCGCGGAGCGCGCCGCGGGAGCGCTCCGGGACCTGATCGGCGATCGGGTCCCGCCCGATGTGGAGGTGCTCGGCCCGGCGCCGCGGGTGCGGGTGCGCGGGCGTCACCGACGCCAGGTGCTGCTCAAGTCGCCACGACGCGAGCCTGCTGTCGCGGCGGTCCGCGAGGCCGTCGAGGCGGCTGCCGCCGAGGGCGTGCTGCGCGGGATCAGCCTCTCAGTCGACGTCGACCCTCAATAGCCCTCGGTGACCGCGCGACCGCGGACGCGAAGCGGAGCAGGTCGCGCGATTGATTCTGCGCGACCTAGACTTGTGCCCGTGAGCGACGAACCCTCCGTCAACCCGCAGGGCCCGCCCTCCGATGCCGGGCTGGACCTCGACGAGGAGGCGCGCGAGCGCCGCCGTGAGGCGCTCGCGCAGATCCGCCAGTTCGGCGACCCGGTCCTGAAGAGCCCCGCCAGCCTGGTGACGGACTTCGACGACGACCTGAGGGCGGAGGTCGACCGGATGGTGGGGGTCATGCGCGGCGCGATCGGGGTCGGGCTCGCCGCGACCCAGCTCGGGGTGCTGCGCCGTCTGCTCGTCTTCCAGGCCGGCCCCGACGCTCCCGCGACCGCGCTCGTCAACCCCGAGATCGAGTGGCGCTCGGACGAGCTCGCCACCGCCGAGGAGGGCTGCCTCAGCCTGCCCGGCGTCGTGGTCGATGTGGAGCGCCCGCTGTACGTCCGGGTGCGGGCGGTGGACCCCGATGGCGAGCCGCTCGCGATCGAGGCGTCGGGGCTGGAGGCGCGGGTGATCCAGCACGAGGTCGACCACCTCGACGGCGTCCTGATGATCGAGCACGCGACACGCGAGCAGCGCCGCGGCGCCCTGCGGGCGCTGCGGGAGGGCGAGAGCTACAGCCCGCCCCGCGAGGACGAGGCGGACCAGGAGGCTGAGCCGGCGACGGCGGAGGCGTGAGCCGCAACGCCTTCTTGGGCACGACGGAGTTCGCGGCGGCGGTCCTGCGGCGGCTCGCGGACTCGCCGCACCGCCCAATCCTCGCGGTGACGCCGCCCGACCGCCCCAGGGGGCGGGGCC
Organism: uncultured Thermoleophilia bacterium; assembly: GCA_963803425.1. Classification (GTDB taxonomy): domain Bacteria; phylum Actinomycetota; class Thermoleophilia; order Solirubrobacterales; family 70-9; genus DASPWW01. Next base: position 1,276,125 of record CAWDMA010000001.1, read on the forward strand.
GGAAGCTGTCCGCGCCGCCTGTCGCCGAGGCGGCGCGAGAGCTCGGGATCGAGCTGGTCCAGACCGCCGATGTGAACGACGCCGACGCGCTCGAGCGGATCCGATCCGCGGACCCGGAGGTGGTCAACGTGTGCGCGTTCGGCCAGCTGATCGGCGAGCCGCTGCTGTCCGAGTTGCCGCTGCTGAACGTGCACCCGTCGCTGCTGCCGCGGTGGCGCGGGGCGGCGCCGATCGAGCGCGCGATCATGGCCCGCGACGAGCGCACGGGGGTGACGATCATGCGGGTGGTGGAGCGGGTCGATGCCGGCCCGATCGCACTCCAGGAGCGCACCGAGATCGATCCCGGCGAGGACTTCGGAGCGCTGTGGCCGCGGCTCGCGGCGCTCGGCGGAGAGGTGCTCGTCCGGGCGCTCGACCTGGACGACGCCGGGGAGCTGGAGCTGCGCGACCAGGACGAGGCAGGCGCCACCTACGCGGACAAGATCGCCCCCGGCGAGCGGCGGCTCGACGTATCGCGGCGCGCCGCCGAGCTCGCCGCGACCGTGCGTGCGCTCACCCCGCACATCGGCGCGTACCTCGAGCTCGACGGCGGGGAGCGTCTCGGCGTGCACGATGCGCGATCGGAGCACGGCGCGCTGGAGCCGGGCGAGTTGGATGCGTCCGGTGCGGTGCTGCGGGTCGGCTGCGGCGAGGGGGTGCTGCGGCTGCTGCGAGTGCAGCCGCCGGGCGGCCGCCCGATGCCGGTGGAGGACTTCCTCCGCGGGCACCCCGTTCCGGCGCGGGCTCTGTGAACGGGCCCGAGCGCGTCGCCCCCGCGCGCCGCGCCGCGTACGAGGTCGTCCAGCGCACCTTCGAGCAGGGGGCGTGGGCGGATCGCGCCCTCCCGACCGCGGTCGCCCGGCACGACCTCGACCCACGCGACCGCGCCCTCGCGCAGCGGCTCGCGTACGGAACGATCCAGCGCCGCTACACGCTCGACCACTTCAGCTCCGTGCTCGCCTACCGCCCCGCCGAGGGCCTCGATCCGCCGCTGCTCGGGGCGTTGCGACTGGGCTTGTACGAGCTGCTGTTCGTCGGCGGCACGCCCGACCACGCCTCGGTCGATCAGGCGGTGGAGCTCGCGAAGGGGGCGGGGGGGAGCGCCTCGCGCGGCGCCGGGCTCGTCAACGCCGTCCTCCGCCGCGCAGCTCGTGAGCGGGACCGGCTGCTCGGATCGCTGTCCGACGGCACTCCGGCCGATGCCGCGCTTGCCCACTCCCATCCGCCGTGGCTGGCCGAGATGTGGTGGGAGGAGCTCGGCCCCGACGCCGCCCGCTCGCTGATGGCGGCCGACAACGAGCCCGCCGAGACCGCGCTGCGGGTGAACACTCTGCGTGCCGACCCCGCTCGCCTGCTCGCCGAGCTGGCGGACGCGGGCGCTGCGACTCGGCTTCCCGAGGGCCCGCCCGCGGCGCCCGAGTCGCTCGTCGTCGATGGGCCGATCGGCGACGCGATCGGCGCCCGGATCGACGCCGGCGAGCTCGTCCCGCAGTCGCGGGCGTCCGCAGCGGTCGTCGACCTGCTCGACCCGCGGCCCGGGGAGCGGATGCTCGACCTGTGCGCCGGCCCGGGGATCAAGACGACGCAGGCCGCCGCCCGGATCCGCGGCGAGGGCGAGATCGTCGCCGTGGAGCGGGACCCGGGCCGCGCCTCGGAGCTGCGCGAGCTGTGCGCCCGGTTGGGGGCGGCCGGGGTGCGCGTAGTCGAGGCGGACGCGGCCCGCGCTGACCTCGGGGCTGGTTACGATCGGGTGCTCGTGGATCCGCCCTGCTCCGACCTCGGAACCCTCGCCTCGCGCCCCGACGCTCGGTGGCGGAAGTCGCCGGGCGCGATCGAGGGCCTCGCGGCCCTCCAGGCCGCGATCCTGGAGCGGGGCGCCCGCGCCCTGCGGCCCGGCGGGACGCTGGTCTACTCGACCTGCACGATCTCCCGCCGCGAGAACGAAGACGTGGTCGCCGGGCTCGGGGACACCGGTCTCACCTCAGCGCTCGAGCCCGTGCTCCGTACCCGCCCCGACCGCGACGGCACCGACGGCTTCTTCGTCGCCAGGATGCGGGGCGCCGAGGGCTGATGGCCGGCGGCTCGGACACGACCGACATCCGCCGCCCCGCGTGCCCCGGGTGCGGCGAGCCGTGGCTGCGGCCCACGCAGCTCCCGGGCCGGTTCCGGTGCGTGTACTGCCTGCGGCGATTCGAGCTCGTCTCCCAGTGCCCCAGCTGCGGCACCCACCAGACGATCAGCCGGATGAGCTCCACCGAGGACATGCGCTGCCAGCAGTGCGATCACTCGATGCTCCGCCCGATATGACCGCGAAGGACCTGTACTCGTCCCGCCGGGTGGAGCCGTCGATCCTGTCGGCCGACTTCGCCAAGCTCGCCGCCCAGGTCGCCGAGGTGATGGACGCCGGGGCGCGGATCGTCCACGTCGACGTGATGGACGGCCACTTCGTCCCACCGATCACGATGGGCCCGCTGGTCGCGGCCGCGATCGCCGACCGGGTGCACGACGCCGGCGGCGCGATCGACGTCCACCTGATGATCGAGCGGCCCGAGGCCCAGGTCGAGGAGTTCGCGCGCGCGGGGGCCGACAGCATCATCTTCCACGCGGAGGCGACGCCGCACGCCAACCGCACCGCGCACGCGATCCGCGAGGCCGGTTGCCTCGCCGGCGTCGCGATCAACCCGGGAACGCCGGTCGGGGCAGTCTCCGAGCTCGACGGCGTCGTCGACATCGCGCTGTGCATGACCGTCAACCCCGGCTGGGGCGGGCAGGCGTTCATCCCGACGTCGGCCGACAAGGTGGCGCGCCTGAGGGCGACTGTCGCGAAGCCGTGGATCACGGTCGACGGCGGGGTCGAGGCGCCGACGGCGGGACCCGTCGCCGACGCCGGCGCGAGCCTGTTCGTCGCCGGCTCCGCGATCTTCGGCGCCGACGATCCGGCCGCCGCGTACCGCGAGATTGCCGAGGCGGCAGGCGCCGAGTAGCGGCGTCCGCCGGCCAATCCGTCTCGGACCCGGGCGGCAAGGTGAAGACGAAGAAGAAGAAGAAGGCGAAGCTCGACTTCGAGTTCTCATCGTCCGAGCCGGGCTCGACCTTCCTGTGCAGCCTCGACGGCAAGCAGGAGTTCGGATGCGCCAGCCCGTACGAGGCCGCGGTGAAGGCCAAGAAGAAGGCCAAGTCGCACAGCTTCGAGGTCACGGCGGTCGACGCCGCCGGAAAACGCCGACCCGACCCCTGAGGAATGGTCGGGCAAGGTGAAGCGGAAGTAGAAGGGCTGAGCGCCGCTACCGCGGCGCCGGTCCGCTGAGCACCCCGATCACCTCCTGCCACCAGGCGCGCTCCTCCGCGTCGTCGTGGTCGAGCTCCGCGCGCTGACGGCACCACCGGGCCAGCAGCGCCCGGCCTCCGAGCGCGACGACACGGCCGCCGGTGACCGCATAGCGCCCGTCGACGAGCACGAGCAGCGCGCCGGGACGGTCGCGCCTCGTCCGCAGGGTCCCGACCACCCCGACGCCGTCGACAGTGGCGGGGCGACTCGGGTCTCCGTCGGCGTCCGTCCACGGCCTCGCGATGAACACCTGCGGCACACCGCGGATCGGCGCGCGCGGCGGGGGTGGCTCACCGACCGGGCCGCGGCGCCACCGCTCCACCAGCCGCTCCACCTCGGGATGCTGCTCCCGTCTGACGAGCACGTGCAGCTCGTCGCCCGCCTCGATCACCGTCGATCCGCGCGGCGGGATCGCGTCGCCGTGGCGGACGATCACGCTGACCAGCGCCTCGCGCGGCAGGGAGAGGTCCTTCACCGGATGTCCGACCACGGCGTCGCCGTCGCCGACTCGGACGGCGACGACCTCGCCGCCGAGCCGCTGGATCGTCCCTGTCTCGACCAGCGGCCGCGGCAGCGCCGGCTCGGTCGAGGTCACCCTCAAGACCCGGGCGAGCGGCTCGAAGGTGGCGCCCTGGACCAGCGTGGAGGTGACCACGACGATGAACACGACGTTGAAGAGCTGCTCGGCCTGCTCCACCCCGGCGATCACCGGGAAGGTGGCGAGCCAGATCGGGATCGCTCCGCGCAGGCCCGCCCAACCCAGCATCACCCGCTCCCGAAGCGCGAACGGGGTTCCGACGCTCGCGACCAGCGCCGCCACCGGCCGCGCCACAAGGATCAGCGCCGCAGACAGGAGCAGGCCGTCGCCGAGCACCGCGGGCAGCTCGCTCGGGAAGACGAGCAGGCCGAGCAGGAAGAACAGGGCGATCTGCGAGCACCAGCTCACCCCATGGTGGAAGGAGAGCATCGTGGTGCGAGCTGGCACCGGCCCGGTGCCGAGCGTGAGCGCCGTCAGGTAGACGGCCAGGAAGCCGGAGCCGTGTGCGAGCTCGGTGGCGCCGTACGCGATCGCCGCCGTCGCCAGCGATGCGACCGGGTACAGCCCGGCGCTGGGCAGCTCCAGCCGCCCGAAGGCCCACCGGGCCGCTACCCCGATCAGCAGGCCGCACGCCGCGCCCAGGCCGAGGCTGATCACGAGCTGGATCGCCATGTCGCCCGCCCCGTACCCCGGCTTCACGATCCAGTCGATGAATCCGGTGACCAGTAGCAGCGCCACCGGATCGTTCATCCCCGACTCCCCCTCGAGCGAGCGGGCGAGACGGCGCCGCAGGCGCGATCCGCGCAGGACCGCGAAGATCGCGGCGCTGTCGGTCGCCGCTACGGCGGCGCCGACTATCAGCGACTCCAGCGTGTCCAGCCCGAACAGCAGCGAGGCCGCCAGCCCGGCGAGCCCGGCCGTGATCGCGGTGCCGAGCAGCGCCAGCGAGATCGCGGTGCCGAGCACGGGGCGGATCTCGCTCCATCCCGCCGACAGCCCACCCTCGAACAGGATCAGGACGAGCCCCACGGTGCCCAGCGTCCGGGTCAGCTCGGCGTCGTCGAACTCGACGCCGCCGAGCCCGTCGGAGCCGACCAGCATCCCCAGCCCCAGGAAAAGCAGCAGGCCCGGGATCCGGACGCTGTCGGCCGCCTTTGCGGCGAATATCCCGGCTGCCAGGAGGGCGCCGGTGGCGAGGATCAGCTCGGCGTCGGACACGCCCGAGCCGCCCCGCTAGGTGATCTCGTCGGCGGCGGCGAGCTGCGCCTCGAGCTCCTCCGGTGAGCCGGGCCGGATCGCGTCCTGCGCGCGCGGGTGAGGGCGGCGGTACAGCAGGTACAGCAGCCCGCACAGGACCGCCGCGAACAGCGCCAGCCCGATCTCGACGCGGCGGAACTCGTCGATCAGCGGGACCGCGAGCCAGCCCACGTACGAGGCGCCGCACCCGATCCAGCACAGCGCCGCCCGCCGCGCCTGACCCTGGGCGAGGGCGGCCTGATTCAGGGTGGCGGCGGCCAGGTAGAAGCCCATCCCTCCGGTGACCAGAAGCAGCCCGACCCGGTCGTACGTGAACTTGTCGCCGAATGCGATCTGCATCAGGGCCGGTCCGGCGACCAGGACAACGAGCGCCACCACGCCGGCCACTCCGACGACAGCCGCCAGCGTGATCCGGACGGACAGCCGGAACGCCTCCTCGCCCTCCATCCCGGGCCGGTACCGGAGCCGCGTCAGGTGGGGGAGGAGACTCGTTGCCACCGCCTGGAACAGGTAGATCGGGGCGCGGGCGAGCATCAGCACGTTGAAGATGAACGCGACGGCCGCAGCGCCCAGGGTGACCCGGACCATCAGCGGCCCGGCGCTCAGGAAGAGCTGCTCGGTGAACATGATCAGCAGGACCGCGGCCGCGAACCCGCCTCCGTGGCTGAGGGTGAACTCGGGGCTCTTCAGCCCCGCAGCATCCGCGCCCTCCGGTTCCGATCCGCGCTCACCCTCGAGCTTCGCGCCGGGGTCGGGGTCGGGGTCGGGGTCGGCGCGGCGGCCCCGCAGCACGAACAGGACGATCGCCGGCGTCAGCGCCAGGCTCGCGATCGGCCCCGCGACGATCCCGAGCGCGACGAACGTCGCCCCGGTCGCGACCCCGAGCGCGGCGAGAATCGGGAACAGGATGCGCGCACCCGCGTCGGTGAGCAGGACCGCGGAGTACAGGCCGAAGCGGCGGTGACCCGCGAAGAAGCCGCGGGCGAAGAACGTCCCCGCGTACGCGAACACCGAGACGACCAGGATCCAGTACAGGCTCGCGTTGTCGGACAGCAGCTCGCCCTCGATCGGCCCCCGCAGCGCCAGGCACACGACGGTGACGGCGAGCGCGATCCCCGCCTGGATCGTGGCCGCGACCTTCAGCGGGCGGCCGCGGAAGTCCGTGCGCGCGTGGCGCTCCGCGATCGTTCGCGACAGAAGTTGCTCGATCGGCCGGTACAGGGTGGCGACGGTGATGAACACGACAAGCCACAACGTCGCCACATCGCCGTACTCGGTTGTGTTGAGAGTGTGCGCTGCGAGCGAGAAGTACAGGTAGATGATGAAGCCGGTGGCGCCGACCGCCACCGTCAGCAGGCTCGCCGTCCTTCCGTACCGGCGCGCCGCCTGGCCCGCCGCCTCGGCACGGGCGCTCGCCCGGCGCGGCGCCTCACTCGCCATGGCGTCCGGCCTAGTCCGGCCGGCCGGCGGGCGCGGCCACCCGCTCGCCGCGCTCGCTCGGGGTCATCGCCGCGCCGTCGGGCGGCTCCCCGCCCCGCACCCGCTCGTGCCGCGAGGGCTCCGCTCCGAGCGTCAGCTCCACCCGGCGGATTCGCTCCAGCGCGCGCTGGGTCATCACGCGCTGTCCGGCGAGTGCGTCGCCGACGATGCCGAGCGCGAACATCTGCACCGCGGCGATCGCGAGCACGGCGCCAAGGATCAGCGACTGCAGGTGCCCGTTCGAGTCGCCGTTCAGGATCCAGTCCACGAAGAACGGGGTCCACGCGATCAACGCCGCGATCGCGAGCACGACCGCGGCGGCGGTGAACACGCGCAGCGGCTCGTACATCGCGTAGGCGCGAAAGACCGCGAGCGCGTTCCGCCGCACGTAGTTCCACGTGGTCGGGAACAGGCGCGAGGGGCGGTCGACCTGGTTCGCCCCCACCGGGACGTCGGCGACGGCGACCGTCATCTTCCCGGCCTGGATCAGGCTCTCCAGCGTGTAGGTGAAGCTGGAGACGACCTCCAGCGACAGCGCCGCGTCGCGGTTGTACGCCCGAAAGCCGGAGGTGGTGTCGGGCACCTCGGTTCCGGAGGCGCGCCGCACGACCCAGCTCCCGAGACGCTGCAGAACCCGCTTCGAGCGGGAGAAGTGCGCGAGCTCGCCCACCTGTCGGTCGCCGACGACCATGTCCGCTTCGCCGGCCAGGATCGGCGCCACGAGCGAGTTGATGTCCGTGGCACGGTACTGGTTGTCGGCGTCGGTGTTGACGATCACGTCGCCGCCCAGCTTCAGCGCGGCGTCCAGCCCGGCCTGGAACGCGGCCGCAAGGCCCTTGTGCGCGGTCAGCGCGACGATGTGATCGACGCCGCCGGCGCGCGCCACCTCGGCCGTGCCGTCGGTAGAGCCGTCGTCGATCACGAGCCACTCCACCTGGTCGAAGCCCGCCACCGTCCGGGGCAGCTCGGCGAGCGTGGCCGGGAGCGCCTTGGCCTCGTTCAGGCATGGGATCTGAATGATCAGCTTCACCGGCGCGATGGTACCCGCGGCACCGCGGGTAGGCTTGCGGGCTCGATGGCGCGGGTGCTCGTTACCGGCGGCGCTGGGTTCGTGGGCTCCACCGTGGCGCTGGAGCTGGCGCGGCGGCACCCCGAGTGGGAGCTGATCGCGTTCGACAACCTGCGCCGCAGCGGCTCGGAGCTGAATCTGCCGCGGCTCCGCGATGGAGGGGTGCGGTTCGTACGCGGCGATGTCCGCGACTCCGCTGAGCTGCTCGCGGTCGGGCCGATCGACAAGCTCGTCGAGTGCTCGGCCGAGCCCTCCGTGCTCGCCAACCAGGACGACGTCCCCTACGCCGTCGCCACCAACCTGCTCGGAGCCCATCATTGCCTGGAGCTGGCGCGCCGCGACGGCGCCCAGGTCGTGTTCCTGTCGACCAGCCGCGTGTACCCGGTCGCCGCCCTGAACGCCGTCCGGCGCGTGGAGACCGAGACGCGTTTCGAGCTCGCCGGCGAGCAGGACGTGCCCGGCGTCTCGGAGCGCGGGATCTCCGAGCGCTTCCCGCTGGAGGGCGCGCGGACCGTGTACGGGGCGACGAAGCTGGCCGCGGAGCTGCTCGTCACCGAGTACGCCGACGGATTTGGGCTCCCGTGCGTGGTGGACCGGTTCGGAGTGATCGCCGGGCCGTGGCAGATGGGGAAGGTGGACCAGGGTGTGTTCACGCACTGGGTGCTCAGCCACCGGCTCGGGAGGCCGCTCACCTACATCGGCTACGGGGGCGCGGGAAAGCAGGTCCGCGACGTGCTTCACGTCGAGGACGCAGCCGACCTGATCGACGCGCAGCTCACCAAGCCGGAGCGATGGGCCGGCGTGACCGTGAACGTCGGCGGCGGTCGCGAGTCGAGCCTGTCGCTGCGCGAGACCACCGAGATCTGCCGCGAGCTCAGCGGCCGGGAGATCCAGGTCGGGTCCGAGGCGGAGAACCGCCCCGGGGACGTCCCGGTGTACCTGTCCGACTGCGCCCGGCTGTTCGAGCTGACCGAGTGGCGGCCGCGTCGCGGCGCCCGCGAGGTGCTCGCCGACACCTACACGTGGATTGACGAGCACGCCGATCTGGTTGCGGAGGCGATCGATGGCTGGCGCGATCGCTGAACAGGCGTACAATCCTGGTTGACTGACCAGTCAGTCACGGGAGCTTCGACGCTGGCCACGCTCGCCACACAGCAAGACCGGGCCCACCTGAGGCGGGCGCGCGAGCTGGCGGAGCGCGGCCGGGGGCGGGTCAGCCCCAACCCGCTGGTGGGAGCGGTAGTCGTCCGCGACGGGGTCGTGATCGGCGAGGGCTTCCACGCCGAGCTCGGCGGTCGTCACGCCGAGACCGCCGCGCTCGAGGATTGCGGCACGCGTGGCGAGGACCCCGCCGGCGCGACGATGTACGTGACCTTGGAGCCGTGCGCACATCACGGCCGCCAGCCGCCCTGTGCCGAGGCGATCGTCGCGGCGGGGGTGGGGCGGGTGGTGATCGCGTCGGACGATCCATCCGAGAGGGCGAGCGGCCGCGGGCCCGGCGCGCTGCGCGACGAGGGGGTCGAGGTCATGCTCGCGGACGGCGCCGAGGCGAGCGCCGCGAGACTGATGAACCAGCCGTTCCGCAAGCACGCCCGCACCGGGCGACCCCTGGTCACGCTTAAGTCGGCGGTCTCGCTCGACGGTCGAGTCGCCGCCCCCGACGGAGAGTCGAAGTGGATCTCGGGCGAGGCGAGCCGCGCGCTCGTCCACCGGTGGCGGGCGGAGACGGACGCGATCGCCGTCGGGATCGGCACCGCTCTCACGGATGATCCGATGCTGACCGCGCGCACCGAACAGGTCCATACGCAGCCCCGTCGCGTGATCTTCGACTCCTCGGCGCGGCTGCCGCTCGACTCGGCGCTGGTCGGCTCGGTCGACGACGCGCATGTGATCGTGATCTCGTCGCCGCACGCGCCCTCCGACCGCGTCGCGGCGCTCCGCGACGCCGGCGTCGAGACGATCGTCGTCGACGGCGCGGCCGCCGAGCGGGTCAAGGCGGCGCTCACCGAGCTCGGTCGCCGCGAGGTCACCAGCGTCTTTCTGGAGGGCGGGCCGACGCTCGCGGGCGCCTTCCTCGACGCCGGCGAGGTCGACGAGCTCCGCCTGTTCGTCGCCCCGATTCTGCTCGGGGCGGGGCGGTCGCCGATCGAGGGCTCGCCGCGACGGCTCGCCGATGCCGACGGCGCCCTCGCGGTCGAGTGGGAGCGCAGCGGCGAGGACATGCTCGCCCAGGCGAGATTGCGGGACTGGTGATGAATCAAGTTCCGCCAGAATGCTCCGCTTCGCGTCCGCTTCTGGCGGGGGGTCGGTGATCAAATGTTCACGGGGTTGGTCGCGGACATCGGGACGGTCGAGCGCGCCGGGGTCGGCGCCGACGGGAGCCGGCTGCGGATCCGGACGGCGCTCGCCGGCGAGCTTCGCGCCGGCGACTCGATCGCGGTCAACGGCGCCTGCCTGACAGCGGCCGCCGTCGAGGACGGAGCGTTCGAGGCGGACGTGATGAACCACACCCTGGAGCGCACCTCGCTCGGCCCGCTCGGGGACGGGGGCCGGGTCAACCTGGAGCTGCCGCTGCGACTCGACGACCGGCTCGGCGGGCACATCGTCCAAGGGCACGTCGACGGCACCGGGACCGTTTCGGCCTTCGCCGACGACGGGTTCGCCCGCCGGGTCACGGTCGACGCCTCGCCGGAGCTGCTCCGGTACGTGCTGGAGCGCGGCTCGATCGCCGTCGACGGGGTGAGCCTCACTGTCGCAGGGGTGTCCGATCGGGGGTTCGAGGTGTCGCTGATCCCCGAGACGCTGGAGCGGACGACGCTCGGCGAGGCGCGTGAGGGGGCCGTCGTCAACCTGGAGCTGGACGTCGTCGCCCGCTACGTGGAGCGACTCGTGTCAGGCTCTGGTAGGTACAAGGAAGACCGATGAGCCAGGAGAAGACCCAGACGCCCTTTGCCACGATCGAGGAGGCGCTCGAGGACGTCCGGCGGGGGCGGATGGTGGTGGTGTGCGACGGCGAGGACCGCGAGAACGAGGGCGACCTCGTGCTCGCGGCGCAGTTCGCGACTCCGGAGGCCGTCAACTTCATGGCGAAGGAGGCGCGGGGCCTGATCTGCCTGGCGCTCACCGACAAGCGCTGTGACGAGCTCGGGCTCGACCTGATGTCGGCGAAGAACGAGGCGCCGCTGCAGACCGCTTTCACGGTCTCGATCGAGGCCGCGGAGGGGGTCTCCACCGGGATCTCCGCCCACGACCGCGCCCGCACGATCCAGGTCGCGATCGACCCCCACTCGACCCCCGCGGACCTGCACCAGCCCGGTCACATCTTCCCGCTGAAGGCGCGCTCCGGCGGCGTCCTGGAGCGCACCGGCCACACCGAGGCGAGCGTCGACCTGGCGCGGCTCTCCGGACTGATCCCGGCCGGCGTGATCTGCGAGATCATGAACGAGGACGGGACGATGGCCCGCGTCCCGGACCTCGCCCCGTACTGCGAGCGCCACGGTCTGAAGATGATCACGGTCGCCGACCTGATCGCGTACCGGCGCCGCACGGAGCGGCTCGTGGAGCGAGTCGTCTCGACCCGGCTGCCGACCGGGTTCGGCGAGTTCACGACGGTCGGGTACCGCTCCCTGGTCGACGACAAGCATCACCTCGCGATGGTGAAGGGGGACGTCGCCGGGAAGGAGGACGTGCTCGTCCGGGTGCACAGCGAATGCCTCACCGGCGACGTGTTCCACAGCCTCCGGTGCGACTGTGGCGAGCAGCTCGCCGCGGCGCTGTCGATGATCGAGCGCGAGGGGACGGGCGTTCTGCTCTACCTCTCCCAGGAGGGGCGCGGGATCGGGCTGCTCAACAAGCTGCGCGCCTACAAGCTGCAGGAGGACGACGGGCTCGACACGGTCGCCGCCAACCTGAAGCTCGGCCTGCCCGCCGACCTGCGCGATTACGGGATCGGCGCCCAGATCCTCGGCGACCTGGGACTGACCAGCATCCGGATCCTCACCAACAACCCGAAGAAGATCATCGGGATGGAGGGCTACGGGCTCTCGGTCACCGAGCAGGTCCCGATCGAGTCGGTCCCCAACCCGCACAACGAGGCCTACCTGCGCCAGAAGCGCGAGCTGCTCGGACACACGCTCCATCACCAGGGACTCGCCCTCGACGAGGAGCTGATCCACCGCGAGCATCGCGAGCGGGCCGGCGACCCCGCAGCACCCGGACGCGAAGCGGAGGATGCGGCGGGCCCTGGTGACTGAGGGACTGAGCCCCAGCGAGCGCGAGGAGCTCGCCGGGCGCGAGTTCGCGATCTGCGTCTCCACCTTCTACCGGGAGCTGGCGGAGCGGATGGTGGGGAGCGCGATCAAGACCTTCGCTGACGCGGGGGTGAGTCCCGCGGACGTGCACGTTTACGAGGTGCCCGGGGCGTTCGAGCTCCCCGTCGCCGCTACGTGGTGCGCCGAGTCCGGCCGGTTCGCCGGCGTCGCCTGCCTCGGCGCTGTGATCCGCGGCGAGACCTCGCATTACGACCACGTCTGCGCCGAGGCCGCCCGCGGGGTCCAGGAGGTCGGCCTTCGGACCGGGGTCCCGTGCGCGTTCGGCGTGATCACCGCCGAGAACATGGGCCAGGCCGAGGCGCGCGCCGGCGGGGGCAAGCGCGACCAGGGCCACGATGCGGCGAGGGCGGTGATGCGGATGAGCCTCGTCCGGGACGGGATCGGGCGATAGCCCGGGCTCGCACCGCTACCATCTTCGCCGCGATGGCCAAGGTGTGCTTCAGCTGTGGCAAACGCCCCTCCTACGGGAACTCGCGCAGCCACTCGATGGTCGCCACACGGCGGCGCTGGGACCCGAACCTGCAGAAGGTCCGGATCGACGACCACGGCACCCCGAGGCGGGTGTACGTGTGCACGCGCTGCCTGAAGGCCAACAAGGTCACCAAAGCCGCTTGAGACCGCGCGACGCGCGGATCCAGGCTCTTCGAGCCCGGATTACCGCTCGCCATCCGTGGCTCGCTCCCAGAGCACGTCGCGCGATTGGTTCTGCGGGATAATCCCGGGTCCGCCTATGCCCGACCCATCAATCGAGCGCTTTCGACGGGTGGTTGCTGCCGCATCTCGCAGCCTCGAGGCGCGCCGCCAGGAGGTAAACGACCTCAACGTCTTCCCCGTTGCCGACGGCGACACCGGCGACAACATGGCGCTGACGATGCGGGCGGTGATGGACGAGCTCGACCGGCTGGACGGGCTGATGGTGGACGAGATCGGCCGCAGCGAGATCGTGCAGGCGGTAGCGCGTGCCGCGCTGATGGGGGCGCGCGGGAACTCCGGCGTGATCCTCAGCCAGATCGTCCGCGGTGCCGCCGAGGAGCTCGTCAGTCGCCCCGGCGAGCTGGTCGATCCCGTGCTCGTCGCGGCGGCGTTCGCGAGCGCCGCCGATGCCGCCTACGACTCGGTCCGCGACCCGGCCGAGGGGACGATGCTGACCGTGATCCGCGAGGTCGCCACCGCGGTCGCGCAGCAGCTCGCGCACATGGAGATGTCGCGGCTGGACGACCACGCGACGGACGATCAGCAGGACGCGCTGCTCGCCGAGGTGCTCGAGGAGGCCGCCCGCGCCGGGGAGGCGGCGGTGGAGCGGACCACCGACCAGCTCGACGTCCTGACGCGGGCCGGGGTGGTCGACGCCGGCGCGTACGGGATCGTGCTGATCCTGAGCGGCGTCGTCGCGGGGCTGCGCGGCGACGACGACGCGCAGCCCGAGATCGCCCGCCACGAGCCGGCCCGGCTCACCCTGCCCCACCACGAGGACAGCCGGTTCCGGTACTGCACCAATTTCATCGTCACGGGCAGCGGCCTGGAGCCGCGCTCCTACGTCGCCGGGCTGGAGGCGATCGGGGACTCGGTGCTGGTGGTCGGCGATGACGCCACGGTGAAGGTGCACGTGCACACGGACGACCCGGAGGACGCCGTCGCGCGATTCGAGGGGGTGGGCACCGTGCAGCGCCTCGACGTCGCCGACATGCGGGAGCAGATCGCCGCCCGCGAGCAGCGGCTCGCCCAGGGGGGCCGCACGGGCGCCGTAGTGGTCGCGTCCGGCGCCGGGATGCGCGACCTGTACCGAGGGCTCGGCGCGCACGTCGTCGACGGCGGGCCCACCCTGAACCCGTCCACTTACGAGCTGCTCGCGGGGATCCACGAGGTCCCCACCGCCGAGGTGCTGGTGCTTCCCAACTCGGCCAACGTCGTGCTCGCCGCGGAGCGGGCGGCGGAGCTGTCCGAGAAGCCTGCCCGGGTGATCCCCTGCACCTCGCCCCAGGCGGGGCTCGCGGCCCTGGTCGAGCTGGCGCCGGAGCGCTCCGCCGGCGAGAACGCGGAGCGGCTGCAGAGCGCGCTCGCCGAGATCCGCACCGGGGCGATCGCGCCGGCGGCGCGCGAAGACGCCGAGGGCCGGTTCGTTCGCGGTGACGCGGTCGGGTTCATCGGCGACGAGATCGTCGCCTGGGGAGGCGCGGGGTCGACGCTCGCGGCGACCATCGGGGCGCTCGCGGAGGACGCGGAGATCGTCACCGTGGTACAGGGCGAGGAAGCACCGATCCCGCTCGCCGACATCCCCGGTCGCGTCCCTGAGGGGGTCGAGCTGGAGCTGCACGCAGGCGGCCAGCCTCACTGGTGGTGGCTGTTGGCGGCGCAATGAATACCGTGACCGGGCCGGGACTTCTCGACGAGGTGCTCGAGGCGCACGGAGGCGTCGAGCGGTGGCGCGACGCGAGCACGATCACGGCACGCGTCCGCTCCGGCGGGTTCCTGGTCCGCACCCGGATGCCGGGAACCCGGTTCGCCGACTACACGCTCAACGTCGACGTGCAGCGTCCGCGCGCCATCCTCGACCCGTTTCCGAGGCAGGGCCAGCGCGGGGTCTTCGACAGCGGCGAGGTCCGGGTCGAGACCGGGTCGGGGGAGACTGTGATGGAGCGGTCCGACCCGCGTCCGGAGTTCTTCGGCCGCGCCGGCCTGCGCCGCAACCTGCGCTGGGACCCGCTCGACTCGGTGTACTTCGCCGGGTACGCGATGTGGAACTACCTGGTGGCGCCTTACCTGCTCACCAGGGAGGGGGTGCAGGCGCGGGAGGGGGAGCGATGGAGCCAGGGCGGCGAGACGTGGCGGCGGCTCGAGGTCGCCTTCCCGCCCGGGCTCGACACGCACTCGCCGGAGCAGACCTTCTACTTCGACCCGGCCGGGCTGCTGCGTCGTCACGATTACGTCGCCCAGGTCGTCGGTGGGTGGGCGCACGGCGCTCACTACACGGCCGATCACGTCGAGGCCGGCGGGCTCATGTTCCCCACGCGCCGCTGGGTGCGGCCGATCGGCCCGGGCAACCGGTCGCTGCGGTTCCCGACGATGGTGTCGTTGCGGCTTTCGGGGATCGAGGTCGAGTGAGCAACCGCCCCCGCCTTTGGCAGATCGAGATCTCCCACTTCAGCGAGAAGGCCAGGTGGGCGCTGGCGTACAAGCGGGTGGAACATCAGCGCCGCACCCCGCCGCCCGGCGCGCACATGGCCGTCGCGCTGTGGCTGACCAGGGGCGAGTCGAAGACGTTCCCGATCCTGGAGCTCGACGGCGAGCGCTTCGCCGACTCGAGCCTGATCAACGCGGCGCTGGAGCGCCGCTTCCCCCAGATACCGCTGTACCCCGACGATCCCGAGGAGCACGCCCGGGCGGGGGAGCTGGAGGCCTGGTTCGGGGACGAGGTGGGCCCCCACACGCGGCTGCTGGCATGGCACGAGGCCATCAAGGACCCGGAGTTCGCCACCCTTGCGGCCCGGGTGATCCCGCGGCCCCTGGACCAGGTAGGTCGCGTCGCCGCCCCGATGGCGGCCAGCTTCCTGCGGCTGCGCTACCACGTCAGCGATGACGACGCGGCCGAGACGGCCCGTGGCAAGATCGTCGCGGGCTTCGACCGGATCGAGTCTGAGCTGGGAGACGGCGAGTACCTCGTCGGCGACCGATTCGGGGTCGCGGATCTGAGCGCGGCGGCACTGATGTACCCGATCGTGATGCCGCCGGAGGCTCCCGAGCTCCCGACTCCGCCGGAGGCGCTGGCGCGGTTCCGCGACTCGCTGTCCGCGCGCCCGGGGTTCGAGTGGGTACAGGAGATGTTCCGCCGCCACCGGCACGTAGCCTTCGCGGGCAATGGGCAAGGCTCAGCTCGCCGAGCGGGCGACGCGGTCTGACGAAGCGGATCTGCCGCGCGCGCTCGGGTCCGGCGCTGCGCAGGGCCGCGCCGCGCTGAGCGCGGCCCCGCTCCGCGCTTGCCCCCGGCCGAGTCGGCTGGCGGCGCCGGTGACCACCCTGCGGGGCGTCGGCCCGCGGCTCGCCGACGCCGCTGCGGAGCTCGGGATCGAGACGCTCGCCGACCTGTTGTGGCACCTCCCGCACGGCTACCGGGACCGCACCAAGGTGAGCGAGATCGGTGGGCTGCGGCTGGGCGAGGAAGGGACGGTGATCGCCGAGGTGCGCACGATCCGCTCCCGCCCCACCCGCCGCCGCGGCCTCACGATCGTGGAGGCGACGGTCGCCGACTCCTCTGGGCCGACCAAGGCGGTGTGGTTCAACCAGCCGTGGCTGGCGGAGCAGCTCGTCCCCGGGACCCGCGTCGTGCTGCACGGGAAGCTCGACCGCACCGGGCTGCGCATCGACGCCCACGAGGCGATCGACGCCGGATCGCAGCCGCCCGGAGCCGGGCCGGTGGGGCTGCACACGACTGGAATCGTCCCCGTGCATCCGGCGAGCGCGCGGGTGCCCGCCGCGAAGCTCCGCGACTGGGAGTGGCAGGCGGGCCGGCTCGCCTCCGATGCGATCGAGGCGCTGCCGGCGGCGCTGCGGGCGCGGCTGGGGCTCGCGGGAGCCGCGGACGCGCTGTCGGCGGCCCATTTTCCCGCCGGCGACGAGCAGGCCGGGGCGGCCAGGGAGCGGCTCGCGTTCGAGGAGCTCTTCCTCCACCAGGCCGCGCTCGCGGCGCGCCGGCGCAGCCACGACTCGGCGCGTGCCGCGCCGCCGCTCGACGGCGCGGCGGAGATGACGCCCGAGTGGATCGAGTCGCTGCCGTTCGAGCCGACCGGCGATCAGGCGACGGCGATCGAGGAGATCGAGCACGACCTGCGGTCTACCCGGCCGATGCAGCGGCTGCTGATGGGTGAGGTGGGCTCGGGGAAGACCGTGTGCGCGCTGTTCGCGATGCTGCGGTCGGTCGAGTGCGGCCATCAGGCCGCCCTGATGGCCCCGACGGAGACGCTCGCGGAGCAGCACTTCGCGACCCTGGAGCGCCTGCTCGGGGGAACGTCGCTGCCTGCGGCGACCCTGCTCACCGGCTCGACGCCGGCGGCGCGCCGGCGCGAGGCGCTCGGCCACCTCGCCACCGGCCAGCTCCCGCTCGTGGTGGGCACCCACGCGCTGCTCGAGCCCGACGTCCGGTTCGCGCGGCTGGCGCTCGCGGTGGTGGACGAGCAGCATCGCTTCGGCGTCCGCCAGCGCGGCGCTCTGGACGCGAAGGGCGCGGGCGGCCGCGCTCCGCACACGCTCCACATGACCGCCACCCCGATCCCACGGACGCTGTCACTGACCGCCTATGGCGATCTCGACGTGACCGTCCTGCGCGAGCTTCCCGCCGGGAGAAAGCCGGTGAGAACATGGGTGGTGGGGGAGGAGAAGCGCGCCGGCGCGTACGAGTTCGTTCGCGAGCAGCTCCGCGAGGGCCGGCAGGCGTTCGTCGTGTGCCCGCTCGTCTCGCAGTCGGACAAGCTCCAGGCCCGTGCCGCGACGGTCGAGGCGAAGCGGCTGGCCGGGGGCGAGCTCCGCGAGTTCGCGGTCGACGTCCTGCACGGGCAGATGAAGGCGGCCGACAAGCAGGGCGCGATGGCGCGGTTCGCTGCCGGGGACACCGACGTGCTGGTTGCGACCAGCGTGATCGAGGTCGGGATCGACGTCGCGAACGCGACCGTGATGGTGATCGAGGAGGCCGACCGCTACGGGCTCTCGCAGCTGCACCAGCTCCGCGGCCGGGTGGGACGCGGGGACCACGCTTCCGCCTGCATCCTGTTCGCCGACACCGAGGCCGAGGCGGCGAGCGCTCGGCTCGACGCGATCTCCTCGGAGCGGGACGGGTTCAAGCTCGCCGAGGTCGACCTGTCGCTGCGCGGCGAGGGCGAGATCCTCGGCACTCGCCAGCACGGCCTGCCGCGGTTCCGCGTCGCGACGCTCCCGGCGGACGCCGGTGTGCTGCTGCGCGCGCGCAAGGAGGTGCTCGCCCTGATCCGCGCACACGGAACGCTGCAGGCGCCGGAGCTTGGTCCTCTGATGGAGGCCGTCCGCGATCGGTTCGGGGACGAGCGCGCCGAACCGATCGCGGCGTAGCCCGTGCTCAGTCCGACGCGCAGATCACGAAGGCGACTATCTGCGGGCTGGGGATCGCTCCAGCCCCGGTGTTGTGAAAGCCGATATGCCACTTGGGCTCGGAATCCGGCCAGCTGCTCGTCATCACCAGGTCCGGCGAGCTCGCCGTTCCCCCGCCGGCGATCGCGGTCTCTCCCGGATTGCAGCTCACCGTCACGTTCTTTGTGTCGCCCATCCCCATGCTCGGGAAGGTCGTATTCAGCTGCTCGGTCCTGTAGGTGGTCGGCGACGCGTACGCGTCCGGCGGCTTGCCGCCGAGAGCGCCGGCGTTCGCTGCCTCGGCCACTGACAGCGTCGGAGCCAGATTGGTGATCTGGGCCCTCGCGATCTTCTTCACCTTCTTCTTGTTGATCGCGCTGGTGGTGGCGGCCGTCCCGGCGAATGCGGTGCCGGCCGCAGCCGCCAACACGGCCAGCACCGCTACGGCGATTGCCGGCAAAGGCCGCGTCCCGTTCACTGGTCCCATCCCATCGTTCCCGTCGGCTTGCCCTCCGCGACGAGTCTACGCTGACCCGATGCGAGTTGTGGCCGGCGAGCTCGGCGGACGCCGCCTCGAGGCGCCGAAGGGCGCGGACGTGCGCCCGACGGCCGACCGTGTCCGCGAGGCGCTGTTCTCGATCCTGGGCGACGTGGGGGGCGCTCGGGTGCTCGATCTCTTCTGCGGCACGGGGGCGCTCGCGATCGAGGCGATCTCGCGGGGTGCGGCTCGTGCCGTGCTCGTCGACACCGGCACCGCGGCGGCGCGCCGGAACGTCGAGTCGCTCGGCCTCGAGGACCGCTGCGAGTTGGTCCGCGGCGACGCTCTGCGCTACCTGCGCCGCGCTCGCGACCGGTTCGATCTCGTCTTCTGCGACCCGCCCTATAGACTCGCCGACCGCCTTGGCTCCGACCTCGACCAGCTCATCCCGGACCGGATCTCGATCGGAGGTCGCGTGATCGTGGAGAGCGACGCGCGGCGTCCGCTTGAGCTGGAGCTGCCCGTCAGGGCCGAGCGCGCCTACGGCGACACGCTGATCCGCGTCCACGCGAGCGAGGCCAATGGGGTCTGAGGGCCCGCTCGTCGCGATCTGCCCGGGTAGCTACGACCCGGTCACGAACGGCCACGTCGACATCATCACCCGCGCCGCGCGGATCTTCGACAAGGTCGTCGTCGCGGTCGCGAATCAGCCGATGCGCAAGGAGAAGACCCTGTTCACCGGCGAGGAGCGGCGTGACTTCATTCGCGAGGCGACGGCCGACCTCGACAACGTGGAGGTCGAGGTGTTCTCGATCCTGCTCGTCGATTTCGCCCGCGAGCACGGTGCGACCGCGATCGTCAAGGGCCTGCGCGCGATCTCGGACTTCGAGTACGAGTTCGAGCTGAACCAGCTCAACAAGAAGCTCGCGCCCGACCTGGAGAGCGTCTACATCATCGCCTCGCCGAGCTACAGCTTCCTCTCCTCGACCGGGATCAAGGAGATGGCGACGTTCGGAGGGGACGTGTCCGACCTCGTGCCCGCGCCGGTGGCGGCCGCACTCGCGCAGCGCCTCAGCCGCTGAGGAGCGAGCGCCGCCGCAGGGGGCCTGCCCTGGGGCGGCGCTCTCCTCGGCGGCTCAGCGCACGATCGGCAGCACGCAGCGGTACGGATGGGACTCCGAGAACGCGGCGTAGTCGACTGTCGTCGGGTCGGAGAATTTCAGCGAGACGAGCACGTTGCTCGGGTTGTTCGTCGTCTCCGACGTCCATTCGGCAGCCCCCGTCGGGATCGCGATCCCGGGCTGCTCCGCGAACGCCGCCAGCTCGGCCGCCGCCGGCAGGACCGCATTCCTGCCGGCACAGCCCAGGACCGCCCCGGTCCAGTTCGCGGCGCCGTTGGCGCTCGTCTGCCAGCATCCCCACACGTAGAACCGCGTTCCGGCCGGGCAGGCGAGGCTCTTTCCGTCGACGCTCGCTGCGTTGACGTTCTTCAGCGACTTGCCGACGATCTGATCGCCGGTCAGGCTCTGATCCTGCACCACCTTCGCGGAGATCGTCTTCGGCGCCAGCACGTCGCCGATCAGCGACCCGGGCTTGATCTCCTGCGCGGTCAGCTTTCCATCCTTGATGTCCGCAGGCGTCACGGAGTTGTTCTTGATCTGCTTCCCCGTGATCTGGAGCCCCGCGAGGCTCCCCAGTCCCGCATACGCGCCACCGGTGCCGAGCGCAAATACCAGCGCGACCGTCGCGGTGACGTTCGCGTAGGTGATCCGGTGTCTCGTCAGTTCCCTGATCTTCATCTTGGGCACGTCTCCCTTCCGTTGTCGGCGGGTCAGCCGCACCGGATCAGCGTCAGATGGACGCCGTCGCCGCGACCTTCGTAGGGCGGAGACTTCACGAGCCCGGTACTCGATCGGTGGTACGACCGGTAAACGCCGCGTCTCGTGCCCTGCGCATGCCCGCAAGCCTGGGCAGGAGGTTGCAGGAGCGCGGCGAACAAACCCAAGGCATCTACTCCGGCCTACCGAATCCCTAAGCTTTAGCGACTACTAATGGACGTTCTGGTCCTCATCGACAAGCTCGACGACCTCGTTCACAACGCGAGGCCCGTTCCGCTGACCGATCAGGTCCGCGTCGATCGCGAGGAGATATACGACCTGCTCGACCAGATGCGGGCGACGATCCCCGAGGAGATCAAGCAGGCGCGGTGGATCGTCAAGGAGCGCCAGGAGATGCTCGCCGAGGCGAAGCGCGAGGCGGAGCGGATCATCAAGGAGGCGCGCGAGGAGCAGGCCAGGCTGATCTCCGACGAGGAGGTCTACAAGCAGGCCGAGCGCGGGGCGGAGGAGATCATCGAGGACGCGCGCGACACCGAGCGCCAGATCCGCCTCGGCGCTGAGGACTACGCCGACGAGATCCTCTCGACGCTCGAGGTCAACCTGGAGAAGTTCCTGTCCGCGGTCCGCCGCGGTCGCTCCCGGCTCGCCGGCAGCGAGGCCGAGGAAGAGCCGCTCGAAGTCGGCTAGCGCCCGCGTTACCCTGGCCGCTCGATCCGGCGAGTCAGGAGGAGACCGATGGGCGAGAGGTGGTTCTCGGACGAGGAGCTGGCCGAGATGGCACGGCCGACGATGGAGCGCGCGATCGAGGCGATCGAGCGCGGCGACTCCGAGGAGGCAAAGCGGCTGTGCGAGTCGATGAAGCACGAGTCGCAGTTCATGCACGACCTGCTCGTCGAAGGGATCGCCGGGCTGATCTCGTTCGTGCACGAGCGGCTCGGCGACGACGGGGTGGAGGAGGCGTGGACCTACAGCCTGGAGCGGAGCTGGCGCCGCCCCGTGGAGACGATCGCGAAGGCCGACCGCCGCGAGACCGCGAAGGCGCTGGCGGCGACCTGGCGCGCGCATTCCACCAGCGGGGTGGGGCCGCACCCGGGAGCGTTCGAGATCGACGAGGACGACGACAAGCTCACCTTCACGATGAACCCGTGCGGCTCGGGCCAGCGCCTGTGGCGGATGGGCCGGTACGGCGAGGAAGGCTGGGGCGTCACCGACGAGGCCCACCCGTGGAGCTACGAGCGCGAGGGCTTCCCCCTGTACTGCACGCATTGCGCGTTCATGAACGAGCTGCTCCCGATCCGGTGGATCGGCTACCCGGTGTATCCATCCGACCCGCCCCAGGAATTCGACCGCGACCCGTGCGTGTGGCACTGGTACAAGGACCCGGCGGACATCCCGGACCGCCACGCGCAGCGCTACGGGGACGGGTAGACGCGGACCCCGCGGCGCGCGGACGCGAAGCGGAGCACGCCGCGGGAGTTGTTCTCAGTCCTCTCTCCCCAGCGAGAACGTGTTCAGCGCGGCGCCGCCGTCGATCCCGATCTGCTCGCCGGTGATGTACCCGGCGGCCTCGGAGGCCAGGAACGCGACCAGCGCGGCGACCTCGCTGGGCTCCGCCATCCGCCCGGCGGGGACGAGCCGGCGGAGCCGCTCCTGGACCTGCTCGGGCATCGCCAGCGCGCGCTCCGTGGCGACCAGCCCCGGCAGCACCGCGTTCACGGTGATCCCCTTCTTGACGCTCTCGGCGGCGAGCGTCTTCACCATCCCGAGCAGGCCGGCCTTCGACGCGGAGTAGGCGACCTGGCCGGGCAGCCCCCGGTGCGCGGCCCCGCTCGAGATCACGATCACCCGGCCCCAACCGCGATCCCGCATTCCCCCCAGGCACGCCTGCACCACCCGGAAGGCACCGGTCAGGTTGACGTCGATGTCGAGGCTCCACTTCTCCGGGCTCATCCGGTGCGCGGGGGAGAGCGTGTCCGTGACCGCGGCGTTCGATACGCAGACGTCGATCTCGCCCAGGTCCGGGAGCGGGCCGGTGGCGATGTCCAGTCGGTGGTCGGCGCCCTCGTCGCGGTCGAGCGTCTCCACGGCGAGGCCGTCCGCGCGGAGCCGCTCGGCGATCGCCGCCCCGATCCCGCGCGCCCCGCCGGTGACGAGGGCCCGCCGCGCTGGTTGCCCCTCCATCACTCGTAGGTCGCCCGGATCACCGCGAGGTCGTCCGCCTCCCACGCGATCTCGCCGCCGCACCACTCCGCGATCTCGACGGCGGGGTCGGGGAAGTCGAAACCGGGCTCGATCGGCGTCACCGACACCTCCGCCGCGACGAGGTCACCGAGGACGAGCGCGCGCGACTGCTCCCGAACCCGTCTGAACAGATCGCGCTTCTGGTCGGCGTTCAGGTGGTGGACGCTGAGCACCGAGATCACCAGGTCCCACGGTCCGTCGGGAAGCGGGTCCTGCATCCGGGCCAGCCGCACCTCGATCCCCATCTCCCGAGCCCGGAACACCATCTCGGGGCTCGAGTCGAGCCCGACCACGGACGCCTCGGGGTGGCGCTCGAGCAACCGCCGGGTCGTCTCGCCGGTGCCGATCCCGAGCTCCAGCACCCTGGTCGGCGCGAGCGGGATCGCGTCGATCGAGCTCCGCTGCAGCTCCTCGTACCGGGGGACCTCCGCCCGGATCTCGTCCGAGTAGGTGTCGGGGTTCCAGTCCGGCCGGGCGCTCACGCTAATCTCACTCGCTGGTCATCGTAAGCCTCTCGATCGGGAGGAGCGACATCGTGCAGCGGGCCGACATCCTTGATCTCTCCCGGTTCGTCCGCAGCTCCGGCGAGGGCCGCAGGGTCGACGTCGACGTCGACCCGGGCGGGCTCACCTACGGCGACCATAGCTACGCGGTCGCCGGGGGGACGGTCCCCGCTAGGGTCGACATCTCTCGCACCTCGACCGGGTACTCGCTGAGGATCCGGTTCGAGGCGGCTGTTACGGGCCCCTGCATGCGCTGCCTCGATGCCGCCGAGATGCCGATCGAGGTGGACGCACGCGAGGTCGACCAGCCCGGGGGCTCGGAAGAGGATGGGCTGCGCAGCCCCTACGTCGACGCGGACGAGCTCGACCTTGGCGCGTGGGCCCATGATGCGCTGGCGCTGGCGATGCCGGCCCAGGTCCTGTGTCGCCCCGAGTGCAAGGGGCTGTGCCCGGTCTGCGGTGAGTCGCTCAACGGCGCCGATTCGGGCGCCCACCGGCACGCCGACCAGCACCGGCCGGGCCCGATGGACAAGCTCAGCGAGCTGAAGTTCGACTGAGCGGCTCAGGCGTCGAGGGCAGCTTCGAGCGCGCCGGCGAGGCGGGCCGGATCCTCGATCTGCGGGTAGTGGCCGAGGTCGTCGAAACGGGTCAGCGGCGCACCCGGGCGAAGCTTGCGAACCCCGTCGAGGACATTCGTCGTGGCCACCGGGTCGAGCATGCCCCACGCCAGGTGCAGGCTCCCGGGCCACTCGCGCAGGGCCCCGTACCAACGCTCGGCGAAGCGCTCGCGCTCGTTCATGTAGACGATCAGCCGGTGCCCGAGACGCTGCCCGCCCTCGTGGGCGATCAGCGACCAATGATCGGCGGCCTCGTCCTCCGTGAGCGGGTGCCCCGGGCTGAAGATCGAGCCGAACTGATGCCGGAAGAAGCGCTCGGTCGAGAGCCGCGACGCAACCGGCCCCAGCCGGCCTCGCAGCAGGCGCTGGCCGAGCGTGGGGCTCGCGGCACCCTGGATCATCGAGCCGTTGAAGAGCAACACCCCCGCCAGTTCGAACCCGAGCTCCCCCTGGATGTCCCGGGCGATCAGCTCCGTCGTCACCGAGGTGCCCATGTCGTGACCGACCGCGAACACCGGTCGGCGGGCTCCGTGCCGCCCCACCAGCTCCTCCGCGATGTCGGCCTGCTCCAACAGCGAGTAGGCGTGGTCGCGGGGCTTCTCCGAGAGGCCGAACCCGAGGCAGTCGAAGGCGAGCACCGCGCGGCTCTCGAGATGCTCCAGCAGCGGCACCCAGTCGTACGAGCTCGACGGGAAGCCGTGCAGGAGCAACAGCAGCGGCCCCGCACCCTCACTCGTGAAGACGTGGATCCGCCGCCCCTCGACCTGCTCACCCGTGCCGCGCTCGCGCCATGCTCGGACCCGCTCGGTGAGGGCCATGGTCGTCCCCGCCCGGCGGCGCGACCGGCTAGGCCGGAACCGCGTCCGTCGCCAGCGGCACCCCGATCGCCTTCAGCCGCCGGTTGAGTGCGTTGAAGGCGAACCGGTTGATCTCGCTCGACTTGTAGCCGACCATCTCCCACTCCTCGCTCGGGTCCACGCCCTGGGGGACCAGCACGGTGCTGGCGATCGGCAGCAGCTCCATCAGCTTCGCCCGCATCGCCTCCGCCAGCTTCGGGTCGGACTCGCACGCCTGCTTCAGGAACCAGGTCCCGTAGGCGACGTGGCGGTGCTCGTCGCGGGCGACCTTCTTGAACCCGTCCACGAAGCCGGGGAGCAGGTCGTGCTCCTCCCAGTAGGCGGTGATGAAGTGCTGGCCCGTCAGCGCCAGCGTCCCCTCGATCACCATGTGGTAGGTGGTGACGAACTCGACCTTCGCCTCGATGTCGGAGGGGTTCTCGATCAGCTTCCGGCCCGCGTCGACCAGGGAGCGGTCGAACAGCTCCACGAACGCGTCGTTGACGTACTTGCGGACCCGGTCCAGCCGCCGCTCGATCTCGGGGTCGTCGACGCCGACGACCTCGCGATAGAAGCGGTCGAAGAACTGCATGTGACGGGCCTCGTCGACCTGCTGCGTGGTCAGGAATGACTCCTCCTGCTCGTCCTCGTACGCCATCACCAGACCGGAGAACTGCGTCGTCACCCGCTCCTCGCCGATGAAGAAGGACGACAGCAGCCAGAACGCCCAGTCGCGCTGCTCGGGGTCGAGGCTGCGCCAGTCGTCCGCGTCGCGGCCGAAGTCGATCTCGTGCGAGACCCAGTTCTGCTTCTCCCACAGCTCGTACAGCTGCTGGGGGGCGAGCAGCTGCAGCTTGCGCGCCTGCTCGTCGGAGGCGAGCGTGCCGGGGTCGCCCTGGCTGGTCAGGTCGAGGAGGCTGGCGGGCATCGTTGCTCCTTTGCGTCTCGATGGGCTCCGGCGCACGCACCGTACCACGGATCAGACACTGTGTCTAACAATATGTCTAGGGGGCGGTAGAATCCCTGTCTTGGCGGTGCTCTCCAGATCCAGGCCCGGCGCCAGCGCCCGTCGGCTCGAGGCGGAGCGCGGGTTCCTCGCCGCGACCGAGGCGCTGCTCGACCAGGGCAACTCCTACGCGCAGCTGAGCGTGGAGCGGATCGCGTCGCGGGCAGGGCGGCCCCGCACGGCGTTCTACCTCTACTTCCGCGACAAGCGCGAGCTGCTGATGAGGCTGACGGAGTCCGTCGCCGAGACGCTGTATGCGGAGGCCGACCGGTGGTGGAGCGGGAGCCGGGGCCGCGAGGACATCCGCCCCACGGTGGCGGCGATGCTAGGCACGTGGCAGGAGCACGTCAGCGTGCTGCGCGCCGTCGTCGAGGCGTCCACGTACGACGCCGAGATCGGCGAGTACTGGCGCGGGCTCGTGCAGCGCTTCGTCGACGAGACCGAGCGACGCCTGGTCGAGGAGGGCGAGGAGCCGCAGGCGGGTGCGGCGAAGGCGTTCGTGCTGTCCTGGATGATGGCTCACTCCTGCTACCAGCAGGCCGTCCGCGGGGCGTCGCTCCGGGACGATGCGTTCCGGGATGCACTCGTGCAGACGATGGAACGCAGCATCTACAACCCCTGACATCAATTCCGCTCGCGTGCTCCGCTTCGCGTCCGCGCGCGAGCGGGTCGCTGCAGGGACGGGTGTTTTCGGTTTTCTCCTACCATGCTGTCCGCATGGCGGTTCCGAAGAAGAGGACTTCCTCGGCCCGGCGCGATTCGCGGCGGGCGCACGACGCGCGCAGCGCGCCGCGCCTGAACGAGTGCCCCCAGTGCCACAGCCCCCGGCTCCCGCACCGGGTGTGCCCGGTGTGCGGCACCTACGCGGGGCGCGAGGTCGTCAAGCACGAGATCAGCGAGCCGACGCCGACGGAGCCGGCAGCCCCCGAGGACGAGTAGATGGCGCAGGCTCCGAGCGCGCCGGCGGCCACCGCGAGCACCGCTGCGGCCGCCGCGCCGGCGCAGCCCGCGCCCGTCCCGCCCACAGGGCAGCTGACGATCGCGCTCGACACCTGTGGCGCGGACCAGGGCCCGAGGGTGATGGCGGAGGCCGCGAAGGCGGTCTCCAAGCAGGGGATCCGGGTGCGCGCATTCGGCCGCCGCGCCGACATCGCCCCGCTGGTCGGGATCGAGCGTGTCGAGGTGCGCGCCGCTGAGGAAGCGATCTCGAACGACGAGGAGCCCGTCCGCGCGGTGCACGAGAAGCCGAGCTCCTCGATCGTGCTGGCGGCGAAGGACGTCGCCGAGGGCCACTCGCACGCGCTCGTCAGCGCCGGATCGACGGGCGCGGCGCTGGCCGCGTCGGTGTTCTCGATGCGGCGCCTGCGCGGGGTCCACCGCCCCGCGATCGCCGTCCAGCTCCCGCTTCCCGAGCGGCCCTCCGAGCACGTGCTGCTGCTCGACGCCGGCGCCAACAGCGAGAACCGCCCCCAGCACCTCGTCCAGTTCGCATATCTCGGCTCCGCCTTCAGCGAGGCGGTGCTCGACGTGGAGCGGCCGCGCGTCGCCCTGCTGTCGGTCGGCGAGGAGTCCAAGAAGGGCACGCAGTCGGTCGTGGCGGCGCACGAGGCGCTCGCCGGGGCGGACGGGATCGAGTTCATCGGAAACGTCGAGGGGCGGGATCTGGCCGAGGGCGCCGCCGACGTGGTCGTCACCGACGGCTTCACCGGCAACGTCGCCCTGAAGACGATGGAGGGGACGGCGAATGCAGTCGGCGGGGCCGTTCGCGGCGCCGCCCGCTCCGGCGTCTTCTCGGCGCTCGGGGGGCTGCTCATGTACCGCTCCCTGAAACGGCTCCGCCGGGACCTCAACCCGGACACGACCGGCGGCGCGATCCTGCTGGGGCTGCGCGGCGTGACGGTGATCGCCCACGGGAGCTCGGGCGCGGAGGGGATCGCGAACGCGATCCGGCTGGCCGAGCGCAGCGTCCGGGAGCGGGCCGTGCAGCGCACCGCCGATCTGCTGGAGCGCTCGGGAGCCAGCCGCGCCGCGGTCCGCGCCAGCCTGGAGCGGGAGAGGTCCTCGGGTGAGGATGACGCGTGATCAGGTCGTCGAGAAGGTGCGCGACCACCTCGCCACCGAGCTCGGCGCCGATCGAGCCCAGATCCAGGAAGGCACCAACCTCCGCGACGATCTCGACGCCGACTCGCTCGACCTGTACGAGCTCGTGATGGAGCTCGAGGACACGTACGGGGTGAAGATGAGCGAGGAGGAGGCTGCCCGGATCGAAACGGTCGGGGCGGCTGTCGACTTCGTGCTCCAGCGCGTCCCGAGTGCGTAGGCGTGCCCGACGTCGAAGCGCTCGCATCCCTGATCGAGGAGCTTCCGGACGAACTGGCGCGGACCGCCGTCACCCACTCGTCCTGGGTCGAGCATCGGTCCCAGTCCTACGGGAGGCTCGCCTTCCTCGGCGACGCCGTGCTCGGGATCGCGATCGCCGACGAGCTGTTCAGGCGGTTTCCGCGCAGCGACGCGGGGCGCCTCACCAAGGTGCACGCGCAGACGGTCAGCGGGCGGGCGTGCGCAGAGGTGGCCGCTGCGCTCGACCTTCCGGCGCGGATCCGGACGGCCGCGCCGGCGCGGGGCGATGGGATCTCCGCCGACGAGCTGGTCGGCAGCGAGCGCGCGCTCGCGTCCGTGACGGAGGCGATGATCGGGGCGTGCTACCGGCACCACGGGTTCGATCCGACCGTGGCCGCGGTCGTGAGCGCGTTCGAGTCGCGGATCGAGCTCGCAAGCGGGACGCTGCTCGACTTCAAGTCCGCGCTCCAGGAGGAGCTGGCGCGGCGAGGCCTGGTCGTCCTGTACGAGGTCGTCGCCGAGGACGGGCCGCCGCACGACCGCCGCTTCGAGGTGACCGCGATCGTCGCCGGCGAGGTGCTCGGCCGGGGCGGCGGGCGCAGCAAGAAGGACGCCGAGCAGGCCGCCGCTGCGGAGGCATTGGCGCAGGTTCGGGAGTGATCGCGGGCGAGCGCAGCGTCGCATCCCGCCCGCCTCCTATGCTCAGCCGATGCATTTGAAGTCGATCACGATGAAGGGCTTCAAGTCCTTCCCGGAGCGGACGCGGCTCGTGTTCTCTCCGGGCGTGAGCGTGATCGTCGGCCCGAACGGATGCGGGAAGTCGAACATCACCGACGCCGTCCTGTGGGCGCTCGGAGAGCAGAGTCCGACCAGCGTCCGCGGCCAGTCGATGCAGGACATGATCTACGCGGGCGGACAGGGCCAGAGCCGGCGCCGGTTCGCCGAGGTAGAGGTAGTGATAGACAGCGAATCAATGCCGGCCGCTTCCTCCGCTTCGCGTCCGGGAGCGGCCGGGTCACCGGAGGATCCCGGAATTGGGTTCTCGGAAGTTGCGATCACGCGGAGGTTGGACCGGACGGGAGAGGGCGAGTACCGGCTGAACGGCGCCCGGTGCCGGCTCGCCGACGTGCTCGAGGTGCTCTCGGACACGAACCTAGGCGGCGAGATGCACTCCGTGATCAGCCAGGGCAAGGTCGAGGAGGTCGTTCATTCCAAGCCCCGCGACAGGCGCCTGATCGTCGAGGAGGCAGCGGGGCTCGGCAAGCACCGCAAGCGCCGCCGCCGCGCCCAGCTGAAACTGGAGCGCACCCGCGACAACCTCGACCGCGCGCTGGACGTGGAGCGCGAGGCGCGCACGCACCTGCGGCCGCTGAAGCGGCAGGCGACCGCGGCCGAGACGCACGCCCGGCTGGAGCGCGAGACGCTCGAGCTGCGCGGCCGGCTCGCGGCCGAGGAGTTGCGCGCCCACGACGCCGATCTCTCCCGGACCGAGAGCGAGGCGGAGAAGGCGCGCGGCTCCCGGGAGCAGATCGAGGCCCGGCTCGCCGCGGCGAGCAAGCGCCGCGGCGAGATCGAGGAGCGGTTCGCCCAGCGCGACCGCGAGCGCAAGCTGCTGTGGGGGCGGCTGACGGCGCTGCGCGCGACTCAAGAGCGGCTCAGCGTCCGTGCCGAGGCTCTGACGGCGCGCTCGAGCGAGCTTGAGCTGGGGCTCGCGCGTCGCCGCGAGGCGCTCGGCGACCTCGCCCTGGAGCTCGCCCCCGATCAGGACGGCGCGGACGGGGATCCGATGGAGATCGAGCTGGGCCGGATCGAGCAGGCGCTCGGCGGCGCCACCCGGTCGCTGCTGCGGGCGCGAGCCGGGGAGGGGGAGATGGGCGAGGAGCTGGCGCGGGTGCGCGAGGGGTCGGAGCGCGGGGCGCGGGCTGCGGCCCGCGCCGAGGCGCTGCTGGGGCGCAGCCGCCAGGACTCGCTGGAGAAGCGGGTGGCGAGCGAGGAGGAGCTGCTCGAGCCGCTGCGCGCGACCGCCGCGGCGCTCGCCGAGGTCCGCGAGGCCGCCGGGAGCCGGATCGCGCAGCTCGAGAAGCGGATGCTCGACGACGAGGGCGCCGGCGACGCGGCCGAGCAGCTGCGGGCCTGCTCGCGCGAGGAGTACGCGATCCAGGAGGAGCTTCGCACCGCCGCCGAGGGCGCCACCGAGGCGCAGATGCGCGCCGGCCACCTCGCGCAGCGCCGCGACGAGGTCGCCCAGGAGGTGGCGCGGATCGGCGCCCGGCTCGGGATCGAGCTCGACGCGGCGACCGAGCCGATCGGGGAGGCCGAGCGGGCCGAGATCGAGCGCAAGCTGGAGCGGCTGGCCCGCCGCCGTGAGCAGCTCGGACCGGTCAACCCGCTCGCCGAGCGGGAGTACGAGCAGGCCCGCGAGCGGGTCGCCGAGCTCGAGCACCAGCGCGAGGACCTGGATACGGCGCTGGCCGAGCTGGAGAAGGTGGTCCGTGAGACCGACCGCAGGATCCAGGCCGACTTCGAGTCGACGTTCGAGGCCACCACGGAGCACTTCTCCGAGCTCGTCGAGCACCTGTTCCCCGGCGGCCGCGGCCGCCTCCGCCTCGTCGACGTGCCGGCGTCCGAAACCGGCCCGAAACCGGTCCCTGCCGATGGCGAGACGGCCGAAGAGACCGGCGCCGAGGGTGAAACCCATCCTGCCAGCGACCCGGCCGCGCCCGGACGCGAAGCGGAGGACGCGGCCGGCCATGACCTTGGCGTCGAGATCGAGGTCACCCCGGCCGGCAAGGCCACCCGGAGGCTGTCGCTGCTCTCGGGCGGCGAGAAGTCGCTGGTCGCGCTCGCCTTCCTGTTCGCGGTCTTCCTCGCCCGCCCGTCGCCGTTCTACATCCTCGACGAGGTGGAGGCGGCGCTCGATGACGCCAACATCGACCGCTTCCTGCAGCTCGTCCGCAGGTTCGCCGGCCGCGCCCAGTTCGTGATCGTCACCCACCAAAAGCGGACGATGGACGCCGCCGACGTCCTGTACGGCGTCAGCATGGGCGAGGGCGGGATCACGAAGGTGATCTCCCGCCGCCTCCCGGGCGACGCCGACCAGGCGGTGGCCGAGCACGAGGCGGGCCACGGCGCCGAAGCGGTCGAAGCCGCGTAGATGCCGCAAGGCTGGACCGAGGCCTTCCGGCTTCCCGAAGGCCGTCCCGCCGCCCCCGGACGCGAAGCGGAGGACGCGGCCGGCCCTGACGGTGAGCGCCGCGGGGTCTTCCGCCGGCTCCGCGAGAACCTCTCGAAGAGCCGCAGGGCGCTCACCGCCGAGCTCAGCGCGAGCATCGGGGATACGCTCGACGCGGAGACCTGGGAGCGGCTCGAGGAGGCGCTGATCCTCGCCGACGTGGGGGCGCCGACCACCGCCGCGATCGTGGGCAGGCTCGAGGCGGAGGCGGAGGCCGGCGAGGTCGGGCCCGAACGGGTGAGGGACCGGTTGATCGAGCTGCTGGCCGAGACCGCGGACGCGGACGACGGCCGGATCGACCTCAGGGCCACCCCCGCGGTGGTGATGGTCGTCGGCGTAAACGGGAGCGGGAAGACGACCTCGATCGGGAAGCTCGCGTGGCACCTGCAGCGCGAGCTCGGGCTGTCGGTCGTGATCGCCGCCGCGGACACGTACCGCGCCGCCGCGATCGAGCAGCTCGAGAGATGGGCGGAGCGCGCTGGATGCGAGATTGTCAAGGGCGCCGCCGGCGGTGACCCAGGCGCGGTCGCATTCGACGCGATCGGGGCGGCCCAGTCGCGCGGCGCCGACGTCGTGATCGTCGATACGGCGGGCCGGCTGCACACGCACGGCAACCTGATGCAGGAACTCGCCAAGGTCCGCCGCGTGATCGCGAAGCGGCTCGACGCGGCCCCGCACGAGACCCTGATCACGATCGACTCGACCACCGGCCAGAACGGCCTGCGGCAGGCGCGCGCGTTCGGAGACGCCGTCGAGGTCTCGGGGGTCGTGCTGACGAAGCTGGACGGGACCGCGAAGGGCGGGATCGCGCTCGCGATCTCGGCGGAGCTGGGGATTCCCGTGAAGCTGATCGGCGCCGGCGAGTCGCTCGAGGACCTGCGCCCGTTCGACGCCCGCGAGTTCGCGGCGGCCCTTCTCGGCGAGTAACGCGCTCTAATCTGGTTCGTTCGTGTTCGACCAGCTCTCAGATCGGCTCCAGGCGACCCTCTCGGACGTCCGCTCCCGCGGCAAGCTGACCGAGGCGGACGTCGACAAGGCGATGCGCGAGATCCGGCTCGCCCTGCTCGAGGCCGACGTCAACTTCAAGGTGGTGAAGTCGTTCACCGCGGAGCTGAAGGAGCGCTGCCTCGGCGCCGGCGTGCTGGACAGCCTCGACCCCGGACAGCAGGTCGTGAAGATCGTCGACGAGGAGCTCGCCAAGCTGATGGGCGGCGCCGCCCGTGACCTCGCCTTTGCCTCCTCCGGCACGACGGTGATCCTGATGGCGGGGCTGCAGGGGTCGGGGAAGACGACCGCGTGCGCGAAGCTCGCCAAGCACCTCGCGAAGGAGGGGCACACGCCCTCGCTGGCGGCCTGCGACACGCAGCGCCCGGCGGCGGTCGAGCAGCTCGTCACGATCGGAAAGCGCGCCGGCGTCCCGACCTACCAGCGCGGCACCGACTCCGACCCGGTCGAGATCGCCGAGTGGGCGCTGAACCGGGCCCGCGCCGAGCAGCGCGACGTGCTGATCGTCGACACCGCCGGCCGGCTCCACATCGACGTCGAGCTGATGGACGAGCTGAAGAGAATCAAGAAGGCGGTGGTGCCCCACGACGTGCTGCTCGTGCTCGACGCGATGACCGGTCAGGACGCGGTCAACGTCGCCGAGGAGTTCGCCGAGCAGACCGAGTTCGACGGGGTCGTGCTCACCAAGCTCGATGGTGACGCCCGCGGTGGCGCGGCGCTGTCGGTTCGCGCTGTCACCGGGAAGCCGGTCATGTACGCGTCCTCCGGAGAGCGGATCGAGGAGCTGGAGCGATTCCAGCCCGAGCGGATGGCGAGCCGGATCCTCGGGATGGGGGACGTGCTCACCCTGATCGAGAAGGCCGAGGAGGTCTCCGACCGCGACCAGGCCGAGGAGCTGGAGCGAAAGATCCGCAAGCAGCAGTTCACGCTCGAGGACTTCCTCACCCAGATGCGCCAGGTGCGCCGGATGGGGCCGCTCACGAACGTGCTCGGGATGATGCCCGGGATGGGCGGAGCCATGAAGCAGCTCCGCAACGTCGACATGGACGAGCGCGAGCTCGATCGGCTTGAGGCGATGATCCTGTCGATGACTCCCGAGGAGCGCGCCCGCCCGGAGATCATCAAGGGATCGCGGCGAAAGCGGATCGCGCAGGGGTCCGGAACCAACGTGCAGGCGGTCAACAAGCTCACCAAGCAGTTCGGGCAGATGCAGAAGCTGATGAAGCAGCTCGCCGAGGGGAAGATGCCCAACCCCGACCAGCTGATGCGCGGTCGGTAGACGGCTGTGTAACCTGATCGCCCGCTATGTCAGTGCGAATCAGATTGAGGCGGATGGGCTCGAACAAGAACCCGCAGTGGCGGGTGGTCGTCGCCGATCGGCGTTCCCCCCGCGACGGGCGCACGATCGAGACGATCGGCCACTACAACCCGCAGACCGATCCCTCGGTGATCGTGATCGACGAGGAGCGGGCGCGTCACTGGCTCGAGCACGGCGCCCAGCCGTCGCGCACGGCCGCGCAGCTTCTCCGAGCAAAGGGGATCGAGGCCGCAGGCACGAAATGAAGCCCGCGAAATGCTCCGCTTCGCGTCCGCTTCCGCGGGGCCGTGCTCTCTCGAATGCGTGAGCTCGTCGAGTTCCTGGTCCGGGCCCTGGTCGAGGACCCGGACGCGGTCGGGGTTGAGGAGGTCGAGGAGGCCGGCGACGTCGTGCTCGAGGTGACCGTCGCCGAAGAGGACCTGGGGCGGGTGATCGGTCGCGGCGGCCGGATCGCTAACGCGCTCCGGGTCGTCGTTCGGGCCGCCGCGAGCAGGGGCGACGCGCGCGTCTTCGTAGAGATCCTGGAGTGAGCCACTCCGCCGAAATCCTCCGCTTCGCGTCCGGTTCCGGCGGGTAGCGGCAAGTGCGACGCCTCGACGTATTCACGCTGTTCCCGCACGCCTTCGACTGGTTTCGCTCCCAGCGCCATGTGGACAACGCCGAGCGCGAGGGGCTAGAGCTGCGGTTGGTCGACTACCGCGACTCCACCCCGCTCGGCGCCGGCCAGGTCGACGACGCGCCCTACGGCGGTGGCGCCGGGATGGTGCTGCGGGTCGACGTCGTCGACGCGGCCCTGCAGGCCGCCTACCCGGAGGGGCTGGCCGCGAAGCGGATCGTGCTGCTGACGCCGTCGGGACGCGGATTCGACGAGCCGCTCGCCCGCGAGCTCGCCGACGAGCGCGAGCTGGTCCTGCTGTGCGGGCGGTACGAGGGCGTCGACGAGCGGGTCCGCGACCATCTCGCCACCGACGCGGTCTCGATCGGCCCGTACGTGATCTCGGGCGGCGAGCTGGCGGCGATGGTGGTCGCCGACGCCGTCATCCGGAAGCTCCCGGGCTCGCTCGGGGACGCCGACAGCGCGGTCGAGGAGTCGTTCAGCGAGGCGCTCGGGGGCGCGCCCGAGTATCCGCACTACACCCGCCCGCCGACCTACCGCGGCTGGGGGGTTCCCGACGTGCTCGTGTCCGGTGACCACGAGCGCGTCCGGGAGTGGCGCCTCCAGCGCAGCAGGGAGCGCGCCGCAGGCTGAGGGGCCGGCGACGGCCTTCCGCTACTATCCGCCGCCGGTCGAGCTACTCCGCGCGGGCCGGATTCCCGCCACATCGAACGACCACGAGGTCATGAGCGGCATCATCGAAAGCATCGAGCGGCGCCAGCTCGTGAAGGTTCCCGCCTTCAGGCCGGGTGACCGGGTGCGGGTCCACTTCCAGGTGATCGAGGGCCAGCGCCGCCGCACCCAGGTGTTCGAGGGCGTCGTGATCAAGCGACAGGGAAGCGGCTCGCGCGAGACCTTCACGGTCCGCAAGCAGTCCTTCGGGGTCGGGGTGGAGCGCACGTTCCCGGTCCACTCACCAAAGATCGAGAAGCTCGAGATCGTCGCCCGCGGCGATGTTCGCCGCGCGAAGCTGTACTACCTGCGCGGCCGCGTCGGGAAGCGCGCCCGCGTGGCGGAGCGGCGCTGGGGGATCGAGGACGACCTGGTCGTGGCGGAGGATGCCGAGGCGGTCGACTCAGAGGGAGTCGCCGTCAGCGAGGCGGACTCGGTGGAGCCCGACGAGGCTGCAGAGGCCGAGGGCGCCGACGCAGAGGAGGAGGCCGGGGACGAGGGCCCCGCGCCCGAGGGGGAGGCTGAGGGAGCCGACGAGGCCGACGCGGACGCCGAGGCCGGCCCGGACGCCGAGGCGGAGGCCTCTCCGGGCGCCAAGGACGCGGCTACCTGATTCCAAAGCCAACCACAGGCCGCGGCGCTCTCGTCGAGCTGGTCGTGATCGTTGCCCTGGCAGTTGGCCTGGCCCTGCTGATCCAGGCGTTCATCGTGAAGCCGTACCAGATCCCCTCCCAGTCGATGGAGCCGACCCTGGACGTGAACCAGCGAGTGCTCGTCAACCGCTTCCTGTACCGCTTCACCGACCCCAAGGTCGGCGACGTCGTCGTGTTCCATCCCCCGCGGGGCGCGGACACCGACCAGTGCGGGGGCCGGCGCGAGCCGGGGCAGGCGTGCCCCAAACCGACCGCTCAGCAGTCCAGCACCAACTTCATCAAGCGGATCGTCGCCGGGCCGGGGGACACGGTCTCGATCGAGGACGGGCACCCGGTGGTGAACGGCGAGGTTGCCGACGAGGACTTCATCATCCCCTGCGGCAGCGGCGCCGCCTGCAACCTCCCGCAGGAGATCACCGTTCCACCCGACCACTACTTCATGATGGGTGACAACCGTGGGGCTAGCCAGGACAGCCGCTTCTGGGGGCCCGTTCCCCGCGACTGGATCATCGGCGAGGCGTTCGCCACCTACTGGCCGCCGCAGAGGATCGGCCCGCTCTAGGACCGCCCGGCTGCTCCGGTTCGACCGCGCGCTCGGCCATCGCTGGGTGGCTGGCACGGACGAGGCCGGGCGGGGCTCGCTCGCCGGGCCGCTGGTGGCGGCCGCGGTGCTGCTCGACTACGACGCGCTGGGGCGACGCGAGCGACGCGAGCTGGCCGGCCTGAACGACTCGAAGCAGAAGACCGCCGAGGAGCGGGAGGCGCTGTACCCGCGGGTGATGCACGTCGCCTCCAGGGTCGCGGTGACTGCCCGGTGCGCGCGCGGGATCGACGCCCGCGGCCTGCACGTCACGAACCTCGCGGCGCTCGGCGACTGCCTGCAGCGGGTCGCGGTCGACGGGGCGGTCTGTCTCGTCGACGGCTTCCGGCTGCCGAGCTGCCCGCTCGAGCACCGAGCCGTCGTCGACGGCGACGCGCGCAGCGCCGCGATCGCCGCCGCCTCGGTGATCGCGAAGGTGACCAGGGACCGCTACATGCACCGCGCCGACGGCGTCCACCCCGGGTGGGAGTTCTGCGAGAACGTCGGGTACTCGACCCCGGAGCACCGGGCGCTGATCCGGCAACGTGGGATCTCCGCCCTGCACCGCCGCTCCTTCCAGTCGATCGCGTACACGGAGCTGGAGCTGGAGCTGGAGTCGGGGTAGCTTCACCTGCCACACAACTACACAACTGAGTAATTGTGTTAGAGTGTCGGCCAGATGGCTTCCGACGCTCTCCAGCACCCGCTTCCCGACCAGCTCGTCGAGCTGATCGCGCAGCGCTTCCGCGTGCTCGGGGAGCCGATGCGGATCAAGCTGCTGGATCGGCTTCGGGACGGTGGCGCCACGGTCGGCGAGCTGGTCGACGCGAGCGGCGCCTCGCAGCAGAACGTCTCCCGGCACCTCCGCGTGCTGCTCGACGCGGGGCTCGTCGGGCGAGCGCAGGAGGGCAACTGCGCTCGCTACTCGATCGCCGACGACAGCGTGTTCGCGATCTGTGAGGTCGTGTCCGAGGGCTTGCGCGACCGGTACGCGGAGCTCGAGGCTGTGGTCGGGGGGGCGACGCGCTGATGGCGCCCCAGATCGGCCCGATCGGTCGGCTCGGACGCTGGACGGCGACCCACTTCCGCACGGTCGCGATCGCATGGGCCGTGACCCTGGTCGTGCTCGGCGTGCTCGCGCCGCGGGTCGAGCAGGCGCTCTCCGGCGCGGGATGGGAGGCGACCGGATCGGAGTCGGTGCAGGTTCGCGATCGGCTCGACCGCAAGTTCGGCGGTCTCTCCTCCAGCGCCGTGATGGTCGTGGTCAGCTCCGATTCGGCGCGTGCCGAAGATCCTGGCTTCCACCGGGTGACGGGCGAGGTTGAGCGCAGGCTCGCCGCCCAGGAGCACGTCGCCGGCGTGGTCCCGCCTCGCCCCGGCGTCTCCATCTCGCGCGATCGGCATACCGCCGTCGTCCAGGGCCGTGCGGCCGGAACGAGCAACGACATGGTGCGCGTTGCGGATGACCTCAAGGACGAGCTCACCGGCCTCGGCGGCCAGCGCTTCGATGTCGCCGTCACCGGCGCGTCGGGGATGTGGTCCGACTTCAACGAGGCGAACAAGAACGCGATGTTGCGCTCCGAGCTTCTCTCATGGCCGGTCACCCTGGCGATCCTGGCGCTCGCGTTCGGGTCGCTCGTCGCCGCCGGCCTACCGCTGATGCTGACCATTCTCGGCCTGGTGTCGGCCGCCGGCACGCTGTACCTCGGCACGAACGTCTTGGACATCTCTATCTGGGCGATGAACTTCGCGCTGATGTTCGCGCTCGCGCTCGGGATCGACTACGCGTTGCTGATCGTGTTCCGGTTCCGGGCGGCCTTCTTCGGTTCGGGCATGTCCGCCGCCGACGCCGCCGCCACGACGATGGACACCGCCGGGAAGGCGGTCCTGTTCTCGGGCCTCACCGTGCTGATATCGCTGAGCGCCGTGATGCTGGTCCCGAGCCCCGCGTTTCGCTCGGTCGCCCTCGGGATCATCCTCTCGGTGCTGTTCGTGCTCGCCGCGACGCTGACGCTGCTTCCGGCCGTGCTCGCGAAGCTCGGCCCGAGGGTGGACCGGCTGTCGCTGCCGTGGGCCCACTCGGGCGAGCATCGCTCCCGCCGGTTCGAGCGCTGGGGCGAGCGGCTGTGGCGCCGCCCGGCCCTGTACGGGATCCCCGCTGCGGTGGCGCTGGTCGCCCTGGCGACCCCGGTGCTGGGGCTTCGCACCGGGATGCCCTCGATCAAGGTCGTCCCCGAGCAGGACTCCTCGCGGCAGGGATACGTCGCGGTCCAGAATGCCTTCGGGCCGGGGGCGCCCGGCGCCCTTCAGGTGAGCGCTCCCGCCGCCGATGCGCAGCCGGCCGCGCGAGTCCTCGCGGCCGACCCCGGGATCGCCCAGGTCGTCCCGCCGCAGACCGGCGCGGGGGGGAGTGCGCTGCTCCAGGCGATTCCGACGAAGGATCCCTCGGACCCGGCCGTCGGCGCGACGGTAGACCGGCTCCGGACCGAGCTTCCCGACGGTGCGCTGGTCGGCGGCGCGGCCGCCGAGAACCACGACCTCGAGACGGCACTCGCCGAGAGGACGCCACTGGTGATCGGCGTCGTGATGGTGCTCGGATTCGTGCTGCTGCTGGTGGCGCTGCAGGCGCCCGTGGCCGCCCTGATCGGGGTCGTCACGAACCTGCTGGCGACCGGCGCTGCGTTCGGGATCGCCACGCTGATCTTCCAGGACGGAAGCCTCGAGGGCCTGCTCGGCTTCGACTCGCAGGGCTTCGTGGACGCATGGGCTCCCGTGTTCTTCTTCGCGATGATCTTCGCGATCGCGATGGACTACACGGTGTTCCTGCTGAGCTCGGCGAAGGAGCACTGGGACCGCTCCGGTGACCCGCGCGAGGCGATGGTCGGCGGGCTCGCGCACTCGGGCCGCGTGATCCTGGCGGCCGCCGCGGTGATGGTCGCCGTGTTCTTCACCTTCGCGCTGTCGGGCCCGCTGCCGCCGAAGGAGATGGGCGTGATCCTCGGCGTCGCCGTGCTGCTGGACGCCCTGCTCGTCCGCCTGGTGCTGGTCCCGGTGCTGCTCCGGGCCACGGGGCGGTGGGCGTGGTGGCTGCCGAGCTGGATGAACCGGGTGCTGCCGGACGTCCACTTCGGCCACGCCTGAGCCGGGCGCCAGCTCAGAACGCCGCTTCGATGTGCTCGAACGCGGTCACCCGGCCGCCGTGCTCGAGCGTGACGCCGACCACGTCGAACCGGACCAGGGAGTGGGGCGGACGACGAGGCGCAGTCGCGAGCCAGGCGCACCCGAGCCGGCGCAGCCGCGCCGCCTTCCGGCGGCCGACGGCGAGCGCCGGGCGCTTGGGGCCGGCGCGGGCGCCCTTCCGGCCGGCCTTCACCTCGACGAACACGAGCGCGTCGCGGTCGAGCGCGACCAGGTCGATCTCGCCGACCAGCTCGGGCGTCCGGATCCGGGCGTTGCGCTCCACGATCCTGTACCCGCCCGCCGCCAGCCGCGCGGCCGCGAGCTCCTCCGCCTCCCGTCCGAGCCGCTGCCGCGCGATCGTCACGCCGGGAAGGTAGGTCGCTGCAGCGCACCCATGCCGCGCACGAGGTGACGAAGCCGCAACGTTCATCCTCCACCGCTTCACAGAGCGAAGCACGACCTCCACAACGACCGCGATCGCGCCACCCCGACTGCGGAGCCCATGGCCGAGGCCGCCGGATCCCACGCATCCGAGCCCCAGGCCGCCGAGTAGGGCCGCTCGGCGGGGCGGATGATCTCCGTGAGAGCGGACGAGTGCCCGGTCGAGTTCGGTGACAGTCCAGCGGCGGCCCTAGGTCGTCACGAGAACTCCGCTGTGTGAACACATGGTGGTGCTCGCTACACCTCGATGCACACCACGTAGATCCGAAAGTCCTTCGTGCTTGCCTCGCTGTTTCGGATCGCGCCGTCCCAGGCAGTTGGGACAAAGACCTCGTCGGGCACGACGCCACCGGCCACGCTCGGGCCCGAGTAGAGAACAGCATCGTCACCACCCGGCGAGGTCAGTCCGCCGACGCCGCCTCCGACCGCGACCTCACCGGGCTCGCACTCGGCCTGAGTAAACGTCGCTGAGGGACCTCCGATCTGGAACTGGTGGAAGCGGGCGACTATCGATGACTGGAAAGTGCCCGGCGGTCCCTGCGCGCCCTGCGCGCCCTGCGCGCCCTGAGGCCCTGGTTGCTGCCCTTGGCCTTCGAGGGCCTTGACCCGCTGTTTCAGCTTCTTGACCTGCTTCTTGACGCCGCTCGCCGCCGCCGGCGGGTTGCCGGAGCCGCCCGCAGCGGCCACCTGAACGACGAGCAGGCACAGCAGTGCAGCCGCACCGAGCATCATGCTCGGGCGCGTGATCGCCTTGTTCATGAGTCCTCCCGTGCTCGTGCGGGAGGCGTGTGGCTCGAGCTCCGAACGAGATCGAGCCGCCGATCCGCTCCCGCTGTGTGGGCTGAGGCTAGCGCGGTATGGCGCTAGCGAAAGGCTGGTGGGTGTCGGTCTACCCGCCCTATTCAGCCAGGGCGGTTCACGTTGCGGCGAGCCCGCATCTCCGCCAACACCCGCTGTCTGTCCCCGGTGTGCCAGCGCCACCAGCTCGCGGTGGATCCCGTGCGTACTCCACCTCGCTGCTCGTGCGTGAGAGCGCGCCGAGCAAAGGAACCGCATTCGTGCCATCCCTCCGAGCATCGCCATCACCCTCGACCGCTGTGCGGGAGGCTGCCGGAGAGCTGACTGGCGCACAGACTGGCGAACAGCGGGCGAACGAAACCGCGAAACCGCTTGTCAATGCTGGATAGGGGAGAGTCGTAGCGAAGCCGCAACGTTCGCGCGCCACCCGCGCGTCCGGGAATGTGAGGCTCACCGGGTGCTCGCAATCGCCCGCACGTTCACGCTGCAAGGGGTCGCCGCCACCGGGGTCCGCGCCGAGGTCGATGTCGGCGCGGGGCTCGCGTCCTTCTCGCTGGTGGGGCTGCCGGACGCCGCCGTGCGCGAGTCGCGCGAGCGCGTCCGCGCCTCGATCTCGAACGCCGGGTTCGAGTTCCCGCTGCGGCGGATCACCGCCAGCCTCGCCCCCGCCGACCTCCGCAAGGCCGGGCCGGGGTTCGACCTCGCGATCGCCGCGGCGGTGCTGGTCGCATCGGGACAGCTCGAGGGGTCGGTCCTGTCGCGGTTCTGGCTAGCCGGGGAGCTGGGGCTGGACGGCTCGATCCGGCCCGTCCCCGGAGTGCTGGCGATGGCGGAGGAGGCCCGCCGCCAGGGCGCCGAGGGGATCGCGGTCGCCGCGGCGAACGCAGCGGAGGCGACGCTGGTCGAGGGCGTTGCGGCTGTGCCGCTGCGCTCCCTGCGCGAGCTGGAGCGTCTCGCGGATGGCGAGCTGGAGCCGCTACCGGGGGGCGCGGCGGTGGTCCCGGAGGAGCGCGGCCGGCGCGCCCCCGACCTCGCCGACCTGCGCGGGCAACCCGCCCTGCGGCGGGCGCTCGAGGTGGCCGCGGCGGGCGGGCACAGTCTCCTGATCACCGGCCCGCCGGGCGCCGGGAAGTCGCTCGCCGGCGCCCGCCTCCCGGGCCTGCTGCCGCCGCTGGACCGCGAGGAGGCGATCGAGGCGACCCGGATCGCGAGCGCCTGCGGTCGGCCGCCGCCACCGGGCCGGCTCGCGCCCCGCCCCTTCCGCGCGCCCCACCACACGATCTCCGCCGCCGGCCTCGTCGGCGGAGGAACGCCACCGCGGCCGGGCGAGGCGACCGCCGCGCACCGCGGCGTCCTCTTCCTCGACGAGCTCGCGGAGTTCTCCCGGGCCGCGCTGGAGGCGCT
The DNA here is from genome assembly GCA_963803425.1 of uncultured Thermoleophilia bacterium. GTDB lineage: Bacteria > Actinomycetota > Thermoleophilia > Solirubrobacterales > 70-9 > DASPWW01. The sequence goes on from CAWDMA010000001.1 coordinate 1,318,056, forward strand.
CCGCCAGCCCCTGGAGGAGGGGCGCGTCACCGTCGTCCGGGCGGGGCACCGCGCCGAGTTGCCGTGCCGGTTCATGCTGGTCGCCGCGTCGAACCCGTGTCCGTGCGGGCGGGGGCGCGACGACCCCGAGTGCCGCTGCCCCGACGCGGCGATCCAGCGCTACGAGGCGAAGCTGAGCGGCGCGCTCGCGGACCGGATCGACATCGTCGCCGCTGTCGGCCAACCCTCCCCGGAGGCGATCGCCTCGGCGCCGGGTGAGTCGACGGCCGCTGTCCGGGCGCGGGTGGTCGCGGCGCGCGAGCGCCAGCAGGCCCGCCTCGGCCCGAGCCGGTGCAACGCCGAGGTCGGCCCGGCGGAGGCGAGGGCCGGGTGCGCGCTGGACCCGGCCGCGGCAAAGCTGATCGCGGACGGGTACGCGCGACTCGGGCTCAGCGGCAGGGGCTACGAGCGGGTGCTGCGGGTGGCGCGGACGGTTGCCGACCTCGCCGCGGAGGCGCGTGTGTCGGCGGCCCACGTCGGAGAGGCGCTCAGCCTGCGCCGCCGCGGCCCCGGGGCCGGATAGATGGCATGCGAGCGGTGCATGCAGCGCGCCTCGCTGCTGGGGCGGCTGGCCGGGTTCATCGAGCGGGCGAGCGCCCGGCAGCCCGGCCGGCGGGTGCGCGCGCTGCTGGCGCTGGACGACGAGGAGCTGGTCGAGGCCGTCGGAGGCGCCCACGCCGAGGAGCTGCTGGACGCGCACCGGGGCGCCGACCCCGCCGAGCTCCCCCGCCGCATGGCAGCCGCCAGGTGCGAGGCCGTGTGCCGCCACGAGCGCGGGTACCCCGGCTCGCTTCACGACCTCGGCGATCAGGCGCCGGCGGCGCTGTTCGTCCGGGGCGCGGACGCGGCACTCGGCGAACTGCGCCCGGACGGCGCCGTGACCGTGGTCGGCGCCCGCCGCGCCACCTCCTACGGGCTCGGGATCGCCGCCGAGCTGTCGAGGATGCTCGCCCGCGCCGGCCTCGCCGTGGTCAGCGGGCTGGCCAACGGGATCGATTCCCGCGCCCACAGCGGCGCGCTCGAGGGCGCCGGGCTGACGATCGCGGTACTAGGCGGCGGCGTCGATATCCCCTATCCCCGGCGCCAGGCCGGCTTGTACCGCCGGATCGTGGCCGGGGGCGGGGTGCTGCTCTCGGAGCTTCCTCCGGGGACGTCGTCCTTTCGGTGGTGCTTCCCGGCCCGGAACCGGATCATGGCCGCGCTCGCCGGGCTCACCGTCGTCGTCGAGGCGGCGGAGCGCTCCGGGTCGCTGATCACCGCGGCGATGGCGCTCGATCTGGGCCGCGCGGTGGGCGCGGTCCCCGGGCCCGTCAACTCGTGGGTGTCGAGCGGGGCGAACCAGCTGCTCGTCGAGGGCGCCGCCCCGATCCGCGACGCGCAGGACGTGCTCGACCGGATCCTCGGCCCGGGTCGGGTCAGCGCTCGCGCCCGCGGCCCCGAGCTCGAGCCGGAGCTGGCGGCCGTGCTCGGCAGGGTGGAGGCCGGCGCCGCCACCTGCGACGCGGTCGCGCTTGGAGCCGGGATCGGCGCGCCGGCCGCGGCCGGCGCGCTCACCCGGCTGGAGCTGCTCGGCTACCTGGCAAGCGACGCGGGCGGCCGCTACTCCCGCACCGCGCTCGCCGCCCCGGAAGGTTCCTAGGATTGGACGGATGAGCACGAGCGCGAAGGTTCCGGCCGTGCTGTCGATCGCCGGCTCGGACTCCGGCGGCGGCGCCGGGATCCAGGCTGACCTGAAGGCGTTCGCGCGCTGCGGAGCCCACGGGATGACTGCGATCACCGCGCTCACCGCGCAGAGCACGGTCGGCGTCGAGGCGATCCACCCGGTGCCCCCGGAGATGATCGTCGCCCAGGTCCGTGCCGTCGCCGAGGACATCGGGGTCGACGCCGCGAAGACCGGGATGCTGGGCGACGAGGCGACGATCGGCGCCGTCGTCGACGCCCTCCGATACCTGGGAGACGCACCGCTGGTGGTCGACCCGGTGATGGTCGCGGAGAGCGGTGCCGTGCTGCTCGATCTCGCCGCCCGCGCCACCCTCGTGGAGCGCCTGCTGCCGCACGCCGCCGTGGCGACCCCGAACCTGCCCGAGGCTCGCGAGCTCACCGGGCGGGGGAGGGGATCTCGCGGGAGGAGCTCGCCCGGGCCGTGCAGGCGCTCGGGCCGCGCGCCGCGATCGTCACCGGCGGGCACTCCACGGACGGCGCCGACATGCTGTTCGACGGCGAGGTCGGCGGCGATCCGGTCCGCATCGAAGGCCCCGTGCACCCCGGCGGAGCGTCGCACGGCTCGGGGTGCACTCACTCGGCGGCGCTCGCGGCGCTGCTCGCACGCGGGCTCACCCTCGTCGACGCTGCCCGGGAGGCGAAGCTGATCACGGCGGCGGCCGTCGGCGCCGGGCTCCGCGAGATCGGCGCCGGAGCCGGCCCGGTCGACGCGCTCGGCCTGAGCGAGGCGGGCGGCGCCCACGCCGAGCCGGGATGAGCCTCGATCCCGCTGACATAATCCCTGCTGATGAAGCTGCTGCGGCTCAAATCCGGTCACGGCGACGTCCTGCTGGCGGAGGGCGACCCCGAGCTGGCCGAGGACGAGCAGCGGCTCATCGAGGAGTTCCGCCGCCAGCTCGACCAGGGGATGTGGGCGGCAGTGCCCGGAGCCGAGGACGGCGGTCGCCGCGAGGCGATCATGGTGCGCGAGTTCTCCGAGGTCCCGCGCGACGCCGAGCGGGTGATCTTCTTTCCCAGGGCGGCCGGCGGCCGAGACGCTGCGACCGCGATCGTGTGATGGGCATGCTCGGCACGATCCTGCCGGCGCGTTGGCGGCGTCCGGAGCCGCGCGGCCGGCCGGTCTACGACCCGGGCCGCGAGCGCCGCGCCGAGCGGCGCGCCCGCGACCTGCTCAGGTCGGTCGTCGGCCCCACCGCGTTCAGGACGTACGAGCGGCTCGGGTTCATCGCCGTCGAGCGCGGCGAGTACGGATACCTTGTCTACGCGCACCGCCCGATCGTCTCCTACGACCTCGGGACCGGCGAGCTGCTCAGCGAGTACTGCGTGCGCTTCCCCGACCTGACCGAGCGCGACCCCGCGGCGCGGCTGCCCGACGCCGACGACGTGCTCGCGAAGTGGATGGCGCTGCACGGCGACGAGCGCGGGCTGATCTCTGACGCGAACCTGCACCTGCCCGGCCGCCAGCACGACCCCGACCACCTGAGGCGGGATCTGGCGCGGCTCGCGAGGTTGCGGTGAGCGCCTCCCGCCCCCGAAGCGAAGCCGTCTTCGACGGGCCCGACCGCGCCGCGGCCCGCGCCTACATGCACGGGATCGGGTTCAGTGCCGACGACCTGAAGCGACCGACGGTCGGGATCGCGAACACGTGGATCGAGGCGATGCCCTGCAACTTCCACCTCCGCGGTCTCGCCGAGCACGTCAAGGACGGGGTGCGCGAGGCCGGCGGCACCCCGCTCGAGTTCAACTCGATCGCGATCTCGGACGGGATCACGATGGGCACCGAGGGAATGAAGACCTCGCTTGTCAGCCGCGAGGTGATCGCCGACTCGATCGAGCTGACCGCGCGCGGGTACCAGTTCGACGCGCTCGTGCTGCTGTCGGGCTGCGACAAGACGATCCCCGGCTGCGTGATGGCGATGGCGAGGCTCGACATGCCCGCCGTGATGCTGTACGGGGGCTCGATCGCGCCCGGACGATGGCGCGGGAAGGACGTCACGATCCAGGACGTGTTCGAGGCGATCGGCGCGCACGCCGCCGGCGACATGAACGACGACGATCTCGCCGAGCTGGAGGAATGCGCGAGCCCGGGCGCGGGCGCCTGCGGCGGCCAGTTCACGGCGAACACGATGGCGTGCGCGTTCGAGGTGATGGGCGTGTCCCCGATGGGGTCGGCGATGGTCCCCGCCGTGGACGGCTCCAAGTCCGAGGTGGCGAAGCAGGTGGGGCGGCTGGCGATGGAGGCGCTCGAGGGCGACCGCCGCACCGGCACGATCATCACCCAGGCCTCGCTCGAGAACGCGATCGCGGCCGCCTGCGTGTCGGGTGGGTCGACCAACAGCGTCCTCCACCTGCTCGCGGTCGCCCGGGAGGCCGGCCTTGACCTCGCGATCGACGACTTCGACCGGATCTCGGGGAGCACGCCGCTGCTCGCCGACCTGAAGCCCGCCGGGCGGTTCGTCGCCACCGATCTGTACCGCGCCGGGGGCGTCGGGCTGCTCGCGAAGCGGCTCGCGGAGATCGGGGTGCTGAACCGCGACGCGCTCACGGTGACGGGCCGGACGATCGGCGAGGAGGCGGACCGCGCCGAGGAGACGGAGGGCCAGGAGGTGGTCCGCCCCGCGGCCGAGCCGCTGAAGCCGACGGGCGGGCTGGCGATCCTGCGCGGCAACCTCGCCCCGGACGGCTGTGTCGTGAAGCTCGCCGGCACCGAGCGGCTCACCCACACCGGCCCGGCGCGCGTGTTCGAGTCCGAGGAGGCCGCGTTCGCGGCGGTGGAGGCGCGCGAGATCGGTGAGGGCGACGTCGTCGTGATCCGGAACGAGGGTCCCTCCGGGGGGCCGGGGATGCGCGAGATGCTGCAGGTGACCGCGGCGCTGGTCGGCGAGGGGCTCGGTGACTCCGTCGCGCTGCTCACCGACGGCCGGTTCTCGGGCGCCACCCGCGGGCTGATGGCCGGCCACGTCGCGCCTGAGGCCAAGCACGGCGGGCCGATCGCCGCGATCCGGGAGGGCGACACGATCAGCTTCGACATCGAGGCCCGCACGCTCGACGTGGAGCTCTCCGAGGAGGAGATCACGAAGCGTGTCGCCGAGTACGAGTCACCGCCCCCCGCGTACGAGACGGGCGTGATGGCGAAGTACGCGAACTCGGTGTCCTCGGCGTCCGAGGGCGCCGTCACGGCGTAGCCATGCAGGCGGCCGACGCCAACCCCGGTCTGTGGGATCGGATCTCGGCCCGGGTCTACGACCCGGTGCTGGCGCTCGGCGAGCGGCGCGGGATGCGGGAGCGGCGTCGCCGGGTGCTGGCCGCGGCGAGCGGCAGCGTGGTCGAGATCGGCGCCGGCACCGGGCTGAACGTCGATCTCTACGGGGACGGAGTCGATCAGCTCGTGCTGACCGAGCCCGACGAGGCGATGGCGCGCCGGGCGGAGCTGCGCCTCCGCGGCACCGGGCGGGGCGGAACCGTCGTCCGCGCTGGCGCCGAGCAGCTCCCGGCCGAGGACGGCTCGGTGGACACGGTTGTGTCGACGCTGGTTCTGTGCACGGTCCCCGATCCGGGCGCGGCGCTCGACGAGATCGCACGTGTCCTGCGCCCCGGGGGGAGGCTGCTGTTCCTGGAGCACGTGCGCTCCGACTCCGACCGCCTGTCGTGGTGGCAGGACCGGCTCGCCGGCCCGTGGCGGGCGTTCGCCGAGGGCTGTCGCTGCAACCAGCCCACCCTGGGGCTGATCGAGCGCGCCCTGCGCGTCGAGCGGGTCGACCACGAGACCTGGCGCGGTATGCCGGCGATCGTGCACCCGCTGGTCGCCGGGGCAGCCGTCCGCTGAGCCGCGCGATCGACACCCCGTACGGGGAGGCCGTCGCGCACCTGCGCCCGGTCGAGAGCCCGCGGGCCGCGCTCGTGCTCGGCCACGGCGCCGGGGGTGGGGTGGAGGCGCCCGACCTCGTCGCGGCCGCCGCCGCGGCGCGCTCGCAGCGCGTCACCGTCGCACTCGTCGAGCAGCCGTATCGCGCCGCCGGCAAGAAGGCGCCGCCGGCGGCGTCGAGGCTCGACGCGTGCTGGGTCGCCGCCGCCGGCGCGCTCGCCTCAGACGAGCTCGCCGGGCTCCCGCTGGTCGTCGGGGGGCGGTCGCTCGGTGCCAGAGTCGCCTGCCGCACGGTCGGCGAGACGGGCGCGATAGCGGTCCTGTGCCTGGCGTTCCCGTTGCAGCCACGGCCCCGGAAGGGAAAGGCCCCGCCGCCGAGCCGGATCGACGAGCTCGACGCCGTCGAGGTGCCCGTGCTCGTCGTCCAGGGCGAGAGCGACCAGTTCGGGATCCCGCCGCAGGTCCCGCACCGCAGCGTCAGGATCGTCGCCGGCGATCACGGGCTGAAGGCCGACGCGGATGCGGTCCGGGACGCGGTCGCGGGGTGGCTGACGGAGCGGCTCGCCGTTGCGGCCAGCTCGTAGCCGGGCGCGCTAGAACGTCACCGTCGCGGACGAGGCGCGGTGGTCCGACGGCCACGGATCGACGACGAGGTCCGTCGAGGGCCCGCCCTCGCCGACGATCGCCGCGTCGTCGACGCTCAACTCGTCGGCCCGCGCCAGCACGAAGTCGATCCTGTCGTGGTGGTCGTTCGGGTTCGTCGGCTTCGTGGTCGGCGTCCACGTGAACGCGGGGTGCTTGACCGGGTCGGGGTGGACCTTGCGGTAGGTGTCGACGAAGCCCTCGTCCTCGAGCGCCCGCGTCGTCGGCCAGTTCACCTCAACCGGCTGCTGGCCCGCCTTCACCGCGGCCGCCGTCCAATCGTGCCCGGAGGGCTCGTTGAAGTCGCCGAACACGAACGTCGCGTCAGCGTCGTCGGCCTCCTCGAGCTCCTGCTTGAGCAGCTCGATCGCGGGGCCGCGGGTCTTGCGCGCGAATCGCACCGCCTCCGCCTCGGTGTCGATGAACGGGGCCCCGCCGTACGGGATGCCGGTGAGCTGGTAGGGCTGGTACGGCGAGTCGTCGAGGTGGACGTTGAACGCGTACACGGAACGCCCGTCGACGTCGATCTGGACGCCGAGGTCGTGGGCGGTGGGCCCCTTGATCGGGTACTTGCTGAGGACCGCGTTCGCCCACAGCGCCTGCTTTGCGAAGGGCTCGTGCTCGTCGTAGGGCTGGTCGTAGTACTCGTACCCGAGCGCGTTCGCGAGCTTCTTTGCGACGCTGGGCCCGGCTGGTGGACATACCTTCGCCGTGCACGGGTTCCCCTCCAGCCGGGTCTCCTGGATCCCGACGATGTCGGGGTCGACCTGCTCGATCGCGGCAACCGTCTCGTGGATCGGCTTGTCCTCGTTCGCCCCGCCGCCGTACACGTTGAAGCTCATCACGGTGAGCGTGGTCTCGTCGCCGCCGCAACCGCCCAGCAGTCCGCCCAGCCCGACGCCGATTGCGACCACGAGCGCGGCGCAGACGGCCTTCAACGGCCTCGACCCTCCTGCTCCCATCCCGGGACCCTACCGCGACCGAACCGGCTACGCGCCGTCCGCCAACCGCACGATCCCGCCGACGACGCCGACGTAGGCGCTCCCGTCAGGGCCGATCGTGACCGGGGCGTAGTGGTTGTTGAAGCTGAAGCCGCGCCCGGCCAGCGCCTTCCACACGGTGTGCCCGGTGCGGTAGTCCAGCGCGGTCAGGTACCACGGCTCGCTGGTGGCGCCCGCGGGCTTCGTGTAGGTGTAGACGAGCCCGTTCGCCAGCGACAGCTTCGGCACCACCGAGGGGGCGCGAACGTCGCTCTCCCATTTCGTCGCGCAGCCCCGCTCGTCGCGATCGATCTCGACCCGGGTGAAGCCCGGCTCGGCGGTGCCGCCTAGCACGGTCGACGCCGGGCCGCCGTACCCGTAGTTGTTCTCCACCAGGAAGGAGCGGCCCGCTGCGATCAGGGAGTTCTCGGTGGCGCTGCGCCCGGGCTCGAACACCGGCTGGCGGCACACCAGCCGGCTCCCCCTCACGTGCTGTTGGCGTCGGTACACGACGACCCCCATGTGCTCGGCGTTGTCGGTGATCCCCACCCACTGGCGGCCGAGCAGTGTCGGCGTCGTACCCGAGCCCGCCCCGCCCTGGCCGGGCTTCGTCACCCCCGAGTTCGGGTACCGCTGACGCCAGCTCACCCGGGGCTGATCGTGGCGGCCCGCGTCGAACCGGTACATCGCCTTGTCGGTGACGATGAACACGCCGCCGGTCTCGTCGACCGCGAACGAGTTGTCGATGCTCTCCCCGAGGTCGTCGGTGAGCGGCGCTCCCGCTCCGCGCGGGATCACGCCAACGACTCCGTCTGAGGTCACGAACCACAGCCGCCCCTCCCAGTCGGGCAGCACCGAGATGATCGCGTCGCCGTCCCCGAGCACGTCGTTCAGGTCGATGTCCCGGACCAGCCGGAACCCCGGATCTTCGGTCTGGGCGATCACGTATACGTGCTCGGTGGTCGTGGGGACGACCGCGCGGTCATGGTCGTCGAGGTAGAAGTACCCGCCGCCCGAGAAGTCGGTGAGCGCGCCGCTGCCCGCGCCGATCAGCGCCGGCAGGCCGCCCTCGCGGTCGGGAAGCGCGAAGGTGGCGACGCGGTCGAGCGTGTCCGGCTCGAGCATCACCAGGAAGCGACCGACCGGGCGGACGCACAGGGAGATGATCCGGCCCCGACTGTCGAAGGTGAGCGTCGCGCACTCGCCGACCTGCCACGTCGAGCTCGCCGAGATCCGGTCGCCGAGCGGTCCGGACCCCGTGTTCGTGTCGCTCATGTAGGCATCGACGTGGATCGAGGAGCGCCCGTTCCCGGCCAGGAACGGGTTCTGCGGGATCCGCGCCGCCCGTACCGGGTGCGGGGTCGTCGCCGCACCCTGGAAGGAGGGCCCCCCGTTGATCGCCGGCAGGGACGGGATTCCACCCAGGTGCGGGCCGATCGCGATCAACGCGTTCCACCCGACGAAGCCGTACACAACGATCGCGACCACGATCGCGACGACCACGGCGAGAGCCCTCACGATCGCCCTCACGGCCGCTAGGTGGCCTCGGCGACGAACCCGTCGAGCAGCCTGTTGAAGCGGACGGGGCGCTCCGCCATCGGCACGTGGCCGCAGCGCCCGAACACGACCAGGCGCGAGCCGCTCACGTGCCGCTCGAACTCGAGCGCGTCCGCGGCCGGGATCACCCGGTCGTTTCGACCCCACACGATCAGGGTCGGAACCCCGACCTGCTCGAGCCGGTCGACGTGGTCGTAGCCGAGCAGCCCCGTCAGCGCGGACATCAGCGCGGGAGCCTGGGAGGCGCCGTTGGAGAACTCCCAGAGCAGCTCGGGACGGAGGTCCTGCGGGGCGTAGAACACGTTCTTGTAGAGCGCGTACCGCAGCCGCCATCGGCGCAGCGCGATCCCCCGCAGCCGGGTCGAGGCGGGGCCCATCGCGGCGAGCACGCGTGCGACGGCCTCGGCGGGCTCCCGCCGCACGTAAGCCGAGCTGATCCCGGCCGCCGAGACGAGCACGAGCCGCTCCACCCAGTCCGGCTGCGCGATCGCCGCCTCAGCGGTGATGAAGCCCCCCATCGAGTTGCCGACGAGCACGCACTGGTGCAGGTTGAGCCGCCGGCAGAACTCGTCAACGAGCTTGCCGTAGTTGGGGATCGTCGTGTCCCAGGGCGGCATCGGGCTGTCGCCGAACCCGGGCAGATCGAGCGCGACGACGCGGTGCGAACAGGCGAAGTGGGGGATGTTCTCGAGCCAGTTCTCCCAGCATCCCCCGAGGCCGTGCACGAACACGATCGGAGGGCCCTCGCCGATCTCGCAGTAGCTCACGTTCGCGCCGTCGATCTCGATCCGGCGGAGGTGGCGGCGCCACTCGATCCCGAGCCACTCCGGATCGGGGTCGCCGTATGGATCGGGACCGTCGCTCGGCGTCGGGGGAGGCGGGTTTCGAAAAGCCTGCAGCTGCAGCCGCGCACGGCTCCCGGTCTCGGCCCTCCCGCGCGGGCCGGGTCGCTGCTCGACCGCGCTCACGCGTACCCCATCCGCTCCAGGATCGGGACCTCGCGGATCTGCGGCGGCTGCAGATGGTCCCACAGGATCCCACGGGGACGGTCGTAGGCGCGCTCTACGTCGATCACCGCGCGCGGCGTCGCGATCAGGTCGACGGGGAGGTCGTGGGCGAGCACCATCAGGTGATCGCGGAGGATCTGGATCGGGTGCACCGTGGTGGCGACGACGGTGTGCTCGTCGATCTTGCCCGCCTCGACCAGGAGCGCGTACTCGAGGTCCGAGAACCCGCCGCCTTTCCCGATCCGGGCGCCGCTCAGGTTCACCGCGACCGAGCCGCACAGCCAGAAGTCGATCTCCGGAAGCTCGTCGTCGGCGACCACCTGGCCGTGCCGAAGCGCGCCCTTGATCGTCGCCGCCTCGCGGATCTGCTTCTTGTTCAGCTGCTTCGGGTCGAGCAGCCGGAACGGGTGCGTGTCCCGGAGCCGCGGCACGGCCATCACCACGACCTTGCCCTCCTCGAGCGCGATCCGGCGCGCGTGCGTCTGCGGGGAGTCGGGGTTCGCCTTCACGACCCGGGCCCGCCGCCACAGGCGGTGTCCCGCGAGCCGCTGCGCGGCCAGCTTCGCGCCGGCGAAGTTCGGGATCCGGCCCTCGGCCCCGGGGAAACGCGACACCCCCTCGCGATCCATCGCCTTCCACACCGCCTTGCGGACCTGGTCCTTCGATCGCATTACTGGGCCAGACCCACTAGCGCGCGGCTCCGTTCACGCGAGGCTCGCCCCACATCCCTGGGCCATCCTAGTGGGGCGGAAGCGATCACCCCGCGCAAGGGTGTTGACGGCGGACGACGAATGGAGACTTGCATTCGTGCCTCCCTACACTTTGATCACCACGGTTGAAGCCGTGCCGTCGGCAGGGACGGCCGCGCCGGAGAGAGCATGCGGGGGATCGAGCCAGTGAAGAATCGTGCGAAGCGCCTCGGGACCGGCGTCCAGGTCGGGCTCGTGATCGTGCTCGGGATCCTGCTCGTCGCCGCCGTTGGTGCGTACGCGCTGGACCAGAGCCGCAGCGACCAGATCGCGGACGGGGTGAGGATCGGCGACGTCGACGTCGGTGGGCTGAGCGCCCGCGAGGCGCGGTCGCAGGTTCGCCGGGACCTCGTCTCGCCGCTGAAGAAGCCGATCAAGGTCGAGTACGGCGGCGAGGACTACGCGCTCTCCCCGGAGCAGCTCAGGGTTCGCGCCGACATCGACGGGATGGTCCAGGAGGCGGTCGAGCAGAGCCGCGAGGGGGGGTTCTTCGCCCGTACCTGGAGGACGATCTCCGGGGGCGAGACCGACGCCGAGGTCGAGCCGCGGATCAACTACTCGAGCGACGCGCTGTCGGGCTTCCTCGCGGGGGTGGCGGACAAGGTCAACCGGGACCCGGTCGACGCGAGCGTCGATCCGACACCCACCGACCTCACCCCTGTGCCCGCGCAGAAAGGCGTCACGGTCCGGGGGGACGAGCTTCGCCAGCGGGTCGAGCAGGCGCTCCAGTCCTCCGGCTCGCGCGTGGTCGAGGCGCCGGTCGACACGGTGAAGCCGGACGTGACCACCGACGAGGTCGCCAGCCGCTACCCGACCTACATCACGATCGACCGCGACAGCTTCAGGCTGCGCCTGTTCAAGAACCTGAAGCTCGACAAGGAGTACACGATCGCGGTCGGCGCGGTTGGCTACGACACGCCCTCGGGCCTGTACACGATCCAGAGCAAGGAGGTGAACCCGACCTGGCACGTCCCCGACTCGAAGTGGGCGGGCGACCTCGCCGGGCGGGACATACCTCCCGGTCCCGACAACCCGCTGAAGGCGCGATGGATGGGGCTGATCGACGGCGCCGGGATCCACGGCACCTCCGAGAGCGATTCGCTCGGCAGCGCCGCGTCGCACGGGTGCATCCGGATGGCGGTCCCGGACGTGATCGATCTGTTCGACCGCGTCGACGTCGGCACGCCCACCTACATCTTCTGAGCCGGGCAGGCTCGCGGCCGCCGACGGCGAAACCCTCCGCATGGCCCGTGCGCCGCGCCTAGCCGCGGAGCTGAGCCCGGATTGGGTCGCCGCCCTGTCGAGGTTCGACCGGGGGCAGCAGGCGCGCGGCGCGTCCGAGAACACCCGGCGCGCGTACCGCACCGACCTGGAGCAGTTCGCCGGGTGGGCCGGCGAGCGCGGGCTGCGCGGCCACCAGATCGGCTACCCGGAGCTGCGCGGGTACGCGGCGGCGCTCTCCGACAGGGGCCTGGCCCGAGCCAGCGTCGCCCGCAAGCTCGCCGCGGTGCGGAGCCTATACGCGGACCTGGTCGCGACCGGAGAGGTGGCGCACAACCCCGCGGAGCTGCTGCCCAGCCCGAAGCGCCAGGGACGGCTGCCCCGGGTGCTGGCCCCCGACGAGGTGGAGGCGCTGCTCGGCCGGATCCCGACCGGATCCCCGCTGGAGCTGCGCGACAGGGCGATGTTCGAGCTCGCCTACTCGTGCGGGCTGCGGTGCGCGGAGCTGATCGGGCTCGACGCCGGCGACGTCGACTTCGACTCGGAGACGCTCAGGGTGAGCGGAAAGGGCGGGAAGATGCGGGTGGTGCCGGTCGGGGAGCCCGCTCAGCGGGCCGTGGAGCGCTATCTGCGCTCGGGGCGGCCGGCTCTGGAGTCGGGTGAGCCCGGCGCTGCGTCGGCGCTGTTCCTGTCGCGAAGGGGACGGCGCCTGTCGCCCTCGGACGTGCGCCGGCGGCTGCAGCGCCGGGTGCGCGAGGCCGCCGTCGCCGGCGGGGTGTCGCCGCACGCGCTGCGGCACTCGTTCGCCACCCACCTGCTCGAGGGGGGCGCCGACCTGCGCTCGATCCAGGAGCTGCTCGGCCACGCGAGCGTCTCGACCACGCAGGTGTACACCCGGGTGGAGCCCTCCCGCCTCCAACGCGAGTACGGGCGCGCGCATCCGCGCGCGTAGCGGCTAACGTGTAGCGGTCGCCGTCGGGGGTGGCTTGGGGAGATGGAGACGAACGTCAAGGAAGTCGAGCTGCGGGAGCTGTGGCGGCGCTGCAAGGAGGGTGACGAGCGAGCCCGGGAGCGTCTCGTCGTCGCGTACTCGCCGCTCGTCAAGTACGTCGCGGGACGGACGTCCTCGAGCCTGCCCGGGCACGTGGAGGAGGCCGATCTGATCTCGTACGGGCTGCTCGGGCTGATCGGCGCGATCGAGCGCTACGACCCCGATCGGGAGATCAAGTTCGAGACCTTCGCCGTGGCGCGGATCCGCGGCGCGATCATCGACGAGCTGCGCTCTCTGGACTGGGTGCCGCGCTCTGTGCGCGCCAGGGCACGAGAGATCGAGACCGCGCATGCGAAGCTCGAGAACGACCTGCAGCGCAGCCCCACGGAGGAGGAGGTCGCGGCGAAGCTCGGGCTCGACGTCGGGGAGTTTCGCAGCGCGCTGCTGGAGATCGCCAACTCGTCGGTGCTGGCGCTCGACGACCTGTGGACCGTGACCGATCCCGGGGGCGGCCAGATCTCGCTGCTGGACACGATTCGCGATCCGGAGGCGATCGACCCCCAGGAGGAGCTCGGCGCGAGCGAGCTCAGGGATCGGATCGCGATTGCGATCGAGTCGCTGCCCGACCGCGAGCGGCTCGTGATCGCCCTGTACTACTACGAGAGCCTCACGCTGCGCGAGATCGGGGAGGTTCTGGGGGTGACGGAGTCGCGGGTCTCGCAGCTGCACACCAAGGCCGTGCTCGGCCTGCGCTCGCACATGCAGAGCCCCGGCTAGTCCGCATATAGTCCGCGGATGGCGATCCAGCCTCCGGACCGGATCCGGAACGTGGCCCTGATCGGCCACCGGGGCACGGGCAAGACGAGTCTGAACGAGGCGCTTCTGTTCGAGGCCGGGGTCGTCAACCGGCTGGGCACGGTGCCGGACGGCTCCACCGTCTCCGACTCGGAGCCCGACGAGCAGGAGCGGGAGATGTCGATTGGGGCGAGCGTCTCCTCGTTCGAGCATGCCGGGCGCAAGATCAACCTGATCGACACCCCGGGTGAGTCGAGCTTCGTTGCGGACACCCTCGCCAGCCTCCGGGTGGTGGACGCTGCGGTCGTCGTGGTGAACGCCGTGATGGGCGTCGAGGTGCAGACCGAGCGGCTGTGGAGCCGCGCTCACGAGGAGGGCCTGGCGCGGCTCGTGTTCGTGAACATGCTGGACCGGGAGCGGGCGGACTTCTTCCGCAGCCTCGACTCCCTGAAGGACGCGTTCGGGCCGCACGTGGTCGCCACCGAGATCCCGATCGGCGTCGAGCACGACGTCCGCGGTGTGATCGACCTGATCGACATGAAGGCATTCGAGTACGAGGGCGCGGGGCGCGCCAACTCGAAGGAGGTGCCGGTCCCGGACGAGCTTGCCGACCAGGCCGACGAGTATCGCGAGAAGCTGATGGACGAGGTCGCGGAGAACTCGGACGAGCTGATGGAGCGCTATCTCGAGGGGGAGGAGATCTCCCACGAGGAGATCGTCTCGGTGTTGAAGCAGGGAGTCACCGAGGGCCACCTGTTCCCGGTCACCTGCGGCGTCGCGACCAGGAACCTCGGCACCAACCGGCTGCTCGAGGCGCTTGTCGAGGACGTCCCCTCGCCGGCGCTGCGGGGAGCGATCGGCGCCGTCGACGCCGAGGGCGAGGCGGTCGCCTTGGAGCCCAACCCGGAAGGCGATCTGGTCGCGTACGTGTTCAAGACGCTCGCCGACCCCTACGCCGGCCGGATCAACCTGCTCCGGGTGGACTCCGGCGTGCTCCGCAGCGACTCCCAGGTGATGAACGTGACCCAGCGGGCGAAGGAGCGGATCGGGCAGCTCTCCGCTCCGCGCGGGAAGGAGATGGACCCTGTCGACGAGCTCGGCCCCGGGGACATCGGCGCCGTTGCGAAGCTGAAGCAGACCCACGCCGGCGACGTGCTGGCGACGAAGGACTCGCGCGTCTCGTTCCCGCCGCTGGACCTGCCCGCCCCGGTGATGGCTTTCGCGTACGAGCCGAAGACCAAGGGCGACGAGGAGAAGGCCGCCACCGCGCTCCGCCGCCTCGTCGAGGAGGACCCGACGCTCGACGTCCACCGCGACTCGCAGACGGGCGAGCAGATCATCGCCGGGCTCACCCAGGTCCACGTCGAGGTGATCACCGGCCGGATGAAGCGCCGGTTCGGGGCCGAGATCGCCCTGAAGCCGCCGCAGGTCCCGTACATCGAGACGATCCGTGGCTCGGGCAAGGCGCACGGGCGATACAAGAAGCAGACCGGGGGACGGGGGCAGTTCGGCGACTGCCATATCGAGATCTCGCCGGCCGAGTCCGGCGCCGGGTTCGAGTTCGAGAACGCGATCAAGGGCGGCGTGATCCCGACCGGGTTCATCCCCGCGGTCGAGAAGGGGATCGAGGAGGCGATGGCGGGCGGCGTGCTCGCCGGCTATCCGCTCAAGGACGTGCACGTGCGCCTCTTCGACGGTCAGCACCACACAGTCGACTCCTCCGAGATGGCGTTCAAGATCGCCGGCTCGATGGCGTTCAAGCAGGCGGCCGAGGAGGCCGACCCGGTGCTGCTGGAGCCGATCATGGAGATGACGATCTCCGTTCCGGAGGAGTCGGTCGGAGACGTGATCGGCGATCTCAACTCCCGCCGCGGCCGCCCGCTGGGGATGGAGCCGAAGGGGGCCTCGACCGAGGTGAAGGCGGAGGTGCCGATGGCCGAGGTGCTCGACTACGCCCCGGACCTGCGCGCGATCACCGGCGGGCGCGGCGACTATACGATGCACTTCGAGCGCTACGAGGAGGTCCCGAGCCACCTCGCGCAGAAGGTGATCGACGCGGCGACCAAGGAGCAGGGGGACGCGGTAAAGGCGTAGCGTTTCGGGCGTGGACTCCGAGACGCTCGAGCCGCAGAGCTGCGACGTGTGCGGCCGCCACATGCTGTACGGGGAGCGCACCCAGGAGTTCGCGACCTCGGACGGCGACCGCCGCGCCGTCTGCGACCTGTGCCGCGCCCGAGCGCTGAAGGCCGGCTGGGTGCGTGCGGACCGGGCGGCGCGCGGGACGGCGACCCCACGCGTGCCGGAGCAACCGCGTCGCCCCCGCGCCCGAGAGCGGATCGTGCGCTCGATCGACCGGGTCCGCCCGCCTCGCCCCGCGCCGCAGGAGGTGCGCCGAGCCGGCGGCGGTGGGGGGCGGGCACTCGCGGCCCGAGCACGCGGAGAGCCCGGAGCGACGGATCCGGCGCGCGATCGAGCGCTTCAACGACTCCGAGCACCGCCGCACGGTTGCCGGGCTGAGCCGCTCGCTGGGGGTTCCCCGGGTGGCCGCCGTGACGCCCGCCGAGGCCCCGGACCAGGTCCGGCTGACGGTCGCCTGGGATCTGTCGTGGTACCAGTGGAAGGTCGAGTTCAACGACGGGAAGCCGGCGGTGAGGGCGTTCCGCAACGGCAAGGAGGTGTCGGAGCTCGGCCCCGCCGACAGAGCCTGGAACGCGCGGGCGGGGGAGGACGGGCGGCTGCAGCTCAGGCTCGGGGCGAGCCGCGAGCGTCAGACCTCGGCCTCCGAAGCCTCCGAGTGAGCGCCGCGTGCTCCCGGCCCTGAGCGGGTCGTGGTGAACGTGGACGGCGGCGCTCGCGGCAACCCAGGCCCGGCCGCGATCGCAGCGGTGGTCGCGACCTCCGAGGGCGAGGTGCTTGAGCGGGTGGGCCGGACGATCGGCGCGGCGACGAACAACGTCGCCGAATACCGCGCCGTGCTGCTCGGGATCGAGCGGGCCCGCGCGCTCGGCGCCGGTCGGGTCGAGCTGATCGGCGACTCCGAGCTCGTCGTGCGCCAGGTCCGGGGCGAGTACAAGGTGAAGGACGCCGAGCTGCGCAAGCTGCACGCCGAGGTGGTCGGGGCGCTGGCCGAGCTCGACGGCTGGTCGATCCGCCACGTCCGCCGGGAGCGGAACGCGGCCGCGGACGCGCTCGTCAACGAGACGCTCGACGCCGAGGGCGACTGAGCGGAGCCCGATCCACGGCTAGAATGGCCGTTTCAGCGCGGCTGTAGCTCAGTTGGCTAGAGCGTCTGCTTGCCATGCAGAAGGTCGTGGGTTCGAATCCCATCAGCCGCTTTCGCTTCGCCGTGTGCGGGCGCCCAGGTCGATCCCGCGATGAGCGGCCGATGAGCGGCTTGCTGTAAGGATGGGGTCGCCGCCCATCTCCAGGAGAGGACGTACTGATGACAAGACGATCGCGCGTCGCCCTCGGTGCGCTGTGCGCAGCCGTGGCCCTTCTCGCCGTCGCCGCCCCGGCGACCGCCCGGACCACCACCTACGCCGATTACGTGACCGACCGGATCATCGTGGTGGTCGAGCTGACCGGAAAGGGCTGCCCCGCCTCGAAGAAGTGCTTCAAGAAGGGGAAGGCGAAGGTGACCGAGATCAGCGCCGTCGGCTTCGGCTTTCCGATCTGCCCTGTGGAACTGCTCGAGTCGGGATTCGAGTTCGGCGACCCGAACACGGGAAAGCCGGAGGCCATCTCGGTCGGCAAGGATCGCCGCTTCGCGGCACACGGGGGCAGCACCGAGGACTTGCACGACGTCGTCGACGTGAAGGGCCGGTTCGCGAAGAAGGGAAAGAGCGTCAGCGGCAAATTCAGCGTCGATCGCGGCGGCTGCCTGACGGGCGACGTGCCGTTCGACATCACGCCCGAGAAGTGAGCTCGGGACAACCGCCTTGCCGCGCTCGCCCCGGTGTGCTCTGATCCCTCAAAACCGCTGAAGGAGGAAAGATGTCTGTGATCATGACGATGAAGGTGCACGGCGATCCGAAGAAGCTTGAGCAGGTGGCGCGGGACGATGCGGATCGGCTCGCGCGGATCATCGCGGCCTCGAAGGAGCACGGGGTGATCGCACACCGGTTCTACGGCTCGGACGACGGCCAGATCATGGTTATCGACGAGTGGCCCGACGCGGCCAGCTTTCAGGCGTTCTACGACGCCGCAGGCTCGGAGATCGGTCCGGTGATGGAGGCGGTCGGCGTCACGGCGGACCCCGAGATCAGCTTCTGGAGCACGCTCGACACCGGCGACGAGATCGGCTGGGGCGCCTAGGGCGCCAGCCGATCGATTCGCCACCCGTCGCGCTCCCGCGTGTAGCGGAAGCGGTCGTGCAGCCGGGCGGAGCGACCTTGCCACAGCTCGACCGCCTCGGGGCGAAGCAGGTAGCCGCCCCAGTTGGGGGGCCGCTCCGGCTCGCGCCCGGCGAGCTCGCGCTCGGCGTCAGCGACCCTCCGCTCCAGCTCCTCGCGCGATCCGATCGGCTCGCTCTGCGGCGACGCGATCGCCCCGATCCGGGCGTCGAGCGGCCGGGAGGCGAAGTAGCTGTCTGACGCCTCGCCCGGAAGCCGCTCCACGGTTCCGCGGGCCCGCACCTGGCGGTCGAGCTCGCGCCAGTACAGGACGAGGGCGGCGTCCGGGCGGGCTTCGAGTTGGCGTCCTTTCGCTGAGTCGTAGTGGGTGAAGAACCGGAATCCGCGCTCGTCGAGGCCCTTCAGCAGCACCATCCGCGCGTCCGGACGGCCGCGCTCGTCGGTCGTCGCCAGCGTCATCGCCTCCTCGAGCGGGATCTCGTCGCGGGCCGCGGCGAGCCACTCGCGCACCTGCGCGATCGGGTCGCCGTCCAGATCGGCGCGGCGCAGCGGTGGGAGGTC
Source organism: uncultured Thermoleophilia bacterium (assembly GCA_963803425.1). Taxonomy (GTDB): domain Bacteria; phylum Actinomycetota; class Thermoleophilia; order Solirubrobacterales; family 70-9; genus DASPWW01. The sequence continues at coordinate 1,336,537 of CAWDMA010000001.1, forward strand.
GGGGCGGCGGGGAGACATCCGACGCGGTCAGCCGGCTAGCTCGACCCGGTCGAGGAACGCGAGCACCGCGCGCTCGCACGCCCGCGGTTCGTCGCCGAACACGAAGTGGCCGGCGTCCTCGAGCACGATCACCTCAGTCCCCGGGAGCTCCCGCTGCAGCCGGTGCGCGGCCGCGGGGGGCGCGAACACGTCCTCGGCGCCCCACAGGGCGAGCACCGGAACCCCGAGCGCGGCGAGCCGGCCGCGATACGGCTCGAGCTTGTCGAAGTCGCCGGAGCGGTACAGGTCGAGCACCGCCAGCCGGCCGTCCTCGGTCTCGAACGTCTTGAACGCCTCGTCGACCGCCCGGTCGCTGAACCGCCCGACGGCATTCAGCATCGCCGCCATCCGATCGCGGTCGATCTCGGCGACCAGCCGTTCGCCCTCCTCGGGGGTGCGCAGCATGCCGGCCAGCCCGTGCCACCTGCCGTCGGCGAAGAACCCGCTGCCCGACACCACGATCGCGGTGGCGGCGCCGGGGTTGTCGCACGCCCACCGCAGCCCGATCAGACCACCCCAGTCGTGGACGACGAGCACGACCCGCTCCAGCCCGACCGCGCGCCGAAACCCTTCCAGCGCCTCGACCTGACGCTCCCAGGTGACCGGCCGGTCGGGCGGCGAGTCGCCGAACGCGATCAGGTCGGGCGCGATCGCGCGCCGTCCCGAGTCCGCGAGCGCCCCCATCAGGGCGGTCCACATGAAGGAGCTCCCGGGAAAGCCGTGCACGAGCAGGACCGGGTCGCCGCGCTCGTCGCCCGGCGGTACCCGCTCGCGGTACGCGAGCCCGCCAGCGCGCTTCACCTCCCCCTCGGGCACGGCTTCAGCCTACCCCGGACCTCGGCCGCGGCCGATCTAGACTGGGCCCCGGCGGCGCCTTGGCGGAGTGGTTACGCAGCGGCCTGCAAAGCCGTTTACACCGGTTCGATTCCGGTAGGCGCCTTGGAGAAGGCCCTGCTCAGGCGGGGTTCTCTCCGGGAGCCCCCGACAGCCCGGCGGCTTCGAGGGCCTCTGTCTTGTGGAAATACTCGACCGTTCGGATGGCCCTCCCTTCTCGCAAGGTGACGACGTGGGCCAACTCCATTTCGAGCGGGGCGCCGCTGGCCGCTCCGTGGCCGGTGAAGCGCACCCACAAGAACACCTGGTCGCCGCTCCCACGTGCCTCCAGGGGCTCGACGGTGAGGTCGGGGTATGCCTCGACCCAGCTGGCGAACTGACCTCTGATCGCATCGATCCCGTGATGGACCGCGGAATCCGGATCTTCCCGCGCCGCGTGATACTCGGCATCGGCGTGCCAGTACCACAACTCCGGCCTTCGCTCGCCTGCGTTGAAGCGCGCGTACCCATCCAGAACGATCTCAACGTTCTCCTCAGACATCGCCGCTCAGTATCGCGCGAAGCGGAATGGCGGCGGGCAGCGATCCGGGATAGGCTCGCGTCGTCATGGATGAACGGCGGGTGGCGCGTCGCGTGATGGCGTGGTCGACCGCGGCGGTGGCACCCGCGCTCGTGCTGGCCGCCGCCCAGGCGGCCCCTGCGCGCGCGGAGACCCGCAGCAGCGCCAAGCTCCGGGTGAAGCGCGTCCCAGCGTGACGGCGGAGCGAACGGCGCTCCCGTGCTCGAAACCCCAGCAGTAGGCTGACCTCGCATGCTGCTCAGCTTCCAAATGCTGCCCGAGCAACCGGCGGAGGAGCTGCTCGATGCGGTTGAGCTGGCCGACAGGCTTGGCTACCACGCCTGCTACAGCGCCGACGAGATCTACCACAAGGATGCGTGGGTGCTGTTTGGAGCCCTCGCCCGACGCACCGAGCGGATCCGCCTCGGCCCCTGCGTCGCGCCGATCTACATGCGGGAGCCGACCCACGTCGCTCAGCTCGCAGCCACGCTCGACGAGCTCAGCGGCGGTCGGGCCGAGGTCGTGTTCGGGATCGGCAACATCGCGATGCTCGAGCAGTACGGCGTCGAGTGGCGCGGGACACGACCGATCGCTCGGTTGCGGGAGGCCCACCACGTCATGCGCACCGTCCTCGACGAGGGTTCGATCGACTTCGAGGGCGATTTCTACAGCTACTCCGGAGTCACAACTGCGGCCCGGCCCGTGCAGGAGCACCTGCCGCTGAAGATCGGCGCGATGGGAGGCCCCAAGTCGATGGAGCTGGCCGGCGAGATCGCCGACGGCCTGCACACGGCCGGCGCGTACTCACAGGAGGCGCTGGCCTACGCGGTGGAGCGCTTTCGGGCGGGAGTCGACCGGGCTCGCCGAAGCCCTGATGGCCTCGATCTCGGCGACTCCCTGCTCGGAGCGATCGCACCTGACGGCGAGGTGGCCCGGCGCGCGGGGCGAATCCTGGCAGCGTTCTACGTCCCGTCGATGCCGCCGGCCCTCCTCGAACGCCATGGGATCGAGCCGGATCGAGTTGCGCCGGTCAACGAGGCCTTCGCGGCGGGCGACGTCCAACGCGCGCTTGAGGCGACTCCCGAGGAGGTTGCCGATCGGATCATGGTGGCCGGCACCCCCGACGACTGGGTGCGGTGGCTGACGGACACCTATGCTCCCGCGGGCCTCAACCACGCCCTGGTGTCGTTCACGGATCCGTTCACCTTGAAGGCTTGGGCCGGGATAGAGGTCGCGGGCCTACCCGATTTGGGAGAGCAGGTTCGGATCGTCGGCGAGCAGGTCATCCCCGAGCTTGGGGCGGTTTGAAGGGTCGCCCGCAATCCAGCGGCTTGCAGCCGCGGCTCGGGGGCATCGTCCACTCGTCCAGTCGGATTGACAGGGGTCTCTTTCGACGGCCATGATCGCGGCATGAGCCGACTGGCGCGGGTCTTCTCCACCATCGGCGTCGTTCTCGCCCTGGCCCTCGCGGCCACGCCAATGGCAAGCGGCGGCGGTCCCGAGAACGGCCTGGGAGCGATCTGCGAGCACCAGCAGGGAGGGACCTGGAACAGCGATGCCCTGACGTGCTCGGGTCGGTTCTCCGCGCCGAAGCCGGCGCGCGCGATCTGCGAGCACGCGCTCGACGGGCTCGTCTTCATGATGGCGAGCCCGACGGGTCCAGCCGGCTGGGGCTGCGAGCCGGACCAGCTCTAGGGCTCGCGCACCGCCCTCTGCCGACCACGACCCGGCCACCCGGCGTGCGGGCGGCTACACGTATGCGGCGCACAGACCGGCGATAATGCGCCGCTGTGCTCGTCGTCCTCGCGCTTGTCGGCCTCTTCCTCCTGCCCACGCCGTGGAACGTGATCGTGCTCGCCGCCGCCGCGCTAGTGGAGGTGCTCGAGGTCGCGTTCTGGCTTCGCTTCCTGCGTCGCTACCGGGTCAGGACCGGCGCCGAGGCGATGGTGGGCAGGCGCGCCGAGGTCGTGGAGAGCTGCGATCCCGTCGGCCGCGTCCGGTACGACGGCGAGCTGTGGAACGCGCGCTCGGACGAGGGGCTGATCCGCGGCCAGCTGGCTCGGATCGAGGCGGTCGACGGGCTGACGCTCGTCGTCGAGCCGGCCGCGGACACGGAAAGGGCCCCGTGAAGGGGCCCCTTGTTCCGTAAGGACGTGCCACCAGAAGCTCCGCTCCTGGCCCGTCGGTCCTCAAGCCTTGTGCCAGCTGTCTCCGCTGGCTTGCATTAACTTAACACTTCGAGGGGCAAGAAGTTTCACCTGCACCTAAAAGTCGGGTGATCTCGCCCAGATTCCTTTCGAGCGCGGATAGCACGCATTTTGGCGCGGTGGACGGGATGTCCAACGGGCGAGCTCGAAGTGGGCCTCGCCGTCCTATGTGAGCGGATGCTCGCAGGGGGGGTTCACGACCGGCTCCCGGCCGCTGTCCTCGGTGCGTGGCGGTTAGGATGCGCTCAATGAAATACGTGATCACCGGCGGGTCGGGCTACATCGGCACCCGCCTCACCGAGCTGCTGGTGGGGCGGGAGGAGACCGAGCGGGTGCTGAACGTGGACGTGAAGCCGCCGGCGGTGCCGTGGCCGAAGACTGAGTACGTCCGCGGCGACATCCGCGACCGGGCGCAGATGCGCGAGCTGCTGGAGCGCGAGCAGCCGGACGCGCTGATCCACCTCGCATTCCTGCTCAACCCGATCCGCGACGAGGGCCTGATGTACGACATCGACGTGAACGGCACCCAGGCCGTCCTCGAGGCCGCCTCGCTCGCGGGCACCGAGCAGGTCCTGGTCACCTCCTCGGGGACCGCGTACGGCGCCTTCCCCGACAACCCGGTCCCGATCGCCGAGGACCACCCGGTCCGCGGCCAGCCCGACTTCTCCTACGCCCGCGACAAGGCCGACGCCGACCGCGTCTGCCAGCTGTGGGCGGCGGACCATCCCGACCGCGTGATGACGATAGTCCGCCCCTGCATCGTGTTCGGGCCGAACGTCGACAACTACATCGTCCGGGCGTGGTCCGAGGGCGCCTTCCTCCCGATCATGGACGGGGTCGAGGGCGAGTTCCAGCTCGTCCACGAGGACGACGTGGTGACCGCGCTCACCGGCCTGCTGGACGCCCGCGAGGGCGGCGCCTTCAACATCGCCGGGGACGGCCTGATGACGTGGCGCGAGTCCGCGAACCTGATCGGCCAGCGGGTCCAGGAGCTGAAGTTCAAGACCGCGTACAGGATCTCGTCGGTGATGTGGAAGCTGCACGCGCCCAAGCTCGAGGCCCCCCCCGGCAACCTGAACTTCGTCCGGTACCCGTGGATCCTCTCGAACGAGAAGCTGAAGGCCTCCGTCGGGTGGGAGCCGACCTACGACACCCGGGAGACCTTCGAGCTGACGATCCGGGCGAAGGGGCTGGCCGAATCGGCCCCGGAACCCGCTGCTACGCTCCGCGCGACGGGCGCTTAGCTCAGTTGGGAGAGCGCCGGCTCGACAAGCCGGAGGTCACTGGTTCGAGCCCAGTAGCGCCCATCGTCGCGGGATCGCCGCCTCTCGTCCACGCGCGACGATTCCCGCCGGATTCCGCGCTGGGATGGGGATCGCGGTAGCACCGGCTCCGCGTAACCGCGCGGCTTCCGGTCGTCCGGCAAGGGGTGGAGCGCGACGCGATTAGTCTCGACCCGTCTCCCGGTCATAGGGGCACCCAACACCGAAGAGAGGACGTGACTTGTGGGCAAGCTGATCTACTCGATGAGCGTCTCGCTCGACGGCTACATCGCCGGGCCGGACGGGACGTTCGAGTGGTCGGTGCCCAACCAGGAACTCCACCGCTTCCACAACGAGCGGGCCCGCAAGCTCGGCTGCCACCTGCTGGGCCGGAACCTCTACGAAACGATGGTCTACTGGGAGACGGCCGACCAGGACTCCGAGCTCGGTGACGTCGAGCGCGAGTTCGCGGGCATCTGGCAGGAGCTTCCAAAGGTCGTCTTCTCGACGACGCTCGAGGAGGTCGAGGGCAATACGCGGCTGGTGCGGGACGGCGTCGTCGAGGAGGTCGAGCGCCTGAAGGCGGAGGAGCGAGGGGACCTGGGGGTCGGCGGCGCCGGATTAGCCGCGACCCTGATCAAGGCTGGCCTGGTCGACGAGTTCCAGCCGTTCGTCTACCCGGTGATCGTCGGCGGCGGCACGCCGTTCCTCCCCGACCTGGAGGAGACGATCGACCTGGAGCTGGTTGAGACTCAGACCTTCGGCTCGCGGGTCGTCTCCGTGCGCTACCGGCGGATGGTCAATCCCGACCCCGCGAGTCAGGACTGAACCCACGCCGCAGCTGCGGTAGCCGACTCGGTGCGCGTTGGCCGCTCGCTACATTTGGAGCTCCGCCAATCCCGGGGGTTCTCGTTGCCATGGATCTGCTCGTAGCAGCACTCGCAGGGGGCGCGATCGGAGCCGCGCTGGCCGCGCTTGCCCGTGTCCCGTTCCAGGTGCGCCACAACAACCGGACGGTGGAGGAGCACGACGCGGAGCTCGCCACCTGGGTGACCGACGAGGCGATTCGCCTGGAGCGCGAGATGAAGCGGACCACCCGCCGCTACGCCGAGTCGGGCAAGCAGGGCCAGCCCGGCCATGCCCGCGCGCTGGCCCAGGTGCGGGAGGAGTCGCTGCGCGCCTATCGGGACTCGGAGATCGCCGCCCAGAACCGGCGCGCCGTGCTCCGTGACGGCGAGGGATGGCAGCACGACGTGTGGCGGTGGGTCACCGCCACGGGCCAGCTCCCGGAGCTGCGGGTTCCCCGCAAGGCGAAGCCCGTGATCGACGCGTGGCGCGAGCCGGTCAGCTTCGGCGAGGTGAGCGCGCGGGTGAGCGACCCGACCGCCCGCGACCTCGACGCGATCCTGAACGACCTCGCCACCCGCAAGGCCGGCGAGGACGAGCCGCCCCCGCCCCTGCCCGGGCGGGAGGGCTCCGAGCGCCGCGGCGGAGCGGAGTCACCCGAGCGCGCCACCGCCGCTCAGCGCGCCCGCCAGCAAGGCTGAGCCGCGCCCAACCGCCCGCCCCGGCGGCGGGGCCGTCCATATGCTGACGCCGTGCTGGGGACGTACGCGTCCACCCTGATCGTGCTCGGCAGCGCCGCGCTCGCCGGGCAGGCCGTGCTGGTCGCGTCCGGGCAGCGGCGTGCCTCGCCGCTGGCGCCGCTCGTCGGTCTGGGTCCGATCCTGGCGCTGGGGTGGGGCGCGATCCGGCTCCCGGGGGAGGCGGTGACGGCGCTGATCGCGGTCCTGGTCGTCGCGGCAGCCTGCGCGATCTACGTCGCGGGTCGGGTCGAGGGCGCCCGGGAGGCGGCCCGGGAGGCGCTTCCCGCCGCGCTCGTCACCCTGCTTGCCGCATCGATCCCGTTCGTGGTCGAGGGGCGGTTCGGCGTCCTCGGGACGGGCTTCAACGTCGACATGTCCCAGCACCTGTTCGCCGCTTCCTGGCTCGCGGACCCGACCGGCCCCGAGCCGGGGCTGGTCGGCCAGGGCTACCCGCTCGGTCCGCACGCGCTCGCCGCAGCCGTCGCGGAGCTCACGGGCGGCAACCTCGTGCACGGTTTCGACGGCCTCACCGTCGCGATCGCGGTGATCGCGGCGACCGGCGCGATCGCGATCCTGCGCGAGCTGCAGGCGGGCCGGCGGGTGCTCGCCGCCACGCTGGTCGCGCTCCCGTACCTGTTCGCCTCCTATCTCGCCCAGGGCCAGTTCAAGGAGCTGCTCGAGGCGCTGTTCCTGCTCGGGTTCGCGATCTGCCTGCACGAATCATTCCGCTCGCGTGCTCCGCTTCGCGTCCGCGCGCCAGCGGGTTTGCGCCACGACGCGGAGGCGAGCGGGCCGCTGGCCTGCGTTCCGCTCGCGGCGATCTCGATCGGGGCGCTGTACTCATACAGCGCCCCGGGGCTCGTGTGGCTGGGCGCAGCCGCTGTGGTGTGGGGGCTCGCGGAGCTGTACCGGCGCCGGGATCAGGGGATCGGCGCGGTCGTCAGGAGCGCGGCGGTGCCGGCCGCGGTGGGAGTGGCGATCCTGCTCGTCGTCGCCGCACCCGAGCTCGGCCGGGTCGCGGATTTCCGCAGCAACGCCACCAATGTCGCCGGCGTCGCCAATCGCGACCGGTCGGGCGGCGGGGGCGGGGGAGAGGGCGCCCACGGCGACGGCGGGAGGAAGCGGGACGCCCACGACAACGACCTCGGCAACCTGTTCGGTCAGGTCACCCCGTCGGAGATGTTCGGGATCTGGCCGAGCGGCGACTTCCGGGTGAAGCCCGGCGGCGGAGGAGTCCCCGCCCCCGCCTTCTGGCTCGGGATCCTGCTCGGCGCCGGCGCGTTCGCGTTCGCGCTGGCGCGCTGGCTCCGTCGCCGCGAGACCGCCGTGCCCGCCGCGCTGCTCGCCGCGGTCGCGATCTACCTGGCCGCGCTCGCGCTGGCGACCCCGTACACGAGCGCGAAGGCGCTGCTGATGGTGGCGCCGCTGGTGATGATGGTGAGCGCTCGGGGGGCGCTGGCGCCCGACGTGCTGCGCGCGTCGCGATCGGGAGTTCGAGGCATGGCGACGGCTGTCGCGGCGGCGGCGTTCGTGGTGGCGGCGACCGGGTCGAGTCTGCTCGTGCTCGGCAAGGCACCCGTCGGCCCGGCCGAGTACTCGCGCGGGCTGGCCGAGATCCGACCGACCTTCCAGGGGCGCCCGACCCTGGTGCTGGCCGACCCGGCGGCGCTCGAGGGGGAGCATGCGCGCGAGTTCCTCGACTGGGAGGCGCGCGGGGGGGACCCGGTCTGCATCGAGCCGACGCCGTCGATCCCCGGTGGCGACCCGCCGGACGGGATCAGGTACGTGGTCACCACCGAGGGGGAGGCGGAGCCCCCGTTCGCGGAGCTGGTGCGGGTGCAGCTCGACGAGCCGTACGGGCTGTGGGAGCGCCGCGGCGGGCTCGCGGGGCCGCCGCCGGAGGGCGCGGCGGGCGCTCCCAGCGAGTGCGGGCTCGGGCACGGCGGCTGAGCGACCCGCGGCACCGGGATCTTCACGACTCTCCGCCGCTGGGACTGTAGGGTCGAGCGAGACCGCAAGGGGAGATCGAGAGGAGAGCGCCATGCCGCAGCGAGACAGCTACGAACCGGGGACGCCGAGCTGGGTGGATACCTCCCAGCCCGATCCCGAGGCCGCCGTCGAGTTCTACTCGGGCCTGTTCGGGTGGGAGGCCGAGAACGCGATGCCCGAGGGGGAGCAGGGCCCGTACTACATGTGCCGGCTCCAGGGTCGCAACGTCGCGGCGATCTCGGGGCAGATGCCCGAGGCCCCGCCGGTCCCCGTGTGGAACACCTACGTCACGGTCGATGACGCCGACGCGAGCGCCGCGAAGGCGACGGAGGCGGGCGGCAACGTGATCATGGACCCGTTCGACGTGCTCGACGCCGGCCGGATGGCGGTGATCGCCGATCCCGCCGGCGCCGTGCTCTCGGTGTGGCAGCCGATGCAGCAGCCCGGCGCCGGGATCGTGAACGAGCCGGGCGCGATGTCGTGGAACGAGCTCGCCACCCGCGATCCGGAGGGCTCCAAGGGGTTCTACGGCGAGCTGTTCGGATGGACCGGGAGCGACTCGGACATGGGCGGCTTCCAGTACACGATGTGGCAGCTGCCGAGCAGCCCGGAGGGCTCGGGCGTCGGCGGGATGATCCCGATGGCCGGCGACCAGTGGCCCGAGCATGTGCCCCCGCACTGGATGGTCTACTTCGCGGTCGAGGACACCGATGCCGCGGCGGAGAAGGCGAAGGAGCTCGGCGGCAAGGTGGTCGTGGAGCCCTTCGACACGCCCGCCGGGAAGGCTGCGGTCCTCAACGACCCGAGCGGGGCTGCGTTCTCTGTGATCGCGCTGAGCCAGCCGACCCAGTAGCCGTCCACGGGCCGTCGCGCCCCCCCGCGGATAGCATGGATCGGGGATGGCCGACGAGCACGATCACGACGACCTCGACGAGCTCCGCCACGACGCGGCGCACGTGATGGCGGAGGCCGTCCGGGAGCTGTGGCCGGGCGTGAAGCTGTCGATCGGGCCGCCGATCGAGGACGGCTTCTACTACGACTTCGAGTTCCCGGACGGCGATCGGCCGGGGGAGGAGGACCTGCCGCGGATCGAGCAGCGGATGCGCGCGCACATCGAGGCCGACGAGCCGTTCGAGCGCTCCGAGCTCACGGTCGCTGAGGCGCTCGAGAAGTACCGCGCCGAGGACCAGCCCTACAAGGTGGAGCTGATCGAGGACCTGGTCCGCGACGAGGGCGTCGAGACGGTGTCCCTCTACCGCAACGGTCCCTTCGAGGACCTCTGTCGCGGCCCGCACGGGGCCTCCACCGGGAGGCTGGGAGCGTTCAAGCTCAACTCGCTCGCCGGCGCGTACTGGCGCGGCGACGAGACCCGCCAGATGCTCACGCGGATCTACGGGACCGCGTTCTTCGCCCAGGCCGAGCTCGACGAGCACCTGGAGCGGCTGGAGCAGGCGCGGGCGCGCGACCACCGCAAGCTCGGCCCCGAGCTGAACCTGTTCCTGCTCCGCGAGGAGTCGCCCGGGATGCCGTTCTGGCTGCCCGACGGGACGGTGCTGCTGCGCGGGATCGAGTCCGAGGTGCGCCGCCAGCTCGAGGCGCGCGGCTACGAGGAGATCAAGACCCCGCACATCCTCGACGTCGAGCTGTGGCACCGCTCCGGCCACTACGACAACTACCGCGAGAACATGTACTTCGTCGACCCGGCCGAGGGTGAGCGGGGCGGGGAGCGCAGCTTCGCGGTCCGGCCGATGAACTGCCCCGGCGCCTGCCTCACCTACGCGTCGCACCGCCACTCCTACCGCGACCTGCCGCTGCGGCTGGCGGAGTTCGGGCAGGTGTCTCGGTTCGAGCGCGAGGGGGTGCTGCACGGGCTGCTCCGGGTGCGTGCGTTCGTCCAGGACGACGCGCACGTGTTCTGCACCCCGGAGCAGATCGTCGACGAGGTCGGCTCGATCTGCGAGGCGATCGACCAGCTGTACGCGACCTTCGGGTTCGACGACGTCCGGGTGGAGCTCTCCACCCGCCCGGAGAAGTCGATCGGCTCGGACGGGGAGTGGGCGCAGGCGGAGGCGGCGCTCCGCGACGCGCTGGAGCGGATGGGGCGCTCCTACGAGCTCAATCCCGGCGACGGCGCCTTCTACGGCCCCAAGATCGACTTCCACGTCACCGACGCTCTGGGCCGGTCGTGGCAGTGCGGCACCTGCCAGCTCGACTTCTTCATGCCGGAGCGGTTCGAGCTCACCTACGCCGGGGCGGACAACCAGCCCCACCGTCCGGTGATGATCCACCGCGCCCTGCTCGGCTCGATGGAGCGGTTCGCCGGCGTCCTGATCGAGCACCACGCGGGCCGGTTCCCGCTGTGGCTGGCGCCGCTGCAGGCGATCGTGCTGCCGATCGCCGACCGGCACGCGGAGTACGCGGAGTCGATCGCGGCTCGACTGCGCGAGGCGGGCCTCCGTCCCCGGATCGATGCCCGCTCGGAGTCGGTCGGGAAGAAGATCCGCGACGCGGAGCTGGCCAGGGCGCCGTACATGCTCGTCGTCGGCGATCGCGAGCGGGAGGCGGCCACCGCGTCCGTGCGCCACCACGGCGAGGGCGACCTCGGAGCGATCTCCGTCAAGGAGCTGATCGGACGCCTCCGCGACGAGGTGAACCTGCGCGGGTGACCACCCGCCAGCTCCGCAACGCCGCGATCGTGCTCGTCCCGGTCGCGGTGGTGCTCGTCGTGATCCTGCCGGTATCGAACTCGGACCGCCCGGCACGGCGAACTCGCAGTTCTTCATCGTCACCGTCGCAGCGGGCTGACGGGTCGCACGGCTGCGTCTATACTGCGCCGCGATGCAGGGCACCCACACGACTGAGCGCCGCTGAGCGCCCGTGCCCTGTCGCAGTTCCACCTACACCGCAGACCGTCCGCTAGCTTGACCCTGGTCTCCACCTCGCGCTAGTGCCTGTCCCGCGGAGGCTAGATCGGCGACCGCCGGAGCGGGACCCGACCCGGATCAACGAGCGGATCGGCGCCCGCCAGGTGCGCCTGGTCGGCGCCGACGGCGAGCAGGTCGGAATCGTCTCCCGCGACGACGCGCTGCAGCGCGCCCGCGACGCCGACCTCGACCTGGTCGAGGTGGCCGCCCAGGCCGACCCGCCCGTGTGCCGGCTGCTCGACTACTCGAAGTACAAGTACGAGCAGGAGCAGAAGGCGAAGGCGGCCCGCAAGCACCAGCAGCAGGTGAACGTGCGCGAGATCAAGCTGCGGCCGAAGATCGCCGACCACGACTACGAGACCAAGAAGGGCCACGTGGAGCGCTTCCTGCGCCAGCAGGACAAGGTGAAGGTGACGATCATGTTCCGCGGCCGCGAGCAGGCCCACCCCGAGCGCGGCCGGATGCTGCTCGACCGGCTGTTCACCGACATCGAGCCGCTGGCGACGATCGAGCAGCTCCCCGTGCAGGAGGGCCGCAACATGACGATGCTGCTCGCGCCGACGAAGACCGCCGGCCAGGCGGCGTAGGCTCCGAAACCCGCCGCCCCCGAACGCGGAGCAGAGGAGGCGGCGTTTTGTGTCTGCTTCAATAGGCGGCCGCATGCCGAAGATGAAGACCCACTCCGGCGCCAAGAAGCGGTTCCGAAAGACCGCGCGCGGCAAGCTGCGCGGGCGGCGGCGCATATTCCAGCCACATCCTGGAGAAGAAGTCGGCGAAGCGAAAGCGGCGCATGTCCCGCCCGGTGGTGATCGCCGAGCCCGACCGTGAGCGGGTGCGCACGCTGCTCCCCGGCAAGGCGGGGCGGAGCAAATGAGCCGGGTGAAGAGCTCCGTCGCCTCACGGAAGCGGCGTCGCAAGACGCTGCGCGAGGCGCGGGGGTACTGGGGGCGCAAGCACTCCAGCCCCAGGCTCGCGAACGAGCAGCTGCTGCGCTCGGGGCAGTACGCGTACCGGGATCGCCGTGTCCGCAAGCGGGACTTCCGCCGCCTGTGGATCACGCGGATCAACGCCGCCGCCCGCCGCGAGGGCCTGAGCTACTCGCAGCTGATGCACGGCCTCAGCGAGGCCGGGGTCGAGGTGAACCGGAAGATGCTCGCCGACATCGCCGTCCGCGACCCCGAGGCGTTCCGCCGATTTGCCGAGGTATCCCGGGAGGCCGTCGCGGCCTGACCATCGGTCACACGCGAGGGCTCCCGGGGCGGACCGCGATGCGGCCGCCCTTTCTCGTTTCCACGACAGCACCGACCTTGATCACCAGCCGCCACAACGAGAAGCTGAAGCTGATCCGCAGGCTCGCGGAGCGAAAGCACCGCGACCGGGAGGGGTTGTTCGTCGCCGAGGGCGAGGATCTCGTCCATGCGGCCGCGGCGGCGGGGGTGGAGCCGGAGATCCTGCTGCTCGCCGGCGAGGACGTGGAGCGGGACCTGCTCGCCGAGGTGAGCGCGCTCGGGTCCGGGACGCGCGCGATCGGCGTGTACCCGCGGCGGTGGGCGGAACCCGCGGGGCCGGTGCGTACGTACCTGCACGGGGTGGCGGACCCCGGCAACGTCGGCGCGATCGTGCGGATTGCGCACGCCCTGGTCGAGGGAACCGTCGTGCTCGGGCCGGGCTGCGCCGACCCGCACGGTCCGAGGGCGGTGCGGGCGAGCATGGGGTCGATCTTCGGACAGCCGGTCGCCCGGGCCTCGATCGAGGAGACCCCGGAGCCCCGGGTGGCGCTGGTCGCCCACGGTGGCGGGCAGCTGGCGCGCTGCGGGCGGCGGCGACGGTCGTCCTGGGCGCCGAGCGCGAGGGCGTTCCGGGTCACGTGCTGGCGAGCTGCGCGGAGCGGGTCACGATCCCGCTCCGCGACGGGGGGGCGGAGTCGCTCAACGTCGCCGCCGCCGCGGCGATCGCTCTGCACGGGATATCGTCGCGCGCCGGAATGGGAGCCAAGCCATGGTTGACCGCATAGCCGAGATCCGCGCGAAGGCGGAGGCCGCGATCGCGGATGCTGGGGACGGCGCGTCGCTGGAAGAGCTCCGGGTCCGCTACCTCGGCCGGAAGGCCGAGCTGACCTCGATCCTGCGCGGGATAGCGGAGCTCCCCGCGGAGGAGCGCGGTCCGGTCGGGAAGGCCGGGAACGAGGCGCGGATGGCGCTCGAGAGCCTGATCGATGCTCGCAGGGCCGAGCTCGACGACCTCGAACTGGAGCAGCGGCTCGGCGTCCGATGCGATCGACGTCACCCTGCCGGGCGCGCCCCCGATCGCGGTCGGCTCGCGCAACCTGCTGATTCGCACGATGCGGGAGATCGAGGACGTGTTCATCGGGCTCGGCTACCGGGTGATGGAGGGCCCCGAGGTCGAGCTCGACTACTACAACTTCACCGCGCTCAACCACCCGCCCGGGCACCCGGCGCGGATGGCGCAGGACACCTTCTACGTCGATCCGGCGACGCCTCGATCCGGAGCTGCGGATCGACGGGGCTGCCGCCGGGTCCCGAGGACGTCGTGGTCCGCACCCATACCTCGCCGATGCAGGTCCGCGCGATGGAGGTGTCGGAGCCGCCGATCTTCATCATCGTCCCGGGCCGGTGCTATCGCAGCGACCCGTTCGACGCAACCCACAGCCCGGTCTTCCACCAGATCGAGGGGCTCGCCGTCGCCGACGGGATCACGCTCGCCGACCTGAAGGGGACGCTGGACGAGTTCGCGCGGGCGATCTTCGGGCCGGGGCGTCAGACCCGGTTCCGGCCCGGGTTCTTTCCGTTCACGGAGCCCAGCGTGGAGGTCGACGTGTCCTGCTTCAGGTGCGGCGGCACCGGCACCCTCGCGGACGAGTCCCGCGACTCGATCTGCAAGGGAACCGGATGGATCGAGATCCTCGGGGCGGGGATGGTCGACCCGAACGTGTTCGGGTTCGTGCGCGAGCACGGGTACGACCCCGACGTCGTCCAGGGGTTCGCGTTCGGGATGGGGATCGAGCGGATCGCGATGCTGAAGCACGGCGTCCCCGACCTCCGCAAGTTCTTCGAGAACGACGTCCGCGTGCTGGAGCAGTTCAAGTGAAAGTTCCCGTCCACTGGCTGCGCGAGTACTGCGACCCGGGGCTCCCGGTCGAGCAGCTCGCCGACGAGATCGCGCTGCGGACCTGCGAGGTGGAGCGGATCTCGCGGGTCGGGCCCGAGTCCGGCGACGGGTTCGTGATCGGGCGGGTGCTGTCGGTCGAGCCGCACCCGGACGCCGACCGGCTCAGCGTGTGCGAGGTCGACGCCGGCGACGGCCCCCGCACGATCGTGTGTGGGGCGCCGAACGTGGCGGCGGGGCAGACGGTTGCGGTGGCGCTCCCCGGCGCGGTGTTGCCCGGCGGGCAGAAGCTGCGCAGGGCGAAGCTCCGCGGGGTGGAGTCGAACGGGATGATCCTCTCGGAGGCGGAGATGGAGCTCGGCGACGACGCCGACGGAATACTCATCATCAATCCCGCCGCCTACTTCGCTTCGCGTCCGGGGGCGGCGGGGTCCCGGCCGGCACCAGGCGCGGCTTTGGCCGAGGTCTTGCCGATAGGGGACCCCGTGCTGGAGCTGGAGGTGAACTCGAACCGCGTGGACTGCTTCGGCGTGTACGGGGTGGCGCGCGAGGTGCATGCGATCACCGGGGCGCCGCTTGCGGCGGCGCCGTGGGAGCAGGACGCCGACGCGGCCGGCGGCGGCGAGGTCGGCGAGTACGCCTCGGTGACGGTCGAGGTCCCCGAGCTGTGCCCCCGCTTCACCGCCCGCGTGTTCACGGACGTCGAGATCGGCCCGTCGCCGCCGTGGCTGGCGGCGCGGCTGATCGCCGCCGGTCAGCGGCCGATCAACAACGTCGTCGACATCACCAACTACGTGATGCTGATGACCGCGCAGCCGCTGCACGCGTTCGATCTGGATCGCGTGCCCGACGGCGCCCTGATCGTCCGGGCCGCCGCAGAGGGGGAGAAGATGACGACGCTCGACGGCGTCGAGCGCAGCTTCGACGCGGATACCGTGCTGGTCTGCGACCGGAACGGGCCATCGGGTATCGCCGGGATCATGGGCGGCGCCGAGTCCGAGGTCTCCGACGACACAAGCCGCGTCCTGCTCGAGGTCGCCACCTGGGACGGCGTCAACATCCTGCGCAGCTCCAGGCGGCTCGGCCTGCGCTCGGAGGCGTCGAACCGGTTCGAGAAGCAGCTCCACCCGGAGCTGGCGCTGCGGGCGCAACGGATCGCGTCGCGGCTGATCGTGGAGCTGTGCGGAGCGCGACTCGTCCCCGGCACGATCGACGTCGCGTCCCAGGTGCCCCCGGCGCACCGCGTCGCGCTCCGCGCCGGCCGGGCCGACTCCCTGCTCGGGATGAGTATCGCGCCGGAGCGCTCCGCGGAGTATCTGGAGCGGCTCGGGTTCGAGGTGTCCCGAGACGGAGATCACCTCGAGGCGACGGTCCCGTTCCACCGCCACTACGACGTCTATCGCGAGGCGGACCTGATCGAGGAGGTCGGCCGGATCCACGGCTACCAGGAGCATCTTCCCTCGACACTCCCCGCGGTGACCGGCCAGGTCGGGGGCCTGACCCGCGAGCAGGTGCTTCGCCGCCGCGCCGAGGACGTGCTCCGCGACCTCGGCTTCGACCTGGTCGTGAACCTGTCGCTGACCGACCCGGCGATGGCGGAGCGGCTCCGGATCCCGGAGGGGGACCCGCGCCGCCAGCCGATCCGGGTCTCGAACCCGCTCTCGGTGGAGCACTCCGAGCTGCGCACGACGCTGCTCGGCCCGCTGCTGGACGCGGCCCGCTTCAACCTCGCCCACGGCGCAGTGAGGGTTGCGCTCGCCGAGTTGGGCCGCGCATACCTGCGCTCCGGCCGATCGACGGCCGCGGGCGTGCTGGGCGGCGAGTTCGCGGGTGAGCGACCCGCGCCTGCCCACGAGCCGCACCGGCTCGCGGCCCTGGCGGTGGGTCCGCTGACGCCGGCCTCCTGGCGTGACCGTGCCGCCCGCGAGCCGGCCGCGCCCGGACGCGGCGTGGAGGACGCGGCCGGCTTTTACGCGTTGAAGTCCGTTCTGGAGGCACTCGCAGCGCAGCTCGGCGCGGGCCTGTCGCTCGCGCCCGCCGCCGAGCCGTTCCTGAGCCCGGGGCGGGCGGCGCGCGTCCTGATCGCCGGGGCCGAAGCGGGGTGGATCGGGGAGCTTCACCCGCGTGTGTGTCGCGAGTGGGACCTGGGCGCCGCAAGTGGGTTCGAGATCGGGCTTGCGGAGCTGGTCGCGGCGGCCTCCTACGGCGAAGAGACCTACGACGACGTCACCACCTACCCGGCCGTGCACCAGGACCTCGCGATCGTCGTCGCCGACGACGTCCCCGCGGCCCGGGTGCGCGAAGCAGTGATCGCGGGCGGCGGAGAGCTGCTTCGCGGCGCGGAGGTGTTCGACCTGTACCGCGGCGAGCAGGTCGGCGAGGGCCGCAAGAGCCTCGCTCTGCGGCTCTCCTTCCAGGCACCGGACCGCACCCTGACCGACGAGGAGGTGGCCGAGCGGCGGACTGCGATCGCGGCGGAGCTGGAGGCGATCGGGGGGACCCTCCGTGAGTGAGCCGGCGCAGCGGCTCGACGGAGACCCCGCGGCGCGGGTGCTGGTCGCGGGGGCGTCCGGGTTCGCAGGTGCGCTTGCGGCGCGACTCGTGTGGAGCCATCCCCGGCTGGAGCTGGTCGCGGCGACGGCGCGCGCGGAGGCGGGCACCCGTCTCGACCGGCTGTACCCGCGCCACCGGGTCCCGATCACGCTCACCGAGCTCGACCCGGCCGCCGAGAACGGGTGCGACGCGGCGATCGTCGCCTACCCGCACGGCGCCTCGGCGCCCGTCGTCGCGGCGCTCCGACAGCAGGGTTTGAAGGTGGTCGACCTGTCCGCCGACTTCCGGATCCGCGACCTGGACACGTACCGGAGCTGGTACGGCGAGCCCGGGGCTCCCGAGCTCCTCCCGGACGCGGTGTACGGGCTCACGGAGCTGTACCGGGACGCCGTCGCCGGCGCGGATCTGGTCGCCAACCCCGGCTGCTACCCGACCGCGACCGTGCTGGCGCTCGCCCCGCTCGCCGCCGCGGGATTGATCGAAGACGTGGTGGTGGACGCGAAGTCGGGCGTCTCGGGGGCGGGCCGGGGTGGGGGGGATCGGCTCAGCTTCGCCACCGTGGACGAGAACTTCACCCCATACGGGACGGCCGGCCACCGCCACCGGCCCGAGATCGCGCAGGAGCTGGCGGCGCTGGGCGGGCCCGAGGAGCTCACCTTCGTCCCCCACCTGCTCCCGCTGGACCAGGGCGAGCTGGTGAGCTGCTACGTGCGGCCGGCGCGGGAGATCGACCAGGCCGAGCTCGACGCGCTGTACCGCGACCTGTTCGCGGACGAGCCGTTCGTAGAGATCGCGGCCGAGCCGCCCGGGGTGCGGGACGTGCGGGACACCAACATGTGCCGGATCCACGTGGTCCAAGAGGCGGGTGCCGGCCGGGTGATCGCGTTCGCCGCGATCGACAACCTGTGGAAGGGCGCCGCCGGCCAGGCGATCCAGAACCTGAACCTGATGGTCGGCCTGCCAGAGGTCGAGGGGCTGTCATGAGTGCCAGCGACCCCACCGCGCGCGGACGCGAAACGGAGCACGCGGCGGGCACTGATGGTTTCTTCGGTTCGAGGTGGGTCGCCGGACCCGCCGCCGTCGATGAGCTCGATCCCGCGGAGCTGCCGCCGGGGTTCCGGGCAGCCGGCGTGGCCTGCGGACTGAAGGGCGGCGGCGTGACCGACCTGGCGCTGCTCGCGGCCGACTCCGACGAGGTCTCCTCGGCGCTCCTGCTGACCCGGAACGCCGCCGCCGCGGCGCCGGTCCGGGTGTGTCGGGAGCAGTGCGACGCGGGCGGGATCCGGGGCGCGGTCGTCAACTCCGGGAACGCGAACGCCGCCACCGGCGAGCGGGGCTACCGCGACGCCGTGGCGATGCGCGACGCCGCCGCCGCGGCGCTCGGCCTCGACCCGGCCGCCGTCGCGGTCGCCGAGACCGGCGTGATCGGGGTCCCGCTGGCGATCGACGACGTGCTCCGCGGGATCGATGCGGCGGCCGCCGAGCTGGATCCGCGCGGCGCCGACCGGTTCGCGGCCGCGATCATGACCACCGATCGCGCCCCGAAGCGGTGCTCGGTGCGCGCCGGCGGCGTGACGCTGTCGGCGCAGGCGAAGGGAGCGGGGATGATCGAGCCCGGGTACGCGACGATGCTGTGCTTCGTGCAGACCGATGCCTTCATCCCGGAGCCCGACGCCGTGCTGCGCGGCGCTGTCTCCACCAGCTTCGAGCGGATCACGGTCGACGGCCAGATGTCGACCAACGACGCTGTCATCCT
Source organism: uncultured Thermoleophilia bacterium (assembly GCA_963803425.1). Classification (GTDB taxonomy): domain Bacteria; phylum Actinomycetota; class Thermoleophilia; order Solirubrobacterales; family 70-9; genus DASPWW01. The sequence goes on from CAWDMA010000001.1 coordinate 1,355,372, forward strand.
GCAGGCGACGGGCGCCGCCGGCCGGGAGCTGCCAGACGGCCTGCTCGAGTCGGTGCTGCTGCAGCTCGCGATCGAGATCGTCGCCGACGGTGAGGGGGCCTCACGGGTGGCCCGGGTTGAGGTGAGCGAGGCCGCGGACGCCTCCGAGGCCGACCGGGTGGCGCGCGCGATCGCGAACTCGCCGCTCGTCAAGACGGCGCTTTACGGTCGCGACCCGAACTGGGGCAGGGTCGCGCAGGCCGCCGGGATGGCGCTTGCTGGTGAGCCGCTCGACGAGCTCGGGCCGGACCGGATTGACGCCTCGGAGCTGGGCGGCGATCGGGCCGAGGTGGACCTCGCCGTCCGGCTCGGCCGGGGCGCGACGGCCGCGCACGTGTACACGTCCGACCTCACGCCCGAGTACGTCCGGATCAACGCGGAGTACACGACGTGAGCGCGGCCGAGGACGTGGGCGCGGGCCCCCGCGTCGAGACGCTGCTCGAGGCGCTCCCGTACATCCGGGAGTTCCACGGTCGCCGGGTGGTGATCAAGTACGGCGGCGCCGCGATGCGCGACGAGCAACTCCGCGAGGCGTTCGCGACCGACATCGTCCTGCTCAAGTACGTCGGGCTCGACCCGATCGTGGTGCACGGCGGGGGCCCGGACATCACCGAGTACATGAAGCGGCTCGGGATGGAGGTGCGATTCGTCGAGGGGCTGCGCGTGTCCGACGCCGCCACCGTCGAGATCGCGAAGATGGTCCTGCTCGGCAAGGTCAACTCCGACATCGTGATCCGGCTGAACCGGCACGGCCAGCCGGCCGTTGGGCTGAGCGGCGAGGACGGGTCGATGTTCGAGGTCACCCCGGTCCCGAACGCCGCCGAGGTCGGGTTCGTGGGCGAGATCGAGAAGGTCGACGCCGAGGTGCTCGACCACATCGCCTCGGACTACATCCCCGTGATCGCGTCGATCGGCGCCGACCGCGACGGCAACTCCTACAACGTGAACGCCGACGAGGCCGCCGGCAAGGTCGCGGCCCGGGTCCGCGCCTACAAGGCGATCTTCCTGACCGACGTGGAGGGGTGGCTGGCCGACCCGCCCGACCCCGAGTCGCGGATATCCGAGGCCGGCGCGGGCGAGGTGGAGGCCGCGCTCCCTGGGATTGAGGGCGGGATGCGGCCGAAGCTGCAGGCGTGCGTGGACGCGATTGGCGGCGGCGTCCAGCACGCCCACATCATCGACGGCCGCCGTCCCCACAGCCTCTTGCTGGAGCTGTTCACCGACGCCGGGATCGGGACCAAGGTCACACCGTGACGAATCATTCCCGCGACGTGATCCGCTTCGCGTCCGCCGTCGCGGGGTCTCTGTCGACATGAGCGTCGCTGAGCTACAGGCGTTGGATCGGCGCTGGGTGATGCCGACCTACAAGCGCGCGCCTGTCGAGTTCGTGCGCGGCGAGGGGGCGCGGCTGTGGGACGCGGACGGGAAGCGCTACCTGGACTTCTTCGCCGGGCTCGGGGTGATGAACGCGGGCCACTGCCACCCCCGGATCACGGAGGCGATCCGGGAGCAGGCGCGCCGGCTGGTAGGCGTCTCCAACCTGTACTACACGGAGCCCGGGATGCGGCTCGCGGAGCGGCTGGTGTCCTCGAGTCTCGGCGGGCACGCGTTTCTGTGCAACTCCGGCGCCGAGGCGAACGAGGCGGCGATCAAGCTCGCCCGCAAGCATGCCCGATCCCGCGGCGTGCAGCGCCCCGAGGTTGTCGTGCTCGAGGGCGCCTTCCACGGCCGCACGGTGGCGACCCTGACCGCCTCGCCGAAGATCGCCGCCGAGGACCCCTTCGGGCCGCTCCCGGCCGGGTTTGCGGTCGTTCCCCGCGACGACGGCGAGGCGCTCGCCGGAGCGGTGGGGGAGAGCACCGCCGCCGTGCTCGCCGAGCCGATCCAGGGGGAGGCGGGCGTCCACCCGATCCCTGACGACGTGCTGACGGCCGCCCGCTCCGCCTGCGACCGCACCGGAGCGCTGCTGCTCCTCGACGAGATCCAGACGGGGATGGGCCGCACCGGCTCGCTGTGGGCGTGGCAGCAGTCCCCGGTCCGCCCCGACGTGATCACCGCGGCGAAGGCGCTCGGCGGCGGCCTCCCGGTCGGCGCCTGCATCGCCGCCCCCGACGTCGACCCGGTGCTGGCCGCCGGCGAGCACGGCTCCACCTTCGCCGCGGCACCGCTCGCCTCTGCGGCGGCGCTCGCCGCGCTCGAGGTGATCGACGACCCCGAGCTGCTCGCGTCGGTGCGCGAGCTCGGCGCCCGTCTGCAGGGCGGCCTCGCGGAGCTCGACGCGGTCGTCGAGGTGCGCGGCCGAGGGCTGATGGTGGGTGCTCGGCTCGCCGAGGGGGTCGAGGCCGCCGAGGTGGCCGGCGCCGCCCTCGACGCCGGGCTGATCGTGAACGTCCCGGCCCCGGACACGATCCGGCTGCTGCCGCCGCTGGTGATCGGCGAGGCGGACGTGGACGAGGCGATCGGGATCTTGGCGGCGGCGAGCTCCTGAGGCGTGCGACGAGCGCCGCCACCCCGGCGACTACACTGCGCCGATGCACGAGGATCCGACTCGACACATGGGCCAGGCTCCGCCGCCGCGGCGGCGTGGGCAGAGCGGGTCGGGGGGCGGCTTCAGCCCCCAGGCGAAGGCGCTGATCGCGATCCTCGTCGTGGCCGTGGTCGGGCTGGCGGTCGGCCTCGTGGTCGCCACGGGCGGCGGGGGCGACGACACCACGACGACGACCACATCAGCCCCGCCGACCACCAGCGTGGCCCCTCCGACGACGACGAAACCGCAGACCACGACGGTGCCGTCGACCACGACGACGACCACGGCCCCGCCTCAGGACAACAGCGGCAGCGGAGGCACGCCCGCCCAGTAGTCACTCGGGGAGGAGCAGAGGGCCGATGAGACCCTCCATGCCACAACGTCAGCCGCGATGAAGACCATCGTCACCGGGGGCGCCGGCTTCATCGGCTCGAACCTCGTCGACGCGCTGACAGAGGCCGGCGACCGGGTGGCGATCCTCGACGACCTCTCGACCGGACGGCGGGCGAACCTCGACGGGGCGATCGAGCGGGGCGCGGACCTGCGGGTCGTCGACATCACCGATGCGGCGGCGGTGGCTGCCGCGTTCGCCGAGCACGACCCCGACCGCTGCTTCCACCTCGGCGCCCAGAGCGCCGTCCGCCGGGCCGTTGCCGAGCCGGCGTTCGACGCCCGCGTGAACGTGGTCGGGACCGTGAACGTGCTGGAGGCGGCCCGGCGCGTCTCGATCCCGACCGTGTTCGCCTCCACCGGCGGCGCGATCTACGGCGACGTCGCCGCCGTGGACCTGCCACTGGCCGAGTGCGCGCCATGCGCGCCGGAGGCCCCATACGGGGTGAGCAAGATGGCGGCCGAGGGATACGTCGACTTCTACGCGCGGGCGGGCGCCGTGCCGGGTGCCTCGCTGCGGCTCGGGAACGTGTACGGGCCGAGGCAGGACCCCGCCGGTGAGGCGGGGGTGGTCGCGATCTTCTGCGGGAAGCTCGCCAGCGGCGGGCGGCCGACGGTGTACGGGGACGGCGCCCAGACTCGCGACTACGTGTACGTGGACGACGTCGTTCGGGCGTTCCTGGCGGCCGCGACCAAGGTGGCGGGACCCGGCCCGCCGCTGCCCGGGCCGATCAACATCGGGACCGGGATCGAGACCAGCGTGCTCGACCTGGTCGAGCGGCTGGCTCGGATCTCCGGGAGCGACGGGTTCGAGCCGATGCACGAGCCGCCGCGCGCGGGCGAGGTGCAGCGAATCTCGCTCGACAGCGGGCTCGCGGCGCGGGAGCTCGGATGGCGCCCCGAGGTAGGCCTCGACCGGGGGTTGGAGCAAACGCTGGCGACGGTAGGGGACTGACCCGGACTGCAACCGAGCACGGCGATCGCCGACGCTAGCTCAGGTCGAACTCGACCAGGCGAGCGAACACCGCGTAGCGCTGAGCGGCGCTGTACAGCGGGTGGCACGCGGTCAGGACGAGGCGCTCGCGGCCGACGTCGCGGATGATCCCTGTGTCGGCCGGATCGACCACCTCGGTCTTCTCGATCTCATACGCGAAGGTCCCGTACGGCATACCGATAGTGATCTGGTCGCCGCGCTCGAGCTCGTTGATGTCCCGGAACGGGGCCAGGTACGTGGTCCGGTGGCCGGCGACCCCGATCGTCGTCCCTTGTCCGGGGAGGCCGGTCCCGGTGTAGTGCCCGGGCCCCTTCCGCAGCGCCGCGGTGTCCGTGCCCTGCACGATCACGGCGTCGACGCCGATCGCTGGGACCTCGATCCGCCCGATCGCCTTGTCCGGCTCGAGCTCGTCCTCGAAGGCATCGGCGAGCTTCGGGGCCGCAGCGGCATCGCGCCTGCCCCCCGCATCGGGCAACGGCCGCTCGGCAAGCTCCGCCTCGAGGTCGTCCAGCTCCGCCTGCGCGTGCTGCTGCTGGATCGAGCCGTACACGGACGAGACCGGCTCCTCCCACGCCAGCGTGATTGCGACGTCGGCCAGCAACACGACTCCTGCGGTGATCAGCGCGGTCGAGAGGATCGTCAGCAACCGGTGCACGCGGAGATGATCGCGCCTGCCAGACTTCCGCGGATGTCCGAAGCTCAGCCCACCGCGCGGGTCGCCTCCTACCAGGCCGACCCCGATCGGGTGTCGCGGGTCCTGCTCCTGTACTCGGGCGGGCTCGACACGAGCGTGATGCTGCGCTGGATCCAGGAGGCCTACGGCGCCGAGATCATCGCCCTGAGCGTGGACCTGGGGCAGCCGGACGACGAATGGGAGGCGATCATCGGCAAGGCGCGCGACCTCGGCGCCGCCGAGGCGCTGGTCGTCGACGCCCGCGAGGAGTTCGCGCACCAGTACGTGCTTCCGGCTATCAAGGCGAACGGGCTGTACGGGGGCGGGTACCCGCTATTCACTGCCTTGGCGCGACCCTTGATCGCAAAGCTGGCGGTCGAGCAGGCGCGAGCGAGCGGCTGCGACACGATCGCGCACGGGTGCACCGGGAAGGGCAACGACCAGGTCCGGATCGAGGGGACGATTGCGACCCTGGACCCCGAGCTGAAGGTGATCGCGCCCGTGCGCGAGTGGCGGATGGGCCGCGAGGAGGAGATCGCGTACGCGCGTGAGCACCGGATCCCGGTGTCCGGTGGCTCCGAGGCCGCGCCCTACTCGATCGACGACAACCTGTGGGGCCGCTCGTCGGAAGGGCGCCAGATCGAGGATCTGGCGGCGCCGCCGCCGGACGACGTCTTCCGGCTCGTCACACCGCCGGAGCAGGCGCCCGACGAGGCGCAGTCAGTGACGGTCGCCTTCGAGCGTGGATGCCCGGTCGCGATCGACGGCGAGCGCCTCGGGCTGGTCCAGCTGATCGATCGCGCCACCGAGGTCGGCCGGCGTCACGGCGTCGGAATCGTCGACCACGTCGAGGACCGGATCGTCGGCCTCAAGGTCCGCGACCTGTACGAGGTCCCGGCCGCCGCGATCCTGCTGACCGCCCATCGCGAGCTCGAGCAGCTCGTCAGCACGATCCACCAGAACCAGTTCAAGCCGACCCTGGAGCGGCACTGGGCCTACCTGTGCTACGCGGGGCTGTGGCACGAGCCGCTACGCACCGACATCGACGCGTACATGGACTCGGTCAACGAGCACGTCACCGGTGAGGTGACCGTGCGGCTGTACAAGGGCTCGGTGACCCCGGTGGGCCGATCCTCGCCCTTTGCGCTGTACGATCGCGCCCTGGCCGGGTTCGGCGAGTCGGGCGGCGAGTTCAGCCACCAGGCGAGCCCGGGGTTCATCGAGCTGTTCACCCTGCAGAGCCGTATGGCCCACCGGGTCAGGCACCGCGACGACGGCGACGGAAAGGAGACGCGATGAGCAGGTTCTACGAGGCGGTCGGGCGGCTCGTCGTCTACTTCATCCGAGTCCGGTTCGGGCGCCAGATCAAGATCGGCGCCGCCATCGCGGTGGCGCTGACGGCACTCGGCCTCGGCGCGGCGCTGGCCGCCGCCGGCCGGAACGTTGAAGAGGGATAGCTGCACGGTTTGTTGCAGGGGTATGCTCGCGGACTCTTAACGGTTCGCTAGCATCGGCGCCCGCGCGGGATGGAGCGGAGCCGAGACATGAACGGGAGGCGTGCGCTTGGCGCCGCCGCGCTCGCCGCGGCCGGTGTGCTCGGTCTCAGCGGCCCCGTCCACGCCCAGGACGTCGGCGGGCTCCAGTCGAAGATCGCCGGCGCGCGGGAGCAGGCGCAGGGACTGGCGGAGGAGATCGACGGGAAGTCGGCCGACCTGGCGGCCGCGCGCCAGCGTGCTGACGCGGCGGCGGCGCGGGAGAGCGAGCTCGGGGGCGTGCTGGCCGGCGGGCGTGAGCGCGCCGCCGAGTTGACCCAGCGGGTCGAGGCGGCGCGCGCGAAGGCCGACCAAGCTCGCACCCGGCTCGGCCGCGCGATCGACCAGCTCGAGCGTCGGCTCGTCGCGATCTACAAGGAGGACAGCCCCGACGCGACCACGCTTCTGCTCGACGCCGACGGATACGACGACCTCGTCACGCGCGCGGAATACCTGGAGCGGATCGAGGACGCCGATGCCGATCTGGTGGCGCGGGTGCGCGAGCTGCGCGCTGAGCTCGAGCGCGGGCTCGACGAGGTGAGCGCGGCGCGCGCCGAACAGGAGGCCTTCAACCGGCGGCTCGAGCAGGCGCAGGCGCAGATCGCGCAGGCCCGGGCGGCCGCGGACGCGCGCGCCGCTGCGCTCGCCGACGCACGCGCAGCGCAGGCCGACTCCCTCGACGGGCTGCGGTCGAAGATTGGCGGGTGGACGAAGAAGGTGCAGCGGGCGTACAACGTGTCCGAGACCCAGGCCCAGCAGCGAGTCGGGGACTGGTTCGGCGACTGGGCGATCCCGGAGGCGATCGTGATGTGCGAGTCGGGCGGGAACTTCCACGCCGTCAATCCCTCGAGCGGAGCCGGCGGCGCGTACCAGATCCTCCCCTCGACGTGGAGGGCGTACGGCGGCAAGGGCCTGCCGCAGGACGCACCGCCCGCCGAGCAGCACCGGATCGCGGCGCAGATCTGGGCCGACTCGGGCGGCAGCGCCTGGGTGTGCGCGGGCTGACTCCGTAGCCCACGAATCGGAGCGCGCGGCGGGCGAGTTCCTCGCAATGTGCGGGGTGCCGCCCAGGTCCCGTCTTCGGCGATTCGTAGTCTTGCCGCGATGCCGCCCAGCACCTCCGAAGCCGTCCACCTGCACGTGCACAGCGAGTACTCGCTGCTCGACGGCGCCTGCAAGATCGACCGGATGGCGGCGCGCGCCGCGGAGCTCGGGATGCCGGCGCTGGGGCTGACCGACCACGGCGTCATGAACGGCGCGGTGGAGATGTACGAGGCGTGCCGGCGCCACGACATCAAGCCGATCCTCGGGATCGAGGCGTACCTGGTGGACGATCTGGACAGGGCCAGGGAGCAGGTCCGCTACGAGCGCAACCACCTGACGCTGCTCGCGGCCGACGACGTCGGGTTCTCGAACCTGGTCAAGCTCAGCACCGCGAGCTTCATGGACGGGTTCGCGCGCGGGAAGTCGAACGTGGACATGGAGCTGCTCAACCGCCACTCCGAGGGCGTGATCGCGTTGACCGGTTGCCTCCAGTCGCGATTCTGTCGCCGCCTGGTGGAGGAGCGGCCGGCCGACGCCCGGGCTCACGCCGACGACCTGCTCCGGGTGTTCGGAGCCGAGAACGTGTACTTCGAGGTGCAGGCGAACGGGCTCGCCGAGCAGGACCGCGCCAACGAGGGGATCGAGCGGGTCGCCCGGGAGCTCGGCCGGCCCCTCGTCGGGACCAGCGACGTCCACTACCTGCACCGCGAGGACTTCGACAACCATGCGGCGCTGCTGTGCGTGCAGACGAAGTCGACGCTCGCCGAGCCGAAGCTCAGCTTCGACACGAACGAGTTCTACCTGAAGAGCCCGGCCGAGATGGCGGAGTCGTTCGCGCGGTGGCCCGAGGCGGTTCCGACAACCCTCGAGATCGCGGATCGGTGCGAGGTCGAGATCAAGCTCGGTGAGCTGCTGCTGCCGCAGTTCGAGACCCCCGATGGCTCGGAGCCGACCGAGATGCTGCGCCGGATCGCGACCGAGGGCCTTCGCCGTCGCTACGGCGACCCGCCTCCGGCGGAGGCGATGGAGCGGCTCGAGTACGAACTAGACGTGATCCTTGAGATGGGGTTCGAGTCCTACTTCCTGATCGTGTGGGACTTCGTTCGGTTCGCGAAGCAGGAGGGGATCGCTGTCGGCCCCGGGCGCGGCTCGGCGGCCGGCTCGATCGTCGCGTACAGCCTCGCGATCACCGACGTCGACCCGATCGCCCACAAGCTCCTGTTCGAGCGCTTCCTGAACCCGGCCCGGAAGTCGATGCCCGACATCGACATCGACTTCTCGGTTCGCGGGCGGGAGCGGGTGATCCGGTACGTCGCGGACAAGTACGGCCGCGACCGGGTCGCCCAGATCATCACGTTCGGCAAGATGGCGCCTCGGGCGGCGACGCGCGACGCGGCGCGGGTGCTCGGCCTCGACTACGCGACGGGCGACCGGGTCGCAAAGATGATCCCGGAGCCGATCATGGGCCGTAGCCCGAGCTTCGAGGAGTGCCTGAAGCCCGGCGAGGAGCTGAAGAGGGCCTACGACTCCGAGCCCGAGGCGCGCCAGATCGTCGACGTCGGCAGGGGGCTGGAGGGGATCGTCCGCAACAACTCGATCCACGCCGCCGCGGTCGTGATCTCCGACCGTCCCCTCGACGAGATCGTCCCCTTGCAGCTCGCCGAGGACCGCGGCGCGCCGGCTGCCAACGGGAACGGGAGCGGGTCGCGGACCGAGCGCGCCTACAAGACCGTGACCCAGTACTCGATGGGCCCGATCGAGCAGATCGGGCTGCTGAAGATGGACTTCCTGGGACTGCGCAACCTGGACGTGATCGAGGACGCGATCGAGATCATCGAGCGCTCGCACGGCGTCCAGCTCGACCTCGAGACGCTTCCGCTCGACGACGCGAAGACCTACGAGATGCTGGCGCGGGGCGACTCGGTCGGGGTGTTCCAGTTCGAGTCGGAGGGGATGCGGGAGGCGCTCAAGAAGGTCCGACCGACCGAGTTCGAGGACCTGGTCGCGCTCGGCGCCCTGTACCGGCCCGGCGCGATGCGGTTCATCCCGGACTACGCGAAGGGCAAGCGCGATCCCTCCTCGGTCAGGTACGCCGACCCCCGGCTGCGGCCGATCACCGAGTCCACGTACGGATGCTGCATCTACCAGGAGCAGCTGATGGAGATCGCCAAGCAGATGGCGGGGTTCTCGGGCGCCGAGGCGGACGATCTGCGCAAGGCCGTGGGGAAGAAGAAGCGCGACCTGATGGCCCAGATGAAGGACAAGTTCCTCGCCGGGACGAGGGAGTCGGGCACGCAGGCGAGCGTGGCGAGCGACCTGTGGGGGCTGATGACCGCCGCGGCGGACTACAGCTTCAACCACTCCCATGCCGCGTGCTACGCGCTGATCGCCTACCGGACCGCCTACCTGCGCGCGAACTACCCCGCCGAGTACATGGCGGCGCTGATCTCGTCCGTGATGTCGACCAAGGACAAGGTGCCGTTCTTCGTCAACCGCTGCCATCAGATGGGGATCGAGGTGCTGCCGCCGGACGTGAACGCCTCGGATCACGGGTTCGTGGTCTCCGGGAAGCGGATCAGGTTCGGGCTGGATGCGGTCAAGAACGTCGGCCACTCGGCGGTCGAGGCGATCATCACGGCGCGCGGCGACGGCCCGTTCACCTCGCTGTGGGACTTCTGCGAGCGGGTCGACGCGCGGGCCGTGAACCGGCGCGCGGTCGAGTGCCTGATCAAGTGCGGGGCGCTCGACTCCACCGGCGGCACCCGCAGCGCGATGCTCGAGGCGCTGCCGCGGGCGCAGGCGGGCGGCCAGAAGGCCCAGGAGGACGCGCAGCGGGGGCAGTCCTCGATCTTCGACCTCGGCGACGGGCCGGCGAGCCCGGGCCCCTCCTCCGGTCGCCACCACCCGCCGCTCGTCGGCGAGGAGCTCGACTCCCGCGAGCTGCTGCGGATGGAGAAGGAGACGCTCGGGACCTTCCTGTCCGAGCACCCGCTGTCCGAGGTCCGGGATGCGCTCACGGCCGCCGTCGACTGCACGCTGGCGGAGCTCGACTCCAAGCCCGACGGAGCGTGGGTGACCGTCGGCGGGCTCGTCACGGAGCGCAAGAAGGTGCGGACGAAGCGCGGTGACGAGATGCTGTTCGCCACCCTCGACGACCTCGAGGGCCAGGTGGAGATGCTGGTCTTCAACTCCGCGTTCGCGTCCAGCGCCGCCGATATGGAGATCGACACCGTGGTCGTGGTCCGGGGCCGGGTCGACCACAAGGATCGGGGGGAGACGAAGCTGGTCGTGCAGGAGGCGAGAAGATTCGACCCGGCCGAAGGTGGGCCGGCCGCCTCCTCCGCTTCGCGTCCGGGTGCGGCTGGGTCGCAGGCGGGACGCACGCACGACGGGCCGCTGTACGTAGACGTGAGGGCGGCGGAGTTTCCGGCGGGGCTGATGGAGCAGCTTCGGTCGGTGTTCGCGCTGCACACGGGGGAGCAGGAGGTCGTGCTCAGGCTCGAGACTCGCGCCGGTGTGCGCGAGCTTCGGCTCGGGCCGGAGTATCGGGTGGCGCACACCCCGGAGCTGCGCGCCGAGCTCGACTCGTTGCTCGGCCCGCATGCGCTTGCCGCCTAGCACATCGACCCGGCCGGCGCCACCGCTTTGCCGCCCCGCGAGGGCCCGCGGCGGCTGACACCAGCGCCTAGTATCAGAGTCGATGGCACTGCCCACGAAGCAGCTCGACAAAGCCGGCGAATGCCGCCAGTGCCGCACCTTCTGCGACAAGCTGATCGAGCCGCGTGGGTGCCTCGAGCTTCGGTGTCGCTACCTCTACAGCTACCACGACGAGCTCAGCGGGAACCGCTACATGGGCTGCGTCCGCAAGGTGTTCAAGGGTGAGATCGACGTCGCCGCGTTCGAGGACGCAGAGCAGGGCGCCGGGTACGGCGGGCTGAAGATGACCGGCGACCCGCTGCCGCAGTGCCAGTTCCGGATCGAGCCGGCGTTCGAGGGCGACGGGCGGGACTTCGAGTGCGTCAACCCGCGGTTCTTCGACTGCACCGACGAGGGGCCCGAGGCGGTGCGCGTGTTCGACCTCCGCGACGCGCTCGCCTAGCGTCACCGCCGCCTCGACGCCGCCGCTCAGCGCCGCTGAGTCGCGCGCAGGGTCGTGTCCGGCGTCGGGGCGCCCTCCAGCGGGAGGTCGTTCCAGTGAGCGATCACGGGATTGCCGTGCTCGGTCGCCATCACCGACAGCGATGCGGTTCCGAGTGCCAGCGAGCGACCCGCGATCCCGCCCAGGCAGAGCCAGATTCCCGCCAGCGCCCTGAAGCAGTGGCCGTGGCCGAACAGCACGACGCGGGTGTCGCCGCACTCTCGCAGCTCCTCGAGCATCGGCTCGAGACGGCTGATGATGTCGTCGAGTCGCTCACCGCCGGGGCAGCCGTCCAGCCACAGGTCCCATCCCGGTCGATCTCGCTGGATCTCGGCGGTGGTACGCCCCTCGTACTCGCCGTAGTTCCACTCCATCAGTCGATCGTCGGGAACCGGATCGAGGCCGACGAGGCGGGCGGTTTCCAGGGCGCGCTCCATCGGGCTGGAGAGCGCCCTGTCGAACTCGATCCCCCCGAAATGGGAAGCCATCGACCTGGCCTGCTCCCGCCCGTGCTCGGTCAGCGGGATGTCGGTGGTGCCGGTGTGCTGGCGGCTCTCTGTCCACTCGGTCTCGCCGTGGCGCGCGAGCCATACCTCCGGGAGTGCGGGCCGATCCGATTCGGAGCTGTTCGAGGGACTCTCGATGGCGCCATCGTGTCACGATCTGCGCCGCTTCAACCCCTCGCGGCGCAGCCGCCGCGCCGCCCTGACCTCGCCCCGGTCGTGGGCGGGATCGTCGCTTCGGTTCGTCTCGATCAGCGCCGGCAGTCGTTCGAACCGCGGCTCCGCCAGGAACGGTCGCAGCCCGGCCCGGCCGATCTCGCCCTTGCCCAGGTCCGCGTGCTTGTCGCGGTTGAAACCGAGAGGGACCGCGGAGTCGTTCACGTGCAGGCACCGAACCCTGTCGACGCCGAGCTTCGCGTCGATCTCGTCGGTGACCGTGCCGATCGCCTCGGGAGTGCCGATCTCGAACCCGGACGCGAACAGATGGCAGCTGTCGATGCAGACGCCGAGCCGATCGCCGGCGCCCCCCAGCTCGATCATCTCGGCGAGCTCGTCGAAGTTCCGGCCGAGCGGCCCCTGGGTACCGGCGGTGTTCTCGAGCAGCAGCGGGCACGACTCGGTCCCCGCCAGCACCCGCTCGATCTCGCGGCCGGCTCGCTTCACAGCCGCCGGGTAGGGGGCCTGCTTGCGCGATCCGGCGTGCACGACCACGCCCGCTGCGCCGATCGCGGCGCCCACCTCGAGCGCGTGGGTGAGAGAGCGCAGCGACTTCCGTCGCAGCTCGCGGTCGGTGGTGGTGAGGTTGATCAGGTAGATCGCGTGGAGCACGACGGCCTCTATCCGCGACTCGGCGATCGCCCCGCGGGCCTCCGCGAGGTCCGTCTCGGAGTACGCGGTCGGCCGCCACGCGCGGGGGCTCTGGTTGAAGATCTGGATCGCGTCGGCCTCCCGCTCCACGCCCCGCGCGACCGCCCGGTCGAGCCCGCCCGCTGTGGAAACATGGATCCCGATCAGCATGAAGAGTCACCCCGGACCTGCCTGTCGCCTCGCAGTCGCGGCTTCGCCGCGATGCTCGGCGCCATCATGACTTCCCGCCACCGGTACCGCTTCGCGCCGTCCCCGACGGGCGCGCTGCACATCGGCGGAGCGCGGACGGCACTGTACAACTGGCTGGCCGCGCGCGGGTCGGGCGGGGAGATGGTGCTGCGGATCGAGGACACCGACCGGGAGCGCTCCACTCCGGAGAACATCGAGCAGATCAAGACGGCGCTGCGGTGGCTGGAGCTGGACTGGGACGGAGACCCCGTCAGCCAAGCCGAGCGCGCCCCTCGACACCGCCGGCGCCTCGCCGAGCTCGTCGACGCCGGCCACGCGTATCCCGACACCGCCGGGTCCGACGAGGTCGAGGCCTGGAAGCAGGCGCACGAAGGCGCCGGATACCGCGGTGAGCCGCGCGATGTCGAGGGCGCCGCGATCCGGCTGCGGGTCCCCGACGCGGGCGAGACCGTCGTCGCGGACGCCCTCCGGGGCGAGATCCGGTTCGAGAACTGCCTCTTCGACGACTTCGTGATCGCACGTTCGGACGGATCGGTTCTCTACAACTTCGCGGTCGCCGTCGACGATGCGGAGATGGGGATCACCGACGTCGTCCGCGGCGACGACCATCTCTCCAACACGCCGCGCCAGCTGCTCGTGCTGCAAGCGCTGGGCGCTGAGCCGCCCCGGTACGCGCACCTACCGCTGCTTCACGGCCCCGACGGCCGCAAGCTCTCGAAGCGGGAGGGCGCCGCGTCGGTCGAGGGGCTGCGCGACGCCGGCTACCTTCCGGCCGCGGTCCGCAACTACCTGGCGCTGCTCGGGTGGGGCACCGAGGACGACACCACCCTGATGAGCACCGAGGAGCTGATCGCGCGGTTCAGGATCGAGCGGGTGGGCCGCTCTTCCGCGGTCTTCGACGAGCAGAAGCTGCGGTGGATGAACGGGCGGTTCATGCGCGAGCTGGGGCTGGACGAGTACGAGCGGCGGCTCGCGGGGCACCTGGCGCTCGCCGACTCTGGTGCGGCGGAGCGATTCGAGGGCGCCCCCTCGGATCGGCGCCGCGCCGCCTGCGAGATCGTTCAGGACAAGGCACAGACGCTCGACGAGGCCTGGACGCTCGTCCGATTCCTGTTCGGGCCGCCGGTCGCGGACGCGGTCGCGTGGGAGAAGGTGATCACCGCGGAGGCGCGCCCGCTGCTGGAGGCAGCGCTGGCGGCGCTGCGCGACGTGCCCGAGTTCGAGGTGGAGGCGATCGAGGCCGCCCTCCGCGGCGTGGTCACGAAGCGGGGCGTGAAGCCCAAGCAGGTGTTTCAACCGCTCCGGGTGGCGATCACCGGGACGACGGTCTCACCCGGGATCTTCGAGTCGATCGCCGCGCTCGGCCGTGAGCAGACGGTCTCCCGGATCGAGCGGGCGCTCGACCCCGTAGCCGGCTGACCGTCGTCCTTCGTCTGGGGGGCAGACGAAATGTCAAGCGTTTGGCGGTCGGTGCCGATAATGAACTGGACATGCGTACTAGGGATGGCCGCCGGGATGCGACCACCCCCGAAATCCGGTTCAGATGGCCGCCACGAAGCGAAAGACCAAGCCCCGAAAGCGCGCCTCCCGCGCGAGCGCAAAGCGTGGGAGCACGTCCGAGGCGGCGCCGGAACCGGCCCGAAGCCGAGGCACCCGCGGCGGCCAGCGCCTCGCCGAGGCCTTTGATGCCGTGGAGCGGCTTCCGGTCGTCGCGGAGTCGAGGGCGCGGATCCACCGAATCCTGGGAAAGCCCTCGCCCTCCGCGGAGGCGATCACGGAGACCGTCGAGTTGGACGTGGGGATGGTGGTCGCGGTGCTGCGGGCTGCGTCGGAGCAGGGTGCGGGGCTGGCGCGGGTGTGGCGGGTCTCGGACGCGGTCGAGATCGTCGCCCCCGAGGGCGTCGGCGCGGCGATCGAGGATCTCGACGAGTACGGGCTGCTCGACTCACCCTCGAGCTGGCATGGCCGGCTCGATCCCCTGCGTCGCCACAGCGTCACCACCAGGCACGCGTCGCTCCGGGTTGCCGAGCTCGGCGGCCATGCGAACTGGGACGAGCTCGGGCTCGCGGCGATGCTCCACGACATCGGGCAGCTCGTCCTGGCGCGCCTGTACCCGGGGTACACGGAGCTCGCGGACCACAAGGCGCGCGCGCCTGAGGACCGGATTCAGGCGGAGCGGCGCGAACTCGGCATAGACCACGCACTCGTGGGCGGCGTGCTCACTCGCCGCTGGGGACTGCCGCAGACGATCACATCGACGATCGAGCGCCATCACGCGGCCGACGTCGCCGGCCCCGCGGCCGTGATCGCGCTCGCGGACCAGGTCGCCCACCACAGCCACGGGGATCAGGTCTCCCCGGAGCGGATCTCGCAGCTGGCCGACCACGCGGGGCTCGATCGGGACCGTCTGGACGGGCTCCTATATGAGTTCCCTCACTCGCACACGCCGCGGCGCCGCGCGCCGGAGCCCTGTCCGCTGTCGGGGCGGGAGCTGGACGCGCTCCGGGGACTTGCGGACGGGAAGGTGTACAAGGAGATCGCCGACGACCTGTCGCTGTCGGCGAGCACGGTCCGTACCCATCTCCACAACGTGTACCGCAAGCTGGGCGCGATAGATCGCGCCCAGGCCGTGCTCATAGCCCGCGACCGCGGCTGGATCTAGGGACGGGACGGGCGCTTGCCGAGCCCGCAGGAGCGGACCATCTTTAGTCGATCAGCGAGCTTCTGATCCCGATCGCGACGGCGTGGGGGCGGTCCTGGGCCCGCAACCGGACCAACAACTGCTTGTTGTGGGTCTTCACGGTCTCGGTGCTGAGCCCGAGCCGGCGCGCCACCTCCGGGATCGAGTTCCCGTCCGCGTACATCTGCAGGATCTCGCGCTGTCGCTTCGTGAGCGCCTGCCCGGCGCGCGGCCGCCGGCCGCCGGCCGCCGGGTCGACGAACGTCTCTCCCGCGACGGCGGCGTCGACGGCGGCGCTGAGCACGTCCGGCGGGGAGCTCTTCGCGGCGAACCCGCATGCCCCCGCCGCGAGTGCCTCACCGACGAGGTGTCGCTCCGGCCTGTCCCCGTGCGCGACCACGCCCAGCCCGGGGCGCGCCTTCAGCAGCGCCCGGATCGTCGCTGCGCCCCACAGACCCGTCACGGACGAGTCCTGTGGCGGGCGCATGTCGACGACGGCCACGTCGAAGTCGCCGACGTCGGTGATCAGCTGCAGTGCGGCGTCGCCGCTGCCCGCTTCCTCCACCTCGTATCGCGCTTCGAGCACCCCGCGAACCCCGGCCCGCACTACGGGCTGGCCGTCAATCACGAGACATACAGAAGCGTCGCTCAGAGACCCAACCCCCTCCGAAATCCTCCCGTTCGCTCGAGCACCGACGGGACGCGGTGATCGTAGCGGAGCTCACGACCCCGATCGCGGTCGTGTAGAACAGGCGGCGTGATCTCCGTCACCTCGAAGTCTCGCTACGCGGTGGTCGCGATGGCCGAGCTGGCGCGCTCTGCCGAAGACCGCCCGGTGCCGATCGCAACGGTGGCGGCGCGGCGCGGGATGCCGGTCCAGTTCTTGGAGCAGCTCTTCTCCACGCTCCGCCGCGCCAGCCTTCTGGAGAGCTTCCGCGGGATGCGCGGTGGCTACACCCTCGCCCGGCCCGCGGACCAGATCACGGTGCTGGAGGTCGTGCAGGCGCTCGACGGCCGCGTCGGGGAGGAGGGCAAGGAGGCGGGCGGAATCTGGGCCGACGGCGTCGACGCGCTTCGCGATGTGTTCGGCCGGACCACGATTGCCGACGTCGCCCGCCGGGAGGCGGAGGAGGCCGGGTCGCGCATGTACCAGATCTAGGTGCGCCGCGGCGGCGTTCCGGCATAGACTGACGGTCGTGGACGCTGGCAAGGTTGCACGGGCGCTAGTTCTGGGCGCGATTGGGTCGCTCGCGCTTCCGGCCGCGGCAAGCGCGGCCAAGTTCGCCGACGGCGTCGCCGTCGGCGAGGTGAGCGCGAAGTCCGCGGTCGTGTGGGCTCACGCCACCGGCAACGGCAAGTACACGGCCAAGGTGGCGCGCGACAAGCGCTTCAAGCAGGTCGAGGACCGCGCCAAGGTGAAGGCGAAGGACTCGAAGGACCTGACGCTGCAGAAGAAGCTGTCCGGGCTGAAGCCCGGGAAGAAGCACTTCTATCGCTTCTGCAAGAGCGGCAAGTGCAGCGAGCGGGGCAAGTTCAGGACCGCGCCCAAGGGGAAGCAGTCGAAGACGGTCCGGTTCGCCTACTCCGGCGACTACGACGCGGCCCGCAGCGACGGCCAGCAGGAGCCCTACTGGGGCCACTTCCTCGCCCTCAACGCGATGCGGGGCGAGGGCAATGACTTCAACGTGCTGCTCGGCGACACGATCTACTCGGACTCCGAGGTCCCGGATTCAGGCCCGGCCGCGCTCACCAAGGCGGAGAAGTGGGCGAAGTACCAGCTCAACCTCGGCGAGCCCAACCTCACCAAGCTGCGCAAGTCGGCGGGCACCTACAGCAACTGGGACGACCACGAGTTCATCAACGACTTCTCGGTCCCGGAGGATGGCGAGCAGATCTACAAGGCGGGCCAGAAGGCGTTCAGGGACTACGCGCCGGTGAGCTTCTCCCAGAAGGAGGGCCTGTACCGGAGCTACCGATGGGGCAAGAACCTGGAGATGTTCTTCCTCGACGAGCGCTCGTTCCGCTCCGCGAAGGCCTCCGAGAGCTGCATCAACCCCGCCTCGGGTGCGCCCGACCTGGCGCCGACTGCCACCCCCGGGCAGAGGGCGTTGTTCTCGGCGCTGATCCCGTCGCTGACCGAACCCGTCTCGCAGGCGTGCAAGAACGCGATCAACGACCCGAGTCGGACGATGCTGGGCCAGCACCAGCTGAAGGAGTTCGTCGACGATGTCGACGACTCGAAGGCGCGCTGGAAGGTTGTCATGAACGAGACCCCGATCCAGCAGTTCTACGGGCTCCCCTACGACCGCTGGGAGGGGTACGCATACGAGCGCGTGCAGCTGCTCGACGAGCTCGAGTCGCGGGGGATCAACGACCTCGTCTTTCTCACCACCGACACCCACGCCGCGTTCGAGAACGTCGTCCGCACCCGCACCTTCAAGAACGATGTGGCGCCCGCCAACGCCGGATCGCAGCCGCACGACACGCCCTACCACGACGAGATCATCGGGCCCGTCGGGACGGCGAACTTCTGGCTCGAGATCGACGACACCGTCGACAGGCCCGGCGCGGGAGAGCTGTTCTCGAAGCTCTTCTTCACCCCGCAGCCGCCGGTGGGCGTGGGAATGTCCTGCGACCAGGGCGGCGAGAACAGCTACGCGGAGGTCGAGGCCCGGAAGTCGTCCCTGACCGTGAGCTACAAGGACGAGAACGGGGCGCCGGTCGAGAACACCTCCGGGGACGTGTGCGGCCCCTACGTGTACTCGCGCTAGCGTCACCGACATAGCCCCGTCCCGGCCGCGCGAGCGGGTAGCGTTGTCGCGATGGGTGCGCGGACGGCGGCTCAGCTCAGGATCGGCGCTCAGGCGTCGGACGCGATCGGGAACACGCCGATGGTTGCGTTGCGGCGGCTGGGCGAGAACCTCCGCGCCGAGGTCGTCGCGAAGCTCGAGTACTTCAACCCGGCGGGGTCGGTGAAGGACCGGATCGGCGCGTCGATGATCGACGCCGCCGAGGCCGAGGGCCGGATCGACCCGAGCGCGTCGGTGATCGTCGAGCCGACCAGCGGAAACACGGGGATCGCGCTGGCGATGGTGTGCGCGGCGCGCGGGTACCGCTGCATCCTCACCCTCCCGGAGGGGATGGGGAAGGAGCGCTCCGCGCTCCTACGGGCGTACGGCGCCGTCGTCCGGGAGACCCCGTCGCTCGGCGGGATGAACGAGGCGGTGGATCTCGCCCGCGAGATCGTCGAGGGCACCGACCACGCATTCATGCCGCAGCAGTTCACTAACCCGGCCAACCCCGACGTCCACCGCCGCACCACCGCCGAGGAGATCTGGCGCGACCTCGATGGTGAGCTCGACGCGCTCGTCTGCGGGGTGGGCACGGGCGGCACGATCACCGGCGTCGGCCAGGTCATGAAGGAGCGCCGTGCAGGGTTCCACGTCGCCGCGGTGGAGCCGGCCGGCTCCGCGGTGCTCTCCGGCGGGCTGCCCGGGGCCCACAAGATCCAGGGGATCGGGGCCGGGTTCGTTCCCGAGGTGCTCGATCGCGAGGTGGTCGACGAGGTGATCCCGGTCGAGGACGAGACCGCGATCGAGACCGCCCGGCTGACCGCCACCCGCGAGGGCCTCCTGGTCGGGATCTCGGCGGGGGCGGCGATCAGCGCAGCGCTCGACATCGCCGCCCGCGCCGAGATGGCGGGAAAGCGGATCGTGGTGGTCGTGCCCGACGGCGGTGAGCGGTACATGTCGGTGCCCTTCTTCGCGCCGTAGCCCGCTGCCCGGCCCTCTACGCTTTCACCATGCTCGGCCTCGGAACGCTCCGCCGCGTCGCGGGCGAAATCCGCGCCGACGTCGCCGCCGCCCGGGAGCGCGATCCCGCCGCGCGGACGACGCCGACGGTGCAGATCCTGGCGAGCTGGGGCGGGGTGCAGGCGGTGCTCTCCCATCGCGTCGCGCACGCGCTGCACGGTGCCGGCCTCCCCGGCGTCCCGCTGATGATCTCCTACGCGAGCCGCGCCGTCACCGGGATCGAGATCCATCCCGCGGCGCGGGTCGGCGAGGAGCTCTTCATCGACCACGGCTCGGGCGTCGTGATCGGGGAGACCGCCGAGATCGGCGATCGCGTCACGCTGTACCAGGGGGTGACGCTGGGCGGGACCGGGTTTGCGACCGGCAAGCGCCACCCGACACTCGGCGACCACGTCACGGTCGGCTCCGGCGCGAAGCTGCTCGGCCCGATCACGGTCGGAGCCGGGGCGAAGATCGGCGCGAACACCGTCGTGATCCAGGACGTCCCCGAGAACGCGACCGTGGTCGGGAACCCCGGCCACACAGTGAAGGTCGAGGGGCGGCGCTCCGAGGGCCCCGACACCGACTGGATCCATCTCCCGGACCCGGTCGCCGACGCGATCAAGCGGCTCTCTGAGCGGATCGCGGAGCTGGAGCGCCAGCTCGCCACGCTTCGCGGCGAGGACGAGCCGGAGGCGGACGTTCGCGAGCTGCGGCCGAAGACGGGCCCCTCCTCAGCAGGCGGCTGATACCACGCCGACGACAGGCGGAGAGCCCGTCCCGCGATTTTGACGCCGGGTCATCGGAGGGCCGGGCTATTCTCGGCCCCGTGCCCGTGACCGAGGACCATGAGCAGCACGGCGCGCCGGTCGAGGTGGGCGCCACCCACGAGGAGCGGCTGCTCGCCGAGCTGAACCCCCCGCAGCGCGAGGCCGTCACCTTCGGCGAGGGGCCGCTGCTGGTGCTTGCCGGCGCCGGCTCGGGAAAGACCCGGGTGCTGACCCACCGGATCGCATGGCTGGTCGCCACCGGCCGCGCCCAGCCGGGCGAGATCCTCGCGATCACGTTCACGAACAAGGCCGCCGACGAGATGCGGGAGCGGGTCGAGCGGCTCGTCGGCCGCGTCTCGCGGCTGATGTGGGTGATGACCTTTCACTCCGCGTGCGCCCGGATCCTTCGCCGCGAGGCGACCCGGCTCGGCTACAAGGGCACCTTCACGATCTACGACGAGGGCGACTCGCTGCGGATGGTGAAGCGGTGCATGGACGAGCTCGACGTCGACGCGAAGCGGTTCCCGCCGCGCGCGATCCGCTCCCAGGTCTCGGGGGCGAAGAACACGCTCGTGGACTCGGAGGAGTTTCGCGCACAGACCTCCTCCTTCTTCGAGCACACGGTCGCCGATGTGTACGCGATGTACGAGAAGCGGATGCACGAGGCGAACGCGATGGACTTCGACGACCTGCTGGTCCGCACCGTCAACCTGCTGGAGCTGTTCTCGGACGTCCGCGACCGCTACCAGCGCACCTTCACGAACGTGCTCGTCGACGAGTATCAGGACACCAACCGCGCCCAGTACCGGCTCCTGCAGCTGCTCGGCGAGCGCCACCGCAACCTGTTCGTGGTCGGCGACGAGTCGCAGTCGATCTACGGCTTCCGCCACGCCGACATCCGCAACATCCTCGAGTTCGAGCGCGACTTCCCCGACGCGGAGGTCGTCAAGCTGGAGCAGAACTACCGCTCCACACAGACGATCCTCGACGCGACCAACGCGATCATCGCCCACAACCGCGCTCGCAAGCCGAAGCGGCTGTGGACCGACTCAGACCGCGGCGACCCGATCAAGATCGTCGAGCTCGGCGACGAGCACGAGGAGGCGCGCTACATCGCCGGTGAGATCGGGCGCTGGGTGGACGGCGGCGGGCGGCGCTCGGACGTCGCGGTCTTCTACCGGACGAACGCGCAGAGCCGCGTGCTCGAGGACACCCTGGTCAGATTCGACGTCCCGTATCAGGTGATCGGCGGTACGAAGTTCTACGAGCGCGCCGAGATCAAGGACGCGATCGCCTACCTGACGCTGCTCTCCAACACAGCCGACACGGTTGCGTTCGGGCGGGTGGTCAACTCGCCGCGGCGCGGGATCGGCAACACCACCGAGGGGCGGCTGCTCTCGCACGCGAACACGACCGGACAGCCGGTGTGGGACGTCATGCAGCAGCCGGAGACGATCCCCGGCCTCGGCTCCGCCGCCGTAAAGGCGGTGTCCCGGTTCGCGGAGACGATGGAGGGCCTGCGCCGGCGAGCGGCGGGCTCCCCGCCGGTGGCGGAGGTGCTCGAAGCGACCCTGTCGGAGACCGGGTACCTGGAGGCGCTCGAGGCCGAGCGCACGATCGAGGCGGAGGGGCGCGCCGAGAACCTCCGCGAGCTGGTCGGGGTCGCCGGCGAGTTCGACGCGAACCGGGTCGTCGAGCAGTCCTCCGAGCCGGACGAGATCCCCCCGCTCGACGAGTTCCTGCAGCAGCTCGCCCTGTACTCCGACCAGGACGCGATCCGCGACAGCGAGGACCTGGTCACCCTGATGACCCTCCACAACGCGAAGGGGCTCGAGTTCGACGCCGTGTTCATGATCGGCTGCGAGGAGGGCGTGTTCCCGCACACACGCTCGATCGAGGAGGGCAACCTCGAGGAGGAGCGGAGGCTGTGCTACGTGGGCGCCACCCGCGCCCGGCGCGAGCTGACGCTGGGCTTCGCGCGGCAGCGGACGCTGTACGGCGCGCGCGGGTACAACACGGCGTCGCGCTTCCTCTCCGAGATCCCAGACCAGCTGGTCGAGCGCGAGGGCGGGCTCGAGGTGACCGGATGGGGCGGGGGAGAGAGCTCCCCCGGATCGCGGCTGGCCGCGCGGGTCGAGCCGCACCCGGGGGTCGAGCTCGCTGTCGGCGACGACGTCGTCCACGCCAGCTTCGGGGACGGGGTCGTCACCGGGGTGGAGCCGGGCTCGGTCGTCGTCGTCCGGTTCGCGGGCGACGGTGCCGAGCGCAAGCTGATGGCAGACTACGCGCCCCTGAAGAAGGCGAGCTGAGGTGGCCGCGGAGCTGATCGACGGAAAGGCGGTCGCGGCCGGCGTCCGCGCGGAGGTCGCCGCCGGCGTCGCCGAGTTCGTCTCGACCAACGGGCGACCTCCGGGGCTGGCGACCGTGCTCGTCGGCGACGACCCGGCGTCGCACGTGTACGTCGGCTCGAAGCGGAAGCTCTCCGAGGAGATCGGGATGCGCTCGATCCACCACGGCCTCGAGGCGGACGCTCCGGCGCAGGAGCTGCTCGAGCTAGTCGACCGGCTCGGCGCCGACGACGACGTGGACGGGATCCTCGTCCAGCTCCCGCTCCCCGACCACCACGACCAGGACGCGGTGATCGCGCGGATCGCGCCGCAGAAGGACGTCGACGGGCTGACCGCGACCAGCGCGGGGCTGCTCGCCCAGGGGCGGCCGGGGCTGGTCCCGTGCACCCCGCAAGGGATCATGAGGCTGCTCGTCGTCGCCGGCGCCGAGGCCGAGGGCGCTGACGCGGTCGTCGTGGGGCGGTCGATCCTGGTCGGTCGGCCGATGGCCAGCCTGTTGCTGAACGCGAGCGCGACGGTGACGGTATGCCACTCCCGAACCCGCGACCTCGCCGCCGTCACCTCCCGCGCCGACATCCTGATCGCGGCTGTCGGGTCTCCCGGGATGATCTGCGCCGAGATGGTGAAGCCCGGCGCCACCGTGATCGACGTCGGCACCAACCGCACCGACGGCGGCCTGGTCGGCGATGTCGAGTTCGAGGCGGTCAGCGAGGTCGCCGGGGCGCTGACTCCGGTCCCGGGCGGCGTCGGTCCGATGACGATCGCGATGCTGCTCGACAACACCCTGCGCGCCGCGCGGGCCCGCGCCGGCTGATCCGTCCAGGTAATACCCTGGGCGGCGATGGACCTGTCGAGGCTGCGGACCGGTGAGTGGATCGCTGGGATCTCGGGCGTCGCCCTGTTCGTGGTGATGTTCCTGCCGTGGTTCGGCGTGGACGCCACGGTGAACGCCTGGGAGGCGTTCGACTTCATCGACGTCGTCCTGATGCTCGCCGTGATCTCGGGGGTGGGCATGGCGGCGCTTGCCGTGGCGCAGTCGAACGTGCAGCTGCCCGTGGCGGCGAGCGCGATCACGGCCGGGATCGGGATCGTCGGGGCGCTCGTGGTCCTGTATCGGATCGTGGACCCGGTTGGGGACGC
This sequence comes from uncultured Thermoleophilia bacterium, assembly GCA_963803425.1. Lineage (GTDB taxonomy): Bacteria > Actinomycetota > Thermoleophilia > Solirubrobacterales > 70-9 > DASPWW01. The sequence goes on from CAWDMA010000001.1 coordinate 1,378,997, forward strand.
CGACCGCAAGATCGGGCTGTACCTGGGGCTGATCGCCGCCGTCGCCGTCGCCGCCGGCGGGTGGCTGGCGATGCAGGAGGAGGGGACCACCTTCGGCTCCGAGGTCGACCGCATGGCGGGCCCGTGACTCCGGCCCGGCGACGCGCCGACCTGATCGCCGGCGTCAGCGGGCTCGTGCTGCTGATCGCGATCTTCCTGCTCCCGTGGTTCGGAGCCAGCGCGGCCGCTGACGAGGCCCTCCGGCAGGCGCAGGAGGTGACACGGCAGTTCGGCGGCGGGAACGTGAAGGAGCTCGACCTGGACCAGACCGCTTGGCAGGCCTTCCAGGTGATCCGGTTCGTGCTGCTCGCCGCGGCCGTCGCGGGGATCGTCAGCGGGGCGGCGATGTTCGCGGGGCCCGGCCGGGGCGCCGCCGCCGGGCCAGCCGCAGTCACAGCCGGGCTGGGGATGCTCGCCACGCTGCTGGTCCTGTACCGGGTGATCGACCCGCCCGGAGACGCGTCCCGCCAGATCGGGCTGTTCATCGGGTTCTTCGCGTCGCTCGGAGTCGCGGTGGGAGGCTGGCTCGGCCTCGACGATCCGGCCGCTAGCCCGCCAGCCGCTCCGCGAGCCCGCTCCCGACCCGGGACGCGCACGCGATCACGGTCATCATCGGGTTGACGCCCAGCGAGCTTGGAAGCAGCGCGGCGTCCGCCACGTACAGTCCCTCGACGCCGCGGACCACGCCGTCCGGCGTCGTCACGGCTCGCGAGGGGTCCGCTCCGATCGCAGCGGTCCCCATCGGATGGAATGCCTCCAGCCGCAGCTCGCTCGGCTTCGGGGTCGACGCCTCGAACGCCGCCAGCCCGCCCCGCCTGATCACCGGGGCGCCGCTGAGCTGCGGGTACACCTCCCGGGCCCCGGCCGCGAACAGGATCTCGGCGGCGCGGGCGATCCCGAACCCGATCGTCGCCGCCTCCTCCCGTCGGAGCCGGTAGCCGAGCCGCACGGAGCCGTCTCCAGCGACCCGGACGCAGCCCGAGGAGCGGTCGCTCAGATGCACCCCGATCGAGGCGACCCGGTCGTACTCGAGCAGCCGCCGCTGGTGCTCGCGGCCCGTCCCCGGCAGCCACTGCGCCCCGAACGCGAGCGGGGTGAAGGTCGCCTCGAGCAGCAGGCCGCGGTCGGCCCACTCGTCCACGGCGTAGCTCTGCATCACCCCTTCCCAGCCGCGCACCGGCTCGTCGAACCGGGCCCCGATCCAGGCGGCGGGGTGGACGTGCAGGTTGCGGCCGACGGCGCGGCCGCCCACGCCCGACCGGATCAGCAGCTCCGGGGTGCCGATCGCCCCGCCGGCGGCCACCACCGTGCGGGCTCGGACTACGTGCCGGCGGGGCGTGCCGTCACCGTCGGTGGCGGTGCACTCCAGGCCGGCGACCTGCGCACCATCGAGCAGCACGGTCCGCGCGTCCACGCCCGCCCGCACGCGGGCTCCCGCGCGCACGGCCCTCGGCAGGTAGGTGAGATGCATGGCGCGCTTCGCGTCCAGCGTGCACCCCGTCGGGCAGGAGCTGCACTGCACGCACCGGCCCGCGTTCCGCGGAAGCGGGCGGCCGGAGGCCCCGATCGCCATTGCGCCCTCCATCGCGAGCTGGCCGTTACGGCCCATGGTGGCGACGTCGACGCGCCGCACTCGGAGCTCACGCTCGGCGTCGGCAAGCTCGCGCTCCAGGTCGGTCGCCCACTCGATCCCGTGCTCCGCGCGCCACGCGGCCAGCACGGACTCCGGAGGTCGCAGCGCGGTCCCGGAGTTGATCACCGTCGTCCCGCCGACGGCCCGCCCCACCGGGACCGGGATCGCGGGGCGCCCCTCGGCGATCGTCAGCCCCCCGTCGCGGTACAGCGCCACGATCGCCTCTACCGGGTCGGCGGGATAGGTGTCGCGGTTCATGTACCGGCCCGCCTCCAGCACGACCACATCCAGCCCCGCCTCGGCGAGCACGGCGGCGGCGACCGCCCCGCCGGCGCCCGAGCCGACGACCGCGACGTCGCACTCCTCGCCGTCGCGGGGCGGCGTCAGGTCACCGAGTGACGACGGGTCGGGCGGGGTCTCGCCCCCGCATCGCTGCTCGACCCCGACCGCATCCCGGACCCGGGAGTCGCTGCCGTACTGGGTCCCGGCGAGCACCTTCATCAGCAGCAGCAGATCGCGCTTCAGCGCGAGCCGGGAGCGCTCCAGCTCGGCGATGAAGCCCTCCCGCGCCTCGAGGCTGGCACGGCTGAAGCGCCATGGGAACGGGAGCCACTCGAACACGCGCAGCGCCAGCCGAACGCGCCGAAGGGTGCGTGGGTCGAACGCCGCGGCGTGGCGCGCGAAGGACCGGCTCACCGGGACCTCCACCTCGGCCGCCGGGAGCGCTCCCACGCCGGGCGCCATCGCCTCCGCGAACGCCGCGAGCGTCCGGAGCTCGGCGGCGCTCGGCCCCGGGGAGCGCCTTCAGGTGGGAGCGGTGGAGCGGCCGACCCGCCCGGCCACCGACCACAGCAGCACCGCGACCCCGACCAGGAGCCCGTCGACGATGAAGTTGAGCAGGTAGGCGAACACGTCCTGGTCGAAGACGAAGAAGCCGAGCGCCGCAAGCGACGAGCCCGTCTTCCCGGCGGCGAGCACGAGCAGCAACGGGCGGTAGCGGACGACGTCCGTCTGCACGACGACGCAGATCCCGGTGATCACGACCATGTACGCGAACCCGAGGGCCAGCCACAGTCGCTCCTCCGTCTCGGGGGCGCGGGGGAAGTTGCCGAACCACTCGCCCACGTCCGAGAGCACGTCGAGGACGCCGTCCGGGGCGACGATGAACAGGAGTCCGACGACGGCGAAGCTCGCCGCAAGCAGGCGCAGGTTGAGTACGACGAACCTCTCGGCGCGGGCGCCGCTCATCGACGGCGGATCCTATCCTTGCGACCGTGATCGACCGGGACCAGGTCCTGCACGTCGCCCGGCTTGCGCGGCTGCGGCTTACGGACGCCGAGGTCGAGGAGATGGCTGAGGAGCTGTCCGGGATCCTCGACCACGTCGAGCGGATGAACAGGCTCGACATCGAGGGCGTCGAGCCGACGGACCACGTCGTCGATCTGGAGAACGTTCTTCGCCCCGACGAGCCGCGGCCGAGCTGGCCGAAGCCGAAGGTGCTGGAGCAGGCGCCCGATCCCGCCGAGGGTGCGTTCCGGGTCCCCTCTCCCCAGGCGGAGTCGTGACGCCCGGCCCGCTGGAGCTGACCGCCGCGCAGGCGGGCGACGCGATCCGAGCCGGGGAGCTGTCGGGCGAGGAGTGCTTCGCGGCGTGGGCCACAGCCGCCGCGGCCGACGGGCTGAACGCGTTCCTGTGGCGGGCCGAGCCGGACGGAAACGGGGCTGCGCTTCCGCCGGTTGCCGTGAAGGACATCTTCTGCACCGAGGGCGTCCCGACCACGGCGGGCTCGCGGATCCTCGAGGGGTACGCGCCGCCGTACACCGCGACCGCGGTGCGGCGGCTCGCCGAGTCGGACGTGCCCCTGCTCGGGAAGACGAACATGGACGAGTTCGCGATGGGCTCCTCCAACGAGAACTCGGGCTACGGCCCGGTGCTGAACCCGTGGGACCGCTCCCGGGTTCCGGGCGGGTCCTCCGGCGGGTCGGCGGCCGCGGTAGCCGCCGGCCTCGCTCCGTGGGCGATCGGCACGGACACGGGCGGCTCGATCCGGCAGCCCGCTTCGCTATGCGGGATCGTCGGGATGAAGCCCACCTACGGCGCGGTCTCACGGTACGGGATGATCGCGTTCGCGTCCTCGCTCGACCAGTGCGGCCCGCTCACCCGCGACGTCACCGACGCGGCGCTGCTGCTGTCGCTGCTGCAGGGCCGCGACCCGTGCGACTCGACGTCGGTCGGGGTCGAAGGCGGGATCGCGCTGCCGGCACGCGAGGACCTCCGCGGGCTGCGCTTCGCCGTCCCCAGCGGGTTGGCGATGGACGGCGTCGAGCCCGGGGTCCGGGAGGGGTTCGACGCCACCCTGGCGACGATCGAGGAGCTCGGCGGCGAGCTCGGCGAGGCGCCGTTGCCGAGCGCCGAGCACGGGATCTCGGCCTACTACGTGATCGCTCCGGCGGAGGCCTCGGCGAACCTGGCCCGCTACGACGGCGTCCGGTTCGGGATCCGCGAGGACGCGGCCGAGCTGGATGCGATGTACGAGGCGACCCGGGCGGCCGGGTTCGGCCCCGAGGTGAAGCGGCGGATCATGCTCGGCACATACGCGCTGTCCTCGGGCTACTACGAGGCGTACTACGGGCGCGCGCAGCGGGTCAGGACGCGGATCGCGGACGACTTCCGGGCGGCCTTCGAGCGATTCGACTTCGTCGTCACCCCGACCTCGCCGACCGTGGCGTTCGAGCTCGGAGCCCGCACCGACGACCCGGTGGCGATGTACATGAGCGACTACTTCACGGTCCCGATGCCGCTCGCCGGGATCCCGGCGATCTCGATCCCGTGCGGGCTGGCGGAGCCGGGCGGGGGCGGTCCCGAGCTCCCGGTTGGGTTCCAGATCGCAGGGCCGGCGTTCAACGAGAACGCGATCCTGGACGCCGCGTACGCGCTGGAGCGTGCGATCGGGTTCGACGCGCGGCCGATGGAGGTGTCGTGACGACCGAGTACGAGGCGGTGATCGGGCTCGAGATCCACGTGCAGCTCTCGACGAAGACGAAGATGTTCTGCTCCTGCGCGCTCTCGTTCGGGGACGAGCCGAACGTCCATACATGCCCGGTGTGCCTCGGGCACCCGGGGACGCTCCCGGTCACGAACGAGCGCGCGATCCGGTACGCGCTGATGATCGCGATGGCGCTGCAGGGAGAGGTGGCGCCGCGCTCGATCTTCCACCGGAAGAACTACTTCTACCCCGACCTCCCGAAGGGCTACCAGATCAGCCAGTACGACATCCCGCTTGCAGCCGGGGGGCAGCTCGGCGACGTCCGGATCCATCGCGTCCACCTGGAGGAGGACGCCGCGAAGCTCACCCACCTCGGGGAGTCGGGCCGGATTCACGGCTCCGGCCAGTCGCTGGTCGACTTCAACCGCGGCGGCACCCCGCTGGTCGAGATCGTCACCGAGCCGGACCTCCGGTCCGCCGCCGAGGCGCGCACCTGGCTGCAGCTGCTCCGGACGACGATCAAGCAGCTCCGCGTCTCCGACGTGAACATGGAGGAGGGCAGCCTGCGCTGCGACGCGAACGTCTCGGTGCGGCCGCCCGGCGTTGACGAGCTCGGGGTGAAGACCGAGCTCAAGAACATGAACAGCTTCCGCTTCCTCGAGCGCGGGATCGAGGCCGAGCTGGAGCGGCAGATCGGGCCGTTCTCGGCGAGGGCGGGACGGTCGCTCAGGAGACTCTCCACTTCGACCCGCGGACCGGCTCGCTGACGCCGCTGCGCACGAAGGAGTACGTGCACGACTATCGCTACTTTCCCGAGCCCGACCTCGTCCCGATCGCGCCCACGGAGGAGATGCTCCGCGACGCGCGCGAGGCGCTGCCGGAGCTGCCCGCGGAGCGCCGTCAGCGGTACGTGTCCGAGCTCGGCCTGTCCGAGGACGCCGCCACCCAGCTCGCCTACGAGGCGGAGCTGGGGCGTACTTCGAGCGGGTCCTCGCAGCCGCCCGGGACCCCGCCGCGCCCGGACGCGAAGCGGAGGACGCGGCGGGCAATGATGCCGAGGCGAGAACGGTGGGGAACTGGGTCACCGGTGAGCTCGATGGCGCGCGCTGCGCGAAGCACAGATCGACGATCCGGCCGACTCGAACCTCGACGCCCGACGCGCTCGCGGCGCTGGTGGCGATGGTGCAGGCCAAGCAGGTCACCCACGGCGCCGCCAAGGACGTGCTGGCGGCGCTGGTCGCTGACGGCGGCGACCCGGCGGCGGTCGTCGAGCAGAGGGGCCTCGCCCAGATCTCGGACTCGCGGGAGCTCGAGGCTGCCGTCGCGCGCGCGCTGGAGGCGAACCCCGAGGCGGCCGAGCGAGTCCGCGATGGCAACGCGAAGGCGATCGGGCCGATCGTCGGTGCGGTGATGAAGGAGACGAAGGGGCGCGCCGACGGCGGCGAGGTGACCAGGCTGATCCGCTCGGCGCTGGGGATCTGACCGGGACCCACGAGAGCTAGGAGGGTGACGATGGCGAGTGAGAGCAGCGCGACAACTGTGTGGGAGGGCGGCCTGGCGAAGGGCCGCGGAACGACCTCGGTGCAGAGCACGGCGATTCCTGATGTCGCGGTGTCATGGGCCGCGCGCACCGAGCGCTCCCGGGACACGACCAGTCCCGAGGAGCTGCTCGCCGCCGCGCACGCGGCGTGCTACTGCATGGGGCTGTCCCACGAGCTCGACCAGCTCGGGAGCCCGCCGGAGCGACTCGAGGCGACGGCCACGGTCACGTTCGTGCCGGGCGAGGGCGTGAAGTCCTCGCACATCGTGGTGACGGGTCGCGTCCCCGGGGTCGATCCGAGCGGGTTCGAGGCGGCCGCCCAGCGCGCCGGCGAGGGATGCCCGATCTCGGGGGCGATGCGGGGCAACGTCGAGATCACCGTCGACGCGACGCTCGAGGCGCACGGCGGAACGGATCGGCCCGTTTAAGAGCGCGCGACCTGCTCCGCTTCGCGTCCGCGCTCGCGCTCGCGCGGTTTGTGGCGGCACAATGGACGGATGCAGTATGCGGTCATCGCGATCAGCTTCGGCCTCGCCACCGGGATCATCGGGAGGGCGAAGGGGAGCTCGTTCTGGATCTGGTTTGCGGTGGGACTGGTGCTCCCGGCGATCGGGCTGATCGCGGTGGTCCTGTACCGCTCCGAGAAGACCGAGCCGGAGCGCCGCTGCCCCCGGTGCGGGGCCGTTCACAAGCTGTACGTGCAGGTGTGCAGGGTGTGCGGGGAGGACCTCGTATCTGCCCGACCCGCGGGAGGTGAGACAACCCCGATAGCGACGGGGAAAACCCCTGCTTGGCAGCCACGGGCCCGTTGCTACCATCGTCGGCCCATGCGCGCGGCCGATGCACTCTTCGAGGCACTGAAGGCGGAGGGCGTCAAGCACGCCTTCGGGATTCCCGGTGGCGCCAACCTGCCGATGTACGACGCGCTGTACGACGCCGACATCGATCACATCCAGACGCGGCACGAGCAGGGCGCCGGGCACGCCGCGGAGGGGTACGCGAAGGCATCGGGCAAGGTCGGGGTCGCGTTCGCGACGTCGGGGCCGGGTGCGACCAACCTCGTCACCGCTATCGCCGACGCCGTGATGGACTCCGTCCCGACCGTCTTCATCACCGGCCAGGTCCGCACCGACCTGATCGGCACCGACGGCTTCCAGGAGGCCGACATGACGGGGATCACGCTCCCGATCGTCAAGCACTCCTTCATGGTCGACGATCCGCGCCAGATCCCGCAGTACGTGCACGAGGCGTTCTACATCGCCTCCTCCGGCCGCCCGGGCCCGGTCCTGATCGACGTCCCGCAGGACCTGTCTCGGGCCGACATCGACTACGAGCCGGCGATCGGCACGCCCAGCCTCCCGGGCTACAAGCCCTCGCTGGAGGGGAACATCAAGCAGATCCGGCTGGCGGCGAAGGCGATGGCCAACGCCAAGCGCCCGGTGATCTACGGCGGCGGCGGGATCGTCAACGCGAACGCGTCCGAGGAGTTCCGGACGCTGTGCCGCTCCGACCGCTTTCCCGTCACCCTGACCGTGATGGGCCTGGGCGCGTTCCCCGCGCCCGACGAGCAGTGGCTGGGGATGCTCGGGATGCACGGCACCCGGACCGCCAACTACGCGATGGACGAGGCCGACCTGATCGTCGCCGTCGGCTCCCGCTTCGACGACCGGATCACCGGCAAGCTGTCGGAGTTCGCCCCCAGGGCGAAGTTCATCCACATCGACGTCGACCCCGCGGAGATCTCCAAGAACGTCCCCGCCCACATCCCGATCGTCGGCGACGCCAAGGACGTGCTGCCGAAGCTGACCAGCGAGTACCAGGCGCTGCAGCCCGACGGCGCCCGGCTCGAGGAGTGGTGGGGGAGGATCGGCGAGTGGCAGCGCGAGTACCCGCTGCGCTACGAGGAGACCACCGACTCCGAGATCAAGCCGCAGCGGATGGTCGAGGCCATGTACGAGGCCACCGGCGGCGACGCGATCATCACCTCCGACGTCGGCCAGCACCAGATGTGGTGCGCGCAGTACTACGACTTCCCGCAGCCGCGCCGGTGGATCAACTCCGGCGGGCTGGGGACGATGGGCTTCGGCCTCCCGGCTGCGATCGGCGCCAAGGTCGCGTGCCCGGACGACACCGTCGTGTGCATGGCCGGCGACGGAAGCCTGGTGATGGTGTGCCAGGAGTTCGCCACCGCCGCCGCGCACGACATCCCGGTGAAGGTGTTCCTGATGAACAACGGCCACTTCGGGATGGTCCGGCAGTGGCAGGAGCTGTTCTGGGAGCGCCGCTACTCCTCCGTCGAGATGGGCGACAGTCCCGACTGGGTGAAGCTCGCCGAGGCGTTCGGATGGACCGGGATGCGCTGCGACGACAAGGGCGAGCTCGGGGGCTCGATGAGGACGGCGCTGGAGACCGATGGGCCGGTGCTCCTGGACGTCCACGTGTCCAAGGAGGAGAACTGCTACCCGATGATCCCTGCGGGCGCCGCGGCACGGGACATGGTCGGGCTGATGGAGGCGGGCACCCCCGATCTGATCAAGCTCGAGGACCTCGAGGTGAGCTCCGGCCTGACTGGGCGAAAGCACGTGCTGTCGCTCCAGGTCGAGAACAAGCCCGGCGTCCTCGCCCGGATCGCGGGGCTGTTCAGCCGCCGCGGGTTCAACATCGACACGCTCACCGTCGGCCCGACGGAGGACCCCGGGATCTCGCGGCTGACGATGACCGTGGACGGTGCGGTGCATCCGATCGACCAGGTCACGAAGCAGCTTCACAAGCTCGTCAACGTGATCAAGATCCGCGACATGGAGCCCGAGCAGACGGTCGCTCGGGAGATGGCGCTGTTCAAGGTCTCGGCGAGCGTCGAGAGCCGGGCGGAGATCATGCAGTTCGCCGAGATCTTCCGCGCCGACGTAATCGACGTCTCGCGTCGCACCCTGACGATCGAGGTGACCGGTGACGCCGGCAAGATCGACGCGTTCGAGCGGATGGTCCGTCCCCATGGCGTGGTCGAGATGGCCCGCACGGGCGCCGTCGCGATCTCGCGCTCACGCCCGGACGCGTGACGCGGGCCTCCGCGGACCGCGCTCGCACGCTCCTCCTCCACAGCTTCGCCGGCGCGGTCGCGGACGCCCTGGAGCGGGGCCGCCGCACGCTCGCGACCGCGACGATCGAGGTCGACGAGCTCGACCCGAGTGCCGCCGCGTTCGGGTCCCGGATGGCGTCCGATCGATGGTTCTGCTGGGAGCAGCCCGACCGGGGCGGGTTCGCGATCGCCGGCATCGGGTCGGCGTGGGAGGCCGCCTCGCGCGGCCCGGACCGGTTCGCGCACGCGCAGGCTTCGTGCGCGGAGATCGCCCGCGACCGCGTCTCGACCCAGCCCGAGCAGCTCCCCGAGGGCTCCGGACCGGTGTGGTTCGTGGGGTTCGCCTTCGAGTCGGACGGTGGAGGCGCGCCGCAATGGTCGTCGCTGCCGCCTGCGCTCGCGGTGATGCCGGAGCTGGCGCTGTCGCGATCCGCGGCCGGCTGCCATCTGACCCTGGCGGCGGTGATCGGCCCCGACGACTCGGCGGATCGGCACGTGGCGCGGGCGAGGGCGAGGGTCGAGTCCCTGCACGAGCCGGCACTGCCGATGCTCGATCCGCATCCGGCGGCCGAGCCGGCGATCCGCAGTGCCCGTCCGCCGAGCGCGTTCGAGGAGGCGGTCGAGCGGGCGGTGGCGCGGGTCCGGGAGGGCGGGGTGGAGAAGGTTGTGCTTGCGCGCGAGGTGCTGGTCGAGGCACCCGCGGCGCACGAGCCCGCCGCCCTGTACGGAGCGATCCGGGAGCTGTTCCCGTCCTGCTTCTGCTTCTGTGCGGGCACGCCGAAGGCGGCGTTCCTGGGCGCCAGCCCTGAGCTGCTCGTCCGCCGCAGCGGCGCGGTTGCCGCCACCGCGGCCCTCGCCGGCTCCACCCGCCGCAGCGCCGATCCCTCGATCGACGACCATCTCGGCGAGCAGCTCCTGCACAGCGACAAGGACCGTCACGAGCACGAGATCGTCGTGCGCCGGATCGAGCGTGCGCTGCGCCCCCACTCGGTCTGGGTGGAGGCCGCCCCCGAGCCCGGGCTCGTCCGGGTCGCCAACATCCAGCACCTCGCCACGCCGATCCACGCCCAGCTCGCCGAGCCCCGCTCGGCGGTCGAGCTGGCCGGCCTGCTCCACCCGACACCGGCCGTCGGCGGTGAGCCGCGCGAGCCTGCGCTCGCCGCGATCGCCGAGCTGGAGGGGATGGATCGCGGCTGGTACGCGGGCCCGGTCGGGTGGATGGACGCGGCCGAGGACGGCGAGATGTGCGTCGCCCTGCGCAGCGCCCTGATTCGCGACCGAACGGCGCACCTGTACGCGGGCGGCGGGATCGTCGCCGCCTCCGACCCGGCCGCCGAGCTCGCCGAGACCGAGGTAAAGCTGGGGGCGCTGCTGCCGCTGCTGACCTGATCGGGTCCGCGTGAAGGCGCGTCGCCGCCGGATCGGCTACGGTTCGGAGCCCGGTTCCAGGGAGCCGGGAGGCGTTGATGGGTGCGGGCAGGGCCGCGCACCGATCGCGATCGGAAACAGCGGGAGACCTTTGAGAGGAGAGTCATGAAGCGGACCTTGGTCACCTTCGTCGGCGTCGCGGTGCTCGGAGCCGCGCTCGCAGCCGCGCCTGCGCTCGCCGCGGGCACGGGCGGCACGGATTCCGTCGCTCAGGCGGCGAAGAAGAAGAAGGGCAAGAAGACCTACAAGGTCTGCAAGCGCGGCTGCAAATACCGGACGATCCAGAAGGCCGTGGACAAGGTCAAGAAGGGCAAGAAGTCCGTGATCAAGGTCAAGAAGGGCAAGTACAAGGAAGGCGTGATCGTCTCCGGCCACAGCTACGACAAGCTCACGATCAAGGGCGCCAGCAAGAACGCGAAGAAGGTCGTCCTGCAGGGCAAGAACGCGAAGTCCAGCGCCCACGGCGCCGGCGCCTCGCTCGCCCAGAACGGGATCGAGGGGATCAACGTCAGCGGCCTGAAGATGCTGAACATGACGGCGAAGAACTACGCCGCGAACGGCTTCTTCGTGCACGCCGACCCGGGCAATACCTGCGACGGGTTCAAGATGAAGAACCTGAACGCTGGGTTCAACCGCTCATACGGCCTGTTCGCGAAGCACTGCATGGGCGGCTCGATCACCGACTCGAGCGGATGGGGCCACGGCGACTCCGCCGTCTACATCGGTGAGACGCCGCCGCAGGACAACCCGAAGTGGACCGACATCTCGAACGTCAAGATGTACGAGAACGTGCTCGGGTATTCCGGGACGAACTCGCGCTACGTCGACATCCACGACAACCTGATCTACAACAACGGCGTCGGCGTGACGCCGAACACGCTCGACTCGGAGCTGTTCGAGCCGACCGAGTTCGGGAAGATCCACGACAACAAGATCTTCTGGAACAACTTCAACTACTACCTGCCGGGCTCGCCCGTCAAGACCGTGTCCTCGGGCCTCGGTGAGTTCGCGGGCTCGACGATCAACTATCCGACCGGGATCGGCGTGCTGCTGTTCGGCGGCAACAGCTGGCAGGTCTACGACAACGACATCTTCGGCAACTTCTTCGTCGGAGCGGGAGCGCTGTCGGACTTCTCCAACCCCGACGCGCTCAGCCAGCACAACCAGTTCCGCGACAACCAGATGGGTCGAGGCGGCACGGACACGAACCAGCACGACTTCTACAACGATGGTTCGGGGACGGCGAATTGCTTCCAGGGCAATACGAGCTCGTCCTTCCTGCTCGCAGGAGGGAACAGCGCGGCCAAGTTCTATCCCACGTGCCCGGGTGCCGGTACCGGTACCGGGACGACGGACGGCGACTTCGCTCAGACCGTGGCGGGGTTCGGGATCGCGCTCGCGGACCCGCCCTGCAAGCAGCAGGACTCCTGGGCTCCGCATCCGCACCCCGGTTTCAAGGGGCTGACCCCGATCGACACCGAGGACTTCGGTACCTGCCAGTGACGGTCAGGACCCGAATTCTCACCGTGCTCGCGGCGACCGCCCTCGTGGCGGTCGCCGCGGCGCCGGTGGCGTCCCTCGGCGCGGAGCCGACGGCCGGGTCCGCGAAGGCGAAGCCGAAGAATGTGAAGGTTCGCGACGACTTCTTCTCGCCGACCGCGGTGAAGGTGAAGTCCGGCAAGAAGGTGAAATGGTCGTGGGGCAACCAGAACATCGACTCGCACGACGTGACGCTGAAGAGCGGGCCGAAGGGCGTCAAGAAGAGCAAGTTCCGCTCCCACACGGCGGCGATCGGCTACACCTACACGAAGAAGTTCAAGAAGAAGGGGACGTACAACTTCTACTGCACGATTCACCCGTCGGTCATGCTGATGACCGTGGAGGTGAAGAAGTGACCGGCGCGCCCGCAGCGCACCGCTGAGGGCCGGCACCGTGGATCTCGGTCCGGTCGATCGGCGACAGTTCCTGGGCGCCGGTGGTGCCGCGTTCTTCTGCACGCTGGCCGGCCACAAGCTCTCACTCGACCAGCCCGCGAACGCCCCGCAGATCGCGAAGGATCTGAAGGTGCCGCCCAAGGTGGCGGCGGCGGAGGCGGGCGCGACGCAGGCGGGGGCCGTCCCGGAGGCGACGCTCGCGTCGGCAAACGGCAATCGGCGCGAGTACTGGATCGCCGCCGAGCAGCGCAAGTGGACGATCGTGCCGACGAAGTACGACGAGATGACGGCTCAGAAGGTCCCGGGCAAGTCCCGCTTCAAGGCGTACACCTACCGCGCCTACACCGCGAACTTCGCGGCGCCGGTACGGGAGGGGACGATCCCCGGCCCGCTGATCCAGGCCGCCGTCGGGGAGACCGTCGTCGTCCACTTCCGCAACAAGCTGAAGGTGCCGGTGACGATCCACCCGCACGGGATCCAGTACGACGTGCTGATGGACGGCGCCTACAAGGGCGAGTACACCGACCCCGGCGGGTTCGTCCAGCCCGGGCAGGAGTTCACCTATGTCTGGGAGGCGAAGGAGGGCACCCAGGGGCTGTGGCTCTACCACGACCACGGGCCGCTCGATCCGGTCCCGGTCTACAAGGGTCTGTTCGGCCCGATGATCGTCCGCGACCTGTCTCAGCCGCAGCCCGACGTCGAGTTCTTCCTGTTCATGCATGCGCTGGAGCCGGTCGCGACGAGCCTGAACCGGCAGTTCTGGTGCATCAACGGCCGCGCATACGCGGGCAACACGCCGACGCTGCGGGCGAAGACCGGCCAGCGGGTCGCGTTCCACGTGATCTCGCTCGACAACTACTTCCACACCTTCCACATCCACGGCCACCGGTGGACGGACACCGACGGGACCGTGATCGACACGAAGACGATGGGCCCCGGCGAGTCGTTCACGTTCGAGTTCGTGGAGGACAATCCGGGGCGGTGGTTCTACCACTGCCACGTGTTCTCTCATCTCCACGCCGGGATGAACGGCTGGTACATCGTCGAATGACGATGCGTCGCCCGGCAGCAGCAGCGGCCGTGCTGGCCGCCGTCCTGATCACGGCGACGGTCGCTCAGGCATCCAACCGTCGCGTCTCCCTGTCGAACTACCAATGGTCGGAGCCGACCGTCCGGATCGACCGTGGCGAGCACGTCACGTGGCACTGGATCGGGCCCGACACGATGCACTCGATCACAGGGACCTCGCCGAACGACGCCGGGATCGACTCGGACCCGAACAACGACCAGCCCCGCCACCTGGTCGGCGACAGCTTCCGGGTCGACTTCGACCAGCCCGGCACGTACACGTTCCAGTGCAAGCTTCACTCGCTGGTCCGAGGGACCGTGGTCGTCTCCTCGAAGCAGGGCGACCCCAACACCGAGGTCGACCCGGTGCCGGCCAGCAACGTCGACCTGCAGGCGCCGCACATGTCCGGCTTCGAGCTCCGCGATCGCGGCTTCCGGCGCGGCACGAACCTGCGGATCGGGGTCGACGAGTCCTCGAAGGTCGAAGCCGAGTTCTTCCGGAGCGGACGCCGCGTCAGGGACCTGCCCAGGTTCCGGCGCTACGTCGGGTTCCAGCGGTGGCGGGTGCACGTCGGCTACAACGACGTGCCGTTCGTCCGCAAGGCTCAGCACTTCCGCGCCCGCCCCGGGCGCTACATGGCCCTGCTCCGGGCGACCGACCACAGCAACAACGAGAGCCCGGCGAAGCGGATCCGGTTCCGGATCAGGTAGCGACTGGGCTCCGGGCCGCTCCGATGAGCGGTTGATGAGCGCCCGGTCCGGTCCGGCCCGGTTTGTGCTGGGTGTATGGTGGCCGCATTGGAGGTGAAGCGGGGTTGATCGCCATGGGGACGCGAGTCGGGATCGTGGGGTGCGCAGCGGCTCTGCTGTTCACGAGTCCCGCGCTCGCCGCGCAGCGGTACGCCGACCCGGCCGGCGACGCCTCCGATGCGAGCTGCCCTCAGAACGACCCCTGCGATCTCGACACGGCGGTCGAGCATGGCTCCGTCCTCGATGGCGACGAGGTGATCGTGGCGCCGGGGACCTACGCGGTCGCCGAGCTGGACGTCGCCAAGGCGATCACCGTGCACGGTGTGGCCGGCGGCGCTCGACCTAACGTCAACCTCAGCTCCGTCTTCGGCGTCGACGTGCCCGTCGCGGCAACGCTTCGCCGCCTCAGGATCGAGAACGCAGTCGGAAGCGGGATCTCCCTGCGCAACCCGGGCGCCGTCGCCGAGCAGCTCTCGGTGCACGCGAGCGCGGTGGGCGCCAATGCCTGTCCCGTCATCCAGGGCACGATTCGCGACAGCTTCTGCTGGGCGAGCGGGACGAACTCGACCGCGCTTGGGGCGGGCTTCAGCGGCTCTCCGATCACCTACTCCGTGGCGATCCGCAACGTCACGGCGATCGCGAACGGAGCATCCGGCTACGGGATCAACTACGACATGACCGGGGCAGGCGCGAGCTTCGCGATCGACGCCAAGTCGGTGATCGCCGACGGGCCGAGCTTCGACATCCGGGGGTCCGGGTCGCTCGGTGCGACGACCACGATCACGCTCGACCACTCGAACTACGACACCTCCCTGCCTGTCGGGTCCGGCACGGTCACCATCCCCGGCAGCGGGACGAACCAGACGGCGGCGCCGCAGCTCGTCGACGCCGCCAACGGCGACTTCCACGAGCTGACCGGCTCGCCGACCAAGAACGCCGGGGTCACCGACAGCTCCAGCGGCGCGGGCGACATCGACGGTGAAGCCCGCACACAGGGGACCGCCGCGGACATCGGCGCCGACGAGTTCGACCAGATACCTCCCGAGACCACGCTGGACGGCGACCCGCCGATCCTGACGAACAACCAGACCCCGACCTTCGACTTCTCCTCCAGCGAGGACGCCTCGACCTTTGAGTGCTCGTTGATGCAGAACGGCGTGGGCTACGGCTCGTGCGACGACGGCGGCCCCGGCCTCACCGGAAGCCACTCGGCCCAGGGCCCGCTGGCCGACGGCGATTGGGTGTTCGCGGTGCGCGCGACCGACCCGTCCGGGAACGCCGACCCCACCCCGGTCCAGTTCCACTTCACCGTCGACGCGACACCGCCCCACACGTCCGTCACGTCGGGGCCCGCGGAGGGCTCCACGACCTCCGACTTCACCCCGACGTTTGCCTTCTCATCGACCGAGGTCGATTCGGTGTTCGAGTGCAAGGTCGACTCGGGCTCGTTCGCGAACTGCGCAAGTCCGCAGACCACGACCCCGCTTGCCGACGGGCCCCACACCTTCCAGGTGCGAGCAACCGATCTGGCGAGCAACACCGACCCCGGCCCGGTGGCTCGCCACTTCACGGTCGACACGGTGGCACCCAACACCACGATCACCTCCGGCCCGGGTGCCGGCTCGACGATCGCGGATTCGACGCCGACGTTCCGGTTCGCCTCCGACGAGGGAGGGGCCTCATTCGAGTGCAAGCTGGATGGCGGGGCTTTCGGGGCGTGCGCGAGCCCCCGGACCATCTCGAAGCTGACGGACGGGCCTCACGCCTTCGCAGTGCGCGCCGTCGACGCCGGCGGCAACATCGACCCGAGCCCGACGAGCAGGTCCTTCACCGTGCGAACCGTGGAGCCCGACACCGACCCGCCCGAGACCTCGCTCGATTCACAGCCGAAGAAGAAGACGAAGAGCCGCAGGGCCAAGTTCGCGTTCTCCGCCGACGAACCCGGCTCCACGTTCGAGTGCTCGCTCGACGGCAAGGACCCGGCGCCGTGTGGTTCGCCGTTCGCGCAGAAGGTGAAGCGCAAGCGGCACACCTTCGAGGTGGTCGCCACCGACCCGGCGGGCAACGCCGACCCGACCCCGGCGGAGTGCGGCTGGAAGGTGAAGAAGAAGCGCTAGCCGTCGCCGAGGTCGACGACCTCGCCGCCGCGCCACCGCAACAGGCCCGCCTCGGTCGCCCACGGCGGCTCCTCGGAGCTCTCCACCTCGTCGACGTACGCCCGCATTCCCCGGTGTGAGACGGGAGTGGACGCGACGGCGAGGAACCAGCGTCTTTCCAGCGCCAGCCCGCCGCTCAACGGCATGCTCGACCCCTCCCGTATGGCTCGCTTCGTGCCCGCCACCGATTCGGACGAGCGCCGGGCGAGCCGCTGAGCCGTCTCCGTCGCCTCCGACAGCAGGTCGGCCGGCGTCGTCACGCGGTGGACGAGCCCGGCGTCTAGCGCTGCCTGTGGGGGCAGCGCCTCGCCCTCCAGGATCATCTCCAGCGCCCGCCCAGGTCCGACGAGGCGCGACAGCCGCTGCGTCCCACCGGCGCCGGGGTGGATTCCGAGCGTGATCTCCGGGAGGCCGATGTGGACCGCGTCGGCGGCCATGTAGCGGAGGTCGCAGGCGAGCGCCAGCTCGCATCCGCCGCCGACCGCGGGGCCGTTGATAGCCGCGATCACCACCTTGTCCAGCCGCCCCAGTCGGGTGAGCAGGTCGTGGATCGCGTGCAGCTCGACCATTCCGGCGGCGGGCGTGCGGAGCAGGGCGGCGCGGGTGGCGCCGACGCGCTTCAGCCCGCCGATCACGCCGAGCGACGCGCCCGCCGTGGCTGCGTTCACCTCGATTCCGACACCCTCGGCCCCCTCGACGATCTCGGCGACGTCGTAGTGCGTCACGAACCTGCCGTCGAGCCCCCCGGTGATCACGACGGACCGAATCGAGCGGTCCGCGTCGAGTGACTGCGTCAGCTCGTCGAGCTCGGCGACCATCTCACGGTTCATGAAGTTGTGCGGAGGGTTCTCCACCCGGATCGTCATCACCCGGCCCTCCCGGTCCGCTCGCAGCATGTTCGGCATCTGGTCGGCTCCTCTCTAGGTGGCGATTGCGTCCAGCACGGCGCTCGCGAGCCGTGCGTGCAGCTCGACGTTGCCCGCTCGCTCGACCGGGACCTCGACGATCACGGCGCCGGCCGCTGAGGCGGCATCCTCGAGATCGTCGAGGTCCCGGACTTCTCGATGCTCGACTCCGTACAGGCCCGCGATCCGGTCGATCTTCAGGTGGAGCGGGGTGGTGAACAGCGCCTCGAACTCGTCGCGGTCGATCGCCGTTGCCTGGGGAAGGAAGTCGAAGATCGCTCCGCCCCCGTTGTTCGGGACGACGATCCGGACCGGCGCGTCGATCGTCGACAGGAGGGCGAGCGCGTTCATGTCGTGGTACAGACCGAGGTCCCCGGTGACGATCCACGTCGGCCGGTCGCTCGCGGCCGCAGCGCCTATCCCCGAGGAGATCAGCCCGTCGATCCCGTTCGCGCCTCGGTTGCACAGAAACCGCACCCCGGCCGCAGACGGCGCCACGAACTGCTCCTGGTCGCGGATCGGCATGCTCGACGCCGTGTAGACCACGTCGCCGTCCGCGTAGATTCGCCCCAGCGCGGCGTGCAGGCCGGGCTCGGTCGGCTTCACGAGCCCGTTGAGCTCCGCCGCGATCGCGGCGGCCGCCGCGGCGTTCGCCCCCAGCCAATCCTCCGACCACTGATCCGCCCGGCCGGCGCCGAGGCGCTCGGCGAGCCCGGACGCGAGCGGGCCGGGGCTCGCCCGCACCACCGTCTCGGCGAGCCGGGTCGGCTCGTTCCAGCCGCCGTCCGGATCGACGACGATCTGCCGCAGATCGCCCGGCTCCGCGAGCCACTGGCGCAGCGGCTTCGAGGTCGGGAGGTCGCCGAACCTGAGCACGAGCTCGGGCGCCAGCTGCGCGGACCGGGCACGGGCGATCGCGTCATAGGTCCACACGACACCGGCGCGGTCGTGCGGGCCGAGCCGGAGCTGGGAGGTGGGCTCCGCGAGGATCGGGTATCCGGCCGCCGCCCCGAGCGCCGCGACGGCGTCGGCGATCGTGGGGTCCGGTTGGCGGCCGCACGCGATCAGCCCGCGCGGGGAGGCGGCGATCCGCTCCGCGAGCTCGTCGAGCAGGTCGGGCGTGAGGGTGCCGGCGGGCGGCCTCACCTCTGTCAGCGGCCGGTCGGCTCGGCCGCCCACGGCGAGCTCGGCCGACGCCGTCACCTCGCCCTCGCGGGGCTCAGGGGCGAGCGGCTCGCGCCACGGGACGTTCAGGTGGACCGGTCCAGGGCGTGGCTCTCCGCATGCCGCTGCGTAGGCGCGGCACGCGACCGAGCGGAAGTGGATCAGGCCCGCGTCGTCCGCCTCGTGCGTGCCGAGCTCGCAGAACCACCTCACCGCCGATCCGTACAGCTTCAGCTGGTCGATCGTCTGGCCGGCGCCGACCCCGCGCAGCTCCGGCGGGCGGTCGGCGGTCAGCACGATCACCGGGACACCGGCCTCGTCGGCCTCGACAACCGCCGGGTGCAGGTTGGCGGCGGCCGAGCCCGATGTGCAGAGGACCGCAGTGGGACGGCCGTCCGCCTGTGCGGCGCCCACCGCGAAGAACCCGGCGCACCGCTCGTCGACGATCACGGTCGCGTCGATCTGCGGTTGGCGCCACAGCGCCACGGCCAGCGGGGTGGACCGCGACCCGGGCGCGATCGCCGCTCGGCGGACGCCGCACCGCGCCAGCTCCTCGACCATCGCGGAGGCGAGCGCAGTGTTCCGGTTCGTCGGGTCCACGCGCCACACGCTACCCGCGCCGGAGCCGCTCCACCGCCGCCTCATCGAGCTCGACGCCGAGCCCCGGAGCGTCGGGGAGATGGAGCTCGCCCCCGCGTACCTCGCATTGGCGCGAGGCGTAGGTGTCCGCGAACAGGAGCTGCGTTGCAAGGCCGTGAGCCAGCCCTGGGTCGACCCTGTCCTGGTACACGGCCTCGGCGGCGTGGGCGGCGGCCGCGATCCCGAGCGGGCCGTCCAGGGCGCTGGACAGGTACACGGGCAGATGCTTTGCGATCCCGGCCGCCCCGCCGATCCCGCCGGACTTGGCCAGCTTCACGGTGGCGAAGCGGCACGCGCCAGCGGCCGCAGCCCGCTTCGCGTCCTTCGGCGTGGCGACGCTCTCGTCGGCCGCGATCGGGATCCGGGTCGCGGCCGCGACCGCGGCCATCTCGCGAATTCCGGCCGCGGGCTGCTCCGCCAGCTCGATCCCGAACGGCTCCAGCTCGCGCAGGATCGAGATCGCGTCCTCGCGAGACCAGCTCGCGTTCGCATCCACCCGGATCCGGGCGTCGCCTCCGAGCTCGGCGCGGACCGCCTCGACCTGGCGCAGGTCCTCGCCGATTCCCAGCTTCAGCTTGAAGGTCTCGAACCCGAGCGCGGACCAATCCCGGGCGCCGGCTGCGACCCGCTCCGGAGGGCCGGCGACGAGGGTCGCGTTCACGCGCACCGGACCGCCGGATGTGGCTCCGAGCAGCCGCCACAGCGGCTCGCCGGCGGCCTTCGCGGCGAGGTCGAACACCGCCATCTCGATCGCGGCGGCAGCCGGCGGAGGCAGGCGCCTCCCGGCCGCCGAGTGCACGAAGGCGTCGACCGCGCCGCGCAGTGAGTCCTCGCCGCCGAAGTCCGAGATGTCCGCCCGCGACAGTCGCATCGCCGCCCGCCGCATCCGCCGCTCCACTCGCGCCGGGTCGTCCCCGCCGCGCAGCGTCATCGGCACCGCCTCGCCCAGCCCCTCGATCCCGGCGTCGGTGCGCAGCCGCAGGAGGATCACCTCGCGCGCCTCGAGCCGGCCTCGCGCCGTCACGTACGGCTCCCGGAAGGGGAGCGACAGAGGGACGACCTCGATCTGCTCGATCTTCACGTCGCGGCCGCTAGCAGCAGCCCGATCGTGAGCAGCACGCTGAAAGCTCCGAGCAGGGCGCCGGTGCCCGCCAGCGCACCGTTCAGCGCCGGCCCGTCGGTTCGGGTTCGCACCGCCTGCAGCGGCCGTACGGCGAGCGGGGCGGAGGCGAGCGCGAGCAGGATCCAGGCGGGCCCGCCCCCGAGCACCACCCCGACGATCGAGATGAAGGCGGCCGTCACCAGGCCCGCGAAAAGGGAGCGCGTCGGCCGCCGCCCCAGCCTGACGGCCAGGGTCATCTTCCCCGAGCGCCGGTCGGTGTCGATGTCGCGGACGTTGTTGACGACCAGGATCGCGGTGGACAGCAGCCCGATCGGGATCGACAGCGTCAGCGGCAGCCACGCCAGCTCCTCCACCTGGACGTAGTAGGAGCCGTTCACAGCGACCAGGCCGAAGAAGGCGAACACGAACGCCTCGCCCAGCCCCGCGTACCCGTACGGTCTCGGCCCGCCCGTGTAGAGGACGCCGGCCAGGATCGAGAGCACCCCGACGACGAGGATGATCGGTCCCGCGACCCACGTCAGGTAGAGGCCCGCGATCACGGCGACCCCGAAGGCGATCCACGTCGCGACCAGGACCCGCCGCGGCGCGACCAGCCCGGACGACGTCACCCGCACCGGACCGAGGCGGTCGACCGAGTCCGCGCCGCGCTTAGCGTCGGAGTAGTCGTTCGCGAGGTTGGTGCCGATCTGGATGAAGATCGACCCGATCAGCGCCGCGATCAGCGCTCCCACACGGAGATCGTCGGTCGCCTCGACCGCCGCCGCCGTCCCGACCAGGACCGGCGCCACAGCCGCCGGCAGCGTCCGCGGCCTCGCGGCCATCAGCCATATCCGGGCGTCCACGGGTCCTAGGGTCGCTTCGGGTACTTCGAGAAGTCCGGGCGGCGGCCCTCGACGTACGCGTTCCGCCCCTCCTGGCCCTCCTCGGTCATGTAGAACAGCAGCGTCGCGTCGTGGGAGAGCTGCTGCAGCCCGGTGAGGCCGTCCTCGGCTGCGTTGAAGCTGGCCTTCAGCAGCCGCAGCGACAGGGGGGAGAGGGCGGCCATCTCGCGACACCACCGCACCGTCTCGCGCTCCAGCTCCGCGAGCGGGACGACCGTGTTGACGAGCCCCATCCGAAGCGCCTCGTCGGCGTCGTACAGCCGGCACAGGAACCAGATCTCCTTGGCGCGCTTCGCGCCCACCTGCCGCGCCAGCAGGCCCGCGCCGAAGCCGCCGTCGAAGCTCCCCACGCGCGGCCCAGTCTGTCCGAACTGGGCGTTGTCTGCGGCGATCGTCAGGTCGCAGACCAGGTGGAGGATGTGGCCGCCACCGACCGCGTAGCCCGCAACCGCCGCCACCACCGGCTTCGGCAGCCGGCGGATCTGGACGTGGAGCTCGCCGACGTCGAGCCGGCCGACACCCTGCTTCGCCAGCGCGTCGTCGCCGATGTACCCGTCGTCGCCCCGGATCCGCTGGTCGCCGCCCGAGCAGAACGCGTCGGCGCCCTCGCCGGTGAGCACGACCGTCGCGACCTCGAGGTCGTCCCTGGCGAGGTCGAACGCGGATCGCAGCTCCCGCAGGGTCTGGGGGCGGAACGCGTTCCGGACCTCGGGGCGGTCGATCGTGATCCGCGCGATCGACTCGCCCTTCTCGTACCGGATGTCGTCGAACTCGGCCGCCCTGCGCCACTCGAGCGGCGCGTACAGCTCGTCGAGCGGAGGGGAGTCCCTGTGAGGGGTCGGCATCTGTCAGTGGGTGGTGTCGTGCCCCCGTGCCAGGGGCGGGGCCGCAAGAATGCGCAGCAACGATAGCCGCACACTCCCCGTAGACCCCTCACCACGGTGCTACTCGACAACTGGCTCGCGCAGCGCGCCCTCACCAGCCCGGACCGGGTGGCGCTCGTCGCCGCGGGAGTGTCGCTGACCTACGCGGAGCTGGAGGCCGAGGCGGTCGTGGCCGCGCGCCGGCTCGCCGGACGCGGGGTGCGACGGGACGCGGCGGTCGTGCTGGAGCTGCCCGCCGGGCCGGAGTACGCGGTCCTCCTGCACGCGCTGATCAAGCTCGGCGCGGTCGTCCACCCGATTGGCGCCAACCTGTCCGGCCCGGAGCGGGACGCCGAGATCGAGCGCGTCCGCCCGGCGCTCGTGATCTCCGACCCGCGCGACGCCGCCGGGCCCGAGGCCGACCTGCCGCTGCTCGGCGAACACAATCTGGACGCGGTCCACTGCCGGGTGATGACCAGCGGCACCACCGCGCGGCCGCGCTCGGTCGGGCTCACCTACGGCAACCACCTGTGGAGCGCGGTCGGGTCAGCGTTCAAGATCGGCGTCGATCCCGGCGACCGGTGGCTCTGCTGCCTGCCGCTCAACCATGTCGGCGGCCTCTCGATCCTGATGCGGTCGGTGATCTACGGGACCGGCGCGATCGTCCACGACGGGTTCGACGTCGAGGCCGTCGCCGAGTCGCTGCGGGCCGAGGACGTCTCGGTGCTGTCGCTGGTGCCGACGATGCTGGTCAGGCTGCTGGACGCCGGCATCGACCTGTCCGGACCGCGCGCGATCCTGCTCGGCGGCGGTCCCTCGCCGGTCTCCGTGATCGAGGAGGCGGTGCGGAGCGGGGCGAGCGTCGTGCAGACATACGGCCTCACCGAGGCGGCGTCGCAGGTGACCACGCTCGAGCCCGGCGAGGCGCACCGCAAGCTCGGCTCCGCGGGCAGGCCGCTGCTGACGACTCACCTGAGGATCCAGGGCGGTGAGATCCTCGTACAGGGGCCCACGGTCGGCCCGGGCTGCGCCGACGAGGACGGATGGCTGCACACCGGCGACGTGGGGCGGATCGACGAGCAGGGGTTCCTGTACGTCGAGGACCGGGTCGACGACCTGATCGTGACCGGCGGCGAGAACGTCGCACCCTCCGAGGTGGAGCGGGTGCTGATGGCCCATCCGGCCGTATCCGACGCCGCCGCCGTGCCTCGCCCGGACCCCGAGTGGCAGCAGGCGGTGACGGCGGTGGTCGTCCTCCACGACGGCGCCGAGCCGACCGAGGAGGAGCTCCGGGTCCACTGCGCCCGTGAGCTGGCCGGGTTCAAGGTCCCGAAGCGGTTCGAGTTCGCGGCGGAGCTGCCGCGCACCACGTCGGGGAAGCTCCTCCGCCGCGCCCTGCGGTGACCGCTAGCATCCCGCGTCCGATGGCCAAGGACATCTTCTACGACGACGACGCCGACCTCTCGCTGCTCGACGGAAAGACGGTTGCGATCATCGGATACGGCTCGCAGGGCCACGCGCACGCGCTCAACCTGAAGGACAACGGCGTCGAGGTCGTGGTAGGACTTCGCCCGGACTCCGCCAGCCGCGCCGACGCCGAGGCCCACGGGCTGCGCGTGCTCGACATCGCCGACGCGGCCAGCGAGGGGGACGTCGTGATGGTTCTGCTCCCCGACGAGCGTCAGGCCGAGGTGTGGGACGCACAGATCTCCGACGGGATCGCGGAGGGCAAGCTGCTCATGTTCGCCCACGGGTTCACGATCCACTACGGCGAGATCGACCCGCCGCCCGGCGTCGACGTCGGGATGGTCGCGCCGAAGGGCCCCGGCCACCTGGTCCGCCGCCAGTTCGAGGAGGGCCGCGGCGTCCCCTGCCTGATCGCGATCCACCAGGACGCCACCGGCACCGCTCACGATCTCGTGCTCGCGTACGCGAGGGGGATCGGCGGAACCCGCGCCGGCGTGATCGAGACCACCTTCAAGGACGAGTGCGAGACCGACCTCTTCGGGGAGCAGTCGGTGCTGTGCGGGGGCGTCACCGAGCTCGTCCGGGCTGGATACGAGACGCTCACCGAGGCGGGCTACGACCCGCGGCTGGCGTACTTCGAGTGCCTGCACGAGCTGAAGCTGATCGTCGACCTGATGTACGAGCAGGGGATCACCGGGATGCGGGACTCGATCTCGAACACGGCGGAGTACGGCGATCTCACTCGCGGGAACCGCGTGATCGGCGACGAGACCCGCGCCGCGATGAAGCAGATCCTCGCCGACATCCAGTCGGGCGAGTTCGCGAAGGAGTGGATCGCCGAGAACCGCGCCGGCCAGGAGAACTTCAAGCGCCTCCGCGAGGAGGGCAAGGGCCACGAGGTCGAGCGCGTCGGCGCCGACCTGCGCGGGATGATGCCCTGGATCCGGGAGGAGTAGCTAGGCGAAAGCGCAGCACAGTACCGGACACCGACAAGGGAGCGGCATGATGAAGCGAGCAGCAGCAAGGCCGTCGCCGGCGATCGCGGTCGCCGCGGTGGCGCTGGTGGCGGCGCTGGCGGGGACGGCGGTGGCCGGTCCGACCGCGACGAGCAGCGTCAGCAAGAAGCAGGTCAAGAAGACCGCGAAGAAGGAGGCGGCTAAGTACTTCGACGCCAACATCGGCGATGCGTCGGTCGCCAGCGCGCAGAGTGCGCAGAGCGCGCAGACTGCGACCACCGCTGGGAGCGCGGGCAACGCCTCGCAGCTCGGCGGCCAGAGCCCGTCGGCGTTCCGGACGGGCGTGGCATCGGCGCAGCTCACGAACGCGATTCACCCGGAGACGGACTCGACTGTCCTGTCGACGACGATCGCGCTTCCGTCGACGAAGACGGTCACCGCGGTCGCGACGATCCAGGCGACCCTCGATGGTGTCTCCACCGACTCGATCGCGTGCAGGTCGCGGATCGCGGGGACGGACGGCCTCCGGCAAGAGGTCGACATCGAGGCCGACGGGCACCACGCCTCCGTGCCGGTCACGCAGAGCCTCACCCTGGCTGCCGGCACGCACACCGTGCTCGTGCAATGCAGCACGGGGAGCGGAGACCCCAGCGTGGAGGTCAGCGACAGGGCGCTGAGCGTCGTCGCGACCGGCTAGGACGACTCCGGCGCAGAGTCCGCTGCGGATGGGGCCCGGCTGCGGCCGGGCCCCGTCTCGTCTGCGGACGGTAATGCGCCGCCCGCGCCGGCTTCGATCGCCCGCCACGCCTTGTTCAGCTCCGCCTGCATGTAGCCGTAGGCGACGATCGAGAGCACGAACACGAACAGGATCAGCACGATCCACCCGTTCAGGGTCGGGAGCCGCCCGGTGGTGAGCTCCTGCGCGTACTTCATCCGGTGGACGCCCCTGTACAGCGAGACGAACGGCGGGATGATCAGGAGGCCGCCCGGGAACCACGCGAGCAGCGAGATCATCGGCTTGTCGCCGAGGCCGTCGACTCCACGGGCGGTGCCGAGCTCGGTCATCTCGCGGTTCACCTGGTACCACCAGTACAGCCCGTAGATCCCGAGCGTGATCACGATCAGGACCGCGACGCCGACCGGGTGGCGGATCTTCGCTCGCCCGGGCCCGCCGTCGATCGCCACCGAATCCGCCATCTCTCCTCCTCTACTCGCCGAGAACCTTGATCACGAGGCGCTTCGGCCGGCGGCCGTCGAACTCCGTGTAGAAGACCTGCTGCCACGGCCCCAGGTCGAGCCTCCCGTCGGTGACCGGCAGCACCACCTGGTGGTGGACCAGCAGGTTCTTGAAGTGGGCGTCGCCGTTGTCCTCGCCGCCGCGGTGGTGGCGGTAGTCGCCGCCCTCGGGCAGAAGGTCACCGGCCACGTCGTTCGATGGCGGAGCCCAGCTCGGCGGGGCGAGCTTGTCGAGCCACTCCAACGCGTCGGCCTGGATCCCCGGCTCGTCGTCGTTCACCCACACCCCGGCGGTGATGTGCATCGCGGACACCAGCACCATCCCCTCGCCGATCCTGGACTCGTCCACCGCGGCCTGGACGTCCTCGGTGATCCGCACGAACTCACGCCGCTCCTCGGTCTCGAACGTCCGGTAGACGGTGTGGGCGGTCAACTCTTCTCGGGCGACCCGGTGCCGGCGGGGAGCGGCGCCGCGGGAGCGCTGGTCGCGGGCGGCAGCCCGGGCGCGTCCGCGGGCGGGTCGTAGCGCTGCACGTCGAGCAGCCGCGGGTGCGCCTCGGTGAGCAGCAGCAGGAACCCGTTGGAGCGGGTCAGATACGCGGTGGACGCGACCAGCGCCTCGTGCATGGTGACCGACTGCTTGCCCGTGAACAGGATCCGGAACCAGGCGACAAATGCGGCGCCCTGCAGGACAAGGGCCAATCCGTACCCGCCGATCAAGGCCTGGGGGAAGTACAGGACGTACTTGAAGAAGGTCTTGCCGCGGTGGTAGCGCTCCTGGGGCGGAGCGACGTCGACCCCGACGGGATACTCGGGCTCGGGGCCGGACCCGAACGACGGGAGCTCGTCGGTGAGCAGCAGCGTGTACGCCGCGACTCGGGTCGACAGCCGCACGTAGCCGGCGACGAAGCTGTACATGCCCTCCGGGAAGCGGGCCGTGAACAGCATCGCGAACCACGCCACCACCACGACCACGAGGGCGGCGATCCCGTACAGGGAGGCCCAGATCAGCCACGGGATCGCGATGATCCCCCGGAAGAACGTGGTCAGCCGGTTGCGCTCGATCTCGTACTCGGAGGTGAAGCTGATCGGGTTCATCTGCCCCTCTCGTAGGTGTGGCCGTTCAGATCGGCACTATATGCGCCGTGATCGACGCTCCCACGAACACGGCCGCCGGCTGGGGAGAGCGCACCGGCGGCGCGCTGATCGACCTGACGATCATGTTCGCGACGCTCGTCGCCGGGGTCGTCGCCGGGGCGATCATCGCCGCATCCGGGGGATGGAGGGTCCCGATCGGCGTCGTGATCGTGATCGCCGGCGTCGCCGGCGCGGCCCTGTACGCGCCGCTGCTGGTGTGCCGCCGGGGTGAGGGCAACGGCCTCACGCTCGGGAAGCGGGCGGTCGGGGTGCGGGCCGTCCGCGACGACGGCCGCCCGGTCGGCTTCTGGCTCGGGATGCTGCGGGAGGTGGTCGTCCCGATCGTGATCGGAATCGTGATCACCGGCGGCTTGTTCTGGCTGATCGACGCGTTGTGGCCGCTGTTCGACGACCGCAACCGTGCGATCCACGACATCGTCTCCGCGACGCACGTCGTGAAGCTCGAGGGGTAGCCGACACGGGGGCGGCGCAGCGCCCCCGTGTCGGCCAAAAGCAGGCCTGGCTAGGAGCCCGGCTGCTGCGTCTGCTCGGAGGCGCTGCCGAGCGCCGCGCCGCCGCCGCCCGAGGCGAGCGCGGGCTGCTCGACCGACTCGTCGTAGGAGAACGGCGGCCACTCCTCGGTGAGCAGCAGGAAGTATGCGGCGGCGCGCGTCGTGTACACGAGCGCGGCGCGGAAGGCGCTGAACATGCCCTCGGGGAACTTGCCGGTGAACAGGATCGCGAACCACGCGACGATCGCGATCACGAACGCGATCAGGCCCTGGACGATCGCGAGCAGGTAGACCGGGATCCCGATGATCAGCCGGAACAGCACCTTCATCCGGCTGTACTCCGCCAGCGCCGGCGCGGCGCCGATCCGGACCGGGTAGTTGTCGTCGGGGTCGCCGTGGAACGGCGGCCATTCGTCGGTGCCGAGCAGGTAGAACGCGTTCACCCGCGAGCTCATCCGCAGGTACTTGACGTTGAAGTCGTAGATGCCGTCCGGGTAGCGGCCCGTGAACACGAGCACGAACCAGGCGAAGAATGTGACGACGTATGCGGCGATCCCCCAGATGTAGGCGACGATCTGCCACGGGATCGAGACGATGTAGCGGAGCAGGGTGGTGAGCCGGTTGCGGCCCTCGCCCTCGTAGTCGAGCGCGTACGCGATCGGATACATGTTTCCTCCTGTATGCGGTGCGGATTGCGGGCGAGGCGGGCGGCGCCCGCATCGCCAGGCTATAGGTCTCCGGGCGGCCGCGTAACCTAGTCGGAATGGCCCGCACCCCGGATGTATTTGCGAAGCAGTACCTGATGACCGCCGGGCCCACCCCGCTGCCGCCGCGGGTGAGCCAGGTGATGGCGGAGCCCGTTCTGTACCACCGCGCGCCCGCGTTCGTGGAGGTCTACGCGAGCGCCCTGCGCGGCCTCCGCGAGGTGTTCCAGACCGAGAACGAGGTGATGTGCTTCGCGGCTTCAGGGACGGGGGCGATGGACTCGGCGGTCGCCAATCTCGTCCGGCCCGGTGAGCGGGCGCTGGTCGCCTCAGCCGGGAAGTTCGGGGAGCGGTGGGGTGAGTTGTGCGACGCGTACGGCGCCGACACCGTCCGGCTCGAGTGCGAGTGGGGCGAGCGGATCGATCCGGAGCGGCTCGACCGGGTGCTCGCCGACGCGGGCGGGCCGGTGCGGGCAGTGTTCACGACCCAGTCGGAGACCTCCACCGGCGTCGTCAACGACGTCCGCGGCCTCAGCGAGGTTGCCGCGGCTCGCGACACGATCCTGTGCGTCGACGCCGTCTCGGGTCTCGGCGCGGTCGACCTCCCCCAGGACGAGTGGGGCGTGGACGTGGTCGTCTCCGGGTCCCAGAAGTCGCTGATGTGCCCGCCCGGGCTCGGGTTCGTGTCAGCCACGGAGCGGGCGCTGTCGGCGGCCGCCTCGGCGCCGGGCGGCCGCTACTACCTCGACTGGGGGCGGACGGCGGCCGGCCAGCGGGAGGACCCCCCGAACAGCGCCTTCACCCCCGCGGTCACCCTGTTCCGGGCGCTGGACGTCGCGCTCGGCCTGATTTTCGACGAGGGTCTGGACGCCGTGTTCGCGCGTCACGCGCTGCTGGGTCGAGCCGCGCGCGCCGGGATCGAGACGCTCGGGCTGGAGCGCTTCGGGGACCCGGGCGAGGAGGCGAACGTGGTGACCGCGGCGCGACTCCCCGATGGGATCGACGGAGCGAAGGTGCCGAAGCTGATGCGGGACTCGTTCGGCGTGACGGTGGCAGGGGGCCAGGGACGGCTGAAGGGCGAGATCGTGCGGATCGCGCACTGCGGCTACTACGGAGCGTTCGACGTCGTCGTCGCGCTCAGCGCGCTCGAGATGGCGCTCCGCGAGCTCGGCCTGGACGTCGAGCCGGGCTCCGCCGCCGGGGCCGCGCAGCGAGTGTTCACCGAGGCGGGCGTCGCGCCCTCACCGGTCGGGTAGTAAATGGAGCGCACCGCGGTCCGCACCGGGGGAGATGGAGCCGCGCCGGCGGAGCTCGGAGCGCCCGTGCAGCGTGTGCTCGTCAAGGAGCCGATCGCCGAGTCGGGGGTGGAGCTGCTCCAACGGGAGTTCGAGGTCGAGCTCGGCACGGAGATGTCGGACGAGGAGCTCGCGGGCCGGATCGGTGAGTTCGACGCGATCCTGATCCGCTCCGGGACCCGGATCACCGCCGACCTGATCGACCGCGCCGACCGTCTCAGAGTGATCGGGCGCGCCGGCACGGGCGTCGACAACGTCGACGTCGCCGCCGCGACCAAGCGCGGGATCGTCGTCGCGAACGCGCCCGAGTCGAACTCGGTCGCGGCCGCCGAGCACACCCTGGCGCTGGCGCTGGCGCTGTGCCGGAACATCCCCCGTGCCCACGCTTCGCTCGCCCAGGGGCGGTGGGAGCGATCGAGGTTCAAGGGCAACGAGCTGTACGGGAAGACCCTCGGCGTGATCGGTCTCGGCCGGATCGGGCAGTTGGTCGCGCAGCGGGCGCTCGCCTTCGGGATGCAGGTGGTCGCGTTCGACAAGTTCGTGTCGGCCGAGCGGTGTCGCGAGCTCGGCCTGGAGAGCGTCGAGACGAGTGAGGGGCTGTACGAGCGCGCCGACCTGATCACGATCCATCTCCCGAAGACACCCGACACCGTGAACTGGATCGACGCCGAGGCGATCGCGAAGATGAAGCCCGGGGTGCGGATCGTGAATGCCGCCCGCGGCGAGCTCGTCGACCTCGACGCGCTGCTCGCCGGGCTGGAGTCCGGGCGGGTGGCGGGCGCCGCGCTCGACGTCTTCCCCGAGGAGCCGATGGGCCACCATTCGCTGTTCGACCGCCCCGACGTCGTCGTCACCCCGCACCTCGGCGCGTCCACCGAGGAGGCGCAGGATCGCGCCGGCACGAGCACCGCGGAGCAGGTCCGCGCTGCGCTGAGCGGGGGCGTCGTCACGAACGCGGTCAACATCCAGGCGGTCCGGCCGGAGGCGATGGAGGCGCTCGCCCCGTTCGTGCCGCTGTGCCAGATGCTCGGTGCGCTCGCCCAGGGGCTCGGGGCCGGCTCGATCGACGTCGTCCGGGTCGAGTTTCGGGGCCGGCTCGCCGAGCACGACACCCGTCTGCTCGGGATCGCGGTGCTGGTCGGGATCCTCTCGGGGCACACCGAGGAGCAGGTCAACCTCGTCAACGCTCCGGCGCTGGCCGCGGACCGGGGCATCGACTTGGTCGAGGTGAAGGAGACGGCTTCCGACGAGTTCACCGACCTCGTCACCGTGCGCATCGAGTCCGGCCCCGGCGCGGTCGAGGTCGCGGGCACCGCGGTCGGGCCCCGCAACGTCCCGCATCTGGTCGGGGTGTGGGGAGAGAGCTTCTACATGCCGCTCGAGGAGCACCTGGCGATCTTCAGGTATCGCGACCAGCCCGGGATGATCGGGAATGTGGGGACCGCGTTCGGGCGCCACGGGGTCAACATCGTCTCCGCTGCCGTCGGGCGGGAGGCGGATCCCGACCACGCGGTGATGGCGCTCACCACGGACGCCAAGGTCCCCGACGAGGTGGTCGAGGAGATCGTCGCGATGGCGGACTTCGAAGTGGGCCGCGCCGTAGATATGTAGTTTGCAGGCGTGCGCGCCGTCGTGATCACGAGGCACGGGGGGCCGGAGGTGCTGCAGGTCGAGGACCGCCCCGACCCGCCGGTGGGGCCCGGTCAGGTGCGGGTCGCGGTTCGCGCAGCGGGGATCAACTTCGCCGACCTGATGGCGCGCTCCGGGATGTACCCCGACGCTCCGTCGCCGCCGTGCGTCGTCGGGTACGAGGTGGCAGGCGACGTCGAGGCGGTCGGCGACCGAGTCGAGGGCGTCTCGGTGGGCGACCGCGTCCTCGCACCGACCAGGTTCGGCGGTTACGCGGAGCTCGTCACCGTGCCCGCGACGGATGCGTTCCCGCTGGCCGAGGGGACCTCCTACGAGCAGGGGGCTGCTTTTCCGGTCAACTACGGCACGGCCTACGCGGGCCTCGTGGTGATGGGCGGGGTCGCCGAGGGCGACCGCGTCCTGATCCACGCAGCGGCCGGCGGGGTCGGCACCGCGGCGACGCAGATCGCAAAGGCGCGGCACGCGGAGGTATTCGGGACCGCATCGGCGGCCAAGCACGAGGCGATCCGAGCCCAGGGAGTCGACCATCCGATCGACTACCGCACCCAGGACTTCGCTGCGGAGGTGTCGCGGATCACCGGCGGCGAAGGCGTCGACGTGATCATGGATGCGCTCGGGCCGGCGAGCTTTCGCAAGGACTACCGGCTCCTGCGCCCGGGCGGCCGCCTGATCATGTTCGGCCTCGCCGACGTCCAGACCGGTCCCGGCCGGGACATCCCGGCGCTGGCCCGAAACCTGCTGCGGATGCCGACGGCGACGCTCCCGTGGTGGAAGAGCCTCGGGTTGATGAACGAGAACAAAGGGGTGTTCGGCCTCAACATGCTGCACTGGTGGGACCAGGAGGGTGATCTGAACCGGGTCGTGGAGCCGCTTCGCGCCGCCCTCGACGCCGGCGAGCTCAACCCGGTCGTCGCCGAGTCCTTCCCGTTCGAGCGCGCCGGCGAGGCGCACGAGTTCATCCAGCAGCGCAAGAACGTCGGAAAGGTCGTCCTGACTCCATGAGGCGGGCGGCGGTCAATTTGCCGCAGACCCGGCCGCGCCCGGACGCGCAGCGGAGGACGCGGCCGGAATGATGTGGGCGTTGCTCGCGGGAAGCATCGGCAGCGTGTACGACCGCGCGATCGTCGGCACCGGGCGCGAGCCGGAGCTGCTCGCGCTCGTCGCCTTCCTGGTCACGTTCGGGTTCATCCGGACCAGCGCGCACATGATCCGCGCGCAGGTGAGCTGGTGGCCCGGGAACGTGCAGGTGGGGGGGACCCACATCCACCATCTCGTGTGGGGGATCTGCCTGATGATGATCACGGGCTACATCGGCGTCACGATCGCGCCGGCCTCACCGTGGCACGAGATCCTCGCGATCCTGTTCGGAGTCGGGATGGGGCTGGCGCTGGACGAGTTCGCGCTGTGGCTCGATCTCAAGGACGTGTACTGGGAGAGCCAGGGGCGCGCCTCGATCGACGCCGTGATCGTCGCCGCCGGGATCGGCGGGATCCTGCTGATCGGCTTCCGCGGCTGGATCGACGTCGCCGAGGGCGTCGAGCGCGACGTCTTCCGGCTCACCGGGCTCCTCGGGTTCATCACGTACGCCTGCGTGATCGTCAACTTCGCGAAGGAGAAGTTCATGGTCGGGGTCGTGGGGCTGGTGCTCCCGTTCGTCGCGTGGATCGGCGCCCTTCGCCTCGGCCGCCCGCACTCCGTCTGGGCGCACTTCTTCTATGCCGACGAGAAGAAGGCGAGGGCACAGGCGAGGTTCGCCCGGATGGATCGTCCGGTCGCGAAGGCGTGGGCGAAGCTGCGCGGTCGTGACGCTCAGTCGGCGGAGGCGGAATCGGGCTGAGGCTCCGTCCCCGCCGGCGCCGCGTGCTCGCGCTGGTAGCGGACCGCCTCGTCGATCAGGACGCCGATCGAGGCCGCGATCGGGATCGCGAGCAGCGCACCGAGCACGCCGAGCAGCTCGGCGCCGATCAGGATCGCGATGATCCCGACCACCGGGTGGACCTGGACCGCGTTCTTGTACATCAGCGGCTGGATCACGCGGTCCTGGACCTGCTGGTAGACGAGGAACAGGACGGCCCAGATGATCAGGGTGGTGGGGAAGTCGTGGAAGGCGGCGACGATCGCGACGAGCAGGCCGCCCATCGTCAGCCCGATCAGCGGGACCAGGTCGAGGAAGGCGACCAGGACGCCGAGCGGGACCGCGAACGGGATCCCGAGCAGCTCCGCGGCCAGCCACGTGAGCACACCCGCGGCGACCGCGAGCGTCAGGTTGACCGTCATGTAGCCCTTCACGATCGCGTAGATCCGATCGCCGATCCGTCGCGCCCGGTCGCGATTCGATTCGGTCATCGCGCCCGTGAGCCGCTCGAACTGGCGGTCCCCGTCGACCAGCAGGAAGAACGCGATCACGAGCACTGTGATCGCGGCGAGGATGTTGTTCAGGACCGAGACGGTGACGCTCTTCGCCTCTCCGGCGGCGCCGCCGAGCCGGTCGGGCAGGCCCTCGGCCGCTGACCTCAGCTTCGCGATGATGTCGAACTTCTGGTTCAGCTCCCGGAACTGCTCGTTGTCATGCGCCCATTGCTGGAAGTCCTGGACGTACCTCGGCAGCTTCGGAGCGAGCGCCGCCACCTCGTTCACGATCGGCCGGATCACGTTCAGGACGAGGAACACGAAGGCGGCGAGGAACACGACGTACACGACCAGGATCGCCGCCCACCGGGGCAGGCTGCGGCCGCGGATCTCGACCCGCTGCACGAACCCCACAGCGGGGGCGAGCGCCAGCGCCAGGAACACGGACGCAAGCGCCCACTTCAGGGTGGTCCGGATCTCGAGCGCGATCAGGCCGAGCAGGACCGCGGAGGCGACCACGACCAGCGCGATCACGGTCACCTTCACCACTGCCCAGCCCTGTATCCGGTCGGCTTCCATCGGCTCTTCTCGGCCCTGGTTCGCCGCCCGCGCCGCCGTCCCTGCAGGTGGCGCCCCCTGCCGCCAGCCCTCGGCCCTGGGGCGGTGATACGGATTCGCTACATTCCAACCAGACGATGATCCGTCGCCCCGACACCCTGGCGCTCCTCCTTCTCCTCCCCCTCCGGGGGGAGTAAGCGCTGGGCGGCGCGACAGCCGCGAGATCACAAGGTCATCGGATTCGCAACGAGAAGGAGGTAGGCACCCATGAGCGGGCCCACGAATCAGGCGGGAAGCTCACAACAGAGCTCCCCCGTCGCAGAGCAGGACCGCGTCCAGATCTTCGACACGACGCTGCGTGACGGCGAGCAGTCCCCCGGGATCTCGCTGAACGCCCACGAGAAGGTCGAGATCGCGCAGCAGCTCGCGCGGCTCCGCGTTGACGTGATCGAGGCCGGCTTCCCGATCACCTCACCCGGCGACTTCGACGCGGTCCAGCAGATCTCGCGCAGGGTCGAGGGGCCGGTGATCTGCGGGCTCGCCCGCACCCACAAGGGGGACATCGACGCCGCCTGGGGGGCGATCAAGGACGCAGCTCGGCCCCGGATCCACACCTTCGTGTCGACGTCTGACATCCACATCGAGCACCAGCTGCAGAGCACCCGCGAGGACGTCAAGGGGCAGGCGCGGGCAGCTGTCGCGCTGGCGCGCTCTTACACGGACGACGTCGAGTTCTCGCCGATGGACGCGACCCGCGCCGACATCGAGTTCACGGCCGAGGTGTGTGCGCTCGCGGTTGAGGAGGGGGCGCAGGTGATCAACATCCCGGACACGGTCGGGTACACGACCCCCGAGGAGTACGCGCGATACCTCGAGCAGCTGTGCCGGCTGGCGCCGGCGCTCAGTCAGATCCGGCTCTCCGTCCACTGTCACGACGACCTCGGCCTCGCGGTCGCGAACTCGTACGCCGGCGTCCGCGCCGGCGCCCGCCAGGTCGAGTGCGCCGTGAACGGGATCGGCGAGCGGGCCGGTAACTGCTCGCTGGAGGAGATCGTGGTGCTGCTCCGCACCCGGCGCGACGAGCACGGGCTCGACACCGGAATCGAGACGCGCGAGATCTCCCGGACGAGCCGGATGGTGTCCCGTTTCACCGGGTACCCGGTGCAGCCGAACAAGGCCGTGGTGGGGCGGAACGCGTTCGCGCACGAGTCCGGGATCCATCAGGACGGCGTGCTCAAGGAGCGGACCACGTTCGAGTGGATCCCCGCGGCTGATGTGGGCGCCGAGCCGGAGCAGATCGTGCTCGGCAAGCACTCCGGTCGCCACGCCCTGCGCGACGCGCTCCAGGAGCTCGGCTTCCAGGTGGAGGGCGAGGCGCTGAACCACGCCTTCAAGCGGTTCAAGGAGATCGCCGACAAGAAGAAGAACGTCACCGCGCTCGATCTGGAGGCGATCGTCTCCGACGAGATGCGCGAGCGCGCCGAGCGCTACAACCTGGAGTGGTTCGATGTCGAGGCCTCGTCCCGGCGCCAGCCGCACGCGCGGGTCGCGGTGAAGCTCCCGTCGGGCGAGCTGGTCGAGGGCGAGGCTTCCGGGGACGGCCCGGTCGACTCGATCTTCGGGGCGATCCAGAAGGCCACCGGGGTCGAGTGCGAGCTGCGCCAGTACACGGTCTCGGCGGTCACCGAGGGCGGTGACGCGCTCGGCGAGGTGACGGTGATGCTGAGGGCCGCGGGCAGGCTGGCAAGCGGCCAGGGCGTCTCCACCGACATCCTCGAGGCGTCCGCGCGCGCCTACGTGCGGGCGCTCTCGAACGCGCTCGAGGGGGCCGCGATCCGTGAGGCGGAGTCGGCCACCGCGGACGCGGCGTCCGAGCCGGCCACACCGGGGCCGTAGGCACGATCCACATATAGTGCGCGCTGTGGCGGGCGCGCTGGAAGGCAAGGTCGCGGTGATCACGGGCGCCTCGTCGGGGATCGGCGAGGCGACCGCCCGCGCGCTCGCGGAGCGTGGCGCGGCGGTGGCGCTCGGCGCGCGCCGGCGCGACCGGATGGAGGAGCTCGCGAACCGGATCGTCGCCGGCGGCGGCTCCGCCGAGGTGTTCGAGGTCGACGTCGGCGACGAGCACGCGGCCAAAGGATTCCTCGACGCGGCCAAGCAGAGCCTCGGCGGCGTCGACATCCTGATCAACAACGCCGGCGTGATGCTGCTCGGACCTGTACAGGGCGCCGACACCGACCAGTGGCGGCGCATGGTCGACGTGAACTGCCTCGGAATCCTGTACTGCACCCACGCCGCGATCCCGCTGATGCAGGAGCGCGGCGGCGGGCACATCGTCAACGTGGCCTCGGTCGCCGGCAGGCAGGCTTCGCTCGGCTCCGCCGTCTACAACCTGACCAAGTTCGGCGTCGTCGGGTTCTCGGAGGGCCTCCGCCAGGAGGTGCTCCACTCGAACATTCGCGTCACCGTGGTCGAGCCCGGGTTCGTGGCCACCGAGCTGCAGGGGCACAACAAGCTCGACGTTGTCAAGGACGCGATCGACAAGATGCGGGAGCAGATCGGCGAGGTGCTCGAAGCGGAGGACATCGCCGAGGCGATCGCATACGCGGTCACCCAGCCCGGGCGGGTGAACGTGAACGAGATCCTGGTCCGGCCGACCAAGCAGGCGCGCTAGGGAAAGGCGAAGCGTAGATGCGGCGAGGGGCCGGAACGGCGCTGCCCGCTCGCCAAAGTGGCCAGGGTCGCCGTCCCCGCTCAAGTCCGCCGCCGCGGCAGCCGATGGCAGGCGAGAGCTTGCGAACCTACCGAGGGAGGGCGGGACGTTTGAGGACCGAGACCGATCGAACGAGGACGGCGCGGCGAGTGCTGCTGACCGCCGCCGCCGGCGACGGGACCAACAACATCTTCACCGTCGCCGGCGACGGGACCAACGGCTTCTCCGGCGACGACGGCCCCGCGACCCAGGCTCA
The DNA here is from genome assembly GCA_963803425.1 of uncultured Thermoleophilia bacterium. GTDB lineage: Bacteria > Actinomycetota > Thermoleophilia > Solirubrobacterales > 70-9 > DASPWW01. The sequence continues at coordinate 1,416,018 of CAWDMA010000001.1, forward strand.
GCTCAGTTTCCCCACGGACGTCGCGGTCACCGCCGACGGCGGGTATCTGATCGCCGACTACCAAAATGACCGGATTCGCGAGGTCGACGCCTCGGGGACGATCACGACCGTCGCGGGCGGGGGCACATCGAACGCCGACGGGGTCCTGGCGACCGACGCCGAGCTCTCGCTCCCCCAGAGCGTCGCCCTGACCGCGGACGGCGGCTACCTGATCGCCGAGGCCGAGGGCAACCTCGTCCGCAAGGTCAGCGCCGGCGGAACGATCACCACCGTCGCCGGGACCGGGACCGCCGGCTCCTCCGGGGACGGCGGCCCGGCGACCGGGGCCCAGATCTCCCCCGACTCCGGGGGCCTCGCCGCGACCCCCGACGGCGGCTTCCTGATCGCCGACAACTCGAACCTCAGGCTGCGCGAGGTCGACGCCGACGGGATCATCGACACGATCGCCGGGAACGGTGACGTCCCCGACACGGGTGACGGCGGGCCGGCCGTCGCGGCTCAGACGTCCGTCCCGATCGGGGTCGCCGTGGCGGCCGACGGCAGCTACCTGGTCTCCGAGCTTATCGGCGGTACCGTCCGCCGGATCTCCCCCGCCCCCGAGGCGCAGATCACGACCGTCGTCGGGACGGGGACCGGTGGTTCTCCGGCGACGGCGGGCTGGCCACGCTGGCCCAGCTAGACCAACCCTTCGGTCTCGACACGACCGCGGACGGCGGCTTCCTGGTCGCCGACTTCAACAACAAACGGATCCGCTACGTCGACGCCGACCTGCGCTCGCCGAAGGGAGAGCAGGGCGACACCGGCCCGCAGGGAGCCCAGGGCCAGCAGGGTCCGGCCGGCGAGAACGGGACCGACCGCGACCTGCTCGCCGCGGCGATCGCGGCCGACGTGACCAAGACCGGCTCCACCAAGGCCAAGGTCAGGATCGTCACGACCCTCCCCGGCGCCGCCTCCCTGGAGGCGACTCCGAAGGGCAAGGGTCGTCGCGCGAGGAGCGCCAAGAAGGCCAAGACACGCACTACGAGCGCCGATCTCGCCAGCTCAGGCCGCCACACACTGAAGCTGCGCAGGCTCTCGCGCGGGACGACCTACGAGCTCGGCCTTGAGGTGAAGTCGGCCGACGGCCAGGAGGCGACCGACACGGCGAAGCTGAAGGTGACGAAAAGGAGCTCGTCCGGCGGGTAGGTTCGTTACACCTGTACGTGATAACGTACAAGTGTGGTTGTAGCCGCCACCACTGACGCCGACCTCGCCGCTACGCCGATCGACCCGGACGCGCTCGGCGCCCGGGTGCGGGCGCTGCGTGACGCGATGGGACTGTCGCTCCGGGACCTGGCCGAGCGGACCGGCGTCAGCGCGCCGATGCTGTCGCAGGTGGAACGGGGGGAGACCAGCCCGACCCTGTCCGTCGCGGCGCGGATCGCGGCCGGTTTGGAGTTGTCGCTGTCGCAGCTCGTCCGGCTGGACGAGGGCCGGCACCTGGTGATCACGCGTGCCGGGAAGGGGCGGACCCGCCGTCGCGCCGGTCACCGCGTAGAGGAGCTGACGCCGCCGCTCCCCGGCCAGCGCGCCGAGCTGTCGCGCCATCTGCTCGACGCGCGCGCGGTCACCGGCGGCCCCGACGACCCGCCGATGCACGAGCCGGGCAGTCGCGAGACCGTCCACGTGCGGTCCGGCGCGGTCGTGCTTGCGACCGACGGCGACGAGCACGAGCTGCGCGCGGGGGACAGCGTCACCTTCGACGCCGACCTGCCGCACCACTTCGAGAACCGCGGGGACGAGCCGGCGGAGTTCCTGGCCGTCGTCGCCGCCGGACTGAGGAGAAGCTGATGGCGACCGAGCCGAAGAGCCTGTTCGACAAGATCTGGGAGTCGCACGAGGTCGGTGACGGCCTCCTGTACATCGATCTCCATCTGGTCCACGAGGTGACCTCGCCGCAGGCGTTCGAGGGGCTGCGGCTCGAAGGCCGCCGCGTCCGCCGCCCCGACAAGACGCTGGCCACCGCCGACCACAACGTCCCCACCGACGGCACCCAGGCGGCGCGGATGATCGCCGACGAGCTGTCGCGGGTCCAGGTCGAGACGCTGGAGCGCAACTGCGCCCAGTTCGGCGTGCCGCTGTACTCGCTTGGCTCCGAGCGACAGGGGATCGTGCACGTGATCGGCCCCGAGCTCGGCCTCACCCAACCCGGATTGACGGTCGTGTGCGGCGACAGCCACACCTCCACTCACGGCGCATTCGGAGCGCTCGCGTTCGGGATCGGGACCTCGGAGGTGGAGCACGTGCTCGCCACCCAGTGCCTGGTCCAGCGTCGCCCCAAGACGATGCGGATCACCTACTCCGGCGAGCTGGCCTCCGGCGTCACCCCGAAGGACCTGATCCTGGCGACGATCGGGCGGCTCGGGGTCGGGGGGATGGCCGGGCACGCGGTCGAGTACGCGGGGCCGGCGATCGAGGCGCTCTCGATGGAGGGCCGGATGACGATCTGCAACATGACGATCGAGGGCGGCGGGCGCGCCGGGATGGTGGCGCCCGACGAGACCACGATCGAGTGGGTACGCGGCCGGCCGGCGGCGCCCCAGGACTTCGAGGCGGCGACGGCGCGGTGGCGCCGGCTGCCCACCGACGAGGGGGCCGGCTTCGACGCCGAGGTCGAGATCGACGCGGCCCGGATCTCCCCGATGGTGACCTGGGGAACGAACCCGGGAATGGTGGTCCAGGTCACCGACTCGGTCCCGGACCCGTCCCGGCTCGACGCACCCGCCGATCGCGAGGCGGCGGAGCGGGCGCTCGCGTACATGGCGCTGAAGCCGGGCACGCCGATCCGCGAGATCCCGCTCGACCGGGTGTTCATCGGCTCCTGCACGAACTCGCGGATCGGGGACCTGCGCGAGGCGGCGGCGATGGTCGAGGGGCGGCGGGTCGCCGACTCGGTCCGGGCGATGGTCGTGCCGGGCTCTCAGCAGGTGAAGGCGCAGGCCGAGTCCGAGGGCCTTGATGAGGCGTTCCGCTCCGCCGGGTTCGAATGGCGTACGGCGGGCTGCTCGATGTGCCTGGGGATGAACCCGGACACCCTCTCCGATGGTGAGCGTTGCGCCTCCACCTCGAACCGCAACTTCGAGGGCCGCCAGGGCGCCGGCGGGCGCACCCACCTGGTCAGCCCAAAGATGGCCGCCGCGGCCGCCGTGGAGGGGCGCTTCGTGGACATACGCGAGTGGACATGATCAATACCGCCAGAATCCTCCGCTTCGCGTCCGGTTCTGGCGGGAAGGAGGTGGGCCCATGGAGCCGGTGGACGTGATCGAGGGCCGCGTCGAGGTGCTCGACCGATCCGACGTCGACACCGACCAGATCATCCCGAAGCAGTTCCTGAAGCGGATCGAGCGGACCGGCTTCGGGGAGTTCCTGTTCCACGACTGGCGCCGCTCCGGCGAGGTGGAGATCGAGTCACACCCGATCCTCGTCACGGGCCGCAACTTCGGCTCCGGGTCCTCCCGGGAGCACGCCGTGTGGGCGCTGCAGCAGCACGGGTTCGAGGCGGTGATCGCGCCGTCCTTCGCCGACATCTTCTATGTCAACTGCACGAAGAACGGGCTGCTGCCGGTGATCGTGGACGAGCACCACTGCCGCGCGATCGCGGCGGCCGGCGAGGCCCGGATCGACGTCGACGACCAGACTGTCGACTTCGCCGGCGGCGTGGTCCGGTTCGAGATCGACGAGGAGATCAAGCACCGCCTCCTGCATGGCCTCGACGACGTCGCGATGACGATGCAGCGGGCGGACGAGATCGACGCCTTCGAGGCCGGGGGCGGCGCCGCTCGGGGCGGCGCGACGACCTCCCTGTGAGCGGGAAGGAGGCGACAGGCGCCGCCGCGCGAGAGTGGGACGGCGAGGTCTATCACCGGGTCTCCGACCCGCAGTTCGAGTGGGCGAGAGAGGTGCTGGGCCGTGCCGCCCTGGCCGGAGACGAGACAGTCCTCGATGCCGGGTGCGGGTCCGGGCGCGTCACCGAGCTGCTGGTCGAGATGCTGGCGCGCGGCCGGGTGATCGGCGTCGACGCGTCCGAGTCGATGATCGCGAAGGCGCGCCAGGTGCTCGGCCCCGACGTCGATCTGCGGGTCGCCAGCCTCACCGAGCTCGATCTCGACCGTGAGGTCGACGTGGTGTTCTCGACCGCGACGTTCCACTGGATCCTCGATCACGACCTGCTGTTCTCGCGAATGCACCGGGCGCTCCTCCCCGGGGGCCGGTTGGTCGCGCAGTGCGGGGGAGAGGGGAACGTCGCCGCGCTCGCCCGCGCGATCGCCGAGACAGCGGCCGAGCCCCGGTTCGCGCCGCACTTCGACGGGATGACGGCGGCCTGGAACTTCTCGTCGCCCGCCGAGGCCGAGCGCCGCCTCCGCGCTGCCGGATTCGAGCAGGTCGAGTGCTGGCTGGAGCCGAAGCCGGTCACGCCCGCGGAGCCGCTCGCCTTTCTGGCCACAGTTACGCTCGGACCCCACCTCGCGGTGCTCCCCGACGAGAAGGCGGGTCCGTTCACCGAGGCGGTCGCCGCCCGGATGCCCGACCCGCTCACGCTCGACTACGTGCGTCTGAATATCAATGCCCGCCGCGTCCTCGGCTCCGCGTCCGGGCGCGGCGGGGTGGGTGGCGGTTCCGGGTAATGGCGGGTCTGGAGTGGGACGCGGCCACCTACGACCGGATCTCCGACATGCAGCTCGAGACCGGCCGGGACTTCCTCGCCCACGTGGAGCTGCGCGGTGACGAGGTCGCGATCGATGCGGGCTGTGGGACGGGACGGATCACCGAGCTTCTGATCGACCGGCTCCCGCGCGGCCGGGTGATCGGCGTGGACGGCTCGGCCGCGATGATCGAGCAGGCCCGGGAGCGGCTCGGACCCGAGATCGAGCTGATCGTCTCCGACCTGCTCGAGCTCGACCCGCCCGAGCCCGTCGACCTGGTCTTCTCGACCGCGACGTTCCACTGGCTCGCGGATCACGACAGACTGTACGCGGCGGTGTACGGGTGGCTGAAGCCGGGCGGGATGCTGGCTGCGCAGCTCGGCGGCAAGGGGAACGTGCAGGAGATGATCGAGCCCGTGATCAGGATCGCCGCGGAGCAGCCGTTCGCAGAGCACCTCCGCGGCGTCGAGGACCCGTGGAACTTCCCACCGCCCGAGCAGACCGCCGGGCAGCTCGAGCGCGCCGGGTTCGTCGACGTCCGGATCGAGACCGAGGAGCGGACCTTCGAGTTCGACGAACCGCGCACGTTCCAGCGCACTGTCGGCCTCGTCGTCCACCTCGACCGGCTCCCCGAGGAGCTTCGGGAGCCGTTCCTGGATACGGTCCTGGCCGAGCTCCGCGATCCTTCCACCGCCCACTTCGTTCGCACGAACCTGTTCGCACGCCACCCGTGACCACCGCCTCCAATCCTCCCCGGATCGTCGCTCTGCCCGGCGACGGGATCGGCCCGGAGATCATCGCCGCCGCCCGTCGCCTGCTGGGCGAGATCGGTGAGTTCGACGTGACCGAGGCGGTGATGGGCGGCGCCTCGATCGACGAGCACGGAACCGCGCTCCACGACGACGTCCTGGAGGCGTGCCGGAGCTCGGACGCGGTCCTGCTGGGAGCGGTCGGCGGGCCGAAGTGGGACACGACCGACCCGGCCGCGCCCCGCCCCGAGCAGGGCCTGCTGGGACTGCGCAAGGGGCTCGGCCTGTACGCGAACCTGCGTCCCGTGCGGCCGAGCCCGGCGCTCGTGCACGCCAGCCCGCTCCGCCCCGAGCGGATCGACGGCACCGATCTGGTCGTCGTCCGCGAGCTCACCGGCGGGCTGTACTTCGGCGATCGCGGCCGGGAGTACGACCAGGCCCACGACACGTGCGTGTACACGGTCGCGGAGATCGAGCGGATCGCGCAGGTGGCGTTCGACACCGCCCGCGCCCGCGGGGGCAAGCACGGCCGAGGGCCGCGGGTGACCTCGGTCGACAAGGCGAACGTGCTCGAGACCTCGCGGCTGTGGCGGGAGACGGCGACCAAGTTCGGCGCCGACAACGCCGATGTCGAGCTCGACCACATCCTGGTGGACACCGCCGCGATGCGGCTCGTCTCGGATCCGGCCCGCTTCGACGTGATCCTGACCGAGAACATGTTCGGCGACATCCTCAGCGATGAGTCCGCGATGCTGACCGGCTCCCTCGGGATGCTCCCGTCCGCGAGCCTCGGCGGGGACGGCCCCGGGGTGTTCGAGCCGGTGCACGGCTCCGCGCCCGACATCGCCGGGTCCGGCGTCGCGAATCCGCTCGCGATGTTCCTGTCGGTGGCGCTGATGCTCCGCCACGGCCTCGACCGCGGCACCGACGCCGATCGGGTCGAGGCGGCGGTGGAGGCCGTCCTGGAGCGCGGTCTGCGCACCCCGGACCTGTCCTGGGTCGAGCCCGGGCAGCCGCCGATGGCAGACCTGCCCGCCGAGGTCGAGGTGGGGACCGAGGAGATCACCGCGGCCGTGATCGAGGAGCTGTAGCGAGCGGCTCGACCCGGCGACCGGAGTCGGGCATACTTCGCTCTCGCGCCGAATCACACGAAGCGAACGGGTCAGGAGGAGCAAAAGTGGACAAGTCCGAGTGGATCTGGATGAACGGCGAGTTCCTGCCCTGGGACGACGCCAAGGTTCACGTCCTCACGCACGGGCTCCACTACGGGACGGGCGTCTTCGAGGGAATTCGCGCGTACGAGACCGACCGCGGCACCGCCGTCTTCCGCCACCGGGAGCACCTGGACCGGCTCGAGAAGTCGGCGGAGCTGTACTACTTCGAGATTCCGTACACGGCCGCCGAGCTCCGCGACGCGACCCACGAGCTGATCCGGCGCAACGGCCTGGCGAGCTGCTACATCCGGCCGATCGCGTTCCGCGGCTATGGCGAGATGGGGCTGAACGCGACGGCCGCGCCGATCGACGTGATGATCGCGGTATGGCCCTGGGGCGCCTACCTCGGCGAGGAGGGCAAGCGCAACGGGATCCGCGCCAAGGTGTCGTCGTGGCGGGCGATCTCCGCCGACAGCCTGATCCCGCACGCGAAGGCGTCCGGCCAGTACCTGAACTCGGTGCTGGCGAAGGAGGAGTCCGTGAAGGCCGGCTACGACGAGGCGATCCTGCTCGACCAGCAGGGCTTCGTGTCCGAGGGCTCGGGCGAGAACATCTTCGTGGTCCGCGACGGCGTGATCGCCACTCCGGGGCACACCTCCTCGATCCTGGACGGGATCACCCGCAACTCGGTGATCCAGATCGCCCGCGACCTCGGCTACTCGATCGAGGAGCGCTCGCTCGCCCGCGCGGAGCTGTACCTGGCCGAGGAGGTCTTCCTCACCGGCACCGCGGCGGAGCTCGTCCCGGTGCGCGAGATCGACGACCACCCGATCGGCGAGCCCGGTGAGATCACCCGGCACATCCAGGGCAAGTTCGAGGACGCCCTGGGCGGGCGTGCGGACGAGTACCGCGAGTGGCTCGACGTCGTCGAGCAACCGAGTAAAGTCAGCTCCTGATGGACCCGCGGTCCACTCTGGCAATCCGGCGAATTACGGACGCCGCAGCCGCCTAGCGCGGCTCGCGGTTGGCGCACGGCGCCTTTCACGGCGCGGCGGGGGAGAGCACGCTCTCCGCTCCGGTCCCAGGATGGATGCGAAAGGAGCTCCATGACACGCGTACAGCTCTACGACACGACCTTGCGGGACGGCATGGGCGGCCACGGCATGTCGCTGTCGGCCGCCGAGAAGGTGCGGATCGTGCATGCCCTCGACCGCCTCGGCGTGCAGTTCATCGAGGCGGGGTTCCCCTCCTCGAACCCGAAGGAGGCGGAGCTGTTCGAGATCCTCTCGGCGGAGCGGCTTCAGCAGGCCCAGGTGAGCGCGTTCGGGATGACGCGTCGCCGGGACCTGGCCGCCGAGGACGACCCTGCACTGGGGGTGCTGGCGTCCAGCTTCGCACCGGTGTGCTGCCTGGTCGGAAAGACCTGGGCGCTCCACCTCGACAAGGTGACCAGGGCGACGCCCGAGGAGAACCTCGCGATGATCGCCGACTCGGTCGGGTTCCTCGTCCGCGAGGGCAAGCGCGTCGTGTACGACGCGGAGCACTTCTTCGACGGGTGGCGCGAGGACCCGGCATACGCGATCGAGTGCCTGCAGGCGGCGGCGAGCGGCGGGGCCGAGAACCTCACGCTTTGCGACACGAACGGCTCCAGCCTCCCGGACCAGGTCGCGGAGGCGACAGCGGCCGTCGTTGCGGCGGTCAGCCCCGCGGTCGGGATCCATACCCACAACGATGCCGAGTGCGCGGTGGCGAGCTCGCTGGCCGCGGTCGGCGCCGGCGCCACGCTCGTCCAGGGGACCGCGAACGGGTACGGCGAGCGGTGCGGCAACGCCAACCTGTTCTCGGTGATGCCGGCGCTGCAGCTGAAGCTCGGGGTCGAGAGCGTGCGGCCCGAGCAGCTGGAGCGGCTCACGGAGACCGCCCACCTGATCGACGAGATCTGCAACCTGAGCCCGGATCCCGACCAGGCCTACGTGGGGCGGAACGCCTTCGCGCACAAGGCCGGGATGCATGCAGCCGGGGTGCAGGCCGACGCGCGCACCTTCGAGCACATCGATCCGGCCGAGGTCGGAAACGACCGCGACGTGCTGATCTCGGAGCTCTCCGGCCGCGGCTCGGTGGTCACCTACGCCGAGCGGGCCGGGATCGAGCTCGACGCGCAGGGGGCGCAGCGCGCCGTGGAGGAGCTGAAGCGGCGCGAGCATCGCGGCTACCAGTACGAGGCCGCGGACGCCTCGTTCGAGCTGCTCCTGCGGCGCGAGGCCGGCGTGTACGAGCCGCTGTTCAGGCTGGAGGGGTTCCGGGTGATCACCGAGAAGCGCGCGGACGGTCGGGTCGAGACCGAGGCGACGGTGAAGTTCTGGATCGACGGGAACCGGTATCTGCGCACCGCGGAGGGCAACGGCCCGGTGAACGCGCTCGACGAGGCGCTCCGCGACGCGATCACCGAGCTCCACCCGCACCTCGCCGACATCGAGCTGACCAACTACAAGGTGCGGATCATGGACGAGAACCACGGCACCGGCGCCGTCACCCGCGTCCTGCTGGACTCCTCCGACGGGAGCCGGCAGTGGGGCTCGATCGGGGTCTCGGAGAACATCATCGAGGCCTCGTGGGAAGCGCTCGTCGACTCCCTCGAATACGCGTTCCAGCCCAGAACAAATCCGCCTGAATCCTCCGCTTCGCGTCCGGTTCAGGCGGGTGCGAGGCGGGACGAGGTTGACTGAACCTTCGGCGATTCCGCTCGCGCGCCCCGAGATCGGGCCCCGAGAGGAGGAGCTCGTGCTCGAGGTGCTGCGGTCGGGACGGCTGTCGCTGGGTCCGATGCTGGACCGGTTCGAGCAGGAGCTCGCCCGGTGGCTCGGAGTCGACGACGCCGTCGCCGTCTCCAGCGGGACGGCGGCGCTTCACCTCGGCGTCCGGGACCTCGGCTGGGGACCGGGCGACGAGGTCGTCACCTCGCCGCTCAGCTTCGTCGCCTCGTCGAACTGCCTCCTGTACGAGGGGGCGATGCCGGTGTTCTGCGACGTCGACCCCGACACCCTCAACATCGATCCGGCGGCGGCGCGGGCGGCGGTCACCGATCGAACGGCCGGCGCCCTCCCGGTCGACCTGTTCGGGTACCCGGCCGACCTCGAAGGTCTGGCCGCGCTCGGGCTGCCGATGCTCGAGGACGGCTGTCAGGCGCTCGGCGCGGTGGACTCCGACGGGATCACCGTCGGCGCGCGCGGGATCGCCTGCGCGTTCGCGTTCTACGCCAACAAGCAGCTGACGACGGGGGAGGGGGGAGTTCTGGTGCCGCCCGACGCCGAAGCGGCGGTGCGGGCGAGAAGCGAGCGAAACCAGGGCCGGGCGCCCGACATGAGCAGGCTCACCCACGACCGGCTCGGCTTCAACTACAGGCTGACCGACGTGGCAGCGGCGATCGGCGTCGGCCAGATCGAGCGCGCCGACGAGATCCTCGGCCGCCGCGGACGCGTCGCCGAGATGTACCGGGAGCGGCTCGCCGGGATCGAGGAGCTGGTGCTCCCGTGCGAAGACCGGGGCGCCGCCCGGCGAAGCTGGTTCGTGTACGTGGTCCAGCTCCCCGGCGGGACCGACCGCGACGCGGTGATCGCGGAGCTCGGCGAGCGCGGGATCGCGACGAAGCCGTACCTGCCGTGCATTCACACGCTCCCGTTCTACCGGGAGCGATTCGGCTACCGCGGAGGCGAGTTCCCGGTCGCGGAGCGGTTTGCGGAGCGGGCGCTGGGGCTGCCGTTCTTCACCTCGATGGAGGAGGCCCAGGTCGACCGCGTGGTCGGCTCGCTCGCGGCCGCGCTGGGCCAGGCGGCGGTGCGCTAGTCGGTCATACCCGGCCGCTGTCGGCCATCCACCGGACCAGCTCGGGGACGCCCTCCCGCCACGGCCGCGGCTCGAACCCGAGCTGCTCGCGCGCCTTGGAGCAGTCCGCATGCGCCTCCCACATCAGGAACGCGAGTTGGCCGCGGGCGATCACCGGAGGTCGCCGGATCACGCGCGACACTCCCTCGCTCGCGATCGCGAGCGTCTTCGCCACCGAAGCGGGGAGCGTTGCGGGAACTCGGCCGCGACCCGCGGCGTCGACGGCGGCTTGCGCCAGCTCGCGACCGGTCGCGAACCCGTCGGCGAGGATGTAGCGCTCGCCCGGGGTGCCGCGGTCGAACGCCGCCAGGTGGCCCTGGGCGAGGTCGTCGACGTACACGAGCGTCAGCCCGCCCGGCGGGATCGCCGGAAGCCGGCCCCGGATCGCGTCGCGCGCCACCCCGTCGACCCCGGTCGGCTGCCACGGCCCCGGGCCGTACACCGCGGAGGGGTTAACCAGCACCACCTCGATCCCGTGCCGCGCCTCTCCGAGGACGAGCTCCTCGGCGCGCTGCTTGGAGCGCTCGTACGCGGTCGGCTTCGGGTAGTCGGCGACCCGCTCCTCGGTCACGGTCTCGCCGCGCGGGGCGTCGAACACGTCAAAGGTCGAGGTATGGACCGCGCGCTGCACGCCTGCCTGCCGAGCCGCGGCGATCACGTTCAGGGCGCCGACCGAGTTCACCTGCTCGAACGTCGCCGCGCGCGGCAGCCACTGCTCGAACAGGCCCATGCAGTTGAACACGCCGTCAGCGCCGGCTGCGGCATCGCGGATCGAGCCGGGGTCGGTGACGTCACCGGGGGCGAGCCTGACCGCATCGGGGAGCAGCTCGCGAGCCTTCGCAGTATCGCGGACAAGCGCCACGACCTCGTCGCCCCGGTCCTCCAGCGCCCGGGCGACCGCGTTGCCGATCTTCCCCGTTGCCCCCGTGACGAGCGCCTTCACGGGGCCAGCCTATCTCGCGCCTCGGGATCGGGCGCTGATCCCGGGCCTAAACTCACCGGGCGATGAGCCGGTTCCGGGACCCGCCCGACCCGCTGTTCCAGCGCTTCAACGCGTCGGTCGAGTACGACCGGCGGCTGGCGCCGCACGACCTTGCCGGGTCGAGGGCACACGCCCGGGCGCTGGTCGCCGTCGGCGTTCTGGACGAAGCGGAGCTGGCCAGGATCCACACCGGCCTCGACGAGGTCGGCCGCGAGCTCGCCGAGGGCAGGTTCGCGTTCGAGCCTGGGGACGAGGACATACACATGGCGATCGAGCGCCGCCTCATCGAGATCGTCGGTCCGCTCGGCGGGAAGCTGCACACCGGCCGGTCGCGCAACGACCAGGTCGCCACCGACACCGCGCTGTACGTGCGGGAGCGGTCCGAGGTGGCGATCGGGCTGGTCCGCGAGCTGATCGCGGTGCTGGTCGAGCTCGCCGAGGCGCACGCCGGCTGGGCGATGCCCGGGTACACCCACCTGCAACGCGCCCAGCCCGTCTATCTCGGCCACCACCTGCTCGCGCACGTGTGGATGCTCCGACGCGACGCGACGCGATTCGGGCGCGCCCGCGAGGCCGCGGGCGAGCTGCCGCTCGGGTCGGGCGCCCTCGCCGGGTTGAACTGGGAGCTGGATCGAGAGGCGGTTGCGGCGGAGCTCGGGTTCGGGGGGATCACCAGGAACTCGATCGACACGGTCTCCAGCCGTGACTTCGTGCTCGATTACCTGTCGGCTGCCGCGATCTGCGCGATGCACCTGTCGCGGCTCGCGGGCGAGATCGTGCTGTGGTCGAGCGAGGAGTTCTCGTTCGTGCAGCTCCCGGACTCGTTCTCGTCCGGGTCGAGCATCATGCCGCAGAAGAAGAACCCCGACGCCGCGGAGCTGATCCGCGGCAAGGCGACCCGGATCGCCGGTGGCATGGAGCGGCTGCTCGGTGCGCAGCGGGGCCTGCCGCTGGGCTACTCGAAGGACATGCAGGAGGACAAGGAGGCGCTGTTCGACGCCGCCGACAACATCGAGCTGTGCCTCGAGGCGTCGGCCGGGATGCTGCGCGGGATCGAGTTCGACCGCGACCGGCTCGCCGAGGCGGCCTCGGACGAGCTCCTGTGCGCCACGGACGTCGCCGACCTGCTCGTTCGCCGCGGGATGCCGTTCCGGGAGGCGCACGGGGTCGTCGGCGGTCTCGTCCGGCATGCCCTGGAGCGCGGCGTCCGTCCCTCGGAGCTGTCGCGCGAGGAGCTTGCCTCGTTCTCGGAGCTGCTCGACGACGAGTACTACGAGGTGCTGCGTCCGGAGCACTCGCTCGAGGCGAAGCGCTCCGCGGGGGGGACCGCGTCGGCGCGGGTGGCCGAGCAGCTCGATGCGGCTCGCCGGGCGATGGAAGAGCTGGGATGACCGCGACCGCGCTCGACGCGGCGTTCTTCGATCGCTCCGTCGACGAGGTCGCCCGCGATCTGATCGGGTGCGGTCTGCGGTTCGACGGGGTCGGCGGGGTGATCGTGGAGACCGAGAGCTACCACGCCGACGACCCGGCCTGCCACGCCTACACCGGCCGCACCGGGCGAAACGCGGCCCTGTTCGGCCCTCCGGGGATCGCGTACGTGTACCTCTCCTACGGGGTGCACAGCCTCCTGAACGCCGTGTGCGAGCCAGCGGGCGAGGCCGCAGCGGTGCTGATCCGCGCTCTCGAGCCCCGGTGGGGGGCGGACAGGATGCGCGCCCGCCGCGGCCGCGACCGGCTCTCGGAGCTGTGCTCGGGCCCCGGCAAGCTCACCGACGCGATCGGCGTCGAGCTCCTCCACGACGGCGCCAGCCTGCTGGAGCCGCCGTTCGAGCTCACTGAACGTTCCCCGGACTGGCTCGATCCGCCCGTCGCCGTCGGCCCCCGTATCGGGATCTCGCGCGCGACGGAGCTCCCGTGGCGGTTCTGCGCCGCAGGCAGCCGCTTCCTGTCGCGCCCCGCGCCCCTCGCCGGGTCGCCGAGCGGCGTGTCGGCGCGGGCGGGCTAGCGGGAGGCGCCGGTGGCGCCGGTGCCGCCGCCGGTGGTCGGCGCCGCTCCACCACCACCGCCAGCCACCACCACCGCCGCCACCGCCGGTCGGTGGCGCGGGGGCGGGCTGCTCCGGCGCGGCCGGCGTCGCCGGGGCTGCGGTCGACGGCGCGCTCGTGCTCGGCGGCGTGAACGTGTCAGTCGAGGACGAGCCGCCATCCTTCTTCCGGCGGTCCTCCTCCTTCGGCGAGCCGATGATCGAGCCGTAGGCGGTGACCACGTCGTGCCAGATCTCCGCCGGGAAGGTGCCGCCGTCGACGGGCTGACCCCCGAACTCGGTGTCCATCGAGGCGTTGCTGTCGGCGTGTCCCACCCACACGCACGCCGTGATGTGGTCGGTGCCTCCGCAGAACCACGCGTCGCCGTTGTCGTCGGTGGTCCCGGTCTTGCCCCACGCAAAGTCGCCGGTTGCGGCGCGCTCACCGGTACCGCTCGAGACGACGTTCTCGAGCAGTCCGACCGCGGTGTCCGCGGCGTTTGGATCGATCACCTGCTCGGTCTGCACGTCGTTCTCGCCGGAGGATCCGGACTTGTCCTCGACCGGCTTGTCCGGATCGTCCTCGGTGGTCACCTTCATGATCCCGGTCGGACCGAGCTCCTTCCCGGGGATGCTGTCCATCGTCCCGCCGATCCGCTCGCCGCTGCGCCCCAGGGTCGAGTAGGCGTACGCCATCTCGAGCGGGCTGACGCCGGTCTCGAGCCCGCCGAGGATCATCGCGGGATTCGTGCTCACCTTCGTCTGAATCCCCATCTTCTCCGCGGTCTTGGCGATGCTCTTGGTGCCTCCGTCGAGACCCAGGCCGAGCTCCGCGAACACCGAGTTGTCCGAGTACTGCGTCGCCGTCGCGATCGACGCGGAGCCCAGGTAGTTGTCGTCGTAGTTGTTGACGTGGAACTCCTGTGGCTTCTTGTAGCCCTTCACCTTGAAATCGAACGTCTTCGGCTGCGACGTGAACACCTCATCGGGCGAGTGGCCCTGCTCCAGCGCGGTCACGAGGGTGAACGGCTTGAACGACGAGCCGGGCTGGCGGTGGCCGTTGGTCGCCAGGTTGAACGGCTCCTTGTCGAAGTCGTTGCCGCCCACCATCGCGAGCACGCCGCCCGTGTTGTTGTCGATCACCACGATCGACGCCGTCGGCGCGATCCCGGCGAGCTTCGAGTACGCGATGTTCTCGACGGCGCGCTGGTAGTCCAGATCGAGTGTGGAGGTCACCTTCAGACCGCCGCCGAACGCCTCGCCGGCCCCGTAGCGGTCCACCACCTGCTGTCGCAGCCACGTCGTGAAGTACGGCGACTCCGAGTTCTCATCGGGCGGGTTGATCTGGCTCGGCTTGGGGATCGGCTCCTTCTTGGACTGCGCGGCCGACTCCGGGGTGAGCACGCCCTGCTCCACCATCTTGTCCAGGACGAGGTTGCGGCGCTCGGTCGCACCATCCGGGTTCGTCCGCGGCGAGTACAGGCTCGGCGACGAGATCATCCCGGCGAGCAGCGCCGCCTCCGCCGGGAGCAGGTCGTCCGTGCAGCGATCGTCGCGGGTCCCGCATCCCGGGTGGTTCCACCCGAAGTAGGTCTGCGCCGCAGCCTCGATCCCGTACGCGCCCTCGCCGAAGTAGATCGAGTTCAGGTACTGGGTGAGGATCTTGTCCTTGGACCAGTGCCGCTCCAGGTTGTAGGCGAGCGCCGCCTCGCGGAGCTTCTCGAACACGGTCCGGCTGTTCTGGGCGCGCAGCGCGTTCTTCACGAACTGCTGCGTGATCGTGGACGCGCCCTGCGCAGCGTGGCGGGAGACGACGTCCTGGATGATCGCGCGCCCGATTCCCTGGAAGTCGACGCCGCGGTGCTCGTAGAAGCGCTGGTCCTCGATTGCCACCACCGCCTGCTTCATCGTCTGGGAGATCTGGCTGGAGGGGACCAGGATCCGATGGTCGTTGTTAGTGAGCGTGGTGAGCGGCTTGCCGGTCCGGTCCGTGACGATCGAGTTCTTCGCGTGCTTGTACTGCTCGCGGTTCTCGAGCTGGGGCAGGTCCTGGGCGACCGACAGCATGATCCCGAAGAACCACGAGACCATCGCCAGGAGCCCGACGCCGAGCAGCACCACCAGCACGCGGAGCTTCTTCAGGCGGGGCCCGTTCTTGCCCTCGCCCGACGGCGGGCCGGGGGGAGTGGGGAGGCCGGGCGAGCGATGCCACGGCGGCCCGGTCCCGCCGCGCTTTCGCCCCGGCATGGTAGCCGGCCCATCGCCGGTCCCGCCGCGCTCACGCAGCGCCCGCAGTCCGTCACCGGCGCGATTGGTGCTCTCGCGGAACCCCTGGATCAGTCCGCGGGCGCGTCCGCGGACGTCCTGGAACACCGAGTCCCCGGTGTGCGGCGGAACGAAAGTGCCGGGCCCGTCCTCGAGATCGACGCCGTCATCGCGTTCGGCTCGGCCCGAGCGGGCCGACCGGCGTCGCTCCCGCGAAGGCACCGGGACGACCGGCTTGCGGCTCAGCCTGGTGGGCTTCGACGCCCCCGGGCCGGCGCCGTTCGCGGGCCTGCGGCGCTTTGTGCCCGCCCCGTTCCCGTTGCCGTTGCCGGCACCGTCGCTGGAGCGCGGACGAGAGCGCGCGGATGCGTCGTTGCCGCCCTTGAGCGCATCGAGCAGCTCGCGGGCGAAGGCCTTACGCTTGGTCGCCATCTCGCCGTGTGCGTGTGTGGTTCGCGGGCTTTCGCATCTGCATGCGGGTCCTGGCCGCGGTCCGGGCGCTCACATCGACCCGCCGCCGGGCCGGAATCCGTCCCGGGCGATCCTTAAAGCACGGACATACCTGCCCGCCGAGCGCGTGCGTGAGTCTAGCATTGGCCCTGTGACGGACTTCGAGGCTCAGGCACGCCGGCTGGCCGCAGGAGCAGTCGAGCTGCTGCCCACCGGCAGGCTCGGGCAGCAGCTCGCCGAGGGTCGCCCGCTGCGGGTGAAGCTCGGGATCGATCCGACCGCGCCGGACATTCACCTCGGCCACGTGGTCGTGCTCGACAAGCTCCGCGAGTTTCAGGACGCGGGGCACACCGTCGTCCTGATCATCGGCGACTTCACGGCGCGGGTCGGCGACCCCAGCGGGCAGGCGGCCGAGCGGCCCGTGCTTCCGCCGGAGCGGATCGACGCAAACGCCGCCACCTTCCAGGAACAGGCATTCAGGGTGCTCGACCCGGAGCGCACCGAGGTCCGTCGCAACGGGGAGTGGCTCGACATGGGAACCGACGAGCTGTTCCGGTTGCTCCGCAGGTTCACGATCGCGCGGCTGCTCGAGCGCGAGGACTTCGCCACCAGGATGAAGGAGCGCAGGCCGATCTCCGCGCTGGAGCTGCTGTACCCGGTGATGCAGGGGTACGACTCGGTCGCGATCGTGGCGGATGTGGAGCTGGGCGGGACCGACCAGAAGTTCAACCTGCTGTTCGCGCGCGACGTCCAGGACGCGCTCGGGGTGCCGGCGCAGTCGGTGCTGACGATGCCGATCCTGCCCGGGACCGACGGCGTCCGGCGGATGAGCAAGTCGCTCGGCAACTACGTCGGCGTCACGGATTCCCCGGAGGAGATGTTCGGGAAGCTGATGAGCATCCCCGACGACTCGATGGAGGAGTACCGGCGGCTCCTGCTCCGAGGCCGCGACGACGACCACCGCCCCGACGGCCATCCCGGCGCGGCGAAGCGGGAGCTCGCCCGACGGATCGTAGAGCGCTTCCACGGGCTCGATGCCGCGGCAGCCGCCGAGCAGCGCTTTGACCGCGTCCACGTCGAGCGGCGCGCCCCGGACGACGTCGAGGAGGTGACGATCGCGGCCGACGGCGGAACCGTCCACGTCCCCGCTCTGCTCGCGGAGCACTTCGGGTTGAGCCGCAGCGAGGCCCGCCGCCTGCTCGAGGGGGGAGCGGTGAGCCTCGACGACCGTGTGCTCGGGGGGACCGAGCTCGACCTACCCAGCGCCGAGCTCGACGGGGCCGTCCTCAGGGTCGGGAGGCGCCGATTCAAGCGCCTCCGCGCCGTGTAACCTTCGGCTCGGTCCGGGGTCGTTCGTGGGCCGCCGGGCAGGGCCCCGCCTCAGCGGGGTATACTTGGCGGTCGCCTCTCGGGGCGGATCTGGCCTGGTCGGAGGAAGCCCCTCTGCATGGCCCGACGCGGTCCTTGAAAACTGAGCAGCGCAACGCGAGTCGGAATCATTGATTTCGGCCGCGTTCAAGCCCGACCCACCGCTGGCGCGATCGCGCCCGCGGTGGTCCAAAGCAGAACCCGTCATGCGGGCATCGCTCTGTGTACGCGATGCCCACTGAGCATGGCAACACTCTCTACGACAGAGGAGCCGGCCTCCCGTCAGACGGAGGTCGGATTGAAACCCTCAGTTGATTTTTCATGGAGAGTTTGATCCTGGCTCAGGACGAACGCTGGCGGCGTGCCTAACACATGCAAGTGGAGCGACGAACCAGGCTTCGGCCTGGGGCAAAGCCGCGAACGGGTGAGTAACACGTGGGTAACCTGCCCCGATGACCGGGACAACCCGAGGAAACTCGGGCTAATACCGGATGTGCTCTGCCGGCCCAGGCCGGCTCGAGTAAAGGAAGCTTCGGCCTCCGCATTGGGAGGGGCCCGCGGCCCATTAGCTTGTTGGTGAGGTAAAGGCTCACCAAGGCGACGATGGGTAGCTGGTCTGAGAGGACGATCAGCCACACTGGGACTGAGACACGGCCCAGACTCCTACGGGAGGCAGCAGTGGGGAATCTTGCGCAATGCGCGAAAGCGTGACGCAGCAACGCCGCGTGGGGGAAGAAGGCCTTCGGGTTGTAAACCCCTTTCAGGAGGGACGAAGGTACGGCGGTGAATAGCCTGCCGTATTGACGGTACCTCCAGAAGAAGCCCCGGCTAACTACGTGCCAGCAGCCGCGGTAATACGTAGGGGGCTAGCGTTGTCCGGAATCATTGGGCGTAAAGAGCGCGTAGGCGGCCCGGTCAGTCCGCTGTGAAAGTCAGGGGCTCAACCCTTGAATGCCAGTGGATACTGCCGGGCTAGAGTCCGGAAGAGGCGAGTGGAATTCCTGGTGTAGCGGTGGAATGCGCAGATATCAGGAGGAACACCAATAGCGAAGGCAGCTCGCTGGGACGGTACTGACGCTGAGGCGCGAAAGCGTGGGGAGCGAACAGGATTAGATACCCTGGTAGTCCACGCCGTAAACGATGGGCACTAGGTGTGGGAGGTGTCGACTCCTCCCGTGCCGTCGCTAACGCACTAAGTGCCCCGCCTGGGGAGTACGGCCGCAAGGCTAAAACTCAAAGGAATTGACGGGGGCCCGCACAAGCAGCGGAGCATGTGGTTTAATTCGACGCAACGCGAAGAACCTTACCTGGGCTTGACATGTTCGTGACAACCGTGGAAACACGGCCTTCCCTATGGGGACACGATCACAGGTGGTGCATGGCTGTCGTCAGCTCGTGTCGTGAGATGTTGGGTTAAGTCCCGCAACGAGCGCAACCCCTGTTCCTAGTTGCCAGCGGTTCGGCCGGGCACTCTAGGGAGACTGCCGGTGACAAACCGGAGGAAGGTGGGGATGACGTCAAGTCATCATGCCCCTTATGTCCAGGGCTACACACGTGCTACAGTGGCGCGTACAAAGGGAAGCAATACCGCGAGGTGGAGCAAATCCCAAAAAACGCGTCTCAGGTTCGGATTGGAGGCTGAAACTCGCCTCCATGAAGGTGGAGTTGCTAGTAATCGCGGATCAGCAACGCCGCGGTGAATACGTTCCCGGGCCTTGTACACACCGCCCGTCACACCACGAAAGCGGGCAACACCCGAAGCCGGTGGCCTAACCCTTTTGGGAGGGAGCCGTCGAAGGTGGGGCCCGTGATTGGGGTGAAGTCGTAACAAGGTAGCCGTAGCGGAAGCTGCGGCTGGATCACCTCCTTTCTAGGGAGACATTTCCCTAATGTCGACCGGGCTTGGGCCGGCCGCCGAGTGCGGTCCCGGCAGCGCTGCTCAGTTTTGAGGGACTGTCGGTGGGATTCCCCATCGTCCGGCCCCGGCGGAGCTTGACAACTGCACAGAGCTGATAAGTAAAGGGTTAATCCCACCACCCCGCTTCGGCGTGGGTGGTGCTCACCGTCAAGATAGTAAGGGCAAGCGGTGGATGCCTTGGTACCAGGAGCCGAAGAAGGACGTGGACGGCTGCGATAAGCCGCGGGTAGGCGCTGAACAGCTATTGATCCGCGGATCTCCGAATGGGAAAACCCGGCGCCGGTAATGCGGCGTCATCCGGTGCTGAACACATAGGCACGGGAAGGCAAGCGAGGGAACTGACACATCTCAGTACCTCGAGGAAAGGAAATCAACCGAGACTCCCTGAGTAGTGGCGAGCGAAAGGGGACCAGCCCAAACCCAGCAGGTGGAAGCGGACACGCGTTGCCTGCCGGGGGTTGTAGGACATCACGTCCGGGTCGTGTCCGACCCGGCGGCAGTTACCAAGCCGGTCGTTAGCCGAAGCGAGTGGAACCTCGCACCACAGAGGGCAATCGTCCCGTAGGCGAAAGCGAACCGGTCTGCCGGTGATGTTCCTGAGTAGGACCGCGCACGTGAAACGCGGTCTGAACCCGGGGGGACCACCCCCCAAGGCTAAGTACTCCCTGGTGACCGATAGTGAACTAGTACCGTGAGGGAAAGGTGAAAAGAACCCCAGATGGGGAGTGAAATAGTACCTGAAACCGCGTGCCTACAAGTGGTCGGAGCACCTTCGGGTGTGACGGCGTACTTTTTGCATAACGGGCCGGCGAGTTACTCGTCCGTGGCGAGGTTAAGCGATGAGCGGAGCCGCAGCGAAAGCGAGTCCGAACAGGGCGACACAGTCACGGGCGGTAGACCCGAAACCGGGCGAGCTATCCATGGGCAGGTTGAAGCGGGGGTAAGACCTCGTGGAGGACCGAACCGACCTACGTTGAAAAGTGGGCGGATGACCTGTGGATAGGAGTGAAAGGCTAAGCAAGCCCGGAGATATCTGGTTCTCTCCGAAATATATTTAGGTATAGCCTCAGGTATGTGCGTGACGGCCGTAGAGCACTGCTTGGACTAGGGGCCCTACCAGGTTACCGACTTCAGGCAAACTCCGAAGACCGTCATGTTCACCCTGGGAGTCAGCGCACGGGGGATAAGCTCCGTGTACGAGAGGGGAACAACCCAGATCACCAGCTAAGGACCCCAAGTGCTAGCTAAGTGGGAAACGATGTCCGAATGCCGAGACAACCAAGAGGTTGGCTTAGAAGCAGCCATCCTTGAAAGAGTGCGTAACAGCTCACTGGTCAAGTGTTCGGGCGCGGACAATTCAACGGGGCTCAAGCTAGCCTCCGAAGCTGTGAGCTCATGGACCCTGCGGGTTCCGTGAGCGGTAGGAGAGCGTTCCTGTCGCACCGAAGCGTCGGCGGAAGCAGGCGTGGAGCGGCCGGAAGTGAGAATGCCGGCATGAGTAACGAAAGAAGGGTGAGAATCCCTTCCACCGATCGTCCAAGGTTTCCTGAGTAAAGTTCGTCTGCTCA
Organism: uncultured Thermoleophilia bacterium; assembly: GCA_963803425.1. Taxonomy (GTDB): domain Bacteria; phylum Actinomycetota; class Thermoleophilia; order Solirubrobacterales; family 70-9; genus DASPWW01. The sequence continues at coordinate 1,437,059 of CAWDMA010000001.1, forward strand.
GGGTTAGTCGGGACCTAAGGCGAGGCCGAAAGGCGTAGCCGATGGCCAACGGGTTGATATTCCCGTACCACGACGTTTCCGCTATGACCGAAGGGGTGACGGGGAAGGCTAAGGGAACCCAGGCGATGGTCGTCCTGGGGCAAGCATGTAGCCAGTCGCGGCAGGAAAACCCGCCGCGCCGTTTACGCGAGGTGCGATGCCAGCTGGCTTGACCGCCGGCCAGTCCCTGAAGCCATGCCTCCGAGAAAAACCTCTAGGCAGGAATCTCGTGCCCGTACCGTAAACCGACACAGGTGGACAGGTGGAGAACACTGAGGTGAGCGAGCTAACCCTCGTTAAGGAACTCGGCAAATTCGCCCCGTAACTTCGGGAGAAGGGGCGCCCCGGTAAGGTGAAGCCACTAGCTGGTGGAGCCTGAGGGGGCCGCAGTGAATAGGTCCAG
>CAWDMA010000001.1:1440000-1994962 GCA_963803425.1 uncultured Thermoleophilia bacterium
GCGCTGGAGGCGGGCCGGGAGATGATCGCGGCGATCGACCGCGGCGAAGCGGGCTAAGGGGCCCGACGGGCCGGGGCGAGGGCCTCCCAACCGCTGGTACGGCCGGTCCCTTCGCCGCCGAGCCCGTCAGCGGGCACCTGCTCGAGCCCGTACTCGCCGAGCGTCGCGAAGTCGATCAACAGGTCGAGCGTGTCGATCGCGCGGCCGATCAGGCTGTCGGTGCTGAGCTCCATCGCGGTGGGACCGTATGCGCGCGGCAGGACGGAACACACGTTCTGCAACGGATCTTGCATCGGCTCATCGACCCCTCCGACCGAAGCTGTGCGCGGCGGGCAGCGCCGCGTCGAGGTCGGAGAGCTGTTCCCGGGTACGGCCGGTCTCTCTCTCCCTGGGGGGCTCGATGTGGCGGATCTCGGCGACGGGCATGTCGGGACGCGCCAGGGATGCGACGGCCGACGCGACCACGTTGATCGTTCCCTCGCGGCGCTCAAGCCGGCCCGGAACACGCACGAACGAGGACGTCCTCACCACCAGGCGGTGGCGTTCGTAGACGGGCGGAGGGATGACCACGTTGACCGTCCCGAGCTCGTCCTCGAGCAGCATGAAGACGACCCCGCGAGCGGTCGCCGGCCGCTGTCGCGCTACGACCATCCCCGCCACCTCCACGCGGGAGCGGTCCGTGGCGCTCGACAGCTCGGCGCTCTTCAGCACCGCTCCCTCGAGCTCCGCACGGATCAGCTCCATCGGGTGGCGGTCGAGCGAGACCCCGGTCGACTCGTAGTCGGCAACGACCTGCTCCCAGGGAGTCTGGTCTCGCAGCGTGGGCGCCGCCGGAACCGCCAGTGGCAGCGACAGCTGCACCCCGTCGGTGGTCCGGCCGCGGCCGGCGGCGACCCCCAGCCTCCACAGCGCCTCCCGCCTGCCCGGGGCGATCGATCCGCACGCCTGGGACCACCCCAACCGCTCCAGCGCATCGCGACCAACCCCGGCGCGGGAGGCGAGCGCGGCGAGATCCCCGTAGGCGCCGGCGCGATCGCGCTCCGCGACGACCGCCGCCGCGTCCTCCTCACGCAACCCGGCGACGTACCCGAGCCCGATCCTGACCGCGAGGTGGTCGCCGGCTGTCTCAACCGTGCACTCGACGCGGCTCGTGTTCACGTCCGGCCCCAGCACCTCGACCCCGCGCCGCTGCGCCTCGTGCACGAGCGCGTCCGGGGGGTAGAAGCCCATCGGCTGCTCGTTCAGGAGCGAGCACAGGAACTCGGGCCCGTAATGGACCCGCAGCCACGCCGACTGGTACGCGAGCAGGCCGAACGCCGCCGCATGCGACTTCGGGAACCCGAACCCCGAGAACCCCTGGATCGCGTCGAACACGCGCACCGCGACCTGCTCGGACACGCCTCGTGCAACGGACCCCTCGACGAACCGCTCCCCGTAGGCACGCAGGGCCGCCTCGGAGCGCTTCCGGCTCATCGCCCGGCGCAGGCCCTCGGCCTCCCCGGGGCTGAACCCGGCCAGCGCCATCGCCACCTGGATCACCTGGTCCTGGAAGACGATCGCGCCGAGCGTGTCGCGGAGGATTGGCTCCAGGGAGGGGTGGTCGTACGGGATCTTGTACGAGGGGTCGGAGCGCAGACGTGCTCGTCGCTGCAGGTAGGGATGCACGGCCCCTCCCTGGATCGGCCCCGGGCGCACCAGCGCCACCTGCACGGTGAGGTCATCGAGGCTCTCCGGTCGAGATCGCGGCAGCATCTGCATCTGGGCACGGCTCTCTATCTGGAAGGTGCCGGTCGTCTCCGCCCGCTGGATCGCCGCGTACACCCGCGAGTCGTCGAGCGGGATCCGCGACAGGTCGATCGACTCTCCCCGGACGCGCCCGATCTCCTCCACGCACCGCTCCACCGCGGACAGCATCCCCAGCCCCAGCAGGTCGATCTTCAGGAAGCCCGCATCGGCGCACGAGTCCTTGTCCCACTGGACCGCTTGGCGGCCCTCCATCGCGACGGGCTGCACGGGGCACAGGTCGACCAGCGACGTCGTCGACAGGACCATCCCGCCGGGATGTTGGGAGAGGTGGCGGGGCAGCCCGAATGCCTCCCGCCCCAGCTCCACCAGCGCCCGCCACCGCACGGACGACGCCCGCCGTGGACCGATCGCCTCCACCAGGTCGCGCTCCACCGAGTCGGGGCCGCCGTGGATGTCGACGGACCTCGCCACACGCTCGATCTCCCCGGGGGGCAGGCCGAGCACCTTGCCGAGGTCCCGAACCGCCCCGCGGGAGCGGTAGGTGGCGAAAGCCGCGACCAGCGCCGAGCGGTCGGTGCCGTAGCGCTCGTGCACGCGCGGGATCAGCACCTCGCGGATGTCGCGGGGGAAATCGAGGTCGATGTCGGGCGCCTCCGAGATCTCCTCGTTCAGGAACCGTCCGAGGAAGAGCTCGCACCGGACAGGATCGACGTGGGAGAGGCCGGTCAGGTAGCACACGATCGAGCTGACGCTTGAGCCCCGGCCCCGCCCGGGCGGAAGCAGCGCCCGCGCCGAGTCCGGCCCGCGCACCTCGCACGCGACCTCGCGCGCCATCTCGAGCAGCTCCCGATGCAGCAGGAAGAAACCCGAGAGGCGCAGAGTCCGGATCACCCCGAGCTCCTCCTCGAGCCTGCGTTCCGCCTCCGCTCTGTGCTCGCCTCCGGGGTAGCGCTCGTCGAGCCTGGCCCGGCACAGCTCGGCCAGCGTCTGGTCCGCGGTGGGGTCCTCGGAGCCCGGGTAGCGATATCCGAGGTCGCTGGTCAGGTCGAAGCGGAGGCGATCGGCGATCCTGCCGCTCTCGGCGACTGCCCCGGGGTGGTCCCGGAACATCTGCTCGATCTGCTCCGGCCCGGCCATCGCAGCGGCCGCGTTCCCTCGCCGGTCGGGCTCCGTCTCCTCCAGGGTCCCCTTCAGCCGCACGGCGACCAGCGCGTCCTGGAGCGGGATCCGCGCTCGGTCGTGGGCGTGCACGTCGCCGGTGGCGACGCAGCCGACCCTGAGCCGATCCGCGAGCGCCGCCAGCCACCGGTTGCGGGCTCGGTCGTGGCGCCACATCGGCCTCTGCAGCTCGACCCGGAACCGCTCCTTGCCGAACGCCGATGCCAGCCGCCCCCCGACCCGCTCCGCGGCGCGCGGATCGCGCCTTGCCCACGCCCGCGACAGCGGCCCGTCGCGGGCGCATCCCGACAGGCACACGAGGCCGCCGGCGCGCCGCTCCAGCTCCTCGATCGGGATGGAGGGGGGGAGGGGCATGCGCGACCCCGCGATGCCCGCACGCGAAGCGGAGGACGTCGCGGGTTTTGTTCGGGTGCCGCGATGGGACTCCGTGATCAGCCTGCACAGGTTCGAGTAGCCGGTCGAGTCCTGTGCCAGCAGCGTCACGTGGGAGCCGTCGGCGAGCGTCAGCTCGGCCCCTGTGATCGGCCGGACGCCGACGCCTCTGCAGGCGTGGGCGTGCTCCATCGCACCCCACAACCCGTCGTGGTCGGTGAGCGCGAGCGCGGCGTGCCCGCGCTCCGCCGCCGCGGCGGCGAGCTCGGCGGGGGCGGAGGCGCCGTCCAGGAACGAGTAGGCGGAATGGCAGTGCAGCTCGACGTAGTCCGGGGCACCCACGGCTGCCTACGCTCGTTGCGTGAACCAGCCGCCGCCCTCGAGCTCGCGAAAGACGACCACGCAGCGCCCGTCGACGAGGGCCAGCTCGAAGTAGCGGCGGCGGAGCGGATCGGCCGTCCACCACCGATCCTCCACCGCCCACTCCTCGCGCACCGCCTCGACCGCGACTCCGCCGACAGTCCGCGGGACACTGCCGGGGCCGGTCCGGACATCGGCGGCGCGAGGGGAGTACAGGGTCATTCCGGAAACGGGGTGAGGATCGCGCGGCGCTCCGGCACGCGCGAGCGCGGGTCGACCTCGAGCACACGAAGGATTGCGTCGCGGCCCGCCGCCGCCCTCGCCTGGCGGACGGCCTCGGCGAGCCGTGCCCGCCGCCGCTCGCCGGGATCGCGCGACAGGCTGGGCTGGTCGTGACCCGGCGCCCCGAGACGAAGCGCCCGCAGGCCGAGGTGTGACGCCGGCCCGGGGAGCCGCTCGAGCCGCGGCGCGAGCGCCAGCCGCAGCCGATCGGGGTCGGCGCACGCGCGCCGCAGCGGCACGTCCACCCGCCACCCGCCGCCGCCCGCGAGCCGGGCCGTGATCCGGACGCTGCGGAACGAGCGTCCGCGGCGGGCGGGATTGGCGAGCAGGCGCGCGATCAGCAACGAGAGGGCGTGCTCGAGCTGCGAGCCGGAGACGGCCTCGGGGATCTCGATCGACTCGGCCACCCCCTCGTCGGGGCGGCGGGGGCGGAGCGGTGTGTCCGCGCCGCTCGCGAGCCGCTGCGCGCGGACGCCCTCCGCCCCGAAGCGATCCGCGACCGCGTCGGTCGGCAGGGCCGCGAGGTCGCCGAGGGTCTGGAGACCAAGCCGAATCATTCCTGCGACGTCCTCCGCTTCGCGTCCGGGCGTCGCAGGGTTGCGGGCGGGATGCGCGTCCGGGCGATCCCTCAGGGTTTCGATGGGGAGGGGCGCGAGAAAGGATCGAACCGCGTCAGCTCGGACGAACGCGGCGCGGCGGCCCGTCCCGGCGCGGGTGCGGGCGGCCGCGTAGGCAGCGAACCGGGTCGGCGCGACACCGATCTTGGCGGGGGTGCGGATGGCCCGGCGCACCCGCCTCACGACCCCCTCGAGATCGCCTCCCCACAGGCCTTCGAGGCCGGTCGCCTCAAAGCACGCGACGCCGGCCTGCTCCGACTCGACCGCCGCCCCGATCCGCTCCAGCCGCACGACGATCCGCTCCCACGCGGACCCGGCACACTCCGGGTCGGGGGCAACCAGGACGAGCTGCGGACAGCGCGCCAGCGCCTCGCCGAGCGCGATCCCCGCCCTCACGCCGAATGCCTCGGCGGCCCCGGACGCCTCGCCGATCGCCTGGCCGGCGCTGGGCTCCGGCGCCAGGGCGACGGGGCGGAGGAGGGAGCGGCGGCCTTCCTCGCCGCCGCCGTCTGCGACCGCCGCCAGCAGCGGGAAGCGGGGGATCAACACGCACACGATCATCGAACACATGTTCGCCGATCCGCCGAGGAAGGTCAAGGGCTCGACCCGGGTGGGATGATGGCTCCGTGAGACCGATCAGGGCAATCGCCGCAGCGACGGCGGTGGCGCTCGCGCTCGCCGGATGCAGCATTGGCGGGGGCGGAGACGACGAGTCGGGCTCGACCAGCGCCGGCCGGTCCGTGAAAGGCGACGCCGACGCCGACGCGGTCGAGGTGATCTCGGCGTGGTCAGACGCGCTCCGCACCGGAGACGTGGACGCGGCGGCCGGGTACTTCGCGATTCCAAGCGTCGCCGAGAACGGCGGGATCGGGCTGCGGATCGACAGCCGCGATGCCGCCCGCGCCTTCAACCGATCGCTTCCCTGCGGGGCGCGCCTGATCAGGGCGGATGACGAGGGCGATCTCACCACCGCCACCTTCCGGCTCACCGAGCGGCCCGGCGCCGGGACCTGCGGGCAGGGCGCAGGCAGTACCGCCCAGACCGCGTTCCGGATCCGCGACGGGGAGATAGTCGAGTGGCGCCGGGTGGACGACGCCGCCCCAAGCGCACCGGGTCGGATCACCTAGTTCCGGCCTGGTTTACTTCCCCACTTGCGATGGGGCAACGGATGACGAGCGCGCGAAAGCGCCTCGCTGTGGCCGCTTTGCTCGTAGGCCCGGCCCTCGTGATCGGGGCGTGCGGGAGCGGGGACGACGAGGCTCCGGGGAACGCGAAGCTCAACCTCACGATCGGCAACTCGGTGCCGCTCACCGGCAAGCTTGCCGGCTTCGGCCCGGCGGGCGAGAAGTCGGCCCGGATCGCGGTCGACGAGGTGATCGATCCCGCGATCAAGGATGCGCGCGCCGACGACGACGTGAAGCTGCTCACGCAGAACAGCCGCTCCGACCCGAAGGGAGCGGTGAAGGCCGCCCGCCGAATGGTCGACAAGGGAGCGAGCTGCATCACGGGCGCCTGGGGGCCGGCGGAGACGATCGCCACGTTCGAGTCGGTCAGCTCGAAGGAGGGCGTGCTCCAGATCACCCCGGCCACGACCAGCGACGAGCTCACCGGCCTCGACGACCCGGACGGGCTGCTGAACCGGGTCCCGCCGCCCGCTTCGCTGCAGGGGCCGAGCCTCGCCAACTACATGGAGCAGGCGCTCGGCGGGGCGGAGGACGTGACCGTGAACGTGGGGGCGCGCAACGACGCGTACGGAACCGGGATCGCGGGGGCGTTCGTGACCGCGTGGAAGGCGAAGGGCGGTGACATCGGAAACGAGGTGATCTACGACCCCGAGCAGCCGGACTTCGAATCCGAGGCCGACAAGCTCACCGACGTCAATGCGGACGCGTTCGTGATCATCGACTTCCCGGAGACCTACAAGAAGCTCGCCAGCAGACTCGTCGAGACCGGCAAGTTCGACGCCTCGAAGACCTTCGCCACCGACGGGCTGGCCGCAACCGACCTCCCCGAGATCGCCGGCGCGAAGGCGACCGAGGGCCTCCGCGGCATCGCTCCCGGAGCCCCGAACAAGGAGGAGGCCACGAAGGCCTTCAACAAGCTGTACTTCGACTCCAAGATCGATCCGGGCGCGGGGCGGACGGCGTTCGACGCCGACAACTTCGACGCGACGATCCTGTGCTACCTGTCCGCTGTCGCCGCCGGATCCACCGATGGCGTGGAGATGGCCGCCGAGCTTCGCGACATCACCGCTCCGCCGGGCACGCCGTACACGTGGGAGCAGCTCCCGAAGGCGATCAAGGCGCTTCAGGACGGCGAGGAGATCGACTATGTGGGCGCCTCCGGAGAGATCGACATGAACGAGTCCGGCGACGCGACCGCCGGTGTTTACGACGTGTACCGGTACAGGCACGGCCGGCTGGACGTGTTCGACGAGGTCCCCGTGGCGCCGAAGGCCGGCGGGTAGGCCCGCCGGGCGCAGCCGTGGACGAGCTCACGTGCACGTGGTGCGGCGCCGCGATCGACGCGGACGACGGCTTCCGGCTGTACGAGGCCGGCGGCGCGCGCCGCGCGGCCTTCTGCCGGCTCGAGCACGTGATCCCGTGGTCGATGCAGGGGCCCCACTGGGAGCCCGGGCCGGTCGACGAGCCCGGGGGGACCGACCAGGGCCCGCTGAGCTGCGCCCGGTGCGGCGATCAGCTCGACGACGTCCATCTGCTGCTCGTCCGGCATCGCGGTGAGCACCGCGTCCGCGACGACTTCTGCGCGCTCGACCACCTGATCGAGTGGGCGAAGGCCGGTGGGCGTTGGGCGTGAGCTACTTGCCGGCGCGCGGCGGGGACTCGGCCTCGTCCCCCGGGTCCTGGGCGAACTCATCGATCAGGCGGGCCGTCTTGGTCGGCTGCTCGACGTTCGGGGAGTGGCCGGCGTCGGGGACGATCGCGGTGCGCACACCGGGAACGTCCGCGTACGCCTGCACGGCCGCCTGCGCGTCGTAGATCTGGTCCTCCTTCCCGAAGATCACCAGCAATGGGACCGCGGCGTTGATCAGGCGCTGGTCGAGCGGCATCACCTCGGTGTAGGAGTCCTCCTCGGACGGGGTGCGGTCGTACGAGGTGAACGTCATCGCGTCGTAGTCCTCGACCACCTGGTCGGGGTCCTCGAAGCCGCTGTCGATGTCGTAGCTGGGCGCGAAGGCCTGCCCGTACCCGTCCTTGACGACGAAGTCCGGGCTGATCCGGTAGAGCAGCTCCCCGATCACGGGCAGGTAGGTGAGCCGGGAGGCGAAGGACAGCCCGCCGAAGCTGCTGTCGGGCGCCTGGTCGATGATCACGAGCTTGTCGACCAGCTCGCTCGACTCCGCCGCGACCGCGGTTGCCACGCTGCCGCCCAGCGAGTGGCCGACGACGATCGCGCCCTCGACGCCGAGCTTGTTGAGGGCCTCCGCGACGACCGACGCCTGCTCTTCGATCGAGTAGCCGGAGGCGGGCTTCTCGGAGCCGCCGAACCCGAGCAGGTCGAGCCGGATCACCCTGTGGCGCTTCGCGAGCTCGGGGACCATCCGGTCCCACCAGTGCAGCGAGCACGCGTAGCAGTGCACCAGCACGATCGGCGGCTTCCCGTTGCCGCCCCCGGCGGGGCCGTCCTCCTTCACCTGCACGTCGCCTCCGGACAGGCTGAGGATCTTGCCCCCGTCGATCGTCGCCCCGGCCGGCTTTGTCTCGTTGTCGAGCGCGATCGTGTTCGCGGCGAGCAGCGCGGCGATCGCCGCCACGATCGCAACCGCGATCGCCCACCCCCGGCTCACGCCGAGACCTGGTCCGCCCGCAGGCCGAGATCGTCGGCCCGCCCGGCCAGCGCGTCGATGACGAGCTGGATGTGCTCGGTCTCGTCGACGTCGAGCTCCTCGATCGCGGTCGCGATCTGGTCGCGGTCCACCTTCGCGGCGAACGACGGCTGCTTCAGCTTCTTGCGGACGGACTTCGGCTTCAGCCCCTCGATCCCCGTGGGGCGGACCAGCGCGCAGGCGGTCACGAACCCGGACAGCTCGTCGACGGCGAACAGCGTCTTCGCCATCCGCGTCTCTCGGGGGACGCCGAGGTACCCGGCGTGCCCCGCGACGGCGTCGATCACGTCCTCCGGGTAGTCGCGGTGGCGGAGCTCCTCGATCGCGACCCGGGGGTGGCCCGTCTCGGGGTCGGGGTGGCGCTCGTAGTCGAGGTCGTGGACCAGCGCCGTCACAGCCCACCGCTCCTCGTCCTCGCCGTATTCGCGCGCGTACGCCCGCATCGCGGCCTCCACGCCGAGCGCATGCTTGCGGAGCGAGTCGGACTCCGTCCACTCGCAGAGCAGATTCCAGGCTTGCTCAGGGGTCGGAGCGGTCACCTTTCTGAACCCTAGCCAGCGCCCCCGACGCGCGCCCACGAGTGGCGCCGGGAGCGCCATAATCGGGAGGCGATGGAGAAGTTCGTGATCCAGGGCGGAAGCCCGCTTTCGGGAGAGATCCTCCCGGCGGGGAACAAGAACGCGGCGCTGCCGATCCTCGCCGCCTGCCTGCTCACCGATGATGACCTGGTGCTCTCGAACGTCCCGCGGATCAGCGACACGGAGACCCAGCTGTCGCTGCTCGAGGCGCTCGGGGTGAAGGTGGCGTGGGAGGGGGAGCGGCTGCGGCTGCGGGCCGACGCGATCGCGGAGACCTCGATGGACGAGGACCTGGCGGCCCTGATCCGGGCGTCGTTCCTGCTGGCCGGGCCGCTGCTGGCCCGCTGCGGCGAGGCCTCGATGCCGCCGCCGGGCGGCGATTTCATCGGCCGCCGCCGGCTCGACCCGCACCTGGACGCGTTCCGCGACCTCGGCGCCCACATCGAGGGCGAGCGGTGGCTGCGAATCGTCGCGCCGGACGGCGGCCTGCAGGCCTGCTCGATCTTCATGGACGAGCCGTCGGTGATGGCGACCGAGAACGCGCTGATGGCGGCGGCGCTCACTCCGGGCCCCACCACCATCGCCAACGCCGCCTCCGAGCCGCACGTCCAGGATCTCGCTCGGTTGCTCGTGAAGATGGGCGCGAGGGTGGACGGGATCGGCTCCAACGTGATGACCGTGCACGGCCGCGACAAGCTCGGAGGCGCGGAGCACAACGTGTGTCCCGACCACATCGAGGTGGCGAGCTTCATCGCGCTCGCAGCCGCCACCGGGGGTGAGCTCAGGATCCGCGACACCGAGCCCGCCGACCTGATCACGATCCGCCGCCACTTCCGGCGGCTGGGGCTGAACTCGATGGTGGAGGGAAACGATGTGCTGGTCCCGCCCGAGCAGCGGCTCGAGATCAAGGACGACCTCGGCGACGCGATCCCGAAGATCGATGACGGACCGTGGCCGGCCTTCCCCGCCGATCTCACCTCGATCGCGCTCGCCCTCTCCACGCAGGCCCGGGGAACCGTGCTGATCTTCGAGAAGATGTTCGAGAACCGCCTGTTCTTCGTAGACAAGCTGGTTGCGATGGGCGCCCGGATCACACTGTGCGATCCCCACAGGGCGATCGTCAGCGGTCCGAGCCGTCTTCACGGCGCCCGCCTGGAGAGCCCGGACATCCGCGCCGGGATGGCGATGCTGATCGCGGCGCTCGCCGCCGAGGGCACCTCGGAGATCGGGAACATCGCGCAGATCGATCGCGGCTACGAGCGGATCGACCTGCGGCTGCGCGAGCTCGGCGCCCGGATCGAGCGGGCCGCGTCGGAGCGCGTCCCGGCCTAGGGTTCGCTGTCCTGCCCGGTCCAAGCGGCCCCAGGACGCGGGAGCGAGCGAGCAAGATGATCAGTGATGTGAGTGCAAGCAAGCGGGAGCGGAGGAGGCCGCGTTTGTGATCCATCCGATACCCCAGGGAACCCGGGACATCCTGCCCGCCGAGATGCAGGAGCTGCGCCGGCTGGAGGCGAGCCTCGCGGAGGAGTTCGAGCGCGCCGGGTACGGCGAGGTGGCGACCCCGACGATCGAGTACCACGATGTGCTCGCGCGCGGCGACGCGCGCGGGGCGCTGGCCGCGTACCGATTCTTCGACGAGCACGGCGAGCTGCTCGCGATGCGCGCCGACATGACGATTCCGATCGCACGATTGGTGGCGAGCCGGTTCGCCACCGCGGAGCCGCCGTTCAGGTTCTTCTACCTCGGAAATGCCTACCGGGCCGTCCGCCCGCAGCGCGGCCAGATGCGCGAGTTCATGCAGGCGGGGGTGGAGCTGATCGGAGCCGACGCCCCGCACGGGACCGCGGAGGTCGTCGAGGTGCTGGTCGCGGCGCTCGACGCCGCGGGCCTGTCTCGCGCCGTGATCGGGCTGGGCGACGCCGACCTGTACCGGCAGCTGCTCGCGGAGGTGGGGGTGGGGCAGGAGGCCAAGGAACGGATCCTCGACTGCCTCGCGACCCACGACCTGGTCGGGCTGCGCGAGGCCGTGGAGGAGATCGAGGGGATCGCCGATCACCATCGCGAGGCGCTCGTCAGGCTCGCGACCCTGCGGGGCGGCCCGGAGGTGCTCGACGACGCCCGAGCGCTGGGCGGCGGCGCGGTGGAGCGTGCCGGCGGCCGCCTCCAGGCGACCTTCGACGAGCTCGCCTCCCGCGGGGTGGCGGATCGCGTCCAGCTCGACCTCGGCCTGCTCCGCGACCTGGGTTACTACACGGGGGCGATCCTCGAGGTGTACGACCCGGCGCTCGGCCACATCCTCGGCGGCGGCGGCCGCTACGACGAGCTGATGGGGCGGTTCGGACGCGACCTGCCCGCGGCCGGGTTCGCGCTCTACCTGGAGCGCGTCCACATCGCCCAGGCCGAGGAGGAGCGGATCACCGGAGGCTCGACGTGACCGGGATCGAGGGGCCGACCCGCGCCCTGCCCGAAAGCGGGCTGAAGCTCGCCGTGCCCCGCGGGGCGCTGTTCGAGCAGACGACCGATGCGCTCGAGTCGACCGGGCTCGACGTCTCCGAGCTGCGCGGGGACTCCCGCTCACTCGTGTTCGAGGTGGGCGAGCTGACGGTCGTCACGATGCGCCCGTCCGACGTTCCGACCTACGTCGAGGCGGGCGCCGCCGACCTCGGGATCACCGGCAAGGACGTGCTGATGGAGCAGCACGACCGGGTCGTGTACGAGCTGCTCGACCTCGGCTACGGCGCGTGCCGGATGGTGCTCGCCGGCCGCCGCGGCGACGAGCGGCTGGGGGAGTCCGAGCGCCGGCTGGGGGCGATGCGGATCGCGACCAAGTACCCGCGGATCGCGCACGACTACTTCGAGCGAACCGGGCGGCAGGCGGAGGTGATCGAGGTGAAGGGATCCGTGGAGCTGGCGCCGCTGGTCGGCCTCGCGGACGGGATCGTCGACCTCGTCGACACCGGCCGCACGCTGGCCGAGAACGACCTCGAGGTGCGCGAGGAGATCGCCACCTCGACCGCGCGCCTGGTCGGGAACAGGATCGCCCACAAGCTGCGAGGCCCGGAGGTGGACGCGCTCGCCGACCGGCTGCGAAGGGCGACGAGCCCGTGAGGGTGGAGCGCGCACGACTGGGCGCCGATCCGGGCGCGCTCGCCCGGGAGCTGCGCGCCGCTCGCCCCGCGCCGGAGGAGGTCGCGGACAGCGTCGCGGCGATCCTCGCCGAGGTCGAGGAAGGCGGCGACGTGGCGCTGCGCGAGATCACCCGCCGCCTCGACGGCGTCGAGGATCCCCCGCCATCGGCGCGGGTCCCCGCGGCGGAGATCGAGGCGGCTGCCCGCGCCGCGCCAACCGAGCTGCGGGAGGCGCTGGAGGCCGCCGCTGCGAACATCCGGACGGTCGCCGAGGCCGAGCGCGCCGCGATCGCCGACGTGACCGTGGACCTGCCCGCCGGGCAGCGGGTTCGGATTGCGGACGCCGCTGTCGCCGCAGCGGGCGCGTACGCGCCCGGCGGGCGGGCCGCCTACCCCTCGTCCGTGCTGATGTGCTGCATTCCCGCCCGCGTCGCCGGAGTCGATCGCGTCGCGGTCGCCTCGCCCCCGGGACCCGGAGGGGCCGTCAACCCCGCGGTGCTCGCGGCGTGCGAGCTGGCCGCGGTGGACGAGGTGTACGCCGTCGGCGGGGCGCAGGCGATCGCCGCGCTCGCGCTCGGCACCGAGACGATCGCGCCGGTCGACCTGATCGCAGGTCCCGGGAACCGGTACGTGATGGAGGCGAAGCGGCTGCTCTCCGGGCGAGTCGGGGTCGACGGGGTGGCGGGGCCGACTGAGCTCGTCGTCGTCGCCGACGGCTCCGCGGACCCTGACCTGGTGGCGCTGGACCTCGGAGCGCAGGCGGAGCACGGCACCGACGGGCTGCTTGCGGCGATCTCACCCGACACGGACCTGCTCGACGGCGTTGCAGCGGCCGTCCGCAAGCTCGCCCCGCAGCGTCCCACCGTCACCGAGGCCGTCCTGACGCTGGTCGAGACCCGCGACCGCGATGCGGCGGTGGCGCTCGCCGACGCGCTCGGGCCCGAGCACCTCGAGCTGCAGCTGCGGGACGCCGGCGAGGAGGAGGCCGGCGCGCGGGTCGCCGGGTCCGTGTTCGTCGGCCCCGGCGGGGGCGCCGCGTTCGGCGACTACGCCGCCGGCTCGAACCACGTGCTGCCCACCGGCGGGGCCGCCCGGTTCGGCGGACCGCTCGGGGTCCGCACCTTCATGCGCCGCACATCCGTCGTCTCGATCCCCGGCGATGCCGCCGCGCGGCTGGCGCCCACCGTCGCGACGATCTCCAGTGCCGAGGGGCTCCCGGTGCACGGCGAGTCGGCGAAGGCGCGGGCGCGGGAGAATGGAGGCCGAGATGAGTAGGACGGGACGGATCGAGCGCAGGACCAAGGAGACCGAGGTGACGCTCGCGGTCGACCTCGACGGCGGCGATGTCGCTGTCTCGACCGGCGTCGGCTTCCTCGACCACATGCTGGAGCTGCTCGGCCGGCACGGCCGGCTGGGGCTGGCGGTCGAGTCCGAGGGGGACCTGGAGACCGGCGCGCACCACACCACCGAGGACGTCGGGATCGCGCTCGGGCAGGCACTGGACGCGGCGCTCGGCGACCGCGCCGGGATTCGGCGGTACGGGTACATCGCGATCCCGATGGATGAGGCGCTCGGGATCTGCGCGATCGACATCTCCGGGCGTCCGCTTTGCCTGTTCGAGTCCGAACTGCCGCCGCTCGCGATCGCGGGCTTCGACACCGAGCTCACCGAGGAGTTCTTCCGGGCCGTGGCGACGAACGCGAAGCTCACCCTGCATCTCGGCACCCGGTACGGGTCGAACGCGCACCACATGGTCGAGGCGTGCTTCAAGGCCTTCGCCCGCGCGCTCCGGGAGGCGGTCGAGATCGACCCCAACGAGACCGGCGTGCCCTCGACGAAGGGAACGTTGACGGAATGACGCGCGTGGCAATTCTCGACTATGGGATGGGCAATCTCCGTTCGGTCGAGAAGGCGCTGGAGCGCGTCGGTGCCACCGGCGAGCGGACCAGCGACCACGAGCGGGTCCGCGCCGCCGACGGCGTGATCCTGCCCGGGGTGGGCGCGTTTCCCCGCGCGATGGGCCGGATCCGCGAGCTCGGGCTGGACGCGCTGGTCCGGGAGCGGCTCGACCACCGTGTCCCGGTGCTCGGGATCTGCCTCGGCCTGCAGCTCCTGTTCGAGCGCTCAGTCGAGAACGCCGGCGCGGGCGGACTCGGCCTGCTCGAGGGCACGGTCGAGCCGATCGACGCCGGCGAGCTGAAGGTGCCGCACATCGGGTGGTCGCCGGTGCGGTGGGAGCGGGACTCGGCCCTGCTCGACGGGCTCGGGGACGAGACCGCGTTCTACTTCGTGCACTCGTTCACGCCGCGCCCGGCCAATCGCGCCGACGTGCTCGGCACCGCCGCGTACGGAGAGCGGTTCGCGTGCGCGGTGGAGCGCCCGCCGCTGTACGGAGTGCAGTTCCACCCGGAGAAGTCGAGCGCCGCGGGCCTGCGGCTGCTGACGAACTTCACGGGGATCTGCGCTGCAGCGCGAGCGCCACGAGCCGCATCCCTGCAGTGACCCGGCCAAAGCGGACGCGCAGCGGAGCATTTGGCCGGCAATGACAGTGACCCGGCCAAAGCGGACGCGCAGCGGAGCATTTGGCCGGCAATGATCCTCCTGCCCGCGGTCGACATCCGAGGCGGCCGGGCGGTGCGTCTGACCCAGGGCGACTACGAGCGCGAGACCGCCTACGACGCGGATCCGGTCGACGCCGCAAGGCGGTGGGTCGAGGGCGGCGCGGAGTGGCTGCACGTTGTCGACCTCGACGGCGCCCGCCAGGGCGGCCCGGTCAACCTCGACCAGGTGCGTCGAATCGCCGCCGCGGTGGAGGCGCCGATTGAGCTCGGCGGCGGGCTGCGCGACGCCGACGCGGTCGCCACCGCCCTCGACGCCGGCGCCGCCCGGGTCGTGCTCGGGACCGCCGCCCATCGCGATCCCGAGATGCTCGGCGAGCTTGTCGCGGAGCACGGCGAGCGGATCGTGGTCTCGGTCGACGCGCGCGGGGAGGAGGTGTCGGTATCGGGGTGGACCGAGCGGACCGGGACGACTGCCGCGGAGCTGCTCCGCGAGCTCACCGCGCGAGGCGTGTCCCGGTTCGTGTACACCCCTGTCGAGGTGGACGGGACGCTCGAGGGCCCCGGTCTGGACGAGATCCGCTTCGCGTCCGAGGCCACCGACGCGGGGCTGATCTACTCCGGAGGCGTAGGCACGCTCGACGACCTCGAGTCGCTGTCTGCGCTGCAGCTGCCCAACCTGGAGGGCGTGATCGTGGGCCGTGCCCTGTACGAAGGCCGGTTCGGCGTGGCCGAGGCCCGGGCGTCGCTGCAACAGCACCCACGCAGCTAGCATCGAAGTCTTGTCCGCCCTGACCAGGATCGTCGCGCGCGGCCGCGCGTTCAACTGGATCGCGCTGTTCGAGGCCGCCCGGTTCGTCTACAAGCACGGTAGGCAGCGCTGGGAGCACCTCAGCCCCGACGAGCGCCGCCAACTCGGCGAGCTGATCCGGAAGTCGAAGGGGCGGAGGTCGAACCTGTCCGATCGGGAGCGGGACCGGATGTGGCAGATCGTCAAGAAGGTGGCGTGGTCCTCAAGCGGGTGATCCCCTGCCTCGACGTCGACCGGGGGCGGGTCGTGAAGGGAACCAACTTCGTCGGGCTGCGGGACGCGGGCGACCCGGTCGAGCTCGCCGAGCGCTACGACGCCGCGGGCGCCGACGAGCTCGTCTTCCTCGACATCACCGCGTCGCACGAGCGCCGCGAGACGATCGTGGAGCTGGCCCGCCGCACCGCGGACAACGTGTTCATCCCATTCACGATCGGGGGCGGGATCCGCTCGGTCGAGGATGCGCAGGCGGTGCTCGACGCCGGCGCGGACAAGGTGTCGGTGAACTCGGCGGCGCTGGCGCGCCCGGAGCTGATCGACGAGCTCTCGGAGGTGTTCGGCGCCCAGTGCGTGGTCGTTGCCATTGACGCAAAGATCAAGCTCGCGGCGTCCTCCGCTTCGCGTCCGGGCGCCGCAGGGTCACCGCCGGGACGTTGGGGCATCTGGGTCAACGGAGGCCGCAAGCCGGTCGACCGTGAGGCGGTCGAGTGGGCGCGGGAGGCGGCCGAGCGGGGGGCGGGGGAGATCCTGCTGACGAGCATGGACCGCGACGGGACCACCGATGGGTACGACCTGGAGCTGACCCGGGCGGTCTCCGAGGCGGTCGGGATCCCGGTGATCGCGTCCGGAGGGGCCGGCGAGCTGGACCACCTCGCCGATGCGATCTCCGAGGGCGGCGCCGACGCGGTCCTGTGCGCGTCGATCTTCCACTACGGCCGGCACACGGTCGGCGAGGCGAAGCGACGGATGCGCGACGCCGGGGTGCCGGTCCGGCAGGGCTAGCTGAGCAGGATCAGCGCGGCGACGATCTCGCCGCCGACGACCAGGGCCGCGGCCACGGCGAACGCGATCACCCGGGGGCGACGGAGGCTGAATCCGCGGTCGGGCCCGCGGCCCTGCGGGTGGGTTCCAGCCGGTGCCTCGATCGCGGCCCACCCGGCGGTCTCGATCGGGCCGACGAGTTGCTCGACGAAGGGCAGCGGGGGGCGGCGCAGTCCCCGCAGGTGCATCTCACGGTTGATCCAGTCGCGGATCGTGGCGCCGGCCTTGCGCTCGACGGCGAACTCCCACACGTCGACCTCGCCGTTCCGCCGGGCGGCGAACCGCATCGTCCCCCGGGCGTGCTTTCGGGGGCGCTCGTACGGCGACCGGCCGCTGACGGTGAGCGCCTCGAGCTCCTGCAGCTCGATCCACATCTCGCGCTCGTCGGGAGCACTGAACCGGACGCCTCGCGGCTCGACCTGGAGCCGTCCGCGCGTGATCGGGCCGCGCTCGCGCGGATCGCCGCGGAGGTAGTCGGCGCGCACGGCGCGGGGGTGGCTGACAGCGACAGCCATACGCGGGGTACTTCGAGTTCCCCGGCCGGATTCCTGAAAGATCCGGTGCGGCTCAGCCCTTCTTGTCGCGACTCCGATTCCGCTTCGAGCCGTGCTGCTCTTTCCCGCCGCCGGACCCCTTTCGCTTCGGTTCGAGCGCGGAGATGCTGGCGTATCCCGTCAGGTAGATCTTCTCGCCATCGGAGATCACCGGGTTGTAGGCGCCCCGGTCGAGGTTGAAGACGGGCTTCCCGGTGCGGACGTTGAACCCGACCGTCTTGCGCAGGTCCACGTTCGACAGGTAGAAGACATCGCCGATCACGCTCCCGGCGCCGCTGATCTCGCCGCCCATCTCGACGCGCCACAACTCGTTCCCGGTGCGGGCGTTGAGCGCGTACACGGCGCCGGCGTTGGAGCCGACGAACACGCCCGGCGGAAGGCCCTTCGGGTCCGCGATCGCCGGCGCCGCGTACACGTACCCGCTCAGCGAATGCGTCCAGGCGAGCTCGCCGGTGGTCTGATCGAAGCTGTACACGCGCCCGTCGGCGTTTCCGGCGTACACGCGGCCGTACGCCACCGCCGGGGTTGAGTAGAAGCGGCCGGACTGCCCGAACGCGGCGCCGAGGTCGGACGAGTCCCACCGCACCGCCCCGTTGTCCGCTCGCATCGCGTACATCTTCCCCGCGTAGTCGCCGACGAAGAGCGTCCCGTCGTGGAGCGCAGGGCCCGCCTTCACGTTCCCGTCTGTGGGCGTCCGCCACGCCACCTTCCCGCTGTCCTCGTCGAGCGCGAACACGTCACCGCCCTCGCAGCCGAGGTAGACGCGGCCCGCGCCGACCACCGGGGAGGACTCGGAGCGGCCGGGGAGGTCGTGCCTCCACTTCACCTTGCCGGTGTTGGCGTCGAGCGCGACCGCCTGCCCCGGGTCCAGCGTGGTCAGGTAGATCCGGTCGTGCCCGAACGCAGGCGACGAGGCGCTCAGCCGGCCGATGTCGCGCTTCCACTTCACGTTTCCCGTCTCCGAGTTCAACGCGAAGACCGTTGCGTCGTTGTTCATCGCGTACACGGTCCTGCCCACCACGATCGGCGAGAACTCGAGCAGCTGGCCGGCATCGAACTGCCACTTCGTGCGGAACGGCGGACCGAGGCCGGTGACGGGCAGGTATCGGGTGCGGGCGCGGTTCAGCCCGTACACCCGCCAATCGATCAGCTTGCGCTTGGGCTGTTTCTTGCGCTCCGATACCGGCTTCGCCTCGAACCCCGTCCCCGGATTGGAGACGTCGCCGGGACGCTTCAGTGCGAAGTACCCGCCTACGGCGCAGCCCGCGAGCAGGATCACCGCGATCCCGCACGCGTACGCGCGCTGGGCGGCGGACCACGACCGCCACATGCCGAGCACTCGACTCATCTCCGAGCCATGCTACGAAACGGTCGTGCTGGCTCCCGACGGCTCCGACCCCGAGCGCCTGGCGGAGCGCCTCGCGGCGATCCCAGGGCTCGACCGCGTTCGCGATGCCGCCGGATCGACCCCGGCATACCTCGTCGGCGGCGCCGTCCGCGATCTCCTCCTCGATCTGGCGCTCGCAGACCTCGACGTGGTCGTCGAGGGCGATGCTGCGGCGGTCGCTCGGGAGCTCGGCGGCGAGCCGCTCGCCGGCGGCCGGTTCGCGACCGCCCGGGCGACGGTCGCCGGTGTTGTCGTCGATGTGGCGAGCGCCCGGGCGGAGGCATACCCCAAGCCGGGGGCGCTCCCCGAGGTGCGGCCCGCGACGCTCGCCGAGGACCTGGCCCGGCGAGACTTCACGGTGAACGCGATGGCGATCCCGCTCCACCCGGACCCGCGCCTGGTCGATCCTCACGGCGGCGAGGCGGACCTCGGCGAGGCGGTGCTGCGGGTGCTCCACCCGCGCTCGTTCGTGGACGATCCGACCCGCGCGCTGCGGGCGGCGCGGTACGCGGCCCGATTCGAATTCGCGCTCGATCCCGACACCGAGCGGCTGGCGCGGGCAGCGGACCTCGGCACGGTGTCCGCGGAGCGGATCGAGGCGGACCTGATCCGGCTGGCGGCGGAGCCGCGCGCCAGGGCCGGCTTCGAGCTGCTCGACCAATGGGGGCTGGTCCGGCTCCAGAAGGGCGGTGCGGACGCGATCGACGCCGTCTCCGCCCTGCTCCAGCGCCCGCCGTGGGAGGGGACCGTGGACGTCGGGCTGGCCGTCCACGCCGCTGCCACCGGGCGCGCTCCGGGCGCGGCGGGGCGCCTGCGCGATATCGGGACTGGGGCGCGCGAGCTCGCAGCCGCGGTCCCGGAGCGAGCCTCCGAGGCGACGAGGCTCGCGAGCGCCAGCACGGAGGTGGAGCTGTTGCTGGCGCGGGCGCTCGGGGCGGAATGGACGGAGCGCTACATGACGGAGTGGGCGGGTGTCCGGCTCGAGATCGACGGCGAGGACCTGCGCGCCGCCGGAGTCGAGCAGGGCCCGGCGATCGGCCGGGCGCTGGAAGCGGCGCTCGATCGCAAGCTCGACGGGGAGATCGCGGGACGCGATCAGGAGCTCCGCGCCGCGCTCGACGCCGCGCAGGGGTGACATCCTGGGTTCGATGGAGTGGAAGCACAGCGACGGCCGTCGGTGGCTCGAGGCGGAGCTGCCCGATGCGCGGGCCGCGTTCACGACGCGGGTCGGAGGCGTCAGCCGGGATCCGTTCGCGAGCCTCAACCTCGCCGTCCTGAACGGCGACCGCGTCGACGACGTCCGCGAGAACCGCCGCCGGATCGCGTCCTCGCTCGGCCACCCTCCGGAGCGGGTGCTGATCGGGCGCCAGGTGCACGGCGCGGAGCTCGCCGAGCACGATCGCCCCCAGATGCCGAGCGCCTTCGCCGAGCCGGGCCCCGAGCTTCCGGATGTGGACGGCCAGGTCGCTCGGGCGGAGGGGTTGGTGCCGCTGGTGATGGTCGCCGACTGCCTACCCGTCGCGCTCAGCGGACCCGACGGCGTCGCGATGCTGCACTGCGGGTGGCGCGGGCTCGCAGCGGGGATCGTTGAGCGGGGAGCGCGCGCCGTCGACGCGACGGCGGCGGCGATCGGGCCCGGGATCGGGCCGTGCTGCTACGAGGTCGGCGACGAGGTGCTCGATGCGTTCGCCGGGCTCGGCGACGGGATCAGCGCGGGCCGGATGCTCGACCTGCCGGAGGTGGCGCGCCGGCTGCTGACCCGGGCCGGGGTCGAGCAGGCGGTCGCGTCGGAGCTGTGCACGAGCTGCAATCCCGATCTGCTGTATTCCCACCGCCGCGACGGCCCCCGCACGGGCCGCCAGGCGGGGCTTGTGTGGATCACGGACCCGCCGGCGGCGGACGCTAAGCGGAGCACGCCGCCGGAATGAATCCGGGATTGATCCATGGGATCGAGCCCACCACGGTCGCCGCCAGCCTGGCGCGCGTCCGCGACCGCACCGGTCCGGACGTCGAGATCCTCGCCGCCACCAAGTACGTCCCGCTCGCGGACATGGGCGTGCTCGCGGAGGGCGGCATCACCCTGGTCGGGGAGAACCGCCTCCAGGACATGGAGGCGAAGCAGGAGCGGTGGGGAGACGCGTTCGAGTGGGACTTCATCGGCAACGTGCAGAGCCGGAAGGTGAAGCAGATCGTCCCGCGAGTGCGGCTGATCCACTCGATCGCGACCGACTCCGCGCTGGAGCAGCTCGGCCGGCACGCCCCCCCCGAGGCGGAGGTGCTGGTCGAGGTCAACCTCGCCGGTGAGCAGTCGAAGGGCGGCGTCGCCCCGGCGGAGCTGCCGGGGTTCATCGAGCGCTGTCCCGTGCGCGTCGTAGGGCTGGCGACGATGCCGCCGTTCACGCAGCGCGCCGAGGACTCGCGGCCCCATTTCGCCGGGCTCGCGGAGCTCGCAGCCGCGCACGGGTTGCGGCGACTCTCGATGGGGACGAGCCAGGATTGGGAGGTGGCGGTGGACGAGGGCGCGACGATCATCCGGCTTGGCACGGCGCTGTACGGCGGCTGAGCCGGCGTCACGCACGACCACGCCCACAGCCGGTGGGTCGGACCAGTCATAATCGGCCGAGGCGATCTGCGTACAAGCGGAGGAAATCCCCGCTAGAAAGCGAAATTCGCCAACGATGGCCTTGCGCGACACATGGCACCGTTCCCTCGTGTACTTCGGTCTTGCCGAGGATTACGAGGAGGGACCTGAGGTCTACGACCCCGATACCTCGGCAGAGGACGAGCTGTTCGAGGAGGAGCCGATGGAGGAGGTGGAGCCGGCCCCGCGCCGCCGTGAGCGCGCCGCGCCGGTGCGGCGGATCGAGTCGGCGCCGCGTTCGCGCTCTCGCGACGAGATCGACGACATCTTCTCCGACGAGGCGCCGACCGCGGGCGGCGACCGGATGCTGCGCCCCGTCGGGAACGG
The DNA here is from genome assembly GCA_963803425.1 of uncultured Thermoleophilia bacterium. GTDB lineage: Bacteria > Actinomycetota > Thermoleophilia > Solirubrobacterales > 70-9 > DASPWW01. The sequence continues at coordinate 1,461,426 of CAWDMA010000001.1, forward strand.
CGGCGCCGACTCCCAGGTCCACCTGGTCACCCCGCGCACGTTCAACGACGCGCAGGAGGTGGCCGACAAGTTCAAGCGCTCGATCCCGGTGATCATGAACCTGCAGGGGACCGACACCGAGCTTTCCCGGCGCCTGATCGACTTCGCCTCGGGCCTCACGTACGCCCTCAACGGCGGGATGCAGAAGATCGCCGAGAAGACCTTCCTGCTGACGCCGCGCAACGTCGAGGTGTCGGCCGAGCAGCAGGCGCGCCTCGTCGAGAAGGGCTTCTTCAACCAGAGCTGACGGATCGCCGCGCGCAGCACGCGAACGGTCTTCCATACTCTTGTGCGGATGCGGATCGGGTTCGCGGGAGCTGGAAGGTTGGCAGCCGCCATGGCCCGCGGGTGGACGGCGGCAGAGGATCGGCCGGAGCTGCTCACCTTCGCCGACGCCGGCTCGGGGCGAGCGGCGGCGCTCGCCGACGAGGTCGGCGGCGAGGCGGTCGCCGACCTAGCGGAGCTGGCGGGCCGCGCGGACATGCTGGTGCTCGCCGTCAAGCGGACCGCGCTGGACGAGGTCGCTGCCGCGCTCGGCGGGGATCCGCCCCCGATCGTCTCGGTGATGGCGGGGGTGCGGCCGGAGCGTCTCGCCGGGGCGCTTCCCGGCGCCTCGATCGTGATCGCGATCCCGAACGTCGCGGTCGAGGTCCGCCGCGGGGTGACCTGCGTGGTGCCGCCGCCGAGCACGGTCCCCGACGAGCACCGCCACCTCCTGTTCGAGGCGCTCGAGCAGCTCGGAAGCCTCGTACCGGTGTCGGCGAGCGAGATCGAGGGCGCCACCGCGATCATGTCGTGCTCGCCCGCCTACCTGGCGCTGGTCTCGGAGACCCTGTCGGACGTGGGTGCGGAGGAGGGGATCGACGCGGGTCTGGCCCACGAGCTCGTGGTCGAGACGCTGGCGGGCACGGCGGAGCTGCTCCGCGTCCGCACGCCCGCCGAGGTCCGCGCCGCGGTCGCCTCGCCCGGCGGGGCGACGGAGGCCGGCCTGGAAGCGCTCGACCGCGGCGGCCTGCCGGCAGCGCTGCGAGCGGCAGTCGCTGTCTCTCTCGAGAGGATGCGGGGATGACGACCCTGATCGCGCTCGCCCGGGGCGACGTCGCCGACTACGTCGCCGCGCTGTTCCTCGTCTACATGATCTTGATCTTCGCCGCGATCCTGATCTCGTGGGTCGAGGCGCTCGGCCGGATGCCCTACAACCCGTACCTCCGCGCGATCGTCGACTTCGTCGGACAGGTGACCGGCCCGTACCTGCGGGTCTTCAGGCGGTTCATCCCGTCGATCGGGATGCTCGACTTCAGCCCGATCGTGGCGATCATCGTGCTGCTGATCGCACAGGCGGTGGTGGTCGGGTTGATCCGCGGTTGAGCCCCGCGCTGCGCGGCTGGGCGCGCATGCTCGCCGTCGCGGCCGCCGTCTTCGCGCTCGACCAGACGACCAAGGCGCTCGTCTCCGCAGCGCTCGCGCCCGGTGAGCACGAGTCGCTGGTGCTCGGCGTCGACCTCGCGCACGTCCGCAACCGGGGGATCGCGTTCGGCTTGTTCGCCGACGGCCAGGCCGCGGTGCTGGTGGTGACCGTCGCGGCGCTGGTCCTGATCGGCGTCTACTTCGCGTACGGCGCGGCGCGCCCAGGACTGTGGCTCGGCGTTGGCCTGCTGCTCGGCGGGGCGGTCGGAAACCTCGTCGACCGGCTGTCGGCCGACTTCGTCACGGACTTCATCGATCCCCCGCTGTGGCCCGCGTTCAATGTCGCCGATATCGCGATCGTGGTCGGAATCGTGGTTCTCGTGCTGGCCCATCGCCCCAGGCCGGAGTCGCAGCCGGCCGCGCCCGGATGAGCTCCGAGGCGCCGCCGGCCGAGATCGTGTACCGCGACGACTCGGTATTGGTCGTCGACAAGCCGGCCGGCCTCGTCGTCCATCCGGCTCCCGGACATCGCAGCGACACCCTCGTCGACCAGCTTCACGGGATCGCCGCCGGCGGGCCGAGCGGGCGACCCGGGATCGTCCACCGGCTCGACAAGGACACCTCCGGGCTGCTGGTGGTCGCCGCCACGCCGGAGGCGCACGCGGACCTCTCCCGGCAGGTCCGGTCGCGCTCGATGGAGCGCGAGTACGTCGCCCTTGTGGAGGGACGGCCGGGATCCCGCACCGGGACGATCGACGCGCCGGTCGGCCGCGACCGTCGCGCCCCGGACCGGATCACGGTGGGGGGCGGCGCCCGCGTCAGGCGCGGACGCACTTCGAGGTGATCGAGGCGCTCCCCGAGGACACGCTGGTCGAGGTGCGGCTGGAGACGGGGCGCACACACCAGATTCGCGCCCACTTCGCCGCGATCGGGCACCCGGTCGCGGGGGACCCGCGCTACGGGCACGCTCGCCGCCACGGGCTGGAGCGGCAGTTCCTGCACGCGCGGCGGCTCGCGTTCGCCCATCCGGTCACCGGCGAGAGAACGGAGCTCCGCTCCGGGCTCCCGGACGACCTCGCCGCTGCGCTGCAGCGGGCTCGCGGCCGGTAGGCGCGGCCCGTCTACAATCCCGCCCCACCGACAACTACCCCCGCCGCAGCGAGGCGGAGCCCTGCCCGGGCACGAGCCCGGGTCTCCGCAGGCGCCGACGGGGCACTGCACACGCGTACAAAACGAAGGGAAAGCCGAATGAGTGAAGTGGGACTCAGGGAGCTGCTGGAGGCCGGCGTCCACTTCGGCCACCAGACGCGCCGATGGAACCCGCGCATGGGCCGCTACATCCATGGTGAGCGCGACGGGATCCACATCATCGACCTGCTGCAGACCCAGACGCTGCTCGAGGAAGCGAGCGAGTTCGGCGCCGACATCGCCCGCAGGGGCGGGACGATCCTGTTCGTCGGGACGAAGAAGCAGGCCCGCGACGCGATCGGGGAGATGGCGCGCAGCTCCGGGATGCCGTACGTGAACCAGCGCTGGCTCGGCGGGCTGCTCACGAACTTCGCGACGATCTCGAAGCGGATCGACCGCCTCCACGAGCTCACCGGGCTGTCCGAGGGCGGGCAGCTCGAGCTGCTCCCCACCAAGGAGAGGATGGCTCGCCAGGCCGAGCTCGCCAAGCTCGAGTACAACCTCGGCGGCGTCCGCGACCTGAAGCGGCTGCCGCAGGCCGTGTTCCTGATCGACCTGAAGACCGAGGAGATCGCGCTTCGGGAGGCCGCGCGGCTGCGGATCCCGATCATCGCGCTGGTCGACACCAACTGCGACCCGGACCCAGTCGGCTACGTGATCCCGGGCAACGACGACGCGATCCGCTCCTGCGAGCTGGTGATTCGCCGGGTCGGGGAGGCGGTCGCGGAGTCGGCGGCAGCGTGGCGCACCGAGGAGGAGCGCCGCCGCGCCGAGGAGGAGCGAAAGCGCGCAGAGGAGGCGGAGCGCAAGCGGCAGGCCGAGGAGGAGCGAAAGCGCGCCGAGGAGGCAGCGAGGCAGGCCGAGGCCGCCGCCGCGGCCGAGCAGGCGGGGAAGGCCGATCAGCCGGATCGGGCGACGCCGGAGCAGGCGCCGGAGGCGCCCCGGATCCCGGCACACCCGCAGGCGGTCGCGCCCGACGAGCCCGTACCGCCGCCTGCGGAGCCCGCGCCCGCGCCGCCGAAGCCGGCCGAGGGGGCCGAGACCAAGTGAGCCCCGAGGTGAGCGCTGCGGACGTGAAGGCGCTCCGCGAGCGCACCGGCGCCGGGATGATGGACTGCAAGGCGGCGCTCGCGGAGTCGGACGGCGACACAGAGAAGGCGATCGAGCTGCTCCGTGTGAAGGGGCAGGCCTCCGCCGCGAAGCGCAGCGGACGGTCGACCGGCGAGGGCGTGGTCGCCTCGTACATCCACGCCACCGGGAAGGTTGGGGTGCTGGTCGAGATCCAGTCGGAGACCGACTTCGTGGCCCGCAACGAGGAGTTCCGCGAGTTCGCGCGCGAGGTCGCCGTCCACATCGCCGGGGCGAACCCGCCCGCCCAGTACGTCAGCGCCGAGGAGATTCCCGACGACGTCCGGGAGGCCGAGCGCGAGGTGCTGGTCAAGAAGGCGAGGGAGGACGGCAAGCCCGACGAGATCGTCGACAAGATCGTCGGCGGCCAGATCGGGAAGTGGGAGGGTGAGATCGCGCTGCTCGAGCAGGCGCACATCAACGCGGACCGCTACGAGGGCAAGACGATCGACGAGCAGCGGGCGGAGGTCGCCGCGAAGATGGGTGAGAACATCACGATCACGCGGTTCGCCCGGTTCGTGGTGGGGGAGTAAGGCCTTGCCACACCCCGCGACGCCCGGACGCGAAGCGGAGGACGTCGCGGGCCCCGTTTTCGGCCGGGTTCTGCTGAAGCTGTCGGGGGAGGCGCTCCAGGGGGAGCTCGAGTACGGGACCGATCCCGCCCGCCTGGAGCGGATCGCGAGGCAGATCCACGGGGTCGCCGACCGCGGGGTCGAGATCGCGATCGTGATCGGCGCCGGGAACATCTACCGTGGGCTCGCCGGCGCGGCCGCCGGGATGGACCGGGCGACGGCCGACTACATGGGGATGCTGGCGACCGTGCTGAACGCGCTCACCCTCCAGGACGCGCTCGAGAGGCTCGGCTCGCGCACCCGGGTGCTGTCCGCGATCACGGTCACCGAGGTCGCCGAGCCGTACATCCGGCGCCGCGCGATCCGCCACCTCGAGAAGGGCAGGGTCGTGATCTTCGCCGCCGGCACCGGCAACCCGTTCTTCACGACCGACACGGCGGCGGCGTTGCGCGCACTCGAGATCCACGCCGAGGCGATCCTGATGGGCAAGCACGGCACCGACGGCGTCTACGACGCCGACCCGGCGCAGAACCCGGACGCGAAGTTCATCCCGCAGCTCACCCACCGCGAGGCGATCGAGCGCGGTCTGAAGGTGATGGACTCGACGGCGCTGTCGCTGTGCATGGACAACGGCCTGCCGATCTACGTCTTCGACCTTGCCGACGAGCGCAACGTGGAGCGGGTCGTGGACGGGCAGCGGGTCGGTACGCTGGTCACCGCTGACGACTGACCGTGGCCGCCGACGACTCCTTCATAGACGACTTGCTCGCCGACGCCGGCGACCGGATGTCGAAATCGGTGGAGGCGACCCGCCACGAGCTCGCGACAGTCCGCACGGGGCGCGCATCCCCGCACCTGCTGGATCGCGTCGTCGTCGACTACTACGGCGCCGAGACGCCGCTGCAGCAGCTCGCCCAGCTCGCCGCGTCGGACGCCCGGCTGCTCACCGTCACCCCGTACGACAAGTCCTCGATCTCCGCGATCGAGAAGGCGATCCTCGAGTCCGACCTCGGGATCACCCCCGGCAACGACGGAAACGTGATCCGGCTGCAGATCCCGGAGCTGACCGAGGAGCGTCGCAGGGAGCTGGTCAAGGTCGTCCACGGGGTGGCAGAGGAGGGTCGGGTGGCGATCCGGAACGTGCGCCGGGACGTGATGCACGATCTGCGTGAGCTGAAGAAGGAGGGGGACGCGGGATCCGACGAGGAGCACCGCGCCGAGGTGGAGCTGCAGAAGTCGACCGACGGCGCGATCGGCGAGATCGACGCGCTCCTGAAGGGGAAGGAAGAGGAGATCCTCGAGGTGTGAATCAACACCGCCGCCTCCTCTGCTCGCGCTCGCTCGCACTCGAATGACTGGCAGCCATGCTCGCTCGGTTCCGCGTCCGGGGGCGGCGGGAGGTGCGACACGTGAGCGCTAAGCACGTTGCGATCATCACCGACGGCAACGGGCGGTGGGCGAAGCAGCGGGGGCTGCCCGTGCTCGAGGGGCACAACGCGGGCGCGGACGTGGTCAAGGAGCGGCTCCGCGACGCCGTCCGGTTCGGGATCGAGGAGCTCACGGTGTTCTCGTTCTCGACAGAGAACTGGGCGCGGCCGGCCCAGGAGGTGGACGGGCTGATGAAGATGTTCGCCGACCGGATCGACCGCGAGACCCCCGAGCTCGACGAGGAGGGCGTCAGGATGCGGTTTATCGGCCGCCGCCAGCGGCTCCACGACACGCTGGTCGAGCGGATCGAGTGGGCGGAGGAGCGGACGCGGGACAACGACCGGATCACGCTGTTCGTTGCCTTCGACTATGGAGGGCGGGCGGAGATCGTCGACGCCGCGAAGCGGTTCGACGGGGACACCGAGGAGGAGTTCCGCCGCGGCTTGTATGCCCCCGACATGCACGATCCGGACCTGCTGATCCGGACCAGCGGGGAGATCAGGATCTCGAACTACCTGCTGTGGCAGTGCGCCTACTCCGAGCTCGTCTTCAGGGACGAGCTGTGGCCCGATTTCTCCACGGACGCGTTCCGGGCGGCGCTTGACGAGTTCGAGGCCCGCCACCGGCGCTTCGGCGCCCGATAGTCGCTAGGTTCGGGGGCGCGAATGGCTTCCCGCAGGTCCTCCGGCCGCCGCCGCCGCGCGCCGCGCCGCCCACCTTCCCAGGCGTTCGACGAGGGCACCGACCTGTTCGCCGATGCTCCGGCCGGGGAGTTCATGCCTCCGGAGGCGGAGGGCGGCTTCGAAGAGACGGAGCCGAGCCAGCGCCGCTCCAGAGCCCGCCGCGTCCCCGCAGCCGCCCGGCGGGCCCGGTTCGAGACGCTGGCGCGCACTCTCGTCGCCGTCCCGTGGGTCATCTTCGCGGTCGCGATCGTGGTCGCGGGCGGGGTCCCGTTCATGCTCGCGATGATCGGGCTCGCATCCCTCGGCCTGATGGAGTTCTTCCGGATGACCGCGCAGGCGCAGCCGTTCGTCCCGGTCGCGTTCGTGGTCGTCGGCGCGGTGATCGTCGCCGCGCACTACACGACCGGCCGCAACGCGGCCTTGGTCGCGGGGCTGTCGTTCCCGTTGATGTTCGCCTTCGCCGCCGGTCGTCCGTCGCGCGAGGGCGTGACGCTGTCGTTCGGGATCACCCTTTTCGCGATCGCCTGGATCGGAGCGCCGTTCGCGCACGCCGTGCTGCTCCGCGACCTGCCCCTGCACGGGGGTGCGCTTCTGATCGACGTGCTGGTCGCGACATTCGCGGCGGACACCGCCGCCTACGTCGGCGGCCGCCTCTTCGGCCGTCACCCGCTCGCACCCGCGCTCTCTCCGAACAAGACCCTGGAGGGGCTCGGCGCCGGCTTCCTCGGCGGGATGATCGGCTTCTGGTTCGCGGGGCTTTACCAGGACTGGCTGTCGGGCACCGACGCGGTGATCATGGGCGCCGTGATCGCGGCGGTCGCTCCGATGGGCGACCTGTTCGAGTCGATGATCAAGCGCGATCTCGGCGTCAAGGACACCGGCCGCGCGTTCGGTCCCCACGGCGGCCTCCTCGACCGGCTCGACGCGGTCCTTTTCACCGTGGTCGCCGGGTTCTACCTGTCGATCGCGCTCGTGTACTAGCCCGTTCAGGAGCCGCTTAGGCCCCTCCCTACACTGCCGAGGGCTATGCGGAAGGTCGTCATCCTCGGCTCCACCGGGTCGATCGGCGTCCAGGCGCTCGAGGTGATCGGCCGCGCGCCGCAACTCGACGTCGTCGGGCTGTCGGCCGATCGAAGCTGGGAGCCGTGGTCGAGCAGGCCCGCGAGCACGGCGTGCCCGCGGTCGCGCTCGCCGATCCAGAGGCCGCCGAGCGCGCCGCCGCGAGCTGGAAGGGCCGGGTGCTGGCCGGGGAGGAGGGGATCCGCGAGCTCGTCGCGCCTCGTGGCGCCGACCTCGTCCTGAACGCAATCGTCGGCTCGGCCGGCCTCGGGCCGACGATCGTCGCCCTCACCGAGGGGATCGACCTGGCGCTCGCCAACAAGGAGAGCCTCGTGGTCGGGGGCGAGCTGGTCACAGCGCTCGCGGAGGCCACCGGCGCGCGGATCATCCCGGTCGACTCCGAGCACTCGGCGCTGCACCAGCTCTCCGCGGCGGAGACCGGCAACGGTCGAGCGACTCGTGCTGACAGCCTCCGGCGGGCCGTTCCGGGGCCGCACCGACCTTCGAGGTGTGACCCGCGAGGAGGCGCTCGCCCACCCCACCTGGGAGATGGGCGGCAAGATCACGATCGACTCCGCCACGCTGATCAACAAGGGCCTCGAGGTGATCGAGGCGCATCACCTGTTCGGGGTGCCCTACGAGCGGATCGAGGTGGTCGTCCACCCGCAGTCGATCGTCCACGCGATGGTGCAGCTCAACGACGGCGCGTCGCTCGCCCATCTCGGGCTATCCCGACATGCGCGTGCCGATCTCCTACGCGCTTCACCACCCCGAGCGCGCCGACGTCGCCGTCGGCGCTCGACCTGGCCGAGGTCGGCGAGCTCACCTTCGAGGCCCCGACCTGGACGCGTTCCCGTGCCTGCGCCTGGCCCGTGAGGCGGGCGAGGCGGGGGGGACCGCGCCGGCGTGCTGAACGCGGCCAACGAGATCGCCGTCGCGGCCTTCCTGAAGGGCCGGATCCCGTTCACCGGGATCGCGGAGGTGGTGGAGGGAACGCTCGCAGCGGTTCCGGCGATCCAGCCCGCCCACTTCGACGACCTGTTCGCGGCGGATGCGCAGGCCCGCGCGCGCGACCGGCATCGTCGAGCAGCGACGGCGCGCTCGGCGGGCAGGCTGGCCGAACGGCGCGGCGATGAGCTGGATCCTCGCGTTCGCGGGCTTCGCCGTGCTGATCATCCTGCACGAGCTCGGGCCACTTCCTGGCGGCCAAGGCGACGGGCATGCGGGTGGAGCGCTTCTACCTGTTCTTCCCGCCTCCGATCGCGAAGATGAAGCGGGGCGAGACCGAGTACGGGATCGGGGCGATCCCGCTCGGGGGGTTCGTGAAGATCACCGGGATGAACCCGGACGAGGAGCTGCCGCCCGAGATCGCGGCTCGCGGCTACTACCACCAGCCGGTGTGGAAGCGGATCGTGGTGATCGCGGCCGGGCCGGCGATGAACCTGCTGGTCGCATTCGTGATCCTGTTCGTGCTCGCGTTCGGCGTCAGCGAGCCGACCAAGGACGTGGGTCAGATCGAGCCGGGCTCGCCGGCCGCCAGGCAGCTCAAGAAGGGCGACGGGATCCTCTCGGTGGACGGGCGCGACGGCGACCAGGTCGCGACTCGCCGCGGCGCTCAACAAGCACGAGTGCGCGGGCGATCAGAAGGACGGCTGCAAGGCCGCCACCCCGGCGAAGGTGAAGATCGACCGCGACGGGCGGACCCAGGTGCTGACGATCACCCCCGAGTACGACGCCGCCCTCGACCGGCAGCGGCTCGGGTTCCAGTACCAGACCCGCGACGTCAACCCGTCCCCGGCCGGGGCGGTGCGGGTCTCGGCCAACTTCATGTGGCTCGTCTCGACCCAGACCGTGAGCGTCGTCGCCCGCCTGTTCGATCCGCAGGAGCGCGAGCAGATCTCGGGTGTGGTCGGCGGCTACGAGACCACTCGGCAGGCGATCGAGTTCGACTCCCGGCGGGCGCTGACGCTGATCGCCGTGATCAGCCTGTCGCTCGCCGTGATCAACCTGTTCCCGTTCCTGCCGCTCGACGGCGGCCACATCTTCTGGAGCCTGGTCGAGAAGGTGCGAGGGCGGCCGGTGCCGTTCATCGTGATGGAACGGGCCGGGATGGTCGGATTCGTACTCGTCATCCTGCTGTTCTTCATCGGGCTCACCAACGACATCGGCAGGCTCAGTGGCGAGGGCTTCAACGTGCGATGACGGAAATCATTCCCGCGACGTGCTCCGCTTCGCGTCCGCCGTCGCGGGGTGGGCGGGACTCCGATAGTTTCCTGGGGGGAAGGAGGCTGGATGGAGATCAGCACGGCTGAGCGCTACGCGCGCGGCGCGCGGATCCCGGATCTGGTCGCGCAGAACTTCGTCAGGGCGTTCGAGCGGACCGCCGATCGGCTCGGCGACGACGTCGCGATCCGCACCGCGGACGATCAGGTGACGATCACCTGGAACGAGCTGCGCCGGCGCTCGCGCGCGATCGCGGGCGGCCTCGCCGGGCTCGGCGTCGCCAAGGGCGACACGGTGGCGCTGATGCTCAACACCCGCCCGGAGTTCATCCCGGTCGACCTCGCCGCGGTGACGCTCGGCGGGGTCCCGTTCTCGATCTACCCGACGCTGACAGCCGATCAGATCCGGTTCGTGCTCACCGACGCAGCGGCCCGGGTGGCGGTGGTGGAGACGGCGTTCCTGCCGCAGCTGCTGGCCGCTAAGCAGGAACTGCCCGAGCTCGAGCACGTGGTCGTCGTGGATGGTGACGGCGACACCCACACGCTCGCGGAGCTCGAGCAGGCGGATCCGGAGTTCGATCCAGACGGGGTCGTCGACGAGCTCGAGCCGGACGACCTGCTCACCCTGATCTACACGTCGGGCACCACCGGCCCGCCGAAGGGGGTGCAGCTCACCCATCGCAACTTGATGGCCCTGGTCGCCGGCGTCGAGGAGCTCGTCGAGCTCCCGGAGCGCGGCGCGCGGGTCGATGTCATGGCTTCCGGCCGCGCACATCGCCGAACGCGGGGCGCACTACTACCTGCCGATGATCAACGGCCTGCAGGTGACGATCTGCCCCGACCCGCGCAAGATCGTCGAGTTCCTGCCCCAGGTTCGCCCCACGTGGTTCTTCGCGGTCCCGCGGATCTGGGAGAAGCTGAAGGCGGGGCTGGAGGCGAACCTGGCGAAGCTTCCGGACGAGCAGCGCGAGGGCGCGAGCCGGGCGCTGCAGGCGGCGATCCAGAAGGTGCGGCTCGAGAACGCCGGCGAGCCGGTTCCGGCCGAGCTCGCCGCGGCCGTGGAGAAGGCCGACGAGTCGATGTTCTCCGCGATTCGCCACCAGCTCGGGCTGGACGAGCTGGTCGCCGTGAACGTGGGCGCTGCGCCCACCGCGGTCGAGGTGCTCGAGTTCTTCCACGCGATCGGGGTCCCTGTGGGCGAGCTGTGGGGGATGTCGGAGACGTGCGGGGTCGCCACCTGCAATCCGCCCGAGCGGATCAAGCTCGGCACGGTCGGGCCGCCCGTTCCCGGGGTCGAGATCAAGCTCGCGGACGACGGCGAGGTGCTCGTCCGGGGCGACTCGGTGATGCCCGGATACCGGAACATGTCGGAGAAGACCGCCGAGACGATCGACGCGGACGGATGGCTGCTCACCGGCGACATCGGCGAGCTGGACGAGGACGGCTACCTCAGGATCGTCGACCGCAAGAAGGAGCTGATCATCACCGCTGGCGGCAAGAACCTGTCGCCCTCGAACATCGAGGCGGAGCTGAAGCTGATCCCGCTGATCGACCAGGCGGTCGCCATCGGCGACCAGCGCAAGTACATCTCGGCCCTGCTCACGCTCGACCCGGATGCCGCCGCGGCATGGGCGAAGGACCACGGCGTCGAGGGGACGTCGATCGCGGAGCTGTCCCGGAGCGAGGAGCTGATCGCCGAAGTGCAGAGCGGGGTCGACGCGGCGAACCGGAACCTGGCCAAGGTGGAGGGCGTGAAGCGGTTCAAGATCATGCCGGCGCCGTGGGAGCCCGGCGGCGACGAGCTCACCCCGACGATGAAGCTGAAGCGCAAGCCGATCGCCGAGAAGTTCACGGCCGAGATCGACGCGCTGTACGACGAGTAGCGCGCCGGCCTACCCGACGACCTTGAACTTGTCCTTCGCGGGCGAGGGGTCGCGGTTGCCCTCGGCGTCGATCGCGGCCACCTGGAACTTGTGCTTGCCCTCGTCGACCCGCTTCTTGTAGGGCGACTCGCAGGGCTTGAACCTGTCCTTCTTGATCTTCTTGTCGAACGCGCACTCAAAGGTCGAGTCCGGCTTGCTGGAGGTGAACTTGTACCTGGCCTTGGCCTTGGTGCTCTTGTTCTTGGGCGCCTTCGTGATCGTGGTCTGCGGTGGGCCCCCAGGGCTGCCGCTCGGCCCGCCTCCACAGGCCATCTCGGTCGGTGACGACCGAGTTGGGCGCGGAGTTGGGGGACCGGCGGAGAAGTCCGCGGCGCTGTCGTTGGTGTCGTCGGACGGCTCCAGCAGGGTGGGGCAGCCGCGAGCCTTGGATCAAGCAGCGCCGAGCCGTTCGGGATCGCCGCCGCCGATGTGCCCGCGGCCGACGGGAGGCCGCCGAGCGGCGGCGTGAACGCCCCCCAGGAGACGCAGTCGAGCTGCTCCCAGCACACCGCGCCGCCCGCCGGGTCGATCGGAACCGTGTTCGTGAAGTCGGCGTGAACGCCGAACGCCGTCTCCGCGGCGGGGTTCGCGATCAGGATCGTCCGCTGGTTCTCGCCGTTCGGGACGTCGGCAGTGAAGTTCGGGGCACCACCCAAGCTGCCGTCCCCCTTGAAGTAGCGCACCTCGTGCCCGTTGACGAGGTTCTGGCCTGGCGCGTACATCTGCAGCTCGACGTAGTCGGCATCCGGCTGCGCGACGGTGCCGGGGTAGACCTCGGAGACTCTGATCAGGTGGTAGGTCGCGGCCGCCGGCGCGGCGGCCACCGCCGGGCCACAGGCCGCCAGCGCTGTCGCGGCCGCGATTCGCATCCCACGTCCCATCTTTCACCCCTTCATACGGGCCAGAGCCGCGGATGGATGGCTTCCCGCAGGTACCCTACTGTCGATGCCCTCCAAGCGGCAGATATTCGTCGGCGGGGTGCCGATCGGCGGTGGGGCGCCGGTCGCCGTGCAGACGATGACGAAGACCGAGACGGCGAACCTCGAGCCGACCATGGAGCAGATCCACAAGGTCGCCGAGGCGGGCGCCGACATCGTCCGCGTCGCGGTCCCGCGCGACGAGGACGTCGAGGCGCTGAAGACCGTCGTCACTGAGTCGCCGATCCCGGTGATCGCCGACATCCACTTCAACTACACGCTGGCGCTGAAGGCGATCGACGCGGGCGCGCACTGCATCCGCCTCAACCCCGGCAACATCGGCGGGGAGGACAAGGTCGCCCGGGTCGCGGAGAAGGCGACCGCCGCCGGCGTGCCGATGCGGATCGGCGTCAACTCGGGCTCGCTTCCGAAGCATCTGCACGAGCTGGAGCGGGACCAGCCGGTCGAGGCGCTGGTCGCCGCCGCGGTCGAGTTCGTGGAGCTGATGGAGCGGCTCGAGTTCGAGAACTTCAAGGTGTCGATCAAGTCGACCAGCGTCCCCAACACGATCGCCGCCAACCGGCTGCTCGCGGAGCGGATCGACTACCCGATCCACCTCGGGATCACCGAGGCGGGAACGAAGTGGTCGGGGTCGCTGAAGTCCGCGGTGGGGCTGGGCACCCTGCTCGCCGACGGAGTGGGCGACACGATCAGGATCAGCCTGTCCACCTTCCACGCCGAGGAGGAGGTGAGGGTCGCGTGGGAGATACTGAAGGCCCTCGGTCTGCGCGAGCGCGGCCCGGTGCTGATCGCGTGCCCGACCTGCGGCCGGCTCCAGTTCGACATGGACACCGTCGTGACCGAGATCGAGCGGCGTCTGGAGGCGTACGAGGAGCCGATCGAGGTCGCCGTGCTGGGATGCGCGGTGAACGGGATCGGCGAGGCCTCGCACGCGGACTTCGGGATCACCGGCGCCAAGAACGAGGGGCTGATCTTCGCGCACGGCAAGCCGCTGCGGAAGGTGCCGCAGGCCGAGCTCGTCGACACGCTGTTCGCCGAGATCGACCGCTCCCTGGACCGCGGCCGGGTCCAGGTCGACTCGGAGAAGGCCGCGGAGGGCGCCGACTGGCTGGCGAAGATCGAGGAGGAGAATGCCGGCGAGCTCACCCCGGAGCGGATCGCTGCGATGGAGGCGGCTGCCGCCCGCGACCCTGCCGCCCCCGGAGGCGAAGCGGAGGAGGCGGCAGGCCCTGATTCGGACGTGACTGCTCCGGAGCCCTTGGACGAAGCGACCTCGCCTACGGCGGGCCGCCGCTTCACGCGCGCGTAGCCACCGTTACGCTCAGCCGGCGATGACCCGGCTATCGAGCTACTGGCTGCCGACCCTGAAGGACGCTCCGGCGGAGGCGGAGGCGGTCTCGCACAGGCTGATGGTTCGCGCCGGCCTCGTCCGGCAGCTGGCGGCGGGCCTGTGGACGTTCCTGCCGGCGGGGTGGCGGGCGCAGCGCAAGGCCGAGGGGATCATCCGCGAGGAGATGGAGGCGATCGGCGCCCAGGAGATGCTGCTGCCCGTCCTGCAGCCGGCCGAGATCTGGAAGGCGACGGGTCGGTACTCGATCCCGGAGCTGTTCAAGCTCCAGGACCGCAAGGGGGCCGAGCTGGCGCTCGCGCTCACGCACGAGGAAGCGCTCACCTACCACGTCGCCCGCGACGTGCGCTCCTACCGCGAGCTGCCGAAGATCCTGTTCCACATCCAGACCAAGGAGCGGGACGAGGCCCGCCCCGGGCCGGGCTGCTGCGCACGCGCGAGTTCACGATGAAGGACTCCTACAGCTTCGATCGCGACGATGACGGGCTGGAGGCGAGCTATGCGCGCCACATCGAGGCCTACGACCGGATCTTCGATCGCTGCGGCCTGCGGTGGTACCGGGTGGCGTCCGACGTCGGGGTGATGGGAGGGTCCGGCGCGCACGAGTACATGGCGCCGTGCCCCGCGGGCGAGGACGAGGTGGCGCTCGCCCCGGACTACGCGGCGAACGTCGAGGTCGCCTCGGCCGCGCCGCAGCCGATCGAGATGCCGCCGCCGCTGGACGAGCCGAAGCAGGTGTCGACGCCGGGGTCGAAGACGGTGGATGAGGTCGCCGAGGCCCTCGGCGTGCCAGCCGGCGCCGCGCTGAAGTCGATCCCGGTCGTCACCGAGAAGCGCGGGTTCGTGCTGACGATCGTCCGCGGCGACCATCGCCTCAACGAGACCAAGCTTGCGAACGTGCTCGGCGAGGGGTTCCGCCAGGCGACGCCCGAGGAGATCGAGCGGAACCTCGGTCCGGCGGGGTTCATCGGACCCGTCGGAGCCGACGTCCCGGTGCTGCTCGACGAGGCGATCGCCGGCCCCGGGTTCTATGGCGGCGCGAACGAGGCCGACGCGCACCTGACCGGGATCGAGCCCGGCCGCGACTTCGAGTACGAGCGCGTCGACATCCGCTCCGTCGAGCCCGGCGACGCCTCCCCCGGCGGCCACCCGATCGAGATCGAGCCCGCGATCGAGATCGGGAACATCTTCAAGCTCGGCACCCGATACTCCGCGCCGCTCGGCGCCACCTACCTCGACGAGGGCGGTACCGAGCGTCCGATCGTGATGGGGAGCTACGGGATCGGGCTGGCGCGCATCCTCGCCGCGTCGATCGAGCAGCGCGCCGACGAGCGCGGGATCGTGTGGCCGCGGGCGTTGGCCCCGTGGGAGGTGCATGTGACCGCCCTCGGAAAGGGTGACGAGCAGACCGCTGCCGCCGCCGAGTCGATCGTCGCCGAGCTCGAGGACGCCGGGGTCGCGGTGCTTTACGACGACCGGGAGGCCGGGACCGGCGAGAAGCTCACCGACGCGGAGCTGCTCGGCTGCCCCGTCCGGATCACGGTCGGGCCGCGCGGGCTGGCCGAAGGGATCGTCGAGGCGCAGGTGCGCGCCGGTGGCGACGAGGACAGACTGCAGCTCGAAGGGGCTGCGTCCGGGGCACGGGCCCTGCTCGACCGGCTGGAGTAGTCGTGGCGCGAATCACGAAGGGGCGCCTGGTGGGGCTCGATCGATCCGGACCCGAGCCGCCCGCGACCCGCGCCGGCGCGCCGCTGCGGCCGTTCGACGCTCCCGAACCTGATCGGGTACGCGCGGCTGGCGGCGATCCCGGTGTTCCTGTACCTGGCCTTCGACTCCGGCGACGGCCGCACGGTCCCGAGCGCGGTCCTGTACGCGCTGATCGCGGGCGGCGACTACCTGGACGGGCTCGTCGCCCGCGCGACGGGGCAGTACAGCCGCCTCGGCGCGATCCTCGACCCGATCGTCGATCGGCTCACGATCATCTCCGGCGTCGTCGTGTGCTGGCACTTCGAGCTGCTCCCGCGGTGGGCGCTGGCGTTGCTGGTGATCCGCGAGCTGGCGACCGTCGTGCTGGCCGAGATCGGGTTGCGGCGGGGGATCGACGTCGAGATCAACTGGGTCGGCAGGATCGGCGTGATCATGGCGATGGGGGGGATCTTCCTGGCGCTCGCGGTCGACACCTGGATCGCGGACGCGCTCCTGATCGCGGGGGTGGTGGCGCTGATCGCGGCGACGGTGCTGTACGTGCGGGCGGCGCTCGGCCGCGCTTCGCGGCGCCGGCCGCGGGACGCGCGATAGGAGGGTGGCGCCGCAAGCCCCGACCCAACCGTCAACCTCTAGTTGACCCTTGGGAACGCAGCCATATAATGGCGTGGGGCGCCCTGCCCGGCCCGATGCCGGGTCCTTACGCCAGACCAGCGGAGCGGAGTGAGATGGAGGACACCTTCCCGGACATCGGCTCGATGAGCGACGAGGACCTGAAGCAGATGATCGCCCAACTCGCGGAGGAGGAGCGCGAGGTCTCGTACCGGCGCCGGATCCTGCATGGGAGGATCGACATCCTTCGCGCAGAGCTGGTCAACAGGCTGCGGTCGCAGCGGCAGGAGGGCGACGAGCTGATCACCGGCGACGATGTTCAGCTGCTCACCGAGATCCTGCTCGGAGAGCGCCACGACCCGAAGGACGCGAGCTGAGATGGCGCTGCACTGCCCCGAGTGCGGGTTCGTCAACCCCGAGGGGGCCAACTACTGTCAGAAGTGCGGCGCGTATCTCGCCCGCCAGGAGGGGGAGGAGGAGCCCACCACGATGACCTACAAGGTCGACGAGACCGGCGACTACCAGCCGGTCGACATCGACGAGGTCGTCGAGCAGGCCGGCGCCGCGCTGGTGATCCGCTCCGGCGGCGGTCGCTCCGGGGAGAGCTTCACGATCGAGGGCGACCGGATCAGCATCGGGCGCAGCCCGGACGCCGAGGTATTCCTCGACGACGTCACGGTCTCCCGGAACCACGCCCTGATCGTGCGCCGCCAGGACGGGCTGTACATCGACGATCTCGGCTCCCTGAACGGCACATATGTGAACCGGCGGCGGATCGAGTCGCACAAGCTCGACGACGGCGACGAGATCCAGATCGGCAAGTTCAAGCTGAGCTACCTGGAGAAGTGAGATGGCCGTCGCGGCGCGCTCCACGACGCAGCAGGGCAAGCCGCCCCTCGAGCGCTCTGCCTCGAGGCCGCGGCGGGCGCTGACGATCGGGGCTGTCACGAAGATCCTCAGCCAGGAGTTCGAGGACATCTCGATCTCGAAGATCCGCTACCTGGAGGACCAGAAGCTGCTCTCCCCGCGACGCACGCCCGGCGGATACCGCCTGTACAGCCAGGCGGACGTCGATCGGCTCCGGACGATCCTGCGGATGCAGCGGGACGAGTTCCTGCCGCTGCGGGTGATCCGCCAGGAGCTGGCCGCGGGCGGCGAGCGCGCGGATCGGAAGCGGCGCAGCTCGCCGGGCTCGCGGCGCCGTGCCGTCACCGTCGACTCCCCGGCTGCGCGGTTCAGCGCCGACGAGGTGATGGAGCAGACCGGCGCCCCCGTGGGCCTGCTCGAGGAGCTCGAGGAGTACGGGATCATCCAGCCGGTGAGCCGCGACGGCGAGCAGACCTACGACGAGACCGAGCTCGAGATCGCCCGCGCCGCGACCGAGCTCGCCCGGTACGGGGTGGCGGGCCGCAACCTGCGGATCTTCCGCACCTCGGCGGACCGCGAGGCGGCGCTGCTGCAGCAGCTGGTCGGCCCGGCGCTGCGCTCGCACAGTCAGGGCCGGCGCAAGGAGGCGATCGAGAACCTGGAGAGCCTCGCCGCGGTATGCACCAACCTCACGCACCTGCTCTTGGTCAGGGACCTGCGCCGGCTCGCCGTGTAGCCGGCCGCGAGTGGGTTCGGTGACCCGAAAGCGCGTGATCGCCGCGCCGGTGGGCGCGGTGTGGGCGATCGTCTCCGATCCGCACCACCTGCCGCGATGGTGGCCGCGGGTGAAGCGGGTCGAGAACGTGCAGGGTGCGGCGGGGGGCCGCCGGACGCGGTGGACGGCCGTGATGGAGACCGAGGAGGGGCGACCCGTTCGAGCCGACTTCCGATGCACGAGTGCGGCCGCCAACGAGCGCTACCTGTGGGAGCAGGAGATCGAGCAGACCCCGTTCGAGAAGATCCTGAAGAGCGCCACCACCGACGTGCGGATGCGCTCGCAGGGAGACGTCACCGAGGTCAGCGTCGGGCTGACGAGATCGCTGCGGGGATTGTCGCGGCTGGGTTCCCCGCTGATGCGGCGAGCCACCGCCGCGACCCTGACCGACGCTCTCGACGGCCTGGAGCGGGCGCTGGTGGGCGATGCGCGGTAACGACACGAAATGGTGGGGGTGGGGGGCGGAGGAACGGCGTGCCGAGCTTGGACCCGGCGCGCTCGAGATGCTGTCGTCGGCGCTCGGCGACGCGGAGCCGAGCGTCCCCGTGGAGCGCGACACCGTGAAGCTGCCGACGGCCGCCAAGGTACCGGGCTCGGTCGTTCGTGCGGTCGGCCCCGAGAACGTCCTCCAGGACGACGACGCCCGCCTCCGGCACTCCGCTGGGATGAGCTACCCCGACCTGATCCGGCTGCGCTCCGGGGAGATCGCCCACGTCCCGGACGCCGTGGTGATGCCGGGCACGCACGAGCAGGTCGCCGCGGTGCTCGACGCGTGCGCACGCAAGCGGGTTGCGGTCGTCCCGTTCGGAGGCGGGACCAGCGTGGTCGGCGGCGTCGATCCGGACCGAGGTCGCTTCGAACGCGTGATCGTGCTCGACCTCGCTCGGATCCGCGAGGTCGAGGTGGACGCGCGCTCCCTGACCGCGCGGCTGGGGCCGGGGCTGACCGGGCCGGACGCCGAGCGCGCGCTGGGGGCGGCCGGCGTCACCCTGGGCCACTACCCGCAGTCGTTCGAGTACGCGACGATCGGCGGGTTCGCCGCGACCCGCTCCGCGGGGCAGGCGTCGAGTGGATACGGGCGCTTCGATGCGCTGGTCACCTCGGTGCGGCTGGCTGCGCCTGCCGGCGAGCTCCGCACGATCGCCACTCCTCACACCGCCGCCGGCCCGTCCCTGCGCGAGCTCGTGCTGGGCTCCGAGGGCGCGTTCGGCGTGATCACAGATGTGACGGCGCGCGTGCGGCCGGTCCCGCAGGCGCGCCGTTACGAGGCATGGATGGCGCGCGACTTCGAGTCCGGCACCGAGATCGTCCGCGGGCTCGCCCAGCAGGACGCGCTCCCCGACGTGGTCCGGATCTCCGATCGGGAGGAGACCCGGGTGTCGATGGCGCTCGCCGGCGCGTCCCGGGCCGCGCACCGGATCGCCGCCGCCTACCTGCGCACGCGCCGGCGCGCCGACGGCTGCATCCTGATCGTCGGCTGGGAGGGCGGCAGGGAGGAGGTCGCGCGGCGGCGCGCGCTCGGCGAGGGGACGCTGCGCGCGGGCGGCGCTGTGTCGCTCGGCGCTCGGCCGGGGCGGAGCTGGCACAAGGGCCGGTTCGAGGGTCCCTACCTGCGCGACGAGCTGCTCGACCGCGGGTATCTCGTCGACACGCTGGAGACCGCCCACACCTGGTCGCGGGTGGGCGAGCTCCATGAGGCGGTCACCGCAGCGATCGACTCGGCCCTCGAGGCGCAGGGAACCCCCGGGCTCGCGTTCGGTCACCTCTCGCATGCATATCGCGACGGCGCATCGCTGTACTTCACCCTGCTCGCCCGCCGCAGACCGGGTGACGAGATCGCTCAGTGGCGAGCGGTGAAGGAGGCGGCCAGCGACGCGGTCCTCCGCACCGGCGGGACGATCACCCACCACCACGGGATCGGCCGCGACCACCTCCCGTACATGCGCGCGGAGGTGGGTGAGACCGGGATGGAGACTCTGCAGGCGGTGAAGGCGCAGCTCGACCCGGTCGGGATCATGAACCCCGGGAAGCTCGTCGACCCGGTCGGCTAGCCGCCGCCCTTGCCCCCGCCGCCGCCGTTGTTGCGGGCCGCGGCCGGGATCTCCCCGCGCAGGACGCTGTCGCCCTGGTAGGGAAGCGTCGCCTTGCGCTTCTTGACGGCCGTGCGAAGGTCGCTGAGCAGGGAGCGGTTCTCGCTCAGCGAGACGTCGACGAACCGTGCCCGGGTGGCGAGCGGGATCGCGAACTGCGGGATCGTGATCCGATCGGAGAACTCGCTGCCGTCGACCTGGATCGGCGCCAGCGGATACCCCTCGCTGCCGGAGACCAGCAGCCACACGACGTATGTGGTCCCGGCCTGCGGAGCGGAGAGCTGCTTCAGGTCCACGTCGACGTAGGGCTGTGGCTGCTGCCCCTGCTGCGCGATCCCGAACGTCGCCTCGCCGGTGGCGTCGCTGCCGCCCTGCGGCTGCAGCGGAACCTGTGCGAGCGACTGCTGGTCTCCGGAGGCCGTCGTCGACGCCGACGTCGACGAGGTCGAGCCGGATCCGGAGTCGCTCCCGCCCCCGAACACGCCGGTCACCCCGAGCACGACCGCGACCACGAGCAGGGCCGCCGCGCCGACGATGATCATCACGCGCTGCTGAGCAGAAGAGAGGCCTGCGGTTCGCGCCCTCCGCTCGGATGGAGGCTGCTGCGGCGCCGGAGGCTGGCGCCGCTCGCGCGGCGGCGGCAGATCTGGGAGGTTGGCGTCAGGTGCGAGCTCTCTGAGTCGCTCCGAGAGCCCGGCCGCGAGCCGGTTCGTGCCGGGGTCGTTCTGGAGCTGGCGGACGGCGTCCGCGCGCCCGATCGGGTCCGCCTGCCCGAGCAGGTAGTCGGTGATGCCGACCTCGGCGTCCGGGTCCTCGCCGGCGAGCTCCGTCAACGCGGCGCGCGCCCGGGAGCGCACCTCGTCGACGCCCACGCCCAGCACCCCGGCGAGATCGTCGTAGCTCTGCCCCCGCTCGAGCACGAGCTGCAGCATGGCCTCCTGGTCGGCGCTCAGCGACATCGGCAGGAATACTAGGGTTCGGCGATGAGCGCGACGCCCGATCCCTCCTCGGCGGGGGGCCTGAGCGAGCTGATCGGGTTCGAGGACCTGGGCATGGACGACGGCGTCGCGCGCGGCCGCGTCGCGGTCGCGCCGAAGCTGCTGCAGCCCTTCGGGGCCGTCCACGGCGGGATATTCGCAACCCTTGCCGAGACGATCTGCTCGAAGGCGACCTACGAGGCTGTCCGCGGAGACGGCATGCTCGCCTTCGGGCAGTCCAACCACGGCACCTTCCTGCGCCCGATCTCGGAGGGCCACGTGAACGCGACAGCGACCGTCCGCCACCATGGTCGCACGACCTGGGTGTGGCAGGTCGAGATCACCGACGACGAGGATCGGCTGTGCGCGCTTGTCGAGATGGTGATCGCGGTCCGCGAGCCGCGCTGAGCGCGGCCCAGCCCGCGCACCGGTCGGTGATCGGACCTACCGGATCCGCAGGGAGCGCTCGCTTCGGGTGCGCGACCCGTCCCTGTCGAGCACGGTCAGCTTCAGCCTGTATCGACCGGCGGGCAGACGCCGGCGCGTGCGCAACGCCAGCTTCACGCTGCCGCCGTCGATCGCCTTCGCGGCCCGAGCGTAGGTACGACCGTGGCCGGCGAGCCGCGCCCGCACCAGGGTGCTCGATGTCGCCGCCGTGAACTTCACCGTGCACTTCACCTTGTGGCGCTTCGACTTGCACTTCACGGTCGCGTCGCGCCCGGGTGGGCCCTGCGGGCCGACCTCGCCGCGTGGCCCCGTCGCGCCGCGCGGCCCGTTGCCACCGGGCGGTCCGGTCGCCGGCTGGACCCCGATCACGACCGTCGCCGGACTGGAGGTCTTGCCGTCCGAGTGCGCCTCGACGGCGAATGAGTCCGCGCCGGCGAACCCGGGGTCGGGGGTGTAGGCGACCGTCTTCGCCCCCTGGTTCACAGCCCCGAGCGTCCCGTGGGCGGGACCCTTGTCCACCTCGATCGTGATCGGATCGCCATTCGGGTCCGAGCAGTCGAGGTCGACCGTCTGCACGGCACCCGGAGCTCCGGTGCTCGAGCTCGTGTGGCACACGGGGGCGAGCTCGCGGGCGAAGGTCACGATCGCGTCGTCGGAGGCGGTGGCCACGTAGACGCTCGCGCCGTTGGGGCTCACCGCGACGTCCCGGGCTCCGAGAGTGGCCCCGCCGAGGCCCTCGGTCGTCGCCCCGCATCCCGCCGGATCGCCGAGATCGGAGATGCAGCTCGAATCCGACAGCACGCCAGTCCGGGAACGGTCGAACCTCACTATCGCCCGGTCCTGGGTCGCCGACACGTACGCGCTCTCGCCATCGGGGCTGAGCGCCAGTCCCGTGCCACCGGCGAGTCCCTGCGCCACGGCTCCGCAGCCCGCAGGGTCGCCGACGTCCGAGACGCAGCTCGGATTGGACAACGCGCCGTTTGCGGCGCGATCGAAGCGCACCACGGCGTCGTCACCGGTGGAGATCGTGTACACGGTGGAGCCGTCTGGGCTCACCTCGACGTCCCTCGGCAGCAGGAGGCCGTCCGCCTCCGCTCCGCACCCCGCTGGGTCGCCGCCGTCCGAGATGCAGCTCGGATTGGACAGCGCGCCGTCGGTGGCGCGGTCGAAGGTCACGATCGCGTTGTCGGAGGAACCCAGTGCGTACACGCTCGACCCGTCGGGACTGACGGTGACGTCGATTGCGGTCTGGAGGCCCTGAGCGCTCGCACCTCCGCAGTCCACTCCCACGTCCGTGTCCGAGATGCAGCTCGGGTTGGACAGCGTGCCGTCCTGCCCTCTGTCGAAGCTGGCGATGGCGTGGTCGGACTGGGAGGCGACGTACACGCTCGCGCCGTCAGGACTCACGGCAAGTCCGAATGCGTCGTAAAGGCCCTGGGCGCTCGCCCCCCCGCAATCCGACCCGTTGTCGACATCCGAGATGCAGCTCGGGTTCGACAGCGTGCCGTCCGCCGCGCGGTCGAAGGTCACGATCGCATTGTCGAACTGGCCCGTCGCATAGACGTTCTCGCCGTCGGGGCTGACGACGACCTGGCTCGCACCGGTCAATCCCTGGGTGCTCGCCCCCCCGCAGTCGGCGCCGTTGTCCACGTCCGAGATGCAGCGCGGATTCAGCAACGTGCCGTCCGATGCGCGGTCGAAGGTCACGATCGCGCCATCGTTCCGTGCGGCCACGTAGACATTCCTCCCGTCGGGACTGACATCGACGCCGTACGAGAGGTTCAGCCCCTGGGTCGTCTGCGCGCAGCCGATCCCATCGCCGCCGAGGTCGGTGATGCAGCCCTTCGGCGCCAGGGCGTGGAGGGCCGCGGCTGAGGCCGGCGCGCTCCCGACAAGACACCCGGCGACCGCCAGTGGCAGCGCTAGGGCCAAGCCGATCCGGCGAGCCGTCGCATGCCCCGCGCTTCTGCACTCCCCCGGCATCCTCCACCTCCTGTGACGAGCCTTCGGTGTACCGATGGTGCCATCGGCGCAACGGCCGATGGGCTGTAGGAGCCGCGCGCGGGCGGGCGGGCGAACCTGGACGCCCGTATGAAGTGGAGCCGGTTAGCCGGAGAACCGGTTCGTGATCGGAAGGCGGCGGTCGCGCCCGAACGCCTTCGGCGTGATCTTGATCCCGGGGGGCGCCTGGCGGCGCTTGTACTCCGCCCGGTCGACCATCCGGATCACCCGGTCGACGATCTCCTCGGGCAGCCCGTCGGCGACGATCTGCTCGGCGCCGAGATCGCGCTCGACGTAGGCCTCGAGGATCCGGTCGAGGACGTCATAGGGGGGAAGCGAGTCGTCGTCTCGCTGATCCGGCCGGAGCTCGGCCGATGGGGGCCGCTCCAGCACGGACGCCGGGACGAGCTCACGCGTGGCGACCGCGTTGCGGTGGCGAACCAGCGCGTAAACGAGCGTCTTGAAGCAGTCCTTGATCACTGCGAACCCGCCCGCCATGTCGCCGTACAGCGTCGCGTAGCCGACCGACAGCTCGCTCTTGTTGCCGGTTGTCAGGACGAGCCACCCGAACCGGTTGGAGAGCGCCATCACGAGGTTCCCGCGGATTCGCGCCTGGATGTTCTCCTCGGTCAGATCGGTCGCACCAGACGGTCCGCCGCCGCCCGGCCCGGCCGCGAGCGGCTCGGCGAGCAGCTCCCGGTACGCGTCCATCGCCGTCGAGATCGGGATCTCGATCGCCTCGATCCCGAGGTTGGCGGCGATCCGGCGGGCGTCGCCCTGTGTCCCCTCGCTCGAGTACGGGGACGGCATGATCACGCAGCTCACCCGGTCGGCCCCGAGCGCGTCGACGGCGATCAGGGCGACCAGGGCGGAGTCGATACCGCCCGACAGCGCCAGCACCGCATGCTCGAAGCCGTTCTTGCGGACGTAGTCCGCGAGCCCGGTCCGAAGCGCCACGTACACCTCCGCGTCCGGCTCGAGCGGCTCCGCGAGCGGCGCCCGCTGCAGCGATCGCTCCGGCGGGGTCAGGTCGAGCTGTGCGATCACCGGGGCGTCAAGCCCGCTCGGCACCTCGGCCGGACGGCGATCCGACCCCGACGGCGGCAGCTCCAGATCGCAGACCACGAGGTCCTCCTCGAACTGGGCGCCGCGCGCGAGCGTCTCGCCACGCTCGTCGACGACCACGCTGTAGCCGTCGAAGACGAGCTCGTCCTGCCCGCCGACCGTGTTGCACAGCGCCACCACGGCACCGATCTCGACGGCGCGCTCGGCGACTATCTCACGCTCGCGAACCGCGCCCTTTCCACGGTGATAAGGGGACCCAGACGCGTTCACGATCAGGCTCGCGCCCGCGAGCGCCTCCGCGGCGGCCGGCGGCCCCGGGAACCAGATGTCCTCGCAGATGGTCAGCCCGACGACCGCCGGACCGAGCTCGATCAGCGCGGGGGAGGGGCCGGGCTCGAAGTAGCGCTGCTCGTCGAACACCCCGTAGTTGGGGAGCAGCATCTTCGTGTAGGAGCCCCTCAGCTCGCCGTCGGCGAGCACCGCGAGCGCGTTGCGGACGAACCCGTTCGCCGCCGCGTACCCGACCAGTGCGACGATCCCGTGCACCCCAGCCGCGATCTCGGTGATCGCGCGCATGTTCGCCTCCAGGAAGTGCCGCTTCAGGAGCAGGTCCTCCGGCGGGTACCCGGCGACGGCGAGCTCGGGCAGGACGACGAGCTGCGCCCCCTCGCCCCGAGCCGCCTCGATCGACTCGGCGATCCGCCGGGCGTTCCCGTCGATGTCCCCGACCGTCGGGTTGATCTGCGCCAGCGCCAGCCGGATCGTTGTGCCGCCCGACCGGGTCAGCGCGAGTACACCGCGATCATGAACCCGATCACGACGCCGACGATCCCGCCGAGCACCACCCACTCCGCCCACGAGTTCAGGTCGAAGGCGGCCGCGTACGCGAGCACCGCGACGAGCAGGACGAGCAGGACGACGGCGACCATCCGGTGGGTTCGCTGCCTGCGCAGCTTCTCGTCGTGCGCGACCTCGTCGGTCGGCGTCCGCACGTGATGCGCGCCGTGATGTGGCGCCTGCGGGTCGGTGTAGTGCTCGCGCTCCGTCATCTGGAGTGGGGCCATGATCTCACGTCTGCAGGGCGTCTCCGAGCAGGCGCTCCACCAACACCACGTCGTGCCACTCGCCGTGCAGGCGACCGTGGCGATGGTGCACGCCCACCCGCCTGAACCCGCACGCCTCGCACAGCGACACGCTCGCCTCGTTGCGGGCGATGATCTTCCCGATCAGCTTGTAGGCGCCCGCGGAGTCCGCCGCCACCGCCAGCGCCTCGAGCAGCTCGGCGCCGATCCCGCGCCCGCGATGGTGGCGCTCGACGTACATCGTCGCCTCGCGGACGCCGTCGTAGTAGAGATGGTCGTCGGAGTACGGGCCCGCCCCGGCCCATGCGACGACGGTCTCGCCCTCGACGGCGACGAGCACGAGCTCGTCGCCGGACTCGAGCCGGCGCCGCCATCCCTCCGCGTCCGGCGGCGTCGTCTCGAACGTAGCGATCCCGTCCTCGATCCCGTGGCGGAATATCGTCGCGATCTGCGCTGCGTCGTCGAGCCGGGCGGGGCGGACCTCTCGCATCGGCCCAGCCTACGCTGCGGGATCCGCGATGCAATCCGATCCCAGCAAGCCGGCGCTGATCATCACCGCCGACGACTACGGGTACGCCTCGGCGTACAGCCGCGGCATCCTGGAGGCGGCCGCGGCGGGGCCGGTCGACGCCGTCGGGGCGATGGTCGCGCGGTCGGCCTGCGAGCCGGCGCCGCTGCTCGTCACGGGCGTGGAGATCGGGCTCCACCTGGCGCTCCCCGGGGAGGCGGCGAGCGCTCAGGTGGATCGCTTCGATCGGCTCTTCGGCCGCCCGCCGGCCTTCCTCGACGGCCACCACCACTGCCACGCGCGGCCCCGGTTCGCGGCGGAGGTGGCTGCCCTCGCGGCCGCCCCGGGGTGCCGGTGCGACCCGTGGATGCGGCCCACCGGGCGCTGCTGCGCTCGCGCGGGTGCGCGACGGCCGATCGGCTCGTCGGGCGGACCGACCCGACCGCGGAGGGGTTGCCCCCGCTGTTGGCGGGCGATCGTGCGCTGCCGCCGGGGTTCACGGAGTGGATGGTCCACCCCGGCTACGCCGACCCTGGAACGGGCTCGCGGTACGACGCGGAGCGCGAGCAGGACCTGGCGCTCGTCCTGAGGCCGGCCGGGCAGCTGCGACGGCGCCCCGGCGCGCCCGGCACTCAGCCTTCGGCGCCGGCGCCGTCCTGCATCGCCCCGGTGGGTGAGGGCGAGGCGGGGGTGGGGGAGGACTCCCTGCTGGGTGTCGCCTCCGCCACTGCAGCGAGCTGATCCAGCGAGGTGCGCAGATCGTCCGCCAGCGCATCGAGCTCTGGGATGCCGTCGAAGTCGCCGATCAGCCCGAAGTTGATCTGCCCGTTGTAGCTGATGATCCCCACGCACACCGCCTGGTTCTTCGCCAGCGGCACCATCGGGTACGTGGCCCGGAGCTCGCGCCCCAGCACGTAGAGGGGGAACTGCGGCCCCGGGACGTTCGTGACCACGAGGTTGAAGAAGCGCTGGCGCGACTGCAGCCTCGCAGCCTGGGAGGCAATGGTCGGCGGGGCGAACGCGGTCATCTCGGTGAGCAGCGACGCGCCGACGGCCTGGCGCGAGTCCTTCAGGTCTCCCATCGTCCTGGTGATCATCTCGAGGCGGCGGACCGGGTCCTCGACGCCGACCGGAAGCGGAGCCATCATCGCCGACACCTTGTTGCCCAGCGCCCCGGCCTCGTCCTGGCTGCGAACGCTGATCGGGACCATCGCGCGAAGCTCGAGATCCACCGTGGAGTGACCGCGCGCACGCAGGTAGCGGCCGAGCGCGCCGGCGACCACCGCCAGCACGACGTCGTTGACGGTCCCACCGAAGCGCCCCTTGATCTGCTTCAGCTGCCCGAGATCCCCTTCGACCCACGCAAAGCGGCGATGGCCTCCGATCGGGAGGTTGAAGGGGGAGCGCGGAGCCCCGAGGCCGCTGCCTGCGAGATCACCGATCGCGCCGAGCCCCTCCTGCACCCGACGCGCGATCCGCCGCGGGGCGCGCACCACCTCGCCGATGCTGGACGCGATCTCACCCGGGTCGGTGAAACGTTCGACAACCGCCTCCGCCACCACCTCGGCGTCGCTCGGCTCCGGCCGCGGCAGCCACTTCTCGGGAGGTGCCGGCGGCCCTGCCGGATCGGGCTTCGTGTCGAACAGCACGGTGGTGATGTCGACGCCCGAGACGCCATCGACGAGACAGTGGTGGCTCTTCCCGATCACCGCGAAGCGATTCCCGTCGAGACCGTCGACGAGCCACAGCTCCCACAGCGGCTTGGAGCGGTCGAGCGCCTGCGAGAACACCCGGGCGGCGAGCACCCGGAGCTGCTCGTCCGACCCGGGCGGCGGGAGCGCGGTCTGGCGGACGTGGTACTCGAGGTTGAGGTGGGGGTCGTCCTCCCACACGGGGCGGGCCAGCCCGAACGGAACGAATCGGAGCTTCTCGCGAAAGCGCGGGACGAGATGGAGCCGCGCCGCGACGTGGTCGCGGAAGTCCTCGTAGTCCGGCTTCGGCCCGTCGAAGATCGACGTCGACGCGATGTGCATGTGCGCCCCGTCCCGCTCCAGGTGCAGGAACGACGCGTCCAGTCCCGATAGACGATCACTCATGCCGGAGCATCTTCGCAGAACTTGCAACGTCTGTCACCAGCATCGGCGCGCGTCCATACCCGGCGAGGTCCTGATTGGCGGCGGCGCCTCCGGACCGTCACCGGCCGCGGGCTCCGCGGGTCGATGGGCCCTCCCTCCGTGGCCCTGTCGTAAGGATTACATGAGCAATGTGACTGGAATCACACACATCGCACCCGGCGACTCCTAGCCTGCGGCCCACCAAGTAGGTCAAGAGGCCTGCCGAGCCGCCCCGCCACGTCGGGGCGGGCGGGGGAACCACAGCCACCGGCTCCGCGGGACGGAGCCATGGCAGGGGCGAATGGGGCGGTGATCCGCCCTTAGCGACAAGCGCGCCCGGCTTCGGCCGCGCGTGCGCTCGCGAGCCCGTCAGCTAACCCCGCAGGCGGGAACAGACAAAGACAAGGAGGAAGCTCGTGAGACGCTTCCGACACCGTCGGCGACGGCTGACAGCCGCTGTGCTGCTGCCGCTCGCCGCGACAGCAGCAATGACGAGCATCGCGCTGGCTGCGGCCGGCTCGGCGCCGAGCGCCGAGCTCGCCGCGAAGGACGGGACGGTCCGGTACGGCGGCAAGATCCGCCTCTCCGGCGCCGTGCCGGGAATCGTCGGCGCGAACGTGCAGATCGCGTACAAGCGCAACGGCTCGGGCAGCTGGCGCCCCGTGCGCCGAGCCGTGACCGACGAGGCGGGCCAGTACAGGACCCGGGTCCGGCCTCCCGCGAGCGGCTCGTACCGCGCGCAGGCGGCCGGCGGCCAGCCCACCGCCGAGGTGCCGGTCCGGGTCCGCTCGGTCACCAGGCTGCGCGTGTCCAAGCACATCGTCATCGGTCACAAGGTGAGGATCAGGGGCAACGTGCGGCCGGGGACGGCCGGCCGCGAGGTGAAGATCAGCCTCCCGGGCAGCGACGAGCGCACCAGGACCCACAAGGGCGGCAGATTCGCCGAGACGTGGCGGCCCCGCTCGACCGGGCACGGCAAGGTCAGCGCGACCGCCGGCGGCGACATGCTGGCCGGGGGGAGCCGCTCCGGCAAGCGCCGCGTCACCGTCTACCGTCCGGTGTCCGCGTCCTATTACGGGCCCGGCCTGTACGGGGGCGCGCTCGCGTGCGGCGGGACCCTGAAGCCGGGCACAATCGGCGTCGCCCACAAGACGATGCCGTGCGGAACGAAGCTGACGCTCCGCCACGCGGGTCGCTCGGTTCGCGTCCGCGTGATCGACCGTGGGCCGTACGTCGCCGGTCGTGAGTTCGACCTGACGACGGCGACCAAGAACCGGCTCCGGTTCGGCAGCACCGGCACGGTGCTGAGCTCGCGCTAGACGTCCAGCGCCAAGGGTTGGCCGACCGCGGGGAGCCCGCCTTCGGGCGGGCTCCCCGCACGGCCGGCATCCGCGTCCGACAGGCCGGCGACCCCGACGCCGATCAACCGCACCGGCGCGTCCAGGTCGAACCGCTCCAGCAGCTCGGCGGCGACCGAGCGGATCACCCGCTCGTCGGCGATCGGCTCCGGCAGCGTTCGGGACCGCGTGTAGGTGCGAAACGGGCGCAGCCTGATCTTGATCGTCACCGTGCGGCCGACGTGCCCGCTGCGGGTCATGCTGGCGGCGACGTCGGCGGCGAGCCCGTCCAGCGTCGCACCCAGCTCCGCGCGGTCGGCGACATCATGCGGGAAGGTGGTCTCGCGGCTCTCCGACTTCTGCGCCCGCTCGTTCGTGATCGGGCGCTCGTCGTGGCCGTTCGCAAGCGCGCGCAGCGCCGGCCCGTGCCGTGGGCCGAACGCCGCGAGCCGCGCGTCGGGCGCCTCGGCGAGGTCCCGGACCGTCCGGATCCCGATCCGCTCCAGGCGCTCCGATGTGCGCGGGCCGATTCCCGGGAGCAGGCTCGCGGGGCGCTCGCCGACGGCCTCGAGCATCCGCTCCCGCGCCAGCACGCACAGCCCGTCGGGCTTGTCCAGGTCTGAGGCGATCTTCGCGAGCAGCTTGTTCGGCCCGATCCCGACCGAGCACGTCAGCCGCGTGTCGCTGCGCACCCTGCGCTTCAGCTCCCGCGCCCGCGCCTTCGGGGCGGGCGACGCGGACTGGTCCAGATAGGCCTCGTCGAGCCCGGCCACCTCGATCGTGTCGCTGAACTCGGTGAGGATCTCCATCACCCTGCGTGAGGCGCGCTTGTACAGCTCCATGTCACGCGGGATCAGCACCGCCTCCGGGCAGCGCCGGTGCGCGATCGCCAGCGGCAGCGCCGAGTGGACGCCGAACTCGCGAGCCTCGTAGGAGGCCGTCATCACGACGCCTCGGGCGTGCGGGTCCGTTCCGGTCGCCACCACGACCGGCTTCCCGCGCAGCTCCGGCCTGCGCACCAGCTCGACCGCGACGTAGAACGCGTCCATGTCGACGTGCATGCACGTGCGCGGCCATTCCGGCATTCGCCGAGGGTAGGAGGGGGAGCGGCGGCATCCAGCCAGTGGTGGGTCTCGGCCGCCTCCGCCTGCGATCCTGGTCGCATGCGACGGATCGTCGGCCCAGCGGTGGCGTCCGTCGCCCTGCTTTGCCTGGCCGCGGCCGCCACGGCGCACGCCGCGACCTACTCGGCGGGCTCGCGCGGCCTCGGCGACCCGTTCTTCCCGCTCGCGGGGAACGGGGGATACGAGGTTTCGCACTACGACCTCGACGTCAACTACCGCCCGAGCTCGCGGAAGGCGACCGCGAGCGCCGTGGTCTCCGCCACCGCCACCCAGGGGCTGAGCCGGTTCGACCTCGACTTCCTCGGGCCGCGGGTCACCCGCCTGACCGTGGACGGAGACGAGGCCGGATTCAGGCGCGACGGTCAGGAGCTGATCATCACGCCGCCGGCGCCGATCGACGACGGGGCGGACTTCGAGGTGGTCGTCGCCTACCGGGGCAGGCTGCGACCGAGGACCGATCCGGACGGATCCCGGGACGGCTGGGTGCCGACTAGGACGGGCGCCCACGTCGTCTCCGAGCCCGTCGGATCGCCGAGCTGGTACCCGTGCAACGACTACCCGACCGACAAGGCGACGTTCCGGACGGCGATCACGGTCCCGAAGGGCCGGATGGCGTTCGGCAACGGCCTGCTGGTGGATCGCGTCCACCGGGAGCGGACGACCACGTTCGTGTGGGAGATGAGCGACCCGATGGCCACCTACCTGGCGACCGCGACGAACGGCAGGTTCAAGCGGCTGGGCCGAAGGACGATCGCGGGGCTGCCCGCGTACCTGGGCGTGGCGCCGGCAGCGCTTCCCGAGGCCCGCTCGTCGCTGCAGAAGCTGCGGCTGATCCCGGGGTACTTCGAGCCGGCGTTCGGGCCGTATCCGTTCGACTCGATCGGCGCCGTCGTCGACGACACGAACAGGGTCGGATTCGCGCTCGAGACGCAGACGCTGCCGGTGTACCAGCACTCGCCGCCCGGCTTGACCGTCGCCCACGAGGAGGCGCACCAGTGGTTCGGCAACTCGGTGTCGATAGACAGGTGGCCCGAGATCTGGCTGAACGAGGGGTTCGCGACGTGGTCGGAGTGGTTCTGGCAGCAGCAGATCGGCCGGCGCAGCCTGGAGCGGACCTTCAAGCGCCTCTACGGGATCCCGGGGCGCGAGAAGGGGATCTGGAACCCGCCGCCGGCGCGCCCCACCAAGCCGAAGCACCTGTTCGCGGAGAGCGTGTACGTGCGCGGCGGGCTCGCGCTCGAGGCGCTGCGCGAGGAGATCGGCGACGCCGCCTTCATGACCCTGCTGCGCAGGTGGGCCTCCGAGCACGCGTACGGCAACGCGAACACGAACGATCTGATCGCGCTAGCCGAGGAGGTCTCGGGGCGCGACCTCAGCGGGTTCTTCGACGCGTGGCTGTACGAGCGCGGCAAGCCGAAGAGCTGGTAGGAACTGCCCGGGCCGGGCGGATCGCCCGGCCCGGAACCTCGTCGCGGTGGACGCCGCCGCCCGGCGCCACCGCTACTTCTTGACCAGCTTCACCTTCTTCGTCTTCGTCGCGGGATCGCCGCCCTCCGGCGTGAAGGTGACCGCGGGCTTCACCTTCGCCTTGCCCTTCGAGCGGAGCTTCTTCTTGCCCTTGCCCTTCGCCTTGATCTTGAGCTGAACGGTGGCCGCCGCGTCGAGCGTGGTCGAGCTCGGCTTCACGTTCTTGCCGGCGAGCTGGAGCTCGCCGCCGCTGGTCGTCGTCACACTCAGCTTCGCGCTCCCGTTCTTCTTGTTCTTCTTCGCCTTCCCGAGGGTGAAGTCGCCGCCGGCGGGGACCGACTCACCCGGATAGGTGAACGTCACCGACGCTGTCGGCGTCCCTGAGAGGGCAGTCGAGGTGTTCGTCGCGGTCGCAGCGAACGCGCTGGAGCCGCCGCCTCCTCCACCGCCGCTGCTGCCGCCGCCGCTTCCGTTGGCGGCGCCTCCGCCGCCGAAGGCGCCTCCGCCGCCTCCGCCGCCGCCGCCGCCATTGACCAGATTGGCCGACGACCCTCCGCCACCACCCTGGGCGAGTGCACCGTTGCCGCCGGCTGCGGTGGGTGTAGCGGCGGTTCCGCCGGCGCCGGGCGCCATCCCAAGGGTCCCTGGGCTCCCGTTGGCAGCCGCCGGACCCCCGGAACCGCCGCCCGCGCTACTAGTCGCGGTGCTGTTTCCGCCGCCGCCGCCTCCACCCGCGGCAACTATCAATCTCGACTCCAGCGAGTCCGTGTTACCCGGGACCACGGTGCGTACATCCGATCCGCCACCGCCGCCGGCGCCGCCGGCACCGGCGCTGCTTCCGCTGCTGCCGCCGTTGCCGCCGCCGTTGAAACCTCCGCCGCCGCCGCCTCCCGCCCCGCCGTTGTCGCCATTACCCCCGACCCTTACGAACAGGACATCGCCGGGGGAGACCGGCAGGTCGGCCGCGGCCCTCGCGCCGATCCCGCCTGACCCACCGGTGCCACTGCCCCCACCGGTGCCGCCGTGCGCGCCGACCGCGACCATGTTCACGCTGGTCACGCCGGCGGGGACCGTGAAGGTGTCCGTGCCCCCGGTGAAGGTGAAGGTCGTCGTACCCGCCTCCGCGCTGGCTGCGCCCGCGGCGAGCATCGCCGCCGCCAGCGCCCCCGCGAGCGCCGCCATCCTCGTGCGGCGCCTGGCGCCGCCGATCATGCAAACCCCGCTCATCCTCGTCTCCTAACCACGATGCGGCGCGATCGCGCCGCATCGGTCGAATTGCCGACCGTCAGCACCCTACGCCCGTCCCGGGAGGGTGTCAACGCCGCTACATTGCCGTCGTGGGCCCGGAGGCGAAGAACCTCGAGGCGATCTCGAAGGCGATCGACCAGCACAACTCGAGCTGCCCGTTCCCGGCGGCCGAGGTGCGGATGAACCCGTTCGAGGTGGAGCGGCTCGGGTGGGAGGAGATCCGCGGGCTGCCGATCGTCGCCGACCCGGAGATCGGCACGGGCCGGTTCCGGATCGTGTGCTCGCGCGAGCTCGACGGGGGAGAGCTCGAGGAGGTGGAGGCAGTCGGGACGCCGATCGAGGTGCCGGCCGAGGCGCCCAGCCCGAACTAGTGCCTCGTCACACCTCGTTGAAGAAGTTCACGCCGAGGTCCTGCAGAACCTGCTGGGCCTCGATGTTGAGCCGGAACAGCTCGCCGGTGTAGACGAGCACGCCCATCACGATCAGGACCATGCCGCCGGCCGCGATGATCGCCGCGTAGTGGCGCTTCACCACGGCAAACGCGGTCGTCATCCGCGTGAACGCGATCGCCGTGAGCAGGAAGGGGATCCCCAGGCCGGCCGAGTACACCGCGAGCAGGAACGCGCCGCGCCCGGCGGAGTCCGACAGCGCCGCCGCGCTCAGGATCGCCGCGAGGGTGGGCCCGATGCAGGGCGTCCAGGCCACTGCGAACGCCGCCCCGGCGACGATCGGACCGCCCTTGCCGGCGCGCTGCATGAGCGCGTCGAAGTGCCACTCCCTGTTCAGCCGGCCGACGAACGGGGCCGCCACGAACAGCACTCCCATCGCGACGATCAGCACGCCGGAGATCTTTTCGAGCAGGTGGCGGTGCTCCCGGAGCAGGTCGCCGACCCCCGTCGCGGTGACGCCGAGCGCGATGAAGATCGCGGAGAAGGTGAGGATGAAGGCGAGGCTGGGGACGATCACGCGCCGCCAGCTCGCGTGCTCGAGGTCGGAGGCGGCGACGCCGGTGACCGCGGATAGGTATCCCGGGACGAG
Organism: uncultured Thermoleophilia bacterium; assembly: GCA_963803425.1. Lineage (GTDB taxonomy): Bacteria > Actinomycetota > Thermoleophilia > Solirubrobacterales > 70-9 > DASPWW01. The sequence continues at coordinate 1,495,816 of CAWDMA010000001.1, forward strand.
CGGCAGCACGCAGGGGGAGAGGAAGGACACGATCCCGGCCGCCAGGGCAGCGAGAATCCCGACGCCGGCTGCTGGATCGCCGTTCACGGCCTCGGCCCCGCCGCGGCCTTCCGCTAGTTCAGCGCCGCGGCGAGCCGGCGGCGGTGCTCGCGGGCGAGCGGATGGTCGGCGCCGAGCTCGGTGAAGATCGCGACCATCACCTTCCGGATCCGGTCGCGGCGCTCCGGGTCCTGCTCGGCCGCAAACGCCCCCTGCAGAGCCTCCAGCGCGTTGCCCTGGTCGCCCCGGTCCCACGCATCGAACGCCGCGCCCAGATCGGCCGCGTCGGCGTCGGCGCCGTTCCCGTCGCCGGCGGCGAGCTCGGCCCGAGCCAGCAGCCCGTCGGCGAGGAAGTCCCCCTCGAACCCCCGCAGCAGCTCGGTCGCCTCCGCGCCGTCGCCGCGCTCCAGCAGCAGCCTGCCCAGCTTCTGCGCGGCGCCCGCGTGCCGCGGGTCGGCCTCGAGCGCCTTGCGGAGCGAGGCCTCGTCGTCGGCAGACGCAAGCTTGTCGGCCTTCGAGGGGACGAGCTTGTCGAAGAACTCCTCGACCTGGGCGGGGGGGATGGCGCCGGTGAACTCGTCGACGATCTTGCCGTCGCGAAACGCCTTCACGGCGGGGATCCCGCGGATCCCGAACGCCGCGGAGATCTGCTGGTTGCTGTCGGTGTCCAGCTTCGCCAGCTCGACCTCGCCCTCGCGCTTCGCCGCGGCGGCCTCCAGCGCGGGGCTGAGCGTGCGGCACGGACCGCACCACTCGGCCCAGAAGTCGACGACCACGGGGACGGAGCGGGAGCGCTCCACCACCCGCTGCTCGAACTGGGCCTCGTCGACGTCGAAGACCATGGTCGGAGCTTAGCCAGTAGAGTGTCTCGCCTGGTGAGGCAGGGAAGGCTGATCTTTACGCTGGTCGTGGCGGGCGCGATCGCCATGACGATCTCGCTGGCTTCGGTCGCGAGCGCCGGAGCAAAGCCCGTGTGGCTGTGCAAGCCCGGGCTCAAGGACAACCCGTGCGACGTGGGCCAGAAGACCTCGGTGGTCTCGCCCGACGGGCGCGTGCTCGGCGTCGAGAAGCGGAAGGCGCGCAAGCACCCGAAGATCGACTGCTTCTACGTCTACCCGACGGTCTCCGACCAGAAGACCCCCAACGCCGACCTCACGATCGACCCCGAGCTGCGCTCGATCGCGCTGTACCAGGCCGCCCGCTACTCGAGCGAGTGTCGCGTGTTCGCGCCGGTGTACAGGCAGGTGACGCTCTCGGGCCTGAACTCGGGTGCGTTCGGCGGCGCCGCCCTCGATCTCGCCTACTCCGACGTGCTGGCCGCCTGGAACAACTACCTGAAGAAGTACAACCACGGCCGCGGCGTCGTCCTGATCAGCCACTCACAGGGGACCTTCCATCTGACCCGGCTGATCCAGGAGCAGATCGACTCGAAGCCGAGCAAGCGCCGCAAGCTCGTCTCCGCGGTGCTGCTGGGCGGCAACGTGACGGTGGGCGAGGGAGGCGGACCCGGCGGCTCGTTCGAGAACGTCCCTCCGTGCCGCACGAAGCGCCAGATCGGCTGCGTCGCCGCGTTCTCGACCTTCAACGACACCGTCCCGAAGGCCGCTATCTTCGGCCGCGCGGGGCCGGGCGAGGACGTCCTGTGCGTGAACCCCGCGAAGCCCGGCGGCGGCTCGAAGAAGCTCGACACGATCTACCCGAGCGAGCCGTTCGCGCCCGGCTCGACGATCGCCGCCGGGATCGCGCTGGCCGCGCCGGTCGCGCTCCCCGATGTGTCCACGCCCTGGATCGAGTTCAAGGGCGCCTACAGCGGCCAGTGCTCGGACACCGACGACGCCGACGTGCTCCAGATCACGCCGTCGGCCGGCGCCCCGACGCTGCACGCGTCACCGACGGCCGCGTGGGGCCTGCACCTGGTCGACGGGAACATCGCGCTCGGCGACCTCGTCTCGCTCGTTCACAGGCAGGCGCACAAGTTCGTCAAGAAGCACGGCCGGTAGGGCGCGGCGTCACGCGCCGGAGGGTTGCCGCGCCGGGCCGATGTCGTGTCTGAGCCTGCGCACGATAATCGTCGTTATGTCCCCCTAGTCGCGCTTCCAGCCGCCGCCGAACAGGCGGCTGAGGCGGCCGGCGCCCCGCCGCGGACTGAACGTCCGCGGCGCCCGCTGCGGCGGCGGCAGGTGCATCGCCTCCTCGGAGGTGATGTTGAGGACCACGGCGCGCTCGAACGTGCGCTCGACCTCGGGGCCGTCGGCGAACCGCAACTTGCCATCGGCGTCGACGACGACGATCCCGTCGAGGATGTGCTCGCGATAGTTGTCGACGATCTCGTCGACGGTCCCGACCTGGATCTCGTCCGACCCATACACCGGCGTGCCGCGCGGGACCGCCGAGTAGTGAATCGCGTGGCCCTCGTCCTCAATCGGCATCGTGTAGGAAGCATAGATATGGCCGGGTATTCGGGGACGCCGCTGCCGCGAAAGCTCGGGATCAAGCCCGGCCACGCGGTCGCGATCCTGCGCCCGCCGGACGGTTTCCATAACTACCTCGGCGCGCTGCCGGAGGGCGTCTCCGTCCGGGACCGCGCCCGCGGCTCGCTGGACGTGATCCTCTTCTTCGTCACGCGCCGGGCAGAGCTCGAGCGCCGCTTCGACCGCCTCACGGCCAGCCTCGACCCTGCCGGCGGCCTGTGGATCGCGTGGCCGAAGCGTTCCTCCGGCGTCGACACCGACGTCACCGAGGACGTCGTCCGCGAGGTCGCGCTGCCGCGCGGCCTGGTCGACAACAAGGTGTGCGCGATCGACGAGACGTGGTCCGGGCTGCGGCTCGTGATCCGGGTCGAGAACCGGCCGGCGCGCTAGCCGCCGAGCCGCTCCGCCACCTCGGGCTCGTCGCAGAACGCCGCGATCTCCCGCGACAGGCGTCCTCCCTGCCACGCCAGCGGCGACTGCCCGGGCTGCTCGGAGACGATCCGCGCCCGCGGTAGTCGCGCCGCGTACGCCTCCGCGACCGAGTGCGGGTGACCGGGGTCGGCCTCGTCGTGGCTGGCGACGACCAGCACCGGAAGATCGAGGAACTCGAGCTCCGAGAGGCCGTCGAAAGGGACGTCGCGTGGAATCTCCCGGATCGCCTCCGCGACGGCGTCCGGATGCTCGTGGGTGAGCAGCCGCTCCCGGGTGATCCGGAGCAGCGTCTCCCGCCACTCCGGGTTGATCCCCTGGCGCTCGTACGCGGCCAGAAAGCCGTCCACCCCGCCGTCCTCGAGGCCGTCGGCGAGCTCGTCCCAGCGCGCAAGCACCTCCTCGGAGGTGGGCACGCCCGGATACGCGGGCCCGATCGCCACCACCGCCGCGACCCGGTCGGGAGCGCGCAGCGCGTACGCGAGCACCGTGTGCGCGCCCATGGAGTGCCCTGCGATCACCGCGCGGCGCCCGGGCGCGACCGCGTCGAGCACCGCCCCCAGGTCGTCGGCAAGCCCCGCGTACGCGTACGAGCCGCCCGGCGGAGCCGGGTCGGACTGACCGTGCCCGCGCGCGTCATATGCGATCGCGCGCCGCCCCCGCCGCGCCAGCACGGTCGAGCCGTGCACGACGTAGCGGCGGCTCGCGGTGATCCCGTGCGCGAGCACGACCGGCGTTCCCTCACCGATCCGCTCCGCCGCGATTCGCCCTTCGCCGCCCCGGATCTCGAACGGCTCCCCCTTCTCCCACGCCGCCACGTCGCTCAACCCGCGAGCAGAGCCGGAACGTCCGCGATCGAGTCCACCGTCGCGGTCGGCGTGATCCCCGACGAGCGCACGAAGTCCTCGCGGTACTTCCCGGTCCGCACGAGGATCCCGGCGAGGCCCGCGCGCAGCGCCCCGCCGACATCGGTCTCGACGTCGTCGCCGACCATCGCGGCCCGCTCCGGCGACGCCTCCAGCCCGTCGAGGACGAGCTCGAAGAACGAGGCGGACGGCTTTCCGACGACCGTCGCCTCACGCCCTGTCGCGTACTCGATCGCGGCGACGAACGGCCCGGCGTCGAGCGACAGCCCGCCCTCGGTGAGCCAGAACCGGTTCTTCTGCAGCGCGATCAGCTCCGCGCCGTCCATCACCATCCGGAAGGCGCGGTTGAGGATCTCGAACCCGAACGCCTCGCCGAGGTCTCCCATGATCACCGCGTCGGGGCTCCGGTCGACCTGCTCGAGCCCCTCGAAGTCCACCTTCACGTCGTCGTTCATGATCAGCGCAACCGTGTGGTGGCCGGCCTCGATGCAGTGGCGTCGCGCGAGCGCGGCGGGAGTGACGACCTCCCCGGCGCCCGGCTCCACCCCGATCCGCCCCAGCTTCGCGATCGTCTGCGCGAGCGAGCGCTCCGTCGTGTTCGTGACGAACCGGACCCCGAGCCCGGCGCCGCGGAGCGCCTCGACCGCGGCGCCGGCGCCCTCGATCGGCTCGTCGCCGACGTACATCACCCCATCGAGATCGAGCAGGACGTGGGCGGTGCCGGGGAGCCGGTCGGCGTCGCTCACCGGCGGGCCTCGGCGAGCGTCCTGCCGAGGTCGTTCACGTCCTCGAATCCGAGCCCGAGCACGGCGACGTGCCTGTGGCGAACGATCCCATCGGGATCGATGATGAAGATCGAGCGCCGCACGTGCCCGCCGGGACCGTTGACGCCGTACGCGCGAATCACGGCGCGCTCCGGGTCGGCGAGCAGCGGCACCGTCAGCGAGTGCTCCGCGACGAACCGATCGTGGGAGTCGACGTCCTGAGGAGAGATTCCGAGGATCTCGGCGTCGAGCTCGGCGAGCTGCTCGCCGTCGTCCCTGTACGAGCAGAACTGGCGGGTGCACACCGGCGTGAAGTCGCCGGGGTAGAACGCGAGCACCACCCACCGGCCGCGGTAGTCGGCGAGTCTGTACGTCCGGCCGCCGCTCCCGCGCAGCTCGAACTGCGGCGCCTCCTCTCCGACCGCGACCTTCGCCATCCGGACCGAGCCTACCCCGTGTCGAGCGTGATCCGATCGATCCTGACCGGTGCCAACGGCGTCCCCGTCTCTCCGGAGGCCTCGTCGCCGAGCTGAGCGATCCGCTGCACGACCTGCTCGCCGCTCGACACCTCGCCGAGCACTGCGACGTCCGCGTCCAGACCGGCGTCCGCCGCGACGACGACGAAGAACTGGCTTCCGGAGCGCCCCGGCGGCTCGGCCTGCGTCTTCGCCATCGCGACGGTGCCGCGCGTGTACGCGGTGTTCGCGCGCGGCGGCTCGTCGACCGTGTAGCCCGGCCCGCCCGTCCCGTCCCCCTTCGGGTCTCCGCCCTGGATCACGAACCCGGGGACGATCCGGTGGAAGGCGGTGTCGTCGTACACCCCCTTCTTGACCAGGTACGCGAACGACGCGGTCGTCCTCGGCGAGCCGTTGGTGTCGAGCGCGATCTCGAACGTACCGCAGCTCGTGTCGACCGCCGCCGTCGTGCCCGCGGGCGGCGGCTGCAGCGACTTGGGGCGCTTCAGGTCGACGTGCTTCGGCGCCGGGGACGACACCTCGGTGCAGCCCTCGGGGAGGTTCGCCGTCGTGTCGTCGTCGTCGTCTCCGCCGCCGCACGCGGCTGTGAACAGGACGAGGCCGAGCACGGCGAGCACCACGATCGTGAGCCGGGCCGGCGACATCGGCGGTCAGCCTAGCCGCTTGGGATCATGCGGCGATGGAACCGTCCCGCACCGACGGGCCGCCCGCCCGCGTCCGCCTGATGGGCAGGGCGATCAACCGCGCGGTGACCGGGGTGCCGTGGCTGTGGCCGCTCCTGCGCCGCCCGGTGCAGAGCTTCTTCGATCGCTCCGCGGCCGGCTGGGACGACCGCACCGGGGCGGGATCGCCCGCCCACCTCGCGCCGCTCTCGGCCGCGGCGCTGCACGTCGGCTCGCCGGAGCGAGTGCTCGACGTGGGCACCGGCACCGGTGAGGGCGCGCTCCTGCTCGCGCGCGAGTTCCCGCGCGCGAGCATTCGCGGCGTCGACATCGCCGCCGAGATGATCCGCTCGGCCCAGGGGAAGATCGGGCTCGACCCGGAGGGGCGGGTCGCGTTCCGGGTCGCGGACGCCGCCGACCTGCCGTACGGCGAGCGCTCATTCGATCTCGTCGCGCAGCTCAACATGCCGCCGTTCTTCGCCGAGGTCACGCGCGTGCTTCGCCCCGGCGGGTACGCGGTCGTCGCCGCGAGCTGGGGTGCGGCGACCCCGTTCTTCACCCCGATCTCGGTGCTCGAGCGCGGCTTCGCCCGCCACGGGATCGAGACCGTGACCAGCGGCGAGGTCGAGGTCGGGACCTACTACGTGGCGCGCAAGCGGCCCGACCCGGTCACCCCGTGACCGCGTACAGACGCCACTCCCCGGGGACGCCCTTGAGCTCCCGGGTGCCGCGGTCCTCGAACCCGATCCCCGAGCCCGCGACGAGGTCCCTGACGGTGCTCGACACGAGCACCTCGCCCGGGCCCGCCTCGGCCGAGACCCGCGCGCCCGTGTGCACCGCGATCCCGCCGACGTCGCCGTTCATCACCTCGCACTCGCCCGTGTGCAGCCCCGCCCGCACCTCGATCCCGAGCGGGCGGACCGCGGTCGCGATCGTGCGCGCGCACGAGATCGCCCGCGCCGGCCCGTCGAAGGTGGCGAGGAAGCCGTCCCCGGTCTGCTTCACCTCGTGCCCGCGGTGCCGGTCGAGCTCGCGCCGCACGATCGCCTCGTGGCCCTCCAGCAGTTCCCGCCACCGCCGATCGCCGAGCTCCGCGGCGCGCTCGGTGGACGAGACGATGTCGGTGAACAGGACCGTCGCGAGGACCCGATCGGGCTGCGCCACGGCGCGCCGCCCGGTCAGGAACTCCTGGATCTCGTCGACGATCTCGTCCTGGTCGCCGAACCACCACAGGTGGTCCTCGCCGGGAAGCTCGACCAGCTTCGCGCCGGGGATCCGTTCCGCCATGTAGCGACTGTGCTCGACCTGGACCAACGTGTCGTCGGTGCGGTGGATGATCAGGGTGGGGACGCGGATCGTCGGGAGGACGTGGCGGATGTCGGTGTCCCTGAACGAGCGGAACAGCGCCGCGGCTGCGCCCGGGCTCGCCGCCATCCGCCCGTACCGTGCGAACCACTCCTGCTCGCCCGGCATGTCCATCCGGCTCGGGGCCCACAGCGCAAGCGTCGGAAGGTTGATGCCCCATTCCTCGATGATCGCCTCGAGGAACTCGTCGTACGCCTCGGCCGGGAACCCCCACGGGTAGTCGTCCGCGTCCAGCGCGCGCGGCAGCCCCCCGTACGTGATCAGCGCCGAGGTCCGCTCCGGGTGGGTCGCGGCGAACATCGAGCACGGGATCGTCGCCTCGGACCAGCCCAGGATCGCGGCCTTCTCGATCCCGACCGTGTCAATCACCGTGAGGATGTCGTCCATGCGCTGCTCGAGCGTGGCGGCGCGATCGGGCGGGAGCCGGTCCGACATCCCGGTCCCCAGCCTGTCGATCAGGACCAGCCGAGAGAACGACGCGAGCCGGCGCAGGAACGCCGAGTAGGCCGGCTGCTCCCAGAACGCCTCCAGGTGCGAGGCGAAGCCCGGCAGGTAGACGAGGTCGATCTCGCCCTCGCCGACGAGCTGGTAGGCGACGCTGTAGTCGCCGTTGCGCGCGTAGCGAGTCTCCGGTGCTTCGGTCACCGGGTTAGATTCTGCCGATGATCGCGTCCCGGCAGCACCTCCTCCTCGTCAACCCGTCCGCCGGCGGCGGCCGCGCCCTGAAGCGCCTCCCCGAGGTGGAGCGCGCGCTCGAGGCGCGCGGCGTCGCGCACCGCACCGTGAAGACCGCCGCCCTCGCCCACGCGATCCAGGAGGCGCGCGGCGCGGCGGAGCGCGGGGTGATCCCGGTCGTGATGAGCGGCGACGGGCTCGTCGGTCAGATCGGCGGGGTGCTCGCCGGCGGCGACGTCCCGATCGGGATCATCCCGGGAGGCCGCGGGAACGACCTCGCGCGCGTGCTCGGGATCCCCACCGACCCCGCCGCCGCCGCCGACCTGCTCGCCGCCGGCGACGTTCGCCGGATCGACGTCGGCGAGGTGAACGGCCACCGGTTCCTCGGGATCGCGAGCTGCGGCTTCGACTCCGTCGCCAACCGGATCGCGAATGAGGCTGAGCTGATCCGCGGAAACCTCGTCTACCTGTATGCGGGCCTGCGCGCGCTTGCGACGTGGCGCCCGGCGAGCTTCACCGTCACCGTCGACGGCGAGCGTCATGCCTTCATCGGGTACAACGTCGCCGCCGCCAACAGCAAGGCGTACGGCGGCGGGATGTATCTCGCGCCCGATGCCCTATTGAACGACGGAGAGCTCGATGTCGTGATCACGGCCCAGGTTGGGAAGCTCAGGTTCCTGGCTAACCTGCCGAAGGTGTTCAAGGGGACCCACCTGGACGAGGACGCGATCACGGTGGTGCGCGGCAAGGAGGTGCTGATCGAGGCCGACCGGCAGTTCGCCGTGTACGCGGACGGCGACCACCTCACGGACACGCCCGCGAACGTGCGGGTGCTCGAGGGCGCGCTCGGCGTGATCGCACCCGCGATCGCGCCCGCGTGAGCACCGGCACCGGGGAGCGCCGCCGGCGCAGCGCGCTCTTCGGCCCGAAGCGGGCACTCGCGCGCGCGGCCGGGGCGGTCAGCCGTCGCAGCGGGCGCGGCGGAGGGACGACGCTGCCGGGGCGGCTTCTGCTGCGGCTCGCGCCGGACGCGCTCGGACGGCTCTCCGGCTCGCTCACCGACGGCTCCACGATCGTCAGCGCCACGAACGGGAAGACGACGACCGCCGGGATGATCGCATCGATCCTGCATGTCGCCGGACGCGATCCGGTCCACAACCGCGCCGGCTCCAACATGAGCTGGGGCGTCGCGACGGCGCTGCTCGAGGAGCGCGCCGGACGCACCGAGGGGCTGTTCGAGGTCGACGAGGCGTGGCTGCCCGCGGTCGCGGCCGAGCTCGATCCGGACCTGATCGTGCTCGGCAACCTGTTTCGGGACCAGCTCGACCGCTACGGCGAGCTGGAGCGGCTCGCCGACGAGTGGGCGGCCCTGATCGCCGCCCGGGCGAGCACGACCGACTTCGCGCTGAACGCCGACGATCCGCTCGTCGCCGACTCGGGCCGCGGCGAGGCGGGCGCGCGACGGCTCGGGGTGACCTACTTCGGGATCGACGACACGAGCCAGGCGCTCGACGCGCTCCAGCACGCGCACGACGCGAAGCACTGCCGCCGGTGCGGCGCCCCGTACGCGTACGAGCGTGCCTTCGTCGGGCATCTCGGGCACTACTCGTGCCCGAGCTGCGGCGCGGAGCGGCCCCGTCCCGACGTCGCCGCCACGTCGATCTCGCTCGAGGGGATGCGGGGATCGCGGGTGACGGTGCGAGCGCCGTACGGCGAGCTTCGCTTCAGCCTCCCCCTCCCCGGCCTGTACAACGTCTACAACGCGCTCGCGGCGATCACGGCGGCGCAGCGGCTCGGCGTCGGCGATGATCAGATAGTCGCCGGGCTGGAGAGCACCCGGGCGGTGTTCGGCCGGGTCGAGACGATCGAGATCGACGGGACGCCGGTCTCGATCCTGCTGATCAAGAACCCGGCGGGCGCCAACGAGGTGCTGCGAACGCTTCGCCTGGAGCGCACCGGGCGCGGCCTCGACCTGTGGATCGCGCTCAACGACGGGATCGCGGACGGGCGCGACGTGTCGTGGGTGTGGGACGCGGACTTCGAGCTGCTCGCCGACTCGGTCGCGAGCGTCACCTGCGCCGGGACCCGAGCCCCTGAGATGGCCGTGCGGCTCAAGTATGCCGGGTGGCCGACCGGCGCGATCGCGATCGAGCCCGAGATCTCGCGCTCCCTCGACGCGGCGACCGCGCGGGCCCGCGGCACCCTGTTCGCGCTTCCGACCTACACGGCGCTGCTGGAGCTGCGCAAGCTGCTCGCCGACCGGGGGCTGGCGCAGGAGTACTGGCGGTGAGCTCGGAGCTGCAGAACACCCTCGCCTGGCACGACGTCGAGTGCGGCGCCTACGCGGACGACCTGCCCACGTGGGACGAGCTCGCCGAGGCCGCGGACGGGCCCGTGGTCGAGCTCGGGTGCGGAACCGGAAGGGTGGCGCTCCATCTCGCCGCGCGAGGACACGAGGTGACCGGCGTCGACAGCGACCCGATGCTGATCGAGGCGCTCCGCGGCCGCGCCGCGGAGGCGGGCGTCGGGGTGCGAACCCTGGTCGCCGACGTCACCGAGCTCGAGCTCGACGCGCGGGCTGGGCTCGTGATCGCCCCGATGCAGATCGCGCAGATCCTCGGCGGCCCGGCCCGGCGGGAGGCGATGCTGGCCGGCGCCGCGACGCATCTGGATCCCGGCGGCACGTTCGCGGCCGCGATCATCACCGACGCCCACCTGTTCGCGGGCTCGACCGCGGATGAGGTCAGCGCCCCCCTCCCGGACGTTCGCGAGCTCGACGGCTGGGTGCACTCGAGCCTGCCGCTCGCGGTGACGCTGATCGAAGGCGGCCGGATCGCGAGCCAGCGGCTCCGTCAGGTCGTCTCGCCGGGAGGCGAGCTGTTCGAGGAGGTCGACATAACCATGTTCGACCATCTCTCCCCGGCGCAGCTCGCGGCCGAGGCCGAGCCGGTCGGGCTGCGGGCCCGCACCACCCGCGAGATCCCGGAGAACGAGCGCTTCATCGGGTCCACCGTGTGCATCTTCGAACGAGCATGAGCGAGCTCGTCCTCAGGCTGCTGGCGCTGTACCCGGACCAGATGAACATCTACGCCGACCGGGGCAACATCCTGTTCCTGCAGCGGCGCTGCGAGTGGCGCGGGATCGGGTTCGAGTACGCGGCGGCCGCGCACGGCGAGGGATTCGATCCTCAGGCGCACGACTTGATCTACATCGGGGGCGGCCAGGACCGCGATCAGGTTCTGATCGCCGCCGACATGGTCGAGACGAAGCGCGCCGCGCTCGCGTACGCGGTCGACGACGGCGCCGCGCTGCTTGCGGTGTGCGGCGGGTACCAGCTCCTCGGCCACTCCTACCAGCTCGGCGACGAGCGGATCGAGGGCCTCGGGCTCGCCGACCTGGAGACCGTCCGCGAGCCGGGCCCGCGGCTGATCGGCAACGTCACGATCGAGGTCGATCTCGGCGGCGGGTCGCGGCTGCTCGCCGGGTTCGAGAACCACGGCGGGCGCACCCACCTCGGAGAGTCCGCGAAGCCGCTCGGCCGCGTGCTCAGCGGCCACGGCAACAACGACCGCGACGGGCTCGAGGGCGTCCATCGCCGCAACATGATCGGCACGTACCTGCACGGCCCGCTGCTGCCGAAGAACGCATGGCTGGCCGACCATCTGATCAGGCTCGCGATCGCGCGGGGGACGGGGATCGAGCCCGAGCTGGGATCGCTGGACGACGAGCTCGAGGATGCCGCGCACGTCTCCGCGCGCGATGCCGTGGAGCGCGGCTAGCGCCCGGACGAGCCGAACCCCGCCAGGCCCCGAACGCTCTCCTCGAGCTCCGAGACCTCGGTCGCGATCGCGGCCGCGAACGGGGTGACAACGAGCTGGGCGATCCGGTCCCCCGGGCTGACCTCGAACTCCGCCCGCGGATCGGTGTTCATCAGCAGCACCCGGAGCTCGCCCCTGTAGCCGGAGTCGATCAGGCCGGGGGCATTCGGAATCGTGATCCCGTGCCGCTTCGCGAGGCCCGAGCGCGGCAGCACCAACCCCGCGTGGCAGTCGGGAATCGCGACGGCGACCCCCGTCGGGACGCTGACCCGCTCGCCGGGGTCGAGATGAGCCGGCTCGACCGCGTACAGGTCGAGCCCCGCGTCGCCGGGATGCGCGCGGGTGGGCAGTCGCGCGTCCCTGCGGAGGCGATGGACCGGAAGCTCCACCGCACGCAGCCTAGCCGCGCGGTCGACCCCCGTTGGCCCCGGCCGCGGCGGCGCCGTCGCCGTTCAGCGCAAACTCCGTGAACCGGTGCACGAGCGCCGCCGGCACCCGCGCCGTGACGCGGACACCGTCGGCGCGGTCCTCGCGGTCGAGGTCGCCCGCGATCGCGTGCAGCTCCGAGAGCCGGTCGCCCGCCCCGTAGGGAACGAGCAGCTCGACCGGCTCGAGCAGCTCCTCGAAGGCCTCCCCGATCCGCTCCTTGAGGTCGTCGATTCCCTCCCCCGTGGCCGCCGATATCCCGACCGCATCGCGATCGCCGACCAGCAACTCGCGGCGCTCGTCGTCACCCAGCAGGTCGATCTTGTTGTAGGCGATCAGGCGCGGCTTCGCGCCGGCGCCGATCTCCTCCAGCACGGAGTCCGCCGCGGCGATCGACTCGGCGCGGCGCTCGGCCGGCTCCGCGGCGTCCACGACCTGCACGATCAGGTCGGCGAGCGCGGTCTCCTCCAGGGTCGCCTTGAACGCCTCGACGAGCTGGTGCGGGAGCTTGCGGATGAACCCAACCGTGTCTGTGACAAGGTACTCGCGTCCGCCGTGGCGGAAGCCCCGGGTGGTCGGGTCGAGGGTGTGGAACAGCCGCTCCCCCACCCCGACGCCGGCGCCCGTGAGCGCGTTCAGCAGCGTCGACTTGCCGGCGTTCGTGTATCCGGCCAGCGCCACCGACGGGATCGCGGCCCGCTCGCGCCGCTGTCGCATCACGCCGCGGTTTCGCTCCAGCCGCGCCAGGCGGCGGCGCAGGCCGGCGATCCGGTCGCGGGCCAGGCGGCGGTCGGTCTCGATCTGGGACTCGCCGGGACCCCTGGTCCCGATCCCGCCGCCGAGCCGCTCCAGGTGGGTCCACAGCCCCCGCATCCGGGCGAGGTTGTACTCGAGCTGCGCGAGCTCCACCTGCAGCTTGCCCTCCGCGGTGTGCGCGTGGTCGGCGAAGATGTCGAGGATCACCGCGGTCCGGTCGATCACGGGGACGCCCAGCGCAGCCTCCAGGTTGCGCTCCTGGCGCGGGGCGAGCTCGTCGTCGCACGCGACCAGGTTGGCGCCACGGTCGCCGAGCAGCCGCTTCAGCTCACCGAGCTTGCCGCGTCCGAGGTAGCGGTCGGGGTCGGGGTCGTCGCGGCGCTGCACGAGGTCCCCCTCGGTCGCGACGCCGGCCGTTCGGAGCAGCTCCTTCAGCTCCGCGAGCTGGTCGTCGTCGCGCGACTCGCGGACGACGCCCACGGCGATCGCCCGCTGCCGGGCGCGAGGATTCGAGACGCCCGCGCTGCCTGCGCCGTAGCGCGTCTCGGCGGTCCGGCCGTTGCGAGTGCGTTGCACTGAACCAAGTGTAGGCTGCCCGTATGAAGGTGTTCGTCACGGGCGGAACGGGCTTCATCGGCGGCCATGTCGTCAGAAAGCTCCGAGCCAGGGGTGACGACGTGGTCGCGCTGTGTCGCACCGCCGAGAAGGGGGAGCCGCTCCGCGACGAGACCGGATGCGATCTCGCTCCGGGCGACCTCTCCGACGAGGGCCTGCTGGCCGAGGCGATGGCCGGATGCGACGCGGTGATCCACGGCGCCGCCGTGTACGAGGTGGGGATCCCGAAGGGCGAGCACGAGGCGATGTACGAGGCGAACGTGCGGGGCACCGAGCACGTGATGCGGGGGGCGCTCGCGGCCGGGATCCCGAGAATCGTGTACGTCTCCACCGTCGGCGCGTTCGGGAACACGGAGGGCAAGGTCGTCGACGAGACCTACGTCCACCCCGGCGGCTCGTACACCTCCTACTACGAGGAGACCAAGGTCGCGGCTCACGAGCTCGTGCAGCGGATGATCGAGAACGAGAGCCTCCCGTGCGTGATCGTCCAGCCCGGCGGCGTGTACGGCCCGAACGACACCTCGGCGCTCGGCTCGCAGATGAACCAGTTCCTGGCGGGGCGGATGCCGATGATCGCGTTCCCCGACCTGGGCATGAACATGGTCCACGTCGAGGATGTCGCCGCGGGGATCCTGCTGGCGCTGGACAAGGGTGAGATCGGCGAGGCGTACGTGCTCGGCGGCCAGATCACGACGATGCGGGAGATGATCGAGACGCTCGCCAACGTCTCGGGGCGGAAGGCGCCGAAGCGGGCGATCCCGGTCTCGATGATGAAGGTGATGACCCCGATCGGCCCGCTGGTCGGCAAGGTGATGGACCAGGGCCCCAACCTGAGCGAGCTGATCAGCTCGGCGGACGGCGTCACCTTCTGGGCGAAGCACGACAAGGCGATCGAGAAGCTCGACTACTCGCCACGCGGCCTCGAGCAGGGCCTGCACGACATGCTCGAGTCCGAGGGACGGCTGCCGGCCCCCTCGTAGGTCGATGGAGGCCCGGACCGCACCTCCGGAACAGGGCCTGACGGGCTCGCCGGAGCGTCGGCTGCTGCTCGCGGCGCTGCTCGGCGGCTGCGTCGCGCTGGCGCTGGGCGTGTACGGGAACGTCCACGACCCGAGCGCGGACCTGATCTTTACGCTGATCTTCAGCTCGACGACGGCGATGAAGGTGTACCTGGCGACGGTCGCGGTCACGTTCGCCGTGATCCAGGTGCTGACCGCCACCTGGATCTACGGCAAGCTCCGGATCGAGCCGCCGGCCTGGGCCGGCTACGCACACCGGATCGGCGGCCGTCTGGCGTTCATCGTCTCGCTCCCGGTCGCCTATCACTGCCTGTGGTCGCTGGGGTTCCAGGACACCGACGGGCGGGTGCTCGCCCACTCGCTGCTCGGCTGCTTCTTCTACGGGGCGTTCGCGGCCAAGGTGGTGATCGTCCGCTCCCAGGGCCTTCCGGGGCTGGCGCTCCCGCTCGTCGGCGGGCTCGTGTTCACGATCCTGATCGCCGTGTGGCTGACCAGCGCCGTGTGGTTCGTGAGCGAGAACGGGTTCCCGGCGCTGTGAGCGCGCTCCGGGACATCGACCGCGCGCTCAGCTGGGTCGCGTGGATCGCCGCCGCGCTGCTCGTGCTGATGCTGTTCATCGGACCGAAGGTGATCGCCGAGGACCAGCCCAGCGCCCAGGGGACCCAAACGTACTCGGCCTCCGCGGGTCAGCAGTTGTTCGTCGACAACTGCGGCAGCTGCCACACCCTGTCCGCGGCCGGGACCTCGGGCTCGGTCGGCCCTTCGCTCGACGGCGTCGGCGTGACCACCGACCAGGTGAGCTCGATCGTGAAGTCCGGGAGCGGCGTGATGCCTTCGTTCAGCGGCAAGCTGAACCAGGGGCAGATTGACGCGGTGGCCGCGTACGTCGCCAGCGCGTCCGACTAGACGCGCGCCTCGCCCACCGCGCCCTGCTGCCCGGACGCACGGACGAGATCCACGATCGCGTCGGAGGCCTTGTCCGGCGTCCCGGCGTCGAACGGCGGTGACGGGTCGTATTCGATTCCGAGCTGGATCGCCTTTGCGACGTCCTCGCCCGCGATCCTCGCGGCCAACGTCAGCGCCATGTCGATCCCCGCCGACACGCCGGCGCCCGTGATCAGCTTGCCGTCCTCGACCACACGCTCCGCGACCGGGACCGCGCCGCGCTTGCCGAGCTCGTCGAGATACGCCCAGTGGGTGGTGGCCCGGACGCCGTCGAGGACCCCGGCTGCGGCGAGCACCAGCGAGCCGGTGCACACAGACGTGGTCCAGGTCGTGCCCTCGTGCGCGTCCCGGACCCAGCCCAGCACCTGCTCGTCCTCGAACAGGGGCTGGTTGCCGGGGCCACCCGGAACGAGCAGCACGTCGGGGTCGGTGAGCTCGGCGAGCGTCAGGTCCGCGGTGATCGCCAGCGCGCCCGTGTCGGTGCGCTTCGGCCCGGCCGCCTCCGCGACGAAGCTGAGCTCCGCGCCGGGGAGCCGCGACAGCACCTCGTACGGCCCGATCGCGTCGAGCGCGGTGAGCTTGTCGAAGATCAGAATGGCGATTCGCATGGGAAGGATCCTGGCGGCTCCACGCTCCATCCGCAAGAGGCAGAAATGTCATGATCCAGTAGATTTCTGCCATGCGCCGCGTCGCCGCCCTGTGCTTCGACGGTGTGGTCGCCTTCGACCTGTCCGCCGCGTCGGCGTGCTTCGCGCTCGCGCACGACCCGGCCGGTCGCAGCCTGTACGAGTTCCGGGCCTGCTCCCCGCAGGGGCGGCGCGCCGCGGCGGCCGACGGGTTCAGCCTCACCGGGCTGGGCGGGCGCGAGCACCTGGACCGTGCCGACACGATCGTGGTGCCGGGCTATCGCGACATCCTCTCCCCTCCCCCGCGGACCGCGATCGAGGCGATCGTCGCCGCGCTCGGCCGCGGCGGGCGGGTTGTCTCGATCTGCACCGGCGCCTTCGCACTGGGGTACGCGGGCGCCCTGGACGGGCGGCGCGCGACCACGCACTGGGCGGCGGCGACCGAGCTCGCGCGCCGCTTTCCGCGCGCCGACGTCGACCCGGAGGCGCTGTACGTCGACGAGGGACAGGTGCTCACCTCGGCCGGCCTCAGCGCCGGAATCGACCTCTGCCTCCACATGATTCGGCGCGATCACGGCGAGCGGGTCGGAGCCTCCGTGGCCCGGGCGATGGTCGCGCCTCCCCACCGCGACGGCGGCCAGGCGCAGTTCATAGAGCGCCCGATGGCCGCCGGCCGGGAGTCGCTCTCGGGCGCGCTCCAGTGGGCGCTCGAGCACCTCGCCGAGCCGATCGACGTCCCCGCGCTGGCTGCCCGCGCGGGGCTCACCCCGCGCACGTTCGCGCGCCGGTTCGTCGCGGAGACGGGGTCCACTCCACTCCAGTGGCTGATCGGAGCGCGGGTGCGCGAGGCCCGTCGCCTGCTCGAGACCACCGACTTCGACGTCGAGGAGGTCGCCGCCCGCTCCGGGCTCGGATCGGCGCCGTCGCTGCGCGCCCATTTCCGCCGCCACGTCGGGACCACCCCGACGGCATACCGGCGCACGTTCGGCGCTGGAAGAGCGGCGTAGGGTCGGTATAGGGTCTGCGCATCTCCAAGCACAGCCGCAAGAACCTTCGCGATGTCGAGGACGCGGCCGCCCGGCACGGGCTCTCGGATACCCAGGAGGCGCGCTTCCCGCGCGAGGAGCTCGACGCCGAATCCACCGGTCTTGCCTACCTGGTGCTGCTTCCCAACAAGCGGCAGCCGTTCGCACACCAGCACAACCAGGCCGAGGAGATCTACGTCGTGCTCTCCGGGAAGGGGAAGATGAAGCTCGATGACGAGGTGATCGACGTCGGGCCGATGGACGCGATCCGCGTCGCGCCGAACGTCACCCGAATGTTCGAGGCGGGCGACGAGGGCCTGGAGCTGCTCGTGTTCGGTACGCACCACGCCGGCGACGCCGAGATGGTGCAGGACTTCTGGGCGACGGCCTAGCCGAGGTGCCCGCGCATCCGCTCGACGGCTTCGGCGATCCGATCGTCGGGGGTCGTCAGCGAGATCCGGAAGAACCCCTCCCCGCTCGGCCCGTACAGCGAGCCCGGTGAGACGACCACCGCCGCCTGCTCGAGGACAAGCTCCGAGAACGACACCGAGGTGTGGCCCTCGGGGACGGGCGCCCACACGTAGATCGTCCCCTTCGGCGGCTTCACCTCGACTCCGATCTCCCGGAGCGCGTCGACGACGAGGTCGCGGCGGCGCAAGTAGATCGCATTCATCTGCTCGATCGGCTCGCGCGGCCCGTCCAGCGCCGCGGCCCCGGCGAGCTGGACGGCCTCGAACAGCCCCGAGTCGACGTTCGTCTTCAGCCGCCAGTACGTCGCAATCGCGTCGGCGTTGCCGAGGATCGCGGCGCACCGCCACCCGGTCATGTTGAAGCCCTTGGATAGCGAGAACACCTCGACGCCGACCTCCTTCGCGCCGGGGGTGGCGAGGAAGCTGGGGGCCACGTACCCGTCGAAGGTGGTCTCCGAGTAGGCGTTGTCGTGCACGACCAGGAACCGGTGCTCGCGGGCGAGCTCGACGACCCGCTCGAAGAACCCGTCCGGGACGACGGCGCCGGTCGGGTTGTTCGGGTAGTTGATGAACATCAGCCGGGCGCGGTCGAGCGTGTTCTCCGCGCGCGGCTCGATCGCATCGAGGTCGGGGACGAACCCGAGCTCGGGCTCGAGCGGGAGCAGCACGGTGTCGGCTCCGGCCAGGGTCGGGCCGCCGGTGTACACCGGGTATCCCGGGTCCGATGCGAGCGCGACATCGCCCGGGTCACAGAACGCGAAGCACAGGTTGTAGATGCACTCCTTCGCGCCGATCGCGGGGACCACCTCGCTTTCGGCGTCGATCGCGACGCCGAAGCGACGCTCGTAGAAGCCGCTGAACGCGGTCCGGAGCTCCTCGCGACCGCGGTTGGTCGGGTACTGCTGATTGTCCGGATCCGCGACCGCGTCGCGCATCGCCTCGACGACGCCCTCGAAGGTGGGGCGGTCCGGGTCGCCGATCCCGAGGCTGATCACGTCGATGCCGGCGGCGCGCTTGTCCGCGACCCGGCGCTCCAGCTCGGCGAACATGTACGGCGGGATTGACTCCAGCCGTCGCGAGGGGTCCGTAGGCCCGCGGCGCTTCGTCTCCTGTGGTGCCATCGAGCGCGTAAGAGTAGGAGGCGCGGGCGGACGCCGCTACGCGGCCGGCGAAGCCCCCACCCGGGACGGCTCGTGGTCGCGGATGAACTTCTCGACGCCGGCGACGCCGATCTGCGGCTGCGCGTCGGGCTCGCCGTCGGGGCGCCGCATCGTCCCGGGCGGCATCAGCACCAGCCGGTCGACGCCGGCCGCCCCGAACGCGCGGACGGCCTCGGAGTCGTTCCGGCCGCGCGGCGTGACGCTGATCTCGAATCCGTCGGGCGGGCGGCCCGCCTCCACGAGCGCCTCGCGCACGCCGGCGATCTGCGCGACCGTCTGCTCCAAGTCGAGGAAGAACCCGTACCAGCCTGAGCGTGGCGGGCGGCGCGGCGGTGCGCCGCAGGGCTGTGCCCCCCGATCACCACCGGGAGCGGACGCTGCACGGGCCGCGGATGGGCGTCGACGCCGGCGAACGCGACGTGCTCGCCCGAATGCACCGGCGCCTCCGCCTCCCACAGCGCCCGCATCGCCGCCAGGTGCTCCTCCACTCGCCGGCCGCGGCCCTTCATCGGCACCCCCACGGCGCTCATCTCGGGCTCCAGGTAGCCGGCGGCCACGCCGAGGGTGAGCCGCCCCCCGCTGAGCGCGTCGAGGGTGGCGACCTGCTTCGCGAGCACGACCGGGTTTCGCTGCGGGAGGATCACGATGCCGGTCGCGAGCCGGATCCGCTCGGTGCGCGCCGCCAGGTATGCCAGCGCCACGAGCGAGTCGAAGATCGGGTCGAGCGGGTGCATCGGCGAGGGCGGCTGCCACGGCGAGGGCACGACGAGATGCTCGCCCAGCCACACCGAGTCGTACCCGAGCTCCTCGGCAAGCGTGGCGGCGCCCGACATCGCGTCCGGGCTCGCCAGCTCCCCCTGGTTCAGTCCGAACAGGCCCAGGGTCGGAGCGCCGCTCAATTCGCCTCCGCCAGCCTTCGGTCGAGCTCGGCCGACGTCTCCCCCGCGTACACGGGCTCCGCCGACCCGGTCAGGACGACGTCGAGGTCCTCACCGACATCGACGGTGAGCCGGCCGCCGTCGAGCTCGACCGTGATCGGGCTGGCGGCCCCGCCGAGAACCGCCGCGACCGCGGCGCCCGAGGCCCCCGTCCCCGAGGACAGCGTCTCCCCCACCCCGCGCTCGAAGATCCGCGCCCGCACCTCGCTCCCGTGGGCGCGGGTGAAGGAGACATTCGTGCGCTGCGGGAACAGCTCGTTGGACTCGATCCCGGGGCCGACCGCCGCGAGGTCGAGCTCCTCGACCTCGTCGCCGACCTCGATCACGCACTGGGGGTTGCCGATCGAGACGTGCTGGAAGCTCCACTCCCGCCCGCCGGACGTGAGCGTGCCGCGGCCGTCCGCGCCCCCGGTGGGAAACGCGCCCGAGCCGGTCAGAGCCCTGCCGATCGCAATCGCGCAGTCGGTCGCGGAGATGATCCGGGGACGGATCTCACCCGCCGCGGTCAGGATCGTGAACTCGTCCTCGTCGGTCCACCCGGCACGGCGCAGGTACAACGCCGCCTCGCGGGCGCCGTTACCGGACAGCTCGGCCTCGGACCCGTCGGGGTTGAAGATCCGCAGCTCCGCGACATGGCCGGCGTCGCCTGGCTTGCCGAGCAGAAGGACGCCGTCAGAGCCGATCCCGAAGTGGGGCGCGCAGATCAGGCGCACCCGCTCCGGGGTTGGCTCCCACGCGAGCCGGTCGCGCTCGGCGATCACGTAGTCGTTGCCGAGTGCCTGCCATTTCTCGAACCGCATCGCGGAGCAGCCTAGCCGCCCCCCTCAACCGAGCGCGGCGGCGATCTCGGCGGCGACCTCGTCGTCGGAACGATCCGTGACGTCGATCGGGCGCACGCCCGGCATCTTCCGCATCCACGTGAGCTGGCGGCGCGCGTACCGGCGCTGCGCGAGCTTGATCGCCTCGACGTCGCCGGCGAGCAGCTGCTCGAACCCGATTGCGGAGCGGGCGGTGCGCGACGCCCCCGCCGCTTCCGCACGCCGGACCTCCTCGGCGGCGCCCGCGGCGACGATCGCGTCGACGCGGGCATCGATCCGCCGAGCCAGCTCCTCCCGCTCGATCACCAGCCCCGCAAGCAGCGTCGGATGGCGCAGCCTCGCCGTCCACAGCTCGCCGCCACCGGGCGGGGGCGGATCGAGCCCCGCCCGCTGCAGCTCGGTCGCCCGCGCGATCCGTTTCCGGTCCCGCGGATGGGCGGCGGACGCCGCCTCAGGCTCGAGCTCGGCGTGCAGCGCCTCGGGCCCCCGCCGCTCGATCTCCTGCTCGACCGCGGCACGGATCCCCGGGTCCACGGGCGGGCGCAGCTCGATGTCGGATAGCGCCGCACGGAGGTACAGGCCGGTGCCGCCGACCACGATCGGCCGCCGCCCCTGCGCAAGCAGCTCGTCGATCTCGGCCCTCGCCAGCCCGGCGAACCGCCCGGCGCTGAACTCCTCCTCGAGTGGCGCGACGCCGACCAACCGATGCTCCAGCAGCTCACGCTCCGTCGCGCTCGGCGCGCAGGTGAGGGTCTCCAGCCCCCGATAGACCTGCAGCGCATCGCAGCTCACGGCGACCGGGTCCTCACCACGCTCTCGGAGCCGCCCGGCGACGGCGATCGCGACCGCGGTCTTGCCGACCGCGGTCGGCCCGAACAGCGCCGCGACCTTCAGCGCGCCGCGGGGACGCGGCTGGCGAGCCGCTCGGCGCCGGTAAGCGTGGTCGAGGTGGCGCCGGTGATCTCCACGTCGACCAGCTCGCCCGGGGTCGCCGTCCCCTCGAAGTTGACTGTCTTGTTGTGGCGGATCCGCCCTCGCAGCCGGGTCGGATCGGTGCGGCTCGGCCCCTCGACGAGAACCTCCATCGTCCGCCCCACGAATCGCTCCCCGCGCTCCCGGGCGCGGCGCTGGACGACCTCGACCAGCCGCTGCATGCGCTCCACCTTGACCGGATGCGGGACCGGATCCGGGTGCTCGGCCGCCGCCGTCCCCCGGCGCGGCGAGAACACGAAGGTGAAGGCCCCGTCGTATCCGACCTCCTCCGCGACCTCGAGCGTCTGCTCGAAGTCCCGGGCGGTCTCGCCGGGGAACCCGACGATGATGTCGGTTGTGAGCGCGGCGTCGGGAACGTGCTCGCGGATCCGCGCCACCCGGTCCATGTAGCGGTCGCGGTCGTAGGTCCGCTTCATCGCCTTCAGGATCCGGCTGGAACCCGACTGCAGGGGAAGGTGGATGTGCTCGCACACCGCGTCCAGCTCGGTGTGGGCGCGGATCACGTCCTCGCGCATGTCCTTCGGGTGGGGGCTGGTGTATCGGATCCGCTCGATGCCCTCGACCGCATCGACCTGTGCGAGCAGCTCCGAGAACCGCGTCGGCGGAGCTCGCGGCCGTAGCTGTTCACGTTCTGGCCCAGCAGCGTCACCTCGCTGACGCCGTCCGCGGCCAGCGCCGACACCTCGTCGACGATCTCGTCCGGGGTCCGGCTCACCTCCCGCCCCCGCGTCGAGGGGACGATGCAGTACGCGCACACGCAGTTGCACCCCTGCGAGATCTGCACCCAGGCCTGGAACTCACGCTCGCGCTTCGACGGGAGATGCCCGGAGACGTCCTCGAACTCGAAGAACCCCTGGGCGGTGAGCGAGTCCGCGGTCAGGAACTCGGCGAGGCGGTGGATCTGTCCGGGACCGAATGCGACGTCGACGAACGGAAACCGCTGGAACACCTCGTCCTTCACCGACTGGGCCCAGCACCCCCCGACCCCGACGACGCGGTCGGGCCGCTCGCCCTTCAGCCGCTTCGCCTCGCCGAGGTGCGCGATGAACCGGTTGTCGGCCGACTCGCGGATCGAGCAGGTGTTGAACAGGATCAGGTCGGCATCGGCGCGCTCGGCGCACTCCTCGTAGCCGAGCGAGTCGAGCATCCCCTTCATCCGCTCGGAGTCGTGCTCGTTCATCTGGCACCCGAAGGTGGTCACGTGGTAACTGCCGCGACCCATGTCGCAGAGGGTATCTTGGGACTCCTGCGCCTCGTCCGGAGCGAGCATCGAGCCAGCCCGATCGAGGACATGTGGCTGCCCCTCAGATGAGCGCGATCACCGACCTCTTCGCCGGCATCCCGGTGTCCGATCTCGACGCCGGCATCGATTGGTACACACGGCTCTTCGGGCGACCCCCAGACGGTCGCGTCGGGGAGGAGGTGCTGTGGGAGATCGACGAGCACGCGTGGGTCTTCATTGAGCCGAACCCGGTGCAGGCGGGCGCGGGCCGGATCACCCTCTCGGTCGCCCGGCTCGATGCGATCCTCCGGCGCCTCGCTGCCGACGGCATCGAGCATGAAGGGATCGAGACCTACTCGAACGGCGTTCGCCACGTGAAGATGATCCCCGATCCGGACGGCAACGCGGTCGCGATCGCCGAGCCGCCCGACGCCGCGAGCGCGTTTCCACGATCGGCTGGGACCGCGGATTCGGCACAGCTTTGATCCGCTTCGGTGCCAGCCCCGCCAGGAGGGATGGAGATGGAGAATGACCAGCGCAAGCTCGACGCACTGAAACGGGTGCTAGAGGCGTTCAACCGACACGACCTCGACGCGATCATGTCCCAGTTCGCGGACGACTGCCTCTTCGAGTCCCCGCGCGGGCCGGAACCCTGTGGCAGGCGTTTCGTCGGCAAGGACGAAGTGCGCCGAGGGCTTGCGGCGCGCTTCGAAGGCATTCCGGACGTCCATTACGGAGACGACGACCACTTCGCTTGCGGCAATCGCGGCGTTTCGGAGTGGACGATCAGCGGAACGACGGTTGCGGGTGAGCGAATCGAAGTCCGCGGCTGCGACCTTTGGACTTTCGGAGACGACGGCAGGCTCGCACGCAAGGATTCGTACTGGAAGATCCGTGAATCGTGACGCCGGTCAGCCCGCTCTCGCGAATTGCGACAGCGACTAACGTCGGCGAAGGCGCTCGCAGCTCGTCCACAGCGGGCACCCGGCAGCGCCGAGCTGGCAGAGCGGGTACTCCTACAGTTCGGGGTCCATG
This sequence comes from uncultured Thermoleophilia bacterium, assembly GCA_963803425.1. GTDB lineage: Bacteria > Actinomycetota > Thermoleophilia > Solirubrobacterales > 70-9 > DASPWW01. The sequence continues at coordinate 1,519,429 of CAWDMA010000001.1, forward strand.
ACCCCTAGAACACCGGAGCCAGACTCGCCGCGGAGGTTCGGCACCTTTCGCTCTGCCGCTACCGCGGTCGGGGTTTCGGAGCCGTACGTCCTCGTCGGCCTGATCCTCTTTGCCCTCGCGCTCGGCGGCATCGTGCACGTGCTTGAGCCGGGTCGGTCGGGCGATCTGATTTGGGCCGCGGCGATCGTCTTGACGCTGATCCCGCTGACCTGGTCGGTGCTGCGGACCCTGATGCACGGAGACGTGGGCGTCGACGCGATCGCACTCGTGGCCATGGTCGGTGCGCTGGCACTCGGCGAATACCTAGCTGGCGCCGTGATCGCCTTGATGCTGAGCGGCGGAAACGCCCTCGAGGCCGCCGCTGGCCGGCGCGCGCGACGCGAGCTAACGGCACTGCTTGAGCGCGCTCCGCGGATCGCCCACCGCCGCCAGGACGAGAAGATCGAGGAACTTCCGGTCGGGGAGGTCGGGGTCGGAGACCGGATCGTGGTCCGCGCCGGCGAGGTCGTCCCGGTCGATGGGGCGGTACAGAGCGAGCGGGCCGTGATCGACGAGTCGACGCTGACGGGGGAGCCACTCCCGGTCACGCACGGCCGGGGCTCAACCATCTTGGGCGGCACGCTCAATGCGGGCGAGGTTTTCGACATGCGCGCGACGAGAACCTCGTCCGAGAGCGCCTACGCGGGCATCGTTGCGCTGGTGAGGGACGCGGAGCAGCAAAGAGCTCCGTTTGTCCGAATGGCCGATCGCTACGCCGCGATCCTCTTGCCGTTGACGCTCGTCATCGCTGGTGCGGCGTGGGCGTTCAGCGGCGATCCCGTCCGTGCGCTGGCGGTGCTTGTCGTCGCTACCCCTTGCCCGCTGATTCTCGCTGCACCGGTGGCCTTGATCTCGGGCGTCTCGCGAGCCGCCCACGACGGGGTGATCGCAAAGGGCGGGGGCACGATTGAGAAGCTCGGGGAGGCCAGGACGGTGCTACTCGACAAGACCGGAACGCTCACCCACGGGAGACCCGAGATCGAGCGGGTGCAGAGCACCGATGGACTGGCACCGGAAGAGTTGCTGCGGCTGGCCGCCTCGGTGGACCAGCTCTCAGCCCACGTCTTGGCCGAGGCCCTCGTTCACGGGGCTGAAGGTCGTGCGCTCGAGCTCGAGTTTCCCGAGGAGGTGGTCGAGGAGCCTGGCCAAGGAATCGAGGGGGAGGTCGGCGGACATCGCGTAGCTGTGGGCAGCGACGCATGGCTGCGACAGCGCGGCTACTCCGGAACGGAGGCAGCTGAGGGGCTCTTGGTTGGTGCGGTCGAGCCCGGTTGGGCCAGAGTTCTCGTTGGCGTGGATGGCGGACTTGCGGGCGCCGTGTTGATGGCAGATCACCTGCGCGATGACGCACGTGATCTGACGAAAGCGCTCCGAGGCGCAGGCGTGGAGGAAGTCGTACTCGTCACTGGCGACCAGCGGGCGGTCGGGGAGGCGGTCGGCGAGGCAGTGGGCGTCGATCAGGTCTTCACCGAGTGCTCGCCCGACGAGAAGACCGAGGTCGTGCGCCGGGCACGCGAGCGCTCCGACGGGGGCACTGTCGTCATGGTCGGTGACGGGGTCAACGATGCGCCAGCCCTCGCACTGGCCGACGTCGGCATCGCGATGGGCGGCGTCGGCGCCACCGTGTCCTCGGAAACCGCGGATGCGGTGATCGCCGTTGACAAGGTGGATCGCGTCGCCGATGCGATCCGGATCGGTCGACGCTCGCTGACGATCGCGCGCCAGAGCGTGGTCGCCGGCCTCGGCCTGAGTTTCATCGCGATGGGATTCGCCGCCTTCGGCTACATCCCGCCGGTGGCCGGAGCGCTGCTTCAGGAGGGGATCGACGTGGCCGTGATCCTGAACGCGCTCCGCGCGCTGAAAGGGTGACGGTGTGGGGCTCGTCCCGCGTGTTTGACGAGTGGGAGGAGCGAGCTGCCGGGCGCGGCAGAAGCTACTTGACGGTGAGCGTGCCCTCCATGCCGGCCTCGCGGTGGCCGGGGACGGTGCAGTAGAACGTGTACTCGCCGGGCTCCAGGTCGGCGCTCACCTTCGCGGTCCCGTCGCTGACGAGATCGCTCTTCGCGATCTCGGTCCCGTCCTGCTCGATCGCGACGTCGTGCTCGATCTTCGCCGGGTTGTCGAACTCGATCGCAACCTTGCCGGCCTTCCCCTCGAGCTTGTCGGTGTCGAACGCGAGAGTCCCGTCCGCGGGCGCGGACAGCTTCAGATTGGCGCCCTGGGCCTCGGCCGCCCCCTGCTGCTGGAGCTCCTTCGGGGACTCGCCCTGCTTGGTCGCCTGGGTGTCCGCCTTCTGCTCCTCGCTCAGGGAGCGCTCGTTCTGCTCCTCGCGGGCCTTGATCACTGCGCTGGTCGTGGTCAGGCCGACCATCACCACGAACAGGCCGATCACGGCCGCCGTCACCACGCGTGAGCCGGGGAACCGGCTGAAGCGCAGCCCCACGAACGACACGACCACGGCGAGCGCGATCAGCGCGATCCCGACGAAGTAGAAAGCGGTCTTCTCCATCTCGCTCGATCCTATCCGGCCGTGCGGCTCGCGGCGGACTCAGCTCGCGTACTCGGTGGCGCGGCTCTCCCGGATCACGGTGATCTTGACCCTCCCCGGGTACTCGGTCTCCCGCTCGACGGCCGTCGCGATCTCGTGCGCGATCAGCGCGGCGGTCCGGTCGTCGACCTGGCCGGGGTCGACCATCACCCGCACCTCCCGTCCCGCTCGCATCGCGAACACCTTCTCCACCCCCGGGTGCCTGGAGCCGATCTCCTCGAGGTCACGAAGCCGGCTCACGTACTGCTCCAGGGAATCGCCGCGAGCGCCCGGACGCGCGCCGGAGGCCGCGTCGACCGTCTGCACGATCACGGCCTCCACCGTGCGCGGCTCGACCTCGCCGTGGTGCGCCTCGATCGCGTGGGCGACAGCCTCGCTCTCGCCGTTGCGGCGGGCCAGCTTCGCTCCGACCAGAGCGTGCGAGCCCTCCACCTCGTGGGTGACCGCCTTCCCGATGTCGTGCAGGAGGGCGCCGCGACGCGCGGTCTCCACCGAGGCACCGAGCTCCTCCGCGATCAGCCCGGCGAGATGCGCGCACTCGACCAGATGGTCGAGCACGTTCTGGCCGTAGCTGGTCCGGTAGCGCAGCTCGCCGAGCAGGCGCAGGAGCTCGGGGTCAACGCTGTGCACCTTCGCCTCCAGCACCGCGCGCTCGCCCTGCTCCACGACCGCCGCCTCGACCTCCGCGCGGGCCTGCTCGTACGTCTCCTCGCACAGAGCGGGGTGAATGCGGCCGTCCGCGATCAGCTTCTCAAGGGTCACCCGGGCGATCTCGCGGCGGACGCCGTCGAAGCTCGACAGCACGACTGCCGACGGGGTCTCATCGACGATCAGATCGACGCCCGTGAGGTTCTCGAGCGCTCGGATGTTGCGCCCGTCGCGGCCGATTATCCGCCCCTTCATCTCGTCGTTGGGAAGCTCGACCAGCCGCGTGGTGGTCTCGCTTGCGTGCGTCGCGGCGACCCGTTGCATCGCGACGGACAGGATGTTCCGGGCACGGCGCTCCGCGAGCTCGTTCGTCTCGGCCTCGATCCGCTGCAGGTCGAGCCCCGCCTGCTGGCGGGCCTCCTCCTCGACCTCCTTCAGCAGCAGCTGCTTCGCCTGTCCCGCGCTCAACCCCGACAACTGCTCCAGCTCGCGCTGCTGCACCCGCTTGGCGCGCTTCAGCTCCTCCGAGCGCTGCTCGATGTTGCGCTCTCGATCGTCGGCCGCCTGGCGGCGCCGGTCCAGCTCCGTGAGCTGCACGCCGATCGACTCCGTTCTGCGGAGGGCCTGCTCCTCCATCCTCGCGATCTCGGCGCGGCGCGCGTTCAACTCCTCGATCGCGCCGACGTCGACGCGGCCTTCGGTTCGCCCTTCGGCCGGTCGCTCCGGTGACGCGGGCTGATCAGCATGGCGGCGCCGACCAAACGGCCACAGTGCCCCAAGTTCCATTGGTCTGCCTTCCCCGGCCGCGCGGGCCGCTCGCTCTATCTCCGTGCACCCTTCGCCGGTGCCGGTGCTCGCGGCCCTCGCATACGCGTCTGCCTCGCTGTTGCCCGCTGCCGGCTGCCTTCGCGGCGCTCCTCTTTACGAGGAAGCGCCTCCTCTCACCGCAACGTCCCGGTCAACTCGAATCATCTCTCCGATTCGCTCACAAAGTCTCAAACAGCCAAGCAATCGCGTTCAAGGACGGCACGAAGCCACCTCGTATTGATCGTAGTCCCACGACCGGGTTCTCGCAAACTGCGAGAGGCGCGCGACGACTCAGTCGCCGGCTCGCTCGCAGGCGCGGATCGCGTCGTGTGCGATCTCGTACGTGTAGCCCTTCCGGGTCAGGTAGCCGAGAGCGCGGGCTCGGTCCGCGTCGTCGTCCAGGGAGTGGCCGCGCCGCACCAGCAGCTCCGACGCCCGCTCCACCTGGGCGCCGTCGCCATCGGCCGCCAGCGCCGCCTGGATATGCTCCGGCGCGACGCCTCTGACCAGCAGCACCTCGCGCACCCGCTCCGCCCCCCACCCCGCCAGCTCCTGCTTGTCCTCGGCATAGCGGCGCGCGAACGCCGCGTCGTCGAGCTGGCCGACCTCCTCCAGATCGGCGATCGCGTCGTCGATCTCCGCCTCTCGGACGCCGCGATCGGCCAGCCACGCCCGCAGCTCGGCGCTCGAGCGCTCGCGGCGCCCCAGCGCCTGCAGCGCCAACTCGATCGCGTCTCCCGGCACTGGGCGCCCCCTAGGCCGCCTTGCGCTGCGGCTCCTCCTCAGAGGCCTTCTTGACCGCCTTCTTCGCCGCCTTGGCGTCCTCGGGGTCCGGCACCGCCTCGACGGGGGGCGCCGCCGGGCGGTCCATCCCGAGCCCCTCGAAGATCTTCCCCTCGAGCTCGTCCGCGAGCTCCGGGTTGTCGGCCAGGTATGTCTTCGAGTTGTTGCGGCCCTGGCCCAGCCTCAGGTCGCCATAGGAGAAGAACGAGCCCGACTTCTGAACCAGATCCTGCTCCAGCGCGAGATCGAGCAGGCAGCCCTCCTTCGACACGCCTTCTCCGTACTCGATGTCGAACTCGGCCTGGCGGAAGGGCGCCGCGACCTTGTTCTTCACGACCTTGACGCGGCATCGGTTCCCCACCGCCTCGGTCCCCTCCTTCAAGGTCTCGATCCGGCGGATGTCGAGCCGCTGCGATGAGTAGAACTTCAGCGCCCGCCCGCCGGGCTGGGTCTCGGGCGAGCCGAAGCTGACCCCGATCTTCTCCCGGATCTGGTTCGTGAACAGGCACACGGTTCTCGCCCGGTTCAGGTTCCCGGCCAGCTTCCGCAGCGCCTGCGACATCAGCCGCGCCTGCAGCCCGACCTGGGTCTCCCCCATCTGCCCCTCCAGCTCGACCCGCGGCGTCAGCGCGGCGACGGAGTCGACCGCGACGACGTCGACGGCGCCGGAGCGGACCAGCACGTCGACGATCTCCAGCGCCTGCTCTCCGTAGTCAGGCTGCGACACCAGCAGCTCGTCGGTGTCCACCCCGATCTTGCGAGCGTAGATCGGATCGATCGCGTGCTCGGCGTCGACGAACGCGCACACGCCGCCGCGGGCCTGGGCCTCGGCGATGATGTGGTAGATCATCGTCGTCTTGCCGCTCGACTCGGGCCCGAAGATCTCCACGATCCGGCCGCGCGGAACCCCACCGACGCCGAGCGCGACGTCAAGCGCCAGCGCCCCGGTCGGGATCGCATCCACGGCGACCGTGTAGTCGGAGTCGAGCTTCATCAGCGAGCCCTGCCCGAACTCGCGCTCGATCTGGGTCATGGCGGCCTGGAGCGCGGCGTCCTTGGCCTTCGCGTCCTTCGAGTCGCGGTCCCTAGGATCGCTGGACTTGAGTGATGCCTGCTTGTCGTCTGCCATCTACATCGCCTTTCCGCCGCCGCCAGGCGGCAAATCCATCGTGGCCACGGACTCGTACTCCGCGCCCGTGGGCCGGAGGTGGGAACGGTAGAGAGCCAGTCGGACGGCTCTGAACGGCTGCAGGAGCGCCTCCGGGAGCGGCCCGGGCGGTGTGGAGACCCGCGCCGGCCGCTTCGACCCGCGCTGCTCCGGGCGCACCCGCGCAACGGTCAGATGGGGCCAGAACCGCCGCTTCTCCGGCTCGTGAGCCCCGGCCTCGACCAGCCGCGCCTCGACCTCGGCCTGCAGCGCGACGGTCTGCGCGCTGTCGGCCTCGATCGCGAACAGCCGCGGGCGCCGGGGCGGGCGGGGCGCCGGCTCCGGCCTCAGCCGAAGCTCGGGCGCGAGCGGTTCCTCGACGCCGAGCGCCGCCTCCGCAATCCGCTCGATGTCGCGCTCCGGGTGGTAGCCCAGGAACGCGAGCGTCACGTGCAGCGTCTCGGGCCGCGAGGCCCGCAGCGCAGGATCGGTGAGCTCCTCGCCCTGCCACCCGGCCAGCCCCTCGAGCACCTCGCCGGGGAGATCGAGCGCTACGAACAGCCGCGCCCGCGGGCTCTTCAGCCGCTCCTTTGCCATCGCTCCGAAGCTACGCGAGCCCGACGCGCGGGACAAGCGCCGTTCGTGCCCCAACGGTGCCGGCGGTGTTAGCGTTCCCCCGCGGTCGAGAGGAGAAGCGCCGATGGACTCGACACATCGCGAGGCACTGCCCCAGCTCGGAGGGGAACCCTTCCTGACCGACGGCGGGATCGAGACGACGCTGGTCTTCCACCGCGGGCTCGAGCTGCCGGAGTTCGCGGCATTCGATCTGCTCAAGGACGACCAGGGTGTCGCGGAGTTGCGCCTCTACTACGCGCCCTACCTGGAGCTGGCGCGGCGCGAGGGAGCGGGGTTCATCCTCGAGGCGCCGACGTGGCGGGCGAGCCCCCGCTGGGGGAAGGAGATCGGCTACGACGCCGTGGCCCTCGACGCGGCCAACCGCCGGGCGATCGAGCTCATGGAGGAGCTGCGGGCCGCGAGCGAGGCAGAGGCTGGGCCGATCGTGATCAGCGGCTGCGTCGGCCCGCACGACGACGGCTACTCGCCGGCGGAGATGCTGACCCCCGAGGAGGCGGAGGCCTATCAATCGACTCAGATCGGTACGTTCGCCGAGACCTCGGCCGACATGACCACCGCGCTCACGATGACCCACACCGACGAGGCGATCGGAGTCGCGCGTGCAGCAGGAAAGGTCGGGATGCCTGTCGCGATCTCGTTCACGCTCGAGACGGACGGTCGGCTGCCCAGCGGGGAGCCGCTCGCCGAGGCGATCGAGCGGGTCGACGCCGATCCTGAGTCCGAGGTCGTCTACTACATGATCAACTGCGTCCACCCGACACATTTCGACGACGTCGTCGCGGCCGAGGGGCCGTGGCGCGAGCGGGTGAGGGGAGTGCGGGCGAACGCCTCGACGCTCAGCCACGCCGAGCTCGACGAGGCGGCGGAGCTCGATGCGGGGGATCCCGCCGACCTCGGGGCACGGTATGCGGCGCTTCGCGAGTCGCTGCCCGCGCTGAACGTGATCGGCGGCTGCTGCGGCACCGACGCCCGCCACGTGACGGCCGCCTGGGCCGCCTGCACGCGCTGAGCGGGCGGCGGCTCTGTCCGGGTGGGCCCGATCAGTGCGGCGCACCAACACCTCGAGGCGTTCGTGCACCGTGGCGCAGGCCCCTGCCGACGGGGAGCCCGACGCGGCGCTTCAGCGGCGTCCCGTTCGCAAGCTCCTCGCTGATACGGCGGCCGATCAGCTCCGTTCCCTGGTGCGCCCCCGTCCCTTGCGCGGCGAGGCTACCGTCGCCGTTTGAGCCGGTGTGAAGCCGTGATTGAGAGGGCGCGGCGGTCCGCTACCGAAGCTCACGCAGGAACCCGACCACGTCCTCCGCGAGCAGCTCCGGCTGCTCGAACGCTGCGAAGTGCCCGCCGCGCGGCATCTCGGTCCATCGGCGCAGGTCGGCGAGGATCCGCTCCGCCCAATCGCGGGGCGGGCGGAGGATCTCCTTCGGGAAGTCGGCGACCGCCGCGGGGACCTCGATCCGCTCGCCGGGGGCGAGCCGCCACCGATCGCGCCGCTCGCCGAGGTAGAGCCGCATCGAGGAGCCGATCGTGCCGGTCGCCCAGTACATCGTCAGGAAGTCGCACAGATCGTCCTTCGTGAAGGCCCGCTCCACGTCGCCGTCGCAGTCGCTCCACGCCCTGTACTTGTCGACCAGCCAACCGGCCAGCCCCACGGGGGAGTCGTTCAGCCCGTAGGCGAGCGACTGCGGCGCCTCTGACTGAACGAGCAGGTGAAAGCCCTGGCGGGGCCGCCACCGCTGCGCGAACTCGATGTACGCGGCCTCCGCCTCGGTCGGCGGCGGATCGCCGAGGTCTGCGGGCACGGGAAGCGCGAGCACGGCGTTCACGTGCAGCGCCACGGCGCGCTCCGGGGCCTCGAACGCGATCCGGCCCGAGATCGCCGCCCCCCAGTCGCCGCCCTGGACCGCGTAGCGCTCGTACCCGAGGCCGTCCTCGACGACGACCCGGACCCGCGCCGCGACTTCGGCGACGCTGAGCACGCGATCAGGGATCTCCGAGAACCCGTACCCGGGCAGCGAGGGGACGACGACGTCGTGTCCGGCGGCGAGCAGGCGCGGGATCACGTCCAGGAACTCGATCGGCCCGCCCGGCCACCCGTGGATCAGGACCACGGGGAGCCCGCCGCGCGCCGCGGCCCGCTCCCAGATCACGTGCACGTCGCCGACGCGCCAGTTCGCGAACGCGTTGATCCGCTGCTCGAGGCGGGCCGGGTCGTACTCGCTCCGCCAGTGGTCCACCAGCTCCCGGAGGTACTCGAGCTCGGTGCCGAGCTCCCATCCGGACCCGGGCGGCGTCGCCGGCCACCTGGTCCGAGCCAGCCGCTCATGCAGGTCCTCCAGCGCCTCGACCGGAAGCGAGACCTCGAACCGCTGGGGCTCTGTCAAAGCGGCGGCTGCTCGTCGCTGAGCAGGTGGCGGAGCAGGTGCATCGCGACCGCCACGGAGCGGTCCCGGATGTCGGCGCGCTGTCCCGGAAGGACCGGGTCGCGGGAGATCGCCGATCCGCCCACCCGCTTCGCACAGAAGCACACGTACCCGACCGGCTTCTCGTCCGTGCCGCCGTCCGGTCCCGCGATCCCCGTGACGGAGCAGGCGACGTCGGCGTCGAAACGCGCCAGGGCGCCGTCCGCCATCGCCTCGGCCACCTCCGCGGACACGGCTCCGTGCGCCGCGATCAGCTCGGCCGGCACCCCGAGCAGCTCGCTCTTCGCCGCGTCCGAGTAGGCGACCACACCGCCGCCGAAGTGCGCGGAGGCGCCGGGACGGTCCGTGATCCTGGCCGCGAGCAGCCCGCCCGTGCACGACTCCGCAACCGCCAACCTGCGGCCCTGGAGCAGTCGCGCCACCTGCTCGTCGATCGACTCGCCGTCGAGGCTGAACACGAACCGCCCGTGCCGGTCGACAATCCGCTCCCGGAGCGCCTCCGCCAGCCCCTCGTCCTCGCGACGGTTGCGGATGTCGATCACGAGCTCCGCCTGGCGCAGGCAGGTGGTGATCTCGAGCGGCGACAGGTCCAGCTCCGACTCGATCTCGCGCAGCGAGCTGGCCAGCTCGGACTCCGGGATCCCGAACATCCGCATCGTCGAGGTCTCCAGGTCGGGCGCGTGCTCCAGCACCGCCCGCACCTCTTCGGTCTGAAGCGCCTTCGGCCACATCGCGTGCAGCTCCCGCGGCGGTCCGGGAAGCACGATCACGACCGGGCCGTCGGTCGGGACCACCAGCCCAGGCGCAGTCCCGGCGGGGTCGATCGCCGTCGCCCCCTCCGGCACCATCGCCTGCTTTCGGTTCGCCTCGCGGATCGCCTCCGGGTCGAACCGCATCACCCTCATCCGGCGGGCGAAGCCGCGCAGGATCTCCGCGATTCGCTCCTCCATCTCCTCGTCGAGGACCATCTCGCGGCCGGCGAAGCCGCCCACCACCTCCGCGGTCACGTCGTCCGCCGTCGGCCCCAGGCCACCGCTCGTTACAACCAGGTCCATCCGCTCGGCGGCGAGGAACCGGAGCGCCGCGTCCAGGTCCTCGCGCCGATCGCCGGCGGCGATGATGTGAGCCACCTCGACGCCCAGATCGCCGAGCTGCTCGGAGATCCACGGTCCGTTCCGGTCCCGGATCCGGCCGGTGAGCAGCTCGGTGCCGGTGACGAGGATGCCGGCTCGGGCGCTCACACGACCCCCGTCAGCAGCAGGATCAGGATCGCGACCGCCGCTCCGGTGATCCCGGCGACGACCACCCACCCGACCGGGAGCCCCCGCTTGCTCTCGAACCCGCTCCGCCGCCTCAGCACCGGCTCGGGCAGCTCGAACGCCCCCGTCTGCGACTCGTGGCGGGCCCGGAACTCGTCCACGAGCAGCTCCGAGTCGAGACCGAGCAGCTCCGCGTACGCGCGCAGGAAGCCGCGCGTGTACGCCGGCGCAGGCAGCACCTCCCAGTCCTCGTCCTCGAGCGCCCGCAGGTACTTGACGCGGATCTTCGTCCGCTCCTCCACCTCAGGCAGCTCCAGACCCTCGCGCTCGCGGGTCCGCGCCAGGATCGCTCCGATCTGCAGCGGGTCGTCGCTTCCAAGCCGGGTCGCCATGGCCCGTATTGTCGCCTGGCGCGACGCTACTCGGCGTCAGGCCCGCCGCCGGCGACCGGGACCGGGGCCGTGGCGGGCTCGCCGGGGGCGCTCCCGCCGCCCTCGATCCGCTCCATCACCCGGGCCAGCTCGCCCTCGGAGACGAGCACCTGACGCGGCTTCGAGCCCTCGTAGCCGGAGACCACTCCGCGGCGCTCCAGCATGTCGATCAACCGGCCCGCGCGCGTGTAGCCGACACGCAACCGCCGCTGGATCATCGACACGGAAGCCGTCTGGGTGGAGACCACCAGCCGGACGGCCTCGCCGAGCAGGTCGTCCTCGTCCGGGGAGTTGCCACCCGGAGCGCTCTCCTCGGCGTCGTCCGCCCGAGCCTCGAGCAACTCGTCCGCGAACTCGGGCTCGCCCTGGCCCGCCCAGTGCTTGGTCACCCTTGCGATCTCCTCCTCGGTCACGAACGCGCCCTGGATCCGTTGCAGCTTCGAGGTTCCGGCGGGACGGAACAGCATGTCGCCCTGGCCGAGCAGCGTCTCGGCGCCGCCCTGGTCGAGGATCACCCTGGAGTCGACCTGCGAGGCGACCGCGAACGCGATCCGGGCCGGGATGTTCACCTTGATCGTGCCGGTGATCACGTCGGTCGACGGTCGCTGGGTGGCGAGGACCAGATGGATCCCGACCGCCCGCGACTTCTGCGCGAGCCTGATGATCGAGTCCTCGACCTCGGCAGGGGCGACCATCATCAGGTCGGCGAGCTCGTCGATCACGCACAAGACGTGGGGCAGCGGGGGCTCGCCCTGGCGCTTTCGGGCGCGATTCAGCTCGACCAGGTTGCGGGCGCGGACGTTGCCCATCACCTCGTAGCGGCTCTCCATCTCGACGATCAGGTTCTGCAGCACGTTCGCCGCCAGCCGCGGGTTGGTGACGACCGGCGTCAGCAGGTGCGGGACGTGCTCGTAGTGGTTCAGCTCGACGCGCTTGGGGTCGACCAGCACGAGCCGCACCTCGTTCGGCGACGCGTGCAGCAGGATCGAGGACAGGATCGCGTTGACGCACCCGGACTTGCCCGACCCGGTCGTGCCGGCGACCAGCACGTGCGGCATCTTGGCGAGGTCGGTCCACACGGCGTGGCCGGCGATGTCCTTGCCGAGCCACCCGACTATCGGCGAGGCGCTCTGCGGCCGGCCCTGGTAGATGTCGCCGAGCCGCACAAGCCTGCGCCGCTGGTTCGGGACCTCGACGCCGATCGCCTGCTTGCCGGGGATCGGCGCCAGGATGCGGATGTCGGTTGAGGCGAGCGCGTACGCGAGGTCGTCCTTCAGCTGGGTCACCTTCGCCACCTTGGTCCCCGGCGCCAGCCGCAGCTCGTACCTGCTCACGTGCGGCCCGATCACGGTCCCGACGATCTTCGCCTCGACGCCGAAGCTGGACAGCGTGTCGAGCAGTGCCTTCCCGACCACCTCGCGGTCGCGGGTGTCGGGTCCGGGGTCGTGCCCGCTCCGGGTCAGCACGTCATCGGAGGGAAGCTCGTAGTCGATCTCCTCGGACTCGGTGACGCCGCCGCGGCGCTCTCCCTGCGGGGTGCGCGCCACCTCGATCGGCGCGGGCGGCTCGGGCGGGGCGGCGCCGTCGGCGTTCTCGCGAGCGTCGGCCTCCTCCTGCTCGGCGTGGGCGATCGCCTCGTCGAAGCTCATCGGCACGGGCGAGCCGTCGTCGTCGGTGGCCGGCTCAGCGACAACGATCTCGCCGGTGTCGGCGTCCTGGTCGTCGGCCTGGCCCGGATCGGGCTCGCTCGCGGCGCCATCCGGCCCGAGCAGCTCCGTGGCGACGGGCTCGGTCGCAGCGACCCTGGTCAGGACGCGCTCGCCGTCCATCTCGTCCTCGTCCCCGAGCCGGCGCGTCCGGTCGTCGTCGGCGCCGCGCCCGGCGCGGGTCTCGCGCACCGTGGTCGCGAAGCCGCGCGCCCCGTCGCCGGCACGGCCGGCGAGGCGGGCCGAGGAGCGCATCAGGCCCGCGACGGTGCTGCCGCTGAGCAGGAGCAGGCCCGCGACGAGCAGCAGGACGGCCAGGATGTGGGCCCCGATCCGCTGGAACAGCGTCGTCGTCGCCCAGTACAGGGTCTCGCCGAGAACGCCGCCGTGGGTCGTGAAGAAGTCGGGCTCGAAGTAGCCGGCCCGCGGGGGCGAGTCGGGTCCCAGGCCGAGCGTGCCGGCGGCGGACGCGAGCAGGAGTGCCGCGAGCACGCAGGTCGCCCCGGCGTTGACCGCGCGTGGGGACGTCATGAACGGCTTCAGGACGAGCGCCACCCCGCAGGCGGCGATCGCGAGCGTGACCGCGCCCGCGCAGGCGCCCGCCACCCATGCCAGAGCGGTCTCCGCGCCCCCTCCGACGCTGCCGCCGTCCCATCCCATGTACAGGACGCAGAACAGATAGGTCGCGAGCGCGACCAGCGCCAGACCGATCAGGTCGAGCTGACGCTGCTCCAGGGTGGGCAGCGTCCCGCGGCGGGCCCGCGCCGGCGAGCGACGCCGCGTGCGGGCGTTCGAGCGTGCAAGCACGTCCCCATTCTTCGACGCGACCGGCCCCGCCCCTGCGCAACCCCGCGACCGCGGACGCGAAGCGGAGCAGGTCGCGGGAGTGATGCCTCTTTAACCTTCGTGGTCATGGCCACGAGCGACGCGACGACCGGCCGGGTGCTGGTGATCGAGGACGACGCCGAGATCACCGATGTGTTGCGCCGATTCCTGCGCCAGGAGGGCCACGACGTGCGGACGGCGGCGGACGGCGAGGAAGCGATTCCGGCGGCGAGCGAGTTCGTTCCAGACCTCGTCATCCTCGACCTCGGGCTGCCCGGCATCGACGGGGTCGAGGTGTGCAGGCGGCTGCGCGCCCACGGCGACGTCCCGATCCTGATCCTGACCGCGCGCACGGAGCTCGAGGATCGGGTCGAGGGGCTCGACTCGGGCGCCGACGACTACCTCGCGAAGCCGTTTGAGCGCCAGGAGCTGCTGGCGCGGATCCGGGCTCTGCTCCGCCGCCGCCCCCCGCGCGGAAGCGCCTCGCTCACCGTCGGCGACCTCAGCCTCAACCCCGACACCCGCGAAGTGAACCGAGGGGAGCGCCTGATCGAGCTCACCAACCGCGAGTTCGAGCTGCTCGAGTACCTGATGCGGAACGAGCGGCTGGTGATCTCTCGGGAGCGACTGCTCGAGGAGGTGTGGGGATACGACCCGATGGCGATGACGAACACGATCGACGTGTTCATCTCGAACCTGCGCCGCAAGCTCGAGGCCGGCGGCGAGCCCCGTCTTCTGCACACGAAGCGGGGAGCCGGCTACGTGCTGCGAGCCTAGATCATGCGGGTGAGCCCACGCGCCGTGCTCGACCGGGCGCTCGCCGCGCCCCGCGGGTGGCCGGTGCGGTGGCGGCTCGCGGCGGTCTCGGCGATCCTGACGCTGATAATCCTGGTCGGGTTCGCGGCGGTCGTCGGCCGGCTCACCACACACAAGCTCGAGAGCGACTTTCGCAACGACCTGCAAAGCACAACGAGTCGACTGGCGCTCGGGATCGCGGCGAGCGGGGTCCCAACCGCCGGGCAGACGCTCGACATCCCGCGCCTCAGCGGCGTCATGTCCTCCGCGCGTGCCGTTCGCGTCGTCGACCGGACCGGGCGTCCCGTCAGCCGCTCCCTGGACGCTCCCGACCTGGGGGCGCCGGTTCCGGGCGAGATCGTTGACGTGGGCTCCTTCGAGGTCGCCGCGGCCCCGATCCCGTCCACCGGCCTCGGGACTCCGTACTACGTGCAGTACGCCGCCGACCACAGCGACCTGCAGCGGACGATGGACCGGCTGTGGCTGTTCCTGTTGGCGGGCGTCCTGATCGGGACCGCGTTCGCCTACCTCGCCGGGCTCGCTGTCGCGGTGCGCGCGATGCGGCCGATCTCGTCGCTGACCGCGGCGGCGCGCAAGATCGAGTCGACGCGGGACCCCTCACGGCGGATGCCCGAGCCCGAGACCGACGACGAGGTCGCCGAGCTCGCCCGCACCCTCGGGGACATGCTCCGCGCCCTGGACCAGGCGCGTTCCGAGACGGAGGCGACGATGCAGCGCCAGCGGGAGTTCGTCGCGGACGCATCGCACGAGCTCCGAACGCCGCTGACCAGCATCCTCGCCAACCTGGAGCTGCTGCACGCGTCGCTGCTGGGGGCGGACCAGGACGAGGACCGAGCCGCAGTCGACTCGGCGCTGCGCTCCTCGCGCCGGATGCGGCGGCTGGTCGCGGACCTGCTGCTGCTGGCCCGCGCCGACGCCGGCCGCGTCGGACCGCGGCACGAGTGCGACCTCGCCGAGGTCGCGGCGGACGCCGTCGCCGAGGTCCGCCCGGTCGCCGACGGCCACGAGATCGAGATGGACGCGGGCGACCTCGTGGCCGTCGAGGCGAACCCCGACGAGCTCCACCGGGTCGTCGTGAATCTGCTCGAGAACGCCGTCCGCCACACGCCTCGGGGGACGAGCGTGCAGGTTCGCGTCGGCCGCGAGGACGGCGGCGCCGTGCTCGAGGTGAGTGACGACGGGCCCGGAATCCCGGTCGAGATGCGCGAAGCGGTGTTCTCGCGGTTCGTCCGCGGCGCCGGGCCGGCGGACCGCGCCGGCGGCGACGGCGCAGGGCTGGGGCTGGCGATCGTCGCCGCGGTCGCCGCCTCCCACGGCGGCGAGGCGACCGTGAGCTCCTCGCCGCAGGGCGGCGCCCGGATCACCGTGCGTCTGCCGGCGCTCCCCGCTCGGGCCGGCGAGCCGGCCGTCTCGACGCCCGGCTGAGAAGCCCCCACACCCTTAGAGTTTCTTTACGGAGCCTTCGTACTCTGCCGATCGATGAGATAAGCCTCCGTCGGGCCCTCCCAAGCATCTCGACGGCGGCTATGGCCTTAGCGCCAACCGGCCCGCCGGGGTTTCCCCTCCCTAACCCCGGCGGGCCTCATCTATGTGATGCCGGCAATGTGCTCCGCTCCCGCTCGGCCGCCATTGCCGGGTCACCGGCGGAGCCGCGTTCGCGAGGCTTCGTATAGGGTCCTGGGGCGCATGGGAATCATTGCTTGGATCCTTCTGGGACTTTTCGCGGGTCTGATCGCCCGGGCGCTCGTGCCCGGCGACCGCGGGCCCGGAGGCTGCATCGGGACGACCCTGATCGGCATCGGCGGCGCGTTGATCGGCGGCCTGATCGCATCCGCGCTCGACATCGGCCACATCGAGGACTTCTTCAACCTCGGGACGTGGCTGATCGCGATCGGCGGCTCGGTCCTGCTGCTGCTGGTGATCAACGCGGTCACCAGCCGCTGAGCGGCACCCGGGCGGGCTACACCTCCACTACGACCGGCAGCACCATCGGGCGGCGTCGGAGCCGCTCGTAGACGAACTCCGCGATGTCGTCGTGGAGGTCCTCCTGGAGCAGGCTGATCTCACGCACCTCGTCCCTGGCGGCCTCCGCCAGGGAGGCCTCCACCACATCGCGCATCTCCTCGACCAGCCCGTCCTCCTCCTCGACGAACGGGACGCCGCGGAAGATGATCTCGGGGGGCGCCACAGACGCCCCATCGTCCGACGACACCGTCGCCACGACTATGAACACCCCGTCGGCCGAGAGCGCGCGTCGGTCGCGCAGCGCGACATCGTCGGGATCCCCGATGTCGACACCGTCGACGAAGATCATCCCGGCGTGGACGTCCTTGCCGAATCGCGCCCGGCCGTCCGCGCCAATCTCGAGCGCGAGGCCGTTCCGCCCCTTGTAGATCCGGTCCGGATCCGCCCCAACCGACTCGGCGAGCTGGGAGTGCAGGTGGAGCCGCTTGTGGTCGCCGTGGAAGGGGAACACGAAGCGCGGCCGGGTCAGGTTCAGCATCAGCTTCATCTCCTCCTGCCAGCCGTGGCCGGAGGCGTGGATCGGAGCGTCGGCGGCGGTGATCACCTTGGCGCCGATCTGGAAGATGCGGTCGATCGTCTCGTTCACGGATCGCTCGTTCCCCGGGATCGGCGTGGCGGAGAAGATCACCGTGTCGCCCGAGTGCAGCTCCACGTCCGAGTGATCGCCGTGGGCCATCCGCCGCAGCGCCGAGAGCGGCTCGCCCTGACTTCCGGTCGATAGGGCGACCACCCGCTCGTCCGGGAAGTTCTCGATCTCCTTCGGCGGGATCAGCATCCCGTCGGGCGCCGATGCCAGCCCCAGATTGCGGGCGATGTTGAAGTTCTTGCGCATCGATCGCCCCACCAGCGCCACCTTCCGGTCGAGCTCGTCGGCGGCGTCGATCACCTGCTGCAGCCGGTGCACGTTGGAGGCGAAGCTCGTGATCACGATCCGCCCATCGCAGCGGGAGAAAGTCTCCAGCAGCGCCGGCCCGACACTCGACTCGGACGGCGCGATCCCGGGGCGGTCGGCGTTGGTCGAGTCCCCGCACAGGCACAGCAGCCCGTCGCGCCCCAGCTCGGCGAGCCGCGACACGTCCGCGGGCTTGCCGTCCACCGGGGTCTGGTCGAACTTGTAGTCGCCGGTGATCAGGATCGTGCCGAGCTCGGTCGTGAGCGCGACCGCGCGCGCGTCCGGGATCGAATGTGACATGTGGACGAGCTCGATCCCAAACGGGCCCGCGTCCACCGGATCCCCGGGCTCCAGCACCTCCAGCGGCACGTCGCGGAGCTTGTGCTCCTCGAGCTTCGAGCGCACCAGGCCGATCGTCAGCGCCCCCCCGTAGATCACCGGCGGGATGCCGATCTCGCGGAGCACGTAGGGGAGCGCCCCGACGTGGTCCTCGTGCCCGTGGGTGAGCACGATCGCCTCGATGTCGTCCACGCGGTCGCGCAGGTAGCCGAAGTCGGGCAGCACCAGGTCGATCCCGAGCATCTCGGCGGTGGGAAACATCAGGCCGGTGTCGACGACCACGATCCGGCCGTCGAACTCGACCACGCTCATGTTCTTTCCGATCTCCCCCAGCCCACCGAGGGGGAGAATCCGCAGTGAGGAGGCCAACCTACCTCGCGCTCGCTGCCAGCAGACCCTGGCGCTCGAGCGCGGCGCGCACCACGCTGCGCTGCTGATCGTCCGCCTCGACCATCGGCAGTCGCAGGGTGCCGCCGATCAGGCCGAGCATCTCCACCCCTGCCTTCACCGGGATCGGGTTCGCGGTCACCGTGAGCGCCTCGTACACCGGCCGAATCGACGCCTCGACCTCGCGAGCCCGGTCCGGGTCGCCGGCGACGGCGGCGTCGTAGATCTCACGCATCTGCGGGCCGACGATATGGGAGGCGACCAGGATCCCGCCGGTCCCCCCCACCTCCAGGCAGCGCAGGAACACGTCGTCGTTCCCGGCAAGCAGGTCGAGCCCCTCGATCGGCCCCAGCTCGTCGTTGTTGGCCTGCTTCACGGCGGCGACGTTGTCGATCCGGGCGAGCTCCGCGAGCAGGTCCGGCGGGACGTTGATGACGCACCGCGACGGGATGTTGTAGAGGATCACCGGGGTGTCCCCCGCAGCTTCCGCGACCGCCTCGACGTGGCCGCGCAGGCCCGCGGGGTTCGGCTTGTTGTAGTACGGGGTGACGACGAGCACCGCGTCGGCGCCGGCGCCGGCGCCGGCCCGGGTGAGCTCGACGGAGTGGCGAGTGTCGTTCGAGCCGGTCCCCAGGATCAGGGTGAGCTCGTCGCCGATCTCGTCGCGGACGGCCGCGAACAGCTCCAGCTTCTCCGAGTCGTCGAGGGTCGGCGACTCGCCGGTGGTCCCGGCGATCACCAGTCCGTGCGAGCCGTGCTCCCCCAGGTACCGGGCGAGCCGACGCGCCGCGTCGAGGTCGAGCCGCCCGTCCTCGTCGAACGGCGTCACCATCGCGGTGTTCACACCGGAGATCGTCATCGCGGCTAGTTTAGGCCGGGGTGGCGGCGAACACGGCCGGGGTGCGATCCGCCCACGGCCGCGCCTCCTCGAGCTGGGCGGCGACCCGCAGGAGCACGTCCTCGCCCCCGAACGGGGCAACGAGCTGGACGCCGACCGGGAGCCCGGCGTCGTTCCAGTGCAGAGGCAGCGAGATCGCCGGCTGGCCGGTCGCGTTCCACACCGCGGTGAAGCCACCGGTGGGCACGGCGCGCTGCAGCGGCGCGGTCGGGTCGTCCGGTGTCGGCTTGAACTGGCCCAGCTCCGGCGGCGGCTCGCCCAGCGTCGGCGTCAACAGCAGGTCGAACCCGGACTCCCACCACGCCGCGGTGGCGCGCGCGGATCCCTGCTGGTAGGCGAGAATCCCCATCAGGTCGGCCGCGCTCACGTTCTTCCCCGCCTCGGCGAGTGCCCAGGTGGTCGGCTCGAAGGCCTCGGCCGTCGGCTCCTTCCCGGTCCGGAACCCCCAGTAGCCCACGTTCACCGCGACGATCGCGACCCAGCGGCCGATGAAGCGCTCGATGTAGTCGGTGTCGTCGAGCGCCCCGGGGTACGAGGGCTCGACGGAGTGGCCGAGCGACTCGAGCAGCTCGCCGCCGCTCTCCGTGGCAGCGACGCAATCGGGATGGACGTCGAACGCGCCTCCGGCGGGGGCGCTCGTCATGATCCCGACCCGAAGCTTGCCGACCTCCGCGCCGACCTCATCCAGGTAGGGACGCCGTGGCGGCGGGGCGACGTAGGGGTCGCCCGGGCCGGGGCCATGGACCGCGTCGAGGATCGCCGCGCAGTCGCGGACCGAGCGGGTCACGGCCAGCTCGACCGACAGCCCGCTGGCGGGCTCGCCGAGCTGCGGCCCCATCGTCACTCGCGCGCGCGACGGCTTCAATCCGACCAGGCCGCACTCGCTCGCCGGGATCCGGATCGACCCTCCGCCGTCGTTCGCGTGTGCAATCGGGACCATCCCGGCCGCCACCGCCGCCCCCGAGCCGCCGCTCGAGCCCCCGGTCGAGCGACCCGTGTTCCAGGGATTGCAGCTCGCCCCGTAGGCCTCCGGCTCGGTCGTCGGCAGGATCCCGAACTCGGGCGTGTTGGTCTTTCCGCAGCTGATCAGGCCGGCCTCCCGGAAGCGCGCCGCCAGCCACGTCTCGTCCGGCTCGCGCCACCCCTGGTCCCGGAGGAACTTGGAGCCCTCGTGGTACGGCTCGTCGGCGTAGTGGGCGCCGAGGTCCTTGTGGACGAAGGGGACGCCGCGGAATGGCCCATCCGGGATCTCTCCGGCCGCCTGCTCCCGGGCCCGCTCGAACAGCGGGTGGATCACCGCGTTCAGCTCGTCGTTGAGCGCCTCGATCCGCTCGATCGCGGCGTCGACAAGCTCCACCGGGCTCGCCTTGCCCGACCTCACGAGCTCCGCCTGCGCGGTCGCGTCCATCGTCGCCAGCTCGTCAGCCATCTCTCCTCCTCAGTCGCCGCCGTGCCCGCCGCAGCCTATCCAGGCCGGCCGGCGCACAGGCTAGAGCAGGTGCTCGAGGCCGACAGTGACCGGCTCCGGGAGCCCGCCGACCCTGCGCACGGCGAGCAGCACGCCGGGCATGAAGGACCCTCGATCCGTGGTGTCGTGCCGGATCGAGAGCGTCTGACCCTGCCCCCCGAACAGCACCTCCTGGTGCGCGACGAGGCCGGGCAAGCGCACCGAGTGGATCGGCTCGTGCACCTTGCCCCCGGCCTCGCGGATCAACTCCGCTGTTCGCTTCGCGGTCCCGGACGGCGCGTCGAGCTTGCGCTCGTGGTGGAGCTCGACTATCTCGCACTCGGGCATGTGCGGCGCGACTTGGCGGGCGAGCTGC
The DNA here is from genome assembly GCA_963803425.1 of uncultured Thermoleophilia bacterium. Lineage (GTDB taxonomy): Bacteria > Actinomycetota > Thermoleophilia > Solirubrobacterales > 70-9 > DASPWW01. The sequence continues at coordinate 1,539,858 of CAWDMA010000001.1, forward strand.
ATCATCAGCACCGCGCCGATCGCGAAGTTCGGCGCGATCAGGCAGCGGGCGCCGTTCGGCGCCTCCTCCGCCGCGGCGCGGATCTCGTCCAGCCCGAATCCGGTCGTCCCCACGACCGCGTGCACGCCCGCGCCGAGCGCCTCGACCACGTTCGCGGACGCGGCCTCCGGCGTCGTGAAGTCGACCATCACCTCCGCCCCGGACAGCGCATCGGTCAGCGGTGCGCCGAGGGCGGGGTCGGCCCGCCCGACGAGCTCCATGTCATCCGCCCCCTCAACCGCCTCGCACGCGGTCGACCCCATCCGTCCCGCCGCCCCCGAGACAACGACTTGGATCACGTCAACGCCGAAGGATTCCGAGACCCCGCGAAAGCGGACATGGGGGCTTCGCCCCCTCGGTCGCATCCATGCAGCCTCCCCCGGCGGAGCATTTCGCGGGATTGATTCATCATGCGGCTGCTAGAGCCTCGCTCACCGACGGCAGCGCGGCCCGGAACTGCTCCTCGCCGCGCCCGATGCACGCCGCCGACAGGTGTCCGGGGTCGTACAGCTCCGTGGCGAGCTTCGCAACGTCCTCGCTGGTGACGGCGTCGACGCGGGCGAGCATCTCGTCGAGCGAGAGCAGCTCCAGGTCGAACAGGACCGCGCGTGCGATCCGCGACATCCGCGCGGAGGTCGACTCCAGCCCCAGCACCATCCGGCCCTTGACGTGCTCCTTGGCCCGCTCCAGCTCGTCCGGGGACGCTCCGTCCGAGCGCAGCGAGGTGAGCTCGCGGCCGATGATCTCGCACGCCTCGCCGACGTTGGTCTCGCGGGTGCCCACATACACCGCGACCATCCCGCAGTCGTCGTACTGCTCCGTGTAGGAGCCGACCGCGTACGCGAGCCCGCGCTTCTCACGCACCTCCTGGAACAGCCGGGAGGAGCCCGAGCCACCCAGGATCGCATCGAGCACTGCAAGCACGAAGCGGCGCTCGTCGGAGCGCGAGATCCCCGGCCCGCCGAGGCACACATGGAACTGCTCGGTGTCCTTCTGGCGGAAGATCGCCCGCGAGGCTTGCGAGGGCCGGGACCCGTTCGGACCCGACTCGGGTGTCGCCGCCGGCGGGGACACATGCCGCTCGGCGAGCTCGACCACCGCCGCATGCTCGAGGTGCCCGGCGGCTCCCACGACGATGCTGGGGGCGACGTAGTGACCGCGGTGGAAGGAGTCGATCTCGGGGACGGGGATCGATGCGATCACATCCGAGCTGCCGAGCACGCGGCGTCCCAGCGGGTGGGAGCCGAACACGGCCTCCCCGAGCACGTCGTGGACCCTGTCCTGGGGCTCGTCCTCGTACATCGCGATCTCCTCGAGAACCACCTCCCGCTCCGAGTCGATCTCGGGGTAGGTGGGCTCGAGCAGCATCTCGCCGAGCAGGTCGAAGGCGCGCTCGGTGTGGGCGTCGAGGAAGCGCGCGTACAGGTGCGTGGACTCCTTGCTGGTCGCGGCGTTCACCGAGGCGCCCAGGCCGTCGAAGATCTGCGCGATCTGCTCCGCGGAGTAGCGCTCGGTGCCCTTGAACAACAGGTGCTCGAGGAAGTGGCAGACGCCGGCGCGCTCGGGGCGCTCGTCGCGGGACCCGACCCGGATCCACAGCCCGACCGCGACCGAGCGCACCGAGGGAACCTCCTCGGTGACGATCCGGGCGCCGCTCGGGAGCTCGGTCAGCTGCACGCCGGTGGGAAGGCCGTCTGCGCCGCGGGCGTCGCTCATCTACGTCCCTGACGGCGCCTGTCGCCGTCAGAGCCGCGTGAGCGGCTGCGCCCGTCGCGGCCTCGGCCGCCCCGGTCACCTCCGCCGCCCCGGCGCGGGCCCGGATCCCCGGTCCCGACCTCGGTCAGCTCCGTGCCGGCCTTGCCCTCGATCGCCGGGTCGTCGGAGAGCCGCAAACCGATCCGGCCGCGCTCGCGGTCGATCTCGACCACGGTGACGTCGAGCTCGTCGCCGGGGCTGAGCACGTCCTCGACCGAGCCGACGCGCTCGCCGGGCTTCACGTTCGAGATGTGCAGGAGCCCATCGGTGCCCTTGGCGAGCTCGACGAAGGCGCCGAACGCGGTCGTCTTCACGACCTTGCCCTTGAACTTGTCGCCGACCTCGGCCTCCTTGGTCATCGACTGGATCCGCTCGACGCACGCGTCGACCAGCTCGCCGGACGCCGCGTAGATGCGGACGGTGCCGTCGTCGTCGATGTCGATCTCGGCCTCGAACTCCTCCGAGAGGGCGCGGATCGTCTCCCCGCCCTTCCCGATCACGGCGCCGATCTTGTCGGGGTCGATCTGGATCGACTCGATCCGCGGCGCGTGCGGCGCCAGCGTCTCGCGCGGCTCTGAGATCGCGCCGTTCATCTTCTCGAGGATGAACAGCCTTCCCTGGCGCGCCTGCTCGAGCGCGTCCCGGAGGATCTCGAACGTCACGCCCGAGATCTTGATGTCCATCTGCAGCGCGTTGATCCCCTCGGACGTGCCGGCGACCTTGAAGTCCATGTCGCCGAGGTGGTCCTCGACGCCGGCGATGTCGGTCAGCACGACGTGGTCGTCGCCCTCCTTGATCAGGCCCATCGCGACGCCGGCGACCGCGCTCGAGACCGGCACGCCGGCCGCCATCAGCGCCATCGAGGACGCGCACACCGAGCCCATCGACGAGGAGCCGTTCGACTCCATCGTGTCGGACACGACCCGGATCACGTACGGGAACTCCTCCTCTGACGGGATCACCGGCACGAGCGCACGCTCGGCGAGCGCGCCGTGCCCTATGTCGCGGCGCTTCGGCCCCCGCATGAACCCGGCCTCCCCGACCGAGAACGGCGGGAAGTTGTAGTGGTGAAAGAACTTCTTCGACTCCTTCAGGCTGAGGTCGTCGACCCGCATGTCCATCCGGGTCGTGCCCAGCGCCACGTTGGAGAGGATCTGGGTCTCGCCACGGGTGAACAGCGCCGAGCCGTGCACGCGCGGCAGCATGTCGACCTCGCACTCGATCGGCCGGATCTCGTCCTGGGCGCGGCCGTCCGGCCGCTTCTTGTCGACCGCGATCCGCTTCCGGATGATCTCCTTCTCGAGGGCGCCGAACGCGGCGCGAACCTGGGCCAGCCGCTCGGGGTCGGGGTCGCCATCAACCGGGGGCGCGTACTTCTCAACCACCTGCTCCTCGACGGCGTGTGCCGCATCCTGGCGCGCCAGCTTCTCGGGCACCTGCGTCGCCTCGTCGAGCGCGGCGCCGTGGGAGCCGCGGATCTCCTCGACGAGCCCCTCGTCCAGGACGGGCGCGTCAACCTCGAGCTTCTCCTTGCCGGCCTTCTGGCGGAGCTCCTCGATCGTCGCGCACAGGGTCTTGATCTCGGAGTGGGCGATGTCGAGCGCATCGAGGATCTCGGCCTCGCTGACGCCCTCGGCGCCGCACTCGACCATCAGCACCGCCTCGTCCGTCCCGGCAACGATCAGGTCCATCTCCAGCGCTTCGTAGGCCTCCTCGGCCGGGTTGACGACGAAGTCGCCGTCGAGCTTCCCGACCCGGACCGCGCCGACGTGCTTGGCGACGGGGATCTCGGAGACGGCGAGCGCGGCCGAGGCGCCGTTCATCGCCAGGATGTCGTAGGGATGGTCGTGCTCGGCCGAGAGCGGCTGACAGACGATCTGGGTCTCGTGGTGCCACCCCTTCGGGAACAGCGGTCGGATCGGCCGGTCGATCATCCGCGCGGTCAGGATCCCCTTCTCACCCGGGCGCCCCTCGCGACGGAAGAACGAGCCGGGGATCTTCCCGGCGGCGTAGTGGCGCTCCTCGACGTCGACCGTCAGAGGCAGGAAGTCCACATCGCGCAGATCGCCGGCTGTCGCGGTGCACAACACCATCGTGTCTCCGGCTCGGACCACAACGGCACCGCTCGCCTGGCGGGCGAGCTTGCCGGTCTCGAACGAAATCTCCGTGCCGCTGATCTCCACCGAGACGCGGCTCACGTCAAACATGCTCATTTACTTTGTTCTTCCCTTCGGATCGCCATCGTTGCGATCCCTTGCTTCACAGAATTCCTCTGTCTTGAACGCCGACAAGGTTACAGATCGTCGTTTCGCTCGCCTTCGAGGAAGATCGCCGGAGTCCCCGCCACGCCCGCCCTGATCCCGGACACGAAGTCGCGGCGGATCCGCTTCGCGACGGCGTCCGAGCGGCGCTCGGCCTCGAACCGATCCAGGTCGACCCCGAACCGCCTCGCCCGCTCCCACAGGTGCGGATCGTCCTGGTGGCCCTGGTCGTCGTAGATCGAGTCGCACATCTCCCAGAAGCGGCCCTGGGCGCCGGCAGCCTCGACCGCTGCGTGCAGCGCGGGCGCGCGCGCATGCTTGCTGGCAACCGGGAAGTGGCGGAAGACGAGGCGCAGCGGGCGCTCCCGAAGACGCGCCCAGACGGCCGCGCAATGAGGACACGCGAGGTCGAGGTAAGCGATTGTCTCGGGCCCCTCTCCCCGCACGTGGTCCTCGGGCCCAACCGGGGGAAGCGCGGCGCTGCTCAGATCCGAGCTCACGGCGACAGCCTGACAAAGCGGCTCAGCGCTTCAGCGCCGCCTCTCGGTCATGGCAGGCCGGCGGCGCGGCGTGCCTCGTCGTGGTCGTCGAACGGCCGGATCAACGTCAGCAGACCGTCGCTCACACGGAGCACGTAGTAGAGCGTCCGGTCGACCTCGATCCCGCTGCTGGCCCCCAGACCGTGAAATCGCGCCCTCAGCAGCACCACGTCGCCTTCGTCGTGCAGGATCTCCTCCAGGTCCACGGTCAGCCGCTCCCACCCGCCTCGGAACGCGTCCCAGACCTCGCGAACCTGCTCGTGGCCCCGAACCACCTTCAGGTCGGGCGGAAGGTCGGGGAGCCGGAAGGAGATGTGCCACTCGACGTCCGGGTCCAGCGTCGCCAGCGAGTCCTCGAGCGCGCCGCGGCTGAACGCCTCCAGGCCACGCCGGGCGACGTCCACGTTCGAGCTCGCCACGGCGGTCAGGAGGACGACTCGAGCGCGTCGAAGATCAGGTTGGCGCCCGGGATGTCCTTCACCGACTCGGTCGCGTACGACCACTTCACCACACCGCCATCGACCATCACCAGGGAGCGGTTGTCGGTGCCGAAATCGTCCTGGTAGGCGCCGTACTCGCGCGACATCGCGCCCTTCGGGTGGAAGTCGGCGAGCAGCGGGATCGTCAGGTTGAGGCTGTCGGCGAACGCCCTGTGGCAGTACGCGGAGTCGACGCTGACGCCGACCAGGCTGCCGCCCTTCGCCTCGATCTCCGGCAGCACCTCCTGGTAGATGCTGAGCTGGTCGGTGCACACGGGGCTGAAGTCGAGCGGATAGAAAGCGAGCATGAGCCGACGGCCCTCGAAGTCCCCGAGCCCGACCATCTCCATGCCCTGCGTCGGGAGCGAGAACTCCGGCGCCTTCGCCCCAGGCTCGATCACGGCGCGAGGACGGCCCTACCGGCGCAGGCCCAGCTCGCCGACCAGGCTGCGGTACCGATCCAGGTCGGTGCTCTCCATGTAGCGGAGCAGGCGACGGCGGCGGCCGACCAGCATCAACAGGCCGCGTCGCGAGTGGTGATCCTTGGTGTGAGCTCGGAGGTGCTCGGTGAGCTCGTTGATCCGCTCGGTGAGCAACGCGACCTGGACCGCGGTCGAGCCCGTGTCGCCCTCGTCGCGGCCGAACCGGCCGATCAGCTCGTGCTTTCTTTCCTTGGTGAGCGTCATCTAGCGCCGTCCGGACGCTCGCCCGGCGGCGCAGTGAAGCTAGCACAGAGCTCTCGCGCCTCCTCGACGTCGCGGTGCATCTGCGCAACCAGATCGTCGACGCTCGAAAACCGCTGCTCGTCGCGAAGCCGCTCGATCAGCGCGACGCGCAGGCTCCTCCCGTAAAGGTCGCCGTCGAAGTCGAGCAGGTGCGCCTCCACCAGCAGTCCGCGGCCGGAGTCGAACATCGGACGCACGCCGACGTTGATCGCGGCCGCGACACCGTTGGCGAACCCGGCGTACACGCCGTGAGCCGGGACCACGTACCGCTCGTCCGGGACCACGTTCGCGGTCGGAAAGCCGAGATCGCGGCCCCGCCGGTCCCCCCGGACGACCTTGCCCTCGATCATCACCGGCGCCCCCAGGCAGCGGCCCGCTGCGGCGACCTCGCCGGCCTCGATCAGGCTCCTGATCCGGGTCGAGGAGACCGTCTCGCCGTCCACGGTGACGAGCGGGACGACCCGGGTGATGAACTCGTCGCGCGCGGCCAGCATCTCCGCGTTTCCGCCGGCCCGGGCGCCGAAGCTGAAGTTCTCCCCGACCGCCACCTCGCGCGCGTCGAGTCGGCTGACGAGCACGTCGCCGATGAACTGCTCCGCGGTGATCAGGGTGAAGTCGCGGTCGAACGGGATCACCACCATCTCCTCCACCCCGAGCCCCGCGATCACGTCGCGCTTGATCTCGAACGGCATGATCAGCTTCGGAGCCGCCGCCGGCTTCAGGATCCGGAGCGGGTGCGGCTCGAAGGTGAGCACGGTGTCGGCGCCCGCGATCACGGCGCGGTGCCCGACGTGGACGCCGTCGAAGGTCCCGATCGCGATCCGGCGGGGGCGGGGCGTGGCGCCGGCGAGCCGGGTCACCTCCATCGTCACGCCAGCACCACCTCCGGGTGGAGGCGCCCGTCGCGCGGCCGCGCCACCGCGATCAGACGCCCTTCGCGGGTGAGCCGGGTGGCGCCGTCGCCGCCGCTCGGCTCGCCCTCCACGCCGACTCCGTGGCGGACGCGGTCGGCCTCCTCCGCGGACAGCTCCAGCTCGGGAAGGAATCCGAGCGCCTCGTTCGCGTCGATCTCCTCCTCACCCGCCTCGGGCACCCGCAGCGCGCCGACCGCGGTGCGGCGGAGCCGCTCGCAGTACGCGTCGTCCAATGTCTCGATCAGGGTCCGCACGTAGGTTCCGGAGGAGCACTCGATCTCGAACTCGGCCCGGTCCGCGTCCGATTCGACCAGATCGGCACGATGCACCTCGACCTCGCGGATCGGGGTCTCGATCCGCTCGCCCCGGTGCGCCCGCTTGTAGAGCCGCTCGCCCTCGACCTTCACCGCGGCGGTCATCGGCACCTGCTGCTTTATCGGCCCCGTGGGCAGCTCGAGCCGCTCAGGGCGGCGGCCGGTGCGGGTGAGCTCCCCGTCGGGGTCTCCGGTGGACGAGCGCCATCCGAGCCGCGCCACCGCCCGATAGGTCTTCGGAAGTCCGAGCAGGTACCGCTGCAGCCGGGTGGCGCGACCGAGCAGGACGACGAGCAGCCCGGTCGCGAACGGATCAAGAGTCCCGGCGTGGCCGGCCTTCACCCCCCGCTCACGACGGACCCGGGCGACGACGTCGTGCGACGTCACCCCCGCGGGCTTGTCGCACAGGAGCACGCCGGACTCAGGGCTGTGCCTCGATCTCGGCACAGAGGAACTCGACCAGATCGCGGTAGGAGAGGTCGGTCGAGAACCCCGCGGCGCGCTCGTGGCCGCCTCCCCCCGACTCCCGCGCGATCCTCGAGACGTCGACGCTGCCGTTCACGGAGCGCAGGCTCACCTTCCGCTGGGAGGAGCCGTCGGACTTGTCTCGGACAAGGGCCGCGACCGCGGCGCCCTCGATGCTCCGCAGGTAGTCGACGATCCCCTCGGTGAGCGCGTCGTCGGCTCCGGTCTCGCGGTAGTCCTCCGCGGTGATGTAGGTGATCGCGAGCGCGCACCTGTCCAGGATCTCGACCTTGTCGAGCGCCCGGGAGACGAGCCGCAGCTTCTCGATCGGAACCCGCTCGTACAGCCGCCGGTAGGTGTCGGCAACGTCCACCCCGGCCTCGATCAACTCGGCCGCCATCCGATGCGCCGCCGGTCGGGTGTTCTCGTAGGAGAACCGGCCGGTGTCGGTGACCAGCCCCACATACAGCGCGCTGGCGACGTCCGAGGTGAGCTCGAGCCCGAGCTCCCTCCCGAGCCCGAACACGATCTCGGCTGTCGACGAGGCCTCCGTGTCGACGAGGTTGACGTCGCCGAACCGGGTGTTGTCGTGATGGTGGTCGACGTTCAGGATCCGGCCGTTCCCGTGCTGGAGCCACTCGACCGGCATCCGGTCGATGTTCCCGCAGTCGAGGAAGACCACGACGCGGTCCGCGAGGTCGGCGGGCGGCTCGTGGAAGACCTCCTCGAGCTGCAGGAAGCGGTACTCGACCGGGAGCGGGAACTCCTTCGCGGCGAGGAACATCACGGAGTCCTTGTCCAGCTGGCCGAGGATCCTATGAAGCGCCAGCAGGGAGCCGAGCGCGTCACCGTCGGGATTCTCGTGGGTCGTCAGCAGGAACCGGTCGGCGGCGCGGATCTCGTCGGCAACCTGCTGCGGCGATTCCCGGTCCCGGATCACCCCTGTCATGACCCCCCGCGCCCGACTCATTCGTCCAGAAGGCGGGAAACGCGGGCCGCGCGCTCGGCGGTCTCGTCGTAGTGGAAGGTGAGGGTGGGCGTGCGCTTGATCCGCATCTGGCGCGCGATCGCCGACTGCAGCACGCCGTGCGAGGAGCGCAGCGCCGCGAGAGTCGCCTCTCGGGCGTCCTGATCTCCGAGCACGCTCACGAACACGCGCGCGGAGCGCAGGTCGGGGCTTGTCTCGACGGCGGTGACTGTCACGAACCCAATCCTGGGGTCCTGCAACTCGGACGAGATCGCTTCACCGATCACCTCGCGCAGAACCCCGTTGATGCGCCGCATCCGAGCGGTAGGCATCTCGGCGCCGACTATAGATCAACCGCGCAGGTCGTTGAGGCTGAGCAGGTCGCGCTCGAACCGACATCCCTCCGGGCACCGGGACTCGATGAACCGCTCGATCTCTCCTGCCCGCGACTCGGTGTCCGCGTCGCCGACCACCGCGCACAGCAGGATCGCGCGCTGCCACGTGTCGTCGCCGTCGATCTCCGCCACCGAGGCGCCGAAGCGCTGCCGCACCTGCGCCTTCAGCGAGTGCAGGAGCTTTCGCTTCCCCTTCAGGTCGTGGACGTCGTTGAAGTGGAGCTGCGCCTCGATCAGGCACACGTACGCCGTCACGCCGCGCCAAGCTACGCCGGTCTCCGGGCGCTGTCAAACCGGCGCGGATGCGACGATCGCGGGGTGTCCGAAGCGCGCCGCGCCGGAACCGCCGATGCCGAGCAGATCGGTCGGCTGCTGCACGCGTTCAACACCGAGTACCGCGAGTGGACGCCGGGGCCCGAACCGATCGCGGACAGGATGCGGGAGCTGCTGCCGGGCGGCGACACCGCGGTGCTGCTGGCGGGAGAGCCGCCGTGCGGCATCGCCGTGCTTCGGATCCGGCCCTCGCTGTGGACCCCTGCTCCGGAGTGCTACCTGGCTGAGCTGTATGTCCAGCCGCAGATGCGCGGCAAGGGCCTGGGGCGGGCGTTGATGGAGGCTGCGCTCGAGCTCGCGCGAGCCGAGGGTGCCACCTACATCGACCTCGGGACGAGCGAGGACGATGTGGCGGCGCGGTCGCTTTACGAGAGCCTCGGGTTCACGAACCGCGAGGGGGATCCGGACGGCCCCGTGATGTATCTGTACGAGCGCTACCTGTGAGTGGGAGAATCCAGGTATCGCCGAACAGCCCTACCAACGCCCCGACTGGTTCACCGCCCACGTCTTCAATCCGCTCGTCGGGCTGCTGACGCGGGCGGGCCTCCCCCTTGCCGGCTCCCGGGTGCTCGAGGTCCGCGGGCGCAAGACCGGCGAGCCGCGGCGGACCCCGGTCAACCTGCTGATCGTGGACGGGGCCCGGTACCTGGTCGCGCCGCGCGGGCAGACGCAGTGGGTGCGGAACATGCGCGCCCGCGGCGAGGGCCGGCTGCTGGTCGGTCGACGCGCCGAGGAGATCACCGCGACCGAGGTTCCCGATGCGGAGCGCCCGGAGATCCTTCGCGCCTACCTGAAGAAGTGGAAGTGGGAGGTCGGGGCGTTCTTCGGGGGCGTCGGGCCAGACTCCTCGGACGAAGAGCTGGCCCGGATCGCCCCCGACCACCCGGTCTTCAGGCTCGGCTAACCCCCGGGCTGCACGTCCTTCGGGGCGTACCGGTGGTGGATTCCCAGCGCGTTGCCGTCAGGGTCCTGGAAGAAGGTCTGCTTGCACACGCCGGAATCGATCACCTCCCCTCGGAACTCGACGCCGCGCGACTCAAGCTCCGCCTTCGCGGCCTCGAAGTCGTCGACGTGGAACTCGATCGGGTGGGTGTGCGGCTGGAACTTCAGTCCGAACGCGTCCGACTGCATCAGCGCGATCGTCAGGTTCCCGGTCTCATATTCGGCGCCGGGCATGTTCCCCCACCGCTTTCCAAAGGGGAGGCCGAGCACCTCGCCGTAGAAGCGCTCGGCCGCCTTGATGTCCTTGGTCGGGACCGTGATGAAGTCGGTCCCCGTGATCATTGAATCGCTCATGCCTCCACCCTATGCGGCCTGGGCGTAGCGCAGCGACCCGGGGGTGGTGAGCGGCTCGCCGCTCTCCAGCAGCGTCTTCAGCCCGGAGAGGATCATCGGCCAGCCGCCGTACAGCTCCGGGTTGGCGCCGTCCGCGAGCTGGTCGTGGACCACCCGAAGGCGACAGGAGTCGTCGCCGACCGGCTCGATCTCCCACGTCACCCGTGACGCGCCCTCGGCCTTCACCTCGTCGCTCCACAGTGCTGTGAGGCTCTGCACGAGCCGTCGCGGCGGGTCGACCTCGAGGTTCTCGCCCTCGGCGATGTCGACGACACCGGGGACGGATGACTTGTAGCCGGAGCCGGTCGTCCACTCGGACTCGGTGCCGACGCCGAAGCTGTACTTCGCTCGCAGCTCGCCGTCGGTGATCGCGTCCCACAGCCGATCCGGGCTGGTCTTGATGTAGATCTCGAACACCGTCATCGCGGCTCTTCCGTTCACGATCGCGTACTCATCCATCTGCTTCCTCCTCGAGCTCTGCCTTCAGCCCCGTCAGCGCAGCGGCCCAGGGCTCGGCGTACTTGCTCACCCACCGGTCGTGGATCAGCCTGATCGGGACGGGGTTCAGGAAGTGCAGCTTCTCCCGGCCTTGGCGCCTGGTGGTCACCAGGTGCGCCTGCTCCAGCACCTTCAGGTGCTTCATGACGCCGAATCGCGTCATCGGCACGCGCGCCTCCAGCGCGCTCAGCGTCTGCCCGTCGCTCTCGTACAGCTGATCGAGCAGGCTCCGCCGCGTCGGATCGGCCAGCGCCCTGAACACCTCGTCCATGGGACGAATCATAGGTGACTAATTGGTCACATGTCAAGTCGCGGCCAACTCACAGGCCGAGCGACCGGACCCCGCTCTCGTTCCATCCCAGGTGGTGGGCGACCTCGTGGCGGACCGTCCGCTCCACCTGGGCCCGGAGCAGATCCGGGTCGTGCCCGAAGTCGCGCTCCAGGGTGTCCTGGTAGACCACGATCCGGTCCGGGAAGCCGTCGCGGGCGATCGTCCCGCCGAGGTAGTGCCCGTATGCGCGCGCCTCGGCGCCGCGGCTGGAGACGATCACGGGCGTGTGATCCAGCAGCCGCTGGAACCGCTCAGGGAGGTCGTCGAGCGCCTCCATGACGAGATCGTCAAACTCGCTCGGCGGGTTGTCCGGGGGCGGCATCGAGGCGAGCGCCTCGCTGCGGTCCATCAGGCGCCGGAACCGGGGCTCGGGCATCTCCGGGCCGATCATCCTCACCGTCAGCCACGCCGCGACGAGCACGATCAGCACCGCGCCGGCGGCGATCGCGAGCAACTCGCCGAGCCCGGCCAGCGAGGGCGGGTTGATCAGCACCAGGATCAACCCGGCGACGAACGCGGCCACGGCGGCCGCCTTCAGCGGTGGGGCGAGGATCTCCCTCACCCGAACGAGGGTAGAGCGCCCGCGCGCGCGGGCGCTCCACCTCACCAGGCGACGTGCTCCCTACGCGGCGGCACTCACCTTCGCGGGCGCGACGGTCTTGCTCTCGTACCCGTACCGGGACAGGTCCATGATCGGCCGCACCTCGATCGAACCGGACCGCATCGGCACCTTCCGGGCCCACGCGAGCGCCTCGTCCAGGTCCGCGCACTCGAGCAGGCAGAACCCACCGAGCTGCTCCTTGGACTCGGCGAACGGCCCATCGGTGACGGTCGGGGCGCCGCCCTCCTGGAGCTTCAGCGTCGTCGCGGTCGAGCTCACCTCGAGCGGCTCGCACGCGATCAGCGCGCCCGCCGCGGTCGTCTCCTCGTCGAATGCGGCCCACGCCTTCATCGACTCCTGCATCTCCTCTGGAGACGCGTTCCCCATCGTGCGCTCCTCGACGACGAACAGCAGCATGTACTTCATCGATCAGACCTCCTTCGCTCGGTGCGGCGTGTCTCGCCGCCTCACCCTAAAGACGAACGGGAAGTCCCGAGATCGACAGCCCCGGGGCCTCTGCCGAAAGCGCTCAGGCCGACTGCGGCGTCGCCGCCGGGCCCGCCGAGCGCCGGTGGGCCAGCCGGCCCACCGCGACCGCTCCGACGCCGCCGATGGCGCCCGCACCGAGCGCCGCCAGAGCCCAACCCGCTCCGCTTAGGTCCAGCCCGAGCACGTCGTCCAGCGACCACGCGCCCGCCCCGACCGCCGCCACCACGAACGCCGCGGCGATCAGGACGAGGTTGTACTCGTAGCCCTGGCTCGAGTTCCACACGCCGTTGCGGACGTGAACTGTGATGATCGCCGTCACCATCACCGCGGTGATCAGCGCGGCGGCGACCGGCGTCACCAACCCCAGCGCCAGCAGCCCGCCGCCGACGAGCTCGCCGAGGCCGGCGCCGACCGCGAGCGGCCGGCCAGGCCTCATCCCCGTGGACTCGAACCAGGCGCCGGTGCCCGACACGCCGTGGCCGCCGAAGCTCCCGAAGAGCTTCTGTGCGCCATGGCCGGCGAACAGGACCCCCACCACGACCCGCAATACGAGCAGTCCGAGATTCATTCTTGCCTCCGTTCTCTCTTATAGCTTGCGTGCGCAAGCAATCTTACAGGAGCGCTTGCGCATGCAAACATCGCCGCCGGTGCGGAATACACTCAGGGAGCCAGATGGGACCCGCTACCACCCCCACCACCAAGCACCACGCGGACAGCGAGCGGATCTGGCTGGACGCTTGGCGGACGTTCGCGCTCAGCCACTCTCGCCTGCTTCGTGAGCTCGACGAGGAGCTCCAGCGCGAGCACGGAGTCGCGCTCGGCGACTACGACGTGCTCGTCAACCTGGCGAACGCGCCCCGCCGCCGCCTCCGCATGTGCGACCTGGCGAGCCAGGTCCTGCTCAGCCCAAGCGGAATCTCGCGACGAGTCGAGCGCCTGGAGCGCGAGGGGCTCGTGCGGCGCGAGAGAGCAGCGGGTGACGCCCGCAACGTCGAGGCCCAGCTCACCCAGGCCGGCGCCCGGCTCCTGCGCCGCCTCCGTGCTACGCACCGCGCCGGGATCCGCGTCGGCTTCGCCGACCACTACACGCCGGAAGAGCTCGACGCGCTCCGCGAGATGCTCGAGCGGCTGATGCCGGACGCGGACCGGTCGTCTCCTACGGAGAACTGCTAACTCGGCCCTGACTCGGCCTATACTGCCGCCCGCGTCGCGTCAGGCGCGGGCGATGGGGCTCGCCTTCAACCGCCGCTCGGCTGATGGCTCCTGGACCAAGGGAGCGAACCCGTGCGGACACTCGGAGCAGTCGCGATCGCAAGCGCCCTCGGCGGCCTTGCCCGGTACGTGCTCGGCGGCTGGCTCGCGCGCGCCGGCTCGAGCTTTCCCTGGGAGACGCTGGCGATCAACGTCACCGGATCGTTCGCGCTCGGGTTCCTGTTCACGTTCCTCGTCGAGGTGACGGTGGCGCCGGCCTGGCTCCGGGTGGGCCTGCTGGTCGGCTTCCTCGGCTCCTACACGACGTTCTCGACCTTCGCCCTGGAGAGCTTCCGCCTGCTCGAGGACGGCGCCTACGCGCCGGCGCTCGCGAACATGCTCGGGAGCATGGTGGCAGGACTGGCCGCGGTCTACGCTGGGATCGTGCTGGCGAGGACGCTCGCGTGAAGATCGAGGGAGAGGGCCTGCTCCTGCGGGTGTTCTGCGGCGAGTCCGACACCTGGCACGGCAAGCCCCTGTACGAGGCGATCGTCAAGACCGTCCGCGAGGCCGGCCTGGCCGGCGCGACGGTGCTGCGCGGGATCGAGGGCTTCGGCGCCAACTCGCGGATACACACATCGCGGATCCTGCGCCTGTCCGAGGACCTTCCCGTGGTGATCGAGCTCGTCGACACGGCCGAGCAGATCGAGTCCGTGCTGCCGAAGCTCGACGAGATGATCGGAGAGGGGATGATCACCCTGGAGAAGGTGCAGGTGATCGCCTACCGCGCGAACGAGTAACACGCTGCTCGGCGCGGCCCTTCAGATCTTCGAGGTGCTCCCGCACCGTCCGCTCCCATTGGGGGACGGCCCAGTATCGTCCGGCGACCCGCCCCAGGAAGTAGAAGTCGATCCCGATCTCGCCCGTGTAGACGAGCTTCGTGGCGCCGCCGGCATCGGTCAGCGCGAACCTCTCCACCGCGTGCGGCACGGGGCCGGTGAGGTGCCGGAACCCCACCTCGCCCGGCGGAGCGAACTCGACGATCTCGACCGTCCGGGCGGTGTAGAAGTGGAGCATCGTGTAGTGCGCCGCGACCGCCACGAAGTCGCTGCTCGCGAGCAGCTCGATCCCGGAGTCGCTCCCAGCCCGCCCCGCATACGGCGCCTGAATCATCTCGAACACGAGCTGTCGCGGCGCGTCGATCCCGATCTCGATCGGTCCGAGCGGGTGGATGCTCCGCCCCCACCCGAGGTCGAGATGAAGCCGACCCATCGCGAGCAGCAGGAAGCCGGCTGCGACCGCGGCGATCCACAGCGCCACAAGCCCCGCTGCCAGGATCCACAGCGCGGTCACGCGGCCTCCCCGGAGGCGACCGCGGAGAGCACCGTGTAGCCGATCGTGCCGTCGAGGATCGCCGCCCGCGCCTCCGCGGCCCGCTCGATCGCGGCGGGCGCACCGCCCTCGACCGGGATCAGGGCGCCGAGCCCGAGCACCTTGGCCCCGCGGAGCCGATCGGTGACCCGGTCGGCCATCGCGACCGCGTCGGCACGGCGGTCCTCCTCGGTGAGCACCTCGAACCCGTTCGCGCTGAGCAGCGCGGCGTGGCCGCCGGGCGGGAGCGCGTCCCCCACGCAGGCGATCGCGCCGAGCTCCCCGCGCAGCGCGTCCGGCAAGCGGTGGACCTCGGCGACCACGTCCGAGATCACAACCCGCCCGCCCGAGCGCAGCACCCGCCGGATCTCCCTGACGGCTGCCAGCTTGTCGCCGACCACGCTCAGCGCGCACTCGCTGATCGCCGTGTCGAAGGTCCCGTCCTCGAACGGGAGCAGCTCCGCGTCGCCGCGCGCGAACTCGACCCGCCCGGCGAGCCCGCGCTGCTCCGCGTTGCGCTCGGATTCGGCGACGAGCGCCTCCCCGAACTCGAGTCCCGTCGCGCGGCAGCCGCGCTCCGCGGCCGCCAGGATCGCGGTCGTCCCGTCGCCGCTGGCGACGTCGAGCAGCGTCTCGCCGGGGGAGAGGCGAAGCAGGTCGAGCGAGCGACGGGTGAGCGCCTCGCCGCCGGGATGGAGCTCGCCGCCGAGCAGCCACCGCACCCCGGGGTCGCCGTACAGCTCCGCGCAGCACGCCGCCTGGTCAACCGCCATCGCCGCGTCCGTTCCCGCTCGACATCGCCGCTCGCACCTGCTCGCGGTAGCCGACCGAGTTGTACGCGCAGAACGGGATCACCCGGCCGTCGGGCACGATCTCGGAGACGCAGCACTTGCGGAGCTTGGAGACGTCGAGCGTGTACGCATCCTGGAAGTCCTGGACCACGACCATGAAGCCGCGCGCGGCGACGTCGCGCAGCTCGGGCGGCATCCCGGTCGCGCACGCGACGCACTCGAGCCGCTCGGCGGCCGGCTCCGATCCGCCGGCCGCCTTCGCCGACCACAGGCCCTCGAGCGCCTCCAGCACAGCCGGATCGGGGACGGCGCGGTTCGTCACGTAGTCGAGATAGCGCTCCACGTCGACGAGCCGCGGCAGCGGCACGAGGTCCTCGCCGTCGTACAGCGCAAATGTGGCCGAGCGGCATGTCGGCGAGCAGCACGGCACCGGGACGAAGTCGTCGGCGCGAAACCACTCCGGGAGCTGCGCGGCGACCGACTCGATCACGTCGGAGTTCGTGAGCTTGTGGAGCGGGTCGGACTCGACGCGAAAGCGGCCCGAGTGGGTGACGGGCTGGAAGAAGACCCCGGTGACGGCGGGATGCCCGACGCCGAAGCGGAGGATCGGGCCGATCTCGTGCTCGTTCACTTCGCGCTCGACCGCCGCCGCCAGCGACACCGATACGCCCGCGTCCGCGCACCGCTCCAGCGCGCGCAGCTTCTCGTCGGTGAGCGGCTTGCCGCGCAGCGCGATCTGGGTGTCCTCGTCGAAGCCGTCGAACTGCAGGTACACGTGCACGCCGAGCTCGGCCAGCGCGGGCGCGAACCGTGGGTCGCGGGCCAGCCGGATCCCGTTCGTGTTCAGCATCACCAGCTTGATTCCGCGCGCTCGGGCCGCGGCCAGCATCTCGAGGATCTGGGGGTGGATCGACGGCTCGCCGCCCGAGAGCTGCACCGACTCCGGCTCCCCCTCGGCGCGCACGAACGCGTCCAGCATCTTCTCGACCTGGGCCAGCGACAGCGAGAACCCATGCTGCTGGGGGCCCGTCCCCGAGTCGGCGAAGCAAATCGGGCAGTCGAGGTTGCAGGCTGTGTTCACCTCGATGATCCCGAGGCAGGTGTGCTGGTCGTGCGCGGGGCAGATCCCGCAGTCGTGCGGACAGCCCCGCTCGACCGCCGTCTGCAGCTCGCGCGCACGATCGCCCGGCTTGTCGAAACGCTGGATCTCGAGGTACCGCCGCGCGTCTCCGTACACGACTGCGTCGAAGGCGCCGTGCTCGGGACAGGTCCTCGTCAGCACCACCCTCCCGTCCCGGGCCACCAGCCGCGCGTCCAGCACCCGGCGACATCGAGGACAGATCGCTTGCGTGCGCCCGAGCACCTCGGTCGACCATAGCCGCCCGAGGCTTCGGGGAGGTTACGGCGCGAGGGGCCACCCTCGCCACCGTCGCCGCCCAAGCCGACAGAGGCCACGATCTAGAAGCATCTCGACGAGCTCTATCGCGAGCATCCGGACGGGTCCTCAGAGCCCGCCGACGAAGCTGACGAGCTCGGGCACGATCCGCTCGTGCGCGTCCTCCTGGAGGTAGTGGCCCGCGTCGTCCAGCCTGGTCACCCGGGCGTCGGGGAAGGTGTCGAGCCACAGGGTGTCGAGATAGCTGGGAAGGAAGGCGGGGTCCTTCATCGCCCAGGTGACGTGGACGGGCTTGGAGCGGAAGTGCTCCTTCATCCGTTCCTCGATCTCACCCGTCATCTCCACCACAGGCCCCTCGCCGGTGACGGGGATCTCGCGCGGGAAGACGAGGATCGGGGTGCGCTCCGACCAGCCGCGATGGACGGCGCGATAGGCGTGCTTGACCGTCGGGGTGAGGCGCTCGCGGTGCACGACCCCCTGCCGGAACAGGAAGCCGCGCTTGAACGCGTCGAGCCCCTTGACCAGCACCTCCCCCACCCCGGGCGTGCGGAAGAGGCGCAACGGGAGCGGCAGCGGTATCTCATCCTTGCCGGGAGGGAGCGCATCCGGCCTGAAGCCGTGCGCGTATGTGTTGAGGACGAATAGACCGGCGACCCGCTCCGGGTGCCGGGTCGCCCAGTAGAGCCCGGTCGGGCCTCCCCAGTCCTGCGGAACGACGGTCGCCCCGCGCAGATCGAGCGACTCGAGCAGCGACTCGAGCCGCTCGGCGTGGCGAGGGACCCGATACAACTCGGGATCATCGGGCTTGGCCGAGCGCCCGAACCCCAGGTGATCGGGGACGATCGCGCGGTGTCCGGCCTCGGTCACCGGCCCGATGAAGTTCCGGTAGAGGTAGCCCCACGTGGGATTGCCGTGCACCATCACGACCGGCCTCCCGTCGCGCGGGCCCTCGTCAACGTAGTGCATCCGCCCGTCGGCGGACTCGAACCACCTCGGCTCGTACGGCCACGTCCCCTCGAAGGTCCAGTCCGAAACCTCGGACACGCACGCACCCTACTCGAGCACCGCGGCGGGACGAAGGGCTACTCGAGGAGGTGGGTGTCCGCGTCTGAGTAGGGAGGCGAGCAGCAGCAGAACAGGACCAGCGGCTCCGGCCCCGGGTTCCACAGCTTGTGGGCGGTCCCGGGCGGGATCACCACGGCCTGCCCGGAGCCGACCTCGACCTCCTCGTCCCCGATCCGCATTCGACCCGCGCCGCCGACGAACAGATAGATCTCTTCGGTCTCGCGATGGAGGTGCTCGACGGTGTGACCGCCGGGGTCGACGACCGCCTTCGCGAGCGACTGCTTGCTCGCCCCGGCCCCCGGCCGCGCGATCTCGCGGACCGAGGAGCCGTCCGGAGGCGCAATCGCCTCGAGCGCGTCGATCTCGATCGGCTCCGCCAAGGCGCTCAGGCGGCCGGCGCGAGCTCCGCGCGAAGCTCGTCCGCGTACGCGACCGGATCGTCGAAGCATCGCGTCGGAAGCAGGCCCTGGTAGCGGATCGCGTCTCCGACCGCCGGCCAGCCCGCCCGCTCGGCGAGCTCGTAGCTTCGGATCGCCTTCTCGATCCGCTCGTCGGTGTCGCCGAAGTCGCGAAACAGCATCGCGGTGGTGCGGGGGAAGTACGGGAACCGAACCAGCGGGCGCAGGACGAGGTTGGTGAGCACCGGGCAGTCGAACTTCGACACCTCCTCGCGCACCTTCGGCCCGACGGTCTTCTCCTGCTCGAACAGGAGCGCCGTCTCGAACACCTCGCCGCGCTCGGCGGCGGGCAGGGTGCGGCGCGCGGCGCGGGCGTGGTGGACGCGGCCGAGCGCCTCGAGCAGCTCGGCGGGCAGCACCTCGTCGGCGCCATCCGCATCGCCGAACCGCTTCGTGAAGAAGTAGTTCGTGTAGGTGTCGATGAACACCGAGCGGTTCGCCTCCTTGAACCCCTTCGAGAACTCGAACAGCATGTATGCGCGGTGGGCCCGCTCCTCGCGGTCGTAGAAGTAGCGGTACGTGATCATCCGGCTGAGCGCGCCGCGGCGCTCATAGAAGGCATACGCCCACAGCGCCCCGTGCAGCGCCACCTCCGGAAAGGCGTGGTTGCCGTTCGAGTCGGTGAAGAGCGAGTGCAGGATCGCCACCCGCTGCGGAATGTCGCCGGGCCCCCCGGCGACCCGCACCGCCTCCTCCCGAATCCGCTCGTAGCCATCGTGCGGGCTCGGATCCCGCTCCATGCTCGCCCTCCTCGCTCGATTTGCGTGTGGCGCTCATTGTCGTGGATCCTCGGTAGGCTGGCCGCGAAGCCCGCACCATGATGAGCGACCCCAAGCCCACGATCGACGAGTCGCGTGCCCGCGAGCTCCTGCAGCGCGAGCGCGAGCGGATCGAGGGCTCGCTCGCACAGCTGCAGCGAACGCGGGCGAGCGAGCTCGACGAGGTCGACACGAGCACGGACCCGGAGGACGAGGGTGCGGTGATCGCGGAGACCGAGGTCGACGACGCGCTCGTGCAGCAGCTCCGCAGGGAGCTGGACGCGATCGGCCGCGCCGAGCAGCGGCTTGCGGACGGCACGTACGGGCTCTCGATCGAGAGCGGCGACCCGATCGCAGCCGGGCGGCTGGAAGCCGTCCCGTGGGCGGAGCGCACCCCCGAGGAGCAGGAGCGGCTCGAGGGCTCCTAGCCCGGCGGAGCCTCGTTGTCGGGGTGGATCATCGAGACCGGGTACGGCAGGTCGATGTTCGCGAACGCCCAGTCCCGGGCGACGCGATCGGCCTGAGCCGCAGCCGGTCGGTCTCGATCCGCATGCGGGGCGTGTGGCGCACCGGCAGCCGCGAACTTAGGTAGCACGCTAACTAATATTGAGGTCGGTGCCGCCGACCCAGACAGCCGGGACCCATGAACCGGCCGCCGAAGAGGAGATGCTGTGGCGGTCGTGGGACGAGTTCTTCGCGTCGGTGCAGCGTGCGCGAGGCAGGGCGGCGCAAGAGCAGCCGGACGGGCTGACGATCTCGCAGTACCGCCTGCTGCGCGCCGTGACGGAGGCGCCGGCGGCGCGGATCGGCACGCTCGCGGCGCAGGTCGGGGCGAGCCCGCCGACAGTGACGAGGATGCTCTCGTCGCTGGAGAACGCCGGGATCATCCGCCGCGAACGACTGGCCGCGGACCGCCGCGCCTCCCGGGTCGAGCTGACGGCGAAGGGGCGGAAGCTGCTCGAGCGCAAGCAGGAGGTCGTCTCGGCGAAGCGTCGCGCCCTGTACGAGTCACTGTCGCGCACGGAACGGCGCCAGGCCGAGCGGCTGCTGCGGCGGCTCGCCGAGGCGATCGAGGCGCTGTGACCGCCGCAGCCGGGCAGGCCGCCGCCCCGCGACAGCACTACGGCCTCACCTTGGCGGTGCTGGTCCTCGCGGCGATGGCGTACGCGCTCTCACAGACGCTCGTCTCCCCCGCGCTTCCCGAGATCCAGCGCGAGCTGCACACGTCGACGACGGCGGTCACCTACGTGTTCACGGCCTTCCTGCTGACGGCGTCGGTGGTGACCCCGATCGCGGGGCGGCTCGGCGACATGTTCGGCAAGGAGCGGGTGCTCGTCCTGACCCTGGTCGTGTTCGGCGCCGGATCGCTGATCGCCGCCCTCTCCCACTCGATCGAGGTGTTGATAGCCGGGCGGGCGATCCAGGGTGCCGGCGGCGCGATCTTCCCTCTCTCTTTCGGGATCATCCGCGACGAGTTCCCGCCAGCGCGGGTCGCGAGCGGGATCGGGCTGATCAGCGCCACGTTCGGGATCGGCGGCGGCGCCGGACTCGTGCTCTCCGGTGTGATCGTCGACCACCTCTCGTACGAGTGGATCTTCTGGCTGGGGCTCGCGGTGGTTTCGGTCGCGATCGTAGCCACCAGGCTGTTCGTTCCGGAATCGCCGGTGAAGGCCCCCGCGAAGGTTGACTGGGGAGGCGCCGCCCTGCTCTCGGCCGGCCTGGTCGCCGTGTTGGTCGGCGTCAGTGAGGGGAACTCGTGGGGTTGGGGCTCAGCCCGGATCCTCGGCCTGTTCGCGCTCGGGCTCGCCGTGCTCGCGGCATGGGTCCGGTACGAGCACGGCCACCCACAGCCCCTCGTCGACATGGGGATGCTGAGCCGGCGCGCCGTGCTGACGCCGAACCTGACCGGGTTTCTGGTCGGATTCGGGATGTTCGGCTCCTTCATCCTGATCCCGCGGTTCGTGCAGACGCCGATCGACGCGGGCTACGGCTTCGGCGCGACGGTCACCCAGGCGGGTCTGTTCATGCTCCCCTCGGCGGGGATCATGCTGGTGGCCGGACCGCTCGCGGGACTGATCGGCGGCCGGTTCGGCTCCAAGCTCCCACTCCTGATCGGGACCTCGGTCGCGATGACGAGCTTCGCGTTCCTCGCGCTCGAGCACTCGGAGCGGTGGTCGATCTACGTCGGAACCTCCCTGCTCGGGCTCGGGATCGGCTTCTCGTTCGCGGCGATGGCGAACCTCGTCATCGAGGCGGTCGACCAGACCCAGACCGGCGTCGCCACCGGGATCAACACGATCATGCGGACGATCGGCGGCGCGCTCGGCGGCCAGATCACGGCCAGCATCGTCGCCGGGCACGTGTTGGCGAACGGGCTGCCGGCGGAGTCGGGGTTCACGACCGCGTTTGCGATCTCCGCCGTCGGACTCGGAGTCGCCCTGCTCTCTACAATCGCGATTCCGTCCCCGATCCGGCTGGGGCGATCGCGCGAGTACGCGCTACCCGTCGCCGGGACCCAGCGCCCCTGCGCTAGCCAGACAGTCCCGCCGCTCTCAGCGCCTCGTCGGGGTCGAAGTAGTCCTCGATCCTGATCACCATGCCGTCCCTGAGCTCGAGCACGTACGCGATCGGGGTCTCCACCTCCGCGCCGCTCGCCATCCCGCGACCGCGAATCTCGCCGAGCACCACCACCCGGTCGCCGAGGTCGCGGATCTCCGACACCTCGATCCGCAGCTCGGCGAACAGCTCGCCGAGCTCGCTGTAGAAGGCGCGGTAGGCGTCGCGGCCTCGGTACACCGTTGACTCGCCACCGAACATCCTGGGCAGCGACAGGTGCATGACCACATCGACGTCGCATGAGTCCAGGAACGTGTCGACGTCGCCCCGGTTCCACGCCTCGATCCCACGACGCACCTGATCGGTCGTCTCCGCCGCCATGGAGCGGGAGTATCGCGCTACCGTCGGCCGCACACGTGATCCAGCGAGCCGAGGAGCTGCGATGACCAAGGCACGCCCGGAGGTGATCGCGAACGACGAGCGCGTCCGGGTCACCACCTGGACCTTCGACGCCGCTGGAGCGGCGACGGGCCAGCACCGCCACGAGCTCGACTACGTCGTCGTCCCGATCTCGGGCGGGAAGTTCAGGGTCGTCGACCTCGACGGCTCCGAGCGGGAGATGACCCAGGTCGCCGGGGTGGCGTACCTGGGCACGGCGGGGACCGAGCACGACGTCGTCAACATCACCGACGGCGAGGCCGTCTTCGTCGAGATCGAGCTGAAGGGCTGAGCCCCGCCACTCACTCGTCGGCGGCCCGCTCGAAGATCGTGATCGGGATCCCCTCGCCGACCGTGATCGACTCCGTCAGCTTCCAGGTTGACTTGTCGGTCGTCTCGCCGAACAGGCGGCGGCCCGTCCCGAGGATCACCGGGAACGTCATCAGGTGGATCCGGTCGACCAGATCATTCTCGATCAGCTCCTGCACGAGCTGGATGCTGCCCGGCACCTGGATGTCGCCGTCGACGCGCTCCTTCAGCTTGCGCACCTCCTCGACCACGTCCCCGGTGATCACGGTGGTGTTGCTCCAGTCGGGGTCGGCGATCGTGCTGGAGACGAGGTACTTGGGCATCGAGTTGAACTTGTCGGCGAACTCGCCCTCGCGCCCCGGCCACGCGCCGGCGAAGCTCTCGTAGGTCGTCCGGCCGATCAGCAGGGCCTCGGCCTCGAGCGCCTCGTCCAGCTTGAACTTGTTGCCGTCGTCACCCCGCTCGAACGCAAAGGTCCACCCCGGGTACTTGAAGTCCTCGCCTCCCGGAGCCTGCACCACTCCGTCGAGCGAGATGAACTCGGTCACAACGATCCGTCCCATTCGAAGCCTCCTCGTGTCGTGGTGTGGGAGTTTGGACCGTCCGCGACGCGAGAACTCATCGGATTGCCAAACTGCGGCGAATCGGCAACCCTGTGGTGGTCATATGAGCGAATCCACGTTCGAGAAGCCCCCGACCTGGGGCGGCCCCGACGAGCCACTCGGCCCGTATGAGGAAGTGACGCTGCACGGACACACGGTCGGCTTCCAGGCCGCCGGGGACGGGCCCCTGCTCGTGCTCCTGCACGGGATCACCTCCACGTCGGACGCGTGGCGCGATGTGATGCCGACGCTCGCTGAGCGCTACACGGTGATCGCCCCGGACATGATCGGCCACGGCCGCTCCGCAAAGCCCCGCGGCGACTACTCGCTGGGCGCCTACGCCGCCGGGGTCCGGGACCTGCTCGCCGTGCTCGGCTTCGAGCGCGGGACGGTGGTCGGCCACTCGCTCGGCGGCGGGATCGCGATGCAGCTCGCCTACCTGTTCCCCGAGTACGTCGAGCGCCTCGCGCTGATCGCCAGCGGCGGCCTCGGCAAGGAGGTCCATCCGTTGCTGCGCACCGCCACCCTGCCCGGATCCGAGTGGGTGCTGCCGCTGCTCGCCAGCGAGTGGCCGGTGAAGGCGGGAGGCGCCGTCAACGCGGTCGCCTCGAAGATCGGGATCGAGGCCGGTCCCGACCTCGCTGAGTTCGCCCGCGGCTACGCGTCACTCGTCCACGAGGGCGCCCGGGACGCCTTCCTCGACACGCTGCGGAGCGTGATCGGCCCCGACGGCCAGAAGGTCTCCGCGCTCGACCGCCTCTACCTGGCCGACCAGATCCCCTTCCTGCTGATGTGGGGCGCCGGCGACCCCGTGATCCCTGTCGACCACGGTCGCGGCGCCCGCGAGGTCGTCCCCCACTGCCGCTATGTCGAGATCGAGGGCTCCGGCCACTGGCCTATGCTCGACGCACCCGGCCGGGTGATCGACGAGCTCACCGTATTCATCGAGGGCACCGAGCCGTTCGAGTGGTCGCTGGAGCGGGTCCGGGAGCGACTGCGGCGCGGGCCGTAGCGCGCCGACTTCGATCGGCTACGGTCGCCGCATGCTCGACCACGTCAGCATCAACGTCTCGGACTACGAGCGCAGCCGTGCCTTCTACGAGAAGGCACTCACCCCGCTCGGGTACTCGCTGCTGATGGAGCCACGGGCGCGGATCGGCGGCTTCGGCGCCGACGGGAAGCCGTGGTTCTGGATCACCGACCAGCGCGAGCCGACCACCGAGAATGTGCACGTCGCCTTCTCCGCACCCGATCGCCGCACCGTCGACGCGTTCCACGCGGCCGCGACGGGTGCCGGCGGCAACGACAACGGAGCACCCGGGGTGCGGGAGATCTACCACCCGCACTACTACGGAGCGTTCGTGCTCGATCCGGACGGCAACAACATCGAGGCGGTCTGCCACCGGCGCGAGCAGTAGCCGCGCGCTCTCGGCCCGCGTCCCCTACTCAGCTCAGCCGCACCCGGTGGATCCGGACCACGCCGCGGACGCGCGTCCCCACCGACCAGCGCCGTCGCGCCTCGGTCAGGAACGCGTCCGCGGCGGGCCTGCCGGGGTCGGCGACCCATGCCTCCGGCCCCAGCCGAGGCAGCAGCGCGAGCAGGGACGCGACGCTCGGACGCTCGTAAAGGACGTCGGCGGCGAGCACCAGGTCGAAAGGGCCGCGGGCGACGAGCTCGTCGGGCTCGTCCCACTCGACCACCGCGGTCGCGAGGCGCACCTCGTTCGCCGCGGCGCTGCGCTCGACGAGCGTGAGCGCCTCGGCGGACGAGTCGGTCGCCACCACCGCGGCTCCGGCGCCCGCCGCGACGAGGCTCGGGGCGCCCAGGCCGCAGCCGAGCTCGACCACGCTCGTGCCCGCCAGCGACCGGCCGTCGAGCTCGCGCGCGAGCGCGACGCCGCTCCGCCACAGCACCGACCAGTAGGGCGCGATCGGCGCCCACTCGACCCCGCCGCTGTCCGGCAGCTCGGCCGACTCCATCGGCTGCAGCAAGCGGAGCTCGCCGCTGGGCAGCTCGATCGACTGGGAGACGGCGTCGATCAGGGCTGGTCGTCGTCGACGACCGCGATCGCGTCGACCTCGATCAGGCAGCCGGGATGGGCGAGGGCCGTCGCACCGATCAGCGCGTCGACCGGCTTGTGGTCTCCGAACACCGCCGAGCGGCCCGCTTCGATCGCAGCCAGATGCTCGGGCGGGTAGCCGACCACGAAGATCGTCAGCTTCGCGACCTGGTCGGGCCGCGCGCCGGTGGCGACGATCGCCTGTGAGTAGGTCTGCGGGGTGGCGAGGTCGGCCGGGTTCAGCGCCTGGAGCACCTCAAGAGAGCGATCGCTGCAGCTTGATCTCGCAGGCGTCCACGGACGCCCGCGTGCCTGGAGTGTCGGAGGCATCCATCTGCTCGAACACGGCACTCGCCGCCCGCAGCGTTTCTTCGGACTCGAAGTATCCGACGAAGACGGCCGTTCCCTGTGCCTCGTCGAACAACAGCTCCATCCCGGTCGAATCGACGCCGTCCGGCGGACCGTCGTCTCCCTCGACGCGGGCGACGACCTCCTGGATCCTCTCCGCGGTAACCCCGGTGAACCTGACGACTCGTGCGTGCATGTGCGCCTCCCGTGCTTTTGGCTGCTGCGGCCTCGACTGGCCCGCTCTGCCGCAGCCTACTCCTGGCAGGCCTCAGGAAGCCCCGATCAGCGAAGCGGGGTTCTCAGACAGGATCGCCGACTTCTCCTGCGATCCCAAGGCTTCCAGCCCGTTGATCCACTCGACGGCGTCATCGAGGATCATCTTCGCCGGGTAGTCGGTGCCGAGCACGACCCGGTCGGCTCCCACGGTGTCGATCAGAAAGCGCAGCGTGGCTTCGCTGTGCGTGCACGAGTCGTAGTAGAACCTCCGGAGGTACTCGCTCGGCGCCCGCTCCAGGTTTCGCGTCGCGTCCTCGAACCCCGGGATCCCCTCCACCCCGGCCCGCCACGCCTTGTCCATCCTCGCGATCCCGAACGCGACGTATCCCCCCGCGTGGCAGAGGCAGAGCCGCAGCTCCGGAAACTCGTCGATGACGCCGCCGAACACGAGCGACCCGAAGGTGAGCGCGCGCTCGACGAGGTTGCCGATCGAGTTCGAGAGCGCGTAGCGGCTCGTTCGCGCGTCCACCAGGGTGGGACCACCCTGGTGGAACAGCACCACCGCGCCGAGCTCCTCGGCCGCACGCCAGAAGGGGCGGAACTCGGGCTCGTCGTACGTGGCGCCCTTGACGTGGTCGTCGATCATCACGCCGCACGCTCCACGCTCGACCATCGCGTACTCGAGCTCGGCGATCGCGGCGGCGACGTCCTGCATCGGAACCGTGCCGGCGATCGCGAACCGCTCGGGGAACTCCTCGCGCATCCCGGCGAGCTCGTCGAGGCACTCGCGGGCGATCACCCGGGCGTCCTCCGGATCCCGGTCGTAGCAGTAGAAGCCGGTATTGGGTGAGAGCACCTGCGCGCCGACCCCCATCGCGTCCATCTCCGCTACGCGCTCGGCCGCGGGGAGCGAGAACTTGGGGATCTCGAGCTCACCCGTCGCCGCCGTCAGGCCGTGCCACTCGCCGCCGTCCGCGACGGCATCCCGAAACCGGCGCGGCGTCACGTGGGTGTGGACGTCAATCGTGGTCGAGGCCAGGGCCCGGACTCCTCCAGTTGTCGACTGCGCCGCCAGCGGACCGCTCAGTGGGGCTCGGGTGGTGGCGCCGGGGTGAGCCCGTGTCTGCCCATGACCTCGCCGATCCGCGCGAGATCGGGTGGCCCGCCGCCGGCATCTGCGAACACGGCTGCGATATCCAGAAAGTACGCGGGGCCGAACACTCCGGGAGTGGCGATCGCGAGCGCCTTCGCGTCGAGCTCGCCGCGGTTGTCGAAGTGATGCACGACGCCGCGCGGTATGCACACCGCCTCACCCGCGACGACATCCACCGGTTCGCCGTCCACCGTCCACGTGGAAACGCCCTCGAGCCCGTAGATCGTCTCCTCGAAACCGTCGTGGCTGTGGGGAGCCGGCATCCTCCCACCGGCCGTAATGCCCACCTCGAACACCGCCACGGTCCCATCCGAGTCCGCACCCTCGACGAGGAACCTGACGGTGGTATCGCCGAGGCGGATCACGTCTTTGGTCACGGCCGCGAGCCTATCCCATGAATCGCCACGGGCGGCCCTCCCACGCGACGTAGACTCGCCCCCGGTGGACGAGCGG
The DNA here is from genome assembly GCA_963803425.1 of uncultured Thermoleophilia bacterium. GTDB lineage: Bacteria > Actinomycetota > Thermoleophilia > Solirubrobacterales > 70-9 > DASPWW01. The sequence goes on from CAWDMA010000001.1 coordinate 1,567,463, forward strand.
GGCAAGCTCGAGGTCTTCGCGCGTGAGATCGATGCATGGAACAAAGGCGATCTCGACCTCGTCCTGGCCGAGCTCGCTGTGGACCACGAATGGGACCTGACGCGCTCCGCGATTCCCGGTGAGAAGGAGGCCCACCACGGACATGCCGCGTACCTGGCCTTCGCCCGCCGCTGGCGCGACGCGCTCGGTCCGACCCAACTGGAGATCGCCGAAGCGAAGGAGCTGCCGGATGGCCGTCTGTTCACGAGACTCGTTCACACCGGCGTCGGGGCGCGCAGCGGTGCTTCGGTCCAGCGCACGACCGTCCAGATCCTCAGCTTCGACGACGACAAGGTGGCCCGCACCGTGGTGTACGGCGACCTCAGCGAGGGCCGCGCAGCCGCAGGCCTCCAGTCCTGATCCGGGCGCCGGAAGACGGCCCGGGAGGGTCGCGGCGGCGCCCGTAGTATGCGCCGCTATGCCGGACCCGATCGACGACGTGCGCTCGTTCGACCCGATCGCCTACGTGCAGGCGATCGGGCTGCAGCCCGAGGACTGCTACGGCTTCCTCCCGACCGAGCACGAGGACGTCACCCCGTACCTGTTCCTGTACCGGGATCGCTCGGAGTACGAGCGGGCGCGCGCCGCGCTGCCGTTCGCTCAACCCGACCGCGGCTTGGGCCCGATCCCGATCGACCCGGCCCAGCAGGTCGAGGTGGACCTGGAGCGCGATCTCCCGGGCGGGGCGGACGGCAGCCTGGGGCGGAAGATCGCCGCCGCGCAGCGGATGCCCGAGGCGTACGGCGGCGGGCTGTCAGCCGCAGGCGCGGCGCCCTCCGCCCCCGAGCCCGAAGAGCTGGTCAGGCTCGCCAAGCTCGTCGCCTCGGGTGAGATCGACCACCCCGAGTACATGCGGCGCGTGGCCGAGGCGACCAGCCCGCCCGATCCGGTCGCGGCGGCCCCGCAGGATCCCGCCCCCGCTGCACCCGATGGCACCGGGGACGATGCGGGGGGGATCGTGGCGCAGCGGCTGTACCCGGAGATGGGGATGCGCTCGAGCCGGCGCCAGGTCAACCACTTCCTTCCGCGCTACGGCGAGATGCTGGGGCTGCGCTCGGAGGACGTATACGGCCTGCTGCCGCGCACCACCCACTACACCTCGGTCGATCCCGACAGCATCGCCTCGGACACCAAGGAGTGGGACGACTTCTGGATCGTGTACCGCGATCGCGCCGAGTACGAGCGGGGCCGTCAGGCCTGGGCCGAGGAGATGAGCAAGGACGGCAAGTGGCCCGGAGCTGTGCGCGTGGCCGGCGTCGGCGAGGCGCCACCGATCCCGCACGACGGCGCCGCGCTGAAGATCGAGAAGGACCGGTGGCCGCGACGCAAGCTTGTCGTGCGCGAGCAGGGGTCCGACCTCGCCGACAGCCTGCGAGAGAAGATCGCCAAGTGGGGGTACGAGCCCGAGGACTCGCTGGGGCTGTGCCCCGACTTCGACAACGGCAGCATCTACTTCGCGTGGCGCGGGCGCTGACGGTCGAACGCCGGGCCGCCCGACCCCTACTCCAGCGTCTTCTCCACCCTGATCTCGAACGCCTCCAGCACGTCGCCGACCTTCACGTCCTGGTAGTCGCTCCTGCCGACTAGCCGCGTTGTATTGCCGACCCCGAGCGCGCCGCCGCGCGGCGCGCCTCTTCGTGCCCCGCAAGGACCTCCATTCGCAGCAGCCGTCGATCGCGAAAGGTGAGCAGCCAACCCAAGGGCTGATCGAGCTCGACGCCGCTCTCGCGGCCGCGCATGTGCAGCTCTCCCAGCACCAGGACGCGCCCTCCGTCCAGCTCGGTCCAGCTTTCCGGCGAGCTGTACCACTCCTCGAACTGCTCATCGATCTCGGCCACCCAGCGGCGAACGCCTTCCTCTCCACGATATGGGCCACCCTGGGTTGAGGACAGCGGCGTATGGAACTCAACATCGGGATCGAGCCACTCTCCGTCCACCTCGCGCTCTCCAACGTTCCACCAGATGAACATCTGTTTCGCGACTTCCAAGCACTCACCCGACGGCGGATCTGCCATTTCACGCACGCTACCGGGCCGAACGCAGCCGGCGCGGTGCGCGCGACACGGGACCGCAAGCGCCGACCCTGCCGACCCGCCCCCACGGCCCGGCTACTCCAGCGTCTTCTCGACCTGCTTCGTCTCGAACGCCTCGAGCACGTCGCCGACCTTCACGTCCTGGTAGCCGTCGAGGGTGATCCCGCACTCGAGCCCCGACTCGACCTCGCCGACGTCGTCCTTGAACCGGCGCAGGGAGCCGATCCTGCCGGTCCAGATCACGGTGCCGTCGCGGATCAGACGGACGTTCGAGTTGCGAGTGATCCTGCCCTCGTTCACCTGGGAGCCGGCGATAGTGCCCCAGCGCGAGGAGCGGAAGAGCTCCTTGATCTCGGCCTCGCCGACGGTCTCCTCGACCTCCTCGGGCTCGAGCATGCCCTCCATCGCGGCGCGGAGCTCCTCGGTGACCTTGTAGATCACCGAGTAGGTGCGAATCTCGATTCCCTCGGACTCGGCGGCGCGGCGCGCCTCAGCGCCGGGGCGGACGTTGAAGCCGATGATGATCGCGTCGGAGGCCGAGGCCAGCATCACGTCGGACTCGTTGATCCCGCCCGGAGCCGCATGGATCACGTTCACCGTGACCTGGTCCTGCGGCAGCTTCGCCATCTCATCCTGGAGCGCCTCGAGCGAGCCCCCGACATCCGCCTTCAGGACGATGTTGAGCTCCTTGATCTCGCCCGCCGTCGCCTTCGCGAAGACCTCCTCCAGGGTGGTCTTTCGGGCCTCCTGGCGGGCGAGGGCCTCGGTCTTCAGGCGCGTCGCGCGCTCCTGCGCCAGGTGCCGCGCGGTGCGCTCGTTCTCGACCACGTGCACCCGCTCGCCGGCTTCCGGAACGCCCTGGAAGCCGAGCACCTCGACCGGCATTCCGGGGGACGCCTCCTCGACGCGAGCGCCGGTGTAGTCGTGCATCGCGCGCACCTTCCCCCACTCCGGCCCCGAGACGACGGCGTCGCCGACGTTCATGGTGCCGCGCTGTACGAGGACCGTCGCCACCGGGCCGCGGCCCTGGTCGAGCTGCGACTCGACGACCGTGCCGGAGGCCTCCGCGTTCGGGTTCGCCTTCAGCTCCTCGAGCTCGGAGACCAGCGCGATCATCTGCAGAAGGTTGTCGAGGCCGGCCCGGGTCTTCGCAGACACGTCGCAGTAGATCGTCTCCCCGCCCCACTCCTCGGGGTTGAGGTCGTGGCCGGCGAGCTCCGTGCGGACCCGGTCGGGCTGGGCGTTCTCCTTGTCGACCTTGTTGACGGCGACCATGATCGGGACGCCGGCGGCGCGAGCGTGATCGATCGCCTCGACCGTCTGCGGCATCACGCCGTCGTCCGCCGCGACGACGATCACGGCGATGTCGGTGACCTGGGCGCCGCGGGCCCGCATCGCGGTGAACGCCTCGTGGCCCGGGGTGTCGATAAAGGTGATCGGCCTGCCGTCCTCGTGCACCTGGTAGGCGCCGATGTGCTGGGTGATGCCACCGGCCTCGCCGGCGACGACCTCGGTCTCCCGGATCGCGTCGAGCAGCGAGGTCTTCCCGTGGTCTACGTGGCCCATCACCGTCACGACCGGACCGCGCTCCTCGAGGTCGGCCTCATCGTCGTCGAACGCCGGCTCGACCTCCTCCTCCTCGGCGGCGGAGACGATCTCCACCTTGCGGTCGAACACACTCGCGAGCTCCCGGATCGTGTCGTCGGGCAGCGTCTGGGTGAGCGTGGCCATCTCGCCGCGCTCCATCAGCTTCTTGATCAGCTCGGCGCTGCCGAGGTCGAGCGTCTCGGCTACCTCCTTCACGGTGGCGCCGGAATTGACCTTCGTCGGATCGGGCTCGACCTCGGGTACGGGCTGGGAAGGCGGCTCCAGCAGCGGACGGCGACGGCGGCCTCCGCGGCGGCGCGGCGGGCGGCGCGGCGGCGCCTGCGGCATGTGCTCGCGGCGCGCGGCCTGCGAGTCGATCACGACGCGGCGGCGCTTGCCGGCTCCTCCACCCGGGGCGGCGCCCGGCTTCACCGGGCGCTCGCGCTGCACCTGCCCGCCCTGGCCCTGGCCGTTGCCCGCGGGCGCCGGCTTCGGGGCGTCCTGTGCAGCGGGCGCGGAGGCACCGTCCCCGGCCCCGTCGGTGGCGGGCTTGCCGGCGGCGAGCGCCTTCAGCGCCACCTCCTCCTCGACGCTCGAGGCAGCCGCCTTCGCCTCGATCCCGGCAGCGTTCAGCGCAGCGAGGACATCCTTGCTCTTCAGGCCCCGCTGCTTGGCGATCTCGTGGACGCGCTTCTTTGCCATCGGCTCCCGTCCGGCTACTCAGCCGGCTCCTTCTCCGGGGCGATCGCGCCGTCGCCCTGCTCGGTCTCCGCGACCGCCTCCGCGGCCTCGACCTCCGCGAGCGCCTCCGACTCGTTCGCGACGGCGGCGTCCTCGGAGAGCTCCTCCTCCGCCACAGGCTCCTCCCCCGCGACTGCCTCGTCGACCGACGCCTCCTCCGCCGAGTCCTCAGCGGCGGCGGCCTCGGCGCGGGCGACCAGCGGGGCGAGCTCGCCGTCGTCTGCGTCCGGGTCGGCTAGCTTGCCGATCTCCTCCTCGGACAGCGGCGCCACCGCCGCGACGCTGTTGGTGCCGACCCGCGACAGCGCCTGGTGCTGCGGAAGCCCGCAGTAGCGCGATCCCGACAGCGCCGCGTTCGGGCACCGGCGGCCGTTGGAGAGGACCGCGGAGCAGCGGCCGTCCGCATCCTCCCCACCCTCGATCTCGATCTCGCCCTCGACCTGGCTGAACTCGGTCTCCGACTTGATGTCGACCTTCCACCCGGTCAGCTTCGCGGCGAGCCGGGCGTTCTGCCCGTCGCGCCCGATCGCCAGCGAGAGCTGATCGTCGGGGACGATCACGGTCGCCTCCTTGGTCTGGTCGTCGACCAGCACCTCGCGGACGCGCGCCGGCGACAGCGCCTTGGCGACGAACCTTGCCGGCTCCTCGTTGAAGGGGATGATGTCGATCTTCTCGCCGCGCAGCTCGGACACGACCATCCGCACCCGCGACCCCCGCGGGCCGACGCAGGCGCCGACCGGATCGACGCCGTCGGCGTGCGAGATCACCGCGATCTTCGACCGGTAGCCCGGCTCGCGAGCGACGTTGACGATCTCGACCAGCTTGTCGGCGATCTCCGGGACCTCGAGCTCGAACAGCTTCCGGATCAGCTCCGGGTTGCGGCGGGAAACCACGATCGTCGGGCCCTTGCCCTCGCCGGACACGTCCGTGATCACGGCCTTCACCCGGGCGCCGTGGTCGTAGCGCTCGTTCCACACCTGCTCGGACTTGGCAGCAGCGCCTCGACACGCTCCCGGAGCTGGACCAGCGTGTAGCGACTGTCGGACTGCTGGATCAGGCCGGTGACCAGCTCGCCGACGCGGTCCTGGTACTCGTCGTACATCATCGCCCGCTCCGCCTCGCGGATCCGCTGCAGGATCACCTGCTTCGCCGTCTGAGCGGCGATCCGCCCGAAGTCGCCAGGGGTGACGTCGCGACTGGTGATCTGGTCCTCGTAGGGGCGGAGCCGCTCCGGGTCGAGCTCGGGCTCCTCGGGCTCGCGCAGCTCTCCAGTCTCCGGGTCGATCTCCCGCTCGGCCTCGATCGCCTCCTGGACGAGCTGCTCCTCGAGCTCCGGAGGCAGGATCAGCTCGAAGACTCGGAAGTCGGCGGTGTCGCGGTCGAGGTCGACCTTCGCGTACTTCGCCGCGCCCGGGGTCTTCTTGTACGCGGACAGCAGCGCGTCCTCGAGCGCCGACATCAGCGTGTCGGAGGCGATCCCCTTCTCCTGCTCGAGTGCTCTGACGGCCTCGACGATCTCCCTGGTCATGTCGGGGGCACCTCCGGGGGCTCGGGAACGAGGTTGGAGCGACGAACGGTATCCAGCGGGATCTCCACCGACGCGCCGTCGGAGTCGACCGACACGCTGCGCTCGTTCGCGGCGGTGAGCGTGCCGGTGAAGCTGCGGCGGCCGTCTACGTCCTCCCGGGTGCGGACCCGGATCCGGCGGCCGAGAAAGCGGCGGAAGTGCTCGGGCTTCGTGAGGCGGCGGTCAAGCCCCGGCGAGGAGACCTCGAGCGAGTACGACTCGAGCAGATCACGGAGATCGTTGGTGACCCGCTCGCACAGCGCCAGGTCCACCCCTGCGGGGTGGTCGATGTAGAGCCGAAGGGCGTCGCCGGAGGGGCGCTCGAGCGCGATCAGCTCGGTCTCGGGCTCGCGTCGGCCCAGCCTTTCCTCGATGATCTGCTGCAGGTCGTCCATCTCCTCGTCGGCCACATTGTGGCGAAAAAAAAGGCGGGCCCGGGCCCACCTGGAACAGGGTTCGGGTGCGAAGTCGGAGTTCAGTATAGCCCCGGTAATTCGGGCCAATCAACCCCGCGAGGAGCGTGCTGCGACGGCCGTCAGAGAGCGGCGAGCACCTCCTTCGCCGTCCGCTCGCCGGACTCGACGGCGCCGTCCATGTAGCCGATCCAGCGGGTCGCTGTCTCGGTCCCGGCCCAGTGGATCGGGCCGACCGGGTCGCGGAGGGCCTGTCCGTAGTCGCTCAGCACCCCGGGGGGCGCAAAGGCCTCGTAGCACCCCCGGGTCCATTGCTCGTCGGCCCAGTTTCGCTCCACGTACTCGCGCGGATTGGCGGCGGCGGAGCCGAAGTAGCTCTGGAAGGAGTCGAGCACGGCCTGGCGGCGACTCGACTCGCGTCGCGCCCCCCACACCCGCGCCTCGGTGCCCTCCAGGAACCCGATCAGGACGCCGGGCGAGCCCGTCGGCGGAGTGTTGTCGAAGGTCACCTTCACCGGCCCCTGGTCCGACACCACCTGGCCGCTGAGCCCGTCGGCGCGCCAGAACGGCTCGTCGTAGATCGCCTGCACCTTGATCGACGACCCCTGCGGGAGCCGCTGTGTGAGCTGGTCGCGAAGCGCCGGCAGCGGCGGGTCGTACTCGATCCGCCCGGCGAGGGTCGGAGGGATCGCGACGATCGCGCGCTTGGCGCGGACCGAGACCCCGTCGGCGACGACCCGGACCTTGTGCCCGTCGCGGACGATCCGGCGGACCGGCGCCCGCAGCACCAGCCGGCGGCCGAGCTCGCGGGCGAGCCGGTTGGAGACCCGCTGCGCACCCCCGACCAGCCGCGACTCCTGAGCGCCGCCGGCGGTCGAGATCAGCCGCGCAAAGGAGCCGCCGGTCTTGGAGTTCCCTGCCTGGGCGACGTAGTAGAGGAAGAACAGGGCCGAGACGTCGCGGGGCTCGCACGCGAGCACCGCCTCGGTCGCGACGTCCATCGCCGTCCGCCCGCCCGAGGTCGCGAACGTGTCGAGCTTCCAGGTCTCGAACGTCTGGCCGTCGTAGGTGGGGGCCTCGCTCCACGTCCACGGCGCGTCGATCGGCAGTTTTGCGGCGAGCCCGTCGAGCTCGACCGTCGCGGTGATCAGCGCCTCGGAGCCGCCGTCCGGAACCGGCGGCACCAGCGCATCCGCGGGGTAGCGCGAGTTGGCGCCGTCCCAGCGCAGCACGTTCTCGCCCGCGTTGTAGGTGGGGAACGTGTCCACCCCGAGCTCGTCCGCCAGCGCCAGGATCCCGTCCTGGGTGGGGCCGACCCACTGCCCGCCCACGTCGAGCCACGCGTCCTTTCCGAGCGGGAGCGTGTGGGTGCGCCCACCGACCCGGTTGCGCGCCTCCAGCACGACGACGGAGCGGCCCGCCTCCCTCAGCCTCGTCGCGGCGACCAGGCCGGCCAGGCCGGCGCCGACCACGACGACGTCCGCCCTCCGCCGCGCCCGTCCCCGCCGCGCTCGCGGCTTCGCCTCCGCGGCTCCGACCGGCAGCGCGGCACCCGCCGCCGCCGCTCCCGCGCCGGCGAGCAGGCGCCTGCGCGAGACTCCGTTTCGGCTATCGGTCTCGACCGTCATCTCTCTCCTCCTTCGATTGATCGTTCTCCTTCGTCAGCGAGCGCGCAGGTGGCGGCGATGATCCGCTCCACCCCCGCGCGCGAGCGCTGCAGGTCCGGGTCGGCGAGGTGCTGGAGGATCAGCCCGTCCAGCCCCGCGACCAGAAATCGGGCGAGCTCGGCAAGCGGGACGTGGGAACGCTCCCCCGCTCGCTCCGCCGCTGTCGCGAACAGTCCCTCGGCGAGCGCCGCGTACTGCTCGTACTGGCGGCGGGCGAAGCCGGCGGAGCGCCGGCTCCGAAGCGCCGCCAGCGTGAGCTCGTACTGCATGGTCTGGAGCCCCGCGTCCGCCTCCACCAGGGCCCAGAACGACCGTGCCATCCGGCCGATCGCGTCGGACAGCGACCCGGCGCCGTCCAGGTCCGCGGAGGCGGTGTCGTGGATCTGCTCCACGATCCGGCCCAGGACGGCGTCGGTGAGGCCGTCCTTGCCGCCGAAGCAGTAGTGGATCGAGGACACCGGCACGCCCGCCTCGCGGGCGATCCGCCGGGTGGTCGCGGCCTGCACCCCCTCCCGCGACATCACCTCGACCGCCGCCGCGACGATCCCGGCGCTGCGCTCCTGCTTCGGCAGACGGGCCATCTGATCGCTGCCTCCGAGTCAAGTAAGTCGGTCGACCGACCGACTTAGGGGCGAAGCCTATCCGGGCCGGCGGCGCAGGGTCAACCCCGCCCGCCGCTCAGGTCTCGAGCAGCACGGTGACCGGCCCGTCGTTGACGAGCTCGACGGCCATCCGGGCGCCGAACCGGCCGCGGACCGCCCCGAGCCGCTCGCAGAACCGCTCGTACAGGGGCTCGGCCTGCTCAGGGCGTGCCGCGCCGAGATAGCTCGGCCGGTTCCCCTTGCGGGTGTCGGCGTACAGCGTGAACTGGCTCACGCACAGCGCCGCGCGGTCCCCGAGCGGCTCGTTCATGCGCCCCTCCGCGTCGTCGAAGATCCGCAGCGCCCGGACCTTGTCGGCGAGCCGATCCGCCTCAGCCTCCGAGTCGTCGACGCCGATCCCGAGCAGCACCAGCATCCCGGCGCCGATCTCCGCGATCCGCTCCCCGTCCACGGCTACCGACGCGCTGTCGGCCCGCTGCACGAGCGCTCTCATCCGAGCGCCCTCGGTTCAGCGGCGGGCGCGGAGCCGCTCCCGGTAGAGCCGGTAGTCGGAGCGCTCCGGGCGCAGGTTGGCGGCGATCGCAAGGTGGTGACCGGCGCGGTCGCTGCGGCCGCTCTTGGTGAGCGCCCGGCCGAGACAGAAGTGCGCGTAGTCGTCGACCGGATAGCGCTCCACGATCGCCTCGAACTCCTCCGCCGCCTCCTCGTAGCGACGGCTCAGGAAGTACGCGCGCCCGAGCGCCTCCCGGATCGATGACTTCTCCGGATCCAGGCTCGCCGCCTTCCGGAGCGGGACCGTCGCCTGCGGGAAGTCGCCCGCCTCGAGCAGCGACATTCCGCGCTGGTACAGCGCATAGACCGATTCGTCCTCCGCGCCGTGCGTCTGCGCCCGGTCGTCGCTCACGGCCTCAAGTGTAGGCGCGCTCCACCACCGACTCGCCGATCCGATCGAGGATCGCGTCCGCAACCTCCTGCTTGGATGCGAGCGGGACCGGATGCTCACCCCCCGCGTCGATGATCACGACCTCGTTGCGCTCGGAGTCGAACCCGATTCCGGGCCGGGATACGTCGTTGACGACGATCGCGTCGACGCCCTTGCGGGTGAGCTTCTCCCGGGCCCGGCCGACCGGGTCGCCGCCGTGCTCGGCCGCGAACCCGACGATCGCCTGGCCCGGCGCCCGTGCGGCGGCGATCGACGCCAGCACGTCCTCGGTCGGCTCCAGGCGGAGCTCCAGCCCTCGGCCTCCCTCGCGAGCGATTTTGCCCGACGCCGCGTCGGCGGGACGGTAGTCGGCGACCGCGGCGGCCATCAGCAGCAGGTGGGAGCTTGGGAACCGCTCCCGAACCGCTGCCTCCAGCTCCGCGGCGGTTTCGACGTCGATCCGCTCCACCCCGGCGGGGGTGGGTAGCGCCACGTTCGCGGCGATCACGGTGACGTCGGCGCCGCGCCGCGCCGCGCGCTCGGCGAGCGCGATCCCCATCCGACCGCTGGAGCGGTTTCCGACGAACCGGACCGCGTCGATCGGCTCTCGCGTCCCGCCGGCGGTGACGAGCACGCGCCTTCCGTCCCACGGCCCGGCAGCCGAGGGCAGCATCGCCTCCAGCTCGGCAAGCAGCGCCGCCGGCTCGGGCAGGCGGCCGGCACCGTGCTCGCCGCGCGAGGCGAGCGGGCCGGTCTCGGGGTCGATCACACGCACCGCCCGCTCCCGCAGGAGCGCGACGTTGCGCTGCGTGGCAGCGTCCTCGTACATGCGGTCATTCATCGCCGGAGCGACCGCCCGCGGAGCGGTGCAGGCCAGGAACGCGGTGGTCAGCATCGAGTCGCAGATCCCGGCGGCGAGCTTCGCGAGCGTGTTCGCGGACGCCGGCGCGACCAGATAGGCATCGGCGTTGGCGGCGAGCTCGAGGTGGCCGATCGGGTCGTGCGCGGGCGGGTCGTCGCCCGGATAGGCGCCCCGGGCGGGGTCGCGCTCGAGCTCCTCGATCAGCACCGGCGCCCCGACGATTCCCTCGAACGAGGCCGGGCCGACGAACCGGGTTGCGGTCGGCGTCATCAGCACTCGGACTCCGTGTCCGGCGCGGGTCGCGAGCCGTGCCAGCTCGAGCGCCTTGTAGGCGGCGATTCCCCCGCTGACGCCGAGCAGGATGCGCGCCACGGGGCTACCCGTCGCGGTAGCGGTGCTCGATCTTGCCCTGCGCCAGCTCCTCGAGCGCGATCGTGAGGTGGTTGCCGGTGCCGACGTCGACCATCGGCGGCGTGTACTCCTCGTAGGTCCCCTCGCCGAGAGCGCGGTAGTAGCTGTTCAGCTGGCGGGCGCGCTTCGCCGCGATCACAACCGCCGCATAGTGCGAGTCGGTGCGGGCCATGAGGGTGTCGACTCTGGGCTTGATCATTGGGGCAAGTGTAGACGGCGCGGCGCGCTCATCCCGGCCCGCCGATCTCCGCCCGCACGATTCCCTCCAGCTCGCCCACGGCGCGCTCCATGTTTTCGTTGACGACGCGGTGGTCGAAGTCCGCCTCCGCGCGGAGCTCTTCCTCGGCGGTCTGGAGCCGGCGGGCGATCTGCTCCTGGGTGTCGGTTCCGCGCCCCTCGAGCCGATCGCGCAGGGCCGCGGGGTCGGGCGGCGCGATGAACACCTGCACCGACTCCGGCATCGCCTCGCGGACCTGGCGGGCGCCCTGCACCTCGATCTCGAGCACCACGGAGCGTCCCGCAGCGAGCCGGCGGTCGACCTCGGAGCGAAGCGTGCCGTACCTGTGGCCGCTGTAGGTGGCGTGCTCCAGGAAGTCCCCGTCGCGCACCCGCCGCTCGAACTCGCCCGGTTCGAGGAAGTGATACTCGAGCCCGTCGCGCTCGCCCTGGCGCGGTGCGCGGGTCGTCGCCGAGATCGACAGCTCCAACTCCGGGACCAGCTCCAGCAGCCGCGCGATCAGCGTCCCCTTCCCGACCCCGGAAGGACCCGTGACCACAAATACCCGCGACGTGCTCCGCTCCCGCTCGCTCGCACTCGAAGCACCGGTCATGATGCTCGCTCGCTTCCGCGTCCCCAGTCGCGGGACTTCCGCGATACCGGTGGTTTGCGGGGGATTAGCGCCGAAGCTGGGCGACCAGCTCGGCGCGCTGGCGCTCTGAGAGGCCGCCGATCGTCTTGCTCGGCGAGATCCGGCACTGGCTCAGGATCCGGTTCACCTTCACCCGCCCGTACTTCGGCACCGCGAGGATCATGTCGAACGCCTTCGCGGACAGCACGTACTCGGGCGGGTCGAGCAGCAGCGTCTCGACCTTCGCCTTCCCGGCCTTCAGGTCGCGCTTCAGCTGAGCCCGCTTGGTCCGGATCTCGTTGGCGCGGCGGAGAGCCCGCATCCGCTGCTCGTGAGTCCTTTCGGGAACGGCGGATGCTGGCGTTTGGACGGGGGAACCGGCCATCAGCGGTGCGCGAGTATATCCGCGGGGGAATTGGGCGCAAGGGGGTTCCGCGCTTTTTCGGTGTAATTCGCATCGACCTCAGGTTGAGGTCGACGCGATCATCCGCCCTCTGACCTCCGCCGGATCCGCCGCACCCGCTCGATCCAGCTCCACCTCGAGCTCGCGGCGGACTCGCTCACCGGCGAGCGCGTCGCGGAAGCTGGCGGTCCCGACGGCCACCGCGGTGGCCCCCGCGGCGATCAGCGCGATCGCGTCCCTCCCGCTCTCCACCCCGCCCATCCCGATCACCGGGATGCCGACCGCTGCGGCGACGGCCCGGACCTGCTCCAGCGCGACCGCCCGCACCGCCGGCCCGGACAGCCCGCCCCGCCCCGCCCCGAGCCAGGGCCGCAGGGTCGCCGGATCGGAGGCGGTCGCCTTCAGCGTGTTGATCAGGGAGACGGCATCGGCCCCGCCCTGCTCAGCGGCGGTCGCGATCGGCGCCGGGTCGGCGACGTTCGGGGTGAGCTTCACGATCAGCGGCTTGCCGGTCAGCCCGCGGACGGCGTCCATCAGCTCGCGCGTCTCCGCCGGCTGCTCACCGACGATTAGGCCCGACTCGACGTTCGGGCAGGAGACGTTCAGCTCCACGGCGGCGACCTCGTCGCGGACCGCAACCGCCTCGACGAGGCGGGCGAACTCCTCGTGGCTGGTCCCCATCACCGAGACGATCAGCGGCACCGGAAGCCGCGCCAGCTCGGGCAGGTCGCCGTCGAGGAAGCCGTCGAGCCCCTTGTTGGGGAGCCCGATCGAGTTGATCATCCCGGCCGGAGCTTCGAACAGCCGGGGCGGATGGTTGCCGGCGCGCGGCTCCGGCGTGATCGTCTTCGACACGAACGCCGAGAACGGGAAGCGCTCGATCAGCTCGGGTCCGAAGACGCGCCGCGCTGCGATCGCGTCGAAGGTGCCGGAGCCGTTCAGGACGGGGTGTGAGAGCTCCAAGCCAACGAGGTTCATTCGACGGGCACCGCCTCGATCGCGGCCGCGTCGACCACCGGTCCGTCGACGCACAGGCGCATGAACCCACCGCCGGGCACCGGCACCGCGCACCCCATGCAGGCACCGAACCCGCACGCCATCGGAGTCTCCAGCGCCAGCTGCGCGGCGACCCCGCGCTCCGCGCACATCTCCCGCACCGCCTCCAGCATCGCCGGCGGGCCGCACGCGTACACCGCGGCGCTCGCCGCGTCGTCTCCCTCGAGCAGGACCGCGAGCAGGTCGGTGACGTAGCCGCGGTGGCCGGCGTGCCCGTCCTCGCTCGCCACCCGCACCTCCGAGCAGTCGAACAGCTCCAGCCCCCCGGAGTGGGCCTCGTCGCGGAAGCCGAGCAGCACCCGGGCCGGGATCCCCGAGGTGAGCAGCCGGTCGCGCCAGATCGCCAGCGGCGCGATCCCGATCCCTCCGCCGACGAGGATCGCCCCGGCGGCGCCCGGGGCGAGCTCCCGCGGCCGCGCGAACGGCCGCCCCAGCGGGCCGGTCACCCACAGCGGCTCGCCGGGCGCCAGCGCCGCGAGTCGCTCGGTCCCGGGGCCGACGTCCTCGATCAGGAACTGAAGCTCGACCGCGCCGGCGGCCGCGCCGGCGCGCGCCACCGAGAACGCCCGGGGCAGGTACGGCCGCCCCTCGGCCGAGCCCCATCGATCGGCGGCCGCGAGCATGTAGAACTGGCCGGGGAGCGGCTCGGGCCCGTCGGGGTCGCGTGCCGCGAACACCCGGTAGCCGCCGGTGGCGACGTTCGAGGCGATCTCGACCCGGCGGCGGCCGAACGGGGCGGTCGGCCTCTCGGTCTCGGTCGGGGCGGCTCGGCTCACCGGCCCTCGGCCTCGGCCGGCTCGCGCGCCGCGCCGCGGTCGGTGCCGTGCAGCTCCTGCAGCGAGCGCACCTCGGTGGGCCCGGAGCGGCCCGCAAAGATCGCCCGCGCGGCGGCCGAGGCGCCGGTCATCGTCGTCAGGCAGGGAATCCCGTGTCGGACGGCGGCGGTCCGGATCTCGTATCCGTCGCTGCGCGCTCCGCCTCCCGTCGGCGTGTTGATGACGAGGTCGACCTCACCGCGGGTGATGTAGTCGACGACATGCGGCGACCCCTCCCCGATCTTGTTGATCGCGGTCGCCGGGACGCCCATCCGGGAGATCGCCTGGGCGGTGCCGGCGGTGGCGATCACCTTGAAGCCGAGCTCATGGAAGCGCGCCGCGAGTTGGGTCGCGGCGGCCTTGTCGGTGTCGGTGACCGTGATGAACACGGTGCCGTGATCGGGCAGCCGCACGCCGGCGGCGCTCTGAGCCTTCCCGAACGCCGTCGGGAAGTCGCCCGCGATCCCCATCACCTCCCCGGTGCTCTTCATCTCCGGACCGAGCACCGAGTCGACCCCGGCGAACCGAGCGAACGGGAGCACCGCCTCCTTCACGCTGACCTGGTCCGCGGGAGGGTCGGGGATCCGCTGCTCTCCGAGCCGCTCGCCGAGCATCAGCCTGCACGCCGCCTTCGCGACCGGGAACCCGACGGCCTTGCTGACGAACGGGACGGTCCGCGAGGCGCGCGGGTTCGCCTCGATCACGTACAGCTCCCCGCCCGCGACCGCGTACTGGATGTTGATCAGGCCGACGACCCCGAGCTCGAGCGCGATCCTTTCGGTGGTGTGGCGGATCTCCTCCAGCATGTCCTCGCCGAGACTCATCGGCGGGATCACGCACGCCGAGTCGCCCGAGTGCACCCCGGCCTCCTCTACGTGCTGCATGATCCCGGCGACGTGCACCCGCTCGCCGTCGGCGAGCGCGTCCACGTCGACCTCGATCGCGTTCTCGAGGAACCGATCGAGCAGCAGCGGGTGCTCCTGGTCGGCCTTCACGTTCGCCTCCAGGTAGGCGGCGAGCCCGTCCGCCGAGTAGCAGATCTCCATCGCGCGGCCGCCGAGCACGTAGGAGGGGCGGACGAGCAGGGGAAACCCGACCCGCTCGGCGATCACGCCCGCCTCCTCCGCCGACAGCGCGGTGCCGTACGGCGGGTGCGCGATCCCCAGCCGGCTGAGCAGCGCGGCGAACCGGCCGCGATCCTCGGCGAGGTCGATCGCGTCGACGGGAGTGCCCAGCAGCGGGACGCCGGCGTCGCCGAGCGCGTGCGCGAGCCGCAGCGGCGTCTGGCCGCCGAACTGGACGATCACGCCCTCGGGCTGCTCGATCCCGACGATCGCGAGCAGGTCCTCGGCGGTGAGCGGCTCGAAGTAGAGCCGATCCGAGGTGTCGTAGTCGGTCGACACCGTCTCCGGGTTGCAGTTCACGATCACCGCGTCCCGGCCCGACTCGCGCACCGTCATCGCCGCGTGCACGCAGCAGTAGTCGAACTCGATCCCCTGCCCGATACGGTTCGGCCCCGAGCCGAGGATGACGACGGAGGCCCGATCTCCCCTGCGCACCTCTCCTGCGCCGTTGGTGCCTCGCTCGTGCGCGGAGTAGTAGTACGGCGTGCGGGCCTCGAACTCCGCCGCGCAGGTGTCCACCGAGCGGTAGGTGCGCTGCAGGCCGTCTGTTCCGTCGCCCTCCCGCGCCAGCGCCTCGAGCTCGCGCAGGAACCAGGGGTCGATCGAGGTCCGCTCGCGGACACGCGTCGGCGAGAGCCCTCGGCGGAACGCCTCCAGCAGCAGGTCATAGCGATCCGGCGAGGGAGTCTCGAGCCGATCCAGCAGGTCCCCGGAGTCGGCCGGGATCTCGGCGGGTTCGTCGAGCTCGCGGGAGCGCATCGCCTTCGCGAACGACTCCCGGAAGGTGCGCCCGATCGCCATCGCCTCGCCGACTGACTTCATGTGGGTCGAAAGCCGGCCCTCGGCACCGGGGAACTTCTCGAACGCGAACCGGGGGATCTTCGTGACGACGTAGTCGATCGTCGGCTCGAACGACGCGGGGGTCGCCTCGGTGATGTCGTTCGGGATCTCCTCGAGCGCGTATCCGACCGCAAGCCGAGCCGCGATCTTGGCGATCGGGAACCCGGTCGCCTTCGAGGCGAGCGCCGAGCTCCGCGACACCCGCGGGTTCATCTCGATCACGACGATCTCCCCCGTTGCGGGGTCGACCGCAAACTGGATGTTGGAGCCGCCCGTCTCCACGCCGACCGCGCGGATCACGCGCAGCGCCTGGTCGCGGAGCTGCTGGTAGGTGCGGTCCGAGAGCGTCTGCGCCGGCGCCACCGTGACGCTGTCGCCCGTGTGCACACCCATCGGGTCGACGTTCTCGATCGAGCAGATCACGACGACGTTGTCGTTGCGGTCGCGCATCACCTCGAGCTCGAACTCGCCCCACCCCAGCACCGACTCCTCCACCAGCACCTGGTTGATCGGGCTCGCCGCGAGGCCCTCCGATACGACCTGGCGCAGCTCGGTCTCGGTCCCCCCCACCCCACCGCCGTGACCGCCGAGCGTGAACGCGGGCCGGACGATCGCGGGCAGCTTGATCCGGCCCTCGGCAAGGCCGCGCTCGACTTCGCCAACCGAGGTGACGATCTGCGACCACGGCACCCGCAGCCCGGCCCCCTCCATCGTGTTCCGGAACGCCTCCCGGTCCTCGGCGCGGTGGATCGCGTCGTAGTCGGCGCCGATCAGCTCCACGTCGAACCGCTCCAGGGTGCCGTTGTCGTGCAGCGCCTTCGCGAGGTTGAGGGCGGTCTGGCCGCCGAGCGTCGGCAGCAGCGCGTCCGGGCGCTCCCGCTCGATGATCCGCGTCACCGGCTCCGGGAGCAGCGGCTCGACATAGGTGCGGTGGGCGAACTCGGGGTCGGTCATGATCGTCGCCGGGTTCGAGTTGACGAGCACGACCTCGTAGCCCTCCGCGAGCAGCACTTTGCACGCCTGCACCCCCGAGTAGTCGAACTCGGCAGCCTGCCCGATAACGATCGGCCCCGACCCGATCAGCAGGATCTTGTCTATGTCCTCACGCCGCGGCAAGGGCCAAGAACCGATCGAACAGGTGGCGGGAGTCGTGCGGGCCGGGCCCCGCCTCCGGGTGGTACTGGACGGTGGCGGCGGGCACGTCCCCGAGCACGAGTCCCTCGACGGTGCGGTCGTACAGGTTCAGGTGGGAGAGCTCGGCGGCGCCGTGGTCGGTGTCCCAGCGGACCGGCTCGTCCCCGACGATCCGGTCGGTGTCGCCGGGCCCCCGCACCGCGAAGCCGTGGTTCTGGGAGGTGATCTCGATCCGACCGGTGGCGAGCTCCTTGACGGGGTGGTTGGCGCCGCGGTGACCGAACGGGAGCTTGAAGGTGTCGAGTCCGATCGCGCGGCACAGGAGCTGGTGACCGAGGCAGATCCCGACCATCGGGGCCTTCCCGACGAGCTCGCGAACCGTGCCGACCACGTAGGAGAGCGCCGCGGGGTCGCCGGGGCCGTTCGCGAGGAAGATCAGGTCGGGGTCGCGGGCGAGCACGTCAGCGGCCCCCGTGTCGCAGGGGAGCAGCGTCAACCGGCAGTCCCGCTCGCGAAATTGCCGAATGATGCTGAGCTTGATCCCGGTGTCGAGGGCGACGACATGCGGCCCGTCGCCGTCGATCTCGACCGGCTCGTCCGGCGTCACCTCGCGGGCGAGGTCGGCGCCGACCATCGACGGCTCGGCGGCGACGCGCTCTCGGGCGCTCGCCTCCTGGACCTCGGCCGGGAAGATCCCGCCTCGCATCGCGCCGCGATCGCGGATGTGGCGGACGAGCGCGCGCGTGTCGACCCCGGTGATCGCGCTGACGCCCGTGTCGCGGAGCCAGTCGAGCCACCCGCCCTCGGCCTCGAACGAGAGCTCGTCGTTCTTCGCCTCCCGCATGATCACGGCGCGTGCCTGCGGAGCGTCCGACTCGAGCGCCGCCGCGGAGACGCCGTAGTTGCCGATCAGCGGGTAGGTGAAGGTGATCAGCTGGCCGGCGTAGGAGGGATCGGTGACGGCCTCCTGGTATCCCGCCATCGCCGTGTTGAAGACCACCTCGCCGGCGATCTCGCCCCCCGCACCGCACAGCTCGCCGTCGAATCGCATCCCATCTTCCAGCAGGAGGTAAGCGCTCACGGCGCGTACTCCAGGATCAGCTTCTGGACCTGCTTGAACTCGTCGGTGCCGGCCCGGCCGAGCAGCTCGAACAGCGCGGTCTCCACCGAGGTGATCACGGCGCCCGCCTGCTCCACCTTGTGCAGGCCGAGCTTCCAGTTCGACTTCGCCCGCGAGCCGACGGCGTCCTCGGCGACGTGCACGTGCACCCCGTTCGTGAGCAGGTCGAGCACGGTCTGGTTCACGCACACGTGGGTCTCGATCCCGCACACGAGCGCCTGGTCGCGGGCGCCGAGGTCGAACCCGTCGGCCCGCGCCGCGGAGAAGCACACCTTCTCGATCGGCTCGGCCCCCTCCGGGAGGTGCTCCGCGACTTCGGGCACCGTGTGCCCGAGGCCCTTCGGGTACTGCTCGGTGGCGACGATCGGGATCCCGATCGCCTTCGCGCCCTCGACCAGGGTGACGGTCGCGCGGGCGACGTCCTCGAACACCGGGACCGCCTTCCGGAACGCCTCCTGGACGTCGACCACGACCAGCGCCGCCCGGTCGGGATCGAGCTTGGGGACCGAGTCAGCGCTCAAGCCGCGACCCCCATCGCGAAGCTTCGCTGCCTGTAGGCGACCTTGCCCGCGACGACGGTGATCAGGACCCGGCTGCGCAGCCTGCGGCCGGCGAAGCATGAGTTGTCGGAGCGGCTCTCCCACCCCTCGGCCGCGGCCTCCCACTCGGCCTCGGGATCGATCAGGACCGCGTTCGCCTCGCTCCCCGGCGCCAGCGAGGGGACCTCGAACCCGAACGGCGCCGCTCCGGCGGTCATCCGCTCGACCAGCAGCTCCAGATCGATCACCCCTGGGAGGACGAGGTCCGTGAACAGGACCGGGAACGCGGTCTCCAGCCCGGTGACGCCCATCGCGGCCTGCTCGAACGGGACCTCCTTCTCCTCGGTGGCGTGCGGCGCGTGATCGGTGGCGACGCAGTCGATCACGCCGGAGCGAAGTCCCTCGATCAGCGCCTGACGGTCGTCCTCGGAGCGCAGCGGCGGGTTCATCTTGAACCGGGAGTCGAGGCTGCGGACCGCGTCGACGGTGAGCGTCAGGTGGTGCGGGGTCACCTCCGAGGTGACCTGCACGCCGGCCTGCTTGGCGAGCTCGACCGCGTCGACTGAGGCGCGGGCGGAGAGATGAAGGACGTGGATCCGGGCGCCCTCGTAGCCCGCGATCGCCGCGTCCCGGGCGATCATGGTCGACTCCGACACCGCGGGGATCCCGGCCAGCCCGACCGCCGCGGAGACCGCGCCCTCGTGCATCACCCCGTCGCCGGAGAGGTCGGGGTCCTCCTCGTGCAGGGCGAGCACGCCGCCGGCGAGCCGCTGGTACTGCATCGCGCGGCGCAGGACATGAGCCGAGGGGACGGGCGACCCGTCGTCCGAGAACCCGACCGCGCCCGCCTCGCGCAGCTCGGCCATCTCGGTGAGCTCCTGTCCCGATATGGCCCGGGTGATCGCCGCGACGAACCCGACCGGGACCGACGCCTCGCCCTCGGCGCGCTGGCGAAGCGCCTCCACCGACGACGCGACGTCAACGGGGGGGTCGGTGTTGGGCATCGCCAGCACGCCGCAGTACCCGCCGGCCGCGGCGGCGCGGGTGCCGGTCTCGATGTCCTCCTTGTGCTCGTGGCCCGGGGTGCGGAGGTGGACGTGCGGGTCGAAGAAGGCCGGCAGCGCCAGCAGACCCTCCGCATCGACGGACTCGAGCTCGCCGGCCTCGGCTGTGCCGGGGGCGGCGAGCTCTGCGATCTCGCCGTCGCGGATGACGACGTCACGGGCCTCGTCGATGCCGGCGCGCGGATCGAGCGCGCGCGCCCCCCGCAGGACGAGCCCGGGCGAGTCCGCGCGGCGCCAGCTCAGCGAGGAGATCGCGCTCACGCCGGCTGTCCGATCGGGGAGGGCTCGCTGGCACCCGGCTGCGGCGCGCCGCGGGCGCGCTCGCCGCCGGTGAGCAGCTCGTACAGGATCGCCATTCGCACCACCAGCCCGCTCTCGACCTGCTCGGTGATCAGGGAGTTGGGCGAGTCGATCACCTCGGCCGACAGCTCCACCCCGCGGTTGACCGGACCGGGGTGCATGAGCAGCTGGCGAGGCGACAGCCGCCGGGAGTCGATCTGGTAGTGCTCGGCGTACTCTCGGATCGAGGGGACGAAGCTCTCCTTCATCCGCTCGTTCTGCATCCGGAGCGCGTACACGACGTCCGCCTGTCCGAGCTCGTCGAGCGTGTAGGCCACCTCGCACCCGAGCGACTCGATGTCGCGCGGGATCAGCGTCGGCGGACCGCACACCGTCACCTCGGCGCCGATCGCGCGGAAGGCGAGGATGTTCGAGCGGGCTACCCGGCTGTGCATCACGTCCCCGACGATCCAGATCCTGCGCCCCTCGAGCGAGCCGAGCCGGCGCCGCAGCGTGAACACGTCGAGCAGCGCCTGACTCGGGTGCTCGTGCTTGCCATCGCCCGCGTTGATCACCACGGCATCGGTCCATCGGGTGATCAGCTCGGCGGCGCCCGCGTGTGGGGACCGGATCACGATCGCCGCCGGGTGATAGGCGGTCAGGGTGGCGACCGTGTCCTTCAGCGACTCGCCTTTGTCGACCGAGGAACCGGCCGACTTCACCGAGACCAGGTCGGCCGAGAGCCGTTTCGCGGCGAGCTCGAAGGACGAGCTGGTCCGGGTGCTCGACTCGAAGAACAGGTTGACGATCGTCCGCCCGCGCAGGGTCGGGACCTTCTTGATGTCGCGCCGGCCCACCTCCGCGAAGGACTCGGCGCGCTCCATGATCCGCTCGATGTCGGCGCGGTCGAGGTGCTCGACCGCGAGCAGGTGCTTCATGCCTCTCCCCTCCGTTCAGCGGTGGCGACCCTCGTCCCCGCCCCGGCAGCGTCGATCGTCACCTGGTCGTTGTGATCGACCTCATCGAGGCGCACGTTGACGCGCTCCTCGCGCGAGGTCGGAAGGTTCTTTCCCACGTAGTCCGGCCTGATCGGGAGCTCGCGATGGCCGCGGTCGACGAGCACGGCGAGCTGGACCCGGTCGGGGCGTCCATAGTCGAACAGCGCGTCGACCGCCGCCCGCACGGTCCGGCCCGTGAACAGGACGTCGTCGACCAGCACCACCGTGCGCCCCGTTGGATCGAAGTCGAGGTGGGAGGCGTGCACGACGGGCTGCGCGCCCGGCGCGCGCGAGTCGACGTCGTCGCGGTAGAAGGAGATGTCCAGGTCGCCGAGCGGCACCTCGGAGCCGGTCTGCTCGGAGACGAGAGCGTGCAGTCGGGTGGCGAGGATCGCGCCGCGGGTGTGGATCCCGACCAAGGCGATCCCGTCCCCGTCGGGGTTCTTCTCGACGATCTCGTGCGCGATCCGCAGCACCGTGCGGCGCACGTCGTCACCGTCGAGCACGACCTTCTCGTGCTGCTCCACTTCGCGCCCCTTCCTGGCCTCTCCGGACCGGGTTAAAGGAACAACCGCGACGAGCCTACCAGGGGGCGGTGACGCGGTCGCCGGCCTCGATGCACGAAGATCGCAGCGTGCGGGAAGAGGTCGAGGCGATCATCGAAGCCCACCGCGCCGCGGGGCGGCGGTTCGAGGCGGGCGGCGTCGGCAGCTTCGTCCGCGACCAGGGGGCGGGACCGGCGGTGGTGATGCTGCACGGCGTCCCGTCGAACTCCTATCTGTACCGGAAGATGGTCCCGCTGGTCGCCGACCGCGGGATGCGGGCGGTCGCGTTCGACTTCCCGGGACTCGGTCTGGCCGACCGGCCGGAGGGCTACGACTACACGTGGGGCGGGCTGGCGCGGTTCACGGGTGCGGCGATCGACGCGCTCGAGATCGACCGGTGCCACCTCGTCGTCCACGACATCGGCGGCCCGATCGGGTTCGAGTGGGCGATCGCCAACCCAGCCCGGGTCGCGTCGATGACGATCCTGAACACGTTTGCGAACCCGGCTACCTTCCACCGGCCGTGGTCGATGCATCCGTTCTCGATCCGCGGGGTCGGCGAGGTGTTCCTCGGGACGATGACCCGGTTCGCCTTCGCCCAGCTCTTCTACCTGCAGGGGGTCGAGGATCGCGGCGCGGTGCCGCGGCCCGAGGTGTACGCGTACTACGACCTGCTGAAGCGAGAGGACCGCGGGCGCGCGTTCCTGAGGGTGATGCGGGGGTTCGAGCTGACCGAGGAGAAGCAGCGCCTGTTCGACGACGGGCTGGCCGCGGATAGCCGGCCGTACCCCGCGCAGATCGTGTGGGGCGCGAGGGACCCGGCACTCGGCGAGAGCCGGCTCGCCGAGGTGAAGCAGGCGGTCGGTGTCGACGACCCGATCCTGCTCCCGGCCAAGCACTTCCTGCAGGAGGACCAGGCGCCGGCGATCGTGAACGCCGTCGCCGGGCTGGTCGAGCGGACGGGCTAGCCGCCCGGGGCGGGCGGCGCATCGCGGGCGGGCGCCTCGACGCCCTGCAGCGCGCCCTTGTGGACCAGCTTCGGCTCGCCCCGCTCCGGCAGCGGGATCTCGGCGACGTCGAAGTCGCGCGGTGCGACCGCGCCGCGGACGACCTCGCGCGCCTCGGCGAGCACGTCGCTGACGTTGTAGCGGGAGGAGACGTGGACGAGCGCGAGCAGCTTCACCTTCGCCGCGCGGGCGAGGATCGCCGCGTCGCGGGCGGTCGAGTGGCGGGTCTCGCGGGCGCGCTCGGCCTCGTCCATCGAGAAGCTGCCGTCGTGGACGAGCAGGTCGGCCTCGCGGGCCGCGGCCGCGGTCTCGGAGCAGGGCGCCGTGTCGCCGGTGATCACGATCCGGCGCCCGGCGCGAACCTCGCCCATCACGTCCTCGGGCCGCACCGGCCCGTCGGCGCCCTCCACCGTCTCACCGCCCTGGATGCGACCGAACTCGGGGCCCGAGGCGATGCCAAGCGCGGCGGCGCGCTCGGGGTCGAACCGGCCGGGGCGCTCGTCCTCGACCAGCGCGTACCCGTACGCGCCGGCGCCGTGGTCGACGGGGAAGGGGCGGACCTCGTACCCTTCGTGGCGCACGCCCTCCTCCGGCTGGAGCTCGACCAGCTCGACGCCGTAGGAGGGCCGGCCGACGATCCGGCGGATCGCCCCGAACAGATCCTTCAGCCCGGGCGGCCCGTGGATCACGATCGGCCGGTCGCGGTCGAGCAGTTGGTAGGTGCGCAGCAGCCCCGGCAGCCCCAGGTAGTGGTCGGCGTGGTAGTGGGTCAGGTAGACCTCGTCGACGTGCGTCAGCCCGGTGGAGCTCTGCATCTGGCGCTGCGCGCCCTCGCCGCAGTCGAACAGCAGCCGCTCCCCTCCCCGCCGCACCATCAGGCACGCCGTCGCGCGCCGTGCCGTCGGCACCGCGCCGCCCGTCCCGAGGAAGACCACTGAGAGATCCACGGCGCAGAGCGTAGATATGGGGACAGTCACGAGGGGGCTAGGTCGTACTCGCCCCTTTGGAAACCTGCACCACCGCATTGACGGTCCACGTCTCGACAGCGAATTCCGATGCCAGCCGCGTACGCCGCTTCTGGATGTTCTTCGTGGGTTCCAGCCGCAGCCTGCCCTCGGTGCTCGCCACGCCGTCGATGGGGACCAGATACACCGCGTCACCCGGCGGGTAGTCAGACGCCAAACATGTCCGCCAGGCCGACGTACGGCTGGGGACCTCGCCCATGATCGGTCGCACGGCAGTTGAAGACAAGGCAACCGCGGACCGGCCATCCCGTCTTGCACTGGATCCGGAAGAACCTCTGTTCCGAGACGTGGACGACGAGGTCATACGGTTGGCCGCCGCCAAATGGCACGAGCACATCGAGATCCCGCTGCACGAGCGCCTTGAGTACCGCTGCCTCAGCTGGATTGCCCCGAGTTCGACCCCCACCAATGTCAACGTACTCCACCCATCGGACAGAACATATGTTCGCCATCGAGCGGAGCGCCCGCAACGAGTTAAGCTGGTTGCTCAGCGCCCGTAGCTCAGGTGGATAGAGCGCGTGCCTCCGGAGCACGAGGTCACAGGTTCGAGTCCTGTCGGGCGCGTCGTCGCTTCGCTTCGCCCGTTCTGCTTAGGAAGGTGCAGGTGCGCGCGCGTCTGCGTGCTCCCGGTACCACTCGATCGTCCGCCGCAGCCCCTCCTCGAGCGAGACCTGCGGCGTCCACCCCACCCGCTCGCGGATCTTGGTCGCGTCGACGAACTGGCGGTCGATCTCGCCGACGGGGTTGCCGGCGCCGCGGATCTCGGGCTCCACGCCCGAGCCCGACAGGCTCGCGATCAGCTCCACCACCTCGCGGACGCTGTAGGGCCGCTCGCCGCCCGCGTTGAACGCCTCTCCGCGGACCTCGGCGCGATCGAGCGCACCGGCCAGCGCCAGGTACGCGCCGACCGCGTCCTCGACGTACAGGAAGTCGCGCACCGGGGAGCCGTCCGAGCGGATCACCGGGGCGCGGCCGTCGATCGCGGCGCTGACCGCCTCCGGGATCAGCCGCGAGAAGTTCAGGTCTCCTCCTCCGTAGATGTTCGCGAACCGTGTCACCGCGACCGGAACGCCGTAGGAGGGCCAGTAGCTGCGCGCGATCAGGTCGGCGGCCGACTTCGACGCCTCGTACGGGGCGGTCGGCTGCAGCGCGAACTCCTCCCGGTACGGCAGCTCCTCGTGGGCGCCGTACGCCTTGTCGGAGGAGGCAACCACCGTTCTCGGCACCTCGAGCTCGCGGCACGCCTCGAGCAGCATCCACGTGCCGCGCACGTTCACGTCGAGGGTCTCCGCCGGCGCGCCCGCGGCGGTACCGACGATCGTCTGCGCGGCGAGGTGGAAGACCGCGTCCACGCCGCCGTCGCGCAGCGTTCGCGTCAGGAGCTCGCCGTCCCGTAGATCGCCGTGCACCTGCTCGACCTCGGTCTCGATCCCGTGCAGCTCGAGCCCGGAGGCGGCGCCGGCGCGCCCCTCGCGGTCGAATGCGATCACCCGGTCGCCGCGCTCCACGAGCCCGCGGGCGAGCCACGCGCCGACGAAGCCGAGCCCCCCGGTTACGAGCGAACAGCTACCGGATCCCATACCCGCCACGGCGGATCGCCGGACTCCCACAGGTCGTTGAGCAGGACCGCGTCCTTGTAGGTGTCCATACACTCCCAGAAGCCGGCGTGGCGGTGGGCGTGCAGCTGGCCGTCATGCGCGAGGCGCTCCAGCGGCTCGCGCTCCAGCACGCTCGACTCCGCGAGGTAGTCCCACACCCCGGGCTCGAAGCAGAAGAAGCCGCCGTTCACCCAGTGGTCGAGCTGCGGCTTCTCGGCGAACCCGCGCACACGGCCGTCGTCGCCGAGCTCGGCGATCCCGAACTGGCTGTGGGGGCGCACGACCGTCACCGTCGCAAGATCGCCGTGCGCGGAGTGCGCACGCCCCAGCGCGTCGAGGTCGACGTTCGCGACGCCGTCCGCGTAGGTCGCGTGCACGGTCCCGTCGCCGACCCGGTCCTCGACGAGCTTGATCCGGCCGCCGGTCGGGGTGTCGCGACCGGTCTCCACGCACTCGATCTCGACGGGCTCAGGCCACTGCTCCGCGGCGACGTACTCGTCGATCTGATCGCCGAGGTATCCCGTGCACAGCACGAACCGGCGCATCCCCTGGGATGCATAGATCCGTATCACGTGCCACAGGATCGGCCGCCCGCCGATCTCGACGAGCGCCTTCGGGATCGAGTGGGTCTTCTCCTGAAGCCTTGTTCCGCGCCCGCCGCACAGAACGACGACGCTCGATGCGTCCTGCATGCGGAAGGAGGCTAGCTATCCACCCGCAACGGCGGGGAGGATCGTCACCTCGTCGCCGTCCGAGAGCGCCGTCTCGAGCCCGTCGCGAAAGCGGATGTCCTCGCCTCCGACGTACACGTTCACGAACCGGCGCAGGTCGCCGTCCTCGGTGATCCGCTGCTCGAGGTCCTCGTGGCGCGCGAACACCGCGTCCAGCGCCTGGCCGACGGTGGAACCGTCGACCTCGATCTCCCCCTCGCCGTCGGTGACGATGCGCAGCTGGGCGGGGATCTTCACGGTCACCGCCATCAGCCCGCCACCGCCGCGCGATCGCCCTCGACGACGCGCTCGAACGAGTCCAGCGTCGGCTCGATCTCGTGCATCTCGAACAGCTCTCGGGTCGCGTCGAGCGTCTTCAGGCCCTCGCCGGTGATGTAGACGACCACCCGCTCGTCCTCGGAGATCTCACCGCGCTCGGCGAGCTTCCGAAGCACGGCGGTGGTGACCCCGCCGGCGGTCTCGGTGAACACGCCGGTCGTCTGCGCGAGCAGCCGGATCCCCTCGCGGATCTCCTCGTCGGTGACGGAGTCGATTCCGCCGCCCGTCTCGCGGGCGAGGTCGAGCGCGTACGGCCCGTCCGCCGGGTTCCCGATCGCGAGGCTCTTGGCAATCGTCTCGGGACGCTGTGGGCGGCACACGTCGACGCCGTCGCTGAACGCGGTGGCGACCGGGTCGCAGCCGCGCGCCTGGGCGCCGTTGAAGGTCGGGAGCCGACCGTCGACGAGGCCGAGGCCGAGCCACTCCTGGAAGCCGCGCCCGAGCTTCGTGAACAGGGAGCCGGACGCGATCGGGCACACGACCCGGTCGGGGAGCTTCCACCCGAGCTGCTCGACGGTCTCGTACGCGAGCGTCTTCGAGCCCTCCGCGTAGTACGGCCGCAGATTGACGTTCACGAACGCCCATCCCCGCGCGTCGGAGAGCTCGGTGCAGAGCCGGTTGACGTCGTCGTAGGTGCCGTCGACGCCGACCAGCGTGGTCCCGTACACAGAGGTCGCGAGCAGCTTCTGCTCCTCGAGGTCTGCGGGGACGAAGACATATGAGTCGAGCCCGGCCGCGGCGGCGTGCGCGGCGACCGCGTTCGCGAGATTGCCGGTCGAGGCGCAGGCGACGGTCTCGAACCCGAGCTCGCGCGCCTTCGCGAGCGCCACCGCGACCACCCTGTCCTTGAACGAGTGGGTCGGGTTTGCCGCATCGTTCTTCACCCACACCTCGCCGAGTCCGAGCTCGGCGGCGAGCCGGTCGGCGCGGATCAGCGGGGTGAAGCCGGGCTCCAGCGATGTGCGGCCGGCCGGCGGGCGCCCGTCGAACGGCAGGAAGTCCGAGTACCGCCAGATCCCGGCGGAGCCCGCCTGGATCCGGCGCTTGATCTCTCCGGCCTCGAGGCCGGAGAGGTCGTAGCCGACCTCGAGCGGTCCGAAGCAGCGCTCGCACACGTACCGGGCGTCGAGCTCGTACTCAGCCCCACACTCCTTGCATCTCAGCGATTCAAGTCCCAAACCTTCGTCTCCTTGTCTTCAAAACCGATTGGACCTCCGCCGGGCTGTGAGCGGAGGTCCTTGGTTGGGACTCTGCTCACATCTTCCAGGCAATCACCTGCTGGAGTTGGCACCTTTCCCCTTGCGGGGGGGTTGCCGGGGCTTCGTAGGGCCAGTCCCTCCACCCCTCTCGATGTGGCGTATGTAGGCGGAAATATACCAATCACGGCATTGCCGATTCCGCCTCATCAACCCTGCCGCGTCGTCCGCTTCGCGTCCGGGCGCGGCAGGGTTCGTGCAGACACGGGCCAGCGGTCACCGTAGGGTTAAATGAGCTGCATGCTCGACGTCGAAACCGAGATCAGCCAGAACGATGCCGAACCTCCCGAAGCCCAGGCTGAGAAGGACGCGCGGCGCCGAGCTGACCGCGCCGGCGGCGCCTGAGCGCCATCAGCCGAACGTCGAGACGATCACCGCCGAGGGGCTGCGGTGGGTGAAGATCGAGCGCCCGCGCGCGCTCGAGTGGGCGTGGCTGGAGGAGCACTTCGACTTCCACGGCCTCGACCTCGAGGACGTGCTGTCTCGAAACGAGCGCCCCAAGATCGACGAGTACGAGCAGTACCTGTTCATCGTCCTGCACTTCCCCGTGTTCGATCGCTCCGTGGGGCGGCTGAACGCCGGCGAGCTCGACATCTTCGTCGGCGAGGACTTCCTGATCACGATCCCGAACCAGCCGCTGCAGCCCGTCGAGTACCTGTTCGAGCGCTGCCGCGCGAAGGAGGAGCTGCGCGAGCAGATCTTTTCGAAGGGGTCGGGCTACCTGCTGTACCGGATCGTCGACGACAGCTTCGACTACTGCTTCCCGATGCTGCGCAAGATCGAGACGAAGCTGGATGCGATCGAGGAGGGGATCTTCTCCGGGAAGTCCCAGGAGATCGTCCGCGACATCTCGAACGCGAAGCAGGAGATCATCAACTTCCGCAAGGTGATCCGCCCGCAGCGGCCGGTGCTTCGCGATCTCGAGGGAGTCAAGCAGCGGTTCCTGGCGCCCGACCTCGACCTGGAGATCTACTTCGACGACATCGTCGACGCACACGAGCGGATCTGGGACCTGCTCGAGAACTACAAGGAGGTGGTCGAGGGGCTCGAGGACACCAACGAGTCGGTGCTCTCGCACCGCGTCAACGACATCCTCCGCGTGCTCACCGCGATCAGCGTGATCGTGCTGCCGCTGACGATGATCGCGAGCTTCTTCGGGATGAACGTGGGGCTGCCCGGGGGCGGCGACCCCGGCGGCGGGCCCACGATCAGCTTCTGGGTGATCCTGGCCGTGATGGTGACGATCCTGGTCGGAATGGTCGCGTACTTCCGCCGCCGCGGCTGGCTGTAGGCGGCTCGCTCGGGCGGGGCGAGCGGTCCAGTAGATTCCTCCCGGTCGGTCGCGGCGCCGGGCTCCCTGCCCGGATCGGCCGCCGTGACCTGAGTCGGTCCGACCCCCGGCGCGCCGCGCCGGGGTGAGTTGCACGTGAGCTCCGAAGCGAGCGACAAGCGGCCGCAGCGTCGAGCCCCGGGACCGGGGCCGTTCGACCCCGGCCCCGAGTTCGACTACGACCCCGACCGCGCTCGCCAACCCCCCGAGTCGGACGATCCGGTTCGGGACGAAGCCGGCCCGGGGCCGTTCGGCCCGGGGCCGTTCGACCCGGGGCCCGAGGTCGAGTACGCCCCGGACCGCCGCCGGAACCCTCAGCCCGAGCCCCCGCTCGAGCCCGAGCAGGAACCAGAGCCGGAGCCCCCGCCGGAGCCTGAGCCGGAGCCGCCCCAACCCGAGGTCGGGGCGACCGGCCCTCCCCTCGACTCGCTCGATCCGGCGCCGTGGGTGCCGCGCGAGCCTGCGCGGCCACCGCCCCCGACCCGACGGCCGCGCCGGGCGCCCCGCCCCAGGCGGACCCGGCGGCCTGTTCGCGCCAGGCTGGTTGTGATCGCCGGGGCGCTCACCGCAGTGGCGGCCGGCGTCGCATGGGCGGCCGACATCAGCGTCACCTCGCCTTTCGACACCGGCGGCGGTCGCCCTCGCGTCGCCGCCGCGGGCGTAGGCGCCAGCCCCGGCGAGCGCGAGGTCCGGGACGAGGATCCCTCCTCGCTCGCGATCACGTCTGACTCGGGGCCCTTCCACCCCGTCCTATCCGACCGGAAGATCGACTACGGCGAGGCGGCCGCCCGGTTCGGCGCGAGCCGCTACGGGCACACCCACGAGGGTCAGGACATGTTCGCGAAGCCCGGCACGCCCCTGGTCGCAGTGCGCGACGGGGTCGTGGTCGCGCGGGGGAACGACGGCGGCCGCGGCAACTACATCGGGATCTACAGCCCGGAGGTGGACCGCACCTACGTGTACCTGCACATGGTGAAGCCGAGCTGGCTGAAGCGCGGCCAGCGGGTCACCGCCGGGACCCAGGTCGGCGGGATGGGCTGCACCGGCTCCTGCGACGGCACCCACCTGCACTTCGAGATCAGGCGCGGCGATGACATCGAGAACAAGGCGATCGATCCGCTGCCGAGCCTGAAGAGCTGGCCGCAGGCTCCACCACTGAAGGACCGCTGAGGCCCGGCCACACGGCGCGCGCCTGCATAGGATGCTCGGTGTGGCCAATTTCAGGATCTGGGCGCCGTGGCGCCTCGCCTACGTGAAGGACGCGTCCAAGGACACCGAGTGCATCTTCTGCACGAAGCCCGAGGAGGGCGATGACCGCAGGGCGCTGATCGTGCATCGCGCCAACCGCTGCTACGTGATCCTGAACGCCTTCCCGTACACGAACGGCCACCTGATGGTGGCTCCCTACGAGCACATAGGCCGGCTTCAGGATCTCGACGCGGGAACGCTCGCGGAGCTGACCACGCTCGCCTCCCGAGCGATGACGGGGCTCGACGACGCCTACGGACCCGAGGGCTATAACGTGGGCTGCAATCAGGGCAGGATCGCGGGCGCCGGGTTCGACTCCCACATCCACATGCACGTCGTCCCGAGGTGGGCCGGCGACACGAACTACATGCCGGTGATCGGCGACACGCGCGTGATGCCCCAGACCCTCGAGGAGAGCTACGACGCGTTGGCGGGGAAGCTGTGAGCACCGTAGTACCGGGGATCTTCAAGGCGTACGACGTCCGCGGCCTGTACGGCGAGGAGATGGACGGCGATGTCGCGTTCATGCTCGGCCGCGGGTTCGCGCGTGTGCTGGCGAGGCTGCGCGGGAAACAGACGGCCGACCTCGGGATCGGGCTGGGCCGGGACATGCGCCTGACAGCGCCGGAGATGGCCGAGCGTCTTCGCGAGGGGCTGCTCGCCGAGGGCGCTCACGTGATGGACGCCGGGATGATCGGGACCGAGATGCTCTATTTCCTGGTCGGCTCGCGCGGCCTCGACGGCGGCGCGATGGTGACCGCGTCGCACAACCCGAAGGCATGGACCGGCGTCAAATTGGTCCGCGAGGGCGCGCTGGCGCTCTCTGGCGACGCCGGGATCGGGGAGGTGCAGGCCGAGATCGAGGCGGGGCTGCCGAAGCCACGCGGCGGCGGCACGTTCGAGCAGCTCGACATCTACCGGGGGTTCCAGAAGCACGTGCTCGGATTCATCGACCCGGCGGCGGTGAAGCCGATGAAGGTGGTGGTCGACGGCGGCAACGGGATGGCGGGCCCGATGGTGGACCCGATCCTCGACTATCTGAAGCTGGATCTCGTCAAGACCTACTGGGATCCGGACGGCGAGTTCCCCGACCACGAGCCGAACCCCCTGCTGGAGGAGAACCGGAAGTTCATCGTCGAGAAGGTCCGCGCCGAGGGCGCCGATCTCGGGATCGCCTGGGACGGCGACGCCGACCGCTGCTTCTTGATCGACGAGCAGGGCAGCTTCGTCGACGGCGACTTCCTGACCGCGATGCTCGCCCGCTCGATCCTCGCGAAGAACGAGGGCGCAGACATCATCTACGACGTGCGTGCCAGCAGGGCGGTCCCCGACACCGTCCGCGAGCAGGGCGGGACACCGCACGTGAACCGCGTCGGGCACGCGTTCTTCAAGGTCGGGATGCGGGAGCACGGCGCCGCATTCGGCGGCGAGGTGTCAGGCCACTACTACTTCAGCGACTTCTTCAACGCGGACTCCGGGACGATCCCGGCGCTGCTCGTGCTCGAGCTGCTCTCGACCCAGGACGCGACCCTGTCCGAGCTGGTCGGCACCTACCGGGACCGGTACTTCATCTCCGGCGAGATCAACTCCGAGGTCTCCGACCAGGACGCCAAGATGAACGAGATCGCCGAGCTCCACTCCGACGCGGACGTTTCGTGGCTCGACGGCGTCTCGGTCGAGTACCCGGAATGGCACTTCAACGTCCGGCCCTCGAACACCGAGCCGCTGCTGCGACTCAACCTCGAGTCCCTGATCTCCGAGAAGGACATGGAGAAGAAGCGCGACGAAGTCCTGGGAGTCATTCGGGGGTGACGTCGGACGAGGCGTACGCGAAGTGCGCCGGGGAGGGGATCCTGACGCTGCGGCTGCCGACCCCGTTCATGATCGGGCGCGTCAACTGCTACCTGATCGACGACGACCCGCTGACGCTCGTCGACACCGGCGCCAACTCGGGCAAGGGCCTCGACGAGCTCGAGCACCAGCTCGACGCGCTCGGCCACACGATCGAGCAGCTCGAGCTGGTCATCCTCACTCATCAGCACATCGACCACATCGGCCTCGCCGAGGTGATCGCGTCACGCTCCGGCGCCGACGTCGCGGCGATCGACATCGCCGTCGAGTTCCTGTCCAACTTCGGCAAGGACGCCGAGCGAGACGACGAGTTCGCGGCGTCGCTGATGCTGCGCCAGGGCGTCCCCGAGGACGTGGTGAGCGCCCTGCAGACGGTGTCGAGCTCGTTTCGGGCATGGGGCTCGCGAGCGCAGGTGACCCGCCCGCTGGCCGACGGCGAGCTGCTCCGCTTCCGCGACCGCACGCTCGAGGTCCAGCACCGCCCCGGCCACAGCCCGTCCGACACGCTGTTCTGGGACGCCGACCGGCGCATCCTGATCGGCGCGGACCACCTGATCGCACACATCTCCTCGAACGCGCTGATGACCAACCCACTGGACGGCTCCGGCGAGCGGCCGCAGGCTCTCGTCACCTACATCCGGTCGATGCGGCGCACCCGCGACCTCCCCGCCGAGATCTTCCTATCGGGCCACGGCGACGCGATCACCGACCACGTGAAGGTGATCGACGAGCGGTTCGAGCGTCACCGCCGCCGCGCCGCGAGGATCCACGAGCTGCTCGTGGAGCGGACCCGGACCGGGTACGAGATCGCTCAGGAGCTGTGGGGGAACATCGCCGTCACCCAGGCCTTCCTGACCACGTCCGAGGTGATCGGCCATCTCGACCTGCTGGTGAACGCCGCCCGCGTCCGGGAGATCGACGATCACGGAGTCTCCCGCTGGGAGGCGATCGGAGACGGGCCGCTGGGCGATGTCGTCGCGGCCGCCGCCGAGGCGCCGCGATGAAACGGATGCTGATCATCGTCAACCCGCACGCGACCACCGTCTCGGACCGGCTCAAGAACCTGGTCGTGTACGCGCTCCAAGGCCGCTACGAGGTGACCGCGGTGAGCACCCGGGCGAGGGCGCACGCGATCGAGATCGGGCGGGAGGCCGGGCACGGCGAGTACGACATCGTCGTCGCGTTCGGCGGAGACGGAACCCTGAACGAGGTGGCGAACGGGCTCGCCGGCACCGGAGTCCCCGTCGGCGTGCTTCCCGGCGGCTCGACGAACGTGGTCGCGCGCACGCTTGGGATCCCGAACGACGTCGTCGACGCGACGGAGCACCTGCTCGAGCTCGCGGAGGCATTCGAGCCGCGGACGATCGACCTCGGGGTGGCGAACGGGCGACGGTTCCTGTTCGCATGCGGCGCAGGACTCGACGCGGCGGTCGTGCAGCGCGTCGACGCCAACCCGGCGCTGAAGGCGCGGGCGGGCGACTGGTACTTCACCTGGGCCGCGATGTCCGCCTTCTACCGTCGCTACCTCCGCAACCCCGTCCGGATGTTGATGCGGGTGGATGGATCGAAGGCCGAGGGCGTGACGGCGATCGCCCAGAACTCCGACCCGTTCACCTTCTTTCGCAACCATCCGATCCGGGTGTGCGAGGGCGCCGCGATCGACAACGGGACGCTGTCGGCGGCGATGCTGGGGCGGGCGTCGCAGCGCGACCTGCCCACCGTCGCAGCCCGGATCCTCACCGACCGGCTGTCGGCGGCCGACCACAGTCAGATCGAGCACTTCGACGGCGTCACCGAGGCCCGGGTGGAGGCGGTCTCCGAGGACTCCGTCGGAAAGCTGCGCGCCTTCCCCGTGCAGGTGGACGGCGACTACATCGGCCAGCACACGGAGCTCGACCTGGGGATCGAGCCCGGTGCGCTGACCGTCGTGGCCTGATCGCGATGGGGGGAGCAGACCCGGACTGCCGCTTCTGCGCGATCGTCGCCGGTGAGGAGCGCTCCCATGTCGTGTACGAGGACGACGGCGCGGTCGCGTTCCTCGACATCCGGCCGCTGTTCCCCGCCCACACCCTGCTCGTCCCGCGCGAGCATGTCGTCACCCTCCCGGACCTGCCTCCCGATCAGGTCGGCCCGTTCTTCACCGCCGCCCAGCTGCTCGCCCGCGCGATCCCGGAGGCGACGGACAAGCCCGGCAGCTTCGTCGCGATCAACAACATCGTCAGCCAGAGCGTCCCCCACCTGCACGCGCACATCGTCCCTCGCAGGCCGAAGGACGGCCTCCGCGGCTTCTTCTGGCCGCGGGGGAAGTACGAGAGCGAGGAGGAGATGGCCGCCGTGGCCGAGCGCGTACGGAGGGCGATCGCGAAGCTGAGCGGCTGATTGCGGCGTGCGGCGTGCGGCGAGTGCTCGCGCTAGCGGCGGGCGCTGTTGCCGCTGACGTACCCGACGTTGTGCGCGACCAGCCCGAGCCCGTCGAGCACCCGGAACGTCGCCTGCTCGCGTCTCCCTCGGACCGCGAGCGCGGCGGCGTCGCGCGCGGCGATCCCAAGTTGGGGGACGAGCGGCCACCTCGGCGAGCGACCCGGATAACGACGCTCCAGCCACCGCGAACCCGCGGCATAGCGCGCGATCGTGGCGAGGAACGGCAACAGGCGCTCGCGATGGTGGTGCTCGACGGAGGCCCGGGGCCGGGCATCGATCGTCCATCCGGCGGCGAGCAGCCGGCGCGAGATGTCGACGTCGCCGCCGGAGCGGATCCCCTCGACGAACCCCCCGATCGCCTCGAACGCGGTTCGCCGAACGATCACGTTGCCGGCGACCGCGATCCGCCATCCGGGGCCCTCGCTCGCACCCGCCATGTTCAGGAAGCCGCGGTCGCGGGCGTACCGGGCGATCAGCGCCCGCTGGCCCGGGTCCGCCCGGACGGCGCCGGCCACCGCGCCGCATCGCGCCGGGACGGGCTCGGAGAAGTAGGCATCCACCAGCCCGGGGCTCGGCGCGCAGTCCGCGTCCAGGAACAGGAGCCACTCGCAGGTCGCGTCGCGCGCACCGGCGTTTCGCGCGTGGTACGCGGAGCGCTCCGCCGCCGCCCGGACGACCCGCGCCCGCCGCGGCAGCTCGACGGCGGGCATCCCGCCGGCGCTGTTGTCGGCGACGACCAGCTCGTCGCGGTCACGCAGGTTCAGCCTTGCGAGGTTCGCCGCGAGCTGATCAGCGCCGGTTCGCCCCCCCGCGAAGGGCACGACGACGCTGACCGGGGTCCGGTCGGCTCCGGCCTCGGCCGTCAACCGGTTGGAGTGACCCGGTAGGCGTCGAACACCGCGTCGAGCTGCCGAAGCCGACCGATCACCTGCTTCACCTGGCCCGTGTCCCCCACCTCGACGACGAATCGGTTCTTCACCATCGGGTGGTTGGTCATGCACTTCGCCTCGAGGATGTTCACCCCCGCCTCGCTGAACGTGCGCGAGAGGTCCTCGAGCAGGCGGGTCCGGTCCCAGGCGTCAACCTGAAGCTCGACGCGGTACGAGGTGGCGTTCTCGCCGTCCCAGGAGACGTCGGTGAATCGCTCCGGGTCCTTGCGGAGCGCCTTCACGTTGTTGCAGTCCTCGCGGTGGATGGTGATCCCCCGCCCCAGCGAGACGTAGCCGACGATCTGGTCGCCGGGAACGGGCCGGCAGCACTTGGCGAGCCGCACCATCACGTCGTCGACCCCCTTCACCTTGATCCCGAAAGCCGATGCGTCCTCGGTGCGACGGGCGCGCTCGACTTCAGAGTCGAGCGCCGCCGGGAGCGCTCCCTGGTCCGCCTCGCCGACGGCCTCTCCCTGCTTCAGGCGCTGGAACACCTTGTTCGCGACGGTCTTCGGCGCGATCTTCGCCTGCCCGATCGCGACGTAGAAGTCGTCGGCCTTCCGAAAGCCCATCTCCCGGGCGACATCCACGAGCAGCTCCGACCCGGCGACCTGCTGCGCCGGAAGGCCGCGCTTCCGAAGCGCGTCCTGGAGGCCCTCGCGCCCGCGGCGCTCCGCATCCTCGCGCCGCTCCCGCTTCAGGAACGCGCGGATCTTGTTGCGGGCGCGGCTCGTGCGGACAAGGCGAAGCCAGTCGCGCGAGGGTCCGCGGTCCTGCTTCGCCGTGAGGATCTCGACGATGTCGCCGCTGGAGAGCTGGTAGTGGAGCGGCACTATCTTGCCGTTCACCTTCGCGCCGACGCAGCGGTGGCCGACGTCCGTGTGGACCGCGTATGCGAAGTCGAGCGGGGTGGAGCCCGCCGACAGGTTCTTCACCTCGCCCTTCGGCGTGAACACGAACACCTCGTCCTCGAACAGGTCGACCTTCAGCGAGTCGAGGAACTCGTGCGGGTCCTGGTCGGTCTCCAGGTCGAGCAGCTGGCGCAGCCAGGTCATCTTCTCCCGCTCGGACTCGCGCGACGGGCGCTTCCTGCCCTCCTTGTAGATCACGTGGGCGGCGACCCCGTACTCGGCAAGCGCGTGCATGTCGCGCGTCCTGATCTGGATCTCGAGCGGGCGGCCCTCCGGGCCGATCACGGTCGTGTGCAGCGCCTGGTACAGGTTCA
This sequence comes from uncultured Thermoleophilia bacterium, assembly GCA_963803425.1. Taxonomy (GTDB): domain Bacteria; phylum Actinomycetota; class Thermoleophilia; order Solirubrobacterales; family 70-9; genus DASPWW01. Next base: position 1,604,011 of record CAWDMA010000001.1, read on the forward strand.
GCTTCGGGGTCGCGACGAAGTCCTTGAACCGCCCCGGAAGCGGCTTCCACAGCGAGTGGATGATCCCGATCGCGCCGTAGCAGTCCTTCACCGAGTCGACGATCACCCGCATCGCAGTGAGGTCGTAGATCTCGTTGAACTCCCGGCCCTTGCGGGTCATCTTCGTGTAGATCGAGTAGAAGTGCTTGGCGCGGCCCGAGATCTCCGCGTCGATCCCGACTTTGGTCAGCTCCTCGCGCAGGAACCGGCCCGCCTCGTCCACGTACCGCTCCCGCTCGGTGCGCTGCTGCGCGACCAGCTTCTTCATCTCGTCGTACTTGCGCGGGTGCAGGGTCGCGAACGCGAGGTCCTCCAGCTCCCACTTGATCGCGTGGATCCCGAGCCGGTGGGCGAGCGGCGCGTAGATCTCCAGGGTCTCCCGCGCCTTCTCGAACTGCTTCTGCTTGGGAAGCGCCGACAGAGTCCGCATGTTGTGGAGCCGGTCGGCGAGCTTGATCAGGATGACCCGGATGTCCGTGGCCATCGCGACCATCATCTTCCGGTAGTTCTCGGCCTGGCTCTCGTCCCGGCTCTGGAAGGTGATCCCGGTCAGCTTCGTGACGCCGTCGACCAGCCGCGCCACCTCGGGCCCGAACGCCGCGCGCACGTCGTCGAGGCTTGCGCTCGTGTCCTCGACCGTGTCGTGGAGCAGCGCGGCGCACAGGGTGTCGGTGTCGAGCCTGAGCCCTGCGCACACCTTCGCGACCTCGATCGGGTGGGTGATGAAGTCCTCGCCGGAGCGGCGGCGCTGGTCGGCGTGGCGCTCGCACGCGAACGCGAACGCCCGCTCGACGGGATCACGATCGACCGCGTGCCCCTCGTCGGAGTGCTCCTCGATCACGGCGAAAAGATCGCCGAGCAGCTTCCGCTCCTCGGCGGTGAGCTCCTTCGTGATCTCGTCGGGCCGCGCCGGCGCCGCCGCGCCGTTCTCCTCGAGCCCCACCCGGGTGCGCTCGGCGGCTACTCCGGTGCCCGTCTTTGCATGCTTAGGAATCTCTCGCCCTCCTCGTGGCGCGCCTCGTATGAGAGATACGCGGCGGATCGCTCCAGCCGGGTTCCCTCCGAGGATACGACGGTGAGCGAGCGCCCGCCCGGCTCGGCATCGTCGCCGCCGGCGACCACGTCGAGCTCGTCGAGCACCCGCGCGCATCGCGCCGCGTGCTCGGGGGTGCGGGGGTGCGGCCCGGCGCCGGCCAGGATTCGCAGGAGGCGATCGCCGTGGGGCTGGGGCTCGGCGTCGCGAAGCTCCGCGTACAGGCTCCGCAGCGCTTCCCGCAGCTGCCACTCGGCGCGATGCGCGTGCAGGGCGAACCCGAGCAGCTCCTCCCAGGCGAGATGAAGGTATCCGTCGCCGGCGGCGGCTGCCTGGTGAAGATGCGCGAACGGCGGAGGGTCGATCAGGACCACGTGCTCGAACCCCGCGGCCAGGTCGGGGCGGCGCGACAGCGCCGCCCAGTCGGCCAGGGCCAGCCCGCTGCCGGCCTCGATCAGCTCCGCGAGCCGATCATCGAGCTCGCCGGTCGCGCACCGGCCGCACGCGTGCACCGCAGGCCCGGATCCAAACCGGCGCGGGTCGGCCCGCGCCGAGAGCTCGGCGCGGCGGGACGCATCGGCGCACAGCGCAAGCACCGGCGCTCCGCTCGAGACCAGGTCGGCGAGCGCTGACACCCCCGACCCCGGCGCTCGCTCGACGGTCTCGCGATCCCCGGCGGCGGGAACCTGCGGCGGCCACTCGGACAGCGGCCGGACCCGCTCCTCGTCGAAGCGCCGCCACCATTCGGCCTCGGCGGCCGGCGCCATGCACCTGGCGGCGCCCTCGGAGGCGAGCGGATAGGTCTCCTTCAGGACGACGCGGGGCTCGACCGCGCCGTTCCACTGGTTCAGCTCCAGGCGCACCGACAGGTCGACCGGTGTGCCGTTCAGGGACGCAAGGGAGCGCTCCCCGCTCCCGAACGCAACCCCGAGGGCGCGACGGGCGCCGCTCTCGACGCTGAACCGGGCGTGGCTTCCGTCGCCCATCGGGCGCACATCGGTGAGCCGCGCCGCGGGCACGAGCAGCCGGACGCCGGGGTTGCCGATCCCGAACGGTCGCAGCCGCTCCAGTTCCTCGGCCACCGGGAGCCCGAGGCGGTCGCCGCCGACCACCGCGTCGACCGTCTCGGTGCGGACGAGGTCGGCGGGATCGAGCGCGTCCGCCACCCGGGCGGTGAACGCCTCGCGGAACTCGTCGACGCGGCCCGCCTCGATCTCGAGTCCCGCCGCGGCGCGATGGCCCCCGAACCGCCCGAGGTGCCCCGAGCAGTCGCGAAGCGCGGCGAGCAGGTCGAACCCGGGGATGCTGCGGCCCGACCCCCGCCCCACCCCGCCTCCGTCGAGCGCGATCAGCACAGTGGGGCGCCAGTGCCGCTCCGCGAGCCGGGAGGCGACGATCCCCACCACCCCGGGATGCCAGCCCTCACCGGCGGCGACCAGCGCCGCCGCCCCGGCGCCGCCGGGAAGCTCCGCGAGCGCAGCCTCGGCCCCGGCCAGCACGTCCCGCTCGGTGCCGCGGCGCTCCAGATTGACGCGGTCGAGCTCGGCGGCGATCTCAGCGGCCCGCCCTGGGTCCGTGCACAGCATCAACTCGACGCCGGCGTCGGCGCGGTACAGCCGCCCGGCCGCGTTGATTCGAGGTGCCAGCCTGAACGCGATGTCGCCCTCGTCGAGCCGCGAGGGCTCCACCCCGGCGGCCTCGATCAGCGCCCGCAGCCCGGGTCGCGGCGCGCACCGGATCTCGGCCAGCCCCCGCCGCACGAGTGCGCGGTTCTCGCCGGTCAGCGGGACGAGGTCGGAGACCGTGGCGAGCGCGACCAGGTCAAGGTCCTGCGACGTGCCCCCGCCACCGCGAAGGGCTTCGGCCAGCTTGTAGGCGACCCCGGTCGCGCACAGGTCGGGGCACGGGTACCCGGAGACGACCGGGTGCAGGATCGGGCAGTCGGGAAGCTCCTGCGCCGGCGCATGGTGGTCGGTGACGACCACTTCCAGCCCCGCCGCCCGCGCCGCCGCCACCTCGGCGACCGAGGCGATCCCGCAGTCGACCGTGACGAGCAGCTCGGTTCCCCGCGCGACGAGCTTTCCGACCGACGACTCGGTCAGGCCGTAGCCGTCCTCGCGCCGGTCGGGAATGAACCAGTCGCAGCGGGCGCCGAGCTCCCGCAGCGTCCCGACCAGGATCGCGGTCGCGGACACGCCGTCGACGTCGTAGTCGCCATGGATCGTGATCGCCCGACCGCTCCGCGCCGCGTCCCGCAGCCGCTCCACGACCTCTGCCATCCGCTCGAACGCGAACGGGTCGTGCTGCTCGGCGGCCTCCAGGAACTCCCGCGCCGCCTCCGGGGTACGAAAGCCGCGGCGCACGAGGGTGACCGCGATCGGCTCCGACAGGTTGAGCCGATCGGCGAGCGCACGCGCCTCCGCGTACTCGTATGGCTCTACCCGGAAGCCGCGTTCGGGCGCATGAGCGGACACGCTGCCAGGCTAGGCTCGGGCGGGGACGGAATCGCCCCCACCGGCCCGCGATCGCCCTGCGGCCGACTGGTTCGGCTAGGCCGGCTCGGCGCCTTCGGCGCGCTCGGCCCGCACCCCGGCCAGATACACGATCCCCATCCCGATCAGGGCACCCGGGATGGCGACGAGCACGGTGCCGATGTCGGTCTCGCCGATTCCCCGGCTCAACCCGACCTGCACGATCGCTCCGCTGATCATGGAGCCGATGATCGCCCCGAGAAACGCGCCCACGATCCCGCCCGCGAATCGGTCGGGCACGAACACCGTGAAGTGCCACAGGGCGAGCCCGACCGTGAACCAGACCAAGGCAGCCACTACCTATGCCTCCCGTGCTTCCGGCGCCGCCGGCTCTGGCGGCGCGGCTTCGGCTGCTGGCGTCGCGGCGGCCCGCCCTCCGGCCGGGTGCCCTCGGTGCCGGCGCCGACGAGCGGCTCGGCGGGCGGCTGCCCCGCTCCGTCTGCGCCGTCGGCCCCGTCCGCGCCGTCGCCGGCGGGCACCGTCGGCGCCGGGGCCGCCGGCTCCGGCTCGGACTCAGGCTCGGACCGCGCAGGCGGGCTCGGGGGCGCCGGGGCGTCCGCGTCGTCGACCCTCGCGATCACGTTCTCCTCGGGGAAGGGCGGCACGTAGCCCATCATCTCCTCGATGTGCGCCCGCCGCGCCCGGTACCCGGGCTCGCGTCCCTTCCACGCCGCGAGCACCGGCGCCGCGATGAAGATCGAGGAGTACGTCCCCGACGCGACCCCAACCACCATCGCGAACGCGAAGTCCTTCAGGGTCTCGCCGCCGAAGATCAGCAGTACCCCGATCAGGAACACGGTTGACAGACCGGTGATCAGCGACCGGGTCAACACCTCGCTCATCGAGCGGTTCACCACCTGCGAGAAGGCCGCCCGCGGCAGGCGCGGCTCGTTCTCGCGTATTCGGTCGAACACGATCACCGTGTCGTACATCGAGTACCCAAGGATGGTTAAGAAGGCGGCGACGGTGGCGCTCGTCACCTCCCTCCCCGTCAGCGAGTAGACGCCGGCTGTGATCAGGATGTCGTGGATCAGCGCGATCCCGACCGGCACCGCGTACTTCGGCTGGAACCGGATCGCGACGTAGATCCCGATCACGAACAGCGACAGGACGATCGCGCGGACCGCGTTCTTCGCCACCTGCGCGCCGAAGGTGGGGCCGATGCTCTCGTTCTGGAACCCGTTGTGGCCGTGCTCGATCCCGAACTTGTCTTCGAGCGCGGCCTGCGCGTTGCCGACGTCCTTTGGGTCGATCTCGCCCTGGATCTGGATCACGTTGTCGCCGAACGTCTGGTCCTCGACCTCCTGGATCGAGGCGGTGTCGGCGTGCGCGACCCCAGCGCCGGTGAGCGCCGTCCGGACGGCCTCGACGTCCGCCGGCTCAGCCAGGGCCGCCTTGATCCGGGTCCCCGACTCGAAGTCGATCCCGAGGTTGAGCCCGATCGTCGCGAACGAGATCGCGCCGATCGCGAGGATCGCTCCGGAGACGGAGAAGAACCACCGGCTCATCCCGGTGAAGTCGAAGTGCCATCGGACGCGCTCCTCGCCGGCGCCGAGGAAGCGGCCGGACTGCAGGAAGCGCGTGCGCCCCAGCGATCCGAGCACGGCCTGGGTGAAGACGACCGCGGTGAACAGCGACACGATCGTGCCGACGCCGAGCGTGAACGCGAACCCCTTCACCCCCGCCGTCGCCAGCACGAACAGGATGAACGCCGTGATCAACGTGATCACGTTCGCGTCGATGATCGTCGCGATCCCCTTCTTGTAGCCGGCCGAGATCGCGGACACGATCGACTTGCCGGCCCGCGCCTCCTCCTTGATCCGCTCGAAGATGACGATGTTCGAGTCGGCTGCCACCCCGATCGTCAGCACCAGCCCCGCGATCCCCGGCAGCGTCAGCGTGATCGGGATCAGCTTGATCAGGGCGAGGAAGAAGACGGCGTACACGCCCAGCCCGAGCGCCGCGACGAAGCCGAGGAACCGGTAGTAGAAGAGCAGGAAGAGGATCACCAGGGCGAGGCCGACGATCCCCGCGCGCAGGCCCTGGTCGAGCGCCTGCTGGCCGAGGGTGGCGGAGACCGTGCTCTGGCTGATCAGCTTCAGCCCGATCGGCAGCGCGCCGATCCGGAGCGTCTCGGCGAGGTCCTGCGCCTCCTGCAACTGCAGTCCCGAGATCTGCGCCCCGGTGCGGCCGTCGATCCCGTCCGGGTTGTCGGAGAAGTTGATGATCGGCCGCGACACGACCTTGTCGTCGAGCACGATCGCGAAATGGCCCGAGTACTGGTCCGCGGCGGCGCCGGTGGCTCCGATCGGCGCCTCGGCCTGGCCGCGCTGAGCGATCCGCCGGGTGACGTTCTCGAATGCCTGGCGGCCCTGGTCGGTGAACTCGAAGGTGACGTTGGGCGCGTTGGTGGTCTGGTCGTAGTTCTGCTCGGGGTTCTTGATGTCGGTCCCCGACAGCTCCGCGCGGTCCCGGATCACGAAGTACTGCGCCGCTCCCTGTGACTCGTCGGTGTCGGTCGACGGATCGTCGGGAGGCGACTCGCTGACCACCCGGGTGCCCTGCGGAACCTCGAGCACGACGCTGTTCTTGGGCTGCTTCTCGCCGGGGAACTTCAGGAACAGGTCCTTCTTGTCCTGCGTCGGATCGGTCAGCTCGTCGAGCGAGTCGCGGTCGAACAGGTAATAGGTCGGCCCGTTCGTCGTGCACTCGTCCTTGACGCACTGCGGCTTCTGCTTCGAGGCGAACTTGACCGCGTCGTACAGCTTCGGGAAGCCCTGCTCGGTCGCGTTCGGATCGTTGGGATCCTTCGCGATCACGTTCGGCTCCCAGTCGTAGAAGTGGAGCTGGGCCGTGGTCCCGATCACATCGACCGCCCGCTTGATGTCCTGGATCTCGGGGAGCGCGACGTCGATCTGGGTCTCGCCGACGCGGGTGATCTCGGGCTCGGAGACGCCGAGCGTGTCGACGCGCTGGCGGATGATCTCGATCGCGCGGTCGATCGACTCGGCGTCCACCTGCGCCTGCGGTGTGTCCTCGCCCTCGTACACGAGCGACGTCCCGCCGCGCAGATCGAGTCCGAGCTTGGTCGGCTGCGTGAGGATGACGACCATCGAGGCGGCCGTCAGCCCGATCACGAACAGCAGGATGAACAGGTTTCGACGCCTGGCCATCATCCTTCGCTACTCCCCGGTCCCTGCGGTCATTCCGGGGTGAGGACTATCAGCAATCCGCCGTCGTCGTCGTAGGCGGGGAAGATGTCGGCCACCGCGGTGGCCGGGAGGTCGCCCTCGGCGTTCACCCGGACCCGCTTCTGGAGCGAGCGCACCCCCCATTCGAGCGTGGTCTCGATCGGGTCCGTGATCCCGTTGCCGTCGGTGTCCGCCGTCTTTCCCCCGTCGCCCTCGTCGACCCAGTGCAGCCCGAGCACGTCCTGAACCGGCCGCCCGATCACATCCTCGGACTGCAGCCCGGTGAGCTCGAACCCGCCCTTGCCGATGTCGATGATCCGACCCTGCTGGTCGCAGGTGAAGAAGGCGGCGTCGGGAGCGGGGTAGTAGTCGTCGAGCAGCTCGAACAGGAACCCGAAGCCGCACTTGGGACAGCCCTTCGGACGGGCGGAGAACCCCGCCGTCCGCTCCCCGCTCAGCTCGCGGTTCCCGCAACTCGGACAGATGAAGAACGGCACGCAGGAAAGGCTAGTAAACGGGCGTCCGCGCCCGGCCTGGCGGCGGCGGCCGTTACGGTGCGTCGATCACGCCTTTGGTCGGGATCTGCGCCGCGATCGATCGCGTCCGGTGGGGGCCGTGGGACCGGGTGGCGGTGTTCCTCCCCGACTCCTACCCCGGAGCGGTCCGCGCAGCCGGCGGCGTCCCGGTGCTGCTCCCGCCGCCGCCGGATCGGGGTGAGCAGATCGCGCCCGCGCAGATCGTGGCGCGGCTCGATGCGTTGATGCTGGCCGGCGGCGCGGACCTCGACCCGGGTTCGTACGGAGGGCACGCGGATGCGGCGATCGGGCCCACCTGGCCGGGGCGCGACCGGTTCGAGCTCGAGCTCGCCCGAGAGGCCGTCGGTCGCGACCTCCCCACGCTCGCGATCTGCCGCGGGATGCAGGTTCTGAACGTGGCGCTGGGCGGGACGATCGCGCCGCACCTCCCCGACGGAGTCGGCGACGACCATCACCTGCAGCGCGCCGGCGTGTTCTCCGACCACGGGGTGCGGCTCGAGCCCGGCTCGCTCGCCGCCCGCGCGGCGGGCGGGGAGCGCGTCGACGTGAAGAGCCATCACCATCAGGGGGTCGCCGAGCTGGGAGCGGACCTGGTCGCAAGCGGATGGGACGCGGACGGGACGATCGAGGCGATCGAGCTTCCAGCATGCGAGTTCGGGCTCGGCGTCCTGTGGCACCCCGAGGAGGACTCCGCCAGCCCCGTGGTCGCGGCGCTCGTCGAGGCTGCGCGCTAGAACAACGGAACTACGGTTCGGTATTGTCCCGGATGCCGTGCCGGGCGGCCCGCGGGCCGAGGACCAGGACAAGGAGAGAGGGATGACCGGACGAGCGGATCACGAGCACCTCGGGGCGTGGAGGCGGGCGCTCGTCGCGATCGGCGCGCTCAGCGTCGCGGTGGCGATCGGGGCATGCGGCGGCGACCTTGGGGGGGGCGACGGCTCAAGCGCCGACCTGCAGGTCGCGAAGGCCGGACCGGCCCAGGGCGAGTTCACGATGTCGACCGGGCCGTTCTACATCGACCCGGGCAAGGGCGGCGTCGAGGGGCAGGGCGGGACCCTGGACGAGTTCCAGAAGAAGACCGGTGTGCAGGTGGACTACAAGGAGGACATCAACAGCAACGAGTCCTTCTTCGCGAAGCTCCGCCCCGATCTGGCCAACGGCGACTCCGGCGGCCGCGACATCATCATCGCAACGGACTGGATGGCGAAGCGGTACGCGGACCTCGGCTACGTCCAGAAGCTCGACAAGGACGCGATCCCGAACGTGGAGAAGAACCTCCTCCCCAGCCTCCAGAGCCCCGCCTTCGACCCGGACCGCTCCTACACCGTGCCGTGGGCGAGCGGGATGACGGGCCTGATCGTGAACACCGACGAGGCGGACCAGATCACCTCGGTCAACGACCTGTTCGACCCCAAGTATCACGGCAAGGTGACCGTGCTCGCCGAGCTCCGCGACACGATCCCGCTGTTCCTGAAGGCGGACGGGATCGACCCCGCGGACGCGACCAAGGAGCAGTGGCTTGACACGATCCAGAAGGTGAAGGACGCGGTCGAGTCCGGCCAGTTCCGCGACGTCACCGGGAACGACTACATCACCGACCTCCCCCGCGGCGACAGCGTCGCCGCGATCGGGTGGTCCGGCGACGCGGTGCAGCTCGCCCTCGACGACCCTGCGATCGAGTTCCGGATTCCGGACGAGGGCTGCATCCTGTGGTCCGACGACATGATCATCCCGGTCGGCGCCGAGAACCCGGGCGCGGCGTACGCGTTCATGAACTACGTGTACGACCCCCGGAACGCGGCCCAGATCGCGGCGTACGTGAACTACACGACGCCGGTGAAGGGCGTCCGCGAGGTGTTCGAGAAGCAGGGCGAGAAGGATCTCGCGAACAACGACCTGATCTTCCCGAGCGAGGACTTCACCTCGAATTGCTCGACCCAGCCGTCCCTCTCCGGTGACGAGGAGAAGGAGATCGAGAAGGCCTGGGCGCAGGTGGTCTCCGGCTGAGGAGCCGCTCCGCTCCATACCTGCTGCTCGGCCCCGGGCTGCTGTGGCTGGGCCTGTTCTTCGTCGTGCCGATGGTCTTCATGGGCGTGATCTCGCTCGAGTCGGGCTCGATCGAGGAGGGGTTCCGGTTCACCTGGCAGTTCTCGAACTTCACCGACGGGATCGCCGACTACAAGGAGCAGTACCTGCGCTCGTTCCTGTACGGGGGGGTCGCCACGGCGCTGGCGCTGCTGATCGCGTACCCGCTCGCGTACGCGATCGCCTTCCGTGCCGGCAGGTGGCGCGGCGTCCTGCTGCTGGCGGTGATCGCGCCGTTCTTCACCACGTATCTGATCCGCACCCTGGCGTGGCAGACGATCCTGTTCGACCAGAGCCCGACGGTCGACTTCCTGCGGACGATCGGGATCGTCTCCGACGACGGGCGGGTGCTGGAGACCCCCGCCTCGGTGATCGCCGGGCTCACCTACAACTTCCTGCCCTTCATGATCCTGCCGATCTACGCGAACCTGGAGCGGCTCGACCAGGGGCTGATCGAGGCGGCCAGGGACCTGTACGCGTCGGCCCGAACCGCGTTCCTGCGGGTGACGCTGCCCCTGTCGGCGCCGGGGATCGTGGCGGGGGTGCTGCTCACGTTCATCCCGGCGGTCGGGGACTACGTGAACGCGTACTTCCTCGGCGGCCCGAACCAGGCGATGATCGGGAACGCGATCCAGGGCCAGTACCTGCAGATCGCCGACTACCCGGTCGCGGCCTCGCTCTCCTTCGTGCTGATGGCGCTGATCCTGGCCGTGGTGGTGATCTACTTCCGGCTCGCGGGCAGCGGTCCGCTGACGGGAGGCGATGACGCGGAGCCGATCGTGACGACCGCGGGGGGCCGGGTCACCAGGCCGAAGGTCGGCGGGCGGCTCGGGTGGCTGCGCGAGCGCGCGGTCGCGATCTACGCGGGGCTCGCCGTCGCCTACATGCTGATCCCGATCGGCGTGATCGCCGTGTTCTCGTTCAACGACCCGCGCGGCAACTACAACCTCACCTGGGAGGGGTTCACGATCGACCACTGGCTCCACCCGTTCGCGCTCGGCGACCTCAGCGACGCGCTCCTCACCAGCCTCCGCCTTGCCGCCGTCTCGACCGTGATCGCAACCGCGATCGGCACGCTGCTGGCGCTCGCCCTCGTCCGGCACCGGTTCCTCGGCCGGCGCGCCGCGAACTACCTGATCCTGGTCCCGATGGCGACGCCGGAGGTCGTGATCGGCGCGGCGCTGCTGTCGCTGTTCATCTACATGGGCATCGCGCGCGGGTTCGTGACGCTGCTGCTCGCGCACGTGATGTTCTCGATCAGCTTCGTCGTCGTGGTCGTCCGCGCACGGCTGATCGGGTTCGACCGCAACGTCGAGGAGGCCGCGGCCGACCTCGGGGCCGGGCCGGGCGCGGTGTTCCGAACGATCACCCTGCCGCTGCTCGCGCCCGCCGTGATCGCCGCCGCGCTGCTCGCGTTCGTGCTGTCGATCGACGACTTCGTCGTCTCGAACTTCAACTCGGGGACCACCGAGACCTTCCCCCTGTACATCTTCGGCGCCGCACAGCGTGGGATCCCGGTCGAGGTGAACGTGCTCGCGATGATGCTGTTCGGGCTGACCGTGATCGCGATGATCGCGACGGTGTGGCAGCAGCGCCGCGCGGAGCGGCTCGGCCGCCCGGCGCCGCGCGCCGCGCAGGGCTAGGAGCGGCGCGACCCCACCGGCGCCGGCAGGGCCGCGTCCCAGCCCAGATCGGCGGAGATCGCCTCGGCGGTCTCGCGGACCGCGCGGGAGTCCTCGTCGAGGCGGTCCTCCTGATAGCGAGAGGCGACGCCGGAGATCGTCAACGCCGCCACGCACCGGCCGTCGGCGTCGAACACCGGGGCGGAGATCGCAACCGCGTCCGGGACCCGCTCGCCGTGGCTGACGCCCACCACCGAGTCAGCGATCCGGCGCAGGTCGGCGTCGAGCCCGGCGCGATCGGTGACGGTGCTCGAGGTGAGCTGGTCGAGCTCGGCGCCGCCGAGCAGCTCGTCGCGCTCGTCGGTGGGAAGGTTCGCGAGCAGCACCTTCCCGGTCGCGCCGGCGTGGGCGGGGTAGCGCTTCCCCACCTCCTGGTTCATCCGCATCTCGTGCAGGCCGTCCGCTCGCGCGACCGGGACGACGTGCACGCCGTGGAGCTCCGCCAGCACGACCGTCTCGCGACACTCGTCGCGGAGGGCATCCATGTGAGGGCGGGCGATGTCGACGACGCTGGTCACCGCCGAGGCGAGCGCCGCGGCGGAGCGCAGGAACGGGCCGAGCCGGTACTCCTCGCGCTGGGTCGGGTGCACGAGGAAGCCGTTCTCGGTCATCTCGGAAAGCGTCCGATGGAGGCTCGCGCGGCTCATCCCGCTGCCCTCGAGCAGGTCCGCGAACCCGAGCGAGTAGGCCCCCCGGTGGATGTAGCACTCCAGCACCGAGCGGACCTTCTCCACAACCGATTGCCCGTCGCGACCCATGGCCCGATTATCCCGGGGAGGCGGACGCTCGCCCTAGGTGCTGGCCGCCTGCGCGGCGCCCGGGGGCGGCGGCCCCGCCGGCGCCGGCGCCTCGGGGGTGTGGATGACGCCCGCGGCGGCCAGCTCCGCGAGCCGGCCGGGCTCGAGCGACAGGTACTCGGCAAGCACTGTCGCTGTGTCCTGCCCCAGCCGCTGTGCAGGTGCCAGCACATCCGGGTTGAACTGGCTCAGCGGTGAGCGGGCGAACCGCACCCCGTCGATCTCGTCGATCAACCCGAGCTCGGCGACCTGCGGGTCCTCCACCCCGCGTGCGGCCTCCCGCACCGGCGCCACCAGCACCCCGGCGTCCTTCAGCCGCGCCACGACCTCGGCGCTCGTCAACGGCGAGATCACGTCCGCGATCGCCTCATCGACGAGCTCCCGATTGGCGACCCGGGCGTCGTTCGTCGCCGCGCGCTCGTCGGCCCGAAGGTGGTCGATCTCGAACGCCTCGCACAGCCGCTCCCACATCAGCTCGTTGATCGCGCCGAGCACGACGTATCCGTCGGTCGCCTCGAATGCCGAGTACGGGACGATCGAGGGGTGGCCGCTCCCCCACCGGCCGCCCTGGCTGCGCGGGTCGACGCTGGCGGACGCGATCACGGTCGCGAGGCAGCTGAACGCCATCGCGTACAGCGGGAACTCCAGCGCGCGTCCCCGCCCGGTCCGCGCTCGCTCCAGTGCCGCGGCCAACACGCCGCTGACCAGCGCCACACCGGTGGCGATGTCGACCATCGCGACCCCGAACCGGACCGGCGGTCCGTCCGGCGTCCCCATCATCGCCATCAGCCCGGTCTCCGCCTCGACGATCACCTCCGTCCCCGCCTCGGCCGCCTTCGGGCCGCGGGACCCGAACCCGGTGATCGAGGCGTAGATCAGCTTCGGGTTGGCGGCCGCGAGCGATTCGTAGTCCGTCCCCAGCCGCTCCGTCACCCCCGGGCGGAAGTTCTCGATCACGACGTCCACGCGCGCCGCGAGCTCGCGGAGCAGCTCCCGGCCGCGCTCGTCGCCCAGCTCGATCGCGACGCTGCGCTTGCCGCGGTTGACCGCGGCGAAGTAGGTGCTCATCCCGTCAAGGAACGGCGGTCCCCAGGACCGGGTGTCGTCGCCGCTCCCGGGTCGCTCCACCTTCACCACCTCCGCGCCGAGGTCGGCGAGCAGCATCGAGGCGTACGGCCCGGACAGGATCCGGGTCAGGTCGAGGACCCTAAAGCCCGCCAGCGGGGCACCGGCGGCGGCCGTGGACATCGGGCGATAATACCGGAACGCTGTTTCTGCTTTAGCCGCCCGCTAGCGCCCGATGTGGAACCCGAGCCGGCGCGGCATCTCGGCGATCAGCTCCGTGAGCAGGCCCGGCCGAAGCCCGGCGTCCTCGCGTCGCTCGCGGCGCAGAAGCGCACCCCGGACGACACCGCCCCCGATATACCGAAGCGGCTCCGGCGGCACCGGCGCGTGCGGCGGCTCGACCAGCGCCAGCCGGGTCAGATCGGTGCGCTCGTCGAGCGCCAGGTCCGCCAGGATCCGGCCGGCGAGGTGCGCCTGCCCGACGCCGTTCCCGGTGAACCCGTACACGTAGTGGACCCGCTCCCCGGCGAGCGATCCGACCACCGCGTGATGGAGCGGCGACACGTCCACCGGTCCCCCCCAGGCGTGGGTGATGCGGCGCCCGCGGAGCTCCGGGAAGATCGCCACCAGGTCGCTCCGGACCTTGGCGCTGATCCGCGGGTCGTGCTCGATCCGTCCCCCGAGGCGGGCGCCGAACGCCACCCTCCCCCCGCCCCACCCGAAGGCGATCCGGCCGTCCGGCGTGGTCCGGAAGTAGTTCACGTAGGTGGCGGCGGTCGAGATCGCCTCGCCGCCGGTCCATCCGATCCGCTCCAGCACGTCGGGGACGGGCTCGGTGATCACCATGTGGGTGGAGGTGACGGCGAGCCTGCCGCGCAGCGGGCGAAACCCGGCGGCGGCGGGCCCGACGGCGACGACTGCAGCGCCCGCATCCACCCGGCCGCGCGCCGTCTCGATGGATACCCCGCCGGGCCGGGCCGCGATCCGCCGCGCCCCGCTGCACTCGTGCACGCAGACGCCCTCGTCGACGAGCGCGTCGCGGAGCCCAAGGGCCAGACGCGCCGGTTGCACGGTCGCCGTCTCGGGCATGATCGCCCCGGCGCCGAGCCGCGGCGAGGAGCACCGCTCCGCCACCTGCTCCGCGCTCAGCGCGCTGTAACGGTGCGGCTGTCCGAGCCGCTCGCAGGCCTCGATTGACGGCGTCCACCGACCCTGCTGGGCCGCGCTCGCCGCGACCTTCAGGTGACCCGCCTGGCGATACCACACGTCGACCCCCCGCTCCGCCGCCCACTCCCCGATCGCATCCAGCGAGGCCGACGCCTCCCCACACACCGCGAGCGCCGCCCGCTCGCCGAACAGCTCCACGAGCTGGGCGCTGTGGTGCCACAGGGCGTTCGCGAACCCGGCGTTCCGCCCGCTCGGGCCCTCGCCGCAGCGCCCCGCCTCGAGCACGATCACCCGCGCGTCCGGCGCCCGCTCCCGGATCGCCGCCGCGGTCCACAGCCCGGCGTACCCGCCGCCGATCACGACGACGTCCGCGCTCGTGTCGCCGAGCAGGGGCTCGGTCGGGACCGACGGCCCGGCCTCGTGCAGCCAGTAGACGTTCGTCTGCCGCTCCAATCTCAGAACCCAGTTCCGGGATATATATGATCGCGCCGTGAGCGCATCCTTGGACCGCGGATAGGCTCGCACCCTTGAGGGAGCCGGACAGCGCCGCGGGAGTCGTGGTCTCGGTGGAGGACGATGCTCCTCCGTTCGTGCGGGCGGTGGCGGCAGACCTGCTCGAGGCGCTCACGGATCCGGGTTTCGCAACAGCCACGCGTGCGGTCAGCGGAACCGCGTCGATCCGCTCCGCCGTCACCCCTGAGGCGGCCGCCGTGATCGTCGACGACGGCCGGATCGAGATCGCCGCCGGTCCCGGCGCCGAGCGGCCGGGCGTGACCGCGACGATCGACCAGCCGGGCAGCCCGGGCGCCGCGATCGAAGGCGACGGGGATCTGGCCGAGTGGACCGCGCGCCTGCTCGACCCCCCGCTGCCGAGCTGGGAAAGCGCCGCGGAGCGGTTCTGGGAGGTGCTCTCGAGCAGGCCCGGCGGACCGGACGGGCTGCTCGTCGTCGAGCTCGACGAGGGCGGGCAGCGTCGCTTCGGTCGCGAGGGCGGCCGCACATGTGAGCTGCACGGGGCGGCGCCGGGGCTGGTCAGGATGCTGACCGGGCGAGCGTCGGCGATCGAGGCCGCCTTCGAGGGCGAGATCCACCTCCGCGGCACCTTCCCGGACCTCTCCACCCTGAGCGGCGCCGGGTACGCGATCCGGTACGGACACGGGATGCCCGATGGCTGACGCCGGCGCCCACAGGTGGCTCGCCGACAACGGCGTGCGCACCGTCCGGGCGATCGCGACCAACCACGACGGCCTCGTGCTGGGCAAGCACATGTCCGTGCCGAAGTTCCTGTCCGCGCTCGAGCACGGCTCGGCGGTCGCGGACACCGCGTTCGGCGTCGATCCCTCCGGAGAGGTGTCGCTGGGCTGGGACTGGGGCCCGTGGCGGGGTGAGGTCGCGGACATCATCCTCCGCCCGGACGCCGCGACGCTCGTCGTGGATCCGAACATGCCGGGATGGGCCTCCGCGGTGTGCGACTTCACCGACATGGACGGCAACCCGCTGCCGCCGTGTCCCCGCGGCCTCCTGAAGCGGATGGTGGAACGGCTCGGCGGGCTCGGCTACGAGGCGGCCGTCGGGCCCGAGATCGAGTTCATGGCGTTCGAGCAGTCGATCCAGGAGGCGCGGACGCAGGGCTACTCGGAGCTCACCCCGCTCGGAGGCAGCGGCCGGGTCACCTACCTGATCACGCGCTCCCGCGACCTTGCGGAGCTGGTCGACGCCGCAAGCCGACGGCTCGACGGGCTCGGGATCGAGTGGGAGTACTGGTCGAGCGAGACCGCGCCCGGACAGGTGGAGATCAACCTCGCCCCGGCGGACCCGGTCACCTGCGCGGACAACATCGCGCGGACGAAGCTGGCGGTGCGGGAGGTGGCCGCCGAGCTCGACCGCAGCGTCACCTTCATGGCGTACGGGATCGACGCGCACCTCGGGGGCGGGATGCACGTCAACCTTTCGCTCTCCCGCGACGGCGGCAATGCATTCCATCGCGACGCCGGGGGCCACACCGAGACGCTGCGGCGGTGGGTCGCCGGGATGCTGGCGACGATGCCCGGGGCGATGTCGTTCCTGTCCCCCACGGTGAACTCCTACCGGCGGCTGATCGACATCACCGGCCCCCCGACCACGGTCACCTGGGGCGAGGACAACAAGTCGGTCGCGGTGCGGACGGTCACACGCGAGCCGGGCTCGAGCCGGATCGAGCACCGGGTGCCCTCATCCGACGTGAACCCCTATCTGGCGCTCGCCTCGATCCTCGCCGGCGGGATCGTCGGGCTCGAGGACGAGCTCGAGCCTCCTTCCCAGTTCGAGGGGATGGCGTGGTCGCTGCCGCCCGGCACCGTGCCGCTGCTCCCAGGCTCGCTGCAAAAGGCGATCGCGGCGCTGCGGGCCGACGAGCGGCTCGCCGGCGTGCTGGGGCGCGAGTCCGTCGAGTACTGGATCGGGAGCCGCGAGTGGGAGTGGCTGCGCTTCCACACCGGGGGCGGCGATCCGGCCGCGGTGAACGGGTTCGAGCTGGAGCGCTACTTCGAGCAGGCGTGAGAGGAGGTTCCGATGGCCGACCAGGATCTGATCGCTGAGCTCGCCGAGGGCCCCTATCCGTGCGCGCTGAGCACGCTCCGCGCCGACGGCAGCCCGTACAGCGTCGTCGTGTGGTGCGGGCGCGAGGGAGGGCGGTTCGCCGTGAACGCGGCCGAGGGCCGGTGGCTCGAGAACGTGCGCAGGGACCCGCGGATCTCGTTCGTGATCGTCGACACCGCGAACATCCTCCGCCACGTCGGGGTGGACGGCGAGGTCGTCTCGATCGAGCCGGACGAGGGCTACGCACACATCAACGCGCTCTCGCGGGTCTACATGGGGACCGATTACGGATGGTCGACCCCGGACGAGGTGCCGCGGTTCAAGCTCACGGTCGAGCCGATCAGGCTGCGGACGCTCGACATCCCGCCGCCCTAGCGGCGGCGCCGCCCGAGCTGGTCGAGGAAGGCGCCGAACAGGGTCCGCCCCACTCGCGCGGACTCGTCGATCCAGCGGGCGGTCTGCTCGCGCGCGGGCCCCACGTCGAACCGGCCGTCGGCGGCATCCTGATGCGTCTCCAGCAGCCCCAGCCATTCGTCGAGGACCTCCGCCGTCACCTCGGCGTGGAACTGGATCCCCCACGCGTCCCCCACCCGGAAGGCGTCGACCTGGGAGTCCTCGACCGCGAGCGTCGTGCCCCCGTCGGGGACGACGCACTCGTAGCTGTGCCACTGGAAGCAGTGGAAGGTCGGCGGGAGCGCGCCGAGCACCGGGTCCTCGCGCCCCGCGCCGGTGAGCGCCGACTCGGCCCACCCGATGTGCGGGATCGCGGTCCGGACATTGCCTCCGCCCGCGATCTCAGCGACCAGCTCGGCGCCGAGGCAGACGCCGAGCACCGGGACGCGACGCTCGAGCAGCTCGCCGATCAGGCGCTTCTCCCGGCGCAGCCACGGATGCTCCGTCTCCTGGTCGGGGTTGATCGCGCCGCCCAGAACGACCGCGCCCTCGAACCCGCCGACGGCGTCGTCCGGCGGATCCTGCTCAGGAAGGAACCACTCGACCAGCTCCACGCCGCGCTCGGCCGCCGCGCCGGCGAAGACCCCGGGCGGATCGTCGCGCTCGTGTACGCACGCCAGTACTCGCATCGCGTGTAGTGATAGCTAGAACAGGCTGGCGTGGTGCTCGGGCGCGCGCAGCCCGAGGTGCTCGAAGCCGCGCTCGGTGACGACGCGCCCGCGCGGGGTGCGCTTCAACAGCCCCTGCTGGAGCAGGTAGGGCTCGTACACGTCCTCGATCGTGTCCCCCTCCTCGTCGACTGCGGCCGCCAGCGTCGAGAGGCCGACCGGGCCCCCGGAGAACTTCGTCGCGATCGCCGACAGCAGGACGCGATCGTGGCGGTCGAGCCCGGCGCTGTCGACCTCGAGCATCTCGAGCGCGTCGACGGCGACCTCGCCGGTGACGATTCCCGCTCCGCGCACCTGGGCGAAGTCGCGTACCCGCTTCAGCAGCCGGTTCGCGACCCGTGGAGTGCCGCGTGAGCGCTCCGCGATCGCCTCCTCGCCCTCAGGCTCGATCTCGACGTCCATGATCCGCGCCGAGCGGCGCACCACCTCGGCGAGATCGCCGGCCGCGTAGTGCTCCAGCCTGTGGCAGACGCCGAAACGGTCGCGAAGCGGAGTCGTCAGCAGGCCGGTCCGGGTGGTGGCGCCGATCAGGGTGAACGCCGGCAGCTCCAGCGTCACCGTTCGCGCCCCGGCACCCTGGCCGAGCACCACCGGGAGGCGGCGCTCCTCCATCGCGGGATAGAGGGTCTCCTCGATCGCGCGGTTGAGCCGGTGGATCTCGTCGATGAAGAACACGGTGCCGGGCTCGAGCGCGGTCAGGAACGCGGCGATGTCGGCCTTGCGCTCCAGCGCCGGGCCGGCGGTGGTGACTATCGGCGCCTCCAGCTCGGCGGCGACGATGTGGGCGAGCGAGGTCTTGCCGAGCCCGGGCGGCCCGGCGAGCAGGACGTGATCGAGCGGCTCCCCGCGCTTGCGGGCCGCTTCGATGAAGATCGCGAGCTGACCGGTGACCTGCTCCTGGTTGACGAACTCGGTCAGCCGCCGCGGGCGCAGGGAGCGGTCCAGGTCCTCCTCTTCGCCGCCGGCCCGAGCGTCGCCGACGCGCTCCGCCTCGGCGTCCAGGCCCCGACCCGGGAGCGGCGGCGATGCTGGGGTCGGTGGCGCGGGGGGCGGGATCGACGCTCACGCCGCCTCCCGCGCGGGCGCAGCCTCCGCCCCGCGGCGAAGCGCTGCGCCGACCAGGTCCTCGGCGTGTCGCCCTCGGCGCCGGCGAGCAGCTGCTCGGCCTCGGCGGGCGTGTAGCCGAGGTTGACCAGGCCGTCGCGAGCGAGCGAGCGGGGATCGTCTCTCGCCGGAGGCCGCGCCGGCAAGCGCCGCCTCGTCCACCGCCGCCGCGATCCGCTCCCGAAGCTCGACGATGATTCGCTCGGCGGTCCGCTTGCCGATCCCCGGGACCGCCTGGAAGCGCTTCGCGTCGCCGGTCGCGATCGCGCGCAGCGAGCTCGCGCGGGCGCGCCGCCCGAGAGGACCGCGATCGCCACCTTCGGCCCGACCCCGGAGACCGAGATCAGCTGCAGGAACAGGTCGCGCTCCTCCTCGGCTGGCGAAGCCGTAGAGGGAGAGCGAGTCGTCGCGGGCGACGAGGTGGGCGTGCAGGGCGATCTGCCTTGCCGCGCGCGGGGACCGCCTTCAGCGTCTCGGCGGAGACCGTCAGCCGGTAGCCGACCCCCGCCGCCTCGATCACGACGTGGTCGGGGCGGCGGACCAGCACCTCGCCGCGAACCGAGGCGATCATGCGGCGCCCGCCGGCGCCGCGCCGCTCGCCCCGACAGCGGACCGCCGCGGCTGCATCGCGCATGTGGCTGGCGTGGCAGATCGCGACCGCGAGCGCGTCGGCGGCGTGGTCGGACTCGGGCGGGGCGCGGGAGGCGCGAGCAGCGCGCCGACCATCTGCTGCACCTGGTCCTTGGCGGCGGACCCGACGCCGCAGACGGCCATCTTGACCGCCTGCGGCGTGTAGTCGAAGCACGGGATCCCGCGCTCGGCGGCGGCGAGCATCGCCACGCCGCGCGCCTGGCCGACGGCGATCGCGGAGCGCACGTTCTTGCCGAAGTAGACGTCCTCGAGCGCCACCGCGGCGGGCTCGTGCCAGGTGATCAGCTTCTCGAGCTCGGCATGGATGCGGGCGAGCCGGCGCTCGAGCGGCTCGTCCGGCGGCGCCTCGATCACGCCGCCGTCGACGGCGGTCATCTGGCTGCCGGCGACCCGGACGACGCCGAACCCCGTGTTCGCGACGCCCGGGTCTATGCCCATGACGAGGATCACGAGTACTGGATTCTGCGTCCGGCGCTCGGATGCCTTCTCCGGGCTGACGGCGCAGTGGCCGGAGACGACTCTGACGCGCTCACTTCTTGCCTCCGTGCTGCGCCCTCTTGTAGCGCAGACTCAGCGTCCGGCAGTTGGATCACTGCCGGCCGGTACCAGAGCGCGCGCGTGGGGTCTGGGACGACGAACAGCCGCCACGCACTTTCACCTGGTCGCGATCGAACAGCGGCAGCGACCCTTGCGGCCTGTAGGCGCCGTCGAACGGCGCACGCCGGTCTGACATGAGCGTGCTGTTCGCGGCGCCATCGAACACGGTCATCGCACCGGTGCAGTCGGGCTGCTGGCCCGAGCCGAGGTCGTTGCGCGTCCCGCCGACGCCGGTCGCGAGCGCGTACGTACTTCTCACCGCTTGAACAGGTACAGGTTGAGCTGGCTCACGTCTCGCATGCGAGATCCGCACCGCGACGTTGACGTCCCGCACCGTTCCCTTCTTGCCGATGCCGATCTCCGAGAACGACCCCCGTCGGGGCGTTGTTCGGAATCGGCAGATTGATCGGCCCGCTCGACCGGGTTGCGGTCTTCGCGCCGCGCACCGGCAGGCGCCACCAGCGCGATCGACACGAGCGCGGCGCAGACGACTGCCGCGCGGGAGTTGCCTCTGCTCATCGTTCCTCCTTTGGCGGTGACTACGCCGCCTGCTCGAGCAGCCTCCGCCGGGATGTCGAAGTTCGCGTGCACGGAGTCGACGTCGTCGTGGTCGTCGAGCGCCTCCATCAGCCTCACCAGCGCCCGCGCGTCCGGCTCCTCGCGACCTCGACGGCGGCTTCGGCTCCATCGTCAGCTCGGCGGACTCGATCTCGACCCCGGCGCCCTCGAGCGCGCCCGGACGGCGGCGAGGTCGCGTCGGGCTCGGTCGTCACCTTGAGCAGGTCGCCGTCCGGCGCTACGTCCTCCGCGCCCGCGTCGATCGCCGCCGAGCAGGTCGTCCTCGGAGTAGCGGTCGCCGTCGACCAGGATCACGCCCTTCTTCTCGAACTGCCAGGCGACCGAGCCCGGCTCGCCGAGGCTGCCGCCGCGGCTTGTCGAACGCGTGCGCGGACCTCGGACGCCGGTGCGGTTGCGGTTGTCGGTGAGCGCCTCGACCAGGATCGCCGCGCCGCCGGGGCCGTAGCCCTCGTAGACGACCCGCTCGATCTGCGTCGTCGCCGCTGCCCTCGCCGGTGCCGCGATCGATCGCCCGCTGGATGTTGTCCTTGGGCATCGAGTAGCTCTCGCGCCTTCTCGATCGCGGCGGCGAGAGTGAAGTTGCGCGTCGGGGTCTCCCCCGCCCTCGCGCGCCGCGATCGCGATCGCCCGCGCGAGCTTCGTGAACAGCTTGCCCGCGCTTCGCGTCGGTGGCGGCCTTCTTGTGCTTGATCGACGCCCACTTCGAGTGCCCGGACATGGCGGTGATGATAGGTACGCTCCCGCGGGCATGGAGCTGATCGACCTGTCCGCTCCGATCCGGCCCGATCCCGACGAGTACCCGGACCTGCTCCGGACCGAGATCGAGCGCTCGGACCATGCCGCCGGGGCTGCGTCGATCGAGACCCTGTTCGGCGTCGGGCCGGACCTGCTCCGCGACGGCGAGGGGTGGGCGGTGGAGACATTCACCCGATTCGGCACGCACAACTCGACCCACGTGGACGCGCCGTGGCACTACAACTCGAGGATCGGGGACGAGCCCGCGCAGACGATCGACGAGCTGCCGCTGGACTGGTTCTTCGCCCCGGGGATCGTGGTCGATGCGACCGACCGCGCCGACGGCGAGGTGCTAACCGCGGCGGACGTCGCGGAGCGGGTCCCGCGGGAGCCGGGGGAGCGCGAGATCGTGCTCGTCCACACCGGGCGCGACGAGTTCATCGACCAGCCCGACTACATCGCCCGCGGCCCCGGGGTGAGCGCGGATGCGACCCGGTGGCTGTACGAGCGCGGGGTGCGGGTGATGGGAATCGACGCATGGGGGTGGGACGAGCCCCTCCACATGCAGGCGGAGCGGGCGAAGCGGACCGGGGAGAGCGGGGTGTTCTGGGCCGCGCACCAGTGCGACCTGCCCTACTCGCAGATCGAGCGGCTCGTCAACCTCGGAAGCCTCCCGCCCGAGGGATTCCAGGTGGCGTGCTTCCCGCTCCGCCTCGTCGGCGGGAGCGCCGCGCCGGCGCGGGTCGTCGCGATGGTCGCGGGCTGAGCGCAAAGAAGCCGGCCGCGAGAGGAGGCGTCCGCTCGCGGCCGGCTGCCTGTGCATCCCGCCAGGCCGGCGGCCGAGGCCCTGGGGCCGCAGCCGCCTGTTTCGTTGCATCCCTTTCGACGCTCGGCGTCGACGGGTATAACCACGTTGGCGGGCTGAAGTTGCGGTGGCACTAGACGACGAACTTGCCGTCTTGCTGCATCGTCTCGCCGTCGACCCCGAGCCGGCCGCCCTCGCGCAGGTCGCAGACCAGGTCGTAGTGGACGGCGCTCTCGTTGTTGCCGCCCGACTCGGGGTAGCTGGCGCCGACGCGCCATGTGCACCGTGCCGCCGATCTTCTCGTCGAGCAGGACGTCGAGCGTGCCGCGGTCGATCCCGTAGTTGGTCCCGATCCCGAGCTCTCCGAGCGTCCGTGAGCCCTCGTCGGTGTCGAGCACGCTGGTCAGGAACTCCTCGCCGCGCTCGGCGCTCGCGTCGACCACCTTCCCGGACTCGAACTCGCAGCCGGACGCCGGACACCTCCCGCCCGGCCGAGCATCGCGGGCAGCTGGAAGCTGACCTCGCCCTCGACCGAGTCCTCGATCGGGGCGGTGAAGAACTCGCCGTCGGGCATGTTGTGCTCGCCGTAGCAGGGGATGAAGGTGCGGCCCGCGATACCCAGCCTCAGATCGGTCCCGGGGCCCTGCATGCGGACCTCCTCGTGCCCCTCGATCCAGTCCGCGAGTCGCTGGCACTCCTCGGACTGACGCTCCCACGCGGTCAGCGGGTCGTCGTCGTCCGCGAGGCAGGCGCGGAAGTAGAAGTCCTCGAACCGGGTCAGGCTCATCTCGGCGTCCGAGGCGTAGGCGTTGGTCGGGTACAGCGTGTACACCCAGCGGTGATCGCCGGTCGCGGCCCGCTGCATCGTCCTCTGCATCAGGTCCCGGGTCGGCGGCCCGGCGCAGCGTCTGACGAGCCGGGTCGACGCCGGAGAGCTCACGGGTGTTCGGGTCGGCGCCGATCGCGATCCGACAGTCGGACTTCTCGGCGGTCCACCTTGACAGCGGCGAGACCCACTCGAGCTGCTCGTCGGTGGCGTGCTCGAAGTAGGCGGCCGGCTGGCCCTCGAACGACATCGCGAGCAGCGGCAGCCCTCCGGCCCGCAGCACCTGCTCGTATACGGCCGCGATCAGCGGCTCGGCGGCGCTCGGCCCCTCGATCACGCACGTGTCGCCCTCGCCGACCTTGGTCGAGTAGCGGACGAGGATGCTCGCGAGCGCCTCGACGCGCGGGTCCCTCATCTTCCGGCGACCTCCTCTCCTGCCTCCCGCCGGGCCGAGGCGATCGCCATGAACAGGGCATGCAGACGCGTGTCGTCGGTGAGCTCCGGGTGGAACGCAGCCGCCAGGATCGAGCCCTGGCGGACGACGACCGGGTGTCCGTCGAAGCTCGCCAGCACCTCGACCTCCGGGCCGTGCTGCTCGATCCACGGGGCGCGGATGAAGATCGCGCGGAGCGGGTCCGGCCCCACCCCGTCGACCTCCAGCTCCGTCTCGAAGCTGGCCAGCTGGCGCCCGAACGCGTTCCGCCGAGCCCGCGCGTCGAGCAGCCCGAGGTGGTCGCGGTCGAGCACGATCATCCCGGCGCACGTGCCGAGCACGGCGCCACCGGACTCGACGTGCGAGCGGATCGCCGGCTCCAGCCCGTCCCGATCGATCGCCTTCGAGATCGTCGTGCTCTCGCCGCCCGGGATGACCAGGCCGTCGAGGCCCCCGATCTGGTCGACCGTGCGGACCTCGGACGCCGCGGCGCCGAGTGAGCGAAGCGCCCGCGAGTGCGCGGCGAAGTCGCCCTGTGCGGCCAGGACGCCGATGCGCAGATCGGCCACTACGCGCCGCGGTCTTGCAGCAGGGACCCCTCCGCGGCGAGCTCGGCGATGTCGTCGCCTCGCATTGGCTCTCCGAGCTCGGCCGAGGCCGCGGCCACACGCTCGGGGTCCTCGAAGTGGGTCGTCGCCTCGACGATCGCACGCGCCCGGCGCTCCGGGTCCTCGCTCTTGAAGATCCCGGACCCGACGAAGTTGCCCTCGGCGCCGAGCTGCATCATCAATGCGGCGTCCGCGGGCGTCGCGATCCCACCCGCGCAGAACAGCGGCACCGGAAGCCGGCCGCGCTCGGCGACGTCGCGGACGATCTCGAGGGGCGCGGCGTGACCCTTGGCGGCGCCGGGAAGCTCCTCCGCCCCCATCGACGCGAGCCGGCGGATCTCGGAGGTGATCTCGCGCATGTGGCGGACCGCCTCGACGATGTTCCCGGTCCCGGCCTCGCCCTTGGAGCGGATCATCGCGGCGCCCTCGGCGAGCCGGCGGAGCGCCTCGCCGAGATTGGTCGCGCCGCACACGAACGGGACCTCGAAGGCATGCTTGTCGATGTGGTTGGACTCGTCGGCCGGGGTGAGCACCTCCGACTCGTCGACGTAGTCGACCTGGAGCGACTGCAGCACCTGCGCCTCGGCGAAGTGCCCGATCCTCGCCTTCGCCATCACCGGGATCGTGACGGCCTCCTGGATCTCCTTGATCACGCGAGGGCTCGCCATCCGGGCGACGCCGCCCTCGGCGCGGATGTCGGCCGGGACGCGCTCCAGCGCCATCACCGCGCACGCGCCGGCCTCCTCCGCGATCCGCGCCTGCTCGGCCGTCGTCACGTCCATGATCACCCCGCCCTTCAGCATCTCGGCGAGGCCGGTCTTGACGCGGAATGTCGCGCGCTCGGCCATCGAGGTCAATATAGGGCAGCGAGTCGGGGATCAGGGTGGGCGTGTCGATGAACTCACTACTGCTCGTCGTCCAACCCAGGCATCTCGCCGCGACCCCGGCGACACCTCCGTTCCGCGCGAAGCGGGAGCCACGCATCTGTGGGCCTCCGGCCCAGCCTCGCGCGAGAATCGGCAGAGAGCGTTTCGTGCGACACGGCGCGGCCGATCAGGGCAGCCAGGGCCTGCCGAGCAGCCGGGCGATCGGGCCTAAAAGGAAGGCGGCGGCCTTCTGGAGCGCTATCGGCGGCCGCACGAGATAGGGATGAGAGTCGCCCAGCTCCCGGAGCATTGCCATCGTCTGCAGGAACGGCGGGAGGCCGTCCTCGTCCAGCTTGCCGTCGCGGGCAAGGCGGAAGAAGGAGTCGAAGAACTGCTCCGTGCGCAGCGCTGGGCGAAATTCCACGCTGAGCTCCGCATCGGCCTCACCGGCGTTCCACCAGAAGTGGCGTCGGCCCGGCGGTACGACAACCTCGACGCCCGGCCCGGCGGTCGACTCCTCGTCGCGGACTCGGAAGCCGATCTGGCCCGACTCGACCCGGAAGCGCTCCTCCTGCACACGATGGACGTGCTCGATTGCGGGTGCCCCGCCGGGGCTGACGGCGATCGAGATCCGTAGCCTCGCGCCGCCGGACTCCCCCGCCGTCTCCACGAAGCGGAGGCGCTCGCCCGTGCCGGGATTCTCGATTACGGTCCCCGAGCGGATCATGCGTGGCCGAAAAGGTACTTCGGGCTCGGGCATCATGCGGCGAGCTCGCAACGCCCCAAACGCGAGCGCCTGAATCGGTCTAGCCAGGTCCCCGCTCCGGACGAGCAGCGGCAGCCGCCCAGGTGCCGCCCAAAAGTTGACACACCTGTGATCCACGGGTCACACCTGATCGTCCACGCTCCCGTTTGCGGAGCGTGAAGCGGCGAGGCGCCGCGCCCAATTGCCAGTTGAGGCGGCCGGGTTAGCGCTCGGCTGGGGTTCGAGTCCCCCGCGCTCCGCCCGCGCCGGGGGCGGTCCGTGGCAGGACCGGCTCGCCGGCGTACAATCGTTCTTCACGACTGGCAATTGGGCCCGGGGTAGCTCCTCGGCCGCAGCTCACGGCTCGCCCTCGGCGGGCCGTTGCGGTTCTGGAGCGTCACCGGCCTCGGGGCGACGAGTGCCGCCGCCTACTTCAGCTTGTAGGCGCGGATCCGTTCCTTGAAGGCGGACTTGTCGCGCGCGTACACGCCATGGGCGAGGGCCTGGACGACCGCCAGCAGCGCGGAGTTGGAGCGCGTGTACGAGGGGCTGTTCGACGAGTAGTACAGGGTGAGCTCGGCGTGCTCGCCGACGTCGGACAGGGTCGCGTCGGTGATCGCGAGCGTGCGGGCGCGGCGGTGGCGGGCGAGCTTCATCGCCCGGACGACGAGCGGGTGGGCGCGGCCGGCCGAGAATGCGACGACCAGGGAGCCGTCGTCGACCCGGCTGAGCCGGTTGATCGCGTCCTGGCGCGTCGACGAGACGACCTCGCAGCGGATGTCGAGCAGCGCCAGCAGGTGGCGCAGATAGCTCGCGAAGAACGCCATCTGGTCCACGCCGACGATCAGGACGCGCTGGGATGTCGCCAGCGCGCTCACGCATGCCTCGATCTGCTCGCGGGTGAGGCTGCGGGCGGTCTCCTCGACGTTCGAGTGGTCGCTGGCCAGCGAAGCCTCGAACTCGGAGTGGTCGAAGTCGAGCAGCTGATGGGAGCCGTTGCCCTCCGGCGCGCGGCCCCGGTACTCCTCTATCGCGGCCTGCTGGAGCTCCGGATAGCCCTCGAAGCCGAGCGCCTGGGAGAACCGGACGACGGTCGAGGACGAGGTGCTGGCGCGCCGGGCCAGCTCCTCGGCGGTCTGGAACGCGGCCTCGTCGAGATGGTCGACGATGTAGCGGGCGACGTCCTTCTGGGAGCGGGAGAACTCGTCGAACCGCTCGGTGATGAACTCGGACAGCGACTTGGTGCTCGCCTTGGTCGGCGCCGGCTTCGTCGACTTGGCGCCGTTCCGGGCTGCGCGGGCCTTGGTCTGAGTCTTGGTTGCGGTCTTGGCCACGGCAGCGGTTAATTTCAACGCTGGCCGGGGCTTCCCTTCCCGGTTCGTCTGATTCGGCTGCTATTGGGAATCGTTCGCGGACGAACGCAGCGGTCGGGAGCACTCGGTGAACCCGGCCTGCTCGGCCAGATTGGTCCGCTCCACCTGCTCCTTAGCCACGCGCGCCTGAGCGTCGGCGTACGCGAGTGCGTTGCCCGCCTTCGCCGCCCCGAGCCCGTCCTCGATGTAGCCGATGGCGCGGTCCCGGGCGCGCAGGTACCGCTTGAACGCGGCCTCCCGCTCGGCCGGGGGCACGAGCGCCTGCAGGTGGGAGAGCTCGCCCCGGTAGACGTGCAGCAGGTCCTCGGTGAACCGGGCCTGCTGTCTCGCCGTCTTCGGCAGGTCGCGCTGCAGCTCGGCGAGCCGGTGGCGCGCCTCGACGCAGATCGCATCCGCGGACGAGGTGAACTCCTGCTCGCCGGAGCCCTCGTCGTCTCCGCCGAACGGCCCGCACCCCGCCACCGCCGCGACGATCGCGAGCAGCGTCAGCGCGCCGAGAGGCGATCGGGGCACGGGCACCCGCGGGAGAGTAGTCCCGCGGGTGCCCGCCCGCTCAACCGGTCTTGCCCGAGACCGCGAGCTTCCCGAACTTGTCGCCGGCGGCGAACGTCGAGCCCCCGAACGCGTCGTTGATCGCCTTCGCCCCGTCCTCGGAGAGCGTGGCGTTGATCCTGGTCACGCTCACCTTCTTGCCGCTGACGCTGACCTTCGCCTTGTCGGCGTCGAACTCGAGCACCACGAATCGCTCGCCGCCGACCACCATCGTGATCTCGCCGTCGGCGAGGTTGATCCGCGGCTTGGTCAGATCGAGCGTGGTCGCGGCCTTCGACAGCTTGATGCCGCCGTTCAGCCGCACCGTCCCGGAGCCGCCATCGGCGCCGACGCTGCCGCCGGTGACCGGGAACGAGAGGTCGTCGCCGTCCCTGGTCGCCGGCGAGGAGGGCTCCAGCGTGATCCCGGCGCCGCTCAGCTTCGTGCTCAGCGAGCTGTCGGGGGTGAGGGTCGCATCGCCGCTGTTCAGCGAGACCTCGCCCGGCTCGGCCGCGACCTTCACCTTCGCGAAGGTCGCGTCCGGATCGTCGATCTCCATGTCCGTGATGTCCTGGAAGGTCGCGACTCCCTTGCTGGTCAGGGTGGCCGTGACCTTGTTGATCTTGGTCGTCGTCCCCTTCGTCTTCACCGTCGCGTTCTCGGTGTCGAGGTCGAACAGCTTCGTGTTCTTCTTGTCGACCTTGGCGCTCAGCTTCGAGCTCTTCGAGAACTTCGCGGAGAACTTGGTGAGCTCGACGTCCCCGCCCGGCCCCTTCAGGTCGAGGCCCCCGTCGTGCTTGAGCTGGCCCTTCACCTTCTTGGTGTCGAGCTCGCCCTTCTTGATCGGGAGGTCGTATCCCGACTTCTTCGAGGTGGCCGGGTCGACGGCCTTCAGCTTGGTCTTGTTCTCGTCCAGGTAGTCGGCCGCCGAGCTGGTCAGCTTCAGCTTCGTCGAACCCCCGCCGACCGCCTCGGTCTTGGCGTTCGCCGCCGGCGCCATCGCCAGCGCGACCACCGCCGCAAGCCCGACGAGGGCAGCCCCCGCGGCGCGCGACCGCGCGGCGCGATCCTTGAAATCTGCAGCTATCACGTCGTTTTTCCTCCTCCTTCGCGAATCGAACATTGAAGCGGAGATGGAGCGCCGGCGCGTTGCAGCCGGCGCGTCCCGCCGTTACTGGTAAAGAACGAAGTCGGGACTGGGCTCGAGGTCGATCACCTGCTCCGGGCTCATCAGCCCCCGATCCAGCCTGTAGAAGAGCGAGAAGCCCGCGAACAGGTCGTCGCGGGTGAGGCGGCGGTAGCCGGCCGCCTTCGCGGATCTAGAGCCGATCCCGTCGAAGTTCAGCGTGATCTGCGCCCCGGCCGGGTCCTTCACGTTGTCGCGCTTGCGGATCGTCCCCTTCCGGAACTGGTGAACGATCACGACCTTCGGCGGCAGGTCGTCGCGCTCGGAGATGTCGCCGATATATGAGGCGACCCGGTTGAGCTCCTTCGCGGTCACCTTCCCGGTGGTCTTCCCCGGCTTGCCCTTCGGGCCGACGTTCCACTCGGGATCGAGGGCCACGTCCACCCCGGGTCGGGCGATCCACTCCTCGTGCGCCTTCACCTCGGCGAGGAAGCTGGAGCGGGCGGGCTGGATGTCGAGGATCAGGTGCCCGTCGATCTCCTTGGCGGCGTCGAGGTAGCGCTCGATCACCCGGTCGGGCTGGCGGTCGCGGTACTTGCCGTCCTTGCCGCGGTCCGCGGTCGCGATCGTCGCCACCAGGTCGATCCCGGGGACCACGGGGCGACCCTGACCCTTGTACTTGCGGCCCTGCTTGCGGGCGCGCTTGGTCAGCGCCCCGACGGACTTCCGGCCGACGATCGTCGCCGGCATCTGCGGAGCCCCGTACATGGCGACCATCCGGCGGCCGGGGAAGACCGCGCCGCCGCCGCGAGATACGCCGCCCGTCCCCGACCCGACCGCACTCGCCGCGGCGGCGGCTCGATCGCCCGCCAGGAACCTGTGCGTGGCCCGCTCCAGCTCGGCGCTGGTCGGGGGCTGCGGGCGCAGCGGCGAACCGCTCGCCGCCGCCGGCGCGGCCGAGGCCGCGGCGAGCGAGCAGGCGAGCAGGCAGGCGGATACGGCGAGCCGTGCGGCCATCCCCCCTACGAACACGCCCGCGGACCAAACGTCGCGGTCGCGCTCAGAAACCCAGCACGCCGCGGATCAGCGTTCCCAGCGAGCGGGGGTCGACGCCGTGCTCCTGCTCGTACTCGTCGGCCGCGTCCGCGTCCACCAGCGCGATCGCGAGCTCCTCGCGCGAGGACCCGAACTCGCAGGCGGCGCGGTCGAGGCCGGCCAGCCCGGCGTCCTGCGCGAGCCCTCCGAGCCCGCCGGTGCCCGGCAGGTCCCGCGGCTCGCACGGATCGGCGATCCGGACCGGATCGGGCCGGGACGCGACCGCGATCGCCGACTGGACGACGATCAGGCCAAGCGCGGCCGCGGCGATCCCGGCCGCAAGCGGCAGCGATCGGCCGCCGAGCCGTGGCAGCAACGCAAGAGCGCCGGCGAGCGCGAACGCCGCCGCGAGCGCGAACGGCGGCGCGAAGGCCCGGTCGACGCCCGCGACCAGGGTGTCGTCGGCGCGCGCAGCAAGCTCGGCGTACACGGCACGTGCGCCGGGATCGTCGCCGACGCTCCCCTCGGCCCGGGCGAGCGAGTCCTGGAGCGTGCCGCGCGGATCGACCGGGTCGAGCTCGCCGGTGACGGCGGTGGCGAGGTCGAGCTTGTCGAGCGGCGGCAGCTCCGCGTCGAGGACGAGCGCGGCCCCGCGCTCCCGGGTGTCCTTGACGGCGGAGTCGACCTGGGCGGCGGCGACCGGCGCCAGCACGAGCAGCGCCAGCGTGATCCCTCCGTGCCTGATCGCGAGCAGCAGCGCGGTCTGCGCGGGCGTGCGCTCCGGGAGCAGCGGGCCGATCAGGGCGGTCAGCGCCAGTCCCATCCCGACCCCGGCCAGCACCTGGGGCAGCACGGTCCATGCCACCGAGGCGGAGCCGGGGAACGCGAGCCCGAGCACGCCGGCGCCGACCAGGCCGCACCCTGCCGCGGCCCGCAGGGTCGGCGGCCCGGGGATCCGCGTCCCGACGAGCGCCGCGGCGGGGAGAATCGTCACCGCAAGTGCTGCCTTCAGAGGCGGGATCGACCACCCGGAGACGAGCAGCAGGACGAGCAGGAACAGGACCGCGACCAGCGCCGCCGAGACCAGCGCCAGCGCCGCCGCCGGCCCGATCTCGATCTCGCCCAGGCCGGGGACCGCCGCCGCGTCGCGGTCATGCGCCGCGAGCGCCCGGCGCGCGCCGGAGAGCGCGAACGGGCCGGCCGCGAGAAACCCGATCGGCGCCTGCACGATGAAGATCGCCCGCCAGTCGAACAGCTCGGTGAGCACGCCTCCGAGCGCGGGGCCGGCCGCGGCGCCGATCACGGCCGCCCCTGTCCACAGCCGCTCCCTGCCCCCCTCCCCCGTGCTGAGCAGCGCGAACCCACACACGAGGCCTGCCGCCGCCCCGAGCGCCTGCACGCCGCGGAGCGCCAGCAGCGGGCCGATCGCGTCGACCGCGCCGCAGGCGGCGCCGGCGATCGCGAACAGGACGAACCCGAGCACGCCGACAGGCGCGCTCCCGATCCGGCGCCGGACCATCTCCGCCGGAAGCAGCGCGACCGCGAGCACGAGCGTGTACACGCCAAGCACCGCGGCGACGCCCTCGACCGTGGTGTCCAGATCGACGATCAGCTCGGGAAGCGCCAGCGTCACCACCGAGGCGTCGGCGAGCGCCATCCCGACGCCGACGGCGACCAGCACGCGGGCAGCCCTCATCGGGCGACCACCCCTTTGGGAGCTCTTCGTGTCGATCTCACGGCCGTCTCATCGGTGATTCGTAGCTTGCCCGCCGACGTTACGGAACGGAATCGAACGGAATCGGAAGGAGCACGATGATGAACAGGATCAAGGGTGTGGCGGCGGCTCTCGCCGCGGTGGGCGCACTCGGAGTCGGTGGCGCCGCGATCGCGAGCGCGACCGGCAACGGCGGCCCGCTGGGTGAGAAGGCCCAGGACGCGGCCGAGGGGCCCGATCAGGCGATCACCGGCTCGGCCCTCGACAAGGCGAGCGCCGCGGCGCTCAAGTTCACCGGCCAGGGTCAGGTGACCGGCACCGAGGTCGGCGACGAGGAGAGCTACTACCAGATCGAGGTGACCAAGGACGACGGCTCGCAGGTCGACGTGCAGCTCGACCGCGGCTTCAACGTCGTCGACGACTCCGCCGACCACGAGGGCCGGTAGCCGCTGCGCCCAGGCGCACCTGACGGGCCCCCCGGGAGCTGCGCTCCCGGGGGGCCCGTTCGCGTTCGAGCGCGGCGCTACGACAGGCCGGCCGCCTCGGCCAGCAACCCGACCTGGCCGACGTCGCTCGAGCACGGGATCCACACGAGCTCGTCGCAACCGGCCTCCTCGAACGCGGACTGGTAGGTGCGCACAGCGTCGGCGTCCTTGGCGGCGCCCGCGACGATCCCGGCACTCATCTCGTCGCCGAGGAAGGCGTAGTAGTCGAGCAGGGACCGCTCGGCGGTCGGCTCGGCGTCATCCCCGAGCGCGAAGTAGGCGAGCGCCATCTTGTGGGGGCTACCGTCGCGCCCGTTGCGGTCCCACGCCTCGTCGACCTTCGCCGCGAACGCCCCGAACATGGTCGGGGGCAGGCCGCCCATGATCCACCCGGCGCCGTATCGGCCGGCACGCTCGAACGAGGCGTCCGCGTGGCCGCCGATGATCAGCGTCGGCCCGTCGCCCTGGGGACGCGGGCCGATCCGGGCGTCGGTGTCGCTGCGGCCCTCCCACACCTCGAGGATCCTGGGCAGCGCGGCATCCAGCCACGACCCGCGGTCCGACATCGACACCCCGCTCGCCTCGAAGTCGTCCTCCCGGCCGCCGGCCCCGATCCCCAGCACGACCCGGCCGCCGCCTCCGAGCGCGTCGAGCGCCAGCGCCTGCTTCGCGATCATCGCCGGGTTGGGGCGGAGCGGGCCGATCATCACCGTGGTCGCGAGCCGGATCCGTTCCGTCACCGCCGCGGCTGCGGACAGCGCCACGAACGGCTCGTAGTTCGCGTACACGACGCGGTCGATGGTCCCCAGGCACGAGAACCCGGCTTCCTCCGCGACACGCGCCCAATCGGTGAGCTGCCTCCCGGTCGCCCCGGGCACGGTGTTCGGCAGTCCGACTCCAACATCCATCGTTCTCCCTTCGGGTAGCTCGTATCTTCGCCGGGTGTCGTCCCATCTTGCCAACCTGCCCGCGTGGGCCGGCCGGCTGCTCGACGAGCAGCGCGTGGCCCGGCTCGGCCTGCTCGACGAGGACGGCTCGCCGCGGGTGCTCCCGGTCACGTTCGCTGTCGCCGGCGGCCGGATCTGGACCGCGATCGATGCCAAGCCGAAGGCCGACCCGGGAGCCGAGCCCGCCCGGGTCCGGTTCCTGCGCCGAGACCCGCGAGCCGCGCTCACGGTGGATCGCTACTCGGACGAGTGGAAGCAGCTCGCGTGGGTGCAGGTGCTCGGCCGGGTCACGATCCTCGACCCGGCGGATGCTCGGGCCGGGCTGCGCGCCCTGACCGACCGCTACGAGCCCTACCGCGACTCGCCCCCGCGCGGCCCGCTCCTGCGGCTCGACCCGGACCGGTGCCTGCACTGGCGGGCCGCCGACGCCCTGGGCGCGTCACAATGACGGCGATGGCGAGCTGCTCGCACCTGGACCAGGTTCGGCTCACGGAGCTTCCCGAGGAGGTCGAGGGGTGCGAGGACTGCCTCGCGGCCGGGGATCCGTGGCTCCACCTCCGGATCTGCCTCGAGTGCGGCCACGTCGGCTGCTGCGACTCATCCCCGAACAAGCACGCCTCGGCGCACGCTCGGTCCAGCGACCATCCGCTGATCCGGTCCCTGGAGCCCGGCGAGGCATGGTCGTGGTGCTTCGTCGACCAGGTGGCGCTGGCGCTCCCGCAGGTGCAGGGCTCGACGCGGATCCCGCCGTCACCGCTGGGCTGAGTCGCGTGCGTCACGTACGGGCCCTGACCCGACGCGCGTCGATACGTGCGATCCTGACCAACAGGTTCACGAGTGCCTACCTTGGGAGGAAGCAATGAACGGATCCGGCAGCCGGATCGGTCCCGCGCTTGTCGTCGCAGCGCTGGCGCTCGTCGCCGCGCTCGGCGGCGTCGCGGCCGCGAGCCCGACGGCGAACACCAGCGCGACAGCGAAGAAGACCGCCAAGAGGGCGGTGAAGAAGGCGAAGAAGGCGAAGCAGACCGCGAGCCAGGCGCTGGCCGCGGCCGGAACGGCCCAGACGGCGGCTGACGCAGCCGGGGCCTCCGCCGACCAGGCCCAGTCGAGCGCCGGCAAGGCCCAGTCGAGCGCCGATCAGGCGCAATCGACAGCGGACGCGGCAAAGGTGACCGCGGAGGAGACGGGCGCCAAGATCACCGACATCACCGAGATCAAGCAGAAGACCCTCACCCTCACGGGCGGCCAGTCGCAGAATCTGTTCAACTTCGGCGACGTGACCCTGGACGCGTTCTGCTCGATCCCGAACGCGGACCAGACAGCCGCGATCTTCGCCAACACGCAGCAGG
This sequence comes from uncultured Thermoleophilia bacterium, assembly GCA_963803425.1. Taxonomy (GTDB): domain Bacteria; phylum Actinomycetota; class Thermoleophilia; order Solirubrobacterales; family 70-9; genus DASPWW01. Next base: position 1,638,344 of record CAWDMA010000001.1, read on the forward strand.
GCGCCGACGGGCAGCGGATCGTGATCGACGGAAACGGCACCCAGCCAGACTTCACCGCGACGCTTTCGTTCGACTCGGTCGACTTCCTCGTCAACGCGAACAGCACCGGCGCGCTCGCGGGCCAGGAGGTGTCGTTCGCCCTGTTCGACGGATCGAGTGCCGCGACAGGCATCGCCGCGGTCACCGTCGACGAGAGCCAGAACAGGTGCGAGGTGACCGCCCACGTCGTGAGCTGACCCGCGCGGCGCCCGGCGATAGGCTGCCGCCATGGAGGGTGGGTTCGTATCCCGGGGTTTCCAGCGGCGGCGGCAAACCCCCGACGAGCTCGCCCATCGGGTGCCGCCGGGGCAGTACGTGGAGCGCGGGTTCCCAGTCCTCACCGCGGGCCCGACGCCCGATGTCTCCACGGACGAGTGGAGCCTGCGGATCGACGGGATGGTCGGAACCGAGCGCGAGTGGAGCTGGGCGGAGCTCGCGGAGCTCCCCTTCGAGACGATCCCGTGCGACATCCACTGCGTCACGAAATGGTCGAAGCTCGGGACGAGCTTCGGCGGGGTCTCCGTGGACACGCTGCTCGAGGCGGCCGAGCCGCTCGGTGCCTTCACGACGGCGTTCTCCTACGGCGGCTACACGACCAACGTCGCGATCGAGGACCTCACTGACGGGAAGGCGTGGGTGGTCACCGAGCACGAAGGCGAGCCGCTGCCGCGCGAGCACGGCGGTCCCGCCCGGCTGCTCGTCCCGCACCTGTACTTCTGGAAGAGCGCCAAGTGGGTCGCGGGGCTGCGGGTGATGGACCACGACGAGCCCGGCTTCTGGGAGATGAACGGCTACCACAACCGCGGCGATCCTTGGAAGGAGGAGCGGTATTGGACCGACTGAGCCTCGACCGGCTTCCCGCGGTCACACAGAAGGCGCCGGGCGGGTGGCAGGTCGGCACGGTGAAGTCGATCAAGGCCGAGACCCCGAGCGTGAAGTCGTTCGTGATCGAGCTGCCGATTTGGATGCCCCACCTGCCCGGCCAGCACTACGACGTCCGGCTCACCGCGCCCGACGGCTATCGCGCGCAGCGCTCCTACTCGATCGGCTCCTCGCCGCTGGACAGGGGCGAGATCGAGCTCACGATCGACCGGCTCGAGGACGGTGAGGTCTCCCCCTACTTCCACGACGTGCTCGTTGAGGACGACCAGGTCGAGGTCCGTGGGCCGTTCGCGTCGTACTTCGTGTGGCGCGGCGAGCAGCCGGTGCTGCTCGTCGGGGGCGGATCGGGAGTCGTGCCCCTGATGGCGATCCTCCGGCACCGGCGCCGCACGATGCCGGAGCTGCCGATGCACCTCGTGTACTCGGTCCGGAACGCGGACGACGTGATCTACGCCGACGAGCTCACCGAGGACGCCGAGATCACGTACACGCGCGAGCCGCCCGAGGGCTGGTCGGGGCACACCGGCAGGGTCGACGCAGCGATGATCCCGGCGCCCGCCGACGAGGCCGCGGTGGCGTTCGTGTGCGGCTCGAACGGGTTCGTCGAGACGGCGGGCGGGCTGCTGCTCGAGGCCGGCTACGAGCCGCACCGGATCCTCACGGAGCGGTTCGGGCCGAGCGGCTGAGCCGCGGTTCGTCGGGGCCGCTCAGTCGCCGCGGCGACCCTGCGCGTACGAGCCGAGGTCGATCACGAACGCGAGGATCACGATCAACCACTCCAGCCCACTGACACGGTCCGAGCCCACCGACCACATCGCCGCGTAGGCGAGCGTCGTCCACGGAAGCAGCAGGAAGCCGAGCACCGGCACGATCCAGTCCTCGTAGGCCCGATCGAGCAGATCGCTGAACAGCCACAGCGCGATCAGCGCGAGCCGCGGCGAGATCAGCGCCAGCAGCGCGACGAGGCAGGGCATCAGCGCGGCTCGGGTCCCGGAGCGGTGGAGATCGGGTGCTCGCCCGTGTCCTCGTGCAGTGCACCAGCCGCCGCCCGCCGTCGAGGGCCACCAGATCGGCGTCGCCGAGCAGCTCAACCGCGGCGGGCACCATGATCGTGCGGACGATGAACGTGTCGAGGATGATCCCGAGCGCGACCATGAACCCGAGGTCGAAGGTGTAGGTGACCGGCAGCGTCATCAGCACGGAGAAGGTGCCGGCGAGGATCACGCCGGCGGATGTGATCACGGGCCCGGTGGCGCTGATCGCGCGCAGCATCCCCTCGCGGGTCCCGTACCGGCGCGACTCCTCGCGCACCGTCGCCATCAGGAAGATCGTGTAGTCGATCCCGAGCGCGACCAGGAAGATGAACGCGAACGTCGGGATCGACGCGTCGAATCCCTCGTCGCCGACGACGAACCGGATGAACAGCACGGAGATCCCGAGCGTGCACAGGAACGACAGGATCACGCTCGCGATCAGGACCAGCGGGGCGACCAGCGCGCGCAGCAGGATCGCGAGGATCATCGCCGATCACCAGCAGCGCCATCGGCGCGATCAGCTCGAGGTCCGACTTCGATCGCCTGGTCGAAGTCGTACTGGGTCGCCGAGCCACCGCCGACCAGCGCGCTCAGGCCCGGGCCGAGGTCGGCGACGGCTGATCGCGGAGATCGGGCACGATCGAGAGTGCCGCCTTCGTGAACGGGTCGCTCTCCAGGATCACGTCACCGTCGCCGCCTGCCCGTCGCGCGACACGTCTCCCGTCGGGAACGCGGACGCGACCCCGTCGACGCTCTTCGCGGCGTGCGGCGGCGGCCGCCGCGTCCTGTCTGGTCACCGTGCCGTCGTCGGTCTGCACAAGCACGGTCGTCGGGTACAGGACGCCGGCCGGGAAGGCGTCCTCGATCAGCTCGAACCCTTCCACCGACTCGACCGACTTCTTGAAGAAGCTCGTCGTCGAGTAGTCGACCTTGTAGGCGATCAGGCCGAAGGCCCCGGCGACGAACGCGACCACGGTCACCGCGAGCGCCGGGCCCGGACGCTGCAGGACGCGGTCGCCGACCCGCCGCCACACACCGCGCCGCGCCGGTGCCGGGCGATCGGGGTCGTAGGCGACGAGCCTGCTTCCGCGGCCAGAACCCGCGCCGGCCGAAGATCGTGAGCAGCGCCGGGAGCAGGGTGAGCCCGCCGATCATCGCGGTGGCGACGCCGATCGCGGCGACCGGGCCCAGCGTCGAGGTGAGTCGCGCGTCGGCGAGCAGCCAGCGTGAGCATCGCCAGCGACACCGTGAGGCCGCTGGCGAAGATGGTCGGGCCGGTGCGCCGCAGCGCCCGTGCCATCGCCTCGTGCTTGTCCTCGATCCGGCGCAGCTCCTCGCGGTATCTGGACACGAGCAGCAGGCAGTAGTCGGTGCCGACCCCGAACATCAGCACGATCAGGATCGTCGTCCCGTTCGAGGACACCGTCGCGCCGGACTTCGCGTACAGGTAGATCGACCGCGGTCGGCGACCGTGTAGGCGAAGAAGACGACGAGCAGCGGGGTGATCGCGACCAGCACCGAGCGGTAGATCGCGCCGAGCAGGACGAGCACCAGCAGCACCGTCGCGATCAGCAGCTTCACGTCGAGGTCGGAGAAGACCTCGTCGGAGTCCGTCGAGAAGCCGATGTCGCCGGTGAGCAGGACTCGCAGGCCGGCGTCCTCGTCCCTGGTCGGTGTCGCGGATCGTGTTGCCCCAGTCGGCCGCCTTGTCGAAGTTGGTCGCGTAGCACGACCACCGTGTACGCGAGCTCGCCGTTCTTGGCGACGAGCTGGCCCGGCGAGCCGGGCGCGAACGGGACGATCGGCGGCTGGGCGAGCGGGAGCTCGACTTCGGGAAGCGCGGCGAGTGCCCGCGCGTCGGCGGCGATCCGGCGACGGTCCGCCGCGGTCAAGCCACCGTCGCGCTGGTACACGATCAGTCCCTGGGTCGTCTCCCCGCTCGCGAACCGGTCGTCGAGGATGTTGACCACCTCGGTCGACTCCGCACTCGCGGGCAGGAACGAGGTCGTGTCGTCCTTGGTCTCGTCCGACAGCTTCGAGCCGATCGGCATCAGCGCCGCGAAGCGGCGATCCAGACCGCGAGCACGATCCACTTGCCGCGCCGGCCCGAGACGAATGAGGCGAAGGCAGCCACCGGACGCGCAGCCTACATTTACGCGGCCGTGGGAGCGATCCTGCTCAGCCTCGCCGCGTCGGCGTCCTGGGGAGTCTCCGACTTCCTCGGCGGGCTCCAGGCGCGGCGGATGCCCGGGATCGTGGTCGTCGCGGGAAGCCAGGTGGTCGCCGGACTGATCCTGGCGCTGTTCGTGCTGCCGTTCACCGGGCTGGAGACGAATGCGGCGTGGATCGCGCTCGCCGGCGGAGTCGCCGGAGCGTGCGGGATCACCGCGCTGTACAGCGGCCTCGCGCTCGGCCCGATGAGCATCGTCGCGTCGATCAGCTCGACCGCGGCGGCGGCGCCGATCCTGTTCGGGATCGCGACCGGCGAGCGACCGACCGCGCTGCAGGGAGTCGGGATGGTGCTCGCCGGGGTCGGGGTCGTGATCGCGGCGCAGGATCGCCCCGTCAGCGAGGAGCTCCGGATCGCGTCGCGCCGGGCGGTGCTGCTGGCGCTGGCGGCCGCCGTCGCGTTCGGTGCCTCGCTGATCCTGGTCGAGCGCGCGACGCGCGGGTCCGATCCGCTCACGACCGTGTACTGGGCCCGGGTCGGGACGCTTTCCGCGATCGCGATCGCGATCGCCGTGCTGCGGCCGCCGCTCGCGTCGCTTCGCGCCGCCCCCCGGGTCACCTTCGCGATCGGGATCGCCGACATCGGCGGCGTGCTCCTGTACGCGACCGCGACGACGAAGGGCCTGCTCGGAATCACCGCGCTGCTGTCGTCGATGTACCCGGTGCTTACGATCGTGCTCGCCCACACGCTGCTCGGCGAGCGGATCAGGCCGATGCAGGCCGTCGGGGTCGCCTCCGTGCTCGCCGGGGTGGCGCTGCTGTCGCTGAGCTCGTAGCCCCGGGAAGCTAGCCTGACGGGTACGCGCGAGATGCCAACGCTTCCGCTCGCCCACCTCCTCCACTGGTACTTCCTGCCGCTGTACGCAGCGCCGGTGCTGATCGTGCTCGGCTCGGCGATCGCGGGCGCGATCCGGGCGCGCCAGGAGGCGCGGCGTGACGCGCGGGCGCGGTCCGGAGCGCAGGATGCCGGCTGAGGCCACCGCCACCACCGCCGGCGCGGGCCGGCCCCGACACCGGCGCGGCGCGGTCCGGGGGGAGCGGGGGCTCCAGCTCCTGTCCGCGGCGCTCGCCGTCGCGGGGATCGGGGTCGCCTCCTACATCGCGATCACCGAGGCGGGCGGCTCCTCCCCCGTGTGCCTCGCCGGCGGCCACGGCTGCGCCACCGTCGCCGCAAGCAGCTATTCGAAGCTCGCCGGGGTGAACGTCGCGGTGATCGGGATCGCCGGTTACGTCAGCCTGCTCGGGGCGGCGCTGTGGCGCAGCGACGCGGCCCGGTTCGCGGGCCTGCTGCTGGCGCTCGCGGGGACCGGCTTCAGCGCGTACCTCACCTACCTGGAGATCTTCGAGATCGATGCGATCTGCCAGTGGTGCGTCGGAAGCGCCGTGCTGATGGCGGCGCTGCTGGTCGTGAACGCGACGAGGGCGTTCGTCTACGCTGGCTCGGAGCTGCTCGAGCAGCCCACCGACCGAGCCGAGGAGGACACGATCAAGATTGGCTAACCGCAGGGAGCAGAAGGACCGCCTCCGCGCCGAGCGCCAGCAGGCAGAGGCGGCGCAGGCCGCCGGCGAGCGCCGCCGCAGGATGGTCCAGTTCGGGACCGGCGCCGTGCTGCTCGCCGCGTGCGTCGTCGCGATCCTGATCGTCGTCAGCCAGTCCGGCAGCGACAGCGGCGGCGGCGACAGCGCGCTCGAGGGCGTGTCCCAGGTCGAGAGCCAGCTGAAGGGGATCCCGCAGAAGGGAACCGTGCTCGGCGACCCGAGCGCGCAGACGACCGTGGTCGAGTTCGGCGACCTGCAGTGCCCGGTGTGCCAGCAGTTCTCCGAGAAGGTCTCGGGCGATCTGATCTCCGGCCCGGTCACCGATGGCGACGCCGCGTACCAGTTCCGCCAGTGGCCGATCATCGGCGATCAGTCGGTGACCGCCGCGAAGGCGGCGCTCGCCGCGGGCGAGCAGAACCGATACTGGAACTTCGTGCAGCTCTTCTACATGAACCAGGGCACCGAGAACACCGGCTACGTCACGGACGGCTTCCTCGAGTCGATCGCGAAGGGCGCGGGCGTGCCCGACATCGGCAAGTGGAACGACGACCGCGACGACCCGAAGTGGGACCGGGTGCTGAACACCAACGACAGCGCGGCGTCTGACCACGGCTTCACCGGGACGCCGTCGGTGATCGTCCAGGGTCCCGGCGGCGACCAGGTCCCCAAGCCCCTCGACCTGAACGGGATCGAGGACGCGATCAACTCGGTCTCCTAGGTCTGCGCCGCCGCCGGCGCGCCGGCGGCAAGCCGCTCGTGCACCAGCCGCACCGCCATCGAGCCCTCCCCGACGGCGGACGCGCACCGCTTGATCGAGCCGGAGTGGACGTCGCCGACCGCAAAGACGCCGGGCCGGCTGGTCTCCAGGAAGAGCGGGCGCTGGCCGTCGTACTCGGCGAGGTCGTCGCCCTGCAGGTCGCGGCCCGTGAACAGGAAACCCGCGCGGTCGGTGGCGAGCTGATCGTCGAGCCACTCGGTGTGCGGTGAGGCACCGATGAAAACGAACAGGGCGTGGGCCGGGAGCTCGGTCCGCTCCCCGGTGCGGTTGTCCGCGACCGTCACCGACTCCAGCTCCCGATCGCCATTCAAGCCGACAACCTCGGTGTGACAGCGCACCTCGATCGAGTCGTGGCGATGGATCTGGTCGACGAGGTAGCGCGACATCGACTTCCCGAGGTCGCCTCCCCGGATCAGCAGCCGGCAGCTCGCGGAGCGCTCGGACAGGAAGACCGCCGCCTGCCCGGCCGAGTTCCCACCGCCGACGACCACCACGGGGTCGCCCGTGCACATATGCGCCTCCGATCGGGTCGCGGCGTAGTACACGCCGACGCCCTCGAACTCCTCCAGCCTCGGGACGTCGAGGCGGCGATACTGCGCGCCCGTCGCCACGATCAGCGTCCTGCCGGTGGCGGTCTCGCCGTTCGACAGATGCACCTCGTGGTGGCCGTGGGAGCTGGTCAGGTTCACGGCGGAGGCGGGCACCGTCAGCCGGGCGCCGAACTTGAGCGCCTGCACGGTTGCCCGCTGCGTCAGATCCGCACCGGAGATCCCGGCCGGGAAGCCGAGGTAGTTCTCGATCCGCGCCGAGGTCGCCGCCTGTCCCCCCGACGCGACCGCCTCGACGCCCTGCACGTCGAGCCCCTCGGACGATGCGTACAGCGCCGCCGCCAGCCCCGCCGGACCGCCGCCGACGACGACCAGGTCGCACAGCGCCGGGACGGCTCCCCTCGAGCCCAGCCCGAGGGCCCGGCCGAGCTCGTCGTTGGTCGGGTTGCGGAGGATCTCGCCACGGCCCACCACCACGACGGGCGTCTCCGCCGGCTCGACCGAGAGGCTCGCCAGCAGCGCCTCGGCCTCCCGGTCCTGCTCCAGGTCGATCCACTGGTGCGGCATCCGGTTCCGCGACAGGAACTCGCGCAGACGCCGCGAGTCGAGCGAGAACCGCGACCCGATCAGCTTGATCCCCGTGCCGACGTCGATCAGGATCGAGCGCCGCGCCATGAACGCGCCCAGCAGGAACTCGCTCAGGCCCTTGTCCTCGGCGACGATCTCCCGCAGCCTCGCGATCGGGATCTGGATCACGGACCCCGGGTCCCGGACCACGCACGTGAGATAGAGCCGCTGGCCGGTGAGCATGCTCATCTCGCCGAGAAAGCGCCGCGGGCCGTGGATCGCGATCAGCCGGTTCTCCTCGCCGTATCCCTGCACGATCGCCACGTACCCCGACTCGACGATGAAGAAGTCGCTGTCCTCGTCGCCGGCCGCGAACAGGACGTCCCCGGGCGCGACCTCGCGGACCCTGCCGAGCCCGCGCAGCCTGTCCATCTGGCCGTCCTCGAGGCGGGGGAAGGCCCCCTCCCGCTCCGGCGTCTCCGGCGCTCCAGCGCCTATCGGGGGCTCGGCCGATCCCACGCGCGGCACGATACGGGAGCGACCTGGGCGACCCGGGAAGGAGGGCCTTACTCGGGCCGCTCTTCCGCAGTCGCCGCGCCCACCGCGGCGCCGTCGGCACGGGGGAGCACGGGGCAGGCGGACACGTGGCCGCCGCGGGCGGACTTCACCTCGATCGGCGGTGGGTCGACCCGGTGGCAGACCTCCTCGGCGATCGGACAGCGCGTGTGGAACCGGCAGCCGCCGGAAATCTCATGCGGGAGGGGGCGGGATACTCAGCAGGCTATGTCGGAGCAGAACGTGGAGATTGCGACGCGTTGGTACGAGGTCGCCACAAGCAAGACGGAACTGCTGGCCGCGATGCCCAGGACCATGGCGTTCTGTCATCCCGACGTCGAGTGGAGCGCACCTGAAGACGGAACGATCTATCGGGGCCGCGAGGGAGTCAGGCAGCGGCTCGAGGAGTGGCTCGAGAGCTTCGGGGACTACAGATATGAGATCCAGCGGGTGATCGACTGCGGAGGCGATCAGGTTCTGGTCGAGGGAACCGAGGTGGGGAGCGGCGCGACGAGTGGTGCCGAGGTTCGCTCGACCAACTACGAGCTGCTCACGTTCCGGGACGGGATGATCGTGCGCATTCGCGAGTTCTACGACGAAGCCAATGCCCTCGAAGCCGCCGGGCTGGGGGAGTAGGGCGCTCACTGCTCCCCCTGCATCTCGCGGAGCGTCGACAGCCCCCGCGCCTGCGTCACCGCCGGGTTCTCTGAGTGGGCCGGGGAGGACTCGAACCTCCGTCCCGCGGATTATGAGTCCGCTGCTCTGACCAGCTGAGCTACCGGCCCGGTCGGGTCGAGTATGGCGGAGAGATTCCCGCCATACTGACGCAGCGATGGCGGACGACGCGGAGCTTCCGAGCCGCTACGTGGCGATCGGCGACAGCACGACCGAGGGGCTGGGCGACCCCGCACCGGGCGGACGCCGGCACGTGGGGTTCGCGGACAGGCTCGCAGGCCGAATCGCGCGCGAGCGCGGCGAGCTGCTGTACGCGAACCTCGGGATCCGGGGACGGAAGATCGGGCAGATCCGCGCCGAGCAGCTCGAACCCGCGCTCGCGATGAACCCGGACCTGGTGACGGTGGTCGGCGGGATCAACGACATCCTTCGTCCGCGGGTCGATCTCGCCGCGATCGCGGCGGACTTCGAGGCGATCGTCGCCGCGCTTCGCGAGTGCGGCGCCGCGGTGATCGGGATGACCTACGTGGATCCCGCGCGGATCATGCCGGCGGCGCGGGGCGCGCGGCATCGTGTCCTCGCCTTCAACGAGCGGCTCCGCGAGATAGCGGCGCGGCACGGGGCCTCGATCGCCGACCTCGAGCGGCGCGGGGTCGTCGACCGGCGGCTGTGGTCGGTGGACCGGCTGCACGCCAACCCCGCAGGGCACGCGCGGATCGCCGCGGCGATGAGCGAGCAGCTCGGGCTCGAGCCTGATGTCGACCCGTGGGCGCCGCTGCCGCCCGCCGACCCGGTCCCCCGCGCCGCCCGGCTTGGCGCCAACGCAGCCTGGGCCGTCCGTCACATGGCGCCGTGGGTAATCCGTCGGATCCGAGGCCGCTCGTCCGGCGACGACATCGAGCCGAAGCGGCCCGCACTGGCGCCGGTCGGGCGAATAGATGAGGGGCCCCGCTAGCGCGTCGAGTGGAGGGTGCCGGTCACGCGAGCTCCTCGGCCACCCTGCCGGCCTCGCCGAGCTTGTCGACGATCCAGAAGTCGGGCTGCTCCTCGACCACGGTCTCGACGTCGGGGCTGAGGTGGCCGGGTGAGACAGCAAACCGGTTCGGCCTGGAGCGAACCTGGTCCCAGTCCGCCGCCGTCAGCGGGATGCGGACGTCGCACTCGGCGCGCCAGCACTCGCACCGGAATCCGGCCGCGACGTACCCTTGCCTCATCCAGTCGGCCTTGCGCTCGTTCAGGCCGCGCGCCCAGGACTCGTTGTACGCGATTCGCTCTTCCCGCGAGCCGAGCGGAGGCTGAAGCGAGTCCTGCATGAGAAGCCAAAGTACACCCAAACAGGGATCCGCTCAGTGGATTGCCGCGACGGCGAGCTAGCTCGAGTCCGCGATCTCGGCTTCGATCCGTTCGCGCCATCCCTCTCGAACCGCGGCCGCTGAGCGGGATTTGACGGCGTGCTGGCCCATCCGAACCAGGCTTGTCGGCTTTTGCTCGAGATCCTTCCAGTCCAGGAAGTAGAGCCTGAACGTAGTTCGCTCGGACATGTCGATCACGATCCAGGACCGCCGCCCCGGGGCGCTGGGGAATCCGACCTTCGCCGATCCGAGGTCGACGGAAAGCCTGAGCGGGTCACCGCCGGAGCCCCCACTTCCGCCTGCGCCCCGAGCAGGCGCCTCAGCGCCTTCAGCTCCTTGGCCGAGTGCTCCTCCTCGGCGAACGCGATCTGCAGCTCCCCTCGCCGAAGCTCGAGCGACCGGCACCCGCGCCGCCGTCGCGACGATCTGATTCCGCGGGCGCGGAAGGGACAGCGGGCTCCCGGTCGACCAGACCGTGCGGCAGACGTTCAGGGCCGAGCGCGGCAGGGCGGTGTGGTGGCGCATCTACGCCACCGAGCGGGAGGCGCTGGAGGCGGCCGGCGGCGTCTGAACCCAACCTCAGAGCGATTCGGCCAGCGCGTCCAGCAGCGCCCGGTTGCGATCGGTCTGCCAGCGGCGGCCCTCGCACCGGTTACAGACGTAGGCGAACACCAGGTCGGCGTCGGGATCGTGGAACCCGAGCGCTCCGCCGGCGCCGAAGTGGCCGTACGCGCGCGAGCCGGGACCCAACGGACGATCCGGCTGGGGGAGCTGGAAGCCGAGGCCGAACCGCGTGTTCCGATCGAGCGAGAAGTCCGGGCCGTCGGACCACGGCCGGGTCGCCTCAGCGAGCAGCTCGGCGTCGACCAGCTCCGGCAGCCGTGCGTACACCTCGGCGATCCCGCGAGCGCTCGCGTGGCAGTTCGAGCTCGGGATCTCGGCCGCGCGCCACCCGGTTGAGTTGACGGTGCCCAGGCCGGAAAGCTCGGGCGGATTCAGGTACGCCCGCAGCAGGAAGTGGCGACGCTCCTCGGTGATCTCGGCGCCGCCGTCGGCGGACTCGCCGGGACCGAGGTCGAACACGAACTCGGCGACGTCCGCTCCGGGTGGGGCGCCGAACGTCACTCCCGCGCTGTCGCCGGCGAGCCGGGCGAAGCGCTCCCGAAGGCGCTCCCTCGCGGCGCGCCGCACGATCTCACCGCACAGGAAGCCGAACGTGTTGACGTGGTAGCCGTGGGTCGTACCGGGTTCCCACCACGGTTCCTGGGTGGCCAGCTCCCGGATGATCCAGTCCCAGTCGTAGATCGCCTCGCGCGGCACCTCGGCGCGAATCGCGGGGTGGCCGGCTTGGTGGGCGAGCACCTGGCGCAGCGTCGCCTCCTGCCATGCGGGAGCGTCGAGATCGAGGCCGAGCGACAGCACGGTGACCGCGGCGAATGCCTTCCCGACGCTGAACACGTCGACGACCGTGTCGGGCCTCCACGGTCTGGTCCGCTCGCTGTCCGCCCACCCTCCGCACAGGTCGACGACCACCTCACCGCCGACGCGGACCACGACGGCCGCGCCGATCTCGTCCTCGAGATTCGCGGCGAACGCGTCGCGGATCGGCGCGAACGCCGCATCACACGTGCCCTGCACGCGCTACTGGGTCACTTTGTCGAGCGCGTGGCGGAGCTCGTCGGCGCTGAACGCGCCCTCGATCTCAGTGCTCACGTTGCCGTCCTTGTCGAGCACGAACAGCCACGGCTCGGTGGACAGCCCGAAGGCCTTTACCGGCGGACGAAGGCCCTTGTCGATCTGGTTGTCCTTGTAGATCTCCTGGTGGATGAAGTCCACCTTGTCGCCGTACTCGGACTTCACCTCCTCGGCCACGTCGACCACCGGGCCGCATACGCGGCTCTGGCACAGCGCCGGAGTGGCGAACAGCAGGACGGTGGGCTTGTGGCCGGCGGCGTCGGCGAGGTCGACGCCGTGCATCGTGTCCGGGGGGATCCGGGTGTCGATCTTGTCGAGGTTGCCGCCCGCCTTGCTGGCGGTGTCGGTGTGGACCACCGGCGCCTTGTCGCCGGGCTGCGGGATGTTGCTCTTGGCGCCGACGACGGCGCTCGGGGCGACCGAGCCCTGGAGCTTGTCGCCGTCGCGGGTGAGGGCGCCGATCCGCCACTCGCCGTTCGCGTTGAAGTCAACGTCCGCGACATACACGGCCTGGGCGGCGTCCGGGTCGTCGGCGGCGGTCTTCGAGCGGAAGGCAGGCTGGACCTCGAGGCTCTCGACCCGCGCGGGGTAGGGGCCCTCGACCTTGCCGTGCTTGCCGGCTGACGCGTAGATCGCGACGTCGGCGTCGGTGATCTGCTCGTTGTCGAGCGTGAAGACGCCGAACCCGTAGCGGTCGTCTCCCTTCCGGAAGACCTGGCCCGTCGGCGAGATCACCGGCCCCTCGCCATCGGCCTCCTGGGCGAGGAACTGCTCCAGGCTGCGGTTGTCGGGCGCCGGGAAGCTGGAGGCGTCGGGTGCGTCCTTCGTGGCTACGGCCTCGTCGTCCGATGACCCGCCGCACCCGGCGAGCGCAAGCGCGCCGGCGGCGACCAGGCCGACGGTGAGCCGCGGTCCGAGGCGGTGGGCGAGCATCGCGGCGACATCGTAGAGAGCGCGGCATAAGCCGACCTAAGCGAGAAGCACGCGGCCGATAGGGTGCGCACGGTCCTGGCAACGGCGGAGAGGAGTGGGATGGCTGAGCGAGCGGCGCTGATCACGGGCGCGTCCAGCGGGATCGGACTGGCGATCGCGCGGGCGCTGGGTGAGGACGGATACGGCATCACCGTGTCGGCACGCAGGCCGGAGAAGCTGGAGCAGGCGGCGGAGGGGCTGCGCGGCGACGGCCTCGAGGTCGAGAGCGTGGCGGCGAACGTGATGAACGAGGACGAGGTGACGGGCCTGCTCGATGCGCACCGGGAGCGATTCGGGCGCCTCGACGTGCTCGTCAACAACGCAGGGGTGGGGATCGGCGGCGAGATCGGCTCGCTCGATACGAAGCACATCGACATGCAGATCGGGGTGAACCTGCGCTCCTACCTGATCGCGACGCGCGACGCGATGGCGATGCTGAAGGAGGCAGGCGGGGAGCACGGCAAGGCGCTGATCGTGAACATGGCGTCGGTGGCCGGCAAGTGGGGCCAGGGGTGGATCTCGGTGTACTCGGCGACGAAGGCCGGGGTGGTCGGGTTCAGCCAGGCCACCCAACGCGAGGTCGACCGCGCCGGGATCCAGGTGACGGCGTTCTGCCCCGGGCTTGTCGACACCGCGATGACGGAATGGGCGCGCGACTCGGTGGAGCAGGGGGCGATGATCCGACCGGAGGACATCGCCGAGGGGGTGCGGTTCCTGCTGGCGATGTCGCCTAACGCGCGGATCCCGGAGATCGTGTTCAGCCGCATGGGGTCGACCCCGCCCGGCGACGCGGGGGTTTGAGCCGACTCAGCCTGCTGGTCGCCGCCTTCGGCGACGCGGGCCACGCGTTCCCGGCGATCGCGCTGGCGCGAGAGCTGACCGGACGCGGGCACGAGGTGGTGGTGGAGACGTGGGAGAGGTGGCGGGCGCCGGTCGAGGGACTCGGGATCCGGTTCAAAGCGGCGGAGGAGTACCGGGTGTTCCCGCCGCCCGCGCCGGGCTCGAACGGGCCCGGCCCGGCGAGCGCCGCGAGAGCGCTGCAGCCGCTGCTCGAGGAGATCGAGCCGGATGTGGTGGTCAGCGACATCCTCACGCTGGCGCCGGCGCTGGCGGCGGAGATCGCGGGGGTACCGCGGGCGACGCTGATCCCGCACCCTTATCCGGTCCAGGACGACGGCCTTCCGTTCTTCGGGTTCGGGGCGCGGGCGCCGCGGACGGCGCTCGGCCGGGCCGGGTGGCGAGCAGCGCAGCCGCTGCTGGACGCGGGCCTACGGCGGGGGCGGGCGGAGATGAACGGGGTGCGGGCCGAGCTGGGGCTGGCGCCTCAGGATCGGTTCCACGGGGGGATCAGCGACGGCTTGGCGCTCGTTGCGACGCTGCCCCAGCTCGAGTACGCGCGCCGGTGGCCGGCGCACGTGCACGTGACCGGGCCGATGCCGTTCGAGCTCGGGCACCCGGCCGTGGAGCCGCCGGCCGGCGACGACCCGCTCGTGGTGGTCGCGCCGAGCACCTCGCAGGACCCCGAGGGCCGGCTGGTGCGGATGGCGCTGGGGGCGCTCGCCGGCGAGCCGGTGCGCGTCGTGGCGAGCACGAACCGGGACGGTGAGGCGGCCCGGGTGGCGGCGCCGGCGAACGCCGCGGTGGTCGACTGGCTGTCCTACTCGGAGGCGATGGCGGATGCGTCGCTGGTGGTGTGCCACGGCGGGCACGGCACCGTCGCGCGGTCGCTGGCGGCGGGCGTTCCGGTGCTCGTGTGTCCGGGGGTCGGCGACATGGCGGAGACCGGCGCCCGGGTGGCGTGGGCGGGCGCGGGCCTGATGGTGCCGCGACGGCTGGTCGCATCGCCGACGCTGCGGGTGGCGGCGCGGCGGGTGCTCGGCGACGAGCGGTTCGCCGCCCGGGCCGCGGAGATCGCGCGGTGGTCCGAGACGAACGACGGCGCCGCTGCCGGCGCCGATCTGGTGGAGCGCTACGCGGCCTGAAAGCTCCGGGGGTGGGGCTCGAACCCACAACCTCTCGGTTAACAGCCGAGCGCATCTACCAATTGAGCTACCCCGGATCAACGCGACCGTGTAGTCCAGAACCTGCTAGCTGGGAACCGCCGCGGAGGCTAACTCTAGCGGCACGGTCCGGAGACCAGCCTCGACTTCGGCATGGCAGTTCGCACAGATCAGCGCGCATTTCTTGACCTCCGCACGCACCTCTTCCAGTGCCCGGGTAATGCCCCGCTCAGACACCCCGAAGGCCTTCCTCTTCGGATCGAGACGGTGAAACTCGAGCGCGACGAACGACGCGTCGTAGCCGCACAGCTGACACCTGCCGCCGGCTTCCTCTACCAGCAACTGCTTCACCTTCCGACGTCTGCGCGAGACGGCGCCTCCGCTCGACAGCGCTTGCAACGGGCGCGGAGCTCGGCGCCGACAATCGATGAGCGGGCCTGCCTGGAGTACCTAGAGCACCTGCGCTGGCCGCAGGGCTTCCGCTGCCCGCTCTGCAACAGGGACACGTACTGGTGGACACGGCGCGGCCTGCTCGTCTGCCGGGCCTGCGAGCGACAGACCCACGTCCATCGGATCGCCGGCCTCGTCAAGCGATGGCTCCTCGGGACCTACCAGGGGTCGGTCCAGCCGCGCCAGCTCGACGACTACCTCGACGAGTACTGCTTCCGGTTCAACCGCCGCTAGTCGAGGCACCGCGGGATGCTCTTCTACCGCCTGCTCCAGGAGGTAGTTGCTACGGAGCCGATCCCACTGAATAAGATCGAGGGCGGGCACGTCGGACGCAGCCGTCACCCGCCCTCCGTGGCTACGACCAGGACGCCCTGAGGCCTGACCGGGGCAGAGCGCACCAACTCGATGCGCAGAACCACGAGGCTGTGCCGATTGCGCCCAGGCGTCTGGTATACACGGTGCGGTCCGGCGCAGGGGATCGGCGGGGGCACGGACAGCAACAGGAGGAGGGATCATATGAGGCACGGAATAGGTGCCTGGCGCGGGAGGGTAGCGGCCATCGTGGTGATGATCGCGACGGTGGTGGTAGTGATCCCGGCCAGCGCCCAGGCGGCGACCTCACTCAGTCTGAGCCTGGAACCAACGGCTCCGCAGACCGGCAAGCCGTTCGATCTGATCGCAACGGGCTTCCAGGATTTGCCAGCGGAGCAACAGGACGGGCTCTCCGACTACGGGTCCGGGGTCTGGGCGATCGCGCCCGGTCAGAGTTCGTGCGCATCGAACGCGAACCTGGAGACGGCCAAGCCGGATGTGATCTACCACAACAGCCTGTTCATCTATCAGGGTCCGTTTGAGAGGCGGCTGACGATCGACGGCTTCGAGAACCGGCCCTACAACGAGGGCAGCGGTTTGGCGACCGGCAAGTACCACGCCTGCGGCTACCTCTACCAGGACGTCAACGACACCTCTTCCACGGCTCCCGTCGCTCGGGCGCGGCTCGATTTCACGGTCGGCGGGACGTGCGAGACGGCGACCGCGGCCGAGCAGAAGGCCGCCACGCAGCAGAAGAAGGCCAAGAAGAAGGCCAAGAAGGCCAAGAAGTCGGGCAACAAGAAGAAGGCCAAGAAGGCCAAGAAGAAGCTCAAGAAGAAGAAGAAGGCCCTGAAGTCGGCGGCGGCGGACCGCGAAGCCCTCTGCTGAGGGTCGGAGCCGGCGCCCGCGCGGACAAGGCTTCGCGCGGGCGCCGCTTCGGTCCAGACCAGCAGGCGCGCCAGGCGCGTGCCGTTGAGATGGCCGCCTGACGCCCCCGTCCCGCAGTTGTTAGGTGGCCCGACCGGGATCAGTGAGTGTCGCTTGCGTATCGGCTCCCCAGCATTGCTGGAGCAAAGTGGATACCCCTTTGCACACGTTCGCTACTCGGAGCCGCTCGTCTCCCAGTGCGCAATCCGCTCCGCGATCTCCGCGCGGCGGCGCTGCAGCTCCACCGGCGGGTCGCCGTCGCCATTCTGCGCGGCGGCGATTTGGTCCTCGACGAGCGCCTGCTCCAGCTGCAGGAAGTTGAGCTCCATCGCATCGCGCGACCCGGGCTCGCGGTCGGACGCCATCACGAGCTGGGTGACCAGCGACCGGAGCTCCTCGTCCTCGCGCGGAAGGCCGGTCATCGGGTCGTCTAGGTGGGCGCGGGTCCACTCCAGCGTCCGGGCGCTGAGCGGCGAGGACATGTGCTCGGGCGTGAGTCGGTCGATGAACTCGCGGCCCTGCGCGGGCGACCCGATGCACATCGCAATCAGCGCCCGCTCCCGACGCTCCCGCGAGCTCAGCATCCTCGGCGCCTCCGGCTTGCGCTCGGGAGCGCGCCGCTCCGGCGCCGGCGCGGCCGCCGCCTCCCCGCCCGCGCTCCCCTCGCGCTCCACCCGCCGCGTCACCAGCCCCGGGTCCGTGTCGAGCCGATCGGCGACCTTGCGGACGAGCTCCTGGCGTGCGACCGAGTCGGGATCCATCGCGGCGAGCACCGGAGCGACCTCGTCGAGCGCGCGGTCGCGCGCCGTCGGCGAGCCGAGGTCGGCCCGGCCCAGCGCCGCCTCCACCTGGAACACCGGCAGGTCGACCGCGGCCTCGATCAGCCCGGCGATCCGGTCGGGCGAGTCTCCGGCGAGCATGTCGGCGGGGTCCTCGCCGGTCGGCATCGCCGCCACCCGGAGCCGCATCCGGCGCGCACCGGCCACCCGCTGCGCCCG
The DNA here is from genome assembly GCA_963803425.1 of uncultured Thermoleophilia bacterium. GTDB lineage: Bacteria > Actinomycetota > Thermoleophilia > Solirubrobacterales > 70-9 > DASPWW01. The sequence continues at coordinate 1,655,896 of CAWDMA010000001.1, forward strand.
GATCATCGCGTCCTCCCCCGCCCTGTCGGCGTCCATCGCCAGCACCACCTGCTCGGCGTGCCCCGACAGCAGCGCCAGCTGGTCGGGTGTGATCGCCGTTCCCATCACCGCCACCGACTCCTCGACGCCGGCCTGGTGGAGCGCCAGCACGTCGGTGTAGCCCTCCACGACCACCGCCCGCCCCCGCTTCGCGATCGCGGCGCGGGCTCGGTCTATCCCGAACAGCGTCCGGCTCTTCTTGTAGAGGTCGCCCTCCGGCGAGTTCAGGTACTTGGGGCCCTTCGCGTCCGCCCCCATCGATCTGGCGCCGAAGCCCAGCGCCCGCCCCCTCGGGTCGCGCACCGGGAACGTGATCCGCGCCCGGAACCGGTCGTAGAACCCGCCCTGGCGCCCCTTCTGGATCAGGCCCGCCGCCTGCATCTCCTGGACCGAGAACCCCGCCCGCTGGCCCCGCGTCAGCACCTGGTCCCACGCGCTCGGCGCGAACCCGACCCCGAACGCCCGCATCACCTCCTCACCCAACCCGCGGCCGGCGAGGTACTCGCGCGCCTTGGCCGCCTTCGGCGACTCCCACAGGAAGGACACGTAGAACCCGGCGGTTCGCTCCAGCAGCACCGACAGCCGCTCCCGCCGGCGGCGCGCCTCCTCCGCCCGCGGGTCGTCCTGCTCTCGCTCCACCTCCACCCCGTAGCGCTCCCCGAGCTGCTCCACCGCCTCGGGGAACGTCAGACCCTCCTTCTCCTCGACGAACCGGAAGACGTCACCGCCCGCCTCACACCCGAAGCAGTAGTAGAGCTTCTCGCGCGGGTCGACCGAGAACGACGGCGTCCGCTCCTCATGGAACGGGCACAGGCCCGTGAACCGCTCTCCCTGACGGCGCAGCTCGGTGTGCGCCGAGACCACCTCGACCATGTCGGTGGCGTCCTTCACCCGCTCCACGGTCTGTGCCGAGAACCTCGCCACTACAGCCTGGACTCCTCGGGCAGGGCGAGCCGCTTAAACGCCGCGATGCAGTACCGGTCGGTCATGCCCGCGAGGTAATCGGTCACCCGCTGCACCGGGTCGGCGCCGGGGCTCGTGTCGGGGACGTCGGCCGGGTGGTCCATGTAGTGGTCGAACAGCCCCCTGACCGTGCGCTCCACGCGCTCGTGCTCGCTTCGCGCCTCGGCCCCGAGGTAGACGCGCTCGAACATGAACTCACGCAGACGCGCCATCGCGCCGCCGACCTCGTCTGACTGCGCGATCTCGCCACCCTCCCGGGAGTGCTCGACCATGTCGCGAACCAGCGTGTCGATCCGTCGCGAGCCCGTATCTCCGAGCAGCTCTATCTCCGCCGGCGGCAGGTCGTCGGGCTCGATGATCCCGGCGCGGAGCGCATCGTCGATGTCATGGTTGATGTAGGCGACGCGATCGACCAGCCGGACCACCCGGCCCTCCAGAGTGGCCGGCAGGTCGCTCCCGGTGTGGTTGAGGATCCCGTCGCGGACCGGCTCCGTCAGGTTCAGGCCCTGCCCGCCGCGCTCGAGGGCGTCTACGACCCGCAGCGAGTGGCGGTTGTGACGAAACCGCCGCCCGGCGCTCTCCCGCACCGCCTCGTCGAGGACCTCCTCCCCGATGTGCCCGAACGGCGGGTGCCCCAGGTCGTGCCCCAGCCCGATCGCCTCGGTCAGGTCCTCGTTCAGGCCGAGCGCGCGAGCCACCGTGCGCGAGATGCCGCACGCCTCGATCGTGTGGGTGAGCCGGGTCCGGTAGTGGTCGCCCGCGGGGGCGATGAACACCTGGGTCTTGTGCATCAGGCGCCGAAACGCCTTCGAGTGCACGATCCGGTCGCGGTCGCGCTGGAAGGGCGTCCGAACCGGGCTGTCCGGCTCCTCCTCGCGCCGCAGCGCGGGGTAGGAGGGCGTGGCCGGCTCCCACAGGTACTCACGCTCCCAGGCTCGCGTTCGCTCCGCGAAGGAGCGGCCCGCGGCACCCGCGGTCTTCGCGACGCTCACCCCGGTCAGTGTACGCGCGGTGCTGGCGCGAACCGGCTATCCGCCGGCGAGGTCGAAGCTCAGCGTGATCGTCTCGGCGGTGTCGAAGTACTGGGTCGGGGCGTTGGGGTCGTTGACGGCGTTTGCCACCGCCATGCTTCCGCCCCCGCCGCCGCCGCCGCTGGTATCCAGGTTTCCTCCCTGGCATCCCTCACCGGCGGCTCCGCCGCCGTAGCCGCCTCCGCCGGCACCTCCGTGCTTGCCGTACGTCTTGCCGCCGTCGCCGTCGCCGCCCTGGCTCGGCCAGTCCTCGGCATCCGGGTCCACCGCGTCGATGTTGCTCCACGGGACCGGATTCAGGCTGCTCCCCACCGCGCCACCGAACCCGCCGTACCCGTTCTTGCCGGGGTAGCCGTCGCCGTTGGTCGTGCCCCCGCCGCCGTCTCCGTTCGCGTTGCCGCCGCGGCCGTCTTCGTAACCCTGCCCGTCGCCGCCCGCGCCCGTTGCGGCGCTGTTCGTCGCGATCGCGACGCCGCCGTCACCGCCCTTGCCCGAGTCGCAAGAGCCACCTCCCCCACCTCCCGAGCCGCCGGCAACCACGAGCACCCCGTCGGAGGAGCCGGAGAGCTGCGTCGTGGAGACGACGCTCGAAGACCCGCCCTGCCCGCCGGTGCCGGTCGAATTGTTGTGGGTCCCGTTCTGACCCACGTACAGGTAGAGCGTCTCATCCTGGAGCGCCTCCACCTTCGAGACGGTGATCGCGTATCCGGCCCTGCCGCCCTGCTTGGTCCCGCCCTCGCCGCTCGAGGCCTGGATCCACACCGGCGTGCTGGAGTCGACCTGGTTCCCCGAGTTCCCCTGGTTGACCTGGTCCACGAGCTCCGAGAAGTCCACGGCGGCGCTGACCTGCCACGTGCACGCGGTCGCGTTCTGACCCGAGACCTGACCGCATTGGAAGAGGGGCTGGCTGGCGTCGTCGGCGTCCGCCGGTGCGTCGTCCTCAGGGTCGAGCAGGTCGAACGCGAGCGCGATCGCAAGCGCGACGAGGAAGATCCCCGCAAGCCCCGCAAGCACGTGCCTCAACCGCGGCATCGCTACCCCGAGCCCTGTCCGCCGCCGCCGAGATCGAACGTCAGCGTGATCACCTCGTGGTTGTCCACGTAAGCCGCCGGCGCCGCCGGATCCTCGACCGCGTTCGCGACCGCGTAGCTCCCGCCGCCACCTCCGCCGCCGGACGCCTTGGTCCCGCCGCTGGGGCAGGCCAGCGCGGCGCCGCCGCCGCCGTATCCACCGCCGCCCGCGCCCCCGCCGCCGTCGGAGTTCGACGCACCCTCACCCTCGGTCCAATCCGACGCGTTCGGGTCCACCGCGTCGACGTCGTTCCAGCCAAGGGGAGCGAGCCCCTTGCCCACACCCCCGCCCAAGCCGCCGGAGCCGTTGCTCCCGCCACCGCCGTGTCCGCTGCCCCCGTTTCCGTCGCCGCCGTAGCCGTGCCGGCTGCCGCTGCCGTCCTCGCCGGCGCCCGTTGCCTCGCTCTGGGTGGCGATCGCGACCCCGCCGTCGCCTCCCTTCCCGGCGTCGCCGAAGGTGCACTCCTGCCCGCTGCCGCCGGACCCGCCGGCGATCACGAGCACCCCGTCGGTCGACTGGGAGAGCTGAGTCGTGGAGACGATGCTGGAGGAGCCGCCCTGCCCCCCGCCGCCCGTGGCGCGGGTGCCGTTCTCGCCGACGTACATGTAGAGGGTGTCGCCGTCGAGCTTTTGGGGCGTCGAGACGGTGATCGCGTACCCGGCCCTCGAGTCGGTGCTCTTGGTGCTGCCCCCGATCCCGCTCGAGGCCTGCACCCACACGGGCGTGTCCGAGGTGATCTGGACGTCACCGAGCGTCCCGTTGAGCTCGTCCACCAGATCGGAGAAGGAGACGGTGCTGCTCTGCTGCCACACGCACGCGACCAGCGAGTTGCCCGAGACCGTTTCCTGGTCGCATTGCAGGTTCGGCCCCGGTTCGGGTCCGCCCTTCGCGTGCGCCGTCGGGTCGCCGGGGTCCACGAGCAGGAGCGTGAGCGCGGCAGCGATCACCGTCATGGCACAAATCCCGCCTACCAGATGCCTTCCCTGCACTGAGGGGCGGAGTCTAAACGGCGGGCTGGCCGGCTAGGGTGAACGCGTGCCTACCGCGCTCGTAACCGGCGCATCGTCGGGGATCGGCGAGCAGTTCGCCCGGCAGCTCTCCGAGCGCGGGTACGAGCTGATCCTGGTCGCGCGCCGCGCCGACCGCCTGCAGCGGCTCGCGGGCGAGCTCCCCGGCATCCATCACGACCTGGTCTGCGATCTCGCGGACGAGGCCGCCTCGCTCCCGGCCCGGGTCTCCGAGCTGGGGCTCGAGGTCGACCTGCTCGTCAACAGCGCCGGGTTCGGCATGTACGGGAAGTTCACCGACCTCGACCCCAGCCGGGACGCAGAGCAGGTCCGTCTCAACTGCGAGGCGGTCGTCACCCTCACCCACGCCTTCCTGCCGGCGATGGTCGAGCGCGGGCGGGGCGGGGTGATCACGGTCGCCTCGACCGCCGGCATGCAGCCGATCCCCTACGAGGCGGTGTACGCCGCCAGCAAGGCGTTCGCGCTCAGCTTCACCGAGGCGCTGCATGAGGAGCTTCGCGACACCGGCGTGCGGATGCTCGCCGTCAACCCGGGGCCGGTCCCGACCGAATGGCAGGAGGTCGCCGGTCACAGCTCCGCCGGCGTCGTCCCGGGGCAGATCGACGCCGAGCAGGTCGTGCGCGAGTCGCTCGACGCCTACGACAAGGGCCGCCGCTCGATCGTTCCCGGCACCCGGATGCGGTGGTTCATGCGCGCCACCCGGGCGCCGCGCCCGCTGCAGCTCCGGGTCACGGAGCGCCTGTACCGGCCGCGCGACTGATCGCCCGCGGCTACGCCGCTCCCCGCAGCCGCACGTGGGCGTGGTGCTCAAGCGTCTCCGAGATCGCGCGCTCTGTCTGGCGCAGCGCGGGTCGATCCGCCGCGGGCGCCTCGGACAGCGGCCTGCCGAGCGCCTCGACCATGAACCGGTGGGCGTCCGCGGAGATCTCGAACCCCCCGCCCTCGCACGCGCCACACACGACGCCGCCCGCGGCGCCCGAGAACCCGACCAGCCCGTCGACCTCACCGCAGCGCGCGCACGATGCGAGCTCGGGCGCGAACCCGGCGGCGAGGGCGAGCTTCAAGCGGAATGCCAGCGCGACCTCAAGAGTCAAGCCCGCCGCGTGCTCCGCTTCGCGTCCGCGCGCGGCGGGGTCACCGGAAGCCTGCGAATCCAGCAGCGCCAGGTAGCGGCACAGCAGGTTGTACGCGGCGGAGTTCGCCTCCGCGGCATCGAGGAGGCGCAGGACCGCATCGCAGGCGCGGGCCGCAGCGTCGATCGCCGCGCCGCTCTCGCGCAGGCGCGGGTGCCCCTCCACGGTCTCGGCCGAGGTCACCGTCACGAGCTCGCCCCGCCCCCGGTACAGGACGAGGTTGAGACGGAAGAACGGCTCCAGCCGACCGCCGAATCGCGACCGCGGCCGCCGCGCCCCCTTCGCGATCGCCCCCACTCTCCCCTCGGTGGAGCTGTACAGGTGCAGCACCCGATCGGCCTCTCCGAACCGGATGCTGCGCAGGACGACCGCCTCGGTCTTGTAGCTGCGCGACATAGCCGACCAACGATGCGCGCGCTGCCGGACGGAATCGTCTAGCGCACCGCGTCCCGGATCGCCGCGGCGGTAACGGTCGCCGTCACCGTCCCGATCGCGATCGAGGTGAAGCGGTCGGTGCGCTCGCCATCGAGGTTGCCCGAGGCGAGACAGAAGACGACGTCGCCGTCGGCCTCCGAGAACACCGGGTCGACGGCGCGGGCGACGCCGCCGCTCGCCATCCGGGCGGTCCGCGAGCACGCCGGCTTGTCGAGCGGCGCATCGGTCATCACGCAGACCAGCGTCGTATTGCGCTCATCCATCCCGGTCCATTCCGGGGGCCGCTCCATCGCGCCGACCAGCTCCGCGGTCGAGGGCGGATCCCCCTCGTCGACGTGCACTCCGGCGATAACGCTTCCGTGAGCGCCGATCACGTCGCCGAACGCGTTCACGACCGCGATCGCCGCGACCACGTGGCCGAGACCGCTGCGCGCCGCCGCGTACCCCACCCCGGCGCGGGTGGCGCGCTCGCGGCCCATGATCTTCCCCACCGCGGCCCCCGTTCCGGCGCCGACCGGGCCGCGGTCCGGGACGCCCGGAGCGGCCGCGGCGCACGCCGCGTAGCCGGCCTCGGGGCCGGGGCGGGCGCCCGGGTCTCCGGTGGCGAGGTCGTAGATCACCGCCGCCGGGACGATCGGCACCTTCCCGGCGAGGGTCGTGTACCCGTACCCGTGCTGCTCGAGCCACCGCACCGCACCGTCCGCAGCGGCGAGCCCGAACGCGCTTCCCCCGGACAGCATCACGGCGGTCACCTCGGCGGTCCCGGCGAGCGCCCCGATCACGTCGGTCTCCCGCGTCCCCGGCCCGCCGCCGCGCACGTCCACCCCGCCCCGGGCCCCGGGCGGCGCGACCACCGCCGTGCACCCGGTGGCACCCTCGGCGTCGGTCCAGTGGCCGACCATGAACCCCTCGGGCGGGGCCTGAAGGTCGCTCACCGCCGTCGCGACCTCGCCCGCGACCGCGCCCTGCGGCGGAGTCGCCGCTGGCAGCCGGGACAGTAGTAAGTGGAGCGGCCGGTGACGACGATCCGGGCGATCCCGGTCCCGCACCGGGGGCATGGCAGCCCCTCCCGGGTGTGGACGAGGAACTCGTCCTGCATCGAGCCCTGATCGCCGCGGGCGTCGCGGTAGTCGTCGATCGAGGCGCCGCCGTTCGACAGCCCCACCTCGAGCGCCCCGACGATCCCCTCCCGAAGCCGCTCCAAGTGCTCAGGCTTCATCGATCCCGCCGGCGACAGCGGGTGCAGCTCCGCCCGGAACAGCGCCTCGTCCGCGTAGATGTTCCCGATCCCGGCGATCCCGCTCTGCATCAGCAGGAACGACTTCAGCGGCGCCGTTCGATCCCTCGCGATCTCGCCGATCCGCTCCGCGGTCAGCGCCTCCGAGAGCGGCTCGACGCCGGCGCGCAGCGCCATGTACTCCTCGAGGTCGTCGTCGTCGACCACGACCATCGTCCCGAATCGGCGCTGGTCGGTGAAGATCACCTCGTCGCCGCCATCGAGCCGGATCACCGCGCGCAGGTGGCGCACCTCGGGGCCGACCGGGTGCAGCATCACGTTCCCGCTCATCCGCAGGTGCATCAGCAGCTGCTTGCCGCCCGAGAGCTTGACCATCAGGTACTTGCCGCGCCGCTCCACCGCCTCGATCGTGCGCCCCGCGCACGCCCGCTCCACGCCCGCCGGAGGCTCGGGCCTGGTGAGGCGCTCGTCGAGGATCTCGACCGCCTTGATCCGGCGGCCCGCCAGCTCGGGCTCGAGCTGGCGCCGGATCGTCTCGACCTCGGGAAGCTCGGGCATCCCACCCGTTCTACCAGGCGGGCTGACCGCCCGGCCCTACTCGATGCTCGCCCGCGGGTGGGTGCGGAAGTAGACCGCCTTGATCTCCTCGTTGGAGAGATGGGTGTACAGCTGCGTGGTGGCGACGTCCGCGTGTCCGAGCATCTCCTGGACCGAGCGCAGATCGCATCCGCCCGACAGCAGATGGGTGGCGAAGGTGTGCCGGAGCGTGTGCGGGCTCATCTTCCCGTCCAGGCCGACGGCCTTCGCGTGGCGGCGGATGATCTTGTAAAGCCCCTGGCGGGTGAGCCCGCCGCCGCGCTGGTTCACGAACAGCTTCCGCGCCTCGCTCGTCCCGACGAGCTCCGGGCGACCGGAGCGCAGGTAGCGCCGCACCGCCGCGGCGGCGTGGCTTCCGAGCGGGACGATCCGCTCCTTGGATCCCTTCCCGTGGGCGCGCACGAACCCCCGTCGCAGGTCGACGTCGCCGACCTCGAGCCCGACGACCTCCGAGGCCCGCAGCCCGCACGCGTACATCACCTCGAGCAGCGCCCTGTCGCGAACCGCCGCCGGCTCCGCCCCGGCGGCGCTGTCCAGGAGCCGCTTCACCTCGGCGTGCCCGAGCACGTGCGGGAGCTTCCGCCCGCGCCGTGGTGCGCTCAGGCTGGCGGTCGGGTCGTCCTCGACCACATCGGTGCGTCGCAGGTGCCGGTAGAACGAGCGCAGGCAGGCCGCCTTGCGGCTGACGGTTGCCGTCGAGGCCGCCGCCTCGCCGTCGCCGTTCCCGGTGGCGAGCCCCGCGAGGAAATCGCCGACGTCTGCGGCGCCCGCCTCCGTCGCGCCCACCCCGCGCTCGGCCAGGAACACCCCGTACTGGAGCAGGTCGGTGCGGTAGGCCTGCAGCGTGTTGCGCGCCAGCCCCCGCTCGAACTCCATGAACGCGAGGAAGTCGAGCACGAGCGCCTCGAAGCGAGCGTCCGGGCGCGGCGGTGACGCGCCGCCCTCGTCACCGCCCCGGCCCTGAGACGGCCGCCTCGGCTTCTCGACTGTCGCCATCGCGCATCCGATTTCGGCCCGGGCGAGACGATCCCTCTACTGGGCGCCGTCGCGCATGGGCGACCCGGCTGCTGATCCGCTCCACGCTCAGCGCTCCGCCGCCCTGGCGAGGATCGCCTCGCACACCTCGAGCATCTCGACGATCCGGCTCGCAGCGACGCTTTCCTCGGGCGTGTGGTTCGCCTCCGTCCCGTTCGCGAGCAGGACCGCGTCGAACCCGGCTGCACGGAACGCGTTCGCGTCGCTGCCGCCGCCGGTGGCGATCTCGCGCACCTCGTGGCGCGTGCTCTCCAGCGCCCGCTTCGCAACCGCCATCGCCACCGACCCGGGCCGCTCCCGGTAGCCGCGGAACACCTCGGTCACCTCGACGTCGACGTCGACGTGGCGCTCGCCCGCCGCCCACGTGCAGGTGTCGACCATCGCGCCGATCGCGGCGGCGGCACGGTCGGGATCGATCCCACGCGCCTCCGCCTCGATCCGGCAACGGCCCGGGACGACGTTGGCCGCGGTCCCACCCTCGACCACGCCCACGTTCGCGGTCGTCTCCGGGTCGAGCCGACCCAGCTTCATCTCGGCGACCGCGGCCGCCGCTGCGGCGATCGCGCTGCGCCCATCCTCGGGCCGGATCCCGGCGTGCGCCTCGACGCCGGTGAACTCGGCGACGAGCCGCTTGTAGGTCGGCGATGCGACGCAGACGTCGCCGATCGGGCTGGCATGGTCGAGCACGAACCCGTACGTGGAGCGCAGCGAGCCGAGGTCGACCTCCTTCGCGCCTCGCAGCCCGTCCTCCTCGGCGACCGTGAAGACCAGCTCCAGCCCCACCGGCGGCATCGGATCGAAGTGGCGGGCGGCCAGCTCGACCAGCACGGTCACCGCGGCCTTGTCGTCGGCCCCGAGGATCGTCTCCCCCGCGGTCCGGTACACGCCGTCCGCGAGCACCACCTCGATCGGGCGATCGACGGGGACCGTGTCAAGGTGGGCGCTCAGCATCACCCACTCGTCGCTCTCGCCCGGCACCCGCGCGATCAGGTTGCCCGCGCCCGCCCGGGCCGGGCCGGCGGCGTCGTCCTCGGTCACCAGCACGCCGAGATCGTCGAGCTCCGCGGCGACCATGTCGGCGACGGCGCGCTCGGAGCCCGTCGGACTCTGGGTCTCGCACAGGCGCACGAAGCGCTCCAGCATCCGGTCGTGGTCGCTCACGGCCGCAACGTATTCGAAGCCGCCGGCCGGCGGCTCAGGAAGCGCCGCTGAGCCGCTCCACCCGGGGCGCGTCGCCGGCCGGCTCGGCCGCACCACGCTCGGCGGCCCGCCGCGCGGCGGCGCCGACGAACTCCCGGAACAGCGGCTCCGGCCGCGTCGGTCGGGAGTTGAACTCGGGGTGGAACTGGGAGGCGACGAAGAACGGATGCTCGGGAAGCTCGATCACCTCGACCAGGCGCTCGTCCGGGGAGGTGCCGCTGCACACGAGTCCCCCCTCCTCGAGCCGGCGGCGAAGCATGTTGTTGACCTCGTAGCGATGCCGGTGGCGCTTGTAGATCACCGGCTCCCCGAAGATCTCGCGGGCCTTCGTCCCGTCGTGAAGCTTCACCGGGTCCGCTCCGAGACGCATGGTCCCACCCATGTCGGTGACCTCCTTCTGCTCCGGGAGCAGGTCGATCACCGGGTAGGGGGTCTCCGGGTCGAACTCGGCGGAGTTGGCGCCCTCCATCCCGGTGACATGGCGGGCGAACTCGACCACCGCCATCTGCATCCCGAGGCAGATCCCCAGGAACGGGACCCCGTGCTCTCGCGCAATCCGCGCCGCCATCACCTTGCCCTCGATCCCGCGCTCCCCGAACCCGCCCGGGATCAGGATCCCGTCGGCGGCCTCGAGCTCGTCGGCATCGGGGTCCTCCGAGTTGACCAGCGCGACCTCCACGTTGACGCCGTGGTGGTAGCCGCCGTGGGCGAGCGCCTCGGCAACCGACTTGTACGCGTCGGCCAGCTTCACGTACTTGCCGACCAGCGCGATCTTGACCGTCCCCTCCGCGGTGTCGGCGCGCTTCACCAGCTCCTCCCACTCGGCCAGGTCGGGGCGCTCCCCCTCGATCCCGAAGTGGTCGAGGATCTGGTCGTCCATCCCCTCGGCGCGGAACACGAGCGGCACCTTGTACGTGTTGTCGACGTCGCGGGCCGAGATCACCGCCTCCTCGGGGACGCTCGCGAACAGCCCGATCTTGCGGCGGATCTCGCGGTCGAGCCCGCCCTCCGAGCGGCAGATCAGGGCGTGCGGCTGGATCCCGATCCGGCGCAGCTCGTTGACCGAGTGCTGGGTCGGTTTCGTCTTCAGCTCGCCGGCGTGGCCGACGTAGGGCACGAGAGTCAAGTGGATGAACATGCACCTGTCCGGGCCGAGGTCGATGTAGAGCTGCCGGATCGCCTCCAGGAACGGCAGCGACTCGATGTCGCCGACCGTGCCGCCGATCTCGACGATCACGAAGTCGACCGCCTGGGACTCCGACACGATCAGGATCCGGTGCTTGATCTCGTCGGTGATGTGCGGGATCACCTGCACCGTGGCGCCGAGGTAGTCGCCGCGGCGCTCACGGCGGATCACCGAGTTGTAGACCGCGCCCGCGGTGACGTTGGACGCCCGTGATGTGTTCTCGTCGGTGAACCGCTCGTAGTGGCCGAGGTCGAGGTCGGTCTCGGCGCCGTCCTCGGTGACGAACACCTCGCCGTGCTGGAACGGGCTCATCGTCCCCGGGTCGATGTTGATGTAGGGGTCGAACTTCTGGAGCTGGACCCGGTGCCCGCGGCTGACCAGGAGGCGGCCGATCGAGGCGGCGGCGATTCCCTTGCCGAGAGCGGAGACGACCCCGCCGGTCACGAAGATGAATCGCGCCTCGCCGGATGCCACTCGCTCAGATGCCCCTCATCGCTGCAGCGAGTCTAGTTGCCCCGCAAGCGGAAACAAGCCGGCGAAAACCCGGTCGCACCGGACGCGAAGCGGAGGATGCGGCCGGATTGACTTCAGGCGGCCAGCAACTCGCGCGCGTGGCGGCTCGCCGCCTCGTCGGTGCGGTCGGCGCCGAGCATCCGGCAGATCTCCGCGACCAGCTCGTCTCCGTCGAGCCGCTCCACCGTCGCCCGGGTGTCGCCCTCCCCTGCCCGCTTCTCGATCCGGAAGTGGGTGGCGGCAAGCGAGGCGATCTGGGGGAGGTGGGTGATGCAGACCACCTGCCGCTCGGCGGCGATCGCCCGGAGCCGCTCCCCGACCGCGCGCGCCGTGTTGCCGCCGATCCCGGCGTCGATCTCGTCGAACACGAGAGTCCGGGCGCCGGCGTCCGGCCCCAGGGCGCTGAGCGCGAGCATCACCCGCGACAGCTCCCCGCCCGACGCGGCGTCGCGAAGCGGCGAGCGCGGCATCCCCGGGTTGGTCGCGACCAGGAAGGTGACCGACTCCGCGCCGTTCGGGCCGTGCCCCTCGGGGTACGGCTCCAGCGCCACCTCGAGCTCCGCCCCCCCCATCGCCAGCTCGGCCAGCTCGGCGGCCACCCGCCGCTCGAGCTCCCCCGCGGCGTCGGCCCGAGCACCGGTCAACTCACCGGCGAGCGCCTCGCGCCGGCTCGAGATCTCCGAGGCGCGCGCCTCGAGCTCGGCGCCCCGCTCCTCGGCGTTCTCGAGTCGCTCGATCTCGGCTCGGCAGCGCTCCGCGTGCTCGATCACCGACTCGACCGATCCGCCGTGCTTTCGCTTCAGGCGATCGATCGCGTCGAGCCGCTCCTCGACCTCCTGCAGATGCGCGGGCTGCGCCTCGACGCCGTCGGCGAACCCGCGCAGCTCCCGCGCCAGATCGCCAAGCTCGACGGCGACGCCGCGGGTCCGCTCCGCGATCGCGTCGAGCGTCCTGTCGACCCCCTCCGACGCCTGCAGCGCGGCGTCCGCCTCAGCCAGCAGCGCGGCGGCGCCGCCCCCGTCCTCCCCGCTCCCCGCGACGGCCGCGACCGCGTCGGCGGCGGCCGCGCGCAGCCCCTCGGCGTGGCGGAGTCGCTCCCGCTCGGCGTCGAGCTCGCGCTCCTCGCCCGGATCGAGGTTCGTGGCCTCGATCTCCTGGAGCTCGAACCGGAGCAGGTCGAGGTCGCGCTCGCGCGCCCCCTCGCGCTCGCGCAGCTCCGCCAGCTCGGCCTGCAGCACGGCCAGCTCCGCGTGGGCGCGGCGGTGCGCCGCGCGTCGCTCGAGGTGGTCGGGCCCGGCGAACCCGTCCAGCACCTCGAGCTGCGCCGAGGACAGGGTGAGCTTGCGGTGCTCGTGCTGGCCGTAGAAGGCGAGCGCGCGCCCACCCAGCGCCCGCAGGTCGGCGGCAGACGCGGCCCGGCCCTGGACGAAGGCGCTCGTCCGCCCCGACACCCCCACCCGCCGGCCGAGCACGATCTCGGTGCTCCCGTCGGGGAGCCGGTCGGCGATCTCGGACAGCTCCGGGTCGCCGAGCATCCCGTCGGGAATCGAGAACACCCCCTCGACGTACGCCTCGTCGGCGCCCGGCCGAACGATCTGCGGTCGCGCCTTTCCTCCCATCAAGAGATCGATCGAGTGGGCGAGGACCGTCTTCCCCGCTCCGGTCTCGCCCGTGATCGCGTTCAGGCCCTCCCCGAGCCGGAGCTCGGCGCGCTCGATCAGGAGGAGGTTCTCGATCCGCAGCTCGTGGAGCACGGTGCCTGTCTAGCACCGGCCGACGACGGATTCGCCCCTAGGCTGGAGCCGGCTCCGGGGCCGGGGCGCCCTCCTGGACGAAGTCCCTGGAGCGGACCAGGAGCAGGCTGGCGAGGCCGCCCGCGAGCACGACCGTGGCGGCGATCAGGAGGATGTCGTTGAGCCCGTCGATGAAGGCGCGGTTCGCGGCGTCCACCACATGGGCGTGGACATCGGGCGGGGCGATCTCACCTGCGGCGCGGCCGCCGCCGGCCGCCACCGCCTCCGCGAGCCCGGGCGGCGCGTTGGGGAGCAGCTCGGGCAGCCGGTTCTCGATCTGCCCCTGGAACACCGCGCCGAGCGCCGCCACACCGGTCGCGATCCCGGCCTGCCTGAAGGTGCTGTTGATCCCCGACGCCATCCCGGCACGAAACGGCGGAACGACTCCGAGCGCCGTCTGGGCGATCCCCGGATTGGTCATCCCGATCCCCGCCCCAGCGAGCAGGAAGCCGGGGAGAAGCGTGGTCCAGTCGTCGCCGGGCTCGATCCCGCGCATCAGCAGCAGCCCGGCGCCGACCAGCAGCATCCCCGCGCCCATCAGCACGCGCGGTCGGACCACGCCGAGCATCCGCGCCGCGATCGGGCTGACCACGAACGCCAGCAGAGTCAGCGGCAGGAACCTGACGCCGGCCTCGAGCGGCGAGTACCCGAGCACGTCCTGCACGTAGAGCGTGAGGTAGAGAAACATTGCGAACATCCCGGCCGACAGCGCCCACGCGACCGCCGACACGCCGGTGAACGCGGGCTTCCGGAACAGGCTGAGGTCGAGCATGGCGTTCGCGACGCGCTGCTCGATGGTCACGAACGCGAGCATCAGGATCGCGGCTCCCCCGAGCGCGCCGACGATCACGGGGCTCCCCCACCCGTCCGGGTTCCCGCGAATCAGCCCGAAGATCAGGCCGAACAGCGCCAGCGAGAAGGTGACCAGGCCCGCCCAGTCGACCGGAACCGCGTCCGTCGCCTTCACGTTCACGAGCCGGGTCAGCGTCAGCGCGATCGCGGCCAGCCCGATCGGGACGTTCACGAAGAAGATCCACTCCCAACCGAGGGCCTGGGTGAGCAGCCCGCCGACCAGCGGGCCGATCGCCACCGCGCCGCCGACCGTCGCCCCCCAGGCACCGATCGCGCCGGCGCGCTCCTGGGGCGGGAACTCCTGGGCGATCAGCGCCAGCGACGTCGAGAACATCGCCGCGGCGCCGATCCCCTGCACGCCGCGGACGAGGTTGAGGAAGGTCGCATCCTGGGCCAGCCCGCACAGCAGCGAGGCAACGGTGAAGAGCCCGAACCCGATCCCGAACACGCGCCGGCGCCCCATCCGATCGCCCAGCGAGCCCGTGACGAGCAGGAACGCCGCCAGCGTCAGCGCGTACGCGTCCACGACCCACTGCAGGCTCGACAGTCCGGCATCGAGATCGCGCTGGATGTCGGGGAGGGCGACGTTGACGACGGTGATGTCGAGCAGCAGCATGAACGTCGCGACGCATGCCGCGATCAGCGTCCACCACTTCCGGTCCATGGCTCCAGGTTACGCGGCGCTAGCCGCCGGCCGACACGGCGCCCGCAACGGCGACCTCGATCGGTCGCGACACGGCGGCGGCCGGCCCGAGCGCCGCCGCCTCCGCGTCGACCGTCCACGCCAGTCCACCGTGCGGGGAGGGACAGCTCGGGAGCGCATCCAGCGGCAACTCGATCGCGAACCGGTGCGCGACCCCGTCCGGAATCGGCTCCCGGCGCAGTGCCGGCGCAACGACCTCCGCGGCGACCACGTCGCACCCGGCGCCGCGCTCGTGGAAACGCGCCGCCACGGTCACCTCCGCCGCCTCGTCGGCGGCGATCACAGCCCCGCGGACGACCTCGCCGGGAATGAACCGCTCGCCCTCGAGGCGAAGCTCGAGCGCGCCCTGGCGCGGTGGCTCGGCCGGGGAGCGGTCGCCGCGCAGAGGCCACAGCCTCACGGGAGCACCCAGATCGGATCGCCGCTGCCGTCCCCCGCGGTGTCGCGATCCGGCTCCCGCGCCGCCACCCGCCACGCGAACGAGAGGCACTCGCCCTCGTAGGAGTAGGGCCCATCGGTCGGGACGCGGAACGCGAAGCTCTGCGGCTCCTCCGTTCGCCACGCCGGCAGCCATCGCTCGTACGTGACCTGCTCCTCGGTCTCCCGCCGCAGCTCGGCCGAGTCCCCACCGGCGGCGGTGGGGCGGTCGTAGCGCTCCACGCACACGAGCCCGACCTCGAGCCGGCCGTCGAGCCGCTCGATGTCGTAGATCGTCAGCTCCGCCTCGACCTCCTCGCCGCGGCGGAGCTCGAGCGGGTCCGCGAGCACCTCGAACGGGCCCGCCTCGGCGGGCCGAAAGCGCCGAACGAGCACGTACATCGCGACCAGGAACACGATCGTGAGCGCGCCGAGCACCGTGTACTTGACGACCGGCGCCACGGTCACGGTTGCGATCACCAGCGGGATCCCGATGAAGCACGCGATGAACAGCACGGCCATCGCCGGGAGCAGCATCCGCGACACCCCGGTGGCCGCGCCCGCACGGCGGCTCTGCGGCCCCGGCTCCCGACCGTCCGGCAGGTGCGCCCCGATCGGCTCCGGCGCAGCCACGCTCAGTGGGCGACTCGCCCGAACTTCTCTCGGATCCGCCGGTAGAAGTTGGAGCCGGGAAGCTGGGCGAGGCGCCCCACCCCCTCGCGGAACCGGACCTCGACGGCGGCGCTGGTGCCGAGCTCGCCGACCGGCTCGCCGTCGACGGCGATGTCGACAGAGTCCCGGGGGGCCTCGTTGATGACGTGGAGGACGTCGGTCGGCGCGACGACCAGCGGCCGAGCGGTGAGCGTGTGTGGGGCGATGAAGCTGACCACGTAGCCCTTCACCCCCCAGGCCAGGATCGGGCCCTGGTTCGCGAGGTTGTAGCCGGTCGATCCGGCCGGGGTGGCCGCGACAAGCCCGTCGCATCGCACGTTCCCGACCTCCTGCCCGCCGAGGCTGTAGGAGAGCTCCGCGACCCGCCGGTGCGGGCGGCGGGTGAAGCTGACGTCGTTGAGCCCGACGGCGGAGCGCTCTCCGACCGGGACCTCGAGCCCCGGCAGGGACATCACCTCGTACTCCCCGGCGAACGCCCGCTCGAGCCCCGCGTCGAGCTCGGTTCCCTCGGCCGCGGCGAGGAACCCGATCGTCCCGAAGTTGACGCCGAAGACCGGAACGTCGGTGCCGGCATAGGCCCTCAGCGCCCTCAGGATCGTCCCGTCGCCGCCCAGCACGAGGCACAGATCGGGTCGCTGGGGCAGTGTCTCGCCCGCCTCCCCGAAGGCGGCACCCGGGTGCTTTTCGAGCTCCCCGGGCGCACCGATGAGCGAGATCGAGGCACGTTCCGCGGCCGCGACGGCGACCCGGACCGCCTCTCCGGTATCCGGTGGGTTGGCGTGCGTGAACAGCACCGCCGTCCGCGTCGTCGCCGGCGCCTCGGCCGGGCCGGCGCTCATGCGTCCACCTCCGCCGCCGCCGCGGCCACGTCCTCGATCCCGGGCGGGGACGCGGCGCAGTGGATGAAGGTCTCGCGGTTTCCCTTCGGCCCGGGCAGGCCCGACGAGGCGAACCCGCGCACATGCAGGCCGGTGTCGCGGGCGACCGCGGCGACCGCGGCGAGAGCGGCGCGGCGCTCATCGGGGTCGCGAACGACACCCCCCTTCCCGACCCGCTCCCGGCCGAGCTCGAACTGCGGCTTCACGAGGGCGAGCAGCTCGCCGCCGTGCGGCAGGCAGCCTGCCAGTGCCGGGAGCAGCTTCGCGAGCGCGATGAACGAGACGTCGGCTGTGAGCAGGCCGGGCGCCCAGGGGAGCTGGTCGGGGCGCAGGTCGCGGGCGTTGGTGCGCTCGATCACCGAGACCCGCCCGTCCTCCCGCAGCCGCCAGTCGAGCTGTCCGTAGGCGACGTCGAGCGCGATCACCCGCTCCGCACCGCGCTGCAGGAGGCAGTCCGTGAACCCGCCCGTCGACGCGCCGACGTCGAGGCAGGAGCGGCCGCGGACGTCGAGATCGAGCGCAGTGAGCGCGTTCTCGAGCTTGATCCCGCCGCGCGAGACGTACCGCGGGGACTGATCGAGCGCGAGCTCGACGTCCTCGGCGACGAGCTGGCCCGGCTTCTGGCCGCGGGCCCCGCCCCGCCCCACCCGGACATGGCCCGCGCGGACCGCCGCTGCCGCGCTCGTCCGCGAGCCCGCGAGCCCGCGCTCTGCGATCAGGGTGTCGAGCCGGCGCCGCGGCATGCCGCCAACGGTACCGCGAGGCGCGGGCGCGACCTCGGGGCCGGCGCCGAATCTCGTGTGACCGAAGTCACACACAGACCGCACATATGTTCGTAACGTGCCGGACGGAGATTGAGATGAGTGTTTCCCTCTTCAGGTACGTCCCGCTCTCGGTCCACGGCATGGTCGAGGCTCTCGCGGCACCCGTGATCATGGCGGCGCCGTTCGTGCTCGGCATGCCGACTGCAGCGACCTTGGTCAGCTTCGCGATCGGCGCGATCCTGCTGGGCCTGTCGCTGTCGCTGATCGACCCCCGCGTGATCCCGCTCACCACCCACGCCGAGTTCGACTACATGCTGGGTGTTTTCGCAGCGGTCGCCGGCCTCGCGATCGGGATCGCGACGGGAGACATCGCAGCAACGATCTTTCTGGTTGGGGTTGGCGTCGCACAGTTGGCGCTGACCGCTTCAACGCGGTTCAGCGTCCCTCGTGGCGCCTGACTACCCCAACCGCCCTCCCAAAAAAACGACACATATCTCTCCTCCCTGTAGTACCTGAGAGCGCCCCGCCCCCCAGCGGGGCGCTCTCTTTTCTGCAAACGGCTGTGGGTGGCGGGATCGGGCACACAGGGCGTTTCTGGGCCACGCGCCGGCGCCGGGCTCTGAGCGATCAGTCGACGAGGTCAAACCGAAGGACGCGCCCGTCGGCAGCGCCAGCGGCACACGCTCGCCGCTTCTTGCGCTTCGCCCTTCGGAGCTTTCGCCTCGCTTTCCCGTGGGCCTTCGCCGTCTTCGCTCGCCTCAGTTTCCGCTTCGCCTTCTTGACCTTCTTCTTCGCCTTGGCGCAGCCGCTGTCGTCGAGCACGTCCCCGGCCGGCGCGTCCCCGGCCGGCGCGCTGGGGGTGAGCTCCGTTGCCTGACCGCTGAGCGTCGCCTTGTAGGTGTTCTCGGAGTGGAAGATCGCCCCGGTGCCGAGTAGGTCGAGCGTCCCGGTGACGGTCTGGCCCTGTCCCTGGAAGCGCAGGGTCATCGTCCCGTCGAAGATCTGCCAGATCGCGGCCGTGTAGCCGCTGGAGCCGTTGAAGCCGTTCACCCCGGTCGCGCTCAGCGCCGGGTCGGGGCGGATCGTCGTCGTGCCCGCCGCCCGATTGGCGGCGACGAAGGCCAGGTCCAGCAGCGCCCCGTTGGCGTTCGCGCAGACGCTGTTGGTCGCAAACCAGATCGCGCCCCGCTCGGGGGTGATGAAGGGCGAGCCCGACGCGAGGCAGAGGTCGATCGGGTTGACGCCGTTCGTGGTCGCCTGGGTCACGGTGGGGCCGATCGCCATGCCTCCGGATCGCGTGAATGGCAGGCCGTTGACCGCTCCCTGCAGCTGGATGTCGTAGACAGCACTCTGGGGGATCGATGCGGCGGCCGCGGGGGCGAGCGCGAGCGTCGCGCCGATGGCGCAGAGGGCGAGCGCGCGGGTGGGTGGACCCCTCCGGACGGTGTGCTCTGTTGCGGCGAACACCGCGCTCCACCTACCTCCGCTTCACCCGCAGCTTCGCGTTCGTCCGGGTCTCGGCCCGCGAGCCGTTCTCGTCGTGCGCGGAGACGAGGACGGCGACCCTCAGCCTGCGATTCCTGCGGGTTAGGTCTCGGCCCCGCCGGTTGAGCTTCATCCCCACCTTCTTCTGCTCCCCGGAACCGATCTTGAACTGTGCCTTGGCGATCTTCCGTGACTTGCCGCCCCGGCGCGCGATCACGGCGGAGCTGCCTGCCTTGGCAGTCGTCGCTGCGAGGGTCACGTCCCCCTTGCAGGTCCCGCCACCAGCAGGGCATGCGAGGTCGATCGGCACCTTGCCACTCTTGGCCTTCAGGGCACCACCAATCGTCGGCTCAACGGCGGCCGCCCCGGGGCGCCTGGCAGTCCCCTTGGGGTACAGATCCTGTTCCAGCCTGTCGTAGATCATCTTGGCGGTCTCCAAATGCCCTAGTCGATTCGGGTGCACAGCACCCGCGAGGCGCAGCTTGGTGTCTGCGAGCGGGTCTCCCGGCCGGATCTCCCCGAGATCGGCGTAGGAGCCATCGAACGTCTGGATCCAGCGCTGCCCCGGGCTTGCACACTGGCCGTGACCCGCCCTGAAGGCGCTTGCGATCCCGCCGACATAGCGCCAGTCGTGTTGATGGGTGGCTTCCTTGACCTCTGCGTTCAGCGGATCCACCACGTGCTTGCCGGCCCACCTCGTCTCGTCGGGGCTCAGCCCCATCGTGGCGAGCAGGCCACCGAGCGGCGGGGTGAGCAGGCCGGCGGCGATCGCCGCGTTGTTCGGCTTTCCGATATTGCAGAAGGAACCGCCCGGCCCGCGCGTCGGGTCGAAGTACTCGGTCAGAAAGACCCTTGACTGGTCGGGCAAGGAATCGGCCGGGATCCCGCGGAGGCGGTCCGAGAGCTTGCGATATCCGCTGGCGAGATCACCGATCTTCCGGGAGACGAACTCCCGCAGATCGGGGTGTCCACCCCCGAGAAACTGGGGGATGCCGAGGAGGTTGTCGGGATCGAACTTGCCGTGCGTGGGGCAGTTCGTGTAGAGCAGGCAGTACTGGACGATCTGGCCGAAGCCGATGTCGTTGGCGCCGATGCTGGTCACGATGGCGTCGATCTCGCGGCCTCCCGTCAGCTCTTCGAGCTGATCGAGCTGCGGTTGCTCGAAGCCGTTGTCCGGTTGCACGCCGTCAAACTTCCCCAGCAGCCCTTTCTTTACCGTCGCGCCCGAGCACGCGAGGTGCAAGAAGGTGACGGAGGTCTCCTGGTCGCGCCGCTCGAGCCTTTGGGCGACCTGGGAATCGCGCGAGAAGGCGGACCGGTGACAGCGCGCCTCCTGCCACTTGGCGACCTTGCGCCCCCCGCCGGCCGGAACGTCGGGGTTCCCCTCGCCAGAGGCGACGGAGTCACCGATGGAGACAACCAGCCAGTCCTGGACGACGACCTCCTCGTCGGCCACCCAGGTCTCCCCGCCGCTGGGGATGGTCATCTCGACGTCATAGGTGGCCTCCTCGGGCACCTGGATCCGTGCCTTGCAGCCGCTGACCGAAGCCTTGGTCGCCTTCCCGTCGAGTTTGATGCTCGCTGCGCGCAGCAGAGAGCAGAACTCGTCGCTGGGGCGCAGGTCGACGGCGAAGTGGTCGGGGCTGACGTCGTAGACGCTGTGCGGGTAGTCGGCCAGTCCGTCTCCATTGTGGTCGAGGCCGTCGTAGCGCGGAGGCATCGAGTACGTGAAGTGGAAGACCTCAGGCTCGCCGCCACCACCACCACCACCACCACCAGCGCTGCCGCCACCAGTGCCGCCGCCATCGGATGGCGGCGGAGGAGAGCCTTCGAGATACTCGGCGGTGGAAACAAAGACGGGCGGAAACTGCTGCCCGTACTGAAACAGCACATATGAAATGGCATACTGCCCTGGCTCCGCGTAGGTATGGGACAGTTCTTCGTCGTCCCACCAGCGTTGGTTAAAGCCAGGAGCGGGATCGTCCGGACAATCTGTGTCCGGGACGGCTTCCACAGTGCCATCGCCCCAATCGATGGAGAAGCTCGGCTCCGGGAACTCGTTGCTGGGGGTATTTGTCCAAACAGCTGGTAACACCCGGATCGCGTGGGTTGCCCCAGTGATGGGCAGCCCATTGTTGTCGACCTCTCCCGCTCCATGCCGAAAGCTCGGGTATCCCGCGTTTCCCCCGGGGGCAAGGAGCCACCACATTCGAATGCCCTCGCCGAAGTGGCGAAGCCGCCCGCCGCGACCATCATCACACCGAGGGTCGCGGCGAATGCTCCCCCGAGCGCGAAGCGTCGGATCGAATGGCGCAGCAGCCAACTGTGAGGGCGAACGTTCATCGCACCGACCCTGGGCAGAAACGGATCCCCATTCTTGTGGGGCTGCCTCCCTTCCCCAAGTCGTCATCCAGACTGCGCCGACCGTATATCAGAAGGAGGTAGGCGTCAATGCTCACGTGACGGCGGAGCTGGTCGAGCGCTACGGCCCGGCGTGTCGGCACCGTTCAGCCAACCCGCCCGTCTCTCCCACACGCCAGCCTCAGGCCGACACTGCGGGGGGCGGATCGGCGGCTCGATCTCGTTCGTTCCCCCTCCCGGACGACGGGCACAGGCCGCCCGCCTCTCGCATTGAGAGACGGGAGGGCTTATGGACAACGCGGTCGAGCGCCAGTGGGGCGCTCTCTGTTGTGGGAGGCGTTCACGCCGTCCCCAAGAGGGATGCTGAGCGGGATACTGAGCGGGCGATGGACTACGAGGAGAAGCTGAAGATCGGTCGCGACTCTTACGACGCGTTCAACCGACGCGACATCGACACGCTTTTCCAACTCTACGACCCCGAGTGCGAGTGGCATATGTCGCACTACCACGGTTGGCCAGAGAAGCCCATTTACCGAGGCTTCGCGGAACTCGCCGAGTTCTTTGACGGCTGGCTCGAACCGTGGGAGGACTTCCACGTGGAGATCACGGAGACGGTCGACCTGCCCGGTGATCGCAGCTTCGTAGTCGGCCATGCCCGTGGACGCGGACGGATCAGCCGGGCGCAGGTCGAGATTCCGCCGCTCGCGCAGATCATCGATTTCCGCGGTGGAAGGATTTTCCGTGTCGACAACTGCTCAGACGTAGTAGAGGCGCGGAGAGCTGCAGGCCTTTCGGAATAGGCGATGTCGCAGGAGAACGTGGAGATCGTGCGGTCGACCTTCGGGGGGTTCGACGGCGTCAACCTCGCCGCGATCAAGTGGGACGTCGAGACTGGATTTCATCGACGCCGGCGAGTGCGTCATCGTCCCGAGCCGAGGCCCTCGAAGCCGCCGGGCTGTCGGAGCAGGTGCTCACTGCGCCGCGAGGATGGGGGCGGGTGCCCGTACTAGTCGATGTGCTCATACGCCGGCAGCGTCAGGAACTCGACGAAGTCATGCGACAGAGCGACTCGCTCGAATAGCTCGCGGGACTCCTCCGGGCGCCCCTCGGCGTAGAAGAACTCGTCGCCCACCTCGGAGCGAATCTGCTCGAGCTCCTCTCGGATCAGCGCGCGCACCAGCTCGTCCGTGATCTCTCGCCCGTCCTCGAGCCGAGCGCGGCGGTGTATCCACTGCCACACCTGTGCCCGGGCGATCTCGGCGGTCGCGGCATCCTCCATCAGGTTGTGAATGGCGGCGGCGCCGTTGCCGCGCAGCCAGGAGGAGATGTACTGGATGCCGACGTTGACGTTGTTGCGAAGCCCGTGCTCGGTGATCGTTCCCGGAGTGGACGGAACGTCGAGCAGACTCTCGGCATCGACCGTGGGCTCGTCGCGCCGGCGTTCGACCTGGTTTGGGCGCTCGCCCAAGACCCGGTCGAACTCATCGGTCGCCACCGCCACCAGGTCGGGGTGAGCGACCCAGGTTCCGTCGAAGCCGTCGTCTGCCTCGCGCCGCTTGTCCTCACGCACCTTGGCGATCGCCTCCTCGTTGATCTCCGGACGACGACGGCTCGGGATGAAGGCAGCCATCCCTCCCATCGCGTGCGCCCCGCGGCGGTGACACGTTCGCACGAGCAGCTCGGTGTACGCGCGCATGAAGGGAACCGTCATCGTCACCTGCACCCGATCGGGCAGGATGAACTCCTCGCGGGCGCGGAACCGCTTGATCATCGAGAAGATGTAGTCCCACCGCCCCGCATTGAGCCCCGCGCTGTGGTCCTGCAGCTCGTACAGGATCTCATCCATCTCGAACGCCGCCGGCACCGTCTCGACGAGCACGGTGGCCCTGATCGTGCCGCGCGACAGGCCAAGCGCGTCCTCGGCGATGCAGATCGCGTCATTCCAAAGGCGCGCCTCGTGGTGGCTCTCGAGCTTCGGGAGGTACAGGTACGGCCCGGAGCCACGCTCGACCAGCTCGATCGCGTTCCGGTGGACGAACAGCGCGAAGTCGAAGAACGCACCGGCGACCACCTGCCCGTCCGCGATCACGTGCTTCTCGGGGAGGTGAAGCCCCCGAGGCCGCACGATCAGGGTCGCGGGCTTGTCCGGGAGTCGGTACTCGCGACCGTCCGCCTCGACATGAGAGATCGTGCGGCGCACCGCGTCAGAGAGATTGACCTGACCCTGGACCAGGTTGGCCCACGTCGGCGAGGTGGAGTCCTCGAAGTCCGCCATGTACGCACGTGCACCCGACCCGAGCGCGTTGATCACCATCTTGCGGTCGGTCGGCCCGGTTATCTCGCACCGACGGTCGAGGAGGTCCGCCGGTGGAGGCGCGACCTCCCACGCGCTCTCCCGTACCTCGCGAGTCTCGGGGAGGAAGCCGAGCGTTCCGCCGGCGTCCAGCTCAGCCTGCCTGGACTGACGCGTCCGGATCAGCTCTCGCCGGCGCTCGTCCAGCTCCTTGTGAAGGTCGCAGAGCAGCTCCAGCGCCCCGGCGGTCAACACCTCGTCAAACCGCTGCTCGATCGGCGCGTGAATATCGACGGCTGCGACCCTCATTCCCACGTCCTCCTCTCCCATGCGCATCAGATAGGCGCGTTTTCAAGCGGTCCCGGCTCGTACACCGCGGACACCAGCGGAACGTCCTCCCGGTCGAGGCCGGCAGCTCGAATCAGCCGGCCGGCCCGGTCGCGGCCTTCATCCCGCAACTCCGACTCATCGGGGACGGTGGCGACGACGCCGTCGACGAACAGCGCACGGCCGTCGACCCAGGTCTGGGAGATGCTCGCCGGGCTCGCCGACCACACCAGCGCCTGCACCGGGTCCTGATATGCGGTCCACTCGATGTGGCCCAGATCGAATAGGACGAAGTCCGCCTTCTTGCCCGATTCGAGCGAGCCGATCTCGTCCTCCATCCCGAGCGCCCGCGCCCCCTCGATCGTGCCCATCCGCAGCGCCCGCTCCGCACCGCCGACGGCTGGATCGCGGCGAGCGTCCTTGAACAGCCCCGCCGCCAGGTAGATCTGGCGCTTCAGGTCGAGGTTGCCCGCGGCCGATACGCCGTCGGTGCCCAGGCCGACGGTCACACCGGCCTCCGTCATCTCCGGGTACTTGCCGATCCGAGTCGCACCCTTGGCCAGCTTCAGCGATGTCCCCGGACAGAACGCCACCTTGGTGTCGTGCCGCGCCAGCATCGCGATCTCGTCCTCTACCACCGCGGTCGCGTGCGCGAGCACGAGGTTCGATCCGAGCCCGTCCAGGGCATCGATCCGGGCGACGGGCGTGAGCCCGTATCGCTGCTCCGCGAACCGCGCCTCCTCGGAGGTCGAGGCGATGTGGTAGGTGGTGCCGACGCCGAGTCGCTCGGCAAGCTCCCGGGCACCGACGTGGAGCTGGGCGCTGCACGGCTCCTTCCCCTGGATGTTCACCCAGCACCGGATCCGGCCCTCGCCCGCGCCATCGAGCTCGCGGACGCAGGCCTCGAGCTGCTCGAGCGCGGTGGCGGCGTCCGGGAAGAAGTGGCGGTCCATCATCTCCTCGGTCCAGCCGCGCGGGACGGTCGGTGGACGCACGTCCGCGGCGTGGCGTCCCGTCACTCCCCGGATTCCGATCTCGCTGAGCGCGGACACCGTCAACCGCGGGTCGCGCAGCGCCCCCATGTCGAGGAAGCACGTGGTCCCGCTTCTGAGCATCTCAACGGCACCGAGGATCACCGAGAGGCGCTCGTCCTCCGCCGTGAGCCGTCCGTAGAAGGGCATCATCCAATGGAAGACCCAGGCCCTGGTGCCGAGGCAGTCCGGGAAGCTCGCCCGGGCCAGCGTCTCGGAGAGGTGTACGTGCGAGTCGATGAAGCCCGGGGTCGCACCGAGACCGGTGCCGTCCAAGGTGACGTCGTCGGGACCGGGTCGATGCGAGAGCGCCACCTGATCAGCCGGACCGACCGCGAGCAGCCGGTCGCCCTCGACCACCAGCGTCGCATCGCGGATCACCCGGCCCGCGGGGTCGACCGTGAGCGCGAACTCCAGCCCCTCGACGAACGTACGGGTCATGTCACCGGGATCGACTCGCCCCGTCGAAGGAACCGGCCCTGTCCTCGCGAGCCCGTGAACGAACCGTCATCGACGATCACCGAGCCGCGCAGCATCACGGTCTCGACCCGCCCCTGAACGACCTCGCCCTCGTAGGGGTTGTAGTCGCACAGCGTGGCCTGCGTCTTCGCGCTCAGCAGGGTCTCGGCCTCGGGGTCGAACACCACCAGATCGGCGTCTGAACCGGGAGCGATCTCACCCTTGCGCGGGTAGCACCCGAACAGCTTCGCCGGATTGGTGGCGATCAGCTCGATCAGGCGGTTCAACCCGAACCGCCCCTCGACCACGCCGTGCTGATACATCAGCAGCGTCCGCCACTCGATCCCCGGCACCCCGTTCGGGATCTTCGGGAAGGCCTCCCGACCCATCTGCTTCTGGTCCTTGAACCTGAATGGCGTGTGATCCGTGGAGACGACGACGAGCTCGTTCGTCTGAAGTCCCTTCCACAGCCGCTCCTGATCCATCGGAGTGCGCAACGGCGGGCACATCACGTACTTCGAGCCGCCGAAGTCGGGCTCGTTCAGGCCTGTCCTCGGTCATCAGCAGGTACTGAGGGCAGGTCTCCGCGTAAGCGGGGAGCCCCCGCTCCCGCGCCTCGGCGACGGCCTCGAGCGCGAGCGCGCAGGTGAGGTGGACGACGTAGACGGGCACCCCGGCGAGCTCGGCGAGCGCGATCGCCCTCGCCGTCGCCTCGGATTCGGTGACCGGCGGCCTGGTCACGGCGTTGAACGGCGGATCCACGTTCCCGGCGGCGAGAGCCTCCGATTCGAGCAGGTCGATGACCCGGCCGTTCTCGCAGTGCATCAGCACGAACGCCCCGTTCTCGGCGCTGCGGCGCATCGCCTTGAAGATCACGTCGTCCTCGACCATCCGAGCCCCCGGATACGCCATGAACATCTTGAAGCTCGGAGAGCCCTCCCGGACCAGCTCGTCGATCGCCGGGAAGAACTCATCGGGAAGGTCCGTGATGATCTGGTGCAGGCCCCAGTCCACCACCGCCTTCTCGTCGGCGCGGTCGTACCACTCCTGATGCGAGTCGCGCGGATCCTGGCCCCTGCTCTGGACCGGGAAGTCGATGATCGACGTGGTGCCTCCGATCGCTGCCGCGACCGTCCCCGAGTAGAAGTCGTCGGCAGTGACAGTCCCCTTCAGGGGGGTCTCGAGGTGCGTGTGCGGATCGACGCCGCCCGGAAACACCAGCTTGCCGGCGGCGTCGATCTCCTTGTCAGCCTCGATCCCGGGAAACGAGCCGATCGCCTCGATCCTCTCGCCTTCGATCAAGACGTCCGTCTCCACTGATTGAGACGACGTGACGACGCGGCCGTTGCGGACGATGGTCCTCATCGGCTCACCTCCCCCCCGCGGTCGGAGCTTCCTCGAGGTCGATCAGCTTCGTCGCGTTTGCTCGGCCGACCATCTCCAACTCGTCCTCCGACATCCCGACCGAGTTCAGGACCTTGACGAACCGATCGATCCCGCCGGGGACGTGTGGATAGTCGGTGCCGAACACGAGCTGCCCGGCGCCAAGCGTGTCCAGTGCACACCGCAGAGCGGGACCGTGCATGGTCACGGTGTCGTAGTACAGCTCGCGCATGATCTCGGACGGCGGGCGCTCGATGTTCTCGCTGCACTCCGGGAACTGGCGGTAGTAGTTGTCGTAGCGCGGCAAGACGAACGGGATGGTCCCGCCGAGGTGGGTGAAGATCCACCGGATGCCCGAGAACCTGTCGAACGTGCCGGCATACGCGAGTCGCCCTACGGCAAACATCGTGTCGGCCATGAAGCCCATCGCCAGCGCCATCGCGTACTCACGGAGCCCGTCGGTGCAGCACGCCACCGTCGGATGACAGAACACCGTGGTCTTCCGCCGGGACAGCTCCTCCCAGACGGGGGAGAAGCGCTCGTCGTCGAGGTTGATCCGGTCGATGTTCGAGCAGACCACGACTCCGACCACGTACGGCAGCGACAGGGCCCGGTCGAGCTCCTCGAGAGCCGCATCGATGGCCGGGAGCGGCAGGCTGACGAACACGCGCAGCCTCCCGTTGGAGCCGGCGGCGAGCTCGGAGAACTCATCGTTCAGCTCCCGCGTCAGCGGAATCCGGATGTCCTCCGGAAAGCGAGCGAGGTTGGGGGCCGATACCGAGATCACCTGAACGTCGACGCCCGCGTCGTCCATCAGCTCGATTCGGTGCTCGAGCGGCGGGAGAGGCTGGGGAGCGGCGAGTGCGACGCCGCCATCCTGGAGCACGACGAGCCTGCCGTCGTCGCGGTAGTAGTGGGTGAACCCGCTGTCCTCCCGCTTGCAGGCGTCGAGGTATGAGTCGGGATAGTGGTGGGAGTGCACGTCTATGAGTCCGCGCATCACCGTCTCCTTTCCGTGTCGAGCACCGACACTTCCGTGGTTGGCTCAGCCATGCAGCCCCGAATCGAGCAGGCCCTTCATCTGTGCGCCGTCGACCAGCACGTGCGCTCCTGAGACGTAGCTCGCCCGGGGCGAGGCGAGGAAGGACGCGACGTTCGCAATCTCCTCCGGCTCGCAGATCCGGCCCAGGGGCAGTGTCTCGAGCACGATCCGGCGCGCCTCGTCCTGCTCGATCTCCCTGTCGGCCGCGAATCGCTTCTCCAACCCGTCCCAGCGATCCGTGTTCACCGGCCCGGGGTTGACAGTGTTCACCCGGACGCCGTGGCGCCCGTACTGCTCGGCCATCGCCGCGGCGAAGTTGACGTCGGCGGCGTTCGCAGCGCCCGCGGTCAGCTCCCAGTACGAGGACTTCATCCCGTCGTTGCCGACGACGAGGACGACGCTCCCCGACCCGCGCTCCCTCATGTGCGGCAGGATCGCGGTGCAGCATCGAACGTAGCCCATGAACTTGAGCTGGAGGCTGCTCATCCAATCGTCCCCGGTCAGCCCCTCCAGCAGGCCCCCGGGGCTGCTCCCCGCGCACGTGATCAGGATGTCGACGTGCCCGAGAGCCTCGATCGCGCCGTTCATCGCCCGGTCCACGTCGGCCTGGACGCTCATGTCGCCCGCGAAGGGCAGGACCGTGCCGCCCGTGGCCGCGCTCAGCTCCTCGGCCGCCTTCTTCAGTCGACCTTCGTCTCGCGCCGTCACTGCGACATCGCAGCCCTCCTCGGCGAGGATGCGCGTGGTCTCGCGACCTATGCCCTTGCTTCCTCCGGTGACGATCGCCTTCGAACCAGCCAACCCTAGATCCATCGGTTCCCTTCTCCTTCCGTCTCGCTCACTCGATGACAGCAGCTCGTTGGTGTCGTAACGTCCGAGAGGAGATCGTGTCGCCCCCGCGTCGACCGCCACGATGTCCTTGACCTGAAAGCCCCAGGTACCCGGAACCAGCAGCACGGGCTCCGTGCCGAGCACCATCCCCTCCTCGATCCGCGCGTCCCCGTGGCTCCCGATGTAGGGCTCCTCGTGAAGGAAGAGCCCGATCCCGTGTCCGACGAAGCTGAGCGGCGCCCACCCGAGGCTCCGAAAACGCTCCGAGACCGTCCCGTAGACCTGCGATCCGCTCGCTCCGTCCCGGATCGAGTCGAAGATCAGATCCCGGCACGCCACGATGTCGGACCAGATCCGGATTGCTTCGGGCTCGGCCTCCTGGACCACGGCCGTCCGGCAGATTCCGGTCTGGTAGCCGTCGAGGGTCCCGAACACCTCGAGGCGGACGATGTCTCCTCGCGTCAGCTCGCGCATCGTCGGCCCGACGTTCGGAAACTGGCTGCGCTCGCCGCTTCCCAGGATCAGCCACTTGTAGCCGTCGGCACCCAGTCGGAGCAGGTTCGTGGTGACGGCGCCGGCCAGGTCCAGCTCGGTGTCGCCCGGGCGGACGGTCTCGATCGCCTCCTTGATCGAACGATCGGTGATCCTGGCGAGGCGGCGCATCAGCTCGAGCTCGCGGGGCGTCTTGATCATCCTGAGCCGGTTGAAAATCGTGTGCGCGGGCTGCCATCGGACGTTGGGAAGCAGTCCCGTGAGCTGCTCCATGTCACGTGCCGGCAGATAGTCGGTCTCGATCCCCACCCGCGCCCCCTCCAGGCCCATGTCCCGGAGCAGGCCCGCGAGCACGGGCATCGCGTCCTCGGCGAACTCCTCCCAGACTCGGACCTCGGACTGCGGCTCGAGCGACCGAACGGTGGAGGCCTCCATGTCGACCGTGTACAGAGCGCGCTCGCCGTCGCGCGTGATCACAACCGCGGCGTGGCGCCACCGCAGGACCGGCTGGGAAGGGACGACGAAGCCGGTCACGTACGCGAAGTTCTCCGGGGAGATCGCGACACGCCGTCCAGGTCCTCGGCCTCGATCGCCTCGACGCACTTCTGCACGATGTCCTCGTTCATTGGGGCTTCCTGCCGCCGAGAAGTCGGAGTACTGGAACCGGTCGGGACTGAACGGCTCAGGTCGTGGTCGGCTCTCCGCCCGTGAGCAGATCGGCCACCAGTGACGCGGTGGTCGGGGCGAGGTGCACGCCCTTCATCGCGTGGCCCGTCGCGAACACGACGTTCTCGATCCCCTCCGGCCGGCCGATCACGGAAGCCCATCGGGTGCGCAGGGGCGGATCCCCCGCCACACCTCTGTCACCTGACCGCCGCTCGATCCCGCGCAGGGCTCGAACGCCGGCCTCGAGGGCGGCCATCGCCCGAACCCGGTCGAGGCGCATGACCAGCCCGGTCAGCTGCAGGGTCCCCGAGAGCCGAAGCCGGTTGGAATACGGGGTCGCGATGCACCGCGCCTCCTGCAGGTAGACGGGAACCGATGGATCCGAGCTCGCCGGGCTCGAGGTCGAGGTGGTACCCCTTCCCGCCCTCGATCGGGAACGGCCGTCCCAGGGTCCGGCTCAGCTCGGCTGTCCAGGCTCCATTCGCCACGACCACGACCGGGTCGGATTCACCTCCCCTTCCGCCGTCTCCAGAGCCTCGATCCGGTGCCCGCTGGATGCGCAGGCGGAAGACCTCGGCTCTCGTAGCGGACATCGCTCCTGCGGCCGCCGCCGCCTCCGCGACCGCGCCAGGAACCGCTCCGGGTCACACTGGGCCTCGTCGGGATAGAGCACTCCGCCCACGACTCGATCGGACAGGCGCGGGCTCGAACTCCCTCGCCCGCGCCCCGGACATGACAACCGACTTGATCCCGTGCCGGCGAGCTCCTCGGCCTCGGCCGTCCGCCTCGACGTGACCTTCTCGGTCTCGTAGACGTTGATCGCTCCGCTGGTCTCGAGCCCGGTGTCAAGACCGTCGCGGCGAGCTTCTTGTGCAGCTCGAGGCTGGCGAGGCTGAAGTCGCGGATGGGCTGGTCGCTGTGCGGACCTGCTTCACTGCGCGGCGAGCACGAACTGGAAGCCAGGGGATGAGACGCGGATGGGGGCGCATGCTGAACGGGCTGTCCCGTCGCGCATGTGCGCAGACCCTCCCGGACCGCCGCCGGCGTCGTCAGAGGCGTCGAGTGGGCGGGCGACAGCAGCCCCGCGCTTCCCGCTGAACAGCCGGACAGCAGATCGCCGGCGCGCTCGAAGATCACTGGCTTGACCCCGCGACGTGGCGAGCTCGAGCGCGGCCGTCGAGACCGAGCGAGCGCCGCGCCGACGATGGCGACGCTCGGGAGACCGCAACTCGGAGCTCATCGCGCATCCAGCCGTACTCGCCCGCGCCGCGCCGCGCTCGGCCGTCCGCTCGACCTCAGCGATATAGCGGCGTGAGGCCCGACCACTGGCTTTGCCGACGGTGTCGGCGCGCGCCGCCCCAGTGCCCCGCGCCCACACGGCCCGATGCCCGAGCTCTCGGCGAGCATCGAGGTCGGCGTGCTCGGGTGGGGGTGCGATGTCGAGCACGAGGCTGCCCCGCGGCAGCGCTCGAGCACCGCCGGTCAACGACCGGCGCCGGGACGGTGGAGAAGACCATCTCGGAGCTCCGGAGCCAGGATCGGTAGCTGGTCGAGGGAAGCGGGAATCGAGGCCGTCTGCGATGCGCCCGCGCGCTGCATCGTGTTCCTGCCGCCACATGCACGCGGGCCCCCAGCCCGTGCAGCCGGCCGAGCGAGCAGCGAGCCGATGGTGCCGAACCACGACCACGACCGAAGCTCGCGTCGTTGATGGTGATCTCCGTGTTCTCGACGCGAGGCTGGATGCGCCCTCCACGATCGCCGGCCCCCGCAGCAGCATCAGTTCACGATCCGGGTCGTAGTCGTGGAGCTCGAACCCCGGCCTTCTCGCCGCGCTGCGGAACTCGGGCGTCGCCCGCCGAGCGAACGCGTGCGCCTCCGACGCGAGCGCGCCGAGCACCCCGGCATCCGCGATCATCGGCTCATGCGCGTGAGGGGCATAGACGCTCAGACCCACGCCGATAGGGATCGGAAGCAGCAGGTAGTCCGCCCCGGCGACCGCGTCGCAGGACCGGTCCGCGTCATCGACACCCCGGGGCCGCCCCGTCGGCCAGGGCGAGCCGAAGGCGCGCACCTTGCGCCCGTCGACGCGGCAAGGCGAGCGATCTCCGCCTCGCGCTCATCGCCTCCGAGGAACGGCGATCCGAGCCGCTGCCACGACACGCGGACATGTCCGGCACGGTCAAGTCCTCGTCGTCCGCGAAGAGCTCGACCCTGTTTCCGTCGGGTCGGCGACATACACGGTCAGGCCGTAGAGGCCAGGGCCGAGCCCTTGATCACATTGAACGCCAGCCGCCGGGCGCGCGCGGCGATGCCGCGGATGTCACGTGCGCGGAACGCGAAATGCTCGAGCACGGCCCCGGCCGGACCCGCCGCGCCAATCGTCAGACCGAGGCCCTCGTTCGTGACGGTCAACGGACGCCCGTCGGGGAAGTCCTCGCGATTCTTGACGCCGAAACCAAGAAAGCCCAGGTAGAACGCCTCGGCCTTCTCGAGATCGGACGTCTGAAGCAGCAGGTGGTGAAGCCGCCGCGCGGTGGGTTGGTCTGGGTGGGTCATCGGAACGTCCGTTCGATCGACGGCGAGCAGCCCTCCGCGGCCCCAGTCGTCCCGGCTCATGTCCCGAAAGGTCACCTGAACCGCCTCGCGCCGAGCGCGTGCGGCCTCGACGAGCAGGTCGGTGATCCCCGCTATGACCTTTCGCTTCTCCTCAAGCGTGCGTCCCTCGAGCCACTCGACTCGTGACGTTCGGCACACACCCATCCCTTCTGTCCGTCCCGAGACGGTCCGCGGACCGCTCGGCTGCGGCGAGGGCGGCCCCATTCGCCGTCTCGCATCGCGCGACCAGGAGACGATTCTTGGTTATAGTATCCTACCTTTGAACTCATTTTCGAGTGAGAGCCCGACGCCCGGCCGTCCGCGATCGGTGACCGCATCGGGTTTCGAAGCCGTCGTTGAGGAGCTTGTGGACGCTCGGTGCACCGAGACCCGCGATCCCGAGCCGCTCCAGCGTCAAGCCTTCGGCGCGGTAGTCCCGGCTGTTCAGGGCTCCGGCCAGGGCGATAAGGGCGTCCATCGTCGGCGTGGGCACCCCGTGCTGGCGGCCGAGCTCAGACCACGGCACCAGGCCCCAGGCGACATCCTCATTGATATAGCGATGGTCGAGCGTCGGCGGCGCCTTGATCCAGCGGTTCGGCGCACTGTCCTGCATGGCCGCATAGGCGCCGCCGGTCGATGCTGCGGCAGCGGTGGTGTAGCCAAGTCGGCAGAAAATGTCGGCGAAGGGCTCAGTCGCGATTCCGACGGCTCCTGCAACCGCCACCCGCTCTGCGTCTACCGCGTCGATCACCCGGCCGACAGACGGCGTCGTGCCCTCGTAGTAGAAGAGATAGTCGCCTTTGGTGTGCTCGAGCCAACCCGCGTTGCAGATGATCTGGGCGGGTGCTCGACGGCATTGATGTCGAGAAATCCGGTCTCGAGAACATTTGCCGCCTGCGTGAGCTCGGGATACAGCCGGAACCAATGCGTCGTACAGCTCCGACTGGCTCCTGCCGGGAAACGCCGCGAACGGAAGGTCGGTCGTCGTCGAGATGATGTTGACTGCGGCGGGGCCGGTCATCCTGCAGGCGTACGTGAGAGTGCTGACCTCGCACGTCCGCACATCGGTCCGGCCGCTCAGCCGATGTATCTCGTGAGCCATGAACAGCCCACCACCCATGTGGCCGGGGTTGAGGAACAGCGGCTGGCGCGAGTCGATGAGACCAGCGAGCTCCCGAGCGTAGAACGGGTACGACGAGATGGGCACCGCAAGCAGCACCAGGTCTGCCCCGACGACAGCCTCGCTGAGGTCCGCGGTAACCACGGACACGGACACGAAGGCCTCGCCCGTCGCGCCGATCTTCTGCAAGCCGCCGCGCTCGGCGATGGGCGTCAGCCTGTCCCTCGAGCGGTTGAAGAGGCGGACATCGTAGCCGCGGCTCCCGAGATCGGCAGCCGCAGCGCACCCACCGTTGCCAGCCCCCAGCACGGCGATGCTCCTGATGTCCACGGCCCGCTACGCCCCCACTCGATACTCGGCGACCTTGTCCTCGTCCAGCTCCACACCGAGTCCCGGCCCCGACGGAACGATGAGGTTGCCGTCGGAGTACGTGAACGACTCGGTCACGATGTCGTCGACGTACATCCGGCCTGCCATCTCAGTGGGCTCCCGGCCCCGCAGGGTCGTGACCGGGAAGACGCCGGCCTCGGTGACAGCTGCGGTCGAAGCGACGAGGTGCAGATTGGCGGCGTTTCCGACACCGGTCTCGTGGGAGCCGTTCACATTGATCGGGAGCCCAGCAGCCTCGGCCACGGCCGCGACCTTCTTCGCCTTGAACAGCCCGCCCGGCTTCGTCGTGTAAAGCGAGATCATGTCCGCCGCCTCTCGCGCGACGATCTCCAGCACGTCTTGGGGCGTCCACGCGCTCTCGTCGGCCATGATGGGGACGTCGACGGCCCGGGTCACCTGAGCCATTCTGCCCAATGCCCTCGACCGGCTGCTCGGCGTAGCGGATCGTTCTCGCGCTCCATCTGCCGGAGAAGTCGAACGGCGTACTTCGGTGTCGGCCAGCCCTGGTTGGCGTCGACGACGATGTCGATGTCGGCGCCGACGACGCGTCGGATCTCGCGGCACGATCTCGAACGTCGTACTCGGACGGACTTGCCGACCTTGAGCTTGATCGTCTTGATCCCCTCGGCGACGGCTGCTGCCGCCTCGGCGGCCGCGTCCTCGTAGTCCAGCCAGCCGAGGCAGTGCGCGAGGGGTATCTGCTCTCCGGATCAGCCCGCCGAGGAGCTCGTACACCGGGACGCCAAGCGCCTTGCCCTTGATGTCGAAGAGCGCCTCGTCGATGGCAGTCTTCGCATACGGGTAACCCTTGACGGCGATGTCCATGGTGCGGTGCGCCTGCTCGATCGCAAACGGATCCTGCCGACCAGCGCGGGCCCGAGCACCGACTCGATCGACGGCCACGGTCAGCTCGGCGGACTCGCCGAAGTAGCTGCCGTAGTCTCCGCCCCATTCCTTCAGCACGGTCGCCTCGCCGAGGCCCTCGATTCCCTTGTCAGTGCGCAACTCGAGCAAGGACGTAGTTGCCGAGCCGTGCCGCTGGGGAACGCCATCTTGTGCAGACGCCGCCATGGCAGCGCGACGTTGAACGCTTCGCAGCCGCGGATCTTCACGTGCTCGCCGACCAGCGCTACGTAGCCCGCCCGCCCCTGGAGGCGGGCGGGCGGGCGGGCGGTTTTGGTCCGGCCGAAGCCGTCAAGCGGCCACCATGGGGCTCTCCAGGAGTCCAGCCTCGTGCCACACCGAGGTGATCTCGTCTGCCGTGGCGACGCGCCCGAACGCCCTCCGGATGTCGGCAAGCGACGCCTGGTGCGGCCCCTCGCTGTAGCTCGCGGTGCAGTCCTCCACCACGATGATGTGGTAGTCGAGCATGTACCCATGGCGCGCCGTGGACTCCACGCACACGTTCGTCGTCACCCCGACGAAGATCAGGTTCTCGACGCCCTGGCTGCGAAGCAGCATGTCCAGCTCCGTGCCGATGAACGCGCTGTATCGATGCTTGACGATCACCTCATCCTCGGGGGCCGGCTTCACCACGTAGAACTCGGCACCCCATGTGCCTTCCTGGCAGTGGTTCGTGTCGAGGCCGACGAGCTCATGCCGCTCCAGCATCGCCTTGGACAGCCACTTGTGGTCGTAGATCGCTTGGATGAAGATCGGCTTCACCCCTGCGGACCGGGCTAACCCGATCAGCCGATCGGCGTTGTCCACGGCTCTTCGCATCCCTTCGAGATCGTGTCCGCGGTGGTTCGCGAACCAGCCGCCGTCCGCAAGGAAATCGTTTTGGACGTCCACGACCACCAGCCGCGTGGTCGCGGGGTCGACCCGCGCACGCGGCAGCTTGGCCGGGGACGTATCGGACTCACTCATGGTCTCCCTCCTTCGAGATGGTTGAGCGGGCGCTCAGCCCGCATTGGGCTCCGGAATGTCCCCGGCCTTGACCTGCTTTGGAGTGACGGGACCGCCGAGCAGGTCCATGGCGGTCTCCCCCGGACGAGGATCGACGATGTCATCGAACGTGAAATCCTTGGCCGAGGCGTCGAGCAGCTTCGACGGAATCCCGACGTCGATGATCGTCTTCACCGCGTCCTCCGACAGCACGTCGGAGTTGTACGGCCAGATGTTGTACTTGCGAGCGAACTCCCAGTTCGACTTGATGATCGACTCGTCCACGCCGCCCTTGACGTACTTGTTGACGGCCGCCTTGTACTTGTTGTAGTCGCTTGCCAGGATTCGGTTGGAGTACAGGGTGGCCGCGCAGTAGCGCGCCGCGAGATCCTGGTTCTGATCGAGCCAATCGGTCTTCGCGAGGTAGACGTTCGCGAGGAAATCGGTATCGGCAGCAGTGACGCTGAGCGTGGTCACGGCGTCCTTACCGATCTGCTTCTGCAGGTCCGGGAGCTCGAACAGATCCACGGACCCCACATCGACCTCGCCGGCGGCGAGCGCGGCGAGCCGCTGGCTCCCGTCACCGAGAACGGTGACGTTCTGCAGATCGCTCGTGGTGAGCGGCTGCCCGTCGGAGTTCTTCAGGCCCTTCTCCCGGAACAGCAGGTTCATGATGAAGTTGACCAGGCCGCCGGGGCTGTCAACCGCCACCCGGATGTTCGGATCGGTGATCTGATCGAGCGAGGTGATGTTGTCCTTCAGCCCGACGAGCTGCTCGGTGCTGTCGATCTGGATCGGACAGAACGCCTTCACGCTCTGATCCTTCTCGATCAACTGGATCACCTGGGTCATCCCGGAGGACTCCACATCGGCACGCCCACCGACGAGCAGCTGCGCCGCCGCAGTCTCGTCCTCGAACTCCTGCACGGGGTTGTCGGCGGCGAGCCCGAACTTGTCGCCGAATAGAGCGGCCGCGTGGAACTGGCCCACATACGCTTGGCCCGTGCTACTCGTGGCCAGCCGCACCGGCTTGGCCTTTCCGGAACCCCCGGAGCTATCGTCGCCGCCGCTGCCGCAGCCGACCCCGATCGCGGCGACGGCGCCCATCAGGACGAAACAGATGAAGATCTTGCCGAGCTTTCTCACAGTGTCCACTCCTTCTCACTCAGTGCCCGGGGTCTCCGCGCCAAAGTGATGGTTTGCCCTCCGTTTCAATGAGTCTTCTCTCGCTAATAGCTCTTCCACCGGAGCAGGCGCCACTCGACAATCCGAGCGAGGCCCATCGCTCCGGCGGCGATGATCGTGATGAAGAACACAGCGCCCAAAAGCTTGCTGAGGTCGAAGGAACCGGTCGCGTTCCTGATCAACAGGCCCAGGTTCTCGGCCCTCAGGAAGAGCTCGAAGAGGATCGCTCCCTCGACCGCTCGCCCGACGGCGAGCCTGAGGCCGGTGATGATGTACGGACTCGCCCACGGGAGGATCACGCTGGTGTAGAGCCTGCGGCGGCTCGTCCCGAAGGCCCGCGCCGCCTCGATCCCCGAGCCCGGTACCTCCCTGATCCCGATCGCCGTGTTCACGATGACGATGAAGACCGTGAACAGCACCACGCCGACCACCTTCGCCTTGAACTCCAGCCCCAGGTAGACGGCGATCACCGGGATGAACATCGCGATCGGCGCTGCGAGCATCGCGCTCACGAGCGGATCGAGGACGTCGTTCCACGCCCTCGACACTCCCATCAGAAGCCCGATCGAGAGCCCCAGGACGGCCGAGATCGCGAACCCCGCCGCGGCGAGCTCGAGCGTCCCGAGCGTGGCGCTGAGAAGGTCGCCCGAGACGAGCTCGTCGACCAGGTCGGGCAGCACCTCGGTCGGTGGGACGATCGCGACCGTCACCCCGCTTTGGCCGATCACCTCCCAGAGAACGAAGAACAGCGCAATTGACAGCAGCCACCGGCCGAGCTGGGCGATCGACACCCCGGACGCCGAGCGCGTTCGCCACCTCGCCTGCAGTCTTGCCGTGACCGTTGCCACCGCCTACACCTGCCCCGGTATCTGCGCTCCCGGGAGCTGCGCGGCGGGGCGCAGCTTCCGCTCAGCCCACAGGAGCACCACGTTGACAAGCACCGCAAACCCGATGATCAGGAGCACCAGCGGGTAGTAGAGATCCAGCCGCAACGGCGAGGAGGAGAAGGTGTTGAGGAGGTCTCCCGTGTCGGCGAGAATCCAGAGCTCGGCGATCACCATCCCCTTCATCGCCATCCCGAAGCCCAACCGGATGCCCGCCACGATGAAGGGCGCCGCCGCGGGCAGGTAGACCCTCGTCAACATCCGCCACCAGCCCGTGTCGAAGGCACGCGCTGCCTCGCGCAGCTCCTTGTCGACGTAGTGCACCCCCGCCGCGGTGTTGATGATCGGGAAGAACACGGCGAAGAGCACCACCACCCACGCGCGGTACCAGAATCCAACCCCGAACGCGATGATCAACACCGGCAGCAGAGTCTGCTTCGGCGTGACGAACAGGGTGTAAACGTACGGCGACAGGATGTCGCTCGCGAATTTCGAGCGGCCCATCAGGGCGCCGACGGGGATCGCGATCAGGAGTGCGAGGAAGAAGCCGACCGCAAGCTGGCGGAGGCTGAGGAGCAGCGTGCTCGCGTAGCCCTCCGTGAACAGCTCGACGAATCCCTCGACGGTCTGGGGGATGGTGGGGAGGAAGAACTCGCCCTTCACCATCGCGGTCACCTGCCATCCGATCAAGATCGCGCCGTAGAACAGGATCCGCAGCACCCACTTGTTGTCGAAGGCCCGCTTCCACCGGCCCCGCCCAGTCCGCTCCGTGTCCATATGGGCGTCCCGGTCCGTCCGGTCCGCCCCGGCGCCCGGCTGCGCCACAACGCCTCCTCCGCTGGACGCATCCGTGATGTCGGGCCCGCGGTTCATCCCTCCACCGTTGCGCCTGCCTTGAGCTCATTCCAGATCTCCTGCTTGAGGCGACCCATCTCCGCGGACCCCCGGATGCTCTCTTTGCGGGGACGCCCGAACGGGACGTCGACGACGCGGACGACGCGGGAGGGCCGGGCAGCCATCACGATGATCTGATCTGCGAGGTAGAGCGCCTCCTCGATGTCGTGCGTTACGAAGATCACCGTCTTCTGGTTTCCCTCCCAGATTCCGAGAAGCTCGTCCTGCAGCAGCATTCTCGTTTGATCGTCGACGGAGCCGAAGGGCTCATCCATCAACAGGATGGAAGGGTCGACGGCCAGGGCCCTCGCCAGACCAACCCGCTGCTGCATCCCGCCGGAGAGCTGCCCGGGGAAGTAGCCCTCGAAGCCCTCGAGCGCAACGAACTTGATCACCTCTTCGGCCCGTCGCCGGCGCTCATCCTTCTTGACGCCGAGGTTCTCCAATCCGAACTCGACATTCCCCTGGACCGTCCGCCACGGGAGCAGATTGAACTGCTGGAAGACGAACCCGCGGTCGAGGGACGGCTCTCGAACGCGCTCGCCGCCTATCGTCACGCCTCCTGAGTCCGGCGGGATCAGGCC
Organism: uncultured Thermoleophilia bacterium; assembly: GCA_963803425.1. Classification (GTDB taxonomy): domain Bacteria; phylum Actinomycetota; class Thermoleophilia; order Solirubrobacterales; family 70-9; genus DASPWW01. The sequence continues at coordinate 1,695,352 of CAWDMA010000001.1, forward strand.
GTCGATGACCCTGAGCAGCGTCGACTTGCCACAGCCGCTGGGGCCGACGACGCAGTTGAAGGTTCCTCCCCTGAACGAGACGGAGATGTCGTCCAGGACCTTCAGCTCCGTGCCCTTCGCCTGATGGCGAAAGGACTTGTTGACGCCGTGAACCTCAACCGTCCCTTGATCTGAGCCGCTGACCGTCATCGAGATGCCTGACCCCCGTCGAGTCTCGGGTGCTGCGGCCGGATAGGGGGACCCTACACCTGGCCCTCCCGGACTGCAATGAGTGACTCTCACCTCGACGCGACCCCCGCAGGCCCAGGGCGGTCGAGCGCTGGGCGCTCACCGAACGGGATCGACGCATCTGGACAGAAAGGCACGATCGCGGCGGCGAGCCTACCCTAGGGGTTGCCGCGAGGCAATAGACAGTTTCCGGATCATGGAACTCGCGACAGCACAACATCGCCCCGGCCGCTGCCCGTGTGTCATGCGCCGGTTGAGGCGGTGCTCGTGAGCCTTCGCGCGCCGCCGGCTGATCCCGCCGACCCGCCGGATCAGCCGTCGCGCGCCGCAGAGAACCTGGGGCTGCTCGCCGACAGGAGCTTCGGGCCGTTCTTCGTGGGCAATCTGATCGCCAACTCCGGGACCTGGTTCCTGGTGCTGGCGGCGGGGATCTTCGTCTACCGGAGCACGGGGTCAGCCTTCCTGCTCGGGGTGGTCGGCTTCTCGCAGTTCGCCGGCGTGCTCCTGCTCGTTCCGTGGACAGGCACGGCGGCGGACCGCTTCGACAGACGCCGGCTCCTGCTCAGAACTCAAGGCGCCGCGAGCGTCGTCGCGTGCACCCTGGCCGGACTCGTGATGGTGGGCGAGGCGACCCCGACGGTCGTGATCGGATTCGTGCTCGTGATCGGCCTTGTGCAGGCATTCACGTTCCCCGCGCTGCAGGCGATCCTGCCCGATCTGGTGCCGGCCGATCGGCTCGGTGCTGCCGTCGCCCTGATGGCGTTGACCTTCAACCTGGCCCGGGGAGTAGGGCCGGTGACGGCCGCGCTCGTGATCGCGACGGCCGGGATCGGCCCGGCCTTCGTCGTCAGCGCGCTCGCGTATCTCGCCCTCGTCGCGAGCCTGCTCGTGGTCCACCCGCGGTCCGTCCCCGAGCGCCCGCTGCGTCCCAGATTTCGCGACAGCATCGCGCTGGTGCGAGGGCGGCCCCGGCTGCTCGGGTTGATGCTCGTCTCGTCCGCCATCTCAATCGCAGTCGATCCCGTCAACACGCTCTCGCCGGCGTTCGCCGCCGGCGTGTGGAAGCATTCCGATGCGCTGGCGGGCGTCCTCCTGGGAGCGTTCAGCGTGGGCGCGTTGATGGCAGTGCTCACTGTCGCAGGCCGGCCGGGTCGGCTCAATCGCCAGCTTCTCAGCCGGCTCTCCCTGCTGGTTGGCGGGATGGTGGCGTTCTCGCTCGCGCCCACCCTGGAGCTCGGGCTGATCGCCCTCGCGGTGGCCGGGTTCGGGTTCCTGGCGGCGAGCACCGCCACGATCAAGGAGATCCAGCTGAGCATCGACGCCGACCAGCGCGGACGCGTGATGGCGATCTGGACCGTCGCGTTCCTGGGTGTCCGCCCGCTCTCCAGCCTCGTCGACGGCGCGATCGCGAGCGCCGCCAGCCCCCGCGTGAGCGCGGTGGTGATGGCCCTGCCGGCGCTCGTCGCGCTCGCAGCGCTGGCTCGCGGGAGAATGCCGACCGACCGCCGCCCAGCCGAAGCTCACGCCTGCGGCGACGCCGGATGATCCCGTTAATCGGGGCTTGCGCGGCCCGGGGTCGACAGGTGAGAATCCCGCCGGACCGGACAACCCGAGAGCCGTGACGAGGAGGTACGAGAGTCATCGCCACACACGAGCTTCACGCTGATGCTTCGATTCCGGTTCGCCGGGACGCATCCCGGTGTCACAACCGGTGGCATCCCGACATTCCCCCCGCGCTCGTGTGCAGGCCCGGTGACGAGGTCCTCGTCACCACCCGAGACGCCATCGACGGTCAGTTCTCGATGAGCTCCACGCACGAGGACGTCCCGCGGGCCGATCGAACCATCGTGCACCCGCTAACCGGCCCGATCTTCATCGACGGCGCCGAGCCCGGTGACTTGCTGGCCGTCGAGATCCTGGACGTCCGACCGGGCGCTTTCGGATACACGGCCCAGATCCCCGGGTTTGGGTTTCTGCGCGACGAGTTCCCGGCCCCATTCCTGGCGCGGTGGGAGATCGCCGGCGATTGGGCAACTTCGCCGGACTTGCCCGGAATCCGCATCCCGGGCCGACCGTTCATGGGAATCCTCGGGGTCGCCCCGTCGCGAGACCTGCTCTCCCGAATCTCAGCGCGCGAGCGGGACCTCGCCGCCGGCGGGGCGGATGTTGCGCTGCCGGAACCACGTGGTGCGGTGCCCGAGGACGCCGCGATTGCGGGCGAGGCTCTTCGGACCAAGCCGCCGCGCGAGAACGGCGGCAACCTCGATGTGAAGGGCATGGTGGCGGGCACGCGCGTCCTGTTCCCCGTGTGGACCGAAGGCGCGCTGTTCTCCGCAGGCGACGCTCACTTCGCCCAGGGAGATGGGGAGGTCTGCGGAACGGCGATCGAGACCACCGCCGCGCTCCACGTACGCTTCGACATCGTCAAGGCAGCCGCCGCGGCTCGCGCCACCCGCGACGTGACGGTGTACGGGAACGGAGCGGCGCGTACCTGCAGCGGGGATTACGTCGCGACGACCGGCCTGTCCGTGTACGCGGACTCCGGAGGACGTGCAGAGGATCTGAATGGAGCGGCCCGCAGCGCGCTCAGGAACATGATCGATCTCCTGTCGGAGGAATACGGGTACACCCGGCCTCAGGCCTATGCGATCTGCAGCGTCGCGGTCGACCTGAAGATCAGCGAGATCGTGGACGCCCCGAACTTCGTCGTGACCGCGCAGCTCCCGCTCGACGTGATCACGGTCGCGGATCGGCGCGCAGCTTCGTCGCCATCCAGTCGCACATCAGCGTGACGAGCTCCGCGTTGTAGTTGGTGCAGGTGTGGAAGCCGTCCTCGAAGTTGACGAACTCCCCAAGCGGCCCACCGGCCATCTGCCGGCCCTCCTCGACGCCGAGCAGCTCGTCGCGGGCGCCGTGGATCACCAGGTAGGGCACCTCGATCCTCTCGACCACTCCGTCCAGAGTGCAGTTGCGCTCGACGTGGTCGCGGGCCGCCGCCAGGGATTCCAGCATCATGTCCTCCATCACGTTCAGCTGGGTCGAGATCGGCCAGTACCGGTAGTCCCGGAAGTCGAAGAAGCCCCCCGACGAGATCGCGGCGCGCAGACGCGGCTCGTGCGCGGCGGCGCGGAGGGCCAGGAATCCACCCATGCTGCTTCCCCAGATCCCGATTCGACCGGCGTCGACCTTCCCTCCGGCCGACAGCTCGTCGACGGCTGCGCCCATCGGCCTCTCCCAGGCGTCCGGATCCATCGGTATCACCCCCACCATCTCGCCCTGGCCCGGACCGTCGATCGTGAGCGCCGCCAGGCCGCGGCGAACGAACTGCCTTGCCCAGTTGTGGTACTCCTCCTTGACCGAATCGGCGCCGTTCACCATGATCACGCAGGGGGGAGGCTCGCCGCTCCCGTTCGCTGGCTCGGGCATGTGCAGATAGCCGGGTAGCGCGACGCCATCGAACGGCGCGACGACCGGCTCGATCCGGGCGGGAAAGCACTCGACCGCCCGGCGGTAACAGCGAACCCGGCCGGCACGTCCGCGGGCCTTCTGCTCGCTGCCCACCCGGGCCAGGTACTGGGACCAGTGATGACATGCTGAGGCCCGGTGGAACATGTCGGCGGCGGAGACCCGCCGGTCCTCCGTCAACAGTCGCTCGGCTGCCTGCTCCGCATGCTGCGCTTCGTCGTGCCAGGCGGGATGCCAGGTGCGGGCGTCCACGACGCGGCTGAGCACGCGCTGTATGTCACTGAAGTCCAGGGGCCCGGTCGCCTCCATCCTCGCCAGCCGGATGACCACGTACTGGCGCGCCATGTGCTCGGCGCCGTGCAGCCGGATCCAGGTCGAGAGCGTCTGGTAATAGCGCTCGACCTCCTGCGCATCCGATTCGACCATCGCCTACCAGTCGGCTCTTGCCTGGGAGATCGCTGCGACTCCCGCCCTTGCTACCTCGAGATCCTCCTCGCCGGATCCCGAGCTCACCCCTACCGCCCCCAGCAGCTGCCCATCCACCTCGATCGGGACGCCTCCCTTGAGGTTCGCGAGGCGGCCGCCCGTGACGATCCCGAGACTCACTCCGTGCGCATATTCGATCCCACCGGTGGGCGAGCGACGATCCGCCGCCGTGATCGCCTTGCGCTGTGCCGTCTGGATGGACAGGAACTTGGCGCCGTCCATCCGGACGAACGCGAGCAGGTGTCCCGAACCGTCCACGACCGCGACGCATTGCGGTTTCTGCATCGCCGCGGCGCGTTCCACTGCGGCCTGAAGGACCCGCAGCGCTCCCTCGTGTGTGAGGGTGAGACGAGGGCTCGTGTCCGGCACGGCTTCGTCCACCCCGCTCATCCGGATATGCCGGTCAGGCTCTTGGAGACCGAGCGGGGGTCGCGCAGCCCCCAGCGACCCGCTTCCACACCCGTGAGGAACTCGGCCACGAACATGTTGAACAGACCGGGTTCCTCCAGGTTCGAGGTATGGCCGGTCCGCGGTAGGACCCAGAGGGCTGCGGAGCCGATCGACTCCTTCAGCATCAGGTTGGGCTCGAGGCACCCGGTGTCCTCGTCGCCGACGATCAGCAACGTGGGGATGGTGAGCGACTGCAGGTCGTCGGCGAGATCGTAGAGCGAAGGTCGCTCTCGCTGTACGCCCAGCATCGTCAGCGCCGAGCCAACCGTGGAGTGCTCCGACAGCATCTGGACGAACCTCTCCCACCCGTCCGGGTCCTTGTTCATGAACTGGACGCGAGCCGGGCCCGATCCGTATTTCCGCGCTATCCCGGCGGCGCCCTCCGCCTCGAATGCCCGCGCGACCGCCTCGCTTTCCGCGCGGAAGGCGGCGCGAGCATGCGGCTGTGATCCATAGCCACAGGCGGCGACCACCAGCGACGCGGTCCGGCCAGGATGCCGCAGGCCAAGGTGAAGGGCCGTGAACCCCCCCATCGAGAGGCCGACCACATGTGCCCGCTCTATCTCCAGATGGTCCAGCACCGCCAGCGCATCGGAGACGGCGAGGTCCTGCGAGTAGGCGGTCGGCTCCGTCGGGACGTCCGACGGGGGGTAGCCGCGAGCGTCGTAGGTGATGCAACGGAAGCTCTCGGAGAAGACCCGGATCTGGGGTTCCCAGCTGCGATGGTCACCGGCGAACTCGTGGATGAACAGGATCGCCTCCCCCGACCCGCTCCCGGTCTCCTCGTAGTACAGGGCGACTCCATCCTCAGAGGTCGTGTAGCCCATCTGCTGCCCTCCCGTGCTTCGTCAGTCGATAGCGATCCGCGATATCCACCATATGGAAAACGACTTCCTATAGTCTATCCGGCGGCCCTATGACGCATCCACGTCGCGACCGCGTACAGTCGCTCGACCGAGCCCTTGACGTGCTCGAGGCCCTCGGAGAGGCCGGCGATCTCGGCGTCTCGGAAGTGGCGGAGCGCACCGGCCTGGTCGTGAGCACCGCACATCGTCTGCTCGCGGGCCTCGCCGATCGCGGCTACGTGCGCCAGGCGGCCGCGCACGGCCGCTACACCCTCGGCTTCAAGGTGCTCGAGCTCGCGGGCGGCATTCAGGCGCGCACCGCCGCGCTCCGCGCGGTTGCTCGGCTCCACCTCGAAGGGATTCGGGAGGAGACGAGCGAGACGACCAACCTGGTGATCCTGGACCGCGACCGCGTGGTCTACGTGGACCAGGTCCCGGGCCTCCACAACGTCCGCATGTTCACCCAGGTTGGAAGCTCCGCCCTCGCCCACACGACCGCGGCCGGAAAGGCGATACTCGCCGGCCGTCCGGCCGAGTCCATCGCGAAGCTCTACCCGCCCGACCGTGAGCCGCTCGAGCGGCTCACAGCGCGCACCCAGACAAGTCTTGCCTCCCTGCGCAGCGATTTCGCCCGGATCCGCCGCCGCGGCTACGCGATCGACAACGAGGAGCACGAGGAGGGCGTCAGCTGCGTCGCCGCCCCGGTGGTCTCGGGCGGGCTCCCGTTCGCGGCGATCAGCATCTCGGCTCCGACCACGCGGATCGTCCACGCCGACACCGGCGAGCTCGGCCGACTCCTGCGCCGACACGCTGCGGAGCTGTCCGCCGCGCTCGACGACGGGACGGTCGTCGAGCATCCGGTCGCCGAGTAGTCGCCGTGGCCCGAGCGGACCATGCATCGATCCGGTCCACCCCACTGCTCGCCGTGCACAAGTCGGTTGGCGCTCGACTGGTTCCGTTCGCGGGCTTCGAGATGCCGGTCGAGTACGAGGGCGTCCGCCGCGAGCACCTCGCGGTGCGCGAGCGCGCCGGCATGTTCGACGTCTCGCACATGGGCGAGATCGAGACCGAGGGCCCCGGCGCCGAGGCGCTGCTCCAGCGGCTGCTCTCGAACGACGTCTCCCGGATCGCCGCCGGCGGCGCCCAGTACTCGTGCCTGTGCCGTGAGGACGGCGGCGTCCTCGACGACCTCTTCACCTACCGGCTGGAGGCGAACCGCTTTCTCACCGTCACCAACGCCGCAAACCGCGACAGCGACTTCGAGTGGTTCGCGCGTCACGCCGCCGACTTCGACGCCGAGGTCCGCGATGTCGGCGACTCCTTCGCGATGCTCGCCGTGCAGGGCCCGGCAGCACGGGAGATCGTCGCCGGTCTCGCCGACGGCAGCCTGCCGCCGCGGATGAGCACGGCGACACTCCAAGTCGCCGGCGCCGAGGTGCTGTGCTGTGGGACTGGCTACACCGGCGAGGACGGTGTGGAGCTGCTGATGGCCCCGGACGACGCCCGAGCCGTCTGGGAGGCGGTGCTTGCCGTCGGCGTTGTCCCGGCCGGCCTCGGGGCTCGCGACACGCTTCGGCTCGAGGCCTGCTTCCACCTGTACGGCAACGACCTGACGACCGAGCGCACACCGATCGAGGGCGGGCTGGGATGGTGCTGCAAGGAGGAGACCGGATTCGTCGGGTCCGAGGCAATCGCCAGGGTCCGCGCCGACGGTCCGGCCGAGAAGCTCGCTCCGTTCGTGTTCACCGGACGCGGGATCCCACGCTCCGGCAACGCGGTCGTGCACGGCGGCGAGCCGGCCGGCGTGGTGACCAGCGGGACGATGTCGCCGTCGCTGGGGACGGGGATCGGGATGGCGTACGTGCGGTCCGAGCTCGCCGCGCCGGGCACGGCGCTGGAGGTCGACGTTCGCGGCACGCGGCGCCCGGCCCGTGTCGAGCGCAAGCCCCTATACGAGAAGGAGGACTAGTTGGCAGACGAGAGCTATCCCAATGATCTTCTGTACCACCCCGAGCACGACTGGGCTCGTGTGGTCGGGGACTCGGCAACCTTCGGCATCACCTGGTACGCGCAGGACGCGCTGGGCGAGGTGGTCTTCTTCGAGGCACCCGAGCAGGGCGTCGCGGTGAGGAAGGACGCTCCGTACGCCGAGGTCGAGTCGGTGAAGGCGGTGTCGGACGTGTACGCGCCGCTGTCGGGCGAGATCACCGAGGTCAACACAGAGCTCGCCGACAATCCCCAGCAGATCACCGACGACCCCTACGGCGAAGGGTGGCTTGTCAAGGTGAGGCTGTCCGCTCCCTCCGAGCTCGACGCGCTGATGGACGCCGGGGCGTATCGCAAGATGCTCGAAGGGGAGGGCGAGTAGATGACGCGCTACACGTCGGCCACCGACGCCGACCGCCGCGAGATGCTTGCCGAGATCGGCGTGTCCTCGATCGATGAGCTGTTCGCCGGGCTCCCGTCCGAGGTGCGGCTCGATCGCGATCTGGCATTGGCACCGGGGCTGGCCGAGAGCGCGGTGTACGAGCGGCTCGCCGCGCTTGCTCGACGCAATGCCGACTCCGAGCAGGAGCTCTGCTTCATCGGCGCCGGCATGTACGACCACTACGTTCCCGCGCTTGTCGACGCGATCACCCAGCGCTCGGAGTTCCTCACCCCCTACACGCCGTACCAGCCCGAGATCTCGCAGGGCCACCTTCAGGGGATGTTCGAGTTCCAGACCGCGATGTCCGAGCTCACGGCTCTGCCGGTCGCCAACGCGGGCCTGTACGAGGGCCCGTCGGCGATGGCCTCGGCCGGCTACCTGGCCCTGGGCGCCACCGGCCGCAAGCGATTCGTCGTCTCGCGCGGCGTCCACCCGCACAGCAGGGAGACGCTGGCGTCCTACTCGCGGGGCTTCGGGGCGGAGCTCGTCGAAGTCGGGCTGCGCGGCGGGGAGACCGACGGCGCCGCGCTCGCCGACGCAGTCGACGGTTCGGCCGCGGCGGTGTTCCTGCAGACGCCGAACTTCCTCGGCGCGATCGAGGACGTCGTGGCGCTGGCCGGACCAGCGCGCGAAGTCGGCGCCCTGGTGGTCGTCGCGGTCGACCCGATGACCCTCGGAGTCCTGCGCCCACCCGGGGAGTGCGGCGCCGACATCGCGCTTGGCGAGGGCCAGCCGCTCGGCGGCCGGCTCGACTACGGCGGCCCTTCGTTCGGCTTCTTCTGCGCCACGGAGGCGCACATCCGACGGATGCCAGGCCGGATCGCAGGGGAGACGGTCGACGTCGACGGCCGCCGCGGGTTCGTGCTCGCGCTCCAGACCCGCGAGCAGCACATCCGGCGCGAGAAGGCAACGCACAACATCTGCACGGCGCAGGCCCTCAACGCGATCGGGGCCATCGTCTACCTGAGCTGGCTCGGCAAGCGCGGAATGGTGGAGCTGGGCGAGCTGCTCGCTCGCCGCACAGCGTACGCGCGGGAGCGGCTTGCGGATGTCGACGGCGTCGAGCTCCTTCATGACGCGCCGACCGTCCGCGAGTTCCCGATTCGACTCGATGCACCGGTCGGAGCCGTCTTGGATCGGTGTGCCGCGGAGGGGATAGCGGCGGGCTATCCGCTCGCCCGCGAGTATCCGGAGCACGAGGACGGCTTGCTGGTGGCGATCACCGAGCAGCGCAGCCGCGAGGACATCGACCGGCTCGCGGATGCGCTGGCGAATGCGCTGGCCGGGAGGCGGCAACCGGCGGAGGCCCGAGCATGACCCCGCCATCCTTCCGCTCCGAAGCCCCCATGCAGCGTGACCGGGCGACCACGATCTTCGAAAGATCGAGGCCGGGGCGTCGCGCAGCGACGCTGCCGCGCGCGGACGTGCCGGAGCGGCCGATCGACGAGCTGATCCCCCGGCACCTGCGGCGAGAGCGCCCCGCCGAGCTGCCGGAGGTGTCCGAGCCCGAGATCATCCGCCACTACAACCGGATCTCGCGCCGCAACTTCGATCTGGACACGGGGCTGTACCCGCTGGGCTCGTGCACGATGAAGCACAACCCGCGCTTGAACGAGCGCGTCGCGGCGCTGTCCGGGCACGCCCGCCTTCACCCCGCGCAGGACCCAAGCCGGGCCCAGGGGGCGCTTGAGCTGATGTGGCAATTGCAGGAGGCGCTGGGTGAGATCTGCGGCCTCCCGCACGTCTCGCTGCAGCCGTCGGCCGGATCGCAGGGCGAGTTGGCGGGGCTGCTGCTCACACGCGCCTACCACGCAGATCGCGGCGAGGAGCGGACCAAGGTGCTGACCCCCGATACGTCGCACGGGACAAACCCCGCGTCGGTGACGATGGCCGGGTACGAGGTCGTCAAGGTCGCCACGGACGAGAGCGGCGGGGTTGATGTCGACGATCTGCGCGCCAAGACGACCGAGGACGTCGCGTGCCTGATGCTCACCAATCCGAACACGCTCGGCCTGTTCGACGAGAACATCCGCGAGATCACCGCGATCGTGCGCGACTCGGGCGGGACCCTGTACTACGACGGCGCCAACCTGAACGCGATCCTCGGCCGCTCGCGTCCTGGTGACATGGGCTTCGACATCGTCCATGTCAATCTCCACAAGTCGTTCTCTCAGCCCCATGGCGGCGGCGGCCCTGGCGCCGGGCCGATCGCGGTGTCGGGGAGGATCGAGCCATACCTTCCCGTGCCCCGGGTGGTGCGGCGCGACGCGAAATCTGGCGCTGCGCCCACGTACGACCTGGACCATGATCGTTCGAAGTCGATCGGGCGCCTGCGCGGGTTCCAAGGCAACTTCGGGGTGTTCGTCCGGTCCTACGCGTACATACTGAGCCTGGGGGGCGACGGGCTGAGCGAGGCCTCCGAGACCGCAGTCCTGAACGCGAACTACCTGCTCGCGAGGCTGCGCGAGGGCCGCGCCGGCAAGTACCTGCCGGTCGCATTCGACCGCGGCTGCATGCACGAGTTCGTGCTCAGCGGTCGCCGCGCGAAGCGGGAGCTGAAGGTGACCACGCTGGACGTCGCGAAGCGCCTGCTCGACTACGGGTTCCATCCGCCGACGATCTACTTCCCGCAGCTCGTCGACGAGGCGCTGATGGTCGAGCCGACCGAAACGGAGGCGAAGGAATCTCTGGATGCGTTCGCGGACGCGATCGAGGAGATCCTCGCCGAGGCCGAGCGGGATCCCGAAGCCCTCCGCGCGGCGCCCTACACGACCCCGGTGCGGCGCCTCGACGAATCGGGCGCCGCACGACATCCTGTTCTCCGGCAACCGAAGGCGAGCGAGCGCTAGGCGAAGTGCCGCTCGAGTGCGGCCAGATGCGCGTCCATGCTTGTCGCTACCCGTCGCGGATCGCGGCTGCGCAGCGCATCGAGGGTCTCACGCTGAAGGGCACGAGCCGCCTCCATGCTCCCGTACGCGGTGGGATAGCGCTCGCGCGCGGCAGCGAGATCGCGGAAGATGACCGCGAGGAACTCCTCCAGGTGCCGGTTGCCGGCGGCGGCGGCGATCCGGAGGTGAAACCGGACGTCCAGTTCGATGAAGGCGTGGGGGTCGTCCGAGGCCGTCGCCAGCTCGTCGACCAACCGCTGCAGCTCTTCGATCTGCCCATCCGTGGCTCTCTCGGCCGCCAGCGCGGCGCAGCTCATCTCTAACGCCCGGCGGGCCTCCAGCAGGCGCCCGATCTGATCGTTGCCGAGCTCGCGCACCTGCGTCAAGAGCTCGGTGGGGATCGCCAGCGAGCGTACGGTCGCTCCACCGCCCTGCCCTCGGCGCACCTCGATGATTCCCGCTCGTCGAAGCCTGTCGAGCGCGTCGCGTACGACCGTCCGACTGACGCCGAACCGGTCCGCCAGCTCATGGTCGCGCGGCAACCGCGAGCCGGTGGGAGCCGCGCCCGCCCTCAACCCGTCGACCAGCGCCCGGGTGACGGCGTCGGCTGCCCGTGGGAGTGAGATCTCCGGAAACGCGGTCGCTTCCGGCTCGATGGGTTCGGTGCGTTCAGTGATCAGCGCAAACAATCATAAACTGAGATATATAGTGATTAGATGTTTGACGACTTGGACTCGGTTCCCTCTCCGTCGGCATCGGAGCTGGCGACGCTGGAGTCGATCCAGAACCGGGTGCTGTGGCTATCGACCGCGCTCGTCCATCACGCGAACCGCGTCCGCCCCAACAGGTCGGACATCAAGGTCGGTGGCCACCAGGCGTCCAGCGCCTCTCTCGTGACCCTGATGACGGCGCTGTGGTTCCGGCATCTGAGGGCGCCGGACCGCGTCTCGGTGAAACCCCATGCGTCACCCGTGCTGCATGCGATCAACTACCTGCTGGGCGAGCTCGACTCCGAGTACATGGAGCGGTTCCGGGCCTACCGGGGAATTCAGAGCTACCCGTCTCGAACCAAGGACCCAGATCCGGTGGATTACTCGACCGGGTCGGTCGGCATCGGAGCGACGCAGGTGATCTGGGGTGCAATCGCGCATCGGTACCTGGCGGGGCACTTCGAGGTTGCCAGGGGCGGCCGTCAGATCGCACTTGTCGGCGACGCTGAGCTCGACGAGGGTGCTGTGTGGGAGGCGCTCTCGGATCCTCTCGTTGCGAGGCTGGGCGAGGTGCTGTGGGTGATCGACGTCAACCGCCAGTCGCTGGATCGCGTGGTCCCCGGCATCGCCGCCGACCGCCTGCGGGCGATGTTCGAGGCCGCAGGGTGGCAGACCGTGACAGCGAAGTACGGTTCGAAGCTTCAGCGGCTGTTCGCACAACCTGGAGGCGAAGAGCTGCAAGCGCGGCTGGACGAGATGCCGAATGAGGAGTACCAGCGCCTGCTGCGGTGCGGCTCCGCGGAGCTGCGCGAGCGCCTCCCCGGCGGCGGCCGCGGGAGCCATCCGCTGCGAACGCTGGTCGGAACCCTCGATGACGACGAGCTACAGGCGGCGGTCCGTGACCTGGCCGGCCACGATCTCGGCGCCGCGCTCGCCGCGCTCGCTGAATGTGACGCCGACAGGGGGCGGCCGTCCGTGCTGTTTGCGTACACGATCAAGGGTTGGGGGCTGCCGATCGAAGGGCACCCCGCCAACCACTCGGCGCTCCTCACCGAGGAGCAGCTCCAGGACCTCGCGGATGCCCTGGGGGCGTCGACCGAGGACCCGTGGGCGGCCTTTCCGGACGACAGCGCAGAGCACGAGCTGTCCATGCGAGTCGCCGGCCGCCTTCGCGCCGGGCCTCCGCGGCGGGTGGACCCCCCGCGCATCCCCACTCAGCTCGATCGCGAACACCGCGGCAAGGAGTCGACCCAGCAGGTGCTGGGGCAACTCTTCGCCGATCTCGTCCACGAAGTTCCCGATGTAGCTCGGCACGTCGTAACGGTGAGCCCCGACGTCGCCTCCTCCACCAACCTTGGCGGCTGGATCAACCGTGTCGGCGTGTGGACGATCGGCGAGCGGATCGACTGGTTCGCCGACGACACCAACACGCTTGTCCACTGGCGGGAGTCCGACCATGGCCAGCACGTGGAGCTTGGGATCGCCGAGGCAAACCTGGTCGGCCTGCTCGGCGAGCTCGGGTCGACCTTCTCCCGCGACGGCCAGCCCCTGTTTCCGATCGGGACGATCTACGACCCCTTCCTGATGCGGTGCTATGAGCCGTGGGCGTTCGGGGTCTACGCGGGGGGGCAGTCGATCCTCATCGGTACCCCCTCCGGGGTCACCCTGGGCCCGGAAGGCGGCGCGCACCAGTCGATCGTCACCCCGTCGGCTGGCCTGGCCCAGCCGGGGGTCGTCTACTGGGAGCCCGCTTTCTCCCAGGAGCTGGAATGGTGCTTGTTGCATGCCCTGAGCCGGCTCGGGCGCCCCGGCGGAGAGTCGGCGTACTTCCGGCTGTCAACTCGGCCGATCGACCAGTCGCTCGCTGCGCCACCGGACGACAGGGACGCTTGCGAGCGACGGCGCCTGGACGTTCTCGCGGGGGGCTACCGCTTGCGCGCGGCTGAGGGGGATCCTCGGCTCACGATCTGCGCGACCGGCGCCGTGATACCCGAGGCTGTGGCCGCTGCGGAGGAATTGAAGTCTGGCGGAGTCGACAGCGAGGTGATCTGTCTGAGCTCGCCCGACCTGATCTACCGGGCGATGGAGGCCAGAAGTGGCCTCCGCGACGGGGATTGGACGGTTTTGGACCGGCTCTTCGGAGGCCATGACCCGGTGCCGATAGTGGCTGTGATCGACGGCCATCCGCACGCACTGTCGTTCCTCGGTCAGGCCGCGGGCGCACCGTGCTCGGCGCTCGGGGTGACCGAGTTCGGGCAGTCGGGCGACATCGCCGATCTGTACCGGCATCACGGGATCGACTCCGACACGATCGTTGGTGCGGGACTGGACCTGGTGTCGTGACGACTGTGAACCGGAGACCGGTGCGCGGCCACGAACGAGCGTGACGTCAGTCCCGAGCGGGACGGAGGTCAGGGCAGCTAGCTCGAGCGCTCGTCGATGTAGGCGCGGCTGATCTCGCTCTCCTGAACCCACACCGGACGGCTCTGCCCGTCATCGCGCACGACCAGGTAGTTCATCGCGTTGCCGGCGAACTGCATCGCCACTGCGGTGCCGGTCAGGTTGACCCCCTCGACGTTGAAGGGCGTGGCGATCGGGGCTACGTCCCGTGCAGAAGCGGGCTTGATGGGCATGCGGCCTCCTCGTTGGGCTTGGGGCTTGCGGATACGAAGCGCGCTCACACGCGACTGACTGCTCGATCGGCCGATGACGGACGATCCGCGCCCTCCCGGTCCGCGTCGTCCGCATCGTGAACGGCCCATCCGAGACGCTCGATCAGTTGAGCGGAGTAGTGCCCGCTCCCCAGGTCGGCTGCTGAGATGCGCTCGTCGAGGGTGATCGAATTCTCACCCGCTGAGCTTCGACCGCTCATCACGATGATTCTTGGCATGGTCGACTTCCTTCCGATGGATTGACCCCGTGGGTACCATCGGGGGTCGGCCCCCCAGGCGTCGATGGCGATTTGAGGCTCTCAGTGAACGTACCAGGCTGCACTCCCATCGAGCTCGGCAAGCGAGCCCTCGCATGAGCACTCGGTCAGGCGAGCACGCCAACGCACACCTGGTGCGGCTGGAGGCGGAGGCGCGATATGCCCGTGAGCGCGCCGGGCTCTACCGGGCAAGATCCTACGGTCCGCGATTGACCAGCCTGCGGCGGCTCCGCGAACTCGAAAGACAATCGAAGTTGGCGCAGAGTCGGCTGGACCGCGCGAGGGCCGACCGACGCTGACTCGCCGCCGACGCGACTCAACATGGTCTCGACCCCCCGCGATACTGCGCGGGATGTCCGAGGAGAACGTCGAGGTCGTGCGGGACCAGTTCGCGGCCACGAACGAGCGCGACTTCGCGCGGGCGATGAGCCACTACGCGGAGGACGTGGAGCTGGTCGTGCACGCTGACGCCTTTCTCGAGCGGGGGACGTTCACGGGCCGCGACGCCGTCGGCGATTGGTTCGGGAACTGGTTCACGACGTTCGAGCCGGCTATCACTTCGACGTCGAGGAGACCCGGGATCTGGGCGACACGGTGCTGCTCGTCGCAAGCCACCACGGGCGCGGTCGGGCCAGCGGCGTGGAGGTGCACGGAGCGACGGGGTACCTGTACGAGCTGCGAGGCGGAAAGGTCAGTCGCGTCGAGATCTACCCCAACCGCGCCACCGCCCTCGAGGCGGCGGGGCTGAGCGGGTAGCGACCGACGGGTCGGCGGTCTCGAGCGTGACCGACGTCAGGCGGTCGCGACCACCTCGCCCACGTCCACGCTGTCGAGCGACACGGCCTCGCCCGGCGCCTGGCCGATCTGCTCTGCGGCGGCGCGGGCGGCCTCCTCGGACTCGAAGACGATCGTGCCCCTGCCCTTGCCGCCGTCCTGGATGCTGACCCAGTAGCCGGCGACGAAGCCGGGGGCCTGCTTGACGCGGGGAACGACCTGCTCACGAAGAAAGGCTGCCGCCTGCTCCTGGTCGCTGATCGTGACGCTGACGATCACTGCGTGCATGCTCCTCACTTCCTTTCCAATCGATGCTCGGCGAGCCTATCGCCCCAGCCAACATGCGGGATAATGCAGCGCGATGTCGGTGGACAACGTGGACCTGATCCAGCAGGCGGTGGAAGCGTTCAACCTCGGGGTGCTCTCGATGTTCCTGGCGCTGTGCCACCCCGAGATCAGGTTCATGTCGAGGCTCGTACCGATCGACGGCGACGAGCCGCGCCGCGGCCACGGCGGGGTCCGGAGCTGGTGGGATGCCCTGCACGCCGCGTTCCAGGAGCTGAAGGCGGAGACCGAGAACGTGCGCGATCTCGGCGGGGTGACGGTGGCGCGGATCAGCCTCACGGGGCGACGGGCGAGGAACGACACGGCGATGCAGCAGACCCAGTGGCACGTCGTGCACTGGGTCAACGCGACCGCGATCTCGTGGCGAATCTTCCTGAGCGAGGATGACGCGCTGAACGCCGCAGGGCTGCGGGAGTAGTCGCGTCGGCCCGCCGCCCGCCTTCCTACGCCTCCATCCCCTCCGCCCGCAGCGCCTTCTCGTAGCTCCCGTGCGTGTCGACGCGAACCACCTTCGCGCCACGGATCCGGGCCACGTGGGCCCAGCGGACGTCGAGCGGCACGCTGCTGGCCTTCCCGCGAGCACGGCCCCGGAGCTCGACCGCGACCCCCTCATTGGCCTCCGACAGCCTCAGGATCTCCGAGCGACCCCCCGTGGCGTCGATCGTCTCGTCGAGGTCCGCCCAGAACCGCTTCACGGCGTCGACTCCGCGGATCACGGTCGGGCCGGGGAAGCTGGCGGTGTTGTGCCATTCGACATCGGCGTCGAGCGAATCTGCCGCGGCCTCGTAGTCGCCGTGCGCCCAGGCGGCCACGAACCCGCCGGATGATCACCACGTTCCGCTCGGACATCGGAAGCCAGTATGCGAGATGCCGTCGCCGCGATGCCCGATCGCAACGGTCCGGACTAGGATGCCTCCAGGCAAGAGAGACCAGGCGGCGGCGAGCACCGGCGTCACCACGACCTTTGGAGGTTTGGAATGTTCGGCATATCGGTCGGCGGCATCATCGTCATCATCGGGATCATCGTGGCGCTGTTCTGGAGCGTCCTCTGGGGCGTCATCATCGTCCTGATCGGGCTGATCGCTTTCGGCGGCTTCGCTCGCGGGAAGTGGTACTGAGCCGGTCCCGCCTGCCGCATCGGCGCTTTCGCGGAAGCGAACACGTGTTCGATAGAGTGGCCGAATGCGATGCGAGTTCTGCGGCAGCCGCGCGGTCGCGTGGCTGCATCCCGCCGGGTCGCGGGAGTGGCGCGCATGCGCGAAGTGCCACGTCGCGATCGAGGCCGACGACCGCGAGGCGCTGCTCGACCGCGCCAACCTGATCCCGGTGCCGCGGACGCTTCCCGACCGCTACGCCCCCCACTTCCGGCAGCGGGCGCGGCAGCTCCACGATGAGTTCTGGGAGCGGCGCTCCGGAGCAGCCCGGCCCGCGTGACGGCGGTTGCGAAAGGACCGGAGATGACCCGTCCGCGCCTGTTCCTCGTCCCCACCTGGACCGAGCTCGAGTGGACGATCCGGCCCAGGCTCGAGGAGTGGGCCGACGTAGCGAGCTACGACCCGGCGCTCAGCCCGGCGCTCACCCGTGATGCGATCGCCGCCGCCGGCCTGCGGCGGCTTGAAGAGCTGTGGGACCGGTTCTTCGTCGTCAGTGACACGTTCGGGACCGCCACGGCGGCACGGATCGCACACGAGCGGCGCGACGCTGTCGCGGGAGTCGCGCTGGGCCACGCGTGCCTGTCCTGGAACCATGGACGGGGAGTGACCGCCCGTGAAGCGAGAGCTGTGCGAGGCGATGGAGCAGCTGATGAGGCAGGACGTCGACTCGTTCGCGCGTCACGGGCTGACGCAGATCACCCAGGGCGCATATGACGAGACACTTGCGCGAGCGATGATGGACCGGATCCCCGGCGACGCGATGCGCGCGATCTGGACGCTCGCTGATCAGCAGCACGAGGGCTGCCTCGTGTTCACCGACGAGGGATTCGAGGACGCCGTCGCCGCGTTCCCGCAAGCGCGTACCCTCGCCACGTCCACCCCGCCCGAGGGCGATCAGGACCTCGCGACGGCCCTGCGGGATTTCTGCTCGGCCGGGTAGGGTTTCCGCGATGGCCGCAGGCGCGAGACGCACGGACCCGCTGTGCCGGGAGATCGTCCGGGCGCTGCCCGAGCGCCCGTTCGGGATCGAGTTCTGGGACGGCGGCCGCGTCCCGGCGACGAGCGACGGCGGCCCGACGCTTGTGTTCCGCTCCCCCGACGCGATCGCGTCGGTGCTCCGCGCCCCGGGCGAGGTCGGGCTCGGCCGCGCCTACGTCCGCGGCGAGATCGACGTCGACGACATCGACTGCGTGATCGCCCTGCTGGGCAGGTGGGAGGCGCCGCCGATCGGGCTCGCCGCCCGCGGCCGGCTGCTTGCCGCGGCGCTCCGGGCGACCGGGATCCGCAGGCCTCCCCCACTCCCGGCGGCCGAGCTTCGACCGCCGCGCCGGCTGCACACGCTGCGCCGCGACTCCGAGGCGGTCCGCCATCACTACGACGTCTCCAACGACTTCTTCGCGCTGTTCCTGGACGACACGATGACCTACAGCTGCGCCCTGTTCGAGGAGGGAACCGAGACGCTCGAGGACGCCCAGGACGCGAAGCTGGAGGTGATCTGCACGAAGCTCGACCTGCAGCCGGGGCAGCGCGTGCTCGACATCGGGTGCGGCTGGGGTAGCTTCGCGATCCACGCCGCGCGCGAGCACGGCGTCAGGGTCGTCGGCGTCACGGTGTCGCCACCGCAGGCGGAGCTGGCGCGCGAGCGCGTCCGCGAAGCGGGGCTGTCCGACCAGGTCGAGATCCGGGTGCAGGACTACCGGCAGATCCCCGACCGCGACTTCGACGCGGTCGTCAGCATCGGGATGGTCGAGCACGTCGGCGAGCGGAACATCGACGAGTACGCGGGCGTGATCTCACGCGTGCTGTCGCCCGCGGGGAGGGTGCTGAACCATGGGATCGTGCGGCTCCCGTGGCTCGGCGGGAAGGGATTCAAGGGGGGCGAGTTCTCACGCCGGTACGTGTTCCCCGACGGCGAGCTTCTGAACGTCTCCCGCACGCTGGCCGCGTTGGAGAGGGCCGGGCTCGAGACGCTCCACGTCGAGGACCTGCACATGGATTACGCCGAGACCCTTCGCCACTGGACGCAGCGCCTCGACGAGCGCCTCGACGAGGCGGAGCGAATCGTCGGCCCGGAGCGGATGCGGGTGTGGCGGCTGTACCTGCGCGCGGCGCGCAACGGGTTCGAGACCGGGCAGATCGCCGTGTACCAGCTGCTGTGCAGCCGCCCGCTCACCGAGCCGGCGGCGAGCCACCCGACGGGCGGGCGCCACGGCGAGGCGCGCCGCCGCGTCCCGACCGCGGCCGCGTAGCCGGTGGCGGGCCGGCCGCTGAGCAACCCGCTCGGATTCGCCGTATGCGTGGCGGCGATCATCGTCGGCTTCCTCGCCCTCGACCAGCTCGCCACCGCCTCCGAGCAGCTCCTGATCGGCGTCGCCACCTGGGCGGCGCTGCTGGTCGCCTGCATCCCGCTCAGCGGCGAGGACCGCGCCCGGGTGGCGATCGTGGTCGTGGTCGCAACCACCGCCGAGGTGCTCGGCTCGATCGTGATCGGCGCGTACGAGTACCGGCTCGGCAACCTGCCCGCATTCGTCCCGCCGGGCCACGGCCTCGTCTATCTCGCCGGGCTCCGGATCAGCCAGTCCCCGTTCGTCCGTCGCCACCGGCGGGCGTTCCTGAACGCGACGATCGCGGTGATCTCGGCATGGGGCCTCGCCGGGCTGGTCCTGCTCGGCCGCGCCGACCTGCTCGGGGCGCTGTGCGCCGCGCTTCTGATCTACGTCCTGGTCCGCGGCCGCGCGCCGACCCTGTACGCCGGCGTGTTCTACATGGTCGCGTTCCTGGAGCTGTACGGAACGGCGATCGGGGCGTGGACGTGGGCCGAGGTGGTGCCGGGGACGGTCGTCCCCGCGGGCAACCCGCCGAGCGGGATCGCGGGCGCCTACGTCCTGTTCGACATCGCGGCGATCGCGTTAGCGCCGCGGCTGCTCGCCGTGGTCTCGAGGCTCAGCGGGCGAGCGGCGCCCGTGAGCCCAGCGCCGCAGTGACCTTGTCGGCGACGTCGCCGCCGGTCAGCCCCACCTCCTGGTGCAGGAGCGCTGGCTTCCCGTGGGTGACGTAGCGGTCCGGAAGCCCGACCCGGAGCACGCGGGCGCGGGCGCCGCCCCCGAGGTTGTCCTCTAGGTGCTCCAGCACCGCTGACCCGAACCCGCCGGCGAGCACGTTGTCCTCGATCGTGACGACGAGCTCGTGCCCGAGCGCGAGCCGCTCGACGAGCTCGCCGTCGAGCGGCTTCGCGAAGGCGGCATCCGCGACGGTCGGGTGGATGTCGTGGTCGGCGAGGATCCCGGCTGCCTCGTTCGCGACCTGGACGCCGAAGCCGTACCCGAGCAGCGCCACCCGGCTCCCCTCCTGGAGGATCTCGCCGCGGCCGATCTCGAGCTCGCGCGCGCGCTCGGGGAGCGGGACGCCAGCCGCCGTCCCGCGGGGGTAGCGGAGCGCCACCGGGCCGTCGTCGTGGGCGAGCGCGGTCCGGACCATGTGGACGAGCATCGCCTCGTCGCGCGGCGCCATCATCACGACGTTCGGGAGGCAGCGGAAGTAGGAGATGTCGAAGGCGCCGTGATGGGTGGGACCGTCGTCGCCGACCAGCCCGGCCCGGTCCATCGCGAACACGACGTTGAGCTCCTGCAGGCAGACATCGTGGACGATCTGGTCGTAGGCCCGCTGCAGGAACGTCGAGTAGATCGCTGCGACCGGCTTCGCGCCCTGCAGCGCCAGCCCCGCAGCGAACAGGATCGCGTCCTGCTCGGCGATCCCGACGTCGTAGTACTGCTCGGGCACCGCCTTGGCGAGCTTGTTGAGGCCGGTCCCCCCCGCCATCGCGGCGGTGATCCCGATCACGCGGCTGTCGGCCTCGGCCTCCGCAACGAGCGCGTCGGCGAACACTGCCGTGTACTGGGGAGGCGCCGGTGGGGGCGGTTGCTCCAGCTTCTCGGGCGCGATCGAGTCCGGGGCGTCGGACTCCTTCACCGGCACCGGCTTCGGCGCGTTTGTGGCGGGCTGGCGGTCCACGATCGAGCCCGGCTTCGCGGCGTGCCACTTCTCCATCCCCACGAGCCCGCCCTCCTCGGCGGGCGCGAAGCCCTTCCCCTTCACGGTGTGGATGTGGACGACCACGGGCCGATCGGCCTGCAGTGCCTCGCCGATCGCGCGCCGCAGAGCGCGGACGTCGTGGCCGTCGATCACGCCGGTATAGGCGAGGTCGAGCTCCTCGAACAGCAGCCCGGGCGCCCAGTACGCCTTGATCGCCGACTTGATCTCGGGACCGAACCGCTCGAACCGCTGACCCAGCCCGAGCGGAAGCTTCGTGAGCCGCTCCTCGACCTCCTCGCGAGCGTGGTACAGCCGCGGGTTGAGCCGGATCCGGCTGAAGTTCCGCGACAGCGCGCCGACGTTGGGCGAGATCGACATCCCGTTGTCGTTGAGGACGATCACGACCGGGGTCTGGAGGCCGCCCGCGTTCTGCAGCGCCTCGTATGCGACGCCGCCGGTGAGCGCGCCGTCGCCGATCACGGCCACCACCTTGCCGTCGGGACCGATTCCGTGGCGCATCGCCTCCTTCAGCCCGACCGCGTACCCGATCGAGGTGGAGGCGTGGCCGGCACCCATGATGTCGTGCTCGGACTCGGCGATCGAGCAGAACGGCGCCAGCCCGCCGTACTGGCGGATCGAGTCGAGCCGGTCGCCGCGCCCGGTCAGCACCTTGTGCGGATAGGCCTGGTGGCCGACGTCCCAGAGGATCTTGTCCGTGGGCGAGTCGAGCAGGCTGTGCAGGGCGACGGCCAGCTCGCAGGTGCCGAGGTTGGCGCCGAAGTGGCCGCCGATCTCGCCGATCGTGTCGATTACCTGCTCGCGGACCTCCTGCGCGACCTGCGCCAGCTGGTCCTCGTCGAGCCGCTTCAGGTCGGCGGGGCCGTCGATCGAGGGGAGCAGCGGGGCGGCGGTCTGTCCGTCTTCGTTCTTGCTCATCCGTGTCGGGTGTAGATGAAGTCGGCGATCAGCTCGAGGTCGCGGGTGTCGCCGTGGATCGCGTCGAGCTCGCGGCGGACCTTCGCGTGCGAGTCCGCGGCGAGGCCGCGGGCTCGATCGAGGCCGAAGAGGCTGACGTAGGTGACCTTTCCATGACGTTCGTCGCTACCGCGCGGCTTGCCCAGCTCCTCGTCGCTTCCTGTCACGTCGAGGATGTCGTCCACGATCTGGAACAGGACGCCAAGCTCGTCCGCGAAACGGCCGTACTTGATTGTCTCAGGTTCAGGTACGCCGACCAGCACCAGAGGGATGCGTACGCTGGCGGCGATCAGCTTCCCGGTCTTGAGCTCGTGCAGGCGGCGAAGGGCATCCGAATCGAGGTCGGTCTCCGTCACGTCCACGTACTGACCGCCGACCATCCCAGCCACCCCGGTCGCGCGGGCCAGCTCGCGCAGGCCCGCCAGCACCCGCTCCGGTGCGCCCTCCTGACGCTCGCAGAACAGCACCATCGCCTCGGCGAACAGGCCGTCGCCGGCGAGGATCGCGACGTTCTCCCCGTACACGACGTGCGAGGTCGGCCGCCCCCGGCGGAGCTCGTCGTCGTCCATCGCGGGGAGGTCGTCGTGGATCAGCGAGTAGGTGTGGATCAGCTCGATTGCCGCGGCCGCCGGCAGCACCGTGCCCGGCTCGACCCCCGCGGCGCGCGCGGTCGCGAGCGCGAGCACCGGCCTGATCCGCTTCCCGCCGGCGAGCAGCGAGTAGCGCATCGCCTCGTCCAGACTCTCCGTCTCCGCGGCGCCCGAGAACCGGATCCCCTCGAGGTAGGCCTCGACGATGTCGCGGAGCTGATCCGGGTACGCGGTGGCGGCGCCGGTCGCGGCTGCGGTCGGCTCGCTACCCATCGGCGCTCTCCGCCGCCTCCCGGAGGGCGTTCTCGGCCTCGGTGCCCGCCTGCGCCGCGATCTCGGCGGCCTCGCCGGCGAGATCGGCAACCGCCTCGTCTCCGAGCTCGGGGTCGCGGAGCCGCTCCGCGAGTTCACGAAGCCGTCCCGCGAACCGCTCCAGCTGATCGCTCACGACCCTGCCTCGTCGCCGGCCGGAGCGGCGCGGACCGCCGCACCCAGCACGCCGTTCACGAACCCCGGCGCGTCCGACCCGCAGTACTCGCGGGCGAGGCCGACCGCCTCGTCGAGCGCGATCTCGGTGGGGACGTCCTCGCGATGCTCGACCTCGTACAGGGCGACCCGCATGATGCTGCGCTCCAGCGGCGCGATCCGCTCCACCGTCCACCCGTCCGCGTGGCGGGCGATCACCTCGTCGAGCTCGCCCCCGGTCGTCTCTACCCCCTCGGCCAGCTCCCGCGTGAACGGCTTTGCCCCGGCGAGCAGCTCGTCGAGCGGCTGTCCGGTGACCTCGCGCTGGTAGAGCGCGAACACCGCGTCGCGTCGCTGGTCGGAGCGGCGCATCCCGGCCCAGCCGCTAGGCGCGCGAGACGTACTCGCCGGAGCGGGTGTCGACTCGAACGCGATCGCCCTCGTTTACGAACAGCGGCACCTCGACCACGACGCCGGACTCGAGCGTCGCCGGCTTCGTACCGCCGCCCGAGGCGGTGTCGCCCTTCACGCCCGGGTCGGTTGCGCTCACCGACATCTCGACGGCGCTCGATACCTGCACGCCGCTCGGCTGCTCGTCGACAAACAGCACCTCGACCTCGGAGTTCGGAAGCACCCAACGCATCGCCTCGCCGGTGACGTCACCGGGCAGCTCCAGCTGCTCGTAGCTCGAGTTGTCCATGAACACGTGCGCCTCGCCCGACCCGTACAGGTACTGCATGCGGCGGGTCTCGGTGCGCACCGGCCGGAACTTCTCGCCGGCGCGAAAGGTCTTGTCCTGGACGCTGCCGTCGTCGAGCTTTCGCAGCTTCGTGCGCACGAACGCGCCGCCCTTGCCGGGCTTCACGTGCTGGAAGTCGAGGATCCGATAGATCGACCCGTCCACGTCGATGTGGGTGCCGTTCTTGAACTGGTTCGTCGAGATCACGACACCGACAGGCTAGCTGGGCGTCGGCCGGCCCCGCGCGGCGAACCGCCCGAGCTGAGAGGATCACGGCGTGCAGACGATCGAGGCCACCGCCGCCAGCACGGCGGCGCCCGAGAGGGTGTGGGAGCTGATCGCCGACGTCTCGGAGTGGCCGCGATGGGGCACGTGGTCGCGGGGCGAGGTCGAGGGCGGGGGCCCGCAGGAGAAGGGGGCGATCCGGGTGCTGGAGAAGAAGCCGTACCGGCTTCGCGAGCGGATCATCGAGTGGGTGCCCGGCGAGCGGATGGCCTACGAGCTGCTCGAGGGGATGCGGGTGCGCGGGTACCGATCCGTCGTCAGCCTGGAGAGGTCCGCGGACGGCGGCACCCTGATCCGGTGGCGCTCCACCTACGACCGCGCCGGCCCGCTCACCGCGCTGATCCTGCGGATCGCGATCCGCGACGCCCCGAAGCGGCTGGCACGGGCCGCGGGCTCCGACGGTTGAGGAGAGGCTGCTCGACCCCGCCGGGCTCCTCGATTGCAGGAGTCCCCGCGGCTAGAGGGCGGCGCGCCCCATGCCGGCCTCGCGGGCCTTCACGATCGCGCCGGCCCGGTCCGTCACCTGGAGCTTGTTGAAGATGTTCGAAACGTGGTTGCGAACCGTCTTCAGGCTGAGCACGAGCTCGTTGGCGATCGCCTGGTTGTTGCTCCCCTGTGCGATCAGCTCCAGGACCTCCCGCTCGCGGTCGGTCAGCTCGGGGAAGGCGGTGGCGTTTGCGGATGAGAAGTACGCGATCAGCCTGCTGGCGATCGCAGGGCCGAAGATCGCCTCGCCAGAGGCGATCGAGTCGATCGCCCGGAGGACCTCGCCCTGCTCTGACCCCTTCAGGAGGTAGCCACGCGCTCCCGCGCGCATCGCCGCGAACACGGAGTCGTCGTCCTCAAACATGGTCAGCACCAGCACGCCGGTCTCGGGGCGGTGCTCGAGGATCCGGCGCGTCGCGTCGATCCCGTTGAGCCCCGGCATCCGCAGGTCCATCAGGACCACCTCGGGCCGCAGCTCGAGCGTCAACGCGACCGCCTCGTCGCCGTCTGCGGCCTCGCCGACCACGTCGAAGCGATCGGTGGAGTCGAGCATCGCCCTCAGTCCCTGTCGGAAGACGGGGTGATCGTCAGCGATCAGCAGGGCAGTGACCGCACCGTTCACGGCGCCTCCAGCGGCAGCTCCGCCCGAACCACGCTGCCACCCCCCGGGCGTGAGCTGATCGAGCAGCGGCCGCCGAGCTCGCCGGCACGCTCGCGCATCGAGGTGAGCCCCACCCCCGGCTTCGAGTCCGCCGGGCCGCGCCCGTCGTCGGCGACCACCACCTCGAGCCGGTCGCCGAGCGCGATCGTGACCGTGCACCGGTCGGCGTGCGCATGGCGGACGACGTTTGTGAGCGCCTCGGTCGCGATCCGGTAGGCGGCGACCTCGACAGCCGCCGGAAGATCCGGCAGCACATCCGGAGCGTCGACGTCGACGCGGAGTGCGTGACCGTCGGCATCGACCCCCGAAAGGCGGAGGGCCTGCTCGCGGAGCGCCCCGACGAGACCGAGCTCGTCGAGCGCGGGCGGCCTGAGCTCGTACACGACCTGTCGCACGTCGGCAATCGCGTCCTCGGTCTCGCTGCGCAGCTCCCCCAGGATCTCGTCGACGTCGGCGTCACCCGCCTGATTGCGGGCCGCATCGAGCTTCAGCGCCATTCCGGCGAGGGCGGGACCGAGACCGTCGTGCAGGTCCCGGCGCAGCCTGCGGCGCTCCTCCTCGCGAGCCGCCACGAGCCGCTCGCGGGAGCGCTGCAGGTCCGCGTTCAGCCGCACGGTGTGGACGGCGGGAGCCGCGTGCTTGGCCAGGTCCTCGAGCAGGCGCTCGTCGGGCGGGGTCAGCTGACGCCCCTGCGGGACGTGCACGACCAGGCTGGCGACCGTCTCGCCGTTGTAGATCAGCGGCAGCCGCCGAAGCTCGCCGCTCCCGACGCTGCCGTGGGCCGCCGCCGTCTCGGCGTGCCCGTCCCGGTCGAACTCGATCGCCGCGTAACGCAGGCGGAGCGCCTCGGCGACGGAGTCGACGACCGTCTGCACGACCTGCTCGGGGGCGAGCGTTCCCTGCAGCCGCTCGCCGAGCCGGGTCAGGGCTGCGTAAGGATCGGACCGGTCGCCATACACCCAGCGGTCCACCCGGCGCTGCAGGCGCAGCCTCACCGGCTGCACCCCGGCGGCGACCAGGCCGGCCGCGAGCACACCGGCGACCCCGCGCTGGGAGATCAGGGCATCCAACCCGCTCACCACGACCACGTACGCGGCCACGATGCAGAGCGTCAGGGTCCCGTACACCAGCGTCCGATTGAGCACCAGCTCGATGTCGAACAGCCGGTACCGAAGGATCCCGATCGTGACGGCGGCCGGGACCGCGATCAGCATCGCGAAGATCGCGATCCCGGTGACGACGTCGCTGTTCCCGGTGAGGAGCCCGGCGAGGATGTTGACCACCAGCGCCAGCGGAATCAGCATCGCCGCGTACGTGAACCACAGGATCTGAAGGCGCTCGGTGCCGTCGGCGCCGCGCAACCGGCTGCGGACCGCGAGGAACGCCGCGAACAGGCTCGCGAGCACGCCTGCGTAGAACGGGATCCAGATGAAGTCGAGCGAGCTCGGGTAGGACGGGGTTGGCTTGCTGAGATGCCGGAAGGGCGGATCGAAGTGGCCCGAGTGGAACGCGAACCCGAGCTCCAGCCCCACGTACGTGACGACTGTGGCGATCGCCACCCACCGCCATCGGGGAGAGGGCAGGTGACCGTCGGGGAACACGAAGGCGATCGCCATCAGGAACACGTAGATGCCGGGCCATCCCACCTCGCTCCACAGCGCCGCCCAGCCGGCGCCGGGAAGGCTGCCTGGATGGCTGATCGCGCCGTAGTACGCGTACGGCCACGCCAGCGAGAGACTGGCCAGCGAGACGCCGTTCGCGAGCAGGAACCAGCCGACTACGTTGTCCGGCCGCCTCAGCCTGACCAGGACGCCGAGCGCGGCGCTGGTGACGGCGATCGGGATCACGAAAACGCTGAAGCCCGAGTCAGAGTGCTTCACCGAGAGCGAGCCGAGCGCGAGCACGGCGGAGAGCCCGCACGCCGCAACCACGACCGCGAACCACGCCCATGCCCCGATCGCCTGCATGCGGTTGGCCGGGACGGGCGCCGCGCGGCCGCCCTCTGTTGAGACTGCCTCCATCGGCTGATCGCATTGTCCCTGGCGGACGCCGCGGTGTCACCCCCGCGGCGGGATTTCCCGAGCGAGTCGGGACATCTGCCCCAGATGCGATTTCCCGGACGGATCGGGCATCGGGGCCCTTGTGCGCGGGACGGCCTGGAGCGGATCGTTTCCTCGATCGCCGCGAACGGCGCGGCGCAAACGGAAAGGAACCTCAGATGAAGATCGGAAGTGGTGCATACGCCGCGGCGGCGGCCGCCGTGGCCGCTGTGGGCATCCTGCTCGCAGGGTGCGGAGGAGGCGACGACGGGGCCGCCACGACGGCCCTGAGCCAAGCCGAGCTGGCCGCGCAGGCGGCTCCGATCTGCCGATCTGCGGACCAGCGGATCGAGGCTGCGGCGCACAAGTACCTCGGTTCCGGCCGGCCCAGCGCGAAGGACCTGGAGCGGTTCGCGACCGTCGCCGTGGTGCCAGAGACCCAGCGGGCGATCGATCACCTCGGGGACCTGACGCCGCCGACCAGCGACGCCCAGGCATATGACGACCTGATTGTCGAGATGCAGTCGGTCAACGATCGGCTGAAGGCCGACCCGCACGTGCTCGCAGAGCACGGCGATCCGTTCGCCAAGTCCAACAAGCTCGCGCGGCAGGCGGGACTCGACGCCTGCTCCGCGGACTGAGCCGCGTACACACCGATGAAAGGAGGGTCGATGCTGCAGCCAAGTATCTACACCCGGGCGCTGGCCGGCTGCGGGATTGCGTTCGCCGTCCTGATCGTCGCGGCGTTCGCGCTTGCTGCCGACCAGGTCGACGAGAGTGCCTCGGTCGCCGATGCGTTCGCGTACTGGAACGGCCACCAGAGCGCGGAGATCCTCTCCGCACTGCTCGTCCATGTGGCGGGAGTGGCGCTCGTCTTCTTCGGCGCCGCGGTGCGCTCCGCCCTTCGCGGCGGCGAGGGCGAGGAGTCCACCTACTCCGCGATCGCCTTCGGCGGCGCCGTGTTCGCGGCGGTGGGATTCGTGATCGCCGCCTGGGTCAGCCTGGCCGCGGTGTCTGCCGCGGATCAGGGGGCCCGCGAGGCCGTCTACACGCTGAACCAGCTCAACGCGGTCAACTGGATCCCGTTCACGGCCGGGCTCAGCGTGCTGATGCTCGCGGCCGGGATCGGCGGACTCCGCAACGCGGCCCTGCCGAAGCCGGTGTCGTGGGTCGCGATCGCGCTCGGGATCGGGTTACTGACGCCGGTGGGGGCCGCCGGCTTCCTGATCCTGCCGCTGTGGGTGATCGCGGTAAGCGTGGTGCTCTATCGCGGACCGCGCGCGGCGGTCGGTCGGACCGCGGCGTCGGCGCGGGCTGCCTGAGGATCTCGCCCGTCACGAACACGCAGGAGAGCGCGGGCCCGACCGGGCCCGCGCTCTCCGTTCGGGTGCGCCGCGCCCGCGGTGAGCGGCTCAGGCGGCGGCGAACCGCTTCTCGGCGCGGGCCCGACGCTTCGCCGCCTCGAGCTCGCGGTTCTTCGGTGGTGCGCTCGTGACCAACTCGTCGAGCAGCTTCGTGGTGGCGGCCGTGACCTCGTTCACCGCCCGGTCGAACGCCTCGGCATTCGCCTTCGAGGGGTGGGTCGAGCCGCTCGCCTTGCGCACGTACTGGAGCGCCGACGCGCGGATCTCGTCATCGGTCGCGGGCGGATCGAAGTTGTGGAGTTGTCGGATGTTTCTGCACATGTGTGCAGCCTAGCTTGCCTTCGGTCGGAGTGAATGCGAACATGTGTTCGTGACCGAGCGACCCGCCGAGGCGACGATCCTGCACGCCGACCTGGACGCGTTCTTCGCCTCGGTCGAGCAGCGCGACAACCCGCGGCTGCTCGGCCGGCCGACGATCGTCGGCACCTGGGTGGTGATGGCGGCGAGCTATGAGGCGCGGGCGCGGGGGGTGCACAGCGCGATGGGGGGCGGGCAGGCGCGGCGGCTGTGTCCGGACGCGGCGTTCGTGCCGCCGCGGGTGGGTGCGTACTCGGAGGCGAGCAGGGCGGTGTTCGAGGTGTTCGAGGACACATCCCCGGTGGTCGAGGCTCTCTCGATCGACGAGGCGTTCCTGGACGTGCGCGGGATGGAGCGGATCGCGGGCTCCCCCACCGAGATCGCCGGGAAGCTGCGCCGCGACGTCCGCGATCGCGTCGGCCTCCCGATCACCGTCGGGGTCGCCACCACGAAGTTCCTCGCCAAGGTCGCGAGCGCGGTTGCGAAGCCCGACGGCCTGCTCGCCGTCCCCGCGGGCGGCGAGCTCGAGTTCCTCCACCCGCTGCGGGTGGAGCGGCTGTGGGGGGTCGGCCCGGTCACCTCCGAGAGGCTTCGCGTCCGCGGGCTGCGCACCGTCGGCCAGGTGGCGCAGCTTGCTGAGGCGACGCTTATCGAGATCGTCGGCCCGGCGGCCGGGCGCCACCTGCACGCGCTCGCCCACAACCGCGACCCCCGCCGCGTTCGGAGCCGGCGCAGGCGGCGCTCGATCGGGTCGCAGCGATCCCTCGGGCGCGCCCGCCCCCGCACCCACCGCGAGCTGGAGACGATCCTGATCGGGATCGTCGACAGGCTGGCGCGGCGGCTGCGCTCGGCCGGCCGGACCTGCCGCACGGTGACGATCCGGCTGCGGTTCGGGGACTTCTCGCGGGCGACGCGGTCCCGCACGATGCGGGAGGCGACCACGCAGACGCGGGCGATCGCCGCGACCGCGCAGGGACTACTCGCCGGCGCGATGCCGACTATCGAGCGCCGCGGGATCACGCTGCTGGGCGTCTCGCTCGGGAACCTCGTCGACGGTGGGCCGGTGCAGCTCGTGCTCCCGCTGGAGCGCGGTCGGCGGCGCCCGGCCGGGCTCGACGACGCGCTCGACGACATCCGCGATCGGTACGGCGCGAACGCGATCACCCGCGCGGTGCTGGTCGGCCGCGCCCAGGGCGCTGCGGTGCCGCTGCTGCCCGACTAGACGCCGGCGGCGACCACGATCCGGGGCTCGTGGCGAACCGGGAAGTTGACCGAGTTGGCGATGAAGCACAGCTCGTGGGCGCGATCGTGAAGCCGGCGCGCTCGCTCCGCCATCGAGTCGCCGGTGACCGTTACCACCGGACGCAGGGTGACACGCTCGAAGCGGCCGCCGCCGCCCTCTCCCTGGACCATGACGCCGTCGGCGCGGTCCTCGTAGCCGACCACCACTACGTCGTTGGTCGCGCACAGGTGCAGGTACCAGAGCAGATGGCACTGGCTCAGAGAGACGACCAGGAGCTGCTCGGGGTTCCAGCCGCGGGCGTCGCCGAGGAAGGCCGGGTCGGCCGATCCGCTGATCGGCGGCGCCTCGCCGGCGCTCACCTCGTGGTCGCGCCCGTAGGCGCGGTACCCGGTGGTCCCGTCGCCGCGGTCCCCTGTCCATCTCACGGTCGCCTCGTAGTGATGAGTCCGATCGGCCATCCCCGACGACGGTAATACCTTGTGCCGCCGTGGGCGCGTACGGAGCGGATCTGGCCTACATCCACGACGCCGGCTTCACGGCGCTCGCCCGCGGCGCCGCCCGCCGGCTGGTCGAGCTGCTGGCGGCACGGGGTATCGAGCGCGGGCTCGTCGTCGAGCTCGGCTGCGGCAGCGGCGCCAGCGCGGCGGTCCTGACCGCGGCCGGGTTCGACGTGCTCGGGATCGACAGCTCCCAGGAGATGGTCGCCCTGGCCCGCGGGAACGCACCCCAAGCGAGGTTCGTCGTCGGATCGTTCGTGGAGGCGGAGCTGCCGCGGTGCATCGCGGTGACCGCGTTCGGCGAGGTGCTCAACTACCTCACCGACGAGCGCCGCGCGCCCGCCGCGGTGCGCCGGACGGCGGCCCGAGTGCATGCGGCGCTCCAGCCCGGGGGCGTCTTCCTGCTCGACGTCGCGGGTCCGGGACGGGCTCGGGGCACGGAGCGGCGGTGGGCGGCCGGCGAGGACTGGGCCGTGTTGACCGAGTCCGAGGAGCGCCGGTCACCCCCGACGCTGACCCGCCGGATCACGGCCTTCCGACGCGCCGGAGCACTGTACCGGCGCACCGAGGAGACCCACGTGCAGCGCCTCCATCGCGCCTCGGAGGTGCTTGCCCTGCTGCGGGACGCCGGGTTCCGGGCGCGGGCCCTGCGCGGCTACGCCGGCGAGCGGTTCGCCCCCGGGCACAGCGTCCTGGTCGCGTCGAGGTAGAACGGCATGATGTGGGCGGTGACGCTGACGTGCCGACCGCGATCGACCTGAGCGATAGCGCGCTCGGGTCCAGCGGCATCCCGGGCTTCCCAAGGCCTCAGTCGAAGCGCGGTTCAGTCCACCATCGCGAGCAGCTCGGGTCGGGATCCTCGTGGCTGGCCGGCTCCAGGTACTCGGGATAGAACGGCTTCATCCCGCGGGCGCGCCCGATCGCGCCGAGCGGGGCGAACACCACCGTCTGCACCGCGGGCGGCGGCTTCACGAACCTGACGATGTCGGAGAACTCACGCGCGATCAAGGCGAGCTGGGGCATGCTCGGCAGGCCCTTCTCGTTCGACTTCCCGTCGTTCGCGAGCCCGATCAGGGTGGAGACCATCACCTCGAAGCGGCGTCCCGGGATCACGTCGAGCAGCACCCGCGCCTGCTCGTCGCCGGCGTTCCACCAGTCGTGAACCATGCGCGGCGGGATCGTCACGTCGGCGCCGGCATGGAGCGTCTTCCGCTCCCCGTCGAGGCTGGCCTCGAGCGTTCCCGAGATCACCCGGAACCGCTCGATCAGGTCCGGGTGGTAGTGCTCCGCGACCAGCGCTCCGCCCGGCGGCACCCGGAGGTCCGAGACGAGCCGGTCGTCCCGCCCGTCCCCGGTCCCGACGAGGGTGACGACGCGGTCGCCGGTGAGGTCGTTGACGACGATGTCGCCGCTGCGCGAGAGGCGGCCGGCGGCGTCGCGACGAATGTCGCGCAGGTTCGGCGCCCCCGCGTCCACCCCGAGTCTTGTACCACGTGGTCCCGGCTCAGTCACCCGACGACCTGGAGGTCCTTCGGGAAGCTCGCGAGCGATCGGCTGCCGTCCTCGGTGACCGTGACCATGTCCTCGATCCGGACCCCGAACCGGCCCGGGAGGTAGATGCCGGGCTCGACCGTGACCACGTCGCCGCGCTCAAGCACGTCGTCGGCGGTCTTCGCGAGCCGGGGCGCCTCGTGGATCTCGATCCCGACGCCGTGGCCGAGGCCGTGGCCGAACGCGTCCCCGTGGCCGGCATTCGCGATCATCTCGCGCGCCACCGAGTCGACGGCGCGACCCGTGGCGTCCGGACGGACAGCCGCGGCGGCGGCGCGCTGGGCGGCCAGCACCAGCTCGTAAACCTCGCGCGCCCCGGGCTCGAGCTCGCCGGTCGCGAGCGTCCGGGTGCAGTCGGAGCAGTAGCCGTCCACGATCGCGCCCAGGTCGATCACGACCAGCTCGGCCGCGCCGATCTCGCGATCGCCCGGCTCCGCGTGCGGCAGGGCGCCGTTCTCGCCGGCAGCGACGATCGCCGGGAACGACGGGCCCTCGGCGCCGAGCTCCCGCATCCGCTGCTCCGCTCCGAGCGCCACCTCACGCTCCGTCCGACCGGCGAGCCCCCGCTCGGCGATCCACCCGTACACGTCCTCGGCGATCCGCTGCGCCGCGGAGATCGCCTCGAGCTCGGCCGCGTCCTTGTGCCGACGCAGCCCCTCGACGAGACCTGCGGCGGGGACGAGCTCGGCGTCCGCAGGAGCGAGCTCCTCGAGCCTGCGCAGGCTGCGGACGCTGGTGCTGACGTCGTCGTACCCGACCCGGCCGTCGAGCAGCTCCGCGAGCGCCGGCAGCACCTGGCCCTCGGCGATCTTTCGCTCGAACCCGGGGTCGACCTCGCGCTCGGCCCGCTCCGCGTAGCGGAAGTCGGTCAGGAAGGTCGCGGACCCCTCCCCCACCACGCACAGCCCGCTGGTCCCGCCGAACCCGGCCAGGTAGCGCAGGTTCGCCATTGCCGCGCGGTCGGAGTCGCCGGGCCGGACGAGGTCGCCGACCACCACCAGGTCGAGCTCGCGGGCGGCGACGAGCTCCTGCAGGCGCGCGAGCCGGCTCACTTCAGCCTCCCGTTGAGGATCTCGAGCGCGCGGCGGTACCCGTCCGCGCCCTGGCCCGAGACCACGTCGACGACGAGCCCCTCGAGGACAGAGGTTCTGCGCCACTCCTCGCGCTCGGAGACCGCGGACAGGTGGACCTCGACGACGGGCACGTCGGCGATCTCGACCGCGTCGCGGATCGCGTAGCTGTAATGCGTCCATGCCCCGGGGTTGAGCATCGCCGCGTCGGCGCGCTCGTGCAGCCGGTGCAGGTACTCGACGAACTCGCCCTCGTGGTTGGTGTGGAAGAAGGTCGGCTCGAGGTCCAGCTCGCGGGCGAACCGACTCACCTTCACCTCGAGCTCGGCGAGCTTCAGGCCTCCGTAGTGCTCAGGGTCCCGGCGCCCCAGCATGTCGAGGTTGACGCCGTGCAGCACCGCCACGCGGTTGCGGGTGCGGGCCATCTCAGCTCCTCATCTCAGGCCCTCGACGGCGCCGCGCAGCGCGTCGGGGTCGACGCGCTGACCCTCGCGCGGCTCACCGGGCCGCTCCAGCAGGACGAACCCTACCCCGTCGGCCGTTCGCTTCTTGTCGCGACCGGTGGCGGCGAGCACGGCGTCGGTGTCGGCCTGCTCGTCGAGCCGAGTGGGCAGTCCCATCCGGTCGAGAATCGCCCGCACCTGCTCGCGAAGCTCGTCGGCCCCCGACAGGTGGAGCGCCGCCAGCAGCCCGAGCCCGACGGCCTCGCCGTGACGGTAGCGCCCGTACCCGGTCGCGGCCTCGATCGCGTGCCCGACCGTGTGCCCAAGGTTGAGCACCGCGCGGCGGCCCTGGTCGCGCTCGTCCGAGGCGACGACGTCGATCTTCGTCCGAGCGCAGGCGAAGATCACCTCGCCGAGCGACGAAGGGTCGGTCGAAGTCATCTCGCTGATCCGCCCCCACAGCGGGTCGCCCGCGATCAGCGCCGTCTTCAGCACCTCGACGAACCCGGCGGAGAGCTCCTCGCCGGGAAGCGTCGCCAGGGCGGCGGGGTCCGCGAGCACGGCAGCGGGCAGGTGGTACGCGCCGACGTAGTTCTTCGCCTCGGGAAGATCGACGCCGGTCTTTCCGCCGTACGCGGAGTCGACTTGGGCGACGAGCGTGGTCGGTATGTGGACCACCGGCAGGCCGCGCTGGTAGACCGCGGCGCAGAAGCCGCCGAGGTCGCCGACCACGCCGCCGCCGAGCGCGATCACCCCGTCGTCGCGCCGCGCCCCGGCGCGGGCGAGCTCGCACAGGATCCGCTCCGCCTCGTCCAGCGTCTTTCGCTGCTCCGAGGACTCGACGACGATCACCGTCTCGCAGTCCGGCAACAGCCCGTCGTGGTGAGCGAGTGCGGCGGCGTCGGCGATCGTGAACCACCGCTGCGCGCCAAGGCTCTCCTCAACGCCCGGGTCCGCGAGCAGCCCCGCGGCCCCGGCGCCGACCGCGGCTGGGTACGAGCCTGTCGCGGAGCGAGCCCATGCGATCCTCACCTCGGACCGGGTCCGGAGCGCCGCCAGCCACGGCGCCGCCTCGGCGCCGGCATCCCGACCGCCCTGGGGGAGCACCGCCCGAGCGACCTCCTCGTACAGCGGCAGCCGTGCCGCGTGGCGGCGCCTGAACTCGTCCCGGTCGACGGCGAGCGGTCGATCGGTGCCGCGCGCCCGCGCCCACGCGACCGGCTCCTCCACCCGACACCACGCTGCGACGTGCCCGCGGAGCGCCTCGCGGACGGCGTCTGTCTCGACCGCGCCGCCGCCGAGCGAGACGATCCCGCCCCGGCCGAGCAGCTCCAGGGTCAGGTCCCGCTCGCGCTCCCGGAACGCCTCCTCGCCCTCGCGCGCGAACAGCTCCGCGATCGGCTCGCCGATCCGCCGCTCCAGCTCCTCGTCGGCGTCGACGACGTCCTCGCCGAGCGCCTCCCCCGCCGCTCGAGCGGCCGTCGTCTTCCCTGCGCCCATGAACCCGACGAACGCGATGCTTCCGGTCAGCGGCGCCACCCGATCCGGTCCTTGTACGCCTGCAGGGCCGCGCGGCCGTCGTCGATGTGGTCGCCGCCGAGCTTCTCGCGGTAGGCCCGCGCCAGCACCAGCGCCACCATCGCCTCGCCGACGATCCCGGCGGCCGGGACCGTCGTCGAGTCGGTGCGCTCGCGGAGCGCCTGGGCCGGCTGGTGCGTCTCGGTGTCGACGGTGCGCAGCGGCTGCGTCAGGGTGGAGAGGGGCTTCATCGCGGCCCGCACGATCAGCGGCTCGCCGTTCGACATCCCGCCCTCGACGCCGCCGGCGCGGTTCGTCTCCCTGATCCAGCCGTCCTTCTCGGTCCAGAAGATCTCGTCGTGCGCCTCCGAGCCCGGCCGCCCGGCGACATCCCATGCCTCCCCCACCGAGACCCCCTTGATCGCCTGGATCGAGACCATCGCCTGGGCCAGCCGCGAGTCGAGCCGCCCCTCCCACGACACGTGCGAGCCGATCCCGGGGACCAGCCCGAACGCGATCACCTCGAAGATCCCGCCGAGTGTCTCGTTCTCCTTGCGCAGCCGATCGATCTCCTCGACCATCCTCGGCTCGGCGTCCGCGTCCAGGCACCGCACGGGCGAGTCGTCGACCCCGTCGAAGTCACCGGGGGCGAGCGGCTCCCGCTCCCGGGCGATCACGCTCCCGATCTGGAGCACGTGGCTGTACACGCTCACCCCGAGCGCCCCCAGGTACGCCTTCGCGAGCCCTCCCGCCGCGACCCGCGCGGCGGTCTCCCGGGCGCTGGCCCGCTCCAGCACGTTGCGAACGTCGTCGTGCCCGTACTTGAGCAGCCCGGCGAGGTCGGCGTGCCCGGGGCGCGGCGCGTGCACCTGTTCGATCTCGGCGTCCACAGGCCTGGGGTTCATCCGCTCGTCCCAGTTCGGGTAGTCGCGGTTCGCGACCAGGACCGCGACGGGGCTGCCGAGCGTGCGCCCGTGCCGCACCCCGGAGCGGATCTCGACCGAGTCGGACTCGATCTTCATCCTGCCGCCGCGGCCGTGGCCGAGCTGGCGCCTCGCCATGTCGCGGTCGAGCGCCTCGAGGTCGAGCTCCAGCCCGGCCGGCAGGCCCTCGACGATCGCGACCAAGCCGGGGCCGTGCGATTCTCCCGCTGTCGTGAAGCGAATGCTCATCGCGGACAAGGCTATCGGCGCGATTGCCGCCGTCGCGGGGGGCGAGTTGCGGCCTGCTCGGCCCTGAGCACCGCGGTGGCCTCGATCGCGCTCGACCTCGTGCTCTCCGCGGTCCTGATCGCGGTCACCGTCACCGACCTCGATCGCCGCGTGATCCCGAACAGGATCCTGATCGCAGGCACGGCGGTGGGGCTCGCGACCCTCGTCGCCACCGATCCCGCCGGGATCCCGGGGCGGGTGGCGTGGGCGGGGCTCGCCGGAGGGTTCCTGGCGCTGGGCGCGGTCGCCCATCGCGACGGGATGGGGATGGGCGACGTGAAGCTGGCGGCACTGATGGGGCTGTACCTGGAGAGCGCGGTTGCGCCGGCGCTGGTGGTGGCGCTGACGGCCGGCGGCACGCTGGGGCTGATCATCGTCGTTCGCGAGGGAGCGGCGGCGTTCGGGCGCGCGATCCCGTTCGGCCCGTTCCTGGCTCTGGGCGGGATCGCGGCGCTGTGCGCGGGAGACCCCACCGTCGAGTGGTACGTGGACAGCTTCCTGCGCTGAGCGCGTCGGCCGCGAGCCCGCTTCAGCTCAGATCGCGCCGCAGCGCCGCCCGCGCCGCGAGATATCCGCACATCCCATGGACGCCGCCGCCGGGCGGGGTCGACGAGGAGCAGATGTAGATCCCGCGGGCCGATGTGGCGTACGGGACGAGCCTGGGCACCGGCCGCGCCAAGGCCTGCCGCATGTCCTGGAGGCCCCCGCTGATGTCGCCGCCGACGTAGTTCGGGTTGTACCGGGCCAGCTCCGGCGCGCGGATCACGTTCCGAGCCCGGATCACCTTCCGGAACCCGGGCGCGAACCGCTCCACCTGCGCCTCGATCCGCTCGCTCATGTCCGCGCCGCTGTGATTGGGGACGTGGCAGTAAGCCCACGCGGTGTGGGCCCCGGCCGGCGCGCGGGTGGGGTCGAACGGGGTCTGCTGCGCGAGCAGCACGAACGGGCGGCCGGGAACCTCGCCCCCGTTCACCGCTCGCTCCGAGGCGGCGATCTCGTCCAGCTCCCCGCCGACGTGGATGGTCGCGGCCCGCTCGCAGGCCGGAGCGCTCCACGGGATCGGCGCGTCCAGGGCCCAGTCGACCTTGCATACTCCGGGCCCGTACCTGTAGCGGCGCAGGGCCCGGCGGTAAGGGCGGCTGAGCCGATCGCCCGCGATCGCGTCGAGCTGGCGCGGGGTGACGTCGAGCAGCACCGCGCGGGCGGAGGGAAGCTCGTCGAGCGAGCCGACCGGACGGGACGTGCGGACCTCTCCTCCGAGCGAGCTCAGGTGGGCGCTCATCGCGTCGGCGATCCGCTGCGAGCCCCCACGCGCCATCGGCCACCCGACCGCGTGGCCGAGCAGCGTCAACAGCAAGCCGATCGCCGCCGTCGGGGGCGCCTCGAGCGGCAGCGTCGAGTGCGCCGCCGAGCCGGCGAGCAGGGCCCGCGCCTCGCGGCCCCGAAACCGGCCCTCGGCGAGCCCCCGCGCCGAGCGCAGGCCGGTGCGGGCGAAGCGGGCCACGGCGATCGGATGGCGGGGGGCGCGAAGCGAGGAGAGCAGGCCCTCGAGCAGCGGCCCGGCGTCCCGGACAAGCGGCTCCAGCAGCGCCCGGTAGGCGGGGCCGTCCTCGCTGAGCCCGTCCGCGGTCGCCTCGACGGATCGCTCCAGGACGACGGCCGTCCCGTCATCGAATGGGTGCGCGAGGGGCGCCGGCGGATGGACGAGCTCGAGCCCGTGCCGCCGCAGCGGCAGCCCGGCCAGGAAGGGCGAGCCGAGCGCGAGCGGATGGATCGCGGAGCACACGTCGTGCACGAAGCCGGGCTCGGTCAGCTCCGCGGAGCGACACCCGCCCCCGATCGTCTCGGCGGCCTCGAGCACGACCACGGAGCGACCGGAGCGCGCCAGCTCGATCGCGGCCGCGAGCCCGTTCGGACCCGAGCCGACGACGATCGCGTCGGTGGACGGACTCGCCGGCCCCGCCATCGTCATGCCCGGCCAGAGTAACTCGAGCCGGTGAGAAAGCTAGGTTGACGCGATCGCCGCTCGCAGGCTTCTGATCGTGATGCTGATGCTGCTCGCCGTCTCGACGCTGGCGGCGGCGCTGATCCCGCCCCAGGCCCGGCGGCAGGTTGCCTCCTCGACGACCTCTACCACCACCACCCCGCCGACGAGCGCCGCGACCGGGGGGCGGCTCGTCGAGCGCACCGTTCGCGTTGCCGGGCGCGGCTCGACGCGGGTGATGATCCGGCTGGGCGACCAGCTCGCGCTCACCGTCCGCGTCGGGTTCCCCGACCAGGTCTCGATCCCGGCGTTCGGTCTGATCGCCGACGCCACCTCCGATGCGCCGGCCCACTTCGACCTGCTCCCGGACCGCACCGGTCGGTTCGACGTTGAGCTCGTCGAGAGGGGGCGGGTGGCGGCCGTGATCGAGGTGGCCTCGAAGCGGGAGCCGGACAAGGCTCCGTGAGCCCCGGCCTACTCGCCGGCGGCCCCCACCTGGACCTCGAACCCGACCACCCGCCCGGCGGACACCCGCGCCGAGAGCACTGGGGTGACGCCGTCCGCCCCGACCTCGGACGGCGCATGTACGAGGGTGAACAGCCGCCCCTCCGGGGCCTCCTGCGAGAACACGGTCTCCTTCGGGGCGGGTGCCATGTCCGGGTACCGCCTTCGAAGCTGCTTCTCGGTGATCTCGACCATCGCGCCCTCCTGGGTCATCCATCCCGCCTGGCGCGCCTCCGGACCCTGCACCGTGACGTCGGCGACGCGGCCGTCGACGCCACACGGATCGAGCCCGCCGAGGTTGGCGAAGTCGATCCTGATCCCGAGGTCGTCCCACTCGGCGGGACACACCTCCCCGGTCGGCCCATACGTGCTCGGAGGCCCGAACAGCTTCACCGCATCGGCAAGGCTCCCTTCCTGGAGAGGGAAGCCTGCGATCGCCTCCGCCTCGCCGTGCCCGACCGCGATCGTCCGCCCGCGCGGGCCTCCCAGCGGTCGGTAGGTGAACTCCTTGCCGTTCCAGCGGAGCACGCCCTCGCGCCGCCCGCTCGCGCAGCACAGCGGGTCGCCCTCGACCAGCGCGCTCGACACCTCCCGCACCTGGTCCTTCTCGACCGTGACCTTCGCTGCGCCGGTCGCCGTGCGGATCGCGACGGGGGTCCACCGCCCGTCGATCGGCTGGTACACGGCCCACGGCGCGGCAGTCCCACCGGCGGTGGCCGGGGCGATCCCCGACTGGGTCAGCTGCAGCACCATCTCGTCGACGCCGTCGCCGGTCAGGTCGACGCAGCCGAGCACGTGCACGTCGTACACGTCGAGCACCTTGGCGAGCGGTGGGACGGTGCCGATCGTGCGGACCTGCTTCGCGAACCGATCGGAGCGGACCGCCTCGGCCGCCTCGCGCTCGTCGCACGGGAGCGGCTTCTCGGTGGCGACCGGCTTCGCCGCCTCCTCCCCACCGGACTGCATGATCAGGAAGGTCGACTCCCCGACGACCGCTATCGCGACGATCGCGACCACGATCGCCGCCCAGCGTGGAACCCGGCGCAGGGCATCGACAGCGCCCGCAAGCGCCTTGCGGACGGCCGCATCGACTCTGCCCAGTGCCTCTCGCACCCCGCTCATCGTCAAAAGGATGCCGTATGCAGCGGGATCTGTCGGACGAGCGTCCGTCAGCGGGCGGCGCGCCGCATCACCTCGAGCGGCGGATCCACCCCCGTCCAGATCCGAAACGAGGCAGCTCCCTGGCGGACCAGGACCTCGAGCCCGCCGACCGCGGCGGCGCCCGCAGCCCGCGCCGACTCGATCAGCTCGGTGTCGCGCGCTCCGTAAACGAGGTCGACGACCACCTGCCCGGGCCGAAAGCCGCCGACCGGCGGGAGCGGCAGCCCCTCCAGGGCGGAGCCGGCACCGGCAGCGCCGTGCATGCCGACCGAGGTCGAGTTGACGACCAGGTCGAACTCTGCGACCGGGAGCTCGCCGTCCACGTGCAGCGCCGATCCGCCCAGCTCCTCGGTGAGCTCCGCGGCGCGCTCCGGTGTGCGGTTCCACACGACGACGGTGGCGCCCGCCCCGACCAGCGCCCACACGACCGCCCGGGCGGCGCCGCCGGCGCCCAGCACCAGGGCGGTGCGACCGTCCGGGGGCTCCGGGAGCGCCGCCAGCAGCCCGGGCGCGTCGGTGTTGTCGGCAACGATCAATCCGGGGGTGAAGGAGAGCGTGTTCGCGGCGCCGATCGCGGCCGCCGTGTCGCTCGCCTCGTCCGCGAGCGCGAGCGCCGCGCGCTTGTGCGGAACGGTCACGTTGGCGCCGACGAAGCCATCGTCGGGGAGCGCGCGTACCCGCTCGACGAGCTGATCCGGGCCGAGGTCGATCGCCTCGTAGGTCCACTCGGCCGCCATCCCGAGCGCATCGAACGCGGCGTTGTGGATCGCCGGCGAGCGCGAGTGGGCGATCGGGTGGCCGATCACCGCGAGCCGGCGCCGGCTCACTTGCACTTGGTCGGGGAGTTGCCCTGCTTCTCGAGCGCCTTCTTGTACGCGTCGGCGGCCTTGTTGAACTCGTCCTCGGACCCGGTGAAGAAGTGCTCTCCGCAGGTGCCGGGCTTGACCACGTAGAAGCGCAGGTCGCCGCGGCCCGGTTTGGCCGCCGCCTTGATCGCGGCGAGGCCGGGGTTGCCGATCGGGGTCGGCGGCAGCCCGGCGTTGAGTCGGGTGTTGTACGGCGAGTCGACGTTCAGCTCGGACTCGGTGAGTTGCTTGTCGTAGTTCTTCACCGCGTACCGGATCGTCGCGTCGATGAACAGCGGCTCGCCCGTCGACAGCCGGTTGTAGATCACCTCGGCGACCTTCTTGCGCTCCTTCGGGATCTGCACCTCGCGATCGATCATCGAGGCGATGATCAGGACGTCGTAGGTGCTCAGGTTCTTCGACTTCGCGTACTTCAAGTCGACCTTCTTGATCTCCCGCTTGAACTCGGCGAGCTGCTGGTTGACGAGCTGCTTCGCCTTCGCGTTGCGCTTCACCTCGTAGGTGGCGGGGAACAGGAAGCCCTCGAGGTTCGGCGGGTCTCCGGCGCCGTACTCCTTCGGGTCGAGCTTCTTGGAGTGGATCGTGGCGTCCTTGTAGCTCCCCTTGACCCCCGCGTCCTTGGCGATCTCGGCGATCTGCAGGCGGGTGTACCCCTCTGGAATCACCACGGTCTTGCCCTGCTCGGAGGCGGCGCCGGTGAGGGCGTCGATCGCGGCGCCGTAGCTCATCCCGGTGGCGAGCGTGTAGGTGCCCGACTGGATGTCGTCGCTCTTCCCCGACAGCGCCAGCCGCGCCCGGAAGACGCTGGCGCCGGAGACCAGCGGGGTGCCGCCCGAGATCACGCCCTTGCTCTCCAGGATCTGACCGACCTGGCTGGCCGCGGCCCCCTCCGGGATCTTCACGACGTTCTTCCCGTGCCCGTCGCCACCGAACGGCTGGAAGAACGCCAGCACGAACCATGCGAACACGACTCCCACGACCAGCACCGCCGCGGCCACGACCCTGCGACGGCGGATCGCCCCGGCCGGAGGCCGGCGCGCCATCCGGCGGCGGACACCGGCGCGCGCCCGCTGCACGGCGGTCTGCTCGCCGGGCGTCGGGATCGCATGCTCCCCCGGGGTGGGAAGAGCGTGCTCCCCGGTCGGCGTGTGGTGCTGCTCGGCGACAGCGTCGGATTCGCCAGTGCCCGCGGCGGGCACGCCGTCGCCGTCCGCGCGGCGGCGGCGTCCGAATGGGCTGCGGAGGACGCCGGAGCCGCCGCGCCCGCCCTTGCCCTCGCGGCGGCGGCGTTCGCGCTCCAGACGGCGCTCCTCCCGGGCGCGCGCCTCGGGGTCCTCGAGGCTGAACGGATCGACCGCGGGAGCGCCCGGCTCCGCCGGCCGCTCGCCGGTGCCGGGATCCTCCGGTTGCTCCGGGCTCACGGTCTCCCCCCAGCCTCGTGCCAGGCCAGGAACCCCTCGAGGATGTGCGCCGCGGCGATCGAGTCCTCAGCCGCCGCTGCGCCCGAGCGCGCGGTGCGCTGCGCCAGCCTGGTCGTGAGCCGCTCGTCGTAGGTGTCCACGGGCACGTCCACGAGTTTGGCAATCTCGTCGCGAAAGGCACGAGCCAGACCCGCTTGGGGGCCCTCCTCGCCGCTCAACCCTATCGGCAGCCCCACAACCACGAGCTCCACCTCGTGCTCCGCGACGAGCTCGGCGACGGCGCGCGCCGCCGGTGGCTCGATCACAGGCAGCGGCCGGGCGACCGTCCCGGTCTGATCGGAGATTGCGCAGCCGCACCGCGCGGTGCCGTGGTCGAGCGCCAGGATCCGCACCGCGATCGCCGGCTACGCGCCGGCGAGACCGCGCCGGATCGCCTCGCGCGCGGCGCCGAGCGCCTCGTCGAGCCTGCTCGGGTCGCGCCCGCCCGCCTGGGCGACGTTGGGCCGCCCGCCGCCGCCGCCGCCGACCAGCTCCGCCGCCTCGCGAACCACGTCGGCCGCGGACAGGCCGCGGTCGACGGCGGCGTCCGCGAACGCCGCGACCAGCGCGACCTTGCCCTCCGCGGCGCCCCCGAGCACGACCGCGGAGTCGCCGGCGAGCGCGCGAACGCGATCGGCGAGCGCGAGCAGCTCACGCTGGTCCGCACCGCTCTCTGTGCGGGCGACGACGACGCTGAGCCCGTCGAGCTGGACCCGCTCGCGATCGGCCAGCTCCCGGGCCAGGTCCCCGGCCTCGCGGGTGGAGGCCTCCTTCGCGGCGCGCTCCAGGCCCTCGAGCCGCTCGGCGGCGCGGCCCGCCGCGCCGACCGGATCGCGGGGCGTCCCGAGCAGCGCCCCGACCTCTCGCAGCTCGGCATCGCGGGCACGGTAGTGGTCGATCGCGGCCGGGCCGGTGAGCGCCTCAACCCGGCGCACGTTCGAGGCGCTCGAGCCCTCGGAGACGATCGCGAAGATCCCCACCTCCGCGGTGTTCGCGACGTGAGTGCCTCCGCAGAGCTCCCGGGACACGTCCTCGACCTCGACGACGCGGACCCACTCGCCGTACTTCTCCCCGAACAGCGCCATCGCGCCGAGCGCCTCGGCCTGGTCGCGATTCATGTGCAGGGCCCGAACCGGATGAGATCCCTTGATCCACTCGTTGACGCGATCCTCGACGGCCCCGACATCGTCCGCCGAGAGCGCCGCACCGTGCGTGAAGTCGAAGCGGAGCTTGTCCGGCCGCACCGCTGACCCCGCCTGCCGGACGTGGGTGCCGAGCCGCTCCCGGAGCGCCGCGTGCAGGAGGTGGGTGGCGGTGTGGTTTCGCATCGTCGCGTGCCGCGCGACCCGGTCGACGACGGCCTCGACGCGCGTGCCGGGCTCGGGCAGGCCACCCTGCACCTTGACGGTCTGATCGTCCCCGACCCGATAGACATCGACCACGGCGGACTCGCTCCCATCCCACGCGATTGCGCCGGAGTCCGCGACCTGGCCGCCGCCCTCCGCGTAGAACGGGCTCTCCTCGAGCTTCACCAGGCCCTCGCCGGCCACGGACCGCGCGGCGGCGACGCTGGTCTCCGCCCGAAGCCGCTCGTACCCGACGAACTCCGTCGGCGGCACCTCTGCCGCGAACGCGAGCACCTCGGCGTGGCGATCGGGTGCGTCGCTCGGCTCGGCCCCGGTCCGGGCCCTGATCCTCTGCTTCTCCATCAGGGCCTCGAACCCGTCGTCGTCGACCGACAGCCCCTGCTCGGTGAGCAGCTCCTTGGTCAGGTCGTACGGAAAGCCGTAGGTGTCGTGGAGCTGGAAGGCGTCCTCGGCGTCGATCCACGACGTGCTCTGCTTCTTGGCGTCGTCGATCAGCCGGTTGAGCAGGTCGATCCCCCGCTCGAGGGTGCGCCCGAAGCTGCGCTCCTCGTCGTTCACCCAGCGCATGATCGTGTCGCGCTGCTCGGCGAGGCGCGGGTACATGCCCGCATCCATCTCGATCACCCGCTCGGCGAACATCGCCAGGTACGGCGACTCGAGCCCAAGCACCCGACCCTGCTGGATCGCGCGTCGGATCACCCGCCGCAGCACGTAGCCCCGGTCCTCGTTCGAGGGCACGACGCCGTCGGCGAGCAGATGGGTCATCCCGCGGGAGTGGTCGGCGATGATCCGCATCGCGCGGTGCCGGGCCGGCTCCACGTCACCCTCCTCCACCGAGCGCCCGGCCAATTCATGCGCGAGCTCGATCAGAGGCCGAAACCGATCCGTCCCGAACACCGACGGCTCGTCCTGCAGGATCGCCGCCATCCGCTCCAGCCCCATCCCGGTGTCGATGTTGCGCTGGGGCAGGTCGGTGAGGGCGCCGTCCTCGTGCAGCTCGTACGACATGAACACGTGGTTCCAGTACTCCAGGAACCGCTCCGTGTCGTCGCCGGGGAGATCATCGGGCCCCCCGTACTCGACGCCGCGATCGAGGTACATCTCCGAGCACGGCCCGCACGGGCCGGTCACCCCCGCCTGCCAGAAGTTCTCGGTGCGGGGCAGCCTCACGATCCGC
Source organism: uncultured Thermoleophilia bacterium (assembly GCA_963803425.1). GTDB lineage: Bacteria > Actinomycetota > Thermoleophilia > Solirubrobacterales > 70-9 > DASPWW01. Next base: position 1,740,099 of record CAWDMA010000001.1, read on the forward strand.
TCCTCGGGGACCCCGAGCCCCCGCCACACCGCGATCGCCTCTTCATCGGGGCCGAGCCCGAGCTCCTCGTCGCCGGCGAACACGGAGATCCAGATCCGCTCCGGATCGAACCCGAACCCCTCGGTCGAGAGCTCCCACCCGAATCGGATCGATTCGTCCTTGAAGTAGTCCCCGACGCTGAAGTTGCCGAGCATCTCGAAGAACGTGAGGTGCCGGCTGGTCTTCCCGACCTCCTCGATGTCCGGGGTGCGGAAGCAGCGCTGCGAGGACGTCAGCCGGCGGCGGGGTGGCTGCTCTCGACCGAGGAAGTACGGCTTCAGCGGCTGCATCCCGGCGACGGTGAGCAGTGTCGACTTGTCGTCGGGCGGCGGGACGAGCGAGGACGAGGGCAGGCGGAGGTGTTCGCGCTGCTCGAAGTAGGACAGGAACGTCTCGCGGATCTGGTCGGAGTTCATCGCAAACCAGAGTATGAAACGGGCCGCCGCCGCTACTCGCGCAGCGGCCACACCACGTCGGTGTGGAACCGGGAGTCGTCCTGCTCCACCCCGGGGCCGACCACGTACACCTCCCACACCGGACCGGCCGGCTCGTGACCGTGCGCGAGCACCCACTCCTCGACCGCCTCGTGGACGGCGTCGACTCCCGAGAGCGGCCCGACGTGCGTCGCGACCGCCGCCAGCCCCCCTGGCAGCTCACCCGCGACGATCCGGTCGTTCCCCGGCGCCGGGCGGGACAGCGTGAAGCCCGCCTCGAACTCGATCTCCTCCTCGGACTCCCTGAAGTAGCGCGCGAACGGGCCGCCGACCGGGGCGACCCCCTCGGTCTCGAGGTGAGACCTCACGTCGGGCAGAACGCCCAGGATCTCGGGGCCGATCTGGGAGGGGTGGCAGACGATCTGGATCGCGGCCGTCGGCTGCGGCTGCAGGCGGGTCGTCAGGATCTCGTGTTCGGCCACGTCCCGCTACGCGATCGTGCCATGGCCGACGATCGCTTCGCCGCGCATCAGCGATGCGGTCTGGCCCGGGGCGACGGCCTCAGCGGGCTCCGCGAGGCTGATCACGAGCTCCCGATGCCGGCCGCGTCGCGGGGCGGCCTCGACGGTGCACTCGACCGGCCGCGACCGGTGGCGCAGCCGCACACGGTCGACGGTGTCGCCGTCGCGGTTCAACGTCGCGTCGCGGACCACGACCCGGGTGGCGACGAGCTGGTCCCTGGGGCCGACGACCACGCGGTTCGCGGCCGCGTCGGTCTCCAGCACGAACAACGGCAGCGCCGCGCCGATCCCGAGGCCGCGGCGCTGGCCGACCGTGAACCGCTGGTGGCCGGGATGACGACCTAGGACGGCTCCGGACCGGTCGACGATCTCGCCGGTCCGCTCCGGCGCCGGCGAATGCCGGGCGAGGAACGAGCGCTTCCCCTCGCCGGCGAGGAAGCACAGGTCCTGGCTCTCGGGCTTCGCGGCGACCGGCAGGCCGGCCTCCGCGGCGATCGCCCGGACCCGCCGCTTGGTGAGGCCGCCGAGCGGGAAGCGCATCCGCCGCAGGGTCCGGGGTGCGACCGCGGACAGCATGTAGGTCTGGTCTTTGCCGGTGTCGGCGGGGTCGGCGAGCAGTGGCCCGTCGCCGTCGTCCGCGATCCGCGCGTAGTGGCCGGTGGCGAGCGCGGACGCCCCGAGGCGGCGGGCGAGCTCCACCATCGCGTCGAGCCGGACCAGCCCGTTGCAGCGCACGCAGGGGTTGGGCGTGCGACCGGCGGCGTGCCCCGCGATGAAGTCCTCCACCACCTTGGATCGAAACTCCCCCTCGAGGTCCAGCGTCAGGTGTGGGATCCCGAGCGAGTGCGCGACCGCCCGCGCCCCGAGCACCGCCTGCGGCGAGCAGCAGCTGCGGGCGCCGTCGGTGCGCCGATCGGCCCACAGCTTCACGGTCACCGCGACCACGTCCGCGCCGAGGCGCTGCTCCAGGAGCGCGGCGACGGCGCTGTCGACCCCGCCGCTGAGCGCGACAAGAACAAGATCAGGGCCCGCCGCCTCCTCCGAATCAGGGCCCGCCGCGTCCTCCGCTTCGCGTCCGGGCGCCGCAGGGTCTGCGGTGGGACGAGCGCTCGTCGGAACGAGCGGATCGTTGGACGCTACGGCGGTGGTGAGCGCACGGTGCAGGGCGTCGGCGGCGAGCTCGGCGGCGTGGCGGCCCTGCGGAGTGAGGCCGCCCAGGGCCCGGTCGATCTCGTCCGGCGCCACCCTGGCGGCGTCCAGCACGGAGCTGCCCTCGACCAGCTCCGTGGCCGCGGCGCCGGCTGCGATCGCCGCCCCGCAGCCGTCGGCATCGAACCTCGCTGCAGACACTCTGCCGTCGGCAACGGAGAGCGAGACGCGAACGAGGTCGCCGCACGGGGCTCCCCCTGCCGCTCCCGTGTGAGCGCCCGGCTCGGCCGGGCCGCGTCGCGTGTCGTCCTCGAGATAGGTGTGGAGCAGCTCGGCGCTCATCGAAAAGGGCTCCAACCTGCCGGCGCCCCGCCCGGCCTGAGAACCCTTCTAGGAAGGTGGGTGTCTACCGGAACGTCCCGAGGGGCGAACCGGAAACCGACTCCCAAGCCGATCGTGTTGGTTCACAATTTGGGACGGGGTATCGAACAGGCTCGAGCCCGCTGTCAAACTAGCAGCCCCGCCTCGCGCCAATTCACTCGTCGAGCTCCTCGAGCGCCTCGATCGGGTCGTCGTACACCCGCCACCGGACCAGCCGGCCGTCGCGGAACGCGAGCACGACCCCGTGCAGCCACTCCTCGCCGAGCTTGCCGCTCTCGCGCCACACGTACTGGATCCGGGCGAGCGCGACGACCGTGTCGCCGCGCTCGTGGATCTCGTCAACGGCGTAGCGGCGCTCGAGATGGTCGAAGCGGCGGCCCGCCCACCGGATCGCCACGTCGGCGCCGCGCTTCGCGCCCCGCTCGGTCTCGATCTCGACCTCGGGGTCGATCAGGTCCGCGAACGCGTCGAGATCGTGCTCGCTGAGGGCGGCGAGCACCCGCCTCGCCGCATCGACGTTGGCGCTTTCGCTCAGCGCGCCCCGCTCCCGGTGGGGGCGTGCGCGGCCCGCACCCGCACCCCGAGCTCGCGGAGCTGGCGCTCGTCGACTGGGGCGGGCGCGCCGGTCAGCGGGTCGGCCCCGGAGGCCGTCTTCGGGAAAGCGATCACGTCGCGGATCGTGTCGGTGCCGTGCAGCAGCGCCACGACCCGGTCGAGGCCGTACGCGATCCCGCCGTGCGGCGGCGCCCCGTAGCGGAGCGCCTCGAGCAGGAACCCGAACCGCTCCTCGGCGTCCTCGGACTCGATCCCGAGCGCGTCGAACACGCGCTGCTGGGTGCCCGCGTCACTGATCCGGATCGAGCCGCCGCCCAGCTCCGTCCCGTTCCAGACCACGTCGTAGGCGCGGGCCCGCGCCTCTCCGAGCCGGTCCGGGTGGAGCTCGCCGGCCGGCGCCGTGAACGGGTGATGGAGCGCGTCCCAGCGGTTCTCCTGCTCGTCCCACCCGAACAGGGGCCAGTCGACGACCCAGAGCAGATCGTTGCGACTCTCGGGGATCAGGTCGAAGCGCTGCGCGAGGTGGAGCCGGAGCGCGCCGAGGGCGCGGCCGACCACGGGCGGCTCGTCGGCTACGACGAGCAGCAGGTCCCCCTCCTCCGCGCCGAGCGCCGAGTTCAGCGCCGCCAGCTCCGCCGCGGACAGGAACTTGGCGACCGGGGAGCGCCACCCCTCGCCCTCGCGAAACGCCCACACCAGCCCCCGCGCCCCGGCCTCCTGCGCGTACTCGATCAGCCCGTCGAGCTCCGAGCGCGCCAGCTCGCGGCGGCCCGCGTTGATCCCCTGGACCACGCCGCCCTCGTCGATCGTGCCCCGGAACACCTTGAACTCGGTGTGGCGAACGGCGTCGGTGAGATCGGCGATCTCGAGCCCGAATCGGGTGTCGGGCCTATCGGTCCCGTACCGCGCCACCGCCTCGTCGTACGCCATCCGGGGCAGCGGCAGCTCCACCTCGACGCCGCCCTCGCGGAGCACCCGCTGCAGGAGCCTCTCGTTCACGTCGAGCACGTCGTCGACATCGACGAAGGAGAGCTCCATGTCGAGCTGCGTGAACTCCGCCTGGCGGTCGGCCCGCTGCGCCTCGTCGCGGAAGCATCGGGCGATCTGGTAGTAGCGCTCGAACCCGGCCACCATCAGGAGCTGCTTGTAAAGCTGCGGCGACTGCGGGAGCGCGTAGAAGGAGCCCGGCTGCAGGCGGCTGGGGACGATGAAGTCGCGCGCCCCCTCCGGCGTCGAGCGGGTCAGGTTCGGCGTCTCGATCTCCAGGAAGCCCTCCGACTCGAGGAACGCGCGGATCGTCCGGACGACGCGGTGGCGGAGCTGGAGCGCCTCGCGCATCTCCTCCCGGCGCAGATCCAGATAGCGGTAGCGCATCCGCATCTCCTCGCCCACTCCGCCGGAGTAGCTCTCGATCTCGAACGGGGGGGTGGCGGCGTCGGCGAGCACCTCGACCTCGGCGACGCGGAGCTCGACCTCACCGGTCGGGAGCTCCGGGTTGACCGTATCCGGATCGCGGCTGACGACCTGGCCGCGCGCGGTGAGCACGTCCTCGGCGCGCAACCCGTGGGCGAGCTCGTGCGCCCCGCCCGCCTCCTGCGGGTTGAAGACGAGCTGGACCAGTCCGGTGCGGTCGCGAAGGTCGATGAAGATCAGCCCGCCGTGGTCACGGCGACGGTGCACCCAGCCGGCCACCCGCACCTCCTGCCCGATCCGGTCCTCGAGCACCTGGCCGCACCACGTGTCGCGGAGGGCGTTGGCTCGCACCGGCGGGAACTCCGTCATCCATCACTCCGGTTCGCGCTCACAGGGCCACCCTACGCAGCGCCGGAGTCGCGGGCCGCGGCGATCTCGTCGACGAGCCGGGCCGGATCGGCCTGGCGCTGCTCGCCGGACGCCATATCGCGCAGCGCGAGCGTGCCGTCCTCCGCGAGGATCACTGCGTGGCGGGCGCCGACCCGGTCGGCCTGCTTCATCTGGCCCTTGATGCTGCGGCCGGCGAGATCGAGCTCGGCGCGGAGGCCCGCCCGGCGCAGGTCCGTGACCAGCGCCAGGGCGCGGTCGCGCTGCCCCTCGGGCGCGGCGACGAACGCGTCCCGCGGCGCCGGCCCGGGACCCTCGCCGAGCGCGAGCGCGATCCGCTCGATCCCGGCGGCCCAGCCGTTCGCGCGGGTCGGCGGTCCGCCGAGCCGCTCGACCAGACCGTCGTAGCGGCCGCCCCCGCCGATCCCGGACTGCGCCCCGAGCGCGTCGCAGGTGAACTCGAAAACGGTCCGGGTGTAGTAGTCGAGCCCGCGCACGAGCGTGCCGTCGAGCTCGTATCCGACGCCGGCGTCGTCGAGCAGCCGTCGCACCTCGGCGAAGTGCTCGGCGTCCTCGCCGTCCAGCCGGTCGAGCATCGTCGGCGCCTCGGCCATCACGGCCCGGGTCGACTCGTGTCCGGAGTCGAAGGCGCGCAGGGGGTTGGCGTCGATCCGATCCCGGACATCGTCCGCGAGCTCGGACTCCCGTTCCCGCAGGTACGCCTGCAGCTCCTCGCGGTACTCGGCGCGCGGCTGGGGAGAGCCGAGGCTGGAGAGCCGCAGGCGCACGCCGGGGACGCCGAGCTCGCCGAGCAGGTCGTCGAGCAGCATGATCAGCTCCGCATCGACCAGCGCGGAGCCGGAGCCGATCACCTCGGCCCCGACCTGGTTGAACTGGCGGAAGCGGCCCTTCTGGGGCGCCTCGTAGCGGAAGAAGGGCCCCCAGTACCACAGCCTCACCGGCTGCGGCAGCTTGTGCATCCCGTGCTGGACGTAGGCCCGGCAGATCGGCGCGGTGCCCTCCGGCCGCAGCGTCACGCTGCGGCCGCCGAGGTCCTCGAACGTGAACATCTCCTTGCGGACGATGTCGGTCGCCTCCCCCACCCCGCGCGCGAACAGATCCGTGTCCTCGAACGCCGGCGTCTCGATCCGCCCGTAGCCGGCCCGGTCGAACACGGCCCGCGCCGCGGCCTCGATCCGGGCGCGCGCCGGCTCCTGCTCGGGTAGCGTGTCGAAGGTCCCGCGAGGTGCCTGAAAACGATCGCTCATCGCGAGCCGACCTTAACGGGGCAGGCGCGGCCGCTCAGCGCGCCAGCTCGGCGAGGAACGGGTTCGCGGCGCGCTCCGCGCCGAGAGTCGTCACCCGCATGTGCCCGGGGTACACCGTGGTCTCGGGCTCGTGGGAGTCGACAAGCGTGCGGATGCTCTCCAGCAGGGTCGGCCAGTCGCCGCCGGGAAGATCGGTGCGCCCGACCGATCCGTTGAACAGGACGTCGCCGGAGAAGACCGTGTCGTGATCAGGGATCGAGTAGGTGACGTGGCCGGGGCTGTGCCCGGGGGTGAACAGGACGTCGATGTCGAGGCCGGCGAGCTCGAGCCGCTCGCCGCCCGCGACGGTCTCGTCGGCGTCGTAGCTCTCGTACGGCCCCGCGCCCGGAAAGGTGTAGGACATGATGTCGGCGAGCAGCGGGACCTCGATCTCGGGGCAGTAGACAGGCGCTCCGGTGGCTTTCGCCACCGGAGCCACAGCGCCCACATGATCGAAATGGCAGTGCGTGATCAGGATGGCGTCGACGGTGACGCCGAGCTCGTCGATCGCGCCGAGCAGCCGCTCCGGCTCGTCACCGGGGTCGACCAGGATCGCGCGGTCGGAGTCCTCGACCCGGGCGATGTAGCAGTTCTCGGCCACGGGCCCGACGGTGAAAGCCCTGACGTCCATGGACGTTGAGCCTACCGGGGCCCGCGGCCGAGTCGACCGACGGGGAGGCGCCGCGCTCAGGCGACTACGCCCTCCATGACTGCCTCAGGATTGCGCTCCGCCTCGGGCTCGGGCTCCTCCGCCGGCCCCCGGTCGATCCCGCTCTCGCGGACCAGGAGCGCGGCGGCGACGGCGCCGGCGAATGCGAGCACGGCTCCCAGCAACAGCACCTCGTTCAAGCCGGCGAGGAATCCCTCGCGGGCGGCGTTCGCCACCAGGTCGTGGGCGCCCGGCGGGACCCCGGTCAGCACCTGGTCGAGGCTGCCGGAGGAGGCGGCCTCCACGAGCTCACGGGGGCGATCCCCCGCGGCGGCCGGAGTGCCCGCCGCGAGCTCGGACACCTTGTCCGCGCCGCGGCCGACGAACACCGCGCCCCACGCGGCGATCCCGACCGCGATCCCGACCTGGCGGAACGTGTCGTTGATCCCCGACGCCATCCCGCTCTGCTCGTTCGGGACGACGCTGACCGCGACGTCGGCGATCACGGGGTTGAGCAGCCCTATTCCCGCGCCGGCGACGAGGAAGCCGCCGAGCAGGGCGGTCCACTCCGACCCCGAGTTGAGCCCCGACATCAGCAACAGCCCGGCACCCGCGCCGGCGAGGCCGACCGACAGCATCACCCGCGCCGGGATCCGGGACAGCAGCGCACCCGAGATCGGCGCGACGACGAAGCTCGCCAGCGTGATCGGCAGGTAGCGCAGCCCGGCCTCGAGCGGCGAGTAGCCGAGGTAGTTCTGCAGGTACAGCGTCAGGTAGAGGAACAGCGCGAACATCGATCCGGAGATCGCGAAGGCGGCGAGCTGCACGCCGGCGAACGCGGGCCGCTTGAAAAGCCCGAGCGACAGCATCGGCTCCCTCACCCGGGTCTGGGAGAACAGGAACACGGCGAGCAGCACCGCGGAGCCGGCGAACAGCGACAGGATCACCGTGCTGCCCCAGCCCTCGTCGTTCCCGCGGACGAGCGCGAGCACGAGCAGGAACAGGGCGGAGCTGAACGTCGTCACCCCGATCCAGTCGACCCGGGTCGCGTTCGGGTCGCGGGTCTCGCGCAGCCGCAGGTAGGTGACTGCGAGCGTCGCCAGCCCCACCGGGACGTTCAGGTAGAAGACCGATTGCCACCCGAGCGAGTCGGTGAGCGCCCCGCCGACGAGCGGGCCGATCGCGACCGCGACGCCGATCGTCGCCCCGTACACCCCCATCGCCGTTCCGCGCTCGCGTCCCGCCGGGAACTCCTGCGCGATCAGCGCCAGCGACACCGCGAACATCACCGCCCCGCCGACGCCCTGCAGGGCACGGGCGAGGTTCAGGAACGTCGGGTCGGGCGCCAGCGCGCACAGCGCCGAGGCGACCGAGAAGATCAGCAACCCCGCAGCGAACACGCGACGGCGGCCGAGCCGATCCGCGAGCGAACCGGCGGTCAGCACCAACGCGGCGAGCGAGAGCGCGTACGCGTCGATCACCCACTGCAGGTCGGTGAAGCTCGAGTCGAGGTCCTCTCGAATAGCCGGCAGCGCCGTGTTCACCACGGTGATGTCGAGCAGGAGCATGAAGGTCGCCGCCGATACGGCGATCAATGTCCACCACTTGCGTTCCATCCAGACCCCCTTGGATCCTTTCAAAAGCCTTCGTCAGGTAAACTTGTCAGGTACCTTGACCACTTGGTCAGGTCACCTTAGCAAGACGTCAAGCTTCCTGATGATCAGAAAGTTAAAGACTTGAACTCGCACGCTTTCGGCGCTCCGGACCATCCGCTCCCGGCGCTGCTAACCGGGACCAAGGAGGCCGTCATGAACGAGCTCCACCGCCGGCTCGGCGAGACGGGCCACCCGGCGATCCGCGCAGGCCACGGATGCGTGTTCCGGTTCATCGAGCCCGACGGCTCCCGGATCACGACGATGGCGGCGCGGGCGGGAATGAGCAAGCAGGCGGTCGGCGAGGTCGTCGACGACCTCGAGGCGCTCGGGTACGTGGAGCGCGTCGCTGACCCGGCCGACCGCCGCGCGAAGCTGATCCGGCTGACCGAGCGCGGCCGGGACGGGCACGCCGCCGGACAGCGGATCTTCTCCGAGATCGAGCGCGAGTGGGCGGAGCGCTACGGCGAGGAGCGGGTCGCCACGATGCGCGAGGTGATGGAGCAGATCATCGCCGACGCGGAGGTCGAGGCCGTGCTGCGAAACGCACCCCGCATCGCCGCGTCGCCGGCCGGCGCGTAGGCGCCTACTTCCCCTTTCCCTTCCCCTTCGCCTTCTTCGGCGGCTTCACGGTCAGCTTCGCGACGGGACCCGGGGGCTGCGCCTCGCCGAGCGCCTGCACGGTGACCCGCAGCTTGCCCTCCGCCGGCGTGCCATCGAGGCGGAGCTTGGGCTGCGGCGTGACCACGCGGTGCAGGATCTCCGCCCCCGCGCTCACCTCGACCAGGTAGTCGGCCGCACCACGAATCTTCCTCCACGACAGCTTCAGCGAGCTCCCCTTTCGCTTCGCCTTCGGGCTCGGCTTCGTGATCTTGGGCTGCTTGGGCGCCTTGAAGCGCGCAACGGTGAGCAGCTCACGCGGGAGGCCGTCCTGGGCCACCTCGGCCTCGATCGTGCGCCCGCGGTCGGCCGCGATCGTCGGCTTGAAGGAGATCGTGCCCTTGCCACCACGCGCCTTGCCGAGCTGTTGCGCGATCCCCTCGCCGCGCTCGGTGAACGTGACCTTCTGGCCCGGGATCTGCCTCAGCTTGTACGCGAGCTTGAACTTCGCGCCCTTGCCCTTCTTGCGCTTCCCATGCGGCCTGCCGACGTTGGCCTTCAGCTTCGGCTCCGGCAGTCCCCGCGCGAAGCCGACCCTGGTCAGCGGCCGGTCGGGGACGGCGGAGTCGACCCGCCAGGTTCCGGCACGAGGCTTGCGCACGAACGCGTAGGTCGTGCTCTCGTCGGCGACCGGCACGATCAGCGCGTCCGGCGTGCGCAGCACCGAGCCGTCGGGCGGCGAGGAGAGCTCGATGCCGCCCGGCCCCGAGAGCTTGATCGGGGGCGGCCCGCCCGCCGCGGTGGCGGCGAAGCCCGCGTGCGGAAGCCCCTTCGGGACCTCGATCGCCCCCGTCCCGGCGACGCGTGCCTCCGAGCCCGCCGCGCTCGCGAGCACCCGGAACCGGCCCAGGTCGCAGCCCGAGAACGCGGACGGGGTGCCCTCGCCCCAGCGGTAGCCGAAGCCGGCGTCGAAGAACCCGACGTTGGCGCATGCCGCGGTGCCGAGGGTCGAGACGATCGCTCGCCCGCCGACCGAGCCCCCCGGGATCTTCAGCGTCGCCGCGCCCTCGAGGTTGACGCCGTGGTCAGAGACGAACCCGGTCTGGCTCGAGGTGTAGGCGAGCGCTCCGCCGGCGAGATCGATCCCGATCTCGCCGGTGACGTCCATCGCCGGCGGCAGACCGTTGTAGGGGTAGGTGCAGCCTCGCAGCGACATCTGCGAGGACGCGAGCCCCGCCAGCTCGAGCGGCTCCAGCGGCGTGAACTTGCTCGACACGACGAGTTTCTCGGGGTCGTCCCCCGAGGGGCAGTCCGAGGGCGCGATCAGCTCGCCGCCTTTCATCTGTCCGGCGATCGTCAGCAGCTGCTTGCCGTTGACGCGCGGCCCGAGCGATCCCTTCACCCCGAGGTCGTGTCCGAAGCGGGGCGCGAACAGCAGGTCTCCCGAGACGCTCTGCAGGAACAGCGGCGTCCCGCCGAGCTGCTTGTTGATCCCGTCGACGGCCAGCCCGCCACCGGCCAGCGAGCCGTCGAACGCGAACGCGGTCGCGGTCACCCCGAGATCGCCGCGAGCGAGCGGGAAGGTGATCCCGCCGCGCCCGGTCCAGAACGGCTTGCCGTCCTTGCGCTCGAAGCGCAGCAGCAGGTCGCGCAGCCCGAGCTGGCGCTTGACCTTCAGCTTGTCGGGGAGCAGCGTCACCTTGTCGATTCGCACCTCGCCCTGCTGGAGCACGAACCCGACGCCGTTCTGGAGCTTCGCCTTCAGGGTGCCGCCGGCGTCGCCGATCGCCGTGCCCGGCGGGGTCACCAACGGGCCGATCGACTCGGTCAGCTTCTTGATCGCTACCTTCTGCTCGTAGGCGGCAGAGCGCCCGCCGTCGGTCCACGCGACCTTCACCGAGGCCTCGACCGGGATCCCGAGCACCTTCGCGGCGGTGCCGGTGCCCCCGCCGAACGAGAACGACCCCGAGGCGGCGTCGACCGGCAGCGCGCCGACCGGGACCGGGACCCGGAAGCCGGCAAAGACAACGTCGGCGCCGGCGCCGCTGGTAGACACGTCCGGGTGCTTGGTGTCGAGGACGAGCTTTCCGCCGCTGCGGGGAACAACCTCGAAACCGCCGACCCAGGCGCGCTCGTCGGTCTCGAACTTGCCCGAGTCGGGCGCCGTCTCCGTGAAACAGCCCTTCGCGCGAGCGAAGCCGACCTGGACGTCGGGGCACTCGCCGGAGACCGTCCAATCGCGGCTCGCCACCGGCCCCGGATCCTCACCGTCGGGGTGGTAGCGGACCTCGAAGAGATGCTCGCCCGGGGCCAGATCGCTGATGTCGAGCGGGGAGGCGCACGGGGTGAAGGGATCGGCGCCCTGCCCGTCGAGGCGGCACTCGAATCGGCCGGGGGGCGGGCCTGGGTCCGTCGTCTCGAACTCGAAGCGGGCATCGGGTGAGGCAACGGTTCCGGAGGGTCCCGTCGAGATCGTCACACTTGGCCCGGGGTTCCCCAGCTCTAAGGCCATGTCGACCGACGCGTCGCAGCTCTCCGATGGATTGCCCTGGCATCTGATCAGCGCCTCGGCCCTGTATGTCCCAGGTTCGAGAGTGCCCTCGGACTGCAACGCGCCGCTGCACTGCCCTTGACACGTCAGTTGAGTGAGGAAGCCGAAGAACACGACCTGGGGATCGTCAAGCGGCCCCGCCTGACCGTTGAACCGGTACGGGACCGTCTCCGACACCGTGAACGCGCGGTCGAAGGCCGAGGAGGCAATTCCCGTGGCCTCGGTCGTGGCGGTGCCGTTGAAGTCGAAACGGACGCTCTGAGCACTCTCGACGATCGACAGGTCTGCGGTCGCCCCGGCGCTCCCCTCGGCGTTGCTCTCTGAAACGCTCCCCGAGAAGGCAAGGCCATCACCATCCTGGTCCGGGCCGATGCCATCCGGCGCGGTTGCCCTGACCTGTGCGCTGCCACTGCCAAGCTGTACACCCTGCAGCGCCAGCGCCTGTGAGGGGATCGACAGCACGAACGCCACCCCCAACGCGGCGATCAAGGTCGCTCGGCTGGGGAACGTCACGGCCGAACCTCGCGCGCTTCACGCCGCCCGAAGTGGGAGTCCGGGTCGTCCTTACACATCTGACTCGACCCTCGCCTGAACAGCTCGGTCGGAAGCAGCCCCCGGCGCCGCTCTGCGCCAAGGGCCCGATGCCGCACATCCCCGCCTGGTCGAGACCCTGGAGCGCTGCTCACGAGCCCCGCCTTCGAACCGGCACGCGCCGCACCACGTGCCGCTCGCGCCCGTCGCCGTCGACCTCGTCGGCCTGCAGGGTCAGGGTCGCGCCACGAGCCCGCCTCGCCTGCCGTGCCGAAAGCTTGAAGCGTGCCCGGGTCGCGTGCCCGGGCCGGACGCGATAGCGCGCGCGGCCGAGCGTCCGACCCCGGCGACCACCGAGCCGGGCGACGAGCGTGCCGACGCAGCGGTCGGGCTTGGATCGCGGGCAGCGCACCAGCGGGCGCAGGGCGCGACCGGCGCCGATCCGGAGGGCGCGACCCGAGAGCACGGTGTCACGCCGGTGCTTGGCCTGCGCGGTCGAGATGCTGAGGCACTTCTGCGGCGACACCACCCGATCGACGAGGTCGTCGACGAGCACGTCCCCGGACGCGCACGTGACCTGCTCGAGGAAGCCGTCGCGCGAGACGATCGTGTCGCCGCCGGAGCCGAGCGGGAAGTCGTCGATCTCGGTCCCGCCGTCGACTGTGTCCGCCCCCTTGCCCCCGATCAGCTCGTCCGCTCCCGCCTCGCCGCCGAGCACGTCGTTGCCGTTGTTGCCGTTGAGCACGTCCGGCCCCGCCGAGCCGAGGAGCTCGTCCGCCGCGTTCGACCCCGTGAGGACGTCCCCGACCGAGGTTCCCCAGAGCCGCTCGATCCCGGCGAGCGTGTCGGTGACGCTGAAGCCGGCCGGCAATCCGGTGGGGACCGTGTAGGTGGCGCGCCCGGTCGCCAGCGACGCCGAGACGCCGAGACGGTCACCCCCGAAGACGACGGACCCGAAGTCGACGAGGTCCCGACCGGGCCCGCCGTCGAAGGCGATCGCGGTCCCGTGGTCGCCCTCGGCCCTGAGCACGTCGTCGCCGTCGCCGCCGCTCAGCTGGCGGGCGGAGGACGCGTCCACCCCCAGGACGTCGTTGCCGGCCCCGCCGAGTGCATCGGCCCGCGGTTGGTTCGGGCCGGAGCCGCCGTCCAGCGTCAGTGAGTCGTCGCCGCCGCGCAAGTCGACGACCACGGCTGCTAGGCCGGCGCTGCCGAGCGGGCACCGGTACTCCGACGGCCGGCCGGTGAGCGGATCGGAGGATCGCTGGCAGGATCCCGAGGTGGCCGAGAGCGTGACGCTCGGCGGCGTGACGACCATCTCGAGCCCGTTCAGGGGTGGATCGCGGCGCGCGACCGTGACCCGCACGTCGTCGCGCCCCTCGGTCCCGGTGATCGTCACCGTGCCGGCGATCCCCGTGTCCGCCGCCTCGCTCGGAGCGGCGGACATCATGCAGAGCGCGGCCACCGGGACAGCCAGCGCCAGCCTGCGGACGCCCGTGCACCTCACGGCGTCGAGCCTCCAGCCGAGCTCCGCCGTGAGAGCTGGTCCGCCGGGCAGATAGCCGTGTCCCCGGCGAACGACTGGCCCGGATCGGGGCCGTCGACCTCGAGCAGGGCCGGGGATGCGTCGCACCAGCGGTCGACGCGGCCATCGCGGAGGAAGAGGCGGTCGCTCCCGCTGTCGCCCGTCGCGTAGTCGTTGCCGAGGCCGCCGGTGAGACGATCGTCACCCGGACCGCCGAGCAGCGCGTCGTTTCCGCCCTTTCCGTCGAGGACATCTGCCCCCTGATCCACGGTGCCGCCGATCAGCACGTCGTAGCCGTCCGAGCCTCGCAGCGTGTCGAAGCTCGTACCGCCGTCCAGCACGGCGTCCGCGCCGCCCGCCGAATCCGACCCGAACGCGAGTCTGTCGTCGCGGTCACCGAGCGCGGCGCGGATCGTCCGGGGACCAAGCAAGCGGCAGGTGACCGAGCCGGCCGGCCCGGTCGCGCATCCGGCGCCGGCGGCGACCGGAGCTGCGTCGTCGCGGACCCGGAGGCGAGCCGGACCGGTCAGCGAGGTGATCGTGACGTCGTTCTTCACGCCCGCGGAGGCGTCGATTCGGAGGCCCTCCCCGACGATGAACGAAACGGCCGAGCCGGTCGCGGCCGAGCTGGTCGCGGCCGAGCGGGGCCGCCGTCGCTCCGCGGCAATCCGGGACCCCCGCTTGCGCCGAATCCGCAGTGGGCGGATCGTCGTCTTCGGACCGTGGACCCCCTCCTCGACGGAAACGAGGCGCGCACGCAGCCGGCCGCCACGAGCCAGGACGCGGCGCGCGGTGGCGCGCAGGCGCAGCCGAACGCGGGCGCGGCGCCCATGCCCGATCCTGAATCGGCGCTTCACACTCCCCGCCCGCCGGACCTTGACGGCCAGCGTCCCGGCGCAGCCGCCGCGAACCGCTCGCGGGCAGGCGAGCCGGATGGGGATCGCGCCGGAGCGGCTCGCGGCCGCTCGGCGGCTCAGCACGCGCACGTTCGGCGCCTCGTCCTTGGCGCTCTGGTCGACCCTCTCGCAGCTTCCCGGTGGCCGCCCGTCCTTCAGGTCCATGAGCAGGCTGTCCACGCCGGCCCCGCAGTCGATCGTGTCGGGAACGCCATCGCGAGCGAGGAGCTCGTCGTCACCGGGACCGGCGAAAAACCGGTCGCCACCGGTCCCACCTTCGAGCAGGTCGTCGCCCCCTTCGCCCACGAGCTCGTCGTTGCCGTCACCCGCGCGCAGCACGTCGTCGCCGTCTCCCGCGCGCAGGCTGTCATCCCCGGCCCCGCTGTCGAGCAGGTCGAATCCTGCGGCGGTGAGGATCCCGTCGGCGCCGCCGCCCGCCCCGACCCTTACGTCGGCGTCACCGACGTAGCGGAAGGTGTTCACGGAGCCGTCCAAGAGCTCCACCGTCAGCGGCCTGATGCCGGTGATCCGGCATTTGACGGCGGCGCCGGCCGGGCTGCACCCCGAGGATGCGGCAATGGGCACGACGTCGCTGACCCGGTACTCGAACGGCAGGAACCCGGACGGCGGAGCCCCGAAGAATCCGGCCTCGATCGAGTTGCGCTCCCCCGGGGCGGCGGTGATCTCGAGCCCACCGGTTCGGCTGTAGCTGGTCTTCAGCGCCGTCGCCGTCGCGGGAAGCGCCAGCGCGGCGAGGATGGCGACCGAGAGCGCAAGCCGGAGAGCGTCGCCACGGTCCCAGCGGCGAGTACGGGACGGGGCGTGCGAAGTGTCGCGCGATGACGACGAGGTCGTAACGGCCCGGTCGGGTCCCGGGGCGCCTGTCGTCACCCCGCACCTCCCCCCTCCGGCTCCTCGTTCGGATCCAGCGCCTCGCTGATCCGCTCGGTGACGATCCCGGCGCGCCTGCAGGCCTCGATCACGATCTCACCCGACGCTCCCTCGAAGACGAGCAGGCAGCGGCCGTCCTCGGGCACGAACACCGAGCGCAGGAAGCGCACGGGCGTGCCGTCGCGCGACAGATCCTCTGAGGCGGCCCGCGTGCTGGCGCCGAGCGACTGGATGTCCTCGAAGCCGCTCGCGGACGGCCGCAGCTCGACCAGGTAGCGGCTGAGATCGGTCACGCGTCCGACCGTACGCTGCGGCGACGGGCGCCCGCAAGTGTGGATACCCACAGGCTTTGGCTAGCCAACGAACAGCGTTCCGGTGATCACGCAATCGGCGGCGGCAGTCCCGGTCGCCATCAGCAGCTCACCGCTCACCACGGTGCCGTTGGCGGCACGGTAGGTGATCCCGAGCGTGGGATTGGGCCCCTCGTCCGCGGGCAGGGTGTCCAGGGTAAACCCGTCGCCGGCGTCGAAATCGAGATCGGTTTTGGCTGTCACGTCATTTCCGCCGGGCGGCTGTATGTCGACCTTGATCGCTCCGTTGTTCGCCGTAGACGTCGCGTCGAAGACCGCGACCGTGCCACATTGCCCCTCGATCTTCAGCCCGCCCTGGTTGAACAACGTCGTGAGAGCCAGGTTCGGGTTCGCAACCGCGTAGTTGATCTTGATCGGCTTGATGCCGTTTGCCGTGCTCGCGTTCTGAGCCTGCGCGGCGGTGGTGGCGCTGTTGGCCGTGGTGGCGCTGCCGGCCCGGTTGGCCGTGGTGGCGCTGCCGGCCCGGTTGGCCGTGGTGGCGCTGTCGGCCGTCCTTGCATTGGCCACGGACAGATCGGGCGCCAGGTTGTTGATCTCCCGGTCGGCGATCTTCTTGACCTTCTTCGGGGTCACCTTCTTGGACTTCTGATCGGCGACGGCCACTCCGGTCACCCCCGCGACCAGAGCCACGATCGCGACCGCCGTCGCAGGCAATGGCTTCGCCCATGCCTTTCCTTGCATACGAGCACCCTCTCTCCCTGGCGGCGGAGGAGGGGTTGTACTCGCCACGCAAATC
This sequence comes from uncultured Thermoleophilia bacterium, assembly GCA_963803425.1. Taxonomy (GTDB): domain Bacteria; phylum Actinomycetota; class Thermoleophilia; order Solirubrobacterales; family 70-9; genus DASPWW01. The sequence goes on from CAWDMA010000001.1 coordinate 1,756,684, forward strand.
TCCTCCCCGCCTGTAGTTGACGCGCGCTCGACCGTAGGTCCGGCGGCGGGCGCCCGCAAGTGTGGAAACCCACAGGCTTTAGGACGGCTGCGAGTCGGACCCGCCCAGCCGGCCGGGAAGCTCGGTCCGGGAGCGCACCCCCAGCTTCGCGTACACCTTCGACAGGTTCGACTCGACGGCCCGCACGCTGACGAACAGGCGCGCCGCGACCTCCTTGTTCGAGAGGCCCTCCGCCACCAGCTCGGCGACCCTGCGCTCGGTCTCGGTCAGCTCCCCGGAGCCGGGCGGGCGCCCCGGGATCCGCGCGAGCTCGTCCGCGGCCTTCGCCGCCCACAGCGCCGCGCCGAGCGCGTCGAAGGTCTCGAGCGCCTCGGTGAGCGACCGCCGTGCCACCGCGCGCGCCTTCGCACGCCGCTCGATCGAGCCCTGGACCAGGAGGGTGCGCCCGAGCTCGAACGGCTGCGCGAGCCGCGCATGCTCGTCCAGGGCTCCCGCAACGGCCTCCCGCGCCGAATCGAAGTCCCCCCGAGCGGCCTCGAGCAGCGCCCGGCAGCGGCCCGCGGTGGCCAGCGCCCAGACGCGGCCGAGAGCCCGCCCGCGCTCCTCCAGCAGGGCGAGCGGCTCGCTCGCGGCGTCGAGCTCTCCGAGCGCCACGAGTGACTCGATCTCGTCGGGAAGGAACCGCACGACACCTGGCTCGGCCAGGCCGACGGCGACGACCCCCTCGGCGAGCGGCCCGAGTCGGCCGTGAGCGGCGCCCGGGTCCCCGAGCGAGAGCTCGAGCAGCCCGAGCGCGGCCATGTGCCATTGCAGGGCCGGGATCGCCCCCGCCTCGGTGGCGATGCGGATTCCCTCCTCGGCCGCGGCGCGCGTCACATCGGCACGACCCAGAAGAGCGTTGACGTTGGCCTGTGCGCTGAGCGCGTTCGTCTGCAGGGTGGCGAGGCCGCACTGGCGGCTGCGCTCGACTGCCTCGGCAGCGTGGAGCGCGGCAAGCTCCCAGTTCCCCGCCGCGCACTCGCGCTGGCTCATCGAGAACAGGAGCATCGCGGTGGCGCGCTCGTCCCCGTGCTCGACCGCTGAACGATGTACACGTCCGTACAGCACGCGCGCCGTCTCGAGGTCGTCTGCCCACATCGCGCAGCCGGCATACGCGTAGCTCGGCAGCCATTCGACCGGGACGTCGCCGACGTGCTGCTCGAGCTCGACCGCGCGCTCGAATCGATCCCGGTCAAGCCCCATCCCGGTCAACAGCTCGTTCGCGGCAACCCACGCGAGCCCCAGCGCGAGCACGCCCGGGTCGTCGGTCCGCTCGGCCAGCGCCAGGGACGAGCGGGCGTGCGCGAGCGCACCGGGGACGTTCCCGGCGAGCACCATCAGGAACGCGAGCGCCTGCTCGGCGGCGGCGCGAACTGCGATGTCGTCCTTCCCCTCCGCGAGCGCTTGCTCGAACAACTGCCGAGCTGCGTCGACGTCATCGCTGACGTACCGGACGCGCCCGAGGCGCAACAGCAGCCTCGCCCGCTCCGGACCAGGCGGCCTGGTGTCGACAACGCGCTCCAGCAGCTGCCGTCCTCGCTCCGTGTCGCCCGCGGCGAGGTGATGCTCGGCGCAGCGAATGGTTCGGTCGAGAGCGCCCTCGCCGTCATCCTCGGGCGTGAGGCGACGCGCATGCTCGAGAAGCTGGGCCGCGGCCGCGGGCGCGCCGCGACGGTGCGCTCGCGACGCGGCAGCGTCCAGCTGTGCTGCAACCTCCTCGCGGGGGTGATCGGACGCCAGCCCGAGGTGCAGCGCCCTGTCATCGGGGTCATCGATCGCGTCCGCGAGACGACGATGTGTCTCGCGTTGGACCACCGAATCGGCCCCCCCGTACGCCACAGAGGCGAGCAGTGGATGGGTGAAGCGAACCCGCCCCGTGTCGAGCTCGAGCACGCCGTGCGCGATCGCCTCCTCGAGACCAGCTCGGGATCCGGTGATCCCCTCGACCAGCGTTGCCGTCGGCGGCGCGGTCGCCGAGGCGAGCACGACTACGTCGGTTGCGGCCGGCGACAGCCCGTCTATTCGCCGGCGAAGCAGCGCACCGAGGCTCTCCGGCACCGGCACGGAGTCCCCCCAACCCAGCGGCGCCGTGCTTGCCTCCGATGCTCGCACGATCTCGAGCGCGAAGTACGGATTACCCCCCGATACGCGGTGGAGCTGCACGAGGCGCGGTCGCGGCAGCTGGATCTCGAGGCGCTCGAACAGCAGCCGGCCGAGCTCGTCGATCGAGAGCGGGCCGACGTGCACTCGCCGCAACGACGCCCACCGGTCGAGCCCGAGGGGCAGCGACGCTCCCGGAGCCCCGCGGCGGGATGTCAGGACCCGGAGCGGCGTATCGCCGACCCTGCGAAGCGCGAACGCGAGCACCTGCTCGGTCGGCGCGTCGAGCCACTGGACGTCGTCGATCGCCAGCATCGTCGTCGCACCCGGCTGATCGCGCAGGATCGAGAGCACGGCTAGCGACACGGCGAAACGCTCGGTCGGATCATCCGGCGGCGCCACGCGCTGGAGCGCGACCTCGAGCGAGACACGCTGTGGCTGGGAGAGTGACGGCAGGGCATCGTCGAGCACGGGCTCGAGCAGGTCCTCGAGCGCCGCGAAGGGGAGTCCGGCTTCAGCTTCTGCCGGTCGACAGGACAGAACCCGGTGCGAGCGCCCGCGTGCGCGTCCGACACCGGCCAGCCACAGCGTCGTCTTGCCGATTCCCGGCTCTCCCTCGAGGAGCAGCCCGCCGGGCCCATCCGCATCTCGGCGCAGGAACTCCGCTATTGCGGCGAGCTCGGACTCGCGCCCTACGACCTTCGCTGCTCCCTCGGCGGTATCCGGCATCCTGACCGCCCTCCCCTCGCTGTGCCGACGAACCTATACGCGAACGGGTCGGACTGCAACCCACGGGTGATCCGCCCCGGGGGTCCGGGAGCGGCTCCTGCCTCGAGGCAGGCAGGCCGCTACTTCACCTGCCGCTCCTGCTGCTTCTTTCGCTGCCGGCGCCGGTACAGGAACAGGTCGAAGTAGTAGCCGAAGGGCACGTACACGGCGAACATGAACAGCGCCAGCCCGGCGGACTGGGCCGGCGTGCGCCCGAACCCGACCAGCATCAGCAGGAAGAAGACCCCGGCGGCAAGCCCTCCGCGGGCCATCGAGCCGGTCCACGTCGGCGGGGTCTCGGAGCGGGGGCTCGCCTGGCCGCGGCCCCCGGAGCGGGCGCGGGAGCGGGCCTCGGCGCGGTTCCGAGGCCGCCCCCGGGGGCGGCGCTGGATGCTTCCACCCTGTGTGCCGCGGTGCTTGCGGCTGCGTCGCTTTCTGGTCTGCGCCATCGGGCCGGAATCTAGCTGAGCGGAGCATCGCGCAGCGGCCGCCGCGCCGTCTCGGCGACCGCGAACACGATCACCGCGAGCACGACCACGGCCGTCACGACCAGGAGAAAGGCGGGCGCGACGTCGTCTCCGGTCCACTCGACGAGCAGGGTGCCGAGGAACGGCGCCAGCCCGCCGAACAGGGCGACCGCGATGTTGTAGCCGATCGCCATCCCGCTGAACCTGTATGGGGTCGGGAACTGCTCCGGGATCGTCACAGCGGCGACCGCCTGGAAGGCGCCGACCGGGAGCGCGAACGCGATCGTGCCGATGTACGCCGCCGCGACCGTCCCCTGCGACAGCAGCAGGAACAGCGGCAGCGGCGCCACCGCGAGCACGACCGTCACCCAGATCAGCATCGGGCGCCGCCCGGTCCGGTCGGCCGCCCACCCGGCGACCGCCATCACGCCCAGGATCACGGTGGAGGCGACCGTGGCGGCGGCGAGCGCCGTTTCGTGGCCGACCCCGACGATCGAGTCGAGGTAGGTGGGGACATAGGTGATCCCGAGGAAGTAGGAGACGGACCCGAGCGCGGACAGCGCGAACGCGAGCCGTACGGTCGGGCCCGCCCTCCGCACCGCTACGGCGGACGGATGCGCCACCACCCGGCCCGTGTCGCGGAGGTGCTTGAACGCCGGCGTCTCGTGGATCCGGTAGCGGGCGAACAGGGCGTACAGCGCGATCAGACCCCCGAGCAGGAACGGCAGCCGCCATCCCCACGAGTCGAGCTCGTCCCTGGACAGCACGCCGACGACCAGGGTCGAGACCCCGATCGCGAGCAGGGCGCCGACTCCGGCGGTGATCGGGGCGAGGCTGGCGACAAAGCCGCGGCGCTCGCGCGGCGCGATCTCCACCAGGTAGACGAGCACCGCCGTGTACTCCCCGCCGACGGAGAACCCCATCACGACCCGCAGCACGACGAGCAGTATCGGTGCGGCCACTCCGATCTCGGAGTGCGTCGGGAGCAGCCCGATCAGGACCAGCGGCACCGCCATCATCGCCGCCGAGATGATCAGCGTGGCGCGCCGCCCCAGCCGGTCGCCGAACTCCCCGAACGCGATCGCGCCCAGCGGTCGCGCCAGGTAGGAGACCGCGAACACGCCCAGCGTCGCCAGCAGCGAGGCGATGTGGTCGTCCGAGGGGAAGAACAGCCGGGCGATCACCGGCGCCAGGTAGATGTAGACGCTGAAGTCGTACCACTCCAGGATCGTCCCGACGGAGGGCCCGACGAGGTCGCGCCCGATCCGGAGCCGGCGCGGCTCGGCGCTCACTCGATCCCCGCAAGGCGGCGCTCGATCACGTGCAGCTCCGGGTCGAAGCCGGCGATCGGGACGTCGGCCGGGTAGTCGTCGACCGCCGACTCGGGAACCAGCCCGACCAGCTCCGCCTCCACCGGCGCGGCGGCGTGCGGGGCGGCGAGGCGGCGGATCTCCTCGACGACGAGGCGCAGCGGAACGGCCGTCAGGTCGTGCACGTTGGTCGATACCTGCACCCGGTCGCCGGGCAGCGCGATCGCAAGCGCCCTCACACCGGTCAACCCGCCGCCCGCTTCGCGCAGCTCGGCGGCAACGGACCGCCCGATCTCGATGTCGGCGGTATCGAGGACGACGTTGAAGGCGGCCAGCGGGGGGCGGGACGTGACCAGGGTGGCTCCCGCGGTCGAGTGCGGCGCGTCCGGGCCGTGGTCGGCGGCGAGCTCGCGGGCGGCCATCCGGCGGGCGAGCTCGTCGAGGCCGCCGCGGCGGAAGTAGGCCCGCTCGCGCCGCTCCTCGGTCGCGGCCAGCTCCCCGTACAGGAAGACGGGCACGGCAAGGGTCGAGGCGATCGCCTCGGCGGTGGCGAGGGCGGCGCGACGGGCGCGCTCGCGGTCGGCCGCGTCGACGTACACGAGCGGGCACACGTCGAGCGCCCCGACGCACGGGTGGGCGCCGTCGGCCGCCCGCATGTCGATCCGCTCGGCGCCGACGCGGGCCCCGTCGAGCAGCGCTTCCGCGAGTGGATCGGCCTCGCCGGCGAGCGTGAAGACGCTGCGGTGGTGGGTGGGGTCCGCGTGGACGTCGAGCAGCGCTGCATGCTCGGCCAGCGCGGCGTCGATCGCCTCGATCACGGTCGCGTCGCGACCCTCGGAGAAGTTCGGCACCGCAAGCAGCATCGGGCCTCGGCTCAGATCAGCAGCTCGCCGGCGCGCACGACCGGCTCGCCGTCGAGCATCAGGTCCGGCTTCATCACCACGCAGTCGAGGTGGACGGGGACCTGGACGGTGCCGCCGATCGCCTTGGAGGCGCCGAAGGCGACGTGCGCGGTACCGAGGATCTTCTCGTCCTCGATCACGTTGCCGGTCAGGGTCGCCTTCTCGTTCGTGCCGATCCCGAGCTCAGCCACGGTGCTCGCCTCGGGCCCGTGCGGCGCGAGCAGCTCGATCAGCGCGGACCCGGCCGTGCCGGTCGCGTCGACGAGCCGGTCGCCCTCGACCGTCAGCGTCACGGGCTCGTCCGGGATCCCGACCGTCGCGATCGAGCCGTCGATCACCAGCCGCCCCTCACCCCCGCTCGGCGAGATGAACCCCTCCCCGCACGGGATGTTGCCGAACGCCCCCGGCTGAGTCAGCTCACCGGCGTCGGCGATCGCCGCGCGGCCCTCCAGCGCGAGCCGCAGATCGCTCCCGTTCGCGCACGTGATCCGGGCCTCCGAGGCGGCGTCGAGCGCCTCGGCGAGCGCGTTCCCCCGCCGCCGCAGCTCGCCGATGTCCGCGCTCATCAACCGGGCCAGGATGTCCTCGTCGACGCCCGGAAGCGTCCCGATCCGCGCCCCCGCCTCGCTCGCCGCCTTCCGCGCCGCGGTGTGCGAGAGCGACTGCACGGTAGGCGCGAGCACGACGTCGGCGTCGAGCATCGCCGCGGCGACCGTCGCGGGCGGCTCCGCCGCGTGCGAGCGGCGCTCGGCGATCACGGCGCGCACCGCGTCCGCGCCCGCGTCCTGGGCGCAGGCCCGGAGCCGCTCGCCGAGCGACTCGGTCGCCGGGTTGCACACGACCAGCACGTCCTCGCCCGCCGCAACGGCGAGGCAGTCGTTGACGACGACGCCGACCGCTCGCTCGAGCTCGTCCACCCCCGAGACCCTACCCCGGGCCCGCCGCTAGTACTTGTCCTCGTACTTCTGGGCCTCCTTCTCGCCCTTCTGCTCGCCCTGCTTCGCCTCCTGCTCGCCCTTCTGCTCGCCCTGCTTCGCCTCCTGCTCGCCCTTCTGCTCGCCCTGCTTCGCCTCCTGCTCGCCCTGCTTCGCCTCCTGCTCGCCCTTCGCGATCCCCTGCTGCGCCTCGCTGGAGCCGTCGTCGTCGTCACCGCCGCAGCCGGCCCAGCCGGCGCCTGCGACGGCCACCGCGAGCGTCACGGCCGCCGCCGCGACGCGGTTGCGCCAGCGCGAGTCCGATGAAGTCATTCGCGTGTCTCCCCTCGTTCGAGTGATCGCCCCGGCGCCGCTACGATCTCCCCCTCGCCGGAGTAGCTCAGTTGGTTAGAGCAGCGGAATCATAATCCGCGTGTCGGGGGTTCGAGTCCCTCCTCCGGCATCCATCCATCGCGCTCATCCTCGGGGGCGGCCGCGTTCACGACCCCGGCGAGCACGCAGTCGACGGACGCCGCGCTAGCCCTCCTGCTCGCCGATGCTGAAGTTCACGGACCCGTCCGTGACCGTCGCGTCGAGCTGCTTGTCGTCGAGGATCTCGGCCGCGGTCGGCTCGACGCACACCTCGACCTGATCGCCCGAGACGATCTGGTCGTCCGGCTCCGCAGCGTCAGCGATCGAGACGACCGGGCCGGCATCGGGCTGCGGGCTGATCCTGAACACGGACTCCTCCGGCCCCTGCTGGGCGGCGAGTATCCCCCGGATCGCCTCCGAGGCCTGCGGCGTGATCGCGAGCATGTCCTGCCTCCTTCGCGTGCGCTTGACCGTTGTCGGTGCGCCTACCCGGGCTCCACCCTCCGAAACCCGGCTTCCCCGGCCGGGCGAGGACATATACCCTGCTCGGCGGCCGCTCGCAACGACGCGAGCGCCAAGGAGGTACGGGGTGGAGAGCACAGCGGTTCCAGCCGATTCGGCGGCGCCGGGGACATCCGGGGTCGTCGACAAGGGCCTGAAGAAGAACGCGATCGGGTTCGTCTCGAGCGTCGTGATCGGCGTCGCCTCGACGGCGCCGGGATACTCGCTCGCCGCCACGCTCGGATTCATCGTCGTGGTCGTCGGGTTCCAGGCGCCAGCGGTCCTGCTGCTCAGCTTCATCCCGATGTTCCTGGTCGCCGGCGGCTACTACTACATGAACCGCGCCGACCCGGACTGCGGGACCTCGTTCTCGTGGGTGACGAAGGCGATGGGCCCTCAGATCGGGTGGCTCGCGGGATGGGCGATCGTCGTCGCGGACATCATCGTGATGGCGAACCTCGCGCAGATCGCCGGCCTCTACACGTTCCTTCTGTTCGACTGGAACTCGGCGGCCGACTCGACGTTCTGGGTCACGGTCGTGGGCGTGATCTGGATCATCGTGATGACCGCGATCGTGACGATCGGGATCGAGCTCTCGGCCCGAACCCAGGTGGGGCTGCTGGCAGCCGAGGTCGTCACGCTCGCGGCGTTCGCCGCGGTGGCGCTGATCAAGGTGTACGCGGGCACCGCCCCGGCAACCTCCGTGCACCCGAGCCTGAGCTGGGTGAATCCTTTCGAGGTCCCGGTGACGGCGATCGCGAGCGGCCTCCTCCTGGGGGTGTTCATCTACTGGGGCTGGGACACGACCGCGACCGTGAACGAGGAGACTGAGGACTCAACCGAGGCGCCGGGCAAGGCGACCGTGATCAGCACGGTGATCCTGCTCGCGATCTACGTGGTGGTCGCCGTCGCGGCGGAGGCGTACGCGGGGATCGACGAGCTCAAGCACAACAAGGACGACGTGCTCAGCGCGCTCGGCAAAGAGGTGTTCGGGTCGCCGCTCGACAAGCTGCTGATCATCGCCGTCCTCACCTCCGCGGCCGCGTCCACCCAGACGACGATCCTGCCGACCGCCCGCACGACGCTGTCGATGGCGCGCGCCCGCGCGATGCCTGCCGCCCTGGGAGACGTCCACCCGCGCTTCCTCACGCCTCACGTCTCGACGATCCTGATGGGGGTCGTCTCGATCGTCTGGTACGTCGGGCTGACGACCGTCAGCGAGAACCTCCTGTTCGACTCGCTGACGGCGCTCGGCCTGATGATCGCCTTCTACATCGGGCTGACCGGTTTCGCGTGCACGATCTACTACCGCCGCGAGCTGCTCAACAGCGTTCGAAACTTCCTCTTCATCGGGGTGGGCCCGTTCGTCGGCGGCCTGATCTTGTTCTACCTGCTGGCCAAGAACGCGATCACGCTCAGCGATCCGGCGGAGGCGTACACCGGATCCTTTCTCGGGCTGGGCGTGCCGCTCGTGATCGGGATCGCGTTCGGGATCCTCGGGTTCGTGCTGATGGCGTGGACGTGGATCGCGAAGCCCGAGTTCTTCCGCCGCCGGCCGGAGACCGTCCCGCCGGAGATCCTCGCCCGCGCCCCCGCCGCCGGCGGCGAGAGCTGAGATGCCGGGGATAGTCGTCGGCTACGACGGGACCGAGCCCTCGAAGGCGGCTCTCGAAACCGCCGTCGGCCTGGCCCGGGACACCGGCGAATCGGTGTTCGTCGTGTTCGGCTATGGCGTCAACCCGATGGGCGGCGAGGTCCAGGACCACGCCGCCGCGCTGAAGGAGCGCGGCGAGAGGGTGACCGCCGATGCGGTTGCCGTGGCGAGAAACGCGAGCGTCGAGGCAGAGATCGTGCTCACCGACCTCGAGGGCCCCGAGGCGCTGATTTCGGCCGGCGACGACTGTGGCGCGCGGATGATCGTGGTCGGGAGCCGCGGCGAGGGCCCGATCCGCGGTGCGCTGCTCGGGGTGACCGCGTACCGCCTGGTTCACATCTCCGATCGGCCCGTGCTCGTCGTCCCCGCACGGCGCTGAGCTCAGCTCCCGGCGGCGGGAAGCTGGGAGCGGGGGCGACAGCGCGCGCCACCTAAGAGGATTCTCACCGTCGTCTCATTCGGGCTTAAGGTCCTCCTCCGACCATTGATCCCACGTGAATCCGCGGCACGATCTCCGATCGAATCCGCGTGTGGCGGCGCGGGACACCGGCCTCAGGCGCGTTGCGCGCATAACGCGCGCGGGGGCCGTCGGAGCGGTGATCGTCACCGGCGGCCTCGCCGGCTGGGTTGCCCAGGCAAAGCCGGGGCGATCGACCTCCGCGCAGACCAGTCGGGCGACGGCTGGGTCCACGACGCCCGAATCACCGCCGCCGTCCGTCACGCCACCCGGCACGGACGGCAGCGGCCAGGCGATCGCTCCACCGCCGACTTCCCCCGTGCCCGCAGTTCCCCCGCCCGCCACGGTCTCTGGCGGCTCTTAGGGTGCCGGAGTCGGTGGCCTGGCCGGCGCTGGGAACCACCGCAACGATCTTCCATACCGAATCGGAGATGCTTGCCGAAGCGCGGTCGATGCTCGCCGAGGTGATCGCAGCGGTCGACCTCGCGTGCAGCCGCTTTCGTCCCGACTCGGAGCTCTCCAGGGTGAACCGGGCCGGCGGGCGACCGACCGCGGTCAGCGAGCTCTTCCTGGACGCGATCGAGGTATCGCTGCGAGCCGCGCGGCTCACCGATGGCGACGTCGACCCAACCGTGGGGGCGGCCCTGCGAGCCGCCGGCTACGACCGCGACTTCGAGCTCCTGGATGGCTCGGATGCCGCTGCGACTGCGTCGCGGCCGATCTCCGGCTGGAGGTCGGTCAGCGTGGATCGCGACGCGCGGACGGTACGTGTTCCAGATGGCGTCAAGCTCGACCTCGGGGCGACGGCCAAGGCTCTCGCGGCCGACCGAGCCGCCCGCCGGATCTCCCGGTGCATGCCCGGAGGGGTCTTGATCAATCTCGGGGGGGACATCTCGATCGCGGGAACGCCGCCTCCCGGCGGGTGGAGCGTGCAGCTCGACGAGGATCACGGTGCGGAGCTCGACCCGGCAGCGGAAACCGTGAGCCTCAGCGGGGGCGGGCTCGCGACCTCCAGCACCACGGTCCGGCGGTGGATCGCCGATGGCAGACCCAGGCACCACATCATCGATCCGCGCAGCGCAGACAGCGCGCCGGTGGTGTGGCGAGCGGTGAGCGTTGCCGCCGGATCCTGCGTGGATGCGAACATCGCGAGCACCGCAGCGATCATCCGTGGAACGCGGGCCCCGGAGTGGCTCGAGCGACTCGGGCTGCCGAGCCGCCTGGTGAGCGCAGACGGCGCCGTGATGCGCTTGGCCAGCTGGCCGGCGCCGGTCGCCGAATGACCCTCGTCATGGCCGCGGCCCCGAGCGCCTGGTGGTACCTCAGTCGAGCCGGCGGGGCGGTGTCCCTGCTGCTGCTCACCGCAACGGTGGTGCTCGGCGTCCTCGACGTGAGCCGGTGGAGCAGCGAGCGCTGGCCACGCTTCGTCGTCGACGGGCTGCATCGCAACGTGGCGCTGTTGGCCCTGATGACCCTTGCGATCCACATCGTCTCGGCGGTGGTCGACAGCTTCGCTCCGATCAGGGTCACCGACGCCGTCATCCCCTTCATCTCCGCCTACCGGCCCATATGGCTGGGGATGGGTGCGCTGGCATTCGACATCCTCCTCGCCGTCACCCTGACGAGCCTGGCCCGAGTGACCCTCGGCCACGCCGCGTGGCGCGCAGTGCACTGGGCCGCGTACGCATGCTGGCCGCTGGCGCTGCTGCACGGGTTGGGGACGGGCACCGACACGCCGTCGCTCTGGATGCTCGCGCTGAGCACCACATGTCTGGTGGCCGTCCTGATCGCCGCCGCGTGGCGGACCGCGGACGGCTGGCCCAACGACATGGGCCGGCGCAAGCTCGCCGCGACCGCGCTCGTGCTCGGTACCCCCGCGCTGCTCGCGTGGGTGATCGTCGGGCCCCTCGCCCCGGGTTGGGCCGGCAGAGCGGGGACCCCGACTTCGCTTCTTGCGGCGACGCAACCCAGCACCGCCCCCTCCTCGTCCAAGGCCGGCCCGAGCCTCCCGTTCGACGCCCGGCTGCGCGGGATCGTCCGACAGCGCACGACCGTCGACGGGCAGGCCGCGGTGAACGTGTCGATGAGGATGCGCGGCGGCGCCGCGGGATCCCTCGACTTGCGAATAGTCGGTCAGCCGCTTCAGGGAGGCGGGGTCGCGATGAGCAGGGGCTCGGTGACGCTCAGCACTGCGGAAGCCCGAGGGGCCTACACGGGCGACATCCTCGCGTTGCAGGGCTCCCGGATAAAGGCCAGCGTCGCCCGGGGCTCGAGCCCGCCAATCGATCTCGACATCTCCCTCTCCATCGATCAACCTGCCCAGACCGTCTCGGGAACGGTTCACGGGCGCAGCGCCGGAGGCGGGAGCCGGTGACGAAGCCCGCGGGCACGCCGACGAGCGCTTCGCGGTTGCTCGCCTCGGGGCGTCTGTCGCCGCCGCTCAGCCTGAGGGAGCATCTCGCGCAGGTCAGCGAGCTGAACACAGCTCACTGGGAAAGACCCGAGAACCTGATCGAAGCGGTCGAGCGAAGCGGGTTGCGAGGGCGCGGGGGCGCGGGATTTCCCACCGGGACGAAGATGCGGGCCGTGGCGCGGGCCGGCTCCCGCAGACCCGTCGTGGTCGCCAACGGCGTCGAAGGCGAGCCTGCCAGCGAGAAGGACGATCTGCTGGTCTCCAGCGCGCCGCACCTGGTGCTCGACGGCGTCGCGGTGGCGGCCTGGGCGGTTGGCGCGCGTGAGGCCAATATCTGCATCGGGCGGGAAGCAGGCCGAGCCGTCGACGCGATCACCCGGGCACTCGCGGAGAGAAAGGGGGCGGGCATAGATCCCGTCGACCCGCGTCTCGTCGAGGTCCCCGACGGCTATGTGGCCGGCGAGGAGAGCGCTATCGTCAACCACCTGAACGGCGGCCCCGGCAAGCCGACGTTCGTTCCTCCGCGTCCGTTCGAGCGCGGCGTTGCGGGCCGGCCGACGCTTGTCAGCAACGTCGAGACCCTCGCGAACCTCGCTCTGATCGCCCGCCGCGGCCCACGGTGGTTCCAGGAGCTGGGTACCGCCGACGACCCCGGCACGGTCCTGATCACGATCACCGGGGCCGTCGCCTCGCCCGGCGTCTACGAGATCGCAGGCGGGACGCCGCTGGCCGTCGTGCTCGAAGCCGCGGGAGGGATCACCGTCCCTGTTCCGGCGTTCCTGTTGGGCGGCTATGGCGGCAGCTGGGTGGCCGCGGACGCCGCTCTGAGGCTGCCCCTGGGCCATGCGGCTCTGCGCACCGCCCGGTCGAACCTGGGGCCAGGCGTGATCGTCGCCCTGCCCCAAACGAGCTGCGGGGTCGTGGAGAGCGCGCGCGTTGCCCGCTATCTCGCGGATCAGTCAGCGGGCCAGTGCGGCCCCTGCGTATACGGCCTCGAGGCGATCGCCGATGCCCTCGAGGGGATCAGCGATCGCCGCGCCGAGCCCGGCGCCTACCGCTGGATCGAGCGCTGGTGTGCGGACATCGGCCATCGCGGGGCCTGCAGCCACCCCGACGGCGCGATTCGATTCATCGCCAGCTCGCTGCGAACGTTCGCTGATGAGGTCGATCGACACGAGCAGGGGCAGCCCTGCTGCGCCGATCCCGACTCGACCGGCCTGCTCCCGGTCACGGGTTCCGGTCGGCTCGAGATAGGTCACCGGTGAAGGCGCGCCTTCGGGTCAATCCGATCGCCTGCGAGGCCCACGGCCTGTGCGCCGAGCTCTTCCCCGAGTGGATCGAGCTCGACGAGTGGGGCTACCCGATCGTGGACGAGGCGCCGATCCCGTACCACCTGCTCGAGCACGCGCAGCGGGCGGCGCAGGCTTGCCCCACCCTCGCCCTGCTGCTCGATGCGGATGCCGACGCTTCCGAGCGATCGGTGGGTGCAGAACGGCAGGCCCGACGGAGGCCCCGCTGACCCACGTCTCGGATTCGCTCGTGTTCCCCGCCGACACGGCCCAGGCGCGCTTCCCGTCGACGCCGTGACTCGTGGACGAAGACCTCGGGCCCGCCCGCTGCGGCGCCGGGCACCGCGAACCCTCCCGCCCTTGCGTCCGCGCCGCCGTCGATGTCCGGCTTCGCGACCATCTTTCAGACCTCCCAGCCGACTGATCGGTATCGCGGGGGCTCCGCGTAAGGCCGCCGCGCGCCTTCTGGACGATCGTGCTTTGCGCGGTGATCGGCGACCGCGACGCTGATCCGCAGCTCGGCAACCGCACGCCGCCCGGAGGGTTGACTCACCGCCGCGGACGCGCGTAGGATCGCGGCATGGAATCTTCAAGCAGCTCCAGGGACCGTGTCAGCGTGGGTGGCGTCGTCAGCGAGACGTTCTCGATCTACGGGCAGAACCTCGTGGCGCTGCTCGGCGTCTCGATCCTGATCTTCGTGGTGGTCGGCGTGATCGCCGGGCTCTCATACAACCACGGTGGCGTGATCCTCAACATCGTCGCCGCGATCGTGCAGATCTCGGCATACGCGCTCTACACCGGGTTCGTCGTCCGGCTGGTCCAGGACGTCCGCGACGGCAAGCGCGACCAGGGCGTCGGCGACCTGCTGTCCTCCGCCGCGCCGGCAATCCTGTCGCTGATCGGGTTCGGGATCCTGTTCGGGATCGGAGTCACGATCGGGCTGGTCCTGCTGATCGTTCCCGGGCTGATCCTGATCACGTTCTGGTGCGTTGGCGCGCCGTCGATCGTCGTCGAGCAGGAGGGGCCGATCGGCGCTTTCGGGCGGAGCTGGAACCTCGTCCGGGGCGATGCGTGGTCGGTGTTCGCGGCGCTGCTGGTGATCCTGCTGATCGTGATCGCGATCGGGTTCGTGCTGAGCGTGATCGCGACGCCGATCTCGAACGGAGCGGTCGTGGTCGCGAACATCATCTCGAACGTGATCACCGCGCCGATCTTCGCGCTCGCCGTGAGCACGATGTTCTTCGATCTCGGTGGCGGCGCCGGGGCGTCCACAACGGACACGTCGCCGGCGGCCGACTTCCCGGAGACGCCGGGCCCCGCCTCCTAGGGGGTCCCGACGGTCCGATATGCACGCGCCGGCTCCGTGCCGGCGCGCGCATGATCGCCCCCGAGCCGCTCCTAGTAGGAGTACCCGCCGGAGCCGCCGCCGCTCGAGCCGGAGCCGCCACCGGACTGCACGGCGTCGCCCGACGCTGTCACCGCGTACCACAGGGCGCCGAACTCGTCGCTTCCGTTCCCGTTCGTGTCACCCGCGGACTCGTCCTCCGCGTACCGGTACAGCGGGTGGCCCGCGTACGCGACCTGGGTCGTGCCGTCGTCGCGCTTGAAGGTCGTCAGGTTCGATGCATCGACCCCGTTGCCCGCCTTCGGCTTGCCGTCAGTGGTCAGCGGCGGCCATGCCGTGGCGCAGTCGCCCGAGCACGCGGACTGGTTCGCCGAGCTGTCCTTCTCGAACAGGTACAGGGTCTTCCCGTCCCCATCCACGAGGATCTTGCCCAGGTCGGAGTTGGCTGCCACGTCGACCTGGGCGGTGCCCCCTGCGCCGCCCGTCGTCGCCGAGGCGTTCTGGGTCGTAGCGTCGGCAGCCGTCGATGTGTCGTTGCCGCCACCGCACGCGATCAGGCCGGCCGATGCGAGCAGGCCGACGGCGAGAGCGAGCACGATGCGGAGCTTGCTGATTTGCATTGCCACCTCCAGGTGGTGTTGGCTTCTCCCTCGGAGGGGAGATACGAACGGCGCCCGCAGCGGGATGATTGACGCGTGACTGAGCCCAAGCTCCGCGAGTACGGGCAAAAGCGCAATCTCGACCGCACACCGGAGCCGGCTGACGGCGGTGTCGCTCGTGACGAGCACAGCCGGTTCGTGATCCAGGAGCACGACGCCACAAACCTGCACTGGGACCTGCGCCTGGAGCGGGACGGTGTGCTCGTCTCGTGGGCGCTCCCTCGGGGGATCCCGCCCGACCCCGGTGAGAACCGGTTCGCGGCGCACACCGAGGACCACCCGCTCGCCTATCTCGAGTTCGAGGGCGAGATCCCGAAGGGGGAGTACGGCGCCGGAACGATCAAGATCTGGGACCGGGGCACCTACGAGACCGAGAAGTTCGAGGCCGCGAAGGTGGTCGTCCGCCTTCACGGCGAGCGGGTCCAGGGGCGGTACGCGCTGTTCCGGCTCAGGGGCGAGGAGAAGGATTGGATGATCCACCGGATGGACGCCGCCGACCCGAGACGGGAGCCGATCCCGGAGCACGTCGAGCCGATGAAGGCGACGCTCGGGAGGCTCCCGCGCGAGGACGCGGCATACGGATACGAGATCAAGTGGGACGGCGTGCGGGCGATCGCGTACTGCTCCGGCGGCCGCCTCACCCTGGAGAGCCGCAACCTCCGCGAGATCACCACCCAGTACCCGGAGCTGCGCGCGATCGGCCGCCAGCTCGGCTCGCGCGAGGCGGTTCTGGACGGCGAGATCGTCGCGCTGGACGAGCACGGACGCCCCAGCTTCCAGCGCCTCCAGGGGCGCATGCACCTTGCCTCCGAGAGCGCGATCCGGCGCCGCGCGAAGCAGGCCCCGGTCACCTTGATGATCTTCGACCTGCTCTACCTGGAGGGCCGCTCCATGATCGCACTGCCGTACGAGGAGCGCCGCGAGCTGCTCGAGTCGCTGCGGCTGGAGGGTCCCAGCTGGCAGACGCCTTCGTTCCATCGCGGCGAGGGAAGGGCGCTGCTGGCGGCCACCAAGGAGCGGGACCTCGAGGGAATCGTCGCGAAGCGGCTCGACAGCGCATACATGCCGGGCCGCCGCACCCGCGCCTGGGTGAAGGTGAAGAACGTGCGCTCGCAGGAGATGGTGATCGGGGGTTGGCAGCCCGGCAAGGGCGCCCGGGCGGGCACGATCGGCTCCCTGCTCGTCGGCTACAACGGCGGCGAGGGGCTCCGCTACGCAGGCAATGTGGGAACCGGCTTCACCGATGCGGACCTGCGGCGGCTGGCCGAGATGCTCGAGCCGCTGGCCCGCGACGACAGCCCGTTCACGGGGCGCCGGCCCCCCCGCGACGCGGTGTTCGTGGAGCCGCGCATGGTCGCCGAGGTGGAGTTCAGCGAATGGACGTCTGCCGGCACCCTGCGGCACCCCTCCTTCAAGGGGCTCCGCGACGACAAGGACCCGAGCGAGGTCGTCCGGGAGGAGCCCCGGCGATGAGTTCGAGCGCCCACTCGGGTCGATAGGACGATGACCGACACCCCGCGATCGATCCAGCGCACCTACCTGACGCTCCTGCTCGGGAACACTCTGGCGGCGTCGCTGATCTGGGGGATCAACACGATCTTCCTGCTCGACGCGGGCCTTTCGAACCTGGGGGCGTTCGCCGCGAACGCGTTCTTCACCGGCGGGATGGTCCTGTTCGAGGTCCCGACCGGGATCGTCGCCGACACGATCGGGCGGCGGGTCTCCTACCTGCTGGGGACGCTGACGCTGACGGTGACGACGCTTCTGTACGTGCTGCTGTGGGAGATCGAGGCGCCGTTCTGGGAGTGGGCGATCGCATCGCTGTTGCTGGGGCTCGGCTTCACCTTCTTCTCCGGCGCGGTCGAGGCGTGGCTCGTGGACGCGCTGAAGGCGACGGGGTTCACCGGCAAGCTGGAGTCCGTCTTCGGGCGCGGCCAGATCGTGACGGGGATCGGGATGCTGACCGGTTCGGTGGCCGGGGGGTTCATCGCCGAGCGGGTCAGCCTCGGGGCTCCGTTCGTGCTCCGCGGCGCGATCCTGGTGGTGATGTTCGCGCTCGCGTTCAGGCTCATGCACGACGTCGGCTTCACGGCCGAGCGCAGCGCGGGCCCGTTCACCGAGATGCGGAAGATCGCCTCGAACTCGATCGACTACGGGTGGCGAGTCCCGGCCGTGAAGTGGCTGATGGTCGAGTCGCTGTTCACCGGCGGGGTCGGGATCTATGCGTTCTACGCGCTGCAGCCCTACCTGCTCGAGCTGTACGGCGATCCGCAGGCATACGAGATCGCCGGGCTCGCCGCGGCGATCGTCGCCGGCGCGCAGATCCTCGGCGGGATCGCCGCCCCGCGCATTCGAGGACTCTTCCACCGCCGCACCTCGGCGCTGCTCGCGATGCTTGCGCTCAGCGTCGTCACGCTGGCGCTGGTCGGAGCGGTGAAGAGCTTCTGGCCGGTGATCGGGTTCACCGTGGTGTGGGGTCTGCTGTTCGCGGCGACGATGCCGATCCGCCAGACCTACATCAACGGGACGATCCCGTCGCGCGAGCGGGCGACGATCCTGTCATTCGACTCGATGATGAGCTCCACGGGCGGGGTGTGGGCGCAGCCGGTGCTGGGCCGCGCGGCAGACGTGTGGGGCTACCCGGCCTCCTACCTGATGAGCGCGGGGATCTCGGCGCTCGCCCTCCCGTTCCTGTATCTCTCGCGCCGCCAGGACGCGCCCGCGGACACCCTCGATCTGACGGACTCCGACGCCGAGCCGGCTCCGCAGCCGGCTTGAGACCCGGACGTCGAGGCCTGGATCGCTTGCACCGACCGACACCAGGATCACCACACCTCGCGCCACGCCACGCCTGTTGAACGGATGTTCTATTCCGGACGGCGGGCCGTCCGGAGGCCCAGGCAGGCGGCGCCCATCCCGGCGAACGCGGCGGCGCGGATCGCGGTGCCGACGGTCTGCACTCCCTCCGGAAGCCCTGCCGCGACCAGCACGGCCGTCAGGCCGAGGCCGACGATCAGGGCGATCCCGGTCCACCGCGGGAACACCCCGGCACGCAGCACCGAGGCCCCGAACAGCACGCCGCCGACCAGTGCCAGCGCCGAGTTGAGGTCGTAGATCACGCCGAAGTCGTCGAACACCGCGTCGGCGTCCCGGGTGCCCGTGACGAGCGGATACAGCACCGTCGCCGCGAAGCCGACGAACGCGACGCTGTACATGAGCGCGCCAGCGAGCCCGATCCAGCCGCCGCGCTCGCCCTGGATCGCGTACAGCCCGACGACGAAGAACGGGATCGCCGCCTCGGCCATGTAGGTGACGATCAGCTGTCCCGTGTACAGCCTCCCCGCCGCCAGCTCCATCGCGTCCGAGAGGACGTACATGGCCGAGAACACGATCGCGGCCACACCGACAAGAACGGACAGCTCGCGGCCCGACGGACCGCTTGTCTGGGCCGTCAAGCGGCGGCCGCCGCCCCGGCGACGTAGCGCAGCTCGGCCAGCTTCGGGCCCATGATCTCGACCATCGCGCGCTTCTCCTCCGCGCTCATGCTCGACTGCCAGCCGCCGGGATTGGCGGCACGGACCACCCTGCCCGTGCCCTTGTCGCTGTCGGCGACGCGCTCGTACGAGCGTGCGTCCGCGATCGAGCGGAGCCGACCTGCATGGGCATCGAGCTCGAGCGCGGCGCACACCCGCTGCAGCTCCGTTGCGGGGTCGGCGCGGAGGCTCTCGTATCGAACGACCACCCGGCGCCCCCGGGGGTGGCGCTCGTATGCCGCCTGCACGACCTCGGTCCGGTACACCCACACGCTCGCCAGCCACCTGACCAGATGCGGCCGCCCCTCGGGGGAGAGCGGGTACGCCCCGCCCTCCAGCGCCCACGAGTCGCGCGAGTAGGCGTCAACCCACGAGTCGACGACGTCCCGCCCGTCCCGGAGCAGCCACACGAGCCGGGACTCGGGGAAGAGGTCGAACAGGAGGTCGGCGACGTGGGAGCCCGGCTCCTTGACGACGACCATCGGGTCGCGGACGCCGCGATCCGCCGCGATCTCGCGGGCCTGCGCGTCGAACCGGGCCGCGACCAGGTCGCGGAGCGCGGGCAGCCACCGGTCGCGGTAGCGGTCCGAGAAGAAGTAGTCGGGCTTGCGGCGCTTCAGCTCGGTGAGCGTGGTCAGATCGGGAGGCTCCTGCGCCGTCGCCCAGGCGAGCGGGATCGGGCGCCACACCCCGAGGTGATGACCCAGGTGAGGGTCGTCGATCGGCGCCACCTCAGCGAGGTCGGAGAGCATCCGGAGCAGCCAGGTGCTGCCGCTGCGCGAGGACCCGAGAATCCACGCGAGCCGATCCCCCCGGTCCGCGACGCTGAAATCTTCCGTCCTGAGTGCTCGGATTCGCCTCAAAGCGAAGCTCCAATTACCCTCGACGAGTTGGATTGAAACTACCGGCTCGGACGTGATCGCAGCCGTGTGGCGGGGAAGATCGAGTAGCTGCCGATCGCGTTCGCGAGCAGCCGACCGTCCTCGTGGTGCACCTCGCTGCTCAGCACGGCGATCCTGTCGTTGCGGCGCTCCAGGGTGCTCGAGCAGATCACGTCTCCCTGGGTCGCGGTCTGGATGTAGTTGATCGAGATCCCGATCGTGGCGAGCGCCTCGCCCTCGCTCCGCTCCACCCACAGGGTCGATCCCATGCAGTAGTCCACCATCGCGTAGCTCACCGCTCCCGACAGCAGGCCTGCGGCGTTGATGTGCTTCCGCTCGATCGTGAGTCGGATCCGATCCGCGGCCTCCCACCGGAAGCCGATCCAGTCGCTCACCCCGTCGAAGCCCGTGCGCTCCTCGTTCATCGGTCGCGCAGCGTACCTTCGGCAGCCCCGCGGCGGGGCTACGCTCGCGGCTTGACCGGCTCGAACCGCGCCCTCCCGATCTCCCTCGTGCTGGGGGCGATCCTGTCCGTGCAGGTGGGCTCGGCGATCGCCACCACGCTCTTCGACGAGGTCGGCCCCGGGGGCGCGGTGTTCCTGCGGATGGCGCTGGGCGCGATCGTGGTGGTCGCGATATGGCGGCCCACGGCGAGGGCCGCGCGCGGCCGGCTTCTGCTAGTGGCGCTGTTCGCCGTCGCGCTCGCCTGCATGAACGCCAGCTTCTACGCCGCGATCGACCGGATCCCGCTCGGCCTCGCCGTCACTTTCGAGTTCATCGGCCCGCTCGGGGTGGCGATCGCCGCGTCACGCCGGTGGCTCGACCTCGTCTGGGCCGGGCTCGCGGCCTCCGGCATCGTGCTGCTCGCGCCGACGCCCGGCGGGTCGTTGGACGCGCTCGGCGTCGCCCTGGCGTTGACCGCGGGAGGGTTCTGGGCCGTGTACATCGTGGTCACGGCGCGGGTGGGACGCGCCTTCGAGGGCGGCGAGGGGCTGGCGATCGCGATGGCGATCGCGAGCGTGCTGCTGGCGCCGGTCGGGATCGCGGACGCGGGCGCGGAGCTGGTCGCGCCCGGGGTGCTCGGTGCGGCGCTTGCGGTCGCCACGCTGAGCTCGGTGATCCCCTACTCGCTCGAGCTTGAGGCGCTGCGGCGGATCCCGCAGCGCACGTTCGGAGTCCTGATGAGCCTGGAGCCGGCGGTCGGCGCCCTCGCCGGCCTCGCCATCCTCGGCCAGCAGCTGTCCTCCACCGAGGTGGCCGCGGTGGCGCTGGTCGTCGCGGCCAGCGCGGGAGCGCTGGGCAGCGCCGGCACGCCGCCGCCGGTGGAGGCGTGAGCCGCTACCTCGTCAGGCGGTCCGGGATGTCGAGGTACTCGAGCACGTTCGAGTAGTGGCCGCCGGGCCGCGGGCCCCCCTCCATCGCGAACACCCTGCGGCCCCTCGAGGCGCCTCCCAGCCCATGCCGCGGGGTGAGCATCGCGGGCAGCGCCTTCCACCGGTCGGCGGTGGGGTCGTACAGCTCCGCCGGCGCGATCGTCCCGCTCGCCGCCTCGCCGCCGAACGCGACGATCCTGCCGCGCACCACCGCGGCCGTGAAGCCGCTGCGCGGAGTGTCGAGCGGCGCGGCGCGAGACCATCTCCGATGCCGCGGGTCGTAAACCTCGACGTCGTCGAGGTTGCCGGGGCGGCCGCCCATCACGTAGATCCGGCCGCCCAGCTTTGCCCCGGCGACGTGGTTCCGGCCGACGCTCATGTCGGGGCCGTCGCGCCACCGCTTCCGCGCGATGTCGTACACCTCCAGCGAGGTGAGCTCCCCGGTCCGCCCGTTGGCGCCGGCGGCCGCGTACAGCTTTCCTCGGCGCGCGACCAGCGCGTGCGCGGCGCGCGGGTGGTCGGAAGCCGGCAGCAGCCTCCATCGGTCGGTCTCGGGCTCGTAGCGCTGCAGCGCGCTCGTCGCCTCGGTCTGCCGGTCCACCGTGAAGCCGCCGTGCACGTACAGCCTGCCGCGGTAGGCGGCGGCGGTCGGGTGGTTGACCGCGATCGGCATCGACGCCGGCCGGGCCCACCGATTGCGCCTGATGTCGTACGCCGCGACCGCGTTGGTGGTGACGCCGCGGGCGTCGTACCCGCCGACGACGAACACGCGCCGGCCGATCCGCGCCGCCGCCACTTCGCTGCGGACGAGCGGGCTCGATGTGAGCGAGAGCCACCGATCGGTGGAGGCCGCCGCGACGTGATTGCCGACGGGCCACGTCGCGGCCAATACGACCCCGGCGAGCACCAGGACACCCGCTGCGGCGGCGAGCGCCGCGCGACGTGCGATCTCCGACACGCGGTGAGTATCGCGTCTCTCATTTCGGCTGGCGGGGAGCTCATACTTCAGTTTGTATAGTCATGGGGATGTCCACCTTCTGGCGGCTGCTCGGCTTCCTGCGCCCGTACCGGCGCGCGACGATCTGGTCGCTGGTGCTCGCCTCCGCTGCGATGGGGATGACCGTCGCGATCCCGGCGCTGGTGGGCTCCGGCGTGGACGCGATCGAGAACCAGGACCGCTCGGCGCTGCTCCCGGTCATGCTCGCGATCCTCGGAGCCGGCGTGCTGCGACTCGGGCTGACGGTGAGCCGGCGTGTGATCGCGGGCAAGGTCTCGCTCGGCGTCGAGCTCGACCTTCGGAACGTCTTCTACCGGCACCTCCAGGTGCTAGAGCTCGGCTTCTTCGACGCCCAGCAGACCGGGCAGCTGATGTCGCGGGCAACCGTCGACCTGCAGGCGATCCGGTTCTTCCTCGGGTACGGGTTGATCTTCATCACCCAGAACGCGCTCACGATCCTGCTCGCAAGCACCGTGATGATCGCGATCAAGCCGTGGCTGGCGGCGCTCGCGTTGCTGCCGGTCCCGGTGGTCGTGTGGTCCGCCGCGCGCTACAACCGCAGCAACCGGCCGGCGCTGCAGGAGGTGCAGCAGCGGCTCGCGGAGCTCACGGCGGACGCCGAGGAGGGCGTCACCGGGATCCGGATCGTGAAGGCGTTCGCGCGAGAGCAGCACCAGATGGCGCGCTTCCGCCGCTCGGTCGGCCGCCTGTTCGACCAGAACATGTACTCGACCCGGCTGCGCGCGTTCTACAACCCGCTGCTCGGGTTCCTTCCCAACCTCGGTCTGGTCGCGGTTCTGCTGATCGGCGGCCAGCAGGTGATCGACGGCGGGCTCAGCCTCGGTGATTTCAGCGCCTTCTACATCTACATGCTGATGCTCACCTTCCCGATGCGGATGCTCGGGATCGCGCTGGGGATGTCGCAGCGCGCGATCGCCGGCGGGAACCGGCTGTTCGAGATCCTCGACCGGGAGCCGCGGATCACCAGCCCGCCCGGCGCGCCGCCGCTCCCGGAGGGCACGGGGCGGGTCGAGATGGAGCGGGTCTCCCTCGCCTACGACGGTGCCGACGCAGCCTTGGAGGACATCGACCTGAACGTCGACGCGGGACGGACGGTCGCCCTGGTCGGCCCAACCGGCTCCGGCAAGACGAGCCTGGTGGCGCTGCTGGCGCGGCTGTACGACCCGAGTCGCGGCGCGGTCCTGATCGACGGCGTCGACATTCGCCAGGTCGACGTCGCCTCGCTGCGGTCCCAGATCGCGTTCGTCGCCGACGAGAGCTTCCTGTTCTCGGCGAGCGTCGCCGACAACATCGCCTACGCGCGCCCCGACGCGAGCCGGGAGGAGATCGAGCTGGCGGCTCGGCGGGCACAGGCCGACGGCTTCATTCGGGAGCTCCCGGACGGCTACGGGACCGAGATCGGCGAGCGCGGCCTGACGCTCTCGGGTGGGCAGCGCCAGCGGATCGCGATCGCGCGTGCGCTGCTCGCCGACCCGAGGATCCTGATCCTCGACGACGCGACGTCGTCGGTCGACGCGCGAACCGAGGCGCTGATCCGCGACGGCCTGCGCGAGGCGATGGCCGGGCGGACTACGTTCATCGTCGCCCACCGGCTCTCGACCGTCTCGCTGGCCGACGAGATCGTCGTCATGGACGAGGGCAGGATCGTCGACCGGGGAAGCCACGAGGAGCTGCTGGAGCGGTGCCCGCTGTACGCCGAGCTCGCCGACAAGGGGCTCGAGGACCAGGTCTTCCTGCAGCGCGACCTGGAGCGGCGCGAGGAGGTGGCCAGGCTGTGAGCGAGGAGACGAAGGAGCGGCATCCGTTCGAGCGGATTTGGCTGCTGACAAACGACCTGTGGCGGCTGGCGCGCGGCGAGGACGAGCGTGGGCGCAAGGTCCGGTGGCTGCTCGGCTTGCTCCGCCCCTACCGCGGCAAGGTGGCCCTGATGCTCGTCGCCCTGGTCGCCGCGACCGCGGCCGGGCTGGCCCCGCCGTACCTGGTCGGGAAGGCGATCGACTCGGGGATCCAGGCCGACGATCTCTCGGCGCTGAGGTGGATCGTGGCCGCCTTCCTCGCGACGGCGCTCGTGTACTGGGCCGCCAGCTACGCGGAGACCTACCTTGTCGGATGGGTGGGCCAGCGGGCGCTGACCGACCTCCGCCAGCGGATCTTCGCCCACCTGCAGGCGATGTCGATCGGGTTCTTCACCAGGCGCAAGCCCGGGGTGCTGATCTCGCGGCTGACCAACGACGTGCAGGCGCTCGACAGCCTCGTCACCGACGGGATCGTCACCCTGTTCTCGAGCCTTCTGACGCTGTTCGGGGTGGTGGCGATCATGCTCCTGCTCGACGTCAGGCTGGCGCTGATCACCTTCCTCACCTTCCCGCTGCTGGCGATCGCCAGCATCGTGTTCAGGGTCGTCGCTGCGAACGCCTACAAGCTCACCCGGGTGAAGATCGCCAACATCACCGCGCACCTGCAGGAGACCCTGAGCGGGGTGCGGGTGGTGCGCAGCTTCGCCCAGGAACCCCGGCACGTGCAGCGGATGGACGTGCTGAACCAGGAGAACTACGACGCGAACATGAAGACCGTCTATCTGAACGCGTCGTACTTCCCGGCGGTCGAGCTGCTGTCGGCGATCGGGACGGCCGTGATCATCCTGTACGGCGGCTACCAGTCGGTCAACGGTGCGATCGCGATCGGCGTCGTTGTCGCATTCATCGGCTACCTGCAGACGTTCTTCGATCCGATCCAGCAGATCTCGCAGCTGTACACGACCTACCAGCAGGGAATGGCGGCGCTGGACAAGATCTTTGACCTGCTCGACACCGAGCCGGAGATGGTCGACGCAGACGACGCGATCGATCCCGGGACGCTGCGCGGCGAGATCGCGCTCGAGGACGTGTCGTTCTCGTACGCCGACGCCCCGGACGCCGCCTCCGCCGCGGAGTGGGCGCTGCGCGACGTCGACATGCACGTCGCCGCCGGCCAGACGGTCGCGCTGGTCGGCGAGACGGGCGCCGGCAAGTCGACGCTGGCGAAGCTGGTCGCGCGCTTCTACGACCCGCAGCGGGGCCGGGTGATGGTGGACGGCCGCGACGTCCGCGACCTGAAGGCGATCTGCCTCCGGAGCCAGCTCGGGATCGTGCCTCAGGAGGGCTTCCTGTTCTCGGGCAGCGTGCGCGAGAACATCGCGTTCGGGCGCCCGGACGCCTCCGAGGAGGAGATCCGGGCGGCGGCGGCCGCGGTGGGCGCGGACGGGTTCATCGCCGGCCTGCCGGAGGGCTACGAGACCGAGGTCGGGGAGCGCGGCGTCCACCTGTCCGCGGGCCAGCGCCAGCTGGTCGCGTTCGCGCGGGCGCTGCTCGCAGAGCCACGGATCCTGATCCTGGACGAGGCCACCTCCTCAGTCGACGTGCGCACCGAGCGACAGATCGAGCGAGCGCTGGAGCGGCTGCTGGTCGGCCGGACCGCGATCGTGATCGCGCACCGGCTGTCGACGATCAGGAGGGCGGCGCGGATCGTGGTGATGGAGAACGGACAGATCGTCGAGCAGGGCACCCACGAGGAGCTGATCGACGCCCGCGGCCAGTACGCCGGCCTATACGGCGCGTGGGCGGAGCGCTCCGCGGCGTGAGCCCGGAGCCGCGCCGCGCGGCGGCCGCTACGGGCTGATCCCGCCCGTACCGCCGGTCCCGCCCGTACCGCCGGTCCCGCCCGTACCGCCGGTCCCGCCCGAGTCGGGAGCAGGCGCCGGCTCGGGCGTGACGGGGGTGGCCGGGGCCTGGTCGGTGGGGGCGGGCGCGACCGTCGAGCCGCCGGTGCCGGTGCCGCCGGTGGTGGTCGCGTCGGCTTCACGGCCGCACTTCTTGAACCCGTACTCGTCGGCCGACGACAGGATCTGGCCGCGGATCGACGACTCCTCCGCTTCGAGCTGGGCGACCGCCGCGGTGTCGCCGCGATCGGCGGCGAGCTGCTGCTTCTTGAGGTTGCCCGAAAGCTGCTGGAGCCCGTCGATGAAGTCGTTCAGCGTCGACTTGTCCGCGCTCGGGGCATCGACGTGCTTGATCTGATCGAGCTCGCCGGAGACGATGTCGGCCTCGTCGGAGATCTGGCTCGACGTGTTCGTGCCGGCCGTGCTGGAGAGGTTGGCGACCGCGATGTTCGCCTCCTCGCAGGCGTTGTCGACCTGCTTGATGAACGCGGGCTGGCTGAGCGCCTCCGCCTGTTGCGTCTGCGTCGTCACCGGCACGATCGGCGCGTTGTTGTCGCCGCCGCAGGCGACGACCGCGCCCGCGAGCAGAGCGCCCACGAACGCTGCTGCCACCACGTACCAAACCCGCATGGAACGGCTAGGTTAGCGATGGTCGGGGGGGCTGAAGGGATGCCGCTCGATCCCTGGGCGCCGCCGTGCGTGGCCTTCGATGGCCGTTGCGTCCCCCCTTAGTCCTCGGAGACGCGGCACTGGGGATCCTGGGCTCGAACCAGGACTACGGGTACCAGAAACCCGCGTGCTGCCAATTACACCAATCCCCAACCGGTGCGTTTCTACGATATCGACCCCCCGCGCGATGGCGGGAGGGGCGACCCCTACCCCACCCCGTCCAGGTCGCTGCCCGCGTCCGCGAGGTGGTCCCGCGCCCCGGACACGTCGGCCCCCGACTCGATCAAGCGGCGGGCGTGCATGAGATCGTCGGAGCGGCCCACGCTGAGCGCCCCGGCGACCCGGCCGTCCTTCAGGTGCCACGCGCTGAACTCGCCCGCGTCGACGTCGCCGCGCCGCACGACCTCGTCCCACTCGCTCGCCGGCCCGACGTACTCGAGGCTCGCCCAGTCGGCGAGATCGCTGAAGAAGTAGGGCACCACCCGGTAGGGCTCCTGCTCGCCGAGCATCGCCGCGGCGGCGTACTGCCCCTGGTTCAGGGCGACGTCCCAGTGCTCAACTCGGAGCCGGCGACCGTGCACGACGCTCTCGTACGAGCACAGGTCGCCCGCCGCATAGATCCCCTCCACCGAGGTCTGCAGGCGGGCGTCGCAAACCACTCCGTCGTCGACATCGAGCCCGGCGCGGCCGGCGAGCCGGACGTCCGGGTGCACCCCCGCCCCCACCACGACGGCATCTCCCTCGATCTCGAGCCCGGACTTCGTCCGCACCCCGGCCACCCGGCCCTCGCCGACGAACGCCTCCAGCTCCTCGCCGCCGATCAGCTCGACCCCGTTCGAGGCGAGCACGTCGTGGAAGTAGCGCCCCACCTCCACGCCGAACCCCCGCGACATCGCCACCTCCTCGAGCATCACCATCGTGCACCGCGTCCCCTTCGCGGTCAGCGAGGCGGCCACCTCGCTCGCGATGTAGCTGCCGCCGATCAGGATCACGTGGTCGGCGCGCTCCGCGTCCTCGCGGATCTCGTCCGAGGTCTTCAGCGTCCGCAGGTAGTGGATCCCCTCCAGCTCGGTCCCTTCGACCCGGAGGATGCGGACATCCGCACCAGTCGCGATCAGCGCCTGCTCGAACGCGACCTCCTCCTTCGGCATGAGCTTCGCGACCCGCTCGGTCGCGTCCAGCGACATCACGTTCGTCGCTGTGCGCAGGTCCACGCCGTTGTCCTCATACCACTCCTCCGGATGAACGAACGCGTCGGACTCCCCGCTCTCGCCCCGCAGGTACTCCTTCGAGAGCGGCGGGCGCTCGTACGGCGGGTGCGGCTCGCGCCCGACCAGCAGCACGTCCCCGTCGGCGCCCCGCCTGCGCAGCTCCGCGGCGCAGTGGGCGCCCGCCATCCCGCCGCCGACGATCAGGTAGGAGACCTCGCGCCGCGCGTTCACGCCGCTACACCCCCGCCCCGTCGGCGCCGCCGAACACGGCCTTCAGGTCCTCCTCGACGCCGGGGTCGAGCACGGCGAGCACCTCGTCGCCGGACTCGAGCACCGTGTCGGGACCCGGCACGAACCCGCGTCCCTCGCGCAGCACCGAGATCAGCAGCGTCCCGTCGGGCATCTCCAGGTCCCCCACCCGGCGACCGGCGACCTGCGAGTCGGACGCCAGCAGCAGCTCGATGATCTCGAGTCGCTCCTGCGGCAGGTCGAGCAGGTGGACCAGCCCGTACTCGGGAACCTCGTGCTCGATCACGCGCAGGATCAGGTCCGTGGCCGACACAGACGGCCGGATCCCGAGCAGCTCGAACCACGGTCGGTTGCGAGGGTTGTTGACCCGGGCGATGATCCGGTCGACCAGGTACTTCTCCTTCGCGACCTGGCAGATCAGCATGTTGTCCTCGTCGTCCCCGGTGACCGCGATCACCAGGTCGGCGCGCGAGATCCCGGCCCGCTCCAGCACCCACAGCTCGCTCGCGTCCCCGTACTGGATGTTGTGCTCGAGCTCCTGCTCGACCGCGACGTAGCGCTCCCGGTCACCCTCGATCACCGTCACCTCGTGGTCCTTCTCGAGCAGCTCGCGGGCGAGGTTCCACCCCACCTTCCCCGCCCCGACGATGATCACGTACATCGGCTCGGACATGGCTACCCGGGTTCACCTCCGGCCGGCGCCGGGTTGCGGATCCGGTGCTTCGCGGCCGCCTCCTGGACCTCGGTCTGCAGCATGTCGATTGCGACCCGAGTCGGGGAGATCGTGTGCAGGCCCTGCTGCTCGTACCACTCGGCCCGGAGCGGGTCGAGCACCCGCGCGATCACCGTCGGCACGTTGAACCGCCGCTTCGCGATCTGCGCGATCACGATGTTCGTGTTGTCCCCGTCGGTGGCGGCGACGAACGCGTCGGCGCGCTCGATCCCGGCGGCGAGCAGCGCGTCCACCTCGAGCGCGGTGCCGACGGTGAAGTGGCCGCCCCCGTCCTCCCAGGAGCGGTCCAGCCCGACCGCCAGCCGCGCCTGCGACTCGGGGTCCTCGTCGAGGCACGACACCTCGTGACCCTCCTTCAGCATCGCTCGGGCCAGCGATGAGCCGACCCGCCCTGCGCCCACGACGAGGATGAACATGGGCTGATCTTAGTCCGCGGGAAGCACCGGTCGTTCAACCCTCCGGCGGCGCCGTGAGCAGCACCCGGCAGGGCGCCTTGCGCAGAACGTACTCCGTGACCAGACCGATCTCCGGCGGCTTCGAAGCGCCCACTCCACCGAGGATCGCACCCCCGCGGACCCGGGTCGGCGGCTCGCCTCCCATCACGATCGCCTCCACCCCGCGCCGCCTGGCGACCTCCACGATCCCGGCGCCGGCGTTGCGCGCGGGGACGAGCTCGGTGACGACCTGCACGGACTCGTACTCCTCGCCGACCTCCTTTGCCCGAGCCAGGGCTGCCTCGGCGCGCGCCGCCCGGTCCGGAGGCGGCGGGGCGGTGAGCGGGACTGTCAGCGGCATCTCCAGCACGTAGATCACGGTCAGCCTCGCCCCCTGCCCGTCGGAGGCGCCGGGCTCCGCGGCCGCCGCCAGCCTCCCGGCGGTCCCGACGATGTCGTCGTCGAGCGCGGTCCCGAACACGGGCACCAGGATGCTCGCGAACTCGACCTCCGGCTCCTGCTTCCACAGCGCCTCGGCCGGCACGCTGACCCGCTTCGTGAGCGAGGTCTGCTCGAACACCATCCTGTAGACGACGTAGCCGATCAGCCCGAACGCCATCCACGCGGCGCCCACGTAGGAGGCGACCTCGTGATAGACGAGCACGCTCACCCACGCCGCCGCCGTGATCACGAACGCGACGATCGCGATCACGGGGACCCGATGCCCCCGGACCGAGATGTCGAACGGGATCCGGTAGGGGCGCTCCCGGTCGGGGTCGGTCACCCGCAGCCGGATCACGGAAAGGTCCCCGATCGCGATCGCGAGCAGGGCGCCGAACGCGTACACGCCGGCGAGCAGCTCCACGTCCCCGGGGATCACCAGGCCGATCGCCGCCACCGCGGCCACCGCGATCGCGACGTGCGGAGTCGTGTAGCGGCTGTTCAGCTTCCCCAGCCAGCTCGGGATCTGCCGGTTCGTGGCCAGCACGTACACGTGCCGCGACAGGCCCAGCATCGCCGTGCTCGCCGCCCACACCAGCACGAGCGGGGCGATCACGACCACCGCCCACTTCATCCCGTCCGCGAGCCATCCGGGCTGGTAGCTCTGCACGACACCGAGGATCGGGTCCTCGAGGAACCTCCCGGCGAGAGCGCTGTCCGGCCCCTGCTGCGTGGCGACGACCGGGACGGCCATCAGCGCGACCGCCGCCATCGCCGCGTACACGAGCGGCACCAGCAGCGCCCCGGTGGCGATCACCTGGCGCAGCTCGTGCGGCTCCCAGTCGAGGTCCGGCGCCAGGTCCGAGGCCGCCTCTATCCCGGCGAACGCGATCGTCGCGATCACCGCCCCGTACACCAGGTCCTCGAACGACGGGGCCGAGAACAGGTGGATGTGCGCGGTGAGCAGGTCCGGCTCGAATGCGACTGCGGTCCCGACCCCGATCACGGCCAGCTGCAGCACCAGGTCGGCGAGCGCGAGCACGACCAGCACACGCTGCCGGTGGCGACCGGTCACGCCGAGCACGTTCACCGCGGCGACGACGACGATCACCGCGGCGGCCGTGATCACCTCTCCCCGGGAGTGGGAGATGGAGCTGCTGATCGGGCTCAGGTAGTGCGGGACCGTGATCGCCGCGACCGCGATCACGATCACGTAGTCGATCAGGATCGCCCACCCCGCCGCAAAGCTGATCAGCTCGTTGAAGGCGTAGCGGGCAATCGTCGTCGACCCGCCCCGCTCCAGGAACATCGCCGCGCCCTCCGAGTACACCATGATCGTCAGCGCGAACAGCAGCCCCGCCGCCAGGAACACGAGCGGGGTGAGCCCGAGCGCGTAGTCGGCGACGATCCCGAGCGCGAAGTAGATCGAGAAGCCGACCGCGGTGTAGGCGACCGCGAACAGCCACGGGATCCCGAGCAGCCTTCTCGTCAATGCCGCGTCCTGAGCGCCAGGTACAGCCTCGCCGCACCGATCCCGACGAACAGGAGGCCGAGCAGGAAGCCCGTCGAGGCTGGCCCGCCCCCGCCGGCGAGCGTCCGCGCCAGGATCACGACCCCGAACCCGATGATGATCACCGAGAAGCCGAGGGTGACGTTGCGATACAGGCGGTCGGGCGCGGGCATCGCGGCGATTCTACGAACCGCCCGGGCGCGCCCATCCGGGCGGCACGCCTACTTCCTCTTCTTCGCCTTCGCCTTGAACTCGCCCTGCGCGTTGCAGAAGGCGGCGCCGCTCGGGAAGTTGAGCTCCAGGTCTGCTTCCTTCACCTTCCTGCCCTTGTTGTAGATCGCGCCGGCGGCGTAGAAGGCCTCGCCCGGGATCCCTGCGACGAACAGGCGCGGATCGGCGATCCCGAACGACTGGTTGGTGAGCAAGAACTCCGGTCCCGGGATCGAGTCGTTGTGCTCGACCGTGGTCCCGTCCGAGCACGTGGCGTCGACCTTCTTGACGGTGAACTTCTTCACCTCGAGCGGCGCCTTCACCGTGATCGGCGGCCCGAAGTCCTGCGCCACCTCGAGCTTGCCGACGGTCACCTTCATCGCCACCTTCGAGTTGGAGTCGCCCTTGACGGCGCCCTTCAGCTTGCTCACCTTCGCCGACGCCGCCGCCGGCGCCGCAACCATCGCCGCCGCGACGCACACCGCTGCAACCCGCCTCATGCAGCGTTTTTTACACCCGACCGAGGATCCGGTCAATGGGCCGAATTGCCCAGGCGGGCAGGTCCTGATCACGGTCGTGGTGACTGCTTGGTCGGCAGCGTCAGCCGCGCGTGTTTGATCGAGACGCGGAAGCGGCGGTTGTTGGACCGCCTATAGGTGGGGCGATCGGCGCCCAGGATCTCGACCCGGAGCCGATGGCCGCGCTGGAAGCGCCAGAAGTTCCCGTTCATCTGGATCGTGATCCGGCCGCGCTGGTTCCCGACCAGTCGGTACACGCCCTCCGTGACGAACACCTGGCCCGCCGCGCTCACGTCCCACAGCCGCGCCACCAGCTCTCCGTCGGGATTGCCCCGGGTGGTGCGGATCCTCGCGGTCACCGTCGGCGCGCCGAGCAGGGAGTAGCCGCGGCGGACCCTCCGCAGCCGCCACGACGCGACGCCGACGCGACGCTGCTTCGCGGTCAGCGCCTCGCAGATGTTGTTGCTCGCCCCGGAGGGATCGGGAGCGGTGTCGAAGTCGAGCGAGCGCCTTCCGCCGATGGCGTTCACGTGGCGCGGCCCCAGCCGCCGGCCCGATCCGAACACCGCCTCCCCCTTGCTGAGCGCCCCGAAGCTCGCAGCCTGGACCGGGTTGGGAAGGCTGGCCCCGGGACAACGGGTCGTCCACGCGGTCACCCCGCGCGGCACGGAGCCGGCGGCCGAGGCGCCCGCGGCCGGGTTCACGTAGCGGTCGAGCCAGGCGATCCCGCGGGTCGTCACGTTGCGGACGTCGCGGTACCTGTTCTGGCCGCGCGAGTGCCCGATGTCCGCAATCATCATCGCCAGCTTCGAGGGGCCCGACTGACGCGCCAGGTTCCAGAAGTCGACGGCCTGCGGCGCCGGGAACAGCTCGTCGTTCCACCCGTTCGCGATCACGGTCGGCGCGGGCGGCCCGGCCACCGCCGCGGACGAGTGGAAGTCGCGGAGCTCGTTGACGATGTAGCGGGATTGGACGTCGTCATAGGGCTCGCCCTGGATCGCCATCCGCCGGTTCCACTCGATCATGTCCGACGACGGCTGCACCCCCTTCGGGGAGACCTGGCCGACGATCAGGCTGGACCGGAAGAAGGTCTTCTCGAAGTCGCGGTTCATCACCCCGACCGGAGAGGTGGCGGTCGTGAGGCCGCCCGGCTCGTCCACCGAGAGCCGCCCATTCGGCATCAGCGCGTAGGTGAGATCGGACCACGCCCACAGCGCGAACGCCCCTCCGACCGCCATCGGGGTCCCGTCCGGGCTGCGCAGCGGCCGGGTGTCGTTGGGACGAGCCGCATGCGGTGGGACGATCCGGTCGCGGAGCTGGGCCAGCGCAAGCGTCTGGCCGCCCCCGTACGAAAGCCCGATCACCGCGAAGCTGGGCCGGGCGATCCCCTGGTCGACCAGAAGCCCGGCGAGATACTGGGTGTCGCGGATCTCGTAGCGGATGTCGGCGAGGTGCATCCAGCTCCCGTACGGGCATGTCGCCTTCCCGCCCTGCGGGTCGGAGACGTTGCTGCCGCAGGACCCGTACCAGCCCCGCGCCGTGTAGTTGACGACCGCGTAGCCCTTGCGGGCAAGGTCTACGTTGTTGAGGCCGGCTCGCACGTAGGGCTTCGTCGCGGCGGTGGTCGTGCCCTTCTCGAACGCCGCCTTGTTCTCACCGAGTCCATGCAGCATGACCGCCACCGGGAACGGCCCGTCCCCGGCCGCCGGCAGGGTGACGTCCGCGTCGAGCCGCTGCCCGTCGAAGCTCTCAACCCTGAAGTCATCGGCCGGCCTGAACCCCGTCGGGCCCCCCTCGCAGAACCGCACCCCCTGCTCGCGCTCGCACGAGAGCCCGGCAGCGCCGTTCACAAGGCTGCCGGCGAACGGCCTCACCTCGGCGGCGGCGGCGGAGGCGAGCGCGAGCGAGCCCAGCAACGCTGCGGCGACCGCGCCGATAGCGCGGGCGATCACGCCGTCGTCTCCCCGGCTCCGACGGCCTGGGGAAGGTCGGGCTCGCGAGCCGGCTGCGGCTCGGCGACGACGATCACGCGGCAGGGACGCTCGGCGAGCAGCGCCTGCAGCGTCTTCCCGTACAAGGGGGTGCCGTTGCGATAGCGGAGCTGCACGACGAGCGCGGCGGCCTCGATCAGCCGCGCCTCCTCGGCGATGTAGTGCCCCGCCTGGCCGGGCCGCACCCGCTCGACGTGGCCGGTGACGCGCATCCCGCAGATCAGCTTCGCCCGCTCCAGCTTCTCCTGCGCGGCGCGCTCCTCCGCCGGGAGCGGCGCGTCCAGCGGCAGGTGGGTGGGCACGTCGATCAGCGACAGCACGTGGATCCCGCGGCGGCGGCGCGCCGCGAGCCGGTCGGCGGTCGCGACCACCTCATCGGAGAACGGGTCCTCCTCGAACGCGACCAGCACGCTTCTGTACTCGACTTCCTCCACCCCGAGCGGCTCCGGCGCGAGCACCTTCACGGTCTCCGAGATCGGGAGCCCCTGGCTGCGCCTGTACAGCATGTAGATCGCCAGCCCGAGCGCCATCCAGATCGCGCCGATGATCAGCGTCCGGGTGTTGAGCGCCATCACGACGATCCACGCCGCGAACGTGCCCGCCCCCCCGATCAGCGCCGTCAGCGGCAGCTCGGCCCCGCGCACCCTGATGTTCAGCGGCGGCTTCCACGGTCGCTCCTTGTCCGGGTAGCGCTGGCGGAGCCGGACCAGGGACACGTGCGCGACGGTGAAGGACAGCATCGCGCCGAACGAGTACATCGTGGCGAGCAGCTCGGTCTCGCCGGGGATCAGGGTGACCATCGCGACCGCGGAGAACACGAGGATCGCGACGAACGGGGTCTTGTACTTCGGGTGCACCTGTCGGAGCGCGTCGGGGAGCTGCCGGTGCTGGCCCATCGAGAAGGTCAGCCGGGAGAGGCCGATCAGCGCGGCGTTCGTGGCGATCAGGAGGATCACCGCCGCCAGGACCCCGACGTACACGCGGAGCACGTCCGTCAGGCCGCTGCTCAGCCCTAGGTTCTCGACGATCCCGAGGACGGGATCGTCGGCGAACGTCGTGCCCAGCTCCGTGCTGAAGTTGCCGGCGGCGTCCTGCGTCACCGGCATCGCCGACAGCGCCACGATCGGGAGCAGTGCGTACAGGCCCAGCACCGCGAGCACGGTCAGCCCGGTGCCCTGGGGGACCGTCCGCCCCGCGTCCTTGGCCTCCTCGGCCATGTTCGAGATCGTCTCGATCCCGGTGTAGGCGATCATCCCGACCGCGATCCCGAGCGCGAAGTCCCCCCACGTGGGGGCGACGCCGAGGTGGACGTTGTCCACCAGGGTCTCCGGGCTGAGCACGAGGAAGATCCCGATCCCGACCAGGACGACCTGGGTGAGCAGGTCGGCGACCGCCAGGACGAGGTTGAAGCGCGCGGACTCCTTCGTCCCGCGCACGTTCAGCGCCGCAAGCAGCGCGATCAGCGCGATCCCGGCGAGGATGTCACCGGGGCTGTCCCCGAGCGGTTCCCAGAACACGGCCAGGTAGTGGGGCACGAAGAAGGCCGAGATCGAGACCGTGATGATGTAGTTCAGCATCTGGCCCCAGGCCGCGAAGAAGCTGACCATCTCGTTGAACGCGTGCCGCGCGAAGCTCGACGAGCCGCCCGCCTCCGGATACATCACCGTCGCCTCGATGTAGGTGGCCGCGGTCGCCGCGAAGATCAGGCCCGCGATCACGAACGTGACCGGGGTGAGCCCGAGCGCGAACGCGGCGACCACGCCGAGCGCGTAGTAGATCGACGAGCCGACGTTCCCGTACGCGGCCGAGAACAGCGCGCCAACCCCGTGCACGCGCCGCAGCGCTTCCTCTCTCGGATGTCGCTCAGCCACTGACCACCCCGGCTGACTCGAATATAGGCATCGGCTCAGGCGACGCGGCCCGGCGCGGCGCGGCGACGCCCGGCGCCGGCTGCGGCCGGCAGCGGGCGTCTGTCAGCTTCTCGGCGGCTACGGCGCTACAGGTGGACGATCGGGATGATCAGCAGCGCAACGATGTTGGCGACCTTGATCATCGGGTTGATCGCGGGGCCGGCGGTGTCCTTGTAGGGATCCCCGACCGTGTCGCCGGTGACCGATGCGGCGTGCGCCTCGGAGCCCTTGCCTCCGTAGGCGCCATCCTCGATCAGCTTCTTCGCGTTGTCCCAGGCACCGCCTCCAGCGGTCATCGAGATCGCTGCGAACAAGCCGACCACGATCACCCCGATCAGGAGGCCGCCGAGCGCCTGGACGCTGATCAGCCCGACGACGAGCGGGATCACGATCGGGATCAGGGACGGCACGATCATCTCCTTCTGCGCGGCGGCGGTGACGATCCGCACCGTGTGCCCGTACTCGGGCTTCTCGGTGCCCTTCATGATCCCCGGCTTCTCGCGGAACTGGCGGCGCACCTCCTCGACGACCTGGCCGCCGGCGCGGCCGACCGCCTCGATCGCGAGCGCGGCGAACAGATAGACCATGATCCCGCCGATCAGCAGCCCGATCAGCACCGCCGGGTCGGAGATGCTGAACGAGATGTCCGCGCCTCCGGGCTCGTCCCCAAGCTCGATCTCGAACGCGTTGAACAGGACGAGCGCCGCGAGCGCTGCCGAGCCGATCGCGTACCCCTTCGTCACCGCCTTGGTCGTGTTGCCGACCGCGTCGAGCGGGTCGGTGACGTTGCGGACGTCCTCGGGCAGATCCGCCATCTCGGCGATCCCCCCGGCGTTGTCCGTGATCGGCCCGAACGCGTCGAGCGCGACGATCAGGCCGGTCAGCGAGAGCTGCGCCATCACGGCGACACCGATCCCGTAGATCCCAGCGAGCTCGTTCGCGGCCAGGATCGCGAGCGCGATCAGCAGCACCGGGGCGGCGGTCGACTGGAAGCCCTGCGCCAGCCCCTGGATGATGTTCGTCGCGTGGCCGGTCTGCGATGCCCGGCTGATCGTCTTCACCGGCCGGAACCGCGTGGACGTGTAGTAGTCCGTGATCACGAAAAGGCCGGCAGTCACCGCGACCCCGATCAGGCTGCACAGCCACAGGTCGGTGACGCTGACGTCGCCGGTGAGCACGTCGCCCATCAGCCAGTCGGTGATCGGGTAGAACGCGGCTACGGACAGCACGCCGGAGACGGCCAAGCCCTGGTACAGGGCGCGCTCCACGTTCCCGGCGGCCGACCGCACCGAGAGCGCGCCGATGATCGAGGCGAGAATCGCGACCGAGCCGATCGTGAGCGGGTACAGCGCCACTTCGCGCGAGAAGTCCGCGCTGAACGTGAGCACGCCGAGCAGCATCACGGCGACCGCGGTGACCGCGTAGGTCTCGAACAGGTCTGCCGCCATCCCGGCGCAGTCGCCGACGTTGTCGCCGACGTTGTCGGCGATCACGGCGGGGTTGCGCGGATCGTCCTCGGGGATCCCCGCCTCGACCTTTCCGACGAGGTCGGCGCCGACGTCGGCGGCCTTCGTGAAGATCCCGCCGCCGAGCCGGGCGAACACGGAGATCAGCGACCCGCCGAACCCGAGCCCGATCAACGCGTCGATCGCCTCCCTGTCGGTCTTGTCGAACAGAAGCAGGATCCCGAAGTACCCGGCGACGCCGAGCAGCGCCAGACCGACGACGAGCAGCCCGGTGACGGAGCCACCCTTGAATGCGACGTCCAGCGCGGGGCCGACGCCGCCGCGCGCGGCCTCCGCGACGCGCGCGTTGGCCCGCACGGACAGGTTCATCCCGATGAACCCCGCGGCGCCGGAAAGGGTCCCCCCGATCACGAACCCAATCGCGGTCGGGACGTCCTGGAGGAACGCGAGCACGATCGCGAGCACCACCGCGACCCCCGCGATGATCGTGTACTGGCGGGTCAGGTAGGCCTGCGCCCCCTCCTGGACCGCGGCGGAGATCTCCACCATCTGGTCGTTGCCCTGGGGCAGTGCGAGCAGGCGCTGCGTGATCAGCAGGCCGTACACGACGCCGGCGGCGGCGCAGCCAAGCGCGACCACGATGCCCCAATCGGTAAGGAAATCGGTCAAGACTCTCCCTCTGCTAGGTGGCCAAAATCAGGTCGCCCGGCGGGTGTTACCGGGCGGAGAACGGCGCGAGTGTACCCGGCTACGTGCCGGGGGGCGTCCACAGCTTCGGGGGCGGCTCTCCCCCCGGGCGCCCGGTGCGGGGCGGCTGCGGCGGCGGCGGTTCGCCGCCGTCCTCGCCGTCCTCGCCGCCGCCCTGCGAGGGCCCGCCCCCGCCGGCGGCGTTCGCGTAGTGAACCTGCAGCTCGGAGAGCGCGTTCCGGACCTGCTCGGCGGGCTCGGGGTCGAGCAGGTCGACGAGAGCGCGGACCGCGTCGATCCCGACCCGGGCCTGCTCCAGGTCGCGCTCGTCCTCCTTCGCGATCCGGCGCGAGGTGAGGTTGATCAGGTTGACGACGCTCTGCAGGAGCACGTCCTGGACCCGGAGCTTGCGGAGCTCCTCCTCGAGCCGTGCCCGGATCTCCGCCTCGCTCGGCGGCGCGCCCTCGCCCGCGCCCGGCGGTGGCTGCGGCGGCTGTCCTTCCTCGGCGCCCATCACGCGTCCAATCTAGCGGGAGCCTCGCACCTGTACGTCGACCGGGTCTCCTCCACGGCGGCCCGGTAGATCGACTCGATCGACTCGCCCCGCTCGAATGCCCGCCGGGCGCGCTGAGCGCCGTTCAGCTCGGGGAGCGCCGGGTCCAGCCCGAGCGCGTCGCGCGCCGGCTCGGTCCATGCGAGCAGCCGGTCGAGCGCCTCGCGTGCCTCGATCTCGATGCCCGCCTCGAAGTCGATCAGCCGCCCGTCCATCCCGTAGCGGATCGCCCGCCACAGGTTCTCCTCGATCTCGCGCTGGCCGAGCGCCGGTGCCGGCGCCCCGGCGTCGTAGTCGAGCGCCGCCTGCGCGATGCACGCCGAGATCAGCGCCGCAAGCGCAAACGACTCGTCGCCGCGCATCTGGGCGTCGCAGATCCGCACCTCGACGGTCCCGAACAGGTGGTGCGGGCGGACGCTCCACCACAGCTGCGTCGACTCGACGATGCTGCGGGTGCGGATCAGGAGCTCGACGAAGTTCGCGTACGCCGCCCAGCCCCCGAACGCCTCCGGGATCCCGCAGCGCGGGAACACGCGGGTGAAGATCTCGGTCCGGACCGAGTGCAGGCCGGTGTCCGTCGCATCCAGGAAGGGCGAGTTGGCGGAGACCGCGAGCAGCGTCGGCAGCACCCCCCGGAGCGCGTCGCACACCGCGATCGCCCGGTCCGCGCCGCGAATGCCCATGTGGACGTGGGTGCTCCATGTGTTGTTTCGCCTGACCACGTAGCCCAGATCCCGCTTCAGGCGCTGGTAGTGCGGGGTGTCGATGATCCGTTGGTCGAGGTAGCCCGCCCACGGATGCGATCCCATCGCCGCGAGCGCGATCCCGATCTCCTCCGCGGTCGCGAACAACCGCGCCCGGCGCTCCCGCTGCAGCTCCATCGCGGCGTCGAATGCCTCGGCCCGACCGGAGCGGATCTCGATCTCGGACGCGATCAGCTCGCCGGCCGCCGAGCCGGCGAGGACCTCGTCGCGATCGCACGCGGCGCGCAGATCCTCGAATCTCTGCACCAGCTCCAGGCTGGACGGGTCGACCAGGGCGAACTCCTCCTCGAGGCCGATCGTGAAGTCCTCCGATTCCTCGAAGATCGCCCGTGATCGAGCGAGATCGAGGCTGGGATCGACCGAGCCGCTCATCGGGACCTCAGGTCAGGTAGAAGTACAGCGCGTACAGCAGGTCGACCGCGGGGCTGGATGTGTGGACGGTGACCTCGGGCGGGACGTCGAGGAGCTGCTCCGAGTAGTTGAAGATGATCTTCACCCCGTTGTCGATCAGCCTGTCGGAGACCTCCTGGGCGGCGCCGGCGGGCACCGCGAGCACTCCCACTACGATCTCCTGCTCGCGGACGACATGGTCGAGCTCGGAGAAGTCCACCACCTCGAGCCCGTCGCCGACGTGCTTCCCGATCAGCTTCGAGCTGACGTCGAACACGGCGGCGATCCTGAACCCGTGGTCGGCGAAGATGTCG
Organism: uncultured Thermoleophilia bacterium; assembly: GCA_963803425.1. Lineage (GTDB taxonomy): Bacteria > Actinomycetota > Thermoleophilia > Solirubrobacterales > 70-9 > DASPWW01. Next base: position 1,796,426 of record CAWDMA010000001.1, read on the forward strand.
GAGCCGGCGATCGCCTGCCCGAGGTTGCCGGCCCCGAACAGGGCGATGTTGTGCTGGCCGGAGGTGCGGAGGATCTTCCGGATCTCCGACACCAGCGAGTCGACGTGGTATCCGACGCCGCGCTTGCCGAACTTCCCGAAACTTGACAGGTCGCGCCTGATCTGGGTCGAGTTGATGTGCGTGTAGTCCTCGAGCTCCTGGGAGGAGATCGACTCCTTGCCCATCTTGCGGGCCTGGGTGAGCACCTGGAGGTAGCGCGACAGCCGCGCCGCGACGCCGAGCGACAGTCGCTCGCCGTCGCCCATCGACAGCCCGCCGGCGTCCTGTTCGCGGTCGTCGGGATCCGCGCCGATCGGGTTCGCTTGGGCAGCCGCGTCGTACTCCAGTCGCTGCGGGCTCATCCGGAGAGAGTATGCAGCTTGCCGGTCACCGCGTCGGCGTCCACGGCCAGCTCGGCGACGATCTCGCCCTCGACCTCGACCACGGGGATCCGCTCCAGGTAGGCCGCGTGCAGGCTCGGATCGGACTCGATGTCGACCTCGCGCAGCTCGAACGGGACCCGCTCGCGGAGCCGGACCAGGTCCTCCCTGGCGATCTCGCACAGATGGCACCCCACGCGCCAGTACAGAACCACTTCCGGCGACGTGCTCCGCTTCGCGTCCGCCGTCGCCGGGTCGCGGGCGGGATCAAGCGGCACTGGCATCCCAGCTCAGGTAGTCCGGATACGGGGCCGGGGCGACGAACCGGGCTGCGGATCCGATCATCGCGGCGTTGTCGGTGCACAGCTCCGGCGCGACCAGCTTCAGCCGCACCCCGCGGCGCTCGGACAGCTCTGCGGACCGCTCCCGGAGCAGCGAGTTCGCCGCGACCCCGCCGCCGAGCGCGACCGTGTCGAGGCCGGTCGCGTCGATCGCCCGCTCCAGCCGGTCGACGAGCTGCGCGACCACCGCCGCCTGGAAGCTCGCCGCGAGGTCGGCCGTCCGGGCGCGAACCACGTCGTCGCCGAGCTCGCGCACCGCGTACGCAAGCGCGGTCTTCAGGCCGCTGAAGCTGAAGTCGAGCGAGCGTCCCTCGCGCAGCGCCACCGGCAGCTCGAATGCCTCGGGGTCGCCGGCCGCGGCCTCGCGCTGGATCGCCGGCCCACCGGGGAAACCGAGCCCCAGCAGTCGCGCCGCCTTGTCGAGCGCCTCCCCGGCAGCGTCGTCGAGGGTCTGGCCGAGCAGCTCCTGCCCGGCGGGGTCGCGGACCGCGGCGAGCAGCGTGTGCCCGCCGCTCGCGATCAGGCACAGGAACGGGGGCTCGATCGGATCGGGCTCCAGGAAGCTCGCGGCTATGTGGCCCTGGAGGTGATCGACGCCAGCGAGCGGCTTGCGGACGGCCGCCGCCAGCGCCTTCGCGGTCGACACCCCGACCAGGAGCGCGCCGATCAGACCGGGCCGCCGGGTGACCGCGAGCGAGTCGATACCACCGAGCGCCACGCCGGCCTCCTCGAGCGCGGTGTCGACGACGGGGTTGACCAGCTCCAGGTGGTGGCGCGACGCGACCTCCGGGACGACGCCGCCGTACCGCTCGTGGAAGGCGGCCTGGGACGAGATCACGTTGGAGAGAACCCGCGGACCGTCGGTGACGGCGGCGCAGGTGTCGTCGCACGACGTCTCGAGGGCAAGAATCATTCCGCCAATGTGCTCCGCTTCGCGTCCGCCATTGGCGGGTCCCCGAAGGGACGGTCAGGCGCTCGGAACGGCAGCGGCCGCACCCTCCAGCCACATGATCAGGGCGTCCTCGCCGTTGTCGTGGTAGTAGCGGCGCCGCCGCCCCGCGGGCCGAAAGCCGAACTGCCGATACATCGCGATCGCCTCGTCGTTGGAAGTGCGCACCTCGAGCGTGTAGCGGGCTTCAGGCCCGGCCGCGTCGAACATGCTCCGCATCAGCGCCGTCGCGATCCCGCGCCGCCGGTGGTCCGGCGAGACCGCGATGTTCATCAGGTGCCACACGTCCGCGTACCGCGAGCAGACCAGGTACCCGGCCATTCCCGCCTCGTTGCTCGCGGCGAGGCAGATCCCGGACGGCTTCGAGAGCTCCAGCACGAACATCGCCAGCGACCACGGCGTCGTGAACGCCCGCCGCTCGATCGACAGCACCGACGGCAGGTCGCTGTAGGTGAGCCGGCGGATCCTCGCCTCCGACTCAGCCGGTGTTGCCGTCTCCACGATCTCGCTCACGCCAAATCTCCGCGTCCGGTGGTCTCAGATAGATGGGGGTGATCTCCCGGGGCGCCGATGCGGGCGCGCTTCCGGCCAGCACGCATACGTGCCGGGCGGAGAGCCTGTGCGCCGCGTCGGCGTCCGAGAGGACGTCGGCGCCGGCACCCTCGAGGTCTCCTCGAAATCGTATCGCCCCGTCGCCCGCTGCAAGCGGTGCGGCATCGAGCTCCGCCACCCTGCTCGCGAGCGCGGCGGGCGAGACCACGACGGGGCCCCAGATCGAGGCGCCGCCGGGGTCGTGGAGGGCGGCGAACACCTCCGACCGGCGCGCGTCGATCACCGCAAGCCGGGTCCTGCCGGGGGCGAGCGGGTGCTCGCCGATCCCCGCCGCGAGCGCGTCCAGCGTGCCCACCCCGGCGACCGGGCGCGGCAGGCCCTGCGCGAGCGCGCGGGCGGTCGCGATCCCCACCCGCACCCCGGTGAACGATCCCGGTCCCACCCCCACTCCGATCCGGTCGATCAGATCCCACCCTCCCGCCGCGTCCGCGGCCCGCTCGATCTCGGCGAGCAGCTCGGCGGCGTGCCTGGGACGGGACCCCGACGGCGCGGTGACGGAACGCTGCGTAACCGCCTCGCCGCCGCGCACCACCGCGACGGCGACGTCCGCCGTGGCCGTGTCGAACCCGAGGACGGTAGTGTCCGGACCGATGCGCGATTCCATCAGGTACAGGATTCTTGCCGCCGGCACGGCGCTGACGCTTGCCCTCGGAGCCGCAGCGGGGACGGGGTGCGGCTCGAACAGCGTCAACGACCAGGTCGACAAGGCGACGGACCAGATCGATCAGGCCACCACCGATGCGCAGAAGCAGCTGGACAAGGCGCAGAAGCAGGCGGACCAGGCCCAGAACGAGGCCCAGAAGCAGATCGACAAGGCCACCAAGTAGAGCCGGCCCGCACCTACTCCACGGCGATCTCTCGATCGTCCGCGCCGGCGTGCCGGATCCGCACCCGGCGGACGCGGTGCTCGCCGTTCGCGAGCCGGCCGACGATCGGCTCTGCGATCGCCGGCCACTCGACGAACCCGATCGCCTCCGGCGTCAGGTAGTCGTCGAGCAGCGCCGGGTCCTCGCCGGCGAGCGTCCCGAGCCGGTACAGGTCGAGGTGCGACACGGGCACCCGCCCGGCGTAGGTGCGCCCGATCGTGAAGGTCGGGGAGACGACCGGCTCGGTCACGCCCAGCGCCCGGCACGCCCCCCGGATCAGGGTCGTCTTCCCGGCGCCCAGCTCACCCGCGACCAGGACGACGTCTCCGGGCGCGAGCTCGGACGCCAGCCGCGCGCCCGCCGCCTCGGTCTCGGCGGCGCTCCGAGTCCGCATCGCTACCCGAGCAGATCGAGCTGGTCGCCGTCCGGCTCCGCCCCGCCGCCGCCCACGGCCGCGGCTGTGGCGCTCTCGCGGGCGGCGCCGTCCGGGAGCGGCTCCGCGACGAGCCCCGGAAGCTTTGCGAAGTCCTCCCGCAGCGTCTCCATCAGCCGCGGCGTCCGCAGCGCTGCGGCCGGGTGGTACAGGGGCATCAGGAAGACGGACCGACCCCCGAGCGAGTGCACCTGGACCGTCCCGCACGCGCGGCTGATCGGCGTTCGGCTCCCGGTCAGGAGGCGGGTCGCGAAGTTCCCGAGCGTCCCGATCACGCGCGGTTCGATCAGCGCCACCTGCTGCTCGAGGTAGGGGCTGCAGGTCTCGATCTCGAGCGGCTGCGGGTCACGGTTGCCGGGGGGCCTGCACTTGAGGACATTCGCCACGAACACGTCCTCGCGGGTGAGGCCGATCCCCTCCAGCAGCTCCCCGAGCAGCGCTCCGGCCCGGCCGACGAACGGCAGCCCCTGGCGGTCCTCCTCCGCGCCGGGGGCCTCGCCGACGAACATCAGGTCGGCGTCGGCGTCCCCCGACCCGAACACGACCCTTGTCCGAGTCTCCGCGAGCGGACACCGGGTGCAACCCGATGCCTGCCTGTAGACCTCCACGAGCCGATCGCGTCGCAAGCCCGCTTGCTCGGCAGCCTCGACCTCCACATCCATGATCGTAAAGCCCCAAACGGACCCCGCCCAGGGGTCGAAACCGCGCAAACAGCGGCATCCAAGGGGGACCGGGTGACCTTATAATCGGGGGTGGCCCCGACCCGGACCAGGGCGTGGACCGACGCAGCACACCGCAGCACCGCCCCCGACGCACCGTCTGGTATCTCCGATGCGGGAACTGGAACGGACCGAGACCGACATCCAAGCCGGCGCCGATTCCCAGCTTCCGCTGGCGGTGATCGGTGCGGGCAGGGTGGGCCGCTCGGTGGTCCACGCGGCAGCCGGCACGCCGCTCCCCGCGACGCTCTCCGGCCGGCGCGACGCGCTCGCCGCCTGCGAGCAGGCCGGGGCCGCGCTTCTGTGCGTGCCGGACGGGGAGATCGCCGCGGCCTGCGAGACCGTGTCGGCGGCCGTCCCGCCGCTGCGGTTCGTCGGCCACACGAGCGGAGCGACCCGGCTCGACGCGCTCGCGCCCGCCACCGAACGGGGGGCGAGGGCGTTCTCGATCCATCCGCTGCAGACCGTTCCCGACGGCGGACCGCACCTCGCCGGGGCAGCGGCGGCGGTGTCGGGGTCGGACGCAACCGCTACCCGGTACGCGACCGCGCTCGCCGAGCAGCTCGGGATGCGGCCCTTCCCGCTTCCGGAGCGATACCGGGCGGCGTACCACGCCGCCGCCGCGATCGCCTGCAACTTCCTGGTCGCGCTCGAGGAGTCGGCCGTTGAGCTGCTCGAGCGGACCGGCCTCGAGGACGCGCGGGAGCTGCTCGCGCCGCTCGTGCTGCGGACCGCTGCCAACTGGGCCGAGCGCGGCCCCGAGGCTCTCACCGGCCCGATCGCGCGCGGCGACGAGCGCACCGTGGAGCGCCACCTCGACGCGATCGAGGAGCTCGCCCCCGGGCTCCGGGACGCGTACGCGGCGCTCGCCGAGCGGACCCGCGCCATCTCAGCCCAGGAGGTCGCGGGATGAGAACGGTGACTACGAAGGCTGCGTTGCGCGAGCAGCTTCGCGGCCAGCGCCGCGAGGGGCGCTCGATCGGGGTCGTGCCGACGATGGGCGCTCTCCACGACGGCCACGTGTCGCTGATCCGCGCCGCCCGGGAGCGCTGCGACATCGTCGTCGTGACGCTGTTCGTGAACCCGACCCAGTTCGGGCCCGACGACGACCTCGACGCCTACCCGCGGGACCCGAGGCGGGATGCGCAGATGGCCGAGGGACACGGGGCGGACGTGCTGTTCGCGCCGGCGGTCGATGAGATGTACGGCGGGCGGTCGGTGACCACGGTCGAGGTCGCTGAGCTGACCGAGGTGCTGTGCGGCGCGCCCGAGCACCGGGGGCCGGAGCACTTCAAGGGGGTCACCACGGTCGTCGCGAAGCTGCTCAACATCGTGCAGCCCGACGTCGCCTTCTTCGGCCAGAAGGACGCCCAGCAGGCGATCGTGATCGGGCGGATGGTCGAGGACCTCGATTTCCCGGTCCGGATCGACGTGGAGCCGACGGTGCGCGAGCCGGACGGGCTCGCGAAGAGCTCCCGCAACCGCTACCTCGATCTCGCCGAGCGAGAGCGCGCCACCGCGCTCAGCGATGCCCTGGACGCCGCACGCGCCGCGGCCGCGGGTGGGGAGCGCTCCGTGGACGCGATCCTGGAGGCCGCCCGTGCCCGCCTCCGCGACGCCGGGATCGAGCCCGAGTACCTGGAGGCGCGCGACGCCGAGGACCTGACCCCTGCGCGGAGCTCGAACGGCCGCCCGATCCTCGTCGCCGTGGCGGCGCAGGTCGGCCCGGCGCGATTGATCGACAACGTCGTGATTGGCGGCTGAGAGAGAGGGGATGTCGACCCAGATGCCCGACTCGAACGTGCAGCGCAAGCCGGTGGCGCTCCCGCGGCTGGCCGAGATGAAGCGCGACGGGAAGCCGATCGTGATGGTGACCGCCTACGACTATCCGTCGGCGGAGGTCGCCGAGGCCGCCGGCGTCGACCTCGTGCTGGTCGGCGACACGGGCGCGATGACCGTGCTCGGATACGACTCGACGGTCCCGGTCAGCATGGACGAGATGGTGATGCTCGCCAGCGCCGTACGCCGCGGGCTGAAGACGCCGCTGCTCGTCGGCGACCTCCCGTTCGGCTCGTACGAGGGCTCCAACGAGCTCGCGGTCGAGAGCGCTCAGCGGTACGTGAAGGAGGCGGGGTGCGGCGCGGTGAAGCTGGAGCGCGGCGGCGCGTCGGTGGACCGGGCCCGGGCGATCATCCGCGCCGGAATCCCGGTGATGGGGCACGTCGGGCTCACCCCGCAGACGGCGACCAGCCTGGGCGGGTACAAGACCCAGGGCCGGACCGCCGGCCGAGCCGCGAAGATCGCCGAGGAGGCGCTTGCGCTGGAGTCGGTCGGGTGCTTCTCGATCGTGTTCGAGGCCGTGCCGGCCGCGATCACCGCGGCGATGGGGGACAGGCTCGAGGTGCCGATCATCGGGATCGGCGCCGGCCCCACTGACGGCCAGGTGCTCGTCTTCCACGACCTGCTCGGGATCTACGGCGGCCCGGCGCCGAAGTTCGTGAAGCGGTACGCGGAGATGCGGCGGGAGATGATCGCCGGGGTGTCGGAGTACGCGGCCGACGTCCGCGAGCGCCGCTACCCGGCCGACGAGCACACGTACGCGATCGAGCCCGACGAGCTGGAGGAGTTCCGCCGCTACATCGACCAGGAGAGCCTCGCCTCGTCGGCCTGGGACTGGTAGTCCCGCTAGGTTCCGCCCCGTGCCCGTCCATACGGGAGAGCTTCGCCTGTCGACGCGCGGCGACGGCGACGCCGTCGACATCACCGACGGCGTCCAGCGGGTCGTGGGGACCGCCGGCGTCGATGCGGCCGCGGCGGCCGTGTTCGTGCGGGGGTCGACGGCGGCGATCACGACGATGGAGCACGAGCCCGGCGGGATCGCTGATCTCGAGGCGCTGTTCGAGCGGCTCGTCCCGCGGCACGGCGACTACGAGCACGACCGCCTCAACCGCGACACCAACTCCCACGCTCACCAGCGCGCCTCGATCGTCGGCCCGTCGGAGACGATCCCGGTCATGGACGGCCGGCTCGCGCTCGGCACCTGGCAGCAGCTCGTCCTGATCGACTTCGACGACCGGCCCCGGGAGCGGACCGTCGTCGTGCAGGTGATCTCATAGGGCGACTGCCGGTCGCGCTGGGAACCGGGGCGGCGGTGGCGGCCGTCATGGTCGTGCTCGCGCTCGCGGGGGCCTTCTCCCGCGACGAGGAGCAGCCGCCGCCCGTCACCACCTCGACGCAGCGCAGCTCGGAGCCCGCGGCGACGTCGCGAAAGCGCGACCCGCGGCCCCGGGTGACCCAGGTGCATGTCGGCGGGCGCCCCACGGTCGTGGCGGCGGCCGGCGGAGCCGTATGGGTCGCCGACTCGTTCAAGCCGCGGGCGGTGGTGCTCCGATCCGAGCAGCCGGACGCGAAGCCGACCGCGTTCCGGCTCGCCGGAGCGCCGGCGGACGTCGCCGCGGCCGGGAAGGCTGCCTGGTTCGCGCTTCCGGAACAGCAGTCGGTGGAGCGCCGGGACGCCGCCGACCCGGACGCCTCCGTGGCATCGGTCGAAGCCGACGGCTTTCCCTCGGTGGTCGCCGCGGCCCAGGGCTTCGCGTACGCGCTCTCGGAGCGCGCGGTCCAGGTGATCGACACCGGGACGGGCGCGGCGAGCACCGACGCGAAGCTCGGCGGGTTCGCGAGCAGCGCCGCGGCCGGGGAAGGCCGCCTGTGGGTGGTCGAGCAGAACCGCGACGTCGTCCCGCTGGATCCGGCATCCGGGGAGCCCGACGGCGACCCGGTTCAGGTTCGGAAGGCCTTCGGTGTCACCACCGGTGAGGGGTTCGCGTGGGTCGTGTCGGCCTCCGGCATCGTCACCCGAATCGACCCGGACACGCTCGAGGCCATGCCTTCGCCGGAGCCGGTCCGCGGGGCGCTCGATGTCGCCGCCGGGCTGGGATCCGTGTGGGTGACCGCGACGGACTCGAGCGTGACGCGGCTCGACCCGCAGACGCTGAAGCCGCAGGGCAAGCCGCTCCCGGCCGGCGACGAGGAGGCGAGCATCGCAGTCGGCAAGAACGCCGTCTGGGTGACGAACGGCGGCGACGGAGAGCTGGCCCGGATCGAGCCCTAGCCGCTTGCGCCGGACCGGAACTCGATCTCCTTGAGGACTCGCGCCGGCGCGCCGGCCGCGATCACCCCCGGCGGAAGATCCTGGGTGACGACCGAGTTGGCGGCGATCACGCACCTGTCGCCGATCTCGACTCCGCTGGTGACCACGCACCCGACCCCGAACCAGCAGTTCGACCCGATCCGCACCGGCCCCTTCGCGACGAACCCCTGCCACGTCACCGGCAGCTCCGGGTCGTCGAAGCGGTGGTCTGCGTCCCCGACGAAGCAGTTGTTTGCGAACATCACGTGGTCGCCGATCTCGATCAGCTCCTGGGCGGCGAGCATCGTGTTGCGGTTCAGGAAGCACCCGCGGCCGATCGAGATCCGGGCTCGCGGTGAGAGCGTCAGCCAGCATCCCGGCTCGAGCAGCGTCCCCTCCCCCACCGTCAGCCTGCCCTCGTCGAGCGCCTCCAGCGCCTCCCCCTCGAGCGGGTAGCGGATGAACGCGCCCGCCCGCGCCATGTGCCGGTTGATCCGCCATCGGCGGCGGAGGCGGCGGTTTCGCTCGTACCAGCGCCGCTTGCGCCACCACGCCCGCCATCCGGTGTGCCGAGGCTCGGCCACCGCCGAAGCTTCCCATGGCGCCGCGCTCCGGAGTAGAGTGCGCGCCCGGAGTGCACGGAGAGGGGAGCGGTGATGGGGCGTTTCGACATCTCACCCGAGGTCGAGCAGGAGTACCGGGAGAGGTTCCGCGACGGGGTGCAGGAGAAGGTCGACGAGGACGTGCTCGCGGTAGGCCACTTCCGGCCTACGGGAGCGGGGACGAAGATGGGGATCAGCAAGCTGCAGGTCGGAGCGCTCGCGTACGGCGCCGCCCACGCGGCAGGCAGGAAGCGGGCCGGAGGGCTGCCGGGCCAGTTCCTGCTTGCTGTCACCCCGACGAAGCTGTACGCGTTCAAGTACAGGCAGAGGCGCAAGGGGATCGAGGTCAAGGATCAGGTCGGCGAGTGGGACCGCGCCGGGCTGAAGGCATCCGTCGACAGCAAGGCGACGACGAAGCGGCTCACCCTGGAGACCGCGGACGGCGACAAGATCGTGTGCGACGCCGAGGGCCTTGGCCACAACCCGTGGGCCGACGACGTGATCGGCGAGCTCGGTGCATAGGCGGCCCTCCCCCGCCCTTGCCGTGGCCGTGCTGGCGCTGGTTGCCGCAGTCGCGGGGACCGCGGTCGCCTCGGGCCCCGAGGCGAGCACCGCGGAGCTGACGTAGAAGAAGGTGAAGCGGATCGCCGACCGCGAGATCAGGAAGAAGGTCCCGATCGACGTCACGAAGGGCAAAACGCTGCGGCCCACGAAGAGCCAGGATGCGGAGTTGGTCCTCGTCCAGCACGGGGGCTTCACGATCCGCGTCGTGTGGGGTGTTCGGCGAGACGGGGGATTCGGCCTCCAGGGTGCGCTCCAGATCCGCGGGCCGGGAGAGGGCAGGTACAAAGCGATCGCCACGGACTCCGCCGGGCAGGTGATCTCCCTGTTCGAGCCCGTGACCGGCGTGTTCCTGTCGCTCTCCGAGCTCAGCCCGGGATGATCCAAGCGCCGTGGACGCCACCGGCTGGGCGTGGAGCCGGACCGGCCCCGCCGTCGGCTTCAGCGTGTTCGCCGCGCTCAACTCCCCGCGGATCGGGGACTGCTTCGCCGCCGGCTCCCAGCTCCGCGGCTAGCGGCGAACCCAGCTCAGGCCGCGACCGGCTCGCGCTTGGCGGCGCGGCGCGGCTTCGGCGCCGGCTCGGGCTCGAGCAGCTCGCTCAGGAACTGCCCGGTGTAGGAGTCCTTCACCTTCGCCACCTGCTCCGGGGTCCCCGCCGCGACCAGCTCCCCGCCCGCGTCGCCGCCCTCGGGGCCGAGGTCGATCAGGTGGTCGGCTGACTTGATCACGTCGAGGTTGTGCTCGATCACGACCACGGTGTTGCCCGCGTCGACGAGCCGCCCAAGCACCTCTAGCAGCCGCTGCACGTCCGCGAAGTGCAAGCCGGTCGTGGGCTCGTCGAGGATGTACATCGTGTCGCCCGTCGCGACCCGCGACAGCTCGGTGGCGAGCTTGATTCGCTGCGCCTCCCCGCCCGACAGGGTCGTCGCCGGCTGCCCCAGCCGGATGTAGTCGAGCCCCACGTCGTGCAGCGTCCGCAGGCGCCGGCTGATCTTCGGGATGTGAGCGAAGAACTCGCACGCCTCCTCGACCGACATGTCGAGCACGTCGGCGATCGTCTTTCCCTTGAACCGGATCTCGAGCGTCTCCCGGTTGTAGCGCCGGCCCTCGCACTGCTCGCAGGGCACGTACACGTCGGGGAGGAAGTGCATCTCGATCTTGATCTGGCCGTCGCCCTTGCACACCTCGCAGCGGCCCCCCTTCACGTTGAAGCTGAACCGCCCCGGTGCGTACCCGCGGGCCCGCGCCTCGCGGGTCTGCGAGTACAGCTTCCGGATGTGGTCGAAGACGCCGGTGTAGGTCGCCGGGTTGGAGCGCGGCGTGCGGCCGATCGGTGACTGGTCGATGTTGACCACCTTGTCGATCTGGCGCAGCCCGTCGATCCCCTTGTGCACTCCAGGCCGAAGCCGCGCCCTGTGGAGGCGGTTGGCGAGCGCCCGGTACAGGATCTCGTTCACGAGCGTCGACTTGCCCGACCCGGAGACGCCGGTCACGCAGGTGAGGGTCCGCAGCGGGAACGCGACGTCGATCGACTTCAGGTTGTGCTGACCGGCGCCCTTGACGACGAGCTCGCCGCGCGGGATCCGGCGGCGCTCGGGGAGCGGGATCGCCAGCCGCCCGCTCAGGTAGCGCCCGGTCAGCGACGCGGCGACGCGGGTGATCTGGGCCGGGGTCCCCTCCGCGACGACCTCCCCCCCGTGCTCGCCCGCCCCGGGGCCGAGGTCGACGACGTGCTCCGCCGCCCGGATCGTGCCCTCATCGTGCTCCACGACGATCACGGTGTTGCCGAGGTCGCGGAGCCGCTCCAGCGTCATGATCAGCTTCCGGTTGTCGCGCTGGTGCAGCCCGATCGAGGGTTCGTCCAGGATGTAGAGCACGCCGACCAGGCTCGACCCGATCTGGGTCGCCAGCCGGATCCGCTGCGCCTCGCCGCCCGACAGGGTCGCCGCGGCGCGCTCCAGCGACAGGTAACCGATCCCGACGGAGTCGAGGAAACGGAGCCGCTCTGCGATCTCGCGGACGATCAGGCGCGCGATCGCCCGCTCGGTGTCGGTCAGCTCCAGCGCCTCGATCCACTCCAGCGCCGCGTGCGCCGAGAACCGCGTGTACTCGTAGATCGACAGCCCGCCGACCGCGACCGCGAGGCTCTCCGGCCGCAGCCGGGCGCCGTTGCACGCGGGGCACGGCCGCAGCGACATCATCCGCTCGATCCGCTCCCGGGTGTGCTCCGACTCGGTGTTCCGGTAGCGACGCTCGAGCTCGCCGAGGATGCCGCCGAACCGGACCGTGTACTGGCGGCGGCGCCCGTAGCGGTTGCGATAGCTGACCTGGTGGCGCTCGTCGCCGGTCCCCTCGAGGATCACGTCGCGGTCGCGCCTGGGGAGCTCCTGCCACGGCTTCTCCAGGTCGATCCCGCGGCTGGCGGCGACCGCCTCGAACAGGCGCTGGTGGTAGCGCGACGCGGAGCTCGCGAACGACTGCAGCGCTCCCTCGGCGATCGACAGCGTCGGATCGGGGACGATCAGCTCCGGGTCGACGACGCGCTGGAACCCGAGCCCGTGACACCGCTCGCAGGCGCCGTGCGGCGAGTTGAAGGAGAAGATCCGCGGCTCCAGCTCCGGGATCGAGGTCCCGCACTTCAAGCAGGCAAATTGCTCGGAGAACACGAGCTTTCCGTCGGGGCTGTCCACGGGCTCGACCTCGACCAGACCCTCGGCCATGCTGGTAGCCGCCTCGACCGAGTCGGCGAGCCGCTTCCGGAGGTCGGGCTTCATCACCAACCGGTCGATCACGATCGAGATGTCGTGCTTGTACATCTTGTCGAGCTCGATCTCCTCGTCGAGCCGGCGGAGCTCGCCGTCGACCACCGCCCGCGCGTAGCCCTGGCCGCGAATTCCCTCGAGGAGCTTTCCGTACTCGCCCTTGCGCCCGCGCACGACGGGCGCCATCACCATGAACCGCGTCCCCTCGTCGAGCGTCATCACGTTGTCGACGATCTGCTCCACGGACTGCCCTGTGATCGGCTCGCCGCACACGTGGCAGTGCGGCTTCCCGATCCGCGCCCACAGCAGACGCAGATAGTCGTAGATCTCGGTGACCGTGCCGACCGTGGAGCGCGGGTTGCGCGAGGTGGTCTTCTGATCGATCGAGATCGCCGGCGACAGCCCCTCGATCGAGTCGACGTCGGGCTTCTCCATCTGGCCGAGGAACTGGCGCGCGTATGCGGACAGTGACTCGACGTAGCGGCGCTGCCCCTCGGCGTAGATCGTGTCGAACGCGAGGCTCGACTTCCCGGACCCGGACAGCCCGGTGATCACGATCAGCGCCTCCCGGGGCAGCGTCACGTCGACGCCCTTCAGGTTGTGCGACCGGGCGCCGCTCACCTGGATCTTGCTAGCCGCTGCGATGCGGGCAAGTGTACGGTCGGCCCCAGAGGGCTCCGGGCCGCGTTTCCGCAAGTTAGGCTCGCTCCATGTGGGATCCACCCCCGGTCAGCGCGATCTCCGAGCTCGTCCTCGAGGTGTCGGACCTTGACCGGGCCCGGGCGTTCTACCGCGACGTGATCGGGCTCGAGGAGACGCTGTACGGCGAAGGTCGAGACGACCGCTGCTGGTACCTGATCGGCGACTCCGCCCGGCTCGGGCTGTGGACGCCGCAGGTGGGGCTGGCCGGGGGGCGGGGCGGCGTCCACGTCCACTTCGCGCTGCAGGTGCCGCGCGAGGCGCTGGACGGGATCCTCGATCGTCTGCGCAAGCGCGGCGCCGAGGTCGAGGGCCCGATCCAGCTCGGCGGAGACCGGGCGATCTACCTCACCGACCCTGACGGGAACGTGGTCGAGCTGTGGACCCAGCCGATGTCGGAGTACGCGGCGGGCGCTCGCGGCGGGGGCCGGCCGGGGACGTTCTCCCAGCCGGACGCCTGACGCGTCCTACTTCGCGACCCGGGAGTACACGTCGTCGAGCAGCGCGTCGGCGCTGTCGAGCTGGAAGTTGGCGGCCAGGTGCTGCTCGACCTCGGCGCGAGGCTTGCCGTCGAGCGCCATCTTCATCGCCACAAGCCGCGCGCCGGCCTCGTCGGGCTCGGCGGGGGGGGCCTTGAGCTGCTCGATCAGATCCTCGGTCGAGCGGCGCTCCGCCACCGGCGGCGGTGTGGCGGGCTCGGGGGGCGGCGGTGTGGCGGGCTCGGGGGGCGGCGGCTCGCCGTCCGGCCGCTCCGACCCGGCGACCGCGTCGCGGAGCTGGCCCGCCTCGGCGACCAGCCGTTCGACCGCGTCCTGCGCGCGCCGGATCCGCTCCTCCGCCGCGGCCTCGGCGGCGGCGCGGATCCGCTCCGCCTCCCGCTCGGCCGCGACGACGATCTCCTTCGCGCGCGCCTCCGCGGCGTCGATTGCCTCCTCGACCTGGCGCGCCGCCTGCGCGGCGAGCGATTTTGCCTCCTCGCGCGACATCGTCGCGACAGCGTAGCCGCGATAATGCCCCATGGGAGCAGCCGGAATAGTCGTCGTCACCGACTTCTGGAACGACCAGATCCTGGATGCGGGCCGCGAGGGGGTCTTCCTCGTCCTGCTGGGCTTCCTGCTGTCGTTCCTTTTCATCCGCACGAGCGCCCGCCTGATGCGGAGCCCGAAGGTGCCGTGGTGGCCTGGGAGCGTGTCGACAGGCGACGTCCACGTCCACCACCTCGTGTTCGGGATCGTGCTGATGCTCGCGATGCCGACGCTTGCATACGGGATCGCCGACCAGAGCCCGTGGTGGGAGCTGACCGCGTTCGTGTTCGGGATCGGCGCCGGGCTCACGTTCGACGAGTTCGCGCTGTGGCTGCACCTCGACGACGTCTACTGGTCCGAGGAGGGGCGCTCCTCGATCGACGCGGTCGCGATCGCCGCTGTGTTCATCGCGCTCGCCTTCCTCGGCTCGGTGCCCTTCGAGGTCGACTCGGGGGACGCGGGGTTGTTCTGGGGCTCGGTGGGGCTGCTGCTCGTCTCGCTCGCCACCACCGCGGTCTGCTTCCTGAAGGGGAAGCTGTGGCACGGCCTCTTCGGCCTGTTCTGGTACCCGATCTCGCTGTGGGGGGCATCGCGCCTGGCGAAGCCCCGCTCGCCCTGGGCGAAGCGCGGGTACGGCATCCGGCGCCCGCACAAGCAGCGCCGCGCCGAGGACCGCTACCGGGACCGGCGCACCGACCGATTCCTCGAGTGGCTCAGGGACCTGTTCGGCGGCAAGCCGACCGAGGTGATCGAAGCGACCCGGCAGCGCGCGAAGGCGACGACTCGGACGGACCGCTAGGCGCGCAGCGCGGCCGGGCCGCGCCTAGCTCGCCTGCATCGCCTCCAGGTCGCGACGGAGCTCCTTGAGCTCGTCGCGGATCCGGGCCGCCTCCTCGAACCGGAGCTCTTCGGCGGCCGCCAGCATCTCCTCCTCGAGCTCGACGATCACCTTCTCGAGGTCGGCCGGGGTGCGGATCTCGTCGTCGCGCTGGGCGCGCTTGCGGCGCGCCGGCGCCGCGCGCGACTCCATCGCCAGGAAGTCAGTCAGGTCGGAGATCCCCTTGCGGACGGTCTCCGGCGTGATCCCGTGCTCGCGGTTGTAGGCAAGCTGGATCTCGCGGCGACGGTCGGTCTCGTGCAGCGCGGCACGCATCGCCTCGGTCTCCCGGTCGGCGTACATCACCACCTTCCCCTTCACGTTCCGTGCCGCCCGCCCGATCGTCTGGATCAGGCTGGTCTCGCCGCGCAGGAAGCCCTCCTTGTCGGCGTCGAGTATCACCACGAGCGACACCTCGGGGAGGTCGAGACCCTCGCGCAGGAGATTCACCCCGACCAGCACGTCGTACTCGCCGAGCCGCAGGTCGCGGACGATCTGAATCCGCTCCAGGGTGTCGATCTCCGAGTGCAGGTAGCGGACCCGGAACCCGTGCTCGAGCAGGTACGCGGTCAGGTCCTCGGCCATCTTCTTGGTCAGGGTCGTGACCAACACCCGCTCCCCCGCCTCGGCGCGGACGCGCGTCTCGTTCATCACGTCGTCGATCTGGTTGCGCGTCTCGCGCACGTCGACGTCGGGGTCGACGATCCCGGTCGGCCGCACGATCTGCTCCACGATCCGCTTCGACTCCGCGCGCTCCCACGGCCCCGGCGTCGCCGACACGGTCACCATCTGCCCGATCCGCGACAGAAACTCCTCGAACTTGAGCGGTCGGTTGTCGATCGCGGAGGGGAGCCGGAACCCGTGGTCGACCAGCGTCCGCTTTCGCGAGTGGTCGCCCTCGTACATCCCGCCGAGCTGCGGGATCGTCTGGTGCGACTCGTCCACGAACACGACGAAGTCGTCCGGGAAGTAGTCGATCAGCGTGTGTGGCGGGCTGCCCTCGGCGCGATCGTCGAAGATCCGCGAGTAGTTCTCGATCCCGGGGCAGAACCCGAGCTCCTTCAGCATCTCGAGGTCGTACTCGGTCCGCTGGCGGAGCCGGTGCGCCTCGAGCTGCTTGCCCTGCTGCTCGAACCACCACGTGCGCTCGTTCAGCTCGTGGCGGATCTCCGCCACTCCGCGCTCGATCGTCTCCTCCTTCGTCACGTAGTGGGTCGCCGGCCACACCGAGACGTGGTCGATCTCGTCCAGCACCTCGCCGGTGAGCGGGTCGAAGTGCTGGATCGACTCGATCTCGTCGCCGAACAGCGAGATCCGGTACGCGGTCTCGGCGTAGGCGGGGAAGATCTCCAGAACCTCGCCCTTGACCCGGAACTTGCCCCGGCTGAGGTTCGTGTCGTTGCGGCCGTACTGCATCGTGATCAGCTTCCGGAACACCCCGTCCCGGTCGATCCACTCGCCGACCTTGAACAGCTGCATCTGCTCGTTGTAGAGCTGCGGCGAGCCGATCCCGTAGATGCACGACACCGAGGCGACGATGATCACGTCGCGGCGCGCGAACAGCGCCGCGGTTGCCGCGTGGCGGAGGCGGTCGATCTCGTCGTTGATCGACGAGTCCTTCTCGATGTACAGATCCTGGGCCGGGACGTAGGCCTCCGGCTGGTAGTAGTCGTAGTAGCTGACGAAGTACTCGACCGCGTTCTCCGGAAAGAACTCGCGGAACTCGTTGCAGAGCTGGGCGGCCAGCGTCTTGTTGTGCGCGATCACGAGCGCCGGCCGCTGCACCCGCTCGATCGTCGCCGCCATCGTGAACGTCTTCCCGGTCCCGGTCGCGCCGAGCAGCGTCATGAAGCGCTCATCGGTGCCGAGCCCCTCGGCGAGCCCGTCGATCGCCCCCGGCTGGTCGGCGGTCGGCGTGTAGGCGGGGTTGAGCTCGAACGCGGGCACGCGTCCACCTTAGCGACGGGGTCTCACCCCACCCGGCCGCCGCGGACGCGAAGCGGAGCACGCGGCCGGCTTGATTCGGCCTCTATCCAGTCCCAAGGCCGGCCGCACAGCCGCTCCT
The DNA here is from genome assembly GCA_963803425.1 of uncultured Thermoleophilia bacterium. Taxonomy (GTDB): domain Bacteria; phylum Actinomycetota; class Thermoleophilia; order Solirubrobacterales; family 70-9; genus DASPWW01. The sequence goes on from CAWDMA010000001.1 coordinate 1,813,486, forward strand.
CGGCGTCCTCCGAACCCACCCGCACGATCCGCGAGCTCGCCGCGTCCGTCCGCGACAGCGCCGCCGGCCCGATCGCGATCGGCTGCCCCCCGCTGCCGGGGCGCAGGCTCGCCCCGGACACTCGCAGCGTCAGCTCGTGGCGTCCGCGGGCGATCCGAGCGGCTCCAACCCGAACGTACTGGCCGGCGCTGTTGATCAGGTGGCCCACCTCACCCGCTGGTGCGCCGTCCACCAGCGCCTGGATCCCGGAGCGAACCGAGCCGCCCACCCACACCGCGTAGCGGCCCGCGCGCGGCACCCTCATCCGAAGGCGGAGCTCGCCACCGCCTCGCGGGACGAGCCGGTTGACGCCCGCGCCGGCTCGCTCCCAGCCGTCTGGGAGCGGCGCCTCCGTCAGCGGCACGACCACCGGGCCCTGCCGGGCCGCGGCGGCGACCACGCCGCGCGGGCCGGCGAGCCGGCCCAGCCTGCGGACAGCGCCGCACGGCGGCACCCCGACGGGGTCGACGGCGGTGCCCAGCCGCCGGTGGGCGAGGGCCGGCTCCGTCGCGCGCCGCTGCCACACGTCGTAGTACTCGCCCCGGAACGCGAGCGCGTACTGCGCGGACGGGCGGCTCGCCGCCGGAGAGCGGCGCACGATCAGCGTCCGGTACCGGCGCACCGACTCCGGGTCGAGCTCGTCGAGGTCGGCGTACCGGCCGGCCCGCAGCGTCGACCCGTCCCGGAGCGCGATGTGGTGGCGACGGAGCTCGGACGTGCCCTCGGCCTGCGATCCGCGCAGGAAGTGGCGGGTGCCGTAGGGCTGCGCCTCGGTGATCAGAGTCGGCCCCTCTCCCGCGGTCCGCTTGCCGATCTCGGAGAGCTCGGCGAGCTCGGCTCGCGGCGCCAGTGTCACCTCGCGGTAGGCAAGCGCATTCGACCACACCACTCCGGCCGCGATCGCGACCAGCGCCACGGTGCCCGCGACCCGCCGCCGGCCGCCACGAGCCACCGCCACGGCGGCTCCCGACGCAGCCGCCAGCACCGCCGCCGGCGATCCGATCGCGAGCGCCTTCGCGTCGACCCATGGCGAGCCGATCGCGACGACCGCGGCGCACGCGGCCAGTGTTCCGGCTAGATACGTCACCGGCACCATGGCGCGAGCCCGGACCGCGCTCGCCACCCCGTAGGCCGCCGCCGCGATCGCGATCGCGATCAGGGCGGCCATCAGCGGCGCCAGGTCCGGATCGAGCCGGAAGTCCCCGCTCGGCCAGATCCCGACGACCTGAAAGGGGCTGAGCGGCGAAATCAGGGTGCCGAGCGAGCCGTCGCCGACCAGCGGGCGCACCCAGGGGCGGAGGATCCCTCCGACGGCGAGCGCGGGCACGGCGAGCACCGCCACGGCGCCGAGCGCCGCGGCCGCGGACCGGGCCGCGGCGGGCGCCGCCTCCCAGCGCAGCGCCAGGCCGATCGCGATCGCCACCAGCGGCACAACCCAGGCCAGCCCGCCGAGCCCGAGCACCGCGACGACCGCGCCGGCGGCGATTGCGACGGGCACGATCGCCCTGGCGCCGGCGGCGGTCGCGAGCCCCGCGACCGCCGGCAGCAGGGCCGCCGCCGCGATCTCCTTCGCCCCGCCCCACAGCGAGTACCCGAACAACAGCGCCGGCTGTGCTGCGAGGAAGCCGGCGGCGGCCCGCAGCCGCTCCGAGCGCACGATCGGCGCCACCACCGCGACCAGCCCCGACGCGAGGATCGCGGCGAGCGTCGCCATGTACGGCTGGAACACCCACGCAGCGTCCTGGCCGCTGAGCTTCGCGCCGACCCCGAGCGGGAGGAAGGCCCCGATCGGGTAGCCGCGGCCGAGGGTGAGATCGAGCGCCGCCTCGTACGTCGACGGCCGCAGCCCGTCCAGGTCACGGCCGTGCTCCATCACTCGGTCCGTGATCGCGAGCCAGGTGGCGGTGTCGTCGAGCTTCACATATCCGGTGAAGGTGGGCTCGCCGGAGAGCAGCACGGGCGTCCCGAACGCCACGAACGCGCCGACCGCAGCGAGCACGGCCCACGGCTCCGGGGTGAGGCGGCGGCCGACGGTGAGCGCGAGCGCAAACCCGGCGGCCGCGAGGGCGACGGCGAGCGGCGCCGCCAGCTCGGCGGTGGCGTCGGTCAGGGTGGCGAGCTGCGCCGCCACCACCACAACCGCAAGCCCCGACGCGGGCAGCAGCGGTCCGGGGATGCGCCCGCCGCCGATCCGCTCGGCGAACAGCCCGCACCCGACCGTGACGGCGGCCAAGATCGCGGGGAATGCCAACCACGCCCCGAGCATGCTCATGGAGGGCCCTGCCGGCCGCCGGTCAGCCGGTCGCCCCGGCGCTCAGAGCCCGAGGTCGTCCGCGTAGTGCTCGCGATACTCGTCTCGCTTGTCGAGCACCTGGCGCACGTAGCCGCGGGTCTCCTCGAACTCGATGTCGTCGACGCCCAACGAGGCCCCGCCCCATTTGTTCACCTCTGTCTCGCCGGCGTTGTAGGCGGCGAGCGCCGCCACCTCGTTCCCGTCGTACTGCTTCAGCAGGTAAGCGAGGTGGAAAGTCCCGTAGCTGATGTTGATGTCGGGATCGCCGAGGTCCTCGACGACGAAGCTGGTCCCGCCGCTCTCCTGCGCGATCGCGGTGGCTGTCTCGGGCGTGATCTGCATCAGGCCGCGCGCCCCCGCGTGCGAGGTCTGGTCCTCGAACCGCGACTCGGTGTAGATCACCGCGGCGATCAGCGATGCGTCCACACCCTTGTCGGCTGCCTGTTGGCGGATGATGTCGTCGTGGCGGAGCGGCAGCGTCACCTCCGTGATCGTGCCGCCGACGTCCAGCTTGGCGACCGCGAGCGCGCCGGCGGCGCCGATCGCCAGCGCGCCCACGAGAGCGATCCCGCGGCGCCATCCAGCGCGGGAGTACACCCGGGGGCCGGTTGCGCGGGCCCCCGCCGGGCGCGGCGCCGACGACCCGCCGCCGCGGCGCCGGGTGGTTGCCGGCCTCGTGCTCGAGCTGCGCGTGCTCAATCGTCGCCCCCGCTTGAACTCAGGTCGCGAACCAGGTCCGCGACCCTCTCGTCGAGCTCCGCGAGCGTACCGTCGTTGGCGAGCACGTGCGTGGCGCGCGCCGCCTTCTCGTCCTGGGAGAGCTGGCGCGACTCCCGCCCCTCGAGGCCCGCCAGCCCGGCGCCGCCGGCTCGCTCGCCGCGGTCCCCGTCCGAGGCGACCACGCACACGACCACGTCGAAGACGCCCTCCATCCCGGTCTCGAACAGCAGCGGCACCTCGACCACCGCGATCCCGGTGTCGATCGGCAGCCCCGCACGCCACTCCGCCATCCGTGCGGCAACGCGCGGGTGCAGCTCCCCCTCAAGCCAGCTCAGCTCCTCGGGGCGGTCGAACACGATCTCCGCCACCCGGGCGCGATCGATCTCCCCGCCCGGAGCGATCGCCGGCCCCCACCGCTGCACGAGCAGCTCCCGGAGCTCGGCCGCACCGAGCAGCTCGTGCACCACCGCGTCCGTGGCCAGCGTCGCGGCGCCGGCGCGGTCGAACGCCCTCAGCGCCTCCGACTTCCCGGCAGCGATCCCCCCCGTCAGGCCGACCAGAGTCGGCGGCACGACCTACTCGTCGCGCGGGGGCTCGTCCGGCGAAACCTCCGCCGGAGCCTGTGCCGGCGGCGGCTCCGAGAAGACCTCCTCCGACAGGCCAAGCTCGGGGACCTGCTCGGCGGGCTCGCTTGCCTCGGCGGCGGGCTCGGGGAGCTGCACGTCCCGCAGCGGCAGCCCCTGGCCCTCGGCGCGCTTGATGCTGAGTGAGATCCGCCGCCGCTCCTCGTCGATCTCCAGGATCCGCACACGGACCTCGTCGCCCGGGGAGACGACGTCGCTGGGGCTCTCGACGTGGTGCTCGGCGAGCTCCGAGATGTGGACCAGCCCCTCAACCCCGGGGACGATCTCCACGAACGCCCCGAACGCCACAACCTTGGTCACCTTGCCCTCGAGCACGTCGCCGGAGCCATAGGAGTCGATAACCCGCTGCCACGGGTCCTCCTGGGTCTGCTTCAGGCCGAGCGAGATGCGCTGCCGGTCGCGGTCGATGTCCAGCACCTTGACGCGGACCGTGTCCCCGATCGACAGCACCTCCGAGGGATGGTTGACGTGGCTCCACGAGAGCTCCGAGATGTGGATCAGGCCGTCGATCCCGTCCAGGTCGACGAAAGCACCGAAGTCGACGATGTTCGAGATCTTCCCTTCGACGACCTGGCCGGGCTGGAGCCGTCCGAGGATCTGCTGGCGGACCTCCTTGCGCTCCTCCTCGAGCACCGCGCGGCGGGAGAGGACGACGTTGTTGCGGGAGCGGTTCAGCTCGATCACCTTGCACTCGAGCGTCTCGCCCATGAACTCGTCGAGGTTGTGGACGCGGCGGATGTCGACGAGTGAGGCGGGCAGGAACCCGCGCACGCCGAGGTCGAGGATCAGGCCGCCCTTGACGACCTCGATCACAGTCCCTTCGACGGGCTCGCCCGACTCGGCGGCGCGCTCGATCTTCCGCCACGCCTTCTCGAACCGGGCCCGCTTCTTCGACAGGATCAGGCGCCCCTCGGCGTCCTCCTTGGTGAGCACGAGCGCATCGACCCGATCTCCGAGCGACACCTCCTCGGCGGGGTCGACCGAGCGCCTGATCGAGAGCTCAGCCGCGGGGATGACGCCCTCCGACTTGTAGCCGATGTCGACCAGGACCTCGTCCTTGTCGATCCGGACCACCTCCCCGCCGACCACGTCGCCCTCGTTGATCGGCTTGATCGTGGCGGCGTAGTTGGGAACGAGCTGCCCGTCGACCTCGATCAGGAGGTCGTTGGAGCCCGCCTCGGGCGCGGTCTCGGGCGCGCCGGCCGGCTGATCGCCACCGGTGCTGACCGAATCCACCTCTGTTGCTGCGTCTACCACGGACACTCCGGTGAAGTTTGACATCTTTGGGGCGTGCCGACTCGCCGAACGAAGCGCGGGGCGTCTCGCGACGCCCTCAGCGGTGACCACGACGTGCTCGTCTGCGGCGCCAGCTTCGCCGGGCTGGCGGTCGCGCGCGAGCTCGCGGGGAGCGGTGCGGCGGTGATGATCCTAGACCGATACGAGATCGGCGAGCGCCAGACCTCGGCGTGCGCGGCGCCGACGGAGTGGCTGCACGCGATGGGCGTGCAGGGCTCGATCAGGCAGACGTTCGGCGAGCTCGTGATCCACACCCCGCACGCTTCAGTGCGCATGGACCTCCCGTGGACCTTCTCGACCTTCGACTATCCGACCCTGTGCGAGCTGCTGTTCGAGCAGTGCGACGCCGAGTTCGAGACGGCGACGGTGACGGGGATATCAAACGCGCCGCCTCCTCCGCTTCGCGTCCGGGGGCGGCACGGTCCTCGTCGGGACGTGCTCACCGACAGAGGGTCGCTCCGAGCCCCCCTCGTGGTCGATGCGCTCGGGTGGCGACGGGTGCTGGGCGAGGGCTATCAGCCCCCGGACGCACCGCTGTCGCGAGGGCTCGAGGTGCACCCCAACGGCAACGGCGCCGACCTCGAGGTGTGGATCGAACGGGACGTGATCCGGGCCGGATACGGGTGGAGCTTCCCGGCCGCCGGCGAGCTCCGCGTCGGAGTCGGGTCGTTCGACCCATACGACCGCGTCAAGCAGCCGACCGTCGAGCTCGCGGAGCGCCTCGACCTGCCCAGCGTGCGCTACCAGGGAAACTGGATACCGCACCGCCTCCGGGAGGCGACCGCGAACGAGATCTTCTTCGCCGGCGACTCCGCGGGTCACTGCCTGCCGCTGACGGCGGAGGGGATCCGGACCGCCTTCTACTTCGGGATCGCCTGCGGCCGGGAGCTGCGCGGGGTCGTGGAGGGCCGCGCCACCCGCGACACCGCGCTGCGGCGGTACGCGGCGTTCTCGGCTCGGCACCGGTGGAAGTACGAGTGGATGCTGCGCGTGCAGCGGCTGGTCCCGCAGGTGTCGCCGCGGGCGCTCTCGCTCGGCGTCCGGGCGATGGGCACGCGTGCGTTCGTGCGGTGGGCGTTCGACCACTACCTGGAGATCGCCCCTCCGGCGTACGCGATCGGGGATGTGGAGCGGACCGCGCCCCGCCCGCTGCGCGCAGCCGCCTGACCCGCCGCCGACCCGCCGCCTGCCGCCGCCCGCTCAGGTAGGGTGCCGCCCGCAACCGGATGGAAGGAGAAAGTGTGGCTGCACGCCCATCAGGCGTCGTCAACTTCGCGGGCTGGCTGTTCATCGTGCTGGCGTGCTTCAACGCCGTCGACGGGGTGGTCGCCTTCGCGGACCCCGGCCACTTCTACCTGAGCGAGAACGGCCTGCTCGTGATCAACAGCTACGACGCGTACGGGCTCGTGCTCCTGGTGATCGCCGGGATCCAGCTGCTGGTCGGCTGGGGGATCATGGTCCGGGCCCAAGCGGGCCAGGTGTTCGGGATCCTGATCGCGATCATCGGCGCGGTCGTCAGCCTCGTCTACTACAGGCACTTCCCCGTGTGGTCGGTGATCGAGCTGGTGCTGTACGGAGTCGTGATCTACGGCCTCACCGTGCACGGCGACGAGTTCGCGCCGAGCACGCGCTGAGATCGGCCGCACCCGTGCCCGCCGAGGGCGCCGCTGCCGCGGCGCCCTCGGCGCTTCCGGCCGTGGTCTCGGCTAGCGTTCGGCGCCACACGGAGCGGTTCGGCCGACACGGCCGGGCCGCGCCCCGACCAAAGGAGGATCTGTGGCAGCACGCCGAGCAGGCGTCGTGACCTTCGCGGGCTGGCTGTTCATCGTGGCCGCCGCGTTCAACGTGGTGGCCGGCGTGGTGGCCGTTGCGGAGCCGAGCCAGTTCTTCGTCAGCGAGAATGGGCTGCTGATCGACAACTACGACGCGTTCGGGATCTGGTTGCTGGTCCTCGGCGGACTCCAGTTCTTCGTCGGCTGGGGAGTCCTGTCGCTGCAGCGCTGGGCGCAGATCGTGGGGATCATCCTCGCGATCCTGAGCGCGATCACCCAGTTCGGGCACTTCACCTACTACCCGGCCTGGGCCGTGATCATCCTCGTCCTCGACGCGGTGATCCTGTACGCGCTGACCGCGTACAGCGACGAGTTCTCCTCGCGCTGACCGAAGTCCCGACGAGTCTGACGACGAAGGGCGCCGCACGAGCGGCGCCCTTCGTCGTGGTCCACCTGTCCGCGTGCCGATCCACGCGGTGCCGCCGGGCTCTTAGATAGCGTCTGGGTGCATAGCGCGGCGGCCGTCCGGCGGCCGCGCAACGAAAGCAAAGGAGGGAGTGTGGCAGCACGCCGAGCAGGCGTCGTGACCTTCGCGGGGGTTCTTTTCCTCGTGGTGGCGGCCTTCAACACCGTCGACGGTCTCGTCGCCATCGCAGAGCCGAGCCATTTCTTCGTCAACGAACAGGGCCTCGTGATCGACAACTACGAGGCCTTCGGAATCGTGCTGCTGGTCGTCGCCGGCCTCCAGTTCCTGATCGGTTGGGGAATCCTGGCCCTGCAGCGGTGGGCGCAGATCGTCGGAATCGTCGTGGTGATCATCAACGCGATCATCCAGCTGGCGCATTTCACGCACTACCCGGCGTGGGCGGTGATCATTCTCGTCCTCGACGCGGTGATCATCTACGCGCTGACCGTGTACAGCGACGAGTTCGCCTGAGCCGCCTGCAGGCGAACCCTGGCTGAGCGGGGGCGCCGGAAGGTTCCGCCTTCCGGCGCCCCTTGCGTGCCGTCGCGGTCATTCATTAGGATGACTAAACGGTCATGCAGTGTCACGCTCCTGGAGTCGGATCGGCACGCGAACCGGTGGCTGATCGGCTCTCGGTTCGCAAGCAGCACTGCTGTGCGCGCCATGGTCGCTGAAGGCGGCTGAATGCCCGGCCGCTACGTCCACGACTTCGCCGCCGGCTCCGGCGCGATGCGCGAGCTGCTCGGCGGCAAGGGCGCCGGACTTGCCGAGATGACGCGGGTGCTGGGCCCGGACCGGGTCCCGGCGGGATTCACGATCACGACCGAGGCCTGCCTCGCGTACCTCCGGGACGGGTCTCCCCCGGCGGCGCTCGACGACGAGCTGGACGCCGCGATCGAGCGGCTCGAGGCGAGCAGGGGCCGCCACCTCGGCGGCCCCGCCGATCCGCTGCTGGTCTCGGTCCGCTCCGGCGCGCGCGTCTCGATGCCGGGGATGATGGACACGGTCCTGAACGTCGGATTGAACGAGGAGTCGGTGCAGGGGCTCGCCGACCGCACCGACAACCCGCGGTTCGCGTGGGACTGCTTCCGTCGCCTCCACCAGATGTTCGGGAACGTCGTCCGCAGAATCCCGGGCGCGTCGTTCGAGGCGCTGATCCGACAGCTGAAGCTGGAGCGCGGGCGCCGGCTCGACGTCGAGCTCACCACCCACGACCTGCGCGATCTCGTCGAGCGATTTCGTGAGCTGATCGCGGAGGCCTCCGGCTCACCGCTGCCGGCGAGCCCCCGGGAGCAGATCGCCGAGGCGATCCGCGCGGTGTTCGAGTCGTGGAACTCGGACCGCGCGGTCCAGTACCGCCGCCTCGAGCACATCCCGGACGAGTGGGGAACCGCGGTCACGGTGCAGCAGATGGTGTTCGGGAACACCGGACCCGGGTCGGGGTCGGGGGTGGCCTTCTCCCGGGACGAGCTGACCGGCGCGCCGGGCCCGCGCGGGGACTTCCTCTTCAACGCTCAGGGGGAGGACGTCGTCGCGGGCGTCCGCAACCCTGAGACGCTCGACGAGCTCCGCGAGAAGCTTCCCGACGCCCATGCCGAGCTAGTCGACGCGCTCGACCGGCTGGAACGCCACTACCGGGACATGCAGGACGTCGAGTTCACCGTCGAGGAAGGGAGCCTGTACCTGCTTCAGACCCGGGCCGCGAAGCGGCCTGCCCAGGCTGCGGTCCGGTTCGCGGTCGACGCGGTCGCCGAGGGCCTGCTGACGAAGGGCGACGCGCTGATCACAATCGACGCCGACGGCCTCGAGACCCTGCTCCACCCCACCTTCGACCCGGCCGCCGAGTACGAGGTCCTGGCCCGCGGGATCCCGGCATCACCCGGCGCCGCGAAAGGCGTGATCGCGATGAGCGCCGGGGAGGCGATCATGCGCGCCGAGCGGGGCGAGGATGTGATCCTGGTCCGGCCCTTCACCGAGGCCGACGACGTCGCCGGCTTCCACGCCGCGCGGGGCGTGCTCACCTCCGAGGGCGGCCGCGCCTCGCACGCCGCCCTGGTCGCGCGCGGGATGGGCCGACCGTGCGTGAGCGGGGCGCACGAGCTCACCATCGACCCGGGCCTGAGCCGGATCGAGGTGAACGGGCACGTGCTCACGGAGGGCGACGAGATCGCGATTGACGGCACGGCCGGGACCGTCACGCTCAGCGACGTCCAGTTCGTCGAGCCCGCATCGAGCGAGGAGCTCGCCACCGTGCTCGGGTGGGCGGACGAGCTCCGCAGGCTGCGGGTGCGGACGAACGCGGACTCGGCGGAGGACGCGCGACGGGCGGTCCGACTCGGAGCCGAGGGGATCGGGCTGTGCCGGACCGAGCACATGTTCTTCGGCCAGGACCGCGACGGCCTCGTCCGCGACATGTTCGTCTCGGCGGAGCGGTGGCGGCGCGCCCGCAGCTCGAACGGCGAGTCCGGCCCGGACGCAGACGCGACCACCGAGGCTGCATGGAACGCGTTCACGGACGCGCTGTCCGAGCTGAAGCGACTGCAGCGCGCCGACTTCGAGGCGATCCTCGCGGCGATGGGGGGGCGGCCGATCACGGTCAGGCTGCTCGATCCACCGCTGCACGAGTTTCTCACCGTCCACCACCACGAGCAGTGGGTGGAGCAGGCCGAGCGGGAGGGCGCCGATCCCGACGAGCTCGAGGAGGGGCGCGACCGGCTCGCCCTGGTCCGGGCGCTGACCGAGGCGAACCCGATGCTCGGCACCAGGGGTGCGCGGCTCGGGATCCTGTACCCGCCGCTGTACGAGATGCAGGTCGCGGCCCTGATCGAGGCCGCCGGCGCGTTCACCGGCGGCGGCGGGAAAGCCGCGGTCGAGGTGATGCTGCCGCTGATCAGCTACGAGCGCGAGCTCGTGGAGCTGCGAGAGCTGGTGGACGGTGCCGCCGCCGACACCCTGCGCCGCACCGGAGCAAAGATCCCCTACAGCGTCGGGACGATGGTCGAGCTCCCCCGGGCGTGCCTGGTCGCGGATCGGCTGGCCGGCGCCTGCGAGTTCTTCAGCTTCGGAACGAACGACCTCACGCAGACAGCGATCGGGCTGTCGCGCGACGACGTGGAGAGCCGCTTCCTGACCTTCTACACGGACCGCGGGATCGTCCCTCGGAGCCCGTTCGAGAGCATCGACGTGGACGGGGTCGGCGAACTCGTCAGGATCGGGGCCGAGCGCGGCCGAGCCGCCAACCCGGAGCTGGAGCTCGGGGTGTGCGGCGAGCACGGCGGCGACCCAGCCAGCATCGCGCTGTTCGAACGGCTGGGGCTGGACTACGTGAGCTGCTCACCGGAGCGGATCCCGGTTGCCCGGCTTGCCGCGGCGCAGGCGGCCCTGTCCGCGCCGGCCTAGCCGTCGCGCTTCGCGAGCGCGATCAGCGACAGCATCTCGAACACCGCGTTCGCGGCGAACAGGGCCGTCACCTGCCCGGGGCCGTCGTACGCCGGCGCCACCTCGACGACGTCATACCCGACGGCGTTCACCCCGTGCAGCGCGCGCAGAAACTGAATTGCCTCGAAGCTCGTTGGGCCGCCTACCTCCGGCGTCCCCGTCCCGGGGCAGAAGGCGGCGTCGACGAAGTCGACGTCGAGGGAGATGAACGCGGGGCCGCGACCGACTCGCTCACGGGCACGCCGGCCGAGCTCGTCGGGGGTGATCCGTGCCAGCTCGATCCAGGGGATCGTCTCCACCCCGAGCTGATCCGGGATCAACTCGTCCTCCTCGCCGTACAGCGGGCCCCGCATGCCCGCCTGCAGGACCCGGCCCGGGTCGAGGATCTCCTCCTCGATCGCGCGGCGAAACATCGTCCCGTGGCTGTACGGAAGGCCGTCGTAGTAGGTGTCCCACAGGTCGGTGTGGGAGTCGAGGTGGACGAGGCCGAGCGGACCGTGCACCGAGGCGAGCGCACGGAGCTCGGCCAGCGCGATCGAGTGGTCGCCGCCGATCCCGATCGGGACCGCGGCCGACTCCGCGATCGGGCGAACGAACTCCTCCGTGCGCCTCAGGGTCTCCTCGATGTAGCCGGGTGCGGTGGGCGCGTCCCCGTAGTCGATCGCCGAGACCACGCCGAACACCTGCACGCGCTGCACCGGGTTGTACGTGCGGATCATCCCCGACGCCGACCGCACCCCCTCGGGACCGAACCGGGCCCCGCTGCGGAAGGAGGTGCCGCCGTCCCACGGCACGCCGTAGACAGCCGCGTCGACGCCGTCGAGGTCCTCCACGTTCGGGAGGCGGGCGTACGTGCGCGGCCCCGTGAACCGGGGCGCCTTCAGCGCGTCCCAGGGCTCGTGCATGGTCATCCCGCGCCCCCCACCGGGGCCGCGACCTCGACCGGGAGCGACCCGCGCCGCTGCGCCAGGTACTCGAGCCGCTCGTCGGCGGCGCCGCTCGGCCCCACCTCGGCGACCACCACCTGCTCATCGCGCCTCGCCGCCTCCACCTCGACCTCCCCGTCGGAGTCGACCGAGCGGGTCCCTCCGCAGAACTCCAGCCCCGCCTCGGTGCCGCACCGGTTCACGTACAGGTGCGGGATCCGGTTCTCGAGCGCGCGGGCGCGGGACGCGAGCTGCTGGTCGCGGTAGCCGGGGTCCATGTTGGCGGCGGCGGTCACGAGCAGGTCGGCGCCGGCATCCGCGAGCGCCCGGGCCGGCTCCGGGAACTCGATGTCGAAGCAGATCAGCGGCGCCACTCGGCGACCCGCGAGCTCCACGATCGCGAGCGACGCGCCCGCCGCGAACCCGCCCCGCTCCGCGCCGAACAGGTGCGTCTTCCGGTACACGGCGGCCACCGCGCCGCGCTCGTCGATGCATGCGAGCGAGTTGAACCACCGCCCGCCCGCCGCTTCGACGAACCCGATCAGGCACGCAGTCCCCGCCCCGCCCGCCGCCTCCGCCACCGGCGACAGCCCCTCACGCGGATCCGCGATCGCGACGGCCTCCAGCCCCTGGGTCCGGTAGCCGCTCACGTACAGCTCCGGGAAGACCGCGATCTGGGCGTCGGGGTGCGACTCGACAACGCCGGCGGCGGTGGCGAGGTTGACGGCGACCTCGCCGGGTCGGGGATGGAGCTGGGCGAGCAACGCGCGCACGGGCGGGCTCCTAGCGGCCCCGCCGCGGTGCGAGCGCCGCGGCGGATACGATCGCCGCGGGTGAGCGACCCCGAGCACACACTGGATTCACTGCCCCGGAGTATGCGCGCCGCGGTGGCCGACGTGCTCGACCCGGGGGAGGAGCTGGTCGGGGTGTGGACGACGCGCGGGTTCGGCGCGAACGCGATCCTGTGCACGCCGAGTCGGGCGCTGATCGCGAAGCGGACGGAGCTGATCCGGTGGTCGGTGGCCGCGTTCCCCTACTCCGAGCTGGAGTCCGTGCAGGTTTACGGCAGCCGCCCCGGCGCCGCCGCCCAGGTGGAGCTGGTCCCGCGTCGCCACGGGCCCCCGCCGCCGCCGGGTCCCTGGGACGAGTTCCCGGACGCCTACTTCCAGGAGTCGCGCAGGCTGGTGGCGCCGAACACCGTCCTGCTGCGCAGCCGCGGCCGTGCCCGGGAGGCCGCGGAGACCGTGAAGCGGCTGATCGCCGCGCACACGGGCTGACCGCGGGCCGGGCGCCGGCCTCATTCGATGATCTGCTCCATCACCTCGACCGCGGCGGCCCCGTCCTCGCCGGTGGCGTAGGGGACGTCCTCGCCCGCGAACGCGCGGCTGACCTGATCGAGCTGCGCGATCCACGCGTTCGGGGTCTCCCCGGTGATGTCCTCCGGGTCGGAGTCGGGCTTCAGCAGGACGACCTCGCCCTGGCCGATCGGGTTGGTGTCGATCGCGACCAGCGCGCCCTCGGTCCCGTGCACCTCGACCCGCGTCGACTGCACCCACACGTTCGTGCTGATCGTGAGCGTGGCCACCGGCCCAGCCTCCATCCGCAGCGCTGCCCCGACTGCGTCGTCGGTCTCGAACCCGAGGTGGCGCTCGAAGTAACCGGTCGCCTCCGCGACGTCACCGAGCAGCATCCGGAGCAGGTCGATGTGGTGGGTGCCGACGTCGGACAGCGCGCCCCATCGGGCCGTCTCGCGGTTCTGGCGCCACTCCGGGGGCGGTCCGGGGCGGTGGATCCCGTAGTAGGTCCCGGCGACGGAGACGTCGCCGATCGCGCCCTCGTCGATCAACCGCTTCATGTTGGCGTGCCCCGGGACGTAGCGCCCCTGATACCCGGTGGCGAGCTGGACGCCGGCATCCCTGGCCGTCTCGACCAGGTCCCACGCCGATTTTGCGTCGTAGGCCAGCGGCTTCTCGAGCAGAACGTGCTTGCCGGCGCGGAGCGCCGCGGTCCCCTGCTCGTGGTGGCGCCACGTCGGCGACGCGACCCACACCGCCTCCAGATCGGGGGCGGCGAGGAACTCGTCGAGTTCGTGGGTGGCGGTCCCGATCCCGTGCTCGCCTCCGAACTGCGCCGCGCGGTCCGCGTCGCTGCTCAGCACGGCGACCAGCTCCGCGTTGTCAGTCTCCTGGAAGGCCTTCAGCCCGCCCCTGTCTACGAGCCCGCGAGTACCGATCAATCCCCACCGCATCAGCCCCCGTACCTCCCGCTGCAAGCACCGCTCACGACCGACCTCCCATCGTTGTCCGGATTGCCTCTGTCGCGCCGGGACGTTAGCACCACTATTGCCAAGTCCGGCGCCTTGACTTCGCAAAAACGCCGGGATACAGTAGTGAGGCTTTTGCTCGTTTAGCAAAGCTACACGCAAGGGAGCCGTCGTCGGGTGCACAGCAGCCGTGCGGCTCTCGTTCTGGGTTCCAGGAGGAGAGGAGAAGCACTGATGAGAGGGAGACTCGGAGGCCGGTGGCCCCGGCTTCTGCTGGGCACGCTGGCGCTGGTCGGGGTGATCAGCTTCGCCGCCGCCTGCGGCGGCGGCGACAGCAGCAGCAGCGACAACAGTGGAAGCGGCGACATCAAGGCGCAGAAGGTGATCCGCTTCGCATTCGCGCCGGATCCGGTGTGGAACTACATCGTCGACAGCGGCATTCTCGACAAGAAGGGCCAGAAGGCGGGAATCGACATCAACGCCTTCCAGTCGTTCGACGAGTTCGGCCTGTTCGCCGGCGGCAACGCCGACATCCTGTCGACGGGCACCTACGAGACATGGCAGCTCGACGATCAGGGGATCGACACGGTCACGTTCGGGAAGTACAACGCCAACAAGGACGTCTTCGTCGTCAAGGGTGACTCGAACGCGAAGACCGCGTCGGACCTCCCGAAGGGATGCAAGGTGGCGGCCGAGTCGACGACCGGGAACACGATCATCTGGGCCAGCCTGATCAAGCAGATCGACAACCGGGAGATCGCGGAGAAGTCCGACGATCTGCCGCTCGTCACTGCCGACTACCAGGTGATGCCGCAGCTCGTCGCCGACGGCGACGTGTGCGCCGCGATCCTGGATCCGTTCCAGGGCGCTGAGGCGCTGCGGACCGGCAAGGTGAAGGCACTGTACGGCGGCGACGCCGCAGCGCAGCTGTTCGCGAAGAACGTCGCCAACGATCCGAACCACATCGGCGTCGACTCGAACAACTTCGTCGCCCGGAAGGACTGGTTCGACGCGAACCCGGACCTGGTCAGCTTCTTCCTGGACGTGTGGCAGGAGGGAATGGACCAGTGGACGAAGGACCCGAATTCGATCATCCACGACAATCCGGATGACTTCGGGATCCAGAGTCCCGCCGATGAGAAGTTCATGCAGGACTACATCGCCAACACGTTCGACTTCCAGCAGAAGTCGGTCTACCTGACCAAGAAGTGGGTGGAGAACGAGTTCGGCGTGTTCGACCTGCTCCTGGGCGCCGGTACGATCACCCCGGACACCCCGCTCGGGGAGTTCGCGATCATCGATCCGAAGACCGGTAAGGTCACTCAGACGATCCAGGGAGAGGCGAAGGCGAGCGGCGCCAGCAGCAGCGGCTAGCAGCTGCTGACGGACACCGAGGAGCGACAGGACAACAGACAACGACCCGACGATGAGCACCACGTCCGACACGTTCGCGGCGCCGGCCATCGGCCTGAAAGGGCCGATTGGCTGGCTCCGCAGCCGGGCGTTTGCCAGGGTCCTCCTGTCGCTCCTCGGAGCCGCCTCGTTCATCGCGTTGTGGGCGGCGCTGTCGAAGTGGGCCTTCGAGCCGATCGTGCTGCCCTCCCCCTGGGCGGTGGTCTCCAACATGTGGGACCTCGTCCAGGAGGGGGTCGTCACGGAGGCCTTCCTGAAGAGCCTCCAGAAGACGATGATGGGGTGGGGAGCGGCGCTGGCGCTCGGAATCCCGATCGGCCTGCTGATGGGCCGGTTCCGGTACGCACGCGCGTTCTTTCACGACTTCGTCTACCTGCTCGCCAACGTGCCGCTGGTCGTGTACGCGGTCGTCTCCCTCGTGGTCTTCGGGATCAGCGACATCGGCCCGGCGTTCGTGGTGATGCTGCTGGTGCTGCCGGCGGTGTCGATCAACGTCGCCGCCGGCGTCGCCTCGGCGGACCAGGGCCTGCTGTCGATGAGCCGCGCGTTCCGCCGCGGCAGCAGCAGCGTCACGTGGCAGGTGATCATCCCGGCGGTGGCGCCGTTCCTGCTCGCGGCGATCCGCGTCTCGTTCGCGGACTCGTGGAAGCTCGAAGCGCTCACCGAGACGTTCGGGAGCTCGAGCGGCGTCGGGTTCCAGATCCACAAGGCGTTCACCGAGTTCTCCGTGCTCGGGGCGCTGTCGTGGATGATGTTCTTCGTGTTCTTCGTGATCGTCGTCGAGCGCGTGCTGCTGGCTCCGGCCGAGCGACGCGTGTTCGCCTGGCGCAACCCCGGCGCGGCCAAGGACTCGATATGAGCACGCGCGACCCGATCGCCCAGGACCCGCTCGGCATCGACGAAGGCCTGCCGGGGATCGACCCCCGCGACGAGGACGTCGACCGATCGGCGATCACGGAGAGCGATCTCGCGGTCGAGCGCAAGTGGTGGGCCTTCCTGGTCTCGGACACCGCCGCCGCGTGGACCTCCCGCCTGCTCGCCCTCGGCCTGTGGTTCGTGGTCGGGTGGAGGGTCGAACGGATCCCCACCCCGTGGGAGGTCGCCGATTTCCTGTACGTGCACCGAGACCTGCTGCTCCCCAACATCTGGCACACGGTCCAATCGGCGTTCTTCGCGCTGCTGATCATCGTCGTGGTCGGGACGCTGCTCGGGTTCGCGATGGGCCGGTGGTGGCAGGTCCGCTACTTCTTCACCGACCTGATCATGGTCGGGATCGCCCTGCCGGCGTTCATCTGGGCGCTGCTTGCGGTGATGTGGTGGGCGTTCGACCCGATCGGGCCGATCTTCGTCGCCTCGATCTCGGCGACCCCGATGCTCGTGGTCAGCACCCGGCAGGGCTCGCAGGCGGTCGACGGCGACCTGCAGAAGATGTCATCCGCGTACCGGGTGCCGGTGACTCGGCAGCTTCGACGGCTCGTCCTGCCGACGATGAGCGAGTACATCATCGCCGGGTTCCGGATCGCCGTGCTGGCGGCGTGGGGGGCGATCCTGCTCACCGAGTTCTTCGGCGCCGAGGAGGGGATCGGGTTCCAGGCGGCGTTCTGGTACGACGCCGGCAACTTCACCGGGATGATGGCGTGGGGGTTCGTGATGCTCGTCGTGATCGTCCTGATCGACAAGATCGTGCTGGAGCCGATCCTGCGCTGGACGCGGCGGTGGCGCGCCGAGACCACGGCCTGGACGATCTAGGCCGACCCAGCCTCACGGTCTGCGCTCTGCTCGCAGGCCTGCTCGTCGCGGGCTGCTCCGGCGGCGATCAGGGCGTCCGGTTCGTGCAGCGCCCCGGCAGCCGCCTGGTCAAGGTCCAGACGGTGGGCCTGGCGGCGTTCGGGCCGATCGTGCCCTACTCGGCCACCGCGGCGGACGTCGTCGCGGCGTTCGGCGAGCCTGCCACGACCGAGCCTCGCGGCCCAGCGTGCAACCGGCGATGGCCGCGCCTCGGAATGACGATCGAGTTCTCCTCCGCGGGCGGCGGGGACCCGTGCGACGCCGGCGGCCTGATTCAGCAGGCGCGGGTCGGCGGCGCGGCCGCCGAGCGAGTCGGATGGAGCACCGCCGAGGGGATCAGGCCGGGCATCCCGATTGCGGCGGCGCGCAGGATCTATCCGGACGCGCGCAACCGGGGGGACGCGCTGGTGCTCGTCGACTCGCAGCGGCGCGCCGACCCTCCCGTGCTCGAGGTGCGAAGCGAGGGCGGCCGGGTGAGCGAGCTGATCTTTCCGATCCGCGCCGGCTCGAGCTAGTCGATCGCGAGCTCGATCAGGGTCGGGCCGGCGGCGGCGAACGCCTCGGCGAGCGCGCCGGGGAGCTCGTCCACATCGCCGAGCGGCACGCCCCGGGCGCCGAGAGCGCGACCGGCGGCGGCGAAGTCGGGCGGGGTCAGGTTCACGCCTACGAGCGGCTGCCCCCGCTCCTGCATCTCGCGCCTGATCTCGCCGTAGCCACCGTCGTTGACGACGAGCACGGCGAGCGGCAGGGCGCGCTCCACGGCAACCGCGAGCTCGGGGAGCGTGAACATCGCGCCGCCGTCGCCGATCAGGGCGACGACGTCGCGGTCGGGCTGAGCGAGCTTCGCACCGGCCGCCGCCGGGATCGCGTATCCGAGGGTCGCGAACCCGGTCGGGTACAGGAACCGCCGAGGCGCCTCCAGCGGGAGCAGGTGGACGGCGCCGTAGTAGCACGCCATCGTCGAGTCACCGGTGACGATCGCCGCATCCGGAAGCCCGTCGTCGAGCGCGGCGATCAGCGGCTCGTACGGGGCGGCATCGCGAAGCGCCTCCGCCCGGATCGCGTCCCGGAGGCCGGCGGCCTCGCCGGCGCCGCGGTCGCCCCGCCCCAGATCCCGCAGGCCGGACGCGACGGCGGCCAGCCCGGCGGCCGCGTCGGCGACGATCGCGACCTCCGACTCGGCGTTCTTGTCGCGCTGGCCGGGATCGACGTCGAGCCGGATCAACGATCCCTCCAGGGGCAGTGGCGGGTGCCGCCACAGGTCGGAGTGCGCGAGCTCGGTGCCGGCCGCCAGCACGGCGTCGCAGCCGCGCAGGTACTCCTGGGCCGCCGGCAGCCTGATCGACGCGCCCAGCGACAGCGGGTCGTGCTCGTCCACGATCCCCTTCCCGTTCGCCGTCGTCACCACCGGCGCGCCGAGCAGCCGCGCGAGCGCGAGCGCCTCGTCGGCCGCCCCGTTGGCTCCACCCCCGAGCACGACCGCGGCCCGCTCCGCGCCCGCGAGCAGGTCCGCGGCCGCGGCGACGGCATCCGGGGCGGGGGGCGGCGGAACCGGCGGATCGGGCAGCGGTGCGGCCGCGCCCCCGGTCGCCTTGATCGCGTCCAGCGGGATCTCGATGTAGACCGGGCGCGGGCGCCCGGCGGCGAACCGGGCGAAGGCTGCATCGATTGCGGCCACGGCGCCCTCCGGATCGCTCACCCGCGTCGCCGCCGCGGTCACGCTGGCCAGCGTCGCGAGCTGGTCCGGCGCCTCGTGCAGGAAGCCGGTGTCCGCGCCCCGGACCGCGTCGGTCATCCCGGGGGCGACGACCACGATCGGAATCGAGTCGGCGAACGCGGTCGCCACGGCCGCGACCAGGTTGAACACACCCGGGCCGCTGGTCGCGATGCACAGCGCCGGGGGCGCGCCGCTGCGCGCGTACGCGTCTGCCGCGTATCCCGCGCCCTGCTCGTGGCGCGGGGTGACGTGCTCGATCGACGAGCGCGCGAGCGCCTCGTACAGGCGCAGGTTGTGGGTGCCCGGTATCCCGAACGCGTGCCGGACCCCGTGCGCCTCGAGCCGCTCGATCACCGCCTCCGCTGTGGTGGGGCCGGCCACGGCACTCACTGCTCAGAGCATGATCCGGCCGCCGGCGACGTCGAGCGTCACACCGGTCAGCCATCCGGCGGAGTCGGAGACCAGGAACAGGGTCGCCATCGCGCAGTCGTGCGGCGTCCCGATCCGGCCGAGCGGCGACATCTCCCCCACCTTCGCCCTCGCCGGCTCGTCCATGATCCGCTCGATCCGCTCCGAGCTCACCGTCGCCGGGGCGATCGAGTTGGCGCGGATCCCATGCGGGCCGAGCTCCTTCGCGATGTGACGGGTGAACTGGATCACGCCCGCCTTCGCGGCCGCGTACGAGGCCGTCAGCAGCTTGTCGAGATAGCGGCCGCCGTTCGACGACATCGTCACGATCACTCCCTGACGGCGCTCGATCATGGACGGAACGACCGCCCGCACCGCGAGGAAGGTGGAGGTGAGGTTGAGCTCGATCACCTCGCGCCACTCGTCCTCGGATGTCTCCTCGACAGGCGTGAACGCTCCGAACCCGCCGGCGAACGGCAGCAGGATGTCGATGGGGCCGAGCTCGGACTCGACCCGGTCACGGACGCCCTCGACGCCGGCCATCTCACCGACGTCCGCGCTGATCCCGATCGCCTCGGCGCCGCCTTCGCGGAGCTCCTCGACGATCGCGTCGATCCCGTCCCAGGACCGGGCGTTGACCGCGACCCGGACCCCGTTCGCTGCAAGCGCACGGCAGGTGGCGGCGCCGATCCCCTTCGACCCTCCCGTGACCAGCGCGACCCGGCCGGCGAGATCGGGGTAGGTGGGAATCGGGGGCGTCTCGCCCGGCACCTGGCTCAGGAGCCTTGCAGGACCTCGGGGTTGACGGGCCGATCCGGCGCCTCCCCGCGCAGGGCGCGGGCGACCTCCTCGGCCGCGCGCCGCTGCAGCTCTGCCTGCGCCTCGATCGAGTAGAAGGCCATATGCGGCGTTAGCACCGCGCGCGGGTGACTGCGCAGCGGGTGGTCGGGCGGCGGCGGCTCCGTCTCCGTGACGTCGAGCGCGACGCCGCTGAGCCGCCCCGAGTCGAGCGCCTCGACGGCCGCGTCCATGTCGACGAGCGGCCCCCGGGCGGTGTTGACGACGATAGGCGCCCGGTTCATCGCGGCGATCGAGTTTGCGTCGATCAGGTGATGGTTCTCATCTGTGAGCGGGACGTGCAAGGAGATGTAGTCCGCCCCGGCGACGGCCTCGGCGAAGGTCGCGGCACGCTCGGCGGGCACCTTCCACTCGTCGACGTACGGGTCGAATCCGACCGCCTCGATCCCGAAGCCGGCGGCGCGGTCGATCACGCGCGACCCGATCGCACCCGTCCCGATCACCGCCAGCCGCCTGCCGCGGAGCCTGTGGACCGTCCCATGCGGGACCTTCCACTCCCCCTCCCTGACTGAGAGGTTGGCGGGGACGATCGATCGGGCCAGGGACAGCAGCAGCGCGATCGCATGGTCGGCGACGTCGTCCAGGCAGTAGTCGGGGACATAGGTGACGAGCAGCCCACGCTCGGTCGCGGCCTCGACGTCGATGTTGTCGTACCCGATCCCGTACCTGGAGATGATCTTCGCGCCGGCGTCGGCCGCCGCCGCGACCACCGACTCCGGCAGCTTCGCGAAGCACACCAGGATCGCGTCCGCGTCGCCGACGGCCTCGACCAGCGCCTGCTCGCTGGTGTCGTCGGCGAGCACCACCTCGGCCCCGAGCGGCTCCAGGATCTGCCGCTCGGCGTCGAGGTGCTCGAACACGTGGTCCGTGACGAGAACCTTGGTCGCCATCGGCGCTCAGCCGAGCGCGTAGTCGTAGAACGGGTGCCGCGTGAACAGCACCGGGCCGTCCTCCGTGACCAGCAGGTTCTCCTCCAGCCGCACGGTCTGCTCCAAGCCGGGGTGGCCGGCGAACGTCTCGGCGGCGAAGTACATCCCCTGCTTCAGCTCGACGGGGTACTCGAGCGAGTACGCACGCGAGATCCACATCCCCTCGTACAGCGACAGGCCGATCGAGTGGGCGAACTGCTGCAGGGTGACCGTCCGGTACTTGTCGTCGGCGTACTCCGGGAAATTCGAGGCGACGTCGGCCGTCGTGTTGCCGGCCTTCATCTGCTCGATCGCCGCGTACATCGACTCGTAGCACTCCTTGTACAGGTCCTGCTCCTTCTGGCTCATCGTCCCGTCGACCTTGAAGGTGCGCACGAAGTCGACGAAGTACCCGCCGGGGCCGACGGCGTTCTGGTCGATGATCACGAGGTCGCCCTGGCGGATCACCTTGTCGGTGTGCCAGCGGCGGTACGGGCTCGTGTTCCCGCCGGAGGCGACGATGATGTCGTACACGAAGTCGAAGCCGTGCTCGTACAGGTACTCGTTCACCTTCGCGGTGATGTAGCTCTCCTTCACGCCGGGCTTCAGCCACTCGTTCTCGATCATCCAGAACGACGTGTCGCCGATCGCGCTGGAGATCTTCAAGCACTCGATCTCGTCGGGGGTCTTGATCACCCGGGCACCGGACATCGCCGGCCACGCGCTGGTGGTCTGCAGGCCCTTGCGCTGGAAGGCGGCCGCCGCCGACGGGTCGTAGATGTCGATCCCGATCGGCTCGGACTCGACGCCGTTCTCCTTCAGCACCTCGATGATCGAGTCCGCCATCCGATCGACCATCATCTCCTCGGCCGTCTCCGCCCACTTCCACGTGATCGCCGGGCGGATGTTGCCGTTCAGCCACGGCGCGTCGATCTTCGCGCACTCGAGGTCGGAGCCGGCCGTCTCGAACAGGACCGGATCGCCCTCCCTGGGGAGGACGCAGTACCGGATGAAGATGTTGTTCTTCCAGTTCCCCTGGAAGACGCCGGTGATGTAGCGGACGTTCTCGCCGACGAAGCAGACCAGCGCGCCGAGGTCCTTCTCCTCCATCATCATCCGCGCCCGCGCGAGCCGGTCGCGGCGCATCCGTTCGAAGTCGACGCGGCCCTGCCAGTCGGTTCCGGTGGTGCTGTAGACGCGGCGCGGCTCGAACTCGTGCGGCTTGCCGAGGAAGCCGAGATCCATGCCCTTCCCGAACGGCGTCAGGCCGTTGCTGCTCCCATCCGCGCCCGTAGCGTGCTGAAGCGTTCTGTCGCTGCCCTCGGTCGTGGTCGCCTCCCTCTACTCGTGGCCCGGGTGCCCGTCTGTGACTGCTTGGAAAGCAGTAGTAACGAGCCAGCCCATCCGTGAAGCTATGCTACACAACTGCAGGACCGCTATGCAACGGTTCTACTCGACGAGCAGGCGGTCGTCGAATCGCGTCCGGGTCAGCCGGATCCCGCCCTCGTCGCCGACGGCGATCGTGTCCTCGAGCCGCACCCCGCCGCCCCCGGTCACCCCGGGAACCCAGATCAGCGGCTCGATCGCCATCGTCATCCCGGGCCGGAGCTCGACCGTCTGGGCCCCGGGCATCGCCTCGCCGACGTAGGGCGGCTCGTTCGCACCGACGCCGATCCCATGGCCGATGAACAGCGACAGGAACGACGCCGCGAGGCCGCGCTTCTCGCCCTCCGCGCGGACCGCCGCCGCGACGTCATCGTTCGTGTTGCCCGTCCGCATCGCCGCCGTCGCCGCCGCGAGCGACGCGTGCACGGCGGTGAACACCTCCTGCTGGCGGCGGCTCGGCTCTCCGCAGATCACGGTCCGGCCGAGGTCCGAGTAGTACCCGCCCCACATCGCGCCGATGTCGATGAAGACCAGGTCCCCGTCGCGGATCACCTTGTCGGACGCGAACCGGTTCGGAGGGCTCATGTGCTCGCCGGACGCCACAAACGGGGTCGCGAGGTGAGCCATCTCGCCGCCCAGCCGGTACAGCGCGTGCATCGCCTCCGCGACCACGTCGTACTCGCGCACGCCCGGCGCCACGGTTGCGATCGCGGCCTCCGTGACCGCCTCGCCGATCGCGCACGCCTCCTGCATCACGGCGAGCTCGGCCTCCGACTTGACCAGCCGCGCCGACTGCATCACCGCGTCTCCGTCGCCGAGCTCGGCATCGGGCAGCGCCGCACGCAGCTCCAGCACCTGCGCGTAGGCGAGCTCGTCGAGCCCGATCGCGGCTGCGGCGACCCCGCGGCGCTGCAGCAGCGGCGCGATCACCTCCGCGACGGTTCCGGCGATCAGCCCGCGGGCCTCCATGATCGGGACTGTCTCGACGTCCTCGATCCACGGCATCACGCCGCGGACCCGGTCCACCTCGCCCCCCGAGCACAGCAGCGTCACCGCCCCGTCGGCGGTCAGCAGGCACCCGTTCAGGACCGCGCTCTTGCCCTGGATGATCTGGGGGCGGAGCCCGGTCAGGAAACGGACGTTCTCGTCCTTCCACACGAGCAGCGCGTCCAGGTCCGAGTCGGCGAGCGCGGCGCGGGCGCGCTCCAGCCGATCCGCCCGGAGGGCGGCGAAGTCGATCCGCGCCTCGTAGTCGACGCCGAAGGGGCCGTGCGCGTACGAGCCCAGGCCGCTGCGCTGATCCATCCGGCCGCGCACAGTAGCACTAAACGTTGGGCGCCAGGCTCGTCCACCGATCAGGCCGCAAGCGGTACGATCGGCTCGCTTGACTTCGCGCCTGGGAGTTGGATACAGTAGCGCCGCTGTCGTCCCGTTAGTGCAACTATCGCTGCGGTGGCGACCGGATCGGGAGGAGGCTGATGGCCAGACTGGTCGCGGAAAACGTCAGGAAGGTGTTCCCGCCGCGGATCGGGGGGCAGGACCCGGTTGCCGCGATCACCGACGTCAGCTTCAAGATGGAGGGCCACACCTTCGTCTCGCTGGTCGGACCCTCGGGGTGCGGCAAGAGCACGTTCCTGAATCTCGTCTCGGGCGTCGAGATCCCCACCGCCGGGAAGCTGGAGCTGGTCGGGAACGGCTCCAAGGGGGTGCGGATCGGGTACGTGTTCCAGGACCCGCGGCTGCTCCCGTGGCGGTCGGTGCTGGACAACATCCTGTACGTCCAGGACCAGGGCGATCGCGCCGAGCGCCGCCGGCGCGCGAACGAGTACCTGGAGCTCGTCGGCCTGGAGGATGTCGCCACGATGTACCCCGGCCAGCTCAGCGGCGGGATGCAGCAGCGGGTCGGGATCGCTCGGGCGCTCTCGATCGATCCCGGGCTGCTGCTGATGGACGAGCCGTTCAGCCACCTGGATGCGATCACCGCCCGCTCGATGCGGGAGGAGCTGCAGCGCCTGTGGCAGACGGCCGGCGCCGGCGTCCTGTTCGTCACCCACGACGTGCTCGAGGCGGTGCTGCTCT
Organism: uncultured Thermoleophilia bacterium; assembly: GCA_963803425.1. GTDB lineage: Bacteria > Actinomycetota > Thermoleophilia > Solirubrobacterales > 70-9 > DASPWW01. The sequence goes on from CAWDMA010000001.1 coordinate 1,837,900, forward strand.
CGAACCGGGTGCTGATGATGAGCTCTCGCGGACAGATCTATCGCGACATCAAGATCGACCTTCCCTATCCGCGCCTGCAGACCGACCACGACGTGGTCACGCTGCAGGCCGACATCCTGGAGCTGTTCGAGGTGATGGAGGCCGAGTCGAAGCGCAAGGGGGGCAACGGGACCGCGGAGCCCTCCGCGGACGGGAAGAGCTGACCGCCGGCGCCGCTCACCCGAGCTGACCCACCGCGCGCGGCCCGCGCCGCCGCCCCGACCAACCGTGAATACACAGAATCACAGGAGGTAGCCCGTGCTCAGGCACACCGCATTCTTTCTCTTCAGGGAGACGATCACGCCCGAACAACGCCTGTGGATGCAGAAGGGGCTCGCGTACATGCGCTTCGAGTGCAAGAGCGTCGTCGCGCTCGACTACGGGGCCGACGTGTTCGGCGGCTCGGACGTGATGCGCGAGACCAAGCCCTGGGACCGGACGCCGCGGTGGCGCGCCGCCGAGGCGGGGCCCCCCGCCAACTACGACGTCGCGCTGATGCTCGACTTCGCGGACAAGGCCGGCCTGGACGCCTACAACGACGACGACGTCCACCATGAGGTCGGCGACTACAACGCCTCGATCGCGAAGCCGGAGATGACCGCGCGGGTGGACTGGAACTACGACGGCGATCCGCTGATCAACCCCGGCCACCTCCGCCACTCGGAGATGTTCGTGTGGCGGGACGAGGCCGACGACGCCGCTAAGGAGGCGGCGATGGCGCAGGCGCGGCGACTCGGCGACGCCGACGAGGTCGAGAAGGTGACGGTCGCGCCGAACGTAGGGCCGATGGCGACCGACTTCGACTGGATTCTGGACGTGCAGACGGCCGACGAGAAGGCGGCGAAGTCGCTGCTCGAGGGCGACCTGTACGGCGAGGTGATGAAGGCGATCGCGCCAGTCACGAAGTACGAGTGGACGGCACGGATCAACCACGTGATGAGAGGGATGTGAGGATGGCCGAGGGCGTCAAGGGAAAGGTGATCGACGTGCACTGCCACGTCACGCCGCAGCGGTTCCAGAAGGCCGTGCTCGCGGGAGAGGACTGGCACGGGATGACGCTCGCCGACGGCGAGCTCGACAACCTCCCGAACCGGTGGCGCCCCGACCGCCGGATCGAGGAGATGGACAAGATCAACATCGACGTCCAGGTCGTCTCCCCGACCGACGTCTTCTACCAGTACTGGCAGGACCCGAAGGTGACCCAGGTGATCTCGCGCGAGGTGAACGAGGAGGTCGCGGAGATGTCGCGCGAGTACCCCGATCGGATCATGGGCCTGGGGACGCTGCCGATGCAGGACACCGAGCGCGCCGTCGATGAGGCGACCCACGCGATCAAGGAGCTCGGCCTGGTCGGGTTCATGATCGACGACCACGTCAACGCGCTCACCTACGACCACGAGGCCTTCACCGACTTCTGGGCGGCGATCGAGGGGCTCGGCGCGTTCATCCTGATCCACCAGTTCCACCCCACCGTCGTCTACTACCGGATCCAGGACTACTTCCTGCTGAACTCGGTCGGGAACCTCGTCGATCGGACGCTGGCTTGGGCGGCGCTGATCTACGGCGGGGTGATGGACAGGCACCCGAACCTGAAGGTGTGCCTCGCGCACGCCGGCGGCTACGTCCCCTACGCGCTCGACCGGATCGACACCGGGTGGGAGGTGTGGGAGGGCTCCCGCGGCGACTCCCGGGACAAGCCCAGCACCTACGTGGACCGGTTCTACTACGACACGGTCACGTTCACCGACCGGAATCTGCGCTTTATGCTCGACGTGCTGGGGTCGGAGAACGTCGTGTTCGGCACCGACTGGCCGGCACCGATGCAGGTGTACGGCGCCGTCGAGCGGCTCCAGAAGACCGACGTGCTGAGCGAGGACGAGCGCGACGACCTGCTGTGGAGGACGGCGGCGCGGATCTTCGACACCGGCGAGGGTTGAGCCGATGGCGAAGCCGAAGGTGTTCGTCGTGCAGCCGATCATGGACGTCGGTCGAGAGGCGCTGGAGGAGTTCGCCGAGGTCGAGGTGCACGACTCGAACCGGATGATCCCGCGGGAGGCGCTGATCGATGGGGTGCGCGACGCCGACTACATCTGGATGCTCGGCGACACGCCGATCGACGCCGAGGTGATGGACGCCGCGCCGGAGCTGAAGGGGATCGCGACGATGGCGCTGTTCCCGAACGTCGTCGACGTCGAGACGGCGACGAAGCGCAAGCTCCCGGTGACGGTCGTCCCGCACGTGATCACGAAGACCACCTGCGACCTCACCCTCGCCCACATCCTCGGGTGCGCGTGGCGCCTGTGCGAGGCCGACCGGTTCACGCGGAACGGGGACTTCCACCAGGAGCAGTCGACGACGCTCCTGACCACCGGCCTCGAGGACAAGGTCGTGGGGATGATCGGCGTCGGCGACATCGGCACCGAGATCGTGAAGCGGGTGCGCACCTTCGACACCGACGTGATCTACACGAAGCGCAACCGGCTGGACGAGGCGGCCGAGCGGGAGCTGGGTCTGACCTGGGTCGCCGAGCTCGACGAGCTGCTCCGCCGCTCCGACTTCGTCGTCCTGATGACGACCTACAACGAGTCCACCCACAAGCTGATCGGGGCGCGCGAGTTCGACCTGATGAAGGACTCTGCGTACTTCATCAACACCGCCCGGGGGCGGATCGTGGACGAGCCGGCACTCGTGGAGGCGCTCCAGCAGGGCAAGATCGCCGGGGCGGGGCTGGACGTGTTCTGGACCGAGCCGCCGATCGGGGAGCCGGCGCCGAGCCCGGAGCTGTACGAGCTCGACAACGTGATCCTCACCCCCCACATCGGCAGCGCCACGATCGACGCGCGAGAGAAGATGGCGCTCGCGGTGGTCGACAACCTGCGGGCGATGGTCGACGGGGAGCGGGCGCCCGGCGCGGTCAACCCCGAGGTGTACGGGGATGCACCGATCGAGCAGCCCGACCGGCTCGGCTAAGCGGAAGCGGATGCGAAGCGGAGCACCTCGCGCCGGTCATCGAACACCGGCCACGTCAAGCACCACCCTGCCGACGACCTCCCCGCTCTCCAGCGCGTCGAACGCCTCGTTCACCGACTCGAGCGGCAGCACCCGGTCGATCACCGGCTTTACCCGCCCGGACGCGACCAGCTCCACCGCCCGGTCGAGCTCGTCGCGGGCGACGTAGCGCGACCCGACCAGCTCGATCTCCCGCAGCACGAACCGCGCCGCCGGCACCTCGCCCAGGTTGGAGTCGACCGAGTAGCCGATACCGACGACGCGGCCGCCGGGACGGACCAGCCGGAACGCCCTTCCGAGCGTCTCCGGGCTGCCGACGGTGTCGATCGCGACGTCGACTCCGTCCGCGCCTGAGAGCTCCGCGACCCGCTCCTCGACCGCCGGGTCGTCGGCGTCGACCGCCTCCAGCCCGAGCTCGGCTGCGACCTCGCGGGCGCGGGCCGAGACGTCCAGGCCGATCGCCCGGGCGCCGAGGGCGGCGACGATCTGGAGCGCATGGATCCCGACCCCGCCGAGCCCGTTCACGACCGCGGTGTCCCCGGGCCGGACGCGACCTCGATTGACGACCGCCCGATACGAGGTCCCGATCGCGCATGTGAGCGGCGCCGCGTGCACCGGGTCGATCTCCGGTGGGACGACCGTGAGCCGGTCGATCGGCGCCCGGATCCGCTGCTGGAACCCGCCCGGGGTCGTGAACCCGGTCCAGCCCTGGGGGTTCTCGCAGAGCTGCTCGACGCCGTCCCTGCACCGGCCGCACAGCCCGCACGGCCACAAGTGGTAGACGACCACGACGGTCCCGGGCTCGAGCACGGGCGGATCGGCGCGGACGACGCGCGCGCAGATCTCGTGCCCGGGCACGTGCGGCAGCGCCAGCCTGTCGCTGTAGGGCTGCCGGCCCCGCGAGGTCTTCACGTCGGTGAAGCACACGCCGCACGTGAGCACGTCGAGCAGCGCGTACCCGGGCTCCAGCTCGGGCTCGGGCCGCTCCACCGGCTCCAGCGGCTCGCCGTACTTGCGCACGGCCATCCCGATCATCGCGATCGGGCCCCGTTCGACGACGCCGCGCTCAAGGTCGGCGCTGATCGCCCTCCACGGGGGCCTGCCGCTCCCCGTCGTGGAGGATCACCGTGACGGCGCGCGACACCTCGTCCGTGGGGTTCACGTAGCGGTGCGGGAACGTCGACGGGAAGTGGATGCTGTCGCCGGCTTTCAGCTCGTAGCGCTCGAACCCGACGTAGATCTCGAACCGGCCGCTCAGCACCAGCACCATCTCGCTTCCGGGGTGGCGGTACAGCTCCGGATTCGACTCCGCGCCGGGCTGGTAGATCAGTTCCAGGAAGTCGACGTGGGGGAGCGTCTCCGGCGTCAGCCGCTCCCACAGCACCCCGCCCTCGATGCTGATCGCGGCGCGCGCGTCGCCTCGAACCAGGTAGCGCTGGCCGGCGCCGTCGCCGTCGCCGTCGTGCGCGGCGGGAGGCCCGGCCGCCGGCACCTGCTCAGGGGCCGGCTTCGACTCCGGCGGAGCGACTGGCTCCCCGTCCTTGACGAAGAAGGCGTCCACCGGGACGTCGAGCGCCTCGGCGAGCGCGAAAAGGGTCGCCACCGAGGGCTGGGACTGACCGCGCTCCACCTGGCTGATCAGGCTCGGGGAGACACCGACCATCCGCGCCAGCTCGGAGACCTTCAGGTGGCGGTCCTTGCGGTGGGTGGCGACCTGCTCCCCGACCCTGTCGGCGGCGGACTGCCCCTTGCGCCTGCGCTTGGGGGCGGATGGAGCCGTGGCTTTGGTCATTGGTCGCGGCGCGGTGACGCTAACGAGTTGGACAACTCCGAAAGCAATACTATCCGACTGGGCGGGACCCCGGCGGAGATTCGAGCTTGTTCTTGTGGCCCGGCTGTGGACTCTGCTCGAGGACGGCCGATTTGAATAGCATCACTAAACAGAGCTGAAGCGATGCGAATCGACGTCCACAACCACGTGATCTCGGAGGCGGCGATGGAGCTGCTCCGCACCGAACCGGTGTACGGCGTGCAGCTCGACGGGCGCAAGTGGAGCGGCGGGCTGCACGTCGACTTCGAGATCGCCGACTCCTTCGTCGAGCCCGACGCGAAGCTGGCCGAGCTCGATTCGAAGCGGATTGACGCCGCGATCGTCTCGACCGCCCCGCCGCTCCTCTATCACCACGTGGAGGCCGAGGCGGGCGAGGCGATGGCGCGGGCGGTGAACCGGGGGCTGGCCGAGTTCGCCGCCGCGGCGCCGGACCGGTTCGGGTGGCTGGCGAGCGTCCCGCTGCAATCGCCGGAGCTGGCCGTGTCCGTGCTCGAGGACGCCTCCAAGGATGGCTGCCTCGGGGTCGAGATCGGCACCGCTCTCCCCGGTCGCCCGCTCGACGAGGCGGAGCTCGAGCCCTTCTGGGAGACGGCGGCGCGGCGCGGGCTTCCGGTCACGATCCACCCCGCGTACGGCGAGTACAGCTCCGCCCTGAAGCCCTTCTACCTCACGAACGTGCTCGGGTTCCTGCTCGACACGACGATCGCCATCGAGCGACTGATCGTGGCCGGGGTGCTCGACCGCCACCCCGACCTGCAGGTGGTGCTGATGCACGGCGGCGGCTACTTCCCCTACCAGGTCGGCCGGCTCCGCCACGCGACCACCGTGCGCCCGGAGCTCGCCGACGCGCCGGCTGACCCGTGGTCGTACAGCAAGCGCCTGTTCTTCGACATCATCACCCACGACCCCGCGGCGCTCGCGTTCCTGATCGACCGCGCCGGGGCCGACCGGGTGGTGCTGGGCACGGACCTTCCTTTCGACATGGCGCCGCCGGACCCGATCGGGCTGCTCGAGGCCGCCGCCGACGGCAGCGACGTGGAGACGATCGCAGAGCGGAATCCGGCCGCCCTGTACGGGTTCGGAAGCTAGGGCCCGCGCGCGTCGGCCGCAAGCTCGCGCTGCGTCAGCACCGCGTGCACGGCCAGCGTGCCGATGATCACGATCCCGCCGAGCACCGCCGCCGCCGTCGGAGCCTCGCCGAGGAACAGCCACACCCACAGCGGCCCCAGGACCGCCTCCAGCAGCGACACCAGGCCCACCTCGGGCGCGGTGATGTAGCGGGGCGCGCGCCAGATCAGGTCGAGCGAAACCGGCAGCACGATCACTCCCATGATCAGAGCGAGGCCCAGGTTCGACCCGGAGACGGACAGCGGGGTCGCGAACGGGACCGCGACCAGCGCGGTCAGCGCCGCGCCGACTGCCAGCGAACGCAGCATCCTGACGGCCGGGTTGCGGCGCCGGACGACGAGCGTCACCGCGAGCGTGATCGACGCTCCCACCGCGGCCGCGGTGCCGAGCACGTCGCCGCCCTGCGGCTGAACGGCGAATATCGCGGCGATCCCGGCGAGCACGACGCATGACGCGATCCAGGTCCGCGGAGCGATCGCCTCGCCGAAGACCGTGCTGAGCACCGCGGCGAACGCGGGCGCGCTGCTGATGATCACGAGCGCGAGCGCGGTGTTCACCTCCCGGATCGAGGTGACGAACAGAACGTTCGCGGTCAGCATCAGCCCGGCCAACACGATCTCGGGGCGGCTCATGGCCCAGCTCCGCAGATCGGCGGGGGCACCGCCGTGGATCCGGATCAGGGCCATGTAAGCGAACACGGCGATCGCGCCGCGGAAGAACAGCAGCGTCCCCTCGCTCACCGAGATCACCCGGATCAGGAGCGCGTCGGGGCTCAGGATCAGGATCCCGACGCCGACCAGCGCGAACCCCTTCGGGACGTCGGGGAGGGTGCGCCACCGCGCGGCGAGGCGAGACGCGCGGTCCTCGGCCGGGCTCATCGGTGATTAAGCAGCACGAACGCTATTCTCCTCATGTTCAATAGCACTTTAAGGTCGCAGCGCAAGCGAGGTCAGGTGGAGGCGAACGTCGACGAGCTTGGACGCGGCGGTCGCCGCACGCTAGCGATCACCTCGTTGGCCGTGGCGATGGCCCTCGGGATCCTGCCGATGTTCTCGATCGGCGTGCTGGCCCCCTTTCTGATCGACGACCTGGAGATATCCCGGGCCACCCTCGGCGTGCTCGTCTCGGTGACCGCCGGGGTGTCGGCGGTGCTCTCCCCGATCGCCGGGGACATCTTCGACCGGATCGGCGATCGGCCGGGGCTGCTCGCCGTGCTGGCCACCGGGGCGACCAGCCTCGCCCTGATGGCGGCCGCTGCGACGGCCGTGGGGATGGCCGCGGCGCTCGCGCTCGCCGGCCTGTGCCGGGCGGGGTGCAACCCGGCCACCAACCGGCTGATCACCGAGCGGGTCCCGCTCGGCCGGCGCGGGTGGATCACCGGGGTAAAGCAGACCGGGGAGACCGTCGCGATCGTGCTGATCGCGAGCGGGCTGCCCGCCGTCGCGCTGTTGATCGGGTGGCGCGAGGCGCTCCTGATCCTGGCGGCCGTCGCGGCGCTCGCGCTGGTCGCCGCGATCGTGACGATCCGCGGCACGCATCGCCCCGCCGGCCGTGCGCACGCGAGCCCCGCGGAACGCCGGATGCCGCGCTCCATCAGGGTCCTGAACCTCTACAACCTGCTGATGGGGGCGGGGACCGGCGCGGTCGCGGCGTACCTGCCGCTGTACGCGCACCAGGAGGGCGGTCTGAGCGTCGCCGCGGCGGGCGCGGTGCTGACCGCCACCGGGGTCGTCGGGGGCGTCTCGCGGCTCGTCACCAGCCACTGGAGCGAAGCGCGGTGGGGCTACCCGGACTCGCTGTCGACGCTGGCGGCTGTCGCGGTCGCCTCATGCGTGATCCTGATCGCCGCCCCGCACGTCGGCGCCGCCGCATTCTGGATCGGAGCTGGGCTGTGGGGGCTGGGCGGGCTCGGGTTCGGCGCCGTCTCGATGCTGGCGACGATGGCCGAGGCCCACGATGCCAGCACCGGGCGTGCCTCGGGTCTGGTCGTTTTCTGGTTCAGCCTCGGGTTCACCGTCGCCGCCCCGGCCTTCGGCTGGCTCGTCGACCACGCCGACTCCTACGCCCCCGGCTTCTGGATGCTGGCGGCGCTGTACGCGGCGGCGGCGGCGACGATGCTGGTCGCCCGCGGGATGTTCCGCTCTCCGCCGACGACGTCGAGGCTGGCGATCGCTGCGGCGGGACCGGAGCCGCAGTAGCCATCGCGGCTCGCTTCACATATCCTTTTCAGCGACACAGCGCTTCTTTCAGCGCTGCTTCAGGCTTGAGATCGGTGCCGGTCGAGAACACAGGAGGCCGAAATTGACGTCCGAAACGCCGTGGCAGGAAGAGGGTCGCTTCTTCACCAGTCCCTGGAACCACCTCGACGAAGCGCGCAAGGGGCTCGACTTCCCCTCACGCGTGCGCTTTCACGACGTCACCCTCCGCGACGGCGAGCAGCAGGCCGGGGTCGCCTTCACCCGTGAGGACAAGCTCGCGATCGCCCGCCGCCTGGACGAGGCGGGCGTCGACCGGATCGAGGCCGGGATGCCGATCGTCTCTCCACAGGATGAAGCCGCTGTGGTGGCGATCGTCGAGGCCGACCTGAACGCCGAGATCTTCGCCTTCGCCCGCTGCATGGTCGACGACATCCGGAAGGCGAAGGAGTGCGGCGTCACCGGCGTCGTCGTCGAGATCCCCTCCTCCGGACACATCATCGAGCGCGCCTACGGGTGGGAGCTGGAGCGCGCGATCGAGCTGTCGATCGAGGCGACCCTGGCCGCGAAGGAGGAGGGCCTGTACACCGTCTTCTTCACGATCGACTCGTCGCGAGCCGAGTTCGACTGGTATCTCGACCTGGTCGCGCGGGTCGCCGAGGAAGGGCACATGGATGCGCTGGCGCTGGTCGACACGTTCGGCGGAGTGACGCCGCAGGCGATCCCTCTGTGGGTGGAGAAGGTGCGCGAGCGGCTCCCCGACACGCCCCTGGAGGCCCACTTCCACGATGACTTCGGGCTCGCGGTCGCGAACTCGATCGCCGCGGTCTCATCCGGGGCCGAGGTCGTGCACTCGACGGTCACCGGGGTCGGCGAGCGCGCGGGCAACACCCCGATGGAGGAGATGGCGCTGGCGCTGACCATGCTGTACCGCGCCGAGCACAACATCGACACGACGAAGTTCTACCCGCTCTCCCGGCTCGTCCGGGAGCGGGCCGGGCACACGATCCCGTCCAACCGCCCCGCGGTCGGTGAGCGGCTGTTCGAGGTCGAGTCCGGGATCATCGCCGGCTGGTACCACATGTGCATCGAGGAGTTCCCGACCGAGCTGTTCCCGTTCCACTGGGACGAGGTCGGGCAGCCTCCGGCGCGGGTCGTGTACGGGAAGGGCAGCGGGCTGCCCTCGGTGATGGTGGCGCTCGAGTCGCTCGGGATCGAGGCCGACGAGGACCAGATGCGCGAGCTCGTCGGGAAGATCAAGCTGCGGGCGCTGGAGACGAAGGCGCTGCTGCCCCTGGACGAGGTCGCGAAGATCGTCCTCGAGGTGGTCGGCCCCGACGCTGCCCGCGAGCGCACCGCGGTCGCCGGCTAGCTACTTCGCCGCCAGCCAGTCCTCGCCGATCCCGACGTCGACCTCGAGCGGGGGGTCGAGGTCGAACGCCGCGCGCATCTCCTCGGTGACCAGATCGGTCGCGGCGTCGAGCTCCGCGGGGGGGCCCTCGAACAGGAGCTCGTCGTGGATCTGCAGCACCAGCCGCGCCTCGTTGCCGGCGTCTGCGAGGCGGCGGTGGCAGCGCACCATCGCGACCTTGATGATGTCCGCGGCTGTGCCCTGGATCACCGTGTTGACGGCGAGCCGCTCGCCGAGCAGGCGGGTCTGGCGCTGTCGCGCCCGCAGCTCGGGAATCCGGCGGCGGCGACCCATCAGGGTGGTCACGTAGCCGTCTCGATCCGCCTGCTCGATCGTCGAGTCGATGAACCGCTTCACGGCCGGGAACCGCTCGAAGTAGCGATCGATGTAGGCCGCGGCCTCGTCGCGTTCGATCTGCAGCCTGTCGGCGAGCCCGAACGCCGACAGCCCGTACGCGATCCCGAAGTTGACCATCTTCGCCTTGGAGCGCTCCGCCGGGCCGACGCCGTCCTCGGAGACGCCGAGCACCTCGGCGGCGGTCGCGGCGTGCACGTCCTCGCCGCGCGCGAAGATCTCGCGGAGCACGTCCTCGCCGGCGACGTGGGCCAGCACCCGCAGCTCGACCTGGTTGTAGTCGGCCGACAGCAGCCGCCACCCCGGCTCCGCGACGAACGCGGCGCGGACCGGACGCCCCAGCTCGGACCGGATCGGGATGTTCTGGAGGTTGGGGTTCGTGCTCGACAGCCGCCCCGTGGTGGTCGCGACCTGATTGAAGGTTGTGTGGATCCGACCGGTCTCGGGGTCGATCAGCTCCGGCAGCGAGTCGAGATAGGTGTTCTTCAGCTTGGTGAGCTCGCGCCAGCTCTCGATCTTGGCCACGATCGGGTGCTCGTCGCGGATCTGGGCGAGCACCCGCGCGTCGGTGGAGAACCCGGTCTTCCCGCGTCGCTTCTTGGTCAGGCCGAGCTCCTCGAACAGGACCGGTGCGAGCTGCTGCGGCGAGCCGATCGTGAACTCGTGCCCGGCCAGCTCCCAGATCTCGGACTGGAGCTCGTCGGCGCGACCGGCGATCCGGGAGGAGATCTGCTCCAGCCGTCTCGCATCGACCCTGATCCCGACCCGCTCCATCGCCGCGAGCACCTCGATCAGCGGCATCTCGACCTCGTTCAGGAGCCGCTCCAGGCCGAGCTCCCCGAGCGTCTCGCGCTGCCTGCGGGAGAGCTCCCAGGCCAGTCGCGCCTCCGCGGCCGGGTCCGCCGGCGCCTCGCCCTCGGGCGCCTCCAACGCGAGCTGAGCGCCGTCCGGCCGGGCGGCGGCCAGCCCCTCGGCCGCCGCCAGGTCGGCGAGCTCGTACACGCGCCTTGCCGGGTCGACGAGGTACGCGGCGACCATCGTGTCGTGCCGCAGGTCGAGGCCGTCGGGCTGCGCAGCGGCGAGCAGGCCGCGCCGGGCGGGGCCTCCCGCCGACTTGAAGTCGTGCGCGATCAGCGCCCGGTCGCGCAGCTCGCCCGCCAGCGCCTCGAGGTCGGGGGCCTCTCCGGCCACCACCGACTCGCCGTCCGCGGCCGCCCATCGCCCTTTGCGCACGGAGACTGCGATCGGCCCGTCGGCGAGGTCCGCGATCCCGCCCTTGCGGACCTCGATCTCGATCTGCTCCTCGGGCTCGGCATCGGGGACGATCTCGTCCAGCTCCTCGTCGAGCCGCTGCATCACCTGGCGCAGCTCGAACTCCCGCGCCACCTCGCGCAGCCGGCTCCGGTCCGGCGCGAGCCCCATCACCTCGTCCAGGTCGATCCCGGTCTCGATGTCGTACTGGAGCGTCGCCAGCTGCTTCGAGACCCGGGCGATATCCGCGTGCTCGGTCAGGTTCTGCTTCCGCTTCGCCCCCGAGATCTCGTCGATCGAGTCGAGCACCTGCTCCAGCGAGCCGAACTGCTGCAGCAGCTGTGCAGCGGTCTTGTCCCCAATCCCCGGTACCCCGGGAATGTTGTCGGAGGTGTCGCCCTTCAGCCCGATCAGATCCGGGACGAGCTCGGGCGGAACCCCGTAGCGCTCCACCACCCCGTCGCGGTCGTACACCTTGGTGTCGGTGATCCCGCGCGAGGTGGTCATCACCCGCACCCCGTCCTCGACGACCTGGTAGACGTCGCGGTCGCCGGAGACGACCATCACCGGGATGTTCGCGTCGCGGGCCTGGTGCACGAGGGCGCCGATCACATCGTCGGCCTCGTATCCCTTCACCCGGATGTTCCGGAACCCGAACGCCTCCGCCAGCGGCTCCAAGTGGGGCCACTGCTCGGAGAGCAGGTCGGGGCGGGGCGGCGCTGGGCCTTGTAGGGCTCGTAGGCCTTCTCGCGGCCGGACAGACCCGCGTCCCAGACCACGATCCCCGCCGACGGGGAGTGCTCGATCAGGAGCTTCGCCATCATCGAGGCGAACCCGTAGATCGCGTTGGTCGGGCGTCCGTCCGACGTGGACATCTCCTCGGGAAGCGCGAAGAAGGCACGGTACGCGAGGCTGTTGCCGTCGATCAGGAACAGCTCGCGAGTGTCGGCCTTCGTCTTGGTAGCGGCCACGTCCTGATCATATGAGCGGCCTATGATTGCCTGCCGCCCATGGCCACGGTAAGCCCCCAGTTCAGCGTCACCGTCCGGGTCGAGCTCGACGCGCGCCAGGAGCCGCTCGGCAAGCTGACCGCGAAGATCGCCGAGTCCGGCGGCCAGCTTCAGGGCGTCGACCTCGTCCCCGGCGCCGGCGGCGAGGGCAAGCGGGTCCGCGAGTTCACCGATCGACGCCCGCGACCACGAGCACTGGGAGCAGATCATGCGCGCGATCGGGGCGACCCGCGGCGCCAAGGTGCTCGAGTACACCGACCGCACCCTGCAGATGCACCGCGGCGGCAAGATCTCCGTCGAGAACAAGTACCCGCTGAAGACGCGCGACGACCTCTCGATGGCCTACACCCCGGGCGTCGCCCGGGTCTGCCAGGAGATCCACGCCGATCGTCAGAAGGCGTTCGAGTACACGATCAAGCGCAACACCGTCGCGGTCGTCTCCGACGGCAGCGCCGTGCTCGGGCTCGGCAACATCGGACCCGAGGCGGCGATGCCGGTGATGGAGGGCAAGGCGATGCTGTTCAAGGAGTTCGCCGAGCGTCGACGCCTTCCCGATCTGCCTCGACACCAAGGACGCCGACGAGATCGTCAAGACGGCGCGAGCTGATCGCGCCGACCTTCGGCGGCATCAACCTCGAGGACATCTCCGCCCCGCGCTGCTTCGAGATCGAGGACCGTCTGAAGGAGTCATCGACATCCCCGTCTTCCACGACGACCAGCACGGCACCGCCGTGGTGGCGATGGCGGCCCTGTTCAACGCGCTGAAGATCGTCGGCAAGCCGATCGAGAGCCTCCGGGTGCTGATGGTCGGCCTCGGCGCCGCCGGGATCGCGGTGACGAAGATGATGCTCGCCTGCGGGGGTCACCGACATCGTCGGCTGCGACCGCCAGGGCGCGCTCTCGACCGAGCGCGAGGACTACGAGCCGGGCGAGATGACCGCGATCAAGCGCTGGTTCGCGGAGAACTCGAACCCGGAGCAGCTCGGCGGCGGGCCCGGACGACGTGATCGAGGGCGCCGACCTGTTCGTCGGCCTGTCCGGGCCCGGGATGATCCGGCCGAGTGCGCTGGCGAAGATGGCCGACGACGCGATCGTGTTCGCGATGGCGAACCCGAACCCCGAGGTGATGCCGGAGGAGGCGGCGCCGTACATGCGGATCATGGCCACCGGGCGCTCCGACTACCCGAACCAGATCAACAACGTGCTCGGCTTCCCGGGGATGTTCCGCGGCGCCCTCGACGCCGGCGCACCGCGGATCACCGAGGAGATGAAGCTGGCCGCCGCCCACGGAATCGCGAAGGTGGTCACCGAGGAAGACCTCGACGAGGAGTACATCATCCCCAGCGTGTTCGATCGCGCCGTCGCCCCGGCGGTAGCCAAGGCGGTCGTCGGGGAGGCCAAGCAACGCGGGAATCGCCCGCGTCTCCGAGGAAACCGGGTCGTTCGCGACCGTCGAATAGGGCATCCCGCCTCGCACCCCGCCGCTCCCGGACGGGAAGCGGAGGAAGCGGCGGGCAACGATGAGGGTTTTGATCACAGGCGCGAGCGGGATGATCGGCTCGTCCGTGGCCGACGCGCTGCTGGCGCGCGGCGACGAGGTGGTCGGGCTGACCCGCGACCCCGAGCGCGCCCGCTCGACCAACCCGACGGTGAGCTGGCACCGCTGGGACCCCACCCTGGAGCGACCCGCCGAGGAGGCCTTCGAGGGGGTCGACGCCGTCGTCAACCTGGTCGGCGAGTCGCTCGACCAGCGGTGGACCGACGAGGTCGAAGCAGCGGATTCGCGACAGCCGGATCCAGGCCACCCACAACCTGGTCCAGGCGATGTCCGCGGCGCGCCGCACCCCCAAGGTCCTGGTCAGCCAGTCCGCGGTCGGCTACTACGGCGACCGGGGCGACGCGATCCTCGACGAGGAGGCACCGCCGGGTGAGAGCTGGGACGCGAAGCTGTGCGTCGAGTGGGAGGCGGCGGGGCGCGAGGCCGAGGACGCCGGAGTGCGTGTCGTCATCACCCGCACCGGGCTCGTGCTCGACAAGCGGGGCGGGCTGCTGAAGAGCCTCCTCACGCCCTTCAGGCTCGGGGTGGGCGGCCCGATCGCGGGCGGCGCCCAGTACATGCCGTGGATCGAGATCGACGACGAGATCCGCCTGATCCTGTGGGCGCTCGACGACGAGCGGGTGACCGGTCCGATCAACGCGACCGGGCCGGCGCCGGCAACGAATCGGGAGCTGTCGAAGGCGCTCGGCACGGTCCTCCGCCGCCCCGCCGTCTTCCCGGTGCCTAAGCTCGCCCTGACGATCATGCGGGGGTCCGAGCTCGCCGAGACGGCGACCGGAGGGCAGCGCGCCGTCCCGCGGCGCGCCCTCGACCTCGGGTTCGAGTTCCGCTACGCCGGCGTCGAGGACGCTCTCCGAGCAGCTCTGAGGTGACCCGGACGCCGTTCAGGCGCACGCTCGGGACCGTCGACCTGGCGCTCGTGTTCGTCGCCGCGGTCCTGTTCATCGTGCAGGCGTCGCTGCTGCAGGGCGCCGGCCCGGCCGCCTTCACGTTCTGGGCGCTGGGGCTGCTGTGCTTCCTGGCGCCGTGCGCGCTGGTCGCCGCCCAGCTCGGGCGGATGTTCCCGGTGCAGGGGTCGGTGTACGCGTGGGCGCGCCGCACGTGCGGACCCTCGGTGGCGTTCGCGATCGGGGTGGTCGCGTGGCTTCCCGGCGTGGTCGTGATGGTGTCGACGGCCGACATCACGGTCGCGATGTGGCAGTTCGTCTCGCCGGGCTCGCTGGCCGAGTCGTGGCAGCAGGGCGTGGCCGTGCTCACCGCGCTGAGCGTCTCGCTCGGGATCTCGCTGCTGGGCGCGGCGTGGTTCAAGCGCGCCCTGCGCGCGGTGCTGTCGCTGTACGCGGTCGCGTTCGCGCTCGTCGGGATCGCGGGCGTCGTGTGGCTGGCCGGCGGCAACGCGTCCGCCCGATATTTCTCGCTCGACCGCTTCATCCCCGACTCCGGCAAACTGGACCTTCTACGGGCTGACGGTGCTGGCGCTGCTGGGAGTCGAGGTGCCGCTCAACATGGGAGCCGAGGTGCGCGAGAAGCGATCGATCACCGCTACCTGGCCGCAGGGGCGATCGCGATCGCTGCCGCGTACCTGTGGGCGACGTTCGGGAACATGGTCACCGTCCCCGTCGGAGCCGCCGACGCCCCGACCGGCTTCCTGCGGGCGATCGAACGGGGGCTCGGAAGCCACGCGCTGGCCGATGCCGTCGCGATCGCGGTGATCGCGTTCTTCGTGGTCAGCGCGACCGCCTTCAACTACTCGTTCGAGCCGGATCCTGTGGGCCGGCGCCGATCAAGGCCAGCTGCCGGCGAGGCTCCGCGGGCTGACCGCGCGCCAGGCTCCGTGGCTCGCCCTGGTGGTGCAGACGGCCGCCGCGGCAGCATTCACGATCGTCGTGTTCGGGCCGTGGAACGAGCAGGGCGACCTCCCGGACAAGGTCTTCCTGCTCGGCCAGGCCGCGGTCACGATCATCTGGTGCGTCGCGATGGTCGCGATGTTCGGGCTCCTGTTCGAGGCCCGTCGCCGCCACCGCGACGCCTTCGAGGCCGAGCGGCACGTGCCGTCAGGCCTGCTCTCGACGGCCGCCGTGCTCGGGATCGCCTCCGCGATCGCCGGCATCGTCTCCACGTTCGGGAGCCGTGGGACGCCGATCTGTTCACGACGGCCGAGTGGCAGCTGCTGGTGTGCCTGTTCACCGGTGGTCCCGGTCGCGGTCGCGGTCGCGGCGCACCTGGTCGTGCGCCGCGGCTAGGGCGCGCGAAGCGGCACGTCGAAGACGGGCGCTGCCGCCGCGCACCCGGTACCCGGCGAGACGACCGAGCGTCGTGTTCCCCAGCCGTCGATCGAGTAGGTGCCGAGGACGGAGCGCCGCTCGCGGGTCGCGAACAGCTCCGCCACCATTGCCGTCCGGTCGAGCCGATCCGGGTCCGCTCGATCAGGTCGAAGGCAAGCGCAGCTCGCCTCGTATCCGTAGGCCGCGACGCGGTCGGGCGGGCCGACCGAGCCCACGCTGGTAGCGGCGCACGAACCGCGGCCCGCGCGGCGGCGGAAGCTGCGAGGGATCCTGCGCAGACGAGGTCAGCCGCACCCGGGTCTCCATCGGACCCAGTCTCGACAGGAAGCCGCGGTCGTCGAGCAGCGCGTCGGTGGCGATGAGTGGGGCGTCCGTGCGACGCAGGCTGCGGAGCGCGACCGCGGGATCGGCCCCACCGTAGTAGACGAGGTCGGCGCGCCGGGCGGCGCCGCGGCGAACGGCGATCCCGTCGCTCTCCGCCTCGTCGGCGAACTCGTCCACCATCGCCTCCCCGTACCGCGATCCGTCCGAGACCGCCGCGACCGTGCGGGCGCCGAGCTTTCGCGCCCATGCCGCCCCCGTCTCGGCCTGCACCTCGTCGTCGGGGATGACACGGCCGAAGCTGCGCTGCCCGCTCGGCTGCACGTGCTCGGGCACCTCGTCGGAGCCCGGGAAGGGGCTGACCAGGTCGTTGGCGGCGCTGGTCGGCGAGATCTGGACCAGCTCGCCGCCGTTCGTGATCGGCACGGAGATCCTGGTGGCGCCCGAGGCGAGCTCCCCCACGTAGGCAACCGATGCGCTGTCCGAGATCGCACGGCGCGCGTTCGCGCCGCTCGAGGCCGGGCTCCAGCTCAGCCCGCCGCGGGTGTCGTCCAGGAACCGGATCGAGACCTTCGCGTCGCCTGGCACCGGACGCACGTCGCGGGCGGCGAGCCTGGCGCCGTCCCTGATCGCGCGCCCCTGTGCGGCGGCGGGTCCGCTGAGCGGCACGCTCACGTACACCGTGAACGCGCTCCTCGACTCGTCCCCGCCGTCGGTGGAGCAGCCGGCAAGCGCGCCGGCGACTATCAGGGTGGTGATCCATCCACGACGCATCCGGTGGGCGGATTATCTCCCCAGCGTCCGGACTAACCTTCGCCGCAATGAGGATCGGCGTGCTCACCGCGGGCGGCGACTGCCCCGGCCTCAATGCTGTGATCCGCTCGATCGCCCGCTCCGCGATGCAGCGAGGCGACGAAGCGGTCGGGATCATGCGCGGGTACAGGGGCCTGGCCGAGCGCGAGTACATGCCGCTGGACATGCGTGCCGTGTCGGGGATCTGCACCTCGGCGGCACGATCCTGCGCACCTCGAGCTTCGAGCCGTTCCGCGAAGGCGCGGTCGACCGGGTCGGGAGGGGATCGCGGAGGACGGCGTTGGACGCCGTGATCGCGATCGGCGGCGAGCACACCATGGGGATGACCCGCAGCTGTGGATGGAGGAGGGGCTGCCGATGATCGGCGTCCCGAAGACGATCGACAACGACGTCCCCGGCACCGACTACACGTTCGGGTTCGACACCGCGGTGCAGATCGCGACCGACGCGATCGACCGCCTCCACTCGACCGCGCAGTCCCACGACCGAGTGATCGTGGTCGAGGTGATGGGCCGCAACACGGGGTGGATCGCGGTGTGGGCGGGGATCGCCGGCGGGGCGGACGGGATCGTGATCCCGGAGGTCGACACGACCTGCGAGGAGCTGGCGGACGGGGTCCGCCAGCGCCACGAGCGGGGCAAGGACTTCTCGATCATGGTCGTCGCCGAGGGGGCGCGGCTCGCGTTCGAGGGCGGCGAGGCGCGCGAGGTGCGCGCCTCGGAGGGGCGCGACGAGTACGGCTACCCCCGGCTCGGCGGAATCGGCGTGGCGCTCGCGGCCGAGCTCGAGCAGCGGACCGGGTACGAGGCGCGCGTGACCGTGCTCGGCCACGTGCAGCGGGGCGGCATCGCCGACCGCGACAGACCGGATCCTTGCGACGCGTTTCGGGGCCGCCGCGTACGAGCTGGCGCGGGCGGGAAGGTTCGGGCACATGGTCGCGCTGCGCGGGTCCGCGATCGAGGCGGTCCCGCTCGGAGCGGGTCACCGGGGTGAAGGAGGTCGACCTCTCGCTGCTCGAGATCGCCCGCCGGTTCTACTCCTAGGGGGCTACGGGCGAAGCTGGGCCCGGAGCGGCTCGGTCACGCGGACGCAGATCCCGACGAACAGGATCGCGAGGAAGATCACCGCGCTGACCGCTCCGCCGAGGCCGAACGCGAAGGAGATCAGGAACGCGACCATCCCCACCGCCGTGAACACGAGCACCGTCACGGCGGTCGAATCTACCCGACGCGCCGAGACCGCCGCGCGAGCTCGCCGAGCTGCTCGGCAGCGGCGGCCGCCGCTGCGGCGGCCGCGCCGGCCTGCTCGACAGCGCGGACCAGCCGGCTGCCGACGATCACCCCGTCCGCGATCCGGGCGACCGCTGCGGCGTGCGCGGGGGTGCCGATCCCGAACCCGACCGCCACCGGGACGGCGGCGTCGGCGCGGGCGCCCGAAACCATGACCTCGAGCTCCGGCTGCAGCTCGTCCCGCTCCCCGGTCACTCCGCGCAGCGAGACGACGTACACGAAGCCCTCAGCCTGCTCGCAGATCCACGTGCGGCGCTCCGGGGGCGTGGTCGGCGCGACCAGCGGCACCAGCGCGATCCCGCGGGGACGGAGCTCCTCGTGCAGCCCGGCCGACTCCTCCGGGGGGAGGTCGGGGACGATCGTCCCGCTGGCCCCGGCGGCAGCGAGCCGCTCGGCGTACTCGCGCGGGCCGGCGGCCAGCACCATGTTCGCGTAGCACATCGGCACCACCGGGACGCGATCCCCGATCGCCGCGCACGTCTCCAGCACGTCCTCGAGCGTCGTCCCGCCCTCGAGCGCCGCGGTCGCCGCGGCGTGTATCACCGGGCCGTCCGCGAGCGGGTCGGAGAACGGGACGCCGAGCTCGACCAGGTCCGCGCCGGCCTCGACGTAGGCCTCGGCCACCGCGTTCGCGGTGGCCGGATCGGGGAACCCCCCCATCATGTAGGGCATCAGCGCGGCGCGGTCCTCGTCGCGCGCACGCTCGAACGCCGCCGCGATCCGTGCGACACCCGTCGTCGGCGGCGCGGCGGCGCGCTCAGTCGCCATCGAGCGAGCCGAGCCGGTCGAGCACCTCGGCGAGGTCCTTGTCCCCCCTACCGCTGAGTGTCAAGACGTCGAAGCCGGCCGCCTCCTCCGCTTCGCGTCCGGGGGCGGCCGGGTCACCGCCGGGACCGGCCTCACCGTAACCGAGGAGCCATGCGATCGCGTGCGAGGGCTCCAGCGCCGGCAGGATCCCCTCCAGCTGTGCAAGCTCCCGGAAGGCGCGCAGCGCGGCGTCGTCGGTGACCGCTACGTAGCGGGCGCGGCCCGAGTCGCGAAGCTGTGCGTGCTCTGGGCCGACGCCCGGATAGTCGAGCCCCGCCGAGATCGAGTGGGCCTCGAGGATCTGGCCCTGGTCGTCGGCGAGCACCGCCGACATCGCTCCATGCAGGACCCCGGTCCGCCCCGCGACCAGCGAGGCGCCGTGCCGCCCGCCACCCAGCCCCTCTCCGGCTGCCTCCACCCCGATCAACTCCACCTCGGGATCGTCGATGAAGGCCGCGAACGTCCCGATCGCGTTCGAGCCGCCGCCGACGCACGCGATCACACGGCCCGGCAGCGCCCCCTCCAGCGCCAATCCCTGCTCGCGGGCCTCGTCCCCGATCACCCGCTGCAGGTCGCGGACCAGTGACGGGTACGGCGACGGACCGACCACCGAGCCGATCACGTAGTGGGTGTCCTCGACGGATGCGACCCAGTCGCGGATCGCGGCGCTGACCGCCTCCTTCAGGGTGCGGGCACCCGCCTCCACCGGCGCCACCTCGGCGCCGAGCAGCCGCATCCGCTCCACGTTCGGACGCTGCCGGCGCATGTCCTCGGTCCCCATGTAGACGACGCACTTCAGCTCGAGCCGCGCGCAGGCGGTCGCCGCGGCGACCCCGTGCTGGCCGGCGCCCGTCTCGGCGATCACCCGGGTCTTGCCCATCCGGCGCGCGAGCAACGCCTGGCCGATCGCGTTGTTGATCTTGTGGGCGCCCGTGTGCGCGAGGTCCTCGCGCTTCAGGTACACCCGCCGCCCGACCGCCTCCGAGAGCCGCTCCGCCAGCATCAGCGGCGTGGGACGGCCGACGAAGTCGCGCAGCAGCGCACCGAGCTCGTCTTGGAAGCCCTGGTCCGCCCGCGCGGCGGCCCAGGCCGTGGTGAGCTCATCGAGCGCAGCGACCAGCGACTCCGGGACGAACCGCCCGCCGTAGGGCCCGAACCGCTCCTCGATCGGGGCGCCCCCCGGGCGACTCTCCACCGTCGAGCTCATGCGGTCGCCGGTCGCGCGGCCGGCCGCGCGGCGTCGAAGAAGGCGGCGACGAGCTCGGGGTCCTTGCGCCCGGGCTCCGCCTCGACCCCGGTGGCGACGTCCACCGCGAACGGCTCCGTGGTCGCGATCGCCTCGGCGACGTTCTCCGGGGTCAAGCCTCCGGCGAGGATCGCGGGGATCTCGGAGTCGCGGGCACCGACGAGCTCCCAGTCGAAGCTCTCGCCGGTCCCTCCGCGCGCCCCGGGGCGGTGCGCGTCGAACAGGTGGAAGTCGGTGCGGAACATCTCCGCGGCCCGCACCTCCGCGGCGCTCCGCACCCGAATCGCCCGGATCACTCGGCACCCGGTGCGGCGCGCGGCCTCCGCGCAGAAGGCGGGGCCCTCGTCGCCGTGCAGCTGCAGCATCGTCAGCTCGGCCTGCTCTGCGGCTACCGCGAGCTCGTCGAGGGTCGGGTTCACGAACACCCCGACGACCTCGGAGCGCCGCTTCATCGCCGCGCCGATCTCGGCGGCGGCCGGCGGCGGGCAGTACCGGGGGCTGTCGCGGTGGTGGTTGAGGCCGATCGCCCAGGCGCCGAGCGACACCGCCTGCTCGGCGTCGTCGAGCCTGGTCACGCCGCAGATCTTGACCTCGGTCATCGCCACGAGGATGGCACACGGAGCGCCGGTCCCGGCAGGGCTGCGATGACTGGTGGGTGGAGCTAGTTGCTCGCCTGGCTGGGGCGGTCGCCGAGGTGGACGGTGATGTCCTGGGTGTCGCCCTTGCGCTCCACCGTCAGCGTGATGTCGTCGCCGGTCTGCTTCGAGTTGACGGCCGAGATCACGTCGTCCATCCCGGTCACCTTGTGGCCGTCGACCGCGGTGATCACGTCGCCGCCGGCCATCATCTGCTGGCCGTTGACCGTGACCTCCTGGTCGCCGCCCTGGATCCCGGCGTCATCGGCGGGACCACCGGAGACGACCTTCTGGACCAGCGCACCCTCGTCGACCGAGAGGTTGAGCGCGTCGGAGATCTCGGGGGTGAGGTCGGCGCCGCTGATCCCGAGGAAAGCGTGCTTGACCTGTCCGTTGTCGAGAAGCTGGTTGGCGACGTCGCGCGCCGTGTCGATCGGAACCGCGAATCCGACACCGACCGATCCGCCACCGCCGCCGGCCGTGGCGATCTGCGACGTGATTCCGATCACCTCGCCGTCCTGGTTCAGCAGCGGGCCGCCCGAGTTGCCGGGGTTGATCGAAGCGTCCGTCTGGATCGCGTCGGAGATCGTGAAGCCGTTGGGGGCATCGATCTGGCGCTGCAGGGCGGACACGATCCCTGTGGTAACCGTTCGCTCGAGGCCGAAGGGGTTCCCGATCGCGACAACCGCGTCGCCGACCTGGAGGTTGTTGGAGGAGCTGCCGAGGTGCAGCGGGTGCAGGTCCGCCTTGGCGGGATCGACCTGAATCACCGCGACGTCCGTCGAGCTGTCCTTGCCGACGACCTTGGCGTCGACGGGCTCCGAGTTCTCGCCGAGCGTGACCTGGATGTTCGAGGCGCCCGACACGACGTGCGCATTCGTGAGGATGTCTCCCTGATCGTCGATCACGAACCCGGAGCCGGTGGCGGTGCCGCCGCCCTGGGGCTGGGGGAAGGGGCTGAGCGTCGAGGGCTGCTTCGCCTTCTGCTGCGCCTCGATGAACGCGACCCCCGGAGAATCCTGTTGGTAGATCTGATTGACGAGCGAGCTGCCGGCGCCTCGGTCGGACGCAGGGTGGGTGAGGGGCGGCGCCGCCAGCGATGCGGTCTCGTCGTTCCCGTTGATCCACCCGGCCGCGATCGCGACCCACCCCAGAAGGCCGACGACGAGCCCACCGACGATCGCGGACCCGAAGGGGGTCCGGAAGAATCGCTTCACTCTGTCGACGACGCCTCGCATCAAGTGGACCGCCAGTTTGGGAGCCGGTGCTGAAGCGGCTGCTTTAAGCCGGCTAAGCAGCGGGTAAAAATCCGGCTACAGCCGGTGCTCGCGGGTCGCGTCCTCGTCCGGGGCCAGCTCGCGCAGCGTCGCGGCGGGGTCCTCGGCGCGCATCAGGGTCTCACCGATCAGGACCGCGTCGACGCCGATCCGTTCCAGCTCCTCGAGCTGCTCGCGGGAGGTGTAGCCGGACTCGGCGACGACGGTCTTGCCCGCTGGGACGTGGGTGACGAGCTCGGGCGTCGTGTTGATGTCGACGGAGAGGTCGTGCAGGTTGCGGTTGTTGATCCCGATCACCTCGGCCTCCAGCGCCAGGGCGCGGTCCAGGTCGTCGCCGTCGTGGACCTCGACCAGGCAGTCGAGATCGAGCGCTGTCGCCTCGTCATACAGCTCGTACAAGACGTCGTCTTCAAGGGCGGCGGCGACCAGCAGCACCGCATCTGCGCCGTGCACGGCCGCCTCGTACAGCTGGTAGGGATCGACGGTGAAGTCCTTGCGCAGGATCGGGAGGTCGCAGCGCTCCCGGGCCGCGCGCAGGTCGCCGACCGAGCCCCCGAAAGCGCGCTCCTCGGTCAGGATCGATAGCGCCGCCGCCCCCCCGAGCTCGTACGCCTCGACGGTGTCGCCGAGGTCCGCGCCGTCGCGGATCACCCCGGCACTCGGAGAGCGGCGCTTGAACTCCGCGATCAGCGACAGCTCCGAGATCGCCAGCGCCTCGCTGAACGGACGGTAGCCCGTCCGGGTTCCGAGCTGCCGGCGCAGCTCCTCGTGCGGGACCTGTGCGCGCCGCCGCTCCACGTCGGACCTTGCCCCGGCGACGAGCTCGTCGAGCCTGCTCATCTGGACGAGACCCTAGCTGACGTCCACGCTCACGCGGCAGCAGAGGCCAGCCGCTGGGTAGTCGCGACCAGCGACTCGAGCTCGTCGTGGGCCGCGCCCGAGCCGAGTGTCTCGCGGGCCCGATCGACACCCTGCCCGAGATCCTGTGCGCCGCCCCCGGCCAGGATCGCCGCGCCTGCGTTGAGCGCGATCACGTCGTGCGCCGGGCCGGCCGCCTCCTCGAACGCCTCCCGGATCACGCGTGCGTTGTGCTCGGGGGTGCCCCCGGCGATCGCCTCCAGCGACCGGGGCTCGATCCCGAAGTCCCCGGGCCGCGCGAACCACTCCTCCGTCCCGCCCTCGCGAACCTCGATCACCCGGGTCTCGTCGGCGAGAGTGAGCTCGTCGACGCCGTCCCCGCCGCACACGACCAGCGCGCGCTCGCACCCCAGCCCGAGCAGCGCCTCGGCGATCGTCTCCTGATAGGTGCGGTCGGACACCCCGAGCAGCTGCCGCCGGGCGCCGGCGGGGTTCGTGAGCGGCCCCAGGAAGTTGAAGATCGTCCGAACGCCGAGCTTCTTGCGGACCGGGACGACGTGCTTCATCGCCGCGTGGTGGCGGGGCGCGAACATGAACCCGAACCGGAGCTCCTCGATGCACCGGGCGACATCGTCGGGACCGAGCTCGATGTTCACCCCGAGCGCCTCAAGCACGTCCGCAGAGCCGCACTTGCTCGTGCTGGAGCGGTTCCCGTGCTTGGCGACCGCGCACCCAGCGGCCGCCGCGACGATCGCGGCAGCGGTCGAGATGTTGAACGTGGTCGGGCCGCCGCCGGTCCCTGCCGTGTCGACGAGGGCGGCGCGATCGGACTCGACGTGAGCGGCGAGCCGGCGCATCGTCCGGGCCAGGCCGACCAGCTCGGCGACGGTCTCCCCCTTCGCCCTCAGCGCGATCAGGAAGGCGGCCGTCTGCACCTCGCTGGAGCGCCCCTCCATGATCTCGTCGAGCACGGCGGAGGCATGGTCCGCGGTCAGGTGGTCTCCGTCCGAGACGGCGTCGATCGCCCGGGTGACGATGTCGTTCGGCATCGGGACTAGTCGGCGAGGAAGTTTCGGAGCAGCTGCTTGCCGTCCGGGGTGAGCACCGACTCGGGATGGAACTGGACGCCCTCGGCGGGGAGCTCACGGTGTCGGACCCCCATCACGACCTCGCCGAAGGTGGCGGTCTGCTCGAGCTCCGGCGGCAGGTTCGGGTCGGCGACAAGCGAGTGGTAGCGGCCGGCGATCAGCGGGTTGGGGAGTCCCGCGTAGATCCCCTCGCCATCGTGCTCGATCGTCGCGTCCTTGCCGTGGATCGGCTCGCCCCGGATCGTGCGGCCGCCGAACGCCTCGACCATCGACTGGTGCCCGAGGCACACCCCCAGCACCGGGATCTCCGCCTCGGCGAACCGCCGCACGGCCTCGATCGAGATCCCGGCCTCGCGCGGCGTGCACGGGCCCGGGGACACCACGACGCGGTCCGCCTGTCCGTCGAGCAGCTCGTCCACGGTCGCCTTGTCGTTGCGGACCACGTCCACGTCAGCGCCGAGCTCGCCCAGGTACTGGACGAGGTTGTATGTGAACGAGTCGTAGTTGTCGATCGCGAGCACGTGCATCGGTCCGGGGTGTTTCATGCGTAAGGCTACGGCCAGTCGGGCTGCGCGGCTGCGATCTCGACGGCGCGGAAGATCGCCTTCGCCTTCTGCACCGACTCGCGGTACTCGTACTCGGGCTTTGCGTCGGCGACGGTCCCCCCGCCCGCCTGCACGTGGATCGTCCCGTCCTTGATCACGACGGTGCGGATGTGGATCGCGGTGTCGAGGTCGCCGTTGAAGCCGAGGTAGCCGACGGCGCCGCCGTAGGAGCCGCGCTTGTGGGGCTCGAGCTCGTCGATTATCTGCATCGCCCTCACCTTCGGCGCGCCGGACAGGGTGCCGGCGGGGAGCGTGGCGCGGAGCGCGTCCATCGCGCTCACCCCCTCCCGCATCCGGCCCGACACCGCGCTGACGATGTGGAGGACGTGGGAATAGGTCTCCACCGCCATCAGCTCGTCGACGGTGACCGTGCCGTACTCGGACACCCGCCCCAGGTCGTTGCGGCCGAGGTCGACGAGCATCACGTGCTCGGCGCGCTCCTTGGGGTCGCGGAGCAGCTGCTCGGCGTTGCGGCGATCCTCCTCCTCGGTGCCGCCGCGCGGATAGGTGCCGGCGATCGGGCGGGTCTCGACGCGCCGACGGGTGACCTTGAGCAGCGGCTCGGGCGATGCGCCGGCGATCTCGAAGTCGCCGAAGTCGAGGAAGTACATGTACGGAGACGGGTTCACCGCGCGCAGGCCTCGGTAGATCGAGAACGCCTCGACCGGGGCGGGCGCCGAGAAACGCTGTGATGGGACGACCTGGAACGCGTCCCCCGCGCGGACGTACTCGATGATCCGCGACACGGTCGCCTCGAACTCCTCCCTCGTCATGTTGGACCTGTATTCCACGGGGGTGGCGTCGGACTTGCGCGGCGGCGCGGCCGGCACCGGCGCGCGGAGCTGTTCCCGCACCTGCTCGATCGTCGCGATGGCGCGAGCGTAGGCCTCGTCCACCCCGCCGTCCTCGTCCACGAACGCGTGCGCGATCACGGTCAGCTCGTGGCGGAGATGGTCGAACACGACAAGCGCCTCGGTCACGATCAGCGCCATGTCCGGAAGCCCGATCGGGTCGGGGTTGGGCGGGCCGAGCGGCTCCACGGTGCGGACCAGGTCGTATCCGAAGATCCCCACGGCGCCTCCCGCGAACGGGGGCAGCCCGTCGACCGGGGCGATCCGGTAGCGGTCGAGGTGGTCGGAGGCCGCGGCGTAGGGGTCGGGGGCGGGCTTGGTGGCGCCGCCCTCCCAGCCCTCGCCGGCGGCGGCGCGGGCGAGCGCCTCTCCCCTCCACTCGCTCAGCACCCCGTCGCTCCACCGCAGCACCGATCTGGGTCGGTAGCCCAGGAACGAGTAGCGCCCTGTGCGGCCCTGCTCGGCCGACTCGAGCAGGAACGTGGGGCCGTCGCCGCGCAGCTTCAGGAACGCCGACACCGGCGTCTCCCGATCCTCGATGAACCGGCTCGCCACCGGGATCAGGTTGAACTCGCGCGACAGCTGGCGCGCCCGCTCCAGGTCGGGGTCGAGGTTCAACCCAGGGTCAGCGACGACGGCCATTCAGTAGCTCCAGCACCTGCGCCATCGAGACTCCGCGTGAGAGCAGCAGCACGTTGAGGTGATACAGGAGGTCCGCGCCCTCCTCGGCGACGCGCTCCTCGGACTCGCTGCGCGCGGCCCGCGCGGACTCCTCCGCCTCCTCGCGGACCTTGGAGCCGATCCTGGGCGGGTCGTCGAGCAGCTTCACGGTGTAGGACCCCTCGGGCCGCCGACGGGCGCGGTCGAGCAGCGTCCGCTCCAGGGTGGCGATCGCCTCGTAGGTAGCCGTGGACGGCTCGCCGTCCGCCGGCGGCGCGTCGATCGACGGGTCCGCGCTCCCGTCCAGGTCGCGGTAGAAGCAGGTCCGCTCGCCCGTGTGGCAGGCGGGGCCGGCCGGCTCAACGAGGGCGACGAGCGCGTCGCCGTCGCAGTCGTAGCGGAGCTGGCGGACCCGCTGGAAGTTCCCCGAGCTCTCGCCCTTGTGCCAGATGTCGCGGCGGGTGCGGCTGTAGAAGTGGGTCTCGCCGGTGGCCCGGGTCCGCTCCAGCGCCTCCTCGTTCATGTAGGCGAGCATCAGCACCTCGCCCGTGCGCCAATCTTGGACCACGCACGGGACCAGCCCACGCTCGTCGAAGCGGATCGCTTCGCTCACGACACCGACCTTCGCGCTCGGCCGAGCATCAACTTCCCCGCCCACCCACACCGTTGCGAGTCCTCGCGCTCATGGGCTGAGTGTAGGACGGCTACTCGATCCCCAGCCGATCGAGCAGTGCGGTGTCGCGGCGCCACCGGGGGCGGACCTTGACCTGCAGGTCGAGGTACACGCGGGCGCCCAGCTCGCGCTCCAGCTCGCGGCGGGCGGCGGTGCCGACATCGCGGACCATCTTCCCGCCGCGGCCGATCAGGATTCCCTTCTGCGACTCGGTCTCGACCCACGCGTCCGCGTGGACCTCGACCAGACCGTCGTCGCGCTCCCCGACGTCGGTGACCATCACCTCGACCGAGTGCGGAACCTCCTGACGGGTGCGGCGGAGGATCTGCTCGCGGACCAGCTCCGCGATCCGCTGCTCGCGGGAGGCGTCGGTGCGGTCCTCGGGCGGGTACAGAGGCGGTCCCGCGGGCACGAGACCGGCAAGGCTGTCGACGAGCGGGTCGATTCCCGTGCCCCGCTTGGCGCTGACCGGAAAGATCGAGTGCACACCAGCCGCATCCTCCGCTTCGCGTCCGGGTGCAGCGGGGCTTGAGAAGAGCTGTTCTGCGGCGACGAGCGACGCGGCGATCTCGGCTCTGCCCAGCCGGTCCACCTTGTTCACCGCGCACACGACCGGCGGGCGCGGCTCAGCATCGAGCAGGGTGGCGGCGATGAACCGGTCGCCGGGGCCGACGCCGGCCTCGCCGTCGAGCACCATCAATGCGACGTCGGCCTCGTGCAGCTCCGCCCCGACCCTGCGCTGCATGCGGCGAGTGATCTCGTCGCGGGGGCGCTGCACACCCGGGAGATCGACGAGGACCAGCTGCCACTGCCCGTCGGGGTCGGTCGCGATCCCCCGGATCGCGCGGCGGGTGGTCTGGGGGCGGTCGGAGACGATCGCGACCTTGGCGCCGACGATCGCGTTCGCGAGCGTCGACTTGCCGACGTTCGGCCTTCCGACCACGCCTACGAAGCCGGCCCTCGTCATTCCGGCCGGATCCTCCGCTTCGCGTCCGGTCCCCGTCATTCCGGCCGGATCCTCCGCTTCGCGTCCGGTCCGGCCGGGGGGTGGAGGGATTGCATGATCCGCCGTTGCAGGGCGAGCATCTCACCGTCGTCGGTCTCGTGGTCGTGCCCGCACAGGTGGAGGACGCCGTGCACCGCCGCCTCGCGCACGTCGGTTGCGTGCTCGGGGCAGATCACGACGTCACCGAGCTCCCGGGGCCCGGCGGTCGCGCCGGCGCCGTCGAGCGGAAAGGCGAGCACATCGGTGGGCGCATTCCGGCCGCGGTGATCGCGATTCAGGTCGTGGATCCGCGCGACGGGGACGAGCTCGACCGAGAGGTGGCCGGAGTCGACGCCGGCCGCGTCCAGCGCCGCCGCTACCGCGGCGCGGAGCTCGGGCGGGACGTCGTCGAGCTCTGCGCTCAAGCCGGGTGGTCGCCGTCGCGGGAGCGCTCGCTCTCCGAGTACTCGCCGTACGCGGCGACGATCCGCTGCACGAGCTGGTGGCGGACGACGTCCGCGCCGCTGAACCGCACGAACGAGATGTCGGGAACGTCAGAGAGGATGTCACCGACCACGACCAGGCCCGATCGCTGATCCCGGGGCAGGTCGATCTGGGTGACGTCGCCCGTGACCACCATCCGCGAGCCGAACCCGAGCCGGGTGAGGAACATCTTCATCTGCTCGGGGCTGGTGTTCTGGGCCTCGTCGAGGATCACGAACGAGTCGTTCAGGCTTCTACCGCGCATGAACGCCAGCGGCGCCACCTCGATCACGCCGGACTCGAAGTAGGTGTTGACGCGGTCTGGGTCGAGCATGTCGACGAGCGCGTCGAACAGCGGCCGCAGGTACGGGTCGACCTTGGCCTGGATGTCGCCCGGCAGGAAGCCGAGCCGCTCGCCGGCCTCGACCGCGGGCCGGGTGAGGATCACCCGGCTGACCTGACGCGCGTCGAGCGCGGCGACCGCCATCGCGACCGCGAGGAAGGTCTTGCCGGTGCCGGCGGGGCCGATCCCGAAGGTGATCGTGTGCTCCCGGATCGAGTCTACGTAGCGCTTCTGGTTCACGGTCCGCGGCGCCACCTTCGTGTTGCGGTGGCGCCACACGACGTCCTCGAGGATCTCCGCCGGGCTCTCGCGCCTGTCGAGCGCGCTGGTGACCGCCTCGATCGTTCCGGGGGCGATCTCGTGCCCGCGCTCGATCAGGTCGACCAGCTCGTCGACGATCGACTCGGCCGCGTCGACCTCGCGTGGCTCGCCGTGCAGCGTGAGGACGTTGCCGCGCAGGAACAGCTCGCAGTCGAGACGCCCCTCGAGCGCCCGCAGCACGGAATCGTGTGATCCCGCGAGCTCCGCGGCGACCGCGTTGTCGAGGGTGACCTGCCTACGAGCCAAGCCGCTCCCGGACGGCCGTGGAGACACGCTTTCCGTCGGCGCGCCCGTCGACCTTCGGCATCACGATGCCCATCACCTTGCCCATGTCCCCGGGCCCCTCCGCGCCGGACTCCTCGACGGCGGACGAGACCAGCTCGCCCAGCTCGACGTCGGAGATCTCCTCGGGCAGATAGGCGTCGATCAGCGCAGCCTCGGACTCCTCGGCCTCGGCGCGCTCGACGCTGCCGCCGTCACGGTACGCCTCGGCGGCCTCGAGCCGGCGCTTGCGCTCGCGGCGCAGGACGCCGATCTCGTCGTCGCCGCCCGCCTTCTCCTCCTGCTGGAGCGCGTTGGCGAGCATCCGGAGCGCTCCGACGCGCTCCCGCTCGCCGGCCTTCATCGCCGTGGCCGTGTCGGCCTGCACCCGCTCCAGGATGCTCATCGCGTACAGGGTAGCCGCGGGCGGCGCGGGTAGCCTGGACTCGGTGCGGGACGGGTATTGGGAGCCGCGGCGCGAGTACCGCTACTACCGGGAGGTGGTCGCGGCGGCGCGCCGGCACGTGCCGGACGGTGGGTCGGTCTTGGATGTGGGGGCGGGCGGCACGAAGGTCTTGGAGCGGCTGGGCTGGTTCGGGCGGCGGGTGGCGATCGACGTTCGGGAGCTGGAGCCGAGCCCAGGGATCGAGGTGATCGTCGGCGACTACCTCACGCACGAGCCGACCGCCGAGTACGACCTGGTGCTGTGCCTGCAGGTCCTGGACACCTGCAGGACCCGACAGCGTTCGCGCGCCGGGTGCTTGGCGCCGCACGGACCGCGATCGTCAGCGTGCCGTATCGGTGGCCGGGATGGGTCACCGACGAGCACATCAATGACCCCGTCGACGAGCGGATGCTGACCGAGTGGACCGGCGCGCGGCCGGTCGAGACCGCGATCGTCGAGGACCTCGGAATGCGGCGGCTGATTGCCGTGTACCGACACATCGAGTAGGGTCGGCCCCGAATCGGCACGCCTACAGGAGGTGGTTCGGGGATGAACAGGTTGGTTGGTTGGGTCGTGGCAGGGTCAGCGGCGGTGGCGCTGGTAGCGGCTGCACCCGTCACGGCGGCGGAACATGGCGCAGGCCCGGGCGACGCCGTCGCGGCGAAGAAGAAGAAGAAGAAGAAGAAGAAGAAGAGCGCGACGACCGTCACCGCCGACCTTCGCCACTTTCAGGACGGTGAGATCATCGAGGGCTTCGTTGACGGCGCCAAGTCGTTCTGCTCGGCGGAGTTCGTCGACCGCCCGGTGCAGATCTACCGCGAGGCGGGCGCCCAGGACGTCCTCGTCGCCGAGGCGACAGCGCGGCTCGACCCGCCGCCGTTCGGCTTCTTCGAGACCGGGACCATCCCGCCACAATCGGCCGGGACGCAGTTCTACGTCGTTGCGCCGAAGCAGAAGGTGACGAAGAAGAAGATCTGCCTCGAGGGCAGCTCGCCCGTCGTCACGGTGCCTTAGTCGGCTGTCGGGCTGACCGAGATCTACGGCTCCGCGATCTCGGCTTGCTTCACGTCGGTCAGCGGCATCTGCAGGAAGCGCGACCCGAGCTCGCGGAACGAGGCGACGTCGCGCGTGCACAGGAAGCGGTAGGTCCCCTCGCCCTCGTCTCGGGTTGACAGCTCGCGCGCCTCGAGCACCCGTTGGAGCTGGGCGGCGACGGCGTGGCCGGCTGTGACCAGGCGGACGTCGCGCCCCAGGATCCGCTGCAGCATCGGAGCGACGAGCGGATAGTGGGTGCACCCGAGCACGAGCGTGTCCACCTCGGCGCGCTTGAAGGGGACGCAGTAGGCGCGCACGGTGGCGATGACCTGCTCGTCGAACGGGAAGCCATTCTGGATGATCGGTGCCAGATCCGGCGCTGCCACCTCGGTCACCTCGAGCGCGCGCCCCTGCCGCGCGAGCGCGCGGCGGTAGGCGCCGCCCTCGACGGTCGCGGGCGTGGCGAGGACGCCCACCCGCCCGGAGTCGGTGATCGCGGCGGCGATCTCGGCCTCCGGAGCGACCACGGTGACGACCTCGACCCCGCGCTCGGCGGCGATCTCGCGGGCGGCGTCGGCGCCGGCGGAGGTGGCCGCGTTGCACGCGATCACGACCAGCTTCGCGCCTCGGTCCAGCAGGAAGCGCGTGTTGCGCTCGACCAGTCCTCGCAGCTCGGCGAGCGGCTTTGTCCCGTACGGGAAGCGGGCGTCGTCGCCGAGGTACAGGAAGTCCTCGCTCGGTAACGAGACGAGGCACTCGTGCAGCACGGTCAGACCTCCGACCCCGGAGTCGAACACGGCGATCGGCAGGGATCTGCGGCTCTCGCTCATCGCGGCGATTGTGGCTCGCTCGACAGCACCAGCGCGTTCCACTCGCCGCACGCGCGGCGCTCCCGCTCGGCGAGGCCGGCGGCCGCGAACGCCGCCGACACCGAGTCGAGCTCCGAGGCGAGCAGCCCGGACGCGACCAGGGTGCGGGGCGTCTCGCGGCCGGAGGCGGCGAGACGCCCCGCCACCTCGAGCAGCACCGGCGCGGTCATGTTCGCGCTCACCGTCGGCGCCGAAGGCGCGGCAGTCTCGCGCAGGTTCACCCTGGTCAGCGCCACCTCGACGCCGTTCGCGCGCGCGTTCGCGGCGGCCGCGTCGACGGCCGCCGGCTCCTGGTCGCACCCGACCACGGGCGCGAATCCGAGCTTCGCCGCCGCGATCGCGAGCACTCCCGATCCCGTCCCCCAGTCCGCGAGCGGGCCCGCCGCGCCGCGGTCGGAGAGCTCGATCAGCAGCTCCAGGCACAGCCGGGTGGTCGCGTGCGCCCCCGTCCCGAATGCCCGGCCGGGGTCGATCACGATCTCGATCGGCGCCGTCCCATCGGGCTCAAGCCACGACGGGCGCACCACCACCCGGTCGCCGATCTCCACCGGCCGGTGGAAGTCGCGCCACCTGTCCGCCCAGTCGTCGGGGATCTCGGTCGAGCCGATCTCGACCGGGCCTGCCCCGGCCCTCGCCTCCAGGTCGGGGAGCTCCGGGAGCTCCCCCGGCGGTCCGTAGATCGCGTACTCGACGTAGCCGTCGCCGCGATCCTCCTCGACGCCGCCCGGGGCGAGCTCGATCAGCTCGGCGAGCACCCGCTCGGCGTCCGCCGGCCGGCACCGGACCGAAAGGCGGATCACCGAAACGCGCGGCGGAAGCGCGAGAACAGGCCGGAGCGCCCGTCGGGGTTGAGGTTGTCCGGCCCGAGCGTCTCGCCGAGCTGCTCGGCGATCTCCCGCTGCTCGCCGCTCAGCCCGGTCGGCACGATCACGTTCACGAACACGTGCTCGTCGCCGCGACGCGACCCGCGCAGCTGCGGCAGGCCGAGCGCCTTCAGCACCACCCGCTCGCCCGGCTGGGTCCCCGGCGCCAACTCGATCTGACGCTCGCCGTCCAGCGTCGGCGCGGGCACCTCGCATCCCAGCATCGCGTCCGTCGCGGAGATCTCCACCATCGTGACCAGATCCGCCCCCTCGCGGCGAAAGCGTTCGTCCTCGACGACGTGCACCTCGACGTACAGGTCGCCCGGCCGCCCGCCCGCCTCGCCGGCGTGTCCCGCGCCCGTGATCCGGATCCGCTGCCCGGACTCGATCCCCGGCGGCACCTCCACGTCCCAGGTGCGCGCGCCGGCGACCCGGCCGCGGCCGTCGCATTGCGCGCACGGCTGCTCCGGGCTCCGTCCCGCGCCGTCGCACCGCGGACACGGGGCCGCCCGGACGAGCTGGCCGAAGGGGGTGCGGCTGACCTGGCGCACCTCCCCGTGGCCGCCGCACTCCTCGCACGTGTGGATCGGCGTGCCCGGCTCGGCGCCGTTGCCGTGGCAGTGCTCGCAGACGCTGACCGCGTCGAAGGAGAGCTCCCGGGTCGTCCCGGTCAGCACCTCGTCCAGAGTCAACTCGATCTCCGCCGCGATGTCCCCCCCGGAGGCCGGGCCGGCGCGACCGAACCCGAACGCCTCTCCGAAGATCCCCTCGCCGCCCTGGCCGAACAGCGAGCTGAGGATGTCGTCCATGCTGCCGAACCCTCCGGCTCCGGGGCGGTATCCGCCGCCGCGAAGGCCCTCTTCGCCGAACGCGTCGTACACGCGCCTGCGCTCCGGGTCGGACAGCACCTCGTACGCGGTCGCCGCCCGCTTGAACTTCTCCTCCGCCTCGGGGTCGTGGCGGTTGACGTCGGGATGCAGCCGCCGAGCCACGGACCGGAACGCCTTCTTGATCTCGGCGTCGCTCGCCCCCCGCTCCACGCCGAGCAGCTCGTAGTAGTCGGTCGCCATCGCTACCGCTCGTAGACGGTCTCGAAGAACCGCGACAGCTCACCGGCCGCCTCGCGCACCGATGCGATCGCGGTCGCGTAGTCCATCCGAAGCGGGCCGACGACCCCGACCGAGCCGAGGTTGCGATAGCCGAGCCCGTAGTTCGCGCCCACCACGCTGATCGTGCGTAGCTCGGGCTCCGGGTTCTCGGCACCGATCCACAGGAAGACCGAGCGCTCGTCGAGCGCGGATCGCAGCATCTGCAGGAGGGTGGCGCGGCGCTCCAGGGCCTGCATCAGCGCATCGACCTCAGGGATCTCGGCGACCCGGTCCTCGGACAGCAGCCGCGACGCCCCATCCACGTACAGCGTCTCGTCGGCGCTGTGCTCGAGAGCGGTGAACGCGCCGCCGATCTGCTCCAGGAACTTGCGCTCCGTCTCGCCCAACTCCGGATCGGCGAGCCGGCCCGCGATCATCCGCGCCCCCAGGCCCATTCCCTGGAGGCGCTCGTTCAGGTAGCTCGATGCCCACTGGACCAGCCCGGCGTCGACCGGCCTCGGGAACGTCGACATCCGCTGGGTCACCATCCCGTTCGAGGCGATCACGACGACCATCACGACCGTCGGCTGCAGGAGCAGCACCTCGACCCGGTGGATCCGCGCGGCACTCGGCGGCGGCGCCGTCACCAGCGCCAGCAGGTCGGTAACCCGCGCCAGCGCCGACGACGTCTCCCGCATCGCCTCGTCCACCTCGTGCCGAACCTGGGCCAGCTCGAGGTCGCGGTGGCGGGCGGCCGGGAGGCGCTGGCCCGCGGCGATCAGCGAGTCCGCGTAGCGGCGGTACCCGCTGTCGGTCGGGACCCGGCCCGCGGAGGTGTGCGGATGCGTGAGATAGCCGGCGGTCTCCAGAGCCGCCAGCTCGGCGCGCACCGTCGACGGGCTCCACTCGATCTCCGCGCGCGCCGCGACCGCGCGAGAGGAGACCGGCCGGCCCGCCTCCAGGTAGGTGTCGACGACCAGCTCCAGGATCCGATCCTGGCGCTCCGTGGGGGCGTCCACACGCACGTTCTGCGTCATCCGGACGATTGTAGGACCGGCGCCCCCGGGCTCAGGGCGACCGCTCAGTCGAGCTCGAGAACCGCCTCTGATTTGCGGATGATCTTGTCGTCGCCCTGGGCGGCGACTGTGTCGGTGGTGACCATGCCGTGATCCGCCTCGGTCACGGTCGACGTGACGACGATCTCCTCCTCCGGGGCGCCCATCCCGCGGAACTGGACCGAGAGCCTCTTCAGCGCTCGGGGGTCGCCTCCGGCGGCGTCGGTGTGGGCCCGCGCGACCTGCGCCATCGAGTACAGACCGTGCAGGATGTTCCCCGGCAGGCCGACCGACTTCGCGAACTCCGGGTCGATGTGGATCGGGTTGAAGTCCCCCGACGCCCCCGCGTACCGGTGCGGCAGGTACTTGTCCGGCGTCACCCGGAGCTCCGGGAGGCTGTCGCCGGGCTTCAGATCCGCCATCGGGACGGGATTGTAGGGGCGGAGATGATGGCTAGGGGCCGCGGACGATGTTGGTCCAGGTGCCGGCGACCGTGGTGGCACCGTCCTGGTTCGTCGACTCCGACTCGAACACGTAGAACTTCATCCCGGTCGTCTCGCGCAGATCGGCGAGCTTCGCGGTGGTCTTGACCACGTCGCCCGCGCACACCGGCTCGCCCCACTCGAACACCTGGCTGCCGTGCACCATCGCCGCGAAGTTGATCCCGACCTCGGGGTCGAGCACCGCCGGTCCCATCGCGGGTCCGCAGTACACGACGCAGAACATCGGCGGCGCCACGACGTTGCGGAACCCGGCCGCCCGGGCGGCCTCCGGGTCGTGGTGGATCGGGCTCGTCTCCCCGACGGCGTTCGCATACTCGCGGATCTTCTCCCGCCCCACCTCGTACTCGACGGCCGGCCACTGTTTCCCGATCAGGTCCTTGTTCACGCTCACGGCGGCGCATTCTAGTCACGCTCTTCCTGGTCGGCTGGCCAGCAAGCCGGCGGCGATGTGCCACAATGCCCGCCGATGGCGACCGCCGAGGCAGGGAAGCGCTCCGGGGCGACTCACGTCGTCACCAACCAGGTGCCGCCGCTCGAGGACTACAACGTCTTCGAGGCGGACACCGCGCTGGTCGAGGCGGTCGAGCGCGAGGGCGCCGACTGGGCGCGGGGTCGGATCGCGGAGATCGGCGAGATCGCCGGTCGCGCCGAGACGATCCGGTGGGGGATGGAGGCGAACCAGAACGTGCCGCGGCTGCGCACGCACGACCGGCACGGGAACCGGATCGACGAGGTCGAGTTCCACCCCTCCTGGCACGAGCTGATGTCGATCGGGGTCGGGCACGGCCTGCACGCCTCGCCGTGGGTCGAGCCCGGGCCGGGCGCCCATGTGGCCCGCGCGGCCGGCTTCATCGTGCTCGGCCAGGCGGAGGCGGGGATCCTGTGCCCGATCTCGGGCACCTACGCGACTATCCCGGCGCTCCGCAAGCAGCTCGAGGTGGCGGCCGAGTGGGAGCAGGCGCTCGAGTCGGACTCGTACGACCGCCGCGCGATCCCGGTGCCGGAGAAGTCGGGCGCCCTGTGCGCGATGGGGATGACGGAGAAGCAGGGCGGCTCCGACGTGCGCGCCAACACGACCACGGCCCGGCCCATCAACGGCGGCGGCCCCGGGGCCGAGTACGAGATCACCGGGCACAAGTGGTTCCTGTCGGCCCCGATGTGCGACGCCTTCCTCGTCCTCGCGCAGGCCGACGGCGGGATCTCCTGCTTCCTGATGCCGCGGTGGACTCCTGACGGGGAGCGCAACGCGATGCACCTGCAGCGGCTCAAGGACAAGCTCGGCAACCGATCGAACGCGTCCAGCGAGGTCGAGTTCCGCGGCGCCTGGGCGCGGCTGATCGGCGAGGAGGGTCGTGGCGTCCCGACGATCATCGAGATGGTCAACCATACCCGGCTCGACTGCGTCGTCGGGGCATGCGGCGGCTATCGCCTCGCGCTCGCGCACGCGATCCACCACGCACGCCACCGCTCGGCGTTCGGGAAGCTGCTCACGGACCAGCCGCTGATGCAGAACGTGCTCGCCGACCTCGCGATCGAGTCCGAGGCGGCGACCGTGTCCGGGATGTGGCTGGCGCGGATCTACGACCAGACCCATGCGACGCTCGACGCCGGCGGCACCGAGGAGCGCGCCGCGAAGCTGCTCCGCCGCGTCGCCACCCCCGTGCTGAAGTACTGGATCTGCAAGCGGGCGCCGTGGCACGCGGTCGAGTGCCTCGAGTGCCTCGGCGGGAACGGCTTCATCGAGGAGTCCGGGATGCCGCGGATCTACCGGGAGGCGCCGCTGCAGTCGATCTGGGAGGGCGCCGGCAACGTGCAGGCCCTCGACGTGCTGCGAGCGATGGTCTCCCGGCCGGAGTCGATCCCGGCCTTCTTCGCGGAGGTCGACGAGGGGCGCGGCGCCGACGCCCGGCTCGACGCCCACATCGACAAGGTCCGCGCCGGGATCGAGGACCTCGAGGGAATCGAGGCCCGCGCCCGCCGCGTCGTCGAGGGGATGGCGCTCGCGCTGCAGGGCTCGCTGCTCGTCCGGTACGGCGACGAGGCGGTCGCCGACGCGTTCTGTGCATCGCGGCTCGGCGGCGACTGGGGCGAGGCGTTCGGGACGCTTCCCGGCGGCACGGACTTCGCCCGGATCGTCGAGCGCCACGCGCCGAAGGTCTGAACCCCCGCTACGCCTCGCCGTCCTCGCGCTCGCGGGCGGCTGCGAGCGCCGAGTCGAAGTCGCCGAACAGCCCGATGTAGACCGTGACGAGGTCGCGGATCTCGAACAACCAGCCCAGCTCCTGGTTCACCTCGATTCCGCTGCCCCGCCCGATCCCGGTCTGGTTGACGCGGCAGACGACGTGGCGATCTCCGACGGCGACGGCGTCGACGATCTGCATGTCGAACGACTCCCATGCCTCCAGCCACGCCGCCAGCCACCGAACGAACTCGTCGTGTCCGCGGTAGGTCCCGGAGTTCGCGAGGTCGATCGGTACGTGCACCACCACGTCCGGGTGGAAGACGCTCAGCACACCCTCCAGATCGCCGTCGCGGTACGCCCGCCACGCCTTCAGGGTCAGCTCGACCCGCTGCTCGGGGCTACTTTCGGCCATCGAGCTGCAGGACCGAGAGGAAGGCCTCCTGCGGGACCTCGACCTGGCCGACCTGCTTCATCCGCTTCTTGCCGGCCTTCTGCTTCTCGAGCAGCTTCCGCTTCCGGGTGACGTCGCCGCCGTACAGCTTCGCGGTGACGTCCTTGCGGAGCGCCTTCACGGTCTCGCGGGCCAGCACCCGGGCGCCCACCGCCGCCTGCACCGGGACGTCGAAGAGCTGCCGGGGGATCGTGTCCTGGAGCCGCTCCACCAGCGCCCTGCCGGCGCCGTAAGCCTCGTCGCGGTGGACGACGATCGACAGCGCGTCCACCTGCTGCCCGGCGAGCAGGACGTCGAGCTTGACGAGGTCGGAGGCGCGCATCCCGATCGGCTCGTAGTCGAGCGACGCGTACCCGCGGGTGCCCGACTTGAGCAGGTCGTAGAAGTCCAGGACGATCTCCGCGAGCGGCAGGTCGTAGCGCAGCTGCACGCGCTCCGGTGAGAGGTAGTGCATGTCGACGTGGGTGCCGCGGCGCTTCTGGCACAGCTCCATCACCGGACCGACGTACTCGCTCGGCGTCACCACCGTGGCCGTGATGTAGGGCTCCCGGATCTCCTCGATCCCGTTCGGGTCGGGCATCTCCGCGGGGCTGTGCACCTCGACCACCTCACCGCCCCGCACGAGCACCTCGTAGCGGACGTTGGGCGTCGTCGCCAGCAGCTCGAGGTCGTACTCGCGCTCCAGCCGCTCCCGGACGATGTCCATGTGCAGGAGGCCGAGGAAGCCGCACCGGAACCCGAACCCGAGCGCCTCCGAGGTCTCGGGCTCGTAGCTGAGCGCGGCGTCGTTGAGCGAGAGGCGCTCGAGCGCGTCCCGCAGGTCCTCGTACTGGTCGGTGTCGATCGGGAAGAGCCCGCAGAACACGACCGGCTTCACCTCGCGGTAGCCGGGCAGCGGGTCTGTCGCGGGCGCCGCGCGCGACGTGAGCGTGT
The DNA here is from genome assembly GCA_963803425.1 of uncultured Thermoleophilia bacterium. Taxonomy (GTDB): domain Bacteria; phylum Actinomycetota; class Thermoleophilia; order Solirubrobacterales; family 70-9; genus DASPWW01. Next base: position 1,876,911 of record CAWDMA010000001.1, read on the forward strand.
CGCCCACCCGCAGCCTCGCGACGTTCTTCACCCCGGTGATCACGTATCCGACCTCGCCCGCCGCCATCCCGTCCGCGGGGCGCATCTCGGGGGTGAGGTGGCCGATGTCGTCGATGTCCGCCTCGGTGCCGGCCTGCATCGCGACGATCGGCTCGCGGCGCTCGAAGCTCCCGTCGACGATCCGCACGTACGCGACCACGCCCCTGTACTGGTCGAACTCGGAGTCGAAGATCAGCGCTCGGCCGGCGGCGCCGGGATCGCCGTCCGGGGGCGGGATCCGCTCCACGATCGCGTCCAGCACGTCCGTCACCCCCTCCCCCGTCTTCGCGGACATCCGCATGACGTCCGCGGGGTCGCCTCCGAGCAGGTCAGTGATCTCCGTCGCGACGCGATCGGGCTCCGCGCTGGGGAGATCGACCTTGTTCAGGACCGGGATCACCTCCAACCCGGCCTCGACCGCGGCATAGGTGTTCGCCACCGTCTGCGCCTCGACGCCCTGCGAGGCGTCCACGACCAGCAGCGCTCCCTCGCACGCCGCGAGGCTGCGCGACACCTCGTATGAGAAGTCGACGTGGCCGGGAGTGTCGATCAGGTGAAGCCGGTACTCGCGGCCGTCGGACGCCGTGTAGCCGACCCGCACGGCCTGGGCCTTGATCGTGATCCCGCGCTCGCGCTCGAGCTCCATCGAGTCGAGCACCTGCGCGCGCATCTTCGACGGGTCGACCGTTCCGGTCAGCTCCAGCATCCGGTCTGCAAGCGTCGACTTGCCGTGGTCGATGTGCGCGATGATCGAGAAGTTCCTGATGTCTTCCATGGGGAATGCTCCCGGTACGATCGCAGGCGATGCCGGGCGGTAGGGGCGTGTGTCTGATCACGCTAGCGGGCGCGCTCGTGATCTCGATGGGCTGCGCGAGTGCCGCAAGCGCGGCGCTGCCGCCGCCCGCTCCCTGTTCGGGCGGGCCGTGCTGGGCCCCGGAGCCGAGCTCGGAGCCGTGGCAGTGGCAGCTCCAGGGCCGGATCGACCTGTCGGTGCCGGCGCCGGTGTATGACATCGACATGGACAACCGCGCCTCCGTGGTCGACAAGATCCACGCCGGCGGCGCCCGGGCGATCTGCTACCTGAGCGTCGGCACCTACGAGCCGTTCCGCGACGACGCCGATCAGTTCCCCCACCGGGTGCTCGGGAAGCGGCTGGCTCGGTTCGAGAACGAGCGGTGGCTCGACATCCGCAAGCTCGAGCTGCTCCGGCCGATCATGGAGGCGCGGTTCGACCGCTGCCGTGACGAGGGGTTCGACGCGGTCGAGCCCGACAACGTCGACGGGTACCAGAACCACACCGGCGTGAAGCTCAGGGCCCGCCACCAGCTCGCGTACGACACCTGGGTCGCGAACGCGGTCCACGAGCGCGGGATGGCGGTGGGGCTGAAGAACGACCTCGGCCAGGTCGACCGGCTGCTGCCCTACTTCGACTTCGCCGTCAACGAGCAGTGCTTCCAGTACCGCGAGTGCGGCGCACTCGATCCGTTCGTCGCCGCGGGCAAGCCGGTGCTGGGCGCCGAGTACAAGCTCCCCCGCTCGCGGTTCTGCGACCGCTCGATCGCGCACGGCTTCAGCACGATCAAGAAGCGGTTCAGCCTGCGGGCGTTCAGGAGGACCTGCGGCTGACCGCCTCGCGCGCGCGGTCCGGGTCGGTGGACCATTCAAAGCGCACCGCCCTGCCGTCGCGCAGCGTCCACAGATGGCCCTGGCGCTGCTCGGCCTGCGCCTCGGTTCCGTGGGGGCGGAACCGGAACGTGATCGCCGTCGCCACCAGGTCGCCCGACTCGATCAGCTCTTCGATCTCGATCTGGGCGTCTCCGAACACCTCCCGGATCTGGGCCATCGCCGCGTCGTAGGACCCGAGCCCGCGCCGGGTTCCCGGCTCGACGGCGTCGTCCGGGTTGACGTACTCGATCTCGGGATCGATGAGCTCATACGCGGCAGCCGTGTCGCCGCGGTTGAAGGCCGCATAGAGCGCGCGCACGATGGCGGCGTTCTCCCCCATTACTCCAGTATTACGCGGCGCGCCGGGCGGTTCAGGCGCCCGGCGCAGCCTCGCGCGCGGTGAGCGCGGTCCACACCAAGCTGCCGCCGTACAGCAGCAGGTCGACCCCGACCAGCAGGCCGATCGCCCAGTCGGACGAGCTCGGGAGCTGCACCGCGATCAGCACGCCGAGCAGCACCCCCGCGACACCGGAGAGCGCGACGAGCCCGGCGCCGTCCTCGTCGCGCTCGCGGAGCGCTGCGTAGATCCGGAGCAGGCCGAAGACGATCAGGAGCACGGCGAGGACCGCCGTCAAGGTGATCGTGCCGTCGAGCGGCGCCACCAGCAGGTAGATCCCCGCGGCCGCGAACAGGATCGCGTACCCGACCCTGAGCAGCACGCGCCCGATCTCGCGCGGCGGGGCGAACGCGTCGACGAGCTGGAATCCGGCGCCGAACATCAGCAGCCACCCGATGAACAGCTCGATCGCGACGGTCGCCGCCGCCGGGACCGCGATCGCGACGATCCCGGCCAGGATCGCGAGCGCCCCCGCGGCCAGCACCCACCCCCAGTGCGAGCGGAGCGCATCGGCCGCGGCCGCCCTCGAAGGCGGGGAGATCATGCGGCGCGGCTCCGGACGAGTCGCAGGATCTGGTCGAGCTCGGGGACGCGGAGCAGCGCCAGCACCGCCACGTACACGGCCGCGCCGGAGCCGAGCGCGGCGACCATCTCGATCGCCTGGGCGCCGGTGGAGCGCCCCATCTCCGCGTCGAGGGCGTACCACACGCCGTAGCTGGTCGCGGCGAGCGCCGCGGCGGCGAGGGTGATCCGCAGGGAGGTGTCGAGCAGCCGCCCCAGCTCGATCCCGCCCAGCGAGTACCGCAGCACGGCGCACTGGGCGGCGACGCTCACCCCCGTCGCGATCCCGGTCGAGGCGACGATCCCGGCGACGCCGAACGGCCCGTGCAGGACGGCTGCGCCGACCGCGGTGATCAGCAGGTTCAGCCCCGCGATCGTGGTCGGCAACCACGGCCGCTGCAGGCTAAAGAACGTGCGGGTGAGGATCAGGAAGAGCCCGTTCAGGGGCAGCGAGAAGGCGAACCAGAACAGCGCCGTGGAGACGAGCTGGGTCTGCGAGGGCCCGAACTCGCCGCGCTCGTACACGAGCCGGATCATCGGCTCCGACAGGACGAGGATCGCCGCCGCCGCCGGGGTGAGCAGGAGGACGATCTGGCGCATCCCGTTGGCCATCGTCCGGCGCAGGTCGTCGTACGCGAGCCGAGCTGCGAACCGCGACAGGGTCGGGAACACGACCGTCGCCACCGCCACCGAGAACATCCCCTGGGGCAGCATGTAGATCCGGAACGCCTTGTCGATCGCCGCCGGGGCCCGGTCGGAGACGAGGGTCGCGAAAAGGCTGTTGATGACGAGGTTGAAGTTGATCAACCCAAGGCTGATCGTCACCGGGAGCATCAGCAGCAGCACCTTGCGGACGTCCGGCGTCCACTCGAACACCCGCTGCAGCCGGAACGGCGTGTTGCGGAGGTCCCAGACGACCATCGCGAGCTGCACCACGGTGCCGACCAGGACGCCGATCGCGTACGCGTAGATCTTGTCGCGCTCCGGGAACGCGGGTGCCAGCCCGACGAGCACGGCGATGATCGCGACGTTCCAGAAGAACGGGGCGATCGCGAATACCGCGAACCGGTCGTAGCTGTTCAGGACTCCGACGACGAGCCCCGAGACACCGAGCAGCAGCAGGATCGGGAACAGGATCCGAGACAGCGCCGCGGTCAGGTCGTCGAGCCGCGGTCCGAACCCGGGCGCGGCGACCTGCATGATCGCGGGCGCGGCGATGATGAACAGCGCCGTGAGCAGCCCGATCACGAGGATGAACGCGAAGATCAACGTGGAGACGAGCCGGAACGCCTCGCGCCGCTGGCCGCGCTCGAGGTGCTCGGTGAACACCGGCACCAGCGCCGCCTGGATCGCCTGGTCGGCGAACAGGCTGCGGACCAGGTTCGGGACCTGGAACGCGATCGTGAATGCCGACATCGGGCCGCGGACGCCGAAGTAGCTCGCCGCGACCACCTCCCGGACCAGCCCGGCGATCCGGGATGCCCCGGTGGCGATCGAGAAGAACGCGGTGGAGCGGGCCAGGCGACCGGAACGGGGCTGCGGCGGCTCCTGGGGCGGCGCCACGGGGTCGTCCGTGGGAACGACCTCGAACGTGCCGCTACCGGGATCCCGCGGTTCAGACGCTATAGTCACGCGCCGTCCCATGGCCAACATCGCATCGCAGAAGAAGAGGATCGATCGCACGGAGCGAGAACGGCTCGAGAACCGGCGCCTGACCGCGACCGTCGGAACCCACTTCCGGCGCCTCGAACAGGCGATCGCCGGCGGCGAACAGGACGCGATCGAGCGCGAGCACAGGGCACTCGTGTCGCGGATCGACAAGGCCGTGTCGAAGGGCGCGATGCACGCGAACGCCGGCGCGCGGAAGAAGAGCCGCGCGGCGAGACTTCACGCCGCCGCCTGATCCAGCTCAGGAGGCACCAGCGGGAGCGCCGGCAGCGCGCCTGACCGCGAGCGTCAGCGCGACGCGATCGTCGTACTCCGACCCTCCCCGGCACCAGATCTCGAGGTCGGCGACGGCGCAGGTGGCCTCGCGCAGCTCCTCCACCGAGCGCCCCCGAGCTCGGCGGACCAGCATCTTCGCCGCGTACGGGTGCATGTCGAGCTCCGAGGTGACCTGCTTCTCCGGAACGCCCGCCTCCAACAGAACCAGCGCCCGGTGCGCGCGGCGCAGCCGCGCGGCGAGCGTGTAGACGAGCCCCGTGACGTTCTCGCCCTGGTCGGAGAGCTGCTCCGCCGCGGACACCGCGCCGGCGGGGTCGCGGTCGAGGACCGCGTCGGCGAGCGCCCAGCCGGCTGCCTCCGAGGTGTCGGTGATCATCGACTCGATGTCCTCGACTCCGACCTCGCCGTCCTCACCGGCCCATATCGCGAGCCGGTCGAGCTCGGTGGAGAGCCGAACGGTGCCCGGTCCGAGCCGCTCCACGAGCAGTCGCGCAGCCGGCAGGTCGAGCCGGAGCCCGCGCTGCGCCGCGCCGGCGACCAGGCGCTTGGGTATGTCGCGGTCGCGGGGCGCGTCGTAGGCGAGCAGCTCGCCGCCGAGCGCCTCGACCGCCTTGCGCAGCTTCGCCGGGGGCTTGCCGCGGGCGACGAGCACCACGGTGGTGTCGGGGCCGAGATCGTCGAGGGCCGCGGCCACCTCGGCGGCTCGTGCCGCCGGCCACCTCTCCACCCCGTCGGCGAGCAGGTATCGATGCTCCGCGGTCAGGGAGATAGCGGGGATCGCTGCGATCAACGCGGCCGCGTCAGGGGCGCCGCCGGGACCGGGCTCAAACGCCTGCAGGGCGCCGGCCCCGCCCTCGCGTTCGGCCCGCTCTCGCAGCCGTGCGAGGACCGCCCCGATCTTCGCCTCGTCGTCGCCCGCGATCAGGTACGCGGGCTTGATCTCGGGCATTGGGCGAGTGTATTCCGCGCCGCGGCTGACGCCCCCGCGCCAGCGCCGCTCTCAGCCGCCGCCCTGGGGAGGCTGCGTCGTCGTCGTCTGCTGAGTGGTGGTCGTGGTCGGCTTCGCGGTCGTAGTCGGCTTCGCGGTCGTCCCACCGCCCCCGCCCCCTCCGCCCTGCTGGATCACGGTCGTCGTGCTGTCGCTGCCGCACGCGGCGACACCGATCCCAGCGCCGATTCCGAGCGCCGTCGTCGCGGCGATGATGGCCACTCGCCTCATCCGTACCCCTTCCGTCTCGACTGCGGTGAACCGCGCAGCCTAGTGCACTCCTCGATCCCGTTCACTCGGGGCGGGCGATCCACTCGCCCGCCCCGACCTCGATCTGGACATCTCCCGCCTCGTCCGTGCGCAGCACCGGCACCCGGTGCCCGGCGAGGTCCGCGAGCGTCGCCGGCGCTGGATGGCCGTAGGGGTTGTCCGCGCCGACTGAGATCACCGCGGCGCGGGGGCGGATGCGGTCAAGCAGACGCGCCAGACCGGAGTCCTCGCTGCCGTGGTGGGCGACCTTGAGCACGTCCACCGGCCCGGGCTCGACCGGGGCGAGCTCGGCCTCGGCATCCGCGGTGAGCAGCATCGTGAAGTTGCGCCACCGAGCAAGCAGGACGATCGCCGCGGCATTGGGCTCGTCGGGCGGCCCGGCTCCCACCAGCCCCCGCGGCGGCCACAGCACGTCGAGTCTCAGGGTGCCGGACCGGATCGCGTCCCCCTCGACGACGCGGTCGAGCCGAGCGCCCGCCGAGCGAGCGTCGAGACGGATCCGGCGCGGAGCGAGCGAATAGGCGAGCGAGCCAACCGGGATCTCGCCGAGCACCTGCTCGATCCCGGCGCGATGGTCGAGATCGCCATGCGTGAGCACCGCCGCGGCGAGCCGATCGACTCCCTCGTCGGCGAGCTTGTCGACGATCTCGTCGCCGGGAGGACCGCCGTCGACCAGCACCGCGCTCGCATCGGGCGACTCCAGCAGGATCGCGTCCCCCTGTCCCACGTCGAGCACCGTGATCTCGAGTGTCTCGGGCCGAGCGACGCTCCCGCTCCCTCCCGGGTGCGCCCATGCGGCAGCCGCCGCGACGACCGGCGATCGCGACGGCAACGGCGGCGACGAGCCGGCGGCCGGCCGCCAACCCCTCCTGCCGCCGCGTCACCGCACCGGCCACCCATCCACCGCACACGAGCGCGGCGTATGCGAGCCCGACGCCGGCCGACGGGAGCCCAACGCCGGCCTGGGCCCACCCCGGCGCCGCCATCCACTCGCCAACCTGGGCGATGTACGCGATCAGGCGGGCGTCGAGCCAGTTCAGCGGCCCGACCGGGATCGCCGGGACCTGCCCCGCGATCGCCGCCAGCATCCCCAGCCACATCACCGGCGCGACCGCGGGCAGGGCCAGCAGGTTCGCCGGCAGCGCCGTGATCGACACCGCCTCGAAGTGGTGCGCCATCAGGGGCGCGGTGGCGAGCGTCGCGGCGATCGTCATCGCCGCGCCCTCCGCGAGTGCGCGCTGCCACGACAGAAGGCCCTCGCCCGGGCGCGATCCGGTGCGACGCAGGAGCCAGTTGCGGATTCCCTCGGCCCACAGCAGGATCCCGGCGACCGCCGCGAAGCTGAGCTGCCACCCCACGTCCGAGCTCGACCGCGGGTTGACGACCAGGGTGACGAGCGCCGCCAACACCAGCACGTACCAGCGCGAGCGGGGGCGGCCGTAGAGCGCCGCCACGATCCCGGCCGCCCCCATCACGCCGGCGCGCTGGATCGACGGCGCCTGCGCCGGTCACCGGCACGTAGAGGGCGATCAGGCCGAGCACGCACAGCAGCCGCGCTCGGAGCGAGAGGCCGAGCGCAGCCAGCAGCGGGATCGCCAGCAGAGCCAGCAGGATCACGTTCTGGCCGGAGACCGCGAGCAGGTGGGCGAGACCGGACCGCTTGAAGTCCTCGACCGTGGCGCGGTCGATCCGGTCGTCCTGGCCGAGCACGAAACCGCGCGCCAGGGCGGCCTCGGGCGGCGGCATGCCGCGGTCGAGCGCCGCCTCGGCGCGATCGCGGACGCCGTCGGCGATCGCGGCCAGTCCGCCGCGGCGCCGACCGGTGAGCCCGATCCCGTCCGCCTTCAAGATCTCGCCGATCCCGTACCGCGACAGGTAGCCGACCTCCCAATCCGGCGGCTCGCCGAGCACCCCGCGGGCACGGATCTCGCGACCGACCGGGAGGTCCGGGACCGGCTCGGGCGCCTCGACGAGGAGGCGGCCGTCGGCGCTGTCGACCCGCACCGAGACGACCCCGTCGTCGCGCCGCGGGACCGCGGTGACGAAGCCGCGCACGCTCGCGGCGCGACCGTCCGGCCCCTCGAACGCGCCGGCGTCGATCGCGGCGAGCCGCTCGCCGCCCGCGACGAGGCCAACCGCGGCCGCGACCATGCCCACCACGGCGCCGGCGCCAACCGACCGTGGCCGGGTGCCCGCACCACCACCAGCCACCGCCGCCGCGGCGCCGAGCGCGGCCCCGAAACCGGCCGCGACACTGCCCGTCACCCCCACCCACGGCGACACAGCGACCCCGGCGGTTGCCCCGACGAGCCCGACCAGCCTCCAGTCCACGTGGGCCAGCGTTCAGCGTCTGGGCGCGCGGGTGGCGCCCGCTCCGGGGCGCAATCGTGCCGGAGCCGTGCCTAGGCCGACGCGGACCGGATCACGGCTGCAGCCGGGCCCGGAGCGCATCCATCGTCGCAGGGCCGACTCCGCTCACATCGGCGAGCTCGTCGACCGACGACAGCCCGCCCCGGCCGTCGCGGAACTCGACGATCGCGCGCGCAGTGGCCGGGCCGATTCCCTTGATCGACCCGAGCTCCTCGACCGTCGCCGTACGCAGAGGGAGCCGGCCGTCGGTCGACGCGGGGAGCATCGCGTCGGAGGCCTGCTCGAGCTCGGGCTCGCGCCGCTGCGCCGAGCGAATCCACCGCGCCCCGACCAGCAGCAGCGCCACGGCGGCCGCGGCGTAGGCGAGGATCAGCAACCGGCGGATCGGGGGCTGGTGCGGCATCGCCGTCAGGCTACCCGGTGGTCGCCGGAGCGAATCGCTCAGGGCTGCAGCCGGGAGCTGAGCGCCTCCAACGTCGCGGGGCCGATCCCGCTCACCTGGTCGAGCTCGTCGACCGACGACAGCCCTCCGTGCTCGTCCCTGTAGTCGAGGATGCTCTGCGCGGTGACGGGACCGATCCCGTCGATTGAGTCGAGGTCCTCGAGCGTCGCGCTGCCGAGGCTGATCGGGCCGTCGTCGGTGGCGCCGGCGCCGGCCGCCGCGGCGGTGGCGCCGCGGCCCCCGGGCACGACGACCTGCTGGCCGTCGCCGAGCACCGCCGCGAGGTTGATCGCGTCGAGCCCCGCCCCGCCCGCGGGCCCGCCGGCCCGGTCCACCGCGTCCGTGACGCGCGAGCCGGCCGGGAGCCGGTACACCCCCGGCTCGCGCACCGCCCCCGCCACGTGCACGACCACGTCCCGCCCGGATCCGCCCTCGACCGACGGCGGGCCGCCGTCGCCGCGGCCCCCGCCGGATGCGAAGCTCACCTCGCCGGGCTCGGACCCGGCCTGATCGGCGGAGCGGATCCACCGCGCCCCGAGCAGCAGCAAGGCGACCGCGACAGCGCCGTACACGAGGATCTGGGAGCGGCTCAGGTAGGCCACCCGCCGATCGTCGCCAGAGTCGCTCTACGCGTTGCGCGCCGGCTGCAGCGCTTCCGTGACGCGTCCGTGCCGAGTGATCAGCGCACCCCGAACCCGTCCAGGCCCTCCGGCTCCTCCTCGAACTCCTCGACCCGCTCGCACGAACGCCCCCGCCGGACCCTCGCGCGCGAACCGGACCATCGCGTCGACGGCGTCCCCGTCACCCTCGAATGCGGCCTCCACGGTGCCGTCCGGGTTGTTCCGAACCCAGCCGGAGACGCCGTGCTGGGCGGCGCGGCGGCGGGTCGTGTCGCGGAAGAAGACGCCCTGGACGTGACCGTGGAGGACGACGCGGCGTCGCGTCATCACCGGGACGCTAGTAGTCCTCGTCCTCGTCGTACCCGGCCGCCGGGCTGCCGGCGAGCTGGCGGTCGTACAGCTCGTCCACGGCTACCGCGGGCGACTGCACGGACACGCATGCGAACGAGCCGTCGCCGTCGTTTGCGATCGCGTGGTCGGTGGCCGGCGGGATCAGGGCGAGGTCGCCCTGCCCGAGCCGCTCCGAGTCGCCGGCGGCGGACAGCGTTCCCTCGCCGCGGACGACGACGTACACCTGCTCGGCCTCCTCATGGGAGCGAAGGCTCTGCGACACACCCGGCGGGACCTCGACGAGGGTCACCGACATGTGGCGGGAGCCGAGCTCACCGGCATCCATCAGGATGTGGGTCTGGAGCTGGTGCCACTCCTCGACCGCCGCGTCCGAGAGCCGCCTAACGAGCATGCGCCGAGATTTTCTAGCAGACGTGGGCGCCCAGCGCGGCGCAACGACGTGAACTAGCGCACAACGAGGTTGACCAGCTTCCCGGGGACGACGATCTCCTTCACGACCTGCTTCCCGTCGATGTGCTCGCGGACGCGCTCGCTGTCCCGGGCGAGCTCGAGCAGATCGGCGTCGGGGGCGCCCGCTGCCGCCTCGATCCGGTCGCGGAGCTTGCCGTTCACCTGCACGACCAACATGAAGGTGTCGCGCTCGAGCAGCCTCTGGTCGGCCTCCGGCCACGGCTGCTCCCAGACGCGCTCCCCGGTGAGCAGCTCGTACGCCTCTGAGCTCAGATGGGGCGCGAACGGCAGCAGCAGCGACGCGGTGGTGGCGGCGGCGAACCGCAGTGCGGCCTCGCCGGCCGGGTTGCCGTACAGCGAGTCCTTCGCCCGGTAGGCGTCGTTGACGAGCTCCATCAGCGCCGCGATCGCGGTGTGGAAGTGGAAGCGGCGACCGATGTCGGCGGTCGCCTTGTCGATCGCCCAATGCGCCTTGCGGACGAGATCCCCCGCCGAAGAATCATCGCCCGCGAAATGCTCCCGTCCCCGCGGAATCCTCCGGATCAGATCCGGCAAGATGCTCCGCTTCGCGTCCGCTCTTGCCGGGTTGCGGGCGGACTGTGCGCTCTGATACCTCCTGCGCGAGCGCCCACACCCGGCGCAGGAACGAGTGCACGCCCTGCACGCCCTCGTCGGCCCAGTCGGCGTCCTTCTCCGCCGGGCCCATGAAGCAGATGTAGGTTCGGGCGGTGTCGGCGCCGTACCGCTCCACGTAGCTCTGCGGGCTGACCACGTTGCCCTTCGACTTCGACATCTTGTCGCCGTCTCTGAGGATCATCCCCTGGGTGAACAGGTTCTCGAACGGCTCCTGCACGCCGAGGTAGCCCATGTCGGTGAGCGCCTTCGTGAAGAAGCGCGCGTACATCAGGTGCAGGATCGCGTGCTCGACCCCGCCGATGTACTGGTCCACCGGCATCCAGTGCTCCGCGGGCCCGCGGCCGAACGGCTCCGCGTCGTCGTGGGGATCGAGGTAGCGCAGGAAGTACCAGGACGAGTCGACGAAGGTGTCCATCGTGTCGGTCTCCCGGCGCGCCGGGCCGCCGCACCGCGGGCACTCGGTCGCCACCCAGTCCTCGACCGCCGCCAGCGGGCTGCGCCCCTTCGGGGCGTACTCCTCGACGTCGGGGAGCACCACGGGGAGGTCCTCGTCGGGGACGGGGACGATCCCGCACCCGTCGCAGTACACGACCGGGATCGGGCAACCCCAGTAGCGCTGCCGGGAGACGAGCCAGTCGCGCAGCCGGTAGTTGACGGCGTGCTTGCCCAGGCCGCGCCCCTCCAGCCACTCGGTGATCCCCCGGATCGCCTCCGGGGCGGGCAGACCCGTGAACTCGCCCGAGTTGATCAGCCGCTCGTCGTCGGAGTGCTCCACGTACGCGGCTTCCATCGCTCCGGCAGCGTCGGCCGACTCGACCACCCGGCGGATCTCGAGGTCGAACGCCCTTGCGAACTCGTAGTCGCGCTGGTCGTGCGCGGGGACCGCCATGATCGCCCCCGTCCCGTACTCCATCAGCACGTAGTCGGAGACGAACATCGGGATCTGCTCTCCGTTCACCGGGTTGGTGACCGTGCGACCGAGCGGAACGCCGGTCTTGGCGCGGTCCTCGTCGCCGCGCTCCTCGATCCCGGCCCGCATCGATGCGTCGACGTACTCGCGCACGGGCTGCTCGGCGGCGGTGCCGGCGACCAGGCGTTCCAGCTCAGGGTGCTCGGGAGCAAGCACGAAGAAGGTCGCGCCGAACAGCGTGTCGGGCCGGGTCGTGAACACCGGGAAGTCGATCCCGAGCTCCTCGCACCGGAACACCGCCTCGGCGCCCTCGGAGCGGCCGATCCAGTTGCGCTGCATCGTGACGACATGCTCCGGCCACGAGTCGAGCAGCGCGAAGTCGTCGAGCAGGCGCTGGGCGTAGTCGGTGATCCGAAAGAACCACTGCTCGAGCCGGCGCGTCTCCACCACCGTTCCGCACCGCTCGCAGCGCCCGTCGACGACCTGCTCGTTGGCCAGCACGGTGGCGTCGTGCGGGCACCACACGACGGGTGCCTCGGTCCGGTACGCGTGCCCGTGCTCGAGCAGCCGCAGGAAGATCCACTGCGTCCACCGGTAGTACTCCGGCGCGTGGGTGGAGATCTCGCGCGACCAGTCGACCGAGATCCCCCAGGAGCGGAACTGCCGGCGGAACGTGTCGATCGATGCCTGCGTGGAGTCGCGCGGGTGCTCGCCGGTGCGTATCGCGTGGTTCTCGGCGGGCAGCCCGAACGCGTCGTAGCCCATCGGATGGATCACGTTCATCCCGTTGCGGCGGCGGAAGTGAGCGAGCGCGTCGCCGATCGAGTACACCTTCAGGTGGCCGATGTGAGGCTCACCGGAGGGGTACGGGAGCATCTCGAGGACGTAGCTCTTCGGCTTCGAGTCGTCGAACGCGGGGTCGCCCGGGTTGGGCACCTCCCAGGTGCGCTCCTCCTCCCACACCCTCTGCCACTTGCGCTCGATCTCACGTGGCTCGTACGGGCTCACGGGCCTGAGTTTAGGCGCGCGCGGCGTATAGTCAGCGGGCAGCCCCGCGGGGCACGAGATCGGCGAAAGCGATTCTAGAGGGGACTGAGATGGCGCGACTGATCAGGCTCGACCGCAGCGGCCACACGACGCTCGCCGAGTGGGCTCCGGACGACGCCGCGGCACATGCGGAGGCGGTCGAGGCCTTCCGCCGCGAGCTCGACTCCGGGATGCTGGCCAGCGTCAGCCAGGCCGACGGCTCCGCCGAGGTGGTCCGGGAGCTGCCCCGGGAGGCGGAGCTGGTGATCCTGCGTCGCCCGATCGCGGGCGGATAGCGGACCGAGGCACGCGCGGATGGTGTCCGCCGGCGGCCTTGCCGAGGCCGCTGCGTTCTGGTGGCGGGAGCGGCCCTCGCAGCGGACGCTGCGCCGCGACGGCCGGCTGTGGACGCTGTGGACCGCGGCGATCGCGACGCCGTTCTTCGCCGCCGGCGGCCTGCTTCTGTGGCTGGAGCCGCTCACGTTCCCGGTCGCGCTCGGCAGCTTCGCCCACGGGTGGCTGATCCCGGAGCTGTACGCGCGTCGCGGCGCCGGGTCGGTGGTGCCGATCGGGAGCCCCGGGAGCGCACGAGCGCGGCCCGGCGCCGGCGAGCGGGCGGAGCGCACCGCACTGGGGCTGCTCGGCGACCTGGTCGGGCACGAGCAGCGCGCGCTGCTCCGCCGCACCGGGCTCGCGATCGAGCGGGGACGGCTCGGCGTGTGGCTGGTCGGCGAGCAGGGGGCGATCCTGGTCAGGACCGGCGGGCGCCGAGCCGACTGCTGGTGCGTGAGGATCGCCAACCCCGGAACCCTGCCCGCCGGCGACCGCGTCGCGCACCTTCTGCTGGCGCTGCGCGAGGACGAGCAGGGATTCGCGACGGTCGCCAACCTCGCCTTCTCGGGCGCGACGTGGCGGGTGCGCCGGCGGATGCCGAAGCGCTCGCGTCCGGCGCTCGACGAGGCGCGGGCGGCGGCCCGCAGCCTGAACTAGGCGCGGGCGCGCCGCTCGCGCCCACCGTCTAGACCACGCAGCGCCTGCTCGGCTTCGGCGGCTCGACCTGACGGCCGTGCCTGACCTTGAGCAGCTGCTCGCGGCCCTTCCCGCCGGAGGTCTTCAGGGTGAGCACGGTGCCGACGCCCGGGGCGTAGACCTTGTACTCCTGCACCTTCGGCTCCACCGGAACGAGCTCCTTGGTCAGCACCGCGTTCGTGAAGCGGCCGAACTTGACCTGGACCTGCTCGTCGGCACTCAGCACGACGGCACGGTCCTCCGCCTGACCGGCGTAGTACTCCTGTCGGTAGGCCTGGCCCGGCTGCGGGTCGGCGGGCATGATCACTCCCGGCTGGGCGCCGTCCACGCCGGCCTCGAACGACCCTGCGCTGGTCTTGACCTTTCCCTTCCCGGAGCACTCGACCGTGTCCTCTCCCAGGTACCACACGTTCCCGGAGGAGTCCTGGGCGTACCAGTCGAGCGTGTCCTCGATCACCTTGCCCTTCGAGGTGACGCGGTCGTGGATCACGCGGGCGGTGACTCCGTTCGCGATCCGCTTGGTCTGGTTCGTGACGCCGAGGACCGTCCGCTCCTTCGTCCTTCCGTCGACCTCGTGGTACACATACCTGTCCCCGGGGACGAGCGGGAAGTACGGGTTGTCGATCTGCGTCGTGAACTCAGCCGGATCGAGGTTGACCGGCTCGCTGCCCTGCGGCAGCGCCGCCGCGCTGGCGTAGCCGGCGGCGACGGCGAATGTCACGCCGATCGCGCACAGGGCGGCTGTCGCGTGCTTCGGATTGAACATGCGTGCCTCTCCTTCGTCGCGGCGGGCGACGCCCGCCGAAATTGCCTTGTCCGCCGGGTGTCTATTCCCGCGCAATGAGAGGCCGGTTAGGCTGCGGTGAGGCGGAGATGAGGGCCGTCGCGCGGGATCAGCCGGCCGCGCGCGCGACCTGCATCGCACGCGCCAGCCTCAACCCGAGCGTTCGGGTGTGCTCCCCGATCCGGATCTCGCACGGCCCGTCGAATGGCTGGCGCCCCACCATCTCCACCTCGGCGCCGATCCCGATCCCCTGCTCGGTCAGGTAGCGGAGCATCTCGGGGTCCGAGTCGGACACCCGGACGACCGTGCCGCGCTCGCCGGGCTCGAGACTGGCGAGGTTGTCGGTGTCGCGCTCGTCCATGCTCAGCTCGCGCGTGGGGATCGGGTCCCCATGCGGGTCGGCGGTGGGATCGCCGAGCTTCTCGGCGATGATCTCGATCAGCTCGTCGGATGCGGCGTGCTCGAGGGCCTCGGCGTACCGATGCACGTCCTCCCACGGGATCCCGAGCGAGGTGGTCAGGAAGAGCTCGAGCAGCCGGTGGCGGCGAATCACCCCGAGCGCGAGGCGCTCCCCCGCCCGGGTGAGGCGGACCCCCTGGTAGGGGACGTGGTCGACGAGCCCCGCGTCGTCGAGCCGCTTCACCATCGTCGACACCGACCCGGGCGAGAGCTCCAGCCGCGCGGCGAGGTCGGTCGTCGACGCTGGAGTCCGGTCCCGGTGCGTGAGCGAGTAGATCGCCTTCACGTAGTCCTCGGCGGCGGAGGACGGGGCTGCCGCTTCGGCCGTCGTCATGTGGCGAGGTTACCGCCGGGACGCGACCGTTTGGGGATCCGCGAAACCATGATTTCGTACCTGCATGATATAACTTTTGTCTGTGAGGACTTTACGGAAGCGGGGTGAGGCGGGGGGCAGCCCGCTGCGCACGGACCGCCCCGCGGCGGCGCACGCCGGCGCCGGCCAGGGTTCGGTGGCGCTGCCGGATGCCCCGGCGTTGGGCGCCGCGAGCGAGCTCAAGCACGTGCTGTCGCGGGGCAGGGTGCGTGGCGCACTGGCGATTCTCGGTCCCGCCTTCGTCGCCTCGGTGGCGTACGTCGACCCGGGAAACTTCGCGACCAACTTCGCCGCCGGCGCCGAGCACGGCTACGGGCTCGTATGGGTGATCGTGATGGCCAACCTGATGGCGATCCTGGTCCAGTACCTGAGCTCGAAGGCCGGGCTGGCCACCGGTCGGAGCCTCCCGGAGCTGTGTCGCGACGCGTTTCCGAAGCGGGCGAACGCCGTCCTGTGGCTGCAGGCAGAGGTGGTCGCGATGGCGACCGACCTGGCCGAGTTCGTCGGCGCCGCGCTCGGCCTGCACCTGGTTTTCGGGGTCCCGCTGTTCCCGGCGGGGCTGATCACCGCGGTCGTAGCGTTCGGGATTCTCGCGCTCGAGCAGCGCGGGTACCGCAGGTTCGAGCTTGCGATCATCGCGCTGCTCGGCCTCGTCGGCGCGGGCTTCCTGTACGTGTTCCTCGCCGCCGGGAACCAGGACGTAGCCGGGATCGCGGGCGGGCTGGTCCCGCACCTGAGCGGCGGCGACTCGCTCGGCCTCACGGTCGGGATCATCGGCGCGACCGTGATGCCGCACGTCATCTACCTGCACTCGGCGCTGCAGAAGGACCGGATCCGGCCGACGGACCCCGGCGAGCGCCGCACCCTGCTCCGGTACAACCGCTGGGACGTCGCGATCGGCCTGGGGATCGCCGGCGCGGTGAACCTGTCGATGCTGTGCATCGCGGCGGCACTGTTCCACAAGCCGGGGCTGATGGGGGTGAGCGAGCTCGGCCCGATCCACGCCCATCTCGACACGCTCGTCGGCGGCGGCGCCGCGCTCGCGTTCGGAGTGGCGCTGATGGCGTCGGGCTTCTCCTCGTCGAGCGTGGGCACGTACGCCGGGCAGGTGGTGATGGCCGGGTTCATGAACTGGCGGATCCCGCTGATCCTGCGCCGGGGGCTGACGATGCTGCCCTCGCTGGTGATCCTCGCGCTCGCGGTGAACACGACCGACGCGCTGGTCTTCTCGCAGATCGTGCTCTCGTTCGGGATCCCGTTCGCGCTCGTCCCGCTGCTGCTGATCACGCGCCGCGCGGGCGTGATGAAGGAGATGGCGAACCGCCGCCTGACGACCGCCCTGATGCTGGCGATCACGGTCTTGATCAGCGCGCTGAACGCCTACCTGCTGTACGACACGGTCGCCGGCCTGCTGTGAGCCTGCGCCCAGATCGGGCGGGCGCGCGTTACTTCTTCTTCTTCAGCAGCTTCAGGGAGCCGGGCTCGGTTGCGTGATCGCCGCCCGTCGGGGAGAAGGTGACGTCGAAGGCGACCTTCGCGGCCCCCTTCTTCTTCTTCAGCTTCTTCTTCGCCTTTCCGATCGCCTTGATCGCGAGCTCCGTGTCGCCCGCGCCGGAGACCTCGGTTGTGGCGGACTCCACCTTGCTCCCGGCGAGCTCCAGCGAGCCCGCGCCGGGCAGC
This sequence comes from uncultured Thermoleophilia bacterium, assembly GCA_963803425.1. GTDB lineage: Bacteria > Actinomycetota > Thermoleophilia > Solirubrobacterales > 70-9 > DASPWW01. The sequence continues at coordinate 1,893,905 of CAWDMA010000001.1, forward strand.
GCCGCCGTCAACAGGGCGGTGCCCTTCTTCTTGTTGCGGGAGGTCTCGAAGCTGAACTCGTTGGAGGCCTTCCCGACGTTGATCGTCGCGGTGGCGGGAGCCGACGGCGTCGTCACGCCGGGGTTGATCGCGCGGAAGCTGAAGGTGTCGGCGCCGTTGAAGCTGTCGTCCGGCGTGTAGGTGAGCCGCCCGGTCGAGGCGTTCAGGCCCGAGATCGTGCCGTGCTGCGGCTGCGAGGCGAGCGAGAACGTGAGGCTTCCGCCGGTGCAGCCGAGGTTGAGCGCGACAGGGGTCGCGTAGCCGGTGGACGCGGAGGTCGCCTGGCAGGCGGGGTCGAGAGGCTGTTGACGGCGACGCTGGCGGGATTCTCAACCCCGGGGGCCCTCGACGAAGCCGGGGTCGATGTTCGCGGGCGGGTCGCCGGTCGGTGTGATGTCGGCACGCCCGATCGAGTCGCTCCCCTGGTTGGCCCAGTAGATCCGGCCCTGGAAGACGGCGATGTCGTTGGGGTTGTCGACGCCCTGGGCGGAGGACAGCCATGCGCCCTGGACGTTGGTCGGGTCGTTGATCGGCGCCCGGCCGATCGTGTCGTTGGTGACGTTGGTCCAGTACACCTGGGTACCCCGGCCCTCGTCACCACGATCGACGACTCCCGGAGACCGCAGTGGGAGGAATGGAGCTGAGGGGATTCGAACCCCTGACCTTTCGGCTGCCAGCCGAACGCTCTCCCAACTGAGCTACAGCCCCGTGCCGGTACTCGGACACTCAGTTTAACGCCGCTCGCGGGGCGTTCCGGGACGGCAACAGAGCAGCTGAATGCCGCTCCGACGACGGTCCTAGCCCGCGTACGGCCCCAGGCTGCGGCCCAGATCCGAGCGGGGATCGTCCGGCTCCGGCGACTTCGGCTTCGCGGTGGTGGCGCTGCCGGTGGGATCCTCGTACCGCGGCAGGTTCGTCCGCGCCGCGGTCCACCGCCCGTCCGCCTTGAACGGCAACCACGAGCCGTCCGGGGCCTCGCGCTCGCGCTCGCGGCAGTACGCCTCCGCCGCGGCCCGCATCTCGAAGCCCGGTCGCTCGTCGTCCATCCGCGCGCCAAGCCTACGTCGCGGGCGGCTGCGGTGCTACTCGGACCGCGGCTCCGCGTCGACGTCGAGGACGACGCCGTCGACGCGGAGCGAGCGCACCCGGAACTCGAGGTCGCAGCGCTGCTCGAGCTCGCGCAGCAGCGCGACCGGCTCGTCGAGCCTGACGTCGAGCGTGGCACGGCCCTTCGAGAACCGCTTGATCGAGATCTCCGAGGTGGCGCCGATCGCGCCCGCGGCGTCCTCGAGCTCGACCAGCTGGGAGAAGTCCCTGAGCGGGCCGACGTCCACGCTGACCGTGCCCTCGAACACCCCGTCCGCCCTCCCGTTGGCGTTCGGCTCCGCCTGTGCAGGCGGCGGCGCGGCCCGCTCGATCGCCTCCGCCTCCACCCCGCTCCCGTCGAGCGCGTCGAGCAGCTTCCCCGCCGCGTCCGGGATCCTCGCGGCCTCCGACACCTTCTGGACCAGCTCGGCGGCGTCGCGCAGCGCCCGCATCCTGATCTGGGTCGCCTGGCCGCGGGCCTGCGCCCGCAGATCCTCGAGCTGGCGGGGGATCGTGAAAGAGCCGGTCTCCGACTCCACCGGCATCCGCAGGTCCGCGATCTCGTCGCGCATCCGGCGAAGCTCGCGGTTGCGCGCCTCGATCGCCTCCGAGAGCCGCTCGGCGACCCCCTCCAGCTCCACAACCTTGCCCTGCCACTCTGCCCGAGCCCGCTCCGCGGCCGAGATCGCCTCGTCTCGCGCGGCGATCGCAGCGTCGACCTCGGCCGGTCGGTAACCCAGCAGGGACCGCCTGAAGCTCCTCCTCATCCAGCCCGCAGCGTAGGCGCCGGCCCGGACGCAACATCGATACGGGGCGCCTCGCCCCACAGGTTCTCCAGCCGGTAGTGGTCGCGCGCCTCGGGCAGGAACACGTGCAGGACGCAGTCCAGGTAGTCCATCAGCACCCAGCTCGGCTCGCGCACGCCCTCGACGTGATCGGGAAGCCGCCCGTCCGCCTTCAGCGCCGCGTGCACCTCGTCGTGAACCGCCTTCGCGAGGCGCTCGTTTCGCGCCGTGCAGATCACGAGGAAGTCCGTGTACGAGACGAGGCCCCGGACGTCGAGGACGGCGATGTCCTCCGCCTGCTTCGCATCCGCGATCGCGGCCACGCGCCGTGCGAGCTGCTCGCCGCTCACGCCCTCGCCGGCCTCCCGTGGCTCCCCCGGTAAAGGCCCCGCTCGGCGATCAGGCCGGCGACCGCGTCCGGGACCAGGTACCTGATCGGCCTGCCCTCGGCGACCCGCGCCCGCACCATCGAGGAGGACACGTCGATCGCCGGCATCTCGATCGGCTCGGCCCGATCCTCCCCCGCCAGCCGGCCCAGCACCGCCGCGATCTCCGACGGGTCGACCCCGGGCCGCCCCGCGATCCCGACCCGCGCCAGCGCCAGGATCCGCCCCGGGCTGCGCCACGACTCCAGCCCGGCGGCGGCGTCAGCGCCGAGCACCAGCACGAGCTCCTGATCGGGGTGCTGCTCGGCGAGCAGCTCCAGCGTCCGGTACATGAACGAGGGCTCGTCGCGCTCGGTCTCGAGCTCGGAGACGCTCATCCGCTCGTCGCCGTCGACGGCCAGCCTCGTCATCTGAACCCGTACAACAGCACCTGGGTCGGACTCGATCTTCTTGTGGGGAGCGTGCCCGGTCGGAACCAGCACCACCTCGGCCAATCCGAGCTGGGCATGGGCCTCCTGGGCGAGCTCCAGATGGCCGACGTGCGGAGGATTGAACGCCGAGCCGAGCACGCCGACGCGAGCCCGCCCGCCGGCGCCATCGTTCCGGTCGGAGGCCGGCGAACCGCCTACTCCCTGACCTGGCCGGTGCCGTGCACCACGTACTTCGTGGTGGTCAGCTCGCGCAGCCCGATCGGCCCGCGCGCGTGCAGCTTCTGGGTGGAGTTCCCGATCTCGGCCCCCATCCCGAACTCGAACCCGTCGGTGAACCGGGTCGAGGCGTTCACGTAGGTGACCGCCGCGTCGACCTCGCCGGTGAACCGCTCGGCGGCGGCGTCCGAGCCCGTCACGATCGCCTCGGAGTGCCCGCTCCCGAACCGGTTCACGTGGTCGATCGCCTCGTCCAGGGAGTCGACCACGCCGACGGCCATCTTCAGGTCCAGGTACTCGGTGAGCCAGTCCTCGTCGGTGGCGGCGCCGACCTCGACGCCGTCGACGCCCGCGATCTCCCTGACCCTGTCGTCGCCGACGAGCTCCACGCCGGCGCCGGCCAGATCGGCGAGCAGCCCGGGGAGCAGCCGCTCCGCCACACTCGCGCTCACCAACAGGGTCTCGGCCGCGTTGCAGACCCCGGGGCGCTGCACCTTCGCGTTGAAAGCGACCCGCCGCGCCATCTCGACGTCGGCGTCGTCGTGCACGTACACATGGCAGTTCCCCGACGCCGCGTAGATCACCGGCACCGTCGCGACCTCCTTCAGCGCCGACTTCAGGCCCTCGCCACCGCGCGGGATCACCAGGTCGACCAGCCCCTCGGCGCTCCCCAGCTCGGCGAGCTCCGAGCGCTCGCCGCTGAGCAGCGCCAAGGCATCGCCCGGCAGGCCGGCTTCCGAGACCGCCTCGCGGACCAGCGCCGCCAGCGCCCCGTTGGATCGGTCCGCGTAGCTGGAGCCTCGCAGCACGATCGCGTTGCCGCTCTTGATGCACAGCGCGGCGCAGTCCACGGTCACGTTCGGGCGCGCCTCGTAGATCACCGCGACGACCCCGAGCGGGACGCGCACCTTGCGCAGGTCGAGCCCCGACTCCAGGGTCCGCTGCTCCAGCACATCGCCGACGGGATCGGGAAGCGCCAGCACCTCGCGCACCCCCGCGGCCATCGCCCGGACGCGGTCCTCGTCAAGCGCGAGCCGATCGCGGAGCGCGTCGGTCAGTCCCGCCGCACGCTCGTCGGCGAGGTCCTCCGCGTTCGCCGCCAGCACCTCGTCGACGCGCTCGTCGAGCAGTGCAGCGAGCCGGTCGAGCGCGGCGTCCTTCGCCTCGGTCTCCGCCACCGCGAGCTCGCGCGAGGCCCGCTTGGCGCGGGCGCAGTCCTCGGTGACGGTGGTCGTGGCGGTGGCCACGCAGACAGGGTAACCGGGCCGCGGCGCGGCGCGGCGCGAAGGCGAACCTGCCGGGGGATCAGGCCGGTCGCGCGCAGGAGCCGAGCGCCCAGTGCAGGTTCACGCCCAGCGCCGTCCCGGCGGGCCCGTCCTGCAGCGCGGGGACCACCTCCCGCGTCATCAGCTCCCGGATCACGTCCTCTCGCACGGCCCGCTCGTGGATCTCGGGGAGGAACTCGGCCTGGTTCGACGGCACCAGCAGCCCGTCGACGATCTCGTCGCTGAGCATCTCGTATGCGCGGGTCTCGACGTCGCACTCGAAGCGCGTCTGCAGCGCAGCGGTCACCTCGGCCGCGAGCGGGTGCGGCAGGATTCGGCGGTCGGCGCGCTCCCGGGCCAGGCGGAGGGCGTCGGCGTCGAGGCGCTCGCGAGCCAGCCGGGCGGCCTCCGCCGCGAGGGGCGTGCGCCCGCCCTCGGCGGCGCCGTGCAGAAGCTCCAGCCATCGCTCCCGCAGCGCCCGGTTCGGGTCGTGCAGGAGGACCGCCGACGGTCCCGGAGGTCCGAGGTCGGGCGAGCTCCACATCATTCGCCCGCCGGGCGCGGTGACCGAGGCCAGCTGCTCCGCCGCCCTGCCGAGTGCGTTCGAGGGAATCAGGTGCAGGACCATGTTCGTCATCACCGCGTCCATCGTCCGGCCCCCGGTCACCTCGAGCAGCGGCCGAAAGCCGCCGCCGTCCGCGGCGACCGAGTGGAACCGGGTCCACGGATGGCGGCCGAGCACCTCGTACCCCTTCGCGAACCAACTCGACGGCCGGTCGACGAGGTGGAGCTCCAGGCCCACTCCTGCGTCCGCGAGCCGGCGATCGAGTCCCCGCTCTCGACAGGCCTTGAGCAGCTCGATCGAGGCGGTTCCGGTGCCGGCGCCGTAGTCGAGCACCCGGATCGCGTCTCCCGCGGCCGCACGTCCGAGCCGCGACTCGATCGCCGCCAGCGTCCCCGCGACGACGAATCCCGTCGGCGCGCAGCACCACGGCCGCGGCGAGGAGACGTCGCCGTCCTCGAACAGCATCTCGTGCAGCGCGACGCCGTCCTCGAGGTCGACGCCCCGATCGGGCCGCCACGTGTCCTCCCGCGGGCTCCCGCCGGCCGTCGCGGGCAGCGCCGGCTCGTCCCCCGCGACCAGGAACCGGTTCAGGCTGATCGTGATGAAGGAGCGGTTCGCCGGGTAGCGGCGCTCGTGACGGCCCTCGGGGCGGAGCCCCGCCTGATGAGCGCAGCGCATGAACGCGGGATGGTCGATCGGGTACTGCTGCGAGTAGCCCTGATGGGCGTCGAAGGCGACGCTGTGCGTGGCGCCGAGGTTTCGACTGGCGATCCGCGGCGCCGTGCAGTGCGCCTCGAGCACGACCATCCCGTAGCGGTCGCACCAGCTCGCCCACCGGTCCAGGTGGGCGATCAGGTCGCGCTCCATGTCGACGGCACCGATCGCCCGCCCGCCGCGGTCGATGTACGCCCCGGTGGTCCACCCCGGCGGCTCCGCCGCACTGCTCTCGGCACGGTACTCGCGCTCGTGGTCGAGGAAGGCGCGGATGTGGAGCCCATCCCGCATCGCGAGGTCGTTCCGCTCCAGGTCGGCGGCGAGCCGGCCCGGATCGCTGACGTCGCCCTGGAGCAGGAGCGCGTCGATCCCGGCCGCATCGAGCCTCGTGCGTGCCCGCTCGAGCGCGGTCGGGCTGGCGTCGATCCCGACCAGTCGCGGCGCCCCGCCGAGCCGCCCGATGAGCAGCTCGTGCAGGTGGATCAGCCAAGCGCCGTCGCCGCATCCCATGTCCGCGATGAACTCGGGGCGGTCCTGCGCGGGCCGGTCGAAGACGTCGACGAAGATCGGGTCGGCGTCGGCGAAGTAGCGTCCGTGCGCCTTGGTGCTGATCGTCAGGTTGAGCCGCCGGTGGACGTGCCACTCGGAGCCGCCGCCGTCGGGGTCCGGAGCCGCGGTGAGCTCACCGCGGTACAGCTCGGGAAGCCGCGACAGCAGCGGCAGGTATGTGGCGACGCCGCCGAAGCTGAGCGCGAAGTCGCGGGCGTGGCCGCCGCCCTCGGTCCACTCGCCCCGCTCCGGGTCGATCCAGCCGAGCGAACGGAGCAGCTCGCCGATCGCCTCCTCGAGCGGCCCGGGGGGCAGGTGCGGACGCTGCTCCCCGAGGCGTCCCTGCTCGTTCAGCGACAGCATCGTCGGCACGATCAGCCCCGCGTCGAGGTGGGCTCGGACCACGGAGCCGAGCTCGTCGGGGAGCTCCTCGACGCTCCACCGGTCTCGCGCCTCCCCCGCCAGCGCGGCGAACGCCTCCACCTGGGCCTGGTCCCACGGCCGCGACCACGCGTCGTCCGCGGCGCCCGGGAAGCCGGAGAGGAACCTGCCCAGGAAAACGTAGTGACCGCGATGGCGCATCGCCTCGGTGCCGCGCTCGTTCCACCCGAGCCGCGTCGTCGCCGGGTCGAGCGTAAGCCCATCCTCCGCGACCCATCCCACGCCGGCGAGCGTCCGCACCGCAACCCGGAGTGCGCCGAAGCCCTCCGGAGCGATCCCGGGGATCAGGTCGGCGAGCGAACCGTCGCCCTCCAGGGAGGGCTCCAGCACCCCGAGCTCCTCGAGCGCGCGCAGCGTCGTGCACAGCACCACTCCGTCCTGGCACAGGAACATCGTCCGCCGCATCGCTGCGCGTCCCGCAACGACCTCCGCGGTTCCCTGGAGCTGGGCGCTCACGCCGATCCCCCGGCGTCGGCGACAGGCTCGCGGGCCTTGCGCCCTTCGCGCCACTTGCGGAAGGCGTCGCGTGGCGAGCGGTACTTGAACTTCATCAGCGGCCGCTCGATCAGGTAGTAGCTGATCGCGGCGAGCGGGATCGTGATCAGGCTTCCGTACGCGAACGTCGCCAGGAACCCCGACCCGTCGGGGCCGAGCCCGAGGTCGGCCATGATCACGACGTGCCACAGCGCGATCCCGTACGAGATCACGCCGAACCACATCAGGACCGGGTTCGTGAGGAATCGCGCCACCGCTCCCCGGTTCGGATTCCCGAACACAGCCGGCAGCAGCAGCAGCGAGGTGCCGATCCCCTGCAGCACGATCAGCGCCACGTACTCGGCCGGAGTGAATGGCGCGAGCGCGAACGGGATCGGATACTTGAAGAGGAGCACGGTGGCGGCGTAGATCCCCGCCGCCGCCGCCCACAGCACGCCCGGTCGCTGCGCGGCGAAGCGCAGCGCGGCCGGCAGAGCCCCCTTCGGATAGACGACCGACAGCACCGCGATCGCCAGCCCGAGGCCGAACCAGTAGAAGTGCCCGAGGAAGCTGAACAGGAACCAGCGCTCCTCCTTGAAGTCGAACGGAGGCCCGGTTGCGAAAAGCGACAGCGCCGCGAGCGCCGCGATCAGGCCCAGCTCCAGCTTCATCCAGGTCTTCACGTCACGGCCCCGGGCCAGCAGCCCCGTCAGCGCCGCGTAGAGCGGAAGCACGAGATAGAAGGTGAGCTCCACCTGAACGCTCCAGGTCTGCACCAGCCCACAGTGGATCCCGGGGTTGATCGAGCTCAGGATCGAGGGGCACACGTCGCGAACAGCGCCGTAGTCGAAGTACATGAACATCCCGTAGAAGACGTACCACTTGTCGCTGAACACCCCGAACAGCCCGGGAACGATCGCGAGCGCCGTCAGGGCCACCCAGTACGCGGGGTAGATCCGGAGGAACCGCCGTATCCCGTAGTCGGACACGCGGGGCGCCCTCGCCCCGCCGGCGCGGTGGGCGATCATCGGCCGGTACAGCAGGAATGCCGAGAGCAGGAAGAACAGGGAGAACAGCCCATCCAGGCGAACGATCGCGCGGTTCAGGAGGCTCTCCGTGAACCCGCCGAAGCCGCCCGTGAACAGCCACGCGTGGCCGAACAGGATCGCCAGTGCCGGTATCGCCCTGAGGCCGTCTGAGAGCGGGAAGCGTGGATGACCGGGAGGCGGCGCGACGACGTCGGGAACGCCCTTCGACGGGTCGCGCGCGGCGGTCGCGGCCATCCCTACTTCCCGGAGGCGGCGAGGACGATCTGGCGCGCGATGTCTACGTCGCAGTCGTCGAGCCCGGCCGCCCGCGCCGCGGCGCGGGAGTCGGCCGAGAGCTGGTCCATCGCAGCGGCGAGCTGTTGCAGCCGCGCCGGCTTGTGGGCCAGCGCGGCCTGCACGCGCTGCTCGGTGAGCACGGTCGCGGGGTCGTACAGGCCGACGTAGGTCCTGAAGTCCGTCGCGCTCGCGGGCGCCTTCAGCCGGCGCATCCGCGCCGCCTGGCGCTCCAGCAGCGAGATCCCGGGCCTGACGAAGATCGCGGTGATCGTGTCGACGTCCCCCGGGTCCACGGTGCCGGCCCGGGCACCGATCCGCCGCGCCTCCCGCACCCCGTGGCGACAGATCGCGTTCGCGCGGGCGATGTAGGCGCGGTCTCCCTGGGTGGCGTTCGGCGCGGTGCCGGCGCCCGAGTTGGCGTCGCCGCCGCACGCCGCAATCGCGAACGACGCCGCGATCAGCGCGACCGCGACAGGCGCACGCAGACGCCGCCCCATCAGCCGCCGGCGTGGGTCCGAGCGGCGAGCCGATCCCACAGCCACGTCAGCCCGATCGCCGCGAGGACGAGCAGGAACGGGTCCGCCACCACCCGGTAGCGGGGCAGGCCGACGAAAGGAAGCGTCGCCGCCAGCAGCAGGATCGGGATCAGCCACAGGAACCCGGGCCCTGCCGGGATCCTGCCTGGCGATCCGATTCTCGCCTCCGTTCCCCACCGCGATCGAACGATAGCGACGACGCCGAGCAGGGCCAGGGCAACCGCGAGCCCGATCGCGACTCGCTCGGAGGTGGGCACCTCGCTGCCGATCCCGCGATCGTCCACGACCTCCCCCTTCGGGTCCCGGACCGAGCCCCCGACCAGCTCGAGCTGTCGGGCGACGTTCCACGCGACCACCTCAGCGACATACCCCGGATGGTCCCAGGCGAACCGCCGCGACTCCCGCGCCATCGTCCGGTCGGCGGCCGCCTCGTCGATCCCGGTGGTGACGAACAGGCGGCTGTACTCGGGCACGAGCTGCGGGTTCCGCCACGCGCCGTGCGCGCCGGCGTCCCGGAACGACTCGTCGTTGTACGCGCCCGCTGCCGTGTATCCCCCGCTCGTCGTCGTCGGGATGAAGCGGCCGAGCTCGACCTGGTTCCGGATCGCCCACGGCGCGATCACGAGCGCCGCGCACAGCACCAGCAGGGCCGGAGCGATCAGCGCCCGGCCGGTGAAGCGCGGCCGCAGCGTCCACACCCCGAGCGCGAGCGGGATCAGCAGCGCCAGCCCGACGCTGCGGCTGAGCGCGGCGACGCCGCACAGCGCGCCCGCGCTCGCGGCCCACCCCGGCGCCGCTCCACCCGCGCGGCTGGCGAGCACGCATGCGACGGCGCCCAGCGCCAGGCAGATGAACAACGGCTCGGAGAGCAGCTCGCGGCTGAGCAGGACCAGCGGGGGGAAGACCGCGGCCATCCCGGCCGCCACCAGCGCCACCCTCCTGCCCCAGATCCGGCGCGCGACGAGATACAGCAGCAACACGGCGACGGACCCCAGCGCGGCTCCCAGGATCCGCCCCGCCGCGACGCTGTCGCCGGTGAGCGCGTACACGCCGCCGAGCACGTACGAGTAGGCGGGGCCCCGGAAGGCGCTGGGACCACCGTGGAGCAGGATCTGCGAGGGCGGGTACCCATCGCCGGCGGCGATCGACCGCGCGATGTCGTCGTACTGGAGCGGGTCGTTGGCGGGCCGGTACCCGTCGTCGGCGACGACGACCGCGACCCGGACGACCAGGGCGACGAGCACGATCGCCGCCGGCGCCAGCCACCGTCCGGACCGGGGCCCGCCGACACGCGAGGGGCCGCCCCCTGGGGCGGCCCCTTTCGCGTCAATCTCCGTCGTCTGGCTCGTTACGGACTTGCGCACACGGCGGTCGCCTGGAGCGTCCATGTCCCGGCCTGACCGTCGATCTCACGCGCCGTGGCGCTCCAGCCGCCGCCGTACAGCGGGGAGCCGGAGAAGCTCGCCGTCGCATCCTGAGGCGCGCCACCGCCGATGTTGAACCCGCCGCCGGTGGGCTTTTCGCCCGAGTTGCACGGGGAGGTCGCGGTCTTCGTGCTGTTGTTCTCAACCGAGACGTCGCTCACCCTGAACGTCGTGTTGCCGAACTTGCTGTCCGCCGTCGCCTGCGCTGCGGTGGCGGCAGCCTGGGCGTTGTCAGCCGAGGTCTGCGCACCGCTCGCGGCCGTCGCCGCGTCATCCGCGGTGCTCTGCGCCTTGTTGGCGGACGACTGTGCGCTGTCGGCGGAGTTCTGCGCGGACTTCGCCTTCTTCAACGCCTTCTTGGCAGTCTTCTTCGCGTTGGCCGCACTGCCGGCAATCGGATTCGACGGCCCGCCCAGCGCCGGAACGGCGAGCGCGAGGGCGAGGAACGCGCTCAAGCCGAGCACGATGTACCGCTTGTTCATTTCTGTCCCCTCACCTGGTCCTTTTGCAATTGCAAGGACATTCCACCACATCGCGTCGGACGGCGCAAGCCCGCCTCATCCGCGGTTCGCGATCTGGGGCCCCACCTCGACGCCCGCGCAGCGATGCAGCCCGAGCGCCCCGATCGCCTCCTCGACGCGGCCGCTCTGCGCCCTGAGCCGGCCGGCGGCCTCGACGAGGCCCCTCCGGTCTCCCTGGCGGTCGGTGCGCACGACCGCGCCCGCATAGATCTCGACGTCGCGAAGCGCGGTGTCGAGCGCCGCCGCCGCGTTCTCGGTGTCCGCGGGCGGGATCAGGCGCGCCAGGTCGAGGCGCCACGCCGCCACGATCGGGATCAGGTCCGCGGCCGCCCTGCCCGGGCCTTTTGCCCTGTCACCCCGGCTCGCGGCGACGATCCGCTTCTTCGCCTTCACGCAGGCGTTGTCGGCCGCGTGCTCGTACGCCGCCCCCTGGCTCTGACCACCCGAGGTGTCGAGCGCCAGGAACGCGATCACCGCGACAGCGATCACCGCGACCGTGAGGCCTGTGAGCAGGCGGGCCCGCGGGGTGGTGCCGATCACGCGCGCCGCCGATTCGCGCAGGGAGCGACGCTCCCGGGCCGCCTCGCGGGTCCCGGGAAGCGGGCGGCCGCAGTTGGCGCAGTACCGGTCGCCCTGCTGGTTCTCGGTGCCACACCTGGGGCAGTGCACGGCGGCCAAAGTAGCCGATCGGGACGGTCGCCCGCCGGTGAGCTAGCCTTTGACGCGGTGCCAGGGAACACCCCCGAGAGCCCGTGGCTTCGCGTCGTGCTGGCGGGCGCCGCCCTGTTCGTGCTCGCGGCGATCGCGGTCGGGATCGTGCTCGTCACCGGCGGCGACTCGAACCCGGCGCCTCCGTCTACGAGCGTCGCTGACAACGTGCTCCCCGACATATCGCCGACCTCCGGCGGGTCGGGCAAGCGGGACGCCGGGAAGAAGGACTCCGGCGGCGGGGACAAGGGCGGTCAGAATGCCGACCACTCGGGGCCCGCCGGCGGTGGCGGTGGCGGCAGGGACCTGACGGCCGAGGAGAAGGCCGCGAGCAAGGTCGACTGCCCCTACGGTCGCGAGCAGTGCAAGCAGCTGTGGACGGCGTGGAAGAACCGGGCGTCGACCCGGCTCGACACCGGCCCGAACGCGAAGTGCCCGTACGACCGCGCCCAGTGCAAGCAGCTGAAGCAGGCGTGGAAGCAGAGGGCGTCGACCCCGCTGAAGACCGGCGGGGACCCGAAGGAGATCGAGTGCCCCTACGACCGCGAGCAGTGCAAGCAGCTGTGGAAGGCGTGGCAGGCGGCGACCGGCTAGCGGGCTGACCGTAGGCATCGAGAACGTCTCCGAGCTCGACGTCGTCCCCGGCGAGCTGCCGCGGACGATGGCCGCCTGGGTGCTGCGCCCCGAGCGCGAGGGACGAGAGCCCCGGGAGGCTTTCCAACTCGAGGAGATCGAGGTCCCGGAGCCCGGCGTCGGCGAGGTGATCGTGCGGGTGATGGCGGCCGGCGTCAACTACAACAACGTGTGGGCGGCGCTGGCGAAGCCGGTGTCGGTCTTCCGCTTCGGAGACCACCCGGAGTGGGGGCATCACATCGGGGGCTCCGACGGCTCCGGGGTCGTGTGGAAGGTGGGTGCGGGGGTTACCCGGTGGAAGCCCGGCGACGAGGTGATGATGCTCGGGATCAAGACCTCGTACGAGGACATCGAGGGCCACGGGTTCGACCCGCTCGCGGGGCGCAATCAGATGGTGTGGGGGTACGAGACGACGTGGGGCTCCTTCGCACAGTTCACGAAGGTGCAGGGCTCCCAGCTCCTGCCCAAGCCCGGGGCCCTCTCGTGGGTCGACTCCTCCTACGGGAACACATACTTCACCGCCTACCGGATGCTGATCGGCAAGTGCGATCTACAGGCTGGCCACAAGGTCCTTGTCTGGGGTGCCGCCGGGGGGTTGGGCGTGTTCGCAACCCAGCTCTGCCGCGTCGCCGGCGCCGACGCTGTCGGGGTCGTGTCCTCCGATCAGAAGGGAGAGCTCGTCAAGGAGCTCGGGGCAGTGGACTACGTGAACCGGACGGAGTTCGCCGGGATGATGCGGACCGGGAACGAGAGCCCCGAGCAGGAGCGCGACCGGGCGGAGGTCTCGCGAGAGTTCGCCAGGCGGGTGCGCGAGATCCTCGGCGACGCCCCGGACATCGTGTTCGAGCACGTCGGGAAGGCGACGTTCCCGACCTCCGTGCTGACCGCGAAGCCATTCGGGAAGATCGTGATCTGCGGCGCCAGCAGCGGCTACAGGCTCGATTTCGACGCCCGCTACCTGTGGATGCGCCAGAAGCGGATCATCGGATCGCACTTCGCGACCGCGTACGAGTGCACGAAGGCGAACGAGCTGGTCGCCGAGGGCAAGGTGCGGCCAGTGCTGTGGCGAGCGATGGGATTCGACGGAGTCGCCGAAGCGCACCAGCTCCTGCACGACAACGAACACCTCGGGAAGATCACGATCATGGTCGGTGCGACCGACGAGGACCAGGGAAGGACGGTCGGTGAGAGCATCGCGATCCGCGCCGAGATCGGCGGCTGACGCCCGGGGGTCGGCCGCGAGGATCGGTGTCGCGCTGCTCGCGCTGGGCGCGACCTCGATCGGGGTCGCCCCGAGCGTCGCGACCGCGACCTCCGCGGCGCTTGTCCCGAGAGGCTGCGTGGACGACCCGGACAGGGGCTACGACTCCTGCGCCCACACGGCAGCCGGGCTGTACGGCGCCCACTCGGTGGGCGTCAGCCCCGACGGCGCGTCCGTGTACGCCGCGGGCGAGGGTGACAGCGCCGTCGTCCACCTGCAGCGCAACCCGGCGACGGGCGCGCTGGCCCCCGCCGGCTGTGTCTCCGACGACGGCGGCGGAGACCCGGGCTGCGACCACAGCGCGGTGGGGCTCGACGGCGTGGATTCGGTCGCCGTCAGCCCCGACGGCACCTCGGTGTACGCCGCGTCCCTCGACGACGACGCGATCGTCCGCTTCGATCGGGACATCACCACGGGCGAGCTCGTCCCGGAGGGGTGCGTCTCGGATCACGACACCGGCGATCCCGGGTGCGGGCAGAGCGCGGCCGGGCTCGACGAGCCCGTCTCGGTCACGGTCAGTCCCGACGGGGAGTCCGTGTACGCGGCGTCCTTCACCGACGACGCCGTCGTCCGTTTCGATCGCGACCCGGGCGGCGGGGCGCTGACGCCGGAGGGGTGCATCGACGACGATCCTCCCGAGGGGCCGGATGGATGCGCGACGAGCGCGGACGGGCTCGGCGGCGCCAGCGCGGTCACGGTCAGCCCGGACGGGCGATCGGCGTACGTCGCCGCCTTCCGGGACTCGTCGGTCACCCGGTTCGACCGCGACCCGACCACGGGCGCGCTGACCGCCGCCGGCTGCGTGGACGATCACGACGAGGGCCACGCCGCCTGCGCCCGCACCACCCCCGGGCTCGACGCGGCGATCTCGGTCGCGGTCAGCCCGGACGGAAGGTCGCTGTACGCGACGGGGATCCACGACGACGCGATCGTCCGGTTCGATCGAGACACGGCCACGGGGGCGCTCACCCCGGAGGACTGCGTCGACGACGGCCGGACCGGGGACGACACCTGCGCGCGAAGCAGGAACGGGCTGAACGGCGCTCATTCGGTGGCGATCACGCCGGACGGACGATCCGTGCTCGTCGCGTCGACGTACGACGTCGCGGTCCTGGGCTTCGATCGCGACCCCTCCACGGGCGAGCTGGCGCCGGAGGGCTGCGTCAACGACAACGACACCGGCGACGACACCTGTGCCGCACGCATGGACGGGCTCGGCGGCCCCACTCAGGTCGCGATCACGCCGGACGGCCGATCGGCCTACGCCGCGTCCGTGTTCGACAGCGCGATCGCCACGCTCGAGCTCACCGCCGTCGCGCCGCCGGCGGCACATCAGCGGCCGTCGAACCTGCTCGTCCTCGGCGGGCTCCACAGAAACAAGCGCCGAGGCACGGCGAGGCTCGTCGTCCACGTCCCGGGCGCCGGGCTGCTCCAGCTCGCCAGGACCCGGAGGGTGAGGACGGCGTCGGCGCGAGCCGATGCGGCCGGCGCCAGGAAGCTGCGGATCCGGCCGCGGCGGCGGGCACGAAGCAGGCTGCGTGCGAGGGGCAGGGCGCACGTGCGGGCGATCGTCACCTTCACCCCCGTAGGCGGCGAGGCGCGCACCGAGAGCACCCGGTTCAGGCTCGTGAAGCGGGGGCGCCACCGGCGCCGCTGAGCCGGCACCGGACCAGCGTGCGGAGGATTCGGAGGCCGTCCGCGGCGGTCAGCTTCTTGCCCTGCTCCCGGGTGCGGGCCCGGTAGCTGATCGGCACCTCGTAGATCCGGATCCCGCGCCGCATCGCGAGCGCCGGGATCTCGGCGTCGATCGCGAAGCCCTGCTCGCGGAGGGGAAGCGACCGAAGCAGCTCGGTCGGCATCGCCTTCAGCCCGCTGGTGATGTCCGAGATCCAGGCGTTGAACAGCATGTTCGCCGCGAGGCTCATCAGCCTGCCACCGATCACGTACCAGAAACCGTACGCCGAGTGAGACTTGAACGCCCGCGTCCCGATCACCGCCGATGCCTGACCCGTCGTCAGCGGCGGGAGGAGCTCGGCGAGGTCGGCGGCGTCGTACTCCAGATCGGCGTCGATGATCGCCGTGTAGGCACCGCGCGCGTGCTCGAGCCCGTAGCGGACCGCACCCCCCTTTCCGCGATTGCTGGCGAGCTCCAGGATCCGAACGCTCTCCGGCCACTCGCGGCCCTCGAGCACGGCCCGGGTGCCGTCGGTCGAGCCGTTCTCGATCACGATCAACTCGAAGCGGTCCACGGGGAGGTCGGTGGCGAGCACGCGCTCGATCGCCGTCGTGATCGTCGCCTCCTCGTCGAAGGCCGGCATCAGGATCGTCAGCTCGGGCACGTTCTCGCGCTCCTAGGTGAGCACGAAGTAGTCGCGGTGGACGACCTCCTCGGAGGCGTGCGGGATCAGCTCGCGGACGGCGGCGGACTTCATGCCCTTGATCCGGGCGAGCTCCTCGGCGGAGTAGTTGACGATCCCCTTCCCGACCAGCTCCCCGTCCGCCCGCACGTCGACCGCGTCGCCCGCGGCGAACTCGCCCTCGACGTCGGTGACCCCCACCGGGAGCAGGCTGGAGCCCGACTCGCGCAGCACCCGGGCGGCGCCCGCGTCGACGATCACCCGGCCCCGGGTCGGCTTCGCGTAGCGGAGCCACAGCTTGAAGCTCGGGGCGCGCTCGGGGTGGGGGGCGAACCTCGTTCCGACCCGCTCCCCGGCGGCGGCCCGCGCCAGCGTGCCAGGCGCCGTCCCGTCGCAGACCACGGCCGGGATCCCCGCGGCGCCGGCCATCTCCGCGGCCCGCACCTTGCTGCGCATCCCGCCGAGCCCGAACGGCGAGGTGCGATCGCCGATCTCGTACCGCTCCAGCTCCGCCGGGTCGGCGACCTCGTCGATCAGCTCCGCGGACGGATCGGTGCGCGGATCGGCCGTGTGCAGCCCGGCGGTGTCGGTGAGCAGCGCCAGCAGCCGTGCCTCGAGCAGGATCGCCACCTGCGCCGAGAGGAAGTCGTTGTCGCCGAAGGTGATCTCGTCGGTGGCGGTGGTGTCGTTCTCGTTCACGACGGGCACCACCCCCCACTCCAGCAGCCTCCGGAGCGTCCCGCGGGCGTTCAGGTACTGGGTGCGCGCGGACACGTCGATCGCGGTGAGCAGCACCTGGGCGGCGCGGACGCCGTGTCGCCCGAGGCGCTCCTCGTAGGCGCGGAACAGCGACCCCTGCCCGACGGCGGAGGCGGCCTGGAGCTCGTCGATCGCGCCGGGGCGCGCCGGCAGCTCCATCACCCGCATCCCGCGGGCGATCGCCCCCGAGGTGACCATCGCCACCCGCTCGCCGCCCTGGCTGCAGCTCGGCGACCTGCCCGCAGACCTGATCCAGGACGTCGCGCGCAGCTCACCGTCGTCGCTGGCGACGATCGACGATCCGAGCTTCACGACGACGGTCATCGCGGCGGAGTGTAGGAACTAGCCCGGGTCCAGCTCGAACGCCTCGTCGCCCACCCTGACCTCGTCGCCGGGCTCGAACCCGGCGTCGCGGAGCGCCGCGATCACCCCGATCTCGCGCAGCCGCTGCTCCAGGTAGGCGAGCGCCTCGGGGTTGGAGACGTCGTGGCGCGGAACAGCAGCTCGATCCCGCGACCGTCGACGCGGTAGGCGCCCCCGTCCTCGACGCTCCACGCGAGAAGCCCTCGTCGCCGACGGGCGTGTAGACCCTGTGGTCGGCATCGAAAGCGCCGGACGTGCTCGGCGCGTCCGCGCGTCCCGCGGTCGCCGGCGGGACGGCGTCCGCTCGAGCATCGCGCTCAGGATCGCGCGGCGGAGGTCGTCGATCCCCGCTCCGGTTGCGGAGGAGACGGCGAGCACGTCGTCGCGCCCGATCCGATCCCGCCACTCGGCGACGATCGGGTCCACCCGCACGTCCGGGAGCAGGTCGCGCTTCGACAGCACCACCAGCTCGGGGAGCAGCTCGAGCCCGGCGCCGTGCGCCGCGAGCTCGCCGCGGACGGTCTCGTACGCGGCCTCCGGCGTCCTCGGCGGCGATCTCGACCACGTGCACGAGCAGGCGGCAGCGCTCCGACGTGCGCGAGGAACTCGTGGCCGAGCCCGGCGCCCGCTGCAGCGCCCTCGATCAGGCCCGGGATGTCGGCGAGCACGAGCTGGCGGTCGTCGTAGCGTCGATCGTGCCCGAGCACCGGCTCCAGCGTCGTGAACGGGTAGCCCGGCGACCTTCGGGGCCGCGCGCGTCATCCGCGCCAGCAGCGAGGACTTGCCCGCGTTCGGCAGCCCGACCAGACCGGCGTCGGCGAGCAGCTTCAGCCGCAGCTCGATCCACCCCGACTCGCCCTCGAGCCCGCGCTCGGCGAAGCGCGGCGCCTGCCGGGTCGAGGTCGTGAAGCGCTTGTTGCCGTGGCCGCCGCCGCCTCCCTGCGGCGACGACCGCCCGGTGGCCCGGCTCGACCAGGTCGAAGCGCTCGCCGCCGATCCCCTCGACCACGGTCCCGGGCGGCACGCGGACGATCCAGGTCCTCGCCGCGGGCGCCGTGCCGGCGGGCGCCCTCGCCGTGGCCGCCGCGCCCGCCGCGCAGGTGCGCGCGGCCGCGCAGCGCGGAGAGGTCGCGCAGCGACGCGTCGCAGACGAGCACCACGTCGCCCCCGCGCCCGCCGTCGCCGCCGTCGGGCCCGCCCTGCGGGACGTGCGCCTCGCGGCGGAAGCTGACGCACGCCGTCGCCGCCGCGGCCGCCCTCGACGTAGATCGCGGGCGCGGTCGTAGAGCACCGGTCGGAGCTTAGCAGCGGCGCCAGTCCCGGGCGTGGTCCGTTACTCGCCGGTGACCGAGACGACCCGGCCCTTGCGCGCCGGCTTGAACTCGACCGCGCCCGGCGCGGGTCGCGAAGATCGTGTGGTCGCGGCCGAGCCCGACGCCGTCGCCGGGGCGGAAGCGCGTGCCGCGCTGGCGGACGATGATCTCGCCGCCGCCGACCTGCTGTCCGGCGAAGACCTTGACCCCGAGGCACTTCGGGTTCGAGTCGCGGCCGTTGCGGCTCGATCCGAGCCCCTTCTTGTGAGCCATCTCAGCTCCTCTTCTCTTCGCAGCTGAAGGCTTGCTTCTTCGCGGCGGGCTTCTTCGGCGGCGGGCTTCTTGGCGGCCGGCTTCTTGGCGCTGGCGGGCTTCTTGGCGCCGGCGGGCTTCTTCGGGGCCGGCTTCTCCGTCCGGCTTCGTCGCGCCTTCTCCGTCGTCCTTCTTCGCCGCCTCCGGCCGGGCGCGGGTCAGCATCTTACCTCGGTCACCTCGAGCCGCGTCAGCTCGGAGCGGTGGCCGGCGCAGCTGCCGGTAGCCCTTCTTCGGCCTTGTACTTGAAGACCCGGATCTTCGTCGCCGCGCAGGTGCTCGGCGACCTTCGCCTCGACCTTGACCTTCTCCAGCTCCTTCGGGTCGATCACCACGTGCTTCGTCGCTGCGGAACATGACCGCGCGCAGGCGTGACCTTCGCCCCCTCGTCGTCCGGGCAGCCGGTCGACGAGCAGGGCTGCGCCCTCCTCGACGCGGTACTGCTTGCCGCCGCTCTCGATTATCGCGTAGCTGTCGCTCATGGTCAGTTCGTCTCCGCTGGAGCCGCTCGCCGGCGCCGCCACCGCTCTTCGCGCGGGAACGGCGCCTGCCGCCTCTGCGGCCACGGCGCCGTCGAGGGCGACGGATTCTAGCCCCGTCCCCGGCGCCGTCCCCGTCCCCGTCGGCGCTTGCGCCGTTCGCCGCCGATCAGGGAGGCGGCGGCCGCGGAGCGCTCGACGCTCTCGATCCGGACCAGCTTGCGCTCGCCGACGTGCGCTGCCGCTGCCGGCGACGCTGATCATGTAGCGAGTCGACCCGGGCGACCGCGTCGTCGTCGTTGTACATGTGCGGCTCCTCGATCGTGACCAGCACCTCGTCGCCGACCTGGAACGGCAGCGCCCGCTGCTCGATCTTCTCCCGGGTGCCGGTCTCGGCCACCTCGAAGGTGTCGATCGGCAGCGCCTCGCCGCCCTCGAAGTGGAAGTGCTTGCCGGTCTCCTCCTCGAGCTCGCGCAGCCCGCTCTCGCGTCGCGGATCAGCTCGCGCGGCGACCCGCGGGTTGACGCGGATCAGGTGCGCCTCGGGCTCCGGCTTCGCGTCGATCACGTCGCGGAGCTCCCGCAGCGACCTCGATCGCGACCGTCTCCTCGGAGCGGACCACGCCCTCGCCGTCGCAGGTCGGGCAGCGGATCGGTGAGGATCTCGCGGACGCCGTCGGTGACGTTCTGGCGCGTCATCTCGACCAGCCCGAGCGGCGAGACCTCGACCACGTAGGTCTTGGTGCGGTCCTCGTCGAGCGCCTTGCGCAGCGTCTTCAGGACCTGGTCGCGGTTCTTCGCCCGCGCCATGTCGATGAAGTCGATGACGATGATCCCGCCGATGTCGCGCAGGCGGAGCTGGCGCACCACCTCCTCGGCGGCCTCGACGTTGACCTTCGTGATCGTGTCCTCGAGCCGGCCCTTGCCGCGGCCCGTGAAGCTGCCGGTGTTGATGTCGATCACGGTGAGCGCCTCGGCGTAGTCGATCATCAGGTAGCCGCCCGAGGGCAGGTCGACCCGGCGCGTCGAGCGTCGAGGCGAACGCCTCTCGACTGCGTAGCGCTCGAACAGCGGCTCCTTGTCGCTCGTACAGCTCGACCGACTCGACCAGCTCCGGCGCGGTGCGCTGGAAGAAGCTGGTCACCCGCTGGTGCTGCTTCGGGTCGTCGATCGTCGGCGCCCTCGAACTCGCTGCGCGAGCACGTCGCGGAGGACGCGGATCGAGAGATCGGCCTCCTGGAAGACCAGGGTCGGGCGCCTTCGCGTCCTTGGAGCGCCGGTCGAGCACCTCGGTGAGCTTGTGCAGGTAGTCGATCTCGCGCTCGAAGTCGGCCTTCCTGGCGCCCTGCGCCGCGGTCCGGACGATCAGCCGCCGCCGTCGCCGTGCGATCTTCTCGAGCAGCTTGCGCTGCCGCTCGCGCTCGCCGTCCGGGAGCCGACGGCTCGACGCCGACGCCCGCGCCCTGCGGCATGTAGACGAGGTAGCGACCCGCGATCGAGAGCTGCATCGAGAGCCGCGCGCCCTTGGTCTTCAGCGGGTCCTTGACGACCTGGACGAGGATCTCCTGCCCGGGCTTGATCAGCTCGTCGATCCGCCGGCCCTTGCCGCGGCCGCGCTGGGGCGCCGCCTCGCCCGTCCGGCAGCACGATCTCGTCGACGTGCAGGAAGCCGTTCCGCTCCAGCCCGATGTCGACGAAGGCCGCCTCCATCCCGGGCAGGACGTTGTCGATCACGCCCTTGTAGATGTTGCCGACGATCGAGCGCGTGCCCGCGGCGCTCCACGTAGAGCTCGCCGACCTTCCAGCCGCCGGGCCGCCCTCCGCGCCCTTCTTGTCGTCCGGTTCTTCTTGTCGTCCGTGTTCTTCTTGTTGCTCTTCTTCGATCCGCCGCCGCGGGCGGAGCCCTTGCGACTCCAGCACGGCGACACGGGTCTCCCCTGGATCGACCGAAACGAGTATCTGCTTTTTCAATGCCTACCTCCAGGCAGCGCCGCGTTCGCGGCGCACCACTAGTAATCGAGCGCCCTGCCCGAGGAGGTGAGCTGCGCCTGCACATAGATGCTCTGCAGGAGCCCGATCGCCATGAAGGTCGTGAGCACGGAGGAGCCTCCGTAGCTCATCAACGGCAGCGGGATCCCGGTGATCGGCATCACCCCGAGGGTCATGCCGACGTTGACGAAGACCTGGAACAGCACCATCGCGACTATTCCGCCTGCGAGCAGGCTGCCGTACAGGTTCTTCGAAAGCGTCGATTATGCGCAGCGCCCTCCATATCAGCAGGGCGTACAGGGACAGAAGCAACGCAGCACCGGCGAACCCGAAGCGCTCGCCCACCACAGCGAAGATGAAGTCGGTGTGGCGCTCCGGAAGGAAGCCGCTCTGCGTCTGGGTGGCTTCATCGCCGCGGCCGGTCTTTCCTCCGGATCCGACGGCGATCAAGGCCTGGTTGATCTGATAGCTGGAGTCGCTCGGGTCGTCTCCCCTGTCGAGGAAGGACGTGAGGCGATCCTGCTGGTAGCCCTTCAGCACCGGCACGCCGGCCGCGGGCGCAACCACAAGAACCAGGGTTGCGATCGCGGCGGCGAGGGCGCCGAGGGCCGCGAAGTGCGTCCAACGCACTCCTGCGATGAAGAGAATCGTCAAGCGTGACGCACGATAAAGACGGTCGCGGTGCCGAGATCGGGCTGCAGCGCGACGAGCAGCGCCGGCGCGAACCCGAGCGTGAGCAGGCGCACGGTGCGCCTCCCCTCGGGCACCCGCCGCGCCCGGTCGATCACGAACCCGGCCAGGGCCAGGATCAGCAGCACCTTGCCCAGCTCCGAGGGCTGGAACGTGAAGAAGGGAAGCTCGATCCACCGCCGCGACCCGCGCGCCGCGGCGCCCAGCAGCAGCACGAGCACGATCGAGGCGGTCAGCGCCGTGTACAGCCCGACGCGGAGCTCGCGGAAGCGCGAGTAGTCGATCCGGGTGAGCGCGAACATCAGCGCGATCCCAAGCACCGCGTAGATGCTCTGCCGGATCACGAAGAAGAAGGGCTGCGCCGGGGACGTCGCCCTGCGTCGTCGCGGTCAGCGTCCCGATCGAGAACAGGATCAGGCCGATCGCCGCGACGCCGAGCCACGGGTCCATCTGTGCGATCCCGAGCCGCTCGATCAGCGCCGGTGGGCGCGACTCGAACCGCTGCGCGCGCGAGACGGCCTCGATCGCCGGCCGGCGGGCTCCGGTCGGTGCGGTGGCCATCAGTCGTACGCCCCCCGCCGCCGCCCGCCGGGGTCTGGCCGGCCTGCACGTCCGGCGCCGGCGCGCCCGGCTGGGTGCCGAGCGCCGCGGCCATGATCTGCGACGCGGCGGGGGCGGCCGCGTCGGCGCCGAACCCGCCGTGCTCGATCGTCACCGCGACCACGACCCTGGGGTTGGGGTAGGGCGCCATCCCCACGTACCAGGACTGATCCTGCTTGGTGGGATCCCCCTCTGCGGTGCCGGTCTTGCCGGCGACGTCGCGCTTCCAGTTCCCGAACACCTTGTACGAGGTGCCGCCCGGCTCCATCGCCGCGGCGTGCAGGCCCTCCATGATCGTCCGCCGGTAGGCGGGGTCGATGTCGACGTGGCGGCGCGGCGCCGGGCGGATCTCCTGCACGACCTCGCCGCTCGCGTTCTCGACCCGCTCCCCGACGTGCGGGCGGACGACATCGCCGCCGTTCGCGATCGTCGAGTACGCGACCGCGAGCTGCAACGGATTCGACTGCAGGTCGCCCTGGCCGACGGCGAGGTTGATCCCGTCACCGGCGAGCCACTGGCGGTCGGTCTCCTTGAAGGGCACCGCCCTCGTCCCGCCCGGCGAGTCCGGGTCCTTCGCCTTCGCGTACAGGGCGTTCCGCCACTCGGGAGTCGGAACGAGGCCGGGCAGCTCTCCGGGCAGGTCGATCCCGGTCGGCTCGCCGATCCCGAGCCTGTGCGCCCACTCCTGGATCGGCTCGCCGCCCTTCAGCTCCGCGTCGTACCCGAGCTTGTAGAAGTACACGTCCGAGGACACCTTCAGCGCGTCGCGCATCGTCAGCGGCCCGTACACCTTGTCGCCGGCGTTCTTGAACTCGGTCACGTCGACCTTCAGCACGCCGTTGTCCTGGACCACCTTGTCAGGGGTGATCAGCCCGTCCTCGAGCGCCGCCGTCGCGGTGATCGGCTTGAAGGTCGAGCCGGTCGGGTAGGCGCCCTGGATCGCGCGGTCGGTGATCGGCGCATCCTCCTTCTTCGAGCTGAGCTGCTTGTACACCGACGGCGGCAGCTTCGCCCGGGTGAAGATCGACGGGTCGAAGGTCGGATACGAGCCGAGCCCGAGCACCTGCCCGTTCCGGGGGTCCATCGCCACGAACGCTCCGGGGAGCCCGCCGAACGAGGCGAGCGCCTGCTCCCCCGCCGCCTGCACCTTGGAGTCGATCGTGAGCTGCAGGTTGTTCCCGGCGGTTGCCTTCTTCGCGCCCACCTCGCCGCCGCGGGGGCGGCCGAGCGCGTCGACCTGCACGTCGAGGCTGCCGGGCTGGCCGCGAAGCAGGTGGTCGTACTGGTACTCGACGCCCTCGACCCCGACCTGGTCCCCGGGCTCGAGCTGGGCGTATCGCGGCTCGGCGAGCTGCTCCGGGGTCACCTCCCCGACGTGCCCGACGATGTGCGCGGCGAGGTCGCCCCGCGGGTAGTCGCGAACGAACACGCGCTGCACGGTGACTCCGGGGAACTTCTCCTTGTGCTCCTCGAGGTAGTAGACGAGCGGGTACCCGACGTCGCGGCGCAGCGTGATCGGGCTGGAGGGAAGATCCTTGGTCTGCACACGGATCTGCTTCTTGATCTCCCCCTCCGCGATACCCGAGGCGCTCGCGAGCCGGTCGATCAGGTGCTTCCGCTTCGCGGTGCCGCGCTTCGGGAGCTCCTCGGGATCGAGCTGCAGCGCCAGCGCCGTGCGGTTGTCGACCAGCACCTTGCCGTTCCGGTCGACGATCTCGCCGCGGGGCGCCTGCACCCGGATCTGGCGGACGCGATTGTGCTGCGCCTGCTCCAGGTAGTCGTCGCCCGACAGGACCTGCAGGTACCAGAGCCGCAGGAAGATCACCCCGAACACGAGCAGCGCCACGCCGCTGAGCACGGCGACCCTGAATGCGAACTGGGCGTGATCCGAAGGCTTGTTGTCGTCGCGAAACATCATGCGGTGGTGAGCGGAGTGCGGAGCCGGCGGCGGCGGCGCGGCCGGCCGTCGATCAGCGCCGGTCGCAGCGCCCACCTCACTGCAGGGTAGATGGGGATCGCGAGCACCAAGCCGAGCAACGCCTGCAGGATGATCTCCCGCACGACCAGCGGGCTGACCGAGGCGTCCACGCCGATCATCAGTTGCACGACTCCGTACAGAATGGACGCGAGCAGGGTGAGCCCACCGGCGATCACCGGCGGGACGATCGGGTTCGTGATCTCGAACGCCTCCCTGTAGCGGCCGGCGACGTAGCCGACCGTGAGCAGTACCAGCGAGGCGACGCCGAGGGTCTCGAGCAGGACCGAGTCGAACAGCAAGCCCGCCGCGAACCCGCACACGGCCCCGACCACCGCTCCTCCGAGCAGGCCGAGGCTGACGACGATCACCGGCAGCACGTCGGGGGTGCCGCCGAGGATCGAGAGCTCGGAGAAGAACGAGACCTGGAGGATCACGGCTCCGATCAGGATCGCGGCGAGGCGAAGATAGATCTGGCGCGTCAAGATCATGCCCGCCGCATCCTCCGCTTCGCATCCGGGTGCGGCGGGGTTCCGTGCAGCCCGCTCACTAGCCAGTGCCTCCGTTGTCGGCGCGGCTGTCGCCGGCGCCCTTCTCGGGCCGGGTGAGCACGGAGACGATCTCCACGTCTCGCATGTCGACGAACGGCTTCACGTGCACCCGCTGGTAGGTCTCCTGTTCGTCGAGGGTCGCCTCGGTGACTGTGCCGATCTCGATCCCGTAAGGGAACACGGAGCCGAGCCGGTCCGTGCTCCACCCAGCGGTCACCACCATCTGGCCCTCGCTCACGTTCTGGTCGTTCTGGATGAAGTCGAGCAGGAGCTGGTCCGGGTCGCCGACCTCGGGCTCGATCACGCCGGAGGGCCCGCTGGGGAGCACCTTCGCGGACACTGCGCTGCGGTGGTCGGTGATCAGCGTCACCTGCGAGGTGCCGGCGGTGGTCTGGGCGATCCGGCCGACGAGCCCGTCGCCGGTGACCACCGGGTCGTCGGTGCGGATCCCCGCGCTGGATCCGTGGTCGAGCGTGACCGTGGAGCTCCACACCGTCGGGGACCGCCCTATCACCCGGGCCGTGACGCCGACCCGCCCCTCGATCCCACCGCCGGGGCCGAGCTTGACCAGGTCGCGTAGCTGCTTGTTCTCACCCACCGCTGACTCTGCTTTCGCCAGTCGCTTCCGAAGGTCCTGGTTCTCGGACTTCAGCTCCGCGTTCTCGCCGCGCGCGTCGAAGGTCTCCCCGAACCAGTCGAACAGGTCCTTGACCGGCTTCAGGGCGCGCCCGGTGCCCTCCTCGAACGGCCCCAGCACGGTCGAGACGCCGCGCTGGACGCCGTGCAGCGGGCCGCCGCTGCCCTCGCTGAAGTGGCTGCTGAGCAGGACCAGCGAGACGATCAGGAGCACGACCAGGATCGCTCGGCGGCGGCGAACCTGCTTTCGGTACACGATCTCCTCCGGCTACCCCGCCGAGACCAGGGACCTGCGGCGGGCGGCGCTGCGGCTGGCGCGATGGAGGGTGTCGAACTCCTCCAGCGAGCGGCCGGACCCAATCGCTACGCAGGTCAATGGTGATTCGGCAAGTTGTGCGGGCATCTGACACTCGTCGCGCAGGCGCTGCTCCATCCCCTGTAGCAGGGCGCCCCCGCCGGCCAGGGTCACTCCCCGGTCCATGATGTCGGCGGCGAGCTCCGGCGGGGTGCGGTCCAGAGTGTCCCGAATGGCCCCGACGATCTGGCCGAGCGGGTCCTCGAGAGCGGCGCGAACGTCCTGGGAGGTGATCTCGATGTTGCGCGGCAGCCCGGAGACGATGTCCCGGCCGCGGATCTCGGTAGCGATCTCCTCTCGCAGCGGCGCGGCCGACCCGGCTTCGAGCTTCACCTCCTCGGCGGTCTGCTGCCCGATCAGCAGCTTGTGGTTCTGCTTGCAGAAGTTGATGATCGCCTCGTCCATCTCATCGCCGCCGACCCGGATCGACTGCGACACGACGATCCCGCCGAGCGAGATCACGGCGACCTCGCTGGTCCCGCCGCCGATGTCGACCACCATGCTCCCGGTCGGCTCCCCGACCGGTAGCCCGGCGCCGATCGCGGCCGCCATCGGCTCCTCGATCAGGTACGCCCGGCGGGCGCCCGCCGACAGGCAGGCCTCCTCGACGGCGCGCTTCTCCACCCCGGTCACCCCGGAGGGAACGCAGACGACGACGCGCGGGTGCGCGAAGCGGTTCCGGTGCACCTTCTCGATGAAGTGGCGCAGCATCCGCTCGGTCACGTCGAAGTCGGCGATCACCCCGTCCTTCAGGGGCCGGATCGCGGAGATCGTTCCCGGGGTTCGACCCAGCATCCGCTTCGCCTCGACCCCGACCGCGTGCACGTCGCCGTTCTGCGAGTCCACGGCGACGACGGACGGCTCGGACAGCACGATCCCGCGGCCGCGCACGTACACGAGCGTGTTGGCGGTCCCGAGGTCGACGGCCATGTCCCGGCCGCCGAAAGCGGTCAGATAGCTGAGCAAACCCATCGTAAGAAGGTAGGCGAAACCAGGTACGGCGCCCCCTCCCGCGGGCGAACTGCCGCGCGGCCCCTTCCTGGCAACGGATGAATGCAGTCTAGCGGACCCCCATCTGGGCGAAATTTCCCCTGCAGGCAAGGCGCCCAACGTGCTCCGCTTCGCGTCCGCCGTTGGGCGGTTCAGAACAAATC
This sequence comes from uncultured Thermoleophilia bacterium, assembly GCA_963803425.1. Taxonomy (GTDB): domain Bacteria; phylum Actinomycetota; class Thermoleophilia; order Solirubrobacterales; family 70-9; genus DASPWW01. The sequence continues at coordinate 1,920,797 of CAWDMA010000001.1, forward strand.
CGGCGCAAGCTCCACCAGCACCGGCACCGGCAGTCCCACCACGTTGGAGAAGTCGCCTTCGAGGCGCGCGATCAGGATCGAGCCGAGCCCCTGGATCGCGTAGGCGCCGGCGCGGTCGCGCCACTCGCCCGAGCCGAGGTAGCGGCCCAGTGTCGAGCGGTCGAGGTCGCGAAAGGTGACCAGGGAGCGACCCACCCCGGTTCGCTCGCCCTCCGGGCCGACGATCGCGACGCCGGTCAGCACCTCGTGGGTGCGGCCGGAGAGCGCCGTGAGATGCTCGCGCGCCTCCGCCTCGTCCGACGCCTTGCCGAGCACGCGCCCGTCGAGCACGACCTCGGTGTCCGCGGCAAGCACTCGCGCCCCCGGCTCGGCCGCCACCGCATGCGCCTTCCGCCGCGCGTTCACGAGCACGACGGACTCGGGCTCCCCGACGGTGAGCTCGTCCACATCGGTCGCGACCACCTCGTGAGCGATCCCGAGCGCGGTCAGGATCTCCGTCCGCCGTGGGGATCTGGACGCGAGGACTAGCGAGGCGTCAGAGCTCGGGAAACCACAGCTCGATCTCGCGCCGGGCGGACTCCTCGGAGTCCGAGCCGTGAACGAGGTTGAACGTCACCTCGGTCGCGAAGTCGCCCCGGATCGACCCGGGCGATGCCTCGAGCGGGTCGGTGGCCCCGATGATCTGCCGCGCCGCCTCGACCGCGCCGGTGCCCTCGAGCACGATCGCGACCAGTGGGCCGCGGGTGATGAAGGAGATCAGCTCTCCGAAGAACGGCTTCTCCTTGTGCTCGGCGTAGTGCTCGTGCGCGAGCCCCTGCTCGACCAGCATCTGCTTCAGGGCGACCAGTCGGAGGCCCTTGCGCTCGAACCGAGCGACGATCTCGCCGGTCAACCCGCGCTCGAAGGCGTCGGGCTTGATCAGGATCAGCGTCCGAGGCACAACCGGTCCGTCAGGAGGTCGGCGCCGGGCGAGAGCGCTCCTCGCCGGCCGATCCGCCGCTCGCCCCCGGGCTCGCCTGCGGCTTGGCCTCGCGGGCCTCGCCCTTGCCGTCACCCGAGCCGGTCCGCGCCGGCGCCCGCTGCGGGCCGGCGCCGCCCTTGCGGCGCTCTCCCGAGCCGGAGCGCTTCCCGGGCTTCGCCCCGCTCCGGTCGGCACTCGGCGCCGGCCGCTGCTCGCGGGACGGACGCTCCCGGAGGGCTTGCCCTCGCGCGCCGGCTTCGCCTCACGCGGCGGCTTGCTCTCGCGGCCGGAGACCCGTCGCTCCGGGGCCGGCCGCCCGATCGGCGTCTCGCAGTACGGGCACATCGCCCACCGGGGATCGACGGGCTTCCCGCAGCTCGAGCACGGGTCCTTCAGCCTCGCCCTGCAGCTCGGGCAGCGCAGGAACGCCTTGTCGATCGGGTACTCGCACTTGGGGCACGACAGCTCGGTGAGCTGCCGGACCTGGAGCTCAGCGGCCCGGATCTCGACGTCGCGCTCGTGCACGTCCTCGAGGAAGTCCGGGGGGCGCAGGATCGAGTACACCACCGTCCCGATGAAGGGAAAGACGAGTGAGGCGCCGACCGAGGACGCGACCAGGACCGGGTCCGAGATCCGCCGCCGGGCGTCGAAGAAGGTCCACACGACGAGCGCCAGGTAGACCACTACCAGCGACAGGACCAGCAGGTTCACGACCAGGTTGAGGGTGTCGTTGCCGATTCCGAATAGCGCTACAAGCATGTTTCCGCCCACATTCCGTGGTTTGGGACCCGCGTGAGTCTAGAGGTCACCCGCGCGTCGACCCACCCTTGGTTCGCTGCCCGAGCGGCGATCCCTGTGCTCGTACCCCGTACCCCGCCTACAGGAACAGGCGCCCGAAAGCGTACCCGAGGCCGAAGAAGACCAGGATCACCAGGGCCACCACGAAGGCGACCAAGCCCATCATTGCGAGCAGCTCGGAGCGCGCCTGCCTGTCCATCACAAACCCGCCCTGCTCGGCTCTCGCTCGCTCGCACTCATGTCACCGGTTGCCATGCTCGCTCGCTCCCGCGTGCGCGGGGCGCTATAGAAGGTAGTGCGATCCGGTGAACAGGGCAATCCCGGAGCGGGCGGCGGCGAGCTCGCGGGTGCGGCGCGACGCGGACTCGAGATCCGCGACCGCCTCGGCCGCGACGCCGGCGGAGGCGAACAGCTCGGCGAGCCGGGCCGCCGAAACGCTGGTCGCGCCAGAGCGGCCGGAGCCGGCGAGCCGCTGGGGCGGCACCTCGGTGCACACCGCGACGGACAGCGCCGGCGCCAGCGCCGCCACGAATCCGGCGTCGTCCTTGCCCTCGAGCAGCGCGATGCACGCCACCACCGGGCGCCCGCCGGCCGCCTCCGGGAGCGCCTCTGCGAGCGCCCGGGCACCGGCCGCGTTGTGCGCCGCGTCGAGCACCTCGAGCGGCTTGCGCTCGCGCACCTCGAGCCGCGCCCGCAGCCGCAGCTCCGCGGCCACCCGCCCGACCGCGTCGACGTCGAGCCCGCCGAGCACCGCTCTCGCCGCCGCCAGCGCGACCGCGAAGTTGCGGCGCTGGTAGGGGCCGGGGGCGCTCAGATCCAGCCCCGGGCCGGGCTCGGCGCGGACCAGCAAGGCGCCGCGCTCGCCTGCGGTTCGCTCCGCGAGGCTCTCCGCCTCCGGGCCGAGCCGGCCGATCACGAGCGTCGAGTGATCGCGCAGGACGGCGAGCTTCTCGGCGGCGATCTCGCGCTCGGTCTCCCCGAGCCACTCGGTGTGCTCGAGGCTGATCGAGGTGAGCGCGGTCACCTGCGACGGGAGCACGTTGGTCGCGTCGAGCCTCCCCCCCAATCCCGCCTCGATCACGCCGAACTCGACCCCTGCCCCGGCCAGCGCGGTGAACGCCGCGGCCGTGAAAGCCTCGAACTGGGTTACTGCGTCGCCCTCGTCGAGGGATCGATCCACCGCCTCGATCGCCTCGGCGGTGCGCTCGATCGCGGCGGCGAGGACGGCGCGGTCGATCTCGTCACCGCGCACAAGGACACGCTCCGGCCACCCGTGGATGTGTGGCGACAGGTAGGCGCCCGCCGTGTGACCGTGCGCCTCGAGCAGCGCAGCGGTCATCTCGGTCACCGAGGACTTCCCGTTGCTTCCGACCACGTGTATGGAGGCGAACCGGTGCTGCGGCATCCCCAGCACCGAGGTCAGCCGGCGGATCCGGTCGAGTCCCAACCGCCACCCGATCGGCTCCCGCGAGGCCAGGTAGGCCTCCGCTTCTTCGTAGCTCCAGCTCAGATCGCTTCGCCGAGCTCCTCGAGCTCGACGCGGTAGCCGTCGAGCTTGCGCCGCTCGGCCTCGACGACCTCGCTCGGCGCGTTGGAGACGAACCCATGATTGGCAAGCTTGCCCTCGGCCCGCTCGACCTCGGCCCGAAGCGTCTCGCGACGCTCCCGCAGCCGGTCGCGGACCGCTTCCGCGTCGATCTCGCCCGCAGCGAGGATCTCGACCGGCCCGACCTGGGCGAGCGTCTCCCCCCCGGCGCCTGGATCGCCGTCGAAGGAGACCCGCGCGAGCCGCCCGACCAGCTCGTGCGGCCGCTCGACCCCCTCCGCCCGCGCCGTGATCACGCTGCCCGCCGGCACCCCGACCCGCTCGCGCCACCGGCGCAGACCGCGGGTGAGCTCGATCGCCCCCGCGACCTCCGCCTCCGCGCCCTCGTCGACGAGGGTGGGATCGACGTTCGGAAACGGGTGGGTGACGAGCATCGGCGGGCGGTCCCCGGCGCCGATCCCGGGCATGTACGAGTAGATCTCCTCGGTCACGAACGGCATCACCGGGTGGGCGAGCGCGAGGTACTGCTCCAGAACCCACGTGAGCGTCGCGGATACCCGCTCCTCTCCGTCATACAGGCGCGGCTTCGCGATCTCCAGGTACCAGTCGCACAGCTCGGACCAGAAGAACCGGTACAGCTCCAGCGCCGCGTGCGAGTACTCGTAGCCGTCGAGGTCGGCCGTGACGGCCTCGATCGTGCGCTGCAGACGGCTCAGGATCCACCGGTCCTCCACCAGCACCACGTCCCGCGATTCGCGAGCGAATCGCGGGGTTCCCGCCGGGACGCCGTCGGCTCCCCCACTGACGTTGGTGAGGATCAGCCGCGACGCGTTCCACATCTTGTTGGCGAGGTCGAGGCCCTGCTGAACCCGGTCCTTGGAGTAGGGAACGTCCTGGGTCGATGACATCACGAGCAGCCCGAACCGGAGCGCGTCGGCGCCGTGTGTCGCGATCTCGTCGAGCGGATCGATCCCGGTCCCGAGGCTCTTCGACATCCGCCGCCCGTCGGGCGCCTGAATCACCGAGTGGACGTACACGTCGCTGAACGGGATCCGGCCGGGGAACTCGAGTCCCATCATGATCATCCGGGCCACCCACAGGAAGATGATCTCCCGGGCCGTGGTCAGGAAGTCAGTGGGGTAGAACGCGCGCAGCTCCGGTGTGTCGTCCGGCCACCCCAAGGTCGCGAACGGCCACAGCGCGGAGCTGAACCAGGTGTCGAGCACGTCCTCCTCCTGGCGCACCCGGCCGCCGCACGAAGGGCACTCCGCCGGCGCCTGCTCCGCGACGACCGTCTCCTCGCACTGCTCGCAGTACCACACCGGCAGCCGGTGTCCCCACCACAGCTGCCGGGAGACGCACCACGGCCTGATGTTGCGCATCCAGTCCAGGTAGACGCGCTTCCATTGCGGCGGGGTGATCCGAACCTCGTCCCGCTCCACCACCTCGATCGCCGGCCGCGCGAGCTCGTCCATCCGGCAGAACCACTGCAGCGAGATCAGCGGCTCGATCCGCTCCCCGGAGCGCTCCGAGAACGGGACCGAGTGGACGTAGGGCTGCTCGCCGCGGAGCGCGTCCTCGTCGCGGAGCGCGGCGACGACGGCCTGCTTGGCCTCGGCGACCGTGAGGCCCGCGAACCGCTCCGGTGCCGCGTCCGTGATCCGGCCGTCCTCGCCGATCACCGTCACCTCGTCGAGCCCGTGCGCGCGACCGATCTCGAAGTCGTTCGGATCGTGGCCGGGCGTGATCTTCAGCGCCCCGGTCCCGAACTCGACGTCGACGTGCTCGTCGGCGATGATCGGCAGCCGGCGGCCGACCAGCGGCAGAAGGCAATGCTCGCCGATGAAGCGCTTGTGGCGCTGATCGGCGGGGTTTACGGCCACGGCCGTGTCGGCGAGCATCGTCTCCGGTCGCACCGTCGCCACCGTGAGCTGCTCGCCGGACCCCTCGACGGGGTAGGCGATCGAGTACAGCGTGTCCTCGACCTCCCGGTTCAACACCTCCAGGTCCGAGATCGCCGACTGGGTGCCCGGGTCCCAGTTCACCATGTAGTTGTCGCGGTAGATCCGGCCGCTTTCGTACAGGGCGACGAACACCCTGTACACGGCGCGCACGTAGCCCTCGTCGAGAGTGAACCGCTCCCGCTCGTAGTCGCACGACGCGCCCAATCGCTTGTACTGCTCGACGATCGTTGAGCCGTACTGCTGCTTCCACTCCCATACGCGCTCCACGAACCGCTCCCGACCGAGCTCGTGCCGGCTCGTCCCCTGCTTGCGGAGCTCCCGCTCGACGACCGCCTGGGTGGCGATCCCGGCGTGGTCGGTGCCCAGCATCCACAGCGTGTTCCGCCCCTGCATCCGGCGCATCCGGACGATCGCGTCCTGCATCGCGCCGTTCAGGGCGTGGCCCATGTGAAGGGCGCCGGTCACGTTCGGAGGCGGGATCGCGACCGAGAAGTTCTCGTCCGCAGTGCCCTCGGCGGGTGGATGGAAGTACCCGCCCTCGATCCACTGCGCGAAGATCCGCTCCTCGACCTCGCCGGGCTCGTACCGGGTCGTCTGCTCGAGTGCTTCGCGCCGATCGGCTTCCACGCGGCGATCTTAGTCGCGCGACTCGGTCAGCTAACGTGGCCGTCGGACCGTTACGCGACCGGGGAGGCAGAGGGCAGATGCGCAGGATCTTCGTTCCGATCGCGCTCGTGCTCGCCGCCGCGCTCGCGCCGGCGGCACCGGCCGCAGCGGCGAAGCGCAGCTACGCGGGGGATGTCGAGCCCAGCGGGTCGATCGCCTTCGCCGTGAAGTCGACCAAGCACGGCGGCGGGAAGATCAAGAAGGACCTCGCTCTCAGCGAGATCCCGATCACCTGCGAGGAGGGGAAGAGCACGACCACGGCGACCCTGGGCTTCTCACTGGAGATCAACGACCGGAACAGGTTCGAGGGCCGGGCGAGCAACCAGGACAAGGCACTGCTCGTGGTGAAGGGCAAGGTGCGCAGGGGCGGTTCGAGCGGAAAGGCCCAGATCAGCGGCCCGGCGCCGCTCGACGACGGCACCACCGGGACCGACTGCGACACCGGCAAGCTGCGATGGACCGCCGACCGGATGTGAGCCCCGCGTTCGCTGCTTCAGTGGCTGAGCTAATGTGACGGCCACCCGAAGGGAGGACCCATGCGGAGGACGATCGGATTCGCGCTGACCGCGATCGCGGTGGCGCTTGTCGCGGCGGCACCGGCGGCCGCGTCTCAGCGAGCCTACATCGGCGACGTCAGCGGCGGCGGGCAGGTGGGGTTCATCCTGAAGAAGAGCAAGAAGGGGAAGAAGACGGTCAAGAGGTTCACTCTTCTCGAAGTCCCGATCGCCTGCGATGAGGGCGCGAACACCGCCAGCGGGCGGCTCGACTTCAAGGTCAAGGTGAAGCAGAAGCAGTTCGAGGCCGACGCCGCGATCGGCGACGGCCAGCTCACGATCGAGGGCACCGTCCGCGGGCACGGCTCGCACGGGACGCTGCGCGCCTTCGGCTCCACGCCGCTCGACGACGACACCACCGGCACCAACTGCGACACCGGAACGCTGGACTGGGACGCGACCCGGCAGTGACCGGCGCCTGATCTCGCCCTGAGCCGCTAGGCCGACTCTTCGAGCTGCTCGTCGAGCGGCGAGTCGGCCGCCGCCTGGGTGACCAGCGTCGGCTTCAGGCCGCGCTCGATCGTCTCCCTGGTGACGACGCACTTGCTGACGTCGGCGCGCGAGGGGAGCTCGAACTGGACGTCCATCAGCGTCTCCTCGAGGATCGAGCGCAGCCCGCGTGCCCCCGTCTCACGGGCGAGCGCCTTGTCGGCGATCGCGCTGAGCGAGTCCTCGGCGAACACCAGCTCGATGTCGTCGAACTCAAAGAAGCGCTGGAACTGGCGGGTGAGCGCGTTCCGCGGCTCGGTCAGGATCTGGATCAGGTCGTCGCGAGTGAGCTGGTGGATCGCGGCGACGACGGGGAGCCGGCCGATGAACTCCGGGATCAGGCCGTACTCCATCAGATCCTCGGGAAGCACCTCCTCGAACAGCTCCCCGGTGTCCTTGTCGTTCTTGCTGTCGATCGTGGCGCCGAACCCGACGCCCTTCTCGCCGATCCGGCCCTCGATGATCTTGTCGAGCTGGGCGAACGAGCCGCCGCACACGAACAGGATGTTCGTCGTGTCGATCGTGAGGAAGTCCTGGTGGGGATGCTTGCGGCCGCCCTGCGGGGGCACCGAGGCTGTCGTTCCCTCGAGGATCTTCAGCAGCGCCTGCTGCACGCCCTCCCCGGAGACGTCGCGAGTGATCGACGGGTTGTCGGCCTTGCGGGCGATCTTGTCGACCTCGTCGATGTAGATGATCCCGGTCTCGGCCTTCTTGACGTCGAAGTCGGCGGCCTGGATCAGCTTCAGGAGGATGTTCTCGACGTCCTCGCCGACGTAGCCGGCCTCGGTGAGCGCCGTCGCGTCCGCGATCGCGAACGGAACGTTCAGGATCCGCGCCAGGGTCTGGGCGAGCAGCGTCTTGCCGCAGCCGGTCGGGCCGAGCAGGAGGATGTTCGACTTCTGGAGCTCGATCTCGGAGTCGTCGCCGCCCCCATTCGTCATATGGACCCGCTTGTAGTGGTTGTAGACGGCGACCGAGAGCGCCCGCTTGGCGGTCTCCTGGCCGACCACGTACTCGTTCAGCACGTCGTCGATCTCCCGCGGCTTCGGGAGGTTCTCGAGCTCGAAGGTCGGCGGGGCGGTGAGCTCCTCGTCGATGATCTCGTTGCAGAGATCGATGCACTCGTCGCAGATGTAGACGCCGGGGCCGGCGATCAGCTTCTTGACCTGGCGCTGCGACTTGCCGCAGAAGCTGCAGAGGAGTTGCTCGTTGGAATCTGTGGGACGTGCCAAGCGGTCTCTCTCCTTCGGATGAGTGCCGAACCGCCTGGCGCCTCAGATTAGCGAGCGGCGGGCTCCGGCTCACAGCAACGGTCCCCTGTAGTTACTCCGCCGGCGGCCCCGTCCCTTCCCGACGCGACAGCCCGCAGGGCGGCAGCGCGTCCCCGGTCCGGAAGACGTTGTCCGAGCCGCAGTTGCCGCTCCCCAGGTCGAGGATGTCGACCGGGTTGCCGAGCAGCTCGTTGCCGTCGACTGCGTTTCGGTCGGAGCTCTCTGTGAGGCGGAGGCCGTAGATCCCGTTGCGGGTGACCTCGTTTCCCTCGATCAGCACCCCGTCGCTGTTGTTGATCAGCACCCCGGTCGGAGGCCAGTCCGCTGCGATCGGGGCGGGCCGGGCGAGGTCGTTGTCGTGAAGGTCGTTCTGCTCGATCCGGATGTCGGCCGCGGCAGACGAGTCCTCGACGATCACGCCGCGGTTGTTGCCGTAGGCCTCGCTGGCCCGGACCCGGATCGGGCCGGCGGCCGTGTCCGCGATCCCGCCGATGTAGTAGGCGGCATCGGCGAACCCGAGCGCCCGACTGTTGCGGATCTTGATCGCGCCGGGACTGTCGTAGACGTTGACGCCGTATTCGGCATCGCACGTGTCGCGCAGGACGAGATCGTTGGCGACGCCCCTGCGGACGAACGAGAAGTCGACCTCGGAGGGGACCGGGCCGCGCGCTGCGCTCGCGCCGACCACCTTCAGCCCGGCGAGCTTGACGCCGTTCGCGCCCGCCTCGACGGTGAACCTCGTGTCGCAGCGGCCGTCGATCACGGGGCGACCGCGGCCGACGCCGACGAGCTTCACCCGGGTGTCGATCACGGGCGCCTCGCGATAGCGACCGCCGTGAATCCGCAGCACCGACCCGGGACGAGCGCGGTCCACCGCCTTCTGGATCGCGTGCCTGCCGGGGTGGACGTCGACCCGGTTCTTGGCGGTCGCGCCGGCGGCAGGAAGAACGATGGCGAGCAGCGGGGGCAGTGCGAGGGCGGCGCGGCGCATCGGCGCCGAGGCTACCGGGGCGAGTGAGACGCGAGTGCGGCCGCGAGGCGGGCGGTGATCCGCGCGGGCGCGGCGGTGAGCCGGCGCCAGGTGGTGCGGATCACGGGGGGGGCCGGCGGCCCCGAGTGGCGTTGCACCGCGAAATCGCCCCCCCTGGCGGCGGGCCCGCGCGCGCTAGTGCTGCTCGATGACGCGGTCGACGAGGTGGTACTCCTTCGCCTCCTCGGCCGTCATGAAGTAATCCCGCTCGGTGTCCTTCGCCACCTTCTCGACGTCCTGGCCAGTGTGCTTCGCGATGATCTCGTCGAGCCGGCCGCGCACGTCGATGATCTCGCGGGCGTGGATCTCGATGTCGGCGGCGGGGCCCTGGAACCCGCCGGAGACCTGGTGGATCAGGATCTTGGAGTTGGGGAGCGCCATCCGCTTGCCTTCCGCGCCGCCGCCGAGCAGCAGCGCCCCCATGCTCATCGCGACGCCGACGCAGATCGTCTGCACGTCGGGCTTGATGTACCGCATCGTGTCGTAGATCGCCAGGCCGGCGTACACCGACCCGCCGGGCGAGTTGATGTACATGCTCACGTCTTTGTCCGGGTCCTCCGACTCCAGATGGATCAGCTGGGCGACGACGAGATTGGCGATGTCCTCGGTGATCGGGGTGCCGAGGAAGATGATCCGCTCGTTCAGCAGTCGCGAGTAGATGTCGAACGCGCGCTCGCCGCGCGAGGTCTGCTCGACCACCATGGGGACCATCGGACTCATCGGCGCGCCAGTCTAGCGATCCGGCGGATCGTCCCCGGGGGTCCACAGCTTCCCCTCGGGCCCGCGCTCCTTCTCGGGAGTCCACAGCTTCTCCCGGGCCTCGGCCTGCTCGATCGGGATCGGATTCGCGGACTCGGCGACGATGTCGGCCGCCTTGCGCAGCCGAAGCTCCTCGCCCAACAGCCCGTCGCGGCCCGAGGAGCGGAGCCGCTCCAGCAGCACCTCCGGCTCGACCCCTTCGTGCTCGGCGGAGTGCCGGAGCGCATCGACCAGCTCGGAGTCGGGAACCTCGATCGACTCCGCGTCGGCGATCGCCGCCAGCACCGCTTCCCGCTTCAGCGCCTGCTCGGCCTCCGGCTTCGCCTCGGCGATCAGCTCCTCGCGAGTTCTGTTCTGCATCTGCAGATAGACGTCGGAGGAGATCCCGCGGGCCTCCAGGGAGCGCTCCACCCGCCCCCACATGTCGGTGGCGCGAGACTCGATCACGTCCGCAGGCACCTCGACCCTCGCCTCGGCCACCGCCGCGTCCACCGCCGACTCGCGGAAATCGTCCTCGGCGCGGGCGTCGAGCGCCGCCTTGATCCGCGACTCGATGTCGCCGCGGAGCTCGTCGAGGGTGTCGAACTCCGACGCCTCGGCGGCGAACTCGTCGTCGAGCTCTGGCAGCCGCTTCTCGCGCACCTCCTTCACGTCCACCTTGAAGACCGCGTCGTTACCGGCCAGCCGCTCCGGCTGGTAGTCGTCGGGGAAATGGACCTCGACGTCCCGAGAGTCGCTCGCCTCGGTGCCGCGGAGCGCCTCGTCGAAGCCGTCCAGGAGCCCCTCGGCCCCGAGCTCGAGCAGGAAGTCATGTGCCTCTCCGCCGTCGAATTGCTCGCCGTCGATCTCGCCGTGGTAATCGACGAGCAGGAAGTCTCCGTCGGCGGCCGGCCGCTCCACCGGGTTCAGGCTCGCGAAGCCTTCGCGGAGCCGGTCGAGCTCTCCCTGGAGGGCGTCGGCCGGGACCTCGGGCTCGACCCGGCCCACCTCGAGCCCGCGGTACTCGCCGAGCTCGGCACCCGGCCGCACCGAGACCTCGATCGAGAAGCTCAGCGGCTCGCCCTCCGCGGGCATCGCGGTCAGATTCAGCTTTGGATCGCCGACCGGGATCACCCCGGCCTCGAGCAGGGCCCGCTCGTACCACTCGGGAAGCGCCTCGCGGAGCGCCTCTTCCATCACCGCCTCGCGGCCGACGCGCTGGATCACGACCTCGGCCGGGACCTTTCCCTTCCGAAAGCCGGGCATTTTCATCTCGCTGCCGAGGCCGCGCGCGGCCCGCTGCAACCGCTTGTCGACGTCGGCCGCGTCGACGTCGACCTCGACGCGCACCTTCGAGTCGTCCAGCTCCTGAACAGATGTCTTCATGCCGACAACCCTACGCGCCTGGGCGCCGGCGGCTCGCCGCGGAGATCAGGGCGGCGCCGAGGTCGAGCGCGAAAGCAACCACCCGGCCCACCGGCCCGGTCAGCAGCCAGGCTCCGATCCGCTCCGGGCCGCGCACCTCACCCGCCCCTCAGTTCGAGGCCGCGTAGCCGAGGATGGAGCGGTCGATCAGCCACTCCACGGGGGCATGGTCGTCCGTGTACACCGTGCCGCCGTCGAGCCGAGGCCCGATCCGCGCCGCCGTTTGGCGCGCCGGCTCTCGCAGCCCCGGCGGGAGCTCCGGGATCCGCTTCTCGAGCAGCTCCCCGGACGCCCTCGCCTCGGTCCCGACCAGGAGCGTGCTGCTGGACACGATCGGGTCGCGGATCACGGTCGGGAACACATCGGACATCGTCCTCCCCAGAACGCGCTCGAGATCGTCGTTCCCCGGAGCGTGTGCGGCGTTGACTATCACCACCCCGCCCGGCGCGAGCCGGTCCCTGGCGAGCTCGAAGAACTCGCGCGTGGTCAGGTAGAACGGGATGTAGGGCTGCCGGTACGCGTCGACCATGATCACGTCGTAGCCGCCCTTGCTGGCGCGCAGCCACGGCCGGGCGTCCTCGTTATGCACGCGGAGGTTCGGGTTGTGGAGATCGAAGTAGCGCCGCCCGATCTCGGTCAGCTCGCCGTCCAGCTCTACGCCGTCCACGATCGTGTCGGGGAAGTAGTGGCCGTAGGCCCGCGCGGTGGTCCCCGCCGCGTTGCCGAGGATCGCGATCTTCTCGGGGTCGCGGGTGAGCCCCGCGAACGGGAGCACCAGGTAGTCGTCCCACACGTCGCCGGAGAGGTAGCTCCACGGCCGGTACAGGGAGTGGGCCGCCAGGCCCTCGTTCAGCTCCAGGGCCCGCTCGCCGTCCGCCTCCTGGACCACCCGGGCGTACTGGAACTCGGTCTCGGTCTCGTAGATCACCCTGCCGCGATCGGTCGCCTTCACCGTCGCGACCGGGATCGCGATCGCCGCGGCGAGCGCCGCCGGGACGGCTGCGTATCTCCACCCGAGGCCGACCGCGGCAACCAGCCCCACCGCCAGCGCGAAGCACAGGAAGGTGCGCTGCGTCCCCACCAACGGGATCAGGACGAGCGCCGACAGCCACGTTCCCAGCAGCGATCCCGCGGTCGAGACCGCGTACAGGCGCCCGGCGACCCGGCCGGCGTGCTCGACGTCGGGAACGGCGAGCCGGATCGCGTATGGGGAGGCAGCGCCGAGCATCATCACCGGGACGGCGACCAGGACGAGCACGCCGAGCAGCGAGCCGACGAACGCTCCGGCCGAGATCTCGTCGAGCGCGTCCACCGAGACGTGGAGCAGCGGCTGAGCGACGAACGGGATCGCCGCGAGCAGCGCCGCGGCGCCGAGCACCAGCAGGCACAGCCCCCGCATGTCCGGGTAGCGATCCCCGATCCGCCCGCCCAGCCAGTACCCGACCGACAGCGCCACCAGCACGACCCCGATCGTGTTCGCCCACACGATCGTCGAGGCGCCGAAGAACGGCGCGATCAGCCGCGCCGCGGCGATCTCGGCGCCGAGGCTCGCGGCCCCGACGACGAAGATGAACACGTACAGGAACCGGTTAGTCCCCATCCAGGTTCACTCTCGCGACCTGCTCGGCTTTGCGTCCGCCGTCGCGGCCTCCCTGCGCGGATCGAACATCCTGCTCAGCGTACCTGCGTCCGCCTGCCGCCCCGGGATCACGGGCAGGCGACGGCGCGATGCGGTTTTTCGGGCACCCGACGATCGATTTGACTTCGATCGAAACGGCTGATAAATCATCGTGCGGACAGTCGGGGCCGACGACCGACCGGGACGGTCGACGCGTCGGATGCGGGACGATCAAAGGAGGGAACACCTTGTCGGTCATACACGCGAGCCGCAGGAGAGCGGCGATTGCGACGTGCGCAGCGGTGGCGGGTATCGCGCTCCTCGCCGGTCTGGGCCCCGGGCCCGCGGCGAACGCGGCCGCCCCGAGTGGCACTGACGACGCCAAGTGTCAGCAGGCCCAGCAGAACGTCGCCGACCAGAAGGCGAAGAAGCAGAAGGCGAAGAAGAAGTACAAGAAGGCTAAGAAGAACGGCACCAAGAAGCAGAAGAGCAAGGCGAAGAAGAAGCTCACGAACGCCAAGAACGGCCTCGCCGGGGCCGAGAGCAAGGAAGAGCAGGCCTGCGGCGGCGGCTCCCACGGCAAGCCTGACAAGCCCGAGCGGCCGACGCACTAGCGAGGGCGCGGCACGCAGGTTGAGGCGGGGCGGCCTACTCTCGCCGCGGAGCGCGAGCTAGGCTGCCCCGCCACTTTCGTCGAGGGCGCCCTCGAGCTCCAGCAGGAAGCGCTTCACCTCGGGGCCGCCACCGTAGTTCCCGATCGCGCCGCCGGCGCGGACCACGCGATGGCACGGGACGACGATCGGGATCGGGTTCGAGCCGCACGCCGATCCCGCCGCGCGCTGCGCCCGCGGCCGCCCGGCCCGATCCGCGAGCTCGGAGTACGTGACGGTCCTCCCGTACGGCACCCGGGAGAGCGTCTTCAGCGCGTCGAGCCGGAATCCGTGGCTGAGCCGGCGGTCGAGCGGGATGTCGAAGCTCCGCCTCGCGCCGGCGAAATACTCGTCGAGCTCCCGCCGGGTGTCGTCGAGCCCGGCCGGTGCCTCCAACACCCGGGGCGAGAGCTCCCGGGCAAGCCGCTCGAGCACCGAGTCGGAGTCCTCGCTCTCGAACGCCACCCGGACGAGTCCGCGCGGCGTCGTCGCGAGCAGCAGCGAGCCGACCGGGCTGTCGGTGGTCGCGTACGCGACGTCGAGCAGGCCCTTCGCGGCAGCGCGCTCGGCGAGCCGCGCGGCGTTCGCCGCGGCGTCGTCGTCGGCGCCGGGAGAGCTCGCGCGCAGCGCCTTCTCCACCGCGGCGATCGAGGCGTCTGAGCTCATCGGTCCTCCTCCGTCGTGGTGACCTCGGCGCGGAGCGCCTCCAGCGCATCGTGGACGCGCCGGCGCGCGGCTCCCTCGGAGCACTCGAGCGCCTCGCCGATCTCGCGGTAGGGCAGCTCGCCCGCGAACCGGAGCGCCACCGCGGCGCGCTGCCCGTCCGGGAGCTCCGCGACCCGGCCCCACACCTCGCCGCCGAGCCCGTTCGAGTTGGCGTCCGCCGACCCGGGATCCGGGTCGGCGACCGGCTCCGCCCGCCGCGCCGCTCCCCGGTGGTGGTCGATCGCCTTGTTGCGGGCGATCGTCAACACCCAGGAGCGCAGGTTCCGGTCCCTTGCGTGCGGATACGCCCGCAGGGCGGCGAGGAAGGTCTCCTGGAAGCAGTCGTCCGCGTCCGTGGGGCCGACCATCGCCCGCAGGAAGGCGAGCACCGGTGCCCGGTGCTCGTCGAGGAAGACCTGGAAGGGCGGTCGCTCCGCGGTGCTCATCGCGTCCACACATATAAAACGACCGGAGGCGCGGGGTTGTGAGGGAGCGAGGCCGGCGGCTTGCCCCGCTTCGCGTCCGCCGCCGCCGGGTCAGCCTTCGCCGGAGCGGATCGCCGCCTCGATCCCCTGCACGCGGACGAGATCGCCGGATGGGAGCGTCAGCTTCACGGCGCCGTCGCGGTCGAGCCTCTCCCGGGGGTTGTTGAGGATCACCCCGAACAGCTCGCCGCGCTCGTCGAACCGCAGCACGTCGTCCTCCGGTGTCACCGAGCGCGTCCCCGGGCGGGGGACCTCGATGGACGCGTACAGGACATCGCTCGGACCGTCGTACGTGACATGGGTGAACGTGAACCGACCGGCGCGGATGCTCACCGGCCTACGAATAGCAAGCTCGGACACGCGGCCACGGACGAGTCCGGCGAGGGTAAGGTGGACCGATCAGGGCTTCTTGCGCAATCGCGATCGCGGTGCTGCTCGGGGCGCTCACAGCAGGGCCCGCAAGCGCACAGCCGCCGGCGCCCACCGACAAGCTCGACGCCGCCGTCGCGGCGGTCGCAAGCGCGGAGCCCGGCGAGCGCCGCGATGTCGCGTCCGCGAACGCGCTCGAGGTCCGCGGCGGCCGGGTGGTCGTGGAGCTGCGCGCGCGGCGGGCTCGCACAGCCGACGCGATCGAGCGGGTCCGGGACCTGGGCGGCCGGGTGGGCTCGTCCGTTCCCGGGATAGTGGAGGCGTTCGTGCCGCCGGCGGCGCTGGCCGATCTGGCTCGGATGCCGTCGGTGACCCGCCTCGGGGCCACCGCCCCCCGCAGCCTGGACGCGGTCACCGGCCAGGGGGTCGCGGACACGGGCGCGAACGCCGCGCACGCCGCCGGCATCGACGGCACCGGGGTGAAGGTCGGCGTGGTCGACGCGGGCTTCGGCGGCCTCGGCACGGCGATCGCGTCGGGCGAGTTGCCGGGCAACGTGCAGACGCTGAACCTGTGCTCGAACATCAGCTCCAGCACCCATGGAACCGCGGTCTCGGAGATCGTCCACGAGATGGCGCCGGGCGCCAGGATGCTTCTGATCTGCACCGACACCAGCGCCGACCTCCCCGCCGCCGTCCAGGCGCTCCTCGACCAGGGTGTGCGGGTCGTGAACGAGTCGCTGAGCTACTACCAGTCGAGCCGCGGCGACGGCTCCGGTGGGCCCGGTACCCCGGACGACGCCGTCGAGCGCGCCCGCGCCGCCGGGATCTTCTGGGCGAACTCGGCCGGGAACTCGGCGATGCAGCACTGGAGCGGCAAGTACAACCCCGGCACGGGCAGCACCGGCAGGCACGACTGGACAGCCGGCGACGAGGGCAACAACGTGACGATCCCGGTCGGAGCACGCGATTGCTTCCACCTGAAGTGGGACTCGTGGCCGGTCACGAGCCAGAACTTCAACCTGCGGCTGGAGACATCCGGCGGGGCGTTCGTGGTCCAGACAACCGAGGTCGAGGACGGGAACGATCCCCCGGTCGAATCGCTGTGCTACACGAATCCCGGTCCGGGAACCGGGTTCCAGCTCGTCGTCACACGAATCGCCCCGACGAGCACGACTCCTCGGCTCGACCTCTTCTCCCCCGACGCCAGCCTCGAGCACCGGGTGGCGGCGGGCAGCGTCACCGAGCCCGGCTCGGCGCCGGAGGCCGTCGCGATCGGCGCGTACTGCTTCGCCACACACGCGTTGCAGCCCTACAGCTCCCAGGGCCCGACGATCGACGGGCGCCGCAAGCCCGACCTGTCGGGGCCGGATCGCGTCTCGACCACCACCCGGGGCCCGTTCACGACCTGCACGAGCGGCTCATTCGGCGGAACGTCGGCGTCCTCCCCGCACGCGGCGGGGGCCGCGGCCCTGCTGCTGCAGGGCTCCACCGCCGGCCCCGCCCGCGTCCAGCAGGCGCTCCAGAGCTCGGCCCGCGACTTCGGCCCCGCCGGTCCGGACAACGGCTTCGGGGTCGGCGGGATCCGGCTCGCCCCGGGCCAGCCCGACCTGGTGATCGACGGGGTCGGGGACGACACGCTGTCCGCGAATCCGGCCGAACAGCAGGCGAGCGCGAAGCTGAAGGTGAAGAAGCGCGGCAAGAGCAAGCGGCGCCTGGCGAGGGCGGCGAAGCGCAAGCCGACGGCGAGGTTCCAGATCGCGCTGCAGGACGACGGACCGCTGCTCGGCCCGTTCGAGCTCTTCGGCGACCCGGGGACGCGGCGGCTGAAGGTCACCTACCTCGACGGCGACGGCGTCGACGTCACGGAGCAGCTCGCGACCGGGCTGTACATGCCCAGGGTGGGGCTCGGCGAGCAGGTCGGCCTGACGATGGTGGTGCAGCCGAAGCGCAAGGCGCGCAGGGGCAAGACGACCTTCAACCTCGATGTCGTCAACTCGCTGTCCCCGAACCTCGCCGACTCGGCCAGCGTTCGGGTCAAGGTGAAGGTGAAGAAGAAGAAAAAGGGCGGCAGGCACAAGCGCAGGTAGCCGGACATTGGTTTGCTAAGCTAATTAGCTAGGCAAACCACTTTGGAGGCAACGGCCACAGACACCGAGCTCGCCGCCAGGCTGCGGCTCGCGATCACGCGGATGGCGAGGCGCCTGCGCCAAGAGGCGGGCACCGACCTCGGCCCCTCCCAGCTCGCGGCGGTGGCGACGCTCGAGCGCCACGGGCCGATGGCGCCGAGCGAGCTTGCCGCACACGAGCGGATCAAGCGCCCGACCGCGACGCGCATCCTCTCGCGGCTCGAGGCGGCCGGCCTGGTCGCGCGGATCCCCGACCCGGACGACGGGCGCGCCTCGATCGTCAGTGTGACGGTCGAGGGCAGGGCGCTGGTCCGCCGCCTGCGGCAGCGCAAGACCGCCTACCTGGCGCGCCGCCTGCAGGACCTGGCGCCCGAGGACGTCGCCGCCCTGGAGCGCGCCGCCGGCGTGCTGGAGGCGCTGCTGGAGGAGGGCGGGGAGTGACCGAGAGGCTGAACCGCTCGGTCGCGAGCCTGCGGATCCCGAACTACCGGCGATTCTTCATCGGCCAGCTGATCTCGATCTCCGGGAACTGGATGCAGATCGTCGCGGAGCTGTGGGTGGTGCTGTCGCTGACCGGAAGCGGTCTCGCCGTCGGGGTGGCCTCCGCGCTGCAGTTCCTCCCGATGCTGCTGGTGGGCGCGTGGGGCGGCCTGCTCGCCGACAGGTTCGGCAAGCGCCGGATCCTGATCGTCACCCAGGCGGCCCACATGGTGCCGCCGCTGGCGCTGCTCGCGCTGGCGCTCGCCGGCGGGCTGACGCCGGTGGCCGTGTTCGGAGTCGCGCTCGCCCGCGGCACGGTGAACGCGGTCGATTATCCGACCCGGCAGGCGTTCGTGATGGAGATCGTCGGCGCGGACCGGGTCGTGAACGCAGTCAGCCTCAACAGCGTGCTCGTGCACGCCTCCCGGATCGTCGGGCCGGCGCTCGCCGGGGTGCTGATCGCGACGGTCGGGGTCGAGCCGTGCTTCGCGGTGAACGCCGCGACCTTCGGAGTGATGATCGTGGCGCTGCTCAGCATGGACGCGACAGCGCTCCGCCCGACGACCCCCGAGCACGACCAGCACGGGGGGGTCCGGGCCGGACTGAGCTACGTCCGCGAGACGCCGTCGCTGTGGATCCCGCTCGGCCTGATGGCGATCGTCGGGACGCTCGGGTTCAACTTCCACGCGATCCTGCCGCTGCTGGCGCGCTTCAGCTTCGACGGGGGGCCGGCCGCGTACGCGATGCTGGTCAGCGCGATGGGGATCGGCGCGGTGGTCGGGGCGCTCGCGAACAGCTCTCGCAGCACAGTCACCCCGGCGCTGCTGGCCGGCGCAGCGGTCGGATTCGGCGCGCTGGCGCTGGTCGCGGCCGGGGCGCCGACGATCGGGCTCGAGGCGCTCGCGCTGGCGCCGCTGGGTGCCGCCAGCGTCGTGCTCGCCGCCAGCGTCAACTCCGCGCTGCAGCTCGCCTCCCGGCCGCAGATGCGCGGCCGGGTGATGGCCCTGTACTCGATCGTGTTCCTCGGATCGACCCCGATCGGCGCGCCGCTCGCGGGGTGGCTGTCCGAGCAGGTCGATCCGCGCGCAGCGCTGGCGATGGCGGGCGTGTCGGCGCTCGCCGCCGGGGGACTCGCTCGGCTCGCCTTCGCGCGGGTGGGGCGCGACGTCGCCCCGGCCCCCGCCACCTGAGCGATGCGAACGTTCTTCTAGAACGTTATTTTAGGCGGGATGACCGCTCCATCGGCCCACGTCGCACCGCCTCCCGCCGGACGCCGCGCCGCCGCCACCGCGGCCCGCCGTGGCGCGATCCTGGAGGCGGCGCTGGAGTGCTTCACGCGGCAGGGGTTCGCCGCGACCAGCATCGACGACGTCCGCCGCGCGTCGGGCGCCAGCGTCGGCAGCATCTACCACCACTTCGGGAGCAAGGAGGAGCTGGCCGCGGGGATCCACGTCGATGCCGTGCGCTGCTACCAGGAGGGCTTTGTTGCGGCGCTCACTCCCGCCTCCGAGCCGGAGGCCGGGGTGAAGGCCGTGGTCAGGTTCCACCTGTCCTGGGTGCGAGAGAACCGGCGGCTGGCCGGCTTCATGTTCGCGCGCCAGGAGGCCGAGGTGCTGCGTCGGGCCGAGCCCGGCCTGCGCGAGCTGAACCGCAGGTTCGCCGCCGCCGCCGCGAAGTGGTTGGAGCCGCACGTGCGCAACGGCGCGATCCGCCGGCTTCCCCCCGACGTGCTGTTTGCGCTTCTGATCGGCCCGAGCCAGGAGCTGTCGCGACTGTGGCTCGCGCGCCGGACCAAGACCGATCCCGACGAGGCAACCGAGCTGCTCGCCGACTCCGTGTGGAGCTCGGTGCGGCGGCCCGCCCCAACCCGAACAGGAGGCCGCAGATGACGATCAGGACGAGGACGACTTCCTACGACGACGCGCTCGAGGCCGCCCGCGCCGGCGGCGACGGACTCGTGCTCACCGAGCGCGACGGCGAGCACGCGATCGTGACCATGAACGAGCCGGACCGGCTCAACCCGCTGTCGGCGCCGCTGACGGTGAAGCTTCACGACACGCTGCGCGAGCTCGCCGCCGACCCCGGGGTCCGGGTTGTCGTGCTGACCGGCGCCGACCCCGGCTTCTGCGCCGGCGGAGACCTGCGGCTGATGCAGGACACCGCGCACCCGATGGTCGACGAGGGCACCGAGGGTGCGACCGGGGCGTGGCGGTGGATCCGGAACGAGTTCGGCGGGATCGCGCGGCTGATCACCCGCACCGACAAGGCGTTCATCGCCGCCGTGAACGGCGCCGCCGCCGGAGTCGGGCTGGCGTTCGCGCTCGCCTGCGACATGATGATCGCCTCCGAGCGGGCGGTGCTCGTCCCGGCGTTCGGGCGGGTCGGGCTGGTGCCCGAGGTGGGGACCGGGTGGGCGCTGACCAGAAGGCTGGGATACCAGCGCACGTTCGAGCTGTTCGCCGGCGGCCGCCATCTGACCGGAGCGGAGGCGGCCGAGCTCGGGGTCGCGAACCACGTCGTCGACCACGAGCAGCTGCTGCCGGCGTCGCTGGAGTGGTGCGAGCGGATCGAGCGGCTCCCGAGCCATGTGCTTTCGATGATGAAGCCGTTGCTGCGGGGGACGGCCGACATGCCGTGGGAGCAGGCGATCGCGATGGAGGAGTTCGCCGAGCCGATGTGCTTCACGACCCGTGCCCACCGCGATGCGGTCGAGAGCCTGCTCGCGGCGCAGCGCTGAGCCCTACCGCGGCCTAGGGCCGATTCCCTGGTCGTAGAACGCGTCGATCAGCCGCTCGATCGCGCCCTGGCGGTCAGGGCGCTTCGCGCAGGGTCGGATCGCGGAGCAGGTGGACGACGGGCTTGTTCACGTCGCCGCCCCACTTGCTCGACTCGACCTCGACCCGGCCCCCGTCCCCTTTCCCGCCCTCACCGGTCGGCTCCAGCACGAGCCGGTCGGTGACCTTCCCCTCACCCTCCGCGACGCGAAGCGCGGCGCGATCCCAGACCGCGTGCTCGTCCTTCACCTTGATCTTCGTCCCGGCGGGACGGAACCCGAACGCGTGCACCTTGGTCGGGGTGACCGCCAGCAGGAACTTGTCGGGAAGCCCGGGTGCGCGCCGGTTGGAGCGGCCGAACTGCGTCAGGGCAGCGGCCCCCGACACGTACTGGAGACCCGCCGCCGCCCAGCTCCCGCGGCGGTTGAAGATCCCCACCGCGAGCACGGGCTCGGAGACCTTCGACTGCACCGACTCGCACCACCGTCGCTGGTACTTCTCGACCTTCTCGGCGTCCATCGATCCTCCCGTGGGTTTGCGCCACCCCCCGCGGCCAGTATCCACCGAGCGCCGCGGCGGCGTCAATGGTGCAAGGGTTCCGCGGGTGCGAGACGACCTCAGCGAGGCGCTGGCCCGCCGCGCCCGAACCCGGGACGAGGCGCGTCCCGAGGCGGTTGAGCGCCGCCACGCGGCCGGTCGCCGCACAGCCCGGGAGAACCTCGACGACCTCGTCGATCCCGGAACCTTCGTCGAGTACGGCGGCCTCGCGATCGCAGCCCAGCGCCGGCGCCGCGATCTCGAGGAGCTGCTCGAGCGGACACCGGCGGACGGGCTCGTCGGGGGCACGGCGCGCGTCAACTCCGAGCTGTTCGGAGAGCGCGCGGCGTGCGCGGTGCTGTCCTACGACTACGCCGTGCTCGCCGGCACCCAGGGCGCGATCGGCCACCGCAAGAAGGACCGGTTGTTCGAGCTGATCGAGCGGATCCGGCTGCCGACCGTCTTCTTCGCCGAGGGCGGCGGCGGCAGGCCCGGCGACACCGACATCGAGGTGGTCTCTGCGCTGGAGACGCGCGCCTTCGCGCTGTGGGCGCGGCTGTCGGGGGTGGTGCCACGGATCGCGATCGTCTCCGGCCCGTGCTTCGCGGGCAACGCCGCGATCGCGGGATGCTCGGACCTGATCGTGGCCACCGAGGACTCCAACCTCGGGATGGGCGGCCCGGCGATGATCGAGGGCGGCGGGCTGGGCACGGTCAAGGCCGAGCAGATCGGGCCGATCGAGGTGCAGCACTCGAACGGCGTCGTCGACGTCCGGGCCGGGAGTGAGGCGGAGGCGGTCGCGGTCGCGAAGCGGCTGCTCGGCTGCTTCCAGGGCGCGCTTTCCGGCGGCGAGGCCGCCGACCAGACCGAGCTCCGCGACGTGGTCCCGGAGCGCCGCCGCCGCGCCTATGACGTCCACCCCGCCGTCGAGCTTCTGTGCGACACCGGCTCGGTCACCTTCCTGCGCGAGGGGTTCGCGCCGGAGATGGTCGCGGCGCTGGGGCGGATCGAAGGTCGCCCCGTCGGGATCGTCGCCAACAACCCGATCCGGCTCGCCGGCGCGATCACCAGCGGCGCCGCCGACAAGGCGGCGCGCCTGATGCAACTGTGCGACGCGTTCGGGATTCCGGTCGTGTCGCTGATCGACACGCCGGGGATGATGGTCGGCCCCGACGCCGAGGCGACCGCGCTCGTCCGCCACTGCTCGCGGCTGTTCGTGGCGGGGGCGACGCTGCGGGTGCCGATTGTCGCTGTGATCCTCCGCAAGGCCTACGGCCTCGGCGCCCAGGCGATGGCCGGCGGCAGCATGCACGAGCCGCTGCTCACGGTCGGGTGGCCGACCGCCGAGCTCGGGCCGATGGGGCTGGAGGGCGCGGTCCGGCTCGGTTTCCGGCGCGAGCTCGATGCGATCGAGGGCCCCGACGAGCGCGAGCAGCGCGTCCAGGACCTGACCGCGGCCGCGCACGAGCGCGCCCGGGCGCTGAACGCCGCGACGCTGTTCGAGATCGACGATGTGATCGATCCGGCCGAGACCCGCGCCCTGATCTCGGCGACCCTGTCGGCGGCGGGGCAGCACTCCCGGCCCCCGGAGCGGGCGCGGTTCGTGGACCCGTGGTAGACAGGGACCGCCGATGAGCGAACCGCCCGACCTGCGAAAGGTCGAGATCGACGGACGCGCGGTCGCCTACCGCGAGGCGGGCGAGGGGCCCGCGGTGCTGCTGGTCCACGGGTGGCCCACCTCGTCCTACCTGTGGCGCGACGTGATCCCGCCGATCGCGGAGCGAAACCGGGCGATCGCGATCGACCTGCCCGGGTTCGGCGGCTCCGACAAGCCGCTCCAGACACGGTACGGGTTCGAGCTGTTCGAGGCCGCGCTCAGCGGCCTGCTGGAGCGGCTCGGCGTGGACCGAGTGGCGCTCGCCGTCCACGACCTGGGCGGCCCGGTCGGCGTCCACTGGACGCTCGGAAATCGCGATCGGGTGACGAAGCTGGCGCTGCTGAACACGCTGGTCTACCCCGAGTTCTCGGAGGCGGTCCAGCAGTTCATCCAGATGTGCGCCGACCCGGAGCTGCGCGAGCAGATCACGAGCCCGGAGGGGCTGGAGGCCGGGATGCGACTCGGCCTCGGCGATCCCTCCGGGTTGACCGCGGAGTCGCTCGCCGCGGTGCGGGCTCCGTTCACCACGCCGGACGCGCGCCGGGCGCTCGCCGACGCCGGGATCGGCCTCCAGATCGAGGGATTCGCCGAGATCGCCGCACGCCTGTCCGAGCTCCAGATCCCGGTGCGGGCGATCTACGGTGAGCAGGACAGGATCCTCCCCGACGTCGCCGACACGATCGCCCGGGTGAAGCGTGACCTGCCGCAGGCGGAGGTGACGAGCCTCCCCGACGCCGGCCACTTCTGCCAGGAGGAGGCCGGCGAGGCGATCGGGCGGATGCTGGCGGAGTTCTTCGCCCGGACGTAGCCCGGGTAACGTGGCCGGGTGAACGGAGCCCCGGCGACCAAGCGGACCGCGTGGGCGCGCAACCTGGAGACGCCGCTGCGCACCTTCCTGCGCACGGAGACCGCCAGCGCCGCTTTCCTGCTCGCCGGCACGGTCGCCGCGCTCGCGTGGGTGAACCTCGACTCCTCGAGCTACGAGGGCGTCTGGGACACCCGGCTCGCGGTTGAGCTGGGGGATTCCGGCGTCGCCCAGAGCCTCCGGGACTGGGTCAACAACGGCCTGATGACGTTCTTCTTCTTCATCGTCGGGCTGGAGGCGCGACGCGAGTACGACATGGGGGAGCTCCGCGACCGCCGCAGGCTGGCGCTCCCGCTGACCGCCGGGATCGCCGGGATGGCGGCCGCGGTGGCGATCTACCTGGCGCTGAACGCCGGCACGTCCTCCGCGCACGGCTGGGGCGTGGCGATGTCGACCGACACCGCGTTCGCGCTGGGGGCGCTGGCGCTCGTCGGCCCCGGGTTCCCGCGCCGGCTGCGCGCCTTCCTGCTCACCGTGGTCGTCGTCGACGACATCGTCGCGCTGCTCGTGATCGCGCTCGTGTACAGCGAGGACGTCACGGTGGCGCCGCTCGCGATCGCCGCCGCGATCTTCGCGGGGATGCTCGGCCTGCGCGCCGCCCGGGTCCGGTGCGCGCTCCCCTACGCGCTGCTGTGCGCGGCCGCGTGGGTGGCGCTGTTCGAGTCGGGGATCGAGCCGGCGGTGATCGGCCTCGCGGCGGGCCTGATCACGTTCGCGTATCCCGCCTCCCGGCTCGACCTGGAGCACGCCACCGACCTGTTCAGGCTGTTTCGCGAGCAGCCCACGCCCGAGCTGGCGCGGACCGCGCAGAGCGGCGTCGCGGCGGCGATCTCCCCGAACGAGCGCCTCCAGCAGCTCTTCCACCCGTGGACGAGCTACCTCGTCGTGCCCCTGTTCGCACTCGCCAACGCGGGGATCGTGATCGACTCCGAGCTGGTCTCCCGGGCGGTGAGCTCGCCGATCACGGTCGGGATCGTCGCCGGCTATCTGCTTGGGAAGCCGGTCGGGATCACCGGCGGCGCGTGGCTGGTGAGCCGCCTCACCGGCGGCCGCGTGCGACCGCCGCTGGGCTGGGCCGCGGTGCTGGGAGCCGCGACGATCGCCGGGATCGGGTTCACGCTGTCGCTGCTGATCGCGACGCTCGCCTTCGACGGTCCCGCCCTGGAGGAGGCGAAGGCCGGGATCCTCGTCGCCGGCGTCGGAGCGTGCGTGACGACATTGCTGGTCGCCCGCGTCACCGCGATGCTGCCGCGGCGCAGACGAGCCGTGGCGCTGCTCGGGACGGCCGACCTGATAGTCGACCTGGCCGCGCCGGTCGATCCCGACCGCGACCACATCCGGGGCCCGGCGGAATCGGAGGTGACGCTGCTCGAGTACGGCGATCTCGAGTGCCCGTACTGCGGACAGGCCGAGCCGGCGGTCCGTGAGCTGCTCGCGGAGTTCGGCGACGTCCGCTACGTGTGGCGCCACCTGCCGCTCAACGACGTCCACCCCCACGCCCAGATGGCCGCCGAGGCGACCGAGGCGGCGGCCGAGCAGGGCGCCTTCTGGGAGCTCCACGACCTCCTCCTCGCGCACCAAGACGCCCTCACGTTCCGAGACCTGATCGGATACGCCGAGCGGCTCGGGCTCGACATGGAGCGGTTCAGGAACGACATCACCCGCCGGGTGGGGAGCGCCAGGATCGCGGCCGACGTCGACTCCGCCGACCTCAGCGGCGTCTCGGGCACGCCGACGTTCTTCGTAAACGAGCGCCGCCTGCAGGGCGCCTACGACGTCGACTCGCTGGCGCGGGCGGTGCGGGGCGCGGGCGCTCGGGCGGCCATCAAGGGCGCTGCGACCGGAGCACGGTGACCAGCATCTCCATCGCCGCGGCGACGTCGGGGCTGCGCAGGATCCGGATCGCCTCGCGGAGCCCCATCGGCTCCTTGCGCTCGCGGAAGCGGGGGTATGCCTCCTCGATCGCGGGCGGCGCCTCCGTCGCGAGCTTGAAGCCACCCTCGTACGGGAGCTGCCCGAGCAGGCCGAGCAGCATCATCAGGTTGGCGATCATCGTCATCACGTCGGGCCGCGTCAGCGCGCTGAAGTTCTCGTCGAACTCGGCGAGCGCGGAGTTGGCGCCGGCGAGCAGGCCCGAGTCGCCGAGCAGCTCCAGGGTGTCGAGCGCCTGCTCCACCTGATCGGCGTTTCGCGCCAGCCGCTTTGCGAGCGAGTTGAGCCGCGCGCGCTCCGCGGGGGTCAGGGGGGTCTCCTCGGCGGCCACTCCTCGATCACCGTCCGAACAGGTTCGCGAACCAGTACGCCTCGAAGCCCGACTTCACCGCGCGGAAGGCCCGCATCCCGCCGAGCATGCGGCAATCAGGGACGTCCGTGCGGCCGTTCAGCTTCTCGGAGAAGTCGCACCACACCGCCGCGCCCTCGTACCCGGTGTCCATCACGCAGATGCCGACCATGTTGTAGAGCTCTCCGACGAACGTCCCCCGGACCTTGTCGAGGATCTGGGAGACGACGTGCTCGGCCTGGAAATGCGCGAACACGCCCGCCATCCCGAGCCCGATCGTCGGCGCGACGACGTCGCCGATCCCCCACACGTTGTCGTGGTCGGGCGAGACCATCGTCGGCAGCGTCACCTGCATGTACCCGCCCTCCGCGGCCAGGCCCGCCTCGCCGATCACGCGGGGCGCGCGATGCGCGGGCACAACCAGCGCCAGGTCGTACGGCAGCTCGCGACCGTCCTTCGCCCGCAGCGACCTCGCAGAGGCATCGTGGCGCTCGAGCTCGAACCGACCCTCGAAGCCGACGCCGCGCTGATCGAGGAAGCGCCCGAATCCGTCCACCATCAACGGCCCGAACGTCTCCATCGGCCGATCCCACGTGTGGAAGACCGAGATCTCGGTGCGATCGGAGACGCCCCGCTGCTCGGCCAGGTAGCGGAGCATCATCGCCGCCTCGAACGGCGCCGGCGGGCACCGGTATGGCCACGACTCGACGCCCACCACCACCCTGCCGCCCTGGAAGCCCGCAAGCCGCTCCCGCGCCGCGAGCGCGTCGTCGAGCTCCCACGGCGCCTCGAGCCCGGCGAGCTGATCCGACTCGCGGAGCTCGGCACCGAGCGCGACGATCAAGTAGTCGTACTCGAAGCCGCCGGCTCCGGTCTCGACTCGCTGCGCGGCCGTGTCGATCGCGGTCACGTCGGCGTTCACCACCCGCGTTCCGTATCGCTCATCGAGCAACGACAGCTCGCGGCGAACGTCGTCCGGCTCGCGCTTTCCGGTCATCACCCACAGGTAGCTGGGGCGGTACTCGTGCCACCGGCTGCGGTCTACGAGCACGACCTCGACCTCGCCCTGCTTGGCCCATCTCGACAGCCGCTTCGCCGCCACCGCGCCGCCGCTCCCACCCCCAAGAATCACGATGCGCTTCATCCCGGCCGACCGTATAGCGTCCACGGGCCGGCCGAACCCGAGCAAACTACGGATGCGCGCCCTGCAACTCACCGCAGAGAACGGGCCTGAGGCAGTCGCCCTGGTCGACGTACCCGAGCCCGACGACGACCTCGTGGTGGAGGTTCGCGCCGCCGGCGTCTCGTTCCCGGACCTGCTGATGACCCGCGGCGAGTACCAGCTCCGCCGCGACCCCCCGTTCACGCTCGGGTGGGAGGCCGCGGGCGACGTCGTCAAGGCGCCCGCGGGAAGCAGGTTCAACCCCGGCGACCGGGTGATGACGATGAGCTTCGGCGCGCACGCGGAGCGGGTCGGGGCGGCGCCGGAGGCGACCTTCCCGCTTCCCGACGCGCTCACCTACGAGCAGGGCGCGGCGCTGCCGCTGAACTACCTGACGGCCGTGGCGGCGCTGCAGCGCAGGGGCAGGCTCCAGCCCGGCGAGAGCGTGCTCGTCCACGGCGGCGCAGGCGGGATCGGGACGGCGACGATCCAGGTCGCGAAGGCGATCGGCGCCGAGGTGACGGCCGTCGTCTCGACCGAGCAGAAGGCGGAGGTCGCACGCAGCGCCGGCGCGGACCGGATCGCGATCGGCGAGGACTTCCGATCGCAGCTCGAGCAGCCGGTCGATCTGATCGTCGACCCGGTCGGCGGCACGGAGCGGTTCAAGGAGAGCCTCCGCGCCCTGCTCACCGAGGGCCGGATCGTGGTCGTCGGGTTCACCTCCGGAGAGATCCCCGAGGTCAGGGTGAACCGGCTGCTGCTCCGTAACGTCGACGTGTGCGGGTGCTCGTTCGGGGTGCTCGCGTCCCACCAGGCCGGCGTCACGGAGGCTGTGCAGCAGCTCGAGCAGTGGGTTCAGAGCGGCGTCGTCCACCCGCTGGTCGGCTCGGTGCGGCCGCTCGAGCAGGGGCCGGACGCGCTCCGCGACCTGGACGAGCGGCGCGCGACCGGCAAGGTCGTCCTGTCGCTCGACTGAGCACGGTCGAGCAGGAGGTCCTGATCGGTGTGCGATGACCCGAGCAGGCGAGCGCTCAGGCCGGGCCGAGCCGGACCGCCTCCCCGATCGGGAGCCACCTGACCGCATCTCGCACCCGCGGCGGCGCCGTCGCGAGCTCGCGCTCGATCGCGTCGCGGCCCTCGCGGAAGTGCTTCCAGCCCTCGTAGTGGATCGGGACGATCGAGCGCGGCCGGACGTGGTCGCACAGCTCGATCGCCTGGTGCGCGGTCATCGTGTAGCGGATCGGGCCGGTGACCGGGAACCGGACGCCGCCGAGGTGGAGGACGGCGACGTCGACGTCGAGCCGGTCGGCGACCTCGAGCACGCCGCCGTACAGGACGGTGTCGCCGGATATCCACAGGACGCCGTCCCGCTGCCCCGGCCACGCCAGCGAGAAGCCGACGACCTCGCCGACGATCGGGTGGCTGAGCGGCGGGCCGTGCCGGCACGGGGTCGCGGTGGCGGTGATCTCCGGCTTGCCGTCCGCGGCCAGTGTCGTCTGATCCCACGCCGCCAGCCCGCGGGCGGAGCCGCCCAGCGCCCGGGCGCCGGGGACGGTGGTGACCACCACGCCGGCCTCTCCGAGCAGCGCGCGCCCGGCGGCGTCGAGGTTGTCCTCGTGGTGCTCGTGGGTGATCAGGACGGCGTCGATCGGGCCGAGCTCGTCCGCAGGGATGCGGGGGCCGATCAGCTTGCGCGAGCCGGTTCCCCACCCGAACCGGTACGAGCCTCCAGCCGGGTCGAAGGTCGGATCGGTGAGCAGGCGCCACCCGCCGATCTCGATCAGCAGCGTCGGGCCGCCGATGTGCGTGAGCGTCACCCCGTCCACGGCGATCCGACCCTACCGTCTCGCTACGCTAACCCGCGGAGCGGGAGCTCCCTGCGCGCGATGAGTTCTGCACCTCGCCGCGGTCCTAGCACTAGCTGAATCTCAACCGCCCAAGGGGGTCTCGAATGACGCGCCGGCTTGCCGCACTGGCCGACTTCACCTACCGCCGCCGGGGCACCGTGGTGCTCGCGTGGATCGCGGTGATGATCGTCACGATCGGGCTCGGCTCCGCGCTCGCGGGCGAGTACAACGCCAACTACGACACGCCCGGCTCCGAGTCGAAGGCGGCGAGCGATCTGACGGAGAGCCGGTTCGACGGCTACAGCGGCCAGGAGATCTACGTCGCATGGAAGGACGAGGCCGGCGCGGACACTCCCGCCGCCCGGCGGCAGGTAGAGCTTCTTCATCGACGAGGCGACGCAGGTCGACCACATCGCGCAAGCCGACGCCGCTGCGGTTCTCGAAGGACGGGACGATCGGGTCGACGACCCTCCCGCTGACGTCCCCGCGTGGGAGGTGCCGAAGGAGTCCGGCGAGAAGCTGATCGACGCCGCCGAGGGGAACAGCGGCAACGGCGCTCGAGATCAAGCTCGGCGGCGATCCGATCTACCAGGCCCAGAGCCAGTCGAGCCCGGAGGGAATCGGGTTCCTCGGCGCCGCGATCGTGCTGCTGATCGCGTTCGGCTCGGTCGTCGCGGCGGGGCTGCCGCTCGCGATCGCGCTGGTCGGGCTGGGGATCTCCTCCGGCGGGCTGATCGTGCTGCTCGCCAACGTGGTCGACGTCCCCGACTGGACGACCGCGGTCTCCGGCCTGATCGGGATCGGCGTCGGCATCGACTACGCGCTGCTCGTGCTGACCCGGTTCCGGACGGCGATGAACGAGGGCAAGGACGTCCACGACGCGATCGTCGAGGCGATCACCACCGCGGGCCGCAGCGTGATGATCGCCGGCTGCACGGTGGTGATCGCGGTGCTCGGCCTGATGCTGACCGGCGCTCCCGTACATGTACGGGGTCGCGATCTCGGCCTCGCTCGCCGTGCTGGTCGTGATGGTCGCCGTCGATCACGCTGCTGCCGGCGCTGCTCTCGCTACCTGGGCCGCGGGTCAACAAGCTCCGGATCCCGTTCCTCGGCCGGAGCCTGCGGGCCGAAGGGCAGACAGGCGAGCTCGCCCGCGGCGCGCTGGAGCCACGCGGTGCAGCGGCGCCCGTGGGTGGCGGCGATCGGCGCCACGGCGATCCTGCTCGCGCTCGCCGCTCCGGCGCTCGGCATGCGCCTCGGGTTCCCCGACGCCGGCAACGACCCGCCCGACACGATGACCCGGCAGGCCTACGACCTGAACACGGAGGGCTTCGGACCCGGCGCGAACGGCCCGCTCGTGATCGCCGCCGAGCTCCCGGGCGGCTCGGCGCGAAGGCGACCGTCCAGCGGCTCGCTGGTCGGATCTGCGGAGCGAGCCGGGGTGGCGTTCGTGGCGAAGCCCGTCGATCAGCGACGACGGGACGGCCGCGCTGCGTCACCGTGATCCCGACCACCTCGCCGCAGGACGTCGAGACCGAGGACCTCGTGCACCGGCTCCGCGACGACATCGTCCCCGCCGACGATCGCCGGCACCGGAGTCACCGTCGAGATCGGCGGCGTCACGGCGGCGCTCGAGGATCAGAGCGAGTACATGAAGGACCGCATGCCGCTGTTCATCGTCGGCGTCGTCGGGCTCTCGTTCCTGCTGCTGCTGGTCGCGTTCCACTCGCCGCTGATCTCGCTGAAGGCGGCGATCATGAACCTGCTCTCGGTGACGCGCCGCGTACGGCGTGATGACGCTCGTCGCCAAGGGGGGCGGCGTCGGCGGGCTCATCGGCATCGATCACGAGGTCCCGATAGCGCCGTTCATGCCGGTGATGATGTTCGCGATCCTGTTCGGCCTCTCGATGGACTACGAGGTCTTCCTGATCTCGCGGATCCGCGAGGAGTACCTGAAGGACGGCGACACCAGCCGGGCGGTGGCCGACGGGCTGGCCAAGACCGCCCGGGTGATCACCGCGGCCGCGGCGATCATGGTCGTCGTCTTCCTCGCCTTCCTCGCCGCCCCGGACGTGTTCCTGAAGCTGTTCGGGATCGGGCTGGCGTCGGCGATCTTCCTCGACGCGACGCTGGTCCGGATGGTGCTCGTGCCCGCGGTGATGCAGCTGCTCGGCAGCCGGAACTGGTGGA
The DNA here is from genome assembly GCA_963803425.1 of uncultured Thermoleophilia bacterium. Lineage (GTDB taxonomy): Bacteria > Actinomycetota > Thermoleophilia > Solirubrobacterales > 70-9 > DASPWW01. Next base: position 1,951,985 of record CAWDMA010000001.1, read on the forward strand.
TCCCGGACTGGCTGGAGCGGGCGCTGCCGCGGCTGGACGTGGAGCGGTCGACGGCCGCCGCACAGGGCCAGCCGTAGCGGGGCCGCCCGGAGATCGACTGACAGGAGACGCCCAGGGGCGTCTCCTGTCAGTCTTCCCGCGGTGATCGGGCGGTGAGGGCATCAACCTGAACTGGGCCCTCGTCGGCGCCGCCGCCGCGACCCTGATGATCGGAGCGCTCGCGGCCCTGCAGCCCCCGATCAACAGCGAGCTCGGCCGCCGCACCAGCGACCTCGGCGCGGCGCTGACCAGCGGGCTCGTCACCTGCCTGCTGCTCGGGATCCTGGTGCTCGTGTTCGGCAGCCCCGGCTCGCTGGCGCGGCTCCGCGACGTCCCCCTCCCCTACCTGGTCGGCGGCGGGATCGTCGGCGCCAGCTTCCTCGGGATCTCGTTGGTCACGGTCCGCTATCTCGGTGCCGGGCTGACCGTCGCGCTCGTGATCACCGCCCAGCTGGTCGTCGCCGCCATGCTCGACCACCTCGGCGCGATCGGCCTCGACCAGGTCCCGATCACGCCCGCTCGGCTGATCGGGATCGGGATGCTGGTCGGCGGGTCGGCGCTGCTGTTCCTGGACCGCTGAGGGTCGGCCTCAGCCCGCGTACGCGAGCAGCAGCCGCGATCGGTGGTCGCGGTCGTGGTGGATCGCGTGGGTGACGGTCGCCTTCCGGCACAGGTGCCAGGGCTGATGGTCGTGCCCGAGCTCCAGGTCGGCCGGCGGCCACTGGGCGTGGTCGGCGCTGCTCACGGAGAGCTTGATCCGGTGTCCCGGCCCGAACACCGTGGCGAGCGGAGACAGCTCGATCCGGTACTCGAGCACGCGACCCGGCTCGACCGGCTCAGCCCGCTCGTGCGGGTGGAACGGCAGCCACGGCTCCGATCGCGACTCGTCAACCTCGCGGTGGGAGGCCTTCAGGAAACCGCGAGTGATCTCCACCTCGTTGCCCTCCGGGTCGACGTCGAGCACGGACGCCATCCAGTTCGTGTCCTCGGTGTCGATCGTCGCATACAGCGTCAGCGCCGCCGGCCCGACGACCTCGACCGGGGCGAGCAGCGGCTCGGTCGCGTACTCGGCGGTGGCGATCCGGGGCTGCACCTCGATCGGGGCCTGCGTGAACACGTCGGGGCACCCGTCCACCGGCTCGGGGTCTCGGGACAGCCCGCCGAACCGGCGCAGATGGAGCTCCACCCACTCGGTGCCCCGAGGCGGCCACTCGTCGTACCGGCGCCATCCCCCGCGCCGCACGTGCAGCTTGATCGGGGGCTCGTCCATGATCCCGTTGTCCGCCCCCTTCAGCCAGTGGTCGTACCAGCGCACCAGCTCGGCGTTGTAGGCGGCGTCCATCGGGGCGTCGGCCTCCACGCGGCTCTCGATGTAGAGCTTCTTCGGCGCGTCGATCCCGGCGTAGTGCTGGAATGCGCCGCGCAGGTGCATGTGGCCGTACGCCCACCACCCCGACCCGGTGTAGAACGGGACCTCGATCTCGCCGTAGCGCGGGTAGGCGGAGCGATCCCTGTAGAACGGGCCGTCGAGGGGATTGGCGAGCACGTCGAAGAACAGCGGCGAGCGCTCCGGGTTGGCCGCGGTGTTGTACAGCCCCGGGTACATCGACAGGTCCGGGTCGGAGGTGAGCCGCGACACGATCTCCTCCAGTTCGGGGTCGGAGCTTGCCGCAACGACGTCGGAGGTGTGCCGGCCGCGCGCGTACACCATGTAGATGTAGTCGAAGAAGGTGTGCAGGACCCCGCCGTGGTGGGTGCCCTCGCGGTAGTAGTCGGCGGGCGCGTTCAGGGGCATGATCGCCCCCAGGTGCGGCGGCCGGAGCGCTGCGGCGGCGAGCTGGATCGCCCCGTAGTAGGAGACGCCGGCCATCCCGACCTTCCCGTCGCACCACTCCTGGGCGGCGGACCACTCGATCGCGTCGTAGCCGTCGCGCGCCTCGTCGTCGGACATCCAGCCGCGGTACGCGCCGCCGGAACGCCCTGTTCCCCGCACGTCGGCGATCACGTGCACGTACCCCGCGGCGGTCAGCAGCCGCGGGTCCCCTGCCTCGATCTCGCGCGCGTACAGCGGCGATGTCGGGGGCTGCGGCGGAACGGGCAGCGACTGGATCTCCTTCCCGTACGGCGACAGCGCGACGAGCGCGGGGTGCGGGCCCGGGCCGTCCGGCAGAAAGACGTCGGCAGCCAGCTTGGTCCCGTCCCGCAGCGGGATCAGGGTGTTCCGCGCCTCGATCAAGTGCGGCGGGTAATATATCACCGTCTACCACTGATATATTTCGCCACGTGAGCACAGCTGACGCCGGCGCGGAGCGCACCCCCCTGGTGGTCGGGATCGGGGGCACGGTCCGACCCGGATCCTCGACCGACTGGGCGATGCGGCTGGCGCTCGAGTCGGCCGAGCGCGGCGGCGCCGAGGTGCTCGTGTATCCCGGTGAGTACCTGGCGCGACTGCCGCTGTACTCCCCGGCCGCGCCGGAGCGGAGCCGCGACACGGCGGAGCTGGTCGAGTCGGTGCGGAGCTCCGACGGCGTCGTCGTCGCCTCGCCGGGGTACCACGCCAGCCTCTCGGGGATGGTGAAGAACGCGCTCGACTACCTCGAGGACCTGCGCGAGGACCAGCGCCCCTACCTGTCCGGTCGGGCGGTCGGGTGCATCGCAGCCGGAGCGGGATGGCAGGCGGCCGTCTCGACGCTGGGCACGCTGCGAGCGATCGTGCACGCCCTGCGCGGATGGCCGACCCCGCTCGGCGCCGCGATCAACGTCGCCGCGGATCGGGACGGCGATGCGGAGGCGCGGACGCGCTCGCAGCTCGAGATCGTCGGCGAGCAGGTGGTCGAGTTCGCCCGCCTGCGCGCCGCCGCGGGCGATCTCGCTCGGAGCCCGTGATCGCCCCGACCGGCGACGGCATCCGGCTCGGGGTGGGCGGCCCCGAGGTGTCGGCGGTCGGGCTCGGCTGCATGGGGATGTCGACCTTCTACGGCCATGCGGATCGGGCGGAGTCGATCCGGGCCGTGCGCAGGGCGGTGGAGCTCGGCGTCACCCTGTTCGACACCGCGGACGTGTACGGCAACGGCGCCAACGAGCGGCTGCTCACGGAGGCCCTCGGCGACGATCGGAGCCGGGTCGTGCTCGCGACCAAGTTCGGGCAGGTGTGGACCGAGGCCGGCGAGTTCGCGGGGCTGGACGGAACCCCCGAGCACGCGCGGCGGGCGTGCGACGCGAGCCTGCGCCGGCTCGGCCTCGAGGCGATCGACCTCTACCAGCTCCACCGGGTCGACACGGCGACCCCGATCGAGGAGACCGTCGGGGCCATGCACGAGCTCGTCGAGGCGGGAAAGGTCCGCCACCTGGGGCTGTCGGAGGTGAGCGCCGAGCAGCTTCGGCGGGCGGTCGCGACGGCTCCGATCACGTCGGTGCAGAGCGAGTACTCGCTGCTGGAGCGCTCGGTCGAGACAGAGGTGCTGTCGGAGTGCGAGCGGCTAGGGGTCGGGTTCCTGGCGTTCGCGCCCCTGATGCGCGGCCTGATCGCACGGCGGTTCACCGATCCCTCCGAGCTCGACCCGGAGGACACCCGGCGGGAGGGGCGCTACCCGCGGCTGCACGCCGAGGCGCTGCAGCGGAACCTCGCCCTCGCCGAGGCCGTGTGGGAGATCGCGTCGCGGCGCTCGGTGCCCGCTGCTCAGGTGGCGCTCGCGTGGCTGATCGGACGCGGCGCCGTCCCGATCCCGGGCGCGAAGAGCGCCGCGCGGGTGGAGCAGAACGCGGGAGCAGTCGGGCTTCGGCTCGACGGCGCGGAGCTAGCCGCGCTCGACGCCGTCGTCGGGCCCGGCGGCGCCGCGCACGGCCAGCGGCTCCCCAGCCGCCCCGCTCGAGCCTGACAGCCACTCGGTCACCCGCTGCTCGGAGAGCACGTCGCCGTACTTCAGGTCGATGTCGGCGAGGCTGCGCTCGTGAGCGTCCTCGAACCGATCGCCGACCGCCTCTCGCGGGACGACGACGCTGTGCCCGTGGGAGACCGCGTCGACGCTCGTCGCCCGGACGCAGCCCGACGTGGAGGCCCCGGTGACGATCAGCGTGTCGGCGCCGGCCCCGGTCAGGTAGGTGCCCAGCGTCGTCCCGAAGAACGCCGACGGGAACACCTTCGTGATCACCGGCTCGCCCTGGCGCGGCGCCAGCCGCGGGTCGATCTCCTCCCACCGGCTCCCCGGCGTCACCTCGAGCGCCGCCGGCATCTTCCGCAGCATCGCCGCCGCCGACACCCGCTCCCGCTCACCGTACGCCACCGTGGTGAACACGATCGGCATCCCCTCGCGGGCGCGCGCCGCCTCGAGCACGCGGGCGATGCTCTCCACCGTGTGATCGAGATCGCACCGCAGCGGCCCGTCCGGGTCGGTGAACGCGAGGCTCATGTCGACCACGATCAGCGCCGGCCGGTCGCCGAACCCGACCCTGCCGCCGAGCCCCAGCGCCGACCCCTCGTCGCTCACAGCGCGCTCCGGATCGCGGCCTCCGCCGCCTCGCTGTGCTCGCGGGCGTGCTTGCGGGCGGTCTTACGGTCGCCAGCCTTGATCGCCTCGAGCAGCTCGATCAGCCCGATGAAGGGGTTCTCCATCGTCACCCGCCCGGAGGCGAGGAACCAGATTCGCGCGGCGAGGAAGTAGTACGAGCCGAGCACGTCCTCGATCAACGGGTTCTGAGCCATCCGGTAGACGATGTTGTGGGCGCGCTGGTCGGCGACGATCTGCGAGCGCGCGTCGACCTCGGGAGCGGGAACGTCGTTCAGCTCGCGGAGCTCGGCGATCAGCTCGTCGATCGCAGGCAGGTCCGCCTCGGTGCGACGCTCCGCCGCCCATCCGGCCGCGACCACCTCGAGCTCGCGGCGGAACTCGTACACGCGGCCGACGTCACCGATCTGCACCTCGGTGACGAAGCTCCCCCGGCGCGGGATCACGACCACGAGCTTCTCCTGGGCGAGCCGGAGCAGCGCCTCCCTGATCGGCGTGCGGCTCATCCCGAGGTTCTCCATCACCTCCTCCTCCCTGACCAGCGCGCCGGGAGGGATCCGGAGCGAGACGATCCGGTCGCGGAGCTCCAGGTATGCGCGCTCCGCCATCGAGGCGCCCTCCGGGACCGGCGTCTTCAGCTGCGGGGTTTGTTCTGCTCGGGCGGCCACGCTCTCTACCTCCCGTATATCAACACTGCTCACCCGGACGGAATCGCGGCGATCGCCTCGATCTCGATCTCGATCCCCTCCGCGGTCAGGGCGCGCACCTCGAGGATGGTGCTGGCGGGGCGGTGCTCGTCGAAGTACTCGCGCCGGATCGCGTCCGGAATCGCCCGCTTGCTGATGTCGGTCATGAACACGGTCGTCTTCAGGATCTGAGAGACGTCCGTGCCCGCGGCCGCGAGCACCCGCTCCAGGTTCTCCATCACCTTCCGGGTCTGGCGCTCCAGGTCCCCCTCCCCCACCAGCGCCCCGTCGGCGTCCATCGGCACGCACCCGGACACGTACAGGACGTCGCCGTACCGGATCGCGTCGGCGGAGAACATCGGCTGGATCCCCGCCTCGACCTGCTCGATCGCCCCCACCTCAGCCACCCTCGGCGGCCGCCGAGCCCGCGAACACGCTGCCCGCACCCGGCATGGACTGGTCGCGCCCGAGCACACCCAGCGCGTGCCACACCGTCGCCGCGTTGATCGCGATCAGCGGCTTCCCGGTGCGGCGCTCGATCTCGTCCGCCACCCGCCAGCTCGACAGGTTGGTCCCGGCCTGCACGAAGGCGTCGAACTCGCCGCTCGCGGTCTCCTCCAGCTCGGCGATCGCGGCGAGGATCTCGTCCGCGTCGACCTCGGCGATCGAGGTCGCGGTCGGGCAGCGGAGGCTCTTCATCGCGACCATCTCGTACCCGAGGTCGTCGAAGTAACGCTCCACCTGCTCGTCGATCGACGGCTGGTACGGGGTGAGCACCGCGATCCGCTTCGCCCCGATCTTCTCCAGCGCCAGGTTGGTCGCCTCGGAGCCGGTCGACACGTTCAGCCCGCTGACCTCCTCCATCCGCTTGGTCAGCGCTCGACTCCCCTCTAGGCCGCCGACGAACGTCTCCGAGGACATCCCCATGATCAGGTGGTCGGGCTCGCACGTGCACACGTCGTGGACCGCCTTGTCGCTCCCCTCGCGGATCTGGCGGAGGGTCTCCTGAGCCTTGTCGTCGGAGTCGATCGAGGTGTTGATGAAGATCCGGGCTACGTGGAAGGTGACGTCGTCGGGCCGCAGGTCGTTGTAGTCGGCCTCGACCGAGGTGTTCGTGGACGGGATCACCACCCCGATCCGGGCGCGGCGCCCGCTGCCGTTCTCGCTCATTCGACTCCCTCCTTTGCGGCGACCGACCCCTTGGCGCGCTCGATCCGCGGGATCACCTCCCGGCCGATCAGCTCGATCGCGCTGACGTGCGTTTCGTGGCCGAGCCCGTCGATCTCGAGGATGAACTCGTCCACCCCCATCCGCTCGAGCCGGCCGATCCGCTCCACGAAGAAGTCCGGGTCGCCGATGCTCAGGTACGGAGCCCGCTCCACCATGAACGGGAGGTCGCGGCGATGCTCCTCCATCTCCTCGATCCGGCCCATGTAGGAGTAGTCGTCCGACTGCTCGGCGAGCTTCGTGAACCACCTCATCACCAGGTCGACCATCTCGAAGGCGGCGTCGGAGGCCTGCTCGAGCGCGCGCTCGGTCGTCTCCGCGCAGTGCGCGCGCAGCGCCAGCGAGGAGAACGTGCTGTTCGTGAGCCGGCCGCGCTCAGCGGCGTCGGTCCATGAGCTCCGGTACAGGTCGAGGCACTCCTGGACGAAGTCCCAGCCGCCGGGCAGGCTGTTCCCGCTCATCACGCCGAGGCCCTGCTCTCCGGCGAACTTGTGGGTCGCCTCCGAGGTCGCGGACGCGAACACCGGCGGATGCGGCGACTGCAGCGGCTTCGGGAACAGGGAGCGCTCCGGGATCTGCCACACCGGTCCGTCGTGCTCGAAGGTCTCCTGGGAGAGCGCCTTCACGATCACCTCGATCGAGTCGGTGTACTGCTTGCGGGTCTCCTCGACCGGGATCCCGAACGCCTCGATCGTGTGCGCCTGGTTGGAGCGGGCGGTGCCGAGCTCCATCCGGCCGTGCGAGGCGAGGTCGAGCGTCGCGACCCGCTCCGCGACGCGGATCGGGTGGTTGAAGGCGAGCAGCGGCGTCGACACCGTGCGCAGGTGGATCCGGTCGGTGCGGCCCGCGACCAGGCCGAGGATCACCTCGGGGGCGGAGATCGTCAGCACGTCCGAGAAGTGGACCTCGGCGAGCCCGTAGAAGTCGAAGCCCATCTCCTCGGCGAGCACCGCCTCCTCGACCAGCTCGTCCATCCGCCGCTCGGGGCTTACGCCGGGCGTCAGCGCGCCGTCCTGCACGAGGCCGATCTTCATCTTGCCGCCTCCTTCTCTCTGGTCGCGCCGGTCGCCGCGCTCAGCCACTCGAACATCCGGCTGAGCTCGGCCGCGGCCTCGGGGAGCTTGTGGGGGATGTAGGCGAAGGAGTGATTCAGGCCGGGGGCGACCGACAGCCGCGTCAGCACCCCGGCCTCGGCGAGCCGCTTCGCCATGTCGAGCGACTGCGGAAGCAGCGCGTCCTGGTCCCCGATCGTCAGGTACGCCGGCGGGAACGTGCCGAGGTTGTCCGCGAGCGCCGGGCTGACCCGCGGGTCCCGGTGCTTGGTGAGCCAGTGGGGGCCGAGGTAGGCGAGGTTGTACATCGTCTCCGCGAAACCGCCGGCGTGGCTGCCCGGCTCCTGCATCAGCAGCGGGAAGTTGAAGATCCCGTACAGGCACAGGACCGCGGAGAAGGACACCTGCACGTCGGCGAGCTCCGCCGGAGCGTCCGGGCGCCCGGGCGTGTTCAGGATCGCGATCGCGGCGCACGCGAGGTTGGCGCCGGCCGAGGCGCCCCCGATCGCGATCGACCCGGGACGGCCGTTGAGCCGGTCGGCGTTCGCGACCATCCACCGGGACGCGAACACCGTCTGATCGAGCGAGGCAGGGAACGGGTGCTCGGGTGCGAGCGCGTAGTCGAGGTTGACGACGACATGGCCGAGCGCGGCGATGCTCATCCCCAGCTTGCGCACGTACTCGGCGCGGCCGAGGCACCAGCCGCCGCCGTGCATGTACAGCATCATCGGGAACGGGCCGTCGCCGAACGGGGTGTAGATCTCGGCGCGGGTCTCCAGCCCGCCGACCTCGCCGAGCAGCACCTCCTCCTCCACCTCGACGCCATCCGGAAGGTCGATGTTGTGGCGGCGCAGGTCGCGGCTGGGGTGGGCGCGAAAGGCGACGATCTCGTCGAGCGTCCGCAGCGGCGGCGCCTCGACCTCCTCATCAGCGACGAGCGACAGCCAGCTCGAGTTGTCCTCCGCGGGGCTCACGCTCAGCGCCCCACGAAGGGATCTCCGATCGGGCCCGTGTCGAGGTTCACCCACACGCTCTTCACCCGCGTGTACTCGTGGATCGCCTCGGTCCCGTTCTCCTTCCCGATTCCGCTGTCCTTGAAGCCGCCGAACGGCGACAGCGGGGAGAGCGAGCGGTACGTGTTGATCCACACGGTGCCGGCGTCGAGCCGGCGGGCGACCGTGTGGGCGCGGGCGATGTCCCGGGTCCACACACCGGCGGCCAGACCGTACGGGGTGTCGTTGGCGATCCGGATCGCCTCCTCGTCGTCCTCGAACCGCCCGATCCCGAGCACCGGGCCGAAGATCTCCTCGCGGACGAGCGTCATCTCGTTGTCGACGTCCGAGAACACCGTCGGCAGGAAGAACCAGCCGGCGGGGCGGTCGGCTGGACGCTCACCGCCGGCGCGCAGGGTCGCCTTCTGATCCAGCCCGAGCTGCACGTACCGCTCCACCCTGTCGCGCTGCGCCTCGATCGCGAGCGGGCCGAGGTCGGTATCGCCGTCGAGCGGGTCGCCGACCTGCACGGACCTGGTCCGGTCGACGACGCGCTCGCACACCTCGTCGTAGATCTCGGCGTGCACGAACGCCCGCGAGCCGGCCACGCACGTCTGACCGCCGGCGGCGAATATCCCGGCGAGCAGGCCCATCGCGACGTTCGCGGGGTCGGCGTCCTCGAACACGAGCTGGGGGCTCTTCCCGCCGAGCTCGAGCGTCGTCCGGGCGAGGTGGGTGGCGGCCGACAGGGCGACCTTGCGGCCCGCCTCGGTGCCCCCCGTGAACGCGACCTTGTCGACGCCGGGGTGCTCTGAGAGCGCCGCGCCGGCCTTCCCGTCGCCCGTGACCAGGTTGACCACGCCGGGCGGGAAGCCGGCCTGCTCGAACAGCGGCATCAGCTCCAGCAGCGATGCGGACGCGTGCTCGCTCGGCTTCACGACGACCGTGTTGCCGCACGCGAGCGCCGGCGCGAGCTTCATCGCCGCGAGCTGCAGCGGCGAGTTCCACGGAACGATCGCTGCGACCACGCCGATCGGCTCCCGGAGCGTGTAGTTGAGCAGGTCGGGCTTCGCCCCCGGGATCACGTCGCCCTGGATCTTGTCGGCGATCCCGGCGTAGTAGTGGAAGAAGGCGGGTGCCCGCTTCGCCTGGCCGGTGGTCTCGCGGAGAAGCTTTCCGTTGTCGAGCGTCTCCACCCGAGCGAGATCGTCGACACGCTCGGCGACGAGATCGGCAAGCCGGCGGAGCAGCGCTCCGCGCTCGGTCTGGGTGATGTCGGCCCACTCGGGGGAGCGGAGCGCGTCGCGGCCGGCGCCGACGGCGCGGTCGACGTCATCGGGGGTGGCGTCGGGCGCCGAGTACCAGCGCCGCTCCGTGGTCGGGTCCTGTCCGGCGATCTCGGCATCGCCGCTGGAGGAGACCCACTCGCCGCCGATGAAGAGGCCGTAGCCGCGGGGCTCGCGGCGATCGGCCTCGGCCCGCGCCTCGCTCGCGGTCGCGGCCGTCTCCGCTGTCATCGCCCCCTCCGAGCTCGTGTAAAACACCAATCCAACGCGCGGTAGTATATCTGAATGGACAATCGGGTCCCCTCCACCCCCGATCCAGGCGTGGAGGGAGGATCGGTCGCCCGCGCGCTGGCGGAGTTGGCCTCCGGGCGGATGGTGGTGATCGTCGACTCCGAGGATCCCGTCAACCACGGCGCGGTGGCGATGGCGGCGCAGTTCGCGACGCCCGAGGCGCTCAACTTCATGAACCGCCGTGCGGGCGGATGGGTGTGCGTGGCGCTGACCGCGGAGCGCTGCGACGAGCTCGAGCTGGAGCCGGTGCCTGCCTCGGACCCGGACGGCGAGACCCGGTTCATGTCGCCGTTCCAGGCCCGCGAGGGAGTCTCCAGCGGCAGCGCCCAGGACCAGGCCCGCTCCGTCCAGATCGCGATCGACCCCGACCGCGGCGCTGCCGACATCGTCAAGCCCGGCCACCTGCAGCCAGTCCGGGCGGAGCCGGGCGGGGTGCTGGCGCTTGCCGGGCACACCGAGGCGACCGTCGACACGGCCCGGCTCGCCGGTCTGTCACCGGCGGCGATCCTGTGCGAGATCCAGGGCGACGACGGCTCGATCGCGGGTCCCGAGGAGCTGGACGCGTTCTGCCGCCGGCACGGGCTCGCCGTGGTCGAGATCGCGGAGCTGATCGCGTACCGGCACAAGGCCGACCGCCTCGTCGAGCGCCTGGTCGAGGTCGAGCTGCCGACCCGACACGGGATGTTCCAGGTGGTCGCCTACCGATCGCTGCCCGACGGCGACCTGCATCTGGCTTATGTGAAGGGAGAGCTCGGCGGCGCCGCCGACGTGCTCGTCCGGGTCCACACGGGCTGCCTCACCGGCGACGTCTTCCACTCGAGGCTGTGCGGGTGCGGCGATCGCCTCGAGGCGGCGCTCGACCGGATCGAGGGCGAGGGCCGCGGGGTGCTGGTCTACCTCGACCCGCAGCCGCGCGGGAGAGGCGTGCTCGCGGAGCTTGCCGGCGACGCCGCGCACCACGAGCAGCGCCGCGGGCGCCCCGCCGGGGAGCCGGAGGACGGATCCGAGGTGACGCTGCGCCGGCACGGGATCGGCGCGCAGATCCTCAGGGACCTGGGGCTGACCTCGATCCGCGTGCTGACCGACAACCCGAAGCGGATGGTGGGGCTGGAGGGATTCGGGCTGAAGGTGACCGCGCAGACGCCGATCGAGCCGGCCGGCCCGCCCGCTTAGCCGAGGTAGGCGCTGACCACGTTCTCGTTGCCGAGCACGTCGGTGGCGGACTCCTCGAGCACCACCTCGCCGAGCCGGAGCACGTAGGCGCGATCGGTGACGCCGGCGGCGACCGCGGCGTTCTGCTCCACGAGCACCATCGCGATCCCGAGCTCGGACCGCAGCCGGCTGAGCAGGGCGGTGAGCTCGTCGACCAGCTTCGGGGACAACCCCAGCGACGGCTCGTCGAGCAGCAGCACCGACGGCGAGGACATCAGCCCGCGGGCGATCGCCAGCATCTGCTGCTGTCCGCCGGAGAGCTCGCCGGCCGGCTGATCGAGCTTCTCCTCGAGCGCCGGGAACACCGCGAGCAGCTGCGCGAGCCTCTCCTCCGCCTCCGGCGAGCCCATCCCTCCGAGCAGGAGGTTCTCCCTGACCGTCTGGCGGACGAACACCTGCCGCCCCTCGGGCACGTGGGCGACGCCGGAGCGGGCGATCCTGTGGGCCGGCAGCGAGGTGATCTCCTCGCCCCGCAACCGGACCGAGCCGGAGCGCGCCGACAGCAGGCCCGAGATCGCGCGCAGTAGGGTCGTCTTCCCCGCCCCGTTGGCGCCCAGGATCGCGACTGCCTCTCCCTCGGCCACCTCGAGGCTGACGTCGCGCAGCACGTCCACCGAGTCGATGTACCCCGCGACCAGCCGGTCGACCTGGAGCGAGGCGGACACGCTCAGGCCCCCACCGGGGCGCGCGCGGCGGCGCTGTCGGCGTTCCCCTCGGCGAACGACTCCCCCAGGTAGGCGGCGACCACCGCGGGGTCGCGGGCGACCTCGTCCGGAGCGCCCTCGGCCAGCTTCACGCCGCCGTCGAGCACCGTGACGCGATCGCACAGCTCGAGCAGGAAGGACATGTCGTGGTCGACGACGACCACCGTCGTGCCGAGCTCGCGGACGCGGCGGAGCAGGTCGCGGAGCACGCCCGCGTCCTTCGCCGTCAGCCCCGCCGCGGGCTCGTCGAGCAGCAGCACGTGGGGCCGGCATGCGATCGCCGTCACCACCCCGAGCAGCCGGAGCTGCCCGTGCGAGAGGGCCGGCACCGGCAGCCCCGCGAGCCCGGCCAGCCCGCACGCCGACAGCATCGCGCCGGAGGTGCGCGGGATCCGCTCGTTCAGGCCGGAGCGCTTTGCGGCCGCCTCGACGGCGAGCTCGCATGTCTCGCCGATCGTGAAGCTCGCGAACACCTGGGGCTCCTGGAACGTGCGGACCAGCCCCGCCCGCGCGATCCGATCCGCGCCTTTGCCGTCGAGCCGCTCCCCGCGGTAGGCGATCGTCCCCTCGGTCAGCGACAGGAACCCCGAGACGCAGTTCAGCAGGGTCGTCTTCCCGGAGCCGTTCGGCCCGATCACGCCGCGGATCTCGCCCCCGCCGATCGTCAGGTCCACCCCGTCGAGCGCCCGGTTCGCGCCGAACCATCGCTTCAGGCCGGACGCCTCGAGCACCGCCTCCCCCGCCGCGGCCGCGGCCGCCCCCCGCTTCACGGGCGCCGCCGGCATCGCCTGCACCGGTGAGGGGCCGGGCGGCGCCGGCTCGGTGCGGGGATCGCGATCGACCCAGGCCCGGATCGTCCCCAGCACCCCCTTGCGCAGGAACAGCATCGCCGCGACCAGGATCGCGCCGTAGATCAGCAGGCTGACGTTTGGGTCGTCGGAGCCGATCCACTCGGGCAGGAACTGGGCGATCCAGGCGCCGAGCGCCGGGCCGGCGAGCACCGCTATCCCGCCGACCATGATCGCCAGGTAGATCGGGATGAACTGGAGCGCCGCGAACAGGTCGGGCGTCACCGCCTGCTGCTGGACCAGCAGCAGCGCCCCCGCGATCCCCACGATCACGGTGGTCAGCTCGAACAGAAGGAGCTGGTGCAGCAGCACGTTGAACCCGAGCGAGCGCGCCAGCCGCTCGTCGTCGCGGATCGCGCGCATCCGGGAGCCGAACCGGGACCGCTTCACGAGCCAGTACAGGCCGATGGTCGCGAACAGGAAGGCGAGGAACAGGTAGTACTGGCTGGAGAGCTCGTCGAAGTGCAGCGGGCCGATGCTCCCGGGCGTCTCCAGCAACGTCAAGCCGGCGGTGCCCTCCGTGATCGACATGTTCGAGATCACCAGCACGATGAACTCCGTGAACGCGATCGTCACGATCAGGAACGCGACGCCGGTCGTCCGCAGCGAGATCAGCGCGACCGGGAGCGCCACCAGGGCGGGAACGGCGGCCGCGAACGCGAGGCTGGGCCAGAACCCGATCCCGAGATGGACGATCGTGACGCCCGAGGCATACGCCCCGACGCCCCACAGCCCCGCGTGGGCGAGCGTCGGCAGCCCGGCGAGGTTGACGAACATCGCGACCGCGACCGCGACGATCGCCCACACCACCGCCAGGCTCGCGATCGAGACGAGCCCCGTGTCGGCGTCGGCGATCGTGTGCGGGGGCCACGTCGGGACCGCGAACAGCGAGATCAGGGCAAGCACGGCGAGCAGGCCCAGGTATGCGCGGCCCCTCGGCCCCTCCGTCAGCTCAGATCTCAACTGTCCTCCGGAACAGCCCCTCCGGACGCCACGCGAGGATCCCGATCAGGAGCACGAACGCGTAGCCGTCCTGCCACTCGGGGCCGATGCCGTATGCCGACCCGTAGGTCTCGGCCAGCCCCAGCGCGAGCCCCACCACGACCGCGCCGGTGACGTTGCCGATCCCGCCGGCGAGCGCGACCGCGAGCCCCTTGATCAGGAACTGGCTGCCGGAGTACGGGGTGAACGGGAACAGGATCCCGATCAGCACCCCCGCGAGACCCGCGAGCGCGGAGCCGATCCAGAACGCCGCGGCGGTCGTCCAGGTCGGGTCCACGCCCATCAGCGCCGCCACGTCGCGATTCTCGGCAGTCGCCCGCATCCGCCTGCCGAGGCCGGTTCGCCTCAGGGTCCAGAACAGGCCGGCGACGAGCGGGATGCACAGGCCCAGGATCAGCAGCCGCGCGTCGGCGAGGATCACGCCGCCGAGGTCGATGCTGCCGGTGAGCGGCGCCGTGATCTGGCTCTGGTCCGGCCCCCATACCTCGACGATCAGCTGCTGGATCACTATCCCGAGGCCGACGGTGAGGATGAAGGTGGCGAGATGGTCCGACGCGAGTCGCCGGAACATCGACACGTACAGGACCGAGCCGAGCACCCCGACCGCGACCGGGGAGATCACCAGCGCCAACCACCACGGCACCCCGGCGCTGACCAACGCGTAGCCGATGAACGTGCCCAGGATCAGGAACTGCCCCTGGGCGTAGTTCATGATCCGCGACACGCCGAACACGAGCGTCAGGCCGACGCCGACGAGCACGTAAACGGAGCCGATCGACAGCCCGTTGAACGTCTGCTGGAGAAACTCCGTCATGACCCTCTCGGGCGGAGCATCTCAGCTCCGCCGTCGAGGGTCATGACGGGCTGCGTTACTGGGCCTTGCACTCCCCGTTCGTGCACTTGTAGGTGTCGCTCGGCTCCACGCTGTCGGGATTCGGGAACCGGTACGCGGTGATCTCGCCGTTCTCGACCACGTAGACGTTCGTCTCGCAGTTCAGCTCGTGCCGATCGCTCATCGTGCAGGTCCCGAACGGGCCGTCGTAGGACTGCCCGGCGAGGTTGTCCGCGATCTCGGTCGCGTCGGTCGTCGTCCCCGCGTCCGACATCGCCTGTCCGAGCATCCGGACCGCGTAGTACATGTCGACCGCGGCGCCGGGGTTGCCCGCCGGCTGCTTGTTCCCGAAGATCTCCTCGGGGTGGTAGTCGGGGATCGTCGCCTGTCGCGAGAACGTCGGAGCGAACTGCGGCAGGACGATCGTGATCTTGTCCGCGCCGGGGATCTTCAACGCCTGGTCCGGCGTCATCACGTCGTTCAGCGCGTACTGCGCGACGCCGAGCTGCGCGGCCTGCTGCAGAATCGCCGTCGCCTGCTCGGCGGTCTGCTCGGCGACCAGCAGGTCCGGCTTCTCCTGCTTGAACTTGGTCAGGATCGAGCTGAAGTCGGTCGTGTCGAGCGAGTACGTCTCGTTCCCGACCACGTCCAGCCCCTCGGCCTTCGCCGCCGCGTCGTACGCCGCCGCCGTACCCTGGCCCTGCTCGTCGTTCGGGGCCATGATCGCGACGCTCTTGATGTCCGGGTACAGAGCCTTGAGCTGCTTCATGTTCGTCCCGTACAGCTCCGCCAGGAACACCGTCGGCGAGAACAGCAGCGGGTTCTGGTCGGGCTTGTCGATCAGCTCCTGCTGCAGGTCGAACGCCGGCGTGAACGTGATCACGTCGTTCTGCTTGAACACCTGGTACGACGGGATCGCCCCGAGGTCCGGCCCCAGCGCCGCGATCGCGCCGGAGTCGACGACCGCACGCGACGCGCTCACGATCTGGCTCGGGTCGCTGCGGTTGTCCTTGGTGACCGTCTTCATCTTGTAGGTCTTGTCGCCCGCTTTGACGCCGCCGTCCTTGTTGATCGCGTCGGCGGCGAGCTGAGCTCCCTGCTCCGCCGGCAGGCCGTAGATCTGCAGCGGCCCGGACAGCTCGGTGTTCGAGCCGAAGGTGACGGTGCCTTCGCCGCCACCGCTGTCGTCACCGCCCCCGCAACCGGCTGCGCCGATGATCGCCGCGGCGCACACGATCCCGACCACGGCCATTCCGGTCCGCCGCCGCGCCCTCCCGGCTGCGTTCGCGAAGCCACGCATTTCCCCGATCATTTCCTCTCTCCTCCTCGTGCAGCGATCGAACGGGCATCGGCGGTCAGCACCCTTTCGCCCTGCGAAATATGGCTACTGACCATTCAGATATACCACCTTACACACGGCTGCAGGGGCGTGTCAAGCAGGGCCCTGCCGCCCCCGGACGCGCGCCGGAGGCGGCAGGCACCGGCTACTCGGGACGCTCGGCGACCCAGACCAGCGAGCCGGGCTGGCCCGCGATCGCGTCGATCAGCGCCTCCGCGAACGGGTTCTCCTCGCTCGGGTCGGCCTCCGGGTTCCACACCGCGTGGGCCTCGGTCAGCGGCGGCTCGTGGCACTGCGATGGGATCAGCCCCGCGAACCGGAACGCCCGGACGTACTCGCCCACCGGGTGGCTGTACTCGACAACCTCGAAGCCCCTCCCCTCGGAGTCGAACACGGGCGCCCGCCATCCGAGGACGCCGGTCACGAACGGGTGCGGGGTGGAGATCGCGACCCGGCCGCCGGGCGCGAGCGCCCGCGCCATCTCGTTGACCGCCGGCTGGATGTCGGGCAGGTGGCCGACCACCAGACCGCAGACGATCCCTTTGTAGCCCCCGTCCTCGACCGGAAGGTCGGTGACGGATCCGACGCGGAACTCCACGTCGGGAAGCTTCTCCTTCGCCTTCGAGAGCATCCCCTCGTTCGCGTCCACGCCGAGCACGTCGCGCCCCGCGTCGGCGAGGTACTTCGTATGACGGCCGGTGCCGCAGCCGGCGTCGAGCACCGGCCCGTCGGGAAGCTCGTCCATGATCTTGCGCATCACCGGGCCCTCGGTCCCCAGCACCGGGTCGGGATCGAGCTCGGTCGGGTGGTCGTAGGTCTCCGACCACGTCGTGTAGGCCTCGTTCGTGTCGGCGGGCATCAGCCCGCGCGGGTTGGAGAGGGGGGGCTCTCCGTACCCGGCGACGACCCCCTGCATCTCCCCGCGGCGGCGGGCGAGCCGGTCGTAGTGATGCTGCGTGGTCTCGCGGAGGATCGCCATCCCCTCGATCCCGAGCATGTAGTCGCCGAGGCGGAATTCGCGTGCGTCAGCGCTGGTGTCGGTCTGTGCCATCGATTACCTCCAGGCTCGTTTCCTCGTGGCGCCGGACATATATCTCCGGAGAAGCGTAGATATACCACAGACAACCCCGGCCACGGGTTTGCGCGAGGGCCGGCGGGGTAGGCGAGGCCGCAATGAGGATCGGCGCACACGGGATCGGGAGGGACTGATCGCCGGCGAGGCCGGAAAGGCCGACCGCACCGCGCGGCGCGCGGCGCGCGCGCCCGCGGCGCGGTGGCTCGGGCGGGGGGGGCTGGTCGCGAAGGCCTTCCTGTTCGGGCTGATCGGGGTCGTCGCGATCGCGGTCGCGGTCGGGGAGCGCGGATCGGCGAGGGGCCGCGAGGGCGCGCTGAAGCTGCTCGCCGGCGAGTCGGTCGGCGAGGCGCTCCTGATCGCGGCCGGGATCGGGTTCGGCGCGTACGCGCTGTGGCGGCTCGCGGTAGCGATCGCCGGGCCGCCCGGCGAGACCGGGCTGAGCCGCCAGGCGGAGCGGATCGGCTCGCTGGTGCTGGTGTTCGTGTACGGCGGACTGTGCGCGTTCACCTTCAGCCTCGTGGACGAGTCGCGCGGCACGACCGGGGGGTCGAGCACCGACAGCACCACGGCGACCCTGCTCGACCAGGCGTTCGGGCGGACGCTCGTGATCGGGGTAGCCGCCGTGCTCGCCGGACTCGCCTTGTACGAGGGGTACAAGGCGGTCTCGAGGAGCTTCCTCGACGACCTGAAGCGGTCGGAGATGGGCCCGGCGGCGAAGCGCGCCGCCACCTGGACCGGAGTCGCCGGCCATGCCGCCCGCGCGGTCGTCTCCGGGCTCGCCGCAGCCTTCCTGTTGAAGGCGGCGATCGAGTACGACGCCGACGAGGCGATCGGCCTCGACGGAGCGCTGGAGAAGATCTCGGCTCAGGCGTACGGCCAGGTGCTGCTGCTGGTCGTCGCCATCGGCCTCTTCCTGTACGGCACCTACCTGCTGTTCGAGGCTCGCTACCGGAAGATGTGAGCGGGTCAGCCGGCCGGGGTGCGCTGGCGCGGCTCGCCGCCGCGCTCGGTGCCGGCGATCAGCTCGTCCGGCGAGGCGCCCTTCGGGATGAATCCCGACTTCATCCCGAAGTAGGCCGCCTGGGGGTGGTGGACGACGATCGCCACCGTCGACTGCTCCGGCATCACGGCATGGCCGTCCGACAGCGTCATCCCGATCGCCTCCAGGTCGAGCAGCCGCCATACCTTCGCGTGCTCGGACTGGTCGGGGCACGCCGGGTAGCCCCACGAGTAGCGCCGCCCCTGGTCGAGCGCGATCCCGAGCTCGCGGCGCACGTCCGAGTGCAGCCACTCGGCCAGCCCCTCGGCCGCCTGCACGCCGAGCCCGTGCACGAAGAGCTGCTCGGAGAACTCGCCGTCGCGCTCCAGCCGCTCGATCCGCTCCGTCACCTCGGGCCCGACGGTCACCCCCTGCAGCGCGACCACGTCGAGCTCGCCGGACGAGATCGGGCGGAAGAAGTCGGTGAGGCAGATCCGGTCGTGCCTGGGCTGGCGCGGGAAGACCAGCCGCTCCAGCTCGCGCTGCCGATCGTCGGGGTCGAACACGACCAGCTCGTTCCCGTCGGCCGCGCACGGGAAGTACCCGAGCCGGGCGCGCGGCTGCAGGTAGTCCTGCTCCGCCCACATCCGCTCCAGCTTCGCCTGGAACCCCTCCTCGCCGTCGTGGCCCTCGACGATCCGGCGCCAGTCCTCGCCCTTCTGGCCGGCGCCGCCCCAGTGCAGCTTGAACAGCACGTGGCGGTCGAGGTAGGGGTACACCTCGTCGAGGTCGACCTCGACCTCCCGCGCCCCGAGGAACGGAGGGTCGGGGATCGGCACGTCCGTCGCCGCCGAGGAGCGCGCGGTGGCGTCGGTGGTGGGCGGCGCGTCGTCCTGATCGACCGGCTTGTCGCGCAGCCGCCGCGCCTGCTCGCGGACCCGTGCGACGACCTCGGCGCGGCGCTCCGCGTCGACCAGCTCGTCCATCGTGTCGAGCCCGACGAACGCGTCCTTGCAGTAGAAGACGCCCGGCTCGTAGATCTCGTCGGAGTCCTTCCCGCCTGGGTACAGGATCCGGCTCCCGAAGTCGCGGTTGATCGCGGCGCCGCCGATCAGCACGGGGTACTCGAGTCCCCGGGAATGCAGCTCCTGCACGCACGCCGGCATCTGCTTCGAGGTGGAGACGAGCAGCGCCGACAGCCCGATCGCGTCGGCCTTCTCCTCGATCGCGGCGCTGATGATCGTCTCGATCGGGACCTGCTTGCCGAGGTCGACCACGGTGTACCCGTTGTTGGTGAGGATCGTGTTGACGAGCGACTTGCCGATGTCGTGGACGTCGCCGAACACGGTCGCGATCACGACCTTGCCCTTCGTGTGCCCCTCGATCCTCTCCAGGTAGTTCTCGAGCCGGGCGACGGCCCGCTTCATCACCTCGGCCGACTGCAGCACGAACGGGAGGATCAGCTCGCCGGCGCCGAACTTGTCGCCGACCTCCTTCATCGCCGGGAGCAGCACGGTGTTCAGGGTGGGGACGGCGCCGATCTTCTCCACGGAGCGGTCGATCCAGTCCTCCACCCCGTCCTTCTTGCGGTGCAGGATCTGCCAGTGGAGCGCCTCCTCGGGCTCCATCCCCTCGGTCGGGTCGGCGGCGCCCTCGTCCTCCTCCTCCCCCTTCTCCTCGAAGTGGGCGATGAACCGCTCCAGCGCGTCCTCGCGGCGGTCGAACACGAGGTCGTCCGTGAGCTCGCGCTCGTTCGCGGGGATCTCGGCGTACGGGGTGATGTGGTTCGGGTTCACCATCGCGAGGTCGAGCCCGGCCTCGACGCAGTGGTGCAGGAACACCGAGTTGAGCGCCGCGCGGGCGGGCGGGGACACCCCGAAGGAGACGTTCGATACCCCCAGCGAGGTCTTCACCCCAGGGATCTCGGCCTTGATCCGCCTGATTCCCTCGATCGTTGCGACCGCGGAGGGCCGCCACTCCTCGTCCCCAGTGGTGAGCGTGAAGGTGAGCGCGTCGAAGATCAGCGCCTCGGGGTCGAGGCCGTGCTCGTCGCAGCACAGCTCATGGATCCGCCTCGCCACCTCGAGCTTGCGATCGCCGGTCTTCGCCATCCCCTGCTCGTCGATCGTCAGCGCGATCACGGCCGCGCCGTGCGCCTTCGCCAGCGGGACGACGCGGTCGAGCTTGTCGCGGCCCGCCTCCAGGTTGATCGAGTTGACGATCGGGCGCCCCGGGGTCCGCTCCAGGGCCGCCTCGATCACCTCGGGCTCGGTGGAGTCGATCTGGATCGGCGCCGGCTGGGTCAGCGACACCCGCTCCACCACCCTGCTCATCTGCTCGTCCTCGTCGGAGCGCTCGGTCAGCGCCACGCACAGGTCGAGCACGTGGGCGCCGCCGGTGACCTGGTCCTCGGCGACCTGGATCAGCCCGTCGTAGTCGTCGGCGAGCAGGAGCTCCTTCGCCTTCCGCGAGCCCTGCGAGTTGACCCGCTCCCCGACCAGGGTGGGGCGCGGCTCCTGGACCAGCGGGGTGGCGGTGATCATCGAGGAGACATGAATGCCGCCGGGGGAGGGGCGCTCGTCCGGGACTCGGCCGTCGACCCGCTCCCGGAGCGCGCGGATGTGTTCGGGGGTGGTCCCGCAGCACCCCCCGACGATCCCGACGCCATAGCGCTCCACGTACTCGCCGAGGGTCTCGGCCAACGGCCCCGGCTCCTCGGGGAAGATCGTCTCGCCGTCGGGGCCCTGATGCGGGATCCCGGCGTTGGGGATGCAGTGCAGCGGCAGCGGCGATGACTCGCCCAGGTAGCGGATCGCGTCGCGCATGTCCTCGGGCCCGGTGGAGCAGTTCAGGCCGAGCACGTCGACGTCGAGCGCCACCAGCGTCGTCATCAGGGAGGGGACGTCGGTGCCGAGCAGCATCGTTCCCGACTCGCGCAGGATGAACAGGCTCGCCTGGATCGGGACCGCCCGCCCGGTCCGCTTGAAAGCCTCGCGGGCGCCGAAGATCGCCGCCTTCGTCTCGAGGATGTCCTGCTGGGTCTCGATGATCAGGAGGTCGGCGCCGCCCTCGATCAGGGCGCCCGCCTGCTCGTCGAACACCTCGACCAGGCGGCGGAACTCGATGTTCCCCAGCGTCGGGTCGTCGCTCGCGGGCAGGAACCCGGTCGGCCCGATCGAGCCTGCGACGAACCGCTCTGGCCCGGCCGCCCTGCGCGCGATCTCCGCCGCCCTCCGGTTGATCTCGAGCGTGTGCTCGCCGAGGCCCCACTCGTCGAGCTTCAGCCTGCTGCCCTGGAACGTGTCGGTCTCGAGCACCTCGGCGCCCGCGTCCAGCATCGAGGAATGCACGCCCTCGATCACGTCGGGGCGGTTCAGGACGAGCGCCTCGTGGCACTTGCCCTTCAGCCCCCCGTAGTCCTCCGCGGTGAGGTCGAACTCCTCCAGGGTCGCGCCCATGCCGCCGTCGAAGACGACGACGCGGTCCCGGACCGCCGCGATGTAGTCGCGCTCGGGCACGCCCTCCCCGCCTAGTAGCGGTACTGGTCCGACTTGTACGGGCCCTCGACGTGGACGCCGATGTACTTGGCCTGCTCGGGGGTGAGCTCTGAGAGCTTCGCGCCGAGCGCGTCCAGGTGCAGCCGCGCCACCTTCTCGTCGAGGTGCTTGGGGAGCACGTACACGCGCTTCTCGTACACGTCGTTGTGCCCGTACAGCTCGATCTGCGCGATCACCTGGTTCGAGAACGAGTTCGACATCACGAAGCTCGGGTGCCCGGTGGCGTTCCCGAGGTTCAGCAGCCGCCCCTCCGAGAGCAGGATGATCGAGTGGCCGTCGGCGAACACGCCACTCGTCGACCTGCGGCTTGACGTTGAAGCGCTCGCACGCCGGCAGGTCGCTCAGCCCCGCCACGTCGATCTCGTTGTCGAAGTGGCCGATATTGCCGACGATCGCCTGGTGCTTCATCCGCGTCATCTGGTCGGCGGTGATCACGTCCTTGTTGCCGGTCGCGGTGATGAAGATGTCGCCGCGCTCGACGCACGTCCTCGAGGGTCGACACCTCGTAGCCCTGCATCGCCGCCTGCAGCGCGCAGATCGGGTCGACCTCGGTGACGACGACTCTTCGCGCCCTGGCCGCGGAGCGACTGCGCGCAGCCCTTGCCGACGTCGCCGAAGCCGCAGATCACCGCTATCTTGCCGGCGATCATCACGTCGGTCGCCCGCGTTGATTCCGTCGACCAGCGAGTGGCGGCAGCCGTACAGGTTGTCGAACTTCGACTTGGTGACCGAGTCGTTCACGTTGATCGCCGGGAACAGCAGCTCCCCGCCTTCATCATCTGCGTAGAGCCGGTTCACCCCGGTCGTGGTCTCCTCGGTGACGCCGAGGATCCCGTCGGCGATCCGCGTGAAGCGCGCCGGGTTCCGCCTCGAGCGCGCGACGCAGCAGGTCCAGGATCACCCCTACTCCTCGGGGTCGTCGGCGGCGTCGGATCGGGGCACCGCCGCCGCGGCCTCGAACTCCACGCCCTTGTGGACCAGCAGGGTGGCGTCACCGCCGTCGTCGAGCAGCATGTTCGGACCCCCGCCGCGGGCCACGTCAGCGCCTGCTCGGTGCACCCCCAGTACTCCTCGAGCGTCTCGCCCTTCCACGCGAACACCGGGACGCCCTGCGGGTCGTCGGGCGTGCCCTCGGGGCCGACCGCGATCGCCGCCGCGGCGTGGTCCTGGGTCGAGAAGATGTTGCACGACAGCCCACCGGACATCGGCGCCGAGGGCGACAAGGGTCTCGATCAGGACGGCGGTCTGAACGGTCATGTGGAGCGAGCCCGTGATCCGGGCGCCGGCGAGCGGCTTCGCGTCGGCGAACTCGCGCGGATCGACATCAGCCCCGGCATCTCGTGCTCGGCGAGCCGGATCTCGTTGCGGCCGCACTCGGCCAGCGCGAGGTCGGCGACCTTGAAGTCCTGCTTCGTCGGGGCTGCTGCAGTGCTCACTTGTCCTCCTATCTCGCCAGCTCTATCGGTATATGCTCGAATTGAGTCATCAGCCTCAGCTCGGAAACCCGCGCCTCGACCTCCTCGACGCCCAGCGCCACCATCCGCGAGGTCCCGAAGTCCTCCACGTTGAAGGACGCGAGCGCCGTCCCGTGGGCGACCGCCCTGCGCAGGATCACGTCGCTTTGGTCATCTGGATGACGTCCAAGGTAGCCGACGAAGCCGCCCGCGAAAGTGTCACCCGCCCCCGTCGGGTCGATCACGGTCTCCAGCGGGTACGCGGGAAGCGCGAAGAACGCGTCCTCGGTGAACAGGGCCGCGCCGTACTCGCCCTGCTTCGCGACCACGATCGAGGGCCCGCGGGCGAGCAGCTCGCGGGCGGCCGCGACCTGGTTCGGCCTGCCTGTGAGCTGGCGGAGCTCGGCGTCGTTCAGGATCACGCAGTCGACCCGCTCGATCACGCCGAGCAGCTCGTCGCGCTCGGTGTCGATCCACAGGTTCATCGAGTCGAGCGCCACGAACCGCGCCCCGTCGCACAACTCGAGCACGCGGCGCTGGATCCGGGGGTGGATGTTGGCCAGGAAGAGCACGTCGCTGGAGCGCGCCGCCGCGGTCGGGCTGGGGTCGAACTCGGCGAACACGTTCAACTCCGTGGCGAGCGTGCGCCGCGAGCCCAGGTCCCACCCGTACTCGCCGCTCCACCGGAAGGTCTCGCCGCCGGCGACGCGCTCCACGTCGTCGATCCGGGCCCCGCGCGTCCGCAGCACCCCGAGGTCGGCGTCGGTGAAGTCCTCGCCGACGCACCCGACCAGGTGGACGGTGTCGAAGAACGACGCAGCGAGCGCGAAGTGGGTGGCGGCTCCGCCGAGGAGGCGGTCGCGGGCGCCGAACGGGGTGCGAACCGCGTCGAACGCGATCGACCCGACCACGGTCATCGGCATCGTCGGGCTCGCTTCCCGGCGCGGCCGTCGCCTACTGTCTGGGTGCGTCGTGGGGGATGTCGGAGCTCAGGGATATGAATAAGCCCAGAAGTTATATATCTATTAATCCCGGGACGATATTTTAACCGGAGGGAGCGCCCGGCCACCAGACCCGACATGGCACGAATCACCGACATCCTCGAGCAGCGCCGGCCCGTGTTCTCGTTCGAGTTCTTTCCTCCGAAGACCGACGAGGGCCAGCGCAACCTGGAGCAGACGATCGCCGAGCTGAAGGAGGACGAGCCCGACTACGTATCGGTCACATACGGCGCCGGCGGCGCCACCCGCGACCGCACGCTCGAGGTGACCACCTCGATCAAGGAGCTCGGGATGGAGGCGATGTCGCACCTGTCGTGCGTGGGCGAGCCGACCGACGGCCTGATCTCGATCCTGGATCGGATCGAGGCGGCCGGGATCGAGAACGTGCTGGCGCTGCGCGGCGACCCTCCGCGCGGGCAGCCGGAGTGGACGCCGCACCCGGACGGGCTGCGGTACTCGGTCGACCTGATCCGGCTGATCCGGGAGCGGTTCGACTGCGCGATCGGGGCGGCGTGCTTCCCCGAGGTGCACCCCGACGCGCCCGACCGGGCCACCGACCTGCGCTACGCGCGCGAGAAGGTGGACGCGGGCGCCGGCTTCCTGATCACCCAGCTCTTCTTCGACAACGACCTCTACTTCAAGCTCGTCGAGGACGCACGAGCGGTCGGGATCGACGTCCCGATCGTCCCCGGGGTGATGCCGATCATCAACTTCGGCCAGATCAAGACGATCACCGGGATGTGCGGAGCGACGATCCCGCCCGCGCTGGAGCGCGAGCTGGAGCGCCGCGCCGACGATCCCGACGCCGTGATGCAGCTCGGCGTCGCCTACGCGACGATGCAGTGCTCCGGCCTGATCGCGGGCGGCGCCCCCGGGATCCACTTCTACACGCTGAACCGCTCTCCGGCGACGCGCGCGATCCTCGCGGCGCTGCGCGGGGCGGGGGCGGGGTAGGCCGGGCGGCGCCCCCGCACCCTGACACGGAGGCAAGCCGGCTCAGCGAGGAACCGCCCTCAGGACGTCGCGGTCTGCACCGGGGCGGGCGCCGGGGTCGGAGACGGAACCGGCACCGGGGTGGCGGTGGTGGTCGTCGTCGTGTCGAGCGGGGTCTGCCGGGCGCCGTTGCGGCCGGCGGCCGCCTTCGAGCCGAGCGCCGGGTCGGCGCCGGACGCCATCTGCAGCGCCAGGCCACCACCGATCGCGAGGGTCGCGATGCAGGCCAGCCCGGTGATCCGCGCCGTCAGCCTCCGCACGGAAGGGCCGCGCCTGGGGATCCTCTTTCTCCGCTCGTCCATCACCGTGGATCATTCATGGCAACCCACTGCACCGGCTAAAGCGCGGATGAGTGTTCTCTTAGCTACGACTCGAACCAGGTGAGGCGATCCGTTCGGGGGTGGGACTCGACGCGAGTAGGATCCCGCTGATGTACCAGTCGGATGATCCGAGATATGTTTCACTCCGGGAGCGGGCGGTGTGGAACGGGGTCGTCCCGAACCGGTACCCGGACGCGATCGCGCGCCCGTCGAGCCGCGACGAGGTGGCGACGCTGGTGGCGAGCGCGGCCGCGGACGGCCGCCGGATCGCGGTCAAGTCCGGCGGGCACAGCTGGCGCGGCGCCGGCCTCCGCGACGGGGGGCTGCTGCTCGACCTCGGCGACCTCGACCGGATCGAGGTCGACGCCGCCGACCGCACCGCGCGGGTCGAGCCCGGGGCAAGCCACAAGACACTCGCCAACGCGCTCGTCCCGCACGACCTCGGGTTCCCGATCGGGCACTGCCCCACCGTCGGGCTGGGCGGGTACCTGCTCGCCGGGGGGTACGGCTGGAACCCGCGGGTGTGGGGTCCGGCGTGCTGGAGCGTGAGTGCGCTCGACGTCGTCACGGTCGACGGCGAGGAGCTGCGGGCGTCGGGCGAGCACCACCCCGACCTGTACTGGGCGGGACGCGGCGGGGGCAGCGGGTTCCCCGCGGTCGTCACCCGCTACCACCTCGACCTGCAGCCGCTCCCGAAGATCGCCTCGGTCCGCTCCGACCTCCCGCTCGACCGGCTCGGGGAGCTGCTGCCGTGGTCCGCCGGCGTCGAGCGGATGCCGCCCGAGACGGAGATCTCGCTGATCGCGCACCGGCCGCGCGACCCAGCCGACGGCCGCCGGCTCGACCCGGCCGCGACGGTGCAGGCGAGCTGCTTCGCCCCCACCTCCGACGCTGCGATGGAGCTGGCTCTGGCCGCGTCCGATGACGCGCCGTCGGGCGACTCGCTCGTGGCGCGGCGGAGCTTCCCCGAGGTGGCGCTGAACGACCTCGAGGGCGAGGGCGGCTGGGTCGAGGGGCTGCGCTACTCGGTCGACATGTGCTGGATCGAGTCCGGATACGAGCAGGTCGCGCGGATCTGCCAGCGGGCGATCCGCGAGGCGCCATCGGAGATGTCGCGGATCGTGCTGGCATGGGGGTTCGCGCCGCCGCGCGGTCCCGACGTCGCTCAGACCGCGAACGGCACCCTGACGATCAACCTGTACGCGATCTGGGAGGACGCCGCGGACGACGCCGAGAACGCAGCGTGGACCCACGCGACGATCGCCGAGATCGAGCCGTGGATCACGGGCTTCTACGTCGGCGAGGCCGATCTGGCGGTGTCCGACGAGAGGCCGCGGCGGTGCTACCCGCCCCGCAAGTGGGACCGGCTCGGCGAGATCCGGGAGCGCTACGACCCGGAGCGCCGCAAGCACGGCTTCCTGTGCGAGAGCTGAGGATGAGCGCCCGCGCGAGAACGGCGGTCGTGTTCGGGGCGCGGCACCTGGGGCGGTCGATCGCCGCGCACCTGGACGCAGCCGGGTGGAGCGTCGCAGCGGCGGCGCGGACGCCGGACACGATCGAGGCCTTCACCGAGGCGCTTCCGCGCGTGGCCGGCACGGTCGCGGACCTCGGTGAGCCGGGGGCGGCGGCCGGCGTCCTCGACGACGCCCGCGACCGGTTCGGGGGGCTCGATCTGGTCGTGAACGCGATCGCCGACCCGCACGTCTCCGCGGCGGCGCTGTCGCGGGAGCGGGACGAGGGCGCCCATCTCGAATCGACGATCGGCGCCGCGATCACTCCGGTTCACAACGTGGTCGACGCGACCCTGCGCGTGCTCCAGCGCCAGAGGCGCGGCTGCTTCGTGCAGATCACCGGCGGGCTCGCGCTCCGCGCACAGCCGGGTACCGGCGCGCTCGCCGCCACCGGGTACGCGACCCGGGCGCTGGTCGAGGGGGTCGTGCCGGACGCCCGCGATCACGGCGTGCACGTCGCCCTGCTCGTGATCAGGGGGATGATCGAGAGCGAGCTGACCGCCGACAGCCTCCGCGGGCAGGAGCCGAACGCCTCGATGACGGACGCCGACGTGACCGCGGCGATCGACCTGCTCGTGGCGCAGGGAGACGGGCGGGCGTGGACCCACGAGCTCGTGCTGACGCCGCCCCGCGCACGGTGGCAGGGGTAGCAGCCCATCGGCTCGGTGAGCTTCCGCTCTCGTCCGGAGCGGGCACTTCGCGGGCGCGGTTGAGGCGCTCGCAACCATGCGGTTGGGGCACCACTAGAGTCCGGCCATGGGCCTGTTCGACCGCGCCCGCAGGAGGATCCTCGAACGGGGGATCGCCGGCGCGGCTGTGATCCGTGAGTCCCAGAAGATCGAGGACGACGGCGTGGACGAGCACGGCCAGCGCGGCCAGTACGTGCTCAACTCTATGCGCGACGCCGGCCTCTGGGGCACGCACCGCTACAACCTCACGCTCGAGATTCAGATCCCCGAAGCCGAGCCGTACGAGGTCTCCGGCGAGTTCAAAACGCCCGCTAAGGCTGGGCGGATCGGATTGATCGCCCATCGGGGACTGGAGCCAGGCCTCAAACTGCCCGTCAAGGTAGATCGCGAGGATCCGCAGCAGATCGCGATCGACTGGGATGCGTTTCTCGGCTCCCCCGACCGCAAGCCGGCGGTCAAGGAGGCGGTGCAGGGTGAGAGCGTCAATGCCAACAAGCGCATGCTCGAAGCCAATCCCGAGCTCGCGCAGCAACTCAGAACCAACAACGCCACCGCCGTCGTCGTCTGGGCGGGAGCGGTCAGGGCCGGCAAGATGAGCCGCGAAGAGTTCGACAAGACCGTGAACCTCGAGGTCAAGGTCGGACGCATGGATCCGGCTGACGCCGAAGCGGCGAGAGCGACGCTGGACGGATAGCCGTGGTCATGGCAGTCGGTGCCGACGGGCCGGTGTGCGCGGCCCTCAGCGCAGCGCCCGGGTGAGGACGGCGGTGGTCTCGGCCCGGTCTGGGACCTCGTCCGAGAGCAGCGCCTGCAGGCCGAGCCCGTCGAGCGCCGCTGACAGCGCCCGCGCCCCCGCCTCGTCGGCGCCGAACCGCCTCGCCGCGTCCTCGACCGACTCGATCCACCGGAACGCCTCCGGCCGCAGCGCGGGACGGCGCGCCGCCAGCAGGTAGAGCTCGTACACGGCGACGAACCGCGTCCGCTGCTCGACGATCTCCTCCGCGAGCAGCTCGGCGAGCCCGGCGAGGTTCTCGACCGCGACAACCGCGTCGACGGAGCTCTGGTTCGCGGACACGAGCGCCGCGACCAGCAGATCGTCCAGGGTCGCGAAGTGATGCAGCGCCGCGCTCGGCGACACCCCGGCGAGCAGCGCCACCGACCGGTGCGAGACGCCGCCGACGCCCTCTCGCTCGACCACCGTCAGGGTCGCCTCGATCAGCTCGGCGCGGCGCCGCTCCCCCCTCGCGAGCCGCTGGTCGACGACCTCGCTCACCCGGTCGCCTCCCCCTCCTCGGCGGCGTCGATCGCGTCCACGATCACGCCAACCTCCAGGCGCCGCCCGCCGGCGGGCGCGCCGACCCGGCACACCTCGTCCTCGGCGAGGCCCACAACGGACCATCCCTGCCCCCCGCCCGCCTCGACCTCGAGCTCGCCCTCTGCGGGCGGCGGTTGGCGGGGAAGCTCGTCGAGCTCGGCGATCACGATCGTCCATCCGGGTTCGGCGAGGTCGAACCACGCGCTCGCGACCGGATCGTCCGCGGAGCGCTCCTCGGCCCGGTCGAACGTGGAGCGGCTCGCCCATCCAACCACCTCGATCCAGCGTCGCTGGTCGAGCTGCAGCAGGCGTGACCACTCGGCCCCGGGCGGCGCCACCGCCCGGATCGCCCTGCGCGCGTCGAGATGGCCGTCGATCAGCGCATCGCGGCGCTCCGGCGGAACCTCGAATCGAACGATCTCGATCGCTGCGGGCCGCCCCGCCCCGTCGTGATCCGCGCCGGATCGCTCCATCACGACCGCTCGCGGGGCTCCAGCTTGAACTCCTGCGGCTCGCCGCACGCGAACCGGTAGGACTCCTCGACGAGGTCCCAGATCACCTCGAGCTCCTCCGAGTTGCGCGGCGCGTACAGCATCACCGAGTTCGCCGGCGCGACCCCGAGCCACACGGTCGGATGGATCTCCGCCCACCCGGCGCTGATCGCCAGAGAGGCGAGCTCCCACGGCAGCTGCAGGTGCCACGACGAGTTCGGCCTCGGGTGGATGTGGGCGAACTCCTGCTCGAAGATGAACGCCTCCTCGGGGCCCTTCGCCATGCTCGGATCGAGCCACAGGGCGCGGGTCTCCGGAAACGAGTAGCCGCTGGTGTCCTCGCGCACTCCCGGCAGGGCGAAGGAGCGCTGGTGCAGCTCGTCCCACAGCTCCGCGGGCCCGAGCTGGTCGAGCTGCTCGTGCGGCTCCTCGTCGGTCGTCGTCGGACGCGGTCCGGGCCGCTGCGGGAAGACGATCGTGAGGTCCTCGTATGTCTCACCCTGCGGGGAGACGTAGTCGGTGCGCGGCTCGACGTTCCCGAGCTCCGCGAGCTCGGCGTCGCTCAGGGTGGGCAGTGGCTCAGTCACTCGCATCGCTCTCTCCTTCTCGTTTTCGATTCCCGTCCAGCTCCCGGACCACCTCGGAGCCGAGGAAGCTCTCGTCGTCGTGGCAGGCGATCGACTCGAGCTCGAGCGGGTCGAGCCGAATCAGCCGGCGGCGGCGCGGCGACGAGATCTCCAGCCGCACGCCGTTCGGCGTGTGGACCTTTGTGACGTGGACGATCGCGAACTCGTTCGCGATCTCGATCGGCTGCTCGCGGCGGAGGTCGCCCTCGTCGGTCGAGCGCTCAGCCATCGCCGTTCCTCCCCGCCACACCGGCGCCCGCGTTCTGCTCCTCCGGGGTCATCTTCGCCGGGTAGGCGTCGGAGCGCATGAACTGGAGCCAGCGCCGGTGGAACCCGCGCTGGCCCCCCTCCTCGAGCACCGAGTAGTACGCGACGCCGGGGCCCGGGTAGTCGTCCACCCGCCGCGAGCTCGCCGATCCGTTCATCCCCATCCGGTAGTCGAGCTGCATCCCGAGCTTGCGCGCGTACGTGCTCCCCGCCGAGCGGGTGATCGACATCCACGGGTCGGAGTCGTCCTGCTCGAACGTGCCGGCGGCGCTGAACGTGCCCATCGTCGTCCGGTAGGTCTCGCGACGGAAGTCCTCGGAGACGCCCTTCGGGCACAGCGTCCAGGTCCACGCGACCATCTCCCCCGGGGCGCGCGGCTCGAACATCCGCACCGAGACCGCCGTCGTGAAGTCCGCGGAGCGGTCGTGCTTGAACGGGAACGCGAGGAACCCGAAGTTCGGGAACACCATCCCGACCAGCCCGATCGTTTGCTTCATCCCCTCGTACTGCTGCTCGCTCTGCATGCCCGGCGAGAACAGCTTCTGGACCTCGTCGGGATAGCCCAGGAACCGCGGCCCCGGCACCTCCGGGGGGATCATGTTGCGGATGAAGTGGTGGCCGTTGCCGAGCTGGACGTGGTAGCCGTCCCACAGGTCGGCGTCGCCCTCGGGGTTCTCCATGATCCCCGTCTCCGTCGTCGACTTGTGCAGGTAGACGGTGTGGTAGTCGTCGCCGGAGAAGTTGTCGGCGGGGGCCTTCCAGTTCGCGGGCAGGACCGTGCGCTGCGGCTCGCCGATCACCTCCCATCCCTGCTCGCACTGGCCCCAGAGCATGTCCAGGTGCCACTTCATCTCGCCGAGGTAGTCCTCGAGGCTGGGCGCGTCGGGGTCGAGCGAGGCGAACACGAAGCCGTGCAGGCTGTCGATGTGCGGCGCGGCGTGCAGGCCCATCTTCGACTTGTCGAGCTCGGAGCCGTACGCGTCCTTGAGCAGCGGCGCTCCGGCGAGCTTGCCCGTGTTCATGTAGGTCCAGCCGTGGTAGGGGCAGCGGAACAGCGCGGCGTTGCCGCGCTCGACCCGGCACACCATCGCGCCGCGGTGGCGGCAGGAGTCGAACAGGGCGCGGATCTCCCCGTCCTCGCCGCGCACCAGCACGAACGGGTCGCGGCCGATCCGGCGCTGCACGTAGTCGCCGCGCGCCGGGATCTCGGACTCGTGGCCGAGGAAGACCCACGCCCGGGTGAAGATGCGGTCGAGCTCGAGCTCGTGCAGCTCCGCGTCGTTGAACGCGCGCATCGGGATCGTCCCCCGCTCGAGGGCGCCCTCGAAATCGTCGAGGAAGCGGCTGACTTCGGGCTCAGGCTTGTACATGATCCCTCCTAGAGGAAGATGCCGAGGTTGGGGGTCATCAGGACGGTGTGGTCGAGCAGCACCAGCCGGCGCACTAGCCGCAGCGCGCCGTCGAGCTCGCGCAGGTCGTCCTCGCGCTCGCCCACGAGCAGCTGCTGGTGGGTGTCGTCGAGGCGCTCCCGGTAGAGGAGCATGTTCGAGCGCACCCGCAGGTCGTCCGTCCCGTCGAGCGCGTGGACGCGGAAGTTGGTCAGGAAGCGGCGCGTCCGCGAGGGCGGATCCTCGGCCCACGCGTAGTCGGTCGCGAGCCGGTCGACCCGGGTCTGGAGCGACTCGCGGTTCTCGAGGAAGTGGTAGCCCTCGGAGCTGAACCCTGCGCCGGCCGAGCGCTCCCGGGTGACCCGGATCGGCACCCGGTAGTCGATCTCGGGATGCAGCATCTCGAGCCAGTCGTCGAACCGGTTCTCGTCCAGCGTCGCCGCCTCGTCGAGCAGGAAGTCGACGCTGCGCCAGTACTCGGGCGAGCCTGACGGAACCCTCGTGTCCTCCTCGTCGCGGGTGGATGTCCGGGTGCTCATCGCGAATCCTCCTCTCTGGGTCCGCCCCTCCGGGACAGCCCGACGGTCAGCCTCTCCTCGTCGATCACCACGTCGACCGGCTCGGGCTCGATGCGGCGGAGCTCCTCGGTCCGCTCGCGGTCGATCTCGAGCGTGTCGGGATCGAGCGCGACGCCGTAGATCCGCTCCGCGGCGTCGACCGTGACCATCTCGTCGACGACGTCGGCTCTGACGCTCTCCGGGTCGCGCTCGCGCGGGTCGCCGACACCCGCCCCCCCGGAGCTCAGCTTCACGACCTCGTCGCCCGGCTCGAGCTGCTGCATCCGGTGCGGCTTCACCCGGATCAGCTCGTCCCCGCGCCGCACGAACGTCCGCGACGGAGGGCAGGAGCGCCCGCCGAGCACTCCGCTCGGCAGCATCTCGTCGCCGTCCGAGCTGCCTGTGGCCATCCGCGCCAGGCCGCCGAGGTTGACCGCGCGCCAGTCGACACCGCCGCCGCCGCGCCACTTCCCGGCGCCCATGAAGTCGGGGAGCACCTCGAGCCGGTCGACACGCCACGGAAACCGCACCTCGGCCTCCTCGACGTTCCCGCGCATCACCGACCCCAGGCATCCGAACGAGGCGGGGCCGGTGGCGCCGTCGAACCCGGCCAGCGCCCCGGCGCTGCCGTCGTAGTCGAACGAGGTGCGGACGTACGGCCGCCCGGTGCGCGTGTCCGTGCCGGAGGTGTAGTCGCCGCGATGCTTCCCCCACGGGGCCATCGCGCGCTCGGGCCGCGCCTTCGAGATCGCCTCGGTGACCGCCTCGGTGATCTGCTCGCCGACCGCGACGGGGCTGCCGCCGACCGTCGCCGGGTACTCGCAGTTGAGCACCGACCCGACCGGGGCGATCACCTCGATCGGCCGCAGCGAGCCCTCGTTGTGGTAGTCGGCCAGCGCCGGGTCCATCAGCAGGATCGCGGACCCGACCGCGGTCCCGTAGGTGGCGGCCCACACCCGGTTCACGAACCCGGGGCGCTGCGCGTCCGACTCGGAGAAGTCGAGCGTGAGCTCGTCGCCCTCGACCCGCGCGGCCACCCGCACCCACACAGGCTCGTCGAGCACGGTGCCGTCGTCGTCGGTGGCCGAGGCGCCCTCGTAGGTGCCGTCCGGGATCGAGGCGATCTCGGCGCGAACCGCACGCTCGGTTCGGTCGATCATCTCGTCGACGCAGGCGAGCACCGTGGCGGCGCCGTAGCGGTCGATCACCTCGTTAACGCGGCGCTCCGCGAACGCGGTGGTGGCGATCATCGCCTCGACGTCGACCTCCATCTCCTCGCGGAACCGGACGTTGTTGAAGATCAGCTCGAGCAGATCGCGACGCTCGGTCCCGGCAGCGATGATCTTTGTCGGCGGGATGCACAGACCCTCGGCGTGGATGTCGTACCCGTTCGGGAAGTACCCGCCCGGGAACGAGCCACCGGTGTCCATCACGTGCCCGCGAACCAGCGTGAAGAAGACGAGCTCGCCGTCGCGGAAGATCGGCCGGATGAAGCCCCAGTCGGGCAGGTGCGGCGCGTGGCCGCCGTGGTAGGGGTCGTTGGTGAGGATCACGTCGCCCGGCGCCAGGTCGTCCCCGAAGGTGGTCCGGATGTGGTCGATCGCGAACCGGGTGCCGAGGAACTGGTCGAGCAGGCCCTCGGGCATCGCGACCGTGGAGCCGTCAGCCTTCCACACCCCGACCGAGAGGTCCTTGAGCTGCGACATCAGGAAGCTCTGCGCGGTCCGGGTCATCATGTGGCGCATCTCGCGGCAGATCGTCTGGAAGCTGTGCCAGACGGTCGCCACCGTGATCGGGTCGGGGCCGCTCACCGCGCCACCTCCTCCGCGCGGGCGGGCCGCGCCGCCGCCCCGGATCCCGCGCCCTGGTCGAGCCGCAGGTTCCCGGCGTCGTCCACGCTCGCCGCGAACGGCTCCGGGACGAGCACGGTGCTGGTGGGGCTGTCGAGGAGCGCCGGGCCGCTGAAACGATGGCCCGCGGCGAGCAGCTCGCGGGCGTACACCGGAACCTGGCGCCGCTCGGCGCCGATCCGGCAGCTCCGCTCACCGCGACGCGCGGCGTCCAGCGAGGCCGCCTCGCCCCCGGGGGAGGCGGCGCGCTCGCCACCGGGCTGGGGGACTGCGCCGCGCAAATGGCAATCGAGGATCTCGACGGCCCGGCGCGGCAGCGAGTACCCGTACAGCTGCTCGTAGCGGGCGTGGAACCGGGTCTCGACCGCCGCCCGCTCGGCGGCGTCGAGCTCGCCCTCGGGGACCTCGACGGTGATCTCGTGGAACTGGCCCTGGTAGCGCATCCCGAGCGACCGGTGGAACCGGATCCGGTCGGGCTCGATCCCGATCCGGCCGAACGCGTCGGTCTGCTCCCGCGTGAGCTGCGCGAACACCTCGTTGAGCTGCGCGGCGGTGACGGCCGTCGGCTCCCACACGCCGGCCCGCGTCAGCTCCCGGCCGACGTCCATCGTCAGCATCCCCATCGCGCTCAGCACGGGCGAGGTCGGCGGGCACAGCACGATCGGGATCCCGAGCCGGCGGGCGATCTCGGCGCCGTGGATCCCGCCCGCGCCGCCGCCCGCGACCATCACGAACCCGCGCACGTCGAGGCCCTTCTTCGTGCACGCCTCGGTGACCGCGTCCGCCATCACCCCGTTCACCCTGGCGAACACGGCCGCCGCCGCCTGCTCGGCGTCCATCCCGAGCGGCTCGCCGACCGAGGTGAGCGCGGCGGCGGCGCGGTCGGCGTCGAGCCGCACCTGTCCGCCGAGGAAGTAGTCCGCCGGGAGATAGCCGAGCACGAGGTCGGCGTCGGTGACCGTGGGGCGGTCGGAGCGGCCGTACGCGGCCGGGCCCGGGTCGGCCCCCGCACTCTGCGGCCCCACCTGGAGCAGGCCGAGGGCGTCGATCCACGCGATCGAGCCGCCGCCGGCCCCGATCGCGGTCACGTCGACCATCTTCGTCGCCACCCGCTCCTCGCCCACCCACGCCTCCCGCGTCGTCGGGACCCGCCCCTCCCGGATCACGCAGATGTCGAAGCTGGTCCCGCCCATGTCGACCTCGAGCACGTCCCGGCGGCCGGCCTCGCCGGTGACTGCGAGCGCCGCCGACGGGGCCGCGGCAGGGCCGGAGACGAGCAGCTCGACGGCGCGCCCGTGACACTCCTCGACCGTCTGCATCAGCGCGCTCGACAGCATGATCAGGAGCGAGCCGCCAAGCCCCGCGTCGCGGAGGCGGCGCTCCAGCTCGTCCAGGTAGCGCGACGCGGAGGGACCGACGTAGGCGCTCACCACCGCGGTCGAGAACCGCTCGAACTCGCCCCGGGTGGGGAGGATCTCGTGCGAGCAGACGACATATGTCCCGGGGCTGCGGGCGCGGACGATCTCCGCGGCGCGGAGCTCGTTGCCGGGCGACGCGTAGGAGTGAAGGAGGCAGATCGCGATCGACTCGCACCCCTCGTCGAGCAGCCGTGCGACCGCCCCCTCGGTCGCCTCCTCGTCGAGCGGCGCGGCGACCTCGCCCGTGTACAGGGTGCGCTCCGGGACGCCGATCCGGCGCGAGCGCGGGACGAGCGGCTCGTACGGGGGCCTGAACTGGTCGAACATCGAGGTGCCGAGGTTGCGGATCCCGCGGCGGATCTCGGTCACGTCCCGGAACCCGGCGGTGGTGAGCAGGCCCGTGCGGGCGCCGCGGCGGGTGAGCAGGACGTTCGTCGCGAGCGTGGTCCCATGGACGAGCCGCTCCGCCCGGCCGAGGAAGTCGGGCAGCGGCTCGTCGCCGGCCGCCAGCTCCAGCACGTCGAGCACGCCGCGGGGCGGATCGTCCGGCGTCGTCGGCGCCTTGTGGAGGGAGACGCCGCGCGCGGACTCGACCACGCAGTCGGTGAAGGTGCCCCCGATGTCCACCGAGACTCTCACTCCGTGGCCGGGGAATATACCTGACAAGTGTTCAACTTTCTCCGCTAGGATCGGCGGCCCCAGATGGCCAACGCCGAGTCGACCAACCCGGACGCGCCCGGTCTGATCTCGCTCCGGGATCGGGTCGCGGTGGTGACCGGGGCCGCGCAGGGGATCGGGCTTGCGACGGCGCGCCGGTACGCCGAGGCGGGTGCGCGGGTCCTGCTCGCCGACCTCGACGAGGCGCGGGCGGCCGCGGCCGCTGCCGAGCTCGCCGGGGAGCTCGACACCGAGCCCGTCGGACTCGGCGTCGACGTCAGCGACGAGCACTCGGTGGCCGCGCTCGCCGCCGCGGCGTCGGAGCGCCACGGCCGCCTCGACGTGTGGGCGAACTTCGCCGCTGTCGGATACCCGAAGGACCCGAAGCGGTTCCTCGACTTCCTCGACACCCCGGTGGAGGACTGGAACCGGACGGTCGCGATCAACCTGACCGGGTCGTTCCTGTGCGCCCGCGCCGCGGCCCGTGAGATGGTCGCAGCCGGGAACGGCGGCGTGATCATCAACACGACGACCACCGTCGTAGACCGCTACCCGGGCCACCGCGGGCTGGTCGCCTATGCCGCCTCGAAGGGCGGGATCGAGCAGCTCACGACGATGCTCGCGGCGGAGCTGGGCCCGCGCGGGATCCGCGTGCTGGCGCTGAAGCCGACCGTGGTCGAGACCGAGGGGATGCGCGAGCACCTGGATGCGCTCGCCGAAGTGATGGGCGTGCCGGAGCCGTTCGGCGAGCTGGAGCGGATCATGCCGCTTCGCCGTTTCGGCGCGCCCGACGACGTCGCCCGTGTTGCCCTGTTCGCCGCCTCGGACATGGCCGCGTTCCTGACCGGGTGCGTGCTGCCGGTCGACGGCGGCGAGCTGACGGTTTAAGCGCCTGGCGTGCTCCGCTTCGCGTCCGCTGCCGGGCGGTGGCGGTTAGATCCACGCGCGACGAAGGACTAGTGTTGAAACCGTGGCCGGCTTCCAGGACTCCTCGAAGGCTCGCGTTGTGATCGCGGGCGGGGGGATAGCCGGTGTCGAGGCGATGCTGGCGCTCACCGAGCTCGCCGCGGATCGGATCGAGCTCGCTCTGATCGCGCCCGAGCCCGACCTGATCTACAAGCCGTTGATCGTCGAGGAGCCGTTCTCGGACCGGCCGGCGGAGCGCCGCGCGCTGCGACCGGCCGTCGAGGAGCGCGGCGGGCAGTTCGTGCTCGGGGCGGCGAAGTCCGTCCGCACGGACGTCAAGGCGATCGCGGTCGCCGAGGGCACCACGATCTCAGAGCTCCCCTACGACCTGCTGGTCGTGTGCATCGGCGGGCGGCCGCGCGCGGTCTACAAGCACTCGGTGACCTTCCGATTCCGCGCGATCGGCGACCCGCTGCAGGTGGACGACCTGCTGGAGCGAGCCGCGGCGCACCCCTCACGCACGCTTGCCTTCGTCGTCCCGCCGGGCGTCACCTGGCCCTTGCCGCTTTACGAGCTGGCACTGCTGACGAGACGCCGGGCCGAGGAGAGCGGCCGCTCCGACCTCCGGATCGCGCTGCTCACCCCCGAGCAGGAGCCGCTGATGATCTTCGGGCGCGCGGCCAGCGAGGCGGTCGCGGAGCTGCTCGAGGGGCGCCGGATCGAGTTCCGCGGGGGGGCGATCGCGCACGAGGACGACCAGGGCGCCCTCCGAGTGACCCCGGGGGACGACCCGGTGGACGCCGGGGCGGTGGCCGCGCTCCCGGCCCTGGACGGGCCGCGGCTCCCGGGGCTGCCGAGCGACGAGGCCGGCTTCATCCCGATCGACGACCACGCCCGCGTGCAGGGAGCCGAGGACGTCTATGCGGCGGGGGACGGGACGACCTTCCCGATCAAGCAGGGCGGGATCGGCACCCAGCAGGCCGACGCCGCCGCCGAGCAGATCGCGGCGCGGCTCGGGGCGGACGTCGACGCGCAGCCGTTCCACCCCGTGCTCCGCGGACAGCTGATCACGGGCGCGGAGTCGATCAACCTGAGGCAGGACCTGACCGGGGGACACGGCGAGGGGTCGGTCTCGTCGGACTACCTGTGGTGGCCGCCGCACAAGGTCAGCGGCCGCTACCTGGCGCCGTGGCTGGCGGGCGAGACCCCGCACGCGGACCCGGCGCCGCCGTCGCACTCGATCGACGTCGAGGTGGCGCTGCCGAAGGAGTGGCACCGCGAGCCGATCGCGCTCGACCCGCTGCGGCCGCCGGATCAGGGCTAGCCGCGCAGCTCCTCGCGGAGCGCGTCGACCTCCGCCACCAGCCCGTCCAGACGCTGCGCGAGCGAATCCTCCCCGCGCTGGATCCGGTCGTACTCAGCGCGGCTGACGAATCCCCGGAGGTCGCGAAACAATGGGGCGTGCCGCGCCCTCCGCGCCAGCCCGCGCGTGCCCGCGGGTCGGGATCCGGCCCTCCGGAGGGGCCGTCAGGTGCGTCCCGCGCGCAGCGGAAGCCGAGGTTGCCGGTCGAGCTGTCGGGCGTGTTCGCGCTGCGGGCCGCCGACCCGGTAGCGGTAGCAGTACGAGTCGTGGCAGAGGTACGAGCCGCCCCGCATCACCCGCTGGGTCCCGGTGCGCGGGCCCTGCGGGTTGCGCTGCGTGGCCCGGTGACGTGGAACGTCGGGTGGAACCAGTCGGCGCACCACTCCCAGACGTTGCCGGTGATGTTGTAGAGGCCGTAGCCGTTGGGCGGGAACGCGTCGACGGGGCGCGGTGCCGAGGTAGCCGTCGTCGCGCGTGTTGCGCGTCGGGGAACGTGCCCTGCCAGACGTTCATGCGGTGCTCGCCGCCGGGCGTCGAGCTCGTCGCCCCAGGGATAGCGCTGCTGCTCCAGGCCGCCGCGCGCCGCGTACTCCCACTCGGCCTCGGTCGGCAGGCGCTTGCCGGCCCAGCGGCAGTAGGCGCTGCGCGTCGTTCCAGGAGACGTGCAGACCGGGTGGTCCATGCCGCTCGTCGATGTCGGAGTGCGGGCCTTCGGGGTGGCGCCAGTCGGCGCCGTCGACCTGCCGCCACCACGGCGCGGCCGACGACCGCGCGGCGTCGGGGCTGGAAGTCGTCCGGCAGCAGGCCGGCGAACACGAACGACCAGCCGAACCGCTCGGCCTCGGTCACGTAGCCGGTCGCCTCGACGAACGCGGCGAACTTCGCGTTCGAGACCGCGCGGACGTCGATCCAGAACGGCTCGAGCGCACCTGTCCGGACCGGCCCCTCGCCGTCGGCCGGGTAGC
This sequence comes from uncultured Thermoleophilia bacterium, assembly GCA_963803425.1. Lineage (GTDB taxonomy): Bacteria > Actinomycetota > Thermoleophilia > Solirubrobacterales > 70-9 > DASPWW01. Next base: position 1,991,382 of record CAWDMA010000001.1, read on the forward strand.
CGCGGCGGTCCTCGCTGCCGACCACGCACGAGCACGCGGGCAGCCGGGCCATACCCGAACCGCGCTCTCGACCATCGGCTCACGGTGACGCTCGCGCTCGCCCTCGAAGATCACCCGGAACGGGTGAAGCCCGAGCGACCGAGAAGCGCTTCAGTACTCGGGGTGCCCGAGTTTGCGATCGAGAGCACGGTGAGCGCCACACCGGACACGGTCTTCGGCGTATACACCGACCACCGCCGGTACGCGGACCTGGCGAAGCTGATTCGGCGCGCCGAGCTCGAGCGCGAAGGCGACCCTCCTCCGAACGGCCTCGGCGCGATCAGGAAGCTCCATCTCCCCGGCGTATCGGTTCGGGAGCAGGTGACCGAGTTCGAGCGGCCCCGCTGCTACTCGTACCGGATGCTCTCGGGCCTCCCGCTTGACGAGTACACCGCCGCGGTCACCTTCACGCCGATCGAGCGGAGTACCAAGGTCGGCTACCGAGTGTCGGTGGTCGGCTCGATTCGGGGGCTTCCCGTCAAGTACCCCACCGAGGAGTTCGTCCGCGTCTTCATGCGCGCGGCAGATGCCGAGGCCGAGGCGCCCGAGACTCCGCGGCGCCCTAGCTCGTCAGTCGCTGCCTTCCTCGGCCAGCTTCTGCTGAGCATCGGCCAGCGCGCCCTTGAGGGCCTCGACGTGGCCCCCCTGGCCTCCCCGACGGCCTTTTGCACCGCCCGAGTCACCGCCGACTTGACGTTGTCGGCCTCGGAGCGCGGAAAGGCGACGATCAGGCCCGCGCCGCCGATCGGGATCGTCTCTCCAGCCTGCTGCTTGATCTTGTCGGCACCCTTGTGGTGAAGGAGGCCGGCGGCGGCCCCGCCCATCGCGGCCCCGACCGCGGTCGCCGCCAGCAGCGGCGGTGCGAACAGGCCGACCGCGAACCCGACCGCGCCAAGGCCCGCGGCGCCGTCCCTGACCAGGTGATCGGTGGACTGGGCCCGACAGAATGCCCTCGAGGTCCTTGCTAACCACCGCCGCGCCGTCGAGGTGCGCGCCCGAGGCCAGCACGGCGTCGTAGTCCTCCGCCGCGGCGTCCTTCGACAGGTACCCGCCGATCAAGACGTCGATCCGGTCGTCCTTGGTCATCGCGGGCTGCGCTCCAGGACCCCGCCTCACGCCGACAGCGCGTGCGCCGCGTGGCCGTGGTGCTCCGACTTGTGAAGCTCGTGCACCTCGTCCGCAGACGCGTGCGCCTCGATGTCGAACACGACCTTCTTCGCCCGTGCCGGTGAACGCGAACGGCTTTCGATCGTCATACCCCCGGTCGACGACGCCGCCGTTGTCGCGGCCGATGTCCATCCCCGCGTAGCCGGAGAAGCGGATCGGGACGGTGTGGTCCATCCTTCCCTTCCCGACCGCCCGGTCCCCGATGAACAGGGTCACCTCGCCGCCGGTCGCCTTCTGCGCCGAGTCGGCGGCGAAGTGCATCCGCACGGTCACCTCGCCCTCGGGCAGCGGCTCCTCGGCCTGTTGGCGGAAGACGAACACGCCCATCATCGAGTAGGTGTGCGTGAGCTTGCCGTCGTCGACGAACAGGGAGAACCCGCCGAGGTGGTCGGCCTCCGCGACGATCACGCCCTCGGCCGCCCCGCGGGACCACGAGATCGGCGGTGATCGGGTAAGAATGGTTGTAGATCCGCGGGATCATGCCCCGGAGGACGTTCTGCACGTCCGGCGGAACTCTACCGCGGGCGTCCCCGGCAGCGGGGGCTGGATGCCGAAGAAGGCGCCAGGGTGGCGAGGCAGCGGCAGCACGTCGTACTCGTCGGCCTCGGGCCAGAAGAGCTGCTTCAGCTCCTCGACCTTCTCGGGGTTCCGGCGGCGGAGGCCTTGGCCTGGCGAGAAGTCGTGGGGCAGAGTATACAGTCCACGGGATCGTGTTCCGGGATCCCAGACCCGGCGGGCTTGTACGGCTGGAGGACACTCGAGGGGGAGGCACCCACGGAATACGCTCGGTCTTCATCGCAAGCCACGAAGCTGGAATTCCTTGTACATGGCCCTGATTGCCGATCGTCTCGAAGTACGGCTGGGTGTGAGACGCTCGGGGACGTCGGCGTCGGTCAACGAGTCGGCGACGTGACGCCGTGCATCGGTTGCTGCTCGATCGCCGTCGAGTGCGTCGGCATCGGAATGCCCGCGATGTCAAGGAGCGTCGGGCCGACGTCGGTCACGTGGGTGAAGTGCGGCCACAGCAGCCCGTTCTTGCGGCGACCCGCTCGGGCCAGTGGACGACGAGGGGATTGCGGGTACCGCCGAGGTGGGACCCCACCTGCTTGCCCCACTGGAACGGGGTGTTGCCGGCCCACGCCCAGGCGGCCGAGTAGTGCGGGGCCATCATCTGGTCGCCCACGCCTCGACTCCGCCGTACCGCTCCGCGGGTGGAGAGCGGCACCTCGTCGGTCAGCGGGATCCCGTTCTGCATCGTGAACTCATACGAAGCGACCCGTGATCGTGCCCTCCAGCTGGCACCGTTGTCGCCCCAGATCCACAGATCAGCGAGCGTTGTCTCGAGCTCTCCGAGCTCGTCGATGGCATCGATCGGCCGGCCGACGTGTGGGCCGGCATTCTCGGAGTAGCCCGCGTAGCACCTCCGATCTGGCGGGCGTAGAACGCCTTCAAGCGATCTCGGGCAGGCCCTCCGGCAGCCTGGGACGCCTCGTCGCCCGGGCGTTCAGCTCCGCGTCGGGGGGAATCACGCGAGTTCTTTTCTGGCGGCGAAGACTCCTCCCGCAACTGGTCCCAGCCCTGATCGAAAACTTCCCTTGTATCTTCCGCGGCCAGTCCTCGTGAGACCGTCATACGGTGCGTGGCTGCACCGGGTCGAGAAGTATGAACGAACAGGGTTCCCGGCATCCTGGGCGCAGGATCCCGTGCATCGACTCGATGGGCCTTGTCGGCCATGGCGTCGGGCAGGTAGAACGGAACCTGCCGGGTCGGAGAACCCGTTCGGGCGTACCGATCATCTTCTGGATCTCGGCCAGGCAGGGTCCCACTGACCGGACGCCGCCGCCGAGGAAGCCGTAGAAGTAGTCGAACCCCCAGCCGCCGGCCACCGGTTGAGCGGCCCGCGGCACCCTGCTGCCCATCCGGGCGTCAGGTGCCACTTTCCGAACCCAGCCGAGGTGCTGTATCCGTTGTCCCGCAGGATCCGCGGTACGGGACGACAGTCGTCGGGGAAGAATGGCCGTGTAACCCGGAAACCCGTTCGAGAACTCGCACCACGGAGCCGAAGCCGACCGCGTGACTGTTGCGGCCGGTCAACAGCGCCGCCCGGGTCGGCGAGCACAGCGCCGGGACGTGGAACCGGGTCGCATCAAGCCCTCCTGGGCCAGTCGAGTGTAGTGGGGTCTCGATAGGCCCGCCGAAGGTCGCGGAGTTCCCGAAGCCCGCGTCGTCGATCAGCACGAGGAGAACGTTGGGCGCGCCCTGGGGAGCCTCGATGTGGCCGATCGCTTCCCAGTCTGGCTTCGAGTCGCCGAGCGTCTTCCCCACGACACCCTGAAACCGCGGTTGGCGGATCGGAAGCGTGCTTCGATCGGGCT
>CAWDMA010000002.1:0-372902 GCA_963803425.1 uncultured Thermoleophilia bacterium
TTGAAGTAGGCGGCGGTGTTGAGCAGCGTCTTTGCGTTGGTGCCGGTGAGGCTGCGCTTGGTGACGATCAGTCCCAGCCCTTTGGTGACTTGGTCGACGTGTCCTTCGAGGATGCGGTTGGCGCGCTGGTAGACGAACGCCTGGGCCTCGGGGCTGCCCTCGCGGTAGAGCGCGTGCGCGCAGGCTCACAGCTTCTCGGCCACGTGCAGGTAGTCGAGAATCAGGGTGACCTGCTGGAAGCGTGAGGCGACGCGCTGCTGCAGCGCGCGCTCGCCGTCGGTGACGATCACCCAGGTGTGCCGGCGGCGCGGATCGCGTCGCCTCATCTCGGCGCCGACGTCTGCGATGAACGCGTCCTTCTCGGCGGTGAGGCTGGCCCATACCCGCTTGTGGCTGGGCTTGGCGCGCGGTGGACGCTGGGGTCGCTCGCCGCTTTCGAACAGGCTGTCGAGCACATCCTGGGGGGTGCGGTGAACGGGGGTCTGGCTATGCACGGTGGCGACGGTTGCCATCCGCTTCTTGTTGGCCTTCTGCCCCTTGCTGCGGCGCACCACGCGCAGGGCGCGCTCTGGCTTGACCATCGGGATGCCCTTGCAGTCGATCGCCGCCACCAGGATCTCGCCCTTGGCCGGCTTGACGCAGGCGGCGGGGCGCTGGGCGTAGAACGGCTCGAAGTCCACGGCCGCCTCACGCACCAACTGCTCGGCCGAGAGTTTGGGCACCTTGATGCCGGTCGTCTCGGCCGTGAACGCGATCGCCTCGTCAAACGGCGAGCAGACGACAGCGCGCAACAGCCGCCGCTGACACTCGTAGCTGTAGATCCGCCCCGGCAGCTGAAGCTCCCGGTCGAGCGGGTGGATCGTCTGATGCCCGGGCGTGCCGTAGCCGATCCTGCTCACCCTGACCTCGCCGAACAGTGTCAGCACCGCGCGCGTGTGGCGCCGCTTGTAGGCCAGCCTGACCGGTCCTTCGGCGTCCCGAACGATGATCGCCTCGCCGACGTCGCCCTCGCCGCGGGAATCGATGTGCACCTGCAGCGCCCGCCTGAGCAGCTCGCGGCCACGGGGCTCTGAGCCGCGCTCGAGCTCTGAGAGCGACAGCCGCGCCTCGCCGGCGTCGGCCAAAAACCGCTCAAGCTCGCCGAACGCGCCAAGGGCGGTGGCCTCCTCGAGCGCCGGGCCCACACTCCGCATGAGCGATAAGTATGATACTTATCGATGACACAACAGCGACCCTCCAAAGCCCAGCTCGAACGCCAGCTACAGTGCCTGCGCCGCGACTACGAGGCCGCTAAGGCGCGCATCGGCGAAATCGGCTTCATCTGCGAGGGCTCACTGCAAGAGCTCTACACCGCCTGCGGCAACCCCAACTGCCGCTGCGCCGACCCCGAGCGCCGCCACGGCCCCTACTGGCAGCTCACCTGGAAGGAGCACGGCAAGACCGTCACTCGCCGACTATCCGCCGAAGACGCCGCCCTCTACCAGCAGTGGATCGCAAACCGCCGCCAGCTCGAAGCCCTCCTGGACCAGATGCGCGACCTCTCCCGCCGGGCCGGCGAACAGATACTGGCCAACCGCGGCCGCCCATACCACGGGCCGCAGCGTCCCCGCCGCCAGCGCCGCTCAGCCAGCTAGAGCAACCAAAACCCCGGGACATCACGATGTCCCCCGCTTTTGCGCCCCTCAACATGCGCCACCGCGCACCGAAAACCACCGCCTACCAGGCACTTCTAACTCGTCCTGAAGTAGCCACGCCGTGTGTCACGAACGCTGAAGGGGGAGCCGTGTAGAAGACTCTTCACATAGGCGGTGCTGTGCAGGAGATGGAGGCTTGTTGGCCCTCCAGCGTCGGCCTGCGGGGGCAGGCGTCAAACCGCCCTGGTGCTGCGTTGGCTGAAGACCGTCGTGGTGAGCGTCCAGGGAAAAGGCGCGGCGTTGATCGCGTCAGGTGGGGACCAGGAAGACGTTCCAGAAGCGCTGGTCCGGGGGATCCGGGTGGGCGTGCGCTGTTGAGGCGTCGATAAGTAGGTCAGATGGCATCGAAACCGAGGGACCTGGTGTTTCCTCTCGGGATGAGCCTGGCGGGTGCCCGTGTTATTGGCCAGGTGGTGCCCGGCGTAGAGGCGGCGTGAGCCTGGTCTGCGGCTCTTGCACGGAACGTGAGAAGGCGAGCGTCGAAACGGCCGATCCGGGGGTGCGGTTCAGGTCCCGGGTTGCGAGAGGGAGCGTGCCGAGGCAGAAACCGAAGGCACTGAGTACCAGTTGCGGCGCTCGCTGGCGGACCGGCTCGTAGTAGCTTTGAAGCCGCCTGCTCGCTGGGGTGGGGGTGGAGCGAAGGGGCCGGCTCACCAGGAATGTCGGTTCGTTCAACCGGGGCTGCGGCCCTGGGAGGAAGCGAAGATGAACATGCCAAAGCCCAAGGACAAGCCGTTTGCGATTCCCAAGTCGATGGTGTGGGAGGCGTATCGGCGGGTTGCGGCCAACAAGGGTGCCCCGGGTGTGGACGGGCAGGCGCTGGACGAGTTCGAGGCCGATCTTGAGGGACAACCTCTACAAGATCTGGAATGTGCGCAACGAATGCTGAGAGAAGGTGATTTGTAGGTGCTTGCCGGATCGAGGCATTGCTCTACGGGAGATGGGGGACTGTTGGCCCTCCGGGATCGTCCTATGGGGGACGGTCTCAAACCACCACGTGCTGCGTTGGCTGAAGACCGTCGTGGTGAGCGACGTGGAAAAGGCGTCCTTGAGGCGTCAGGTGGGGATCAGGGAGACGACTGTCGTTCGAAGTGTCGAGAACTTAAAGATGGCATCAGAACCGGGTTGGGTTCCAGAACCCGGGATGGAGTCTGGCGGGTGCCCATGTATTGGCCAGGCGGTGTCCGGCATAGAGGCGGCGTGAACCTGATCTGCGGCTCTCGTAGGGAACGTTGGAAGGTGGACGCGGACATAGTCTCGGTCTGGTTGGCCGGGGCGATAGGGAGCCCTCCAAGCGGCGGAAACCGTGAGGGGTTGAGTACCGTTGCCGCGTCTGCTGGCGGACCGTCTCGTAGTAGCGGGGATGCCTCTGTAATGGGGGTGGAGCCAAGGGGACGGCTCGTCCGTGGTTGGTTTGGGTGGCCAACCGGCCATTGGTCGGGAGGAGCCCAGTGAATCAGCCGAAGTCGACAGAGAAGCCGTTTGCGATCCCGAAGCAGGCGGTGGTGGAAGCGTTCAAGAAGGTGAAGGGGAACCAGGGTGGGCCGGGGGTGGATGGGTGCACGATCGAGGAGTTTGAGTCCGAGCTGCGGGACAGGTTGTACGTGACTTGGAATCGGATGTCCTCGGGGTCGTACTTTCCGCCTCCGGTGAAGGTTGTCAAGATACCGAAGCCGCACGGCGGTGGCATGCGGATGCTCGGGGTGCCGACTGTGGCAGATCGAGTGGCGCAGACGGTCGTGGCCATGGAGTTGGAGAAGGTGGTGGAGCCGAAGTTCCACCGTAGCTCCTATGGGTATCGGCCGGGCCGCTCGCCGTTGGATGCGGTTGAGGTATGTCGGCAGCGGTGTTTTACGCACCCGTGGGTGTTGGATTGTGACATCGCCGGGTTCTTTGACAACGTTTCGCATGATCTCATCGTCAAGGCGGTGAAGGCCAACACCGACCTGAAGTGGGTGGTGTTGTATGTGGAGCGGTGGCTGAAGGCGCCGTTGCAGCATCCGGATGGCACCCTGGAGCAGCGCGATCGCGGAACCCCGCAAGGGTCGGCGATCTCACCGCTGCTCGCAAACCTCTTCTTGCATTATGCGTTCGATCAGTGGATGGCTCGGGAGTTCCCGAGCGTCTCGTTCGAGCGGTACTGCGATGACATCGTGGTCCATGGCTTCAGCGAGAAGCAGACCCGGTATTTGGGTCGGCGGATCGCCGCCAGGCTGCGCGAGGTCGGGCTGCGTTTGCATCCCGACAAGACGAAGATCGTCTACTGCCAACAGGATGGGCGAGAGGACTCCTATGAGTGCACCTCGTTCACCTTCTTGGGGTTCACGTTTCGCAAGCGCGCAGCACGCGGTTCGGAGGGAACCGTGTTCAACGGGTTCCTTCCGGCCGTCAGCAAAGACGCGATGCAGAAGATGAATCGCGCCGTGCACAGCTGGCGGTTGCACCGCTGGACGTCGCTGTCATTGAACGAACTTGCGGCATGGATCAACCAGATCGTGCGCGGGTGGGTCGACTACTACGGCCGGTACTACCGGACGGCGTTGAGACCTCTTCTACGCCGGATCAATGCCTACATCCTGCGGTGGGCACGCAAGAAATACAAACGGCTACGGGCGTTCAAGCGAGCCATGGCGTGGTGGACCGGAGTCGTGACACGCGACCCCACTCTCCTCAGCCACTGGCAATGGACGACCATCGCCTGGATGACTGGATGAGAAGAGCCCGGTGACGGGAGACTGTCACGCCGGGATCTGTGGGAGCCCGGGGGTGCGATTCCCCCGGGCGACCCGACCGGATGAGCTCGGGGACCTGGTTTCCGCCACCGGTCAGGGCGGTTGAGATCCCCAAGCCTCACAGCCCGGGGACCAGGATGCTAGGCGTGCCCACGGTCGCAGACAGGATCGCTCAAACGGTCGCGGCCAGATACTTGGAGCCGTTGGTGGAGCCGAGGTTCCACCCGATTCCTATGGCTACCGGCCGGGAAGGTCGGCCCATGACGCGCTCGGGGCATGTCGGCAGCGGTGCTGGAAGTACGACTGGGTTATTGATTTGGATGTCCAGAAGTTTTTGGTGCCATCGTCACACTGCCTCTCCATTCATCGTGGTTGTGTCAAATAGTGACTGGTCAGGCAGAATCACCTGGATTCGCAGACCTTTTCGCCGTCCGTTGCGCACGTGGATCGCTTGCAGCTCGCCGCGCTTTACACGCTGCAACACGGTCTGGCGCGAGACGCCGAGAATCCGCATCGCGTCGAGGATCGGAACATAGCCGGGCGGTGAGTCTTCGACGAACAGCGCGCGGAGTTCGTCGTTGACGCGGATCCGCCAGGGGGCGCCGGGGGTGTCCTGCTCGCCGGCGATGAACCCGGCCTGCAGCCAGCGGTGGAGCGTCGACGCCGCGACGCCGAGCTCCTCGGCGGCTTTGCCGATCGGCAGCAGCTCGCCGTTGGGTGGCTCGGCCGGCGGCTTGTACGTTGGGATTCCGCGGTGGCGACGCAGGCCGCCGACGATGATCGCGGTGAACCGCTCGCCCCGGGCGGAGCGGCGGCCTTGGCGGTTGAGGATCGCGGCGATCGTCGCGTCGTCGTAGTGGGTGGCGAGCCGCGTGAGCAGGGCGATCGTGTCCTCGTCGGTGCGGATCTTGGGCTGCTGCGTTGCCAGCGGCACGGCCATCTCGGTGAGCGCGCCGCCTTGCCAGCGCAGGGTGAGTGTCGCGCGGCGCTCTTGGCGGTTGACGTCGACGATCACCTCCTCGATTACGCACCGAATGAGCTGCTTGCGGTCGCGGTCGGTGGTGGTCGGCGCCGACCACACCCGGCCGAGATCGGAGCCGAGCGCCAGCAGCTGCTCGCGCTCCTGGTCGGTGAGCGTGCGCGGGCGCTGACGCGCGCGCAGCCGTAGCTCGGCCTCGGCCTCGGCGAGCGCGCCGAGCGCTTTCTCCCAGTCGCGCTCAAGGCCGCGGGCCACGAGCCGGTGCTCGGGCTCGACCTGGCGGTAGCGGCGCTCGGCCCGCTCGGCCTCATACCGGGCGCGCTCGACCTGCAGCCGCCACTGTTGAAGCGCCGCGTCATGGTCTTGCTCGAGCGCCTCGGCCGCCTGCAGCGCAGCCTTGACCCCCGCGGGCGTGAGCGCCTCAAGCAGCGCGCTCGCGACCGCCTCGTCGATCCGCCCGCCGCCGACCCTGATGCACCACTGGCCGCGGCCCTCGACCAGCACGCTCCCCGGGCAATGATACGCCGGGCTCTTCTGACCGCGCTTGCCCTGATAGTGCACCTTGAGCTTGCGCCCGCAGCGCGCGCACACCGCGATCCCCTGAAGCAGCGCCTGCCCCTCGCGCACCGCGCCGCCGGGCTCGTGCGCGCGCGGGCGCGTGTTCGACGCCAGCTGCGTCTGGATACGCTCGAACGTCGCCTTGTCGATGTAACCGGGGTGGTGATTCCAGATCAACACCTCCCATTCTTCCTGGGGCAGCTTGCGAGTGCGCTTGCGCGGCTGGCCGTGCTCGTCCACGTATCGCTCGCGGCGCGACTTGCCAAACGCGTACGCGCCCGCGTACACCGGGCTGGTGAGCACGCTGTGCACCTGGTGATACGACGGTGTCACCCACTGGATCTCCCCGTTCTGCCAGCGCCTGAGCGGAAACAGCACGCCCTCGGAGCGCATCCACAGCCACACCTGGCGCGCCGAGCAAAGCTCCGAGAAGCGCGTGAAGATCGTGTCGATCGCGCCGCGGACGGCCTCGTCAGGATCCAGCAGGATCTCCCCGTCGCCCTCGCCCCACACCAGCCCGACGGGCACGCCCCGGCGCAGCTCGCCGCGCCTGGCCTTGTTGCGGATCCCGCCGTCCAGGCGCTGGCGGATCATGTGCAGCTCAAGCTCGCTGTACATACCTTTCATCCCCAAGAGGATCCTGTCGTTCATCACGCCAGGGTGGTACAACCCCTCAAGGTCGCCGACGACAGTGTCGGTCACACCGCACAGGTCAAGCAGTCGGTACCACTCACTATTGTTGCGAGCCACCCGCGAGACCTCGAGCCCCAGCACCAGGCCGGCGTGGCCGAGCCCGACCTCCGCCGTCAGCCTGGTGAACCCCGAGCGGTCGGCCGTCCCGTCGGCCGTGATCCCCAGGTCGTCGTCGATCACCACAACCCGCTCGCGGGCGAAACCAAGCTCGACCGCGCGCTCCACCAGCGCGTACTGGCGCGCGGTCGACTCGACGTTGTTCAGAACCTGCCCCTGCGAGGATTGGCGCGGGTAGATGAACGCCTGGCGGCGCAAGTGCAACGCGGTCAGCTTCGAGTTCTCACTCACCGATGAACGGCTCCCATATCCGTGACACCGACAACGACGACGACCGTGTCAGTGACAGTGACACGACTCGATGCGCACCCGGGCCGGCGCCGGCGCGGGTCGTGCAGGCCCGGAATTCGGGGGTGCTGCGAGTCGAACGGACTCGCCACAAGCCCGCAAACGGGCTGAGGACGCGCCGGGCAGCAACCGGACGGCCCCAGCAACGCTCACACCGGCTCATCGCCCGCCGCCGTCACCCGCTCGGCCAGCTCCGCCAGCGCAAGCAGGCAGAACGCCAGATCGCGCGCCGCGTCCGGGCGCAGGCAGCTGACCACCGGCGCCCCGGGCGCGACCGGCCGTCCCTGCGCGTCGCTGATTTCGCCCGCTCCCTCGTCGCACAGGCAGACCGTCACCAGCTGCAGCGCGCTGCCGTCGATCCACCCCTTCTCACTCATCCCTTCCTCCAAGCGCGCCTTGATCTCCCACCTGTGCTCGATCATCGAGCACCTCCTCGCCCGCGACCGTCCGCGCGATCAGCGCCGCCAACAGCGTCATCGCGGTCTGACGCTGCTCGGCGCCCACCAGTTCCCACAGCGCCGCCCCCGGCGCCGGACACTCGGCTAGATCCAGACGCAGCTGCATCGCTTCGCTCCTGGGCGCGATCATCGCGCCCCGCCCGGACGCCAGCGCGCCGGTCCCCCGCGTCCCCTTGCCCAGCGGCGCGCAGCACGCCATCGAGCACGCGACGCATCGCCAACAGATCCTCAAGCAAGCCCAGCGTCTCCTCGCGACGTGTCGCGCGACGCGTCGCCGCCGGCGGCGGCACCGCCTGACCCTCCAGATCGGTCCACGCCGCCGGGAGCAGTAGCCGGCTGCCGTCCGCCAGCACGACGATCAGCTCCAGCCGCCGGCGACGGCGCATCCACCCGATCAGCTCAAGCGAGCGACCCTCCAACGGATGACGCGCCCGCACAACCCGGACCGTCGCCGGGAAGCCATCGAGGTGGGTCTTGTGTCGTGTCTTCTTTCGACACCGTTCCCTGGGACCTCGTGGTTCGTGCGGTGCAGGCGGTGACCGACTGCCCGTGGGTGCTGCTGTATGTCAAGCGGTGGCTGGCTGCCCCGCTGCAGCACCCGGACGGCACCCTAGTCGAGCGGGATAAGGGAACTCCGCAAGGATCGGCGATCTCGCCGACCCTGACGAACCTGTTCATGCACTTTGCGTTCGATTCGTGGATGGCCCGGGAGTTCCCGGGCTGCCCGTTTGAGCGCTATTCCGATGATGCCGTCGTGCACTGCAAGTCACGGCCGCAAGCGGAGTACGTGCGGGCCAGGATCGCCGCGCGAATGAAAGAGGTTGGGCTACGGCTGCACCCCGAGAAGACGAGGATCGTCTATTGCAAGGACGATAACCGTCGGGGTCAGCACGGGCACGTCAGCTTCACCTTCCTCGGATTCGCCTTCCGGCCACGGGGAGCGATCAACAGCAAGGACGGGAGTGGCTTCACCGCGTTCTTGCCCGCGATCAGCCCCGAGGCGCTCGAGGCCAAGAGCGACCGGCTCCGCGAACTGCGGATCCACAGGCAAGTAAACCTGTCGCTGGACGACCTGGCGGAATGGCTGAACCCCATCATCGCCGGGTGGATGAACTACTACGGCCGGTACTACCGGACCGGGTCGTATCCCCTCCTGCGGCGCGTCAACATCTACCTGAGGCGCTGGGCAGGGAAGAAGTACCGACGGCTGCGGACCCACAAGCGGTTCAAGCGGTGGTGGACCGGGCTACTCCAACGAGAGCCCGGCCTGTTCGCCCAATGGCAGTGGGTCCGCTCGCCCTAAAGGTTGGTGAGAAGAGCCCGGTGAGGGGAGACTCTCACGCCGGGATTCTGTGGGAGCCCGGGGGTGCGATTCCCCCGGGCGACCCGACCAACGGATATATCGACGCATACGAACACATGTTCGCTCGGACCCCGGACGGAATCCGCTCGCTTGTGTGAACCGGCCTCTGTGTTCACTCGGTCGCGCAGGGTGGCTCGACGCGGCGGCAACGCTGGCGCTGCACTCGCTTTCGCCCAGATGCGTCGGCCCGCAGCGGCGGTCTCGAACGATTCCTTTGGCACTCCGCCGCGCGCGGGTCGCACGGTGCTCCGTCAGGTGCCAGCACCCGCGGGTGGCGAAGTCGAAGGAAGCGCACAGGTGCTGTGGGCGGAGTTTGTGAAGGCCGAGCAGAATTTCCGCTACGTTGATTGCCGGACGAAACCGGCTGGCTGATCGCGGTCTTCGTCTGCCTGGCGGCGAACACCGACCGGAACGACGGCGCGATTACCCGGCTGCCCGACGTAGTGCACGTTGACCACGGGCTCTACTTCGGCGTGGGTCCCACGACCAGCCCGTTCTTCCAGGCTCGGCAGGTGCATGTCGAGCACGGCGAACTCAGGATTGAGGCCGCGATTTCGGACCAGCTCGCCGAGACGCTGCAACGCGTCGTGCCTGACATCGACCCCCGCGAGGACCCCGAAGCCTTTGCCCGCGCGCTTCCCGAGCGCATGGACTACACCTACATGATCGCCAGCGAGCCTCACACTGACGATAGCTGTCCCTTTGACCAGATTCGTGATGAGCCCGGCCGCGAGCCTGGCCGCGATCCACGCCCGGTCGGTGCGTACCTGGTGACGGCGACGCTGCTGAGACGCCTGCCCGAAGCTAAGGCGACGTAGCATCACGGCGGGAATCACCTGTGCGGTGCTGTCGGTGGCTGTACGCGGGACCCGTCGCAACCCTCGCCGCAACGCGCGACGTCCGTCGACAGCGGCAATCCTGGTAGGAAACGATGGGGTCGAGGGCCGTCGCATCCGCTGCCGGAAAGGTCGATGACAAGCAGCAGTTCGGCGGCGAAGTCTTCGGTTCGCCGGCCAACGTAGCCTGTACCCCCCACCAGGAGCGGGTTTCGCTCAACCCCACTGGTAAGGGAGAAACTTCCCGTCAAATGTAATCCGCACCCGGTCGCCCGCCGGATCAGAGACGCGCTCGACGTTGGCGCGGAAGTTGATTGCGCTCATGATCCCGTCGCCGAAGTCCTCGTGGATCAACGCCTTCAGCGCAGGCCCATGACCTGGAGCGCCTCATACAGACGATAGATAGTCGGGTCCACGGGCACCGCAGCGTCCAACGCACCCCGAGTAGGGATCTCCTCAAGCGCGCGAACGGCCCCTGCCGGCAACTCAAGCATTACAACACCCAGCCTCTCTGCCTCCTCGTGCGAGAAGGGATGCTGGCCCAGCACGGCTGCGGCGATCCAAACCCGTGGACGGCCCATTTGCGCAGCGAGCTCAGCAAACCTGAGTCCCCGTTCCTTCATGGCCGACTGGACGGCTTCTCCGGCTTCATGCTTGTTCATGCTTCGCAGTATCCCAATCCTTCCCCAGGCCTCTCTCCGAATCGTTGGCCGCAGCAGCCGCTAAGACTGCTCGTTTGGACGAGAACCAGTTATCAGGAATTCCGGATAATTTTTTTTCGATCAAGGGCGGCCAGCTGAGCCTCTTAGGGTCGGGAGGACGAGCGCTTCCACTCGCCCGAGGTGCAGATCGAGGCCGCCAAGGGATGGGCGAAGGATCGGGGTGAGCGGCTTGTTGCGTCGCCGATTCCCGAAGTCGATGTGAGCGGCAAGCTGCGGCTGTCCAGGCGCCCCGGTCTGTTGGCGGCGATCGAGATGATCGAGGCCGGCCAGGCCGACCAGCTCGTGGTGGCGTATTTCGACCGGCTGGTGCGCTCGCTGAAGATCCAGCTGGAGGTGATCGAGCGCGTGGAGAAGGCGGGGCGGGGAGATCTTCGCGCTCGACCACGGCAAGTCACGAACGGCACGGCGGCACAGCGCCTGTCGACGAACATGCTCGGCTCGGTGTTCCAATACTTTGCCGAGATCACGGGCGAGAAGGTCACGGTGGCTCAGGCACGAGCGGTGGCGCGGGGCGTCTACCCGCACCCGAACATCCCGGTCGGGATGTGCGCGGCGAGGACGGCGTGCTGGTGGTGGAGCCCGCCGCCGCGAGGGTCGTGGTGCGGGCGTTCAAGCGCGGCGATCGCGGTGCGTCGCTGCCGGAGATCCAGGCGTTGCTGGCCGAGAACGGGATCGAGCGCGCGTTCTCCGGCGTGGGATCGATGCTGCGCTCGCGGATGTACCTGGCGAGATCCACTTCGGCGAGCTGCACAACACGGACGCTCACGAGGCGATCATCGAGGATCGCGGGCTGTTCGAGCGGGTGCAGCGGCGGACGGTCGCGCGCGGGCGTCAGGCCAAGTCAGAGCGGCTGCTGGCCCGCCTGGGCGTGCTGCGGTGTGGGACGTGCGGGTCGCGGATGGTGATCAACTCCGACAGCGGCAGCTACCGCTGCGGTGATAAGAGCGCGAACGGGTGCGCTCGACGGGCAGCGGTCAAGGCCGACCGCGTCGAGGAGATGGTGATGAACGCCGTCCGCGCGTACACCGCCGACGCTCGCGGTCGCGCTGGGGTCGAGGCGCACCGGCGTGAAGCCGAGGCGGCGCTCGCCCGCGCCAGCGAGGATCTGAAGGCCGCGTTTCGCACGTTTGGCGGCTTCGAGCACGAGGAGGGTGCACGCGAGCGGATCGAGGAGCTGGTCAAAGCGCGCGACGACGCGCAGGCGCTCGTGGATCAGCTTGGCGGTAGTGGAGGTCAGCGCGCGCTCGTCAGGCCCGATGACATCGACCGGCTAGGTGATCCTGCGAAGCGGCTGGTGGCGTGGCGGCGCTTGATCGCCGACACCGGGTGCGTGGCCACCGTCGCGCCCGCGCGGTCTCGGCAGTGGGATCCGACGCGGATTGAGATTAAGTTCTTGGGCCAGTAGATCGCGTGCGACCCAATCGAGCGTTGCGGTCGATGAGCGCACGGACGTGTGCCGGCGTGGGCGCACGGTTCATGGTGCCTTCGAGCGCGACGCCGCCGGCGTGCTCTGCGCGAACGGAGATCAACCAGTGGCGACCTTCGACGATCAAGCGCTGCGGCAGCCAATGGCGGCGAGCTCTTGAGCCTGCGAATTAGACACGCGAGCCGCGCGTCCCGCTGTCTCGATACTTCCGCAGTCCGTCAAAGCATCAGCTCGCAAACGCCGAGGCGACGTTGTCGGAGATCGTCCCAAGCAGCAGCACGGACGTGCCCCGGGCGCCACCAAGCGGCTCGATCGGCTCGCTGTCGCAATGCTGACCGAGCCGCATCGCGTCGGCAGCACCGCGGTAACGGACGTTTCGTCCAGGCTGCTAGCGCCGAAGTCGATGCCGCGTGTTCCGCTTCGAGCTGATCGCTTGCAAACCGCAGTGCACGCACCCGGCTTGACCGGGTGAGCCCGGGACCAGTGTGAAGGTCAGCTCGAACATGATGTGTCGACGCCCGACTCTTGGTCTATTGGATGCGTCTGGTCGGGCGTTGGATGCCTGACGTTGCCGGCGACGCCGGTCGGGCGCCGCCATCGCGACAGCGCCCTCAGCCGGCCGCGGAGTGGCAAGGTCACGACCGTGGAGCGGCGGAAAGATTCGCGCCCGTGGGGCGCGTCCCTGCCCGGTGCGCGCGAGACCGACATGCCCGTCCCAACGCACAACCGTTTTGAACACGGGCGCGGCGCGGCTGGGGCTCAGTCGCCGGAACCTCCAGGCCCGTCAGGTGGGGGTGGCCAGCGCGGGTCGGCGACTGAACGCCACCAGCGGCCGGGCGCGCTCAGCGCTGCCCGTTGCCGGAGGAGCGAGCGCGTGGGGCCTCGAGCCCGCGTGGGGTGGTGGCTCTGAGCTTTATTGCCGCGCCATCGCGATGCGCACCTCCGCTTCGCTGTCTTTGATCAGTTCGCCGCTTAGGTCGACGGTGACGGTGTGGAGCTTGCCGGTGAAGCGGAAGGGGGCCTTGTAGTCGGGGCTGACGGGCGAGGCGGGGTTGGCGCCGGAGGTCAGGCCGCCGGGATTGAACACGATGGGTGTTGTGACGGGCATGTCGGTCTCGGCAACGAGGGTGCCGTCGATGTAGAGCTGGGCGCGGCCGGGAGCGCCCTTGCCGTTCGGGATGTCAGGCGGTCCGGTGGGCTCGAACTCGAACCGGAGCTCGTGGCGACCGGTCGGCACGGGATCGGGTGAGGACACGCGGTAGATCGCTCGGCGCACGTAGTTGTGGACGTAGTGCAATCGATCGTCGAGCATGTAGAACGTCCACCCGCCGACCGCGGAGCCTTGGCAGAGCAGCACGCCTTCGGCGCCGTCGGTGGGGATTTCCGCGTCGGCGGTGATGCTGTGCGGGCGGTTGAGTACTCGCGGCCCCGTGAAGTACGGCACCGTTTGGGTGCCGGGACGGAAGGTGTAGGTGTCGCGGGCTTCGGCCGTCTGCGGCCGTTCGGTCATCGCCCGTTGCAGGGCGCTGCCGTCGATCGGGAGCACGTCGTATTTGCCGGCTTGTACGTACCACGTTGCGATCATCTCGATTAGCTTGTCGCGGTTCTCGGCCGCGACGTTGTGGTTCTCTGACGGGTCCTCGGCGATGTGGTAGAGCTCCCAGCCGTGGGCGTCGAGCTCAGCTAGGGTCTCGCGCGTGATCGGAGTCCCGAATGGCTTGCCGGCGGCCTCTGCGAACGACGGGCCAGGCCAGGGGCAGACGGCGCGCCACCCGTCGTGATCGATCGCGCGGTGGCCGAACATCTCGAAGTACTGCGTCCTGTGTCGGGTCGCCGCGGCCGCGTCGTCGAAGCTGTAGGCGAAGCTGACGCCGTGGATCGGTGACTGCGTGACCCCTCGGATCGTCTGCGGAGGATCGATCCCGAGCGCGTCGAGGACGGTCGGGACGATGTCGATGATGTGCGCGTACTGAGAGCGCACCTCACCCTTGGCTTTGATGCCCTTGGGCCAGTGCACGAGGAACGGGTCAGACGTGCCGCCGCGGTAAGTCTCGCGCTTCCAGCGGCGAAGCGGGGTGTTCCCCGCCCACGTCCAGCCCCACGGGTAGTGGTTGAAGGTTGTCGGGCCGCCGAGCTCGTCGATCGCCTTGATGCTGTCCTGCAGCGGTTCGGGGGCGTTGTTGAAGAACTGCAGTTCGTTCGTGCTCCCGTTCGGCCCGCCCTCGGCGCTCGCGCCGTTGTCGGAGACGAGCATCACGATGGTGTTCTCGAGCTCGCCGATCTCCTCGAGGAAATCCATGAGCCGGCCGATGTGATGATCGGTGTGCGACAGGAACCCCGCGAACACCTCCATCGCCCGGGTAGCGAAGCGGCGCGCGTCGGGCGAGAGCGAGTCCCACGCGGGGACGTCCGGGTCGTGCCGGGAAAGCTCCGCGTCGGCGAGCATCACGCCCAGCTCCTTCTGACGCGCGAGCACCCGCTCGCGGTAGCCGTCCCAGCCGTCGTCGAACTGGCCCTCGTAGCGGTCCGCCCACTCCTTGGGCACGTGATGCGGTGCGTGTGTCGCTCCCGGGCAGAAGTGCAGGTAGAACGGCTTGTGCGGCGCGATCTGCTTGGCATCGGCGATGAACTCGATCGCCTTGTCCACCAGGTCCTCGGTCAGGTGGTAGCCCTCATCGGGAGAGCGAGGGGCCTCGACCTGATGATTGTCGTAGACCAGGTCCGGGTTCCACTGGCTGGTGTCGCCGCCCAGGAACCCGTAGAAGCGTTCGAACCCGCGGCCCAGCGGCCAGCGGTCATACGGGCCCGCCGCGGACTCGAACTCGGAGGGCATGAGGTGGTACTTGCCGACCAGGTAGGTGTTGTAGCCGTGCTGCTGCAGCATCTCCGACAGGAACCCGTTCTCGAACGGGATCTGACCGTTGTAACCCGGATATCCCGTCGCGAGCTCGTTGATCGCCGCCGTCGCGTTGGCGTGATGGTTGCGTCCCGTGATCACGCACGAGCGCGACGGCGAGCACAGCGCCGTCGTGTGCATGCGGTTGTAGAGCAAACCCCCAGAGGCGAGCCGGTCGATGTTCGGTGTCGCGATCGGACTGCCGTAACAACCCAGCTGGCCAAACCCGGTGTCGTCGAGGACGACGATCAGCACATTCGGCGCGCCCTCAGGCGCTCGCAGCAGCCGCGGCCACGCCGGGGTCGACTCCTCGACAGTCCGACCGATCACACCGCTGAACGCGGTTCCCGGCTCGTACTCGTTCAGCCCCATTCCACCCGCTCCCTTTGGTCGCGCGCCGCTCAAAGAAGGCCGCAACCTAAGCCGACACCGGCCGCCACGCATCCTCCAAACCGGGTGAAATCGAGTCGCTCCGCCGTTCAGCAGCCTGACGCGACGACGAGGAACGCGCATAAGTGACGTCGGCGTGCGCCGATGCGCGCCGTGTCGAGACGGCCCGGTTTCCGCAGCACTACGCCCTGGCTGTCATCCCATTTGGATGATGCCGCTGCACCTTGTGAGTTCGAAGCTCTGAGCACGAGGACCTCGGGATGAAGGGCGTCCGCAACAACAGATGGAGGCACGTATGAACGACACCGATGTGGACGAGCTTGGGCCGGTCGACTACGTGGTCGTCGAGTTCCCGGCCGATAAGGCGAACTTCTCAGGTGCGATGGCCGCCGAGCTGACCGCGCTGGTCAAGCGCGGCACCGTTCGCGTGCTCGACTTGCTGATTCTCAAGAAGGAGCTCGACGGATCCGTGGAGGGCTTCGAGTCCCACGACTTCGGCGACATCGACCTCGCGTGGGCTGCTCGAGCTGGAGACCGAGCTCGCGATGCTGCTCGCTGAGGACGACGTCGAGGCGATCGGGGCCGCTATGGAGCCGGGGAGCGTCGCCGCTGTGCTGATCTGGGAGAACGTCTGGGCTGCGCCGTTCGGTTCCGCCGTTCGCCAGTCAGGCGGGCAGTTGGTGGCCAGCGGCCGGATCCCGATCCAGGCGATTGCGGCCGCGGTTGAGGCCGATGAGGCAGCGATGAAGGAAGGAGTCTGAGATGTTGGGTCGAGGTCGAGTGCAGGCGGAGGAGTGATCGGTGGGCGCCCGGTCGCGCGGACCGCCGCGGTTGCCGGTACGGCCGCGGTCGCGGTCCGTGGGGTGCGCCGCCGTGGGGATCGGCGCGACGACCGGCGCGATGATCGCCGGGACCGACGCTAAGAGCATCGTCCATTTCCATCGGCCACGGACGTTCTGGCGATGGCTCCTGCCGATGCTGTTCGCCGCGCGCTTCCGCCTGCCCGCCGCAGCTCAGGCCAGCACACGGGCAGGTCCCCGCGTCGGATGTCGGTCGCGTCGCTAACCACGTCGACGCGCCTTGCGCCAAGTTGCGGGATCGTCGCTCTGTCGATTTCTAGTGGGCCACCGCCCCGAACGGAATTCAGATGTCGCGACCTCGACCACACTATCGTCGCAGCAATCGCCGCCGTGAACGCCGTCGGGTTTAGGTTGTGGGGCCTGACGATCGCCAGCGCCGGGACGGCGGCGGTCTGTCATCCGGATCGGATGATGGCGCCGGGTATGACGGGGGTACGGTTGGGGATGCCCGGGCGCACGGTGCACGTTCGCAAACCGACTCTGGGAGTTAGCCGAAATGTCGTCGTCTGATGTTTCGAACACGTTTCTGGGTGGGCCGCTGAGCAGCGACGAGATCGCGGACGGCGCGTGTGCGTTCTCGTTCCCGCTACTGGCTGGCTATCGCGTCAAGTGGCCCGAACACGCCGCCGTCGACGGCACCTGGACCCCACCCGCGTTCAAACCGGTCTAGGGAGAGCGGTGGAAGAACCGACAAGCCGAGAAGGAGCCGGGTCGGGCGCGGGCGAGCCGGCTGCGCCGGATGCCGCCCTAACGCAGGTCCAGTCCGCTGGCGCCACCGAAGACGTGGCGCAGTCGCAAGCGACGCACGCCGTACACGGCGAGCCATCCCCTCCCTCGCGTGGATGGGTGTGGTTGGTCCGAGTCCTGATCTCGGTAACGACGGTGCTCGCGGTGCTCGCGATCCTCGCGGTGTGGGCCAACCGCCTGCTGCTGAACCCCAACAACTGGTCGAACACCAGCACGAAGTTGCTCCAGAACGCGGCGGTGCGCGACGCGACCTCCAACTACCTAGTGAATCAGCTGTATGCGAATGTCGACGTCGCCGGCGAGCTCCGGGGCAGGCTGCCGCCGCAGCTACAGCAGCTCGCCGGGCCGATCTCGGGAGCGCTACGCAACGTCGCGACCACCACCGCGCAGAAGGCGCTGGCCGCCCCGCGGGTCCAGGACGCCTGGAAGCAGGCCAACAAGGCTGCGGATCAGACGTTCGTCAACATCGTCAACGGCAAAAAGGGCACCGTGCAGGTCAACGGCGGTGAGGTCTCGCTAACCTCGCCCCGATCGTCGCCGAGATCACGAATCGCCTCGGCCTGCCGGATCTCAGCGCCAAGCTCCCGCCCTCGGTCGCAAACCTCACGATCCTCAAGTCGGACCAGATCAAGCTCGTCCAAGACATCGGCAAGGCATTGAAGGGGCTAGCGCTGCTGCTAACGATCATCGTCCCGGTGCTGTACGCGCTGGCGATCTGGCTCGCCCGCGGATACCGACGCCGCACGCTAATGAACGTTGGGATCGCGATCGTGTTCGCCGGCGTGCTCGTGTTCCTCGCGCGCACGGCGATCGTGTCGCAGGTGACCGACTCGCTCGTCAAAACCGACTCCGTCCGTCCCGCTGCAATGGCTGTCATATCGATCGCGAGCACAATGCTCACCGAGATCGCCGGCGCGTTCGTCGTTGTCGGCGTCCCGCTGATCGCCGCCGCGTGGTTCGCCGGCCCGACACGGCTCGCCGTCAGGGGCCGTCGCACAATCGCTCCGTTCCTGCACGATCGGCCCGACTGGACCTTCGGGATCGTGGCAGTCATCATGGTGCTGATCTTCATCTGGCAGCCGATCCCCGCCACCGGCACGCCGGTGGGGATCATTGTGTTCCTCGCGCTCGCCTTCCTGGGCACCGTGCTGCTGCGTCGTCAGACCGCCGAGGAGTTCCCCGACACTTAGCCGCGCTCGGGGACACGCGTCGTCCGGACCTTCGACGCTCGGAGGACCGGCGTTTTCGGGCTCTCCTCCCCGTTTGGGGGTGACTCGATGGATCTCGTGGGCGCGAATGTCCTGCTACCGGCGGGTTCTTGGAGCCCGCCCGGGACGTCGAAGGTTGCGCACTGCGCGACGGCTTCCGTCCCTGCCCATTCCGCCGGCCATCCATGGCCGGCGGGCGACGACCTCTCGCAGCCACCCCGCTCCACCACAAGCACTGGGTCAAGCCAGCGGTGACGAACGACCCGGTAAAGCCGCTGCTCAGGCGCACAAACCCGGTGGAGTTGTACGGCACATGCACCGGGCGGCGAGTCGTCGGCGGGACGATCTCGCTCGACGTCACACGGGGGGCGACCCACACCTTGGGGCCAATGCCGGGCGTCGGTGGCACCGGAGTCACCCCCAAATGACGAGGAGTCCCCGTTTTCGAAGCTGACGCACACGGACGGGGAGCAGCAGTGGCCAACCTCGTCGAGCTCGTTACTGCCGTTGAGGACTACGGGCAACACGTGCCGGTCCAGACACCTGCTTTGTCGATCAAACGAGCATGTGAATGGCGGCGGCATTCCCTGCTTTGCCCGCGGAACTCGCGCACCCACTGATGACACGGCTTACGCCAGATCGCGATCGGATCCGACGACCCGAATACGGCGAGTGTTAGCCAGGATCGAACTCGCTGCTGGCGCCGGCGCGGCCGGCCGAACCGGGAACGACGCTGTCGTCCACGACTGGAAGGAGTCATGATCACCGCGTCAGAAGCACCGCCAAGGGCTACCGGTGTCGGACACAGGGACCCACGCGTTCGCCGGGATCGCAAGATACCCGCGCGCGAACGAAGGCAGGTCTCGACCCGCTGCTCGCGCGCGTCCTCCTTGTCGCCAAAAGCGTGCATCTTGTTTGCGGTGCGGCAGGCCGTTTCAACCGGCCCGGCGAGCATGCCGAAGCACTCGGCGGGAGCTGGTTCGCCGAAGCTGCAAGCGCGTGAGCGGCCGCCCCGGCACTCGCGGAGGCCTGCCGGTGGTTGAACGAAGCGGTCACCAGGCTGCCGTGGCTCCTGTAGGCGTAGAGGAGCAGTCCGCGGCCACCGACGCGCGTCTCCCACCTCGCCGCGGCCGAGGCCGAGGGCGGGGGCAGCGTGTCGGCGCTGACGATCGCGATGGCGACATTTCAGCCGTCCAACTCTGCGCGCAGCGACCCCGACGAGGTTCGGTCTCATCCGTCCGAGGGATGTCAAGCCGCGTGCTGCGCGGGAGCTACTTGCGCTGTTTGGCTGCCTTGGCCGGAACCCTTAGACCGCCGGGGCGACCACTTCCGTGACGCCCCGGCGAGTTAAGGGAGGAGAGGGTGCTGCATCCGCCGGCGAGATATGAGGCCGGCGAATCTTCCGGCTGCGAGGCGTTCTCCTGGATGGCCTTGTGCCCGGGAAGCTCCTTCGCCCATGAACGCGGGGCAGCGTACGTGAGCGACTGACAATCGGGGACCGCCGGACGTTGACAGAGAGGGCGCGAGAGAACCTCTGCGCCCTGAACGTAACGTACCGACGTTCCATAATTGAACGGCAACCGAATGCGACGTTCTGGCACGGGCCTCTTGGTCAGCCTCGCCTGCCTTGTGCTCAGGCGGCCTTGAGCTCGGCCGGCGGCGGCGGTCCACACTGTGAGATGTCACTAGCGATACGCGTTGCGCTTGTCTGCTTCAAGCGGCCGGTGTCTACAAGCGCGCGACACAGACGCTCGACATCCTGCAGCGCCTCGCGTGTGGCGTCGTCCTGTAGCAGGTCGCGGCTGAAGATTAGGCTGTCCGCAGCGTGGCGGATGACGTCCTGCTCTCGGCTTCCCAGCGCGCTCGCGCCCAGCTCGTTGAGAGTCTGGATCACTCGTCGATAGGCGTGGGCACGTTCACGGGTCATTGTGCACCGAAGCGGTAGAACCCGGGGTTGCGATGCGGCCATGATCATCACTGCTACTTCCTCTGTCTTTAGCCCATTGATCAAGGATCGGGGCGCAGTTGCGTACGTGTGGCCAGCGGGCGGTCGAGTTCGTGGCACGGTCCGATAGGCGCGCCTCGCGACGAATGCGAACGTCAACGTCGACGTTCCCGCACGCCTGCGCCCACCCACCCGCAGCCGTCGTCGACCGCGGCGTCGGACGATCCCTTTGCCCTCTCGGCGTCGGGGGGCGCGCGATCGCGTTTGTTGAGCGTCGCTTGATTTCGGCATCGTCGCGTCACTGTGGTCCGGCATGGGGGACGCGGACGAAGTAACGAAAGAAGTCGGGCGCTGGCGCTTGAAGAACGGCGGCGGCGATGAAGGGGGGCCGGGTCGGGGAGGCGTGGTTGTGCGTCGCGCGTTGAGACCGCTTCGCTCTCGCTGGTGATCGCTCGCCACGGTGGTTGGTGGCGGTTCGCGAGATGTGTTGGCCGGTCAGGACCGGTTGGGCGAGCGATGCGACCCACTCGCGCGTAGCTTGTTCGGTTCAGGCGGTGGGCGCGGGCGCGGCGGTCCAGAGCTCGGCGGGGCGGCCGGCGGTCGGGATCTGCACGCGGCTGGCACGGTCGGCGAGCGCGAGTGCGTCGAGCGCTTGCTGGATTTGCTCGGCTGGGCGGTTGTGCTGCAGGTGGTCGGAGATCTGGCTGCGGGTCAGGCCGCCGGGATGGGCTATGAGGGCGGCGTGGATCTGTTCGGCGAGCGGGTCGCCGGTCGCGCCTTGCAGAGCCCAGGTGGCGGAGCGGGCGGCGTAGTCCCAGAGCGCGAGCGCGGCGGTCAGGTGTTCGGTGCCGATGTGTCGTTCGCCGTCGGCGAGGGTGCAGATGAGCGCGAGCCGGATGACGTGTGCTTCGGCGCGCGCGAGGAGCGCGCCGGCGATCCCGGCCGGGGTTGCGGCGAGCTGGGTGGTGTAGGCGTGATGCCATAGCTCGCGGGCGGCTGGGTGCAGGCGCACGCGGCCGGCGGTGCGCGCATGCTGGATCGCGGCGCCGAGCACGTTGATCAGGCCGGTGCCGGCAAGCGGATCGCGCGCGCCGCCTTCGGGGAGCAGTCGGGTGCGGCGGCAGGCGATGATCAGCAGCCTGTTCGCGAGGCCGTTGGCGAGCTCGATCGCGGTCAGGTGGTGGCGCAGTTCGGCCTGGGTGATGTGCCCGATCAGCGAGATGTGTGCCGCGCTCGCGCGCGCTGGGGCGGTGCGGGTCAGTAGCTGCAACGGTCGCCCGTCCCAGGCTGACCTGAGTGTGGGCGAGAGGGTGGAGATCTCGCGGCCGGCGTTCTTGAGGACGGCAGCGAACTCCGGCTCGAGCGCCAGCAGCCGGCGGTCGGTGATCCCTGGGTCTTGGCCGGCGGGGTCGCGGACCGCCCACACGAGACCCTCGCCGCTGGATAGGCCGGTGAGGATCCGCTCAGCGATCGTGGGGTCCGCCTCGCAGATCAGCCGCCTGGCGTGATCCCAGGAAGTGCCCTTCCGGGCGCGAGCCGTGTCACCCACCAGCAGCAGGAACTCGTGCGGGTGATGGCGGGTCGCTTCGATCTCGAAGTACGCGCCGCGGCCGACGCTGGTGCCGAACGCGACCAGCAGCTGGGCGAGGATCGCGACCGGGTCGGCCTCGGTCTCGGGCTCGAGCACTCTGACGATCTCGCCGAACAGCCCGTGATACGCGGCGTGGCCGGGCGGGGCGGGCCAGCCCGCCGGTGCCGGCACGAGTTGCCCCGAGTCGAGTACCGGCGGCCGTTCGGCCGGCGTGTCGTCGAACAGGGTCTTGACGATCGCGGTCATTCGGCTTGGACCTCGGCGACCGCGGCCTGCGCGCAGGTGAGATCGACGGTCGCTTTCTGCGCGGCGTAGCAGGCGATCAGCGCTTGGGCGGCGAGGTTGTTCAGCTGCCGCGGGATCCCGCGCGCGGAGCGGTGCAGCAACTCGAGCGCGTCGTCTGCGAACACGTTGTCCTTGCGTCCGGCCAGTCCGACGTGATGGCGAACATACTCGGCCGACTCGGCCTCGGACATGCCGGGCAGCTCGTAGCGCAGCGTGATCCGCTGATCGAGCGCGGCGAATGATCCCATCCGTAGCTTCTTGCGCAGCGTCGGCTGGCCGAGCAGGATCCCCGCGAACGGGCTCTGCGAGTCCATCTCCGCGTTCGTGAGCAGGCGCAGTTCTTCGAGCTGCGCGGGTGAGAGCAAGTGCGCTTCGTCGACGAGCAGGACTACCTGTTTGGCGCGCTCGGCGCGTTCGCGCTCGAGCAGCTCGCACGCCTGCGGGATCAGGTTCGCTTTGTAGTGGTAGGGCTCGCCGCCCAACGCGGCGACGATCTGGCAGTAGATCCCGCGGGTCCCGACGGCCGGGTTTGCGAGATAGATGATCGTGTGCCGACTGTGGTCAAGGCCCGCGACCGCCGCCCGCGCGGCGCAGGTCTTGCCGGCACCGACCTCGCCAGTGATCAACCCGAGCGCGCCCTGGGAGATCAAGAACTGGATCCGGGCGCGCGCCTCCTGGTGAGAGACCGAGCGGTAGAGCGCGCCGGGCGCGATCCGACGATCGAACGGGAGCTGGCTGAACCCGAAGTAGGACTGCATCTGATCGAGACTCACAGCTTCATCACCTCGCTGGCGCCGCGACCGCGGCGCCGTTCTCGTCGTCATCGTCATGGCGCCGGTCCTCGCTGTCGCCGTTGTCCGCGGCGCCGTCGCTATCGGACAGCTGGTGGTAGTTGATCCGGCGCGAGAGCCAGTCATGCTCGTGCTCGGCCTCGATCAGCCGCAGGTAGTCGATCCCGCTCACCGGCCGCGGCTCGCTGTCTGGCTCCTCGGCGTGCGGGTGAACATGCCGGCCGACCTGATGCGGCACCGCCTGCCCGAACGGGTGGCCGGCGTAGTAGACCTCGATCAGCTCCAGGTCATATGGGTCGAACCGCAGCTCGACCCGCCGGCCGCATAACGCCTGGTCGACCTCGTAGCGGTTCCCCAAAAGCGACACCGTCGCGGTCTTGGTCACCAGCCTCATCTCCGACCACAGGAACGCCTCGCGCAGCTCGGCCGCCGTCGGGTAACGAGGCGTGAAGGCATTGCCGTAGCGCGCAAGCGGTGTCATCCCGGTTTCCGAGTGCACGCGCTGGTGGTAGACCCGTTCGATCCACGCCTGCAGCAACCGCTCGAGCTCCGGCAACCCATCCGGCCGGCCGGGGCCGTCGAGCTCGACCAGCGCCTCGTCGCGCAGCGTGCGAAAGAACCGCTCGATCTTCCCGCGGCCCTGAGGCCTGCCCGGTGTCGAGTGGATCAGCCGGATGCCGAGCACGGCACAGACACGCGCGAGCTGCCGAGACGCGTAAGGGGCACCGTTGTCGACGTATAGGCGGCCGGGCAATCCACGGGTTTGGAACGCGGAGCGCAGCACCGCCTCGAGCCGCACGGTCGACTCGGCGTGCGCGAACCTGGCGCCGACCACCATCCGCGAGTAGTCATCCAGGACACCAAACAGGATCGCCCGCTTGCCCGCGATCAGCGGGCCGTGCAAGCAATCCGCGACCCACAACTCGTTCGGCCGCTCCGCCTCGAAACGCCCGAACGCCGAGCGTTCGCCACGCAACTCGGCGCGCGTCAAGCCCAGCCGACGCAGGTGCCGCTCGACCGTACTCGCCGACGGGCCACGGCCGTTGTTCGCGGCCGCGACGATCCGCGCGATCTGCGCGCACGTCCGCGCCGGGTTCTCCCGCCGCAGCACCTCCGCCTGCTCCAACAGCGCTCGCGGTGTGCGCGGCACCGACGCGCGCTGCTTGGGCATCAACGCCGCAAACCCACCCAGACGGTACGCGCGGATCCAGTCATCCAGGGTCGTGCGCCCGACCGATCGCAGCTCCCCCGACGGGTGCGCGTGCAACCTAACCGCCAACGAGCGCACCAGCCGACCACGCTCGCCGCATGACACCCGAGCGTCCGCCGGCTCGCGGATCAAGCTGTATCTCCACAGCGCTTCTTCCTGCCGCCAATCCATCCAACTCCTCCTTCCGAGGGTCTTGCAGGTCAACGGCGTCGCAGCCTGCCCGGCCCCCGGCGTGCTGCCTAGAGCCCGCTCGTGTTGGCCAACAGCCAGCCACCCGTGGCCGCGGAGCAGAACGCCCACACACCACCCCTGACCGCGCCCGGCCCGAGCCGCAGCCGGGCCGCCAAGAACGCATCAGCGACCGCCCTCAGCAGCAGACCCAACCCCGACGCATGCGGCGGCGCCCGTGCCGGCGGCTCGGCCATCTCGACCGCCAGACCGACGAACCAGCCACGCAGAAAGTCACCTCGAGCTCGCAGCCGTCGCAGCCACGAACGCACCGTCGAGACAGGCAATCCCAACGCGGCCGCGACCGGCCGATACCCGCGCCCGTCAGCCGCCATCCCAAGCGCGCACCCGACCGCGTCAACGACATCCAGCCGGCGGCCGAGCAAGAACCCGGGCAACAGCGCGTGCGTGCGCTCGCACGCCCGGCAACGCGACCGCCTGACCAGCAGCCCGAACCTCGCACGACCGACCCGCACCCGCCGCCGGTAGGAGCCCCACGAGCCCAGCTCTCCCGAGCAGTCCCGGCAGCGCATCCCAGCCGCCAACGACGGGCCGATCCCGGCCCGCAGCATCGGACCCACCCACCGTCGCGGCACAGCTACGATCAACACCGGCATCAGCCAAGAGGGCCCCTCCGATCTCGCCAAAGACGGGGGCCCTCTTCATCGTTCAAGGGACAGCCCGGAAGTCTCGCTCCCCCGCCGGCCCCGCGTCGGCTGCCGCCGCCATTGATGCCGAAGCCGGCGACCACGCCCAAGCGCGCGATGCCGGACCTCAGTGACGCAAACCAGCCCGCGATGCCGAAATCAACTCGGGTTTCGCACTTTTCGGCTGATCGCAGCGATCTGACTTGACGCCCGCGGTGGGTGATCTCGGCGTGGCCGCGCGGCTTGGGGGTGGCTGGGTGGCGGGGAGGTTGGAAGGAGCATCGGCGGCGTTCTCGAAGGCGGCGGTTGTCAATCGATTTCCGCGGCTGGGTGGGAGGCCCGTTCGCGGCTGCCTGTGGAGGTTTGCCGCCGATGCTCTGCCTGCCTTCTTCGCTGGATGAGCTGTTGCTCCTGTTCGCGCCGTGTTTCACGAAGCCGACCTTTCACACGTTCCGGGCGCTGGTGGTCGGCCAGATCTCCCAGACCCGGTTGCGGTGCGTGACCGGGATGTTGATCGGCGCGCGGCTGTCGGAGATCTGGCATCACGCGCGCGCGCACCGGTTCTTCAGCCACGCTCGCTGGCGCGTGGATGAGCTGGGCCTGCGGGTCGCCGAGGTGATCGTCTCGCGTCTACTCGGCCCAGATCAGCCGCTCGTTGTCCCGGTCGATGACACGTTGGCGAAGCGCAGGGGACGGAGGGTGTTCGGCTGCTTCTGGCATCACGACGCGACCGCCAACAGCAGCAAGGGATCGCTCGCGTGGGGCAACAACTGGGTCACCGCGGGGATCAACGTCAAGCTCCCGTTCCTGCAGCGGACGGTCTGCCTGCTGGTGCTCTTCCGGCTCTGGCGCCCGCGGCGCAAGGAGATCCCCAAACACAGGCCCGACCCCGAGCGACCCTCGAAACCCAGGCTGGCAAGAGCGCTGCTGTGCCTGCTGGCCAAGCGGTTCCCGTCGCGCACGATCCATGGCGTCGGCGACGCCGCCTACGCCTCGGGGGCGTTCGCCGGCCTGCCGGAGAACGTCACGATCACCTCCCGCCTGCGCTCAGACGCCGCACTGAACGAGCTGCCGCCGCCCAGACCGCCGACGGGGCAGCGCAGGCAAGGCCGCCCACCGAAGAAGGGCGCAAGGCTGCCGAAGCTCGATCAGATCGCGACCGACCCCGCCACCCAGTGGGTCAAGACAACCGTATGTCGCTACGGCAAGACAGAGCAGGTCATGGTCCACGCGTTCCGCTGCCTGTGGTACGAGGCGTTCGGTTCCCAGCCCGTGCAGGTCGTGATCGTCCAGGACATGACCAAGCCCTCCGGCTATGAACTCGCGCTGATCTCCACCGACCTGCACGCGAGCGCCGCGCAGCTGATCGAGCGCTACGCCGACCGCTGGCCGACCGAGGTCGCCTACGAAGAAGGCAAGGCGCACTTCGGGGTCGGCGAGGCGCGCAACCGCGCCGAGAAAGCCGTCGAGCGAACCGTCCCGTTCCAGTTCCTGGTAATGACGCTCACAACCGTCTGGTACGCGCTAAACGGACACCACCCCGGCGACGTTGCCGAACACCGTCAGCGCTCGCCCTGGTACCTCACCAAGACCACGCCATCGTTCGGCGACATGCTCGCCAAGCTCCGCCGCGTGATCATCGCCACACAATTTCACCCAGGTCGAGGCCGCGCCCCCAAACCCGCGGAAATAGCGCAAGTCCAGCAGGCATGGGCAGCCGCCGGCCTATGAACTGCGAAACCCGAGGTTCAAGGGACAGCCCGGAAGTCTCGCTCCCCCGCCGGCCCCGCGTCGGCTGCCGCCGCCATTGATGCCGAAGCCGGCGACCACGCCCAAGCGCGCGATGCCGGACCTCAGTGACGCAAACCAGCCCGCGATGCCGAAATCAAGTGACGCTCAACACCAGGCGCTTCGAATCCGCCAGGTCGTTGAGGATCGACCTCACCGGGACTGGGCCCGCAATTGTGCAAAGCGTGAATCCTGGCGACGAAAGCGCCGCCCGGTCCGCCACCACCGCTAGCCCCTGCGTCCTCGCACTGGGCGTCTTGTACGACTACGCAGGACGAGGCCGCCCGGCCCCGCCCCTCGCTGGACGCGAGGAGGTGTGTCGCAAAGACTCCTGCCGTTCGGGCACCTATCGTCATCTTGCCCCCCCCGGTAGGGAGGACCGTACAGGGTACGAGGGCGTCCCGTTAACTGTGTAGGCGGCTTATGGTAAGTGTAACAGTGACTCCAGGTGTGTCAACAAGTGACGGTCAGTTTGTAGTGTCAGGGACGCGGTCACCGAAGTGGATTTTGAACGCGAGCAGCGCCGTCGTCCAGTTCCGGGTCCTTGTCCATTGCGGGACCGCGTTCTGCAGCGCGAGGTAGACGAGCTTGCGGGCGGCGTCCTCGTTGGGGAAGCTGCCCTTGGTCTTGATCGCCTTGCGCAGCTGTCGGTTGAGCGCCTCGATCGCGTTCGTTGTGTAGATCACGCGGCGGACCTCGTCGGGGAACGCGAGGAACGGGATCACGTGCTCCCACGCGTTCAGCCACGCTTGGGTGATGACCGGGAACCGCTGCCCCCACTTCTCATCGAACGCCTCGAGCTCGGCTTGGGCGTGGTCGGCATCGACGGCGGTGTAGATCGGTTTCAGGTCGCGGGCGACCTGCTCTCGCTCGCGGCGGGGCACGTACTTCAAGCTCGAGCGAATCAGGTGCACAATGCATGTTTGGACGGTCGTGCGCGGGAAGATCGCCTCGATCGCTTCCGGAAACCCAGTGAGGCCGTCGACACATGCGATCAGGATGTCGCGGACACCGCGCTGCTTGAGGTCGGTGAGGACCTGCATCCAGAATTTGGCGCCCTCGGTCTCCTGGAACCACATCCCGAGCACGTCGCGGTCGCCGTCGAGGGTGACGCCGAGCGCGAGGTACAGCGCGCGGCGCTGGACCGTGCCGCCCTCGCGGACCTTGATCACCATGCAATCCAGGAACACGATCGGGTAGATGTCGTCAAGCGGCCGCTTGGCCCACTCGCGGACATCGTCCATCACCGCGTCCGTGACGCGCGAGATCAGGTCGCGGCCGACCTTCACGCCATAGATCTCCTCGAGATGCGCCTCGATATCCCGCGTCGAGAGGCCGCGGCTGTAGAGCGCGAGGATCTTCTCGTCGAACCCGACGAACCGCCGCTGGCGCTTGCGGACGATCTTCGGTTCAAAACTCCCGTCACGGTCTCGAGGCGCGTCGACGTGGACCGTCCCGTGCTCGGTGATCAGCGTCTTCGGGGTCGTGCCGTTCCGCTGGTTCCCAGCGCCGCCGGGCGGCTCGCAGTGCGGCTCGTAGCCGACGTGGTCGGTCAGCTCGACCTCCATCGCCCGCTCGACCAGCCGCTTGGTCAACTCGGCCAACAGTCCGCCGGGCCCAGCGATCTCCTCCTCACTGCTCGCGCCGGCGAGCAGCTCGTCAATCACCTCATCGCTGATCCGCCGATCGGACGGCATCCCGAGAGCTTGACGGACCCGGCGGCGACCAGCGGCACGATCAACGGCCTCACCGACCAGCTCGCTCGCCAGCTGCGGGGGGTCCGTCGGCGGCACGCCGCGCCGCGGTTGCCCAGCGCCGATCTCCGCTCGCTCTACGAGCTCGCTGCGATCGTCGCCGGGCAACCCCGGCGCGATCCCGAACCCCAAGCCCTCAAGCTCCGGGACCCGCTCCAACACGCGGCTGCTGCTCTTCTGAGTGGCCCTGCTTCTCGTGGTAGTAGGCATGAACGTCTCTTTCGTTCGTACCTACACAGTTCCTCGGACATTCCCCAGGGTACGGGCTGCGGCTGGTTGGCGATAAGCGTCGTGATGAGAACCGGCTCGGTTCGCGGTTCAGTGGGCTGTGAGCAGGGTGACTCCTTCGAACGGGTGTTCGTGTATAGTGGGTGGAGCCTGGGCATCAATTTCTTCGCTCTGGCCACTGGCGTCGACACCGGCGCGTGATCTCGAAGGGGTTCGCCCCTTTCGGGCGTTTCTAATCGATTGGATGTGTCGTATGAAGGCTTCTGAACAGAAGGTTGTGCAGTACCTAGGCGAGGCGCGTGCGAGTGAGAGCGCCCTCGTTCGGGTGTTGCAGTCTCAGATCGCTATGACCCCTCGCGGGTCCTATCGCTCCGGCCTGGAGACGCACCTCCGCGAGACGCGTGAGCATCGCGTGCGCGTAACTGAACGCCTGAAGGCGCTGGATCAGGGTTCGAATCCATTGATGGTCGTCGTCGGTTTTTGGGAGAACGTGATCGGGCAGACCGTCGCCCTTTCCAAGACGCCGTTCGATCTGATCCGCGGTTCCGGTGGCGAGGAGAAGGTGCTCAAGAACGCCAAGGACGCGTGCGCCACCGAGGCCCTCGAGATCGCGACCTACACGGCGCTCGAGCGGCTCGCGCGCACTGTCGGTGATGAGGAGACGGCCAAGCTGGCGAGGTCGATCCTGGCTGATGAGGAGAAAATGCTCCAGCGGATCTTGCGCGAGATCCCGAAGCTGACCGACGCCGTCGTCCGCGCCGATGTGAACGGCCAGCCCTCCTACGACATCACCACCACGGGCGCGGCCGAAGCGGTCCGCGAGGTCGGATCGGCGACCGAGAAGGCAGCGCGCAAGACGAACGCCGCCGCCAAGCGGACCGCGCGTCAGGCCCGCAAGGTTCCCGGCGTCGCGCAGCTCGAGGGTCAAGTCAAGGGCGCTGTCGCCTCCGAAGGTGATTTGGCGATCGCGCACTATGACGATCTGACGTCCGAGGAGATCACCGACAAGCTGAGCGATCTCTCCCAAATCGACCTCGCGAAGATCGACTCCTACGAGCGCAGGCACCAGCACCGCACCACGGTGCTTGGTCGCATCACCTCGTTGCGCGGCGATGAGCCGTGGCCTGGCTATGACGAGCTGACGGCCGCGGAGGTGCAGAGCGTGCTCTCCGAAGGTGACGACGCGCGGGCCAAGCAGGTGCGCTCCTACGAGCGGTCCCATAAGAACCGCAGCGGCGTGCTCAGGGCTACCGAGCACGAGCACAGCAACGCCTAGAACCATCCATCGATCGGCTGCGGGGTCAGGTGGGGCCCCCGCAGCCACTATCTCCCCACCGAGACTTCTGGAAGCCTCGGGCTCGACGCCCGTCAGCGCGCCGGGCTCCTCGAGGTCCTACTTGCCAACGAACTCTCGTCCCGTCGGGGTAACCCCCAAGATAAGCCGAAAAGGTGCAATCGGCGGGTTTCAAGCCCCGCGAACACGTCTCTGGTTCTCAGCGCTGCTTGCAGCGCTTCAAGCACGCAGAACAGTACGCCCTGCGGTCCAGCTCGTCGTGCCCGAGCGGCGATTTCTCCAGCACGAGCCGGCGCCAGCAAACCGGTCAGAGCGGGAACGAGTGCTCGACCTCGGTGCCACAATCAGCGCATTCATTGAGCGAGACAGCCGACATCCGGCCGCACCGCGAGCGCCGCGAGGACTGGACCGACCTCCACCCCCACTTCCGTCGTAATGTCAATTATTGGACGGAGAGTTATCGCGAGCGACTGCGAGGGAAATGCCGCACCTCGCACGTGAATAGCTTGTGGCTTCAGGGCAGAGGCCGCGGGCTCATGTAGCTCGAGACGTTCAGCTCGCGGGCGAGCTGTCGTTCGGTGACGGCGAGTGCGCCGAGGGTCACGTCCAGCTCGTCGGCGACCTGCTGGGCGGTGATCGCTCGTCCGTCGCCGAGGAGGCCGTTGACCCGAGCCACGGCGATGACCGCTCCGGCGGCCCAGGCCTCCGGCCTGCCGTGACGGACGAGCCCGAGGCGGGCGGCGTCGGCGAGAAGTTGCCAGGCGGATCGGCCGTAGGCACTGCCGACGCGGCGCGAGCACCACGAGGCGGCCAGTGCGGCGGCGCGCTCGCCCGGCCCGCGGTGGTTGTTCAGCGAAGGCGGCCGCGTGCTCACAGCGCGAATATAGGCCAGGCCGTTAGGCCAGCGGGCCTACCGCGTCTGTCGGCAGGTGTCCGTAAGAGCCGTCGAAAAGTGCCCGATTTGCAGCTGCAGCGCGGCAGTCGGGACATGTCGTGGCCGCTGACGACCGCAACCGAAGGCGCTTGATCGCCGACAGCACGACCCGGCAGTCGAGCGCGCACCACTGCGGTGCAAACACCGGCTGCCGCCGGCACGTCGGTGTAGAGGCCGGTCCTTGCCGCCCGCTTCACCTGACGTGTCGGGCAAGTGGTTCGGCGCGCTGCTGGGTAGGGTCTGACGTCGTGTTGGTCGACGAGTTCCTGCCGGAGTTCGATGTCTCCGATCAGATCGAGACGGTCGTCGCGGCGGACGTCGCGACCACGTGGTGCACGCTGATCGAGGCGGACCTGATCGACGTCGGGAAGCGACGCCCGCTGGTGGCGGTGCTCGGGGCGGTCCGGATCCTGCCCGAGATCGTCTGGCAGCTGCTGCACGGGGAGCGTCCGAGGGGGGCACCTGACCGGCTGACGCTGCTGGATACGACCAAGCTTCCGATGAGCGGCGGCGGATGGGTGCTGCTCGGCGAGCGCCCCGAGGAGGAGATCGCGCTCGGCCTGGTGGGGAAGTTCTGGCGGCCGGTGATTGAGTACGCGCAAGTGGACGCGGCGACGTTCAAGGAGTTCGCCGACCCGGGGTTCGCCAAGACCGTCTATGCGCTCGGGACACGCTCGATGGAGGACGGCAAGACGCTGCTGTGGGCGATCATGCGCACTGCGACCACCGACGAGCCCGCCCGCACCTGGTTTCGCCGCTACTGGACCTTTGGGGTCGGCTACGGCGCACACGTGCTCGTTCACGGACTGCTCGACGTCGTGCGCGAGGACGCAGAGCGTCGGCAGGGAACCTGACCGGCGCCCACTGCCCCCGCATGCCCAGACCGCGGCGGCGAACGTACGAGCTCGCCGAGCAAGGCACCGCTGGCGATGCGGACGCGCACTGGTCAGCGGAACAGGGGCTGACGCAGCCGTCCCAGTAGCCGCACGAACGCTACGCGCTTCTACGGACTGTGACGCGAGGAGATCCCGATGCGCGGGGAGGCGAGCGCCGTAGCGTGGAAGCGAATCCGCCAGGGTAGAGAGGGGTGTCAACGATCACGAGAAATCCCCAGTTGCGATCACGGGAATTCCCCACCTTGAACGGGGGCGTGTCAGGTCGTGGCGCCGGCGAGCTGGTGCACGTTGGCGTTCCGTGCTTGGTCCGCGCTCCAGCCGGCGGCGCAGAGCGTCTGGGTGAGCTGTTGGGAGAGCTCGCCGACGTCGAACGCGAGCTGACGGCGCTCCTCGGACGTTGACTGGTACTGGCAGAAGCCGCCGTGGATCTGCCAGTGTGCCTGCTTGAGAGCCTCGAGCACGTGGCTGGTGGCGGTGGGCCCACCGTCCCGGGTGAGCGCGGCGATCGGGCTTTGGCCGATCGCTGCCGCCGCGGTGTTGTCGTTGGTGGGGTCGAACGCGTCCGGGGCGAGTCCTGACCACAGCCGCTCGTTTGCCTGTTGTAGGCGGTGGTGGGCGTCGTTGAGCCGCTTGACGATCTCGATGTCGCGGTCGAACAGCGCGGAGAGCTGGGCGGCGAGCTGACGCGCGTGGACGGGCACGGCGCGGTCATCGGTGCCGGCCGGCGCGTGGCGGCTCGTTGCGGCGGTGGCGTTGGTGGCGCTCATGGCTTGCTCTCCGGCTCGGCCGCGATCGCCTGGCGCAGCTGTTGCAGGCGGGCGCGGTGGCTGCGCATGCGGTAGCTGTCCCCGTCGATCTGAAGCACGGTCGCGTGGTGCAACAGGCGGTCGAGGATCGCGGCGGCGACGGTGGTGTCTTCGAAGATCTCGCCCCAGCTGGCGATCCCACGGTTGGTGGTCAGGATCACGCTGCCGTGCTGGTAGCGGCGGCTGATCACCTGGAAGAGGTGGGAGGCGGCTTCGCCGGGCATCGGCAGGTAGCCGAGCTCGTCGATCACAAGGACGGCTGGGCCGTTCCAGAAGCGCATCGTGGTCTGCCAGCGGCCCTCGAGCGCGGCGCGAGCTGTGCGGGCGACGAGGTCGGCGGCGGTTGTGTAGTAGACGCGGTAGCCGGCGTGGACTGCTTTGAGCCCGAGTGCTGTAGCGAGCATCGTCTTCCCCACACCGGGCGGACCGACCAGCAGCACGTTGGCCTTCTCCTCAATGAACCGCAGCGTCGCGAGCTCCTCGATGAGCCGTCGGTCCAGCGACGGTTGCGCGTCGTAGTCGAACTGCTCGAGCGTCTTGTGCTGGGGGAAGCTCGCGAACCGCAGGCGTCCGTCGAGCCGGCGCTGCTCGCTCGCTTGTACCTCGGTGCTGAGGAGGTCGTGCAGGAACTGGGTGTATGACGGCTTGTTCTGCTGGGCGGCCTGCAATGCGGCCGCGAGCTGCTCGGCGACCGCTGAGAGCTTGAGGTAGGCGAGGTGCTCGCGCAGCTGCTGGTAGGCGTGGTCGGTCATCGTGGGTCGTCTCCTTCTGGTTGTGGAGTGGTTGTTCGCTGGGCGTGCTCGGCCGCGGCGAGCAGCTCGAAGGCGAGCTGGCGTGCCTGCTCGGGCGTGAGCGTGACCGCGACCGGGCGGCGGCTGTCAGGTCCGGGCCCGTCGACGAGCACGAGGGTCACCTCTTGTGCCCAGGAGCCGTCGGGCAGCCGGGTGCCCCTGCTCGGGGTCGATCACGACGGTGTAGGCGTGCAGGTACTCGGTCATCGCCCGGCCACCTTGGCGATCCGCGCGTACTGCTCCAGATCGACGACCACGCCGTCCGCCTGCTCGCCGCGGAGCCTGGCGGCCTCTGCTCGGGCTCGCTCGCCGGGCGGCCGGTTCGGTTTGCGCGGACAGCGGCCCTTGGTGGTGAACTGCTCGAGCACCGCCCGCTCGAGCGCGCGAGCGTGCTCCTCGGTGCGGATCGTCTGCCCGGCGCCCGACAGCGCGCGGCGGTGCCGGGCGATCCGGTGACCCGCCAGCGTGTAGATCTCTAGGTGCAGCTCACCGAGCCGGGCGCGGACCTCGACCGTGGCGGCGGCGTGCCCGGGCGGCACGCTGTAGCGGTTGGTCTCGAACTCGACCAACGCGTCGCGCGAGACCACCCGCGCTTCCCGGTGGCAGGCCGGGAACGGCAGCTCCGGCAGCGACATCAGCGACTCAGCGGCGGCCAGTTCTGAGACGGTGCTCTTGCCGCGGCGGCGGCGGTCGGACACCGCCTGACACCACCGATCCAGATCGGCCTGCGCCTGCGCCGACGAGGACACCGGCGCCGAGCGCCACCACGACTGGGTCAGATAGTCGATCGCCTTCTCCACGACCCCCTTGCGCTGCGGACGCTTCGGCGGGCACACCGCGACCTGAACGCCGTAGTGCTTGGCCATCGCCGCTGCCTCGGGCCGCAACCGGTCGCTGTCGGGGTAGACGAACGTTGCCATCCGATCGGTCCGCCACGAACGCGCGGTGCCGCCCAACCGGCGCAGCACCCCGTCCAGCGCCTCCGCCAGGTGCGGAAAGCTCTCACCCTCCGAGAAGCAGCCGCGCAGCTTCCCCGAGTGCGACAGCGCCCCGACCAGCACGTACGCCTTCACGCCCCACGGCGTCTCAGTCAGCTCAAGCCAATCAAGCTGCAGCTCCTCGCCCGGCTTGTGCTCGAGCCCGACCGTGAGCTTCACCCCACCGGCGTTGCAGCACTCGCACACCGGCCGCAGCCCCAGCTCGCGGATCTCGCGCACCAGCGTCGGATAGGACCGATCGAACCCCAGCCCCCGCAGCTCGTCATAGAGCGTCGTCGCCAGCACGTGCGCGTCGTCGTCGAACCGCGCCTTCAGATACGGCCGGAACGGCTCAAGACAGCGCGGCGCCAGCGCCCGCGACGGCGCCTTCCCCGCGAGATACTTCGCGATCGTCTTGCGATCCCGCCCCGTGTGCCGGGCGATCGCCGAGACCGACCAGCCCCGGCGAGCGAGCGCGTGAATCTCCACATCATCCTCCTGGGTCAACATCCCCCACGGGCCTCCTCGTAGTCGACGGCGTGAACACCGCGACGATCGAGGGGGCCCCCGACAGAACCGCGCACGCGCGCGGGGATCGACTCCGGCTCGGCCCTCGGGCCTCGCCTCCGTCGAACCCCGCGCGCGGTCCCTACGCGCTACCGCCCTGGGGAATTCTCGTGATCAGATATGAGGAGAAAACCGTGATCGCGGACAGAACTGCTCGTCGGTCTCGGCGACCGCCTTCACAGCGTTCTCGTAGCCGGCCGACATATCGATCGAGATCGCCTTGATCGTGTGGCGCCGGTCTCCGAGCAGCTCGAAGAAAGCCTTGCAACGTCTTGGCGTCGCGGCCTGGTTTGGCCCACACGATCCGTCCGCTGTCGTGGTCGGCGACACAGGTGAGGTAGCGCTGCCCGCGCCTGTAGCTGATCTCGTCCACGCCGATCAGGACGAGCCCGTAGAAGCGAGCCTCGCTGTGCTGGTCGGCGACGACGCGGGTGATGATGTCGCCGACCGAGTCCCACGCGATCCGCATCAGTCTGCGGATCGGCGTCTTGGCCATCTGCTGCGCGAGGAACGCAACGACGTCCTCGAAGTCCCCGGGTGTACGGCGAGCCGGGCCGGGCCCAGCGGACCGCTTCGTAGCGCACGCCGCAGTCCGGGCAGCGCAGCCGGCGGAGCTCGCACTCCAGCATGCAGCGGTTGACGCCGAGATCGAGGTGCCGCCACCGCTTGGTGCGGTAATCGGCGATCTCCAGGTGCCGGCCGGTCTGCCCGCACTCCGAGCACACCCCGGCGCCGGCGCTTGGGCAGCCTGAGCGTGACGACCACGGCCCTTCTGGTCGAAGCTGACATCGATCACGGACGCCAACCCGTCGAGGCGGAGCATCCGCTTGAATGCGGTGACGACGCGCATGTCGCCCTCCTTCGGGAGCCGGACTTCGAACATCCAGCAGCTTGCCGCGGCGGGGCGGCAGCGCGTCACCTCATCCGGCCCGGGTTTCGCCGGCATCCCTGCCGGCGAGCGACACCCCTCACGCAGCGCCCCTCCGTCCCGCAGAAGCTCGCACAACTCTCAACCCCCCCGCCTCAGGGCCAAAGCACCTGCTCACGCGCCCAAACGCGCTCCGGATTCACCCCCAAACGGAGAGGACACCCGGTCTTTGTGCCCCGGGCCCACCTCTTGACAGTTCGCCAAGCCGGGAGCCGTGAGGACCGGAAGACACCCGGTTGGTGCTCGGGACTTCTCCCGTCCTGGAACCACCAGCCACCCTCGGCGTCGGCAAGCGGCCACGGCGAGACTCCTCCTCCGGGGCTGCGGTCAGCCGAAGCGGCAGTCGGCAGCCGCGGTTCTCCGGCGGCGACGGAGCAGGAGGCGGCCCGCCTGTGCGACGTGTCTGGTCTCGTTGCAGGTCGGCACGGAGCCGGACAGCGGGTGTTGCCTGTTCCGGCGTGTGTTCCGTGCTCCCCACACCCTTTCAGCAACGACTGAACTTCCTCAGCGGCGCGCTGGTGCTGCAGATCGCGCACTATCCAGATGCCAGGAATGCGCAAAGCAGAGAGCGAGGACGTCCGCTGGAACGGTGGTTGTTCCCCGAGCGATCAGGGCGTGATAGCGTCGGCGGTCGTTCAAGTACGTCCGCTCCAACTCAAGGGGGTTGTGCGGTGTCTAGACCATCTCCTCCTCATCCTCGGTCGATGCGCTCGATAGCGCGTTGCGCGACGCCTCGACCCCGGCCGGCACGCGCCGCTGGCTGCTCGAACGCGCGGCGGTGGGCGCAGCCGGAGTCACGGCGGCGAGCGCAGTCATCCCTGCCGGCGATGCCCTCGCCCACACGCATCACAACTCGAGGCGTCACGACTCGATTCGGGAGTGGGGGTGTTCGCGTCCACGACCGAGGCGCTAACGGTCACGATCCTGACCGAGCTGCTGCGGCGCGCGAGCGTCAATTCTTCCGAGGTTCCAAGCAATGTGGCGGTCATCTTCGACGGCGTCTACGCCGCCGAGCTGGACCACTGGAACTTCATTCATAAGGTCTTTCGCCCTAGCACGAAGCGGTTCTGGATTCCGGACGGCTTCTTCGGCGGCGCGGGCAATGCCCTCAACCTGACAGCGGTCGGCCAAGCGGTCGCTGCTGGCGAGGCGCTGTTCATCAATACGTATCTGCTCGGCGTCACGATCCTTGCGGCCAGGGGCCGCTCGACGTTCGCGCGCTACTCGGCCGAGCTCGCCGGGGTTGAGTCGGAACATCGCGTGCTTGGGCAAGTCCTGGCCGGGGCAAGCCCGCCTAACAATCTCGGGTTCGAGGTGTTCGAGTTTTCGAGCGTGAAGGCGATCAAGGCCGCCCTGATGAGCGCAGGTTTCGGCTTGGGGGAGCAGGGTTCGGCCGCCGGTCGCTTCTACGATTTCCCGAGTCCGCCGATGGCGCCGCCGATCGCGATCAGTGGGAACACACCGACGTAGGCCGAGCGGAGGCGACTCGTCCCCTCGGGGCCGGGGAGAGCAGGAAGGTGAGTGTGTTGGCCAGGTCGCCACGCGGTCGCCGGAAGCAGCGCGTTTACCGGCGCGATCTGGAACGTCGACGGCGGCGTGACGGCCGGACGCACCCAAAAAGCCCGGCACGCACGTGCGCCGGCTTACCACCCGGCGCACGGACCACGCCCCGTCTGCGGCGGGGCCGGAAATCCAAGCCATAACGATCCTGGGAGGACGAGATGACACATTCGCTCGCGTGGGACCAGGTCAGCCGTGATGATGTGGTGCGCGCGATACA
Organism: uncultured Thermoleophilia bacterium; assembly: GCA_963803425.1. Lineage (GTDB taxonomy): Bacteria > Actinomycetota > Thermoleophilia > Solirubrobacterales > 70-9 > DASPWW01. Next base: position 37,408 of record CAWDMA010000002.1, read on the forward strand.
CGAGTACGACCGACTGGGCCCGGAGCGGTTCTTCTCTGAGCATGGTTTCGCACCTACTACGACTTATGAGATGGTCTGGGAGGAACGACGCTACCCACCGAAAGCAATCTTGGGCACAGCTTACGAGTTCGCCACGGGCCAGCGCCTTGCGTCTGGTGATTTCGAGGGCGGGAAGACCGGCGCCGTCAAGGTGCTCGGAAAGCTTGGATTCACGATCCAACCGCGAGGGTGAGTGGTGAAGGGTGTCAACTAGGTTCGGGTTTCGGGTGTCGGCGGTGAGGGCGTAGCTGCTGCGTCAGGACTCGGCCACTTGCGGCGACCTCCCCGCCGGGGTCAGCGGGATCGGCGGCGCTGACCCACCACGCGGCTCCCGGGCTGCGGGGCGTCGCCGACCGGACAGAAAGGCTCGGCAGCCGGGTCGTGATCGACTGCCCGAGTGGGCCGCGGAACTCGCATCTCTGCGCGCACGCCGCTACAGGAGATGCCGACTCGCGGCTGACGTCCGGGTCGGTGTGAGAGCGCGTTGCGTCCCGGCCGCAACGACTTCAGCGAGGCCTTGTGCGACAACGAACAAGCCGCCTTTGGCCCGATCTGAGCGGCACTCGGCGGCTGGCTCGGCCTCGTCTAAGGGTCGCGCCGTCCGACCTCCTTCTCTCGAGGTGCGCGTGTTTTGCCGCTGATACCGAGAGTCTCGGATCGCGCGGATCGCTGGGCACGCGCTCGCAGGCGAAAGCACACGCGACGGCTGTTGCCGGCACGTCCGCGCGACGAAGGCTCATTCGCCGCGGACGCGATCGCGCGCTTCGAGGCGCCAATCGCGCGAGTGCGATCGTCACGAGCACCAGCCGGAAGCGTTACTCGCGCGTGAGACGGCTTACAAGGCAGGTGCCGGTGTGAACTCGGAGGGCAGCGGGGTTCCGGTCTGGTTCGAATCTACTTCGACGATCTCTCCCCGCAAGGGCGCGAGTATGTTCAGGAGCTCGTCCTGCTCGGCTTTTGCGACCTTGAAGTCGTCCAGGACCGCGACGACGTCTTCCACGAAGGCTTCGAACTCGCCGTTCGTCACCCCCATGTTGTGATGCGTCTCCGTCATGCTGCGCCCGGTGTACGTGCACGGCCCACCGGTCGCCTCACAGATCTGGTCGACGAACTCTTTTATCAGCCGGTCGAAGTTGGTCCTGGCGAACTTCTGGTTGATGCGGTCGTCCTTCAGTTGGCGATCTGCAACGGCGCGGACGACTGCCGTGATGGCATCGATTCCGCCGAGTCGGTCATACAGGGAACGTTCCGTCGCCATACTGGTCACTCCTCTCGCCAGCTCGACTGTTGTTCGAGATGCCTTCCAGCGCGATTAAGCAAACCACGACGCGTGGCCTGACGCAACAGGCGATCACGCTCAGGCGATCGGCGGCGCTGATCGTATCGAAGGTGGGGGGCTTCAAGCTCGGACAGCTGTAGGAGCCGGAGTTCATGCGCCGACTTGCCGCGCTTTCCGACTCGCGAGACGACCTAACGGCGAAGGAACGAGATATGGCTTCAGTCGCGGCGACAACCCATCTGCCAGGTCTTCTAGAGCCGGACGGCCGTGAGCAGTGCGGTCGTGAGCTAAAGGCATGCGCTAAAGGCATGCTTCATGAACTGGTCGACCTCTCCCTCATGGGCTTAAATCCGGACGGACAGGCAAAGGCTGTCGCTGCCCGGCTCGCTCATCGTTCCGGTCGACCCGCCTGCGACGGCCAAGACGAGCACGCGCCGGGGCAAAGTGGAGACTGCTGTCACGAACCAGCGGCACTCTCGCGGGCCGCTTTCGCGCTATCCGGGACGACAGCTTCCAACGGAATGGGGCAGCGGTCGTCGGCAGCCAGTCGCCCGCGACTCCGAACCACGCAGCCTCGGGTATGCACCGACGATCGCTTTCGGGTGCCCCGTGGTCGCAGATTGGGTGATCGCTTCGGCGACGAGGGGATGACGACGCGCGTTGGCGTTGACGGGCGAGCGCTCCGCTACAACGCGATCGTCAACTCGTCTGCCTCGCCGACGAGTCCCTTCGCGACGACCGCACGGTCGGAGCTGGACTGGGCGCTAGTCGTGCGACGAACTCGACGTGGACGCCTCGAGATCGGCGTCAGGCGGACTCGGCGCGCCTATTCGTCGGCTCGGCCGCCGCTGTGGTCAGATGGCGCTCGACGCGACGGTCAGGCACCAGCCAGATCAGTGCCACGAGGACATACATCGCTAGGCCGAGCCAGGGCTCAGCGAAGGACAAGCCGATCCCGAGGCAGTACAGGAGCGGCGAGATCTTCCCCTTGGCATCTGAGCCGATGGCGATGCGCAGCCTGGAGTCTTCTCCCTCAGCGTGGAGCAGCGCCGTCTGCAAGATGACGTAGGCGATCGCGGCGGCGAGCAGAACGATTCCGTATACGGCCGTCGGGATCGGCGGAAATCGGTGCTCGCTCATCCATGCGGTGCTGAAAGGGATCAGCGAGAGCCAGAACAACAGGTGCAGGTTGGCCCACAGCACCGCGCCGCTGACGCGGGAGACGGCCGCCAGCATGTGGTGGTGGTTGTTCCAGTAGATCCCGAGGTACACGAAGCTGAGGACGTAGGCGAGGATCGCGGGCAGTTCGTGTCCCAACGCATGCCACGACGTACCGGCCGGGGTGTGCAACTCCAGCACCATGATCGTGATCAGGATCGCGATGACGCCATCGCTGAAAGCTTCCAGCCGACTCTTAGGCACGTCACGAGGCTATCCGCGACAGCGAGGCGCCGCTGCCGCGGGGAGCCGTGACATGCCTGTCCCGCCCACACGAGCGGAAAGCGCTTGCAGTGACCCGCATCACTTGGTCGGCGCGATTGCTTTCATCCTCGGGGCGCTTCAGATCCAGCGACCCCTTCGGCGACGGAGTCGTAGGCGCTGTCGCCGGCGGCCGCGCGAGCGCTCCGCGACAAGAGCAGCCACGGCGAGTCGGCGGGGGCGCGTGGCCCTGTATGTCCGATTCCGGCAGCGAGGGCGCTGGCGGCGTCGTTGCTGCTTTCCTGCTTGCAGCGTCCGGTGATCAGCTAGCACCGGCTCCTCGAGCTTGGCCGCAACGACCTCTGGAGGCCCGTGCGCGCTTCCCGCGCTGAGCAGGGAAGTCGGCGTCGCAACCGGGATGCTCCTGACGAAAGCAGAGCAGGTGTCGGACGACGGGGCGAGTGCCGCTAGGTTACGCCTCAAGCGGTCATGTCGCGCCGGTGGCCGCTTCGCGTCGACACGGCAGTCTCGTCGCCGCGTCCGGCCACGCGGGACGGGTGAGGGTGCTTGCCGCATGGCGGGGTGGCAGCCGAAGCCGAGGCGACTCGATCGCCAGCAGCGGCCGGGCTGACCGAGTGCGGCGCACCAGGCTGGACTCGCGGGCGAGCCCCGCAGCACCCGGCCGGCGCGTGCCACGCCCTACCGCTCGAGTCAGCGGCTCGCGCTTCGGCGGCAACGTCTCCTCCACGTGGCCGACAGCAGGCTCAATGCGTGCAGAGCGCAGCGTGTGCGGTCGAGCCTTACTGGCCGCTGCAGTCCAGTCCTCATTCGGAGACGAGGAGGGCCTGACGTGTCACGGTTCGGGGCAGATGCCCAGCTTGCGGAGGACGGCGCGGCGATAGCCCCGGCGTCCTGGCGGTGTTCGGCGGCGCCGGCGACCTGGCGAAGGTGGTGCCCTCCGCGTCGCTTTACGGTCTCTTGCCGCGGCTCGCTGCACTACCGGGTTGTCGTCCAACGGGACAGCGCCGCCGACCTGCGTCCTGTCCTTTCGTTGCAATCGCGCAGTGGTGCGTCGACGCGCACGGAACTGCGCTCCGTGCGAGCGAAGCCGGGACCTGCTGGCGACTCGGCGCAATCCTCGACGGCTTCGTGGTGCTACTGCGCAGGGGTGGTACGGTGCCCACGCTCAAAACCTCAGGCAGGAGGAAACGGTGTCCGACTCAGACAGATTCGGTGTTTGTTCCGTCGCAGGGACGACCTTGCCGCACGCGGTGAGTTGGCCTGTAGCGGCCGCGGTGTCCTGCCCCGTCGCCGCTCGGGCGCTGCGGCGGGAGGGGGCGCGCTTACCGTCGCCGACCTGGCGGCCCGGCGTTGATCGCTCGTTCGTGAGCGCGGGGTCGCATCCCGGGTCCGGCGAGGGGTCACAGTCGGGCCCTGATGGTGCGGCGCTGACGCGGTCGCCCGGGTTCTGGCGGCTGATGGGGTATGCGGCGTCGTTCGGGGTCGTCCTCGCGTTCGCCAGCTTGGCGTTTCTGGGATTGGTCAAGGGCGGGACAATCTTTGGTTCACGCTTCCGAAGAACCCCGGCTGGTTGGACGGGAGTCTTTGGTGGGTGGCGGTGACCGCGGCGGCCGGGGTGCTCGTCGGCGTACTCCGGCGCGTGTTTCTGCTCCCCGCCAAGATGCCCGGCACGGTCCAAGAGCTGAAGGACCAGCGTGTTGAGCCCTCCACGGTCCTACAGGCGGTTGCCGTCTCACTGGTGTCGTTGGCCGGCGGTGCGAGCCTCGGGCCGGAGGACGCGCTGGGGAAGTTGGGGGGCGGGCTGGGAACCTGGGTCTCGGAGCGGCGGAAGCTCAGTGAGGAGATGCGAGCGACGAACACGCTCAGCGGGATGTCCGCCGCGTACGGCGGCCTGTTGTCGGCCCCGATCTTGGCGACGATTCTCGTGCTCGAGCTCGCTCGGCCGAAGGCGACCCGGTTCATGGACACCATGGTCGGGGGGCTGCTGGCGTCGTCGGTCGCGTTCGCGGTGTACTTTCCGATCGCGGGGTCGACGTTCGTCGGGATCTACTCGCTGCCGTCGTTCAAGTTCGAGGACTGGCAGCTGCTGGCGGCCATTCCCCTGGGCCTCGTCGCCGGCGCGCTCGCGCTGATCACAACGGTCGCGATCGCGGTCGTCACGCGGCTCGCCGCTCGTCTCCCCAATCGAACGATCCTTCGCGCGACGATCGGGGGAGTCGCGTTCGGGCTGGTCGGCGTCGCGCTCCCGCTGACGCTGTTCACCGGAACCGATCAGCTCACGACCGTGATTCACGACGGAGCGGCGCTCGGCGCGGGTCTGCTGATCGCGATCGTGTTCGCGAAGATCCTCGTATTCGCGGTGTGCGAGGCCACCGGCTTCATCGGTGGGCCGTTCCTCGTAATGCTGTTCATCGGCGGCACCGCCGGGATCACCGCCCACGTGCTGATCCCGAGGCTGCCGGAGGCCCTCGCGTTCACAGCGATGTTCGCCGCACTCCCGGGATCGCTCGTCGCAGCCCCCTTCTCGCTGATCCTGCTGGGCGTCATCACGACGCAGATCGGCGCCCTACAGATAGCACCCGTCACGATGGCCGTCATCACCGCCTACCTCGCAGTCTCGGGGTCGGGTCTGCTGATGGCGCTGGCGCAACGGCAACGCAAGCCGGCTGCCCCAGAAGCATGAGCAACAACACATCGGACACCCGCATCGCGGCCGCGAAACATGGCCCGCGCGAGCGTCGACGCGACCTGTCAGGGCTGCGCCTCGAGGCGGAGCACGCATCGCCGCTGTCGGCGATAAGAAGTCGTCGCCATTTCGGCCGGGGGAATTCTGGGTGCTCCGTCCTCCTCCATCGCGGATCTTTGACTTGTTCTATGGGGGCTGCGGGAGTGCGCCATGCGGCGTTGCAGACCGAGCGTGATGGCGGCGCCGGCCACAATCATCACGACGTTGGTGGCGAGCACGGCGAGTGCTCCGAGCGCTTTGGTTGCTTCGCCGAGTCCGGCTGCAACGCCAAGATAGGCCGCGGCCGGAATCGTCGTTACGGAGATCGCGACGCCCACACCGGAACTCGCGCGCGTCTCAAACGCGAGCATCGCCGCGATACCCGCGACGAAGGCCACTGCGATCGTCTCGTCGTTGACGGTCGCGAGGCTCCGAGAGCACGGTCTCGTTGATGTTGAATCCGGAGGGCAGTAGCGCGAGTTTGTGTTGGGCGAACGCAAAGAGGGCCGCGAACGCGCTCGCTACGGCCATGCCGACGGTCAGCGTCAGCAGCGCTTTGGCGACCAGGCTGGGCGAGCGACCGACCAGTCCGACCGCGGTAGCGGTGATCGGGAGCAGGTCCGGGCTGACCGCCATCGCGCCGACGATCAGGATCGGGTTCGCGTCGACGACGCCGTAGCAGGCGATCACGCCGGCGGCGGCCATGAAGACGAGATAGCGAGCGATGAGGCGGGCGTTCGTGCCGGCCAGGCCGACGACATCGGCCCAGATCAGACTCGTATCAGCGGCCGGTGCGCCGCCGCCGAGCTCCTCGACCCGCGTCAGCGTCACGTCCTGGCCCCGAACGCCGAACGCTCTCAGTTCATCGAGGATCCGATCGGCCGCGGCATGGCTGACGGTCGCGATCACCAGCGAGTGCTGGTCCCTCACGGCCGGCTCGATCCGCACCCGACTGACCCCGTCGAGCTCGTGCAGGCGCTCGGCGACGTCGCCCATCGTGGGTGTCTGGCCAAAGACCTCGAGCGCGATCATCAGCGAGTAACGATGACACCGCCGCAAAACGGACGACCGCGTCGTTGTAGATCGCGCCTGGCGGCAATCAGCGCTTCGGGCCAGCGTCGCACGCGCCGGCACCCGGGGGCGATCGGCCCCGAACAGCGCACCGCCGACCTCCCTTTCACACCGCTTCACTTTCACAGGCTCTTCGATCAAGTCGCCCAACCGCTGCGCACGGCCCGTGTTCAGCCAACAAGCGCGCAGGAGCCGCCCAGCCTGGTTGGGCAGCCGTCAGCAGCTCGGTACCGGGAGCGACCGGGTGCCAACGCTGGCTTGGCAAACTACGGCGCTTGTGCCGCGGTCGGAAGCGCCATCGAAGCGAGTACTGCCTGAAGCGAAGTCGACGGCACCGTTATCAGGCCGCGGGTCGGTCGGTCGAGGTCGAAGGTGACGAGCAGCAGCAGCGTCACGAGCGCGGCGGCAACGAGCATCGGCACGAGGCCGCGACCGAGAATCGAGATGTGCATCGCGAGCAGCCCAAGGGCGACGGCCGCGCCGACTAGCTCGATTGCGAGCACGGCGCCCGGAACTCGGTTGTTCAGCGCCGAGAGGCGCACCGTCTGGTGATCGATCGTCGAATTGAGACTGTCGACGTAGAGGCGCGCAGCGTTTCCGACCGACGCGGCGGCCATGGCCTGTCCGGCCAGCCCCCAGAGCTGCCGTTGGAGAAGCCCTTCGGCAGCGGCGGTGCGACGCATCCCCGGACTGCTCGGAACTTCGTTTGTGATGTCCAGCGCGAGGTCGGTGTAGCGGCGCAGCCGATCGAGCGACTGGCTCCGAGCCGGTTCCGCGATCAGCTGGGCGCGCAGATACGTCGTCCCGATTGCGTTGGCCTCGGCGACCGTGGCGGCCCGGCGATCCTCGTACCGTCCCACTGCGAGCGAGAGGCCGAAGGCGAGAATCAAGCCGACGACCCCGAGCAGTGCGGCCTGAAGCACCCCGAACGGCTCTCGCAGCGTGTCCGACTCCTCGCGCATGTGGCCGCCGACCAGGTGTCCCCCGATCGTCGCGGACGCGACCACCGCGAGCACGATGAGCGCCAGCTGCCAGCTGCTGAGGGAGAAGAAGAACATTGGTCATCTTCGTTCCGGTGCCACCCGGAACCGCGCCGGCGACAGGCCGGTACGTGCGACATCGGCCCCGGGAGCGCACCAGCTCAGTCGTGCAAATCAGCCCGCCCACGGCGATGGCCATCGCGGACATATATTCGACGGCGACGTAGCGTGGGTAGCCAGCGCCGGGTCAGCAGCGTCGCACCGTGCCCGAGGAGCGATCCTGCGGTGACAACGCTGCCTATGGGCCACGGGGGCTTCGCGTGCATCACTCCCCGCGTGCCCTCAGGTTGATCACGTGGTCGACGAGGTCGAGCCCTTCATCACGGTGTGTGATGAGGATGACCGTTCGGCCGTCCGCGGCTGTCAGCACGTCGTTGACGAGCTCCTCCGCGGTCCGTGGATCGAGATGCGCGGTGGGCTCGTCGAGGATCAGGACGGGTGCGTCGGCAAGTAGGGCGCGGGCGATCACGACTCGCTGCCTCTGGCCCCCCGACAGCTCGGATCCCAGCTCGCCGACGGGCGTGTCGAGACCGTGCGGGAGCTCGCACACCCAATCCCAGATCCGGCTCGCGCAGAGCGAGCTCGACCTCCCGGTCGCCCGCGCCCGGCCGCGCGAGGAGGACGTTGTGGCGGACGCTCGCCGAGAACAGATGCGAGTCCTGTCCGGCCAGTGCGATCAGTCGTCGGATGTCGGCCTGCGCATATTCCCGCAGATCCCGTCCCCCGAGCGTGACGCGTCCCATCTCAGGGTCGAGGAAGCGCAGCAGGAGGTTCGTCACGGTTGTCTTCCCCGCGCCGCTCGGCCCGACGATCGCGACCCTCTCGCCCGGGTCGATCCGGAGGGCCACGTGCTCGACGGCCGGCCGTCGCTGGCCCGGGTAGCGCGCCTGGACGTCCTCGAGCGCCAGGGCAAAAGGCCACTTCGGCGGAGGGGCCGGCGATACCGGATCGCTGACCTCTGCACGCTGCCCGTGTCAGCTCCACGAACCCGCCGACCGCACGATCGCGTCGCCGACAGTTCTCGCGCGGCTGCGGCCAGGGGGGTCACGGCCTCGAAGGAGGCGAGGGCTAGGAGGCTGGTGTTTTTCGTGATGGCCTGAGCCGGGTTTCTGACTGGTTTCTGTCCGACCCTCAAGTCATACTTGAGGGTTATGAGCCTTGGTCTATCGCCCCGCCAGCAGGACATGTTCGCGACCACGACGGGCTTCTGCGAGCCGCTGGTCGCGCCGGACTCGATCTACGGGCTGCTGCACCGCGAGTGCCACCGCCTGTTCCCGGATGAGATGTTCGCCGACCTGTTCTGCGATGTCGGTCGTCGGTGCGTGCCGCCGATGATCGTGGCGGTGGTGATGGTGCTGCAGCGGCTCGAGGGGTGCTCGGATCGCGAGGCGGTCGAGCGTTTCTAGTTCGATCTGCGCTGGAAGTACGCGGCGGGCGGGCTTGGGTTCGACTACCCGGGGTTCGTGCACACGGTGCTGGTGGAGATGCGCGCCCGGCTGGCGGCGCTCGGAGCGAGCCGGAGCGGATCTTCGAGCGTGACGCTGCGAGGCGGCCAAGCGGGCGGGGCTGGTGGGCCGCCGGCGGGTGCTGGATTCCACGCCGATCTATGACGCGGTCGCGACGATGGACACAGTGACGCTGGTGCGCTCGGCGATCCGCGGGCTGCTGCTGGTGTGCGAGCGCGAGCTGGAGGCGGAGCTGCGCGCGCTGCTGCGGCGTGATGATGACTACCGCGAGCGCGGGCAAGCCGGTGTGCGACTACGACGATCCGGCGGCCCGCGAGGCGCTGATCGACGCGCTGGCCAAGGATGCCCGCGCGCTGCTGGTGGCGCTCGACGGGCGCGAGCTTGCGGGCGAGGTCGTAGAAGGCGGGCGCGTTGCTGGCGTCGGTCGTGGGCCAGGATCTGGACGAGGGCTGAGGACGGGGTGTTCCGGATCGCCCGGCGGGTGGCGAAGGACCGGATCATCTCGACCGTCGACCCGGACGCGCGCCACGGGCATAAGACCGCGGCGCGCGGGTTTGACGGCTATAAGGGTCACGTGTCGGTCGACCCGGACAGCGAGTTGATCGTCGCGACTGCGGTCACGCCGGTAACGCGGGCGATGCCAGCGCCGGCGGCCGAGCTGCTGGCCGACGATCTCGCCGCCCGCGACGAGCAGCCCGATCCCGAGCAGGCCGATCCTGAGCAGCCGCAGGGCGAGCAGCCGGGCAGCGCCGCCGGCCGAGCCGCCGCCGGCGAGGGCTCGATCACCCGCCGAAGGCGAGGGCGCGAGCACGCAGTGGCCTCGGCGGCAGATGGGGCGTCGAGGCGCCAGCTGTCGGTGTATGGCGACGCGGCCTACGGCTCCGGCGAGCTGCTCGACACGCTCGAGCAGGCCGACGCGCAGGTCAACTGCAAGGTGCAACCGCCCGAACGCGCCCGGCGGCCGGTTCTCCAAGGACGCGTTTCGGATCGATCTCGAGGCCGGCACGGTCGGCTGCCCGGCCGGACACACCGTGGCGCTTGGCTCCGGCGGGGAGCGGGCGGATCGCGCAGCTTCGGCCCGGCGTGCGCCGGCTGCCCGCTGGCCGAGCGGTGCACCACCGCCGCACGGTGGGCGCACCGATCTACGTCGGCCCCTACGAGCAGCAGCTCGCCCGCGCCCGCGCGCGGCAGGCAGACCCGGCCTGGAAGGCCGACTACACCGCCACCCGCCCGAAGGTCGAGCGCAAGATCGCGCACCTGATGCGCCGCCGCCACGGCGGCCGCCGCGCCCGCGTGCGCGGCCAGCCCAAGGTCGCCGCCGACTTCGCCCTGCTCGCCGCCGCCGTCAACCTCGCCCGCCTCGCCGTGCTCGGACTCACCAGCCGAGCACGGCGGCTGGCAGGCCCACACGGCCTGAAAAGACGCGAAAACGGCCACGGACGGCCCAACAAGCGCCAACACGCACCTACCGCGCCACACCGGCCCACCCGGCGGCCACGCCCACACCACCCTTACCACCAGCGACCGCTCCCAAGCCGCCCGTTTGGCACCAGCGGGTTTGTACGAGGAACTGTGTAGGCACGAGCGAAAGAGTCGCCCATGTCTACGACAACGAAGAACGCACAGAGCAGCAGTGCCGTGTTGGTGCAGGATCCGGGGCTGGATGAGGCCCGGCTTGGGCGCGCGCTGGAGGGCTGCGCCCTTCCCTCCCCCGCCGCCTGTGGCCTGTCGGCCGATGTGATCGATGGGGCGCTTGACCGTGCGGCTGGCCGCCGCCGGGTCCGGCAAGCGCTCGGGGTGCCGTCGGATCGACGGATTAGCGATGAGGTGATCGACGAGCTGCTGGCCGGCGCCGCGACCGAGGAGGAGATCTTCGGGCCCGGCGGGGTGTTCGCCGGCTTGACCAAGCGGCTGGTGGAGCGGGCGATGGAGGTCGAGCTGACCGACCATGTTGGCTACGAGCCGCACTGCGAGCCGCCCGGTGGTGGCGCCAACCAGCGCAACGGCACGACGTCGAAGACGCTGATCACCGACCACGGGAAGGTCCCGATCGACGCGCCGCGCGATCGCGACGGAAGCTTTGAGCCGCAGATCGTCAAGAAGCGCCAGCGGCGCTTCCAGGGGTTCGACGACAAGATCCTGGCCTTGTACTCGCGCGGCCTGTCGGTGCGTGACATCCGGGCGCACCTGCAGGAGATCTACGGCGTCGAGGTCAGCCTCGATCTGATCAGCCGCGTGACCGACGCGGTCATGGACGACGTGCGCGACTGGGCCAAGCGGCCGCTGGAGGACATCTATCCGATCGTGTTCCTCGACTGCATGGTGCTGAAGATCCGCGACGGCGGCACGGTCCAGCGCCGCGCCCTGTACTTGGCGCTCGGGGTCACGCTCGACGGTGAGCGCGACGTGCTCGGCATCTGGTTCCAAGAGACCGAGGGCGCCAAGTTTTGGATGCAGGTCCTCACCGATCTGAAGACCCGCGGAGTCCGGGACATCCTGATCTGCTGCGTCGACGGGCTGGCCGGGTTCCCCGAGGCGATCGAGGCGATCTTCCCCAAGACCACCGTGCAGACATGCATCGTCCACCTGATCCGCTCGAGCCTCAAGTACGTGCCCCGCCGCGAGCGCGAGCAGGTCGCCCGCGATCTGAAGCCGATCTACACCGCCAAGGACGCTGACCAAGCGCAGGCCGAGCTCGAGGCCTTCGACGAGAAGTGGGGCCGGCGGTTCCCGGTCATCACCAAGGCGTGGCTGGACGCCTGGGAGTACGTGATCCCGTTCCTGGCGTTCCCCGACGACGTCCGCCGCGTGATCTACACCACGAACGCGATCGAGGCGCTCAACCGCCAGCTACGAAAGGCGATCAAGACCAAAGGTAGCTTCCCCAACGAGGATGCCGCGCGCAAGCTCGTCTACCTCGCCCTGCAGAACGCCGTCCCGCAATGGACCCGCTGCCGGAACTGGACAACCGCGCTGCTCGCGTTCAAGATCCACTTCGGTGAGCGCGTCCCTGACACTGCAAACTGACTGTCACTGGTTGACACTCACGGAGTCACTGTTACACTATCCATAAGCCGCCTACACAGTTAACCGTGCGGCCTCGCACGAGCCTCCTAGGCCGCGACGAGCAGGCGGCGTTCGGCTTTGAGCAGCCGCTGGTCGCGGTGAGGTCCGTTGCGGTAGCGGATGTGGTCGGCCATCGCTGTCTTGACGGTGTCCCAGTCGGGGTAGTCGGCGTTGTTGATGACGAACTCGTTGATCGCCCAGAAGTGGCACTCGATGCGGTTCAAGAAGCTGGCGTATGTTGGGGTGAACACCAGCTCGACGTTGTTCTCGTTGGCCCACTCGCGGATCTCGGGAGTCTTGTGAGCGGAGAGGTTGTCGGCGATCAGATAGATCCGCAGCTTGCGGTGATAGCGGATCCGGATCTGGCGGTAGAAGCCCAGCACCTCGCGGGCGCTCTTGTGGGGCCTGAGCCGGCCGTGCAGCCGGTCGGCGTGGACGTCGTAGGCACCGAACAGGTAGCGCACCCCGCCGTTCTTGCTGTAGGTCGCGCGCAACCGTTCGGGACGCTTTTGCTCAGCCCACCCGCACCCTTGGTGGGGGATGAGCTGGATCGGGCCCATCTCGTCAAAGCAGACCACTACCCCATCCTCGGGCGGCTCCCGGTACAGGCCCAGGACGCGCTCGGCCTTTTCCTGGAAGTCGGGATCCGGGCTCCACTTCCACGAGCGGGTGCGCTGGTGTGAGAGCCCCGAGCCGATCAGCGCCTGGCGCAGCGCCTCCTGGCTCAAGAAGATTCCCATGCCCGCCAGGTGCGCCTGCAGCTTGGGCAAAGACCAGCGCGTCAGCGGCACGCCCTGATGATCGGGACGGGTGCGCGCGACGGCAACGATCCGGTCGCGCTGCGCGGGCGTGGTCTTCTTCGGACGTCCGCCCCGATAGTCAGGGTCCAGCGATTCAAACCCCTGCTCGTTGAACGCGTGGATCACTTTGCGCACGTGCGACTCATCCGTACGCACCAGCCGAGCGATCTGCGGCGCCGACATACCGGTCGAGGACGCCAGCAAAATCATCGCTCGCTGACGCTTGGACTGATACTTCGCGCGCTTGGAAATCGACTTCAACCGCGAACCCTCCTCCGGCGAGAGCTCGCGTACAAACACGTCCGGCGGACGCATGACCACCTCCAGGGTTGGCGACATGCGTCCCTATTCGCCACGGGCAGCCAGTTTCCGGTCAAACGTTTCCGGGAGCCCCACTAGGCCGCCGGGCGGCTGCTGATCGCTGCCGCGCGCGTGCGCAGGGCGCCGCCCAGGAGCTCCGGGAGCCCGTCCCCATTTGACGGGTCGACCGCGAGCGTGTCCGACGTCAGCGCCCCCACGTTGAGGGCGCCGATCCCGACCAGCATCTCGGCGCCGTCGATCAGCGCAGTCGCCACGACCACCACCCGCCGGCGGGGATCGAACCGCACCAGACGGGTGCCCTCGAGCTGGTCGTCGCAGCCGAGGGCGTGCAGCAGCAACTGGATCCGCGGCAGGTCACGGCGCTGCGCAAGCCGCAGCCGCACCCGCAGACCGCTCGGCAACACATACCAGCGCCCGAGCGACACGTCCGAATCGAGCACGCGTTCCACTTACTACAGATTAGTAGCTTGCGCCGTCGAGTCCAGGTGGCGTCCGGGGCGCCGGTTCCAACCGGGCCCCGGTGCCCGCCCAGGCCCCGCGAGCGGCGGGACGAGCCCTAACGTCGCAACGATTCACGGCCGGCGGCTTCCCGTAACTTTTGGGCTCGCCCGCAACCCCAGCGTTACATCATCCGATTCGCGGTGCTTGCGTGCAACGTTAGGGCTCGCGACGCCGGTCGCCGAGGTTGCGCCGCGCTCGGCACCCAACAATCTATATGACATATGTCATACAGTCCAGGAGCTCACGCCGGTAAAGAGCGATGTCGCTGGCCCCGCGCCACAACCGGGCCCTGCGCCACAACCGGGCCCCGCGCCACAACCGGGCCCTGCGCCACAACCACCCCGCGCCACAGCCGCGTCGCCGCGCCGCAGCTCCGCGTGCGTCGCCGCGCCACGGCCCCCGCGTGCGTCGCCGCGTCACAGCTGGCGCCGGCGCCGCAACCGCGTCGCCGCGCCACAGCCCCCGCGTGGGCCGGCACGCCACAGCTCCGCGCGATGCTAGCTGCGGCCTCGAGCACGACGGATCTCCTCCAGCCGCTCGCGCATGGCGGCCTCGCCGTCGTCGGGCTCGTAGAACCGCAGGCCGATCGCGCGGTCGGGCATCAGCTCCTGCGGCGAGAGGTGACCCGAGCGCCGATGCGGGTTGTCGTAGTGGCGGTCGCTCCGGGTGGAGGAGCGCAGATGGGGCGGAGGCGGATCGGCGCCGCGCTCGCGGATCTGCTCGCGCGCGGCGAATACGGCCCGCTTGACGGCGTCCGACTTCGGGGCCAGCGACAGGTAGATCGCGGCCTGGGCGAGTGCGAACTGGCATTCGGGCAGGCCGACGTGTTCGACGGCGGCGGCGGCGGACGTGGCCATGATCAGCGCTTGGGGATCGGCGTTGCCGATGTCCTCCGATGCCAGTACCACCATCCGGCGGACGATGAACCGGGGATCCTCGCCGCCCTCGAGCATCACCGCCAGGTAGTACAGCGAGGCGTCTGGATCGGAGCCGCGCGTGGCCTTGATCCACGCCGAGATCGTGTCGTAGTGGCGGTCGGCCTGGCGGTCGTACAGCAGCGCCCGGCGCTGCAGCGCGTCCTCGGCCCGCGCGAGCGTCACCGGCTCCTCGTTGCCGGCCGCCTCGCACGCCAGCTCGAGCGCGTTCAGCGCGACGCGGGCGTCGCCGCCGGAGCGCTCGGCGAGGAACTCGAGCGCCTGTTCGGACACACGCTCGCACTCCCCGTGCGCAACCGCGCGGTCGAGCAGCGTGCGCACGTCTGCCGCCGTCAGCGCCTCGAGCTCGTACACCCGAGCCCTCGAGATCAGTGCCGAATTGACCTCGAAGTAGGGGTTCTCGGTTGTCGCCCCGATCAGCGTCACGAGCCCATCCTCGACCGCCGGCAGCAGCGCGTCCTGCTGGGCCTTGTTGAAGCGATGGATCTCGTCGAGGAAGAAGATCGTCTTGGCCCCATTGACCCGCAGCCGGTCACGCGCGCGCTCGATCACCGCACGCACCTCAGCACGGCCGGCGGCCACCGCGCTCTCCTCCTCGAACGCCGCACCCGAGGCGTCAGCGATGATCCGCGCGAGCGTCGTCTTGCCGCTCCCCGGCGGGCCGTGGAGGATCATCGAGTGGGGATGGCCTTCTTCGATCGCCCGGCGCAGGGCCGACCCGGGCGCGAGCAGCCGCTCCTGGCCGACGAACTCCTCGAGCGTTCGCGGGCGCATCCGCGTGGCGAGCGGAGCGTGCGCCGGCAGCGCCGCGGCGGTGCTCGACCCCGGGGCTGGCTCGTCGTTGCCGAACAGGCGCTGCATGGCGACAGTATGCGCCCCAGCTGATGGCCCCAGCCGTTGTGCGAGCGCGAAACCTGGGATCGCGTCGCTCGTTATCGCACCATGGAAGGCGGGGCACGACGGCATCGCAACCGGCGGTTCGGGAGGATCGTGTCGCCGGCGTTCGCGATCTTGGCGCTGAGACCGTCGATCTTGGCGCTGAGACCGTCGATCTTGGCGCTGAGACCGTCGATCTTGGCCGTGAGACCGGCGATCCTGGCGCTGAGCTTCGCGACCTTGGCGCTGAGCCCGGGCACCGCGGTCGCGGCCAACCCGATCCAGATCGAGAACGCCAAAGCCGGCGACAGCCACTGGACGGCCGCCACCCAAGATCCGTCGGGGTCGGCGATCGAGGGCTACGCGAGCGCGACCAGCGTGCGCCCAGGCGAGATGATCGGCTTTCACGTCTCCACCACCCCGGCCGCGCGCTACCGGATCGAGATCGACCGGCTGGGGTGGTACGGCGGCAGCGGCGGGCGCCGGGTCAGCTGCCTGGTGAGCTCGTCGCTCGATCCGAGCTGCTCACGGGACGAAGCGGGCGCTGAGCAGCCCGCGCCCGGAGCTCCCGATCCGGTGACCGGGGAGCTCGAGGTGGGATGGCCGGTGACCGACACGCTGGCCGTGCCCGCCAGCTGGACGAGCGGCTATTACCTGGCCGTGTTCCGTCTCACCTCTGGTCCCTCGGCGGGACAGACCGGATACACCCCGTTCATCGTCCAGGCGCCGGCCGGCGAGCACTCGGCGATCCTGGTCCAGGTGCCGTCCAACACCTGGCAGGCATACAACACATGGGGCGGCGAGGACCTGTACACCCAGCCGCGTGCGGTGAAGGTCTCGTTCGACCGACCGTATGCCCTGGAGGGGCCGACGGCGGTGCCCGCCGGCCACGGAGGCGGTCTGTTCAACTGGGAGTACCCGTTGATTCGTTTCCTGGAGCGCGGAGGCTGGGACCTGAGCTACGCCACCGACGACGACGTCGATCGCGACCCGAGCATCCTCCTGAACCATGCGCTCGACATGACCGCCGGCCACGACGAGTACTGGACCAAGCAGATGCGCGACGGCTGGGAGGCGGCGCGCGCGGCCGGCGTCAACCTCGCCTTCATGGGAGCCAACACCGGCTATTGGCAGGTCCGCTACGAGGACGGCGACCGCACGATGGTCGGATACAAGACCTCGCCCGACCCCGATCCCGACCCGACCACGCAGACCGTCCAGTTCCGGCAGCTGAACCCGCCCCGGCCCGAGTGCGAGCTGGAGGGGGTGCAGTTCGCGGGCGCGGTCCTGTACGGGCAGTACTTCGACTACGCGGTCGCCCCAACCGGAGCCACGGACCCGTGGTTCTCCGGGACGGGCTTGACCGCCGGGGCACCGCTGACCGGGTTGGTGGGCGGCGAGACCGACGCGGTCGACCCAGGCTGCCACGTGCCCCCGCCGGTCACGTTGCTCGGCTACTCGGGCCCACCCGTCGCGGCCGGCACCCCGCCCGTCACCGCCGACAGCGTGCGCTACACGGCGTGCTCCGGCGCCGAGGTATTCAGCGCCGGCTCGCTGCAGTTCTCCTGGGGCCTCGACTCGTGGCGAGCTCCCGCCTATTCCACGCCCGGGTTTCCGCCGCCGCCGCCGGCGAGCGCGGGGCTCCAGCAAGCGATGACGCAGGCGCTCGCTGACCTCACCCAGTCCCACGTACCGCTCCCCGGCCCGCCTCAGATCTGCGTGCCGACCTCGAGCTTCGATACCTCGGTGCCGCTTCCCTCCGTCGGACAGCCGGTGCAGCTCACCTCGACGGCCACCGACCAGTACGGCCAGATTGCGCGCCAGGCGTGGGATCTGAGCGGCGGGGGCACGTTCACCGACGCCACCGGCGCCACCGCGATCCGCTCGTTCGCCGAACCCGGCGTGTACCGCGTCGGACTGCAGGTCACCGACGCCAGCGGGGCGCAATCGACGACGACGAAGACGATCAGCGTCTGCACCTGCCCGGCGGCGCCGCGCGCGGCCGCCCCCAGCTGGCCGGTCGCGGAATGGAACGGCAGAGCGTGCCAAGGCGCGGCGTTCGGAACCGCGAAACTGGCGGGCGGTCGCTTGCGCTTCTCGCCTGATCCGGGCATCACCCGTTTCACGCTACGGGCCTACTCGCTCGCGCTGCGCCCCAACGGCCACGTCCGGCGCAGGCTGCTGTCGGCTCGAAGCGCTCGCTCGAGCACCGCATTAGCCCTCCACCGACCGCGCGCCGCGATCCTGATCGAGGTCAGCACGATCGCCGGCGGCGCGCGGATCAGCAACGGATACCTGCTTCCGGCCCGTACTGGCCGGCGCCGGCCGAACCTCGGCGCACTCGATGGGACGGCCTGCGACGGCGCGTCCGCCCACGTGCTGACGCCGCTGTTCGGCGGTCCCCGATCGCGCCCACTGAGGGTCGCCGTCACGGGAACGGGAACGGGAACGGTAAGGGCGACGATCGCCGTCAGGCGCCTCGGGCGGCCAACGCGCTTCAGCCGGGCGGTGTCCGTAGGGCACCGTGCCAGGGTGATCTCGGTGCGCGCCGCGCGGCTCGCAGCGGGGCCCTACATGGTGACGATCTCCAGCCGCCTGGGCGGCCGGCGCGAGTCGTTCGCGCTGGCCGCGGTCCGGGTCCGCACTCCGGCCTCAGCGCGGGGCGGGCACCGCTGAGCAGTCGGCACCCGAGCGCGAGCTCTCCGCACCGAAGTTCCGGGCGGGCGCCGCTGAGCCGTCGCCACCCGAGCGCGAGCTACCGCCCGACGATCGCCAGCGTGGCGTCGTGGAGCAGCGCATTGCTCGCCAGCGCGTCGCCACCGTCGGCCGTCAGCGCTCCGCCCAGATCGGTGAAGCGGCCGCCCGCCTGCTCCACGATCACGCGCGGGGCGGCCAGGTCCCACAGCGAGACGTCGGCCTCGCAGCAGATCTCGGCGGCGCCCTCGGCGACGAGCATGTAGCCCCAGAAGTCGCCGAACCCGCGGGTCCGCCAGCACCGGCGGGCGAGCGTCAGCAGCGGCCCGACCCCGATTGACTGCTCCCAGCCGTCGATCCCCGACACGCACAGCTGCGCGTCGCCGAGCTCGCGGATCCCGGACACCGCGAGCCGCCGTGGCCCGTTCGACAAACCGTCGTCGAGGAACGCGCCGGCTCCCTTCGATGCCCACCAGCGGCGGCCGAGCGCCGGCGCCGAGACGACGCCGGCGACGATCTCCTCGTGATCCTGGAGCGCCAGCAGCGTCGCCCATACCGGGATCCCGCGCACGTAGTTCTTGGTCCCGTCGATCGGATCGATGATCCAGCGGCGAACGACGTCGGCGCCGACCGAGCTGCCGTATTCCTCGCCCAGCACGGAGTCTCCGGGGCGCGCCTGCGCCAGGCGCTCGCGCGCCGCACGCTCGACGTCGCGGTCGGCCTCCGTGACCGGCGTGAGGTCCGGCTTGGTCTCGACGAGCAGGTCATCGGCCCGAAACCGCTCCAGGGTGAGCGCATCGGCGATGTCCGCCAGTTCCAGCGCCAACGCGAGATCGTCCGCCACAACGGCGGATCCTAACTGGGGTAGCCTGCGGGCTGATGGCGCTGGAACTCCAGCAGGAGACCACCGAGGTCCTGCAGCGGCTGGTCCGCTTCAACACCGTCAACCCGCCCGGCAACGAGCGCCCCGCGATCGACTACCTCGCCGCCTACCTGACGGAGGCCGGGTTCGAGACCGAGCTGCTCGGCACCTCCGACGAGCGGCCGAACCTGATCGCGACGCTGCGCAGCGACACACCGAGCGACACCCGCGGCCCGACCCTGTGCTACCTCGGTCACGTCGACACGGTGCTCGCCGATCCCTCGGACTGGGCCCGCGACCCGTGGTCGGGGGAGATCGAAGACGGCTACCTGTGGGGCCGCGGCGCGCTCGACATGAAGTCCCAGGTCGCGGCGGAGGCGGTCGCCGCGGCGGGCCTTGCTCGCGACGGCTGGAGACCGCGGCACGGCGCATTGCAGCTCGTGTTCGTGGCCGACGAGGAGACCGGCGGCGACGTCGGCGCCCGCTGGTTGACCGAGAAGCACCCAGACAAGGTCCGCTGCGACATGCTGATCAACGAGGGCGGCGGCGACATCCTCGAGCTCGACGGCACGCGGCACTACGGCGTCTGCGTCGCCGAGAAGGGGATCTTCCGCTTCAAGCTGACCGCACGTGGGATGGCGGGCCACGCGTCGGTTCCGCGGACCGGAGACAACGCGCTGCTGAAGCTCGCCCCCGCGTTGCAGAGCTTTGGCGGCAAACAGCCCTCGTATGACATCACGGAGGGACCGGCCGGGCTGCTGCGAGGAATCGGGCAGGATCCGGCGGATCCCGACGGGGCGCTCAAGCGCATCGGCGAGCTCGACCCCGCCCTGGTGGTGTTCATCGAGCCGATGCTCGGTGTGACGCTGACACCGACGATGATCCACGCCTCGGACAAGGTGAACGTGATCCCGGCCCACGCCTACGTCAAGGTCGACTGCCGCGTTCCGCCCGGACTCGGCGAGGACACCGCGCGGGAGCGGATCAAGGAGGTGCTGGGCGCGCACGCCGACGGCTACGAGCTGGAGTTCACGGAGACCGTGACGGGGAACGCGTCCCCAATCGAGAGCCCCTTGATGTCCGCGATCGACCAATGGATCCGCGGCAACGATCCCGCAGGGGACACGATTCCCACGATCCTGCCGGGATTCTCCGATTCGCGCTGGTTCCGCGAGGCGTTCCCCGACTGCGTCGCATATGGGTTCTTCCCCAAGCGGCACATGCCGCTGCTCCAGTCGGCGCCGCTCGTGCACAATGCGGATGAGCGCATCGATGTGCGCGACCTAGGCTTCGCTGCGGGCTTCTACGCCGATCTGGCGCGCACGTTGCTCGGCTAGCGCGGCGCCGTCGCCGGGGAGCTCGCGGGTCGAGCGCGGAAGCAGACCGATCGCGAGCAAGGCGAGCCCGATCACAGAGCCCACCCCCAGCACCTCCCGCGCCCCGACCGCCGAGGCAAGCGGACCCGCGATCAGGTAGCCGACCGGCAGCAGCGCCAGCGAACCCATCCAGTCCCAGGCGCTGACCCGCGACAGCGCGCTCGGCGGGATGTGGCGGGCGAGCGCCGTCTCCCACCAGATCATCAGCAGCGCGAAGCCGAACCCGGTCGCCGAATCGCGCACACGAACACGAGCGCCAGCGGCGCGCCGAGCGCGAACAGGCCGTTCTGCAGCGGCCACGCGAACACCAGCAGCATCCCGGCGAGCAGCGGACGTGCCGGACGCCACCGCAACGCCGTCACGGCGCCGGCCACGGCGCCGATGCCGGCGGCGGTCTCGAGCAGGCCAAACACGCCGGCGCTGCCGTACCAGTCGCGGGCGACGACGGGCGCCAGCGCGTACCACTGCGCATATACGCACAGCACCGCGCCGGTGAACACCGCGATCGTGACCCACACCCAGGGTCGGCTGCGGACCTCGCGCCAGCCGCCGCTGAGCCCACGCAGCAGCGACTCCGGCGGCGAGGACTCGCCGCGCGCCCGGGGGCGCACGCGCACCAGCAGCGCGGCGCTCAGCAGGAACGTGGCGGCATCGAACGCGAACGCTTCACCGGCGCCGACGCCGAGCACCAGCGCCGTCGCCAGCGCGGGCCCGATCAGGAAGCCGAGATTGGAGACCGACTCGGTCAAGCGCCCGAGCGTCCTGGATCAGCGTCCTCGGGCACCGTCTGCGGGATCAGGCCGGTGTAGGCGGGCTGGAAGAACGCCCGCGCAGCGCCGAACAGCGCTTCGATCGCCACCAGCTGCCAAATCGCGGACCGCACCGGTGAAGATCAGGATCGCGACCGCGGCGTGCAAGGAGAAGCGCATCAGGTCGGTGACGATCATGATCTTCTGGCGCGCCAGCCTGTCCGCCCAAACGCCGCCGAACAGGATCAGCGTGACCAGCGGCAGCGTCTGCGCTGCGAGCACCAGCCCCAGATCGGTGGGCGACCCGGTCAGCTGCGTCACGAACAGCGCGATCGCGACCACGACCACCTGGTCGCCGATCACGCTGGCCGACTGGCCGAGGAACAGATATCTGAAGTTTGTGTGGCGCAGGACGCCTAGCTGGGAACTCACTGGACACGCTCAACGGACGTAAACGACGGGACAACTGGCCAGCCGCGGAAGCCTTCGAAAGGCGGCGCTGGCGGAGAACGAAGTTACGGTCGGCGGCGAGCGATCATCGCGCACTCAGGGTAGCAACGCCCACGTGAGCCCCAATAGACTGGGCCGATGGTGACGCAGGTTTCGGCCCGGCTATCCCCCGAGGTCTTCAGGCTGCCGGTGCCGCGGATCCGGGAGGGCTACTACTCGGACGCCTACTTCGTCTACACCAAGCAGCTGCTCGAAGCCGAGGACCACCACCCTCGCGTGACGATGCAGGTGTTCCAGAAGCACGACTCGTGCTCGGCGGGATCGACGAGGCGATCGCGATCCTGAAGCTGTGCGCCGGGCACGAGCTGGACGGGATCTGGATCCCGGGGTTCGACGAGCTCACGTCCACGCCCTGCGTGAGGGCGACCGGATCGCGCCGCGCGAGACGGTGATGACGATCGAGGGCGACTACAGCCTGTTCGCCCACCTCGAGACCGTGTACCTGGGCACGCTGGCGCGTCGCTCGCTGATCATGCGCAACGTGTCCGAGGTGGTCGAGGCGGCCCGGGCAAGCAGATCTTCTACTTCCCCGCCCGCCACGACCACTGGCACGTGCAGACCGGCGACGGCTGGAGCGCCCACGTCGCCGGCGCGATCGGAGTCTCGACCGACGCCCAGGCCTCGTGGTGGGGCGGGCGCGGCGATCGGCACCGTCCCCCACGGGCTGATCGCCGCCTACGGCGGGGACACCGTGAAGGCGGCGACGGTGTTCGCCGACCGCTTTCACGGCGAGATGAACATCACGGTGCTGGTCGACTGGGACAACGACTCGGTGGGCACCGCGCTGGCGGTCGCGGACGCGCTCGGCCCGAAGCTGTGGGGCGTCCGGCTCGACACCTCCGAGGATCTCGTCGATCGCTCCCTGCTCAACGAGATGGGCGGCTACCGTCCGACCGGCGTCAACCCCCGGCTCGTCGCGAAGGTCCGCGGTGCGCTCGACGAGCACGGCCTCCCGGACGTCAGGATCGTCGCCAGCGGCGGATTCACCGTGGCGCGGATCCGCGAGTTCGAGGAGAGCGGCGTGCCGGTCGACGCCTACGGCGTCGGATCCTCGCTGATCCGCGGCGCCAACGACTTCACGGCCGACATCGTGATCGTCGAGGGGCGCCCGTGCGCGAAGGTCGGACGCAAGTACTCGCCGAACTCCAGGCTGGAGAAGGTGGAGTGAGCTCGGCGCCCGGCGCTCGGCGGCGGCCCGGGTATCCTCACGCCCGATGCTGTCTACGATCGACCATCTGGGCGTCGCCGTCGAAGACATCGACGCGGCGATCGCACTGTACCGCGACACCTTGGGGATGCCGCTCGTTCACCGCGAGACGGTCACCGAGCAGGGCGTCGACGCCGCGCTGCTCGATGTCGGCGACGGGCACGTGGAGCTGCTCGCGCCGCTCGGCCCCGACACGCCGGTGGGCAAGTTCCTGGCGCGCAACGGCCCAGGCCTGCACCACGTGGCCTATCGCGTCGCGAACGTCGAGCAAACGCTCGGGGCGCTCGCGACCGCTGGCCTGCGACTGATCGACGAGCGGCCGCGGGGCGGGATCCGCGGCTCGCGCGTGGCGTTCGTGCACCCCGCGTCGACCGGCGGCGTCCTGACCGAGATAGTCCAGCCTGCCGAGGAGCACTGACGATGGCCGACGAGAAACCACAGAAGATCAGCATCGGGTTCATCGGCGGGCAGGTGCTGTCAGCGCGGGTCGCCCCCGCCGAGCTGACCACGCTGCGCAACACGCTCGGCTCTCGGGACGGCTGGTATGACCTCACCGCCGAGGACGGGACAGTCGCGCTCGACCTGGGCCGGATCGTGTACGTGCTCGTCGACCACGAGGGGCACCGCGTCGGGTTCGGGACCTGAGCCGGTGGGCAGCCCACGAGAGCGGTCACGGATTCGCGGTCGCGAACGCGACGTGCCCCTCGACATGTGCTTGCACCGGACCGTCCGCGAGGTGCCGCACGCGGCAGCCCGCCGGCGCGCAGTGCACCACGGCCGTACGAGCGCCACCTCGGTCACCAGTAGATCGCCCGGCCGCACGCTGGCGTCCGCGAGCGTCGCCGCCGGGATGCGCAGCGGCATCGTCGCCCGGATGGCGGTTGCCGGGCGTCAGCCGATCTGCCACCAGCGCGTTCCTCGCGTGGCGAAACCTGCGCTCTCGACCCCGATATCTGGGCCGTGGGGAAGCTTGAATTCGCCACTAGCGCCGTCCTTCCACGCGGCGTGATCGCGAAGATCCGGCCGCCGGTCTCGTCCGGCGCAAGCAGGTCCCCGGCGAAGGGGCCGAAGCTCCAGGGGGGCAACCGCAATCCCGCCCTCGACGCGCGGGGCGTGCCGCGTGATCGTCGTGACGGCGCCACGGCAGTCGATCGCGACCACGGTGGAGCGCGGGCCGGCGCAACAACGTCAGCGAACCGCTTCTCCGGTGCGGAGCACGCGGCCTCAAGCAGGTGCTGGGTAGCCAGCACGTTGTTTGGTCAGGGTACTGCTCGAAGCGCTCGCCCCAGCTGGGGCGCACGCCAGGCTCCGCCGCCAGGTGGAAAACGACCTCGCACTCGTCTAGCAGGTCACGGAGGTCGCCGCGCGCCAGGTCGATCGGGACGAACTCGAACGCCTCGAACTCCATCGCCCGTTCCAGGTTGCGGAGCTTCTCGCGACGTCCGTAGTTGTCATTGAAGCAGTCGACACCGATCACGCTCTCCCCGTCGCCGAGCAGCGACTCCGTGAGATGTGAGCCGATGAAGCCAGCACAGCCTGTGACGAGCGCGCGCATCTGAGACGCGCAGCCTAGCTGTCGCCGCGGGATGTGAACGCCGTGCACCGGACGGACCTGAAGTTATAGACATCGCGAAATCGAAGGCGACTCTCTTGCGCCTCCATAGCGTTGTCGCGGAGGTGCCTGGTAGTCCCCCGAAAACTGGGTCGCGCCGCGCCTCGGTCACCAACAGTGGCTTCTGACAAGCGATGGATCGTCTCCCGAGTCCCGCCCGGGCCCGGGCGGGCGCTGGATCTGGGGGACGGTGCCGGAGAGCTATATGGCCCCCTTGCGGCGCGAGGCTACAGCTACGTGAACCTGGATCCCGCGGCGTCAGGTCCCGGTGCCGTGATCGGGGACGCGCACGACCTTCCGTTCGATGCGGAGTCCTTCGACGTCGTGGTGGCCTGCGACGCGCTCGAATCCTGCCACACCCCAACCGCGGTGATGAGCGAGATCGAGCGGGTTCTGAAGCCCGGTGGACGCCTTGTCACCTGGGCCCATTCATGCATCCCTCTTACGGGGACGACTACTACCGCTACACGCGGGTCGGGCTCCAGCACCTGCTTCGAACCGCAGGGCTGCGGATGGTCTGGATCGAGGCTCCTCTCGGCCTGTTCACGATCTTGGCCAACATGCTCGTCGCGACCATGAGTCGAACCGGTCTGCGCTCGATCCGACAACCTGCGAGACGAACGGCTGCCCGGCTGGACAGAACGAGGCGATGGACCGCGTATGCAGCGACCTACCTGCTGGTGGCCGTCAAACCAGAAGCAGAGGCTGGCGCCCCTTCCCGGTCGACCGGATGAAGCTCGCGATCCCCTACAGCCCCAGCGTCTTCGCGATGATGTTGCGCTGGATCTCGGAGGTGCCGCCGTAGATCGTCGACACGAGCGTGGCGCGGACGAGGCGCTCCATGTCGTACTCGGACGAGTACCCGTACCCGCCCATCATCTGCATCCCCTCGAGCGCGATCGCCTTCGCGCGCTCGGTCACGAACAGCTTCACCATCGAGGCCTCGCGGGGGAGCATCGTGTCCGGGTCGGCGTCGACCCGGCTCGCGACCCAGTAGGTCATCAGCCGCGCCGCCTCGATCTCGGTCGCCATGTCGGCGAGCCGGTGCTGGAGCGCCTGAAACGAGCCGATCGGCCTCCCGAACTGGCGTCGCTCCTTGACGTAGGCGAGCGCGTCGTCGAACGCGCGGCGCGCGGTCCCCAGCATCGTCGCGGCGAGGATCAGGCGCTCGACGTTGAGGCCCGCCATCAGCTGCATCCAGCCCCGGTCGACCTCGCCTAGAACGGCGGCGGCGGGGACCTCGCAGTCGGTGAAGTAGAGGTGGGCGGTCTCGCGTCCGCCCATCGTCTCGATCGGGTCCATCCGCAGGCCCTCGGCGTCGGTGGGCACGAAGATCATCGACAGGCCCTCGTGCTTGTCCTCGCCCCTTGTGGTCCGGCACACGACCAGGATGTGGCCCGAGATCCGGGCGTTCGAGCAGAACACCTTCTGGCCGTTGATCACGAAGCCGCCGTTCACGCGGGTCGCCTCGGTGGACAGCGCCCCGACGTCCGAGCCGGCCTCCGGCTCGGTCATCGCGATCGCCTCGACCGTGCCCGCGGAGATCCCCCCGAGGATGTCGTGCTTCTGCTCGGTGGTCCCGAACCGCTGCACGGCGCCGGCGACGATCAGCGTGGTCGCGTAGCCGCCGATCGGGGCGAGTCCGCGGGTCGTCTCCTCCATGAACAGCGAGGCATCGAGCATCCCGCCGCCCGCGCCCCCGTACTCCTCCGGGATCGTCACGCCCAGCCACCCGAGCTCGGCCACCTTCGCGTAGGTCTCCTGCGAGTGGAGCTCCGTGTAGCCCTTGGTGAGCGCCGAGCGCTGCTCGGCCGTGCCGCACTCGCGCTCGCAGAAGTCCCGGATCGCGTCGACGAAATGGCGCTGCTCGTCGGTGAAGCTGAAGTCCATCGGACGCCGGACGATATCGTCGCCCGATGGAGCAGCGGCTCAGCCTCGTCACCCTCGGCGTCGCCGACCTGGCGCGGGCGCGGAGCTTCTACGAGGCGCTGGGCTGGACGACCGGCGCCCAGCCGGACGACGACACCGTGTTCTT
Source organism: uncultured Thermoleophilia bacterium (assembly GCA_963803425.1). Taxonomy (GTDB): domain Bacteria; phylum Actinomycetota; class Thermoleophilia; order Solirubrobacterales; family 70-9; genus DASPWW01. The sequence continues at coordinate 64,012 of CAWDMA010000002.1, forward strand.
CCAGGCGGGCGGGATGGTGGTGGCGCTGTGGGATCGCGCCAAGCTCGCCGAGGACAGCGCTGCCGAAGACCGCGGCGGCTGGGGCGGGATCACGCTCGCCCACAACGTCGGGTCGCCGGCGGACGTCGACGCGGTGCTCGACGAGGCGCGGGCGGCGGGCGGCGAGGTGGCGCGAGAGGGAGCGGAGACGTTCTGGGGCGGCTACTCGGGACTCTTCTGCGACCCCGACGGGCACCGCTGGGAGGTGGCCCACAATCCCCACTGGACGCTGGCCGAGGACGGCTCGATCAGGCTGTAGGAGCAGGGCGCCCGCAGCCGATCGTGCACCGGAGCGGGGCGAGGCTTGGACGGCTGACCGATGATCCACTCGGTGGGCTCGCGGCGACCGCCGAGATGACGATGGTTGAGCATGGGTCCGCCCGCATCCTCCGCCCGGGCTCGTTGGTCCGGCGCGGTGATGGCTGCGACCGCCTGCACGCTGGTGGCGCTGCCGGCCGGCGCCGGCGGAGCGGGGCGCCCCGATCCGGAGCGCGGCCGCGCGCAGGTGCCTGGAGCGGTCGCGCGGGTGGCGGGGGCGATGTCCGGCGCGCCGCCTCGGGCCTGTACAGGGTTCGGATAGCGCGAGGACGGGACCTGCTCACCCATGGGCCCGACACCCGCGCAGCGGATAGCCCCGCCACGTCGCCGGCGTTCGTCCCGGGCAGCCCGGAGCGGCCCCCCGCGTGTGCGGGCGACAGCTACCAGCACCTGCTCTATGCGCGCCCATCCGGCAGCCCGGACCGCTACGCGGAGGTGCTGTCGGGCATCGTGGCCGCCTTCCGTCGCGCCGACGCGGTCCTGAACGCCGATTCGCGCGCGAGCGGCGGCGGAACGGCCGATTACAGGGTCATGTGCGACCCCGCGGGTCAGATCAGCGTGGGTCGCGTCGTCACCGAAAGCCCCGAGTTCGACGACATCGTCGCGGCCGCCCGGGAGGCTGGGTATCGCTCTCAGGGGGCCGACTACACGATCTTCTTCGACGGCGGCCCCGGCGATTCGTGTGGGATCAGCTCGTACGCGCTCGATCAGCGCCTGTCCCCCGACAACGCCAGCGCCCTGGGTGGCAACTACGCCGTCGTATACGCCGGCTGCTGGTACGACGAGGCGCTGATGCACGAGATCGGGCACAGTCAGGGAGCAGTTCAGCCCGACGCGCCGAACTCGACCGGGAGCGGCGGCCATTGCTTCGACGAGGCCGACGTGATGTGCTACTCGCCCGACGGCGGCGACCGCCACCAGGAGGGCGTCGTCAGTCGATGCGCCGACCGGGTGCACTTCGACTGCGGCCACGACGACTACTTCGACACCGCGCCCGAGCCGGGCGAGTATCTCGCCACGCACTGGAATCTCGGCTCCCCGCTGAACCCCTTCATCGCCTTCGGCCCGGGGCCGGCCGGCGGCGACTCGCGTGCGCTGCGGCTGCGTCGCGGCGAGCCACGTATGGGCTCGGCGGCGGGACTCGGCGGGTGGCGCAGGTTCCGGATCCGGGTGCCCGGGGGCAGCTCACGGCTTCGGATCTCCCTGCACGGTCCGACCTGCGCCGCGATCACGTGCGAGGCTGATCTCGATCTCTACCTGCGACGCGGCGCCCCGCCGACGGCGGGGAGCTACGCGCGCCGGGTCCGCCGGGATGGTGCGACGAAGCGAGTGCGGGTGCGCCGCCCCCGGCGGGGCGCCTGGTACGCGGGCGTCCGCACCGCGAGCGGCCTAGAGGGCGCCGCGTTCAGGATCACCGCATCCGACTGACTAGTGCCGCTTCCGCTTCAGCTTGATGCTGAGCGAGCCGCTCGTGGTGGCGGACTTGCCGCCGCCGTACGTCGTGAAGCCGACCTCGGCGGTCAGCCTGTGCTTCCGCCTCAGGAGCCTTCTGCCCTTGCGGGTGAGCGGTGCGTGCACGGTCGCGAGCTTGCCCGCAGGGATCGAGAAAGTGGCCTGGCCGAGCAGGACGATCTTTTTCTTTCGCTTGGAGGCCGCCGCCCGCGACAGGGACACGGGCCCGGCGGTGTTGACCTCGGCGGCTCCGTCGCAATCCTCGCCGGCCGCGCAGGCGATCGCGAGCGGGATGCTCTTCTTCGCCTTCACGGACCCGTCGGCCAGCGACGCCGCTCCCGGCCCCGCGGTGGGAGGCTCGCCGGGCCTCGTCGTGGTCGGGGTGACCTCCTTGTAGCTGAACGGGTCCGAGCAGCCCGAGGTGTTGCCGGCCGGGTCGGTCGCGGTCGCGCGGAACGCGGTGGTCGAGTTGTTGGGAACGCTGGCCGAGAGGCCCGGCGACGCGAACTCGCCCGCGGTGCCCTGCGCAACAGGGGCGCCGGCGCAATCGGCCTCGTACAGCTTCACCTGCGAGCCATCCTCGGCGGTCCCCTTCAGCTTCGGGTGGTTGTTGTTCGCCGGGCCGTCGGGATCGGAGCCGGTGATCTGGGGCGGGTCGGGGGCCGTCGTGTCCACGGTGAAGCTCCGTGAAGCCGGCGTCGGGTCCGCGTGGGAGCCCGCGTCAACGGCGCGCACCTCGAAGGTGTGCGGGCCCTCGCCGAGGCCCGTGTAGTCCTTGCCGGCCGGTGGGCAGACGTCGAAGCCGCCCTCGCCGACGAGGTGACACTCGAAGTGGTCGGTGTCGCCCGGAGGGTGCCCGGAGTACGTGAAGCTCGGGTCGGGGTCGTTGGTCAAGCCCTGGGGCCCGGAGTCGATCTCGGTGTCGGGGGCGAGCGTGTCGATCGTCCACGTGAACGAGTCGGGGAGGCATCGACGTTGCCGGCGGCGTCGATCGCGCGGACCTGGAAGGTGTGGGAGCCCTGGCCCAGGCCGGTGTAGTCCTGGGGCGAGCTGCACGGGTCAAAGCCGCCGGTGTCGAGCTTGCACTCGAACGAGCCGATCGCGGTGCCCGAGCCGGGCTCGCCGGTGAACGAGAAGGAGGCGTCGGCGGAGCCGGAGGGATCGGCGGGGTGGTCGGTGATCTCGGTGTCGGGGGCGAGCGTGTCGATCGTCCAGGTGAACGAGTCGGGGGAGGCATCGACGTTGCCGGCGGCGTCGATCGCGCGGACCTGGAAGGTGTGGGAGCCCTGGCCCAGGCCGGTGTAGTCCTGGGGCGAGCTGCACGGGTCAAAGCCGCCGGTGTCGAGCTTGCACTCGAACGAGCCGATCGCGGTGCCCGAGCCGGGCTCGCCGGTGAACGATGAAGGAGGCGTCGGCGGAGCCGGAGGGATCGGCGGGGTGGTCGGTGATCTCGGTGTCGGGGGCGAGCGTGTCGATCGTCCAGGTGAACAGTCGGGGGAGGCATCGACGTTGCCGGCGGCGTCGATCGCGCGGACCTGGAAGGTGTGGGAGCCCTGGCCCAGGCCGGTGTAGTCCTGGGGCGAGCTGCACGGGTCAAAGCCGCCGGTGTCGAGCTTGCACTCGAACGAGCCGATCGCGGTGCCCGAGCCGGGCTCGCCGGTGAACTGAAGGAGGCGTCGGCGGAGCCGGAGGGATCGGCGGGGTGGTCGGTGATCTCGGTGTCGGGGGCGAGCGTGTCGATCGTCCAGCGTGAACTGTCGGGGGAGGCATCGACGTTGCCGGCGGCGTCGATCGCGCGGACCTGGAAGGTGTGGGAGCCCTGGCCCAGGCCGGTGTAGTCCTGGGGCGAGTGCACGGGTCAAAGCCGCCGGTGTCGAGCTTGCACTCGAACGAGCCGATCGCGGTGCCCGAGCCGGGGTCGCCGGTGAAGCAGAAGGAGGCGTCGGCGGAGCCGGAGGGATCGGCGGGGTGGCGGTGATCTCGGTGTCGGGGGCGAGCGTGTCGATCGTCCAGGTGAAGAGTCGGGGGAGGGATCGACGTTGCCGGCGGCGTCGATCGCGCGGACCTGGAAGGTGTGGGAGCCCTGGCCCAGGCCGGTGTAGTCCTGGGGCGAGTGCACGGGTCAAAGCCGCCGGTGTCGAGCTTGCACTCGAACGAGCCGATCGCGGTGCCCGAGCCGGGCTCGCCGGTGAACGAGAAGGAGGCGTCGGCGGAGCCGGAGGGATCGGCGGGGTGGTCGGTGATCTCGGTGTCGGGCGGTGTCCCGTCGACGATGTGCGCGGCGCTCGTCTGCGGGGCGCTGCTCCCCGCCTGGTTGGAGGCGGTGACCTCGCAGGTGTAGGAGCCGTCCTCGGTCGGCGTGAATGTCGCCTCGTCGGCGTCGGGAATGTCGTCTCCGTCCTTCTGCCACTGATAGGTGAACGAGCGCGGCGCCTGGTACAGGAACGCTCCCAGCAGGTCGGGCGCCCAGTCCCCCTCGCTGCACGACAGCTCCTCGGGCTGCGTCGGCGAGGGTGGAGCGATGCCCGGGGACCCAACGCCGGTCGGTGCCTTCAGGACCGCGGCGAACAGCGGGGAGCCCTCGCCGCCGAACAGGGTCGAGGCGGTCCCGGAGCCGTCCAGGTTGCCGAACCGGATCGAGCCCGAGAAAGAGTCCCAGTAGATCTTGCCGGCCGCCGGATCCAGCGCGACCCCGCCGGGGCTGCTCTCGCCGCCGAACAGGGTGGAGGCGGTGTCGGTGCCGTCGAGATTGCCCGTTCGGACCGTGCCGAGCGCGATATCGGTCCAGTAGATCGTGCCCGTCGCGGAGTCGATCGCCACCCCTATCGGGTTGTCCTCGCCGGGCGGCCCATACAGGGTCGAGGCAGTCCCGGTGCCGTCGAGGTTGGCGACTCGCACCTCGTCGGAGAACTGGTTCGTCCACACGATCTTGTTCGCCGCCGGGTCGATCGCCACGCCGCTGGGCGCGGTTCCGGGCGCTTCCGCAAACAGCGTCGAGGCGGTCCCCGTGCCGTCCAGGTTGCCGACCCTGATCAGGTTGTTGGTGAAGTCCGCCCAGTAGATCTTGTTGTGCGCGGGGTCGATCGCCACCCCGCACATGGAGCCGACACCACCATCGAAGAGGGTCGTGGCGGTCCCGGTGCCGTCAAGGTTCGCCTCCCGGATGCCGCCGGAGCTGAAGTTGGCCCAGTAGAGCTTGCCAGCCGCCGCGTCGATCGCCAGGCCACACGGGCCGCCCTCACCCCCGAAAAGGGTCGGGGCGGTTCCGGTGCCGTCGAGGTCGCCGAGCCGGATCGTGCCTGCGCCCTCGGCGCTCCAGTAGACGCTGTCAGCAGCGCTCGCGCTCGCCGGCAGGATCAACGCCGCCAAGGCCACCACCAGCGCCGTTCGACGCGTCACCCGTCGTCCCCGTGCTCCCCGCTTGGCTGCCTTGCCATCCATTGCCGCTCCAGTTCCCGTCCAGCCAGTCCAGATGCCGGACAACTTCCCGCCGCAAATCCATCCGGAATTTGCGGCTAAGGCGGACAAACATAGGGTCCACCTGGCGCGAAGTCAATCCCTCAAAATACGTAATTTGTCCACTTTCAGCAGAAATACTCAAGTCCCACGCACGGCCTACCGGTGCCTCCTGCTCACGGCCCCCGAAACAGCGAGATCACCGTGCTCGGGAGCTCCTCCCAAGGGGCAGGCCCAGCCGGGACCAGCGTCCGTCGAGCCAATTGCCTGGGCCGAGTAGAGCCCGGAGCCGGACTCGAACCGGCGACCCCATCCTTACCATGGATGTGCTCTACCAACTGAGCTATCCGGGCGGGCCCGGGTCACTCTAGCGGCCGAGCGAGACCTCGACGGCGCCGAGCCGGTCGAGCTCCAGCCGCACCCTCTGGCCGGCGGCGACGGTCGGCGGCGGGGCCAGCACGCCGGTGATGATCCGGTCGCCCGGCCGCAGCCTCTCCCCCGCCTCGGCCAGCCGGTCGGCGATCACGGCGACCATCGCCTCCAGATGCTCGCCGGTGCGCTCGGCCGGCACCTGCTCCCGCAGCTCCCCGTCGACGTACAGGCGGGCGGCGCCGGGCGGGCCCGGCTCCGCGCCAGGCCCGAACGCGACAGCGCGGTGGAAGACGTTCCCCGCCAGGATCTCCTCCAGGTCGAGGGACAGGTCGGGGGGAGCGGCGAGCTCGATCGCCGGCATCAGGACGGCGATCGAGCGGGCGTCGTCGCCGAGCTCGACCCCGATCTCGGGCTCGGCGACCAGCTCGCCGCCCTCGTCCACCGGCCACCAATCGCCGTCGGGGACGAGCCCGGCGGTGGTCAGGAAGCCAGCGACGGGGCGGTCGATCCCGAGCCGCTCCTGGATCGCGGGAAGGTTGAACCCGACCTTCCACCCGACCGGCTCGGCGCCTCCCTGAAGCGCCTCGAGCCGGACGCGGAGCTGGGTCCGCATCCCGCGCTCGACCCGCGGATCGCTTGACGTCCTACTCACGGCATGCCCGCAGCGCGTCCGCGGCGGCGGCGGTGAACCGGTCGACATCTTCGGGGGTCGTGTCCCAAGCCGCCATCCACCGCACCTCGCCGGTCTGCTCGTTCCAGACGTGGAACGGTTGCTCACCGGGCCACGCCTCGAGCAGGTGCTCGCGCGCCGCCGCCGGCAGAGTCGCGAACACCGCGTTCGACTCGACGAGCTGAGTCACGCACAGGCCGTCGAGCTCCTTGACCACGTGAGCGAGCCGGCTCGCCATCTCGTTCGCGTGGCGCGCGCTCCGCAGCCACAGGTCGCCCTCGAGCAGGGCGTCGAACTGCGCGCCCAGGAAGCGCATCTTCGAGGCGAGCTGCAGCGACTGCTTGCGGACGTACTCGAAGTCCTCGGCCAGCTCCGGAGCGAGGAAGACGACCGCGTCGCCGAACAGCAGCCCGTTCTTCGTGCCGCCGAAGGAGACGACGTCGACGCCGGCGTCGGTGGTGAGCGCCCGCAGCGGGACGTCCAGCGAGGCGGCGGCGTTGGCGAGCCGCGCTCCGTCGACGTGCAGCAGCATCTCCCGCCCGTGGGCGAGCTCGACGAGGGCGGAGACCTCGCCCGGCGTGTACACGGTGCCGAGCTCCGTCGCGTTCGAGATCGAGACGATCCGGGGCTGGGCGGCGTGGTGGTCGCCGATCCGCACCCTGCGCAGGCGGGAGTCGAGCAGCTCCGGCGTGAGCTTGCCGTCCGGCGTGACGACCGTGAGCAGCTTGACGCCGCCGATCCGCTCCGGGGCGCCACACTCGTCGACGTTCATGTGCGCCGTCTCGGGGCAGATCGCGGCATCGACGCGGCCGCGCGGCGCGAGCAGCGACATCACGTTCGCGGCGGATCCGTTGAAGACCAGGAAGGAGCGCGCGTCGTGCCCGAAATGCTCGCGGAGACGGGCCTCGGCGGCCGCGGTGTAGGGGTCCTCGCCGTACGCGGGCACGTGCCCCTCGTTCGCGGCCTCGATCGCCGCCAGCACCTCAGGGTGGGCGCCGGCGGAGTTGTCGCTTGCGAACCCGCGCGGGTGGCTGCTCACGTGACGCCGGGCAGATCGGCGCCGGCCGCCGTCAGCGCCTCTATCGGCTCCGCGTACAGGCGACCCTTGATCGCCGCGACGGCATGGCGCGGCTTGGCGGCGAGCTCGGCGGCGCGGGCGACCGCGCTCGCGACCACCTCGCCCTCGGGCACCGCCGCGTCCACGATCCCGGCGGCGAGCGCGTCCGTGCCGCCGTACCTGCGACCGGTCAGCATCGCCTCCCGCGCCGTCGCGGTGCTGAGCGTGGACGTGATCAGCGCGTTCATTCCGGGCGTGAACGGGATCCCCAGGTCGACCTCGGGGAGGCAGAAGAAGCCCCGGTCCTCGCGCATCACCCGCTGGTCGCAGGCCAGCGCCAGCATCGCGCCGGCGGCGAACACGTGCCCGTTCAAGGCGGCGACCGTCGCCGTCGGGAACCCCAGGAACCGCGCCAGCAGCCCCTGCACGTCGGAGACGACACTCGCCGCCTCGTCCGCCCCGGCGGCTCCCATGTAGTCGAGGTCGAGCCCGTTGGAGAAGAACTTGCTCTCGCCGGTGAGCACCACCGCCGTGGGTCCGTCGCGGCCCTCGACCTCGTCGAGGGCGGCGTTGATCGCGGCGAGCATCTCCGGGTGGAACCGGTTCTCGTCGTGATGCATCCGGACCACGGCGACATCGCCGTCCCACTCGAGCGCCGCTCGCGCCACGATCAGATCGCGCTCTCCGGCCGGGCCAGTGCCGGCTCCAGCTTCGGCTTCAACGAGGTGTAGAAGAGGCTGAGCGGGAACTCGTCGTCCTCGACCAGGTCGACGAGCTGCTTCGGCTCCTCGACCTCCGGAAGGTGGCGCGACGCCTTCGCCCACGCGGAGCCCTCCACCGGAGGGACGTACTCGGCGACGAGGTCGTGGGCGGCCGCCCACTGGGCGACCTTGGAGCGGTCGATCCCGGAGTGGTAGAGCTGCTGGACGCGCTCGCGAAGCGCATCGACGCCGGCGGCGACCCGGTCCCACTCGATCGTCATCCGATTGTCGGTCCAGTGCAGATACCCCTCCCGGTGCAGGAACGCGAACAGGAGCTGGCCGCCGAGCCCGTCGTAGTTGCGCACCCGGGCGCCGGTGATCGGGAATCGGAACAGCCGGTCGAGGAGGATCGCATGCTGGACGTGGCGGACGGCGGCGAGGCCCTCCCGCTCCAGCCGGATCGCCTCGCCGAACGTGGTCAGGTCGCAGCGCAGCTCCTCCAGCGAGTACATCCAGTACGGGCTGCGCTGGCGGATCATGAATGGGTCGAAGGGAAGGTCGCCGCGCATGTGGGTGCGGTCGTGGATCAGGTCCCAGACGATGTACGCGTCCCGCGACAGCTCCGGCGACGCGAGCAGGCAGGCGGCATCCGGGGGCAGGTTCAGCTCCAGGATCTCGGCTGCGGCGCCGCCGACCCGGCGGAGACGCTCCGCCTCGCGGTCGCAGAAGATCGCGCCGAAGTGGGCGGGCGGGCGCTCGGTCACGGAGAAGGTCTCCGGGAACAGGACCGCGCACTCCGAGTCGTATCCGCTGGTGTAGTCGACGAAGGTGACGGGCACGTACTTGGGGTTGTCGTAGCGCTCCCGCTCCAGCTCGGCGACGAACTCCGGCCACGGGACGCGCACGATCAGCGCCTCGAAGCAGGTGTCGGTGGAGGCGTTCTGCTTGTACATCGGGAACACCGCGAGGTGCTCGATCCCGTCGCGGCGGTCGCGCTCTGGCCGGAAGGCCTCGGTGGCGCGGGCGAAGTCGGGCTTGCCGAATCCCTGTGCGGCCCACCCGCGCAGGTCCTGCTCGAGCGCCGCGATGTACTCGCTCTGGTGAGGGAAGTGGAGGGCGAGGCGCCGTGCCGCGGCGGCGATCGTGTCGACGAGCTGCTCGAGGCGGGCGCGACCGCTGCCGCCGAGCTCGACCGAGCCGTCCTGCTGCTGCGCGAGGCGGAGCTCCTCGACCGCCGCCTTCAGCTCCGCCCACGCAGGGTCCGCCTTCGCCGGCGAGTCGGGGAACGCCTCCGCGTCGCGGAAGCTGGGCTGTGCGGCCCAGTACGCGAGGTTCACCCACAGCTCCTCGTGGTCGAGCTCCCCGATGCAGTCGTCACCGAACAGGTCGGAGTCCGCGAGCACGACGACGCGGCCGGCGCCGTGCTCGACGACCGCAGCCAGCGGCGCCCGCGGCGGCGCGGCGGCGGCCGAGGTGCGGGCGATCACGCGGGCGCCGTTGCGGAGCGCCAGGGTGCCGGCGCGGTAGAAGCAGGCGCTGTGGACCCGTGCGAGCAGATCGACGGCCGCCGTGCCGTTGAGGGAGGCGTCGAGCTCGGCCAGCACCCACGAGGGGGCCTTGCGGTGGTGCTCGTAGTCCTGCACAGTGCGGTTCTCGACGGTGATCCCGAACCGGGCGAGCAGCTCGTTCAGGTTGTTGCCGTACTTGTCCTGCTCGGTCTCCCCGAGCGCGATCAGCCCGCCGCCGTCTCGGACGAACTCCTCGATCGCGTCGAGCTCGTCATCGGCGAGCCGCGGCTGCTCGCCGTTCGTCGTCGCCTCCCACTCGGGCTCGGAGGGGTGGGCGATGACGAGCACGTCGGCGTCGCCGAGGATGTCGGTGAGGGGCCGGTCGGCGTTCGGGACGACGGTGAAGTCGTGCGCGTCGAGCGCCGCGGCGGCGCGGGCGTAGGAGGAGTCCTCCGGGTGGGAGGGCTGCATCCGGCGGGCGACCTCGGGTCGCACCGACCACGCCTCGCCGTGGAACTCGTCGAATAGGACGCGGGCTCGCTTCATGGGATCGCCTGCACCAGCCCACCAGTTCACCACAAAGCCAGGACCGCGCGGGGGCCGCCGGGCCGGCAACGTGATGTCGATCGACGGCCGGGGACCAACGACGGTGACGTCACCTTCGACAACGGCGATCTGATCGTGTGGGCCGTGGGGCGACTGAGGGACGAGGGACATAGCTTTGACCGCGAGCGGCGGGGGTCACTGGCGGGTGTCGAGAAGCGGCGCGTCCGGGCCGTGCCACGGCGAGGCGTGCTCCGGTGGAGGCTCGATGCGCTCCAGCACGATCCGTCCATCGCCATCACTCCGCACCCTGACGCGGTCGCCATCCACGAGGCGCGCCTCGATGCAGGGCTGGCGCGGCAGTGTCACCCTCCGTTTCTGGTTCAGGACCGCAACTCCGCTGCGTCCCGGCTTGCGGTCGTACTTGGACGCCTTGAACCCGAGTCGTGGGCGAAATGGGGGAGGCAGGAGTCGAACCTGCGAAGGCTGAGCCTGACGATTTACAGTCGCCGTCCTTTGACCACTTGGATACTCCCCCGACGGCGATCCGGATATTAGTGCTGGGTCCGATCCATACACGAGCCCTCGGATCGGGCGTCCGGCCTCGATCTCGAACTCCGAGTACTTCGAGCCGCCAAGCGAGATCGCGGTTTGAGCTTCGACAGCGGTCGAGGGAATGAACCACCGGCGCCCGTCACCGGTCAGCACGAACAGGTAGTCGAAGCGCGCTGGGTCGAGCTTTCTGGCCACGCCGCTCCAGCTCTGATTGCCCCCCCCCCCCGGGCCGCGTCGATGTCCATCCGGCGTCGCGGCAACCTGTGTCGACGTCTTGACCTGGATCCGGAGCAGGCGCCCGTTTGCCTCCACGACGAGGTCGAAGTCCGGACTGTGTCCGAGGGGGACCATCACGGTCGCGCCTACGCTCGTCAGCCACTCGATCGCCGACTAGCTCAGCTCGCGCAGCCGCTGCGCCTCGGGAAGCTGCTTCAGCTTCTTCAGCGTGTTGGTCTCGATCTGGCGGATCCGCTCGCGGGTGACGCCGAACGCGCGACCGACCTCCTCCAGGGTCATCGGCTCGGAGCCGGTCAGCCCGAACCGGAGCTCGATCACCTCACGCTCCCGCTCGGGCAGCACCTTGAGCGCCCGCCGGATGTCCTGGCGCAGCATGCTCTCGGTGGCGCTCTCGAGCGGGGACTCCGCGGTCTCGTCCGCGACGAAGTCGCCGAGCTCGGACTCCTCGTCGTCGCCGATCGGCTTCTCGAGCGAGACCGGCATCTGCGCGACGCGGAGGATGTCCCGGACGTCGCGGACGCTGCACCTCAGCTCGGCTGCGATCTCGGCCGGCTCCGGCTCCCGGCCGAGCCGCTGCACGAGCTGGCGCTCCACGTGGGTGACCCGGTTCAGCTTCTCGACCATGTGCACCGGAATCCGAATCGTGCGAGCCTTGTCGGCGATCGCCCGGGTGACCGCCTGCCGGATCCACCACGTGGCGTAGGTCGAGAACTTGTATCCGCGCCGGTAGTCGAACTTCTCGACTGCGCGGATCAAGCCGAGCGAGCCCTCCTGGATCAGGTCAAGAAAGCCGAGCCCCCGGCCCAGATAACCCTTCGCGATCGAGACGACGAGCCGCAGGTTCGCCTCCACCATGTGGCGCTTGGCGCGCATGTCGCCGCGCTCGATCCGCTTCGCCAGCCCGATCTCCTCGTCGGCGGTGAGCAGGTCGACCCGTCCGATCGAGCGCAGGTACAGGCGCAGCGAGTCGAGGCTCGGCTCGACGGTGAGGTCGAGCTCCGGCTGGCGCTGCGCCTCCTGCTGCGCGGCCGCCTCCTTGCCGCCGCCGGGCGCCTCGCCGGCGACGACGTCGACCCCGTGCTCGATCAGGTAGGCGTGCAGGTGCCGGATCTGCTCCTTGGTGACCTCGACCTGCTCCAGCGTCCCGGCGATCTCCTCGAAGGTGAGGTAGCCGCGCTCCCGTCCCTCCGCGATCAGCGCGCGGAGCTCATCGGTCTCCGCGAACGACTGCTCGGGAACGTCGACGACCGCCTCCGGCGACTCGCCGGCGGCGACCTCGGTCTCCTCCTCCCTCACGAGCGTCTCTGCTCTCTTAGCCAATAGGCGGCCCTTCGGCTCCTTGGTTGGCTTCCCCAGGCGGCGGAAGTATAGACCCGGGTCCGGGAGCGGGTTGGCCCTACCATCTGATCTCGATGAGCACTCCGAGCGGAGACGTGACCGAGGTCCTCACCCCGAGCCGCGATGCGCAGGCGGAGCTCCCGCGCACGCAGCTCAGCCTCACCCGGGTCGGCGTCACCGGCGTCGAGAAGGTCCTCCGCGTCAGCGAGGAGCTGTACTACGCCGAGCTGGAGTGCTTCGTCGACCTCAACCCGAGGCAGGCCGGAGTGCACATGTCGCGCTTCGAGGAGGTGTTCAACGAGGCGATCGACGAGGTCGTGCTCGGCGAGGCGTTCAAGACGGAGACGCTGGCGGCGCACCTCGCCTCCCTGGTCCGGGAGCGGCAGGGCGGGATGCGAGCCGAGGTGACGATCGAGGCGCGCTACCCGGAGACCGTTTCGGCGCCGGTCTCGGGGCTGCCCACCCAGGAGCTGTACACGCTGTTCGGGACGGCGGTCTCATCCGAGCACGGCACCCGCACCCTGACCGGGGTGCAGGCGCAGGGGATGACGGCCTGCCCGTGCGCGCAGGGGCTCGTCTCCGATCGGGCTCGGGAGCGGCTCGCGGCGAAGGGCCTGGAGCCGGCGCTGATCGACGACGTGCTCGACACGGTCCCGATCGCGACCCACAACCAGCGCGGGATAGGACGCCTCCACCTCGGACGCCCCGAGGGCTCAACTGCGGTGATCGACGCCCGCGATCTGGTCCGGATCGTCGAGCAGTCGATGAGCTCCGAGATCTACGAGCTGATGAAGCGCTCCGACGAGCTGTCGGTGGTGGAGAGGGCCCACGCGCGGCCGCGGTTCGTCGAGGACTGCGTCCGCGAGATGGTCCGCCGGGTGATCGAGACGTATCCCGATCTCGAGGACGACGGCTTCGTGTGCGCGCGCCAGCAGAACCTGGAGACGATCCACCGCCACGACGTGGTCGCGGAGCGAACCGGCCGAGTCTCGGAGATCAGGGCCGAGATCGCTTCGGGGGACCACTCGCGCCACCACCTGACGATGCGCGAGTGGCTCGAGGCGCCGGCCGCGCCCGGGTGAGCGCGCGGCGCTCGCGCTCCTGCTCGATCCTGCGGCGCACCCCGAAGAAGTAGTCGACGCCGCTGATCACCGTCATCGCGACGGCGGCGTACAGGAGCACGTCGACGGCGACGGGCGACGGGTCCCAGATGATCAGCCCGAACACCGCCGCCACCTGCAGCACGGTCTTCAGCTTCCCGAGCCACGACGCCGAGATCACGACTCCCTGCTCGGCGGCGAGGCCGCGCAACCCGGTGACGGCGATCTCGCGCGCGATGATCACCATCGCAACCCACGCGGCGAGCCGGTCGAGCGAGACGAGCGCGACCAGCGCGGCGACGATCAGGAGCTTGTCGGCGATCGGGTCCATCAACTTCCCGAACGTGGTGACGCTTCCCCGCGATCTTGCGATGTACCCGTCCAGCCCGTCGGTGAGCGCGGCGAGCGCGAACACGATCCCGGCGAGCAGGTCCCCGTCCGGCGACTCCTCGAGCAGGGCGACAACGATCACCGGCACCGCGAGGATGCGAAGCACCGTGAGGACGTTGGGGACGTTGACGGGAAGCATCGCCCGAAAGCAGGTTGGCAGTATCGGGCTATCGAGGTACGCCGGATCGGATCCACCCAGCAGCGCGAGGCGGCGCGGGTGCTCGCGGACTCCTTTCGCGACTACCCCGCGTGGCTCTCGATCGGGCCGCGCCGCGAGCGGGCCCGGTGGCGGATGCTGGATCGGTTCTACCGCGGCGCCCTGGCCCGGGCCGCGACCACCGGGGCGTCGTTCGGGGCGTACGCCGACGACCGGCTGATCGCGGCCGCGATCGTGTACCCGCCCGGCGGCTGGCCCCCGTCCGCCGCCTCCTTCTTCCACGAGGCGTGGGGAATCGCTCTGTCGGGGCCCGGGGCGTCGATCCGCGGGCTGCGGGCGGCGACCGCGATCGACGCGGTTCACCCGGCAGAGCCGCACGCGTTCCTGCACACGCTCGGGGTCCACCCGAGCGCGCAGCGCAGCGGCGCCGGCTCGGCGCTCGTCCACCGCACCACCGCAGACGCGGACGCGACCGGCGTGCCCGTGCATCTGACCACGTCTACCGATCACAACCTCCCCTACTACCGCCGCTTCGGGTTCGAGGTGGACGGCGAGGCGACCCTGCCCCGGGGAGTGCCGCTGTGGTCGATGCTGCGGCCGGGGCGGCGCTAGCGCGAGGAGAGCCGCACCGCGCGGGCAAGCACCGCGTCCAGCATCTTCTCGGTCAGCCTCCCCGTGAACGTGTTCTGCTGGCTGGGGTGGTAGCTCCCCAGGAGCGTGTACGGGCCGACCGTCGCCTCGGCGCCGTGGCCGAACCTCGGCTTCGGTCGCGGGGTCGGATGCCCCAGATCCCGCAGCGAACGGAGCGCGCCGTCCCAGGCGAAGGAGCCGAGCGCGACCAGCACTCGGGCGCGGTCGAGCAACGGCAGCTCGCGGACCAGGTAGGGCAGGCAGTTGTCCCGCTCCCCCGTGGTCGGCTTGTTGGCCGGCGGCGGGCAGCGGACGACGGCCGTGATCCATGCCCCCCGCAGCTCGAGGCCGTCGTCCCGATCGGTGGAGTCGGGCCCGCTCGACAGCCCGGCGCGGTACAGCGCCCCATACAGCCACTCGCCGGAGCGATCGCCGGTGAACATCCGGCCCGTCCGGTTCGCCCCGTTCGCCGCCGGGGCGAGGCCGACCACCACGATCGCCGCCCCGGGATCGCCGAACCCGGCGACGGGGCGGGCCCAGTAGCGCTCACCGGCGTGCCTGCGGGGGGGATCCGCGGCGACCCGCTCCCGCCACGCGACCAGCCGCGGGCAGCGCCGGCAGGAGTGCACCTCGCGCTCGAGGCGCCCCAGCGAGTCAGCCCGATTCGGCATCTGCCGAAGCCACGGCTGCATAGGCTAAGCGCGTGGGGAATGTCGTCGACAAGGTGGCAGAGGGCCTGTCCAACGCCGCCCTGATGGCGTACGAGGTGTGGTGGGCGCTGGTGCTCGGGTTCACGATCTCGGCGATCGTGCAGGCGTGGGTGCCGCGCAAGCGGGTCGAGAGCGCGCTGTCGGGAACCGGCTTCGCCCCGGTCGCCACGGCCACCGGCCTGGGCGCCGCGTCCTCGTCGTGCTCGTACGCGGCGATCGCGATCGCGCGATCGCTGTTCGCGAAGGGCGCCTCGGCGGTCACAACGCTCGCCTTCCAGTTCGCGTCGACCAACCTGGTCTGGGAGCTGGGCCTGGTGCTGTGGGTGCTGATCGGGTGGCAGTTCGCGCTCGGCGAGTACGTGGGCGGCGTGCTGTTGATCGGGCTGATGGCCGTGCTGCTGCGCTTCTTCGTGTCGCCGCGACTGGAGGAGCGGGCGCGCCGCAACGCGCAGAAGGCCGGCGGGGAGGACGAGCGCGGAGAGGACGAGGGGGACGAGATGCGCCTCCGGGACAGGGTCACCTCGAGCGCCGCGTGGACGCAGGTCGCCCAGAACTTCCGGATGGACTGGGGGATGCTGTGGAAGGAGATCCTGATCGGGTTCCTGCTCGCGGGGTTCATCGGGCTGCTCGGCAACGACGTGTTCGACATCCTGTTCATCGAGGGCGCACCCCCGGCCGTCAAGACGATCGAGAACGTGATCGTCGGCCCGATCATCGCCGTGCTCAGCTTCGTGTGCTCGGTCGGCAACGTCCCGCTCGCCGCGGTGCTGTGGTCGGGGGGGATCTCGTTCGCCGGCGTGATGGCGTTCATCTTCGCCGACCTGATCGTGCTGACGATCGTCGCCGCGTACCGCAAGTACTACGGGACGGAGTACGCGCTGCGGATCACGGCGCTGATGTTCGTGACGATGGTGATCGCCGCGCTGATCGTCGACGGCCTGTTCTCCCTCGGCGGGCTGGTTCCGGACACGCGGCCAAGCCGCGCCGACATCTTCACCTCGGTCGAGCTCGACTACAAGCTCTTCCTGAACGTGCTCGGATTGGCGATCTTCGCGACCCTGATGTGGATGACAAGGCGGCGTGCAGCGGCCGCCGAGCCCGCTCCGGCGCGCTAAGGTGACTGGCGCC
The DNA here is from genome assembly GCA_963803425.1 of uncultured Thermoleophilia bacterium. Taxonomy (GTDB): domain Bacteria; phylum Actinomycetota; class Thermoleophilia; order Solirubrobacterales; family 70-9; genus DASPWW01. Next base: position 80,373 of record CAWDMA010000002.1, read on the forward strand.
GCCGCCGTCGCGATCCCGGCGCGCACCTCGTGATGACCGAGCCCGCTGATCAGCTGCGCAAGCTGGCGATCATCCCCGCATACAACGAGAAGGGGATGGTCGGACAGGTCGTGCGCGGGATCCGCCGCCACGCGCCCGACTTCGACATCGTGGTCGTCGACGACGGCTCGACGGACTCGACGTTCGCGGAGGCGAGCGCCGAGGAGGCGACGGTGATCCGCCACCCGTTCAACCTCGGGATCGGCGGAGCGATGCAGTCCGGATTCAAGTACGCGGCGGCGCACGGCTACGACGTGGCCGCGCAGGTTGACGGCGACGGGCAGCACAAGCCGACGTACCTGAACGATCTGGCCGAGGCGCTGCGGACCAGCGGCAAGGCCGACATGGTGTGCGGCAGCCGGTTCCGCGGGAACCCCGGCTACAAGGTCCCGATCGGGCGCCGGATCGGCAACCTGATCTTCTCCGTGATCCTGAGCGCGATCGTTCGGCGCCGGATCACCGACCCGACGTCGGGGTTCCGGATGACGAATCGCCGCGGGATCGAGCTGTTCGCCCGCGACTACCCGCACGACTACCCGGAGGTCGAGGCGATCCTGATGCTGCACGCGCACCGGCTCCGGCTGCACGAGATCCCGGTGCGGATGAACGCCCGCGGGTTCGGCCGCTCCTCGATCGACTACCCGCGCAGCGCCTACTACATGGCCAAGGTCCTGCTCGCCCTGTTCGTCGGCCTCTTCCGGCGCCGACCGACCCCGCTCGACAGCCCGCCGAACCGCCCCGAGGGCCAGCCGGTGGCGCCGGCCGCGTCGAGCGCGGCGTCCGGCGAGGACTCGGGGCAGCCGGTGGTGGGCGGATGATCTCGGCGGCCTCGACGCTGCTGCTCGCGGTGCAGGACGAGCTCGAGGGGAAGGTTCAGGTCGTCGCGGTCGCGGTGACCGCAGTGATGCTGGCGGTCGTGCTCGAGCTGGTCCGGCGGCGGCGGCTGGCGGAGCGCTACGCGCTGCTGTGGATGAGCGTCGGGGTGATCCTGCTGCTGCTCGCGATCTGGAACGGGCTGCTGAGCTCGGCGGCGCACCTGGTCGGGATCGACCTCGCGTCCAACGCCCTGTTCCTGGCCGCGATCGGCGTCGCGTTTGTGCTCCTGCTGCACTTCTCGGTCGCCATCTCGCGGCTCGCCGAGGAGACGAAGATCCTCGCCCAGGAGGTTGCGCGGCTGGACGCGGAGCTCCGCGAGGCGCGGGCAGCGGGGGCGAACGGCGGCGGGCCTCAGCCGCCGGACGGGGGATCCGGCGCGCGTCCGGTCGACCCGAGCCGGAGAAGCGCCAGCACCGCCGACCAGTAGGCGCGGAGCGCGCCGCGCAGCAGCGGCAGGCGGGCGGCGCGGCCGAGGTAGACCGAATCGAGCTCGGGGGTGAGGGCGGCTGCGAACTCCGCTTCGGTGACCCCCGAGCCCGCGGCGAGCTCGCGCCGCTCCCGCAGCAGGCGCGGCAGCCACCGAAGCACGTCGCACCAGGCCGCCACCTTCTGGCGCCACCAGCCGTCGGCGAGCGAGACGGCGATCAGCGCCACCTCCGTCGCCGCGAGGGCGGGGGCGACGAAGACGAGCAGCGGGGCCGGATAGGTGCGAACGATCGTCGCCCACCGGTTTCGCTCCATGTGGCGCCACTTGGCCGCGCCCTTGTCGAACTCGTACTCGTGGTCGACCACAGCAGCCGGCTCGATGCCCACCCGCCCGCCGGCGAGTCGCACACGCAGCGACAGGTCGACGTCCTCGTGGTAGAGGAAGTACTCGGGGGGGAACCCGCCGAGCGCGTCCCACCGCTCGCGCACAATCGCGAGGCAGGCGCCGGAAGCGAACGCCACCTCGCGCGGCGGCCGGTCCTCGCCGGGCTCGCGCGTTCGACCGGCGCCGCCGGCCCACGCGATCCCCGTGAAGTGGACGACACCCCCCTCCGTGTTGACCACGCGGCCGGCGTCCGCGGTCACGAGTCCCATCCACGCATCCCAGCCGCGGCCGGCGGCGAGCGGCGCCTCGATCGCGTCGCGGAACCCGGGCTCGACGACCGCGTCCGGGTTGAGCAGGAGGAGCAGCTCGCCGGAGGCGCGCGAGGCGGCCTCGTCGCACCCCGCCGCGAACCCGAGGTTGCGACCGGGCTCGACCACGAGGGCATCGGGCGCGAGCTCGCGGATCGCGGCCGGCGTCCCGTCGCTCGACGCGTTGTCGAGCACGATCAGCTCGTCGTCGGGGCGGAGCTCGGAGAGCAGCGCCGGCAGCGAGCGGCCCACTGCCGCGCGGCAGTTGTACGTGACCACGACGACCGCGAGGCGCGCCTGGCTGGGGGTTGCTTTCCGGCTCAACGCCAGGCCAGCATAGGAGCCGGCCGGCCAGCCGCTATCTGCCGTGCAACTTGATGGTCATCCGCCGGCGGGCGGCGTTCCCGAGCGAGTCGGCCACCCTGACGACGACATCCAGCCTGGCCTTGTCGCCCCGCCTGACGCGGCGCGCGATCCTGCGGCTCGCCCGCTCCACCCTTGGGACGAGTCTCAGCGTCCCGGTCCTGCCGGCCGCCAACGCGGCCGTAGCCTTCTCGAGCCTGAAGCTCTTGCTCGCCGCCGCGGCATCGGCCGACCGCTCCGACGGGCGCTTCGAGAGCACCACTCTGCCCTTGGCGGTGACGCTGCAAGCCTCGTCGCAGCTCGCGTCGATCCTGATCCGCCGGCCGGCCTGCCGCCCGCGCTTAGCGAACAGCTCAACTTCCGGAGGCGTGGAGTCGGATGTGGCGGGTTCCGCGGCCGGACCGGGGTTGGGCGGGCGGTCCGGCGTGCGGGTATCGGCGGGCGGCCCCTTGAACTGGCGCACCGCGCCGTCGATGTCGACGTAGGCGAGCCGTCCCTCCGGCGTCAGCGCCAGGTCGACCGGTCGAACGTCGGTCGCGAACTCCTCGACCTCCGTCACCTCGCCGCCCCCGGCGAGTGTCAAAAGCTTGATCCAGCCCTGGCACCAGTCGCCGACGAACAGCTTTCCGGAGTACGACGCCGGGTAGGCATCCCCCTCGTAGACGGGACCGCCGATCACGGCGGAGCATCCCGCCGAATGGTCGTACGACCAGGCCGGCGGCGCTGCCTCGTCGGGTGTTCCCTCGTTGGCATAGACGGACTGGCACCCGGCCTCGTACTCGAACAGCGCATAGCGAACCGGGCCCTCGTAGCATGGCCAACCGTAGTTGCGGCCCTCCTTGACCAGATCTACCTCCTCCGAGTCGGCGTTGCCGACGTCTCCCACGACCGGGCCCTTGCCAGGACGGAGCGTGAAGCGAAACGGGTTCCGAAAGCCCTTCGCGTAGATCTTCGTGCACACGTGAGTGAGCTCATCGTCCGCCGGGCAGAACGGGTGGCCGGGAAGGCCGTGGCCGTCGCGATCCACGTGCAGGATCTTTCCAGCGTAGGACGCGTCGTCCTGGGGGCGGTACGCGGGCTCGTCGACGATGTTGTTTTCGTGGCTGTTGCCCGAGCCCACCCACAGCGTTCCGTCACCGGGATCCGAGCGCACCGTGCCCACCACGTGGTACTTGAAGGCAGGGATGCAATCGACCGCATCGTCGTCCGGAGTCGGGCAAGGCTGGTCGGACTGCGTGCCAAGGATCACGGTCTCCGGATCACCCTCGTTCTCGAGCGTGTTGTCCGGCTTCACAGATACCCGAGTGAGCCGGGACGCCATCTCGGCGCCGGAGTCGGGGTTCAGCGGGTCGAGCTCACGAGCGTAGAGGAGGTACAGGTAGCCGTTCGTGGAGAAGTCCGAATCCACGGCCAGGCCCACGAGCCCTCTATCGCCGAAGTCGTTGACCTCGTCGCGGATGTCGAGCAGCGGATCAGGGAGAAGGGCGCCGTCGGCATCCAGCACCCGGACCAGCCCAGCCTGCTCCGCGACGAACATGCGCCCGTCGGGCGCCCAGTCGACGGAGGTCGGAGCATCCAGTCCCTGGGCTATGACCCGTTCGCTGAAACCGCTGGGGAGCATCGCCGCACGTGCCGGGCTCACAGCGAGCAGCCATATCGCCGCGATCGTGAGCACGCCGAGGCAGGACGTACTCGTCGTGCCGCTGTGCCAACTACCCACCGATCGCTGCCCTTGGGCCAATCCTGGCCGCGGGCGACGATAGCGCACCGTGGCTCCCGAGCGGGGATCGAAGAAGAGCCGGCGCCCGGACTCGAACCGGGGACCCCTTCATTACGAATGAAGTGCTCTACCAACTGAGCTACGCCGGCTTTGGCCGATTCTAGAGCGGAACCCGCTTTCTGCTCTGCTGCTGGTACGCGGCTGGCGCAGACCAATCAGCGTCGCCAGCTGTTGGTTACGCTGCGGCGATGGTCGGCGGACGTTCAGCTCGGTCCGCGGCCACCCCGACAGGATCGCCGAACGACGCGACCCGGAGCCATCGCCCGCGACTTGATGCGCCCGGCATCGCGATCGTGCTGGGATTCGCTCTGTCGTTGGCGCTCGCGACATGGATCCTGTCGCCACGCTTCGGACTGAGCAGCCCGGCCCCGATCGACGACTGGGAGCCCGCGTCGCTGCCCCAGCCATCGCTCGGGGACCTCCTGCGGCCGTTCGTGGAGCCAGGGGTTCAGCGCTTCTACCCGGGGTGGACGTTCTCGCAGGACGTCATGTGGCACACGCTCGGTGCTCCACAGATGACAGGGCCGAACTTCTGGAATCTCGTGCGCCTGGCTCTGTTCGTCGCCGCGGTGGGGCTCGTGCCGACGTTGCTTGCGCGCACCGGCCGGGCTTTCCTGCAGCCGCCGACGCTCTTCCTGCTCTCGGCGGTGCCCGCCGCATTGATCCTCGGGACCGGCTCGACGGGGTTCGGGGTTGCACTCGACTTCGCACGGCTTGGGCCCCAGGAGCCCATGCTTGTGGGAGCCACCGTCTGTGGCGGAGCACTGGTGTTCGTTGGCGTCCACCGGATCTTCACGGACCAGCGGCGCAAGAGCGGAATCGCTGCGGTCGCGATCGGCTGGCCGTTGTTCGTCCTGGGAGCGTTCCAAAAGGAGACCGGCGTCGCCTACCTCGTCCTCGTGGTGTTTGCGTGTCTCGCACTGGCTCAGTTGCGGCTTGACCAAAGGGGTGCGCGGCGGTGGCGAGAAGCGCGCCGCGATGCGGGGATGCTGGCGGCGGTGGGGGCGCTGCTGCTGATCCCGCTCCTGTGGGAGACCTACCGAGTCGCCGGGGTGGGAGGAGAAGGCGCGAACTTCTACGGGAATGGGACGCCGCATAGCCTGTCCGGGTGGATCGATCGGCTGCACTACGCGCTCAGTCTCCAGTGGGGCTCATTCACCGGGGTAGTGGGGACGCCCGTTTGGCGAGCGCCTGCCGTCGGCTTGCCGTTACTCGTGGTTGGTGTGTGGCTTGATCGCCGACGCGCTCCGTGGCTGGCGATCGGCTTCCTCTTGACCGGATGGCTGATGCTGATCATCGAGGGCGTGCCCGGCATCTTGGTGTCGAGGTACTACATCCCCACGATCGCCATGTTCACGATCGCGGCGGTTCTCGGCCTGGCGGCGGCCCGCACCTGGCTGCGCGTGGCGGCGCTCGCGGCGGCGCTGGTCCTCGTCGTGACAGGCGTGAGTACCTCGCACGGGAACATTCAGCTGTGGGCGTCCGACCAGGAAGCTTCGTCGACGTTCGTGGCCCGGCTGGCGGGATTGGAGGAGCGCGGATGCACGATCACATGGCCACGGCCGACGTTGAGTTGCGCCAGTCGCTGCCGCAACTGGTCGGCTTGCAGACCGATCGAGTAGGCGGTGACTGTCCGCTCGGGGGGGGGTGTCCTGGCCGTCAAGGTAAAGAACCCGGACGGCCCTACCACGGACATCTGGTCGGTGTGCCGCTCGCGCTGGAAGTCGGTCTACAGGGTGGGCGACGTTCCGCCTCATGAGTCGATCCTGGGGGGGTGGGTGCTCCGCCGCTGTGAAAATCCACGCAGGAACGCTCGCACTGCTTCGATCCTTAACCGGGATCTGCTCGTGCCTGGTGTACCAGGCTATGCGCGAGTTGAGTGCCTCGAGAAGTACGGTGGATCGATCTGCAACGCACCGCGCCTCGACCGCGACGACCCGTGGCCACCTGGGCACGCGACAATGATCCACAGGGGGTGAGCCGGAGTCGCTGGTCGGACGTCCTCCCCAGCGCCTGGGACGATCCCCGGTGATCGGTTCCGGACCCTGCGAGGAGCGTAAGCGTGACAGACTTGCGCCGGCTTGACGCATGCGAGCCCAGATCCCGACGTGGAGATCCCGCGCGCGGACGTGACCTCGTTCGTGCTTGCGGACGCCGCGGAGCGCGGCTCCAAGCCTGCGCTGATCGACGGGCCCAGCGGCCGCGCGATCACCTACGCCGAGCTCGCCACCGGCGTGCGGTCGTTCGCAGCCGGGCTGGCGGAGCGGGGGTTCGGGAAGGGCGACGCGCTGGCGGTGTATCTGCCCAACCTCCCCGAGTACGCGCTCGCGTTCCACGGCGCCGCCTCCGCGGGCGGGATGTGCACGACGGTGAACCCGCTGTACACGGCCGAGGAGCTCGGCCGCCAGCTCGAGGACTCGGGGGCGATGATGCTGCTCACGGTGCCGCCGCTGCTCGACACCGCCCGGGAGGCGGCCGAGCGCGCCGGGGCCGAGGTGGTCGTGGTCGGCGAGGCCGACGGTGCGACCCCGTTCGCGGAGCTGCTCGGCGACCCGGCGGACGCGCCCGCCCCGGAGATCGACCCCGACAGCGACGTGGCCGTGCTCCCGTACTCGAGCGGGACGACCGGCCTTCCGAAGGGCGTCATGCTCACCCACCGCAACCTGGTCGCAAATCTGTGCCAGACCCAGGCGGCGCTCCCGATCGGCCCCGACGACGCGGTGATCGGGGTGCTCCCGTTCTTCCACATCTACGGGATGACGGTGATCATGAACCAGGGTCTGCTCGGGGGGGCGACGATCGTGACGATGCCGCGGTTCGACCTGGACCAGTTCCTCGACCTGCTCCAGGAGCACGCGGTCACCTGCGCGTACGTGGTCCCCCCGATCGCGCTCGCGCTCGCCAAGCATCCGGCGGTCGACGGGCGCGACCTTTCGCGCCTGAGGACCGTGATGTCCGGCGCCGCTCCGCTCGGCGGGGAGCTCGCCGAGCAGGTCGCGGGGCGGGTCGGCGCCGACGTGATCCAGGGCTACGGGATGACCGAGACCAGCCCCGTCACCCACATCGTCCGCCCCGGGGACAATCGTCCCGGCTCGATCGGGCAGCCGCTGTCGCTGACCGAGTGCCGGGTGGTCGACTCCGACACCGGCGAGGACGCCGCGCAGGGAGACCGCGGGGAGCTGTGGGTCCGCGGTCCGCAGGTGATGTCGGGCTACCTCGGTAACGAGGCGGCGACCGCCGACACGATCGACGCCGACGGGTGGCTGCACACCGGCGACGTCGCCGTCGTCGACGAGGACGGACACTTCCACATCGTCGACCGGCTCAAGGAGCTGATCAAGTACAAGGGCTACCAGGTCGCGCCCGCGGAGCTGGAAGCGCTGATCTGCACCCATCCCGACGTCGTCGACGTGGCGGTGGTCGGGATCCCGGACGAGGAGGCCGGGGAGCTGCCGAAGGCCTTCGTCGTCCCGGCCGGCGAAGGGTTCGACGGGGACGGGCTGATCGAGTGGGTCGGCGAGCGGGTGGCGCCGCAGAAGAAGATCCGACTCGTGGAGACGATCGAGGCGATCCCGAAGTCCGCGTCCGGCAAGATCCTCCGCCGCGAGCTGCAATGAGGATGCGGGCGGCGGTCCTCGAGGAGTTCGGCCGGCCCCTCGAGGTCCAGGAGGTCGAGCTGCGGGAGCCGCGGGCGGGCGAGGCGCTGGTCCGGCTGGTCGCCTGCGGGGTGTGCCACACCGACCTGTACACCGCGTCCGGCGTCGACCCCTCCGGGTACGCGCCCACCGTGCTCGGGCACGAGGGGGCCGGTGTGGTGGAGGCCGTCGGCGAGGGCGTCACCGAGCTTCAGCCCGGCGACCACGTCGTGACGCTGTTCTCGGCCCGCTGCCGGGAGTGCGTCCACTGCCTCGACGAGCGCACCAACCTGTGCCTGGCGATCCGCGAGCAGCAGAACAAGGGCTACCTGCCCGACGGCACCACTCGCCTGCATCGCGGGGACGAGGACCTGCGTCACTTCATGGGCACCTCCACCTTCGCCGAGCACACGGTGATGTCGGAGTACTCGCTCGCCAAGGTCGACCCCGAGGCCTCGCTCGACGCCGCCTGCCTGTTCGCGTGCGGCCTCTCCACCGGGCTGGGCGCGGCGATCAACACGGCGAAGGTCGCGCCCGGCACGACCTGCGTCGTGTTCGGGTGCGGGATGGTGGGGCTGGGCGCGGTCGCGGGGTGCCGGCTGCAGGATGCCGGCCGGATCATCGCCGTCGACCTATCGGAGGAGCGACTCGAGCTCGCCCGCGGCCAGGGGGCGACCGAGACGATGATCGCGGGGGACGACGTCGTGGACCGGATCGTCGAGGGGACCGGCGGGTTCGGCGCCGACTACACGTTCGAGGCGACCGGGAACGTGGGCGTGATGCGCGAGGCGGTCGAGGCGGCCCGGATGGGATGGGGGCTGTGCACGGTCGCCGGAGTCGCCGGGAAGGGCGAGACGCTCGACGTCGTCCCGCGCTTCCTGATCACCGGCCGGCGCGTCGCCGGCTCATCCTTCGGAGGCGTCAAGGGGCGCGACGAGGTCCCGGCGCTGGTGAGGCGGCAGATGGAGGGCGAGATCGACGTCGAGCCGTTCATCTCGCACCGGATCCCGCTCGACGACGTGAACCGGGCGTTCGAGCTGATGGAGGCCCAGGACGGGATCCGGACCGTGATCGAGTTCGACTGAGAGGAGGCTGGATTTGATCCTGCAGCGAGTGGAGCAAGCCGAGTGGCTCTCGAACGCGTACCTGATCGTCGACCGGCCCGGCGGCAGCGGCGTGCTGGTCGACTCGAACGGGGTGACCGAGCCGCTCACCGAGCGGATCGAGCGCGAGGGGACCGAGATCACCCACATCCTCCTCACCCACTCCCACTGGGACCACGTGTTCGGGGCTGAGGAGCTGGCGAAGCGCTACGGGGTGCCGGTGGTGGCCCACGAGGCGACCGCGGAGCAGCTCGAGGGGGTGGTGACCGAGACGATCGACGACGGCGACGAGGTCTCGTCCGGGGAGCTCACGATCCGGGCGCTGTACACGCCGGGGCACTGCCCCGACCATCTCGCCCTGCTCGTCGACGGGACCGACTGCCTGACCGCCGACGCACTGTTCGCCGGCACGGTCGGAGGGACCCTGGGCGGCGGCCCGGACGGGTTCGCGCAGCTCCGCAACTCGATCATGGAGCGGCTGATGAAGCTGGACGGCGACGTCCGGATCCATCCCGGCCACCGGGTCCCCTCGACGATCGGGGCCGAGTGGGAGTCGAACCCGTTCGTGCGGGTGTGGCGGGGGCTCGACGAGGAGGGCTCGGAAGCCTGCACGATCGGGCCGCCGGACGCCGCCGAGCGCGAGCAGGCGACCCTGGTCCTGTGGGCGCCCGACTATGACGGCGGCAACAAGGCGTGGGTGCGCTACCCGGACGGCCGCAACGCGATCGTCGGCGGCTCCCAGGTGAAGCGCGGCGAGTAGGGGCCCGGGCTACTCGGCGAGCTTGTAGCCGACGCCCCGCACGGTCAGGACCAGCTCCGGGTCCTGCGGGTCCCGCTCGATCTTCTGCCGCAGGTTGGAGATGTGCACGTCGCAGGCGCGCACGTCACCGCGGAACTCGCTCTGCCACAGCTCCTCCATGATCTCCTGGCGGCTGAACACCTGCCCCGGCTTCCCGGCCAGCAGCCGCAGCACCTGGAACTCGGACCGGGTCAGGTTGACCGGCTCGCCCCGGACCATGACCAGGTGGCGAGCCAGGTCGATCCGGACCGCACCCGCCTCGATCGAGGCGCTCTCGCCGCTCGCCGAGCTCAGGTCGAGCTCCCGGCGGCGGAGCTGGGCCCGGACGCGGCCGAGCAGCTCGCGGACCGAGAACGGCTTGGTCACGTAGTCGTCGGCACCGACCTCGAGCCCGACCACCTTGTCGACCTCGGCGTCCTTCGCGGTCAACAGGATGATCGGCACGGGGCTGCGGCCGCGGACGTCGCGGCACAGGTCGAGGCCGCTCCGCCCCGGCATCATGATGTCGAGGATGAGCAGGTCGAAGTCGGGGTCCTCGCCGCCGATCTTGCGCTCGGCGTCCTCGCCGTCGACCGCGAGCGTCACGTCGAACCCCTCCTGGCGGAGCGCGTAGCCGACCGAGTCGCGGACCGACGGCTCGTCGTCCGCGATCAGGATCCGGCGGCTTGCGACGGCGGCCTCCATCACGCCACCGGAGCCGTCTGGGAGACTCGCAGGCGCACCCAGAAGGTGCTCCCCTCGCCGAGCGTCGAGGTGACGCCGATCTCGCCGCCCATCACCTCGACCATCCGCTGCGCGATCGAGAGGCCGAGCCCGAAGCCCTCCTTCTCGAGCGCGTTTCGCCCCCGATAGAAGCGCTCAAAGATCCGATCGCGCTCCTCGCGAGGGATGCCTGTTCCAGTGTCGCTTACCTCGATCACCACGTCGCTCGACTGGCCGGGCGTGCCGTCGTCATTTCCCTCTCCGGACTGCATGGCCCGCCCAGCATGCGCGCGAAGCGTAACGCGCCCCTGGGGCGGCGTGTTCTTGTAGGCGTTCGTGAGCAGGCAGATCAGCACCTGGCGGACGAGCGCGGGGTCACCCTCCGCGACCAGTCCGGGCGCGACGTCGAGCTCGACCTCCATCCCCTCCGGGGCGGCGATCGCGTCCATCGCCTCCTCGGCGGCGATCGAGACTTCCACGAGCTCGATCTCGCTCTCCCCGACCGCGTCGATCCGCGCCAGGGTGAGCAGCGAGTGGGTGAGGCGGCTGATGCGGTCGGCGTCCTCATTCAGCCGCCGCAGGAAGTGCTCGAGGGCATCCGGGTCGTCCTTCGCGCCCGAGCGCAGCACCTCGATCGCGCCGGAGATCCCAGCGATCGGGTTGCGCAGCTCGTGCGCGGCGTTTGAGACGAACTCGCGCTCGGCGACCTCCCGGCGGAGCTCCTCGGTGCGATCGCGGACGACCAGCAGGACGGCGTTCTCCGCGGCCAGCTCGCGGGCCTGGAGCGCGTACACCCGCTCGCCGACGCGGAGCGCGTCGCTGGCCGCCTCGCCGCGCTGCGACGCCCTCCGCAGCCACGGACCCAGCGCGTCGATCGGGGTCCCGTCGACTCCGATCAGCGGCGCGGCGGCGGCGTTCGAGAACCGCACCGCGCCGTACTTCGAGACGACCATCACCGCCTCGCTGAGCGCGTCGAGGATCGCGGAGAGCCGGTCGCGCTCGCTGGACAGCATCCCGAACGACTCACGCAGTGCGGCCCGCATCGAGTCGAGCGCCATCCCCAGATCGCCGATCTCGTCCCGGCCCCGCGAGGGGACCGGGATGTCGAGCCTGCCCTCGGCGAGCTCGCCGGCGCTGGTCGCGAGCCGCTTCAGCCGAACCGTGAACAGGCTTGCGACGATCGAGCCGATCAGGACCGCGATCCCGACCGCGATCCCGAGCGCCTTCAGCCGATCCTGCTCGACCGCCTCGAGCGTCCCCCGCACCTCGGGCGGCGTGGTCGCCCGACTCAGCACCGCCCCGGCGATCTCACCGTCACGGAACACCGGCACGGACACGTCGGTGACCTTGCCGCCGTGCTCGCGGACTATCCGGCCGCCGCGGAGCGCCGAGCGAATCGCGGCATCGGCGCCCCCGACGTCCTGGAGCCGCACGCCGAACACCTTCGGCGAGCTGATCAGCCGTGCTCGGCGATCGAACGCCCACACCACGAAGTCCTCGCTGCGGTTGTCCTCGAGCACGGAGTCGCTGGCGCCCTGCTTCACCTCGCCGAGGTCGTCGGCGACCCGGACGGTGCGCCCCACCGAGAGCTCCACGGAGCGCTCCTGAGCCGACTCCTGGCTCGAGCCGCTCACGAACGCGTAGACCGACGCGCCGGTGATGATCCCGACTCCGGCGAAGGCCAGTGACAGCCACAGCCGGACGCCGAAGCGGCGCCGGGCTGGGATCGGACGGTCCGGCCTCCGCAACAGTGGCATAAGGATCTCTTAACAGACCGGCCCGCCCGGCGGCGGGCGATCGCGGTCAGCCGAGCAGGGAGGCGACCCGGAAGAACGTCCCCTCGAGCACCAGCTCCTCCGAGACGTGCACACGCAGGCGCCGGCGCGCATCCAGGACGACCTCGGCGGCGGCGCGCGGGGCGCGCGCGTCGAGCCCCTCGGCGTCGGCGGCCAGCTCCGCGGCGCGGTCGGTGTTCAGGGCGAGCTCCGGGCCCCCGTCCGCGACGGCGGCGAGGTCCCGCAGCCACGTCCCGGCCAGCGCGAGCGCCAGGTCGAGCACCTCGGTGCGGCGGCGCCGGCCGGCCCGCCGGCCCGCCTCGGATGCCTCCTTGGGGCGGGCGCCGCGCTCGCCGCGAAGCGTGCGCTCGCGCTCGGCGACACGTGCAGAGGCCTCGCCCGCGGCCTCCTCCCCGGCCTCCGCTGCCGCCTCGAGCAGCGCCGCCCACGGCGCGTCGCCGAGCTCGTCCGCGCGCGCCGCGCGCACGCACCGCTCCACCCGCAGGCGCAGCTCCCTGCCGGAGTCGGTGAGCAGGTAGGCGGCGCGCTCCGCGTCGCCGCCGCACACCCGGGCGGCCGCGCGGCGCTCCAACTCACGGCCTGCCGCGTCGCGGGCGAGGATCGACTCGACGGCATCCGGAGGCAGGGCGCCGAAGCGGACCGGCTGGCAGCGGGACACGACCGTGTCGAGCAGGGCCGCCGGATCGGAGCTGACCAGCACCAGGTGGGCAAACGGCGGCGGCTCCTCGAGCGTCTTCAGGAGCGCGTTCTGGCTCTCGTCCCCGAGCGCGTCGGCGGCCTCGATCACGAACGCGCGACGCTCGCTCTCGAACGGCCGGTACGCCACCGCCGAGATCACCCGCTCCCGCACCTCCTCGACCAGATGCTGGGTGCCGGGCGGGGTGAGCCACACCAGGTCGGGGTGCGGCGAGGGGTTGGCGAGCGCGCGGCGCCGGGCGTCCTCGGGGTCGGGGGCGCCGGCGGCGAGCAGCTCCGCGGCGAACGCGCGGGCGGCGGCGCGCTTCCCGGTTCCGCTCGGGCCGACCAGCAGGTAGGCGTGCCGGGGCGAGGCGAGCCCGGCCTCGAGCGCGACCCGCGCCGAGGGCTGGTGCTCGGTGGCCAGAGTCAGGCCCGCCGCCTCCTCCGCCTCGCGTCCGGCGGCGGCGGGGTCACCGGTGCTCCTCATCGCCGTGCCCCCTCGACCGTGGCCATGACCTGCGCGTGCACCTCGCCGACGGTGCCCTCGGCGTCCACCACCTTCACCCGGTCCGGATCGCGCGCCGCGACCTCGTCGTACGCCTCGGCGACGGCGCGCTGCAGCTCGATCCCCTCGCCCTCGAAGCGGTCGGTGCCGTCCGCCCCGCCCGCGGCGAGCCGCTGCTGACCGCGGTCCGCGGCCCGCTCCGGCGGGATCCGCAGCAGCACGGTGAGGTCGGGCATGCAATCCCCGACCGCGACCGCGTTCAGCGCGTCCACGCTGTCAGCACCGAGCCCCCGGGCGATGCCCTGGTAGGCGACGGTGGAGTCGACGAACCGATCGCAGATCACGTCGCGGCCGTCCTCCAGCGCCGGCCGGATCACGCGGGCGACGAGCTCGGCGCGGGCGGCGCAGAACAGGAGCAGCTCGGCGCGCGAGTCGAGCTCGACCTGCGCCGACTTGAGCAGCTCGCGGATCCGCTCCCCGGCAGGGGTGCCGCCCGGCTCCCGTACGAGCAGGGCCCGATCGAGCGCGTCGGCGAGCAACGCGGCCTGCGTCGACTTGCCGGCGCGGTCGATCCCCTCGAGGGTGACGAACACGCCGCCGGCGTCAGCTCTTCGTGCTCTTCGCCCGCGAGCGCGACCCGCCGCCGGTGCGGGACTTGCCGCGGGCCCGCTTCACCTTGGTCTTCGCGACGGCGGCATCGAGCGTGGCCTTGTCCTTTTGACCGTTCTCGGCAGGCTCCTCAGCCCCGTCCTTGTCAAGCTTCTCCGCCGCCTCCTTGGCGGCCTTCGCCGCCTCGCGCTCGGCGCGGCGCCGCTTCATCTCCTCCATCGACGGGCATTCCTCGTTCAGGCACAGGTTCCACGGCCGGCCCCGGAACGGGACCACCTTCAGCCGCGGCGTCTCGCCGCAGATCGAGCACCGCTCCTCCAGCCTGAACACGTCGCCGCGCTGCGGGAGCGGGAAGGTGACGTCGCACGCGTCCGGGTTGTCCGCCTCCCATCCCTGACAGCCGACGAACCGCTTCCCCGACTTGCGGGCGCGGATGATTCGGAGCATGTTGGGCGAGCCGTCCTCCTGCTTGCGCCCGGCGCGCTCGCACACGATGCAAGGACCGAGGATCCGGTCCTCGTCCATCCCCTTCCAGATCACCTTGGCGAGGTCCTCCTCCTTGGACTGCACCTCGCCGGTCGTCCCGTGCAGCATCTCCCGGCTGACCCGCACCACCTCGTCCTTGGAGGTGTCGCCGCCGGCGATCTGGTCCATGTCGCGCTCCAGCTCCGCGGTCATCTCCGGCGTCGCCATCCGCGGCACGTACCGCTTGAAGGCCTCGTACATCGCGATCCCGGTGGCGGTCGGGACGGGCGGGTTGTTGAACACGTACCCGCGGTCGTAGAGCTTCTGGATGATGTCGGGCCGGGTCGCCTTAGTGCCCAGGCCGCGCTCCTCCATCAGCTCCAGCAGCTTGCCCTGGCCGATCCGGGACGGCGGCTGCGTCTCCTTGTCGACGATCCATGGATCGCCCTCCAGCTCGAGCTCCTGGCCCTCGGCGAGCTTCGGGATCTCCTCGTCCGCGGAGCGGGCGTAGGTGTAGATCCCGGCGAACCCAGGGTCGACGACGACGCTGCCGCGAACGAAGTAGGTCTCCGACCCCGCCTCGATCTCGGCGCGCGTCGACTCGGTCTGCATCGGCTTCGAGAAGGTCGCGAGGAAGCGGCGCGCGACCAGCTCGTACACGCGCTGGTGGGTGCCGTCGAGCCCGCCCGGGTGGACCGCCTGGGTCGGGTAGATCGGCGGGTGGTCGGTGGTCTCCTTCTTCCCGCGGGTCGGCGTCAGATCGCCGTCGAGCAGCCCCGCCGCCGCGTCGAACTCCGGGATCCGGACCAGCGCCGTGACCAGCTCCCGTGTGTTCAGGGACCTCGGGTACACCGTGTTGTCTGTGCGGGGATAGGAGATGAACCCGTCCATGTAAAGGTCCTCGGCGATCCGCATCGCCCGCGACGGGGTGATCCCGAGCCGGCTGGACGCCTCGGCGGCGAACGCGGTCGTGTTGAACGGCGCCGGCGGCTTCCGGGTGTTCTTGCGCGACTTGATCGCGCTCACCACCCCGGGGCCCTTCGTTCCTGCGATCGCGGCGTCGGCCTCCGCACGCTTCCAGAACTTGTCGACGACGTGGTGCGTCTCGAACGTGCCCTCGGGGTGCTGGAACTTCGCGAACACCTCCCAGAAGGGCACCGCCTTGTGCGCGCGCCGCTCCAGCTCGCGCTCCACGATCAGGCCCAGGGTGGGGCTCTGCACGCGACCGACCGACAGGAAGTTGGAGCCGAACCGGCGGGTCGCGAGCGACACCGCGCGGGTCAACGTGGCCCCCCAGATCAGGTCGATGTCCTGCCGCGCCTCGCCGGCGTGCGCGAGGTCGTAGGAGAGGTCGTCGAGCTCGGAGAAGGCGCGCTCGATCTCGTCCTTGGTGAGGGCGGAGTACCGGGCGCGCTTCACGTCGCCGTCGTCGCCGAACCGTGCCTTCAGCTCCGGGTTCGCGTCGAGCACCTCGCCGAGCGCCTCCAGCCCGATCAGCTCGCCCTCGCGGTCGAAGTCCGTGGCGATCACCACGTCGGTGGCGTCCTTGGCCACCTTGCGGAGCGCCCGCAGCACGTTCTTGTCGGTGGGCTCCTTGATCAGGTCCGCGTCGATCAGCTCGTGCAGATCCGTCTTCTGCCAGTTCGAGTACCCCTCCGGGAACGAGGGGTTGAGGACGTGGCCCTTCAGCCCGATCGTCATCTGCTCCCCGTCCGAGTCCGACCAGGTGTAGAAGGGGACCTTGTAGGCCTTGTCCGCCTTCACCGCGGTGTCGGCGCCGAGGATCTCCGCGATCTTCTTGGCGCTGTTGTTCTTCTCGGTGATGATCAGTCTCATCGCGCGGCGAGGGTAGCAAGGGGGCTGGGCGGCTCCGCCAGGCGCCATTAGGCTGGGCTGATTGAGCGCATCGCGTAGGCACCGGCGCTGGCTTCTCGGCCAGGTGGCGCTGTGGGTGGGTCTGATCGTGGTCCTGCGGGTCGCGGTCGTGCCCGCCGAGACGTGCCCGCCGGCGAGCCCCGCGGCCGTGCAGCGGGCGGCCGGCGCCGGCGCCGACTGGCTCGCGCGCGGCCAGCGCGCCGACGGCCGCTTCCTGTACGGGTACTCGCGGGCGGACGACGAGGTGTCCTACGAGTACAACACCACCCGCCACGCGGGCGCGATCAGCGCGCTGTACGCGCTGGGGCGGGTGCGCGCCGCGGACGCGGGCCTGCTCTACGTGCGCCGCAACCTGGTCAGCCGGGATGGATGGACCGCGTTCGCGCCGCCGGGCGAGGAGATCAGCGTCGGCGCCAACTCGCTGCTGGCGGTCGCGCTGCTGCACCGTCGCGAGGCGACCGGGGAGAGGCGCTTCGACCGGCTGGCGCGGCGGGTCGGCCGGTTCGTGGGATCCCAGCAGCGTGCCGACGGCAGCATCCTCCAGTTCCGCTCCGAGGCCACCGGCCGCCGCGTGCCGGGGGTGTTCGGGACGTTCTCCACAGGGGAGGCCTTCTACGCGATGGCGCTGCTCGACGCCGCTTTCCCCGGGCGGGGGTGGGGGCGCCGCGCCCACCGCACCGCCGCCTACCTGGCGACGCGACGCGACCAGGTCGAGGGGGGCTTCCGCCAGCCCGACCACTGGGCGGCGTACGGCCTGGCGGCGCTGGCGCCGTCCGGGCTCACCGACACCGAGGTGGGGTACGCGCGGTGGCTGGCCGGCTACTTCGGCTACCTGGTCCGGTACGAGTCCCAGCACGAGGGCGGAGCGCTGAACCAGCTCTCGGAGTCCGGCGCCTCGCTGGGGACCGACGGGGAGGCCGCCGCGGCGCTGTGGCGGCTGGCCGGCGCCGATACGCGGCTCGCCGACCTGCGCAACCCGCTCGCCGAGCGGGTCGGCTGCGAGGCCGGCATCCTGGTGCAGCGCCAGGCGGCCGCCGGCGGCGGCAACCCGCTGGTCCGCGGGGCGTGGTTCGACGACGGCTACACGCAGATGGACGACCAGCAGCACGCGATCTCGGCGCTGCTCGGTGCCGAGCAGGTGGTTCGGTGAGCTTCGCGTTCCTGATCGCGGGGTTCGTGGCGACAACGAACGCGGGGCGCGTGGCCGCGGCCCGCGAGCACGCCGAGCCTGGGCCGCGAGCGGCGGCGGCCGCGGTGATCGCCGGCGCCGCACTGGTGCTCGCCGCCGTGCTGCTCGGCGACGATCTGCTCGACGCGCTCGAGATCACTCCCGAGTCGTTCCGGATCGCGGCCGGGCTCGTGCTCGGCGCGATGGGGGTGCGGACGCTGGTGTGGCCGACGCCCGGCCCCGCTCCGTTCGCCGCAGTGCTGGTCACCCCCGAGCTCGCCTGCGCGGCGCTCAGCTTCGGCGCCGACGAGGCGGCCGGCCGGGTGCTCGGCGCGGCCGCGATCACGGTGCCCCTGGTCGTGTTCGCGGCGACCGCGCGGGTGCCGGTGCCCGCGGCGCGTCTCGCGCAGTTCCTCGCCGCGCTCCAGATCGTGGTCGCGGTGGCGATGGCGATCTCGGGGATGCGCGAGGTGTAGGCCGCACTAACCTGTCGGGGGAATGCCGGCGCAGGCCTACAAGGGCAAGCCGTGCGTGTGCCAGCTCCGCAAGGGGATCTGCGATCAGTCGTGCGTGCGCGGGATGCTCGACACGCCCCTGTACATCGCCTGCCTGCTGCTCGACGGCCGCCGCTGCCTTGTGGTGGGAGGCGGAGAGATCGGGCTCGAGAAGGTCGAGGGGCTGCTCTCCTGCGGGGCCGACGTCACCCTCGTCTCACCGGAGGCCGTCACCGAGCTCGAGCAGTACGCGGCCGAGGGCTCGATCCGGTGGGAGCGCCGCCCCTACGAGCCCTCCGACCTCGACGGCTGCCTGCTCGCGATCGCGGCGACCGGATCGACCGAGGTCAACATCGGCGTCCACGACGACGCCGAGCGGCGTCCGATGCTCGTCAACGTGGTCGACGTCCCGCCGCTTTGCAACTTCATCCTGCCGGCGATCCTCCGCACCGGCCCGCTCGCGATCGCGATCTCGACCTCCGGCGCCTCCCCGGCGCTGGCGAAGCGGATGAAGCGGGAGATCGCGGAGGAGTTCGGGGAGCCGTACGCGCGGCTCGCGATGCTGCTCAACGACGCCCGCGGTTGGGCGAAGGCGACCCTCCCCACCTATCAGGACCGCAAGGTGTTCTTCGAGTCGATCGTGGACGGCGAGCCGGACCCGGTGGAGCTGCTCCGCGAGGGCGGCACCGACGAGCAGATCCGGGCGCTGATCGAGGCCGCGAAGGAGAGCCACGCAGCCGTCGGCGGCAGCGCCGGCTGAGCCAGCGCGCGACTCGTACAGCAGCTACGAAGCCGCCGGCAGCGCGTACAGCGCAACCGCCGCGAAGTGGGCGACGGCGGCGGCGATCACGAGCACGTGGAAGATCTCGTGATACCCGAAGGTGGCGGGGCGCGGGTCGGGGCTCTGGCGGGCATAGATCACCGCGCCGACCGTGTACAGGACGCCGCCGGCTGCGATCAGGATGCCGGCGCCGATCCCCGCCGTGATCACGACCGCGGGGAAGCCAATCGCCCCGATCCACCCCACCGCGAGGTAGACGATCGTCGACACCCACTTGGGGGCGTCGACCCAGATCAGCTCGACCACGATCCCGGCCGCCGCGCCGGCCCACACGGCGACCAGGAGCGCGTTCGCGAACGGGCCGTCGAGGACGAGCACCAGGAACGGGGTGACGGTGCCCGCGATGAGCAGGAAGATCATCGAGTGGTCCAGGCGCCGCATCCACTGGCGGACGCTCGGCCGCACCCAGTTGACGCGGTGATACAGAGCGCTGACCCCGAGCAGCGCAGAGAGCGAGACCGCGTAGATCGCGACGGCGACGGTCGCGCGGGTGCTGGGCGCGAGCGCGATCAGCGCTCCGCCCGCCACCAGCGAGACGAAGAACGCCCATTGATGGGAGACGCCGCGGAGCTTCGGCTTCTGGCGGGCGACGAACTGGGACGCGGCGAGCTTCGCGTCCGCGACCGCCCCGGTCGCGGCGTCGCGGGCATCCGAGACGCGCTGCGTCGCGGCGTCGCGCACGTCGGCGACGCGCTGCTTCGGCGGCTTTCCGGACTCGGGGTGGGCCATCGGGAGACCGAGCCTAGCGAAACGCGGCTTTCCTGCGGCTGGCCCTACATATAGCGTTTCCGTCCATCGATGAACGCCACTGCTAGTAGCATGTGGTGTTCATGGTCTGTCCCGACTGCGAGCACCCCACCCGCGTTCTCGAGAGCCGCCGCTCCGAGGACGGTGACGCCGTCCGCCGCCGCCGCGAGTGCACGAGCTGCGGCCGACGGTTCACGACGTTCGAGCGCCGCGAGCCGGAGCCGCTCTATGTAATGAAGCGCGACGGGGAACGCGAGCGGTTCGATCGCGGCAAGCTCCGGGAGGCGCTGATCCGCGCGGCCCACAAGCGGCCGGTGTCGCGACACGACGTCGAGGCGATCGTGGAGAGGATCGAGCGCGAGGCTCTTTCCGCAGGGAGCGAGATCGGGTCCCGCCAGATCGGCCGGATGTGCATGGAGGCGTTGCGCGAGCTCGACCCGGGCGCCTATCTTCAGTTCGCCGGGACGCTCCCCCCCGAGGAGGCGGAATTTGCGGGCGGGGTCCGCGAGGGTTCCGTCCGGCTCGCGGGCGAGGATGCGAAGTTACCGCTATAGGCTGCCTCGAGGAGGGGAACCGATGTCTGAAATTGCTGCAAAGCACGCACAGGGGGTGACTCGGGGCATGACGGTCGAACGCCGCCACACGACCCCCGACGCGCATCCGTTCGACGAGATCGAGTGGGAGCTCCGCGATGCCCTGATCGGCGACCCGCAGGACCCGGCCTTCGAGCAGCGCGACGTCGAGTTTCCGAAGAGCTGGTCCCAGAACGCCACCAACATCGTCGCCCAGAAGTACTTCCGCGGCCAGCTCGACTCGCCCCAGCGCGAGCGCTCCGTGAAGCAGATGATCGGCCGCGTCTCCGGCACGATCGCGCAGTGGGGGCGCGACGGCGGCTACTTCGCCACCGATGCGGACGCCGACGCCTTCGAGGACGAGCTCACCTACATCCTCCTGCACCAGATGGCGGCCTTCAACAGCCCGGTGTGGTTCAACGTCGGGTTCGAGGAGCGGCCGCAGTGCTCGGCCTGCTTCATCCTCAGCGTCGAGGACGACATGAACTCGATCCTCGCGTGGAACACGAAGGAGGGCAACATCTTCCGCGGGGGGTCGGGCTCGGGGATCAACCTGTCGAACATCCGCTCCTCGAAGGAGCCGCTGTCGAAGGGCGGGCTCGCCTCCGGACCGGTGTCGTTCATGCGCGGCGCCGACGCGTGGGCGGGGACGATCAAGTCGGGCGGGAAGACGCGGCGGGCGGCGAAGATGGTCGTGCTCGACGTCGACCACCCCGACGTCCAGGACTTCATCTGGTGCAAGGCGAACGAGGAGCAGAAGGCGGCTGCGCTTCGCGACGCGGGCTTCGACATGCGGCTCGACTCGGAGCACTTCGCCTCGATCCAGTACCAGAACGCGAACAACTCGGTCCGGGTCTCGGACGAGTTCATGGGCGCGGTCGAAGCCGGCGACGATTGGGAGCTGACCGCGCGCACGACGGGTGAGGCGCTGGAGACGCTCGACGCGCGCAAGCTGATGCGCCAGATCGCCGACGCCGCGTGGCGGTGCGCCGACCCGGGCGTCCAGTACGACAGCGTCATCAACCGATGGCACACGTGCCCCGAGTCGGGCCGGATCAACGCGTCCAATCCGTGTTCCGAATATATGCACGTCGACGACTCGGCCTGCAACCTGGCGTCGCTGAACCTGATGAAGTTCCGCAACCCGGACGGGACGTTCGACGTGGCGGAGTTCTCGCACGCGGTCGACGTCGTCTTCCTCGCGCAGGAGATCATCGTCGGCCCGTCGAGCTACCCGACCGAGGAGATCGGCGCAAACGCCCGCGCCTTCCGCCAGATCGGGCTCGGGTACGCGAACCTCGGCGCACTGCTGATGTCTGACGGGCTCGCGTACGACTCCGACCACGGCCGCTCGGTTGCCGCCGCGATCACGGCGCTGATGACCGGCCGCGCGTACCGGCAGTCGGCTGAGATCGCCGCGGCGATGGGCCCGTACGACGAGTACGAGCGCAACCGGGAGCCCCACAACGGGGTGATGCGGATGCACCGCGACGCCGCGTACGAGATCGACCGCGACTTCGTCGAGGACAACCTGCTCGACGCGGCCCGGACGACCTGGGACGACGCGGTCGCCCTCGGCGAGCGCGACGGGTACCGGAACGCGCAGGCGACGGTGCTGGCGCCAACGGGGACGATCAGCTTCCTGATGGACTGCGACACGACGGGGATCGAGCCCGACTTCTCGCTCGTCAAGTACAAGGAGCTGGTCGGCGGCGGGCAGATGACGATCGTCAACCGGACGATCCCGATGGCGCTGGCGACGCTGAGCTACTCGGATCACCAGATCGAGCAGATCGAGGCATACCTGAGCGAGAAGGGGACGATCATCGGCGCCCCGGAGCTGTCGGACGAGCACCTCGAGGTGTTCGACGTCGCCGTCGGCGAGCGGGCGATCTCGCACGCCGGCCACATCAAGATGATGGCCGCGGTGCAGCCGTTCATCTCGGGTGCGATCTCGAAGACCGTGAACCTGCCCGAGTCGGCCTCGGTCGAGGACATCGCCGACGCGTACACGATGGGGTGGAAGCTGGGGCTGAAGGCGCTCGCGATCTACCGCGACGGCTCGAAGACCGCGCAGGCGCTGCGCACCGACGCCGGTGAGTCCAAGGACGAGACCCCGGCGGTCGAGGTGGCCCGCGAGCCGGAGCGGCGGAAGATGCCGCGGGAGCGCCAGTCGATCACGCACAAGTTCACGGTAGGCCAGCACGAGGGCTACATCACCGCCGGCATGTACGAGGACGGCACGCTGGGCGAGATCTTCCTCACCGACATCGGCAAGGAGGGCTCCACCCTGCGGGGGATGATGAACTCGTTCGCGACCGCGATCTCGATCGGCCTCCAGTACGGGGTGCCGCTGGAGACGTTCGTGAA
The DNA here is from genome assembly GCA_963803425.1 of uncultured Thermoleophilia bacterium. Lineage (GTDB taxonomy): Bacteria > Actinomycetota > Thermoleophilia > Solirubrobacterales > 70-9 > DASPWW01. Next base: position 102,909 of record CAWDMA010000002.1, read on the forward strand.
GAAGTTCAGCTACATGCGCTTCGACCCGGAGGGGATGACGCGCAACCCCGAGATCCCGTTCGCGAAGTCGATGCCCGACTACATCATGCGGTGGCTCGCGAGCCGGTTCATCGAGGACCCCGACACGCTCGAGGAGCTCGGGATCATGACCGCCGAGGTGAGGGCGCGCCAGGAGGCGCAGCAGGCGCTGTTCACCGGCGACACCGACGGCAACGGCCACTCCGACTCCAACGGTGGCAACGGCCGCGCCGAGGGGAACGGCGGGAACGGCGGCGGCTCACCCTCCGCGTCGAGCCAGCCGGTCCCGGCGGGACAGGCGATGACCGACACCCCGCCCGTCGTCCCGGCGAAGATGTCCGGCGGCGACCTCGGCCCCGCCTGCGACCAGTGCGGGGGGATGATGCAGCGGACCGGCTCGTGCTACACGTGCTCGAGCTGCGGCAACAACACGGGCTGCGGGTAGAGGCAAGCGACGGGGGCCGGCGCGCGTCGGGCGGGCGGGCGCTGACGAGGGCGCTACGGTCCGACCGTGCCGAGTTGGGACGACGTCCGCCGAATCGCGCTCTCGCTCCCGGAGGCGAGCGAAGAGCCGATCCGGGGAACGCCCTCGTGGAAGGTTCGCGCCAAGCTGTTCGTATGGGAGCGGCCGCTTCGAAAGGCCGACCTCGAGGCCCTCGGCGACGATGCGCCGCCGGGCGAGATCCTCGGCGCTCGCGTCGAGGATCTGCTCGCCAAGGAGGCCTTGATCGCGAACGAGCCGGCGATCTTCACGACGCCGCACTTCGACGGCTACCCGGCGGTCCTAATCGAGCTCGACAAGGTCGACGTCGACGTGCTTGAGGAGATCATCGTGGAGGCGTGGATCTCCCGCGCGCCCAAGCGGGTTGCTCGAGCGTACGTGGAGGCTCATGGGCTCAGCGAGGGCGACGACGGATCAGGCGCGACGGCCGCCTGACCCCGAGAGCGTCCCCGACCAGGTGGATCCGGATGCCCCTGACGGTGACGATCCGCGGACAGCGCCGGGCGAGCTCCTCGGTCAGGCCCGGCACTGCTGACGGATCGGCCGGCGAGCTCGCGGCGCTCGACTCCCTTCAGGCCCGGCGCAGCGGCCATTGCCGGGATGTTCGCCTCGGTGGGGGGCTCCGGCGTCGAACGGCTGTGATCGTCACACTGGTGCGGATGTGGCGCGCGGGCTGCTGATCATCGACATCCAGCGGGACTACTTCCCGGGCGGTGAGTACCCGCTGGTCGGGCCCGAGGCGGCCGCCGAGGCGGCGCGCCGCGTGCTCGATCGGTTCCGCGTCGAGGAGGAGCCGGTGATCCACCTGCAGCACGTGTGGGACGAGCCCGAGGCGACCTTCATGCGGCCCGGCACGGAGGGAATCGAGATCCATCCCGTGGTGGCGCCGGCGGAGGGAGAGCCCGTCGTCCCGAAGGAGTCGCCGAACGGGTTCGTGGACACCTCCCTGCGCGACGAGCTCGACTCGCGCGGGATCGAGGAGCTCGTCGTCGCCGGGATGATGAGCAGCATGTGCGTCGACGCGACGGTTCGCGCCGCCGCCGACCTCGGGTTCGAGGCGACCGTCGTCCACGATGGGTGCGCCGCTCCGGACCTCGAGTTCGGGGGCCGGACGATCCCGGGTGCCGCGGTCCACGGCGCGTTCATGGCGGCGCTCGCGGATGGATACGCGACCGTGCTCAGCGCGGACGAGCTGCTCGCGACGAGCTCCTGAAGGGAACCCCCAGCCACCGGGCGGGCGGGCGTATCCTGTCGGCGTGGCGACGAACACCGGGGCTGGGCATGGAGCGCACCGGGGACGCGCCGTGGTGGTCTTCTTCGCACTCGCCCTGACCGCCTCGAGCGTCGTCGCGCTCGCGGCGCCGGGCGCCAATGCCGGGAGGCGGAGGGCGCGCGCGTCCGGCGTCGCAAAGGCGATCCCGCACCTTGAGCCGACCGCGGACCGGCGGTGGCCGGACAGCTTCGCGGGGCTCTGGGAGGAGAGCGGCGGGGCCACGTCCAGGCCGCGCACGTTCGAGCTGCGCCCCGCCTCGCTGTCGCTGGCCGCAGGGGAGCGGAAGACCGTCCCGCTCGCCTTCGACGACCCGGGCGCGGCGGCGAAGCTCGCCCGGCTGCTGAAGCGGAAGGCGTACCGTCGCGGGTCCAGCGCCGAGGTCGACATCCATGTCACCGACGGGGCCGGCAACTCGACCACGCGCCAGCTCGAGGTGGAGCTCGGCGGCGGGAAGTCGCGCCGGTCCGCGACCGCCCGGCACGTCGCCGCGTCCGCGCCGACCCAGATCGGCGAGACGTCGCCGCTCTCTCCGTCGGACTGCGGCGGCACCTACGACATCGTCCAGGCGCAGACCGGAGGGGCTCCCTCCTACGAGGTGCCCGCCGACGGCGTCATCACCAGCTGGTCGCACACCGGCGGCGCGGGCGACGCCGGCTCGGGGCGCCTGCAGCTGTGGCGCCACACGGCGCGCGCGAGCTACGAGCTGGTCGGAAGAAGCGAGGTGGAGGACTTCCACCCCGGCTCGAACAGCTTCGCGACCTCGGTCGCGGCGAAGAAGGGCGACCTGCTCGGTCTGCGAACCGACGGCGAGGCGGGGTGCCTGTTCGGAGCCGCTGCCGCCGACCAGATCAGAACGGACGGCGCGGACACGAGCGATCCGGGGCCCGGCGCGATCCGCGACATGGCGATCGCCGCGACGGAGCTGCGGGCGAACGTGTCCGCCACCCTGCAGCGCGACGAGCAGCCGGACCAGAGCCTCGCGTTCGACGCCGAAGCGGCCGGGCTGCGGGGGACGGGAGAGCTCAGCCTGACGCTCGCGTGCCCGGACGAGGACTGCCGGGTCGAGATCACCGGCGGCGCGGTGGCGAGACGGCAGAAGCCCGGCAAGCGGGTGTTCGTCGCGTTCACCGAGAAGGCGAGGCAACGGGTCCGGAGGCTGCGGTCGGACTTCCCGAAGCCGAGCATGCTCCGCCCCGTCCTGTTCCAGCGCTCGCTCGCCGAGCTGCAGGCCCAGCAGCGGCGGATGATCGCCGACCGGGAGCGGTTCCGAACGACCGGTGCGCCGTTCCCCGCCGTCACGAGCCAGCTCTACGACCTCGACATCGACGTGCAGCGAAACGCGCCCGTGGTGATCATGCAGCACCCCACCGACGCGACCACGGCCGCCTTCCGCCACAAGTACGGCTCCGACGTGATCGTCGAGGCCGACCCGCCCGCGGAGCTGTTCGACACGGCGACGACGACCCGGGGGTCGAACTGCTCCTCGCGCGCGGACTGCTACCCGCTGCGCTCGGGGTTGAAGACGACGACGAACGGCCGCGGGTTCTGCTCGACCGCGTTCACGGCGTATCTCGGCCGCAGCGCCACGCTCGGAGTGCTGTCGGCCGCCCACTGCGGCGGCCCGAATCCGAGCTATCCCAACTCGGATCTGGGGAGCGCCCGCTACAACGGCACGACGCCGCGCAAGTACGGGATCGTCTACAGGGAGCAGGAGTCCGGCGCCGTGGACGCCGAGTGGCACCTGGTGACCCAGGAGCCGTTCACGACGTACAAGCCGAAGCCGCTCGTCTACCGCACCAACAAGTACACCGGGTTCGGGATCAACTCCGATGGGAAGGCGAGCGAGCTCGTCGTCGGGCAGCCGGGGATCTGCAAGTCGGGGGTGACGACCGGAACCACGTGCGGCCACGTGATCAGCAAGAACTACGCTCCAGGGACCATCCCCGGCTCACACGACTTCGTCAGGGCGACCTACTGCGCCGACCACGGCGACAGCGGTGCGGGCGTCTACTACGACCCCGGCTACCGCACCACCGGCCTCCCCTCCTACAAGGCGATCGGGATCGAGTCCGGTGGCGCCAAGGACACCCCCTGCGACAGCCCGAAGTTCTACTCGTTCTTCGGCCAGATCCAGTACGTCGAGCAGGCGCTCGGTGTGAACGTGACGCACTGGCACCCGTAGGTCAGCCGGAGCGCCCAGCCCGGCGGAGGCGGAGCGCGTACAGGAACGCCGAGATCGCGAACAGGCCGGCCGTGATCGCCAGCCACCGCGGCAGGAAGACGTCGCTGTCGCGGCCGCTGGCGGCGACGTAGTTGTCCTGGCTGAGGCCGAGGATGAACGGGAACCAGACGACGAACAGCAGGCCGGACACGACGGCCGGGACGCGCAGGTGGTTGATCGCAGGGACCGTCGGCAGGGGCGCATGGTCGGTCCGGGTGGTGCGCTGCGCGATCCGGTCGACGAGCGTGTACAGCGGGTAGGCGAGCAGGTCGTGCGCGATCGAGGCGCCGACGATCCAGACCACGAAGTTCCACGGAGCCAGCCCGTCGAACACCTGGACCAGGACGAGCCCGGCGAACGCGAAGGTCGCGACCGACGCCAGCAGGTGGAGCGGGTTGGAGCCGTACGCGTCGCGGAAGCTCGGCACCGCTCATACCTCCCTGAGCGTGATCCGCTCCACCCACTTCGTGCAGTGCACGCCGGGTGCCGCGGGGATGATGATCCGGGCCGGGAAGCCGTGATCGAGTGAGAGGTCGGCGCCGTTCACGCGCAGGGCGAGCAGCGCGTCGGGATCGCTCGCCTGATTCGCGGCGAACACGACGGAGCTGTACTTGCCGCCCTTCTGCAGCGACTCGACCAGGAGCTGCTCGCCCCCGGTGCCGCCCGCGATTCGGGCGAGATCGCGGAGCGGCACCCCCTCCCACTCCTGGGTCGTCGACCATCCCTCCACGCACGCGATCGGGAGCCGGGCCGTCCGCTGCGGCATCGCGAGGAGCCGGTCGCGCGACAGCGAGCGGCGGCGGGGCCCGACCAGGCCGAGCCGCCAGTCGGGGCCGGTCCGGCCCGGCGTGATCCCGACCGAGCTCGCCGTCCGGTTGATCGGGAAGTCGTTGGGGCCGTCGCCGTACTCGCCGCCGCGCGGCGCCAGCACCGCGAGCGGGCGGAGCGGGCCGCCGATCGACTGGCCCGCGGCCATCAGGCCTAGCGCGGCGGACCCCGCGCCGACGGTCGCGATCAGCCCCCGACGCGAGATCGTGGTCGGGCCCGGCGAGGTCGCCACCGTCTGCGCTCCGTCCGGGCCCTCCCGGGTCGTGTGGGCGCGGTCCTCGCGCAGCGGCGCGACCACCCCCTCGTCCCTGAACGTGCGCCGCACGAGCGGCACCTTCAGCCCGACGTGCAGGGCGAGCGCGACGGCGAAGATCAGCGCCGCGTAGTAGTGGGCCGGGACGAACGAGAAGCTCCACGGGCGCCACACCTGGATGTTGAAGACGCCGGTGAAGAACACGAACAGGCTGCCGCCGACGAGCAGCACGAGGCTGGCGCGCTCGATCGCGTGGGCCGCGGAGCGGACCGCGGGCCGCTCCCACAGCTTCGGGATCACCGACCACAGCTTCGCCAGCAGGATCGGGATCGCGACCAGGCCGGAGCCGACGTGCAGCCCCTGGTTCAGCGCGTACAGCCACGACGGCGCCGCCGGCCACTCGAAGATCCGCAGGTCGAGGCCGGCGCCGGCGCCGATAGAGGAGTTCTCGCCCAGGGCCGGGTCGTACGCCAGATGGGAGAGCAGGCCGGTGATCGCGCAGATCACGACCAGGGGGAGGAGCGCGGAGCCGAGCAGGGAGGTGAGCCACGGACCGCGCACGGGAGAGCGCCACGTCTCGCGCCGGAACGGCCCCACCTCGGGCGGCTGCGGAATCCTCACCGCGCCACCGCCCCGGCCGGCAGGATCTGGATCGCCCCCCCGTCGCGGCCGGCGACGAACACGCGGCCCGAGAGCGGGTCGGCGGCGACGCTGTTGGGCTGGCGAGGCGTCGGGAAGGAAGCGACCCGGCGGGCCGGCTTCCCGGTCGGCCCGAGGCGGAGCGCGACCAGCCGGTTCCGCCCCGGCAGCGTCACCCACAGCAGCTTCCGGCGACAGTCGACGTCGATCCCGTACGGGCCGCTCCCCAGCCCGATCCGCCCGACGCGGCGGAGCTCGGGGCGGAGCTCGTAGGCGAGCACGGCGTCGCCCTGGGTGTCGGCCACGTAGGCGCCGCGATCGCAATCGGTGACCACGTGGGTCGGGCCCTCACCGCCGGACACGATCCCCCCCGCCGCCAGGGTGCGCGCGTCGTAGGTCGCGACGACCCGCTGCGCGACCGCGACCAGCACGACGGTCCGCCCGTTCGCCGCGATCCCGCCCGGCTGCGTCGGTGCGCCGAGCGTCCTCACCACCCGGTCTCCCTGCACGACCGAGACCGCGTTCCCGAACTCGTCGGCGACGAACACACGGCCCCCCGCGGCCGCCGCGTCGTGCGGGAACGTCCCCACCTCGATCGATCGTGAAGATCCGCCCGGGAGCCGTACCTCGGCGAGCTCGTCGGAGCGCTCCGCCGGGACCAGCACCCGGCTTCCCGGCGCGAGCGCGAGGTGCCGCGGCGACTCCGGCAGCCGCAGCCGGCGCAGCTTCCGGCCGGTGGCTCCGTCGAGCAGAAGCAGCCGGTCGGGCCGGCGCTGGCCGACGGCGAGGATCCCGGTGCGCGGGTCGGCGACCAGCCCCTCGGGCTCGTCGCCGACCCGCACCACCCTCCCGGGCAGGCTCGCCCGCGCCGGTGGAGCGTCCGGCGGCTCCGCGGCCGGCGCGAGCTCCTCCGAGGAGCCGCATCCCGTCACGGCCGCCGCCGCCGCGAGCGCGGACACCGCGCCGAGGATCCGGATCGTCCGGCTCGCCATCGCTCACGCGGCGGCGCGGCTCCACTCGCCCTGCAGCGATCCGATCGCCGCGGCGAACCGGGTGGCCGGCGCCGCGGCGGCGACCTGCTCCGCGTCCTCGATCGTGTCGACGTCGCGAAGCGGGGGGAGCAGCCGGGTGCGGAGACCGAGCCGGGCGAGCCGGGCGAGCTGCGCGTCGAAGGTGAAGTCGGTCGACATCGGGACGCCGTCGAAGGCGCCGGCCGCCGCGGCTGCGAACCCGATCGCCCAGTAGCCGCCGTCCGCCGCGGGCCCGAGCACCGCATCGACGTCGTCGGCGTCGAGCGCCGCGAGCGCGAGCCGGATCCGGGTGGCGCCGAGCTGGGGGTGTCCATCCCGACCAGCACCGCCGGGCCGTCGGCGAGCGCGAACGCGTGGTCGAGGCGCTCGCCGAGCCCGTTCCCCCGCTGGGGATGGACCTCGAACCCCTGGGGCAGCCACGATCCCGGCTCGCCGTCCAGGGCCAGCACCCGGCGCGCCACCTCGACCCGAGCGACCGCGTGCAGCGTGTCGGCGAGGGCCGCCCGGGCGAGCGCCGCGGCCTGTGACGGGGTGCACGGCGGGCACAGCCGGGTCTTGACGCGCCCGGCGCGCGGTTCCTTCGCGATCACGATCGCAGTGGCGTCGAGCATCGGCGCGAGGCTCCCACGGCGCGCTTACGGCGTGGTTACGCGCCACGGCACGCAGTTTCGATCTTCGTAATGCGCCGCCTGCACGCTTCGCGGGATGAGCGCGGAACGGATCCTCGTCACCGGTGGAGCGGGCTTCGTCGGCTCGCACGTGGTCGACGAGCTGGTCGCCGCGGGCCACAGCGTCCGAAGCGTCGACCTCCTCCACGAGCTCGCCCACGCCGGGAAGCCGCCGTACCTGAACCCGGACGCGGAGTACGTGTGGGGCGACCTCCGCGACGCCGGCGTGGCGGGCGCCGCGCTCGGCGGCGTCGACGCGGTCTCCCATCAGGCCTCCATGGTGGGGATGGGGACCGACTTCGCCGACGTCGGCGATTACGTCTCCCACAACTCGCTCGGGACAGCGACGCTGCTCCGCGCCATGCACGACGCCTGCTTCGACGGTCGGATCGTGCTCGCGTCGAGCATGGTGGTGTACGGGGAGGGCCGGTACCGGTGCGCCTCGCACGGTCGCGTCTCGCCGGGGCCGCGCCCCCGGGAACGGCTCGCGGCCGGAGCGTTCGAGCCGCGCTGCCCCCGGTGCGACGCGGAGGTGGCGCCGGAGGCGGTCCCGGAGTCGGCGCCGCTCGACCCCCGGAACGTGTACGCGACCACGAAGCTGAACCAGGAGCACCTGTGCCGGAGCTACGCGCGCGAGGCGGGCGCCACCGTGATCGCGCTGCGCTACCACAACGTGTACGGCCCCCGGATGCCCCGCGACACGCCGTACGCGGGAGTCGCCAGCATCTTCCGCTCCCAGCTCGAGGCGGGGCGGGCGCCGCGGGTGTTCGAGGACGGCCGCCAGCTCCGCGACTTCGTCCACGTCCGCGACGTGGCCCGCGCCAACGCGCTCGCGCTCGCCGCCCCGTCCGGCGCCGCCGGCGCGTACAACGTGTGCTCCGGCACTCCCCGCTCGGTCGGCGAGCTCGCCGCGGGCCTCGCCGCCGCCGTCGGCGGCCCGGGGCCGGTGACGACCGGCGAGTTCCGGCTCGGCGACGTCCGCCACGTGTTCGCTTCGCCGAACCTGTCGCGGGAGCGGCTCGGCTTCGACGCCGCGGTCTCGTTCGGGGACGGGGTCGCGGAGCTGGCCCGGGTACCGGCGCGGGAGGCAGCGGCGTGAAGCCGTGGAGTCCGCGACCCTGACCGAGCCGGGGCGGCGCGCCGGCCGCCCCTCCACCGCCGGCGCGATCGCGGGCGCCGCGTGGGTGGGCCTGGTCACAGCGTGCTGGGGAGTCGGCACGGCGCTGAACGCCGCGGGCTCGCCGATGCTGCTCGGCGCCCCTCCGCTGTTCGGGGAGTGGGACCTGCAGCTGGGGCTGGACCTGATCGTGCCGGGCGCCGTCGCGGCTGCGGTGGCGATCGCGGGGCCGCGGCTCGCCCGCCGGCTCCCGTGGCCCGGGTTGCTCGCCGCCACCACCGTGGCCCTCGCCGTGTGGGCGGTCGCGCTGGCCGTCACCAACGGGTGGCACGGCCTGGTCGGCGCGCTCGACACCCGCCCCGAGTACCTGCACGTGCTCCCCCGGATCGACTCCCCCGGCGAGTTCCTCTCCACCTTCCGCGACCGGGTCGACTCCTACCCGGTCCATGTTCGCGGACACCCGCCCGGGATGGTGCTGATCCTGCTCGGGCTGGACCGGGCCGGGCTCGGGGGCGCCGGGCCGGCGGCGGCGCTGATCATCGCGGTCGGCTCCACCGCGCCGGCGGCCGCGCTGATCGCGCTGCGCACCACCGCGGGGGAGGACGCCGCCCGGCGCGCGGCCCCGTTCATGGTGCTGCTGCCGGCGGCCGTCTACCTCGCCACCACCGCCGACGCCCTGTACATGGGCGTCGGGGCGTGGGCGGTCGCCTCGGTCGTGGTCGCCACCGGACGCCGCGGTCACGCGGCGGACGCGGTCGCCGTGCTCGGCGGGGTCCTGTTCGGCGTGCTGATCTTCCTCTCCTACGGGCTCGTGCTGCTCGCGTCGATCCCGCTCGCGGTCGCGATCGCGGCCCGCCGGCTCCGGCCGATCCTGCTCGCCGCCGCCGGCGGGGCAGCGGTCGTCGCCGCCTTCCTGGTCGCGGGGTTCTGGTGGGTGGACGGACTCGCCGAGGTGCGGGAGCAGTACATCGCCAGCGTCGCCCGCAACCGCTCCTACGAGTTCTTCCTGTTCAACGACCTCGCCGCGTTCGCGCTCGTGCTGGGGCCGGCGGTGGCGGTCGGGCTGGGGCGGCTCCGCGACCGCGGCGCGTGGCTGCTCGTCGGCGGCGCGCTCGCCGCGGTCGCGCTCGCCGATCTGAGCGGGATGTCGAAGGCCGAGGTTGAGCGGATCTGGCTCCCGTTCGTGCCGTGGGTCGCGCTTGCGACCTCCTCGCTGCGCGCCCCACGGGCGGTGATCATGGCGCTGCTGGCCGCCCAGGCGGTGATCGCGATCGCGATCGAGGCGGCCGTCGCCACCCCGTGGTGAGCGTCCCCTACAGCAGGGCGCGGGCCATGTCCCCGACCGCGCGGGCGGTGCCCCGGACCGTGCCCGTCACCTTGGAGCGCCCCACCCGCGGCCGGTAGGCCACCTCGACCTCGCGCACTCGCCACCCGGCCTGGGCTGCACGAAGCACCATCTCCAGCGGCCACCCGAAACGGCGGTCGGCGATCCCCAGCTCGACCAGCGCTTTCGTGCGGGCGGCGCGCATCGGACCCAGGTCCCGCAGCGCGACGCCGGAGCGGCGCGACAGCTCGACGGCGAGCACCCTGTTGGCGATCCGGGCGTGCGTCGGCCAGGCGCCCTCGAGCGGGCGGCGCTCTCCCAGGACCAGGTCGGCCTCCCCGGCACCAACCAGGCCGGCGACCGCCGGCAGCTCGGCGGGGTCGAGCGAGGCGTCGCAGTCCATGAAGCAGACCACCTCGTCGCCGGCCGCCTGCAGACCCGCGTAGCAGGCGGCGCCGAAGCCGCGCCGCGGCTCGGCCACCACCGTCGCGCCGAGGTCCCGGGCGAGTCGGCCGGAGCCGTCGGTGGATCCGTTGTCGACGATGATCGGGCGATACCCGGCCGGGATCCGGTTGAGAACCCACGGGATCGCGTCGATCTCGTCCAGCACCGGCAGGACGACGTCGGGCATCGGCCGACCGTATGTCGCCCTGGTTACGGATTTCCGAACCGCAGGTTCACATCGTCGTAAGCCGGGCGTGATCGGGTGGAGCGATGCCGCCGATCGGGGTGATCACCGGCTCGGGCACCTACGCGTTGAACGGAATCTCGAGGCCGGCCGCGCAGCTGGTCCCGACCGAGTTCGGGACGGTCGAGCTGACCACGGGAGCGCTCGCCGGAGTGCCGGTCGCACACGTCTCCCGCCACGGCGACGGGCACCAGCGACTCTCCCACCAGGTCAACCACCGCGGCAACATCGCGGCGCTGCGGGAGCTCGGCGTCACCAGGGCGATCGGGATGGCGACGTGCGGGGCGCTCGACGCGGCGGTGGCATGCGGGGAGCTGGTCGTGTTCGACGACCTGTACTACCCGTCGAACCGACTTCCGGACGGGACGGTGTGCACCCTGCACGCCGAGCCCGGCGATCCGGCCCGCGCCCACTGGATGTTCGAGCGACCGTTCTCGGACGGGCTGCGGGGCGCGATCGGCGAGGCGCTGGGGAGCGCTGGGCTGAGACCCCGGCTCGGAGGGTGCTACGGCCACGTCGACGGCCCTCGCTTCAACACCCGCATGGAGGTGCGGGCGCTGGCCGCGCTCGGCGTCACCGCGATCGGCCAGACCGCCGGCCCGGAGACCGTCCTGTGCGGCGAGGCGGGAATCGCCTACGCGCTGGTCGGGTGCGTCACCGGCCCGGCGAACGGCACCGCCCCCGAGCCGTCCGGGATGGAGGAGCTGATGGACGGGATCGGGACCAGCGCCGGGCTGTTCGGGGAGGTGGCCGCGAGGCTGGTCGCTGCGGCGTCCGTCGCCGCGTCCGAGGCCCCCGGGGTGAACCACGGCTTCGAGAGCCGCCCGGATCTGTACTCGGCGCCAGCCGAGCGCGTCCCGTTCGGCTGAGCGGAGCGGTTGACGGCCGGCCCGCGCCGGCCGCGTCCGCGCGGTGCTATTGTTCACCTTATGGTTAACGATGTTGCGGAGCTCGATCAGGCCTTCTCGGCGCTCTCGCACCCGGTGCGGCGCCGGATCGTCGAGCGGCTCGCGCGCGGGCCGGCGACAGTCGGCGAGGCGGCCGCGGGGACGGGGGTCTCGAAGCCGGCGATCACGAAGCACCTACGCGTGCTGGAGGAGGCCGACGTGATCGTGCGCGCGGTCGAGGGCCGCACCCACCGGCTCAGCCTGAACGCGGTCGCGCTGGGCGACGCGTCGGGCTGGATCGACCGCCAGCGCGAGCTTTGGGAGCGCAAGTTCGACACCGTCGCGAGGGCACCTACCTCGAGGTGAGCCGGCCGGAGCTGCTCGTGTTCACGGTCGAATGGCAGGGGGAGGACGCCGACGGCGTGATCAGCACGGTGACGGTCGAGTTTCACCAGCGCGGCGCCGAGACTGCCGTCGTGCTGACCCAGACCGGCCTCCTGACCGTCGCATCCCGCGACGGACACGAGGACGGGTGGACGAAGTGCCTTGCGAACCTGGACGCCAGGGTGTTCGCACCCCGGGCGGGCAGACCGACACGAAAGGAGCGACGATGACCGACCATCGCGTAGTGAGCCGAGACGAGTGGCTGTCCGCCCGGCGGGAGCTGCTCCACGAGGAGAAGGAGCTGACCAGGCGGATGGACGCGCTTGCCGGACAGAGGCGAGCGCTACCGTGGACACGGGTGGAGAAGGAGTACGCATTCGAGACAGAGGACGGGACCAGGACCCTGGTCGAGCTCTTCGGCGGGCGCTCGCAGCTGATCGTCTACCACTTCATGTTCGGCCCGGACTGGGACGAGGGCTGCCCGAGCTGCTCCAACGTCGCCGACGGGTTCGACGGCTTCGTCGTCCACCTCCTCAACCACGATGTCGGATTCACCTGCGTGTCGCGGGCGCCGCTCGACAAGCTGCTCGCCTACAAGGAGCGGATGGGATGGAGCTTCCCGTGGGCGTCCTCGCTCGGGAGCGAGTTCAACCTCGACTTCGGGGTCTCGTTCACCGACGAGCAGCGCGCGAACGGGGTCACGTACAACTTCCGATCGCTGCCCGCAGACCCGGGAACCGACGAGCTGCCCGGGATGAGCGCGTTCGCGCGCGAGGGCGACGACGTCTTCCGCACCTACTCGGCGTACGCCAGGGGGATCGACGGGCTGTGGGGCACGTACCAGTGGCTCGACCGGACGCCGAAGGGCCGAAACGAGCCGGACGGCCAGGCCTGGCTTCGCCGGCGCGACCAGTACGAGCCGGCGACGGCGTGATCCCGGTCGCCCACATCGCGGGCGTGCCGGTCGAGGAGATGCTGGCGATGGCGCCCGGGGTCGGTGCGATTCTGGGGGCGCTCAGCTCGTCAGCCAGGCGGCGATTCGGCGCCCGATCTCCTCGCCCTGGTCCTCCTGCAGGAAGTGGGCGGCGTCCGGGATCACGCCCGGCTCCGGGGCGCCGATGGCCTCGGCGAACCGGACGCCCGTCTTCAGCGGGATGATCGGGTCGGAGTCGGCCCACAGGACGAGCGCGGGCCGGTCGTCGGCCTTCAGCGCCTCGAGCACCAGCTGGCCCGCGGCGGCGCCAGGGGCGTCGGGCGATGTTGGGAGCATCAGCGGGAACGCGCGGGTGCCGGGCTTCGACTCTGGGGTCGGGAAGGGCGCCTCGTAGGCGGCGATCACCTCGTCGCCGGGATCGTTCTTGCAGGCGCCGCGGACCAGGAACCCGACCGGGAGGTCCTCGGTCCGCTCCACGAAGTCCCGGAACGCCTTCCACGCGTCGGTCATCTTCTGGTGGCCGGTGAACAACCCGGTGTCGGTGATCACGAACCGATCGAACCGCTGCGGCGCCTCGACCGCGATCCGCAGCCCGATCGGCCCGCCCCAGTCGTGGACGACGACGGTCGCATCTCTCAAGTCGAGCTGCTCGACCAGCGCGGCGATCACCGCGGTGTGGTTGTCGTACGAGTACCACTCGAAGTCGAGCGGCTTGTCGGAGCGCCCGAACCCGGCCAGGTCGGGCGCGATGCACCTGAAGCCGGCGTCCCGGACCGGCGGGATCACCTTCCGCCACAGGTACGACCAGGTCGGCTCGCCGTGCATGAACAGGACCGGCGGCCCCTCGCCCTCGTCGACCCGGGCGATCCGGAGCCCGTCGACGTCGGCGTAGCGCGGCTCGAACGGGAACCCCGGTAGGTCGGCGAAGCTCTCGTCGGGAGTGCGGAACGACTCGGGCATCGGCGCGCGAGCCTATACGCTCGTTGTTCGCGCTCGCAGTCAGCCGAACAGTTCGCGAGACAACAGTTGGAAGCTCTTATGATGCCGGGATGCGCTTGGACGCCCCCCCGCCGGAGCCGCTGGCGAGCGAGATCGGGTTCCTGCTGTCGTGGAACGGACAGCGGACCGCGCACGAGTTCGCCGCCGCGCTCGAGCCGCTCGACCTCCGCCCTCCCCACTTCGGCGTGATGACCCTGATCGACGCCCACCCAGGGGCGACCCAGCAGGCGCTCGTCACCGGCTCGCTGATCGACGCCAGCTCGATGGTCGCCGTGATCGACGAGCTCGAGCAGCGCGGGCTCGCCGAGCGCCGCAGCCATCCCTCGGACCGGCGCAAGCACGCCGTGCACCTGACCGAGAACGGGGGACGGACGCTGACGCAGGCGCGCGAGGTCGCGCGCCGCTACAGCGACGAGCTGGTCGCTCCGCTGAGCGCCGACGACCGCGCCAGCCTGAAGCGGCTGCTTCGCAGGCTCGCCGGCCTGGACGCCTGACCGGTTTCGCCCTCCCGCCGCCTAGACGCCGCTACAGGTCTGCGCCGCACACGCCGATAGCGGCGGAGGACGCGTCGTCGGCCGGCGAAGTGCGGAGTCATGCGACGACTGGGGATCGACACCGACCGAACCGCCGCGAGGTCACCCGGCTGGCTGGGTGCTCTCGTCGATGCCGGCCTGTCCGCCACCCGCGGACGTCCGCTGGAGAGCGGCGGCGTGATGCTGCGGATCATTCCGTTCCTGCTCGCCGGCGCGCTCGCGTACGTGCTCGTCCCGCTGCTGCCCGGCACCCGGGGACCGGGCGACGTGATCGCGTTCGCGATGGTCCCCGTCCTGATCGCCGTCGTGCTGGCGACGCCCTGGGAACGGCTGCCAGCGTGGCCGCAGGCGCTCCCGCCGCTCGCTGTGTTCGTGATGGTGGCGCTGGTCCGGGACGCCGAGGGCGCCGCCTCGCCGCTGTACACGTACACCCCGGTGGTGCTGCTGCCGGTGTTCTGGTTCGCGCTGTACGGCACCCGCACTCAGCTCGTGATCGCGGTTGTGGCGGTGGGCGTCACGTTCGCGATCCCCACCACGGCCGTCAGCGGAGGCGGCTACACGGTCACCGAGGGATTGGCCGCGCTGCTGTGGACGGCGATCGCCGGGGTGGTCGGGTTCACGATCAGCGAGCTGGATCGTCAGCGCCAGCAGCTCGCCGAGCAGCTGGCGCGGATCGCCCGCACCGACGCGCTCACGGGCCTGCTCAACCGGCGAGCCTGGAACGAGGAGCTGGGGCGCGAGCTCGGCCGGGCGGCCACCTCGGGCCGGCCGCTGTGCGCGGTTCTGCTCGACCTCGACCGGTTCAAGGCGTTCAACGACCGCAACGGCCACCAGGCCGGTGACGACCTGCTCCGGGCGGTCGCGGTGCGGTGGCGATCCGCGCTTCGTCGCGCCGATGTGATCGCCCGGTACGGCGGCGAGGAGTTCGCCGTCGTCCTCGTCGACACCCCGCTCGCGGCAGCGAACAAGACCGCCGAGCGGCTGCGCGCGTCGGTGCCGCGCGAGGAGACCGTGTCGAGCGGGATCGCCGAGTGGGACGGTCGGGAGACCGGATCCGAGCTGGTCGCGCGCGCCGACCGTGCCCTGTACGAGGCGAAGCGCTCCGGCCGCGATCGGGCCGTCGCGGAGCCGGCCGCGCCACACCGCGCGGGCTCAGTCTGAGCGCTCCGCGACCAGCAGCGTCTGCACGCCCCGGCCGATCGGGCCGCGCTCGTCGTACAGCGTCGTGTCCGAGATCCCGATCCCGGTCGGCTCCGGGATCGTGACCGCGTCGAGGCAAACCCACTCGCCCGCGGGCATCCGGTGCAGGTGCACGCTCAGGTCGACGTTGATGAACAGGAAGCGGCGCCAGTCGAGCGTGGCGCTTACGCCGTTCCCGGAGTCGGCGGCGACCAGGACGCGCTGCAGCGGGGTCGGCTCCTCCCCTGCGACCAGCGGGTGGCGCATCCGCATCCACACGGTGGCCGGCCCCGGGTCGACGAAGCTGCCCGTCACGAACCGGTACTCCATCGCGGTGTGGTAGCCGACGTCGTACCCGGTGTCGAAGAACTTCGTGTCCGAGCCGGTGGTTTCGGGCCCGGCGGGCCGGTCATCCGGGATCAGATCGTCCGGCACCTGCACCGGGCCGGGCCTCAGCCGCCACCCGGTCGCCCGCATCACCTCGCCGTCTCCGTCCGAGAGCGTGGCCTCGACGAGCTCGACGCGCCGGCCCGGGCGCAGCACCCGGGCGGCGACGGTGAGCGGGGCGATCGGGACCGCGCGGAGGATCTCGTTGGTGACCCTGCCGACCTGCCCGCCGCCCTCGATCAGCTCTATCGCCCGGCCCAGGATCGCCGCCGGCGGCCCGGCGTGCTGCGCCTCCGGATCCCACGGGCCCCGCGTCAGCTCCGTCGGGACGAGCGCGTCACCGTCGATCTCGAAGAAGGCGTCGGGCACCGGGCGGGCATACTAGGTGGACCCCAGACCACTCGACCGCGCGCGGACGCGAAGCGGAGCACGCGGGCGGAAAGTGAGGTTGCGATGGAGAAGGTCGAGAAGACCGAGGAGCAGTGGCGCGAGGAGCTGACGCCGGAGCAGTACAAGGTCCTCCGCGAGCACGGGACCGAGCGCCCCTTCACCGGGATCTACAACGACTCGAAGGCGAGCGGGACCTACCGGTGCGCCGCGTGCGGGCTGGAGCTGTTCGGCTCCGACACCAAGTTCGACTCGGGGACCGGGTGGCCGAGCTTCTGGGACCCGGTCGAGGACGAGAACGTCGTCCTGCGGCCGGACAACGGCCTGTTCATGCGCCGCACCGAGGTGCTGTGCGCGCGATGCGGCGGCCATCTCGGCCACGTGTTCGACGACGGACCGAACCCGACCGGCCAGCGGTACTGCATAAACTCCGCCGCGCTCGATCTCGACGAGGGGTAGACGACGCTTACATACCTTCAGGCGATCGTGATCGCCCTGGTGCAGGGGGTCACCGAGCTGTTCCCGGTCTCGAGCCTGGGGCACTCGGTGCTCGTCCCCGCCTGGATCGGCGGCAGCTGGGAGACGCTCGTCACCCAGTCGTCCCGGCCGAACAGCGAGTCCTCCTTCTACCTTGCGTTCATCGTCGCGCTTCACGTCGCCACGGCGCTGGCGCTGCTGTGGTTCTTTCGCACCGATTGGATCCGCATCATCAGGGGGTTCCTGCGCAGCTCGGCCCGGAGCGTGCGGGAGCGGCGGTTCGAGATCGGCGACCCGGATGAGCGTCTCGCGTGGTTGATCGTGCTCGCGACGATCCCCGTCGGGATCACCGGCCTCGCGCTCGAGCACCTGTTTCGCACGACGTTCGCAAAGCCGGTCGCGGCGAGCGCTTTTCTGGTGGCGAACGGCTTCATCCTTCTGGCCGGGGAGCGCGCCCGGCGGCGATACGAGCAAGCGGAGGCCACAACGGCGTCGGGGGAGCCCGCCGCGGCCGAGCCAATCGAGCCTCAGCCCGGGACGCGGACCACCGGCGGGCGCACGGCCGCCGACGTCGCGCAGGCGTATGAGTCCGACGTCCGCATCTCCGGAATCTCGTTCCTGGACTCCCTCCGCATCGGCCTGCTTCAGATCCTCGCCCTGTTCGCGGGCATCAGCCGCTCCGGGGTGACGATGGTCGGCGGCCTGTGGCGAGGCCTCTCGCACGAGGACGCGGCTCGGTTCGCGTTCCTGCTGGCGACGCCGGTGATCCTGGCTGCCGGAGTCCTGAAGATCCCGACCCTGTTCGGAGACGCCGGGGCGCACATCCACGGCCAGGTCGCCGTCGGGTTCGTTGTGACCGGGTTGTCGGCGTACGTCTCGGTTCGCTTCCTCGTCCGTTACTTCGAGACCCACACCCTGACGCCGTTCGCCGTCTACTGCCTGGTCGTCGGCAGCGTCAGCCTGGTCCGGTTCGCGGCGTTCTAACCTCGCCCGCCCGCGGCCGTCTGGTCGCGCGGGCTACGCGGGGATCCACGCCGGCGCTCCGTGCCGGCGGAGCACGTCCGGGATCGAGATCCGCCCCTCGGCGTCCTGGCGGTTCTCGATGATCGCGATCAGGGTCCGCCCCACCGCGGCGGCGGTGCCGTTCAGCGTGTGCAGGTGGATCGGCCCGTCGCCGTCCGCGGGCCGGTAGCGGGCGCCCAGCCGGCGCGCTTGGTAGTCGGTCGTGTTGGAGCACGAGGTGAGCTCCCGGTAGCGCTCCTGGCTCGGGATCCACCCCTCGCAGTCGAACTTGCGCGCGGCCGGCGCGCCGAGATCGCCGACGGCGACGTCGACGACCCGGTAGGGGATCTCGAGCGCCTGCAGGATCCGCTCCTGGATCTCGAGCAGGCGCCCGTGCTCAGCCGGTGAGTCGGCGGGCTCGACGAACGAGAACATCTCAACCTTGTCGAACTGGTGGACGCGGAAGATCCCGCGGGTGTCCCGGCCCGCGGCCCCCGCCTCGCGCCGGAAGCAGGTCGACAGGCCCGCGTAGCGGCGCGGGACCTGGTCGGCGGCGAGGATCTCATCCATGTGCAGCGCTGCCAGCGACACCTCCGAGGTGCCTACCAGGAAGAGCTCGTCGCGCGGCACCTCGTAGATCATCTCCCGCTCTGCGGGGAAGAACCCCGTCCCCTCGAGCGCCCGCTCGCGAACGAGCACCGGCGGCGACACCGGCACGAACCCCTCGTCGGCGAGCAGCCCGATCACGTACTGGACGAGCGCCAGCTCCACCGCGACGAGCCCGCCGAGCAGGTAGGCGAACCGGGCGCCCGAGACCCGCGCGGCGCGCTCCATGTCGATCACCCCCCACCGCTCTCCGAGCTCGAGGTGGTCGCGGACCTCGAACCCGAACGACGGCCGCTCGCCGACCTCGCGAACGACGGCGGCGTCCTCCTCCGTCTCCCCCTCCGGCACGTCCGGCTCCGGGATGTTGGGAAGCGTCATCGCGAGCTCGTTCCGCTCCCGCTCCACCTCGTCGAGCTCGCCCTCCAGCCGCTTGATCTCCGCGGCAAGCTCGCGCATCTCCGCGATCTCGGAGTCCGCTTCGCGGCCCTCGCGCTTCGCCTCGGCGATCGCCTCGGACGCCTTGTTCTGGCGCGCCCTGCCGCCCTCGACCTCCGGGAGCAGCTCGCGGCGGCGCTCGTCGAGCTCCAGCAGCCGGTCGATCCCGCCGGCGGCGCCGCGCCGCGCCAGCGCCGAGCGGACCGCTTCGGGATCGTCGCGGATCCGCCTCAGGTCAAGCAAGCCCGGCCTCCCGGGCGACCACCGGCGGACACGGCACTAGGGCTGCGGCGGCTCGGATACGTCGCTGCCCGACCACTCGTCGAGGAACGCCGCCACCGCCTTCGCGTCCTCCCCGACGACGATGTTCTGCGGCATGATCGCGCCCGAGAATCCGCCGTTTCGGATCGCGAACAGCGCGTCCGCGTACGGGACGGCGCGCTGGTCGAAGTTGGGCCCCTGGTTCCTGTACTGGCGCTCCTGGGAGCCCTGGGTGCCGGCGGCCGTGATCGTGTGACAGCCGGCGCAGCGCTCCGAGAACAGGACGGCGCCGGCATGGGTGGGGTCGTCATCGGGCACCGAGACTCCCTCGCTGCCACATGCACCGAGCCCCATGGCGATCGCCGCCGCGATCGGGATCAGGAGAAACGCGGGTCGCACGCGGCGGGATCATAAGGTTTCCGCCGATCGGCTCGCGCTAGCCGAGCCGCTCCAGGAACGCGAGCTGGTCCGGGAGGATCGCCTCGAGCCCCTCGGGCGTGAGCGGTTCGAAGTGCTCCATCGGGTAGTGGTGGGCCTCGCCGCGCGGGGCGCGCTCAGCCAGCCGGATCGCAGCTGCCCGGTCAACGGTGATGTCGCGATCCCCGATCCCCACCCACAGCGGGCACCGGATCGAGCCCGCGCGTCGCACCGGCCGGTGCACGGCGACGGTCGCGTAGATCCCTGGGGAGATCCGGTCCTCCCACGGAGAGTCGTCGGCGACCGCCTCCGCGAAGCCCTCCTGCTCGCCGGCGAAGGACATCGCGGCGACGCTGCCTTCGGGTCCAGTGACGGGGATCGTCACGTCGCGGCCGAGCCAGTCCGCGATCGCCCCCGGCATCACGCGCGCCGAGACGGCCGGCGGGGTCGCCAGCACGCGCCGGACCCCGTCCACGAACGGACACAGGACGAGCGCCGCTGCGACCCCGTGATCGCGCGCCGCGACCGTCACCGCGTGGCCGCCGGAGAAGGAGAAGCCCCATAGCACCATCCGGCGAGGGTCGATCCCGGGATCGCCACGGGCGAACGCGACCGCGGCGCGCCAGTCGGCGACCTGGGCGCGGATCCGGAAGCGCTGCCGGGGCGACCCGGGCGAGTCGCCGAACCCGCGGTAGTCGAACACGAGCACCGCGAACCCCGCTGCGGCGAAGCGCTCCGCGTACGCCGGCAGCCCGTCGTGGCGGGTGAGGCTGAACCCGTTCGCCATCACGATGCACGGCGAGGACCCGTCCGCGGTCCGCGGCCGGTAGAGCCACGCCGCGCACGACCCGTCCCCGGAGCCGAAGCTGGCGTCCTCCCGGTCGGCTCGGCCGGCCACCCCGCTCATCTGCTCAGAACGCCGGGCTGGTCGCGGCGGCGCGCAGCGCGAGGAAGAAGATCACCCACGCCGACAGGGCCATGATCCCCATCTCGCGGCGGACGATCGCGAGCGCGACGAGACGCTGCCGCTCCCGCGGCAGCGTCTGGAAGTCGAGCTGGCCGAGCTCGCGCTCCGCGGCCCCGGCGCGCGCCGCCTCGGCGAGCAGGGTGACCGCGAGCGGAGCGATCCCGTACACGTAGTGCAGCGCGTCGCTCGCCTCGCGACCGATCAGGACGAGGATCCCCCCGATCGCCGCCTGCGCAACGACCGCGATCTGCGCCGCACGCAGCACGTACCAGAAGCTCACCGACGGCCGCTGCCGCAGCCACGCGATCCCGCCCCACACCCCCGCGACGAGGTTGAGCGAGATCACGGCGATTCCGACGACGAGGTGGAGAGTGGTCAACCGCCCGGCTCAGCGGGCTCGCGGAGGGATGGAATCCAGCCTGCTTGAGCCGAAGATCACTATGTAACACTCTGCCACAAAGTTGGTGTATAACAGCACCGCTTTGCTCGAGGCCTACCTTCCAGTGATCGTCTTCGTCGGGCTCGGGGTGGTGGTGGGGGCTACGTTCGCGGCGCTGAACCAGTTCCTCGGGAAGCGGCGGCCCAACCCTGCCAAGGAGGACCCGTACGAGTGCGGGCTTCCCAGCGAGGTGTCGCGGACCTTCCGGTTCGGGATCAGCTTCTACATGATCGCGATGCTGTTCATCCTGTTCGACATCGAGGTCGTGTTCCTGTATCCGGTCGGGGCGATCTTCAAGGGGGCAGACAGCGTCTTCGTCCTGGTCGAGGTGCTCGTGTTCGTCGCGCTGCTGATCGTTGCGTTCGTGTACGCGTGGCGCCGGGGTGCGCTCGATTGGAAATAGAGCGGCAGAAGCTGCGGAAGGTCGCGCCACTCGACGATCCCGTCGCGGACCCGGCCGCGCCCGGACGCGAAGCGGAGGACGGGGCCGGCCTCGATCAGCTGCGAGTGCGGCAGCACCGCGCCCGGGAGCTGCTCGCCGGCGAGCTCGAGGGCAAGGACCTCGAGGCGCACGTCGAGGAGCGGATGCTGACCACGACGATGAACAAGGCGATCGACTGGGCCCGGTCGAACGCGATGTGGCCGGCGACCTTCGGGCTGGCGTGCTGCGCGATCGAGATGATGTCGATGGTCGGCGCCCGCTACGACACGGCACGGTACGGCGCCGAGGTCTTCCGCGCCTCGCCCCGCCAGGCCGACATGCTGATCCTGTCCGGGCGAGTGTCGGTGAAGATGGCGCCCGTGATCCGCCGGATCTACGACCAGATGCTGGAGCCGAAGTGGGTGCTCGCGATGGGCGCCTGCTCGTCCTCGGGCGGGATGTTCGCGAACTACGCGGTGGTGCAGGGAGCCGACAAGTTCCTGCCCGTCGACATCCACATCCCGGGCTGCCCGCCGCGGCCCGAGGCGCTCATGCACGGGATCCTGAAGCTGCAGCGGATGATCCAGGGCCGGCCGGACCTGGGATGGCGGAAGCGCTACGAAGCGATCGGCACCGAGGAGTGGGCGCGCCAGCCGCCGGCGGGCGCGCTCACCCCGCACACGGGGGACGCCCCGTCTGTGGGACCGCCGGGGACGAACGGCGCCAACGGCGCTCCGCCCGAGGGTCCGGCGGATGCCTGACGCACCGGGCCTGGAGCTGATTGCGCGGGAGCTGAACGAGCGCCACGACGGCGCCGTGCTGAGCACCTACTTCGAGCACGAGCAGGGCGCGCTCGTGATCGATCCCGAGCAGGTGCTCGACGTGCTCCAGTGGCTGCGCGACACGCCGGGCCAGGAGTACCGGTTCCTGGCGAGCGTCCACGCCGCCGACTACCTCCCGGCCGAGCCGCGGTTCGGGGTGCACTACGAGCTGCTGTGCATGCCCCGGGTGGAGCGGGTCCGCGTGAAGGCGGTGCTGGAGGACCCGGAAGACGGCCAGCTGCCCGCGCTCGACTCGTGCGTGGAGCTGTTCCCGTCGGCGAACTTCCAGGAGCGCGAGGCCTACGACTTCTTCGGGATCGAGTTCCGCGGCCACCCCAACCTGCGCCGGATCCTGATGCCCGACGACTACGTCGGGTGGCCGCAGCGCCGCGACTTCCCGATCGGCGGCGAGCCGGTGCTGTTCACGCATAACGAGGTCGAGATGCCCCGGTGGTACGAATGAGCGCGCGTCCCGCCACAGACCCGGTCGCGCCCGGACGCGAAGCGGAGGACGCGACCGGAATTGACTCGGCCCCGATCGAGGACGAGCTGTTCACGGTCAACATGGGGCCGCATCACCCGGCGACGCACGGCGTCCTGCGGCTGATCGTCGCCCTGCAGGGTGAGGTGGTGAAGGAGCTGGAGCCGGTGATCGGCTACCTCCACACCGGGATCGAGAAGAGCTGCGAGGACAAGTCGTACTGGAAGGTGATCCCGTTCGTGGAGCGGATGGACTACCTCGCGTACTTCTTCAACATGCAGTCCTACTGCGGGGCGGTGGAGCGCCTGCTCGACCTGGAGATCCCGCGCCGCGCCCAGTACCTGCGGGTGATCCACATGGAGCTGAACCGGATCCACTCGCACCTGGTCTGGGTGGCGACCACCTGCGTCGACCTCGGCGCGATCTCGATGTTCTGGTACGGCTTCCGGGAGCGCGACAGCGTCCTCGACCTGTTCGAGATGTCGTCCGGCCAGCGCATGCACACGCGCTACTTCCAGGTCGGCGGGGTGATGGAGGACATCCCGCGCGGGTTCGAGGCGAAGCTGCGCGGCTTCATCGGCGACATGCGCA
Source organism: uncultured Thermoleophilia bacterium (assembly GCA_963803425.1). Classification (GTDB taxonomy): domain Bacteria; phylum Actinomycetota; class Thermoleophilia; order Solirubrobacterales; family 70-9; genus DASPWW01. The sequence continues at coordinate 126,079 of CAWDMA010000002.1, forward strand.
CCCGGCTCGAGCAGTACCAGTCGATCCTCGACCGCAACGAGATCTTCCTGCGCCGGACCCGCGGCGTCGGGGTCGTCCCGCGGGAGCGGATGCTGGAGCTCGGGGTGACCGGGCCGCTGCTGAGGGCGACGGGCGAGCCGTGGGACCTCCGCAAGGTCGCGCCGTACCTGTGCTACGGCGAGTTCGACTTCCAGATCCCGGTCGGCACGGTCGGCGACGGGTACGACCGCTACCGCGTCCGGATGCAGGAGATCACCGAGTCGCTGAACATCATCGAGCAGGCGCTCGACGGGCTCCCAGAGGGCCCGTTCATCACAGATGACCGCAAGGTGCGGCTGCCGCCGCGGGACGAGCTCGCCACCTCGATGGAGGCGCTGATCCACCACTTCAAGCTCGTCACCGAGGGGTTCAGGGTGCCGCCGGGCGAGGTGTACAGCGTGTGCGAATCGCCGCGCGGCGAGCTTGGCTGCTTCGTGCTCGCCGACGGCTCCTCGAAGCCCGCCCGGGTGCACTTCCGCGATCCCTCGTTCGTGAACCTGCAGTCGCTCCGCGACATGTCGATCGACGAGTACGTCGCCGACCTGGTCCAGAACGTGGCGATGCTCGACCCGATCCTGGGGGGTGTGGACCGATGAGCGAAAGGCCCGCCACAGACCCGGTCGCGCCCGGACGCGAAGCGGAGGACGCGACCGGAATTGATTCCGGGGAGCACGCGGCGGGCGTGATCGGGGAGATTCCCGAACTCCACGAGGTGGAGGTGCCGGACGAGCTCCGCGAGCAGATCGAGGCCGCCGTCGCCCGCTACCCCGAGGTCCGCTCCGCCTCGATCCCGGCGCTGTGGGCGGTGCAGCGGCACTACGGGTGGTGCTCGCCCGAGGGGATCCGCCAGGCCTCCGCGGTGATGGGGATCTCCCCCGCCCACCTCGAGTCGGTGGCGAGCTTCTACGACCTGTTCCGGCTGGCGCCGGCCGGGCACCACGAGGTGCTCGTGTGCACGAACCTGTCCTGCTGGATGCGCGGCGCCGACGAGCTTCTGGAGCGGTTCTGCGACGCAACCGGGACGACGGTCGAGGGCGCCCGCCACGAGGGCTCCAGCTCCGAGGACGGCGAGTTCTTCGTGTCCGCGTTCCAGTGCATGGGCGCCTGCGACATCGCCCCGATGGCGGCGATCGACGGCTGCTACCGGGGCCCGATCGAGCTCGACGAGGTGGACACGGCGGTCTCCCAGATGCGATCCGGCTCCGAGGCGCTCCCCGAGAAGTCGATCCTGCTCCGCCCCGCGGCCGGCGGACCCGAGCCCGAGCCCGACAAGCGGGTCGCGCAGGAGGAACGGTGATCAGAGAGACCCGGATGCTGTTCCGCCACATCGACGAGCCCGGGCTCGCCGACATCGACACCTACAAGCGGCTCGGTGGCTACACGGCGATCGAGAAGGCGTACAAGCAGATGGAGCCGGAGGAGGTGCTGTCCGAGCTGGAGGCGTCGGGCCTGCGCGGCCGCGGCGGCGCCGGGTTCTCGATGGGCAAGAAGGCGTCCTTCCTGCCCCGCGGCGACATGGACAAGTACCTGTGCTGCAACGCCGACGAGTCCGAGCCGGGCGCGTTCAAGGACCGCGAGCTGATCCAGAAGAACCCGCACCAGCTGATCGAGGGGATCACGATCGGGGCGCTCGCCGCCGGCGCGAACCGCTGCTTCGTGTACATCCGCGGCGAGTACGGCGACATCGCCGACATCCTGGAGCGCGCAGTCGAGCAGGCGTACGAGGCGGGCTACCTGGGCGAGAGCGTGGTCGGGACGAAGCGCCGGGTGGAGCTGGTCGTGCACCGCGGCGCCGGCGCCTACATCTGCGGTGAGGAGACCGCGCTGCTCGACTCGCTGGAGGGAAAGCGCGGCAACCCGCGACTGAAGCCGCCGTTCCCCGCGATCAAGGGCCTGTACGACGGACCCACCCTGATCAACAACGTCGAGACCCTCTCGAACACCCCGCACATCGTCAACAACGGCTCCGACTGGTTCAAGAGCTTCGGGACCGAGCAGTCGCCCGGGACGAAGGTGGTGTCGGTGAGCGGGTGCGTGCAGCGGCCGGGCAACTTCGAGATCGAGCTCGGGATCCCCTCCCGGGAGCTGATCGAGGACCTCGCCGGCGGGCTGCTGCCGGGGCGGACGCTGAAGGCGTGGTTCCCGGGCGGCTCCTCGGCGCCGGTTCTGACCCCGGCCGAGCTCGACCTCCCCTACTGCTTCGAGGAGATGGACAAGGCCGGCTCGATGCTCGGCTCGGGCTCGATCATCGTCGCCGACGACTCCGTCTCGGTCCCGCACCTGGCGCTGCGCACGGCGCGCTTCTACCACCACGAGTCGTGCGGGAAGTGCTCGCCGTGCCGCGAGGGGACGAACTGGACCGTAAAGATGCTGGAGCGGGTCGTCGCCGGCGAGGCGACGCCGATGGACCTCGACGTGGTCGCCTCGGTCCAGGACAACATCATCGGCCACTGCCTGTGCGTGCTGGGCGACTCGATGGCGATGCCGGTGGGGAGCATGGTGCGGAAGTTCCGCGACGAGTTCGAGCGGACGATCGAAGAGGCCCGCGCTCGATCGCCGCTGCCGCTCGAGGAGACGGAGGAGTGGGCGCCGATGGAGTTCCCGGCCGGCGTCCCGACAGGTTGATGCTCGAGCGACCGCGGATCAAGCACGGCGGCAAGGAGATCACGCTCCTGATCGACGGCGTCGAGGTGACCGCGCCCGAGGGCGCGATGCTGGTCGACGCGGCGAAGCTCGGCGACACCGAGATCCCGGTGTTCTGCTACGAGCCGAAGCTCGGCGACCCGGTGGGCGCATGCCGGATGTGCCTGGTCGAGATCGAGGGGATCCCGAAGCTGCAGACCGCGTGCTCGACGCCGGTCCGCGACGGGATGGTCGTCTACACCCGGACCGACCGGGTGAAGTCGGCGCAGGAGTCGGTGGTCGAGTTCCTGTTGATCAACCACCCACTCGACTGCCCCGTGTGCGACAAGGGCGGCGAGTGCCCGCTCCAGGACATCGCGATGGGCTGGGGGCCGGGGCGAAACCGGTTCACCGACCCGAAGCGGCACTTCCAGAAGCCGATCCCGCTGTCGCCGCTGGTGAAGATCGACCGGGAGCGGTGCATCCTGTGCTACCGCTGCGTCCGGTTCAGCCAGGAGGTGTCCGAGGACGAGCAGCTGCAGCTGCTCGACCGCGGCGACAACACCTACGTCGGCACGTTCGACGACCGGCCCTACATCGCCCCCTTCCACGGCAACATCATCGAGCTGTGCCCGGTCGGGGCGCTCACCTCGCAGGCGTACCGGTTCCGGGCGCGGCCGTGGGACATCGAGGACGCCGGCTCGATCTGCACGCTGTGCCCGTCGCAGTGCAACGTGCTGTTCACGGTTCGCGACGAGAAGGTGGTCCGGGTGCTGACCCGCGACAACCCGGACGTCGACGACGGGTGGCTGTGCGACAAGGGCCGGTTCGGCTACCAGATGATCTCCGACCCTGACCGGATCACCGCGCCGATGGTCCGGGACGGCGGCAGGCTCCGCGAGGCGAGCTGGGCTGAGGCGATCGCGACGGCGGCCGAGGGGCTGACCGCCGCGCGGGGCAAGGTCGCGGCGGTGGTGGGCGGCCGGGCCACGAACGAGGAGGGCTACCTGACCCAGCGGATCGTCCGCGAGGCGCTCCGCTCGAAGAGCGTCGACTCGCGCGCGGGCGGCGCCGTCGACCGCGCCCTGTGGCTGGAGCTGGCGAAGCCCGACCTCGCCGCGGCGATGGCCGACCTCGACCGCGCGGACGCGATCCTCGTGCTCGGGGCCGACCCTCTGCACGAGATGCCGATCCTCGACCTGCGGATCCGGAAGGCGCTCCGCCACGGCGGCGCCCGGCTCGCGGTGGCGACGCCGCGCCCGACCGGCCTCGACGGAGGCGCGGCCGCGGTGGCGCGGTACGCGCCCGGCGACGCCGCCGCGTTCACGGCCGACCTGGTCGTGGCGCTCGGCAAGCGAGCCGCGTCAGCGGCGCCGAAGGCCTACCGCGACGAGGCCGGTGAGATCGCGGAGGTGCTGTCCGGGGCCGAGCGGGTCGTGGTCGTATGGGGCGACGAGCTCGCCGGCGGCGCGTCCGGGGGGATCCAGCAGCTGCTCGCGCTGGCGCGGGCGCTCAACCTCCGCGGTGACGAGGGCGCCGGGCTGCTCGAGGTCCCGCGGGAGACCAACGCGCGCGGCCTGCGCGAGGTGGGATGCCTCCCGAACGCCGGTCCCGGGTACGCGGAGGCGAAGCCGGGCGACGCGGCCGAGAAGATCCGCGCCCGGCTCACCTCCGGCCGGCTGAAGGCCGCGATCCTGCTCGAGTCCGACCCCGTCCGCGAGCACCCGGACGCCGAGGGGTGGAGGACGGCGCTCGGCTCCGCCGACTTCGTCGTGGCGAGCGCGATGTTCGAGAACGAGACCACCGCGCGCGCCGACGTCGTCTTCCCGGCTGAGAGCCATGCGGAGAAGGACGGAAGCGTCACCCACCCGGACGGGCGGCTGCAGCGGCTCCGGCCTGGGATCCCGCACCCGGGCGAGGTGCGGATGGGGTGGGAGGTGCTGCTGGAGCTGTCCGCGGCGCTGGGGGTGGAGCTGGGGCTCGACTCGGCGCTCGACGTGCTCGCCGCGATCGCCGCCGAGGTCCCGTTCTACGACCGGGTCACGGACGAGGAGATCGGCGGCACCGGCGTGCGGTGGCAGTCCCGCCCCGCGGCGCGGGCGCTGCCGGCGCCTCCCCGCCAGCGCCCCAAGGCCCCGGCCGCGAAGGCCGCCGCTCAGGCTCGCGGCGCGAAGCTCCGGCTGGGCAGCTACCGCGACCTGTGGGCGGGCGAGGTCCCGGAGCGCAACCCCGCGCTCCGATTCCTCGCCCCCGGGCAGCGGCTCGAGGTGGCGCCGGCCGACGCGGAGCGGCTCGGACTCGAGCACGGCGCCCCGGTGACGGTGCGCTCCAACGGGCACAGCGTCGATGCGCTGGTGGCGGTCCGCTCCAGGATGCGCCCCGGCGCTGGCTTCCTGATCGACGGGACCGCGAAGGACGGCGCCAACCTGCTCGGCACCGCCACGGTGATCGACATCATTCCGGCCGAATCCTCCGCTGACGCGTCCGGTTCGGCCGGGTCACGGGCGCGCTGATGCTCCCGCTCGCGGATACGAGCTTCGTCGACGCGACCTGGATCCTGATCGTGAAGTCGATCGTGATCATCATCGTGTTCTTCCTGATCACACCGGTGCTGACGGTCGTGGAGCGGAAGCTGCTCGGCCGGTTCCAGGCCCGGTACGGGCCGAACCGGGTGGGGCCGGTGGGGCTCCTGCAGCCGCTCGCCGACGTCGGGAAGCTGATCTCGAAGGAGTTCTACCGGCCGCGCACCTCGGTCGGGCTGCTGTGGGCGATCGCGCCGCCGCTGGTCGTGATCTCCGGCGTCGCGACGATCGCGATCATCCCGTTCGGGAACGTCAAGAACGGCGTCGGGTTCTACGGGATCGACGTCCCGATCGGGGTCCTGTACTTCTTCGCGTTCAGCTCGATCGGGTTCTACGGGCTGCTGCTCGGCGGGTGGGCGTCGGGCTCCAAGTACAGCTTCCTGGGCGCGATGCGCTCCGCTGCGCAGCTGATCTCCTACGAGGTGGCGATGGGGTTGTCGCTGCTCGGCGTGATCATGATGGCGGGGTCGCTGTCGCTGGTCAGCATCGTCGAGGCGCAGGGCAGCATCTGGTACGTGGTCCCGCAGATCGTCGGCTTCCTGATCTTCGTCGTCGCCGGGCTCGCCGAGGCGAGCCGCTCCCCGTTCGACCTGCCCGAGGCCGACGCAGAGCTGGTCGCCGGCTACAACACCGAGTACGGCGGGATGCGGTTCGGCTCCTACCTGCTCGCCGAGTACATCGAGCTGCTGGTGATCTCGGGCGTCGCAGCCGCGTTCTTCCTCGGCGGCTGGCATGGCCCCGGCCCCGGCTGGCTCGACCCGATCTGGATGCTGATCAAGATGTTCGTGCTCGTCTTCGTCTTCATCTGGATCCGGGCCACCCTCCCCCGGCTGCGCTACGACCAGCTGATGTCGCTGGGGTGGAAGATCCTGCTCCCGCTGGCGACCCTGAACGTGCTCGTCACTGCGATCCTGGTGACGGTCCTATGAATCAAACTCGGCAAATTTGCCGAACTGGCTCCTGATGGAAGCCAAGGCGAACACCGACAAGGCCGACTGGGCGCCGTTCCCGTACCTCGACTCCCAGGACGTGATCTCCGTGCAGCGGGGGCCGGAGCCGGGCGGGATCGGCGGCGCCTACCGCGCCTTCGGCGAGACCCTGCGCGGGATGCGGACCGTGTTCGGGCGGCTCGTCGAGGGCCCGGTGACGATCCAGTACCCGGAGGAGAAGACCCCCGTGTACCCGCGCTTCCGCGGCCGCCACAAGCTGCACCGGTTCGAGGACACCGGGCTGGAGAAGTGCGTGGGGTGCTCCCTGTGCGCCGCCGCCTGCCCCGCGGACTGCATCCGCGTGGTCGCCGCGGAGAACGCCCCCGACCATCGCGTCTCCGCCGGCGAGCGGTACGCCGAGGTGTACGAGATCAACCTGAGCCGGTGCATCTTCTGCGGCTACTGCGAGGTGGCATGCCCGTTCGACGCGATCACGATGGGACACGAGTACGAGCTCTCCGACTACCACCGCTCCGACCTGATCTTCACCAAGGAGATGCTGCTCGCGGAGCCGCTGGAGAAGGCGCCGCTGCGCAGCGAAGGCGAGTAGGCGCCCCCGCGGGCCCGAGGTCGAGCGCAGCATCGGCCGGGCTCAGGGGCGTCGGATGCTGCACTCGGCCGCACGGGATGCGGCCGGCTATTCCTTCGGCAGGCAGGCGGGCTGGTCGGCGGCCGGAACCTCGCCCTTGGGGCAGGGGTTGTTGCCCTGGCCCTCGGCCACGCATCCACCAGCGCCCTGCGAGTAGATCTGGCCCTGCGGGCAGTCGTAGGTGGTGACCGCGGTCCCGCCGGGGGTCGTCTTGGTGGTCGTGGTCGCCGGCGCCACCGTCTGGGTGCCCGTAGTGGTACCGCCGCCCGACGACTCGACCGTCGTGCTCGTCACGGTGGTGGTGTCGTCACCGCCGCCGCAGCCGGCGCCGGCCAGCGCCGCTCCGAGGGCGAGTGCAGCGATCAGGGGAATCAGTGTGCGCACCGGCAAGAACCTATCGGATCGCCGGAGCGCTGCGCTGATCGTGCCCGCACCGCGCGGCGATGAACGCGCCGAGGCGCTGCACGGCGGGGGCCGCGTCGGGGAAGAAGGCCGGAAGGGTCTGGAAGTCGTGGCACAGGCCATCGCGCAGGTCGAGCTCGGTGGGAACCCCGGACGCCGCGAGCCGCGCGGCGACCCGCACGGAGTCCGAGGCGACCATGTCCTCGGTGCACGACTGGATCAGGGTCGCCGGCAGCCCCGCGAGGTCCGCGTACAGGGGCGAGGCGCGCGGATCGTCGGCGGCGAGGCTCCCCCGGTACTGATCCGCCGACAGCCGCAGCCACGACAGCCGCAGGATCGGATCCGCACGCGCCTTCGTCGTGATCGTCTCGCCGGACAGGGTGAGGTCGGTCCACGGCGACACCAGCGCCAGCGCCGCGGGCCCGGGGAGACCGGCGCCGCGGATCGCGACCGCGGTCGCGAGCGCCAACCCGCCGCCCGCCGAGTCGCCCGCGATCGCGATCCGCTCCGGCGCGGCGCCGGAATCGAGCAGCCACCGGTAGGCGGCGACGCGTCCTCGATCGCGGCCGGGCAGGGGTGCTCGGGAGCGCGCGCCGGTAGTCGAGCGCGAACACCGTCGCCGACGCGGCGAGCGCGACCGCCGAGGTGATCGCCCGGTACTCGAAGGGGGTGTGCAGCGTGTAGGCGCCGCCGTGCAGGTACAGGACCGCGGGCGGGTCGGGACGCGAGCTCCCCATCAGCCGCTCCGCCGGACGTCCGCCGGCGTCCACGTCAGCCCGCGGCGCCGGGCGAAGGGGCGGGTTCGCGCGGGCGCTGTGCCGGAACCATGCCCGCTGGGCGCGGACCGGAAGCGGCGGCCCCGACGGCGCCCGGATCGTGATCCGCAGGATCGCCCGCGACACGGTCATCCGGAGCCGCTCGGCGCGGCTGCGGGCCGGGTTCAGCCTGCGGACGACGGGCGTGCCGGCGGTCGCGTCAGCCACGCACCGGCGCGGGTTGGCGCTGGGGCGCGTCGAGCGTGTACGCGCCGGGTGCGACCCGCGCGGTGCGCCTCCGGTACTCCCGCCACAACCACGGCCACTGGCTCGGGTCGTTCCCGTTCTCGTCCACGTACCAGCTCGTGCAGCCGGAGTGCCAGACCGTGTCGCGGAGCGCGGCCCGCAGCTCGTGATCGAACTCGTCGACCGTCGCGCGGTTCACCTCGATCCGGCGCGCGTCGGCTCGCTCCAGCTCCTCGAGCGCCGCGAGCACGTGCGCCATCCCGGACTCGATCGTGTGGATCACGGAGCCGCTGCCGCCGTTCGTGTTCGGCCCGTACAGCAGGAACATGTTCGGGAATCCCGGGACGCTGAGGCCGAGGTACGCGCGCGGGACCTTCGCCCACTCGTCCGTCAGCGCCCGCCCCTCCACCCCGGCCACCTGCATCGGGGCCACGAAGCCGTGGGTGGAGAATCCGGTCGCGAGCACCATTGCGTCGGCGGGTCGCTCGGCGCCGTCCTCCGTGCGAACTCCGGACGGTGTGACGGCCGCGATCCGGTCGGTGACCAGCTCCACGTTCGGCTCCGTCAGGGTCGGGTACCAGTCGTCGGTGATCATCACCCGCTTGCAGCCGAGTTCGTCGGTCGGGGTCACCTTGCCGCGCAGCTCGGGGTCCTCGATCGCCCTGTTGATCTGGCGCCGCCCCAGGGCGCGGAACGGACCGAGCATCCAGCGGTGATGGGTCATCGCGGCGGTCGCCAGCTCCTGGAACGCGAAGTTCGCCTCCCGGTCGAGCCGTTGCAGCGCCGGGAAGCGCTCCAGGATCCGCTTCGCGCGCTCGCTGTACGCGAAGTCCATCCGCGGGAACGTCCAACCCGGGGAGCGCTGGTACACGTCGAGGCGCTCGACGATCGGCTGGATCGCCGGGACCACCTGGATCGCGCTGCAGCCCGTGCCCACCACCGCCACCCGCTTCCCGCTGAGGTCGACGTCGTGGCGCCACTCGGCGGTGTGGAAGGCGGGGCCGTCGAAGCTCTCCAGACCGTCGATCGGAGGGACGGAGGGAACCGAGAGCTGGCCGCACGCGGTGATCAGGACGTTCGCCTGGTGCGATCCGGCGCTCGTCTCGAGCATCCACCGGCAGCCGTCCTCGTCCCAGCGGGCGGCGGTCACCTCGGTGGACGTGCGGACGCGGTCGAGGACGCCGTACCGACCGGCGGCGTCCTCGACGTAGCGCTGGATCTCGGCCTGGGGCGCGTACCGGCGCGACCACCGCGGGTTCGGCTCGAACGAGAACTCGTACAGGTGCGAGGGCACGTCGCACGCCGCTCCGGGATAGGTGTTGTGGTGCCACACGCCGCCCACCCGCTCGCCCCGCTCGAACACCGTCACGTTCTCGTACCCCGCCCGCGCGAGCATCACGGCGGCGCCCACGCCGCCGAAGCCGCCGCCCACGACCGCGATCGACCGGGAACGCGGTGGACTCGGGCGCGGGCCGTCGGTGGCCGGCTGCGGCGCCATCAATCTGGACCTTACCGGCGCCCCACCGGGGAGAGGAGCCGCGGCGCGCACGAATAGGATGCCCGCGTGGTTCAGGTCGCCTTCTTCGCGGGCGCGATCGGCGCCCTCGGGGGCGCGGTCGCGGTGATCGCGCTGCGCAACCCGTTCTACTGCGTGCTGGCGCTGGTCGTGCACCTCGTCTCGCTCGCCGGGCTGTTCCTGCTCCTGTACGCGGAGTTCATCGCGGCCGCGCAGATCGTCGTGTACGCGGGCGCGGTGATGGTCCTGTACGTGTTCGTGGCCGCGTACGTGGGCGGCGTCGAGGAGCCGCTGTGGGAGCCGATCCCCGGCCAGCGCTTCCTGGCGCCGCTGCTCGCCGGGGCGCTGTTCATCGAGCTCTCGATCGCGATCCTGGGGACCGCGCTGAAGGCGCTCGAGTCCGAGGGCCCCACGATCGGGGACAGCTTCGGCTCGCCGTCCTCGATCGGAGAGCTGCTCCTGGAGAAGTTCCTGATCCCGTTCGAGGCGGCCTCGATGCTGCTTCTGATCGCCGCGGTGGGAGCCGTCGTCCTCGCCGGAAGGAGGGAGGCGCCCGGTGGCGGTTGAGTGGTACCTGGTGCTCTCTGCGCTGCTGTTCTCGATCGGCGTAGCGGGGGTGCTGATCCGACGCAGCCCGCTGGTGATCCTGCTGTGCCTGGAGCTGATGCTGAACGGCGCCAACCTGGCGCTGCTCGCGTTCAGCCGCAGCGCCGGGAACGAGGACGGTCAGGTGTTCGCGCTGGTCGTGATGGTGGTCGCCGCGTGCGAGGTCGTGATCGGGCTCGGCCTGATCGTCGCGATGTACCGTCGCCGCATCCCGCTGAACGTCGACGACCTGCGGGAGCTCCGCGGATGACGGCGTACGGGCTCAGCCGGGACCGCGCGACAGCGGACGCGAAGCGGAGCATGTCGCGGGCATGACTCCCACCACATTCGCCTGGTTCGTGATCGCGCTCCCGCTCGCCGGGAGCATCGTGATCGGGCTCGGATACCGGTGGTGGCCCGGCAAGACGGCGGGCTGGATCGGCACCGGCACGATCGCACTCGCGTTCGGGTGCGCGGTCGTCTCGGTGGTATCGCTGCTCGATCGGCCCGAGCAGTCGCGCGAGCTGACCTCGTCGCTGTACCAGTACGCGTCGGCCGCCGGGCTGAAGATCGAGCTCGGGATCCTGGTCGACCCGCTGTCGCTGTTCATGACCCTGGTGATCACCGGGGTGTCGACGATGATCCACCTGTACTCGGTCGGCTACATGTGGACCGACAAGGGGTACGCGCGCTACTTCTCGTACCTCAACTTCTTCGTCTTCTCGATGCTGCTGCTCGTGCTCGCGGGCAACTTCGTGCTGCTGATCGTCGGGTGGGCGTTCGTCGGGTACGCCTCCTACGCGCTGATCAGCTTCTGGTACCGGCGCCACACCGCGACCGCCGCGGGGATGAAGGCGTTCGTGATCAACGTGGTCGGCGACATCGGGCTCGTGCTCGCGGCGTTCTTCATCTTCCGGGAGCTGGGCACGTTCGACTTCCTGTCGGCCTTCGACAAGGCGCCGGACACCTTCACCCAGAACGAGGGCGTGCTGGTGCTGATCTGCCTGCTGCTGCTGGTCGGCGCGTTCGCGAAGTCGGCGCAGCTCCCCCTCCACACCTGGCTTCCGGACGCGATGGAGGGCCCGACGCCGGTGTCGTCGCTGATCCACGCAGCGACGATGGTGACGGCCGGCGTGTACCTGATCGCCCGCACGCACGCCTTCTTCGTGCTGGCGCCGACCGCCGCCAACATCTCCGCGTTCATGGGGCTGGCGACGCTCCTGTTCGCCGCCTCGGTGGCGCTCGTCGTCACGGACATCAAGCGGGCGATCGCGTACTCGACGATCAGCCAGATCGGGTACATGATCGTCGGCGTCTCGATCGGCGGCTACGCGGCGGGGATGTTCCACCTGATGAGCCATGCCTTCTTCAAGGCGCTCCTGTTCATGAGCGCCGGCTCGGTGATCTCCGCGATGGCCGGGATCCAGGACATGGACCGGATGAGCGGGTTCCGGAAGGCGCTCCCGCTCACGTTCCCGCTGATGACGATCGGCGCGCTGGCGCTGGCGGCGTTCCCGCTCACCGCCGGGTTCTTCTCCAAGGACGAGATCCTCGGGTTCGCGGAAGCACGCGGCGGGATCTACTGGATCATCGTGATCGGCGGGTATCTCGGTGCGTTCATGACCGCGGTGTACTCGTTCCGGATCATCTTCCGCGTCTTCTTCGGCCAGCCCTGCAAGGAGGCGCGCTCTCTGGAGAAGGGGAAGGCCTACCACGCCGACCCGGTCAACCCGGCGACCGGGGAGAAGGAGGACACCGACGTCGGCTACCCCGGCAAGCACTGGTTCGCCGAGCGGACGTGGACGATGGCCGCGGCGATGTCGGTGCTTGCGTTCGGGGCGATGTTCGGCGGCTACATCCAGGTCCCCGGCGTCGACGAGCTGGTCACCTCGCTGCTCACCCCGACGTTCGAGAACTCGCCGCTGTTCGAGGACGTCCACGAGTCGGTCTCGGCGGCATGGGTCGGGCTCGGGGTCGGCGGCGCGCTCTCGATCCTCGGGATCGGGCTCGCCTACTACCTGTGGGTGCTGCGACCGGGAACGACCGCGCGGATGATCGAGCGAATGCGCGCGCTGCACGCCTTCCTCGTCAACAAGTGGTACTTCGACGAGGCGCAGGACGCGCTGATCTACCGGCCGGTGGTCGCCGCGGGGGCGTTCTTCAGCACGGTGTTCGAGCGCTGGGTCGTGCAGGGCATCGTCTCGGGGACGGTCGACGCCGTCCGCGGCGCCGGCGGGGTCGTCCGCGGCGCCCAGTCGGGGTTCGTGCGCTTCTACGCCCTCTTCCTGATCGCCGGGTTCGCCGGGCTCGGCCTGTACTTCCTGATCGCGAGCACGTGATGCTGAACTTCCTGCTCTGGGTTCCGGTCGTCGTGGGGCTGCTGTGCTTCATCGTCCCGTCGCGGTGGGTCCGAGCGGTCCCGGTGGCCGGCGCGCTCGCCGTGCTGGTGCTGGCGATCGTCGTCGTCGCCGGGTTCGACCCCGGCGCGGGGATGCAGTACGTCGTGGACGAGGAGTGGATCCCCGATCTCGGGGTGAGCTACTCGCTCGGCGTGGACGGGCTGAGCGTGTTCCTCGTCCTGCTCACGACCGTGCTTTGGACCGCGTCCACCCTGTACTCGGCGCTGCGGCCGCCCGAGCAGGGCACCCGCAACTACTTCTTCATGCTGGGGCTGGCGGAAACCGGGGTCCTGGGCGCGTTCCTCGCCCAGGACCTGCTCCTGTTCGTGCTCTTCTTCGACCTGATGCTGGTCCCGTTCTTCCTGATGATCGGGACCTGGGGGAAGGGCGACCGGGTCGCCGCGACCCTGAAGATGATGGTGTACACGCTGGTCGGCTCGCTGCTGATGCTGGTCGCGGCGATCGCCACCGCGATCCTGGTCTCCGACCAGACCGGCGAGCTCACGTTCTCGATGTCCGAGCTGCAGGCGAACGTGCTCCCGGAGGGGAGCCAGGACTGGATCTTCTGGTTCTTCGCGGCGGCGTTCCTGGTGAAGATGCCGGCCTTCCTCGTCCACGGGTGGATGCCGGACGCCTACCGGGCGGCGCCGATCCCGGTGGTCGCGGTGCTGTCGGGCGTGCTGTCGAAGGTGGGCGCGTACGGGTTCCTGCGGATCGCGCTGCCGACGTTCCCGGACGCGGTCGACCAGTTCCAGATCTTCCTGCTGGTGATCGCGGTCGCCGGGATCCTGTACGGAGGAGCGATGGCGTTCACCCAGACGAACGTGCGGCTGGTCGCCGGGTTCTCGTCGCTGTCCCAGCTCGGGTTCATCACGCTGGGGATCTTCGCCCTGCGCCCCGACGGGTCGGACGGCGCGGTCCTGCAGATGGTCAACCACGGGCTCGTCGTCGCGCCCGTGTTCCTGATCATGGGGCTGCTGGCGGAGCGGGCCGGGAGCGAGGACCTGCGCGAGATGGGAGGACAGGCGTTCCGCGCGCCGATCCTCGCCGCGATGTTCCTGATCGTGACGCTGGCTACGCTCGCGATGCCGGGATCGGCGAACTTCGTCGGCGAGTTCTACATCCTGATCGGGATCTTCCAGTCCGAGATCGCGTTCGCGTTCATCGCGATCGTCGGGGTCGCGTTCGCGGCCTACTACGCGATCCGCCTGTACCAGCGGACGATGCACGGCAGCCTCCCCGACGGAGTGGGCTCGCGCGAGATCTCGGTCACCGACGGGCTCGTGATCGCGCCGCTGGTGGCGTGCATCCTGGCGCTGGCGCTGTACCCCGGGTTCGTGCTGGAGCGGAGCGAGGACGCCGTGCAGCAGTCGCTCGTCCCTCAGAGGGTGGCCGAGAAGTGACCTTCGACGCCCCGCACATCGACTACGCCGGGCTGTCGCCCGTGATCGCGCTGACCGCGGGGGTGATCGTCGTCCTGCTCGCCGGCCTCGTCGGCGGGCGCCGGCAGCGGTTCGTGGTCGCCGGCGTCGCGGTGGTGGCGCTCGCGGCCGCCGCGGGGCTGCTGATCTGGCAGTGGAGCGAGCCGCCCCAGGACCTGGTCGCGGACGCGCTCGTGATCGACGACCTGTCGGTGGCGATCTCGCTGATCGCGGTCGGCGCCGCCGCGTTCGTGACCCCGCTGATGATCGGCGAAGCGGCCGCCACCGACCGGCACGGCGACTACCTGGCGCTGCTGCTGTGCTCGGTTCTGGGGATGGTGCTGCTGTCGGAGGCCCGCAACCTGATCGCGCTGTTCGTCTCGCTGGAGCTGCTCTCGATCCCGTTGTACGTGCTGTGCGGGTCGGCGCTGCGGCGCGAGCAGTCGCTGGAGTCGGGGCTGAAGTACCTGATCGTGGGATCGGTGGGCTCGGCGACCCTCCTGTACGGGCTCGCGTTCATCTACGGCGGCTCGAGCTCGACCGACTTCGTGGAGATCCGCGACGCGATCCAGGGCGGCCTGTTCGACGACCCGCTGATCCTGATCGGGATCGGGCTGGCCGCGACCGGGCTTGCGTTCAAGGCGTCGCTCGCCCCCTTCCATCAGTGGACGCCGGACGTGTACCAGGGCGCGCCCACCCCGGTGACGGCGTTCATGTCGGTTGCGACGAAGGCGGCGGCGTTCGCGGTCTTCGTGCGGCTGTTCCAGGTGGCGCTCGGCCCGTCGGTCGACCAGTGGCAGCCCGCGCTGGCGGCGATCGCGGTGCTCTCGATCGCCGTCGGCAACATCGGCGCGCTCGGGCAGGACTCGCTGAAGCGGATGCTCGGCTACTCCGGGATTGCGCAGGCCGGGTACATCCTGGTGGGGCTGGTGGTGGCCTCCGGCGACGGCCTGAAGGCGCTCGTCTTCTACCTGATCGCGTACGCGCTGATGAATTTGCCGGCGTTCGCCGTGATCCTGATCAGGGAGCGGGAGACGCGGTTCGGGGACGACATCCGCGCCGTCCAGGGGATCGGCGCCGACCGCCCGGCGCTGGCGTGGCCGCTGACGATCTCGATGCTGGCGCTGTCGGGCCTTCCCGGGACCGTCGGGTTCATCGGGAAGCTGTATCTGATCGAGGCCGCGGCCCGGGCGGACTACACGTGGCTCGGCGTCGCGATCGTGATCGGGACGATGGTGTCGCTGGCGTACTACCTGCGGGTCGTCGCCGCGGTCTGGATGCGGCCGGCGGCGACCGCCGAGCCCGAACCCGCGACCGACGCGATCCCCGCGATCGCGGGAGGCTCCCCCGAGGCGGACGCGGCCGCGCCGTCGCGCCGGAGTTTCACCGTGATCCTCGTCCCGACCGCGATCGTCGCCGCGGCGGTCGTGTTCTTCGGGATCTACCCGGACCCGCTGGTCGAGTTCGCCTCGCAGGTGGGATTGCCGAGCCCCTAGCGCCGGGGCGGCGCCTACCGCGTGACCGCGCTCCGGTACCGCCACACCGCCAGCGGGGCGAACACGGCGATCAGCCCCACGCACCACAGCACCGCGCCCCACACGTCGTCGCCGGCCGGCCCCCCGATCCACAGCGCCCGCATCGCGTCGACGATCGTCGTGAACGGGTTCACCTCGGCGAACGTCTGCAGCCACGACGGCATCGTGTCGACCGGGACGAACGCCGAGGAGATGAACGTGAGCGGGAAGATCAGGATGAACCCGAAGGCGTTCGCCGACTCCGGCGAGGAGGAGAGCAGCCCCACGCACGCGAACAGCCACGAGAACGCGTACCCGAGCAGCAGCATCAGGGCGATCCCCGCGATCACATCGCCGACCGGGGAGGAGAACCGGAAGCCGACCGCGAGCCCGACGCCGATCATCACCGCGAGCTGGAGCAGGTTGGTGGCGATGTCCGAGACCGTCCGGCCCGCGAGCAGCGCCGGGCGGGCCATCGGCAGCGACCGGAACCGGTCGATCAGGCCCTTGCGGAGGTCGTCGGAGAGCCCGAGCGCGGTCGCGAACCCACCGAAGGCCATGGACTGCACGACGATTCCCGGGATCAGGAAGTCGGTGTAGTCGTCGAACGGCGGCGGCACCTGGATCGCGCCGCCGAACACGTACACGAACAGGAGCACGAACATCAGCGGCTGGATCGTGAACGCGGTGAGCAGGTCCGGCGCGCGGGCGATCCGGCGCAGGTTGCGCCGGGCCAGCACGAGCGTGTCGGCGATCGCGTAGGCGCGGCTCATCGCTGCTCCCGCTCGCCGGATCCGTCCCCGGCCGGGCCGTCGCGCTCGTGCTCGGCGGCATGCCCGGTGAGAACGACGAAGGCATCGTCGAGCGTGGGCTGGCGGACCGCGAGGTCGTCGACCTCGACGCCGGCGCCGTCGAGGTGGCGGACCGCCGCCGCAATCGCGCCCGTGCGACGCTCGATCGGAACCCGCAGGACGCCGTCGTCGGAGCTCGGCGGGCTCGCCGCCAGCGGCGCCAGCGCCTCGGCGGCGGCTCCCGCCTGGCTCGGGTCGCACAGGTGGACCTCGATCCGCTCGCCGCCCACCCGGCTCTTCAGCTCGTCGGACGTGCCGTCGGCGATCACCCGCCCGCGGTCGATCACGGTGATCCGGCTCGCCAGCCGGTCCGCCTCGTCCAGGTACTGGGTGGTGAGCAGCACGGTGGTCCCGCGCGCGACCTCGGCCTCGATCGTCTCCCACAGCTGCAGCCGGCTGCGCGGGTCGAGCCCGGTCGTGGGCTCGTCGAGGAACACCACCGGTGGGTCGGCGACCAGCGCGGCGGCGAGGTCGAGCCGGCGCCGCATCCCGCCCGAGTACGTCTTCGCCTGCCGGCCGCCGGCGTCCGTGAGCTCGAACTGCGCCAGCAGCTCGTCGGCGCGCTCGCCGGCCCGCCTGCGGCCGAGGTGGTACAGGCGACCGACCATCTCCAGGTTCTCGCGCCCGGTCAGCCCCTCGTCCACGGCCGCGCTCTGGCCGGAGAGCCCGATCTTCGCCCGCAGCGCAGCGGCGTCGCGGACTACGTCGAGCCCGGCGACCCGAGCCGTTCCCGCATCCGGCCGCAACAGCGTGGTCAGGATCCTGATCGCGGTGGTCTTCCCGGCGCCGTTCGGCCCGAGCAGGCCGACGACCGTCCCCGCCGGCACAGCGAAGTCGACGCCGCACAGCGCGCGGACCGCGCCGTAGGAGTGCTCCAGGCCCTCCACCTCGATCGCGTTGGCGGCCATCAATCTAACGTAGCGACCGCAGTGCGATGATCCGGGGTGAGGTGGCCGACTCACAGACCCAGGCGGAGAAGGGCGCCAGGTTCCGGGCGCTGCACGAGGGCAAGCCGTTCGTGATCCCGAACCCGTGGGACGCCGGGTCGGCGAAGGTGCTGGAGCGGCTCGGGTTCGAGGCGCTCGCGGGGACCAGCTCCGGGTTCGCGTTCACGCTCGGCCGCAGCGACGGAGAGGTCACCCTCGACGAGGCCGCGACGCACGTCCGCGAGCTCGACGGCGCGACGGCGCTGCCGATCTCGATGGACCTGGAGAACGGATACGGGCCCGGCCCCGAGGACGCGGCGAGGGCGGTCGCCCGGGCGGCGGGGGCGGGCGCGGTGGGCGGTTCGATCGAGGACTTCGACCGCGACGACGGCGAGCTGTACGAGCCGGCCGGCGCCGCGGAGCGGGTCGCGGCCGCCGTCGCGGCCGCCCGCGGGCTCGACTTCCCGTTCACGCTCACCGCCCGCGCCGAGAACCACATCCGCGGCAATCCCGACCTCGAGGACACGATCGCGCGGCTGGCGGCCTATGAGGCCGCCGGCGCCGACGTCCTGTACGCGCCCGGGCTCGGCGACGCCGCCCAGGTTCGCGCCGTCTGCGATGCCGTCACCACACCCGTGAACGTGCTCGGCCACCCGGGGCTGACAATGTCCGAGATCGTCGAGGCCGGCGCCCAGCGGGTCAGCGTCGGCGGCGCGCTCGCCTGGGTCGCGGTGGCCGCGGTCGGGGACGCCGCTCGCCGGATCCGCGACGACGGCGACTTCTCAGGGTTGGCCGTCGACGTCCGCGATCTGCTCCGCGGCTGAGCCCGTCCTGATCGCCAGCCCGGCGATGCCCGCCAGCATCACGCCGAGCGCGACGAGCGAGGCGGCGACCCCGAGCGCGGTGTCGTGGATCGTCTCCTCGAACAGGGCGACGCCGAGGATCACGCCGACCACGGGGGTGGCGATCGACTGCGTCGCCATCGCGGGCGGCAGGTCGCCGGGCTGGAGCGAGATCTGGCCCACGGTGAGGCTGACGATCGCGAGCGCGATCACCGCGTACAGCTGCCAGCTCTCCACCGGGCCGAGGATCCCGTTGTCGAGCTGCTCGACCATCCCCTTCACCAGGGCCCCGTGCAGCCCGTACATCGCGCCCGCCGCGCTCCCGACGAGGGCGGCCTTGATGGCCGGGCCGCGGCCGAGGCCGGCGGCGGTCAGCACCGCGCTCGGGACCAGCACCGCCACCGCGGCGATCAGCCACGCCGAGTTGGAGGGATCCTCGATCCCGGCGGCGGGGTCGCTGAGCACCAGGAAGACGGCCAGGGCCGCCGTCACGATCGCCGCCAGGACCACCTCGCGACGCCCGATTCGCTGCCCCGACAGCCACACCCCTAACGGCAGCGACAGGACCAGGGACAGAGACAGGATCGGCTGCACGATCACGATCTCGCCCCCGGACAGCGCCCCGCAGTGGAACACGAAGCCGAGCAGGATCACCCCCATCCCGAGATCCCAGGCGGGGATGCGGACCAACCGCACCAGGAACAACGGGCTGTGCGCCTCGTTGTCGGGGAAGCGCATCGCGACCCGTTGCTGGAGCACGTTCCCCAGCGCGAACAGCACCGAGGCGACCAGCGCGAGCAGAACCGTCAGCAACCGCCCGCCCGCTCAGATCCCGGCCTGCGTCGGTCCCTCGCGCATCGGTGGTGAGGATACGTCGTGCGGCCCCGCGGACCGCTCAGAGCCAGCCGCGCTCCCAGGGCCCCGTGATCCCGAAGGTCTTCCCCGGGATCTGCAGCGAGACGAACAGCCACTTGCCGTCGGGGCTGTAGGTCGAGCCGGCCCACTCGCTGCGCCCCTTCGGCCCCTTCGGCCCGCCGAGCAGCAGAGGGGTGTCATTACGGGCGAAGGTCTCGATCGTCCCCGCCGGGGTGAGCACGCGGATGTTGTTGGTTCCGCCGCCGCGCTCCTCGCCGTCGCCGTCCTCGCACACGACCACACCGCCGCGCGGGGAGACCGTGAGGCTGTCGGGGTTGTCGAGGGTCCCCTTGTCGGTCGACTCGTACAGGAGCTGGAGCACGCCGTGCTTCAGTCCCTTCGGGGTATACCGCCAGATCTGACCGCGGTGCTTGTCCCCGCCGCCGCTCGCGACCATGTAGACGCTGCCGTTCGTGAACGAGCATCCCTCGAGGCCCCGGAACCTCGCGGCACCCTTGTCGCGTCCCTGCCTGTACACGGCCTGCGGGCGCTCCTCGGCGTCCTCGGGGTCCGGGTGGTCGATCGTCACCCACTCGCACCGGAGATTGCGCCCCACCTTCTGATGACGCGCGGTGTTGTAGTGCGAGCGGCCCTGGACCGCGAGCATCTGGAGCTTGCCGCCGCGGTGCAGCTTGCCCGGGTGATCGGGGAGATAGCGATAGAAGCCGTCGCCCGGGTCCCCGTTGTCCTCGGTCAGGTACACGATCCCGGTGCGCGGATCGACCGCGCAGGCCTCGTGCTCGAACCGGCCCATCGCCTTGATCGGGACCGGGTCGACCTGCCCGGCGGCGTCGAATGGGACCTCGAACACGTAGCCGTGCTTGCGCTCGAATCCCCGCTTGTGGCCGTAGGTGGACTCCTCGCAGCTCAGCCAGCTGCCCCAGGGGGTCGGACCTCCGTTGCAGTTGTTGTCCGTGCCGCTCAGCACGATCCCGCTGCTGACCAGCCTTCCGGAGCGGGTGTCGACGACCGAGGTGGTGACGCCGCCCTTCGCAGCGCGGTCGTACGCGTTGTGCCTGTCGCCGATCGCGCGCCCCACTCCGGCGCGCTCGTGGTTGCGGAGCAGCCGCACCCGCCCCGGGCCGTCGGCTATGCAGGTCATCCCGTCGTGCTTCTCCGGGGTCTTGAAGCCGTCGGTCATCCGCGACCCCGCTTCGCCGAAGCTGAACACGTGGAAGTCCCTGGGCAGCGACATCTCCCCGGTCTTGTTGACGAGGTAGCCGTAGCCTGGCTTGTCGGCCGTCGCGGTCGCGGTCCGGCGCATCGCCCGGGCGACCGCGGTGTCGGCCCCGGTCGCCGCCATCACCTGCGCCCCGACGCCGACTCCCGCGATCAGCGTCGCGCCGCGGCGAATCACATCGCGCCGGGAAAGCTCCGCGTGCTGATCGGCGGCGCGCTCCCCGTCTCGCTCCGGACCGGAGTCCCCCCGAAGCGTGATCCTAGCCATGCGATACCTCCCGTGTCCCGACGCTCTGATCCAGCTTGGGCCAACCTACCAGGCGCATGATGAATTTGTCAACTGTGGAACAATCATTCCCAAAGCGAGCCTACGCGGCGGTGAGCTCCTCCGCTGCGGCGGAGAACGCCTCGGTGTGACGATCGACGTCGTCGGTGGTGGTGGCGGGCGACATCAGAGCCATCATGTGGAACGGGGTCATCAACACGCCACGGTTGAGCATGTACAGGTGCAGGAGCGCGTCCAGCTCCGGGTCGAACTCCGCTGCCGCCTCGCCGCCTGTCAGGGGAGGCTCGGGGGCGAACATGTACTCCGCCCGGCATCCGAGCCGGGTCACCTGCCACGGGAGCGCGTGCTTGTCGATCGCGTCGGCGACCCCGGACTCGAACCGCTCCGCGAGTCCGATCATGCGCTCGAACGCCTCCTCCGTGAGCACGTCGGCGAGCGTGGCGCGCACGGCGGCTATCGACAGCGCGTTGCCGGCGAGCGTCCCGCCGATGCCACCGACGTCGGCGACCTCCCAGAACGTGTTCTCGAGCACACCGGCCGCGATCGCGTCGCTCATCCCGTACGCGCCGGTCGGGATTCCGCCCGCGATCGGCTTCCCGATCGTGAGCAGGTCGGGCTCGAGGCCCTCTGCCGCCGTGTATCCCCCGGGGCCACAGCAGAAAGTGTGGGTCTCGTCGATCACGAGAAGCGTCCCCGCCTCGCGGGTGAGCGCCCGCAGCCGCTCGTGGTAGCCCGGCTCGGGAAGCACGATCCCGATGTTGGTGAGCGCCGGCTCGGCGAGCACGCAGGCGACGTCGCCGTGCTCCAGCTCGCGTTGAAGTGCCTCGACGTCGTTGAACTCGACCACCCGGGTGGTGATGGACGGGTCGACCGGCGGACCGACGTTGCCATGGCGGGGCACCGACCCTGCCCTGCTCGAGGGTGACGACGGTTTCGTCGACGCTGCCGTGATAGCAGTGGTTGAAGACGAGGATCTTCGGTCGACCGGTGAGCTGTCGCGTCGAGCCGGACGACGAACCGGTTGGCGTCGGTCGCCGACAGGGTGAGCTGCCAGTGGCGGAGGCCGAACCGCCGCCCCAGCTCCTCTCCCACCTCCGCGGCATCTGGGCTGGGAAGCATCGTGGTGATCCCGTGCCGCATCCGCTCGGCAGCAGCGGCGACGGTCGGCGGCGGAGAGTGCCCGGTCATCGCGCCGGTGTCTCCGAGGCACAGGTCGGCGTACTCGTTTCCGTCCACGTCCACGACTCGCGCACCCTCGGCGCCCGCGAAGAACACCGGGAACGGCCCGGGCCAGCGGGTCATCCAGTTCATCGGCACGCCCGAGAGCAGCGCCTCCCGGCCGCGCTCCTGGATCTCGCGCGAGCGGGGGTGCAGCTCCGCGAACCGCTCGCGCTCGCGCTGCAGGAGCGACTTGATCGTGCTGCGGGAAATAGTCGCGTGCTCGGACATCGGCTCTCCTCTCGTTTGGCGGCGGTGCCGCCGCCCACGTTCACCCGGTTGGACATCTTGTCGAATTGTGGAAGAATGTGACACGTGACCGCTGCCGAGCAGTCGACGGCCCTCCAGCTCAACACGGTCTCGACCGTCGACGCGGCCGCCAATGCGCTTCGCGAGCTGATCCTCGACGGCCAGCTCGAGCCGGGCACGCGGCTGCGGGAGGCGGAGTTCGCCGAGCGGCTCGGGATCGCCCGCCACTCCTTCCGCGCCGCGACCCAGATCCTGATCGGTGAGGGCATGCTGCGGCGCGAGCCGCACAGGGGCGTCCAGGTGCCGGTGCTGAGCGCCGACGACATCGTCGACACCTTCCGGCTGCGCGCGGCGCTCGAGACTCGAGGCGGTCCGGATCGTGATCGCTGCGAAGCAGCGTGCCCGAGCAGCGCCCGACATGCCGTCGAGGAGCTGTCGAGCCTGAAGCGCGGCGCCCCATGGCGCAGGTCGTGGAGCCGGACATGAGCTTTCACCGGGCGATCATCGACGCCGCGGAGAGCCAGCGGCTCGCCCGCGCCTACGCCGGCGTGCAGGCGGAGATCCAGCTCTGCATGGTCCAGCTGCGCCCGCGTACGACCGCCCCTCCCAGGTCGCCGCCGAGCACGACGGAGCTGCTCGGAGCGATCGTCGACGGCGGACCAGCGCCGAGCAGACGCGGCTCTTCCGCGACCACCTCAGCGAGGCCGCGCAGCGAGCTCAGCGACTCGTCGCGGCGGGAGTCGGACGCGAGCGAAGGGGAGGTGATCCTGTGAGCTCCCGGCTCGTCACCGCGCGTCGCCGGCCCGCGAGGTGCTCGACTGCCGCGGGCTGCCGACGGTCCAGGTCGACGTCGAGCTGGAGGGCGGCGGCGATCGGCACCGCCGACGTGCCCTCCGGTCGCTCGACCGGATGCCAACGAGGCCTGCGAGCTTCGCGACGGCGGCGAGCGCTTCGGCGGCTTCGGCGTCCTCGAGGCGGTCGGCAACGTCAACGGCGAGATCGGCCGACGCGCTCGTCGGCCGGCCCGCTCCCCGACCAGCGCGAGCTCGACGCGACGCTGGTCGAGCTCGACGGGACCGGCGGACAAGTCGCGCCTCGGCGCGAACGCGATCCTCGGCGTCTCGCTGGCGGCCGCGCGCGCCGCGCGCCGAGGCCGCCGGCATGCCCGCTGTACCGCGCTCTCAACGCGAACGCCCACGTGCTCCCGGTGCCGCTCGTCAACCTGATCAACGGCGGCAAGCACGCCTCCAACGACCTCGACTTCCAGGAGTTCATCGTGATCCCGGTCGGCGCCGACTCGATGCTCGAGGCGCTGCAGATCTCGACCGAGGTCAACCTGGCGCTCGGCCGAGATCCTGCTCGACCGCTACGGCAAGAGCGCGCTCAACACCGGCGACGAGGGCGGCTACGCGCCGGCGATCTCGCGACCCCGCGAGGCGCTCGGTCTGCTGCACGAGGCGGTCGACCGACGCCGGCCACGACGGCCGCTTCCGCTACGGGCTCGACTGCGCCGCGACCCACTACTACGACGGCGAGGCGCGGCGACCTACGAGCTCGCGGGCGAGACGCCGCGACACCGAGGCGATGATCGACCTCTACCGGGAGCTGATCCGCGACTTCGACATCGATCACGATCGAGGACCCGCTCGACGAGGAGGACTTCGAGGGGTTCGCCCGGCTGACCGCGGCGAGCGGGATCCAGATCGTCGGCGACGACCTGTTCGTCACCAATCCCGAGCGCCTCGCGCGACGGGGATCGATCGAGGGGCCGCCAACTCGCTGCTCTGGAAGGTGAACCAGATCGGCACGCTCTCGGAGGCGCTCGACGCGGCCGAGCTGGCCCACCGCGACGCCTACAAGGTCGTCGTCTCGGAGCGCTCCGGCGAGACCGAGGACCCGATCATCGCCGACCTCGCCGTGGCCCTCGGCGCCGGCCAGATCAAGACCGGCGCCCCGGTTCGCGGCGAGCGGACGGCGAAGTACAACCGCCTGATCCGGATCGCCGAGGAGCTCGGCGCGCACCGCCGTCTACCCCGGCGACGTCTTCCAGGCCCCGGTCCGCGGCATGACCGTGGGGGCGCGATGGAAGCGGCACGATGGCACGGCCGCCGGCCGTCGCCGCTCAGCCCTCGCCGCCCGCAGCGGCGCGCGATCCGCAACGCTCGAGGCGCTGGCCCACACGGCCTCCGGGCTCTGCGCGCGGAGCGGTCTGCGGATCGCCGCGGCCGGGCTCGGCGCCTGCGATGTCGCGCGCGCCACAGAGCAGGCCGTCGCGATCACGAGCGCGACGATCTCGATCGTCGACGGCGTGAGTCACCGGCTCGACCCGGACGGCCGGGTGGTGGTGCTGGGCTCCGGCAAGGCGACGCTTGGCGATCGCCGCCGCACTCGAGCGAGATCCTCGGCGACCGGCTCGACGGCGGGGCGATCGTGGTCCGCTCCGGCGAGGAGGACCCGCGCTGAGCGGATCGAGGTGCTCGGCGCCGACCACCCGCTGCCCGAGCGAGCGAAGCGCCGCCGCGGCGCGCCGGCTGCTCGAGCGCCGCGGACGGGTCGGCGCCGACGACATCGTCCTCGCCTGCTTCACCGGCGGCAGCTCGGCGCTCGCGAGCCTGCCCCCGGAGGGCGTCGCGCGGCCGACAAGCGCGCCCTGCACGAGCTGCTGCTCGCGTCCGGGATCGCCGATCGTCGAGGTCAACACCGTCCGCAAGCACGTCTCCGCCTTCAAGGGCGGCCGCCTCGCGGCGCGGATCGCTGCCCGCGCGACTCGATCAACCTGACCGTCTCCGACGTCGCCGGCGACACCTCGACGCGATCACCGACCCGACCGTCGCCGACAACTCCACGGCCGACGACGCGATCGCGGTGCTCCGCGGCCACGGACTCTGGGAGCAGGTCGCCGACAGCGTCCGCGACCACCTCGGCACGGCCGCCGCCGGGCTCGCCCGACCTTGCGGCGTGCAGATCCAGACCGTCCTGCTGGTCACGGGGGCGAGCGCCTGCGACGCGATGGCGCGCGAGGCGGAGCCGCTCGGGCTACCCGCGCACACGTCGTCTCGACCACGCTCGAGGGCGAGGCGCGCGAGATCGGCCGGCTGCTCGGCCAACCTCGCGCGCGAGAGCGCCGCGCGCGGCGCCGCCGTTCGCGCCGGCCCCGTCTGCTGGTCGGATGCGGCGGCGAGAGCACCGTCACGCTCGCCCGACGACGCCTCGTTCGGCGCCGGCGGCCCGAACCAGGAGGCGGCGCTCGCCGCTGCGCTGGCGCTCGAGGGCGCGCCGCGTGGCCGCGGTCTTCATCGACACCGACGGCTCCGACGGCGGCACCGAGCATCGCCGGGCGCGATCGTCGACGGCGTCACCGGCGGCGCGGGCCGCGGACGCCGGGCTCGACCTGCGCGCCGCGCTCGCTCGAGCACCGCTCCGCGCGACGCGCTCGACGCGCTCGACGACGCCGTCGTCACGGGGCCGACCGGGACCAACGTCAACGACCTGTTCGTGCATCGCGATCGGAGCCGGGGAGGCGCTGATGGAAGCGAGCGGACAGCCGATGATCGTGCTCGACCGGGTGACAAGGAGCTTCGGCGACGGTGCGGGCCGTCGACGACGTCTCGCTCGAGATCGCCGAGGGCGAGTTCTTCTCGATGCTCGGCCCGAGCGGCTGCGGCAAGACGACGACGCTGCGGATGATCGCCGGCTTCGAGGAGCCCGACTCGGGCCGGGTGCTGCTCGACGGCGAGGACGTGACGCTGCGTCTCGCCCCGGAAGCGCAACGTCAACATGGTCTTCCAGGACTACGCGCTGTTCCCGCACATGACCGTCGCCGAGAACGTCGCCTTCGGCCTGAAGCTGAAGCGGGATCGGCGCGCGCCGAGATCCGCGCACGGGTCGCGCGAGATGCTCGCCGTCGTGCGGCTCGAGGGCTTCGAGCGAGCGCCGCCCCGCGGAGCTCTCCGGCGGCCAGCGCCAGCGCGTCGCGCTCGCGCGGGCGCTCGTCAACCGACCCGCGGCGCTGCTGCTCGACGAGCCGCTCGGCGCCCTCGACCTGAAGCTGCGCCGCGAGATGCAGCTCGAGCTGAAGCGGATCCAGCAGAGCACCGGGACGACCTTCGTCTACGTCACCCACGACCAGGAGGAGGCGCTCACGATGTCCGACCGGATCGCCGTCATGGACGGCGGCGTCGTGCAGCAGGTGGACGACGCCGCGGGCCCTGTACGAGCGGCCGGCGACCCCCTTCGTCGCCGACTTCATCGGCACCTCGAACACTGCTCGAGCTCGAGATCAGCCGCCGACGAGCGGAGCGCTGGCGGTGATGGAGCTCGGCGAGGGCATGCGGCTCGTCGCGCCCGACCCGGATCGCCGTCAGGGGCCGACTGCAGGTGACCGTCCGCCCGGAGAAGATCCGGATCGGCGCCGGCCACGCCGAACGGGGGCTCGCGGGTCGCGCGGCACGCGTCGTCGAGCAGGTCTACCTCGGCTCGCTCTCGCAGACGGTGGTCGAGCTGTCCAGCCGGTGAGCGCTCATCGTCCACGAGCTCAACGACGACGCCGCCGCCGACGCCGGCGCCGGGCACCGAGGTCGTGCTGAGCTGGGAGGCGCGGCCACAGCCTGATCGTGGAGGAGCCCGACGGTCCGCCGGAGAGAGCTCGTGACCGGCGCTCGCAGGACGATAACGGCGATTGGGGCCGTGGCTGCGCTCGCCGCGGGCGGGTGCGGAGGCGGAGGAGAAGGAAACACGTCGGCCGCGCCGCCCGCCGAAGGACCCTGACGCCCCGGTCTCGGGGACGCTGCGGGTCTTCGCCTACCAGGACACGGTCGCAGACGATCTGCTGGACCCGTTCCGGAAGCAGAACCCGAACCTCGACGTGAAGACGGCCAGCTTCGGCTCCGACGAGGAGGCGGCCGCGAAGCTCGCCGGCGGCTTTAAGGCCGACGTCGTCGAGGTGTGCCTCGACGAGATGCAGCCCGCTGCACAGCACGCGGGCTGCTGCGCCCGGTCGATCCTGCCGGGATCCCCGACTGGGACCAGCTCGTGTTCCGCGACGCACCGGGGGTGCGCAACGGTGACGACGTGCTGGTCGTGCCGCTGTCGGCCGGACCCCAGGGCCTGATCTACGACGCCGACAGCGTCAAGCCCGGCACGGTCGACTCGTTCCGCGATCTGTACGACACCGAGGTTCGCCGACCGGGTCGCGCTCGAGGGCGACTACGCGCTGCCTGCGATCGCCGAGGCCGCGCTCGCACTCGGGATCAAGGACCCGATGAAGCTGGCGCCCGACCAGCTCGACGGGGTGAAGGGCTACATGATCGACCACCGGGACCAGTTCCGCGCCCTGTGGCGCTCCGATGCGGACCTGGTCAACCTGTTCCGCTCCGGCGAGGTCGTGCTCGCCGACGGGGGGCCGGGCCTGACCGAGCGGATCCGCGACACGGGGGTCGACGCCAGGTGGGTGGCGCCCGTCGAGCGACCGCTGTCTTGGGTGTGTGGCCTTTCGATCACCAGCGACTCGGCCAACATCCCGGGCGCGTACCGCCTGATCAACTGGCAGGCATCGCCCCGGGCGCAGGCGATCCGGGCCGACGACGGCTACGTCGTCACGAATCCCGAGGCGATCAAGCTGGCGGCGCCGAGCTCGCGACGAGACGGCCGACCCGAAGACCATCGAGAACGCGATCCCGGAGACCGAGCCGCCCGACTACGAGCAGTGGGTTCGGGCCTTCAGGGAGTTTCAGGCCGATTAGGAAGGAGGAGAGAGGATGATCGCGATGCGAACCGCGCTTATGGCGAGCCTGGCGGCCGCCGCGCTGACAGTGGGGGCATGCGGGGGGGGCAACAGCGATTCCTCGGTGGCGCCGCCGCCGAAGGACCCGGACGCCCCGGCGACCGGGACGTTGCGCATCTTCACGTACGGCGACACCGTCGCCGACGAGATGCTCGACCCGTTCCGCGAGGCAGAACCCCGACCTCGACCTGAAGACGGCGACGTTCAACTCCGACAAGGCGGCCGCGGCGAAGCTCGCCGGCGGGTTCCAGGCGGACGTCGTCGAGGTGTGCGCCGACGAGATGGACGCCGCTGCTCGCCCGCGGGCTGCTCCGGCCGCTGGACCCGACGGGGTCACGGACTTCGACAAGCTCGCATTCTCACGACTCCGCCGAGATCCGCAACGGGGCCGGGCAAGGTGCTGTTCACGCCGGCGTCGGCCGGCCCGCACGGGCTGATCATCAACACCGACGAGGTCGACCCGAGCAACGATCGACTCCTACCGGACCTGTTCGACCCGAGCTACGCGGGCGACGCGGCGCTCGAGTCGACGCCGCTCACCGCGATCGGCGTCGCGCGCGCTGGCGCTCGGGACTGGACGACCCGATGAACCTGAGCCCGGACGAGATCGACGAGGTCAAGCAGTACCTGCTCGACCACCGCGACCAGTTCCGCGCGTTCGCCGAGTCCGACGCGTCGATGGTCAACCTGCTTCAAGTCGGGCGAGGTCGTGATCGCCGACGGCGGCCGCGGGACCAGCCCAGGCGATGATCGACGACGGCGTCCCCGTCGAGTGGATCGCGCCGAAGGAGGGCGCGCTGTCGTGGGTCTGCGGGCTCGGCGATCACGTCCGAACGCGCAGAACATCCCGCGCCGCCTACAAGCTGATCAACTACTACGCCTCCCCGGAGGCGCAGGCGATCTCCGCGGGACAGGGGTTCGTGGCGATGAACCCGAAGGCGCTGCCGATGGTCGCCGGCGAAGTACAAGCAGACGGCGGACCCGCGCAACCTCAAGAACGCGATCCCCGAGACCGAGCCCGACGACGCTGAGGCGTACGACCGCGCATGGCAGGAGGTCCAGGCGGGATAGCCCTACCGAGCGGCGAGGCGACCGCGAGACGCCCGGCGCACCCCGCGCCGGGCGTGCGCCGGGTCGCGCCCGGCGCACCGCGCCGGAACGTGCCGCTCGGCCACCGGATCCGGCGGCGGATGCCCGGCCGCGGCGAGCGTGCTGCGTCATCGGTCTTCGTGCTGCGTCGTGCTGTTCGGGCCGGTGCTGATGCTGGCGCTGTTCTCGTTCAACGACTCGTCGATCATCTCCCTGCCCTGGGAGGGCTTCACGACGCACTGGTACGAGCAGGCCCTGGAACAACGGCCAGGCGAGCGATGCGGTCGCTCAACTCGCTGCTGGTCGCGTCGATCGTGACGGTCGTCTCGCTGGTGCTGGGGACGCTCGCCGCCTGGGGGCTGACGCGGCTGCGCTTCCCCGGCCGCGGCGTCGTCGCCGGACTCCACGGCTCCGTGCTGGTGGTCCCGTGGCTGATCATCGGCGTCGCCGGGCTGATCTTCTTCAGCCAGCTCGGGGTGACGCTGTCGCTGGAGACGATCGGGCTGATGCACCTCGTCGTCACCTTCCCGCTGGTCGTCGCGATCATCTCCGCCGGCCTCGTCCGCTTCCCGCGCTCGCTCGAGGAGGCGGCGATCGACCTCGGCGCCTCGCAGCGGCAGATGATCCGCTACGTCGTCCTGCCCGCAGATCGCGCCGTCGCTCGCCGCGGCGGCGATCTTCGCCTTCGCCTGGTCGTTCAACAACTTCGAGATCTCGTTCTTCACCGGCGGCTTCGAGCAGACGTTCCCGGTCTGGGTGTTCTCGATCCTGCGCCAGTCCGAGAACCTGCCGGTCGTCAACGCCGTCTCGACCGTGATCGCGCTCGCGCAGGTGATCGCCGTGTTCGGCGGCTGGCGCCTGATGAAGCGGCTCACCCGCGACCGCGGCGGCGACCACGCGCTGACCGAGCTGATCACCGGGAGGTCGCGCTGATGGAGGCGGCATCGGTTCCGCTCCAGCGCGCGCCCCGGCGTCCCGGGCGCGGCTGCAAGGCTGCGGCCGGTCGCGTTCATCTCCGGACCCACCGCCCTGCTGCTGCGTCCTGTTCCTGGTCCCGATGGTGGTGATGCTCGTGATCAGCCTCGAGTACGGCGTGCTCAGCGGCGCAGCTCAGGCTTCACGATCACCAACTTCACCGACGTCGTCACCGACCCGCTGTACCGCGAGGTGGCGTGACGACGGTGTCAGATCGCGACGGCGGCGATGCTGATCCAGCTCGTGATCGCGGTCCCGCTCGCCTACGTGCTCGCGTTCAAGGCGGGCAAGGTGGGAGCTGCCGCTGCTGCTCTTCCTCGTCCTCGCCGACGAGCTGAACCCGATGGTTCGGATCTACGTCGTGGCGGATGCTGCTCGGGCCGCGAGGGCCTGATCAACTCGGCGCTGACCGCAGATCGGGATCATGCACCAGCCGATCGACGCGCTCCTGTTCAGCAAGTTCGCCGTGATCGTCGTGCTCTCGACCAGCTACCTGACCTACACGGTGATCCCGATCTACGCGTCGATGAAGGCGATCGACCGCAACCTGTTCGAGGCGGCGCGCGACCTCGGAGCGGGATGGTGGACGGCGGCACGCCGGGTGCTGCTGCCGCTGATCGCCCCGGGGATCTTCGTCGCGCTGCTGCTCGTCTACATCCCGCTGTTCACCGACTTCGCCAGCCCGGCGCTGGTCGGCGGCACGAGCGGCTACATGCTCGGCAACGTCGTCAAGGACCTCGTGCTGGAGACCGGGGACCTGAACGCGCGGCGCGGCGATGAGCATCCTGATGCTGGGCGCCTCGGCGCTGTTCGCCGATCGTCGCCTACCGGCTGGCCAGGATCCGCCAGCTCGAGTCGTGACGTCGTGAGCGCGACGCGCTACGACACCGCGATCGTCGGCGGCGGGCACAACGGCCTCGTCGCCGCCTTCTACCTCGCGCGCGCCGGGCTGAGGACGGTCGTGCTGGAGCGCCGCGAGATCGTCGGCGGATGCTGCGTGACCGAGGAGTTCGCTCCCGGCTTTCGCGCCTCGACCGGCGCCTACGTGCTCAGCATGCTGCGCGAGCCGGTGTGGCGCGACCTGCGGCTCGCCGAGCGGGGCGATCGATCGTCGACCCGGCGGGCCCGTCGCTGAACCTGTTCCCGGACGGCGCCGCCCTGCACGTGCACGAGGACCTCGACGAGCACCCAGCGCGGAGCTCGCGCGGTTCTCGGAGGACGACGCGAGGGCGCTGCCCGAGTTCGAGGCCGATCTCGGCCGGCTCGCGGAGCTGATCTCGCCGCTGATCGACGCCACGCCGCCGGACGCGGGCGGGCGCCGGCCGCGCGACCTCGCGAGGCTCGCGAAACTGGGGCTGCGGGCGGCCCGCCGCCGCGGCCCTGATCGACGACGCCCGCTTCCTGTTCGCCACCTCCGCGACCCAGTACCTCGCGGAGCGGTTCGCCTCGGAGCACGTGATGGCGGCGCTCGGGTGGCACGCGATCAACGACTCGGCCGCGGGGCCGTCGACGCCGGGAACCGCATACGTACTGCTCCACGACCACGCCTCGGAGCAGGCCGGCGGCGGGATCCGCCACTGGGGCTTCGTCCGCGGCGGGATCGGGCGGGTGACCGAGGCGATGGCGGCGGCGGCGCGGAGGCCGGGGCGGAGATCCGCACGGGGGCCGCGGTCGAGCGGGCGTCGAGGTCGAGGCCGGGCGAGCGTCCGGGGTGCGGCTCGAGTCCGGCGAGGTGGTGCGCGCCGCGCGGGTGCTCTCGAACGCCGACCCGAGGACGCACGTTCCTCGACCTGGTGGACACGGATGCGCTGCCGGCCGAGTTCCGCGGAGCGATCCTCGCGCCTACCGGTGCGAGGGAACGAGCATGAAGATCAACCTCGGCGTCAGCGAGCTGCCTGCGGCGCGGGCGATGACCGGGGACGGCGTCCAGCCCTACCACCGCGGGATCGTCGAGATCAACCCGACGCTCGCCGAGATGGACGCGGCGCAGGCGGAGGCAAGCGCAGGGCAGGCCGGCGGGCGATCCCCACATCGAGCTGTGCATCCCGACCGTCCACGACTCCTCCCTCGCCCCCGACGGGCATCACGTCGTCACGATCGACGTCAACTCCCAGCCGTACACGCCTGGCCGAGGGATCGTGGGACGGGATCCGCGACGCCGCGGCCGACCGGGCGATCGCGAAGCATCGGCGAGCACTTCCCCAACCTCCCCGACTCGATCGTCGCACCGCCAGGTCCTGTCACCGCTCGACCTCGAGCGGGTGCTGGGGATCTCGGGCGGCCACGCTCTGCACGGCGACATGGCGTTCGACCAGCTCTTCAACCTCCGTCCGGTGCGCGGCTGGGCCGACTACCGAACGCCGATCCGCGGGCCTCTGGCTGTGCGGCGCCGGCACGCACCCGGGGGGCGGCGTCACCGGCGCCAACGGGCGCAACTGCGCCCGGGAGGTGATTCGCGACGCGCGCTCGCTGCGTGTCCGCAGAGCGCTGCGCCGAGGGGAGGGAGCGCACCGGAGGCGGCCCGGCGGCAGGCCGGTGGAGGCGGCCGAGGTGACCAGATGAGCGACGCCGCGAACCCGACCCCCGACGAGATCTCCGCGCCGGTGATCCGGGTCGAGCCGCCCGGGCCGCGCAGCCGCGAGATCCTCGATCGGGTCGGGCGGCTCGCGTATCCCGGCCTGTCGGAGGGACTGGCACCGTTCGCGGTGGCGCGGAAGCGCGGCGTACACGGTCGCGGACGTCGGACGGCAACGTCTACCTCGATCTCGCCTCTGCATCCGCGTCGGTGCCGCTCGGCGCCGGGCGCCGAGGACCTGATCGAGCCGGCGGTCGCGGCGCCTGCGCGACTTCGGCAACGAGGACAGCCACGCGCTGGTCTCCGAGCTGACCGCGGAGCTCGCCGAGCGGCTGCTCGAGATCACCCCGTCGAGCCTGACCAGGTTCGACATCGCCCTCAACGGCACCGAGGCAGTCGAGATCGCGATGAAGATGATGCGCCGCGCCACCGGCCGGCCGGTCGTGATCGGCGTTCCATCGGCGGCTACCACGGCGAGTCGACCACGACCGCAGCGCTCGGCGCCGAGGCCTCGGAGATCAGCCGCGGGCCTGCGGGGGCTGGTGCCGGGCTTCGTCCACGTCCCCTACCCGCACCCGTACCGCTCGCCGTTCCGCGAGCCCCGCCCGGGCGGCAGCGGCGACGCGACGGTCGACTACCTCCGCGACCATGTGCTGTTCCACGCGGTCGACCCGACCGAGGTCGCCGGCGTGGTGATCGAGCCCGTGCTCGGCTCGGGCGGCTGCGTCGCCCCTCCCGATTCGTTCTGGCCGGCGCTCACCCGGCTGTGCAGCGAGCACGGCTGGCTGCTGTGCGCGGACGAGGTGAAGACCGGGTTCGGGCGGTCGGGCCACATGTTCGCGGTCGAGCGCTGGGGGCTCGAGCCCGACCTGATCTGTCTCGGCAAGGCGATGGGCGGCGGAGTGATGCCGATCGGCGCGGTGCTCGGGTCGGAGCGGGCGATGGGCGGGTTCGACGACGTTCCGACCGGGAGCACGTGGTCGTGGCTGCCGGCGTCCTGCGCCGCCGCGCTGGCGACGCTCGGACGCGTTCGAGCGCGAGCCGGTGCTCGAGAACGTGAAGGAGCTGGAACGTGTCGGGGCCGAGCAGCTCGCCAGGATCCGCGACCGGTTCGAGCAGGTCGGCGACGTCCGCGCGGTCGGTTGCTTCCAGGCGATCGAGTTCGTCGCGCGACCGCGACGACGAAGGAGCGCGACCCCGAGCTGCAGGACAAGGTTGCGGCGGAGGCGTGCGGCGCGGGGTGATCGCGGACTCGAGCACGACCTCGCTCAACCTGCAGCCCTCGTTGGTGATGCCCCCGGCCGCGCTGGTGCGTGCCTACGAGATACTCGCCGAGGCGATCGAGGCGACGATCTCGGGGCGGTCGGGACGATGACGGCGCTCGACGCCGAGCTTCAGGCCGAGCTGGAGAGCATGCGGGAGGCGGGAACGCTGAAGCGGATGATGACGATCGACTCGCCGCAGGGGCCGGTGGTCGAGGTCGAGGGCCGCGGCGAGGTGCTCTGCCTGTGCTCCAACGACTACCTCGGACTGGCGAACCATCCCGCGGTCGTCGAAGCGGCGCGGGACGCGCTGCACCGGTACGGCCTCGGAACCGCGTCGGTGCGCTTCATCTGCGGCAGGTTCGCGCCTCACGTCGAGCTCGAGCGCGACCTCGCCGAGTTCCTCGTCACCGAGGCCGCGCTCACCTATGTCTCGTGCTGGAACGCCAACCAGGCGCTGATCGACACGCTCGCGGACAAGCGAACCGCGGTCCTCTCCGACCGCCTCAACCACGCCTCGATCATCGACGGGGTGCGACTCGGCCGGCCCGGCTTCAAGGCCGTGTACGAGCACTGCGATCCCGACGATCTCGACCGCCGTCTCTACGCGACCCCGGCCGACGCCAGGGTGCTGGTGATCACCGACGGCGTGTTCAGCATGGAAGGTGACCTGGCGCCATTGCCGCAGCTGCTCGCCGTCACCGAGAGGCATGGGGCGACGCTGATCGTCGACGACTCGCACGGGCTCGGCGTCGTCGGCAAGACGGGACGCGGCGCCTGCGAGCACTTCGGCGTCCTCGGCCGCGACGACGTGATCGTCACCGGGACGATCGGGAAGGCACTGGGCGGCGGCGCCGGCGGGTTCGTGGCCGGTTCGAAGGCGCTGTGCTCGGTGCTCGAGCAGCGCTCCCGGGCGCAGCTCTTCTCGAACGGCCTCCCGCCGGCGGTCGCGGCCGGAGCGCGGCGCGCCCTCGCGGAGCTGCGCGAGAGGCCTGAGCTGCTGCGCCGGCTGCGAGAGAACACCGCCCGGATGCGCGACGGCCTCGAGCGGATCGGGCTGCGACCGGTTCCCGGTGCCAGCGCGATCATCCCCGTGATCGTGGGCGAGACCCCGGTGGCGATCCGGTTCAGCGAGATGCTGGTCGAGCGCGGCGTGTACGTGACCGGGTTCGGGTATCCGGTCGTGCCCGAGGGCACCGCGCGGGTGCGGACCCAGCTCTCCGCGGCGCTCACGGTCGAGCACATCGACCGCGCGTTGGTTGCGTTCGCGGATGTCGCCGGAGAGCTACACCTCGCGGCCCGGGGCTCGCAGACGGCTGAGCAGCTCTAGCGGG
This sequence comes from uncultured Thermoleophilia bacterium, assembly GCA_963803425.1. Taxonomy (GTDB): domain Bacteria; phylum Actinomycetota; class Thermoleophilia; order Solirubrobacterales; family 70-9; genus DASPWW01. The sequence goes on from CAWDMA010000002.1 coordinate 161,221, forward strand.
ACGCTGTCCGCGGGCCGACTCCGCAAGGCTTCGCCGCCTGATGGCAGCGGTGGTCGGGACGATCGTGCTCGCGACGACGGTCGGCGTGCTCGCCGAGCGGCGCTACGGCGGACGGGCGGCGGCGGCGGCGCGGCGGGCGCTGCTGCTCGTCCTGTACCTCGTCCTGCCCCCGATCATCTTCTTCAACCTCGACCGGGCCCAGATCGACTTCGACGCCGGTGCCGGGATCGGGCTCGCGTACGTCGCGGTGCTCGGCGCGGTCGCGATCGCGTGGGTGGTGGGCGCGCGCATGCTGCGGCTGTCGCGGCCGTCGACCGGCTCGCTGCTGTGCCTGACGCTGATCGGGAACAGCGGCTACCTGGGGTACCCGGTGGTGGTCGCAGCGTTCGGGTTCGACGCGCTGTCGGTGGCGGTCGTGTACGACATCCTGGTCTCGGTCCCGTCGCTGATCGTGGGCGGGTTCGGGATCGGCGCCGCGTTCGGCTCCGCCGCGGGCGAGGGCGTGCGGGAGCGGACCGGCGCGTTCCTCGCCCGCAACCCGCAGCTGTGGGCCGCGGCGCTGGCGCTGGTCGCACCCGACTGGCTCGCCCCGGACGCGGCCGTCGATGCCTCCCGGATCGCGGTGCTCGGGATCCTCCCGCTCGGGTTCTTCGCGGTGGGGACGGCGCTCGCGGCCGAGGCGGACGAGGGCGAGATCGCGTTCCCGCCTCCGCTGGACGCGCCGGTCGCGGCGGCGGTCATGCTGCGACTGGTGGTCGCGCCGGCGCTGCTGGTGGCGGTGGCGGTGCCTCTGATCGACCTGCCGAAGATCTACCTGGTGATGGCGGCGATGCCGTCCGGGATCAACACGCTGATCATCTCGCACGCGTACGGCCTCGACGTGAGGCTGTCCGCCGGCGGGATCGCGTGGTCGACCGCGATCGCAGCCGTCGGGCTGATCGCGGGCTCGGTGCTGCTGTGAGGCGTTTGGCATCCGCCTGGTTCGGGACGATGGCCTCGTGGGCGCTTCTTCCACCACAATGCCCGGGCAGGCTGGGTCCTCAATGCGCGAGACGACACCCTCGGTACACCTGATTGCACGACCCTCGGTCGACCTCGAGGCCGTCCGCGCCTACCTGGTCGAGGTCGGCGGAGGATCGTGGCTGGAGCGGCGGCTCGAAGCCGACTCCGAGCCGAACCCCGGACAGCTCCTGGTCGAGTTCAGCGGTCGCGTCTGCTACCGGAGCTGGGAGCCGGGACTGAACCCGAACGTGACCCGGATCCGGGAGGACCAGGACGAGTACCTGGGCAACCTGCTCCGCAGCCTGCACGGCAGCGTCCTGGAGCACGCGAGCTACACGTTCGCGTTCCACAACGTCTCCCGCGTCTTCACGCACGAGCTCGTCCGCCACCGGGCCGGGTCGGCGTTCAGCCAGGAGAGCCTCCGATACGTGCGGCTGACCGAGCTCGGCTTCCGCGTCCCGGAGGCCCTCGAGCCGGTCCGCGAGCAGGTCGTCAGCATCGTCGAGCAGCTCGAGGAGTTCCAGCGCTCGGCCGCCGAGGCGCTCGGGCTCGACGACGAGGGGGTCCCGTTCGCGGTCAAGAAGGAGGTCACCTCGGCGCTGCGGCGGCTGGCGCCGATCGGGCTGAGCACCGAGATCGTGTGGACGGCGAACCTGCGGACGCTCCGCCACGTGATCGAGATGCGGACCGCACCGGGGGCGGAGGAGGAGCTTCGATCGGTCTTCGACGACGTCGCGGAGATCATGGTCGGCGAGGCGCCCGGCGTCTTCCAGGACTTCACCCGCTCCCCGGACGGGTCCTGGGCGCCGGAGCACCGCAAGGTCTGACCTCAGAGCGAGCGCTTCTTCTCGCAGCTCCGCGCCGTGTCGGCGTCGTCGCCGCCGATGCACTTGTCCCTGCCCTTGGCGCCGATCAGCTTGTCCTCGCCGGACTCGCCGCACAGCACGTCGTTCCCCTTCTTCCCGTTGATCACGTCGTCACCGGCGTCGCCGAGGATCACGTCCCGCTTCTTCGTCCCCTGGATCCGGTCGTCCAGCTCGGTGCCGACGATCGTCGGCGACCGGCCTCCGCACGCGACCGGGTTCTCGGGGTAGTACAGGGAGGCGGCAGACTGCTTGAGCTGCGGGCCGAACAGGATCCCCGGCAGGTCCTCCTCGAAGTAGGAGGTGTCCGAGGCGACGAGGCGATCCTGGATCACCCACGGGCCCCCGCTGGCGCCGGCGGTCATGTCGCAGCTGATTCCGATCGTGGGCGGAGACAGGTCCGGGGCGGTCAGCACCGTCCGGGAGTCGCACGTGTACTGGCGCTCGCCGTCGAACGGCTTCTCGGCCGGATAGCCGTACGCGCGCCAGTCCTGCCGGGGCGGCCCGAACAGGGAGATCCCGAGGCCGCCGACGACGTCCTCGACGGGGCGACCATCCGCGGCAGGAGCGACGATCACGGAGCCGTGGTCGTTGGCGAGCTGGTTGTGGCTCACCACCTCGTCGGGGACGGCCAGCTCGGTGGCGGGGAACTCGCCGAAAGGCCGCGCTCCGTTGCGGTAACCGGGCACGAACTCGACGTCGGTGAAGAACTCGCCGGGTGAGTCGGAGTCCCCGGTCTCGTACACGCAGTGGCTGGCGGTGAGCACGAACGAGTCGCCCAGGGTGTTGATCACAGAGGCGGTGCACACCGCCCCGCCGCCGTCGGGGAGCCGGAAGAAGAGCCGCCCGACGGCGCTGTACGGGTACACGGTCGTGGTCGACCGCTCCACCGCAGCGGAGGCGGTGGCGGGCGGATCGGCGGCGGTCATCGCCCCCGCCGGCCCGGCCGCTGGCGAGTCGAGCGGGACCGCCTCGCGCATCCGCTTCACGGTCCAGTACTCGCGCACCTCGGCGGCCGTCCTCTTCCCCGCCAGCGGCCGGGCCTCGACCAGCCCGGCGGACGCCGCGGGTGCGGTGACGCCGACGATCGCAGCTGCACACGAGACGACCACGATCCTTGCCAGTCCCCGCATCGCCGGAATCGTACCGCCGCGTTGCGCGCCCGGCGCGGGTGTGGATAGCTTTACGGGCATGGCAGGCCGAACCGACGGGGAGAGCGGCGGCTCCGAGCTCGACGTGCTGCTGCACACCGAGCGTACGTTCCCGCCGCCGGCCGAGTTCGCGGCGGCTGCGAGCGCCTCGGATCCCGAGATCTACGAGCGCGCGGATGCCGACCCGGAGACGTGGTGGGCATCGTGGGCCGAGAAGCTCGAGTGGATGAAGCCGTGGGAGCGGGTGCTCGACTGGTCGGATCCGCCGTTCGCGAAGTGGTTCGTGGGCGGGACGCTGAACGTGTCCGCGAACTGCCTCGATCGCCACGTCGAGGCGGGGCGCGGGGAGACGGTCGCGTTTCACTGGGAGGGGGAGGACGGCTCCCGCCGCGAGCTCACCTACGTCGAGCTGCTCGAGCTCACGCAGCGGTTCGGGAACGCGCTCCGGTCCCTCGGAGTGGACAAGGGCGACGTCGTCGGGATCTACATGCCGATGGTGCCCGAGGCCGCGGTCGCGATGCTCGCCTGCGCTCGGATCGGGGCGATCCACAACGTCGTGTTCGGCGGGTTCTCGGCGCAGTCGGTGAAGGAGCGGATGAGCGTCTCCGAGGCGAAGGTGCTGGTGACGGCGGATGCGACCCTGCGCCGCGGCGAGCCGATCCCGATGAAGCCGTCGGTCGACGAGATCCTCGGCGAGCTGCCGAGGATGGAGCACGTGATCGTGGTGGACCGGTGCGGCACCGACCCGCCGATGACCGCGGGCCGCGACGTGTTCTTCGACGACGCAGTCGGCGACGCGGAGCCGGATTGCCCGCCCGAGCCGATGGACTCCGAGGACCCCCTGTTCATCCTCTACACCTCGGGCTCGACCGCGAAGCCGAAGGGGATCGTGCACACGACCGGCGGGTACCTGACCCAGGTGAGCGCCACCCACAAGCTGGTCTTCGACCTGAAGGACGACGACACCTACTGGTGCGCGGCCGACATCGGCTGGATCACCGGCCACAGCTACATCGTGTACGGCCCGCTCGCGAACGGAGCGACCAGCGTCATGTACGAGGGCGCCCCCAACTTCCCCGCCGAGGACAGGTGGTGGGAGATCGTCGAGCACTACGGGGTGACGATTCTCTACACGGCGCCGACCGCGATCCGCGCCTGCATGAAGTGGGGCGCCGAGCATCCTGCGAAGCACGACCTGTCGACGCTGCGGCTGCTCGGCACGGTCGGTGAGCCGATCAACCCGCGCGCGTGGCTGTGGTACCACGAGCAGATCGGCGGGGGCCGGTGCCCGATCGTCGACACCTGGTGGCAGACCGAGACCGGCGCGATCATGATCACCCCTCTCCCCGGCCTGACCACGACCAAGCCGGGCTCGGCGACCATCCCCTTCCCGGGGATCGAGGCGAAGATCTACGACGCTGACGGGAACGAGATCGCCGAGGGCGCAGGGACGCTGGTGCTGACCCGGCCGTGGCCGTCGATGGCGCGCACCCTGTACGGGGAGCGGCAGCGGTTCATCGAGACGTACTGGGACCGCTACGGCCGCGACGTCTACCTCGTCGGCGACGCCGCCCGCCGCGACGAGGACGGCTACTTCTGGATCGTCGGCCGGATCGACGACGTGATCAACGTCTCCGGCCACCGGCTATCGACGATGGAGGTGGAGTCCTCGATCGTCTCCCACCCGAAGGTCGCCGAGGCGGCGGTGATCGGCCGCCCCGACGAGCTCACCGGCGAGGCGATCCTCGCCTTCGTCACCCCCGAGGGCGGGATCGAGGGGAGCCCGGAGCTCGAGGCCGAGCTCCGCGAGCACGTCGCCGAGGGGATCGGGAAGCTCGCCCGCCCCCAGCAGATCGTGTTCGCCGACGACCTCCCTAAGACTCGCTCCGGGAAGATCATGCGGCGGCTGCTCCGCGACATCGCCGCCGGCAAGCAGCTCGGCGACGTGACCACGCTGCGGGACCCGAGCGTGGTCGAGGACCTGCAGGCGAAGGTGTCCGGCGGGGAGTAGGCGCGACGCGCCCGGCGCGGCGCTCAACCCGAGTCGCGCCGCTTCCGCTTCCGGGGAGTGGCGCCTGCGGCGGGGCCGGCCTCGGATGCCGGCGTCGCGGTCTCCTCGAGCACGGGGTTGGGCTCGTCGGGGACCGGGTCCCGGCCCGCGGGCTCGTCGGGCAGAGGATCGCCCGGCTTCGGCCACGGCATCGCCACCCCCGCCTCCCACGCCGCCGGGCGCCCGCCCGGCCACCGGTCGAGGAACATCAGGCCGAGCGCGATTATGAACACGAGCACCCCGATCGGGCCGAGGAACAGCAGCGAGACGCCGAGCGCCATTCCCAGGGTCCCCCAGAACCTGGTCAGCAGGCCGGTTCGCATCGCCTGCAGCGAGGTGTACACGAACGCTGCAATCAGCCCGAGCGTGCCCGCGAAGGTGAATCCCTGCGCGGCATCGAACAGGGACTGGTTCTTGATCAGGTTCTCGGCGAAGGTGTTGATGTCGGTCCCCTTCGGGGGTCCGCTGGAGGCGACGAAGTCCGCCGCGGCATGGTCGAACGCGAACCACTGCACGATCGCCCCAATCGCGATGAACACCGGCCCGACGACGACGATCCCGATCAGGGAGCCGCGCACCCTGTCGCTGCGGGCCGCGGCGGCGCGGAAGAGGTAGACCAGCGGCCCCGCCAGCAGCAGCATCCCAAGCCCCTGGAAGATCGCCGCCAGCAGCAGCGACGACTGGTTCTCGTCGAACGTCATCAGGAACTCCGCGTCGGAGTCGCCGGAGGGCGTGGCGCCATGGCCCGCCGCGATCGCGACGATGAACGCGAGCACCGACGCGAACGCCGCGAGTGCGGCGGGCAGCGCCAGCCGCTTCTCCCGCGCGACAATCTCCGCGGGGGTCAACTCAGCCGCGCTCGTGGAAGAAGAACTCGGGCACCGCGCCCTCGATCACCTCGTGGGTCATCTGCCGCGCCACCTCGAGGTCGCCCGTGCGGACCGCGATGTCGTCCAGGGTGACGATCCCGACCAGGTCGTCCCCGTCGACGATCGGAAGCCGGCGAACGCGGTGCTGGACCATCAGCGCGGCGGCCTCCTCGAGCGGCATCTCGGGCTCCCCGGTCACCAGCGGCCGCGAGATGTGGGACCCGATCGGCTCCGAGCTGCGGTGCGCGTCGGCGAGCACCCTGACGGCGAGGTCGCGGTCGGTGACCATCGCGGTCGGCGCGCCGCCGGGATCGCGAATCACGACGGAGCCGACGTTTCGGTCCCGCATCAGCGCCGCGACCTCGCCCACCTCGGTCTGGGGGCCGGCCGTCACCACCGCTGCGGTCATGATCTCGCGCACGAGCATCGAGCCGGTACGGTAACGCGCCCGCGTATGATCCGGCGCGATGGAGCGGCTCGTGCAGAGCGGTCCGATCGTTGTGTACGGTGCCACCGGCTACACCGGCCAGCTGGTCGCTGCGGAGCTGGCCCGCCGCGAGGCCGAGTTCGTGCTCGCTGGGCGGAGCGCCGCGAAGCTCGACGCGCTCGCCGCCGAGCTCCACTCGGAGCCCCCGACCGCCGCCGTCGCGCTCGACGACTCCGCCGGCCTCCGCCGACTGCTGGAGCCCGCCGCGGCGGTGATCGCGTGCGCGGGCCCGTTCACCGTGCACGGAGAGCCCGTGCTCGCCGCCGCCGTGGACGCGGGCACCCACTACCTGGACACGACCGGGGAGCAGTCCTACATGAAGATGGCGTTCGACCGCTACGGCGATCCCGCGGCGCGCGCGGGGGCGGCCGTGATCCCGGCGATGGGCTTCGACTACGTGCCCGGCGACATGATCGCGGCGCTCACCGGCGCCGGGATGGGCCGGATCGACAAGCTGGTGCTCGCGTACTCGGTGGAGGGGTTCGGGATGAGCCGTGGGACGATGCACTCGGCCCTGCTGATGGCCGGCGCCGGCCCGATCGGCTACCGCGACGGCGAGTGGGGGGAGGCGAGCGGCTCGGTCGGGGCGGGTACGTGGGAGTTCCCCGAGCCGGTCGGCCGTCAGCCGATGATCCACTTCCCCGGGGGCGAGGTGATCACGGCGCCGCGCCACCTCGAGACCGGCAGCGTCGAGGTGCTGTTCAGCGCCGCGACCGTGCTCCCGAGCAGCCGGCTGGCTCCCGCCGCCGGCGTCCTGATGCCGGCGATGCGGATGGTGATGCGAACGCCCCTGAGGCGGGCCGGCGACGCGCTGATCGGGCGGCTGCCGGAGGGCCCCGGCCCCGAGGCGCGCCGCTCCGCGCGGTTCATGATCTCGGCCGAGGCGCGGACCGGGGGAACGCGACGGCGGGGCCTGATCACCGGGTCGAACGTGTACGGGCTGACCGCGACGATGATCGTCCGTGGCGCCCTGCTGGCGGCCGCGCCGGGGTTCGGGTGCGAGGGGGCGGCGGCGCCCTCGCAGGCGTTCGAGCCGGCGGAGTTCCTCGATGCGCTCGCCGACCACGGCGTGTCCTACGAGATCGAGCCGCTTCCAGCTGCCGCGACGGCGACCGCGGAGTCGACCCCGCGGGCGAACGCCGGGTGAGCCCAACCGAGGCCGATCGGGAGCCGCGGAGCGCGGCGGCGCAGCGACGCTGTCCCGCGTGCGGCGAGCCGGTGTACGGGTGGGCGAAGCTGGGCGGGGCGCGCGGAGACGACGACGGTTACGTGGTCGACCGTTGCGAGCGGTGCGGGCTGGGGCTGACGCGCCCCCTCGGGGCCGAGCCGGCCCCGCCCGGAAACGGCCGGCCCGCGGTGGCGCTCGCGGACCTCCCCTCCTCCCCGGATCCCGACGCAACCCTGGAGCGGGCGCGCGCCGAGCTGGCCCGCAGCGGGCCGGTCGAGCTCCGGGCTCCCAATCGGGACAGCCTTCAGGCGGGGATCGGCGGAGACCAGTGGGCGGCGTTCGAGCCACCGCCGAGCAGGCTCTACCTGACCCCGCGGGCGATCGCGCTGATGCTCCCCCGCCACGGGCTGCGGGCGACCCGGGTCCGCCACCCGGTGGCGGGCCGCAGCCTGGGGTGGATGTGGCAGACGCTGCTGAACGCGTTCACGTTCCACACCAACTTCGCCCGGGACGTGATCGCGGGGCGGCTCGTCCCCGGGAATGCGCGCAGCCTCGTCACGTTCTCGGTCGACGCGGTGGTCTCGACGGTGGCTGCGCTGCCGATCCTGATCCTGGCTGTGCCGCTCGAGGTCGCCGCGGCACTCGCCCGCCGCGGCGGTGAGCTCGCGGTCACGATCGAGGCCGACCCTCACTATCATCGGTCGGGTGGAAGGTGAAGGCTTCAACCTGTTCGGCGGGGACCCCGACGAGCTCCGCCAGCGGCTCGGCGAGATGGCCGAGCAGATGCAGGGCGCTCAGCGCGTCGCCTGGGCCGACAACGCGATCAAGCTCGCCGTCGACATGACGGTGGCGGCGATCAACCGGCTCGACCTGACCGGGTCCAGCGACGAGCAGGCGATCCAGGTCCGCGACGCGATCCGGATCGTGTTCCCGGAGGCGGTCACGCTCGTGCGCGAGGCGCGCGAGGGCCTCTCCTAGGACTCGCACGACCCGCTTCGTTTCCGTCACATTTGGAGCGCCACCCGCGCGCTGCGCGGGCCTAGCTTCGCGGTGTGACGGCTCGACGAGATCGGTGCGACCTCGGCGCCGCGTCGGTGGAGCACGCCGGCCTCGCGGTGCTGGTCGCGATCCTGCTGCTCGCCGGGGTGGCCGCGTTCGCGGCCGGGCCGCCGGTCGAGACCGGCCGTGAGCTCGGCTCGGCGATCTCGCGGAAGCTGCGGTGCGCGCCGCGGCTTCCAGGACCGTGCTGGCGCGACCCGCTCACCGAGGCGTACGGCCGGCCGCTCGCGGGGCTGGTTCGGGCGCTGGCGCCGCCGCCGAGCCCGCGCCCGGGCCCGGGTGGCGTGCCGCTGGTCGGCGTCGACTTCCGGCACTGCCGCTCGCCGAGCTGCGCCGCCTGGACCGGCGATCCAAGGCTGACCGGCTCGAACCGCCGCACGACCTCCTTCACCGCGGTCGAGGACCGCCGGCGCGCCGGCGACGACGTGCGGGTGACGTATTGGATCTACCGGCCCGGCCTGGGGTGGGAGCGGATCGTGCGGCACGCCACGGGCACCGAGGTCGCCGCCCATGCCCGCACCCCGCTGCTCGATACGCAGGACCCGAAGCTCGCCCCGCTGGAGACCCTCCCGGGCCGGAACCACTACGAGTTCCCGGCCGCGGAGATCCCGCCGTGGAGATGGCGGGTAGAGTCGGTTTACCCGGGCTAGATCGGCGCGACCGGAGCCGGGCGCCCTCACCCCGATCGGATGATGCGCGCGGCCGCCAGAGCGGATAGCCTCGCGCCCTAGGTATTTCGGACGAAAGGAGTGGGAGTGGAGACTGAGCTCGAGGACATGGGTCCGATCGACTACGTGGTGATCGAGTGGCCCGGCCGCCAGCCCACCGGCGAGGTCGCCCCGATCGTGGTCGACTTGGTCGAGCGCGGGATCATCCGCGTGCTCGATCTCGCGTTCGTAACCAAGGCCGACGACGGGTCCGTCAGCGGCCTCGAGATCTCCGAGCTCGGCGACGACGTGCCGGAGCTGAAGCTGTTCGAGGGCGCGTCCTCCGGGCTGATCTCGGACGACGACACGGCGGAGGCCGCCGAGGCGCTCGCGCCGGGGACCTCGGCGGCGCTGCTCGTGTACGAGAACAGCTGGGCCGCGCCGTTCGCGACCGCGGTCCGGCGCTCGGGCGGCCAGCTCGTCGCCACCGGCCGGATCCCGGTGCAGGAGATCGTCGCCGCGCTCGATGCGATCGAGGCGGGCTAGCCGTCGAACCCGTAGCCGTCACTCAGGAAAGGAGAAGCGCATGCCGGGATTGATCCGAGGCGTCGCACGAACGGCGGTGGTGGCGGGGACTGCCACCGCAGTCAGCAACCGGGTCTCGCGCCGCCAGGCCGACCGCTGGGCACAGCAGGGCTATTACGACCAGCAGCCGCAGGCCGCGCCCGCCGCGCCCGCCGCGCCCGCGCAGACCGACACGATCGCGCAGCTGAAGGAGCTCGGCCAGCTCCGCGACAGCGGGGTGCTGTCGGAGGCAGAGTTCGAGGCGCAGAAGGCGAAGCTGCTGGGCTAGCAGGGTCGCGCCGCGAGGGGGCTTGGGGAGCGCTCAGGCGGCCGCGGCGGCGTCTCGCCCCGGCCCGGGGACCGCGTACACGTCGCCGGGCTCGAGGTCGGTGCCGCACCTCGTGCAGCGCAGCCGCTCCCCGACCTCCCCGCCGCAGCCGTCGTGGAGGACGCGGACCGGCGGGCCCTCCGGGGCGAGGTGGCGATCGCCCCACTGCATCAGCGCCATCATCGCCGGCCACAGCTCCACCCCCTTCCGGGTGACCCGGTACTCGTAGCGCCGGGGGCGCTCCTGGTAGGGCACCTTCCGCATGATCCCCGCGTCGACCAGCCGGCCGAGGCGCTCGGTGAGCACGTTCCGCGCGCACCCGAGGTTGCGCTGGTAGTCGTCGAAGCGCCGCGTCCCGAGGAAAGCCTCGCGGATCACGAGGATCGTCCACCGATCGCCGATCAGCTCCAGCGCGCGGGCGATCGAGCACACCTGGTTGTCGTAGCTCCGGGGCAGCACCACGGCGATTGTAGACAGTCGGTTGTGTGACACAACTCACCCCCACGTGGCGAGTCCTGTGGGACAACTCAGGGCATGGAGCGGAAGTGGAAGGTGCTCGCGGTCACCGCAGTCGCCGTCTTCATGGGGTTCCTCGACGTGACGATCGTGAACGTCGCCTTCCCGAGGCTGGAGGCGGAGTTCTCGGCTGCCTCCCGCGCCGAGCTGTCCTGGGTCCTGAACGCCTACAACATCGTGTTCGCCGCGCTGCTGCTGCCCGCCGGCCGCGTCGCGGACATCGTCGGGCGCAAGAGGATGTTCGTGGCAGGGATCTGGGTCTTCGTCGGCGCCTCGGCGCTGTGCGGGATCTCCGGCTCGGTCGAGATGCTGGTCGCCGCGCGCGTCCTGCAGGCGATCGGCGGCGCGATCCTCGTCCCCACCTCGCTCGGCCTGCTGCTGCCGGAGTTCCCGGCCTCGCAGCGGGCGACCGCGGTCGCGATCTGGACCGCAACCGGCGCGGTCGCCGCCGCCGTCGGGCCGTCGCTGGGAGGGATCCTCGTGGAGACAGGCGGGTGGCGATGGGCGTTCTTCGTCAACGTCCCGATCGGTCTCGCGGCGCTGGTCCCGGCCGGGCGCGTGCTCGAGGAGATCCGCGGTCGGGCGGGGGAGCGGCTGCCGGACGCGCTCGGGACCGTGCTGCTCGTGCTCGCGGTGGGGCTGATCGCGCTCGGGATCGTCGAGGGTCCGGATTGGGGCTGGGAGAGCACTCGGGTGCTCGGCTCGCTCGCGGTCGGCCTGGCGCTGTTGCCCGCGGTCGTGTGGCGCTCGTCGCGGCACGCCGCTCCGGCGATCGAGCTGGGGTTGTTCCGGGTGCGGTCGTTCGCGGTCGCGAACGCCGGGATGCTCGTGTTCTCGGCGGCGTTCTACGCGCTCGTGCTCGCCAACATCCTGTTCATGACCCAGGTGTGGGGATGGTCCGTGCTGCAGGCCGGCGTCGCGATCACCCCGTCGCCGACGATGGCGGCGCTCAGCGCCCCGATCGCCGGACGGCTGTCGGACCGGTTCGGGCAGCGAGTCGCTGCTGTCCCCGGCGGGCTCCTGTTCGCAGCCGGATGCCTGTTCCTGGCGCAATCGATGGGCGCCACCCCGGACTATGCGAGCGAGCTGCTCCCCGCCCAGCTCCTGTTCGGGAGCGGCGTCGGGTTCAGCTTCGCCGCCTGGGGAAGCGCCGCCGTCGCCGGGCTTCCCGCGGAGCGATTCGCGGCCGGCAGCGCCGTGCTGTCGTGCCTGCGCCAGATCGGCGCGGTGCTCGGGATCGCGATCCTGATCGCGGTGCTCGAGGCGGGCTCGCCGACCGACCCGGTCGGCGCGTTCGACAGCGCCTGGACGCTGATGGGTGTCGCCGGGCTGGTCGCGGCAGCCCTCGCCCTCGCGCTCGGCCGCGTCCGCACGGTCCCCGGGGCCGCCGACGCCCGCGCGCCGGCCGGCGCCCGGCTTCAGGGGACCGCGTGACCCGCACCCGGACATTCACCTGGGAGGATCCGCTGGAGTCGCTCGACGCCGCGGCGGGGCTGTCCGGGCTCGAGTACATGCGGGCGATCGGGGAGGGCCGCGTGCCGCCGCCTCCGTTCGCGGAGCTGATGGGCTTCGCCGGGATCGAGGTGGAGGAGGGCCGGGCCGTGTTCGGCGTCGAGCCGGCCGAGTACCACTACAACCCGATCGGCGTCGTGCACGGGGGGCTGGCGCTCACCCTGCTCGACTCGGCGATGGGGTGCGCCGTGCACACGACCCTGCCCGCCGGGGTCGGCTACACCACGCTCGAGGTGAAGGTGAACCTGGCGCGGGTGATCACCCGGGACACCGGGTTCGTGCGGTGCGTCGGCAGCGTGATCCACCGCGGCCGCACCGTCGCGATCGCCGAGGGCCAGGTGACCGCAGCCGACACCGGGAAGCTGCTCGCGCACGGCTCCACCACGTGCCTGATCATGTCGCAGAACGGCGACCGCTCCTAGCGGCCGCACGCTCACCCAAGCCCCACCGCCGCGAGGGCATCGGAGCGCTCCCGGAAGCACTCCATCCGCACCGCCGAAGCCCATCGCTCGTAGATCCCACGGACCGTCTCGGCCCTGCCCTCACCACCGGGCATCGTGGTGCTCCATCACCCCCAGCGCGTGCTCGATCTCGAGACCGCCCGGGAGGGTGCCGCTGAAGCGGCCGAGCGGCTGGCGGTACGACGAGCGCACCGTCAGCAGGCTCTGCTCCTCGGATCGCTCCGCCTCGGCCTGAAAGCCGAGCCGGGCGCCGCCGTCGAACCAGATCGCGTCGAGGTCCTCGAACGTGACCGGAGCGGGCTCCGACGGCTCCCCGTCCACCCACACCGCGCGCTCGCTGCGCTGCGGCGGGTCGTTGATCCCGCTGACCAGGTTCCAGCCGATCGAGCGGCCGTCCGTCGTCCGGCCGACCCCCGCGGACCAGCTCCACACCGTGTGGCGAGGGTGATATCCGGCCGAGTCGTCGCTGACGCCCCTCGTCTCCAGCTTCCACTTCTTCTCGCCGACCCTGACGTCGAGGTCGATCGGGATGTCGGCGGCCTTCCGCGTCCACGTGTATTGGCCTTCGGCCGTCGGGCACACCACTTCGACCGGGTTGCCCTCGCCGGGGCGGAGGTTCGCGCGGACGTGCTTGCCCGACAGGATCCGGAACATGTCGTCCTCGGCGAACACCTCGCCGCGGGCGCCGGGCAGGCGGCGCCGGCTGCCCTCGTGCATCGTCCCGCTCTCCCGATCGAGGATCACCCAGAAAGTCTGGCCGATCGGGCCGATCTGGAACCGCAGGCCCACCACCATCACCTCGTCGGCGAAGGCGCCCACGTACCGCCATCTCTTCAGCAGCCGACCGCCGCGGCGGGCCGGCATCCTGTCCGACGGCAAGGGGAGCTCGGGGCGGCCGGGACCCGGTCCGCGCCACGGAAGCGTGGCGGTCACTCGATCACGGCGATCGTGTCGCCGCTCGCCACGGAGCCGCCTTCCTCGACGTTCAACGTCGTCAGCTTGCCGGATCGGTGCGCGTTGATCTCGTTCTCCATCTTCATCGCCTCGATCACGCACACGAGCGCCCCCTCCTCGATCTCGGCCCCCAGCGCGACCGGCACCTTCAGGACCGTGCCCTGGATCGGCGAGACGAGCGCCTCTGTGGCACCGCCCCCGGCTGCCGCCTCGGCTTGGTCTCGCCTCGGCGGTCGTCGGAGGCCCGCCGTCGTCGTCGCGGCCGGGGCGCCGGCGCCCTCCGCCGCGGCCTCGCCGATCACCTTCACGCCGAACAGGCGACCGTCGACCTCGACCTGGTAGGCGCGTTCGCTCGACATCTCGCCCGCTCCGTCGGCGTCCGCGTCGGGCGCCGTCGACTCCGCCGGCGCGGTCGACTTCAGCCACTCGCGGTCGGAGATCAGGTCGCGGGCGGTCTCGCCGCGCTCCCACTGATCGGTCGCCAGAATCGCCTCGTGGAACGGGATCAGGGTGGTGAGCCCGCCCACCTCGTACTCGCCGAGCGCCCGCAGCATCCGCCGCGTCGCCCGTTCCCGGTCCACGTCCCAGACGATCAGCTTCGCCACCATCGGGTCGTACATCGGGGTCACCTCGGACCCCGCCTCGACCCCCGAGTCCACCCGGACGCCGGGGCCGGCCGGCTCCCGGTAGGAGGTGATCGCGCCGGGCGCGGGGGCGAAGTTCTTGTACGCGGCCTCCGCGTTGATCCGGCACTCGATCGCGTGTCCGCGCAGCTCCACGTCGGACTGGCCCACCGAGAGTGGCTCTCCGGCCGCGATCCGGACCTGCTCGCGGACGATGTCGATCCCGGTGACCAGCTCCGTGACGCAGTGCTCGACCTGCACCCGGGTGTTCATCTCCAGGAAGAAGTACTCGTCGCCGACCTGCAGTCCCTCGACCGTGCCGGCGGACCGGTATCCGACGGCGGCGGCCGCGTCGATCGCGATCTTCCCGATCCGCTCCCGCATCTCGGCGTCGACCTTCGGACCGGGCGCCTCCTCGATCAGCTTCTGGTGGCGGCGCTGGATCGAGCAGTCGCGCTCGCCGAGGTGGATCACGCTTCCGTGGGCGTCGGCGAGCACCTGGATCTCGACGTGGCGCGGATCCTCGAGGTAGCGCTCGATGTACACGGTCGGGTCCGAGAAGAACTTCTCGCCCTCCCGCGAGGCGCCCTCGAAGGCGTCGGCGAGCTCGTCCTCCGACATCGCCACCCGGAAGCCCTTGCCGCCGCCGCCGCCCGCAGCCTTGCACGCGACCGGATACCCGATCTCCGCCGCCTCGGTCTTCGCGGCCTCGGCGTCGGCGACGACCTCCGTCGTGCCGGGGACGATCGGGACCCCGGCCGCCGACATCAGCTCCCGGGCGCGGGTCTTCGACCCCATCGCCTCGATCGCGCTCGGCGGCGGGCCGATGAAGGTGATCCCGGCCGCCTCGCACGCGCCCGCGAACTCGGCGTTCTCGGCGAGGAAGCCGTATCCGGGGTGGATCGCCTCGGCGCCGGAGCGGCTCGCCGCGTCGAGGATCCGCTCGATCGCGAGGTAGCTCTCACCCGGCGCCGCCGGCCCGAGCAGGTACGCCTCGTCCGCCTCGCGCACGTGCGGAGCCTCCCGGTCGATCTCCGAGTACACGCCGACCGAGACGATCTCCATCTCCTTCAGCGTCCGCATCACCCGGATCGCGATCTCGCCGCGGTTCGCGACCAGCACCTTCTCGAACATGAGCGGGGAGAATAGCCCTCGTCAGGCGGCTCGCAGCCGCGCCTCGGGCTGCTCACCCAGCCATACGACCTGGTCGCGCCCCGGGCCGACGCCCACGAGGCGGACCGGGGCGCCGGCGCGCTCGCCGACGAACTCGAGGTAGTCGCGGGCCTCCCGCGGCAGCTCGGACTCCCGCCGGCAATCGCCGATGTCGGCGTCGAACCCGGGCAGCTCCTCGTACTCGGCCTCAGCGGTGTGCAGGATCGACTGGTGGTAGGGGAACTCGTCGAACTCCGCGCCCTCCGGATGGCGGTAGCGGACGGCGACCCGGAGCGGGTCGATCCCGGCCAGCACGTCGAGCTTCGTCATCACCAGCGCGCTCATCCGGTTCAGCCGGACCGCGTAGCGCAGCGCAACCAGGTCGAGCCACCCGGTGCGCCGCTCCCGGCCGGTAGTCGTCCCGTATTCGTGCCCGCGCTTCAGCAGCTTCGCGCCGATCGCGTCGTCGAGCTCGGAGGGGAACGGCCCGGCGCCGACCCGGGTCGCGTACGCCTTCGCCACCCCCCACACCTCGTCGATGTCGGCGGGCCCCACCCCGGCGCCGACGCACGCCGCGCCCGCGATCGGGTTCGAGGAGGTGACAAACGGATAGGTCCCATGGTCGAGGTCGAGCAGCGTCCCCTGGGCGCCCTCGAACAGGACGGTGGCGCCCTGGTCGAGCGCCTCCCAGCACAGCCGCGAGGTGTCGGTGATGTGGGGCTCGAGCCGGTGGCCGTAGGTGAGGTAGGTCTCGGTCATCGCATGCAGATCGAGCTCCGGCTGCTTCGCGAACGCACGCAGCGAGTGCTGCTTGGGCTCCAGCGCCGCCATGATCTTCTTCCGGAGGATCTTCTCGTCCAGCAGGTCCTGCAGGCGAATCCCGAGCCGCGCCGACTTGTCCGCGTAGCAGGGGCCGATCCCGCGCCGGGTCGTCCCGATCGAGAGCCGCCCCAGCTTCAGCTCACCCGCCGTGTCGAGCAGCACGTGGTAGGGCATGATCAGGTGGGCGTTGGCCGACACGCGCAGGCCGCCTACGTCGACGTCGCGGTGGCGAAGCTCGTCGAGCTCGTCGATCAGCACCTTCGGGTCGATCACGACGCCATTCCCGATAACGCAGGTCTTCGTCGGGTACAGGATCCCCGAGGGGATCAGGTGGAACTTGAACTCCTCGCCGTCGCGGACGATCGTGTGCCCGGCGTTGTTGCCGCCCTGGAAGCGCACGATCAGCTCCGCCCGCTCGGCGAGCAGGTCGGTCACCTTTCCCTTTCCCTCGTCGCCCCACTGGGCCCCGACAATCACTATTCCGGGCATGTGCAGCTGATTATGGGGCCTCGGCGCGGAAGATCCTGCTACGTGGCGTCGATCCGGTAGCGCAGGTCGTCGCCGAACAGCGGCAGCGGATCCCCGCAGATCTCAACCAGGCGCGACACCGTGCGGGCGCCGATCTGCTCCTCGAGCTCCACCTGGTCCAGATTCGTGGTGACCACGATCGACCGCTCCGCCTCGTACCGCTCGTCGACCAGCGCGTACAGCTGCTCCAGCACCCAGTCGGTGCGCTTCTCGGCGCCCAGGTCGTCCACGTGCAGCAGGTCCACCCCGGTGAGCCGCTCGAAGAACTCGAGGTAGGACTGCTCACCGGCGTCGGCTTCGTAGGTGCGACGCACCCGTGCGAGCAGCCGCGGCAGCGAGTAGATCGCAACCGAGCGCCCCAGCTCCAGCGCCATCTTCGAGACGAGCATCGCGAGCGAGGTCTTCCCGGTGCCGACGTCGCCCATCAGCCACAGGCCCCGACCGGCCTTCAGGTTGTCCTGGAGCGTGTCGACGAACTCCCGCACGACACCGACCACGGTCGGGTCGAGGTCCGTGATCGGAGGCCGGTCGAACCCGAGACCCCGGTACTTCGCCGGGATCACTGATGCGACGCCACGGGAGCGAGAGCGGGCGATCCGCCGCTCGCGGCACTCGCACGGCCGCGCGATGTCCTCCGGGCCGAGGATCCAGCCGGAGCCGTCGCAGACCCCGACCGGGCAGGCGCGATCGGTCCCGGCCTCGGCCAGGCGCCGCGCACCCGCCGCTCGTCCGCCCGCCACCGGCTAGCCGTCCTCGGCCGCGCCGAACTCCGGCGGCTGCTCGCCGGCCGGCTGCTCGACCGGGCGCTCTTGGCGGGCGAGGTTGGTGAAGCTCGGGTAGTGCTCGAGGAACGCCAGCCGGACGACCCCGGTGGGACCGTTCCGGTGCTTGGCGATGATCAGCTCGGCCACCCCGGGGTCGTCGGTGTCCTCGCGGTTGTAGTACTCGTCGCGGTAGATGAACCCGACCAGGTCGGAGTCCTGCTCGATCTGGCCCGACTCGCGCAGGTCGGACAGGATCGGGCGCTTGTCGGGGCGCTGCTCGGGCGCGCGCGAGAGCTGCGAGATCCCGACCACGGGCACCGCCAGCTCGCGGGCGAGGATCTTCAGCCCCCGGCTGATCTGGGCGACCTGCTCCACCCGGTTCTGGCGAGGGTCCTCGGGCCGCATCAGCTGCAGGTAGTCGACGATCACCAGGCCCAGGCCGCCCTCGGAGGCGTGCAGACGGCGCGCCTTGGCGCGCAGGTCGAGCATCCCGACGTCGGATGAGTCGTCGATCCACATCGGCGCCTGCTCGAGCGTGTTGCACGCCCGCACCACGCTGTTCCACTCGCGCGCCGCGACCTTCCCCTTGCGGAGCTTGTCGCTGCCGATCTTCGCCTGGGTGGCGATGAACCGATGCGCGAGCTCGGTCTCGGACATCTCCAGCGAGAAGAACGCCACCGGCCGGCCGTGCTTGAGGGCGACGTTCTCGGCGATGTTGGCAACCAGGCTCGACTTCCCCATCGCCGGCCTCGCCGCGATCACGATCAGGTTGCCGGGCTGGAAGCCGCCGGTCATCGCGTCCAGGTCACGGAAGCCCGACGGGACGCCCGTGAGCTCGGTGTCGCCCTTGGAGAGCTGCTCGAGCCGGTCGATCTCGTCGGCGAGGATCTCGGCGACCTTGCGGAAGTCCGAAGCTCGCTCCTCGTGGGCGACCCGGAACAACAGCCGCTCCGCGTCCTCGACGAGCTCCTCGGGCTCCGCGTCGCGCTCGCGGACGGACTGCTGGATCGTCTGCGCGGCGCCCAGCAAGCGGCGGAGCAGCGCGTTCTGCTTCACGATCTGGGCGTAGTGGCGGGCGTTCCCGGCTGCCGGGACGGTCGAGGCGAGCGTGGAGACCGCCTCCTTGCCGCCGGCGGCCTCCAGTTCTCCGCGCTGAGCGAGCAGCTCGGTGACGGTGAGTGCGTCGATCGGCTCGGAGCGCTCGTACAGCACCTTGATCGCTCCGTAGATCACCCGGTGGCGGTCGCGGTAGAAGTCCTCGTCGTGGAGGCGGACGTCGAGGATCACGGGCGCGATCGCGCCCTCCGAGACCATCATCGCTCCGAGCACCGACTGCTCGGCGTCGAGGTTCTGCGGAGGTATGTGTGCCTGTGCCGTGGCCATCGACTCCATGCCCTGAGCGCGCCCCTGGTTGGGCCCTCCACCGTTCCGGGTCTCGCCATTCAGAGACACGGCACATGAGGATTAGCCCCGCCCCGGACGGAGCGCGAGGCCACCCTGTCACAGCTCGCCCGGACCCGACGGGGTTGATGCGGCTATTTGCGGCGACCGCTTCGGAGCGGCGGTTGGCAGATCTCGCAGAGTGGTTACTTCTGCTCGGCGACGATCGTCTTCAGCTTCGCCATCGCCCCGCTGACCTCGACGTCAACGAGATACGTGCCCACCTCGCGGATCGGCTGCTCGAGCTTGATCCGCTTGCGCTCCACCCTCAGTCCGCGAGCGTCGTGGATCGCCTCGGCGATCTCCTTGGTCGTCACGGAGCCGAACAGCTTCCCGTCCTCGCCCGCCCTGTGCGAGATCGTCAGGACCGTCTTGGAGAGCAGCGCGGCCGTCTCCTGGGCCCGCTCGGCCTGCTCCCGCGCGGCCCGCTCAGCGGCCTCACGGCGCCGCTGCGCCTCCTCGAGCGCCCCGCGGGTCGCCGCCTGCGCCAGCCTGCGGGGGACGAGGTAGTTGCGCAGGTATCCGGGCGAGACGTCGACTGCCTCCCCGGCCGAGCCGAGGTCGTCGACGTCCTTCAGCAGGATTGCCTGGGCCATCGGTCCGGGGAGCGGCTCAGCGCTCGCCGACGTAGGGGAGCAGCGCCAGCTCCCGGGCTCGCTTCACCGCCACCGAGAGCTGGCGCTGGTGGCGGCGGGACAGCCCAGTGACCCGGCGCGAGCGCACCTTGCCGCGGTCCGACAGGAAGCGACGCAGGGTGCCGAGGTCCTTGTAGTCGATGTGGTCGACGTTCACCCGCGTGTATTTGCGCGGGCGATGCCGGTCCGGACCGCGGCGGCGCCGCGGTGCCTGTCGCTGTTGCTTGCGCGCCATAGCGGCCGGCCATCATAGCCGCTTGCCCGCGGCCGTCCGCGGGCGAGGGGGGCGCCGCGCGCCCCCGGGTCGGCTCAGCGGCCGCTCAGAACGGGATGTCGTCGTCGCCCGAGCCGACTCCCGCCTTCTCACCCTGGAAGTCGGAGGTGTCGGCGGGGACGTCCGAGCCCGCCTGGATCCCGCTCCCGTTCCCGCCGGCCGGCGAGTCGCCGCGCGACCCGAGGAACTGGACCGAGTTGGCGATGATCTCGACCGCCTGGCGCTTGGAGCCGTCCTGCGCCTCCCACTCGCGCCAGTCCAGCCTGCCCTCGACCCCGACCGGGCGGCCCTTGGACAGGTAGGTGGCGCAGTTCTCGCCCTGTGCGCCCCATACGGTCACGTCGAAGTAGTTCGGCTTGTCGACCCACTCGCCGGTGGAGCCGTCCTTGCGGCGGCTGTTGACGGCGACCCTGAGCTTGCACACGGAGGTCCCGCTCGGAGTGGTGCGCAGCTCGGGGTCCCTGGTCAGGTTCCCGGTGACCACGACGACGTTCAAATTGCTTGCAGCCAAGTTCTCAGCCCCTTCTCGATCGCTTCAATCGGTTTCGATTCTAAGCACGGGCTCGGAGGACTCTCTCCCCCCGGGCGCGAGTGGGCGCTTGAAATCCGGAGGTTGCGGGTTAACCAGGCTGCTCTTCGGGAGCCGGATCGGCCGCGGCGGCCTCAGCCGGCTCGTCCGGCTCAGCGGCCTCGACCGGCTCGGCCAGCTCGGACGGGCTCTCGTCGACTGGCTCGGCGGGCGCCTCCGCGGCAGCGGGCGGCGCCGGCTCCTGCCCGTCACCTTCGGCGGTCGCCGGCTGATCCGCCCGCCTCGCCTCGGCCCGCGCGGCTCGCGCCGACACGCCGGCCGGCTGCGCGGTCGGCGGGGGCGCGGACGTGGGCGCGCCGGCCTCGACCTTGAAGATCCTGAACCGGAGCACTCCGTCGGTGATCTTCAGGGTGTGATCGAGTTGGCGGAGCAGCTCGTTCTCGCCCTCGAACCGGTAGAAGCGGTAGTCCGCCTCGGTCCGTTGCGCGATCTCGAACGCGAGCTTGCGGGTGCCCCAGGTGTCGGCCTGCTTCAGGGCGCCGTCGGACTCGATCCGCTTCCGGGTCTCCTCGGCCACCTGCTCGCGACGCTCCTCGGGCGCCGCCGAGTCGAGCATCAGCACTAGTTCGTAATCGCGTGCCGCCAAATCGCGCACAACTGTAGCGAGGCATCCCTGGACGGGGGCGAATCCGAGCCGGACGGCGGTTGGCGGCGCATGCGGAACGCACGGATCAGATGGGCCAACGTCGCCAAGATCGGGGCAGTCGCGGCGGCGATCGGCGGAATCGCGATCAGCCTCCCGACGGTGCTCGGCAGCCCCGACCCGCCGGCGCCGCCACCCGACGTGGGGCTGGCCCCGACCACCACCACGACCGAATCCCCGGTCACGGTCCGGCCGCAGCGCTCGTCCCGCGACATGCCCAGCCACATCGATCGGGCGCACGAGAAACGCGCAGACCGCCCGCCGCGCGAGGGCTCGCGCCCCGCCAAGCAGCCGAAGCCGCGGTCCCACCCGGCGCCCGCGCGCTCGCCCGCCGCTCCGGCTCCGGCCGCCCCGCCGCCCCCGACGCCGGCCGCCGTCGTCCCGGTGGCGCCACCGCCTCCCCCCGCGCCGCCGGCGCCCCCGCCCGCGCCCCGGCCCTCGCCCGGGCAGCACGAGTTCGGGCTGTAGGCGCTACCCGCCCCCGGCCTTCAGGCGGATGTCGGCGAGCTGCTCGTCGATCCAGTCGCCCGGGTTGCGCGACTCGACGATCTCGCGGAGGCGCCCGGCGCGCAGCGACTTCTCCTCCGGGTCCATCGTCAGCGCCCGGTAGATCGCGTCGGCCTGCTCCTGGATGTCGAACGGGTTGACGGTCAGCGTGCAGTCGCCGAGCTCCTCGTGCGCGCCGGTGTTCTCGGACAGCATCACGACGCCGTCGCGGGTGTTGACGGCGGGGGCCTCCTTGGCGACCAGGTTCATCCCGTCGAAGAGGGCGTTGACGATCAGCAGGTCGCAGTGCTTGTAGCGGGCCACCGCCTCCTCGAAGTTGTCGTAGATCCGGAGGTCGATCGGCATCCAGTCGGTGGTCCCGTGGCGGTGGTTGACAACGGCGACCAGCGCCTCGATCCGCTCCAGGTACTCGAGGTACTGCGGGACGTCCTGGCGCGAGGGCTGCAGGTGGGCGACGAACGTGACCCGCTCGCGGAACTCGGGATGCTGGGCGAGGAAGACGTCGAACGCGGTGAAGCCGCGCAGCACGTTCTTGGACAGGTCGGCCCGATCAACCCGCAGGATCAGGAAGTCGCGTCGCCGCGCCAGCACCTCGCGCTCGTGCGCGGCGACCGCGTCCGAGGCCGCCGCCTCGCGGAGCCGGTTGGCGTCGATCGCGATCGGGTAGGCCCGCACCCAGGTCTCGCGGCCGTCGCGGAGCACGGCGCCCCGAGAGAAGTCCACGTCGAGCTCCATCAGCTCCTGACAGCAGTGCAGGAAGTTGCGGCCGTACGCGTGGGTGTGGAAGCCGATGATGTCGTTGGCGAGCATCCCCCTGAACACCTGCTCCCGCATCGTCCCCGGAAGGATTCGCCAGCTGTCCGGCTGCGACCACGGGATGTGGACGAAGTGGTGCAGGAAGGCGTCCGGCCGGGCCGCCCTGATCAGGCCGGGGCACGTGTACAGGTGGTAGTCGTGGAGCATCACCAGGGGGTCTTCCCGACCCTCGATCTGGCCCAGCACCGCGTCGGCGATGTCGCGGTTGACGACCTCGTAGCCCCGCACCCAGGCCTCCGTCTCCTCCCGCCGGATGTCGGGCGCGTTGGAGAGGTCCCACAGGTAGTGCTGGATGAACCACAGGATCGGGTTCGCGATCACGTTGTAGAAGCGGTCGTAGGCCTCGGGGTCGCTCTCGACGAGCAGCACCTCGTACTCGATCCCGTTCAGGGTGACCTCGACCGGGCCGCCCGCCTCCGCGGCGACGGCGACGTCCTCGTCACCGAGCGCCGAGGCGATCCACAGCGCCTGACGGTGCGAGACGAGCCCGGTGAGCGCGCTGACCAGCCCGCCGCCGCCGCGGCTGACCACCCTGTTTCCCTGTGCGTCGCGCGCGAACTGCGCGGGTCCCCGATTGGAGACGATCACCAGGCGCTGATCACCCATCGGGGGTTCCCCTGACCGCGGCGGCGGGCTCCTGCGGTGCGGGCGCGTCCGAGCCGCCCAGCAGCCGCAGCCAGTCCCTGAGCAGCCGCGGGGTCAGGAACCTCTCCCGGACCCGCTCCTTCCCCGCTCGCCCGAGCCGCTTTGCGAGCTCGGGGTCGCGGAGCGCCTCGATGCACCGCTCCGCCGCCTGATCGGGCGAGCTGACCAGGAAGCCGTCCTCCCCGTCGACGATCTGCAGCGGGATCCCGCCGACGTCGCTGGCGACCGTCGCGCGAGCCTTCCACAGCGCCTCCGACACGGTCAGCCCGAAACCCTCGCGGATCGACTTCTGCAGCACCACGTCGGCCTGCGACTGAAATGCATTCACCTCGATCGCGCCGACGTTGTTGAGGTTGTTGAGGATCTTGATGTCGGGGTCGCCTTCGGCGTAGCTGTAGGTCTGATGGAAGAACTCCCATCCCTCCGGATCGTCGGTGGCCATCGAGCCGACCAGCGCGAGCTGCGCGTCCGGGACCTCGCGGGTGACGATCCGGTACGCGTCGATCACCCCGATCGGGTCCTTCCACGGATCGAACCGCGACACCTGGCACAGCAGGGGGCGCGCCGGGTCGATTCCGAACTGCTCGGAGACGTACGCCGCGTCCTCCGGGGAGAGCGCCATGTTCTTCGGCGACAGCGGGTCGATCGCGGGCGGCACGATCCAAACGCCCCGCTGCAGGCCGGGGGGGACGTAGTCGCGCAGGTGCCACACGCTCGTGTCGTACTCCTCGATCTGCGGCAGCAACCTCTGCAGGGTGTCCGGGTTCGGCGCGGACAGGTCGATGTGGCAGCGCCACACCCACCGCGCCGCGCGGTTGGGGGCGTTCCGGCGCAGCCCCAGCGGCTGCGGGTCGTGGACGATGATCACGTCCCACTCCCCCTCCAGCCCCCGTGCGTTCATCGTGTTGTAGGCGTGGAAGACCTCCCACTGCTGCTCGGTGAGGGTGACCTCGCTGCCCTGCAGCGAGTTGTGAATGAGCTTGGTGACGTTGAAGAACTCCTCGCGGCCCAGGATCACGTTCCAGTGCGCGTCGAGCCCCGCGTCGCGCATCAGCGGGATCAGCGTGTAGAGGATCTCGGAGACTCCGCCGCCGAACGCCGTCGCGCTCACGTGCAGGACGCGCATCCCCTGCAACGGCTCCGCGAGCTCGCGGATCTCGTCGCTGAGGTGGCGACCGACCAGGTGCGTGTAGTCGGCGAGGGAGCGCTGCCCGAGGCTTACTTCCTGTAGCACCCCGTCAGGCTACCGGCCCGCCTCCACCGGAGAACGACGCGGCGAGCCGCGCGATCCCGGCGTCGAGCGCCGCGCAGATCGCTCCGTGCAGCTCCGGGTTGGACGCGGCCACCACCGAGATCTGGAACTCGGGCCCGGAACCGAGCAGCGGCCGGTCGGCGAGCGGCCGCCCGTACGCGTCTGTGACGGCGGCGCCCGCCTCCTCCAGGCACAGCACCGCCGCGGCGAGGTCGTACGGGGAGTTGTTCAGCACCGCCCCTCCGCCGACCCGCTCGAACTCCTCGCGGATGCCGGCGACGTCGGCGACCATCCGGGGGCCGGGTTCGATGTACGCGTCGAGCTGGCCGGTCGCCACCCGCGTCATGTCAAAGCACGCCGAGCCGAGGTCGAAGGTCGCCCCCCCGACCGAGGAGGCGTCGATCAGCTCCGCGAGCACCTCGGCGGTGGCGCGAGCGGGGCGGCCGCGAAACCCGTAGGTCCAGAACATCCTGCTCAGGTCGGTGTTGGACGACAGCGCCGGCTCCGGACGCAGCCCGGCGCCGCGCTCCGCGGAGAAGGTGGTGCCCGACTTGATCTCGATCACGCGGGCGACGTCCACGTCCGCGATCGCGGGCTGCCCGTCGAGTCGAGCGGCGGCGATCGACACGCACGCCGACTCGAGCCCCGCCATCGCCGGCCGGGTCCCGTCGATCGGGTCGACAACCAGCACCCACTCGGGCTCGCCCCCAGGTGTGACCAGCCCCCTGTCCTCGGAGTAGAACGCGACGTGCGGGGCGCGCTCGGCGAGGAATCGCTCCATCAGCGACTCGGCCCGCTCGTCGATCTCGAAGGTGACGTCGCCGCCCGCGCCGCGGCCGCCCGGGGCGGTGGTGACGTGGCCGCGACCCTCGTGGCTGCCGAGCAGCGGCAGCACCTCCGCACGCAGCGCCGCCCCGAGCTCGTCCGCAACCGCGGCGATCGACGCCCGGTCGCTCACGGCTATCCGGGCGCCTGCTGGGGGCGTTCCCCGAGCTTCACATCGACGTCCTCCGTGGAGCCGTCGCGAAGCAGCTCGACGGTGACGGTGTCGCCCGGACTGTGCTCGGAGATCGCCTGGGCGAGGTCGGACTCGGCGACGACCGGCTTCCCGTCGACCGACACGATCACGTCGCCGCCGGTCGTCACCTGCGCCCCCTGGAAGCGGAGCTCGCCGTCGCCCGCCGTGATCCCGGCGTCGTCGGCGGGACCGTCGGGCGTGACGTCGACCACCAGCGCCCCCCGCGGGGCGTCGATCCCGAGCCGGTCCGCAAGCTGCGGGTACAGCGCGTTGGTGGTGACGCCGAGGAACGCGTACTCGCGGATCCCCGGCGCGAAGCTGCTCGATGGAGCGACGCACCGCATCGATAGGGACGGCGAAGCCGACGCCCTCGTTAGCCCCCGAGGCCGTCGTCGATCTGCTGGTTGATCCCGATCACCTTCCCCTCTGCGTCGAGCAGCGGCCCGCCCGAGTTCCCAGGGTTGATCGAGGCATCGGTCTGGATCGCCCCGTCGATCGTGAAGTCGGTCAGCGACTCGATCGACCGGTCGGTGGCGGAGATGACGCCGACCGACAGCGACTGCTCCTCGCCGAACGGGCTGCCGATCGCGGCCACCGGCTGGCCCACCTCGATCTCGGAGCTGCTGCCGAGATCGAGCGGGATCAGCTTCAGTCCCTCGGGGTCGACCTTGCAGCAGGGCGACGTCGACGAACGGGTCGAACCCGACGACGTCGGCCTTGACCCGGTTGCGATCGGCGAACTCGACGTACACCTGGTCCGCCTCGTGGATGCTTGCGCTGGAGCCGACGCCTCGGCGTCGGTGACGACGTGCGCGTTGGTGACGATCTCGCCGCCATCGCTGAGCACGAACCCGGAACCCTGCCCGGCGGCGCGCCCTCCGCCGAGCGGGCCCCCACCGCCTCCGTTGAACACGGACAGCACCGTGACCACGCCGGGAGCGGCCTCGGTCGTACACCGACTGCGGGTCGAACGCCCCCTCGGATGCGTCCACGATCACCCGCTCCCGGGTCCCCTTCTCGGCGGAGACCGTGGTCGTCGTCGACCCGCTCGTCGTCGCTTCCGCAGGCCCCGACCGCGATCGCGGCAGCGGCGAGCAGGACCCCGAGCGCGATCGCGCCCGGACGGCGGGCGGCGGGCTCATCCGGCGTCGGCCGCCGCGGCGGGCGAGCGAAGGCGTGAACGCGGTTCCGCCGCGGCGCGAGACAGCTTCGAGCCCGCCGTTCATCCGCTCCGCGAGCTCGTGCGCGATCGCCAGGCCCAGCCCGGAGCCGGCGCGCCCGTCGCCGGTGTAGAAGCGCTCGAAGACGCGGTCGACCGAGCGCCCGGTCGATCCCCGGGCCCGTCGTCTGTGACGACGAGCCGCGCGCTCCCGTCCCCCTGCTCCGTGATGACGGAGATCGCGGTTCCCCTCGGCGTGTGAGTGAGGGCGTTGTCGAGCAGGATACGGATGATCTGCGCGACCCGATCGGGGTCGGCGCGCGCGACCGCCGGCCCGGCTCGCGGAATCAGCTCCAGGTCGGAGCTCGTGCGCGGTCCGCCGACGGGCCCGAACTCGGCGGCGATCCGCTCCGGCGAGCCCGGCCCAGGTCGACCTCTCGCGGGTGAGCTCGATCGCGTCGGCGTCGAGCTTCGAGAGGTCGAGCAGGTCGGTCGGTCAGCTTCGTCAGGCGGTCGATCTGCCCGCGCATCGTCCCGCACGAACTCCCGCTGCGATGCGGGGTCCGGCTCGCTCGTGCTCGAGCAGCTCGACGAACCCGCCGAGCGAGAAGATCGGCGTGCGGAGCTCGTGCGAGGCGTTGGCGATGAACTCCCTGCGCGCGTTGTCGAGCCGCGCCAGCCGGCGCTGCATCTCGTTGAAGGTGCAGCGCGAGCTGGCCGACCTCGTCCGACGAGTCGACCGGGATCGGGACCTGGAAGTCGCCCTCGCGCGACCTGCTCGGCCGCCTGCTCGAGCCGGCGCAGCCGCCGGGAGTGGGCGCGGGCGGCGAAGTAGCCGGCGAGCAGCGCGGCGGCGAGCGCGATCGCGCCGGCGATCAGGATCTGGCGGCGGATCAGCGCGACGTTGTCGTCGACGTCGTCCAGCGATGTGGTCAGCGACCAGCGCCCACCGCGGCCGTCCGCCCGTCCCCACCGCGATCGCCGAGGAGCCCAGCTCCGTGCCCGCGAGGCGCTCCACCGAGGAGCTCGACCGTCCCGGTCGACCGCCGCCGCCTCCGCGGCCGCGTACCGGGGGCGACCGCGGTCCGCTCCCGGGCCGAGTCGCTGATCACGAACGCCGGGACCGCTCCGGCGGCGCTCTGCTCGAGCCCGAGCAGGGTCGTCCGGGAGTCGGTCCGCCGGGCGATGTCGCGAACCATCCTCCGCACCTTCGGCTGGCTCGGGCCGCGGAGCATCGCCGCCCGGACGCGGGTCGACTGCGCGTGCGCCGCGGCGCCCTCGAGCCGGGTGAGCCGCTCGGCGGTGAGGCTGGAGCGGAGCTGCGGGACCACGTACAGGTAGACGAACCCGACCGCCGCCGTGGTGATCGCGAAGAACAGCAGCACGAGCCGGTTGCGGACGCTGTTAAGCGGCGTCATCCCGGAACCGGTAGCCGACGCCCCGCTCCGTGAACAGGTAGGCGGGGCGCTTCGGGTCCCGCTCCAGCTTCTCGCGCAGGTGCCTGATGTGCACGTCTATCGTGCGCGGATCGCGATACCCGGAGTTCCCCCAGATCCGCTCCAGAAGCGCCTCGCGCGACAGCACCCGTCCCGGACTGGACGCGAGCGCGCCGAGGATCTCGAACTCGACGTAGGTGAGCCGCACCGGCCGGTCGGCGAGCGTCACCCGGTGGCGCTCGAAGTCGAGCCGCAGCTCGCCGGCGAGGATCGGCTCCCGCTCGGCGGCGGCAGCCCCCAGCATCTCGATCCTGCGGAGCGAGGCCCGGACGCGGCTGCGGAACTCGCGCACCGAGAACGGCTTGGTGATGTAGTCGTCCGCGCCGGTCTCCAGCCCGAGCACCTTGTCGGTCTCGTCGTCGCGCGCCGTGAGCATGATGATCGGGACCTGACTGCGGGCGCGGAGGCGGCGGCACACCTCGATCCCGTCGAGCCCCGGCAGCATGATGTCCAGGACGACCAGGTCGAAGCGCTGCGCGGAGAACAGGTCGAGCGCCTCGCGCCCGTCACGCGCGGAGACCACGTCGTACCCGTCCCTGCGCAGCGGGTATGAGAGCAGCTTCTGGATCGCCTGCTCGTCGTCCACCAGGAGGATTCGAGCCGATCCATCGGCCATCCGCACAGAGTAGTTCGGAGCAGCCAGGCCCCCCGACGCCAACCGCTTGATCGACCAGCGCCTGTACCGGCTTTCGTTCGCCCCCGCCGTGGTCGGCGGTGATCGTGCTGCTGTTCTCGCTGGCGCCGATTCCAGCGCCGCTCAGCGCTCCGCTCACTCTCGACCAGTTCGACGAGACCGCCGCGCGAGCAGACCGCGAAGCAGATTCTCGGTGTCGCCCCGCAGCCCACCCCGGGGAGCGACGGGGACGCCGCGATCGCCGACATCGTCACGAAGCGGTTCACCGAGATCCCAGCGCCGAGGTATCCGAGCAGTCCTTCTCGTCCAGCTTCGACGGCGGCGACGTGGAGCTCCGCAACGTGATCGCCACCCTTCCGGGCCAGTCGGAGCGACAGGTGGTGGTGCTCGCCCCCGGGACTCGGTCACCGGGGCCGGAGCGCCGTCGAGCGCCGCGGCGACCGCCGTGCTGCTGGACGTCGCCGATACGTTCGGGGGCGCAGCCCATCGAAAGACGCTCGTGTTCGTCTCCACCCCGGCCGCCACGGACGGCGCCACCGGCGCCCGCGAGTTCGCCGACGCATACCCGGAGCGCGACATGATCGACGCGGCTGTGGTCGTGTCGCAGCCCGGGGCGCTGGAGCCCGAGCCGCCGTTCGTGATCCCATGGTCGGCGGGGAGGCAGAGCACGGCGATCCAGCTCACCCGGACCGCGGCCGACATCGTCTCGTCGGAGGTGGGCCGCCCCGCCGGGATCGAGACCGGCCTTGCCGAGCTGCTCCGGCTCGCCTTCCCGATCGGGCTCGGGGAGCAGGCGCCGCTGATCGAGGCGGGGCTGAACGCGATCGCAATCAGCTCTCACGGGGAGCGGCCGATTCCCGCGGTCACGGACGGTCTCGACTCGCTTTCCGCGAGGAGCATGGCTGACTTCGGGCAGGCGACGCAGACGATCGTGCTGGCGCTCGACTCGCACGCCGGGCCGCCGCAGCACGGGCCCGGCACCTACGTGAACTTTGCTGGCAACCTGATCCCGGGGTGGTCGCTCGCGCTGGTCTCGCTGACGCTGCTGCTGCCCGCCGCGGTCGCTGCCGGCGACGGATTCGCCCGTGCGATTCGGCGCGGCCGGGCTCGCTCCCGGGACATCGGGTGGGTGATCGGGCGCGCACTGCCGTTCCTGGGGGTGCTGCTGCTGGCGTGGGTGCTCGCGGTGGTCGGCCTGCTTCCATCGCCGCGCTTCCCGTACGACCCGGCCCGGTTCGGGTTCGGGTGGCGGGCGGCGATCGTCACCCTGGTGCTCGGCGCCGCGCTGATCGGGGCCTGGATCGCGACCCGCCCGCTGCGGGTCCCCCGGGGCGCCGACCCGGAGGGCCTGCCGCCGGCGATCGGCGTCGTCGCGTCCGTCGCCGCACTCGCGATCTGGGTGCTCAACCCGTTTCTCGCGTTCGGCGTCGTCCCCGCCGCGCACGCGTGGCTCGCCGGCACCATGAAGAGCCCGGTGGCGCGGTTCGGCGCCACCGTGGCAGCGATCGGGGCGGCGTTGCTCCCCGGCCTGGTGGTGTTGATATGGCTCTCCGGGAAGCTCGCGGTGGGGCTCGCGGCGCCGTGGCACGCACTGATGATGCTCGCCGCCGGGCAGCTCGGATCCGGCCAGGCGCTGCTCGGATGCCTGCTCGGCGGATCGCTGGCCGCGATCCTGGCGGTCGCGCTGGCGCCACCGGCGGAGCAGGTCGAGCCCGAGATCGACGTGCGTCGGAGCCCGGGCGGTTCCGGCCGCAGTCGCTCAGGGGTAGACGGATCTCCGATGGAAGAGCGCTAACGGTGAGCGGGCGATCCGCCGATAGGGGAGTCGAGCATGCCCGACGAAGCCGACACCGACGAGGGACGGGTGAGCGCGCTGCGGCGCCGGATCCAGGCGGGTGAGTACGCCGTCAACGCGAACAGCCTGGCGACGACGATCGTGCACAAGCTGCGCGAGATCAACCGCGCTCGGCAGCTGATCGTCGCGCCCGAAGATGATCGAAGCCCCCGGCCGGCAAGCTCGAGCCATCCGGGCGGCGAATCAGGACCCCCGGATCGTCCGCAGTCCGGCCGATCACCGTGAGCCGCGCGCCTGCCCGCGAGCAGGCTTCGACGGCCGCCTCGGTGCGGTCGGGCGGCATCGTCACCAGCAGCTCGTAGTCCTCGCCGCCGCCGACCGCGAGATCGGCCGGATCGAGACCCGCCGCGCCCGCCACCTCTTCGACCCCGTCCTGGATCGGGATCCGTTCCAGCTCGATCTCGACGCCGACCCCGCTGGCCGCGGCGATCTGCCCGGCGTCCCCGCCGAGCCCGTCGCTGAGGTCGATCATCGCGCTCGCGCCCACGGCCGCCAGCGCCGCCCCCGCCGCGATCCTCGGTCGCGGCTCGAGCTGACGGCTACGCAGCTCGGCACCGACCGCCTCGTCGAGATCGACGCCGAGATCGGGGCGGTCGAGCAGAACGAGGCCCGCGGCGGCCCCGCCGAGGTGCCCCGTCACCGCCACCGCATCCCCGACGTCGGCGCCGTCGCGCCCGACGACGGCGTCGGCGGATCGAGCGTGCCCGACCACGGTGACGCTGACGAACAGCGCAGGCGCGGCGGTCACGTCGCCGCCGATCACCGCCGTCCCCGTCTCAGCCGCAAGCGCCGCGAGGCCGTCGCACAGCTCCAGGCACTCGGCCTCGCCGGCATCCTCCGGGACGCCGAGCACCACGTAGCCCTCACCGGCCGCCGCTCCCATCGCCGCCAGGTCGGAGAGCGCCGCCGCCAGCGCCTTGTGCCCGACCGAGCGCATCGTGGCCGAGCCGCGCCGGAAGTGGACCCCCTCGACGATCGCGTCGACCGAGGTCACGGTCGCCCCGGCCGGCTCGACCACCGCCGCGTCGTCCCCGATCCCTACTCGAACCTCGGCGCGCCCGCCTGACGGCGCCTGAGCGAGCCGCTCGGCGATCGCGGCGATCAGGTCGAACTCCCCTCCTGTTCGCATCTGGGGCCGGCGCTCCACGGCGCTCCAGCCTGACGCGCGCTAGTTCCCGGGGGCCGGCTGGGCGCCGTTCTGGAGCCCGGGCGCGTACGCGCCCGTGTCGGCACCGCCGGTGTCGGTGGTCGTGTCGGGTGTCGTCGTCGTGCCGTACGACCCCGAGTCGTAGGAGGAGCGCTTCGAGCCGTTGGTCGAGTACTTGCCGTAGAACGGCTGGAACTCGACCGGGTCCTGCGGCTTCGGGAAGTCGCCGCAGAAGTCTCCCTTCGCGGTCAGCATGTAGTCGTGCCAGATCGGCGCCGCGAGCGTGCCGCCGAACGCGTTCGTGCCGAGCGAGGAGCGCGCGTTCGGGTGCCCGACCCAGACCGCCGTCGACAGCTTCGGCGTGTAGCCCACGAACCAGGCGTCGGTGTAGTCGTCCGTGGTCCCGGTCTTCCCGGCCTGCGGGCAGCCGATGTTCGCCGCCGTCCCGGTGCCGCCGCTGACCACGCCCTTGAGCACGTCCGTGACCTCGTAGGCGACGCCGTCCGAGAACACCCGCTCGCGGTCCCCCTGCTTGGGCTCGTCGGAGTCCCCGTTGGGGAACTCCACCTTCGTGATCGCGCGCGGCGTGTTGCGGATCCCGCCGTCGGCGAGGGTCGCGTACCCGTTCGCCATCTCCAGCGGAGTGACGCCGATCCTGAGGCCGCCGATCCCCTCGGCGGGGACGGCGTCGAGCGTCGTCTCGATCCCCATGTCGTAGGCGGTGTCGCGAACGTTCTCGGGGCCGAGGTCGAGGTCGAGCTGGGCGAACACCGTGTTGTCGGAGGCGACGGTCGCCTGGCGGATCGTGAGCGGGCAGTTGCACTCCGTCCCCTCGGCGGTGTCCACCTCCCACTTCCCGTACTCGGGCAGGTTCAGGTCGAGGTGCTTGGACTCGTAGCTGGTCGTGTCCGGGTCGACCCCCTCGCGGATCGCGGTGGTGAGCACGTACGCCTTCATCGCCGATCCCGGCTGGCGGTGGCCCTGGGCGGCAAGGTTGAAGTTGCTCTGGCTGTAGGAGCCCGACGACGCCATCGCGACGATGTCCCCGTTCGCGGGGTTGATCGAGACGACGGCCGCCGCCGGGTCCGAGGTGTAGCCGTGTGCGACGATCGCCTGCTTGGCGGCCTCCTGCAGCGCCGGCTGGATCGTGGTGTGGACCTGCAGGCCCCCCTGCCGAACCGTGGCCACCCCGTAGCGGCTGATCAGCTCCTGCTGCACGTAGTCGAAGAAGTAGGGCTCGCGGATCGTCTCGTAGCGGTAGCCCCGCTCCAGGCCGAGCCCCGCATGGGAGGCCCGGTCGGCCTTGCGGCCGGAGATGTAGCCCTGCTCCGCCATCTTCTGCAGCACCTCGTTGCGGCGCTCGATCGCCCCGGTCGGGTTGATGAACGGGTTGAACCGCGACGGCGACTGCGGCAGCCCCGCGAGCAGCGCGGACTCGGTCAGCTTCAGGTCTTTGGCCGACTTGTTGAAGTAGGTCTGCGAGGCCGCCTCGACGCCGACCGACGTGCGGCCGTCGATCGTCCCGTAGGAGGCGGTGTTCAGGTACTGGCCCAGGATCCACTGCTTGGAGTGGGCGTTCTCGAGCTCCTCGGCGAGCGTCGCCTCGCGGATCTTCCGCTCGATGTCGCGCTGCGGGTCGCTGATGTACAGGTTGCGGACGAGCTGCTGGGTGATCGTCGATCCCCCCTGCACGACCTTCCCGGCCTGGAGGTTCTCGATGGCGGCTCGCGCGATCGAGCTCGGGTCGACTCCCCCGTGCTCGTAGAAGCGCTCGTCCTCGATCGCGACCGTCGCGTCCTTCAGCTCCGCGGGGATCTCGTCGTAGGCGATCGGGGTGCGCGACTCATCCGACTGGATGTAGCCGAGCCGGGACCCGTCCGCGGCGTACACGGCGGAGCTGGTGCCGCGGTCGATCGGCTTCAGCTGGTCGATCGGCGGGGCCTCCGCGGCCACGCTCAGCACCCAGATCCCCATGCTGAGCACGCCGATCGCGCCGATCGAGCCGATCACGCCTATCCCGAGGAGGATCTTGCCGCGCTTCCTGCCCCGCCGGTGCCTTCTCCGCGCATGCTGCGTCATAGCCCGGAAAGGGTAGCCAGGTGGGATCGTCGGGTGGCGCGCCCGGGCGGCGCGCAAGAACTCTTACCGGTGCGGCTGCTCGCGCGGAAGCAGCCCCGCCTCGGCCAGCACCCGCTGCACCCGCTCCCGGAGCGCGTCCTCCTCGTCGCCGGTGCGGGTCCGACCCGTCTGCCGCGTGGTCCCGACCACCAGCCGGACGCCGTCGGGGCTGATCTCGGCGAGCTTCACGGAGGCGATCCCGGCCGCCTCGAGCGCCGCACGCGCGGCTCTCACGTCGCCGTCGGGCGACAGCCACACCGATGCCTCTACCGGAGCAGCCTGGTCGCCCGTCGAGTGGTTGAAGAGCACGTTCGAGACGATCTGCTCGTTCGGGACCACCATCAGCCGGCCGTCGCCGGTGTCGATGTACGTGTAGCTCAGGGTGACGTCGTCGACGCGGCCGGTCACCTCGTCGAACGTGACCCGGTCGCCGATCCGGAGCGGCTGCGCGACCGCGACCAGCAGCCCGGCGACGACGTTCGCGATCGTCTGGCGGGCGGCGAACCCGACGATCAGGCCGAGCAGCGCCCCCGAGGCGAGGATCGCCGTAGCCACGCGCCGGATCGAGCCGAACTGGCTCAGCGCCAGCGCGATCCCGACCGCGATGATCGCGAAGAAGACCAGCCGGCGGACCACCTGCAGGCGCGTCCTCGTCCCGCGCGACACGCCGCCGTCCGAGAGCCGATCCGCCACCCCCCGGGCCCGCGCCAGCACCAGCCGGTCGACCACGATCGCGAGCACGACGGAGGCGATCAGGGTGATCGCCGCCGAGATCTCGTCGCCGTGGTCGTGCCAGAAGCCCGGCTCCACGGCGCGCACCGTACCGGCCTCCACCACAATTCATCGATGTGGGAGCTGACACAGAAGCGGCCACGCGCGCGGTCCTGCTCGACGCGCTCGGCACCCTGGTCGAGCTGGAGCCGCCGTGGCCTCGGTTGGCCGCCGCTCTCGACGGCGAGGTGGCGCCGGCGCGGGTCGAGGCGGCGTTTCGCGCCGAGATGCGCTACTACCGCGACCACAGTCACGAGGGCCGCGACCCGGCCTCGCTCGCCGAGCTGCGGAACCGGTGCGCAGCGGTCCTCTCGGAGGAGCTCGACCGGCCGGTCGACGTGGAGATGCTGATGAGCTCGATCCGATTCCACCCCTATCCCGATGCCCGGCCCGCCCTGACGGCGCTGCGGAGCCGCGGCGTGGCGCTCGTGTGCGTCTCGAACTGGGACTGCTCGCTGCCCGACGTGCTGGCGCGGTGCGGGCTGGGCGAAGGCCTGGACGCCGTCGTCACCTCGGCGACCGCCGGAGCGCGCAAGCCGGATCCGGAGATCTTCCAGCGCGCACTGCGGGTTGCCGGATGCGGTCCGGAGCAGGCCGTGCATGTCGGCGACACGGCGGAGGAGGACGTCGCCGGGGCGCGTCGCGCCGGGATCCGGGCGCTGCTGCTCGACCGTGACGGCTCCGGAGCGAACGGCGCGCCGCGAATCGGCTCGCTCGCCCAGATCGGGGGGCATCTGTGGAGGTGAGCGCCGCCGCGGCGGAGTCGCCCGCGTACGCGGGACTCGGTCAGCGCAGCCTCGCGTTCCTGATCGACGGCTTGGCGTGGCTGATCTTCATCGCGATGGTGCTGGGCAGCTTCCCGGAGAGCACCTCCGACACCGTCGTCGGGGTCGTCCTCCTGGTCCTGCTGACCGCGGCGTTCAACTACTTCTGGCTGGCCGAGTGGCGGTGGGGGCGGACGATCGGGAAGGCGGTGGTGCGGATCCGGGTCCAGCACCAGGACGGCGGCAGGCCCGATCTGTGGCCGCTCACCTCCCGCAACGCGCTCCGGCTGGTCGACGCGCTCGGGATCGGGCCGGTGATGATCTCGAGCTCCTCGCACCACCAGCGGCTCGGCGACCTGGCCGCGAAGACGGTCGTGGTCAGCGACCGCGACGAGCCGGAGCCGCGGCGGGATCCCGAGCCCGCCGCGGCGGCGACCGCGCCGTCGCCGCATCCCGAGCCGGGAGCGCCCGAGCAGCCCTCCAACAAGCCCGGCGGATGGGCGAGGGCGGTCGGGATCCCCGCCGGGCGGTGGCGCCCCATCCAGGTCCTGTTCGGGTGCTTCCTCGTGATCGCCCTGCTGATCGTGGAGTCGGGGATCGTCGCGGTGTTCGACCCGGGCCTCGACAGCCTCGGCTCGATGCTGATCGTGCAGTCGCTGGTCTCGGTGACGCTGATCGCCGTCGCGGTGTGGTTCGCGGCGCGGCGGACCTCGATCCCGAGGGGGATTCGCGACCTCGGCCTGCGGCGATTCGCTCCGAAGGCGCTGCTGATCGCGGTGGGCGTGTTCCTGTCCTACATCGCGATCGCGGCGATCTACGGGGCGATCGTGCAGCCCGAGCAGGAGGACGTCACCCGCGATCTCGGGTTCGACGAGGGCGGGGCCGCCGCGGTGCTCGGCGGCTTCCTGATCGTGGTCGCGTCGCCGCTGTCCGAGGAGATCTTCTTCCGCGGCTTCATGTACGGGGGGCTGCGGCGGCGGCTGGCCCCGTGGGCCGCCGCGCTGGTGTCCGGGCTCGTGTTCGGGATGCTGCACTACACCGGTGCCGGCAGCATCGGCGTCGTCCCGATCCTTGCGTTCCTGGGCGTGATCCTGGCGCTGTTGTACGAGCGGACCGGCTCGCTGTGGCCATCGATCCTGCTCCACCTCGCGAACAACACGCTGGCCCTGATCGCGCTGGGGGCCTCGTAGGCCGGCCTGGGATGACTGCCGGCGAGGAAGCTGTCCCGGCGGTGATCGCCGCCGGGCTCCGAAAGAGCTACGGGCGCCGGGTCGCGCTCGACGGGATCGACTTCGCGGTCGAGCCGGGCGTGTGCTTCGGGTTCCTGGGGCCGAACGGCGCCGGGAAGACGACGACGATGAAGATGATCTACGGGCTCGCGTCGATCGGCGGCGGGGAATTGAGCGTGCTGGGGATGGACGTAGCGACGCAGCGGCGCGCGGTGAAGCAGCGGCTCGGCGTCGTTCCCCAGGAGACCAACCTGGACGGGGAGCTGACCGTGCGCGAGAACCTGCTCACGCATGCCACCTACTTCGGGACCGACCGCGATGCCGCCGCGGAGCGGGCGGGGGAGCTGCTCGAGTTCTCGCTGCTCGCCGACCGCGCCGACGACCGCGTGTGGGCGCTGTCGGGCGGGATGCGCCGCCGCCTGATGATCGCACGGGCGCTGATCAACGACCCCGAGATGGTCGTCCTCGACGAGCCCACGACCGGGCTCGACCCGCAGGCCCGGCTGGCCGTGTGGCGGGCGCTCGACCGACTGAAGCGGCGGGGGGTGACGTTGCTCGTCACCACCCACTACATGGAGGAGGCGGCGCGGCTGTGCGACCGGCTGGTGATCATGGACAACGGACAGATCGTCACCGAGGGCGCGCCCGACTCGCTGGTGCTCGAGCACGTCGGCCGCGAGGTGCTCGAGCTCGGCCTGGCCGAGGGGTGCGACGCCGAGGCGCTGATCACCGATCTCGACGGGCGGCTCACCGGCCACGAGCTGGCCGAGGAGCTGAACAGCCTGATGCTGTTCGCCCCGGACGCGGAGGCGCTGCTCGCCGAGATCGACCAGCACGAGTTCCCGCACGACTCCGCGGTGGTGCGGAGGGCGACGCTCGAGGACGTGTTCCTGAGGCTGACCGGAAGGTCCCTCCGAGAATGAGCTTCATGACCGAGAGGAACTACGCCGGGATCGGGGAGCCGATCCCGTTTCGCGACTTGGTCCCGTCGCCGCGGCACGCGGCGGCGGTGTGGCGCCGGAATGCTCTGGTCTTCTCGAAGCTGTGGAAGGGGGCGCTGCTGCCCCAGTTCGTCGACCCCCTCTTCTACCTGCTCGCGCTCGGGTTCGGTCTGGGCACGTATGTGGCGCGGATCAACGGCGTCCCGTACGAGGACTTCATCGCGCCGGGCCTGATCGCATCCGCGGCGATGTGGTCCTCCGCGTTCGAGACCACCTACAACGTGTACTTCCGGATGAACGAGAGCCGCCTGTACGACGCCGTCCTCGCCACCCCGGTCGAGGTCCAGGACCTCGTCGCCGGCGATCTCGCCTGGAGCGCGTCACGGGCGACGGTGTACGGGACCAGCTTCCTCCTGATCGTCACGCTGTTCGGGCTGGTCAGCTCGCCGTGGGCGATCCTGATCCCGGCGTTCGTGCTGCTCGGCGGGCTGTGCTTCTCGGTGATCGGCTACACGTTCACATCGCTGATCCCGAAGATCGATCTGTACAGCTACTTCTTCACGCTCGGGGTGACGCCGATGTTCCTGTTCTCCGGGATCTTCTTCCCGTTCGAGCGGCTTCCCGCCTGGGTCGAGGTGGTCGCCTGGCTCACCCCGCTGTACCACCTCGTCGAGATCACCCGCGGGCTCGCCACCGGACCCGACGCGGTCTCGATCCTGATCAACACCCTGTGGCTCGTCGTCGTCAGCGCGGGCCTCTTCTACGTTCCGGTGCGGGCGCTGCGCAACCGGCTGATGGCGTGATCCGCGGGCCGGTGGGCGGTCGGCGCTGCCATTAGAATCCCAGCCGTGAGCATCGGGGAGGGAACGATCAGAGCGAGAGCTGCCGCGGCCGCGGTCAGCATCCCGATCTTCGCGATGCTCTCCACGCCCGCGCTCGCCGGCGACACACCGAAGCCGGCCGACCCCACCCCGGGCACCGACGCCCCGCAGCTCCCGCCCCCCGACGAGCCGGCGCACACCGCCTCGATCGACCTGAAGCTGAAGGGCGAGCGGGGCGGGAAGGTCCAGGTCGGCAAGCGCGTCCGGGCGACCGGGACGCTGCGTCCGTGGCGCCCCGGTCAGAAGGTGACCGTCGCGCTCGCCGGCGGCGGCCGCACGATCAAGAAGGAGGTCGTCGACGTCACCCACGGGAAGGGGGACGGTGGTGCGTTCCGGTTCAAGGGCCCGAAGCTGGTCGAGCCCGCCGGCTACCAGGTGACGGCGGAGCACTCCGGGAACGAGCTGCTCAAGCAGACCGCCGCCCGCACGCGCAAGTTCAAAATCCGGTACCCGTCGCTGCACGTCGGCAGCGGCGGGGACGACGTGCGGATCTTCAACCGGCTGCTCGACAAGCAGGGCTATGTGCCGTCCAACGGGCGGCGCTACACCGCGCGCACCGGGCGGGCCGTGATCGCGTACCGGAAGGTGAACGGGATGGCGCGGATCACCCGGGCCACCTCCGGGATCTTCAAGAAGCTCGCCGACGGGAAGGGGACCTACAAGCCGAAGTACGGCGGCGCCGGCAAGCACGCCGAGGTCAACCTGGGGCGGCAGGTGCTCGTGCTCGCCGACGGCGACAGGGCGGAGCGGATCTACCACATCTCCAGCGGCGCCCCCTCGACCCCGTCCGATCGCGGCCACTACCGCTTCTACCGGCGCCAGCCGGGCTACAACGCGCTCGGGATGTACTACTCGACCTACTACAACCGGGGTGAGGCGATCCACGGCTACCACTCGGTCCCGACCGGCCCCGCGAGCCACGGCTGCATCCGCACCCCGATCGCGGACGCCGTCAGCATCTACAACTGGGTGCAGCTCGGGATGTCGATCTACGTCTATTGAGCGAGTCGAGCTTCCGGACGATCCTCGTCCTGATCGGGCTCTCCCAGCTCGCGCTCGCCGTGTGGATGATCGTCTCGCCGGGCTCGTTCTACGACGAGATCGCCGGGTACGGCGCGCGGAACGACCACTACATCCGAGACGTCGCCGCCTTCTACCTCGCGGTCGGCGCCGGCCTGATGGTCGCCGCGACCCGTCCGTCGTGGCGGCTTCCCGTGCTCGCGATCTCCGCGGTGTGGTACCTGGCGCACGCCGTCAACCACCTGTTCGACATCGACGCGGCGGACCCCGACTGGGTCGGGCCGGTGGACTTCGCCGCGATCCTGCTCACCGGTCTGGTGCTGCTGTGGCTCGCGGTCGTCGCGGCGCGAAACGACGCGGCGGCGGCTGATCGCCGGGCATGAGGGTCTTCCTCGCGGGAGCAACGGGAGTGATCGGCCGGCGGCTGCTGCCGATCCTGGTCGAGCGCGGCGACGAGGTGACCGCGATCACGCGATCCCCGGCGCGGGCGGCGGAGCTGGAGCGGGGCGGTGCCGCCTCGGTCGTGTGCGACGCTCTGGACGCCGCGGCGCTCGAAGCCGCGGTCGGCGAGGCCCGGCCCGAGGTGATCGTCAACCACCTCACCGACCTGCCCCAGGAGCTGAACCCGCGAAAGCTGAAGAGCGGGTACGCCGCGAACGACAGGGTCCGCTCGGTGGCGGGGCCGAACCTGGTCGCGGCGGCGGCCGCGGCCGGCGCGCGGCGCGTGGTCGCGCAGAGCATCGCGTTCATGTACGCGCCGCAGGGGGGCCCGGTGAAGGACGAGGACGCCCCGCTCCAGGAGAACGCCCCGCCCCCCTTCGACGGAGGGGTCGCTGCAGCGGAGGCGATGGAGCGCGCCACGCTCGAGCAGCCCGGGATCGAGGGCGTCGTGCTCCGGTTCGGCTTCTGGTACGGGCCGGGCACCACCTACGCACGGGACGGCTATACCGCCGAGCAGGTGCGGGCGCGGCGATTCCCGGTGATCGGCGGTGGCGAGGGGACCTTCTCGTTCGTGCACGTGGACGACGTCGCCGCGGCGACGATCGCCGCGTTCGACGCGCCGTCCGGTCTGTACAACGTGGTCGACGACGAGCCGGCGCCCATGCGCGAGTGGCTCCCCGTGTACGCGGAGGCGATCGGGGCGCGTCCACCGCGGCGCGCGCCGCGGTGGCTGGCAAGGCTGGTCGCCGGCAGGTTCGTCGCCTCGATGGCGACCGAGCTGCGCGGCGCCTCGAACGCAAAGGCGCGCCGTCAGCTCGGATGGGAGCCGCTCCACCCGAGCTGGCGACAGGGATTCAAGGAGGCGCTGAGCTGATGTCAAGCGCGCGACATGCTCCGCTGTCGCGCGGCTCGCGCTAATACGATCGGCCGTCATGGACGCCAGGCAGACGCTGTTGAGCGAGCTCCGCGAGCACGCCCTCGTGATCGGCGAGGTGACGCTCTCGAGCGGCCGGCAGGCCTCCTACTACGTCGACGCGCGCCGTGCACTGCTCCGCCCCGCCGGCTTCCACGCCGCCGGGGAGCTGATCGCGAACGCGGCGCGCGAGCTGGGGGCCGAGGCTGTCGGCGGGCCGGTGATGGCCGCGATCCCGCTCGCGTGCGCCGCGATCGCCGTTCCCGAGGGGGACGGGCTGGTCGGGTTCTTCGTCCGCAAGGAGCGCAAGCAGCACGGGCTGCAGCGCTGGGTCGAGGGACCGGTGGAGGCCGGAGCGAAGTGCCTGGTCGTCGAGGACACGGTGACGACGGGTGGCTCCACGGTGGCGGCGATCGAGCGGATCCGGGGGGAGGGGCTCGAGATCCTCGGGGGGCTGTGCGTCGTCGACCGGCTCGCGGGCGGCGCCGAGGCGATCTCCGCGGCCGCGGGCGCGCCGTTCACGCCGCTGGTCACGATCGACGACCTGTACCCGGAGCGGCCGGATCGGTAGCCGCCGATGATCCTGCGCGGCGTGTGCGCGGCGGCGGCGGCCGCCGTCGCGGTGGCGGGAGGCGTTGCCACTCCGGCGGGAGCGCGCGAACCGACCGGTGAGCCGCCCGCGCCGGTGATCACCGCAGGGTGTGCCGGCCCCCCTCAGGGCTCGGTCTCCGCTCCCGGCTCGCACAGCTTCTCGCACAGCTTCACTCCGAGGGTCAGCGGCGCCCTGACCAGGGCCGAGATCGCGGTGACGAAGCCTCCGGGGACGAGCGGAGACTGGATCGTCGAGGTTCACCGGGCGGTCCGGATCCCGATCGGCGACTTCGAGCAGCACGCGATCGCCTCCACCACGATCCCGGATCGGACGGTCCCGACCGGACCCTCGACGCTCGTCGCGCGGTTCGCCGACCCCGCGCTCGTGTTCTCCGGTGCGGCGCCGAAGCAGGAGTACGAGCTGGTCGTCACCCGGCCCCGATCGCCCGATCTGACCGTGGGGTACCGCCGCGGGGGTTGCCCCGGCGTGCTGGCCGAGAGCGGTCCCAGCGGCGCCGTGTTCAGCCCTGTCCTGGGCGGCGACGCCGACCTCGTCTTCGGCGCGTACGTGGTCGACGTCGCCCCTCCGATAACGAGGATCGCGCGCGGGCCGCGCCGCCGCACGGACCGGCACCGGGCGCGATTCGAGCTCCGTGCCAGCGAGCCTGTCAGCGAGTTCCGGTGCCGGCTGGATCGCGAGCCGGTCGGGACCTGCGGCTCGACCGAGCGCCTCAGGGTCCGCCGCGGCCGCCACGTGCTCAGGGCGCGGGCTGTCGATCTCGCCGGAAACGCCGACCCCACCCCGGCGAAGCTGCGGTGGCGAGTGACGCGATAGCCGCGATCCGCGGGTACCCTGCGTGATCCCGAGCCCCGGTAGCTCAGGGGATAGAGCACGGCCCTCCTAAGGCCGGTGTCGCAGGTTCGAATCCTGCCCGGGGCGCTACTCCCCTGGGTCCGGCTGGTCGTACAGGCTCTCCGCGGCGAGCTCCGAGACGCGGCGGTCCCACAGCCGGACCTCGAGGTAGAGATCGTCGGGGAAGCCCTTCACGGCGTCGACCGCGATCAGCGTGAAGCGACCGTCGTCGACCCGGGCCTGGTCGACGGTCTCGCCGTCGAGCTCGGCGGTGGCCGCGACCGCGCCCCGGACCAGCGGGATCCCCCACACGAGCGTCACCTCGCCATGCCGGTCCCCGTCGGTTCGCCACGCGCCGATCACGTCGTCGTTGAGGTCGATCGTCCAATCGGGGTTGTCCTCGGCGACGATGTCGGTGAAGTCTGCCCGCGCCCGGAGCTCGCCGGGATCGTCCTGCTCGGAGCGCACGAACGAGACGTGGCCGAAGTACTCGATCGTCCCGGCGCCCTCGGACTGGGTGCCGCGGGCGCTCGCCGGCATGTAGGCGCGCCCGCCCCAGGTCCGCTCCGGGAACCACTGGATAGAGTCGGGGTCGATCGGCGTGCCGGCCTCGGCTGCAAGCGGCTCGCAGGCGCTGACGAGCTGCTCCCGCAACCGCTCCTCCCAACGGCCGTAGGGCAGCGACTCGTGCGCGGCATCCGCGATGAACCGCGGGTAGGGCCGGTTGACGGGAGGGCTCACGTGTAGAGGCTTGCGCTCACGAGCCGACCACCCTACGCAGATCGGCCGCCGCCCGCTCCGGCGGGTAGCTGTTCACCTCGACCCCCGTGCCGAGCTCGAACCCCGCCCGGTTCGTCAGCCTGGGGAGCAGGTCGACGTGCCAGTGGAACTCGTCCGCGCCGCCAGGGGCCGTCCGCACCCACAGGTTCAGCGGCGGTGAGTCAAGCAGCTCCGCGACCGCCTCGACCGCGGTTCGGATCATCGCGGCGCCGACGGTCCCGTCCTGCTCGAATCGCGGCGCCGGGCGGCGCGGCACCACCCGCAACTCGAATGGCGAGCGCGACGCCCATGGGCACACGAGCAGGGCGTCGTCGTCGACGGCGACGAGCCGATCGCCGCGCCGGACCTCCTCGGCGCCGACGTCCTCGAGCAGGTGGCCGCCGGCCGTGCGCTCGTGGTAGGCCGCGAACCGCTCCCGCTCCCGGGCCACCGCGACCGGCACGAACTCCATCGCGTACAGCTGCGCGTGCGCGTGCGGGAGCGAGGCACCCGCCTCCGCTCCCTCGTTCACGATCAGGTGGCAGTACGCGGACCGCTCCGCGTGCGCACGGAGCCGCTCCCGCCACGCGGCGACCGCGCCCGCGAACCGCTCCGGGCCGAGATCGGAGAGGCGCTCGACGTGCTCCGGTGCGTTCACGATCACCTCGTGGGACCCGCGGGCGGGCTCGGAGACGAACGCGTCGCCGGGGGCACCGCGGCTGGTCCGGCCGAGCGGGTCGGCGGCGCTCGCGAACCCGGACTCCGCCTCCGCCGGGCCGGCGTCCCCGCCGGTCAGCACCGGATACAGGTTGGGGACGGCGCGGGCGGTCCACCCCGGCGTGTCGGGCGGGCCACCCCCGGGCGCTCCGCCCACACCTCGGGCGGGGTCTCGGACTCGTGTCCCTCGCAGAACGGGCAGCCCGCGTCCGAGCTGGGCGGCGCCGAGCCGCGCGCGAAGGCGTCGGGGCGCTCCGCCCGGCCGGGGGCGAGCACCGAGCGCAGCCCGGTGAGCTGGTCGATCCGGACCTCGGGATCGCTCACCTGAAGGGTGGCCCGGGGAGCGCCGGCGTCAGTCGCCCGAGCCGGCCGGTGCCTGCCCGCCCGCCCGGCTTGCCCATGCCGAGCAGGCCCTCGAAGGGCCGCAGCATGTCCATCGGGAGCGGGAAGACGATCGTCGAGCTCTGGTTGACCCCGATCTCGAGCAGCGTCTGCAGGTAGCGGAGCTGGAGCGTCGCCGGGTTCCTGCTGATGATGTCGGCCGCGTCGGAGAGCTTCTCCGCCGCCTGGTACTCGCCGTCGGCGTTGATGATCTTCGCCCGCCGCTCGCGCTCGGCCTCGGCCTGCCGTGCAATCGCGCGCTGCATCTCCGCCGGGATCTCGACGTCCTTGACCTCGACGGTCGACACCTTGATCCCCCACGGCTCCGTCTGGTCGT
Source organism: uncultured Thermoleophilia bacterium (assembly GCA_963803425.1). Lineage (GTDB taxonomy): Bacteria > Actinomycetota > Thermoleophilia > Solirubrobacterales > 70-9 > DASPWW01. Next base: position 205,567 of record CAWDMA010000002.1, read on the forward strand.
CGATGATCCGCTGCAGCTCGGCGTTGAGGCGCTCGCGCTCGGACAGCAGGCCGTCGAGCTCCGCCTTGCCGAGCACGGAGCGCAGCGTCGTCTGCGCGATCTGGGATGTTGCGAGCAGGAAGTTCTCGACCTCGGTGATCGCACGGTTGGGGTCGACGACGCGGAAGTACGCGACCGCGTTGACCCGGGCGGTCACGTTGTCGCGGGTGATCACCTCCTGCGGCGGGACGTTGAGCGTCACGGTCCGCAGGTCGACGCGGACCATCCGGTCGATGATCGGGATCAGCAGGATCAGGCCGGGACCCTTCTGGGCGATCAGGCGTCCGAGTCGGAAGATCACGCCGCGCTCGTACTCGCGCAGCACCCGGATCGCCGAGGCGAGCACGATCAGCACGAACAGGGCGACGACGGCGACGGCGGCGATCGCTACACCCACTATCGAGCTCCTTCCTTCTCCGTTGCCGCCTCGGCATCGCCCGCCTTCTCCTCCTCGGGAGTCAGCGGGCGGACGATCAAGGTGAGACCGTCGACGGACTCCACCCGGACTCTATACCCGCGGCCGATCCGGCTCGCGGGGTCGGAGGAGCGGGCCCTCCACAGAGCCCCCTCCACGAACACCTGGCCCTGCGGGTCGAGCGCGTCGCGGACCTCGCCGGCCGCGCCGACCATCTCCTCCCACCCGGTCATCACCGGGCGGCGTTGCGCCCGCACGGAGCGCTCCACCGCGAACGCGATGAACCCACCGAGCAGGGCGCCCATCACGACCACCACCGGGACCGACACCTCCAGCGCGTCGGTGCCGGTGTTGTAGAGGACCAGGCCGGCGACGACGATCGCCCCGACCCCGGCCGCGCCGAGCAATCCGTGCGTCGCCAGGTGAGCCTCGGCGACGATCAGCGCGGCTCCGAGCACGAGCAGCACAACCCCGACCAGGGTGACCGGAAGCTGCGCGGAGCCGTACAGCCCGAGCAGCAGACAGACCGCCCCGAGCAGTCCGGGGACGATCGTCGCGCCTCCGCTGAGCAGCTCGATCACGATCCCGATCAGGCCGGCGAGCAGCAGCAGGTAGGCGATCGTCGGGTTCACGATCACCTGCAGGAGCTGGTACTGGAGCGGCATGTCGTGCTGCTCGATCGACAGCCCCCGGGTATCCAGACGCTCCCGCTTCGGCCCCTTCACCTCGAACCCGTTCAACTTGGAGAGCAGCTCCTGCTCGGAGCCCGCGACCACGTCCACCAGCCCCGCGCGCTTCGCCTCGTCCGCGGTCCGGTTGACCGCGTCGGTGACCATCCTCGCGGCCAGGTCGCCGTTCCGGCCGTGCCCGTCGGCGAGCGCCCGGGCGAACGCGGCCGCGTCGTTGCGGATCTTTCGACCGAGCACCTTGTCGATGTCGCCGCCGCCGATCGAGACCGGCGTCGCCGAGCCGATGTTCGTCTGCGGCGCCATCGCCGCCACGTCGGACGCCTCGACGATGAACAACCCCGCCGAGGCGGCGCGGGCGCCGTTCGGCGACACGTACGCGATCACCGGCATCGGCGCGGCGATGATGTCCTGGACCATCTCCCGCATCGAGGTGTCCAGGCCCCCCGGGGTGTCGATCCGCACGATCGCCACCGCGGCGCCGTCGTCGGCCGCGTCCTGGAGCGCGCTGCCGAGCCACTGCTGGGTCGCCGGGTCGATCGTCCCGGTCAGCTCGATCGAGTAGGCGACACCGCCATCCCCCTCCCGGGCCGCCGCCGACCCCAGCAGGAGCGCCGCGCCGGCGAGGATCGCCGTCACCGAGAGCAGCAGACGGATCGCCCGTGGGGTCATCACCTGGATTATCCGCCAGCCGCTCCGCCGCTACTGCGCGTAGCGCTTGATGTCCGCGGCGAGATCGTGCTCCGACGCATACACGCCGTTCTTGACGTACTGGAGCTCACCTTTGCGGTCGTAGAAGGCGGTCGCGGGGAAGGCGAGCGCTCCCTTGATCGAGTCGGCGATCTCGAGGTCGGGATCGAGGTAGCTCGGGTACGGGACGGGAAACTCGGAGAGGAAGTCGCGGGCGGAGCTCTCGCCGTCGTTGGAGTCGACCCCGACGAACGCGACCTCGTCCCCGTGCTTCGCCGCCTGCGACTGGAAGTGCGGGAACTCGGCCCGGCACGGGCCGCACCACGACGCCCACTTGTTGACGACGACCGGATGCCCGCGCAGCTTCCGCAGCCGCGCGTCGAACGCCTCGGTGCCTCCGTCGAGCAGCTCGTTCTGCTGGTCGTGCAGCTCGGCGAGCTGCTTCGGCGCGCCCGCCAGGGCTGCATCGTAGTCGGGCGCCTTGGCTGTGGTCGACGGCTCGTCCGATCCGCACGCCGCCAGCGCGACGCAGGCGGCCGCGAGCGCCGCCGCGAGCAGTGATTGTTTATGGACGCTCACCCTCTTCATTCAACCGTACGGCCATTACGGCGGGCCGGATGCTTAAATGTGTCTTGGTCCTACTGGGAATCTGGACCGCGAGGGAGGGCATCGGTTCGGCTTCAGGACCGGATTCGACGCGCCCCCCGCCACTTGTAGCGCTCGTCCCTGCGACGCGCGATCGGGAGAGCGCGAGAGCGATGGCTCCTTCATGACCAACAGTTCCTCCGTCTCAGCGAGCGCTGCCAAGCCGCGTTCCGGCTCGAGGCTTACGCGCGCCGACTTGGAGCGCGCCCAGAAGCTCACCCGCGAGCCGATTCTGGTCAACGGCGAGAAGCTCGCCGACCTGGTCCCGGGGAGCGCCCGCCGGCTCGCCCTGGACGCGGCCCTGCGGGAGCTCGACGAGGGCCGCGACGAGCCCTCGATCGAGTGGCGCCGCGAGTACTCGCTGCTGCTCGGGCTGGAGCGTCTGCTATCGGAGGAGACCCCGCGGCTCGCCGACGGAGCGCAGCTCTCCGCGCATCAGGTCGACGCGCTCTCGGGGACGCTCGCGGCGCTCGTCTCCGAGGTGGAGCGGGTGGCGCTCGAGGGCGATCGCGCCGCGGGCAACAGCGCGACGGCGGCCCAGAACGGCGACGGCGCGGTCGCGGAGACCGACGAGGACGAGGTGCTCGCCCCGGACGAGGAGCCCCAGGACTGGGAGGAGCCGGGCGCGTCCGACGAGGAGCTGATCGACGAGGCTCCCGAGGATCCAAGCGCGGGCCGGCGGTTCTGGTTCGAGCACGCCACCGGCGCCGGGAAGACGGTCGCGGCGGTCGGGTTCATCGAGTCTTCGCGGACCGGCGGCGTTCTGATCCTCACCCACCGCCGCAACCTGGTCAACCAGTTCATCGGCGAGATCAAGGACCGCGGCTACGGCGACCGCCTCTCGCCGCCGCTGCTCAACGACTCCGACCACCCCTACGGCCCGGTCACCGTCGAGACCTACCAGTGGTTCGTCCGCAACGCGAGCCGGATCTCGGACGCGTACGCGATCGTGATCTGCGACGAAGCGCACACCGCGCTCGGCGAGAAGACGAGCGCCTGCATCCGCGCCTGGCAGGGCCCGGTGTTCATCGGGATGACCGCCACCGGCGCCCTGATCGCGCGCCACGTCGCCGACCTCTTCCCGACCCAGACCTCCCGCTTCGACCTCGCTCAGGCCGCCCGCCGCGGGGTGATCGCGCCGCTCCGGTGCATCCGGATACCGCCGGGCCCGGGGGTGCGGACGATCGCCAAGGTGCCGCTCCGGAAGGGGGAGGTCGACCAGGACTTCGACCAGGAGGAGCTCGCCAAGCTGCTCGACCAGCAGCCCTTCAACGTCGCAGTCGCGGACCTGTACCGGTCCCGGTTCCGCCGCGTCCCGGGGGTCGTCTACACGGCGGGCGTCGCGCACGCCCACAACGTCGCCGAGGCGCTCCAGGAGGCCGGGATCGTCGCCCGCGCCGTCTCCGGCGAGACCCCGAAGCGCGAGCTCGCCGAGATCCTCGCCGCGTTCGAGCGCGGCGAGGTCGACGTGCTGTGCAACGCGATGCTGCTCGCCGAGGGGTGGAACTCGCCGCGGGCGACGATCTGCATGCACCTCGCCCCGACCGCGTCGCGGCGCGTCTACCAGCAGCGCGTCGGCCGGGTGACCCGGCGCGCGCCGGGCAAGGAGGCCGGGATCGTGATCGACCTGGTCCACCCGGCGACGACGCACGACGAGACGATCATCACCCTGCACAGCCTGCTCGATCGCGACGTGTACCGCGGCGGCGCGATCGTCGTCGGACCGGTCCGCCGCGGCCGCGGCCGCCGGGTCCGGGTGGAGCGGCGGGTGCTGCCCGTGTCGGCCGACCCGGAGCGCCGGCTGGCGGTGCTGGAGCGGGAGCTGTGGCGAATCGCGGTCGAGAACTTGAACTACTCCGAGCAGCACGCGTGGGCGGCGCTCGCCGGGGCGCGGGTGACGCCGAACAACTGGCGCCGCGCGAAGGCGATGATGCAGCACGACCAGAGCACCAAGGACCTCCGGAAGCGGTTCCTGCTCACCTGCGTGCAGCGCAACCGCAACCACCAGCTTCGCCTGAAGGCGCTCGGCGAGATCGCCGCCCTGCGGGATCCCGACTCGTTCGACGAGGCGATCGACATGGTCGGCGGGTGGTCGCGGGACGAGAAGCGCGCCGGGACCAAGGTGCTGCTGGACGCGCTCACCGAGCGGCGGATCGGGCGCCGCGACCAGGCCCAGGCCTGGGTGTGGCGGCTGGCTTCGTTCACACGCGAGCTGCACGAGGAGTACGCGGTGCAGCGGTGGCCGGAGACGAAGCGGCTGCTGGGGCTGTTCGTGAACTCGTCCGGTCGCGCCCACGGGCGCAACGCGAGGCGGATCGTGCACGCCGCCCGCCAGCACGACCGCCGGCTCTCGGTGTCGCTGCTGGCCGCCGCGGTCGCACACACGCCGGAGGCCGAGGAGGCGCTGCGCGGGGCGCGGATGCGGAGCTCGCGGAAGCCCTCCGCGGTCGCCCGCGAGCTGCTCCGGAACTTCCCGCGCTCGGGCGGCAAGCGGCGGCGGCGGCGCTCGAAGTCGGGGGGCCGGAACGGCGGCCAGAACGGCGAGCCGACGGAGCTGACCACGGAGGAGGCCGAGGAGGCGACCGCCTCCTAGCGGCGGCCGTGCCCCGCGGGCGGAGGCTCCATCGCGAGCTGGACCTCGCCGCTGCCGAGTCCGACCCGGCCGCCGCCGTCGGCGTCGACGAGGAGGTTGCCCTGCTCGTCGATCCCCGCGGCCGTCCCCACCCCATCGGGGCGCGCGCCCGCCGCGCCGGTCCACCCGAGGCGGCGACCGAGCAGGCCGTCGCGGCCGCGGAACTCGTCGACGACGCGGCCGGCCGGCTCCCCGACCCACTCCCCGAGGCGCTCGTCGAGCGCCGCCAGCGCCGCGTCGACCGCGACTCCGTTGCCGATCGAGGTGGCCGGCCACCGCAGATCGGGGGGAAACTCGTGATCGGCGATCGCGACGTTCAGCCCGATCCCGATCAGCGCCCAGCGTGGAGGGCGCGACTCGATCAGGATCCCGGCGACCTTGCGGCGATCGATCCACACGTCGTTCGGCCACTTCAGCTCGCACGTCACCGGCGCCACCGACTCGACCGCCTCCGCGACCGCGACCGCGACCGCGAGCGGGAGCAGCGAGTGGCGCTGCTCGAGCGGCCGGAGGATCCCGGTGTAGAGCAGCGCGGTACCAGGGGACGCGTTCCACGTCCGGCCGCGGCGCCCGCGGCCCGCGGACTGCTCGGACGCGGTGACGACCGTTCCATGCGGCGCTCCCGCCTCGGCCAGCACCCGGGCGCGGTCGTTGGTCGAGTCGGTGCGGCGGTGGTGATGGCGCGGCTTGCCGAACCTCGTCGCGCTCATCTCGCCGCCCCCAGCACGAGCTGGTCGCCCGGCTTCACTCCGAGCACGGCGGCGGCGCTGCCCCTGTTGACGGCGAGCGCGAGCCGGCCGGAGGAATCGGCGTACACGAGCAGCTCGCCCTCCCGAGCGTCGGCGAAGGTCCGCCCCCGGACGGCGATCACCGGGCCGCCCGGGGACTCGACGACGACCCGGTCGAGCGCGAGGTTGCGGGGTTCCGCCGTCAGCGACACGTTCCCGAACCGGTCGACGCGGAGCACCTCCGCGACCAAGCGGCCCGGCTCGACGGTGGGGCGCGGGATCTCCAGGTCCTGCACCGAGCTCGGGTCGATCGGCTCGCCGAGGTCGCCGAGAGCCGACCCGAGCGCGAGCCGGGCCGCGGCGGGAGCGAACAAATCGCGGCCGTGGAAGGTGGCCGCGGCGGTCTCCCGGGCGAGGTCGACGGCCTCGACGGCGCCGCCGAGGCTCTCGATCGCCACCGACAGGAGACCGTTGTCGGGACCGACGAGAACGCGGTCCCGGGTGCGGACCGCAATCGGGCGGCGTGCGGTCCCCACCCCGGGGTCGACGACAGCGAGATGGACGCCGGCCGGGCAGTGCGGGAGCGCGTCGAGCAGCATGATCGCGCCGGTTCGAGCGTCGCCCGGCGGCACCCCGTGGCCGAGGTCGATCACCCGCGCCTCGGGGGCGATCGCGGCGATCACGGCCCGGCACACGCCGGCGAACTCGTCCTCGTACCCGTAGTCGGAAAGGAACGTGATCGGGCGCGCCGCCACGCAGCGCAATCTAGTCCGCTAGGTGACCGCAGGCCCGTCCCTGTCGCGTACGAGCGCCTCGACCAGCCCATCGATGTCGTGGCGCTCCGCCTCGACATCGACCTCGAGGCCCGCCTCCCGCGCCGCGGCGCTCGTCACCGGCCCGATCGAGACGATCCGGGCGCGGGTCGGGATCCGGTCGCCGAGCGCGGCGACCAGGTTGCGGACCGTCGACGCCGAGGTGAAGGTGACGTAGTCGGCGCGCTGCGCCGCCTCCACCGCGGCTTCGTCGGGCTGCTCGGCGACCGTGTCGTACAGCGCCACCACGTCGACCTCGGCGCCCCGCTCCCGGAGGGCGTCGGGGAGCACGTCGCGGGCCTCGGCGGCGCGCGCGACCAGCACGGGGCGGCCCTCGACCTCCACCTCGCGAAGCTCATCGACCAGCGCCTCGGCGACGGACCGATCCGGGACCACGTCGGCGATCACGCCCCGGTCGCGAAGCGCGGCGGCCGTCCCCGGCCCGATCGCCGCCACCGTCGCGTTCGCGAGCGCGCGCGCGTCCCGGCCCGCCGCCGCCAGCGCGTCGAACAGCAGCCGCACCCCGTTCGGGCTGGTCAGGCAGACGAGCGCGTACGAGTAGATCTCATCGACCGCCCGGCTCACCTCGGCCGAGTCGATCCGCGGCTCGATCCGGATCGCCGGCAGCTCGATCGCCTCGCCGCCGAGCTCGCGGAGCCGGGCGGCCAACGTGCTCGCCTGCGCGCGGGCCCGGGTGACGACCACGGTGCGGCCGTGCAGGGGGCGGCCCTCGACCCACGCGAGCGCCTCGGCGCGCGCCGCGACCGGCCCGATCACGACCACCGCGGGCGCGCTCACCTCGGCGCGGGCGGCGGCGTTCGCGAGCTCGCCGAGCGGCGCCGAGACCGCGCGCTGTCCGCTGATCGTGCCGCGCTCGACCACCGCGGCGGGCGTCGCAGGGTCCGCGCCCGATTCGACGAGCGACTCGGCGATCTGGGGCAGGCGGCGCATCCCCATGTACAGGACCAAGGTCCCGGGGAAGCGCGCCAGCGCCTCCCAGTCGAGCGACGAGGCCTGCTTGCCGGGATCCTCGTGGCCGGTAACGAACGCTACCGCGGAGGCATCATCGCGGTGGGTGACCGGTATGCCCGCGTACGCGGGCGCCGCGATCCCGGCGGTCACACCCGGCACCACCTCGAACGGGATCCCGGCCGCGACCAGCGCCTCCGCCTCCTCGCCACCGCGGCCGAAGGTGAACGGATCGCCGCCCTTCAGCCGGACCACGCCCGCGCCGGCCCGGGCGCGCTCCACCATCACCTGCTCGATGTCCGGCTGGGAGTCCGAGTCGCCGGGCCGCTTACCGACGTCGATCAGCTCGGCTTCCGCGCGTGCCGCGTCAAGCGCCCCGTCAGGGATCAGCCGGTCGTGCACGATCACGTCCGCGGTCGCTATCAGCTCCAGCGCCCGCGCGGTGATCAGCCCGGGGTCGCCGGGACCGGCGCCGACCAGGTACACGACTCCCTTCCGAGCGCTCACCTCAGCTCACGCCCTCGGCTCTCGCCAGCACGTCACGCGCGCCGGCCGCCGCGAGCCGCTCCGCCAGCGCGATCCCGGCGGCGGCGGGGTCGGCCGCGTCGGCCTCGTGCGCGTCGCGGACCCACTCGCTGCCATCGGGGAGCCCGACGAACCCGTCGACCCGGATCCGGCGGCCGTCGAGCGCGGCGCGGATCCCGACCGGGGTGCGGCAGCTTGCATCCAGCTCGGCGAGCGCGGCGCGCTCGGCGGTCAGCTCGACCAGCGCCGCGACGTCGCTGATCGAGGCCGCCGCGGCCGCCGCCCGGTCGTCGTCGCGGCGGCTCTCGAGCGCCAGCGATCCCTGACCGGCGGACGGCGTGATCGTCGCGGGATCGAGTCGGAACGCGATCTCGGCCTCCCGGTCGAGGCGGCGGAGGCCGGCCGCAGCGAGCACGATCCCGTCGAAGTCGCCGTCCGCGAGCCGGCGCAGCCTCGTGTCGACGTTCCCACGCAGCTCCCCGACCTCGAGGTCGGGGCGGGCGGCGAGCAGCTGCGCGCGACGGCGCAGGCTCGCCGTCCCGATCCGGGCGCCCTCCGGCACCTCGTCGAGCGAGCCCGCGCCGCCCACGTACGCGTCCCAGGGGTCCTCCCGTGCGGGCACCCCGGCGAGCCTGAGCTCGTCGGGCAGCCCCGAGGGCAGGTCCTTCGCCGAGTGCACCCCCAGGTCGATATCCCCCGCAAGCAGTGCGACCTCGATCTCCCGCACGAATCGCGACTTGTCGTCTTCATCAATCCGGCCGGATCCTCCGCTTCGCGTCCGGTCCGGCCGGGTGCGAGCCGGGTCGGGCTGATCTCCGGACGTCCGAATGGGGACGATCTCAGTCTCCTCCCGAAGCGCCTCCGCGACCAGCCTCGCCTGCGCGAGGGCGAGGGCGCTGGTGCGGGTCCCGAGGCGCAGCGGAGGGGGCACCGAAACGACGGTGCTAGGGGTTCTCGCGGAGGCGGCGCCGGTCCCGGATCGGCGTCACCTCGGCGTCCTCGGCCTCGAGCGGCGCGGTCTCCGCGTCGAGGCCGAACAGCTCCCGGAGCGCCTGCGCGTACTGGTAGGAGGACTCGTCGTCGGCGAGCCGCTTCAGCCGCAGTGTCGGCTCGTGCAGGAGCCGGCTGGAGATCGCGCGGGCCATGTGCCCGAGCCGCTCCCGATCGGCCTCCGAGAGCGACTCCCAGCGGCGCTCGTTCTCGGCCAGCGCCCGCTCCACCACCTCGTCGCCGCGGCGGCGCAGCGCCGCGACCGTCGGCACCACCTGCAGCGAGCCGAGCCACCGCTCGAACCGCGCCACCTCCGCGTCCAGCAGCCGCTCGGCGCGCTGCGCCTCGGCGACGCGGCCCGACGCGTTTCGCTCCGCGATCGACTGCACGTCGTCGACGTCGTGCAGGCTGACCCCGCGGATCTCGCGGCACCCGGGCTCGATGTCGCGCGGCACGGCGAGGTCGATCAGCAGCAGCATTCGGCCGCCGCGGCGCTCCATCACCAGCTCCAGCTCCTCGCGCTCGATGATGTGGTGGGGGGAGTTGGTCGAGGACACCACGATGTCGGCGTGCTCCATCTGGGCGGGGAGCTCGTCGATCCGGATCGCCCGCCCGCCGAACCGCTGCGCGAGGCCGAGCGCCCGCCCGTGATGGCGGTTGGCGACGAAGATCGCCTCGACGCCGCGGGCCGCGAGCGCCCTCGCGGTCAGCTCGGCCGTCTCCCCGGCGCCGACGAGCAGCACCTGGCGAGACTCGAGCGAGCCGAGCGTGTGCCGGGCGAGCTCGACCGCAGCCGACGGGATCGACACCCCCTTCTCGCTGATCCCGGTCTCGCTGCGGGCCCGCTTCCCGGCCGCGAGTGCGCCCCGGAACAGCCTGTTCAGGACCGGTCCGGTCGCCCCCTCGACCAGGGCGAGCTCGTATGAGCGCTTCACCTGGCCCTGGATCTCGACCTCGCCGACGATCATCGAGTCGAGCCCGGCGGCCACTGAGAACAGGTGAGCCGCGGCCTCCGCCGAGCGCAGCGCGTACAGCCGTCCGACCAGCTCGGTGGGCCGGATGTCGGCCTCGCGAGCGAGCACTCCCAGCGCGCGGCTCTCCGCCTCGACCGGGTCGGACACCACCAGGTACAGCTCGGTCCGGTTGCAGGTGGAGACCGCGGCGGCCTCGAAGATCCGCTCAGAGTCGACCAGCTCGCCGAGCACCCCGACCGCGCGTCCCTCCGGGAGCGCCAGCCGCTCCCGCCACTCCAGCGGGGCGGTGCGGTGGGAGACGCCGAGGGCGAGCAGCTCGGTCATCCCGCCTCAGCCATGGGGCTCGCGCTCACGGGCAAGCGTGTTAAGCGAGCGCAGCTCGCGGCCGATCCGCTGCAGCTTCGCCGCCATGATCGCGACGTAGATCAAGAGCAGCGCGACGAAGACGATGTACGCCCCGGCGACGTACTTGCCTGCCTCGTCGAGGGGCAGCGCCGGCATCACCGCGCTCCGACGGTCGCCCGGCGTGGCTCCGGCGGGCTCGACGCGGGCGGGGCCTCGAGCGTGCTGCGCAGCCGGGCGAGCTGCGCCGAGGTGTCCTTGGCGACCAGCTCGAACCGGACCAGCGACACCCACAGCAGCGCGATCCCCGTGAACGTGACGGCGAAGGTGAGCCACATCCCGCCCGGCATCCCGCCCTCGGCGGTCCCGAACACCCGCGGGTGGACGAGCGACTGCGCCAGCCGGACGGCGAGGAAGTTGAGCGGCACGAAGGCGCCCGCGGTGATCGCGAACACCGATGCGTACCGAGCCTGGCGATCGCGGTCCTCGATCGCGTAACGGAGCGGGTAGTAGGTGACGTACAGCAGGAACACGATCAGGAAGCTGACCAGGGTGGGCTCGTCCCACACCCACCACTTCCCCCACGAGGCCTTCGCCCAGATCGCCCCGGTGGCGAGCACCGCGACGCCGAAGATCACCGAGATGTGGATCGACACGTACGAGCGGGCGTCGTGGACCGGGTCGCCGGTTCGGAGGTGCCTGATCGCGTGCACGGCCGCGACCATGAACCCGACCAGCGCGGTGACGGCGAGCGGCACGTGCAGATAGAAGATCTTCTGGACGAAGCCCTGGTCCGCGTCGAGCGGCGCGTAGAAGAAGACCAGCGAGAACCCTGCGACCACTGCCGCCGCGGTAGCTATTGAGAGCCCGAGCAGTCCTCTCATCGTCAGTCCTCGAGCACGAAGTCGAACACTCCGTACCCGACCAGCAGGAAGATCACATCGTAGAGGCCGAGCACCGCAAGCCACTGCGCGAAGTCGTCGTAGGTGGGCCCGCCCGCGGCCAGCAGCGGCTCGGCGGCACCGGCCGCGGCGATCATCAGCGGGACGAGCAGCGGCAGCAGCAGCAGGGGGACGAGCAGGTCGCGGGCGCGGGAGCCGATCGCGAGCGAGGACACCAGCGCCCCGGTGGCCGCGATCCCGAGATCGGCCAGCAGCAGCACCGGGACGAGAGGTACGAGCGCCGCGCCGCCGTCGAGGAAGAACAGCGCGAACACGGGGACGGTGACCAGCTCCAGCACGATCAGGTACAGCGCGAGCGCCGCAGCCTTCGCTGCGAGCAGCGCCGTCCCGTCGATCGGCGCCAGCCTGATCACGTCGAACCCGCCCTGGTCGCGCTCGGCTAGGAACAGCCGGTTGACCGCGAGGATCGCGGCGAACAGCAGCGTCGCGAGCAGCACCCCGGCCGCCAGACCGCCCTGCAGCGAGGTCCGATCGAGGCCGAAACGGAACAGGACGAAGGTCGTCACGGCGAACAGCGCCATCCCGGGCAGCGACTGCAGGGTGCGCAGCTCCACCCTCAGGTCCTTAGCCAGGATCGCCCCGAGCGCCCTCATCGCGGCGGCCCCGCGTAGATCGCTTCGGCCTCGGAGGCGGGCAGGCCGGCGGCCGGCCCGGAGTAGGCGACACGGCCGCCATGGCCGAGCATCAGGACGAGCCCCTCCCCGAGCCCGGCGCTGAGGTCGTGCGTGACCGCGATCCGGGTGCGCCCGGGCGCGTCCAGGAGCTGCTCCACCATCGCGCGCGCGCCGGGATCGAGGTGCGTCCACGGCTCGTCCAGCAGCACCAGCTCGGGTTCGTGCAGGACGGCGCGGCAGGCCGCCACGCGCTGCGCCATCCCGGCGGACAGGTGGGCGACCCGCTCGTCGGCACGACCTCCCATCCCGACCCGCTCCAGGAGGTGGTCGATCCTGCCGCCGGGCCGCTCGATCGCGTGCAGCCGGGCGCAGAAGGCGAGGTTCTCGCGCGCGGTCAGATCGCGGTACAGGAGCGGCTCGTGCCCCAGGAACCCGATCCGCCCGCGCGCCCGCCACGCGTCGCGAGGGAGGCGGCAGCCCAGCACCGACACCTCGCCTCCGCCGGGCCGCAGCAGGGTGGCCAGCACCCGCAGCAGCGTCGTCTTCCCGGCCCCGTTCGGGCCCAGCACGACGAGGCTCTCCCCGCGCGGCAGCGCGAAGCTGACGTCCTCGAGCGCGATTCGCTCGCCGTACGCGCGCCACAGCCCCGCGGCCCGGATCGCCACATCCGCCGAGGAGGACTCCGTGGCGTCGGCTTGCGCCCGCGGGCTGTCCACGTGCACGCTGCTCATCGCGGCCGAATGTACCGCCGCCGGGGCCTGCACCGGCCGCCGGCCCGCTAAGCTGCGGGCCGCGGGACTGACGGGACGGAGGCAAGGGACTTGAAGCGACGACTCACTATCGGGATCCTGGCGGTGGCCGTGGCGGCGGTGTTCCCCACCGGCGCGCTCGCGTCGGAGACGATCACGATCGAGCCGACGCCGGGCGCGAACGCGTACGCGCCGGCGAGCGCCACGGTCGACCTCGGCGACACCTTCACGTGGCAGTGGGGCCCGGACGGCAAGGGTGCCACCGACTCGCACAACGTGATCCAGAACGCCTCCCTGTTCACCTCCGGGCTGCCGGTGGAGTCGCAGCCGCCATACACCCTGACCGCATCGGCCGGCTCGTACCACTACCTGTGCGCGGTCCACCTGGGGATGGAGGGCGATGTCGCCGTCCGCCCCGCGCTCGCGGGGGCCGACACCGGATCGGGCCCGATCGCGGTGAGCTGGGCGACGTCTTCCACCACGACCGGGAACCGCTTCGACGTCCGCTACCGGACCGGCAAGAAGTGGAAGACGTGGCAGAAGAAGACGCAGAAGAAGGCCGGCAAGTTCGGGAAGAAGAAGAAGCCCGCGAAGGTGAAGAAGGGGCGCACGTACGAATTCCAGGCGCGCTCCAGGCAGGGGAAGCACAAAAGCGCCTGGTCGCCGACGCTGATCGTGACTCGCTGAGGGTGGGGTCGCCCTGTGACGCCGCGGTCACGAGCCGCATGCCGACCCGCCGGGCGGCCGCGGCCGGCGTCGCGCTCGTGGCGGCGCTCCTGCTGAGCGCCGCCCCCGCCGCGGCGGCCTGGAGGTGGTCGGGCCCGGTGGCCCTCACCCGCGGCGACGTCGAGGCGGTCGAGCCCCAGGCGGCGATCAACGCGCAGGGCATCGCCGTGGCGGCTTGGTACCAGATCGCCGCGGACGGCCGGCTCTCCACCTGGGCGGCAACCACCCGGGGACGGCGCGGCGAATTCCGCCCCGCCGTGCTGCTCGGCACCGCCCGGGAACCCGGCGGAGGCGCGGTCCCGTCGCTCCCCGCGGTCGCGATCGACCGGCGCGGCAACGCGCTCGTCGCATGGCTGCAGGGGTCCGCGATCCGGCCGCGGGTGGTTGTCGCCTCGGGGCGAAACGGGAAATTCGACGAGCCGATCGCACTGTCGCCGCCGAAGCAGCCCTCGGTGGGTCCGCAGCTGGCGGTCGACCGCGACGGCCGGGCGATCGCGGCCTGGTCGACGGACACTGGCGATGTGACCAGGATCCAGGCGGCGTTCAGGCGGCCGAACGCAACCGAGTTCGGCCCGGCGCGCACCCTGTCGGGCCGCCGCGCGAACGCGTTCGCGCCGCAGGTGGGGACGAGTCGAGCCGGGGACGCGGTCGTGGCGTGGCTGAGCGCGTCCGTCGAGTCCGGGGCGACCACGGCGATCGCCGCTCGAAGCGGCACCCGCGGCCGGTTCGGCCGCGGCCAGAGGATCTCTCCCTCCGGCCTCGACGCCGACAACGTGCGGGTCGCCGTCTCGGCCCGCGGCAAGGCAATCGCGACATGGACCCAGAGCTCCGCCGCCGAGTCGAACATCGGCACGGCATACGCGCCGCGGGACCGCCCGTTCCGCGATCCACGGACGATCCGCCCGGATGACCCGCGGCGGGTGACCGGGCTCGCCAGCGTCGCGATCACTCGATCGGGGCGCGCCACGATCGCGTGGATCGAGAGCCCTCCGCCGCCGCAGGGCGGACGCGCGAGCGTTCGGACGGCCCAAACGGACAGGTCGGGTCACTACCGCGGCGCTCAGGTGCTCGACGAGGCCGACGCCTTCCTGGGCGGAACCGACGTCGCCGTCGCGGCCGGCGCCGGCAATGCCGTCACGGCGTGGGACGACAGCGACGTGAGCTCGTCCTCGGTCCAGGCCGCGCTGAGGCTGCCGGGCGAGCGCAGCTTCGGCGAGGTCGAGACGCTCAGCCCCGACGTAGTGTCCGGATCGACGCCGTCCGTCACCGCGACTCGACGCCTCGCAATCGTGGTGTGGCAGGGGTCGACGGACGCCGGCGATCCGACGTTCGTCAGCGTCGCCCGGCGCCGCTAGCGGCTAGCGACCCTTGCGAAGCGTCCGTGCCGTCGCCTTCAACAGCGGCCCGGTCCCCTCTCGGAGCGCCTTGATCCGGCCGCCGTTGCGACCGTAGAGCAGCTTCACCGACGCGCGCACCGCCTCGCCCAGCGTGCGGTCGTACGGCTGCCACCAGAAGTCCCGGGCGAGGCTCGGCTCCCACGCGACCAGCTTGATGTCGACGCACTCGTAGAACCCGAACTTGGAGTGCGTGCGGCCGAGGCCGGAGTCCTTCACGCCTCCCCACGAGCACTGGCAGGCGCCGTGGGAGTAGGAATGGTCGTTGATCCACACCATCCCCGCCTCGATCCGGCGGGCCATTCGCTCGCCCTTGGCACGGTCCTTCGTCCAGATCGACGAGCCCAGGCCGAACTGCGAGTCGTTCGCCATTCGCAGCGCCTCGTCCTCGTCCTCGACGATCACGATCGGCAGCACCGGGCCGAAGATCTCCTCGTTCATGATCCGCATCTCGTGGGTGACGCCGGTGAGCACGGTCGGGGCGATGAACCGCCCGGGGAACGCGGGAACCTCTCGCGGCCCGCCGGTGACGCGCTCGGCACCCGACGCGATCGCGTCGTCGACGAGCTCGGTGACGGTGTCCGCCTGCTCCGCCGACGACATCGGGCCGATCTCGGTCTCCCACTGCAACGGGTCGCCGACCGTGAGCCGCTCCGTCTCGCGGACGACCCCCTCGACGAAGCGGTCGGCGAGCTCGCGGACCACGTACGCGCGCTCGATCCCGGAGCACGTCTGACCCGCGTTCGCGAAGCCCCCCCACACCGCCCCGGAGATCGCGTTGGCGACGTCGGCGTCGCGGCACACGATCATCGGGTCCTTGCCGCCGAGCTCCAGCACCGAGCCCTTCATGTGCTTCGCACACGCTTCGCCGACCCGGCGGCCCACCTCGACGGAGCCTGTGAAGAAGATCTTCCGCGCCGAGGAGGTCGCCAGCGCTCCGCCGACGGCGCCGCCGCCATGCACGACCCGGACCAGGCCCTCCGGGATCCCCGCCTTCTCGAACGTCTCCCGGATCCGCTCGCCGAGCAGCGGCGTCAGACTGGCGGGCTTCAGGACGACCCCGTTGCCGGCCATCAGCGCGATCGCGACCTCGCCGAACGGGATCGTCCACGGGTAGTTCCACGGCGCGATCACGCCGACCACCCCGACCGGCTCGTAGCTGAAGAAGCTCCGCTTCGTCTTAAAGAACAGCTGCGGGTAGGAGACCCGCTCGTCGGCGAGAATGCTGGGGCCGTGGTCGGCGCACCAGTGCAGCAGGTCGACGGTGGGCAGCAGCTCCATCGTGTAGCTCTCCACCCGAGGCTTCCCCTGCTCGCGGGTGAGCAGCTCCGCGATCTCGTCGACGTCGGCGAGCAGAGCGTCCGCCGCGTCGCGCATGTGCGAGGCGCGTGCATCCAGCGACAGCTCGGCCCAGAACGGCTGCACCTCCGCCACCTCGTCGACGACTCCCTGCACCTGCTCAGGCGTGATCGTGTCCACCGTGCCGACGAGCTCGCCCGTCGCCGGGTTGAACGAGTCCAGAGTTCCGGCGGCTTTGGTCCCCTCGCGGGTCGCGGTCGCTGCTTCCATCAGTCCTCCTCGCTCGGTCCTGGCCGTTCAGCCGATTCTATGCGCCGCCTGATCTGCCCGAGCCGGCGCCCCAGCTCCGCCTCGAAGCCGCGTTCGGTGGGCTCGTAGAAGCGCTCGTCCTGGAGGCCCACCGGAGCGAGCGGCTGACCCGAGATCGCGCCGGGGCGATCGTGCGGGTACTCGTAGGCGACGCCGCGGCCGAGCTCGCGCGCACCCGGGTAGCTGGCGTCCTGGAGATAGGGCGGCGGCGGCTTAGCGCCGTGCTCGCGGACATGGCCGATCGCGCCCGAGATCCCGCGTTTCGACGCGTTCGACTTCGGCGCCAGCGCCAGGTAGGTCGCCGCCTGCCCGAGGTTGAGGGTCGCCTCGGGAAGCCCGACCCGGTCGACGGCGTCGGCGGCGGCGGTGGCTACGACGAGCGCGATCGGGTCCGCGTTCCCGACGTCCTCGGAAGCGAAGATCACCATCCTGCGAGCGATGAACCGCGGGTCCTCCCCGCCCTCGAGCATCACCGCCAGGTAGTACAGGGACGCGTCGGGGTCCGACCCCCGGGTCGCTTTGATCCAGGCCGAGATGTAGTCGTAGTGGCGGTCTCCCTGGCGGTCGTACAGGAGCGCCTTTCGCTGCAGGGCGTCCTCGACCGCGGCGACGTCGACGGACGCGTCGCGCTCCCGGGCCGCCTCCGCCGCGCGCTCCAGCGCCCCGAGCGCGATCCGGGCGTCCCCGCCGGCGCGCGCGACGAGCGCCTCGATCGCGTCATCGGCCACCTCCGGCGGGTCGGCTATCCCGCGCTCGTCGGAGAGCGCTCGGCGGACCAGCTCCTCCACCTCCGGATCGCCGAGCGCGCGCAGCTCGTAGACCTGGCACCGTGACAGCAGCGCCGAGTTCACCTCGAAGTAGGGGTTCTCGGTGGTCGCACCGATCAGCGTCACGAGGCCCTCCTCCACGGCCGGCAGCAGCGCGTCCTGCTGCGCCTTGTTGAAACGGTGGATCTCGTCGAGGAAGAACACCGTGGGCTGGCCGGTCGCCGCGCGACGCTGATCGGCGCGCTGGATCACGGCGCGCACCTCGGCGCGGCCGGCGTTCACCGCCGAGGCCTCCTCGAACGCTCCGCGGGCTCGGGTGGCGATGATCCGCGCCAGGGTGGTCTTTCCCGACCCCGGCGGGCCGTACAGGATCGCGCTGTGCGGCTCACCGGCCTCGATCGCGGCCCGCAGGGCCGAGCCGTCTGCGAGCAGGTGATCCTGGCCGACGAGCTCGTCCACGTCGCGGGGGCGCATCCGGACCGCGAGCGGCGCCTGCTCGGGCGGGACGCTCGTACGCTGACGCGGCGTCTCGCCGGTCTCGAACAGGCGATCCATTCGCTCACCAGTATGACCGCAGGCCCGGTGGCCGCCGCCATCACGGAAGCGGCGGCGGGTCGTCAGCCGGGCGGCAGGTGCGACTCGATGAACGGCAGCACGTCGCCGTCCGCGGCGGCGACGATCTCGCCGTGGGTGACGCCCGGGTACTTCTTGTAGGTGACCGAGTTGCCGGCGGCCTCGAGCTCACCGTGAAGCGTGTCGGTGAGGAACGGGAACACGGTCGTGTCCGCGGTCCCCTGGGCGATGAAGATGTCTTGCGAGGAGCTCACCACCGGGTTGTTCCGCTTCAGCACCGCCTCCAGGCCGCTCAGGTCGGCGCCGGGCCGGAGCAGGTCCGCCGGCGCGATCGCGCCGATCGAGTCGGGCTGACCGAGCTGGGGCAGGCAGGTCTCGTCGACCTGCGGGTAGAGGGCCTGGGCACCCGGGGTGAGCAGCTCCGGCCCGATCCCGTCGGCGGCCGTCGAGGCACCCTCCAGGATCATCGCCGCCAGCGCGGAAAGCCCGCCGGGCGTCTTGAAGGCCGGCAGCGCCTGCTCCTGCTCGTACAGGTGGGACGCCGGGGCGTACGCGACCGTGCCGCGCAGCTTCAGCTTCGGCGCCACCTTCTCAGCCGCCCCCGCCGCGAACAGCGCAGCGTGGCCGCCCTGTGAGTGGCCGGCGATCAGATAGCGCTTCCCGATCCGGGGATCGAGCTTGCGTGCGGCCCGAACGATGTCCAGCACGCTGTTCGCCTCGGACCCGCCGATCAGGTAGGGATGAACCCCGGGAGTGCCGAGGCCCTCGTAATCGGTGCGCACGACGGCGTAGCCGGCCCGCAGCCACTCGCTCAGCTGCGGATCGACGTAGCTGACGTAGTCGACGACCGGCCCGCCCTTCTTGTTGCGCGACGGGGCGCACACGTCGGCGATCCCGGTGGTCCCGTGCGCGTAGGTGATCACCGGCCAACCCTTCTTCGGCGGCTTGCCCTTCGGGATGCTGACCGAGCCCGACACCGCGATCCGCTTCCCGCCCTCGCCGGGCTTGGAGTCGGCTTCCGGGGTGGTGGACGTGTACAGGAGCAACCTGGTCGACTTCGCGTCACCGAGCGGGACGAGGCCCTTCGCCTTGCGGACCCAGATCGGCTTGCCGCTCCCGTGCGGGAGCCTGCGCTTCCCCGGCGGGTCGTAGAACGCGAGCCCGGCGGGCCCCCTGTGGACCTTTGCGCCCGCCACGGAAGCCTGCGCGAGCGCAGCGAGGAGGGCCACGGCAAGCGCGGCCGCGGCGAACTGCGCAACCCTGCTCCTCACTGCTCTCCCGCCCCACATCGCGCCGTCTAGATTAACTCCCCGCGTCAGCTCCCCGCCCCGGAGGCCCGGCATCTCGGTCCCGGAGCCGTCGCTTTGAGCAGGCTGGTTCGGATTCCCTACGACCTCGAGCAGCGAATATGATCGCGGCGTGGGCGAGCCTTCGGCTATCAGAAAGGGTGGAGGCGTCCGGATGGGGAGGCGCCGCTTTCTCGGGGCCGGTCTGGCCACCGCCGGCGCTGCGTTGATACCTGAGACGGGCGGTGCGACCGCCAGGGCACGCGCCGCCGCGGTCCAGGCGGGTGCCGATCAGCCAGGCGCTGCGCCCCGTATCTCACAGTTGCAGTTGCGAGCAACGTTTCCGAACCTGCCGGCCGTCCCCATCGACCTCGAGGGAACGCTCGACACGATCGCGCGGCTGGAGGTGCGCGCGGAGCAGGTGATGCAGGCCAAGCAGGGCTTGACCCGGAAGTTCACGATCGACGGCGTCACGCATCGCGCGTACGCGTTCCTGTTCGGAGGGACAACGCCCGCGGCACAGAGCGAGGATTGGCAGGCGCTGAAGCAGTCGCTGCAAGCCAACCCGAAGCAACTGCCGCCCCATCTCCAGGACCTCGGTGGGCGATCCGAGGTGGCTTCCTCGACCGCGGGTCCCCTGTCCCTGGAGCACCCCAGGCAGTTCTCGATCTCGTGGACGAACTTCACGGGCGTCTACAAGGACGGGCGGCGCCACCTGCGCGGTTGGGCGTCGGCGCTGACCGACGCCGATGCCGCCACGAGGGCGTTCTGGCCGATGATCGCGCGCCACGGCTTTGGCTACAACCTGATCGTCCCGGAGAGGGTCACGCGCTCCAGGGCCAAGACCCTGAGTACCGAGTTCGGACGGGCCTGGACCCGCAGGGTCCGCGAGGCGCTGGACTCCGGAAACCTCTACGTGATCGACATGAGCCGGTTCGAGGCCCTCGAGCCGCAGTCCGTCCACGGCGCTCCGCGCTTCACCCCCGCCACGGTCACCCTGCTGATCCGCAATCAGCGGACCAAGCAGCTGAGGCCGGTTGCGATCATCGTCTCCGGCCACAAAGGGGCAGACCGCACGGTGTTCACGAGGGCGAATGCGACGAAGGGGGCGTGGCTGTACGCGCTGCAGGCGGCAAGGGCCTCGATCACGGTGTTCGGCGTGTGGCTGGGGCACGTCTACCACTGGCACCTCGTCACCGCTGCGATGCAGATGGCGATGTTCAACACCCTGCCCACCAATCATCCGATCTACCGCCTGGTCGCGCCGCAGTCGAAGTACGTGATGGCGTTCGACAACGTGCTGCTCGCGCTGTGGTCCCGCATCGCGCCTCCCACCTCGCTTGCCACCCCGCTCGAGTTCCTGGCGCTCTCGAACGAGTACGCCGCGGGGCGGTCCTACTTCGACGACGATCCGAAGACGACGCTGAGGCAGCTCGGTCTTCGCCGCAGGGACTTCACGGTCAAGGAGCCGTGGGACCGGTATCCCGTCGTCCAGCATCTGCTTAAGATGTGGGATCTCGTCGAGACCTATGTCAAGAAGTTCGTCCGCACGACCTACAGCTCGGACGCTGCGGTCGCCGCCGATCGCGACCTCCAGAAGTGGATCGCAACCGCGGGCTCATCCAATGCGATCACAGGGGGGAACATCCGGGGCCTCCCGGCGGTGACCAGCCGGGCGGCGCTCGAGAAGGTCCTGAGGAGCCTCCTGTATCGCATCAACGTCCACGGAATCTCGCGCCTCAACTCGAGCTCGAACCCAACGCTCACCTTCGCCTCGAACTATCCGCATTGCCTCCAGCGCACCGACATCCCGAGCCCGAAGGACCGGATCGGCACCACGAGACTGCTCAGCTACCTGCCGAACACCGAGACGATCAGCGAGGCGGTCACCTTCTACTACACGTTCGCCTTCTCCACTCCGTACGAGCCGTTCATCCCGTTCGGCGGCGCCGGCGCCGAGCTGTTCTTCCCGGGCGGGTCCGGCGACGGGCGCAATCGGGCGCTGATCGACTTCCGGAAGGGCCTCGCAGACTTCATCGACGACTACCAGCCCGGTATGTCTCAGCGCTTCCAGTGGCCACGCGGCCCAGAGCTCTGAAGCGTCCCCCGCGGTGACGGGATCGAAGCGCCGCTGACGGGCCCCGCGGGAGTTCGGACCTAGCCCAGGAGCGCGGTCGTCCGCAGCCTCGCGACGCCCGGGCGCCCGCGCTTGCCGTCCCGGTTCAGCGCCCACACCTTGACCCGCATCGTCCCGGCGCTGGGGCTGTGGTCAAACACGACCCGCTGCCTGTTCCGGCCGACGGTCCGCTGCAGCCGGAAGCCGCCGCCCTGCCCTATCAGCGCGACCCGGTAGGCGCGCGCCCGCTTGCTGTGACGCCAGCGCACGATCGAGTCGAACGCTCGCCGCTTGGCGCGCACCCGCCGGGGCTCGCCCGGACGCCGCGGCTTGCGCACCCGGTAGGTGTCGGGCGTCATCCGGTCCCGCTGGCTGAACCGCTGCTGGACACCGACCTTGAGCTTGCGCTTCCCATAGTGGCCGCCGCTCAGCGGCTTGAAGCTGTAGCGGCCCGACGCCTTCCCGGTGCGAACGATCGGGTGGGTGGTGCCGCCCGGGAGCTTCTCCTGGAACTCGAGGTGCTGCTTCGGGAAGTCGCGCGCGTCCCACACGAGCGTGCGCTTCGCGCCCCGACCCCTCACCTCGGCGTCCACGCGCGGGTCGGCGAGCCGCCGGGCACGCTGGATCCTGACGATCCCGGTGCCGTCGAGCTGGGTGAGGTGCCAGGTTCCCTTTGGCCGCGGCAGCTCGATGTGGGCCATGTTCTGGTCGCGATTCGAGAGCACCAGGTGGCTGTTGGGCACGAAGCTCGAATCGGCGCCCTCCGGGTGCTCGATCACGCGGCCGTCGGGCCCATCGAGCCTGAACGCCGGCACGTCGCCGTCGCCGATGATCCGGAGGAAGCTGTGGCCGCGGCCGAGGTGGATCGGGGTGCTGCCGGTGGCGGCCACCCGCGCGGATGCCGACTGGGTGTCCTTGTAGCGGCCGATGTAGCAGAAGAACGGCGCGAACACGACCACCTTCCTGGTCTGCCACGAGAACCCGCCGCCGCCGCTGGGCTTGTTGAAGAATGTCCCGCACGTCGCGGCACCCTTGTCGGAGATCACGCCCTCGCCCTTGGCGATCGTGATCCCGATCACCCTCGCTTCGACGTAGCCGTCGAAGTTGTACCGGGGGCCGTGGATCCACCCGCTGAGCCCGCCGCCGATGAAGAAGGCCTGGTTGGGGTTCTGGTTGAAGTCCGGGAGCCCGATCCCCATGCTGGCCGAGAAGTCGACCGCGCCGTCGAAGAAGACCTGGAAGCTGACGTCGGCGACCTCGATCCTCACCACCTGCACGTTGCCGGCGAGCTTCAGGTACCCGGGGTGGTTCTTGGACCCCGTGTCGAAGCCGAGGTCGCCGTCGACGGCCACCGCCGCTACGTCATGGCCGAAGATGTCGATCTCGGGGCCCGCGGTGACCTCGGTCGACAGGTCGGCGGCGATCTCGAGGTTGGAGAACTTCAGCGCCCCGACGAGCTTCTGGAGGAAGACGCCGTCGACGATCGAGGCGTTGAGGTTGTCGGCGCCGATCGTGATCTCGTCGAGCTCGCCGTTCCGGATCTCGAACCCGAACACCACCGCGCCGGCCTCGGGCGTGAGCAGGACGTCGATCGTGCCGCCCCAGGTCTTGTCGGCCTCGCTGAATTCGCCCTTGGCCTCCTTGATCGTGAACGGGCCGAGGTCCACACGCGCGAAGTCGAAGGTGATCCCGTCGAACACGGCACCCTTCCCGGGCACCACATCGATCCGGACCGTCGTCGAGAGGTTCTTCTCGATCAGCTTGAACACCTGGGTGATGTCGATCGTCGGGTCGATCCGCCCCCCGCCCTCGACGAGGCTGACAGGGATGTTGCCGTCCACGGGGGAGAAGCCGCCGAGGTCGACGGCGTTGAGCTCTGAGTTCGCGATCTCGGCGAACTGGATCTCGCCCTCGGACGGGGCGTTGAAGTTGAACGCCGCCTCGTGGAACTCGAGCGGCTTGGCACCGAAGGAGATCTCCTCCCCGAAGGTCGTCACGTGACCCGACGAGGCGTTGATGTCCAGCGGCGCCTCCGGGGTCGGCTTCAGGGTGAAGCCGTTCAGATCCATCTCCTGGCTCGTGCTGTAGACGGGGTCGCCGTTGCCGTTCTCGTGCTTGACGAAGCACCCCGTGGCGGTGACGATCCCCGTCTTCACGGTCTGCTGGGTGCAGGCGGTTGCGGGCGCGCCTGCCGCGGTGGCCCCGGATCGATCGCCCCCCGCAGCCGACGAGGCCGGCACGACCGCGGCGACCGCGGCGAATGCCGTTCCCGCGCACAGTGCGAGCACACGCCGAGCCCGCCGCTTGCAGCGATCTGCCGTGATCACGGTTCTCGAGGCCATCCGTACGCACCTGACTTTTGCCCGCGCCTCCCCGTCCCTTGAAACGGCACACTACCCGTCCCGATCATGTAATCGGCAGCTCGCCTCGATGGCTGTAGCCCCCACCTACCCCTTCACCGCGACTTGAGCCCACTCGAGCTGACCGCGCTCGCGGCGTGGGCGTTCAGCGTCGCCGTGATGGGCGGCCTGGTCGGGCTCGTGCTCGGAAACCTGCGGCTCCCCCTAGTGGTGCTGCTGGCGGGCTCTCCCGCGGGGGGGGCCGGAGCGAACGTGGCGATCAGCGGGGTGTCCGCGCTCACGTCGACCGCCGCCCACGCGCGGGGCGGTCGGGTGAACTGGCGCCTGTTCGGGTGGATGGCCGTCCCGTCCGTGATCGGCGCCGTGATCGGAGGCCTGATCTCGGGGGTGCTGCCCTCGCGGGTGCTGCTCGCGGTGATCGCGGTGGTGGTCCTGTACGGCGCATACGAGCTGCTCCGGAACGCATCCGTGCGCGAGGACGAGCCGGAGCGGGAGGAGCCGCACCCGATGCTGGCCGCGGTTTGGGTCGCGTTCGGCGTGGGGGTGCTGGGTGGGATCGTCGGCCTGATCCTGGGATCGCTGCGACTGCCGGCGATGATGCGGTGGGTCGGGATCACCCCGCACGAGGCGGTCGGGACGAACGCCGCGGCCGGGGTGTGCGTGGGGATCGGAGGGCTGGTCGGGCACCTTCCCAGCGGGATCGAGTGGGAGCTGTTCGCGGTCGGAGCGGCGGCCTCGATCCCCGGCGCCTACCTCGGCTCGCGCCTGACCGGCCGGCTCTCCGAGGACGCGCTGCTGAGGGCGATCGCGGTGGTGCTCGTGATCACCGGCGTTTCGATGCTGGCCCAGGCCTTCGTCGGCTGATCCGGTCGGGGTAACCTGCGCCGATGGGCGAGGAGGTCGCACTCGCGCCGCAAGCGGAGCTGGGCGCGGAGGCCGTGGCGCTGCTCCGCGACCTGATCCGGATCGACACGACGAACCCGCCCGGCAACGAAGGGCGCGTCCAGGAGCTGCTCTCCGACCTGCTCGCCGGGGCGGGGTTCGAGTGCGAGCTGACCGCGTGCGAGCCGGACCGGCCCAACCTGGTCGCGCGCCTGCGCGGGGGTGCGCCGGGGCCGGTCCTGTGCCTGCTCGGCCACGCCGACGTCGTCCCCGCCGATCCGGCCGACTGGAGCCGGGACCCATTCTCGGGCGAGCTGATCGACGGCGAGGTGTGGGGCCGCGGTGCCGTCGACATGAAGGGACAGGTCGCGGCCGAGGTCGCGGCGGCCGTGTCGCTGGCTCGGGCCGGGTGGCGCCCCGCGCACGGGGACCTGCTCGTAGTGGTGACGGCCGACGAGGAGTGCGGGGCGACCCTGGGGGCTCAGTGGCTGTGCGAGCAGCGGCCCGACCTTGTCCGCTGCGACATGGTCCTGAACGAGGGCGGCGGGATCATGGTCGAGATCGGCGGCAGGCGGTTCTACACGGTGGCGCTCGCGGAGAAGGGCAAGTGCCCGCTCCGTGTCCGCACCCACGGGCGCGCCGGGCACGGCTCGCTGCCCCGGATCGGGGACAACGCGATAGTCAGGATGGCGCCGCTGATCGAGCGGCTCGCCGCCCAGCCGCCGCGCGAGCCGACCGCGGAGGGGGTGGGGATGCTGTCCGTGCTGCTCGACGACGACCTCTCCGGCGCCGGCCCGGAGCAGCTCGCGACGGCGGTCGACCGCGTCCGCGCCGAGGACCCCGCCGTCGCCGACTACCTGCTCGACCCCCTGCTCGGGGTGACGCTGACGCCGGCGATCGTGTCAGGCGGGGTGAAGGAGAACGTGATCCCGGCCCGCTCCGAGCTGCTCGTCGACTGCAGGGTGCCGCCCGGCCAGGGCGCCGACGAGGTGATGGAGCGGGTGTGGGCGCTGGTCGGCGAGGGCGGCTGGGAGGTCGAGCCGAACGGGGAGCCGATCGTCGGCAACCGCTCCCCGTTCGAGGGCCCGCTCGCGGACGCGATCACCACCTGGATCTCGGAGGTCGACCCGGGGGCCGTGCCGGTGCCCGCCGCGATGCCGGGGTTCAGCGACAGCCACTGGTTCCGGCGAGCGTTCGGAACGGTCGCGTACGGGTTCTGGCCGCGCAACTCGGCCCCGCTGGCCGAGCTCGAGCCGCTGATTCACGGCGCCGACGAGCGGATCCCGGTCGCGGACATCGAGCTGTCGACGGGGTTCTACGTGGACGCCGTTCGGCGGGTGCTGGGATGAGCGCGAGCGCCGCGGCGCCGGCCCACTCGGGCAACGGGGCCGGCCCTCCCGCGCGGCTGCGGCTCGGCGGGATGGCGCTCCGCAACGGCCTGCTGATCCACGGGCCCACCTCGTGGGCGATCGCCGCCCGGTCACGGGACGGCGTGCTCGTCGTCGCGTCCGGGCCGAAGCCCACGTTCGGGCCGGCGCTCGGCTCGATCCCGCTGCTGCGCGGACCGCTGCGTCTGATCGAGGCATTTGCCGTCCTCCCGCTGGCCCGGATCCGGCTCCCGGATGCGCGCCTGCCGCTCGAGGACCTGCGCGTGCTCGCCGCCGCCGCCGCGGTCACCGCCGCCAGCGGAGCCCTGAGGCGCGGCGGCCCGACCACACTGCTGCGGGAGAGCGTCGCCGCGGGGCTGGGCGCGGTTCCGGCGCTGGTCGCCCTGACCGACTCAGACCTGGCCGCCTACCACGGCGTCGAGCACAAGGCGATCGGCGCGTACGAGCGGGGCAGCGCCGACCCGCGCCAGGCGCCGAAGGAGCACGAGCGGTGCGGCTCGCACCTGGTCGCGCCGCTGCTCGCCCTGTCGATCGCGGGTCAGGTGGTGGTGGAACGGGTACTGGAGCGGCCCGGACCTGTCGCCCGTGCCGTGGCCGCGGCGACCAGCGTTGCGGTCGCGGCGGAGATGTTCGCGTGGAGCGAGCGCCACCCCGACACCGCCTTCGCGCGCGCGTTCCGGCGCCCCGGGACGGAGCTGCAGCGGCACCTCGCGACCCGCGAGCCGACCGACGAGCAGCTCGAGGTGGGGAGCGCCGCGCTGGCCGAGATCCTGCGCGCCGAGGGCGCCGCGACCGCTTGAATCAGGGCATGAGCTCGCTGCTCGACGCGCCCCTCGCGATCACCTACGACGACATCGAGCGGTGGGCGATCACGTGGTTGCCGATCCTCCTTCTCGGCGTGCTCGTCTTCCTCGTGTGGCGGACCCTGAAGATGATGCCCCGAACCAGGCCGCAGCAGATCACCCCGAGCTCGGCGAGCTCGGTGAGCTGGGACGACGTCGCCGGCGTCGAGGAGACCAAGGACGAGCTTCGCGAGGTTGTCGAGTTCCTGAGCCGTCCCGCCGAGTTCAAGCGGCTCGGCGCAAAGGTCCCGAAGGGCGTCCTCCTGCACGGGCCGCCCGGAACCGGGAAGACGCTGCTCGCGAAGGCCGTCGCGCACGAGTCCGGCGCCGACTTCTTCGGGCAGTCGGCCTCGGCGTTCGTGGAGATGTTCGCGGGGCTCGGGGCCGCGCGGATCCGGCGGCTGTTCAAGCAGGCCCGCGAGAACGCGCCCGCGATCGTGTTCATCGACGAGCTCGACGCGGTCGGCGCCCAGCGCGGATCGGACATCTCCGGGGAGCGCGACCAGACCCTGAACCAGCTGCTCGTCGAGATGGACGGGTTCGAGTCGGGCGACGACGTGGTCGTGATGGCTGCCTCGAACCTGCTCGAGAAGCTCGACGCCGCCCTGCTTCGGCCCGGACGCTTCGACAGGCAGGTGTACGTGCCGCCCCCCGACGTGCGCGGGCGCGCGGCGGTGCTCGAGGTCCACACGCGCCCGATGCCGCTCGCAGACGACGTCGAGCTCGAGCGCGTCGCGCGCCACACCTCCGGCCTCACCGGCGCCGACCTCGCCAACCTCTGCAACGAGGCGGCGATCCTCGCCGGCCGCGAGCACCGCGCGGAGATCGAGCAGCGGGACTTCGACGCCGCGTTCGAGCGCGTCGTCGCCGGGCTCCAGTCCCGGAAGCTGATCACCGAGCACGAGAAGCGGGTGATCGCGTGGCACGAGGCGGGGCACGCGCTCGTCTCCGAGCTGCTGCCGACGGTCGACGACGTGCAGAAGGTGAGCGTCGTCCCGCGCGGGAAGTCGCTCGGGTACACCCTCAACCTGCCGAGCGAGGACCGCTACCTGAAGTCCCGCCAGGAGCTGCTCGATCACCTCAAGGTGCTGCTCGCCGGTCGCGTCTCCGAGCAGATCACGTTCGGGCGCGTCACCACCGGCGCCGCCGACGACCTCCGCAACGTCACCCGGATCGCGCGCTCGATGGTCGACGAGTACGGGATGGGCGCCCGGATCCGTGCCCACCAGGTGCCCGCGGAGGACCCGACCGTGTCCGAGTCGATGCGCGCGATCCGCGACGAGGAGGTCGAGTCGATCGCCGAGGAGGCGTACCGCGGCGCCCACCGCCTGCTCACCGACAACCGCGACGCGCTCGACGAGATCGCGGAGCGGCTGCTCGCGGACGAGGTGATCGAGCGCGACGGGATCCGGGCGATCCTCGCCCGCGCCGCAGAGCGCCCCGCCTCCCCGGCCGTCCCCGCCTGACGCCGGGCTCCGCCGGCTGCTCCTCCTCGTCAACCGTTCGAGCCTCACTACACTCACCGCCGATGCTGGAGCGAATCGACCACGTCGGAGTCGCGGTGAACGACATCGACGCCGCGGCCGCCGTCTACACCGACACCCTCGGGATGTCGCTCGCGCATCGCGAGCGGGTCGAGGAGCAGGGAGTGGAGGCGGCGCTGCTCGACGTCGGCGAGGGGCACGTGGAGCTCCTGCAGCCGCTCGGCGACGACTCGGTGGTCGGGAAGTTCATCGCCCGCCGCGGCGAGGGCCTCCACCACGTCGCGTACGCGGTCGAGGACATCGACGCCGAGCTCACCCGGCTGAAGCTGGCCGGAGTGCGGTTGATCGACGACGAAGCGCGCCGCGGGATCCGTAACAGCCGGGTCGCGTTCCTGCACCCGAAGGAGACCGGCAGCGTGCTCACCGAGCTCGTGGAGCCGGCGGACTGATGGCCGCCGAGACGCGCCGTGTCGAGATCGGGTTCGCCGGCGGCCAGGTCGCGACGATGCGGCTCGGCGACGACGCTTTGAAGGAGCTCCGCAAGGCGCTCGAGAGCGCCGAGGGATGGGCCGAGATCTCGGCCCAGGACGCCGAGCTCGCGCTCGACGCGCGCCAGGTCGTGTTCGTGCGGGTCGAGGGCTCCGGGCAGTCGATCGGCTTCTCCGGCGGATGATTCCCGCCGCGTGCTCCGCTACGCGTCCGCTCGCGGCGGGCTTGCGCAGGCTCGTTGACCGTTAGAAGGCTCGCGGCCGGGCTCCTGCTCGCGATCGCCGCCGCGGCCTACTGGTGGCGGAGAAACCCGTCCGCGTGCCCGTACAGCCAGCGGTTCTGGGTGCAGGCGCCGCACCCGTTCATCACCCGGTCGCGGCTTCGGGACATCCTCGACCCCGAGCCCGGCGAGAGGGTGCTGGAGATCGGGCCCGGGACCGGCTACTACACGCTCGACCTCGCCGAGTGGGTGTCGCCGGGCGGCAGCGTCGAGATCTTCGACATCCAGCAGGAGATGCTCGACCACACGATCCGGCGCGCCCGGGAGGGCGGCGTCGAGAACGTCCACGCCACGCTCGGCGACGCGCAGTCGCTGCCGTTCGAGGACGACCGCTTCGACGCCGCCGTGCTCGTCACCGTGCTCGGCGAGATCCCCGACCCGGACGCCGCGCTGCGCGAGATCGAGCGGGTCCTGAAGCCGCGCGGAAGGCTCGTCGTCGGCGAGATCGTCGGCGACCCGCACATGGTCACGCTCGGCACGCTCCGCCGCCGCACCGAGGCGGCCGGGCTCGTGTACGAGGGGCACCTCGGCCCGAGCCTCGCCTACTTCGCGCGCGTTCGCGCGTAGCGCCTTCGGACGCCTAGATCCCGCGCTTTCGCTCGCAGTTCACGGCGCGGTCCTTGCCCTTGTTCCCGATGCACACGTCGCGCCCGCCTCCGCCGTTCAGGGAGTCGCGACCGTTCCCGCCACGCAGCACGTCTGCGCCGCCCCCGCCCCTGAGTCGATCACGCCCTCCGCGTCCGGACGCCTTGTCGTCCCCGGGACCGCCGACGAGCGTGTCGCGGGCGCCCCCGGACCCTCCGCGGAGATCGTCATCGCCCTCGCCGCCGAGATACTTGTCGTCGCCGTAGGTGAGCGCGATCCCGACCTCGCTCTCGATCCGGTCGTCCCCGTCGTCCCCGCAGACCAGGTCGTCGGTGTCGTCACCCGTGACGCGGTCGTCGCCGCCGAGCGCCGCGACGACCCCGCCGCCGCCGATCTCGTCGGCGGCATCCGATCCGGGCTTCGTCGCGGTGACGCCCTTGCACTGGGGAGCGGCGACGGCGATCCCGGTCGGGCGCGCGAAGCTGCCGCCGGTGGACACCGGGGTCTGCGCGCCGGTTCGCGGGTCGACTGCGAGCACCGCTCCGGTGCCGGACGCCGTCCGATCGACGACGACGAGCTCGGAGGGCGGCCCCGATCGGACCGCGACCCCGGTCGGGTCGGAGAAGCTCCGGCCGCTCGACAGGACGCGCTGCGACGCGCCGGACAGTCCGATCAGCGCGCCGCCGCCGCCGGCGGCGTTCGGGTCGGCGACGACGGGGGAGTCCGCGCCGAGCCCCGTCGGCGCCCACGCGATCCCGAACGGATCGACGAGGTTGCCCTCGGAGGCGAACGGCTCGGTGAGCAGCGCTCCGCGGACCGGGCTGAACTGCGAGTACACCGCCCCCAGGCCCCCGTCGCCGGACGACGCGTCGGTGAACACCAGCCCGCCCGTCACCGACACTCCGCTCGGGTCGACGAGCGGCTTCAGGTCCGGAACGGGGCCCGGGGTCTGCGCGCCGGTCTCCGGGTCGACGGAGATCAACTCTCCCGCGGCGGGGTCGGCGATCACGATCCGGAAGCTGCTCACCGCGATCCCGGTCGGCTCGCGGAGCAGGGCACCCCTCGTCACCACCCGCTGCGCTCCGGTGCCGGGGTCGACCGCGAACACTGCTCCGCTCCCGCCGAATGCGTCGGCGTCGGCGACGAACAGCTCGTCGGGGTTCGCGATCGCGACTCCGACCGGGTCCTCGAACTGCCCGCCGCTGGAGACGACGCTCTGCGCGCCCGTGGCGCGGTCGACCTTCAGGATCGCGCCCTTTGCCCCCGGGCCGGCATCTGGGTCGGCGACCAGGATGTCGCCGGGCGCCACCGCCGCACTCGCCGCCGCGGGAAGCAGGGCCGAGCACGCGGTGACGATCGTGACCGCCGCTCGCCCCCGACGCCGCCGTCCAAGGCCTCCCATCCCGACCGAGGCTACGCCCCGGTCGGGTCGTGTCAAGCCCGGTGGCCCGATGTGCGGGGGGCGGAGCCGGCGGCGAGCGCCGTCCACAGCCGCTCCTCGGCGTCCAGGACGCGCGCGGCATCCTCGGCGACGCGCTCCCACAGCTCCGGCTCCGGCTCGTCGGCCTCGCTCGCGGCGAGCAGCGCCACCGCGAGCGAGGTCCAGTCCTCCGCCGCCTCCGTCGCGAGCCTCGCCTGCTCGTAGCCGACCTCGTGCAGGAAGCGCGCGTACATCGTCCTGAAGTTCCCGCCGCCGGTCCCGCGGCGCTCGATCACCTGGTAGCCGAACCGCGCGCACCAGCGCCAGTCCTGTGCGTGCTCGGGCCACCGGCCCACCTCGGCGGCGAACCGGCGCAGCGCCGGAAGGCCCTGGAGCTCGCCGAGCTCCGGGTCGACCATCTGGTCGACCGCCCGCTGCACGGCCGCCGGCACCGCGTCCCGCAGCTCGATCGCGACGCGACCGGGGATGTGGAAGAGATCCCCGGCCAGCGGCTGCGCGGGGTGCTGCTCGTGGCGTGCGAGCGCGAGGCTGGGGAGGGTCGTCGTCTGCAGCTGCTCGAACCCGGTGTCGGAGAGGTACGCGACCTCGCGGTCGTACCCGGCGAGCACGACCGCGTGGCCGGGGAAGTGCGCGGACCGACCGTAGTGGTCGAGGTGGTAGAGATCGGTGAGCAGGATCGCGGGGCGGCCCTCGTCGACGATCCGCCGCGCGATCTCCCACGCGGCCTCCGGGTCCTCCTCGGTCTCCATCGCGAGGCCGGCTCCGGTGAGCTCGAGGAAGTTCTGCTCGAGCCGCGCCGCGCGGCCGTTCGTGAACCGCGACGGCGACTGGTCCTCGAAGGTGACGTAGAAGAAGCAGGCGCCGGCGCCCAGCCCGAGCACGAGCTCCTCGGAGCACTCGACGCCGTGGAACGCGAGCAGGTTCCGGAGCGCCGTCGATCCGCAGTGGGCGCCGGGGACGTGCCGGAATCCCGGCACCATCGTCGGTTCGGTCGCAGCCTCCATCGCCGATCTGCAGGGTAGGCGCCCGTATGCTCACGGCGTGCTGCGCCGGCTCGACACCGCTGTGCTCCGGACGATGCGGACGCGCGGCCATCACCCGGCGATCGAGCGCGGGATGCGGGCGCTCGGCTCGGCGGGGGAGTGGGGCGCGATCTGGGCGGCCGTCGGCCTGGCGGCGGCCGCGCTCGACCCGCCGCGCCGACGACGGTGGGTGGGGGCTGCTGCGATCGGCCCGAGCGCGGTGGTGCTCAACTACGGTGTGAAGCGCGCCGTCGGCCGGCCGCGTCCGGAGCTCGACGGGCTGCCCCCGCTGGCGGCGGCGCCCTCCCACCTCTCGTTCCCATCCGCGCACGCCGCGTCCTCGGTCGCCGCCGCGACCGCGATGGCGCGCGTCGCTCCCGGCGCCGCCGCCCCGCTGTTCGGGCTCGCCGCGATCCTGTGCCTGACGAGGCCGTATCTCGGCATGCACTACCCGTCGGACGTGGTCGCCGGGGCGGCGCTCGGAGCGGTGATCGGGCGGAGCATCCCGCGGCGATGATCGTCGGGATCGTGGGGCTGCCCAACGCGGGCAAGTCCACCCTGTTCAATGCGCTCACGGCGGCGGGCGCCGAGACCGCGGTGTACCCGTTCACGACCGTCGAGCCGAACGTCGCGGTGGTCGATGTTCCCGACGAGCGGCTTGCGGCCGTGGCGGAGACGGTGGGCGCCTCGCCCGTGGTGCCGGAGACGATCGAGTTTCGCGACATCGCCGGGCTGGTCCGTGGCGCCGCGCAGGGGGAAGGGCTCGGCAACCGCTTCCTCGCCGAGATCCGGGAGACCGACGCGATCTGCCACGTGGTCCGCGCCCACGCCGACGAGGGGGTTCCCCATCCCGACGGCGGCATCGATCCCGTCCGCGACGCGGAGACGGTGGAGGCGGAGCTGCTGCTCGCCGATCTCGAGCAGGCCGAGGGCCGGCTCGGCAGGGTCTCCAAGGAGGCCGGCTCGGGGGACGCCGAGGCCGTCGCGGAGCGTGACTGGCTGGCTGCGGTGGTGGAGGCCCTGGAGCGCGGCGAGCCGGTCCGAAGCGTCCCGGTCCCGGAAGCGGCGGGGGGCGCGCCCGCCCGGCTCCAGGCACTCAGCTCGAAGCCCGTCCTGTGCGTCGGCAACGTCGACGAGGGGGTCGACCAGGTGCCCGCGGGGCTCGCAGCTCATGCCGCCGACGCGGGCGCCGGGACAGTCGCGATCGGAGCCCGGATCGAGGCCGACCTGGCGGAGCTCGATCCCGCCGACGCTGCCGAGATCCGTGACGACCTCGGCCTGCAGCGCTCCGGGCTGGAGCTGCTGATCCGAGCCGCCTACGAGCGGCTCGGGTTGATCACGTTCTTCACCGCGCACGAGGGAGCCGAGGCACGCGCTCGCAGCCTCCCCGAGGGCGGAACCGCCTGGGACGCCGCCGGCAGGGTGCACGGCGAGATCCAGGCGGGGTTCGTCCGCGCCGAGGTGATCGGGTGGCGGGAGCTGGTGGACGCCGGCGGCTACGCGGCGGCGCGCGAGCGGGGTGTGCTGCGCACCGAGGGTCGCGAGTACCCCGTCCGGGACGGCGACGTCGTCACGATCCGGACCTAGAACTCCGCCCGCAGCTGGTCCCAGTGGCCGGGACCGTGGAGGCGAACCTCGGTGACGTCGTCGACGGGCACCGAGATCGCGCTACCGGAGGCGCCGCCGCCGCGGGCGATCCGGATCGGGCTGAGCCGCTGGTGCCGCCCTTCCTTCGTCGTCACCTCGACGCTGTACAGACCCGGCTCGAGCTGCGGGGACTCGTACACGGTGACGAGCACCCACGACGGCTCTCCCTGGTAGCCGAACGCCGTCCCCGCCCGCCGCCCGTTCGGCGCGGTCAGCTCCGCGGCCGACAGGTACTCGCCGTGCGCGACCGCGAGCGTGTCCTGATAGCGATTGGCGACGTCGAGCTCGCCGTGGACGGCGAGCCACAACCCGACGGCGGTCGCGAGAGCCGCGGACGCCGCCGCGAACATCGGGATCAGGGGCCGTCGGCGGCGGGCCGCACGCTCCCGGGGCGGGTGCATCCCGGCCAGCACCCGGGACTCGAACCCCGGCGGGGGCTCGTGGTCGGGCGCGACCAGGAGCAACTCGTCTGCCACGGTCGAGAGCTCCTCCACGTAGCGGCGGCACTCGTCGCAACCGGCAAGGTGAACGAGGGCGCGGGCGCGCTCGTCGCCCGGCGCGATCCCCAGCGCCAGCTCCGGCGCGATCGCTCGCGCCTCCTCGCAGCTCGGCCTATCGCTCATCGGTCACCCCCCGCTCGTCGCGAAGCTTCATCAGCCCGCTCCGGATCCTGGACTTGGTCGTCCCCAGCGGGACGCCCTCTATCTCGGAGATCTCGCTCGCCGTGTAGCCCGACAGAGCCGCCATCAACACCGCGCGGCGCTGTTCCTCCGGAAGCTCGCCAAGCCCCTCGCGGAGCGCGCGAATCTCGTCTCCGGTGACGCCTGCGGGGTCGATCGTCGGTCGCATGAACATCGCCTGCTTCGCGGTCAGGTCTTCCGGGTCGACGGGCTCCCCGCGGCGGAGCCGGAGCCGGTCGATCGCGAGGTTGCGGGTGATCGACAGCAGCCACGTCTCCACCCGGCCCCGGCGGCGGTCGTACACCTCCGCGTGGCGAAACGCTCGCAACAGCGCCTCCTGGGCGATCTCCTCCGCCTCGGCCGCGTTCCCCACGATCGTGAAGGCGAGCCCGTACACCCGCGACTGGAACCGGCGCACGAAGCTCGCGGCGGCCTCCGGGTCGCCCGCACCCAGCCCGGCCAGAAGGGATTCGTCACTCACTGCCCACACGTCCGTTCTACGAACGGGCGGCGCGGCGGGATTGAGACCCGGTCCGGGGCGGACACGTGAAAGACGCCGACTTCAAGTTCGCCCCGGATGATCCCACCGTGTAGGCGGGCCAGGTCACCTTCGGCCCCCGCACCCGGCTAAAGTCGGTCGATCGAGCTGTCCGGCGACATGTTCAGGGAGACGGGGATGGAGGATCCGGTTCCCGGCACCGCCAAGGTGCTCACCTGCAGCGAGTATCGCGGCGAGCACCCCACGCAGAGCTGTGGCATGTACGTCGTCGTCCAGGCGGCCGGGGTGCCGGCCACGGCGGTGGAGCACTCCGAGATCGTCCACAGCCGGCACTGGCCCGCGCCCGGGATGACGTTGCCGGTGACGCTCGACCGCGGGGACCCGCAGCGGCTCAGGATCGAGTGGGACGACGTGCCGTCCTCACCGGACCGCGAGGTGCATCCGGAGGAGATGGACGAGCGCCTGGACCGGCTCTCCCAGCTCACCGAGCTCCGTGACAGGGGAGCGCTGACGGACGCGGAGTTCGAGGCCGAGAAGAGGCGCATTCTCAAGGGCTGAGCCGGTCTACCGGGGAGAGATCGCCTCGATCGTCGCCGGCGAGAGCTGCTCGAGGGACCCGAGCACGACGTCCGCCTCAGCCACCGCGTCCGCGGCCGGTGGGAACTGCCGGTTGGGGATCGCCACGACGCCGAGCCCCGCGGCGCGGGCCGATCGAAGCCCGTTCGAGGAGTCCTCGATCGCCGCCGCATCCGCCGCCTCCACGTCCATCCGGGCGGCGGCCTCCAGGTACACGTCGGGCGCCGGCTTTCCCGCGGACACCTCCTCCGACGACACCGTCACCTCGAACAGCTCGGCGACGCCCGCCCTCTCCAGGACCAGGTCGATGATCGGCCGGTTGGAGGACGAGGCGAGCCCCAGCGGCCACCGGTCCGCGATCCGCCGCACCGCGTCCGTGGCGCCCGGCAGCAGCGGCAGCCGCTCGCGGTAGCTCTCCATCACCCGTCGCACCACCTCGTCGGAGATCTCGGCGGGCGCGAGCGGGACGCCGAGCTGGTCGCTCATGTATCGCGACCACTCCGGCGAGCTCATCCCCATCATCTCCCGCTGCGCACCGTCGTGCCACCGTCCACCAGCCTCGTTCGCGAGCCGCTCCCGGACGGCGTCCCACACCCGCTCGGACTCGATCAGGACCCCGTCGAGGTCGAAGATCACCGCGCGGGCATTCACGCGTGAACCAGCTCGAGCGCCTCGTCAAGGGCCGCGAACACATCGACGTCCCCTATCGACGCGGAGATCTCGTCCATCCTCTCGACGCCGGTCAGCTCCCGGACGGAGCGCGCGAGCGATGACAGGAAGCCCTGGTAGCTCGGCCACGGCCGCACGCCGAGCCGCTCCCTGACGGCGGTGGCGGCGGCGAGCGAGCGCGCCGCCCGCTCTCCGTCGCCCGAGTGGAGCGCGAGTGCCGCGAGCCCGTCAAGGCAGTAGCTCGCCTCGATCTGGTGGCGGCCGGCACGCAGGCGCACGATCGCCTCCCGCAACGCCTCGATCGCTTCCGGGGGCCGGCCCTCCAGCAGCCTGACCAGCGCCACGCTCTGCAGCGACTGCCCGATCAGCGGGCCGTTGTCGATCCTCCGCGATCGCTCCAGCGCCGTCGTGAACGCAGCCTCCGCGCCGGCCAGATCGCCGCCCGCGGCCAGCACGCTGCCCAGCTGGATCTGGGTGAGCGCAACCCCCCAGTCGTGCTCGACGGCGGCGAACAGCCCGGCGGCCTCGTCCAGCGAGTCGATCGCGGCCGCAGCGTCCTCGTCGAGCAGGTAGCGGACCCACGCCACCTCCTTCAGCGCAACCGCTGCCTCGAACTCCATTCCGGCGGCGCGAAAGACGGCGAGCGAGGACTCGAGCGAGGCGCGCGCGCCGCCGTACTCGCCCCGGCGGATCCGCATCATCGCCAACATGCAGCCGAGCTTCGCCGTGAGCAGCTCGTCCAGCGGGCGCCCCGCGTCCTCGCTTCGCTGCAGCCACGACTCCGGCTCGTGCACCGCGTCGCGGATGTAGTAGAGGACGACCACGTCCCAGACGAGCTCGATCACCGAGGCGTCATCGCCGCCCTCGAGCGCCGTCTCCACCGCCGCGCGCAGGTTGGCCCGCTCGGCGTCGAGCTTCTCCGCCCACTCCTGCTGCCCGGGCCCGCACAGGGCGGGCTGCGCGCGCTCGGCCAGTCGCCGATACCAGTCCAGGTGACGGGCGCGGATCGTGTCGGCCTCGCCCCGCTCCTCGAGGCGCTCCAGCGCATAGATGCGGACGGTCTCCAGCATCTGGAGGCGAGGGCCGCCGCCACCCAGGTCCGCGCGGACGGCGAGCAGGCTCTTGTCGAGCAGGGAGGCGATCCCCTCGAGCACGTCCCCGCCTTCGCCGCAGCCGCAGATCTCCTCGACCGCCTCGACCGAGGCCCCACCGGCGAACACGCCCAGCCGCGCCAGCAGCTCTCGCTCGCGCTCGTCGAGCAGATCGTAGCTCCAGTCGATCGTCGCCCTCAGCGTGCGCTGACGCTCCGGCAGATCCGCCGCGCCGGCCCCGAGCCCGTCCAGGCGCGCGCCGAGTCGGTCGAGCAGGGAGCGGGGGGACAGCAGCCGGCACCTGGCAGCCGCCAGCTCGATCGCCAGCGGCAACCCGTCAAGGCGCTGGCACAGCTCGTCCGCGGCGGCGGCCTCCTCGCCCTCGCTCGCAACGATCGCGCCGACCCCGCGGGCGCGGTCGGCGAAAAGCTCCGCGGCGGGCCCCCGCTCCAGCGGCGCCACCGAGACCTCGTGCTCCCCGCGCACGCGCAGGGCCTGGCGGCTGGTCGCCAGGATCTGCATCCCTGGGCACCGCTCCAGCAGGGAGGCCAGGTCGGGGGCGGCCGCCACGACCTGTTCCAGGTTGTCGAGCACCAGCAGCGCCGGACGCCGCCCGAACAGGTCCGCGATCGCCTCAAGCGCCCCGCCGGCGCCCTCCGGGGTCGCTCCGAGCCGGTCCGCGATCGCGTAGGGGACGAGCGCCGAGTCGGCGATCTGAGCGAGCGGGACGAACTCGGCCCCGTTCGGATACTCGGCCGCGGCGACCGCTGCCGCCTCGACCGCGAGCCGGGTCTTGCCGACCCCGCCGGGTCCGGTCAGCGTGACCAGCCGCGCACCGTCGCGAAGGATCCCGGCGATTTCGGCGATCTCGCGATCGCGGCCGACCGTGCTGGTCAGCGGGGTCGGCGGCGGGCTGTGCGCGGAAGCCGGCGGGGCGTGCCGGCCCGAGGCGGCCTCGAACCGCTCCGCGAGCAGCACCGCAAGGTCACCCGCCACCAGCGCCGCGAGCTCGTCGTCGTCGGTGTACCGCTTGTAGGAGATCCCCTCGTCGGCACGGACCCGGGCGAGCATCTGCTCGAGCCGCGGCTCCCGCTCCGGCGCCGGCTCCCTGATGTAGATCAGTCGGGGTCGATCACCGGACAGCTCCAGCTCCTCCTCGAGCCCGGACAGCTCCGCGCCCGGCGCCAGCCACCCGTAGCTCTGCCAGTAGATCCCGACGAAGACGTGGCTCTGCTCGATGTAGGCGCGGTACAGCTCCCGCGGTGGATGCGGTCGCGCCCCGAGCTCGAACATCACGGGCGAAAGGTGGAGGCGCTCGAGCTGCGCGCGAACCACGCGGCGCTCGTCGCGAAGCTCCTTCAGGGTCGAGCTGACGAACACGCGCAGACGCTGATCCGGTGTCCTGATCACGCTCATCGGCCCGGGGCCCTGGGGTCCTCCTTCACGGTGACGTGGATCGCAGACGGCTCGACCGCGTAGTCGATGATCCCGAGCGCCTGCAGCCGATCCAGCACGAACTGGAACGCGCCGGCCTGCGAGTCGTCCTCATACTTGCGCAGGATGTCGAACGACCACCCGGTCGTGTGCAGCGAGTACTCGCGGGTGGCCTCGATGTCTCGCTTCGTGAGCTGGCGCTGGTAGGCGCGATCGCGGACGGCGCTGGTCACCTTAAGCGTGCCGCCGCCGTTCAGCTCCCGCACCCAGGCCCCGATCAGGAGCAGCGCCTTCAGCGCCTCGGGCCGCAGGCCGCGGTAGAGCGCGGGGTCGGCGTCGAGCTTCGGGGCCAGCTCTCCTATCCCGCCGTCGAGCGCGATCCCGAGCCGCTTGCCCGCCGGGATCGGGACGATGTCGCCGTCGCGCCACGCCGCGGCGAGCTCGCCCGGGTTCGCGAACACCTTGGTGCGGCCCTCGGGATGGAACACCTCCTCGGCGGTCGCCTTGTTGGCGTGCAGTCGCTGCAGCTCCCGCAGCCTGCCGCGATCGTGGCGGTACAGCCGCATGATCTCGCGGGCAGCGAGCAGCTTCCAGTAGTACTCGCTGGACTCGTCGCCGAACGCCGCGAGCAGCTTCCAGGCCTCGGGATGGTCGGTGAGCGAGGAGCCGAAGTAGAGCTGCGCGTAGCTCAGGTGGTCGGCCGAGACGAGGTCTGCCGCCGGTGCCTGCGAGCCGGTGTAGGCCTCGACCACGCTCTCCAGGTTGCCGATCCCCATGTGGTAGGAGACCGCGGCGAGATCCTCCGAGCCGAACCGCCGGCGCGCGATCGTCAGGTACCGGACGGCCGCCGCGAGCGCCTTGTCGGGATCGAACCGCTGGTCGATGCGCGCCCGCATCCGAACCAGCCTCTGCGCCTTCGCGGTCTGCCCACGCCGGTAGGCGCGCCGCGCCTCCACGGTCAGCTTCCGGCTCCGGCGCAGGTCGATCCGCATGTGCAGCAGCGCGAGCCCCGTGGAGGCGACGATCTGGGTGAGGCCGGACGCGAGCTCGGGGTCCTTCCCGGCGATCACCTCCGGGCGGCCGGCGCTCTCCAGGTACACGAGCGCCTCGAGCAGGTCGGGGTCGACCTTGGTGCCCGCCGTCGCCGCCTCGATCCGGTCGCGAAAGCGCGCCACCCGCGCCGCTGTGGCAAGCGCGCCGCCGGGGCTGTTCGCGTACACGACGTGGGACAGCCCGGCACTCGCGCTGCGCTCGAACGCCGCCCGCCGGGCGGGGTCGTAGGCAAGCCGGTCCTGCGGCGAGGGAGCGCGGGCGCCGGAGAGGATCCCGGATCCGCCGTCCCCGATTCCGGCCACGGACGCGAACCCGAACAGCGCCACGATCGCGATCGCAGCGAGCGCGAGCGCGCCGAGAAGGGTCCGTCCCCGCCTCACCGGACCCATGTTAGGTTCAACCGGTGCGCACCGAGGCACGCTTCGGAGGGGTAGGCCTCAGGGCGGGGCACTACGAGAGCTTCTACGTGAAGGCGGCGCGACCGGAGGGCGGTCTCGGCGTGTGGATCCGGCATACCGTGCACAAGCGGCGCCATGCCGAGCCGACCGCGTCGATCTGGTTCACGTTGTTCGATGCCGAGGCGGAGGGTCCGATTGCGGCGAAGGCGACGTTCCCGGCGGACCGGCTCTCGTCCGGAGACGGCGCCTACATCCGGATCGGCGGCGCCGTCCTCGAGCCGGGCCGCCTCCGCGGGTCGGTCGAGTCGGGAGACGTCAGGGCCGACTGGGACCTTGAGTTCGACGACGATGGCGAGCCGTTCCGCCACCTTCCCTACGGGTGGCTGTATCGCGGACCGCTGCCGCGAACGAAGCTGCTCAGCCCCCACCCGAATGCGACGTACGGCGGGCGGATCACGGCCGGCGACCGGGAGATCGATGTCGACGGGTGGCCGGGGATGGTCGGCCACAACTGGGGGGCGGAACACGCGGAGCGGTGGACGTGGATCGAGGGGGCGAGGCTGGACGGTGAGGCAGACTCATACTTCGACACCGGGGCCGGCCGGATCCGGGTGGCGAGACGGACGACTCCGTGGATCGCGAACGGCGTGCTCTCCCTGGGCGGCGAGCGAACCCGGCTGGGCGGGCTCGACAAAGTCCGCTCGACCGTGATCGAAGAATCGCCGACGGGGTGCCGGTTCACCCTCCCCGGCAAGGACGTCATGGTGCGGGGCGAGATCGGCGCCCCGCCGGAGCGGTTCGTGGCCTGGCTGTACTCGGACCCCGACGGGGGCGAGCACAACACGGTGAACTGCTCGATCTCGGACCTGGAGCTGACCGTCGAGCGCGCCGGCCGGCCGCCGCGGCGGCTTCGCGCCGCCGGGACCGCGGCGTACGAGCTCGGGATGCGGGAGACCGACCACGGGATTCCGGTGCAGCCGTTCCCCGACGGCTAAGCTGCGAACGAGGAGGTTCGTATGGCCACGGAGACGATTCAAGCCGCCGACCACGAGCTGCTGATCGGCGGCGAGCGACTCTCCACCGGCGAGTGGTCGGAGGTGCACAGCCCGTACGACGGCACGGTCGTCGGCCGCGTCCCGGGTCGCGGACGCCGTCCTCGTCGACCGGGCGATCTCCGCCGCAGCGGACGCGTACGCAGCCGGAGGCTTCCCGCAGCACGAGCGGGCCGCCATGCTGGAGCGGGCCGCCGAGCTGGTCCGCGACCGCGAGGACGAGCTCACGATCGCGATCGCCGCCGAGGCCGGCAAGCCGCTGAAGACCGCCCGGGTCGAGGCGCAGCGGTGCGCCGGCACGCTCGACTACTCCGCGGTGGAGGCGCGCACCCTGGCGGGCGAGGCGGTCCCGCTGGAGGGAAGCGCCGCGGGCGCCGGGAAGCTCGGCCTGATCATCCGAGTCCCGTACGGCGTCGTCGCGGCGATCAGCCCGTTCAACTTCCCGCTCAACCTCGTCGCCCACAAGCTGGGGCCGGCTATTGCCGCCGGGAACACGGTCGTGCTGAAGCCCGCGGGGCAGACGCCGATCTCGGCGATCAAGCTCGCCGAGATCCTCGTCGACGCGGGGCTGCCCGACGGGTGGGTGAACGTCGTGTGCGGGTCGGGCGCGAAGATCGGCAGCGCGCTCACCGAGGACGAGCGCGTCGGCGCGATCAGCTTCACCGGATCGGCGGCGGTCGGTTGGGACATCCGGGCCCGGGCCCCGCGCAAGAAGGTCAACCTCGAGCTCGGCTCGACCGCCCCGCTGGTCGTGCACGAGGACGGCGATTGGGAGCGGGCCGCGGACGGGGCGCGCCTGCACGCGTTCTCGCATGCCGGCCAGACTGCATCTCCGTGCAGCGGATCTCGTGCACGAGGCGGTGATCGACCGGTTCCAAGACCGATTGGTCGAGAACGTCCGGGGCCTTGTCGTCGGCGACCCGCTCGATCCCGACACCGACGTGGGGCCGCTGATCTCACCCGGCGACCGCGACCGCGTGAAGGAGTGGATCGACGAGGCCGCCGCGAGCGGCGGCGAGATCATCGTCGGCGGGGACCTCACCGACGAGGACCGCTGCCTGGAGCCGACCGTGATCCGGGAGCCGGACCGCGAGGCGCGCGTGTGGTGCGACGAGATCTTCGGGCCGGTCGCGACCCTGCACGCGTACTGTCCTTCGACGATGCGATCGAGCTCGCGAACGACGCCCGCTTCGGCCTCCAGGCAGGCGTCTTCACGCGCGACATCGGGCGCGGCCTCGACGCCGCGAGCCGGCTCGAGTACGGCGGCGTGCTGATCAACGAGGTCCCGACCTTCCGCGCCGACCAGATGCCGTACGGGGGTGTGAAGGACTCCGGCAACACCCGCGAGGGACCGGCCTACTCGGTGCTGGAGCTGACCGAGCCGCGGCTCGTCACGCTGCAGGGCTGAGCCGGCGCTCAGCCTTCTTCTTACTTCAGGGCGCCGTCCACCGCGCTCGGCTCGCCGCCGCAGGAGTTGTTGCGCGACTTGCGACACTCGCCTTGCGCGCCGTCGCTGCTGTGCTTGCGCTTGCACTTCTTGAGGGCCGCCGCGCGTTGACCGGTGGGGCCCGGGTGGGGTACACGGGCGGACCTCCACCGCCGCTTGGCGGCGCAGGGCAATCCGGGATTCCGGGGTTGAACTCATCGGCGCCGATGTCGCGGACCGGGTTGAGCGGGCAGGCGCTGTCGGCGTCGATCGCCCGTGGCGTCGCCGTCGAAGTCGGTCGATCCGATTGGTGGAGCGGCGGGGTTGCCTTGGTCAATCAGCGCCGAGTTCCCGCTCGCCGTCAGGTGGTAGTCGGTCAGTCGACGCTGGACACCGCGATCAGCGAGATCCCCCCGGAAAGGGAGACGTTCTCTAGGTTCCGGGCTCGATGCGAACGATCGTCTCCGGTCGACACCGGCCTTGCCGATCGCCCCGTTGATGGTCTTGCATGCTGTGGCTGGGGTCAGGCAGTCGCCGGCAG
Organism: uncultured Thermoleophilia bacterium; assembly: GCA_963803425.1. Taxonomy (GTDB): domain Bacteria; phylum Actinomycetota; class Thermoleophilia; order Solirubrobacterales; family 70-9; genus DASPWW01. Next base: position 248,648 of record CAWDMA010000002.1, read on the forward strand.
AACGAGGAGCGACAGTGCCGCGAGCCACACGGCGTGAGTGAAACCAAGGCGATCCATGCCCGCTCAACCGGTTTCCCTTCCTCCTCCTGGGCGAACAAATCTACCCCTGCCACTGGGGGAGGGGAACCGGGATTGTGTCCACTAGGCGGGCGCGAACCAGCGCTCGAGCCGCTCCTCACTCATCAGCTGCCGGAGGGCTCCACCTGGCGCGCCAGGCAATCGCGGAGGTCCTGACCCGCCTTTGGATCTGAGGCCCAGCCGCGGAAGAGGGGCTCGGCGCTCTCCGGGCGCGGAAAGCGGCCCCAGGCGAAGGACCAGTCGTAGTGCTCGGCGGCCTTGCCATCGCGCCATTCCTCGTATGCGTCGAGGCTGGGGTTGCTCCCCGACAACGCGTCGGCGACATACAACGCCGCCTCGACCGCGTCTCCTATGCCCTGTGCAGTTCCCGGGTGCTTGAAGTAGCACGCATCGCCGACCAGCGCCCAACCCGGGCCGGTGGGCTTGCGAAAGAAGCCCCTCATCAGGGTCTCCGGGGCCACCGTCACGTCGGTCACCATCTCGGCGCCGATCGAGCAGGTTCGGATCGAAGGTCTCGGGCAAGCGGCGGATCGTCTCCATGCTACTTGCGCTCCCTCGTCGGCACTTCGTCCCCTGCGCCAGATCGGGGGCGCCGTTGGCGATCAACAGGTAGAGCCCGTCTTCCGATTGGGCCGTGGTAGAGCATCTCGTCGAGGTTGATCTGCAGCGTCGAGACCGGCTCGTCCACCGGAATCCCGCTCCAGTAGGAGTACGAGAAGGCGAGCTCCCCGCGCTGCGTGCGCTCCTTCTCGAGGTCCGGAGCTTGCCGGCGACCACCGAGCCGCGGCCGTCGGCGCCGAAGACCCAGGGAGCCTCGATCTCGCGTCCGTCCGCCAGCCTGACGCCCCGGACCGGATCGACCTCGGTCCCGGCGCCGACCAGGTCGACCACTCGGCGTGCCCGAAGATCCCCTTCGCGCCCGCGGCGAGCGCCGTGCTCGTACGCCGGCCTTGTCGACGTGCGATCCGTCCTCGGAGCGAGCCCGAGGTCGAAGCCGTCGATACGTGAGTACTTCCCGGCGATCTCGTGGCTTCCAGACGCAACCAGCCGGTGCGAGGCAAAGGCGAGCTCGTGCTCAGACTCGAGACATGCCGAGCACTCCGAGCTTCTCCAGGCGGGCGAGGGTGTTGGGGTAGAGCAGGTGCGTGGAGACGGTTGTGCTGGGAAATGTGTCGCGGTCGATCAGCGCGACGTCCCACTCTCGCTCGGCTAAGGCGATCCTGCCAGAGTGGATCCGGCGCATCTCGCACCCACGACAATGGCGTCGTGCCTCTCCACTGGGTCCGACCTTACCCCGCGGGCCCAGCCGGATCTGTGCGCCTGCTCCGGTGGGCCTTCAGTCGTTGCGGCCGGGCCAGCTTTCGGTGGTCGAGGGCCTCGTCGAGGATCTCCTCGTCGACCCCCATCTCCCGCGCCACCTCGCGCAGGTGGCGACCCGTCTCCGCCGCCTCCTTGACGATCTCCGTCGCCTTGTCGTAGCCGACGTGGAGGTTGAGCGCGGTCGCGGTCGCGAGCGTCGCCTCGGCGTGCCGCTCGGTCATCTCGAGGTTCGGCTCGACCCCGCGGATCACCTTCTCGTCGAGCAGCGACGCGGCGGCGGTGAGCAGCCCGATCGAGTCGAGCAGGTTGCGGGCGATCAGCGGCACCCGGACGTTCAGCTCGAACTGGCCCTGGGTGCCCGCGATCGTGATCGCCGCGTCGTTGCCGACCACCTGGTCGCCGACCTGGATCACGACCTCCGGGATCACCGGGTTGACCTTGCCGGGCATGATCGACGACCCCTTCTGGAGCTCCGGAAGCCGCAGCTCCGCCAGCCCGGCGCGCGGCCCCGACCCCATCAGGGCGAGATCCCCGGCGATCTTGATCAGCGAGGTGGCGACCACCTTCAGGGCTCCAGAGAGCTCCACCAGCGCGTCGCGGTTGGCCTGCGCCTCGAACCGGTCAGCGGGCGCGTCGATCTCGAGCCCGGTGTCCTCGGTGAGCTTCGCGCGGACCCGCTCGGCGAAGTCCGGATGAGTGTTGAGCCCGGTGCCGGTCGCGGTGCCGCCGAGCGGGATCTGGCCGACCCGCTTCAGCGTCGCGCGGACGCGGTCGGCACCGAGCCTGACCTGCGCCTCGTAGCCGCCGAACTCCTGACCGAGCGTGACCGGGACGGCGTCCATCAGGTGGGTGCGACCCGCCTTCACGACCTCGGCGAACTCGTCGCGCTTCGCCTCCAGCGCGGCGGCGAGCCCGTCCAGCACCGGGAGCAGCCGGGCCGTCACCTCGTCGAGGGCGGCGAGATGGACCGCCGAGGGGAACACGTCGTTCGAGGACTGGCCCATGTTGACGTGGTCGTTGGCGTGCGCCCCGTCCCCGGCGAGATTCGCGATCACCTCGTTCGCGTTCATGTTCGAGGAGGTCCCGGAGCCGGTCTGGAAGACGTCGACCGGAAACTGGTCGTCGTGCTCGCCGGCGCCGATCGCGTCGCCGGCCGCCGCGATCCGCTCCGCCAGCTCCGGGTCGAGCAGCCCCAGCTCACCGTTCACCCTGGCCGCTGCCGCCTTCAGCCGGCCCAGCCAGTGGACCACCGGCGCCGGGACCGGCTCACCCGAGACGGGGAAGTTCTCGACCGCCTTCGTGGTCTCAGCGCCCCACAGCTTGTCGTCGGTGCTTGCCTCCATCTGGCCTCAGGCTATCTGGACGCAGGCCTCAGCCGTTCTTCTGCCCCGCCGCGTACCCCCGCCCGAAGGTGCGCTCGAACCTCGCCGACAGCGGCTCGCCGCCCTCGTTGAACCGCGCCGCGGCGTCGAGCCGGCGGATCAGGGCGGTGTGCAGGCCACCGGTCTTCGTCGCCCCCTCCTGCGCGGCGCCGATCAGATACCCGAGCTCGACCGTCGCCTCGCCGTCGGGGTCCTCCCGCGCCTCGGCGTTGAGGCGGGTGGCCGCTGCGATCAGCTCCCGGCCGACGTCCGCGATGTCGACCGACGACTGGTTGTCGACGAGACAATCGGCGATCGGAGTGTCGCCGCCGATCCGGACCGGCTGCGGCGCGTCCCGGAGCGCGGCGAGGTACTCCTTTGCCGGAGCGAGGCACGCCGCGGGGGTCTCGGGCTCGTCCGACGAGCACCCGGCGACCGCGGCAAGCGAGGCGGCAGCCGCGCCCACCGCGATCCGGGCGCGTGTGGCTCGATCCGGGCGCACCCGAGTCAGGCTACCCGGCGCCGGGATCACCTGATCCGGCGTCCATAGAATCACCAGCAGATGGCGAATTCGGGCAGGTACAGGGCGGTCGACCCGAAACAGAGCTTTCCGGAGCTCGAGCAGCGGATGCTGGAGCGATGGCGGGAGCGCGAGGTGTTCGCGCGCTCGCTGGAGCAGCGCGCCGACGCGGAGACTTGGAGCTTCTACGAGGGGCCTCCGACCGCGAACGGGCGGCCCGGCTCGCATCACGTGCTCGCCCGGGTGTTCAAGGACGTGTATCCCCGGTTCAAGTCGATGCGTGGCTTCCGCGTCCCGCGGAAGGCGGGGTGGGACTGCCACGGGCTCCCCGTCGAGCTCGAGATCGAGCGGGAGCTGGGACTGTCCTCGAAGGCGGAGATCGAGGAGTACGGGATCGAGAGGTTCAACGCCCGCTGCCGGGACTCGGTGTTCCGCTACGTCGAGGACTGGAGGGCGCTGACCGAGCGGATCGGGTTCTGGATCGACCTGGACGACCCGTACGTGACGATGTCGAACCCCTATATCGAGTCGGTGTGGTGGGCGCTGCGCCGGATCTGGGACGACGGGCGGCTGTACAAGCGCCACAAGGTGGTGCCGTACTGCCCGCGGTGCGGAACCGCGCTGTCCTCGCACGAGGTCGCGCTCGGCTACAAGGACGTCGAGGACCCGTCCGTGTACGTGAAGCTGACCGTGACGGAGCCGCAGGGGGCGCTCGAAGCCGGCGACCGCCTGCTCGTATGGACGACGACCCCCTGGACGCTGATCTCCAACGCCGCCGTCGCCGTCGGGCCGCGGATCTCCTACGTACGAGCGCGGCTGGGCGACGAGACCTTCGTGGTCGCGGCCGAGCTCGTCGAACGGGTTCTGGGCGAGGACGCGGAGGTGGTGGAGCGCTTCCCCGGCTCGTCCTTCGCCGGCACCGCCTACGAGCCCCCGTTCTCCTACGTCACCGACTTCGGGCCGCGCGGCCACACCGTGCTGGAGGCCGACTTCGTCACCACCGCGGACGGGACCGGTCTGGTCCACACGGCGATCGCGTTCGGCGAGGACGACTTCCAGCTCGGCGAGCGGTACGGGCTCGAGCTCCAGAACCCGGTCCGTCCCGACGGCACCTTCGACGAGCGGGTGACCGAGTTCGAGGGCCGGTTCGTGAAGGACGCGGACCCCGACATCGTCGAGGCGCTCCGGGAGCGGGGGCTGCTGCTGCGCGCGGAGGTGTACGAGCACGCCTACCCGCACTGCTGGCGGTGCGACACGCCGCTCCTGTACTACGCGAAGTCGAGCTGGTACGTCCAGACGACCGCCGTTCGCGACCGGATGCTGGCCGCGAACGAGTCGATCGAGTGGCACCCGGAGCACATCAAGCACGGCCGGTTCGGAAAGTGGCTGGAGGGGAACGTCGACTGGGCGCTGTCGCGGGAGCGCTACTGGGGAACGCCGCTGCCGATCTGGGAGTGCACCGAGCGCGACTGCGAGGGCCGGTTCTGCGCCGGCTCGATGGAGGAGCTGCGGGAGCGAGCCGGCACCCTGCCCGACGACCTCCACCGGCCCTTCATCGACGAGATCGAGCTTCCGTGCGAGACGTGCGGGAAGACGATGCGGCGAGTCCCCGAGGTGATCGACGCGTGGTTCGACTCCGGCTCGATGCCGTTCGCGCAGTTCCACCATCCCTTCGAGGGGAGCGAGGAGTTCGAGCAGCGGTTCCCGGCCGAGTTCATCTGCGAGGCGATCGACCAGACCCGCGGCTGGTTCTACTCGCTGCTCGCCGTCTCCACGCTCCTGTTCGACACCTCCAGCTACCGCGCGTGCGTGTGCCTGGGGCTGATCCTCGATCCGGAGGGGCAGAAGATGTCGAAGAGCCGCGGGAACGTGGTCGAGCCCGACGCGGTGATCGACGCGCACGGCGCGGACGCGTTCCGGTGGTACTACCTGACCGCCCAGCAGCCGTGGGCGGGGTACCGGTTCTCGGTCGACACGGTCGGCGAGGCGGTCCGCCAGTTCACGCTCACCCTGTGGAACACGTACTCGTTCTGGGTCCTGTACGCGAACGCGGAGGGCTTGGACCCGGCGAATCCGCCGACCTGCCCCAATCCCGGCGAGGGCGGGGATCTCGACCGCTGGGCCATGAGCCGCCTGCACGCCACGATCGCCGAGGTCACCGAGCAGATGGAGGCGTTCGATTGCACCTCCGCGGGACGGGCGATCGCCGCGTACGTCGACGAGCTCTCGAACTGGTACGTGCGGCTGTCGCGGCGGCGGTTCTGGGAGGGGGACCCCGATGCGTTCGGGACGCTGCGACGCTGCCTGCTCGACGTCGCGGCGCTGCTCGCCCCCTTCACCCCGTTCCTCGCCGACGAGATCTATCTCAACCTCGCCGGCGGCGCGGACGAGCAGCTCGGCCGCCGTCCTGACTCCGTCCACCTGCTCGACTTCCCGGAGCCCGACCCGGCCCGCGTCGACGCCGACCTGGAGCTGGGGATGGCGGCGGCGCGGCGGGCCGTCGAGCTGGGGCGGGCGGCGCGCTCGCAGGCGGCGGTGAAGATGCGCCAGCCACTGCGGCGCGCGGTCGTGGTCGCCGACGGCCGCGAGCGGGAGCAGATCGAGCGGCTCGCGGACCTGGTCGCCTCGGAGCTGAACGTGAAGCGGGTCGAGTTCGTCGCCGAGGAGTCGGAGCTCGTCACGTACGAGGTGAAGCCGAACTATCGCTCCCTCGGGCCCCGGTTCGGGAAGCAGATGCCGCAGGCGGCGGCGGCCGTGGAGGCGCTCGACCCGGCCGCGGTCAGCGCCGCGATCGCGGGCGAGCGCCACGTCGGGATCCGGGTGAACGGATCGGAGCACGAGCTCGCCCCGGATGACGTGACGCTGGTCCTGCAGCCGCTCGACGGCTACCAGGTGGAGGCCGCTTCGGGTCGCGCCGTGGCGCTGGAGCTGGAGCTCGACGAGGACCTGCGCCGCGAGGGCCTCGCCCGCGAGATCGTGCACGCCGTCCAGAACGCCCGCCGCGACGCGGGGCTGGAGGTCACCGATCGGATCGAGCTGGAGCTCGGCGGCGACCGCGTGCTGCTGGACGCCGCGCGCGCAAGCGAGGCCTACCTCACCCAGGAGACGCTCGCGACTTCCGCCTCCTACGACGCCGAGGATGGCGCCCGCACGCCTGTCGAGGGACGGGAGCTGTTGATCGGGTTGAAGCGGGCCTGAACGGGTACTGTCTGGCCTGGGTATGGGGGGCCCGACCCCAAGGGAGGTAAGACGATGAGTTCATTCATCCGGCCCAGGCTGTCGCGGCCCTCGCCGGCACTGGTTGTCGCGGTGATGGCCCTCGTGGCTGCGCTGGCCGGCACTGCAGTCGCCGAGCAGGCGACGACCGCGGTCAGCAAGAAGAAGACGAAGAAGATCGCGAACAAGCAGGCCAACAAGCAGATCGACAAGCGCCTGCCGTTCGAGAGTGACGACATCGCGGATGGCGCGATCACGAATCAGAAGTTGTCGAGCCCGACCTACACGGCGTTCGTCGATGCCGCCGGGAATCTCGTCCGCGGGAACGCGACGAGCGCGCAGAGGGTGAACAACGGCAACTACCGCGTCGAGTTCGACGTGGACATCAGTCAGTGCACCTATCAGGCGACACCGACCACCGTCAATCGGACGGCGATCGCCGACGTCGTCAACAACAACGCGCAGCAGGCCTTCATCAGGACGGCGCTGAACACGAACAACACGTTCACGGACAGCGCGTTCAGCCTCGCGGTGTTCTGCTAGCCAGCGGGCTACCGCGTTGCACTCACGGCACGGGGGGAGGCGCAGCCTCCCCCCGTGCTCTAGGTCGCCAGGGCCGGCTCCAGCTCCTGCTCGAGGCGCTTCTTCGGGAGCGCGCCGATCACCTTCTTCACCTCCTGGCCGCCCTTGAAGACGATCAGGGTGGGGATCGAGAGCACCTCGTACTGCGCGGCCGTCTGCTGGTTCTCGTCGACGTTCAGGCTGACGATGCTGATGTCGTCGCGCTCGGCGTCGATCTCCTCGAGGATCGGATGGACCACCCGGCACGGCCCGCACCACGGCGCCCAGAAGTCGACCAGCACGGGGGACTCGGAGTCGAGCACCTCGGACTGGAAGTTGGCGTCGGTCACGTCGTCGAGCTGTCCCGGCACTTCGGCCTCCTGTCGGTCGGCTGGTCGTGGAGCTCTCAATGCTTCAGAAAAGATAGTAGCGATCTCACTCGACCGCGCCGGAACCGCAGGGCGGGCACCCGCCACGCGGCCTCGGCGACGATCGCGCGCGGACATCTTGCGATTCGCCGACGCGCCGATCCCGAAACGTGATCGGCACCTCGACGACCCGCAATCCGGCTCGGTGGGCGCGGTAGGTGGTCTCCACCTGGAACGCGTAGCCCTGCGAGCGCACCGACGCTCGAGGTCGATCGCCTCCAGCGCCGCGCGCCGCAAGCACTTGAAGCCGCCCGTCAGGTCGCTGCACGTCGATCCCGAGCATCGCACGCGCGTAGCGGCTGCCCCGCGGCTGATCGCGAGCCGGCGCAGCGGCCCCAGTCATCACCCGGCCGCCGGGCACGTACCGGGACCCGAGCGACGAGGTCGGCGTCGCGCGGTCGCCTCGACCAGCCTCGGGAGCTCGGCCGGGTCGTGGGAGAAGTCCGCGTCCATCTCCACGATCAGCCCCGCGCCGCCGTCGAGCGCGCGCCGAAGCCGGCCACGTAGGCCGGGCCGAGGCCCTGCTTGCTCGCGCGGTGCAGCACCTCGACGTGCTCGCGCTCGGCGGCGAGCCGGTCGGCGATCTCGCCGGTGCCGTCGGGCGAGGAGTCGTCGACGACGAGGACCCGGCGCGGTCCCGGCGAGCGCGTCGCAGCACCGCCCCCACGAGCGGCTCGATCGTGTCGGCCTCGTTGTAGGTCGGGAGATCGACCCAGGTCGACCCGGGCGCGGGGGTGGCGGGCGGCGGGTGCAAGGCGCAATCAGTACGTTCGGGAGATGCCGGTGAAGAACGCCGAGATCGCCGCCGCGCTGGACGAGCTCGGCGCGCTGTACGAGCTCGACGGCGCGGTCCGCTACCGGGTGGTCGCCTACCAGGAGGCGGCGCGGGTGATCCGCGACAGCCCCGTCTCGGTCGAGGAGCTGGCGCGTCGAGGGCCGCGCGACCGAGCTACCGGGGGTCGGCAAGACGCTCGAGGAGAAGATCGTGGCGCTGGTCGACGACGGCGAGATCCCGGCGGCCGCGAAGCTGAAGCAGCAAGTTCCCCGCGCGCTGGTCGAGGTCACGCGGGTCCCGGGCGTCGGCGCCAAGACGGCGCGGCGAGATCTACGACGAGCTCGGGATCGCGACGCTCGAGCGAGCTTCGGCGATGCGGCCGAGCAGGGCGGCTGCGCGACGTCAAGGGCCTCGGCCCCAAGGCCGAGCAGAACATGCTGGCGGCGTGGAGCAGATCGGCACCGCGGGGCCGGCCGAGCGGCGGCTGCTCTCCGACGTGCTCCCGATCGCCGACGAGATCGTCGCGGCGCTCCGCGCCAGCCCGGCGTGCGAGCGAGGTCGAGATGGCCGGCTCGGCGCGGCGGATGGACCGAGACCTGCAAGGACATCGACCTGATCGCGACCGCGACGATCCGGGCGGCGCTGGCGAAGGTGCTCGCCGAGCACCCGCTCGCCGCCGACGTGGGCGCGGGCGGCGACGCGGGGGCGCGGATCGTCACCCACAACGGGCTCAAGGTCGAGTTGCGGGTCGTCGGCGCCGCGAGGAGTTCGGCAACCTGCTCCAGCACTTCACCGGCTCGGCGGAGCACAACGTGGAGCTGCGCGAGCGCGCGGTCTCGCGCGGGCCAGTCGGTCTCCGAGCACGGGATCAAGGACGACGACAGCGGCGAGGTGACGACCGTGCGCGACCGAGCAGCAGGTGTACGAGGCGCTCGGCCTCGACTACATCGAGCCGGAGCTGCGCGAGGGCGGCGGCGAGATCAGCGGCGGCCGAGGCCGGCGAGCTGCCCGAGCTGGTGACGCTCGACGACATCCGCGGCGACCTGCACTGCCACACGACGCTCTCGGACGGACACAACACGCTCGAGGAGATGGTCGGCGGCGGCGCAGCGAGCGCGGCTGCGCGTACCTGGCGATCACCGACCACTCCGCCACGCACGGGTTCGGCAACGACGTCCAGCCGCGACGCGCTGGCGGCGCGGATCGAGGAGGTGCGCGCGCTCGACAGGCGGACGAAGGGGATCAAGCTGCTGGCCGGGACCGAGGTGAACATCCTCCCCGACGGCTCGCTCGACTACGACGACGAGCTGCTCGCGCGAGCTCGACTGGGTCGTCGCCAGCGTCCACACCTCGTTCCGGATCGAGCCGGAAGAAGATGACCGAGCGGGTCGTGGCCGCGATCGAGCACCCGCTACGTCGACTGCATCGGCCACCTGACCGGTCGGATGCTGCTAAGCGGCGAGCCGTACGAGATCGACGTGGAGCGGATCGCCGCGGCCGCCGCCGCGAACGGGACGATGCTGGAGATCAACGGCAATCCGAACCGGCGCGACCTCTCCGAGCACCACGCCCGGCTCGCCGCGAGCGTCGGCGCGACGATGGTCGATCAACACCGACGCGCATCGCGTCCGGACGATGGACAACATGCGCTACGGCGTGGCGACCGCCCGGCGGGCGTGGCTCACCCCCGGCCAGATCGCGAACACGCGTCCGTGGCGGTCCTTCTCGCGACTGCGAAAGCGCGTGCGCGCCTAGGCGGGCCGCTCGCCGCGGTCGCCCGAGGGAGGCGGAGGCGGGTGCCCCGCCGGCAACCTGTCGCGGCTGAGCCCCGGCGTCCGGACCAGCTTGATCGGTTCCAGGGCGGAGGAGGGCTCCACGTAGAACCGCACCCCGTCGCGGTCCTCGACACCGGTGACTGCGGCCTCCCGGGCGCGCCACTGGAGCGCGATGAGGAGCGCGTACCCGGCGCCGATCGCGGCGATCTGCGGCCACAGCGACGCAAGGCCGCCGGCGATCAGCGCGAACGCCCCCAGCGGCCACAGCCGCAGGAGCGCGATCCGCAGGGCGCTCTCCGGAGGCAGGGTGGGCGAGACGCGGGCGCCGGCCAGCGCCCGCGAGACCCCGTCGGCGGCGCGCTCGGGGCGCCCCAGGATCAACCCCGCCACCGCGGCGATCACCCACCAGCCCGCGGCCACGATCAGGGTCACCGTGTCGCCGTCCGCGTTCGCGGCGAGCACGGCGAGGGCGCCGAGCACGGTGGCCATCGCCGCGACCAGCAGCACCGTCAGCCGGAGCAGGTCGGTGAACAGCATCTATGCCTCCGGCCGCAGCGCTCGGAGCACGTCTCGAAAGCCCGCGGTTCCCTGTACGAGCAGATCGGCCGCAGCGGCGAGCTCGGCGGGGCCCTCTGCGGAGGCGATCCCCACGCACACCGCGGCATCGAGTCGACCCGAGTCGCGGAGGTCGTGCAGGCTGCGGAACGCGTCGATGTCGGTGCGGTCGTCGCCGCCGTAGATCGCGGCTCGAACCCCGGCGCCGTCGAGCAGGCTGGCGACGGCTACCCCCTTGTCGATCTCGACCGGCGGGCGGATCTCCACCACCATCCGCCCCCAGTGGACCAGCAGGCCGCGGCCCTGGGCGTCGGCAGCGATCTGCTCGGCTCGGCGCTCGGCGGCGTCCGGATCCGGCGCCCCGCGCCAGTGGATCGCCCGGATTGGCCCCTTGTCCTCGGTCCGGAGCCCGGCGGCGGCGAGCGCGGCGGCCTCGAGCGTCGCGGCGAACTCGGCCGCGGCCGGCTCATGGCCGGCGAGCGCGGGCTCGAGCTCGGGCTCGGCGGCCCCGGGCCGGAGCCGCTCGTACCCGTGGTTCCCGACGTAGGTGAGGCAATCGAGGCCGACCAGCTCGCGGGCGACCAGCGCGCGGCGGCCCGACACGCAGGCGACGATCGCGTAACCGCGGGCCAGGTCGGCGAGCAGCTCCCGCGCCTCGGCGGGAACCGCGGCGTCCTCGGCCCGGTCCGCGATCGGGGCGAGCGTGCCGTCGACGTCACACAGGACCGCGCCCGCGCCCGGGTCGGCGCGCAGCGGCCGGACGAGAGCGGCGAGGTCCGCGGCCTGCGGGTCGGCAGCCTGCACGGCCCCTAGTATCGCCGCAGGTGCCGCCGCAACGGACCCTCCGCGTGAACCGGGACGTATCGATCCCGATCGGCGAGATCGAGGTCCGCGCCAGCCGCTCCTCGGGGCCCGGCGGCCAGCACGCGAACGTGACCGCGTCGCGGGTGGAGGCGAGCTTCGACGTGACCGCGTCGGCCGCCCTCACCGAAGCGCAGAAGCGGCGTGTGATCGACCGTGCGGGCGAGCGGGTCAGCGCGGTTGCGCAGGACGCCGCGGGCAGGCGCGCAACCGCGCGCTGGCCCTGCAGCGGCTCGCTGAGAAGCTCGCCGCGGCGCTGGCGACGCGCCGCCGCCGCCGCCCCACCCGACCCTCGCGCGGCGCGGCCGAGCGGCGGCTTGCCGCGAAGCGCGCCCGCGGGCAGCGAAAGCGCGACCGTCGCGCCGCCCCCGACCGAGCGGCTAGGAGGGGTGTTCGAGCGCGGCATTCACGGAAGCGTCGAGCGCCGTTGCAGCCGCTGCAGCGCGACCGCCTCGGGCGAGCCGGCGGAGCGCCTCTCGGTCCCGTGGTGGGAGAGCACGCAGTGCAGCAGCGCCAGCCGCCGGTCGGCGGGAACGGCGCCGGCCGCCGCTCCGATATCTCCGCACCGATCGCGAGATGGCCGAGCAGCCGCCCCTCCTCGCTCAGTCCGAACTCGGCCCCGTAGGTGAACTCGCGCGCCTTGCCGACGTCGTGCAGGAGCGCCGCCGCGATCAGCAGGTCCGAGTCGAGCCGCGGATGCAGCGGGCAGAGCTCCAGCGCCAGCGTGCCGACCGAGACGGTGTGCTCGAGCAGGCCGCCGAGGTAGGCGTGGTGGCCGGCCCGCGTGCAGGGCGCCCGCCGGAACTCCGGGCGACGGGGTCGGCTGAAGCAGGACCCGCTCGACGACCGCCAGCAGCGCCGGGTCGTGCACCTCGCGCGTCAGGTGCTCGAGGAAGCCCTCCAGCTCCTCGACCGAGCGATAGGCCGCGGGCAGGAACTCCCCGGGTCGAACTCGCCCCGCTGAGCCGGCGCACGTCGCTCGAGCTCCGCCTGCAGCTCGCCCCGAAAGCGCTCCGCCCTGCCCCGGACCTGACCGCGTCGCCGCGTCGAACGCCGCGCCGAGATCCGGTCCGCCTCCCGGAAGACCCGCGCGGGGATCGTGCCGCTGCGGTCGCGAAGCTCCAGCGACAGGTAGGCGGAGCCGTTTCGGGAGGTGAGCCGGTCCTTGCGCACGCACGCGATACGGCCCCTCGAAGCGCTGCCCCGGGCGGAGCTCCGCCACCGCCGGGCGCGGCGCTGTCGCTCGCAGTCGGGGTCGTCTGTGTCGCCGCCTCCACCCGATCGATGGTGACCCGCGGGGCGGACGGTGCCGGCACGCTAGGCTCGTTGGGTGGAAGCGATGCGCTGGGAAGGGGACCCCCCCGAGCTGCGCTCGCCGGCGCTGGTCGCGGCGTTCGCGCGGATGGAACGACGCAGCCAGCGCGGCCTCGACCGCGCTGGAGGCGGTCGCGGTGTCGCTCGACTCCGAGGTGATCGCGCGGATCGACCCGGAGGAGTTCTTCGACTTCCAGGACAACCGCCCGACGATCCGGCTGACCGCCGGCCAGGCGCGGCGGATCGAGTGGCCCGAGAACACCCTGATCGCGGCGCCCGCGCCGAGCGCCGAGCGAGACCTGGTACTGCTCAGCGGAACGGAGCCCAGCCTGCGGTGGCGGACGTTCACCGACCTGCTCGCCGACGCGATGGAGCGGCTCGGCGTGGAGATCGTGGTCACGCTCGGGGCGCTGATCGCCGACGTCGCGCACACTCGTCCGGTGCCGATCACGGGGCTCGCCTCGGACCCCGAGCTGGTCGAGCAGCTCGGCCTGAGCCGCTCCAAGTACGAGGGGCCTACCGGGATCGTCGGGGTCCTGCACGACGCGTGCCGCCGCCGCGACCTGCACCTCGGCGAGCCTGTGGGCGGCCGTCCCCCACTACGTCGCCGCCGTCCCCAACCCGAAGGCCGCCCTGGCGCTGCTCCGCCGCCTCGAGGGGCTCACCGGCGTCGCCGTCGAGGCGTCCGAGCTCGAGGAGGCCTCGGAGCGCGTTCGACGGTCAGATCGACCGCGCCGTGGCCGCCAACCCCGAGATCGAGGAGCTCGTGCAGCGGCTCGAGGCCGAGCAGGGCCGAGGCGGTCGAGCTCGAGCAGGACGTCCCGTCCGGCGAGTCGATCGCGCAGCGACTTCCAGCGCTTCCTGCGCCAACGCACCGACGACGACTGATCAATCCGGCCGAATGCTCCGCTTCGCGTCCGGTCCGGCCGGGTTCGGACGAGTCTCGTGCTTCTCAGGCCTCGCTGGCGGGGCAGATCAGCCGGTAGTCGCACCACGAGCAGATCTCGTACGAGGGGCGGGGCTCGAAGTCCTGGCTCTTGATCCCGCTCCGCGACGTCGAGCACGGTCCGCTCCACCCGCTCGCGGTCGTCAGGGGCGCTCGGCACCGGACACCTTCTCGTCCTCGAGCACGTACCAGTAGCTGCCAGCCTCGGCCTCGAGCTGCCACGCCTCGCGGGCGCCGAGCCGGTACAGGGCCAGCTGCAGGTCGCCGGCGAGCTGCGGCGCGGCCTTCGGGTCGCCGGTCTTGTAGTCGATCAGCTCGTAGCCGCCGTCCGGGAGCCGGTCGACGCGGTCGACCCGGCCGCGGAGCTGGTGCGGGCCGATCTCGAACGCGAAAGCGCGCTCCAGCCAGATCGGCGCCGCCGTCCGAGCGCGGATGCGCGCTCGTAGTAGCGGGTGAGCGCGGCGACCGCGCGGTCGCGGTACTGCAGCTCGTCGTCGGACGCGCCGAACCCGGACCGCCGCCACCCCGCCTCGAACAGCCACAGGAGCCGGTCGATCCGGCGCCGGCGCTCCGGCGGGGCCTCGCCCAGGACTCCGCGCGGAGCTCGTCGGCAGTGGAATCGCTCCAGCACCTGGTGGATCAGGATCCCGAAGCGCTGGTTGATCGTCGGCTCCTCCGGGATCGCGAAGACCCGCGCGAACTTGTACTTGAGGGGGCAGATCCGGTAGAGGTCGAGGTCGGACGCCGAGAGGGCGAGGCCCTCGCCCGCGCGTCGGGATGAACGCCTCCAGCGAGGGCTCGTGGCGAGCCGAGATCAGCTCGCGGCGCTCACGCTGCTCGCGCTCCTCGCCGAGCACGTACTCGTCGAGCGCCGACGCGGCGAGCATCGCGCGCTGCTCCGGCGTCGCGCGCCGGCTCGATCAGCTCGTTCAGGGCCGCGAGCGCGTCGGCCGACGGCTCCTCTCCGTGGCGCTGCAGCAGCGCGGCGAGCTTGACCAGCTCGAGGAAGCGGGCGACGGCGCGTTCGATGTCGTCGGCGGTGTCGAGTCGCATCTCGCCGAGCGCCGCAGCCGGCCCGCCACGAGCGCCTCCAGCACCTCGTCGCGGAGCATCCGGTAGGTGGCGTGCAGGCCCTCTGCGGGGCCGAAGAGCTCCTCGGTGTGGACTTCCTCTTCCTCGCCGCCCGAGCGCGTCGCGCACCGCCTCGTAGATCGGCGACGGCTGGGTGCGACCGCGGCGTCGCTCCACGGTCTGCCGACCAGGATCAGGACGAGCGAGTCGCGCGCCCGGGTCATCCCGACGTAGGCGAGCCGGGCGCGGTGGGCGGCGCTCAGCTCCGACGCCGCGGTCCGGCGACCGGGTCCGCGAGCAGCTCCTCGGGGATCCACCCGTCCCTGCCGTCCGGGCCCGGCGAGCGCGCCGCGCTCGAGGCCGAGCAGGTAGACGCGGTCGAACTCGATCCCCTTGACCTGATCGCGGCTCGCGGCGAGCAGGACGCCGGCGGGCGGCGCCTGCGCAAGCGGGTCGTCGCCGAGCTCGCCGGCCTCGCGCGACCGCGGTCAGGTAGCGGACGAAGTCCCGGGTCGAGGCGCGGGGCTCGCGGCGGGCCCACGCCGCCGCGAGCTCGGCGAGCCGGGACGAGGCTGACGAGCCGCTCATGCGGTGTCGGGTGGGCGGCGAACAGCTGGCGGCGTCGAAGGCCGATCCGCTCGATCAACCGCCGCACGAACACGTCTGCCGGCATCTCCTCCAGCGCGCCGCGGCGGCGCGGTACAGCTTCAGGAAAGCCTGGATGCGGTCGCGGGCCTCGGGCGGGAGCTGGGGGCTCTCGATCGCCGCCTCGAGCGCCGACACCATGTCGAGCTTGCGGCGTCGGGCGATCAGTCGTGCACCGGGCCAGGTCGACCGAGCGCAGCTCCACCGGCGGGCGGGTCAGCGCCCTGACCGCGGCCGGCGCGTCGTTGGGGTCGGCGAGCACCCGCAGCCACGCGATCGCGTCGCGGACCTCGGGGCGATGGAAGAACGCCGCTCGCCCGGCGAGCCGGTAGGGGATGTTGCGCTCCTCGAGCGCTGCCGCGACCAGCCGGCCCTCTCGCTGGCGAGGCGCCGACCAGGACGCACACGCCCTCGGGGCCGACAACGCCCGCCGCAGAGCAGGTGCTCGATCTCGCGCGCGGCGGCCTGCGCCTCAGCGCGCGCGTTGCTCGACAGCGCCAGAAGGGCCGCACGCCGGCGGCGTCCTCGCGGAGGCGACGCCTCCGGCGGTTCGCCGGCGACCGCGTCCGCCGCGGCGACGATCCCGGCTGCGCCGCGGAGGGGGTGGCCCAGATCGACCTGCGCGCAGTCGGGATGGCGGGCGCGGAACTGATCCGCAGCGCTCGCACCGGCGCCCCGGAAACGGCGGATCGCCTGCCGGTCGTCGCAGGCGACCAGGAGGCGGCCGTGGGGGGCGAGCCCGCCGACCAGCTCCCGGTGTGCTGTCCCTGCGTCCTCCAGCTCGTCCACCATCACCTCGACGAAGCGTGTGCCGAGCCGCTCTCGGACGTCGGCGCCCTCGCGGACGAGACGTGCCAGCCCGAGCACGCAGATCGCCCTGCGTCGAGGTTCCCCGCCTCGGCCAGGATGCTGTCGTGGCGCGCGTACAGCTCCGCGAACTCGAGCTCGCGCCGCGCCGCCTCGCGGTCGCCCTCGCCGGCCGCGTCCCGCTCCCGGCCGGATGCCCAGGTCGCGGAGCGCCGCCGGCGTCGACCGCCTCCGCCTTCAGCGCGTCGATTCGCTCCAGCAGCCGCGCCAGCAGGCCCGGCCGGGTTGCCACGGATCTGGTGATGGCGCAGCGGCAGCTCGTCTACGCGGTCGAGCAGCATCGCGAGCCGGTCGGCGGCGCCGACGGTGCCGAAGAACGGATCCAGCCCCGCCTCGACCGCGTGCTCGCGAAGCAGCCGCTCGGCGAGCGCCGGGTAGGGCTGGATCCACAGCTCCTCGAACGGACCCTCGAGCAGCGCCTCCACCCGCTCGCGGAGCCGCGCCGCGGCGGGAGCCGAGCGGGTGAGGACCGCGACCCGCTCGGGCGCGGCGCCGTCTTCCGCCACCGCGAGCCAGTCGGCGGGCGATCGTCTCGGTGCGGCCCGAGCCGGCCGGGCCGGTCAGCAGCAGCGGCCCGTCGCGGTGCTCGATCGCGCGCACCTGGGCGGCGGTGGGGACTGGGAGGCGGGTGTCGGCCGGCACGCGCACCAACGCTAGCGACCGCGCCGGGCCGACCTGGAGTGCTCGACCACCTAGCATGCTGGCCGTGGCCAGCGAGGGCGGACAGGTGGAGGCGCGCCGGCTGGTCGCGGCCGACTGGCTCACGGTGTGCAGGCGGATCGTCGCCGCGCAGCAGGAGCTGTTCGACTCGACCCCCTCGATCGCGGAGCGGACCGTGTACGAGGGCGTCGGGGAGGGTGGCGACCGGGCGCTCGCGATCGACCGCCGCTGCGAGGACATCGTGTTCGCTGAGCTCGAGCAGCTCGCCGCGGAGGGCCACGAGTTCGTCGCGGTGTCCGAGGAGCGCGGCGAGGTCCGATTCGGCGACGGCGAGTCGCCCGCGCGCGTCGTGATCGACCCGATCGACGGCTCGCTGAACGCCCGGCGGACGATCCCCGGCCACGCGCTCAGCATCGCGATCGCGTCCGGGGAGACGATGGCCGACGTGGACCGGGCGTACGTGTACGACTTCGGCGCCGCGCGAGGAGTTCGTCGCCACCCGCGGCGAGGGAGCGAGGCTGAACGGCCGGGAGCTGCGCGCGGAGGGGCCCGGCCACGGGGTCGAGGTGGTCGGGGTGGAGTCGGCCGAGCCGGGGTGGCTGCTGCCGGGGATCGAGGAGCTGCGCGGCAAGGCGTTCCGGATCCGCTCGGTCGGCGCGATCGCGATCACGCTCGCGTACGTGGCGGCCGCCCGGTTCGACGGGATGTTCACCGCCCGGGTGTGCCGCTCCGTCGACGCGGCGGCGTCCCAGCTGGTCGCGCGTGAGGCGGGTGCCCTGGTCGAGTTCGAAGGCGGCGGGCTCGAGCACACGCCGCTGGGCCTTGACGCCCGTTACCGGGTCGCCGCCGCGCTCGACGAGGACGCGCTCGCGGTCGTCCTCGCGGCCCAGGCGCGCGCCGGGTAGCGATGCCCGGGCCGGACACCGGCGGCGTGCTGGTGGACTGGGCGCTGGCGGAGCGAATCGCGGTCGGGATCGCGACCGCAGGCGAGACGGCGCCGCAGCCTCCGGCCGAGGAGCTCTCGGTGTGGGCGAAGCGCGCGATCGACGAGGTCGCCGAGTACACGAGGCTGGAGCCGCTGCAGCCGATCCCGGAGGCCGAGCTGGTCGGCCGCGATCAGTGGGTGCGCGCCAACCTCGTCACCTTCCGCGAGATGGGCGCCGAGCTGGAGCGGCGCGTGCACGACTCGGTCGGCCTGCCGGGGCCGCTGGCCTCGATCGCCCGAGTGCTGGCTGGAACGGTGGCCGGAGCCGAGATGGGGCTGGTGCTCGGCTACGTCGCACGCAGGGTGATGGGCCAGTACGACCTGGCGCTGGTCGGGCCGCAGCGGCCGTCCCGGCTGCTGTACGTCGGGCCCGAACCTCGGTGACGCGCACCGCCGGCTCGGGGGAGATCGGGCGATGCTCGTGCACTGGGTCGCCCTGCACGAGACCACGCACGCGTTCCAGTTCTCCTCGGTCCCATGGCTTCGCGAGCATCTGGGAAGGATGGTCCACGACCTGCTCGAGGGGGCCGGGCTCGCCGCCGGCCTGGGGGAGCTCCGCGACGCGCTCGGCCGGATCGCGCGCAACCCCGACCCCCGCAGGCTCGCCGACCCGCTCCGTGAGGGGGGCCTGATCCAGCTCGTCGCCGGCCCCGAGCAGACCCGCGCCCTGCGGGAGCTGCAGGCGGCGATGTCGGTGATCGAGGGCTATGCCGAGCATGTGATGGACGCGATCGGCGACCGACTCGACCCGGGGTACCAGCGGCTGCGGGAGGCGGTCGAGTCCGAGCGCCGGCGGCGCAGCGTGATCGACACGCTGGTGGCGCGGCTGCTCGGCCTGGACATGAAGATGCGCCAGTACAGGCTCGGGAAGCGGTTCGCGGACCGGGTCGCGGACAGCGCCGGGATCGAGGGCCTGAACGAGGTGTGGCGGGCCCCCGGCGCGCTCCCGTCCGAATCAGAGCTGGAGCGGCCCGACGCCTGGCTGTCGCGCGTCGCCGTCGGGTGAGCCGCCTGTAACCGACGGGGCCTGCCGGGGTACAGAACACGTGTTCGGTATAATGTTCTCGAACTTCCTTACACCTAAGTAGTTACCCACCAAAACCGAGGAGGCCTTTCCAACGATGCCCACCGAGACCCAGACCGACACGGCGCCCGAGAAGCTGAACGAGACCGCCGGCCAGACGGCCGACGGCGTCGCCGCGTACGCGCGCCAGGCGGCGGACACCGCGGTGTCCGCGGTCGACCTTCAGTTCGGAGCGGCGCTGACCGCCGCCGACCGGGTCCGTGACCTGGTCCAGCCCTGGCGCCGGCGGGAGACCGCCGAGGAGGAGATCGAGCATCTCCGCCACCAGCTCAACCGCGAGGTGGGCAAGGTGGAGCGCCGCGGCGGCACCGCGCGCCGCCAGCTCACCGAGCGGGTGGAGCGCACCCGCGGCCAGGTGGAGCGAACCGTGAACGAGCGGCGTCGCCAGGCCGAGGAGCGGATCCGCACCGCGCGGGCCCAGGTCAGCGAGCGCGTCCCGCTCGTCTAGGACCGACGACTCTCGTGAGTTCGAGACGGCGGGCTTCGGCCCGCCGTCTCGCGTTTCAAGCCGCATACAATCAGGGGGATGGCACTGCCGACACAGGAGCAGATCACCGAGCGGCTGCGCGAGGTGATCGACCCGGAGCTGCGCCGGTCGATCGTCGACCTCGGGATGGTCCGCTCGATCGAGATCGGCGACGAGCGGCCGGGTCCAGGTCGTGGTCTCGCTGACCACCGCCGGGTGCCCGATCCGCAACCACTTCCAGCAGGCCGTCGCCCAGCGCGTCGCCGAGCTCGACGGCGTCACCGCGGTCGGCGTCGGCTTCGACGTCCTCTCCGACCAGGAGAAGGCCGGGCTGCGCGAGACGCTCGGGCGCCAGCGGCTCCCCCAGGGCGCGCTCGCCCAGGTCAAGAACGTGATCTGCGTCGCGTCCGGGAAGGGCGGCGTCGGGAAGTCGACGATGACCGCCAACCTCGCCGCCGCGCTCCACGCCGAGGGCGAGACCGCGGGCGCGCTCGACGCCGACGTCTACGGCTACTCGATCCCGCGGATGCTCGGCGTCAACCGCAAGCCCGAGGTCTCGCCGGAGCGCAAGATCCTCCCGCTCGAGACCCCGCCGGGGTGAAGGTGATGTCGATCGGCTTCTTCCTCGAGGAGGACGCGGCGGTCGTCTGGCGCGGGCCGATGCTTCACAAGGCGATCCAGCAGTTCCTCGAGGACGTCGACTGGGGCGAGCTCGACTACCTGCTGCTCGACCTCCCGCCGGGCACCGGCGACGTCTCGATGACGCTCGCCCAGCTCCTCCCGCAGGCGAAGGTGCTGCTCGTGACGACGCCGCAGCCGGCGGCGCAGAACGTCGCCAGGCGCGCCGCCGAGATGGCGGCGAAGGTCGACCTGGAGCTGCTCGGGGTGATCGAGAACATGGCGGGGTTCACGACGCCGGAGGGTGAGCGCGTGACGATCTTCGGCGAGGGCGGCGGCCAGCGGCTGGCCGACGAGCTCGACGTGCCGCTGCTCGGCAAGGTGCCGCTGGAGCAGGACCTGCGCGAGGGACGCCGACTCGGGCCGGCCGCTGGTCGTCGAGAACCCCGACGCCCCCGCTGCGCAGGCGATCCGCGCCGCCGCGCGCGGGATCGTCGCGGCGACGCCTCAGGAGCTGCCGGTGATGCAGGCCGTCCCGGCCGCCGCCGCGCCCGCCGCACCTACGGGCACCGAGCTCCCGGTCGTGCAGGTCTCGGGCCAGAGCTCGTAGCTACGGGCCCGATCTCTGCGCGAGCGGGCTACTTGCTGGCGTAGTACTTCGCGTTGATCTGCGTGTACTTCGCCCACTCCTCGGGGAGCTGGTCCTCGGCGAAGCACGCGTCGACCGGGCACGCCTCGACGCACGCATCGCAGTCGATGCACTCGTCGGGGTCGATGTAGAGCTGCTCCTGGTTGTCGTAGTCCGGCTCGTCCGGAGTCGGATGGATGCAGTCGACCGGGCACACCTCGACGCACGAGTTGTCCTTCTCTCCGATGCAGGGTTCCGCGATGACGTAGGTCATTGCTGTCTGGGGCTCCCTCTGAAAGTTCGTGGACGGGCGACTGTTCCGCTTCTACCCGGCAACGGCTGGGCGGAACGCAGAATTGTAGGCGAACCCAATGGCTACAGTGCTCGCGTGATCGCGATCACCGGGGCCACCGGGACAGTGGGCCAGGCGCTCGTGTCCCAGCTCGTCGACGAGGGCGAACCGGTCCGCGCGCTCGTCCGCGACCCGCGTCGGCTCGGGTCCCACCGGGTCAGGGTGCAGCTCGCGTTCACCGACCTCGGGGACCCGCACGGGCTGCGCCACGCGCTCCGGGGCGTCGACACCGTCGTCCATCTCGCCGCCGCGATCCGCGATCAGCCCCCGCGCCGACTGGAGGAGGTGAACGGGCTCGGCACGCTCCGCCTCCTGCAGGCGGCGCAGCGCGCCGGCGTGAAGCGGTTCGTGTTCTTCTCCGCGATCGGTGCCACCCGGTTCCAGCGGACGCGGTTCTTTCGCTCCAAGGCGCTCGCCGAGGCGGGGGTGCGGGATTCCCCCCTCCACACGACGATCTTCGCCCCCTCGATCGTGTACGACCGCGACGACCCGTGGATGCGGATCATGCGGCGGCTGTCGCTGCTCCCGGTGATCCCGATCTCCGGGTCGGGGAAGGCCGTCTACCAGCCGATCTGGGCGCAGGACGTCGCCCGGTGCGTTCTTGCTGCGATCGAGCGCGACACCGAGGACGCGCGATACGAGCTCGGCGGGCCGCAGACGCTCTCCTACGACCAGATCGCGCGGGTGGTCGCGGCGGCGTCGGGACGCCAGCGCCCGCTCGTGCACGTGCCGCTGCCGATCGTCCGCTCCGGCCTGATCTGGCTCCGCCGACTGTTCGGCGAGAGCGCCTTCGCAACTTGGGAGGAGGCGGAGCTGATGGAGATCCCGATGGTGGCCGCCCGCGGCGACGCGGACGTCCGCGCCCTCGGTGTGGAGCCGCGGACGATGGCCGACGTGCTGGCGGGTTGACATCGCCAGAACGCGAAGGGCCCGGCTCTCGCCGGGCCCTTGAAAGCGCTCGCCTGTTGAGGCGAATTACATCATCCCGCCCATATCGGGCATCCCGCCGCCGCCGGGCATGCCGGCCGGCGCCTCCTCGGGCGGCTCGGCCACGATCGCCTCTGTCGTGAGGATGTTCTTCGCGATCGAGGCGGCGTTCTGGAGCGCCGAGCGGGTGACCATCGTCGGGTCGATCACGCCGTCGGCGACCAGGTCGCCGTACTCGCCGCTGTCCGCGTTGAGGCCCTCGCCGGCCTTCAACCCGCGGATCTTCTCGACGACCACCGAGCCCTCGTATCCCGAGTTCTCGGCGATCTGGCGGATCGGCTCCTCGAGCGCGCGGCGGATGATCTCCGACCCGGTCGCCTCGTCGGGCTCCAGGCCCGTCGGGTCGATCGCGCCCTGGGCGTTGAGCAACGCGACGCCGCCGCCCGGAACGATGCCCTCCTCGAGCGCCGCGCGAGTGGCCTGGAGCGCGTCCTCGACCCGGTGCTTCTTCTCCTTCAGCTCCGTCTCGGTGGCGGCGCCGACCTTGACGACCGCGACGCCCCCGGCCAGCTTCGCCAGCCGCTCCTGGAGCTTCTCGCGATCGAAGTCGGAGTCCGTCGACTCGATCTCCTGACGGATCTGGTTGATCCGGCCCTCGATCTGGGCCTTCTCACCGGCGCCGTCGATGATCGTGGTGTCGTCCTTGGTGACGACGACACGGCGCGCCTTGCCGAGCTGGGAGAGCTGCGTGTTCTCCAGCTTCAGGCCCATCTCCTCGGTGATCACCTCGCCGCCGGTCAGGGTCGCGATGTCCTCGAGCATCCGCTTGCGGCGATCGCCGAAGCCGGGCGCCTTCACGGCGACCCCGGTGAACGTGCCGCGGAGCTTGTTGACGACGAGCGTCGCGAGGCTCTCGCCCTCGACGTCCTCCGCGATGATGACGAGCGGCTTGCCACCCTGCATCACCTGCTCCAGCACCGGGAGCATGTCCCGGACCGAGCCGATCTTCTGGTTCGCGATCAGCACGTAGGGCTCCTCGAGCACCGCCTCCATCCGATCCTGGTCGGTGATCATGTAAGGGGAGATGTAGCCCTTGTCGAACTGCATCCCCTCGGTGAACTCGAGCTCCATCCCGAAGGTCTGGCCCTCTTCGACGTTCACGACGCCGTCCTTGCCGACCTTGTCGATCGCGTCGGCGATCACGTTGCCGATCTCCTCGTCGGCCGCGGAGATCGCTGCGACGCGGGCGATCTGGTCCTTGCCGCCGACGTCCTTGGACTGCTTCTCGCGCAGGTTCGCGACGACCTGTTCGACGGCCTTCTCGATCCCGCGGCGCAGGCCCAGCGGGTTGGCGCCGGCGGCGACGTTCTTCAACCCGCTGCGGACCATGATCTGGGCGAGCAGCGTGGCGGTGGTGGTGCCGTCACCCGCGACGTCGTTGGTCGCGGTGGCGACCTCGCGGACGAGCTGGGCGCCCTGGTTCTCGAACACGTCCTCGATCTCGATCTCCCGGGCGATCGTCACCCCGTCGTTCGTGATCGTCGGCGCGCCGAACTTCTTATCGAGGACGACGTAGCGGCCCTTCGGGCCCAGCGTCACCTTGACCGCATTGGCCACGGCGTCGACGCCGGACTGCAGGGCGGAGCGCGCCTCCTCGCTGAACTTCAGCTCCTTGTGGGCCATCTCTTAACTTGCCTCCTGTCTGGAATCCGGTGCGGGACGCCTACTCGACCTTGGCGAGCACGTCCGACTCACGCAGAACGAGGAGCTCCTCGCCCTCGACCGTGATCTCGGTGCCGCCGTACTTGCTGTAGAGGATCTCGTCGCCCTCGCTGACGTCGAGGGGGATTCGCTTCTCCCCGTCCTCGTCCCACTTGCCCTCGCCCGCGGCGACGACCTTCCCCTTCTGGGGCTTTTCCTTCGCGGTGTCGGGGAGGACGATGCCGCTAGCGGTCATCTCCTCCTCCTCCGTTGCCTGGACGATCACGCGATCGCCGAGCGGCTTCAACTTCATCCGTTTACCTCCGGAAGTTCATTGCCCGCCGCGGGCGGGATGCGCCGACGCGGCGGGAAGTGAGTGCAGGGATTACTTGGATCTACTTCTTGCGTCCGTTGGCACTCTCGAGGTGAGAGTGCCAGGCAGCAACCAGGAGTGTAGTCGATCAGCCGAAACCGCTCAGATCTGCTCGCGCGGCATGGAGCCGGGCACGATCCCGCCGCCGCAGACGAGCAGCCGGGCGCCGAGCAGCCTCGCCAGCCCGACGGCGCCGTTCTGCATCACGTAGTCGTGGTTCCAGGCGAACACCGACCGCGCCACGGGGGCGAGCAGGTTCATCCACGGCTGCGTGGTGCGAACGTCCCACTCGTACAGGACGGCGGTGGCGCCGTCGGTGTCGAACAGCCGCCACAGGCCGCGGCCCTCGAGCTCGCCGCTGGCCGCGCCCTCGAGCAGGTGGGGACGCTCGGCGCGGGTGGAGCGCATGTCGAACACGAGCTCGTACGGGAGCTTGCTCTTCCATGTGTAGCGCGCCACCTGCCCGACGCCGTCGCCACTCGCCGCGGGCTGGATCTCGACCACCTTCTCGACGCCCTCCCACCACTCGGGCCACCTCGCGGAGTCGTGGATCGCGTCCCAGACGGGCTCGATCGGGGCCGCGATGCACCATGTGGTCAGGAATCTGTACCGGCTCACTTGTCCCTTCCTACGATCCAGGGGGCGGCTTGGACGATCAGTTCGGGGAAGGAGGCTCGCCGTTGCCGAAGCCAGGGCCGGGCGGCTCGACGATCCGCGAGAAGCGGATCACCGTGACCATGTCCTCGGACTCGATCTTGCGGCCGTAGATCTGCTCCAGGAAGTGGACGGTCTCGTCCAGGCGCCGGAACTCGGGGTTGTCGTGCTCGATGTCGCGGGGCGAGAGCTCACGCACCCGCTTCACCTCCACGTCGTCGATCACCGCCGAGAAGATCTTCTGCCGCGGCCCGTGCCGGTATCCGACGGTCACCCACACCATCTGGCCGCGCTGATACTTCGACGCCTTCTCGCCAAGCCGGATCGTCGCGGTCTTGCGGCCGCGCTTGAGCTGGTCGATGAAGATCGGCGAGTAGAAGTTGAGGACGAAGATCCCGCCGCTCATGAGCTGAGCCTAACCGGAAACCGGCTACCGGCTCCAGCCACCCTCCTCCCCGAACCCCTCGCGGCCGATCAGCGGCACGAATCGGCAGGCACCGAGCGTGTGGCGGTCGAGCCCCCGGCCGGTGCGCAGATCGACGTCCTCTCCCACCCGAACGTAGGCGGTCAGCATGTCCGCGCCGTCGCCCGCGATCGGCACGACCATCCGCCCGCCGAGCTCGAGCTGCTCGACGAGGCTCGGCGGGACGGCCGGCGCCGTCGCGTGGACGGCGATCGCGTCATATGGCGCCGCCTCCGGGTAACCGTCGCTGCCGTCCCGGACCACGACCTCGACGTTGGGTGCCCCCAGCTCCGCGAGCAGCTCGCGAGCCTGGCTCGCGAGCGCCCCGATCCGTTCGATCGTGATGACCTCTCGCGCGAGCCTCGAGAGCACGCAGGCCGAGTACCCGAACCCGGTGCCGATCTCGAGCACGCGCTCCTCGCCCCGTAGCGCCAGCGCCTGGCATATCGCGGCGACGATCCACGGCTGGGAGATCGTCTGCCCCCCGCCGATCGGCAGCGCCGAGTCCGCGTAGGCGTTGCGGCGCACGGACTCGGGCACGAAGCACTCCCGCGGCACGGCCTCCATCGCGTCGAGCACGCGCTGGTCGGCGATCCCGCGCCGGCGCAGCTGGCGCTCGACCATCCGCCTTCTTTGATCCGGGAACTCCCGGCTTCGAACCATCAGAAGATGTATGCCCGGAGGCGGCGCGGCTCGATCACCGTGACCCGTCCGCGGCCGACGCGGACGACGCCGGCGCGCTCCAGCACGGCGAGGAACCGGCTGACGCTCTCGCGCGAGGTGCCCGCAAGCTGGGCGAGGTCCGCCTGGGTCATCCGGATCGTGACGCCGTCGCGAGCGTCGTGCGGGGCCTCCTCCGCGATCAGCTGTGAGAGCACCCCCGCCACCCGGCTGGGGACGGTCTGAAACGACTGCCTCGCGATCCGCTCGTTCGCCTCCCGGAGGCGGCGGGTGAGCGCGACGACGAGCTTCACGGTGATCTCCGCGCTGGCGGCGAGCAGGCGGCGAACGTCGGCGGCCGGGAGCGCCAGCAGCTCGCACTCCGTGAGCGCTTCGACGCTCGCCGAGCGCGCCTCGCCGTCCAGCATCGCGAGCTCGCCGAAGATGTCTCCCGTACCGAGCGTCGCGAGCGCGATCGCGCGCCCGTCGGGGTGCTCGCGCGTCACCCGCAGGTCGCCGCTGCGGACGATGTAGCAGGCGTCGCTGTGGTCGCCCTCGTGGAACACCCGGACGCCCTTCGGATAGGAGCGCGGGATCGCGACGCTCGCGATCTGCTCCAGGTCGTCGGTCTCGAGCTCCGAGAACAGCGGCACGCGCCGGATCAGATCGACTATCGCGTCTCTCTCCCCCACATCATCAGTATCCCGCGGCGTCCTCCGCTTCGCGTCCGGGCGCCGCGGGGTCGGCGCGCTACGACTTCAGGCGGCGTCCGGTGGTGAACAGGTACTGCGACCAGGCCACCATGGCGGCCGCGATCGCGGCGGTGACGCCGAACGACAGCCACACGCTCACGTCGCTCGCCCCGAGGAAGCCGTACCGGACCGAGCTGACCACGTAGAACAGCGGGTTCAGGTGAGAGAGCTGCTGCCACGGTGCGGGCAGTATCTCGATCGAGTAGAACACCCCGCCGACGAACGTGAGCGGCAGGATCACGATGTTGTTGATGAACGTGTGGTGGTCGAACGTCTCGGCATGGATCCCGACCACGATCCCGAGGGCTCCGAACAGCGTCACCAGCAGAGCCGCCGCCGCGACCAGGGCGAGCGGGTGCGCCACCGGCGCGCCCGTGAGCGGAATCGCCAGCGCCGCGAGCGCGACCCCGATCAGCACGGCCCGGTAGGCGCCGCCGACGGTCAGCCCCAGGTTCATCTGCCACGGGCGCATCGGCGCCGACAGCACGTCGGCGATGTAGCGGTCGCTGCGCGCCTGGAAGATCGAGCTGGAGTTGTTCGAGTAGGCGGCCTGCGCCATCGCCATCGCGATCAGGCCTGGGACGATGAAGACGTCGTACTTGAAGCCCCAGATCTCGCTGATCCGGGAACCCAGCGACAGCCCGAAGACGAGGATGAACAGGATCGACGAGATCACCGGTGCGAGCATCGTCTGGGTCCACAGCTTCGACACCCGCAGGCACTCGCGCGCGGCCAGCCACGCCAGCCCGCGCCACGGCTGCGGCCTCATGCGGGAGCCTCGCTCGGCTCGGAGACCGCCTTCAGGTAGACGCCCTCGAGCGTCGGCGAGTCGTACTGGCGCTTCAGGCCCTCCGGCGTGCTGCGCGCGAGAATCCGGCCGTCCGCGATCAGGGCGATGTCCTCGCACAGGGCCTCTGCCTCCTCGAGGTAGTGGGTGGTGAGCACGATCGTCGTCCCGCGACTGTGCAGAAGCCGGATGTACCGCCACAGCTCCCGGCGCAGCTCGATGTCCACGCCCGCGGTCGGCTCGTCGAGGATCACGAGGCGCGGCTCGTGCAGGAGCGCGCGGGCGAGCAGCAGCCGGCGGCGCATCCCGCCGGACAGCTTCGGGGTGCGGACGTCGGCCTTCGCGCGCAGGTCGAACACGTCGATCATCTCCTCCGCGCGGGCAGCCGAAGCCTCCCGGGTGAGCCCGTAGTAGCCGCCGTGGTAGAGGAGCGACTCGCGCACGCTCAGGAACCGGTCGAGGTTGGGGTCCTGCTCCGCGAGCCCGACCATCCGGCGCGCCTCCAGGCTCGCCGCGGGCCGTCCGAACACCGATATCCGGCCCTCGGTGACGCGGATCAGATTGCAGATCGCGCTGATCAGGGTCGTCTTCCCCGCCCCGTTCGGACCAAGCAGGCCGAAGAACTTCCCGGCCGGCACCTCGAGATCGAGGCCGCGCAGGGCGACGGTGCCGTCGTCGTATCGCTTCCCGAGGCCGGTGACCGAGAGAGCGGGCTGCATCGCTCAGTAGTTAGCAGGCACGGGGCCAACGGGCCGGCCCGGCGGGTGGCGACCGTTAGAGTTCCCGCCGCACAGGGAAGAAAGGGAGCTTCTTGTCCGCCGTAGTCGCACCGCCATCCCTCGCGGCATCCGGCGCATCCGCGGGAGTCGAAGCGCCGGCCCAAGCCACGCGAACGGCGATCCAGGACCTCGGGACCATGCCGGGCCTCGTGCTCGCGTTCACCTCCGGGATCGATCCGGATGACGTCGCGAGCCAGCTCGCCGCAGTGCGGGCTCCGGTGGTCGCGGGAATGACCGGCAACGGGGTGATCTCCGGTGCCGGCCCGATCGAGGTCGGCTGCGCGGCGCTCGCCTTCGAGGGCTTGGTCGAGCACGGGGTGGGCGTCGCCACCCACGCCGGCGCAGACCTGCGCGGGGCCGGACGGGCGGCGGCGTCGGACGCGCTCCGATCGCTCGGCGAGGCGGAGGGTGCGGTCCTCCTGCTGCTCTTCCTCGACACCCGCTCGGGCGATCAGTCGGACGCGGTCGCGGGCGCCTACCAGGCCGCCGGGGCGACGATCCCGATCGCGGGCGGAGCCGCGGGCGGCGCCAACCCCGCCCAGTTCCTGGAGGGCGAGCCGCTACAGAACTCCGTCGTCGCGGTCGCCCTGCGAGCGCCTGGGCCGACCGGGATCGGCGCCGCGCACGCGTGCCGGGCAGAGGGGGCGCCGTCGATCGTCACCCGCTCCCAGGGAAGGCTCGTGCTGGAGCTGGACGGAAGGCCCGCCGCGACCGTTTACCAGGAGAAGCTCGGGCTGGGAAGCGGCGAGCTCGACAACGAGGCGTTCGAGCGGGCGGCGATCACCCATCCGCTCGCCCAACCCGAACTGAGCGGGGATGAGCGGATCCGCCACGTGCTCAGGCGCGAGGGAAGCGCGCTCCTGTGCGCGACACACATCCCTGTGAACGCGGCGATCGAGTTCACGACCGAGGCACCCGACGAGGTCGTCGCGACCTCCTCGCGCGCGGTCGAGGAGGCGACCGCGTCGCTTCGCGGCGATCCGGTCCGCGCCGCGCTGCTGTTCGACTGCGCGGGCCGCAAGCGCGCGGTGCAGGGGGGCCTGGAGCGAGAGGTGCGCGGCCTGACGAGCTCGTTCAACCCGCCGCAGCCGCCGATCGCCGGGCTGTACACCCACGGTGAGATCGCGCGCGTTCGCGGCACGAAGGGAGACCTCAATCACGCGATCGTGGTCGTCGCACTTGGCTGAGCGCGAGCACGAGTCGGTCGAGCTGCGGACGCTCCGGAGGCGATTCGTGGAGGCATCGCGACGGGCGGAGGTGATCGCGCTTGCGAACGCAGCGCGCGACGAAGCCGAGCTCGGGCGAGGCCTCGTCGACGAACTGTGCGAAGCCTACGAGGCCGAGGTCGCCTTCCTGCTCGACTCGGGCGCGGGCGGCGCGGCCTGGCGCATCGTCGCTGCTGTGGGGATCGATCCGATGGCGGAGGCGACGCTGACGGGTGCCGACTGGGGCGAGGCGACAGCCGCCGACGCTCCCATGCAAGACCTCGAGCTCCCGGTCGACGGCGGCGGGCGGTACGCGACGCTGGTCGCGTCGTTCACGGGGAGCGAGGGCCGCCATGCGGTGATCGGCGTGGCGCGGCTCGAGGGTGGCCGGTTCGACGACGCCGAGACCGCACTGCTGGCAGGGATCTCGACCGGCGCCGGTCATGCCCTGGAGCGGATCTGGGGGTTCCAGGAGCGCGATCGGCTGATCGAGCAGCTCGAATCGCTCTTCCTGGGGACCGTCCAGTCGCTCGCGAACGCGCTCGAGGCGAAGGATCGCGGCACCGCCGATCACGCGCCGTCGATGGTCGACCTCGCGGTCGCGGTCGGGCGCCGTGTGGGGTTCATGGAGGGGCAGCTCGAGGACCTCCGCCATGCGGCGATCTTCCACGACATCGGCAAGTTCGCCACCCCGGACGCGATCCTGAGCAAGCCCGGCCCGCTGAACGAGGCCGAGCGAGCTCTGATCCGCGAGCACACGATCTTCGGGGAGCAGATCCTGGCGCCCGTGCCGCGGCTCTCCGGGGTGCGGAAGATCGTCCGCCACGACCACGAGCGCTGGGACGGGGACGGGTACCCGGACGGATTGCGCGCCGAGGAGATCCCGCTGGCGTCGCGGATCGTGTTCGTGGTCGACGCCTACAAGGCGATGATCTCCGACCGGCCTTACCGCGAGGCGCTCCCCCGCGAGCACGCGATCGCGGAGCTGCGCGACAACGCCGGAACCCAGTTCGACCCGGAGATCGTGGGCGAGTTCCTCGCGGTGCTCGACGAGGGCCGGGCCGCCTGACCCGCTAGCGCTGGCAGCCCTCGCACCAGTAGGTGGTGCGAGCCGCGTCGCCCTGGGCACGGGAGCGGATCGGCCGGCCGCACCGGGGGCACGCTCGGCCGGCGCGCTTGTACACCGCCCGATCCCGGCTGCCTCCGTCCATCGCGCGGCGCATCAGCGTGCGCGTGCCCGCGACCACCTCGATCAGGTCGTCCCGGTCGAGCGCGGCGACGGCGTGCCACGGGCTCACGCCGGCCGCGAAACAGCCCTCGCTCTTGTAGATGTTCCCGATCCCCGAGACCAGCCGCTGGTCCAGCAGCGCCTCGCCGAGCTCCGACTCCGGGGCGCCGCCGCGGATCGCATCGGCTCCCAGCTCCGGGGCGAACGCGGGATCGAGCAGGTCGGGGCCGAGCGAGGCGAGCTGGCGGTGGCGGCGGACCGCGGCCTCGTCGAGCAGGGCGAGGCGCGATCCACCGAACTGGACGGCGTCGTGCCGATCGGTGGACAGGACGAGCCATGCCGACGCAACCGGCCTCCGCCACGTCCCACCCCGCGGGTACACCTGCCACGAGCCGCGCATCCCGAGGTGGCTGTGGATGATCGCGTCGGCGCCGAACCTGAGCAGGAGGTGCTTGCCGCGCGCCTCGGCGCGCTCCAGCGAGCGACCGACCAGTCGCGCCGCCGTGACGTCGGGCCGGGCGCGCGGGCTCGGGGTGAGGGCGGAGACGAGCGGCCTTCCGCGGAGCGCCGACTCGAGCCGGCGCGCGGTGCGGTGGACCACGTCCCCCTCGGCCATCGCTCAGGCCGAGGCGACGAGGCGGCGCGGCTGCCGGGAGAAGCCGGCGGCGACCAGGGTCGCCTCGAGCCCGGAGCCGATCACCGGCTCGCCGTCGACCCGCTCAATCGCGAGCTTCGGGAGCCGCCCGTCCGCGGCCGCCTCGGCGAGCGCCGCGAGCGCCTCGCCGAGCTCGGCCTCGTCGAGGTCGGCGAGCCGCAGCACCCCGCGCGCCCCGCGCTCCACGTACAGGTGCGGCTCCCCGTCGCGCAGCAGCACGTGCGCCCCGGGTGAGCGGCTGGGGCGGCGGCCGGATTCCCGCTTCGGCCAGCTCAGCGCCGCCCCGTACGGGTTGGCGGGATCGGTGGCGGCGAGCAGCACGTAGCCGCCGTCCCGATCGGGCAGGGAGCGGAGCCGCTCCACCGCGCCCGGGAGCGCGAACTGGGCGCCGCCGAGGCCCTCGACGAAGTAGCCCCGGCGTGCCGTGCCCAGCATCTCCAGGTTGGACAGCTCCCCGTACAGGGTCGCGAAGCCGCCCGGCACGCCCTCGGCGAGCACCATCTCGCGGGTGACGATCCCGTACCGCTCCAGCATCAGCTCGGCCTGGGCGCGCAGCCTCGGCCCGGCCGACGGAGCGCCCTCGAACAGCGGCGCGGTCAGCGACCACCGGCCCTGGACGGCCTGGCCCGCGGCGGCGCGGCGGCGCGCGAACCGGCGCCCGCCGGCGCGCTCGGCGGAGCGCTGCACGGCGCTCAGCCGGCGCGCCCGGAGCGGGGCGAAGGCGTCGTTGGTGGCCTCGCCCGCCCACGCCAGGTCCCACAGCGCCACGTGGATCTCCTCGGGGTCGAGCTCGAGGTCGGTGACCAGGTCGACCCAGAAGCACGGCCGGGTGCCGAGCAGCTCGCGGATCGCGTGGTGGGGCTCGCCCGAGAGCGACTCGATCCTCGCGTTCGCGGGGGGCGGTCCGGCGAGCCGGACGTCCTCCCGGAAGTACAGGGCGACCCGGCCGCCGCTGCGGCCGAGCGCGCCGGCGCCGATCCACACGATCTCGCCGCCGGTGCAGAGCTCGTCCAGCCACGCAGGCGAGTAGGCGCCGAGCCGGCGGGGAAGCACATCGCGCTCCCACACCTCGGGAGTCAGCGCGACACCCTGGAGCGGGACGAGCGCCTCCCGGAGCCGGTCGGGGCCGGCGCCGCCGGGGCGATGCGCGTCGACGTTCTGCCAGCTCGGCAGGAAGCGGGCGAGCTCGCGCTGGTCGGCGGCCTCGACCTCCTTGCGGAGGTGGGCGAGGCTGGCCCGGCGCAGCCGGCGGAGCACGTCCGGATCGCACCACTCCCGCTCGGTGCCGCCCGGGAGAAGCTCGCCTCGGACCAGCTCGCCCGCGCGCTCCAGCTCGCGCAGCACCGGCGCCGGGTCCACCCCGTAGCGGGATGCGAGCTGCGCCGTCGGGAACGGCCCGTGGGTGCGAGCGTACCGCCGGACCAGCACGGAGAGGGCGTCGGGGACGTCCTCGAGGAAGGAGTCCGGAAGCCCGCCCGGCGGCGGAACCCCGAGCGCGTCGCGGTACAGACCGGCGTCCTCGGCGGCGATCCACCGCTGCTCCGCGTTGACGCGGACCTTGACGGCGCGGCGCTCACCCTCGAGCTTGCCCAACATCGACGCCGCCGAGTAGCCCTCGACGACCCGCTGCTCGCACTCGGCCTCGGTCAGGTCGCCAACCCGGCGGAGCACCTGCTGGAGCGCGTCGCGGTCCTTCGCGCGGGCCTGCTCGGCGCGGTGCTGGAGCGAGTCGGTGACGTCGACGAGCGCCTCCGGGTCGATCAGCTCGCGGAGCTCCTCCTGGCCGAGCAGCTCCCGGAGCAGCTCGCGGTCAAGGGCGAGCGCCGCCGCCCGCCGCTCCGCGTTCGGCGCGTCGCCCTCGTACATGTAGGTGGCGACGTAGTCGAACAGGAGGGAGGAGGCGAAGGGCGACGCGGTCGGTGTCTCCACCTCGACCAGCGAGATCCGGCGCGCCGACAGGTCGCGGAGCAGCCGGTCGAGCCCGGGCAGGTCGAGCACGTCCCGGAGGCACTCCCGGTAGGTCTCGAGCACGATCGGGAAGCGGGGGAAGTCGCGCGCCACCTCGAGCAGCGACTGCGCCTTCAGCCGCTGCTGCCACAGCGGGGTGCGCTTCCCCGGCCACGCCCGCGGGATCAGCAGCGCCCGCGAGGCGTTCTCGCGGAACCGGGCGCCGAACAGCGCCGACGAGGACAGCTCCCGGACGACCAGGTCCTCGAGCTCGTCTGGGTCGATCAGGACGAGGTCGGCCGGCGGCGGCTCGTCGGCGTCGGGGAGGTGGATCACGATCCCATCGTCGGACCAGATCGCGTCGGCCTCGAGCTCGCGCTCGTCCCGGATCCGGGCCGCCAGCGCCAGCCCCCAGGCGGCGTGGACCCGGCCCCCCCACGGTGACAGAACGCACAGCCGCCAGTCGCCGATCTCGTCGCGGAACCGCTCCACGACGATCGTCTCGTCGGAGGGGACGACCCGGGTCGCCTCCTGCTGCTCGCGAAGGTACGCGAGCAGGTTGGTCGCGGCGCGCTTGTCGAGGTCGTACTGCCTGGCGAGCTCGCCGGGCTTCATGTTGACGGCCTCTCGCGCGAACGCCCCGATCGCCTTGCCGAGCTCGGCGGGCCGGCCGACGCCGTCGCCGCGCCAGAACGGGATCGCGCCGGGGGTGCCCGGGGCGGGGACGACGATCACCCGGTCCCGCGTGATCTCCTGGATCCGCCACGTGCTCGCGCCGAGCAGGAAGGTCTGGCCCGGTCGCGCCTCGTACACCATCTCCTCGTCGAGCTCGCCGACGCGGCGCCCGTCCGGGAGGTGGACGCCGTACAGGCCGCGGTCCGGGATCGTGCCCGCGTTGGCGACGGCGAGCTGGCGGGCGCCGGGGCGGCCGCGAATCTGGCCCGCGGTCCGGTCCCACACCAGCCGCGGGCGGAGCTCGGCGAACCGGTCGGACGGGTAGCGGCCGTCGAGCATGTCGAGCACGTTCTCGAGCTGCTCGCGGGAAAGGTCCGAGAACGGCTCGGCGGCGGTCACGATCCGCTCCACCTCGTCGACCTCCCACTCGCCGGTCGCCGCCATCGAGACGAGGTGCTGGGCGAGCACGTCGAGGGGGTTGCGCGGGATCACGGTCTCCTCGATCTCGCCGGCGCGCATCCGCTTCGCGACCACCGCGCACTCGAGCAGGTCGGCGCGAAACTTCGGGAAGATCCGGCCGGTCGAGACCTCGCCGAGCCCGTGGCCCGCGCGGCCGATCCGCTGCAGCCCCCGGGTGACGGACTTCGGCGACTCGACCTGGATCACGAGGTCGACCGCCCCCATGTCGATCCCCAGCTCCAGCGAGGAGGTGGCGACGATGCAGGGAAGCTTCCCGGACTTGAGCAGCTCCTCGACGACGACGCGCTCCTCGTGCGCGAGAGAGCCGTGGTGCGCGCGAGCGACGTCATTGCCTGCGGCGTCCTCCGCTTCGCGTCCGGGCGCCGCAGGGTGGTGCCCACCAGCATCATTGCCTGCGGCGTCCTCCGCTTCGCGTCCGGGCGCCGCAGGGTGGTGCCCACCAGCATCATTGCCTGCGGCGTCCTCCGCTTCGCGTCCGGGCGCCGCAGGGTGGTGCCCACCTTGCTCAGTTGGGGGTAGTTCGCTCTCCTGTTGCTCCCGCGCGAGCTCGTTCAGCCGCTTCGCGAGCCGCTCCGCCCCGCGCCGGTTGTTGACGAAGATGATCGTCGAGGTGTGCTCGCGGACCAGCTTCAAGAGCTCCGGGTAGATCGCGGGCCAGATCGAGCGCGGGTTGACGGCGCCGTCGAACTGCGGATCGACGCGGTCGGGCGACAGGCCGTCACCCGAAGGCCGCGCCGGCCCGTCCAGCGAAGCGCCCGGCTCGGTCATGTCCTCGACCGGCACCTGGATCTCCAGGTCGAGCTCCTTCCTGCGTCCCGCGTCGACGATCTCGCACGCGCGCCTCGAGCCGACCAGGAACTTGGCGATCGTCTCCAGCGGGCGCTGCGTGGCTGAGAGACCAATGCGCTGGACCGGGTCACCGCCCGCATCAACCACCGCGTGCTCAAGCCGCTCCAGCGTCAGCGCCAGGTGGGCGCCGCGCTTGGACTGGGCGACCGCGTGGATCTCGTCCACGATCACGGCCTCGGCCCCGGCGAGGATCTCCCGCACCTGCGAGGTCAGCATCAGGTACAGCGACTCGGGCGTGGTGATCAGGATGTCCGGGGGATGCCTCCGCATCGCCTGGCGCTCCTTCTGCGGTGTGTCCCCGGTGCGGAGGCCGACGGCGATCTCGGCGCCGATCCCCTTCAGCGGCGCCCGCAGGTTGCGCTCTATGTCGTACGAGAGCGCCTTCAGCGGGGAGATGTAGACCAGCCGCACGCCCTGCCCGAGCCGGTCCGGCTCGGACGCGAGCCGGTCGATCCCCCACAGGAACGCCGCCAACGTCTTCCCGGAGCCGGTAGGGGCGCAGATCAGGGTGTTCGCGCCGGAGGAGATCGCCGGCCACCCCCGCGCCTGCGCCGGCGTCGGCGTCTCGAACGACGCGTCGAACCACCCCCGCACCGCGTCGCTGAACGGCGCCAACGGAGTGGATTTCGCACCTGCGGATCGCTTCGCGGCCAACCCGTCGATGTTACGCCTCGGCCGGACGGGACCACGAGCACGGGCGTTTAGACTCGGCGTCGTGGACGAGGCGCCCCGCACCCACCGAGGCGACGTGTTGAGCAACCCGGTCACCGGGGAGCGCTCGCTCGTCCTGATCGGGACCGGCGACGACGGGGGGGACCGGCTTGCCGCCCAGCTTCACGTCACCCCGGGCGGCCGGGTCGTCGGCGAGCACTATCACCCGTCGCTGACCGAGCGCTTCAGGGTGCTGAGCGGAGCGCTCGAGGTCAGCCTCGACGGTGAGGTGAGCCCGCTCGGGCCGGGCGGCGAGGTCACGATCCCGCCCGGGACCGTGCACGACTGGTGGAACGCGGGCGACGTGCCGGCCGAGGTTGTCGTCGAGATCACCCCGGGGCGGCGATTCGAGCTGATGATCTCCACCCTGTGGGGCCTTGCCCGTGACGGAAAGACGAACTCGAAGGGGATGCCCGGCCCGCTGCAGCTCGCGGTGATCGGGCGGGAGTTCTCCGACGTGGCCCGCTTCACGAAGCCGCCGCAGATCGTGCAGACGGCCCTGTTCGGCCCGCTCGCGGCGCTCGGCCGCGCCCGCGGATACCGGGCCACCTACCCCGAGTACATGGAGCCACAGGGACACGAGGAGCCGTCGCCGGAAGCTCTCGCGATGGTGCGCTGAGCCCGGTTCAGCGCCGCATCCGCGCTCCGACCAGCTTCGCGATCGCCGGCCACCGGGCGGGGTGGAAACCGGCGACGGCGATCGTGGAGGGGTCGAAGTAGCTCACCCGCTCGTGGCCGAGGTCGTCGGGGCCGACCGTGAACCGGTCGATCGCGTCCCACGAGATCGGCCTCCCCCCGGTCGTCCCGTGCAGGGTGAACTCGATGAAGACGTGCTCGCCGTGCTCGGCCCAGCGGTGCACCGTGGCGCGCAGGTCGGGGATCGCGGCGAACAGGCCCGCGAACGAGCGCTTCGCGGCGTCGAGGCCGCGGGCGGTCGGCATCATCGGCTGCTTCAAGACGATGTCCTCGGCGAGCACGTTGTGAACGGTGCCCGGGTCGGGCGCCGCCCACCACGTCGCGAACCGGGCGACGAAGTCGGGCATCTCCGGCCGCGCGCCGGGGGCGTCGCTCACCAGGGGAGCTGGGCCGCGATCTCGCTCAGCCGCGGGGCCGTGGTGTCCCGCTCGGACAGCTGCGGGTCGGAAACCGGCCACTCGACCGCGACCTCGGGATCGTCCCATGCGATCCCGGCCTCGGTCGCCGGATCGTAGTAGCTCGACAGCCTGTAGTGGACGTCGGCGATCCCAGAGAGCACGCAGAACCCGTGCGCGAACCCGACCGGGACGAGCAGCTGGCGGTGGCGCTCGTCGTCGAGCTCGTACCCCTCCCATTTCCCGTACGTGGGGGAGTCGCGGCGGAGGTCGACGGCGACGTCCCAGATCCGGCCGCGCAGGCACCG
Organism: uncultured Thermoleophilia bacterium; assembly: GCA_963803425.1. Lineage (GTDB taxonomy): Bacteria > Actinomycetota > Thermoleophilia > Solirubrobacterales > 70-9 > DASPWW01. Next base: position 285,979 of record CAWDMA010000002.1, read on the forward strand.
GACCAGCTTCGCCTGACCGGGCGAGGTCTGGAAGTGGAGGCCGCGGAGGATGCCGCCCCCCGAGCGGGAGTGGTTGTCCTGGACGAACTCGACGTCGACTCCCGCCTCGCGCCACGCCTGCTCGGAGAACGTCTCGACCAGGAAGCCGCGCTCGTCACCGTGCACCCGCGGCTCCAGCAGGACGAGCCCGTCGATCTCCGTGTCGATCCGCCGCGGCACCCTGGCTCAGCCCAGCGCCCGTCCGTACTGGCGCTCGTAGTAGGTGCGGTACTCGCCGGAGCGAATCGGCTCCCACCACTCCGGGTTGTCGCGATACCACGCCACCGTCCGCTCCAGCCCCTCGCGGAACCCGACCCGTGCCTTCCACCCCAGTCCCTCGGTCCGCGCCGAGCCGAGCGAGTAGCGGCGGTCGTGGCCGGGGCGGTCGGTGACGAAATCGATCAGCGACTCGTCGCGGCCGGTCAGCTCCAGGATCGTCTTCACCACCTCGATGTTGGGGAGCTCGTCGGGGCCGCCGACGTTGTAGACCTCGCCGGCCTCGCCGCGCTCCAGGACGGTGTCGATCGCGGAGCAGTTGTCCTCGACGAACAGCCAGTTGCGGACCTGCATCCCGTCCCCGTACACGGGCAGCGGGTCGCCGGCGAGCGCGTTCAGGACGCACAGCGGGATCAGCTTCTCGGGGTGCTGGTAGGGCCCGTAGTTGTTGGAGGCGCGACACACGAGCGCGTCCGCGTCGTATGTGTGGCGGAAGGCGCGCACGATCAGGTCGCCGCCCGCCTTCGACGCCGAGTACGGCGACGACGGCTCGATCGGCGAAGCTTCCGTGAACGATCCGTCCTCGATCGAGCCGTACACCTCGTCGGTGGAGATCTGCAGGTGGCGGATCCCGGCCTCGCGCGCCGCCTCGAGCAGCACGAACGTCCCGAACACGTCCGTGGTGATGAACTCGCCGGGGCTCTCGATGGAGCGGTCGACGTGGGACTCGGCGGCGAAGTTGACGAGCGCGTCGCAGCCGCGGATCGCGCTCCCGACCAGGTCGCGGTCGGCGATGTCGCCGTCGACGAACTCGTACCGGTGCTTGGGGAGGTCGGCGAGGTTCTCGCGGCGTCCGGCGTAGGTGAGCTTGTCGAGCACGACAACCTCGTCCTCGGGGTGCACGTTCAGCCGGTACCGGACGTAGTTGGAGCCGATGAAGCCGGCGCCGCCTGTGACCAGGATCCTCACGCCGCGTCCTCCGCTTCGCGCCCGGGCACGGCGCCGTCCCCTCGTTCCTCGAGGTAGGCGGCGAGGCCGTCGCGCCACTCGGGCAGCGGCACGGCGTCCTCCCGCTCGGTGCCGAGCACCGAGTACGGCGGCCGGGGCGCGGGCCGGGCCAGCATCTCGGTGGTGCCCGACATCACCCGGCACTCGACGCCCGACTGATCGAAGATCTCCTGCGCGAACTCGAACCACGAGCACGACCCCGATGCGGCGATGTGGTGGATCCCGAACCGCTCGGTCCCGATCAGCCGGACGATCCCCGCGGCGAGATGCGGCGTGTAGGTCGGGGACCCGACCTGGTCGGAGACCACCAGCGACCTCGCTCTGGCGATCGGCGATCCCGAGCATCGTCTCCACGAAGTTCCGACCCGCCACCCCGAAGAGCCACGACGACCGGATCACGAAGTGGCGCTGATTGGCGACCGCGACCGAGGTCTCGCCGGCGAGCTTGGAGCGGCCGTACGCGGACAGCGCGTGGGTGCGGTCGGACTCGACGTACGGCTCCCGGCTCTCTCCGTCGAACACGTAGTCGCTGGACGGATGAAGGATCGCCGCGCCCACCTCAGCGGCGGCCGCAGCGACGATCCCCGCGGCCTCGCTGTTCAGCCGGGTCGCCTCGGCTCATGCTCCTCGGCGCCATCCACGTCGGTCCACGCCGCGCAGTTGACCACCGCGGCGGGCCGGTGCTCCGCCATCGCCGCGTCGACCTCGGGCCCGTCGGTGATGTCGAGATCGGCGTGCGCGAGCGGGACCGCCTCGGCGTCGATCTCCGAGCATGCCGCGATCACGTCGCGGCCGAGCATTCCCCCGGCGCCGGTGATCAGCACCCTGGTCACGGGATCGCGATCTCCGAGTTGTCGCCGACGATGCAGCCGCAGCGTCTTCGGCAGCCCGTCACCGCGCTTCAGCACCGCGTTTCGTCCCAGCAGGCTCGCCTCCATCCGTGCCCCGAGATCGCTCACCCGGGAGCCCGCCAGCAGGATCGAGTGCTCGACCTCGGACGACGTGATCTCGACGTCGCCGGCGATCGACGTGTACGGGCCGACGTAGGAGTCGGCGATCCGGCTGCCGGCGCCGATCACCGCCGGCCCGCGGACCAGGGAGCGCTCCAGGCGGGCGCCGGGCTCGATCACCACCCTGCCCTCGACCCGGGAGTCGACCAGCTCACCCTCGATCCGCCGCTCCAGGTCCTCGAGCACGAGCCGGTTGGCCTCGAGCATGTCCTCGAGGTGGCCGGTGTCCTTCCACCAGCCCCTCACCTGTGCGGCTCGACCCGCCGGCCGGCGTCGATCAGGTGCTGGATCGCGTCGGTGATCTCGAGCTCGCCGCGCCACGACGGCTCGATCGCTCGGGCGGCGTCGAAGCACCGCGGGGGCGAACATGTAGACGCCGACCAGCGCCAGGTCCGAGGGCGGGTCCTTCGGCTTCTCGACCAGCCGCACGACCCGCTCGCCGTCGAGCTCGGCGACGCCGAACTCGGCGGGTCGGGGACCTTGGTGAGCAGGATCAGCGCATCGGGCTCCGAAGCGCGGAAGGCCTCAACGAGGTCGGTGATCCCGTCCCGAAGCAGGTTGTCGCCGAGGTACATGACGAACGAGGCGCGCCCGAGGAACTCCTCCGCGGTGAGCACGGCGTGCGCGAGTCCCTGCGGCTCGTCCTGCGGGATGTAGGTGATCCTGGCGCCGAACGCGCGAGCCGTCCCCCGCCGCCTCGCGGATCTCGTCGCCCGGTCTGCGGCGCGATGACGATGCCGACCTCGGTGAACGCCGGCCTCGACCAGCGCCTCGATCCCGTAGAAGAGCACGGGCTTGTTGGCCACAGGCACGAGCTGCTTGGCCGAGGTGTGGGTGATGGGGCGCAGACGCGTGCCTGCACCGCCGGAGAGGATCAGCCCCTTGAGCGCCATCTGTGCGGCGCGAAGGCTAGCGACGCTCAGCGCAGACGGCGGACCCGGTCCCCGACCGCGATCGCGCCGGGCTCGACGACGCGGGCGTTCAGCCCCGCAGTCGCAGCGCGCGGCCCTGCTCCGAGTTGACCAGCTTCAGCGCGTCCACGCCGAACCGGCGCGAGAACTTTCCGCAGCCGAGATGGGGCTCGGCGGTCACCTCGAGCTCGGCCTCGCCCACCGCGAGCCGGGCGCCGGCGGGGAGGTTGGCGTGGCTGATGTCGAGATCGAAGTAGAGCTGGTCACCGGCCTTGGCCCAGGCAGTGCGATCGTCCCCGCCGGAGACAAGCGCCGCGGCCCTGGAGCACGTCACGGTGACCTGGGCGTCGGGGTTCGGCCCCCCGCCGGGGCTGGGGCGGTTGCTCCATCCGTCGCCGACCAGCCCCAGGTCGGTATCCAGCGAGCCCGCGTCGAGCAGCTCCCGGTGGTCCACCGCCGGTCGCGCGACGATCAGCTCGAGGGTGCCATCGGTCCGCGGCGCGCCGCGCACGTCGGCGACTCCTGCGGCAAGCCGATCCTCATCCAGGTGGGTGATCGGGGTGCTCGCGGGTCTCAGTAGATTCCGCCGAGCTTGCGGTGGTCCCAGGTGGCGGTGCGGACGGGCCTTAACTGGAGCGCGACGCGCTTGGCGGCCTGCGCCTTCAGCGCCTCCGCCGCGTCGCCCTCGACCGAGTCGATCCCCTCCGCGTAGCGGAGCGTGAGCGCCGCGCCGAACTCCGCGACCGCATCGAGGTCTCTGTGGATCTCCACCTCCGCCTCCACCATCACCCCGCGCAACTCGGCGTACTCGTGCCCGGTCTCGACCAGCACGGTGGCGCGGGGATCCCGCTCCAGGTTGCGGACCTTCTGAGACTTCGCGTAGGTCCACGCCCAAACCTCACCGTCGCGCACCAGGAACCACATCGGCATCGAGTGCGGCCAGCCCCGCGGGCCGTTGGAGGTCACGACCGCGACACGCTCCGAGTCGAGCAGCTCGAGCTGCTCCTCGGGGGTGAGCTTGATCTGGTCGCGGCGGCTCATCCGTGCGGAGCGGAGCATAGGTGGCCCAGGTTGAATTGACCGCAGCCTCGGGGGGGCGTAGGATCGTGCCGATGCGTACGAGCGGGGTGTCGAGGTCTGTGGCCCACGTGATCGGGTCCCTGCTCGTGCTCGCGTTGGTCGTCCTCCCGGCGGGCGCCACCGCCGGCGAGCCGTCCGCGAGCGCCAGCGCCAGCGTCAAGAAGAAGGTGAAGAAGCTCACCAAGCAGGTTGCGGCCCTGAACCAGGAGATCGCCGGCCTGAAGGGCTCTCCGCCGAACGGCAAGGCCGGCGGTGACCTGCAGGGCAGCTACCCGAACCCGAGCGTGGGGCCGAACGCGATCGGCTCGGCGGAGGTGGCCCCTAACTCGCTCACCGGCAGCGACATCCTGGAGAGCACCCTGGGAGAGGTGCCGAGCGCGACAACTGCCGCCACCGCACATCCGTCCGGGACGGCGGGCGGCGATTTGATCGGCAACTACCCGGACCCGAGCATCGGGTCGAACGCGGTCGGCCCGGGCCAAATCGCCGACCAGCCGCGCGCGATCAACCTGCCGCTGGGCTCGTTCATGAACTGCACCGACGGCGCCGCGATCAACTTCACCGATGACGATGTCACTGCACCCGACTTCTCGCTTCCCGGTGCCGGCAGGCTCTCCCTGCAGTGGGACGGCAACGACACCGACAGCGCCTGCGCGTCGACTGTCATCCCCGACGATGCCGCGGACCACCCTGCTCCCACGTTGGCTTTGGAAAGCATCAGGACGGCAGTGGTCGCGAACAGCGACTGGACGATCACGACCCTCCGTCAGCAACCGGGCTCGGCCGAGGACACGGCGACTACGACCGCGGTGACAAACGACTGCGACAACCAGGTCGCTCTGAACAGCGCCTTCACCTGCTTCGTCAGCCTCGAGGCCGTCCAGCCGGGCGACACGCTCACCATTGGGGTCGCGCGCACCGCTACCGGCGGCGGCGCCCAAAGGCTGTACGGCGTCGAGCTCAGGTATCCGGCCGTCCAGTAACTCAGGGAGTCAGCTTCAGCTCGCGCCACGGGGCCTCGCCGGCCATCGCCTGCGTCCGCCCCTCGAGCCAGTCCGGCTGCAGGTCGTCGTAGTGGTCGCTGCCGGGATGGCCGGACTGGCCTGTGAAAGCCTGCCACCGGGACCGGTCCGGGTCGGCGGGGTCGGCGATCATCCGCCAGCACGGCGCCCACACCGCCCGGTAGGGGTTGTTGGGGTCGTGGGCGATCTGACTGACGGTCTCCTGGCCGCCGCCGGCCTCCACCCGCCGGTTGAACAGCTGCGCGAGGGCCGGGTTCGCCTCACCGAGCACGTGCGGGAATACGAGCTTGTGAACGCGGCCCCACCGCCACCGCTCCGGATCGGGGCCGAAGCGGTCCTCGAGGTCGTCCAGCGCCCCCCGCAGCGCGTCGCGGACGAGGTCGTCCCAGGGCCGACCGATCAGCCCGGCATCGCCCTCCTCCCACAGCGCCAGCAGGTGCGAGTGCCATCGCCACGGCGAGGTGACATGGGCGATGAAGCCGCTGTCGGAGCGGTCCAGCCACCGCTCCGCGAGGTCGCGGTCGCCGATCGCGGCTCGCGCCACCTCCCGCGCCAGCCGCATCGTGAACGCCTGGTAGATCGACGCCGCGATCGAGTCGGCGTCGAGCCGGCCGTCCCAGCTCCGCAGCCGCTCCAGCGCGGCGAGCAGGCGCTGGTCGGTCGGTCGCAGCCTGGCGAGCCGGTGGGCGGTCTCGACGCCGGGGATCGAGTAGTCGTCGACCTGGATCTCCTCGAAGCCCTCGATGTCGTGGTCGTCGCGAGCTCGGAGCAGCTGCTCGATCCGGCGCGCCCGGAACCCGTCCAGGTACTCGCTGGTGATGTGGTGCGGGTAGTCGTCCGGTGCGATCCGGTTGTTCGCCGTGATCAGGTAGCCGCGCTCCGGGTCGCGCGTCTCCGGCATCTGGTCGTACGGGACCTCGCCCTCCCACTCGAACTCGCCCGTCCATCCCGGCTTCGGGAGGTCGGGACAGTTGCCGCGGCGGATCGGGACCCGCCCGATCGTCTTGTATCCGATGCTGCCGCTGCGGTCCGCCCAGATCAGGTTCGAGACGGGGGCGATGTGCGCCGCGAGCAGCTCGACGAGCTCCGGGCCGCTGGTGGGCTCAAGGATCGCGAGGTTCGCGGAGCTCAGCGCGGGCCCGTCCAGCGCGCCCCAGCGCAGCGCCAGCGGCTCGGCGTCGTCCGCGGCCAGCGGCGCGTTCACGAGCGGCCCGTGATGGGTGCTGCGAACCTCGAGCCGCTCCGGCGCGGAGCGGCCGCGGACGCGGATCTCCTCGACGACGGTCTGGACCGGGCGTGACTCCCCCTCGAACTCGTACCGGTCGCCGTCGATCCGCTCCACGAAAAGGTCCATCACGTCGGCCATCGCGTTCGTGAACGTGAACGCGACGTCGTTGTTCTGGCCCATCGAGATCCCCGGGACCCCGGGAAGCGAGGCGCCGCGCGCGAATCGCCCGTCCAGCTCCAGCCCGACCTCGTAGAAGATCCCGGGCATGCTCGGCGGCAGGTGCGGGTCGCCGGCGATCAGCGGCGTGCCGGTGCCGGTCAGCGCCCCCGACACGGCCCAGTTGTTCGAGCCGCCCGCCTCGACGGCGAGCCCCAGCGTCGACCGGACCGCGTCGATCTGCTCGGCCAGCGCCATCCCTGCTCCCGAGTAGGGGCCGCCCGGGACAGTGACGATCGGGTGGTTCGTCGGATAGCCAGGGTCGAGCCGCTCCGCCAGCTCCGGGCCGAGCTCGCGGACCATGTCGGCCCGGAGCAGCTCGCGCTCCCAGTTCGTGGACAGCCCGAACGCGAGCAGCTTCATCGCCGCCAGCATGTGCCGGGGCTCCCACGCGTCGAACTCGATCCGGAGCAGCTGCAGCTCGACCGGCGACGCTCCGGCGGCCTCCGCGGCGGCGTTCACCCCGGCGCAGAAGGCGTCGAGCTCCGACCGCATCGCGGGGTCCAGCTCCTCCGCCTCACGCTCCGCAACCCGCGCAAGTCCAAGGGTGCGCATCAGCCTGTCGGCGGGCAGGGCCGCGCGGCCGCCGATCTCCGCGAGCCGACCGGTGGCCGTCCGCCGGTACAGCTCCAGCTGCCACAGGCGGTCCTGCCCGTGGCAGAACCCCTGGCCGAACCACAGGTCGTGCCTGGTGCGGGCGCGAACGTGCGGCACGCCCCACCGGTCGCGGCGGATCTCGATCGGCTCGGTCGGGCCCATCACCCGTAGCCGCCCGCGCGTCTTCGGGAGCGGGCGGCGCAGCAGCTGGTACCAGATCCCGGCGGCGGTGGTGCCGGCGATCGCGCTCGCGACGCCGCCGGCGATCGCCCCGCGCCGGACCGCGGCTTGTCGCGCCGCCGCGGCGTGGCGCGAGCGCCACCACCGGGGTCCCTTCCACCACGGAACCATGCGCCGATGCTAGTCCCGAAGGCCCGCCGGCAGCCGCCCCTCCTGCTCCAGCTTGTCGAGGTGGGCCTGCATCGCCTCGCCGGCCGCCAACCGGAGCTCGGCCGGGACGTCGTCCCATGCCGCATCGAGCAGCGCCGCCCGGGAGCGCTCGCCGGCGTCGAGCGCGGCGACCAGCTTTCGCTCACGCTCCAGGCGGTGCTCCAGGTACTCGGCGATCTTCACGGCGGGTTCCGTCACGTACGAGCCGTGCCCGGGGCAGATCAGCTCCAGCTCCAGCTCGCCCAGCCGGCGTAGCGAATCGAGGTAGGACGCCATCGAGCCGCCGTCCGCCGGGACGATCGAGGAGCCCTCGCCGAGAATCAGGTCTCCGCTGAAGCACACCCCGTCGAGCACGAAGCAGACGTGGTCGCGGGCGTGGCCGGGGGTGGGGAGCGCGGTGAACGGGCCGGCGTCGGCGGCACCGCCGCCCCACATCAGCGGCGCGCCCAGGATCGGGACGGCGTCCGAGTGGTCGCCGTGCGAGTGGGTGAGCAGCACCCCGGCGACACCGCCGCGGCGCTTCCCCTCGGCCGCGATCGCCTCCACGTGAGCGGAGTCCGCGGGGCCTGGGTCGATCACGTAGCAGGGGTGATCGCCGACCAGGTAGGTGTTCGTGCCCTGCAGCGTCATCGGGCCCGGATTGGACGCGACGAGCCGCGCGATCTCCGGGTGGCCGGGCGCGGTGTCCACGTCGGCAGGGTCCGGCCTAGTCGTCGAGGGCGCCGAGGACGGCCTCGCGCGCGTCCCCGGGCTCGAGCACGACGAGGTCGCCGGCGCCCTTCAGGACCTCCCGGATCAGCCACGCGGAGCCGGCATACGGGAGCTCCACCGTCACCGCGCCGTCGGCGAGCTCCTCGATCACGGTTCGCTCCTCGCGGATCCACCGGGCGCGGTCGGGCGACACCCACACCCTGGCGACGCGCGCGTCCTCGACCTCACCGTCGGTGAGCCAGGTCTCCAGGCCCGGCATCTGCTCCACCTCCGGCCGCATCTCGAAGGGGCGGTCGGTGAGCTTCGCCTCCTTGATCCGGTCGAGCCGGAAGTGCCGGACGTCGTCGCGGGCGAGGTCCCAGCACCCGACGTACCAGCCCTCCGCCCCGTTTGCGAGCCGGTAGGGCTCGACCTCGCGCTTCGAGAACTGGTCCTCGTTCTCCTTGTAGTAGTTCATCTCCAGCACGCGGCGCGAGGCGATCGCCTCGTTCACCGTGCGGACCACCCCCGAGTCGTCCCCGTGGCCCGCGATCTCCAGCCCCTCCTGCGAGGGATCGTGGCCGAGCGCCTTCGTGATCTTGCGGCGCGCACTCGCCAGCCCGGTCTGGGGGAGATGGTCGCCGAACAGGTCGATCGCAGCGACCAGCGCCTTCGCCTCCAGCGGCAGCAGCCGTGCCGGGCGCGCGAAGCTGTCGCCATACGCGTCGGCGTCGACCTCGATCTCGTCGCCGACGATCTCGGCGAAGAGCACGTAGGTGCCTCCGCCGAAGTTGACGACGTTCAGCACCGAGATGTCCTCGCGCAGCTCCGCGTCGCTCACGTTCAGCTCCTCGCGGACCTCCTTCACGTTCAGCCGGCGCTGCTCGCGGGCCGCCTCGATCAGCAGGCCCGCCAGCGTGACGAGACGGGCGAAGCGCTCCGGGCGAATCGGCGACTCGCCGGAGCCGTTGGATCGCGCCGGGCGCAGCGCGCCCTCGGCCGCGGGGCGGCGCACGGTGCGGGCGGCCTCGAACTCGCCGCTGTGGCGGTCACGGAGCGTCCCCAGGCGCTCGGCGGCCTCCTCGGCCAGCTCGGTCGGCTCGAGCAGGGTGACGTTGTGCCGCCAGCTCAGCACCCAGGCGACGAGCTGGCGCGAGGACGCGTACCGAGTCTCGTAGATCATCCCGCGGCCCGGAGCCCGATCGCCCTTGCGGACCGGGCGCAGCTCGCCGAACCGACCGTAGTCCCGCTCCACCAGCCACGCGATCCGCTCCCGCACGAACACCTTCGCGACCCCCTGCATCTCCCCCATCTGCCAGTCGGCGCGACTGCCGTAGTCGCGGCGGTCGAAGTCCTCCGGCGGCGAGAAGTCGTGCTCCGCCTTGGTCGCGTACGAGACCTTGCCGACGATCCGCGACAACCGGAAGACCCGGACCGCTTCGCGCTCGTGCGCGTAGCCGATCAGGTAGAACTGGCCGCCGCGGTAGACGAGGTGGTAGGGGTCGACCTTGCGGTCCGCGGTCTCGTCCCGCTCCATCGTGTAGTAGGCGAACTCGATCGTCTTGCGGCGCGAGATCGCGGTCTCGATCTTGGCGAGGCGCTGCGACAGCTCCCGCCCGCCCGCCGACGCGGTGACGGCAACGTCGACCGGCGCCGACTCCCCGTTCGAGAGCGGGTTCGGCTTCCCCCACGAGACCTGCTGCAGCGCCAGCCGGAGCGGCTCCGCGTACGCGAACCGGCCGTCGAGGAGGACGAGCGCGGTGCGCAGGGCGGCGAGCTCATCGTCCGTGAACTCGATCACGTCGAGGTAGAAGTTCTCCGGCGGCAGCGCGTACAGCTCCGCCTCGAAGAACCCCTCGCCGGGCTTCTCGACCTGGAGCGTGATCCCCAGCGACTCGAGCTCGGCGCGGTCGGCGTAGAAGCGGCGCGCGAACGCGTCGTCGTTCATCGAGCTGTAGCCCTCGACCTCCTGCTTGATCTCGAGCGCGGACACCGGCCGCCGGTTCGCCATCAGGAAAGAGATCAGCGACAGCTGGCGGATCAGCTTCTCGGTGTCCTTGGCCACGGCCCCTGAGCATAGTGCGGGGTCCGCGGCCCTCAGCTGGCAATTCGGCGCAATTTGCGCCGCTACTGAGACATCCCGACGGCCTCGAGCGCCTTCGCGCGGTCGACGAAGCCGAGCTCCCATCTGACCACCCGATCGTCGCGGACCGTCCACACCCCTGCCATCGGCTGCGAGGTCTCGACGCCGCTTCCCGTCCCGCGCGCGACCATCTGCCCGGCCACGACGAGGCGTCCGTCGGGGGCCTCGATGTACTCCAGGTCCACGGCGCGGAGGCCCTCCCATACCTCGTTGACCTCGGCGATCATCTCTCGCACTCCGTCGGCACCCTCGTACACCTTCGGGTTGAAGACCCGCCGGGTCGCGTCGATCACGACCTCTGGATCGGTGTAGGCGACGATCGCGTCCGTGTCGCCTCGATCCCACGCGTCGAGCAGGTCACGGACGACTGCCTCCGCGGTCCTGCTCATCCCTCGCGACTGACGCCGGCTGCCTCGAACGCATCCGCCGGCGCGTTGAAGTTCTCCCACCTGATGATCCGCCCGGCGCGGAAGTCGAACAGGTGCCCATCGTGCTCGTCCACCTCGAGGCCGCTCCCGAGCCCCCGCCCTCTCTGGTGCAAGACCGCGACCACCCGATCTCCGACCTCGACGATCTCGACCATCTCCGCGACATACGACTCCCAGGCGGCCTGGAAGCCCTCGACCCAGGACCTCAGCTCGTCGCGTCCGTTGAACGGCCCCGGCTCCGGTACCTCGAGCGGGAACACGACCTCGCACTCGGGGTCGAAGCAGTCGACCACCCCGTCGGGGTCCCTGCGGTTCCATGCGTCGAGGAACCGGTGCACCGTGTCGATCTCCTCCCTCGGCACGGGTGCAGTATCGCGTCTCGCGTCAGGCGGCGCGCGAGCCGAAGTACGCCGCGGACTCGATCCCGGGGTCGAAGCGCGACCACGACTCGCCGTCGCGCAGCGCCCGCTCGATCCGGTCGAAGCTGCCGAGCCGGCCGCCGAGGTTGTCGAGCATGTGGACGAGCGTCGCCTCCCTGGTCGCAGGGACCACCGGAGAGCCGTTCTCGAGCGTGCCGTGGTGGGAGAGGATGATGTGGAGCACCGCCTGCGCGAGCTCGCGGTCGAACCCCTCGATCGTCTCGATCGTGCGGCGGACCCGGTAGTAGCCGAGCGGGATCTCGCCCTGGAGCCGGCCCGCGTCGGTCATCTCGATCGCAACCGGGTCGTCGTTGTAGGCCTCGATCTTCCCGATGTCGTGCAGGAGGGCGCCGGTGACGGCGACGTCGCGGTCGATTCCCTGGAAGAGCGCGGCCGCCGCGCTCACGGCCTGCGCGACGGAGAGGGTGTGGTCGAGCAGCCCGTGCGGGTATGCCTGGTGGTAGTACTTCGCCGCCGGCGCCCTCCGGAAGCGCTCCCACACGTCAGAGTTCTCGCCGAAGAACCGGTCCAGCAGCACCCCGAGCTGCTCGCTCTGGATCGTCGAGATCAGCTCCCGCAGGTCGGACTCGAGGCGCTCGGCCGGAACCGGCGGCCCGTCGGCGATCTCGATCGGGTCGTACTCGCCGTCCCGAGCGGGGCGGATCGCATCGACCGTCACCTTCGGGCCGTAGCGCGGATGAACTCCGAACCGGCCCTTGACGAGGATCACCGTCCCCGGGCTCGCCGCCTCGTAGCACTCCTCGACGCCGTCCCAGGCCACCGCCTCGATCGTCCCGGTCCTGTCCGAGAGCACCAGCCGGAGCCACTCGCCGCCGCCGCGCCGCGACCGCAGCTCCCGCTCCCGGACGGCGAACGCGCCGCGAACCTCGTCGCCGTCGGACAGCTCCCGGACGGTTCGGCGGCCGTTGCCGTTGCCGTTCGGGTGCCCTCCGCTCGACTCTGAGACGTCGAGCGCGGGCTGCTCTGCGTGAAGTGGCTGTTGGTTCTCCATCGTGGTCAAGTTAGAGCGGGTGGTGGACGGATAGCCTTCGTCGAGATGAAGCGCCGATTCCTGACGAATCTCCCCCCGGGGCCGGCATGACCCGGATCGATGGCACCGTGCTCGTCACCGGCGGAACCGGCGGGCTCGGCGAGGCGGTCGTCGGCGAGCTGCTCGGGGCGGGCGCCAGGGTCGTGGCGACCTGGATCGTCCCGGATGAGCGCGACTCGGTTCAGAAGGCGCTCGGCTCTCACGGGAGCCTGGAGCTGGTCGAGGCCGACCTGCTGAGCGAGGACGGGATCGGCGCCGCCATCGAGGCCGCCACCGGCCGCCCGCCGCTCGCTGGGCTCGTCAACCTCGTCGGCGGCTACGCCGGCGGCGGACGCACCCACGAGGCCCCACCCGACGAGATGGGACGGCTGATGGAGCTGAACCTGTTCACCGCGTACCGGACCACCCGGGCCTGCCTGCCGACGATGGTCGAGCAGGGCGGCGGCGCGATCGTGTGCGTGGGCGCGAAGGCGGCGCTGCAGCCGTTCAAGGGCTCGCCCGCATACAACGTGTCGAAAGCGGCGGTGGTCGCGTTCGTGCGCAGCCTCGCGGTCGACTACCGCGACGACGGGATTCGCGCCAACGCCGTGCTTCCGAGCGTGATCGACACCCCAGCCAACCGCGAGTCGATGCCGAGCGCCGACCATCCGAAGTGGGTTCCGCCGGCGGAGATCGCGCGGGTGGTCAGGTTCCTGTGCTCGCCGGACTCCGCGCCGACCTCGGGCGGCGCGATCCCGGTGTACGGCCGGGTGGGCTGACGGCGGCACGTCGTTTGCCGCCGGGTGCCCGCGCCGCGATCGAATACAACTTGCTCGATCAGCGAGGCCGAGACGACCGGATCCGCGAGGTCACCAGGGCGGCGTTCGAGGCCTGGCAGCGCGGCGACGCCTCGATCGAGCAGATCTTCGCCCCGCTGATGAGATGGCGGATCGAGGGCCGCGCTGCGATCGCGGGGCAGTACGAGAGCGCGGAGGAGTTCGTGGGCGCGGTGCTGGGTCCGTTCGAGGCGCGGTTCGCCGAGGGAGAGCGTTTTCGGCCCGTCGCGATCCGCTCGATCCACGACGACGGCGACACGGTGATCGTGGTCTGGGACGGCGCCGGGGTCGCCAATGACGGCGTCCCGTACGCGAACAGCTACGCCTGGTTCATGCGGTTCGAGGACGGCAAGGTGGTCGAGACGACCGCGTTCCTCGACAGCATCACGATCGACGAGCTGTGGGATCGAGTCGAGCCGGCCTGATCGGCGGCGGCTACGGCCGGATCACGTTGTCCGGATTCGGCTTCCGCTCCGCCGGGCCCTGGCTGTAGTCACCGAACCGGCCGTCGCGGTCCGCAACCGCCGAAGGCACGCCGTGCTCGGCCGCGTGGTCGATGAAGGCGCGAGCCTCGGGGATGTTCCGCATGATCCCGTCGAGGATCGGACCGAGCGTCTGGGTGGAGGCGAGGCCCATGTTCTCGTAGGCCTGGTTCACGATCAGCTTCTGGGCTGCGAGCTGGCCCATCGGGAGCGAGGCGAGGTCATCGGCGAGCTCGGCGACGCGCCGCTCGAGCCGGTCGAATGGGACCGCCTCGTTGATCAGCTCGACCTCGGCCGCCTCACGGCCGGACAGGGGGCGGCCGGTGAGGGCGTGGTACTTGGCGCGGGCCATCCCCAGCCGGTAGATCCACATCCCCGACAAGTACGCCCCCCAAACACGTGAGTAGGGAGTCCCGATCTGGGCGTCCTCGCTGGCAACGATCAGGTCGGCGCACAGGGCGAAATCGCTGCCGCCGCCCACGCACCAGCCGTGCACCTGCGCGATCACAGGCTTCGGCGAGCGCCAGATGCTCATCAGCTTCGCGTGCGGCGACAGCGCCTGGGCGGTGACTTGGATCATGTCCTTGCCGGGGTCCCAGCGGCCGTCGGACTCGTTCCAGCCCTCCCAGTGCTCGAGCCCGCCGCTGAAGTCCCAGCCGGCGCAGAACGCCCGCCCGGCACCCCGCAGGACGATCACCTTCACCTCGTCGTCCTCGACGGCGCCCTCGACCGCTCGCTCGATCTCTACCGGCATCTCTCGGACGATCGTGTTGAGCGCGTCGGGGCGGTTCAGGGTGATCGTCGCCACCGGGCCGTCGGTCGAGTACAGGATCGTCTCGTAGCTCATCGCAGCTCCTCCGTTGGTGCTTGGTGGATGCTTGGTGGATCTCCAAGTGTCGCTGAGCCTGGACCGATCCGCGCCATAATCCCCGCCACGGTGAGCGGCGGGAACGAGGAGATCGTGGTCCGGATGCGGCGGGCCTACGAGGCGTTCAATCGCGGCGACTTCGACGCAGCGATGGAGATGGTCGACCCGGGATTCGAGTTCGTGCGGCGCCCCGGCGGGATGCAGCCGCTGTCGGGCGGCGACGCCTTCCGCGGATGGATGGAGCCCGACGCCTTCGCGGAGAACGTGGTCGAGCCGGTCGACATCCGCACCCGCGGCGACAAGATGCTGGTCCGCCAGCGCGCCCGGGCGTTGGGGGCGGGCAGCGGGATCGAGGTCAGAAACGAGACCTGGGCCGTGTGGACCGTGAACGCGGCCGGGCGCGCGACCCGGCTCGAGGTGTTTCAGGCGGACGAGGAGGCGCAGGCGCGCGAGGCCGCGGGACTCGACTAGGCGCGATACTGAGCCAGCGATGTCGCAGGAGAACGTCGAGATCGTGCGCCACGTCTACGACTCGGGGCTGTTCGATCGAGATCCCGAGGAGCTCCTGGAGCTGGCGACGCCCGACGTCGAGTACGTCAATCCTCCTTACGCGGTCGAGCCGGGTAGGCACCGCGGGACCATCGCCGTCGCGCAGGCGATGCGCCGGTTCGCCGAAGTGTGGGAGGAATCCCGGCACGAGCTCCGGAGGCTGTACGACGGTGGGGACGTTGTCGTTGCCGCGGTCAGCTGGCACATCCGCGGCCGCGGAAGCGAGAGGGAGCTGGTCAACGCGGAGGCTCACACCTGGACACTGCGAGAGGGCCGGATCGCTCGTTTCGAGTGGGGACAGGATCTCGGGAAGGCACTCGAGGCGGCGGGAGTCGCCGAGTAGCGGCGCTATCCCGCTGGTTCCTCGCGCGGCCAGCAGAACACTTCGACTCGAATCCCGTCCGGATCGAACACGAACAACGCGTAGTAGCCCTCGACGTCGCGATCGAGCTCGGGCGGGAAGTGAACGCTCGCGTCCCGGGCGAGGCATCGCGAGTACGCGGCGTCGACCTCATCCCGCTCGTCGACCTCGAACGCAATGTGCTCGACTCCCACCTCGTAGTAACGGTGCTTTCCGTCGTCGGCCGGCCGTATCCCGAACATCGCGCCCGTCGCCGGATCCTTCAGGTACACGACCTCCTCCGTTCCTCGATAGGTCGGATAGCGGACCTCCTCCGCCCAACCGAGCGGCCCGAGAAGGTCGAGGTAGAACGCAAGCGATCGGTCGACGTCGGCGACGGCGATATCGACGTGGTGTATGCCCTTCGCTGGCATTGGCCGCTCCCGGGACTGTATTTCGTCCGATCGCCCAATGGCCCTCGCGGGACGTGCAGACCGCCCGTGTCCAGGTTGACACCGGGACCCTGTCGAGCTAGTTTCGGAGCGCCCTCGAGTCCATCCTGACAACGGCCTTGCTGGGGGTAGCGGGGTTATCGCGCGAGGCCTCTACGGAAAGGATTTGCCCATGGGGACGACCAGACGGCTGGGCCTTCCGTCGCCCGCGATGATCGTTGCGGTGCTCGGACTAGTCGCCGCGCTCGGCGGTACCGCTGTCGCCCAGCAGGCGACCACCAGCGCGAAGGTGACCAAGAAGAAGGTCAAGAAGATCGCCGACAAGGAGATCCAAAAGGCGGCGCCCGGCCTCTCAGTGGCCAACGCCGAGAAGGCGAACACCGCGACCACCGCGACCACCGCGACCACCGCCGGCAGCGCCGACAACGTGCTGTGGGCCGTTGTCAGCAACGGGGCCGGCGCAAACGACGCGGCGATTGCCCGCGCCGGAAAGTCGGGCTACGCGGTTAGCGAGTCCGGAGGCCCATCCGTCATCGTCGACTTCCAGCGGAACGTCACGCAGTGCGCCTGGATGGCCACCAAGGGCTCCACCGGCAACGGGATCGCGACGGCGCAAGCCGCGACCACAGAGGGCGTGGCGGCGAATCCCGAGGCGGTCCAGGTGCGGGTGCGGAACGCCACCGGCACCGCGGTCCAGGAATCCTTCCACGTGGAGGTGATCTGCTAGACCCGCTCGATCGCGTCGCGGCGGTCGCCGGTTCGATCCCGGTAGAGCCTGGATGGCGAGGGCCGGAATCGAACCGGCGACACCACGATTTTCAGTCGTGTGCTCTACCAACTGAGCTACCTCGCCCGGGACGGGTAAGGCTAGAGATTCAGGCGCGGGGACGGGCGATTCCCGGTGTCGAGGGATCTTCCTCGTGGCGGCGGTCCGGGTGGTCGCGCTCGTTGAAGCGGCGGAGGCCCTCCACGGTCTCCGGAGCGACGATCGAGCGGTTGAAGCACCGCGCCTCGATCCGCAGCCCCTCGTCCAGCGGCAGGCCGAACCCGCGCACCGCAGCCTCCTTGTCGGTGCGGATCGCCGGCTGCGGGAGGGCGGCGATCCGGTGGGCGAGCTGCACGGCCCGGGTCACGCACCTCCCCGACGGGACCACCTCGTTGACGAGCCCGATGTCGAGCGCCTCGGCCGCGTCGATCACCCTCCCGGTGATGATCAGCTCCATCGCGCGCCGCATCCCCACGATTCGCGGCAGCCGCTGGGTGCCGCCGTCGGCGAGCCCGATGTTCCAGCGACGGCAGGTGACGCCGAACGTGGCGTGCTCGTCGGCGATCGCGAGGTCGGTCCAGCACGCCCACTCCAGCCCGCCCGCGTATGCGACCCCGTTCACCGCCGCGATCGTCGGCTTGTACAGGTCGGTCCACCGCGAGGGCCCCAGCACACCGGGCCGCTCGCCGCGATCATGGGCGGCGAGCTCCTCCGCACTGCTCGGCGCCGGCGAGTCCTCCTCGAACGCCGACTTCAGGTCCCCTCCCGCGCAGAACGCCTGGTCCCCGGCACCGGTCAGCACGGCGACCAGCGCCTCGTCGTCGACCCGGAACCGGTTCCACGCCTCGACCAGCTCACGGTGCGTGCGACCGCTGATCGCGTTCATCCGCTCCGGCCGATCGATCGTGATCACGGTCACGGGTCCGTCCCGCTCGTAGATCAAGTGCTCGAACTCGCTCATCGGCCTCCCTTTCCAGTCGCGGTCAACTCCACATCACCCGAGCGCGCGCCGCACCGCGGTGACCGCAGCGGCGGGATCGGACACCGCCTCGATCCCCGGTGCGTCGGCCATCGGCCCGGCCCCGCTCACGCGCCATGTCCGCAGCGCGATCACCGGCCGCTGCAGCCGGCGCGCGAACGCGATCTCCGTCAGCGTCCCCCACTCGCCCCCGATCGCCACCAGCGCGTCGCCCGAGCCGGCAACCGCAAGGTTGCGGGCGTGGCCGATCCCGGTCGCGACAAGGTGGGTGCAGTACGGGTTGGCGTCGGCGAGATCGGACCCGGGCAGGATCCCGACCACATCGCCGCCGGCGTCGAACGCTCCGCGCGCGGCAGCCTCCATCGCCCCGCCCATCCCGCCGCACACCACCGTGAACCCGGCGCGCGCCAGGCCGCTCCCGACCTGCTCGGCGGCGGTGAGCGCGTCGGCCGGCGGGTCGTCGCCGCCGCCCGAGACCGCGACCTGCCGCCGCCTCGCCACGGGCTAGCCGAGCAGCTTCTTCTTCTCGCGCTCGAACTCCTTCTCGCTGAGCGCGCCGCTGTCCTTCAGCGAGGCGAGCCGCTCGAGCTGGGCGACCTGGTCGTCCTCGCCGCCCCCGGCGGGCGCCGCCGCCGTCCCACCTCCGGCGGCCTTCTCGGCCATGTGCTGCTGGACGACCGCCATGATCTGCGCCTGCATCGCCGGGTCGCCCTGACCGACGGTCTCCGTGCTGCCGGGCGTCAGCTTGTGGCCGACCACCTGCTCGATCTTCGCCCGCAGCTCGGGGTCGTTGCGGAGGTCGATCGTCGGGGAGGCAGCCTGGCCTCCTGCCGCGCCCATCCCGCCGCTCGCGAGAGCGTCCTTTCGAGCCTGCTTGTGCTCGGCGTACTGGGCGCGGACGCCGTCCCAGTCGATCGCGACCTTGTCGTGGTCGTTCTTGTCGACCTTGACCGGAATCGTCCCACCCGTCAGGCCGACGGCGTCCTTGGCCTTGACCATCCACTGGCCCTCGACCTCAAACGGAGTGACCCCCTCCACCTGCACCTGGAGGGTCATCGGCAGGTTGAAGCTGGAAGCCCCGCGATCCATGGTCCCCATCTCCACAACCGTCGCTACGCCCGGCATCCCCTTCTTCAGCACCTTGCGATGAGTCATCGGGTTCAGCATGAGAGCACCTCCGCGTCCGAGTACCAGTTGAAAACCGACTATACGCCTTGGCGCATCAGCTCCATCAGCTCGAGCGCGCCCGCCTTGTGGAGCGGCTCGTTCAGATTTCCGCATTTGGGGCTCTGAACGCAGGAGGGGCATCCCGACTCGCACCGGCACTCTGCGATCAGGCGGGCCGCGTCGCCGCACAGACGCTCGAATTCCTCATATCCGCGCCGCGCGATCCCGATCCCGCCGGGGTGACCGTCGTAGATGAAGATCGTCGGCCGCGCCGTCTGAGGGTGGACATTCGTCGAAAGCCCGCCGATGTCCCACCGGTCGCACATCGCGAGCAGCGGCAGCACCGCGATCTGGCTGTGCTCGGCGGCGTGCAGGGCGCCGAGCAGCACCTCGGTGGGGAGCGCCGCGGCCATCTCGCGGGGGAGCACGTACCACAGCGCCTGCGTGAGGAAGCTCTGCTCGGGCAGGTCGATCGCGACCGTCTCGAGGATCTCGTGGTCGGCAAGCCGCTTGCGCTGGAACGCGATCACCTGCTCGGTCACCGAGACGTTCCCGAACGAGAGCGCGACGCCGGCCGTCGAGCGAGTCTCGTCGATGTCCTCGATGTAGGTCGCGGTGTCCTTCTTCGGCTGCGTGTACCAGTCGCCGTCGAAGCGGTCGACGACCGCGCGGCGGCGGTCGACGTCGAGCTCGCGGACCTCGTAGGAGACGCCGAGGTGGAGGTAGATCGCCCCCGGGTGAACCGTGCCGAAGGCGCGATCCGCCTCGACGCCGCCAAGCAGCTCGCCCGATGCACCCTCGACCACCACCACCGTGTCGGCGGAAGCGGAGCGGAGGGCGATCTCGCCGGCGGGAAACCGGGAGCTGCGGACCGCGTACCGCCCGCCCCTGCCGCGCCGCAGCGTCCCCCGCCGAACCAGCTCGTCGGCGCGCTCCCGCCACCGCCCGCCGAGCAGCTCGTCGTCGGTGCCAAGCTCCGGCCCGCCGAGCACGCCCTGCTCGTCGCCGCCGAGCGGCGCCTCGTACGCGGCGGCGACCAAGTGTTGAAGCTGGATCTGCTCGTTCTCGTGGTCGAGGATCGCGGCCTCGACCGGGCGGCCGATGAACTCGTCGGGGTGGCGGCAGAAGAACTGGTCGAGCGCGTCCTGGCCGGCGAGGTACACGGCGAGGCCCTCGCGGCGGCGACCGGCGCGACCCCACATCTGGCGGAGGCTGGCGACTGTGCCGGGGAAGGTGACGCAGATCGCCGCGTCGAGCTCGCCCACGTCGATCCCGAGCTCGAGCGCGTCCGTCGCAACCACCGCGAGCAGCTCGCCGCGCGACAGCGCCGCCTCGATCTCGCGCCGCTGCTGCGGGGTGTACCCGGCGCGGTAGGGCGCGATCAGGGCGCCGAGCTCGGCCATGTCCCACTCCGCGAGCCGGTCGCGGGTGAAGCGCTGGATCAGCTCGATCCCGCGGCGGCTGTTCAGGAAGCAGATCGTCCGCAGCCCCTGCGAGACGAGCGCCGCGAGCAGGTCGGCGCCCTCGGACAGCGGGGAGCGGCGCGTCCCCGACCGCTCGTCGATCAGCGGCGGGTTCCACATCGCGATCCGGCGCGGCGCGCGCGGCGCGCCGTCGGAGTCGACCAGCGCGAACCGCTCCCCGCAGAGGCGCTCCGCCAGCTCAACGGGGTTCGCGATCGTTGCCGAGGCAAGCAGGAAACGCGGCTCGGACCCGTACAGGCGGGCGACGCGGCGCAGCCGCCGCAGCACGTTGGCGACGTGCGATCCGAACACTCCCCGGTACGCGTGCGCCTCGTCGACGACGACGAACTCGAGATTGGCGATGAAGTCCCCCCACTGCTTGTGGTGGGGCAGGATCCCGACGTTCAGCATGTCGGGGTTCGTGAGCACGAGGTTGGAGCGGCGGCGGATCCCGGGGCGGTCTTCGCGCGGCGTGTCGCCGTCGTAGATCGCGTGGCGCAGCCCGGGCGGGTCGAGCGCCGACAGCGCCCGCGCCTGATCCTGGGCCAGCGCCTTGGTCGGATACAGGTAGAGCGCCCGGCGCCGTTCCTCCCGCGCCAGCCGGTCGAGCACCGGGAGGTTGAAGCACAGTGACTTTCCGCTGGCGGTGCCGCTGGTGACGATCACGCTGCCCGCCGCGGCGGCCTCGAGCGCCTCGAGCTGATGCGAGTACAGCGCTCCGATTCCGGCGACGCGCAGGCAGCCCGCGAGGCCGGCGTCGAGGGAGCGCGGGATCGCCCCGGTCTCCGCCGGATGCGACTCCTCGGTCGCCTCGGCGACGAGGCGACCGTCGTCGCGACCGGGCTCGATCCCCGCCCGCCATGCGGCGTTGAGGGGGTCGGCCGCCGCCGCCCTAGCCATTGATGATCCGGTGCGCGACCCGGATCGCGTCGACAGCGCTGTGGTCGTGGAGGCGGAACATCTCCGCGCCCGAGGCCGTCGCCAGCGCCACCGCGGCGGCGGTCGCCCACTCACGGTCCTCGGCGGGCACCCGGTCGTTCCAGGAGCCGCCGAGCACGGCGCCGAGAAAGTCCTTGCGCGACAGCGCCACGAACAGCGGACGGCCGAGGGCACGGAGCTCGTCCAGCCGGGCGAGCACCTCGAGGTCGTCCTCGAGCGTGAGGTCGAAGTCGAAGCCGGGATCGAGCGCGATCTGCTCATCGGCGACCCCGGCGGCGCGGGCGGCATCGAGCCGCTCCGAGAACCACCCGACCAGATGCGCAACCGGGTCGTCGAAGGAGAGGGCGGGGCGGATCTCGCGGGGCGGTCCCTCGCGGTGCATCACGACCAGCCCGCACCCCGAGCTCGCGACCAGCTCCAGCATCGCCGGGTCGCCGCCTCCGCCCGTGTCGTTAATCGCGGCGGCGCCGGCGGCAAGCGCCCGCGCGGCCACCTCGGGTGCGAACGTGTCGGCCATCACCGGCACCCGCCCGGTCGCCGCCAGACCCTCGATCGCGGGGATCAGGCGCCCCGCCTCTTCGTCGACGGGGACGGGCGGGCCGGGGGCGGCGGGGACCGCGCCCACGTCGAGCAGGTCGAATCCGGCCCTCGTCAGCCGCAGCCCGTCGCGGATCGCGTTGTGGGGTGTGCCGCTTCGCGCCCCGGAGAAGAACGAGTCGGCGGTCACGTTCACGATCCCGACCGCGAGCGGACGGGGGAATCCGAGCGCCTTGTCCTGCAGCCTCCACACCGGAGCCTGCGATCTGGCTCGAGTCGGAGTGCCTGCACCCATCGCCGCTACGGTAGCGCCGTGGCTCTGCGGTGCGTGTACACCGACCTCGACGGCACCCTGCTCGGTCGGGCCGGCTCGCTGTTCGCCGACGGCGACGGCGGGTTCTCGCTGATGCAGGCGCGCGGCCTGCAGGCGTGCAACCGGGCCGGGGCCGAGGTGGTCGTGAAGTCGGGCCGCCGGGAGCCGCAGGTGATGGAGGACGCGCGGCTGATCGGGCAGAGCTCCTACATCTACGAGGCGGGGTGCGCGATCGTGATCGACGGCGAGCGCACCCTGTTCACCGGCGAGATGGAACCCGACGGCGAGGTCACGATCGCCGAGCAGATCACGATCGCGGGGGTCCCCGACCTCCTGTTCGAGGCGTACCCCGACCGGATCGAGTACCACTCGCCGTGGCACCGCGGGCGCCAGCACTCGCACCTGTTCCGAGGCAAGGTGGACGTGAGGGCAGCCAACGAGCTGCTCGCCGAGCAGGGCCACGGCCATCTGCGGCTGCTCGACAACGGGGCGATCGGCAGGCCGATGGGCGAGCTCGAGATCACCCACGCGTACCACCTCGTCCCTCGCGGGGCCTCGAAGGCGGGCGCGGTCGCCGCCCACATGCGAGCGCGCGGATACGAGCCGGCCGATTGCATCGCGATCGGGGACTCGATCGAGGACCTCGACGTCGCCGGCGTGGTCGGCCGCTTCTTCGTCCCCGCGAACGGGCCGCGCCGGGATCCCGGGCTGGTCGAGGCAATCGCGGGGCGATCGAACGTGACCGTCACCGAGGCCGCCCAGGGGGAGTGTTTCTACGAGGCGGTGGTCGGGACGCTCGCTCGCGGCTAGTCCCGCCGCGGCGCCGCCGTAGCGCCCCGGAGCGTCGCCAGGATTCGGTCCGTGAGCCGGGGCGCGATCCCGTTCAGGCCGAGCAGGCGGACGATCCGCGGCACGTACGCCGTCCGGGAGTCCTGCTCGACCGCCGCGATGATCGCGGCTGCCACATCGGCGGGCGGGATCGCGTCGGCGGAGCGATACCAGTCGGGCATCCGGTCGGTCTCGTGCGCGTGCAGGCCGGTCGCGATCTCGCCGGGGAAGACGGTCGACACGGACACGCCGGTGCCGGAGAGCTCGTGCCGGAGCGCCTCCGCGAACGCGGCCTGAGCGGCCTTGGTGGCGCCGTAGGTGGCGGCCCACGGGAACGCCCGCAGGCTGGCGCCGGAGCCGACCACGACGAGGTGACCATGGACGGCGTCGAGCATGTGCGGAAGCGCCGCCTTCACGGTGTACAGCGTGCCGAGCAGGTTGATCCGCACCATCTCCTCCGCCCGCTCGATCGGCAGCTCGGTGTACGGGGCGTAGTGGGCGATCCCGGCGTTCGCGACCACCAGGTCGATCCCGCCCGCCTCGGCGGCGAGCCGGTCCACCGCGGCGGCGACCTCGTCGCGGTCTCCGATGTCGGCCGGCAGCACCACCGGATCGCCGCCGACCGCCGCCGCGACCCGGGCCAGCCCCTCGGTTCCGCGGGCGAGCAGCCCGAGGCGGGCGCCGCGCGCCGCCAGCGCCTCCGCGGTCGCCCTGCCGATCCCCCGCGAGGCGCCGGTCACCAGCGCGCGAGTGCCCGGCGCGATTCGCATCGGCGCATCCTGCCACGCGCCGGCTCTTCACGGCCGACTAGTATCGAATGCATCGCCGAGCACGCCGCCACCCAGGCCGAGGAGGAGTACCTGGAGGTGATGTTTTGGCTCCAGGAGGCGGGCCTGCCCATGACCGGGGCGAACGTGGCACGGGCGATGCAGCTGGCGCCCCCGACTGTGCACGAGATGGTGGGGCGACTTGAGAAGGACGGGTACGTGAAGCGGGCGGACGATCGCTCCCTCGTATTCACCGAGCAGGGCCGCGAGGAGGCGAGCGCGATGGTCCGCCGCCACCGGATGATCGAGCGCTTCCTCACCGACGTGCTCGGGATCCCGTGGGACGAGGTGCACGAGGAAGCGGAGCGGATCGAGCACGCGATGTCCCCGGTGCTCGAGGAGCGGATGATGGCCGCGATCGGCGCGGCGACGACGTGCCCGCACGGCCACCCGCTGGTGGAGGGCGACCGCGAGCAGGGGGTGCTGCTCGCCGACTGCCAGCCCGGCGCGAAGGTGCTGGTGCTGCGGTTCGAGAACGAGGCGGAGGAGCTCCTCCACTACCTGAAGGACACCGGGCTGGCACCCGAGCTCGAGGGCACGATCGAGACCTCAGGCGACGAGATCGTCGTCCTATCGGACGAGGGCAGCCACACGATCAAGCGCGATGTCGCCGAGACCGTCTCGGTGCGCGCCGATCCGGCGCCGCCTCCGCGCCCGCCGCTGCCGGAGCAGCTCGAGGTCTCGGCGGACCGGTACGGACGCTAGCGGGAGTAGAACTGGCCGTGGAAGCCGTGCGGGATGTGGTGCGGCGCCGCGGCCCGGCCCAGCTCGTCGAAGGAGCTCGCGTCGATCACGGCGAGGAAGGAGAGGCGGGCCTCAGAGTCGAGCACCACGGAGAGGATCACGCCGTCGTCCTCGGCCTTCGCGTCCGGCGCGGCAACGAACACGGGCTCGCCCGGGAAGCAGCCGGGCTCCGCCCACGCCCTCACCTCGCCGCTGGTGACGTCGACCTTCACCACCTGGTCGAACCACTCGCTGTCCGGCCGCTCGAACCCGGCGCCGTACGTGAACCGGTACTCGCGCTCGTTCCGGGCGCGGTAGTTGATCCGGGGTAGCTCGAATGAGACGTCGGCAAGCTGCTCCTCGTGGACGGGGCCGCCTTCGAGCGGCATCCGGTAGCGCCGCGGGCGGCCCATCGGGATCGGATCGTCGCCGGCCCGCAGCCGCTCCACCTCGAGCACTCCGATCAGCGACGGGTCCTCGTACGCGCACAGGTCGACGATCAGCTCGCCGCCGTGCTCGAACGCGTTCACGTGGTGGAACCCGAAGCAGGGCTCGGCCTCGTAAGTGCCGTGCAGCTCGCCCGTGCCGCGCTCGATCACCAGGAAGCGAGTGCCGCGCTCGGGCTTCCACTCGTAGTTGTCGATGAACGCGCGACCGGCGAGTCCCGACGTGGCGAGCTTCACCGGGTTGACCACCAGCGGGAACTCGGCGAGCACCGCGTACCGCTCGGTCAGCCCGAAGCTGTGCATGTAGGCGGGCTCGCGGGTAGGGATCGAGGCGATCTGGCGACGCGAGGTCGAGCCCGGGGGAACGCCGTACACCTTGTACGAGGTCCTGCGGCCGAAATGGACGACGTAGTTGAGGAACTCGCGGGTGTCGCGATCGAGGTGGGGATGCGCGGTCGACACCTGGCCGCCGAGCTTGTCCTGCCACTCGATCAGGCCGACGGTCTCCAGGGTCTCCGGATCGAACTCGACGGGGAGCGGCAGCTCGGTCATCGCGACATAGCGCTCGCCGAGCCGGCTCAGGTTGACGTTCGTGTTGTCGTTTCGCGGCGGCGACAGCATCGAGGTGACCCGCTTGAACAGCGAGCGGCACGGATCGTGCGCGAACCCGGCCATGTCGAGCTTGCCGGCGCGCGCCTGCCGGTATGCCTCGGTCCTCAGGAACCGGCTCGAGTACCCGACCCTGCCGTCCCCGAACGAGAACGCGTTCAGCATCGCCAGCCCGTCGAACCAGTGGCGGAGCGGCCTGCCCCCGACGTCGAGCAGCGCCGGTGTCACCCGGACCAGCTCCCCGGCGAGCCACTCCGGGACCTTCCCGCTCACCTCGACGCGATCGACCACGACCTCGTCGTCGAGGTTCTCGAACCCGAGCCGGCTGCCCGCCGCCGGGCTTCGGACCGTCGCGGAATCTGTCGCGCTCTCCACCTCGGCCGTAGCCTACCGGGGGCGGAGGCTCAGGCCGGGCTGGGCGCCCGGGCGCGATCGAGCGCCCGCGCCAACCGCTCCACGCCCTCGGGGATCTGGTCCGGCGGGACGCCGGCGAACGACAGCCGCAGGCTCGAAGTGCCGCCCTCGAGCATGAAGTCGGCGCCGGGGACGAACGAGACCCGCTCCTCGGCGGCCAGCCCTAGCACCGCGCGCGCGTCGACGTCGCCGCGGAGGGTGAGCCACAGGAAGTAGCCGCCCTCGGGGACGACGAACTCCGCCTCCGGAAGCTTGTCGCGGAGCGCCTCGACGAGGGTGTCGCGGCGCTCCCGAAGCGCGGCGCTCACCTCCGTGATGTTCTCGGCGAGGCCGCCGGAACGGCACAGCTCCCACACGATCGACTCGGCGAGCATGTTCGGGGAGATGTAGGTCTCGTTGGCGCGCTTCGCCAGCGTCGCGATCCGGTCCACGGGGCCCGCCAGGTAGCCAACGCGGACGCCCGGGCTGACCGTCTTCGAGAACGAGCACGCGTACATCACCCGGTCGGCCTCGTCGATCGAGAGCATCGTCGGGGCCGGGTGTCCGGCGAAGCCGACCTCGCGATATGGGTCGTCCTCGAACAGCGTGAACCCGTGCTCGGCGGCGAGCGCGACGAGACGCTCGCGCTTCGGCCGGGACAGGGTGCAGCCGGCGGGGTTGTGGTAGTTCGGGATCACGTGCGCGAACCGCACCGGTCCGTCGGCCAGAGCGGCCTCGAACGCGTCGACGTCGATCCCGTCGTCCTGGAGCGGAACGCCGACGACCTCGACGCCGCGCCGCTGCAAGAGCAGGAGGGTGCGGTCGTAGGTGGGCTGCTCGACGATCACGCGGTCGCCCGGGTCGAGCGTGTGGTCGAAAAGCAGCGCGGCGATCTGCATCGAGCCGTTCGCGACCATCACCTGGTCGGTGTCCAGGTCGTGCGCCTCCGCGACCCACTCGCACAGGCCGGGGTGTCCGCGCCCCTTCCCGTACGACAGCGCCCGCTCCCAGTCGTCGGCGAGCGCCTGCTGCGCCGCCTCCCGGACGTGGTCGACCGGGAGGATGTCGGCGCTGGGTGCGCCGCGCTCGAAGCTGATCACGCCCTCGGCCATCGGGGGCGAGTATAGGTCGGCCTATCTGCGCCGGGCCAGTTGCGCCTCCAGCGACTCGAGCTGGATCCGCACCCTCCGCAGCTCGGTGGCGACGTCCGCCTCGTTGAGCATCTCCGTATCGATCTTGGGCGCCTCCTCCTCGACCACCAGCAGCGAGGCGAAGGAGGCGGTGACGAGGCTGAGCGTTGCGAACCCGAACACCATCAGGGACCCGGAGATCAGCTGTCCGCCGACGGTCCGCGGCGTCTCGCCGGCGAACCCCACGGTCGACATCAGGGAGACCGCCCACCACACCCCCTGGCCGTAGTTGCTGACGACGTCCGACTCGATCGCAGCCAGGGCGCCGCCCGACGTCAGCACGAGCACGACGACGAGCGGGATCAGGATCGGGGTCCGGCGCCGGATCGCGCGCAGGTTCACGGGACGTCGTTCGCCACGGGCACCGAGTGCCCTGCTGCGGGCGGCTCTACCCGGTGCGGAACAAGCTGGGCCCGGTGCGCTCCGCCGACCATTTGAACGGAAGCGGTGGGAGGTCGGGGTCATACCCGCCGGGGGCGTAGTAGACGGACCCATGCGCCTTCTTCCGCTTAACGGTCCCTGAGACGTATCCGTAGTACCCGTCGCCGGGGCTGGGGACCTCGAACTCCCCCTTCTTCCCCTTCTTCTCGATCTTTCCCGAGATGCCCGCCCAGCTCGGCTGCATGCACGGGTAGACACAGGCCGGGTTGTAGAAGTCGAAGAACACGACCGAGACCTTCTTCTTCTTGATGTCGAGCTGAAGGGCGTTGCGCTGAACCTGGTTGCTGGTTCCCGTGTAGGTCCCGGTCTTGAACGGCGGCTTCTTCTTCGCGACGCCGGTGTCGGCCAGCAGCATGCCCACGGAGATCACGGCGAGGAAGGCGAGCAGCAGGGTGGCGGTGCGGCGGGGGAGAGGCTGTGGCTGTGTCGTTGTCATCGGACGGCTTGATAGCCCCAAGCGCTCATCAAATGCTCATCGCGCCGAGCTACGCCCGTGTCCCGACCGTCTCCACGGCGATCTTCGCGGTCTCGGTCGGGTTGCGGCCGACTCGAACGCCCTTCGCCTCGAGCGCCTCGGCCTTCGCATCCGCGGTCCCCGACGATCCCGAGATGATCGCCCCGGCGTGGCCCATCTGCTTGCCGGGCGGCGCCGTGAACCCCGCGATGTACGCGACGACCGGCTTCGTCACCCTGTCGGCGATGAACTCGGCGGCGCGCTCCTCGGCGTCGCCTCCGATCTCGCCGACCATCACGATCAACTCGGTGTCCGGGTCGTCCTCGAACCAACCGATGATGTCGATGAAGTCAGAGCCCACGATCGGGTCTCCGCCCATCCCGACGATCGAGGAGTTCCCCACCCCGGCCTGGGCCAGCTCGTTGCCGAGCTGGTAGGTGAGCGTCCCGGAGCGCGACACCACCCCGATCGAGCCGGGCTTGAAGAAGTGCGCCGGGATGATCCCCACGTTCGCCTTCCCCGGCGAGAGCACGCCGGGGCAGTTGGGGCCGATCAGCCGGGCGCCGGCCTCCTTCGCCTTCCAGTAGACGCGCAGCATGTCGTGCACCGGGATCCCCTCGGTGATCGCGATCACGGTCTCGATCCCGGCGTCGATCGCCTCCTCCATCGCCGCCGCGGCGAACCGGGCGGGGACGAAGATCATCGAGGTGTTGGCGCCGCGCTCCGAGACCGCGGCGGCGATCGTGTCGAAGATCGGGATCCCCTCGACGTCCTGCCCGCCCTTCTTCGGGGTGACGCCCGCGACCACGTCGGTGCCGTACTCGCGGTTGCGGAGCCCGTGGAACGTCCCCTCGCGACCGGTCAGCCCCGAGATCACCAGCTTCGTGTCCTCTCCCACGACGATCGACATTAAGCGGGCCGCCTCCTCCGCTTCGCGTCCGGGGGCGGCCCGGTCCCTGCAAGCTCGACGACCCGTTGGGCAGCGTCGAGCATGGTCTTCTCGACGTGCAGGTTGGGAAGCTCGGCCTCCGCGAGCATCCCCAGCCCCTGCTCGGAGTTGGTGCCGTCGAGCCGGACGACGACGGGCATCTCGATCGCGATCCGCTCGTACGCGGTGATGATCCCCTTGGCGATCTCGTCGCAGCGGGTGATCCCGCCGAAGATGTTGAACAGGATCGCCGTCACCTTCTCGTCCGAGGTGATCACCTCGAGCGCGTCGACGATCGCCTCGGCCTTGGAGCCGCCGCCCGCGTCGAGGAAGTTCGCGGGGCTGCCGCCGGCCTGGGCGACCGCGTCCAGCGTGGACATGCACAGCCCGGCGCCGTTGCCGAGAATGCCCACGTTCCCGTCGAGCTTCACGTAGGTGACCCCGCGCTCGGCCGCCATCCGCTCCTGCGGGTCCTCGTCGGAGGGGTTGGAGAGCTCCGCGAGGTCCTCGTGGCGATACATCGCGTTGTTGTCGATCGTCACCTTCGAGTCGAGCGCGACCACCGCGCCGTCCGCGGTCAGGATCAGCGGATTGACCTCGACCAGGGTCGCGTCGGAGGCCCCGAACATCGCGTGCAGCTTCGCGAGCAGCTCGCCGGCGGGCTCTTGCGCGTGATCGGGGAGCCCGGCCTCGGAGGCGAGCTCACGGCCCGCGGCCGGATCGAGCTCGGTGCCCGGCTCCACGTAGCGCTTCAGCAGCGCCGAGGGGTCGCGCTCGGCGATCTCCTCGACGTTCATCCCACCCATCGCGGAGAGGATCGTCATCACCTTCTTGGCCGAGCGGTCGAGGATCACCGACGCGTACCACTCGGCCTCGATCCTGGACGCCTGCTCGACCCACACCTCGTGCACGGTGAACGGGCCCTCGCCCCGGGGCCCGCGGATCTCCATCCCGAGGATCGCCTCGGCGTGAGCGCGTGCCTCGGCCTGGTCCTCGGCGATCTTGATCCCGCCCGCCTTCCCGCGCCCGCCGATCAACACCTGCGCCTTGATCACGCACGGGTAGCCGATCTCGTCGGCGGCCGCGACGGCGTCCTCGACCGTGGTCGCGTGCCTGCCCGCCGGCACGGGGACCCCGTGCGCCGCGAACAGCTGCTTTCCCTGGTACTCGAGCAGGTCCATCGTGAATCCCGCGACGTGCTCCGCTTCGCGTCCGCCGTCGCGGGGTGGCAGCGTACTCGACGCCAGGCGCGAGCCGTATCCGCTTTGCGTCCGCGCGTCGCGCGGTCGGAGACTACCCGCGGCCACGCCTCGGGTTTTCGCTATATGCGGGCCTCCGAGGCCGCTTGGCATAATCCCGCGACTCCGATGGCGCTCTCCCGAGAGACAAAGAAGGACGCGAAGTGGGTGACCACCGACTGCTACGGCACCCTGATCGACTGGCAGAAGGGGATCGCCGACGCGTTCCTGGCCGAGGCCGCCAACGACGGCTTCACGATCGAGGCGGACGACCTGCTGGAGCGGTTCTTCCCCGTCCAGGAGCAGATCATGGCCGGCTCGTACGAGCTGTACGCCGAGGTGCTGCGACGGACGGCCGTCCGGGTCGCGAAGGAGCTCGGGTGGGAGCTGGAGCCCTCCCGGGCGCAGTTCCTGCCCGACAGCGTGCCCGGGTGGCAGCCGTTTCGCGAGGCGAACGCGGCGATGGATCGGCTCGGTGCCAAGTACGAGGTCGGGATCGTCTCAAACATCGACGACAAGCTGCTCGGGCTCTCCCGCCGCCATCTCCGCACGGAGCTCGATCTCGTCGTCACGGCGCAGCAGGTGCGCAGCTACAAGCCCGACCCCGCGCACTTCAAGGAGGCGGCCCGCCGAATCGGGGGAAGAAGGGCTGGATCCACATCGCCAGCGGGTACAACGCGGACGTCGCGCCGCTGCTGAAGATGAACGTCCCGGTGATCTGGGTGAACCGCACCGGCGAGCGAGTCGGCGACCGCAAGCCGCCATCGGCGGAGGCGAAGAACCTCCGGGACGCGGCGAAGATGCTGGGC
Source organism: uncultured Thermoleophilia bacterium (assembly GCA_963803425.1). Taxonomy (GTDB): domain Bacteria; phylum Actinomycetota; class Thermoleophilia; order Solirubrobacterales; family 70-9; genus DASPWW01. The sequence goes on from CAWDMA010000002.1 coordinate 316,983, forward strand.
TGCTGAACTCGCGCGAGCACACCGGAACCCCGATCGATCCGGCCGACGAGGCGATGCTCGACCGCGCCCGGGAGCGGTTCCGGTCGCGGGCTGCGCGGCGCGTCCCGCGGGGCCGGCCCGGCGCCCTCCCCAACCTGATCGTGATCGGCGGCCTCAAGTGCGGGACGACCAGTCTCCACCACTACCTCAACCTGCACCCCGAGATCGGGATGTCCCGCCCCAAGGAGCTCAACTTCTTCGTTGAGGAGCTGAACTGGCCGCTCGGCGAGGCGTGGTACGCGAGCCACTTCCCGGCTGACGCCCCGGTCCGCGGAGAGTCGTCCCCGCACTACACGAACCTGCCCCGGTTCCCCGGGGTGGCGGAGCGGATGCGCGCGACGATCCCTGAGGCGCGGATGATCTACATGGTCCGCGACCCGATCGACAGGGCGCTGTCGCACTTCCTCCACAACGTCGCCGGCGGGTACGAGACGCGGTCGATGGAGGACGCGGTCGCGGATCCGGCGAACGCGTACGTGCACCGCGGCATGTACGCGATGCAGGTCGAGCCCTACCTGAAGGCGTTCGGCGAGAGGCGGATCGAGCTCGTCTCGCAGGAGGAGCTGAAGCTGGACCGCGATCGGACCGTGCGGCGTGTGTTCGAGTTCGCGGGGGTCGACCCCGGGTTCACCTCGCCGCAGTTCGACCGGGAGTGGGAGACCGGGACCGGCAAGCGCACGGGGCGGTTCACGGCAATGGACCGCGCCGTGCGGCTGCCCGGCCTGCGCGCGCTCGACCGCAACTTCGACCGGATGCCCGAGCCGGTGCGATGGGTGATCGAGAAGGTCGTTCACGACCCCGGGGGCGCCCCTGCGCGCCCGGAGCTGCCCGCGAATCTCCGGGCGCGGCTCGCTGAGCGGTTCGCGCCCGACACCGAGCGGCTCCGCGAGCTGACTGGGCGGCGGTTCGAGTGGGACGCTTCGCGCGTGTCCGAGAGCGTGGACCTCGTCAAGCGCGGGATCGAGGCGATCAACACCGAGGGGTGGGAGGCGCTGGTCCCGCTGATCGACGCCGATTTCGAGCTGGTCACGAATTCCGCGGTCGCGCTCGAGCCCGACACCTACCGCGGCGAGGCGGGCCTGCGACGCTACTTCGAGTCGTTCGAGGACGCGATGGAGGAGATCCGGATCCTGCCGGACTCGGATCCGGTCGGGGCCGGCGATCGCGTGGTCGTCTCGTTTCGCCTCAGCGCGCGCGGGAAGGAGACGGGGATCGTCGCTGAGCAGGCCGCCCACATGCTGTGGACGATCCGCGACGGCAGGGCGCTGCGCGTCGAGTTCTTCACCGAGCGCGGAGCGGCGCTCGAGGCGGCCGGGCTCGACCCGGGCGCCTAGATTGTGTCGATGCGAATCGCCGTTGCAGCCGACGAGCGCGCCGGGGTCGCGGAGGTGCTCGTCGAGCAGCTCCGCCGCCGCGGCCACGAGCCGATCGGGCACGGGGCCCTGTCCGCGGAAGAGCGCGACGACTGGGCGTGGGCGAGCGAGGCGGCGGCCCGCGACGTCGCCGAGGGCCGCGCCGACCAGGCGATCGTGTGCTGCTGGACCGGGACGGGCGCGTCGATCGCGGCGAACAAGGTCGAGGGGATCCGCGCCGCGCTGTGCGGCGACGCCGTGACCGCGGACGGCGCGCGGACGTGGAACGACGCGAACGTGCTCGCGCTCAGCCTCCGCGCCACCTCCGAGGCCGAGCTCGAGGAGATCCTCGACGCGTGGTTCGACGGTGCGCCGAGCGAAGCGGACGACGACCGCGCCAACGTCGACCACATCGCGACGATCGAGCGGGCACCGTGAGCGCAGGCTGATGCGCCGCCTGCTCCCCGAGCCGGGCGCGACCAGCGTCGCCGAGCAGTACGGCGGGATGCGGCTGGTCGACCGCGCCCACGCCGACCGACCGTGGGTGGTGACGAACTTCGCGCTCACGGTGGACGGGCGCGCGACGATCGCGGGGCGATCCGGCCCGATCGGCTCGCGCACCGACATGGCGATCCTGCACCGGCTCCGCGAGGAGGTCGACGCGGTGATGATCGGCGCAGGGACGATGCGGGCGGAGCGATACGGACGGATCGTCCCCGACCCTGCCGCCCGCGGGCGCCGCGAGCGCGCCAACGGGCTCGCGCCCGACCCGCTCGCGGTGATCGTCACCGAGCGGCTCGACCTGCCGTGGGACGCCGGCCTGTTCACGGCGGGGTACGGCCGCATCCTGATCGCCACCTCCAGCACCGACCCAGTCCCGAAGACCAGCACCAGCCTCAGGGTGGACCGGCACGAGGGCGGCGTCGACGTGCGCCGCGCGCTGCGGACGATGCGGGACGAGCGCGGCGTCCGCGCGCTCCTGTGCGAGGGCGGGCCGCACCTGCACGGCGAGCTGCTCGCCGCGGGGCTCGTCGACGAGCTGTTCGTGACCCGCGCGCCGAAGCTCGCGCTCGATCCCGGACCGACCCAGGTCGAGGGCGCAGGCGGAGGCCCGGTGGACCTGGACGTCGTGTGGATGCTCGAGCAGGACGGGGAGCTCTACGGCCGCTACGCGGTGAGGCGCTAGCCGCTCCACGCGTACTGCTCGACCTCGATCGCCGGGACGAGCCCGAGCTCAGCGGCGCGGCGCTCGCCTCGGCGCAGCATCCGAAGCGCGAGGATCGTGCCCCCGAGCAGCGCGGCGAGCCCCAAGCTGAGCTGGACGCTGAGCAGCCCCTCGCGACTCCAGTACACGTCGCGCAGGTCGAGCAGCAGCGCCGCCTCGTCGAAGGTGAGCCCGAGCCCCGCGCCGAACGGCACGGCCAGGGCGGTCTCGATCCGGTCGCTGTCGGTGATCAGCGCGGCGGTCCCGGACCCGAACGCGAGCAGGATCCCCGGGACGAAGTGGTGGATGTGGCGACCGCCGAGGTGGACGTCGCCGGTCGGCCACCACCCGCGCCTGATCCCGTGGGTCGACAGACGCATCAGCGCGAACGAGAGCACGAACCCCGACAGCAGGTTGAAGAGGACGGTCTCGCGCCGCGAGGCGGTCTCGTAGCCCTCGAGCGCGACCGCGATCGCGTCCCGCCCTGCCCAACCGGCGGCCTCGATCGCGTGCTCGGCGGTGTCGAGCACGCCCTCGGGGTCGTCGGCGACGCGGGCCCTGCTGCGTGCGAGGCGGACCACCTCCCCCGCCACCACGGAGCCGACGGTCGCAACCGCGACGGCGGCGAGGCCGACCGTGGCACGCTCGGTGCCGCCCCAGGTGCGACGGCGACGACGGAGTCCGCGCATCCTCACGCCGAGCTACAGCCGGACCAGGTTCGCCGCTTCAATCCCGCGGGTGACGCCGCGGAAGTCGAGCACGAGCTCCGCCTCGTCGACGACGCGGCGGTAGTCGACCTCGGGATGCGCGGTGACCACGCACACGAGGTCGGCCCGGCGCAGCTCCTCGTCGAGGTCGGCGGAGCGCTTCCCGAGCTCGGGGAGCTCGGGCACGTGCGGGTCGTGGTAGGAGATCTCCGCGCCGAGCTCGGCGAGGCTGCGGATGATCTTCAGCGCCGGCGACTCCCGCATGTCGCCGACGCCGGCCTTGTACGCGACCCCGAGCAGCAGGATCCGGGAGCCCTTCACCGGCCGCTCGACGTCGTTCAGGGTGCGCTCGATCTTCCGCACGCAGAACTGCGGCTGGTTCTGGTTCACCTTCCCGGCGAGCTCGATGAACTCGGTGTAGAAGTCGTGCTCGCGCGCCTTGAACGCGAGGTAGAAGGGGTCGACCGGGAGGCAGTGCCCGCCCATCCCGGGGCCCGGCTCGAACCGCATGAACCCGAACGGCTTCGTCGCGGCTGCGTCGATCACCTCCCACACGTCGATCTGCATCCGGTCGCACAGCATCGCGAGCTCGTTGACGAGCGCGATGTTGACCGAGCGGAAGATGTTCTCGAGCAGCTTTGCGAGCTCGGCCGCCTCCGGCGTGGAAACCGGGACGACCTCGTCGCAGATCTCCGCGTACAGCTCGACGGCGCGATCGCGACACGCCTCGGTGACGCCGCCTACCACCTTCGGGGTGGTCCGGATCGTGTGGTCTGTGCGGCCGGGATCGATCCGCTCCGGCGAGTAGGCGAGATGGAAGTCGGTGCCCGCCGACAGGCCCGACTCCTCGAGGAGCGGCTGCAGCCGCTCCCGGGTCGTGCCCGGATACGTGGTCGACTCGAGGACCACGAGCTGGCCCTTCTCGAGCACCGCGGAGAGCGAGGTCGCGGCGTCGAGCATGTAGGTGAGGTCCGGCTCGCGGTGGTTCGCGAGCGGCGTCGGGACGCAGATCACGACCGCGTCGCAGGCGCTCAGCTCGCGCCGATCGGCCGTCGGGCGGATCCTGTCGCCGACCGCGGCGAGCCGCTCCGCGGAGACGTCCTCGACCGTGCTCTCGCCGCGACCGATCCGGTCGACGACCCGCGCGTCCGCGTCGAGGCCGACGACCTCGTGCCCGGCCTCGGCGAACGCGACCGCGAGCGGCAGCCCCACGTACCCAAGCCCGATGATTCCGACCACCATGCGGGAAAAGTGTAGGTAGCGGAGTGGCGGGCGCCGCAATCGGTCGGCGGCCCGGGATAGGATCGTGCCGCTCGTGAAGCTGCTGCTCGCCCCCGCAACGCGCGGACTCGACGCCGCCAGGCACCTGCTCTGGTACCTGAGCTACCACGTCTCCGGCGAGACGCGCGAGCGCGGCTAGCCTCTGCCGCGGGCGCGGCTCACGGCTTCACGACCATGAAGAAGACGGCGACGATCACGATCACCCCCGCGACGATCCCGGCGTTGTTGATCCGCCGCGACAGCGCCCGATACTCGTCGGAGAGCTGATCGCCCTGCGCGAGGTCGCGCTCGGCGACGCCGATCGCCTCCTTTACCGCCGGCTCGATCAGGCCGTGAACGACTGCGAACAACAGGATGATCGCGAGCAGACCGACGCTCACCCACGACTCGCCGAGCGAGATGCTCGCGTCGCCGACCAGGTACAGGCCGGCGAGCAGCAGGACCACCAGCGCGGGAGTGACGATCACGAAATCGCTGCGCCGCGCTGCCCGGAGCACGGTCGGCACCGCGCGCGGGTTCGTGCTCTCGGCAATCCCGGTGAACAGCGGATACGCGAAGGGACTCCCGGCCGCGATGATCACCGCCAGAATGTGGACGAACTTACCGAGCTCGTAGCCGGTGACGGCGGTCACGATCGGGTCCATCGCGGAGACCGTATCATCGGGCCATGGACGGGTCGAAGTGGTCGCTGTGGTCGGAGAGCTCGATGCTGAGCATCGGATCGAAGCGCTCCTTCGGCTCGATCGGGTCGGTCGGCTCCGTGCTCTCGGTGGGCTCGATCGGGTCGGCGGGCTCGGCGTTCTCGGTCGGCTCGACCGGGTCGATCGGATCGCTGCTGTCGACCGGCTCGCGCTCGTCGGTGATGTCCGCCGGCGCCTCCGGCGCCGTGATGGGATCGCCGGCTCGCGCCCCGGTCCCGCTGCTCGTCGTCGCGATCCTCGCCGCCGTCGGGATCCTGATCGCGGCGGTCAACCGACCGCGGGCATGACCTCGCCGACGAGCCGCTCGAGCTGGGCGGGCTCGTCGCGCAGCGGCCACACGTACACCCGCTCGCAGCCGCTCGCCGCGTAGCGCGCCAGCAGCTCCGCGCACTCGGAGGGCGACCCGATGCAGAGCCTGCCGCGGAGCGTGTCGGGGTCGCGGCGCAGCATCGGGCCGACGACCCGCTCGAGCGCCCGCGCCGCGTCGGCGCAATCGTCCGTGACCCACGTCCACATCGTCGCGAGCGCGTTCGGGAGGCGCTCCCCTTCGCGTCCTCGCGACTCCAGCTCGGTGCGCAGCCGCTCCCGCCCCGCCGCGAGCTCCTCCGGCGTCGTGTTGTAGGCGGAAGCGAGCCACCCGTCCCCGAGCCGCGCGACGCGTCGCAGCCCCGCGACCGAGCCCCAGCTCGCCAGCCACAGCGGGATCCCGCCGGGATCAACGGGAGGTGGCTCCAGCGGCGAGCTCGGCATCGCGTAATAGCGCAGCGCCGACGGCCGGTCGCCGCCGCGGATCAGCGCCCGCAGCGCCGCAGATGCCTCCTCGAACCGGGGCCAGCGCTGGTCGAACGGGATCCCGACGGCCTCGTAGTCGCGCGGCGAGGAGCCCGGTCCCACCCCGGCCACCGCGCGCCCGTCCGAGAGCACGTCGATCGCCGCCAGCGCCCGCGCCGTCGCCACCGGGCCGCGCACGACCACGTTCGCGATCGTGGTCGCCAGCTCCATCCCGCCGGATCGCGCCACCGCCGCCGCGAGCGCGGTCGGCCCGTCCAGCCACGGCGTCGAGAACACGTGGTGGTCGTTGGCGCTGACCGCCGCGAGCCCGAGCTCGCGGGCCGCGTCCACGGTCGCGTCCAGGCGCCGCCGCGACAGCCCCTCCCCCTCGAAGTCGATCAGGGGAAGGTGGACCCCGAGCTCCATCCTCAACCGGGGGCGGCGCTGATCGCGTGCAGGTGGAAGCGCGCCATCTCGACCAGGTCCGCGAGGTCGAGCGACTCGTCGGCGGCGTGCGCGGCGCGCGCGTATGCGCTCGGATCGGTGGAGAACACCGGGGCGAACCCGTACGCGACGGTGCCGCCCGCCTTCCGCACCCAGTGCGAGTCGGTGAAGCCCGGGGTGACGAGCGGAAGCAGCTCGGCGCCGGGAAGGCGGTCGGCGACGTACCGTTCGATCACCCCGTACAGCGGCGTGTCGATCCGGGACTCGGTGCCGCCCTGGAGCGGCTCGAGCAGCTCGAGCTCGTACTCGAACCGGTCGCCGAGCGCGACGGCGACGTGGCGGTGGACGTCGGCCTCCGTCTGTCCCGGGAGCGCGCGGCAGTCGCAGGTGACGTCGGCGTACGGGGGGATCACGTTCGCGGGCTCGAACGTGTGCAGCCCCGTCGGGGTGACGGTCATCCGCGTCATCGCGGGGAGCATGTCGGCGAGCAGCGGGTGCTGCGCGGCCGCCCACTCGACCGCCTCGTCCGGCGCGGGAGGCGCCCCGAGCCGCTCCAGGGCGCGCGCGATCGCCGGGACGGTGGATGCGAGGGGCTCGTAGCCCAGCAGCAGCTCGCTCGCGGCGGCGGCGTGCCGGACCGGGTTGTCTCCGAACGCCGGGACGGAGGCGTGCGCCGCGCTTCCGTGCACGCGGAGGCGCAGCGAGCTGACCTGCTTCTCCCCGACCGAGACGGTGACGACGCGGCGGCCGTCGGCGAGCTCGAGCAGCGACCCGCCGCCCTCGTTGATCGCGAAGTCGCAGCGCACGTCCGGTCGCTCGCGGACCAGCCACGACATCCCGACGTCGGAGACGTTCGCCTCCTCGTCGGACTCCGCGACGAACACGACGTCGCCCGCGGGGGGCTCGCCGCGGCGCGCGAGCTCCGCGACCGCGGCGGCGCGCGCCGCGACCTCGCCCTTCATGTCGACCGCGCCGCGTCCGACCAGCTGCCCGTCGCGGACCACGGCGTCGAACGGGGGAACGGTCCAGTCGGCGACCGGCGCCGGGACGACGTCGATGTGCCCCATCAACATGATCGAGGGGCTCGACCCCGTTCCGATCACCCTGCCGACGACGTTCAGCCGGTCGGGGTCGGGGCCGACGAGCTCGCACTCCACCCCGGCGCCGCGCAGGTACTCCGCGAGCATCTCCGCGGCGGGCGTCTCCCTGCCGGGCGGGTTCGAGGTGTCGAGCCGGATCAGGTCGCGGGTGAGCTCGACCACCTCGCGGTCGAGCCGCTCAGTCGCCATCGCGGGCGGCGGCGATCCGCCGCACCTGCTCGACTGGGAACGCCTCCTGGATCGTCCCGTCGCGGCGCTGCGCCGGGCGCGCCGCGACGAGGCAGTTGTAGACGGCCTCGTGGGCGGACTCGAACGCCGCCGCGAAGAACGGATCGAGCCGCTCCCCGGAGATCTCCGTCTCGCGGGAGGTCGAGAACGCCAGCCCGATCTCGCCGGAGCCGTCGGAGGCGTACGACCCCGCCCGGGCGAGGCCGAGCAGCGGCCGCAGCGCAAGCCGGCGGAGGTGATGGGAGCCGAGCGGCGCGTCGGTGGCGCACACCGCGATGCAGGAGCCTCGCGGCGAGCGCGGATCGGCCGGCGCGGAGAGGGTGCGGCCGAGCACGTCGAGGTACTCGCGGGCGCCGTACCCGAAGTTGCACAGGAGCAGCACCCCGACCGTGTGCTCCCCGACCCGCCGCGAGGCGGTCCCGATCCCGCCGGGATAGTCGAACAAGCTCATCCCGGTGCCCGCGCCGACCGTGCCCTCATCGACCTCGTCGCCGAGCGCCGCGAGCGCCCGGTCGACGTCGTCCCCGGTCACCGTCCGGGAGTCGGCCATGTCCCCGTCGTTGCACTCCCCGACCACCGGGAGCACGACTTGATCGGGGCCTCGACCCGATGCGAGCACGGCGGCCCGGTGGACCGCCCCGACCGCGTGCGACCCGCACAGGTACACGGGCGTCTCCATCGTCCCCCGCTCGTCGATCTCGATCTTTCCGGTGAGCTCGCCCGTCCCGTTGGTGACGGCGGAGCCGGCGAGCGCCGGGAGGGCGCCGTCGGGCGGCGCCACCACGGTCACGCCGGTCGGTTCGCCGCTGGCCGCCTGCGAGTGGCCGACACGGACACCGGAGACATCGGTGATCGCGTTCCGGGGGCCCGGCTGAAGCGTGCCCACCGGCCCCGCGATCTCGCGCCAGCGCTGCTCACCCGCCGGCAGCCTCGACCTCCTTCCGCCCCTGCACCGGGTCGTGCAGCAGGCAGGCGACGAGCTGATCGCGTCCCCCCACCGGGATCAGCGCCGGGTCGACCCCGTCGCAGGGCTCGAATCGCTTCGGGCACCGAGGGTGGAACCTGCACCCCGACGGGATCGCGGTCGCGTCGGGAAGCTCCCCCTTGAGCAGCTCACGGCGGCCGCCGCCGCCTGGCTCGGGCACCGGCACCGCGGTCACGAGCGCCTCGGTGTAGGGGTGCTTGGGTCGCTCGATCACGTCCGCTGCGGAGCCCTGCTCGACCACCCGCCCCAGGTACATCACCGCGATCCGGTCGCACAGGGACCAGGCCAGGCTGAGGTCGTGGGTGATGAACATCAGCGCCAGCCCGCGACGCCGCTGCAGCTCGGTGAGCACGGCGAGGATCTGGGCGCGAACCGAGGCGTCCAGCATCGAGACGGGCTCGTCGCAGATCAGGCCATCGGGCTCCAGCACGAGCGCCGCTGCGATCGCGACCCGCTGCCGCTGGCCGCCCGAGAGCTGGTGCGGGTAGCGACCCAGGAAGCGGTCGGCGTCCAGGCCGACGTCGTCCATCGCCCGCCGCACCCGGGCGTCGTGGTCTCCGCCGGGAACCCCCTGCACCCGGAGCGGCTCGGACACGATCGCGGAGACCCGCTGGCGCGGGTTCAGCGTCTGGTAGGGATCCTGGAAGATCATCTGGACGCGGCGGCGAAGCTCGGCCAGGCCGGCCTTCCCGTTCGAGCGGCCGCCCTGCAGCGACACCTCGCCCCCGGCGAGATCGACCAGCCCCAGCATCGCCCGGGCAAGCGTCGACTTGCCGGAGCCGGACTCGCCGACCACGCCGAGGATCTCCCCCTGCCGCCACTCCAGCGAGACGCCGTCGACCGCGCGCGCCTCACCCGCCCGCGTCTTGAAGCGGACGGACACGCCCTCTACCCGCATCAAGACCCCGCTCCCGCTCATCCGGTCGCTCCGGCTGCCGCCGGCTTCGGCGGCTCCACCTCCGGCCACTCCTTCCAGGGGGCGAAGTGGCAGGCGGCCTGGTGCGCTGCGGCGACCTCGCGCAGGGGCGGGTCGTGGAGGCACTCGTCGGCCGCGTACGGGCACCGGGGCCGGAACCGGCACCCCTCGGGCATGTCGTCGGGATCGGGGGGGCCGCCGGGGATCGGCTCGGCGAGCCCCCGTCGCCCCCCGATCACCGGGAGCGTGTCGAGCAGCCGCTTCGTGTAGGGATGCTGGGGGGCGGAGAACACCGAGGCGACCGGGCCGGTCTCGACGATCCGGCCGGCGTACATGACGGCGATCCGGTCGCAGGTCTCCGCGAGCACGCCGAGGTCGTGGGAGATCAGGATCAGCGCCAGCCCGAGCTGCTCGCGGAGATGCTCCAGCAGCTGCAGGACCTGCGCCTGGATCACGACGTCGAGCGCCGTGGTCGGCTCGTCCGCGATCACCGCCGACGGCCGGCAGGCGAGCGCCAGGGCGATCATGATCCGCTGTCTCTGCCCGCCGGAGAGCTGGTGGGCGTAGCGCCGCGCCAGCCCCTCCTGCAGGCCGACGGTCTCGAGCAGCTCCGCGATCCGCTCCTTCACCTGCCTGTCGGCGGCATCCCTCTCGTGCAGCCGAATCGCCTCGGCGATCTGCGCGTCGACCCTCTGCACCGGGTCGAGCGAGTTCATCGCCCCCTGGAAGATCAGCGAGATGTGCCGCCACCGGACGAGCTGCATCCCCGCCTCCGTGCGCCGACCGATGTTGATCGGCTCCTCGACCTCCGGCGGAGTGAGCGTGATCTTCCCCGACTGCTTCAGCGTCTCCGGAAGCAGCTTCATCAGCGCCAGCGCCGTTGTGGTCTTCCCGCATCCCGACTCGCCGGCCAGGGCCAGCGCCTCGCCGCGGTCGAGCCTCAGATCGACGCCGTCGACGATCGGATTGCCGTCGTGCTCGACCCGGAGCCCATCGACCTCGAGCAGGGAGCTCACGCCGCGCGCTCCATCAGCCGCGGGTTGACGTACTCCTCGAACAGGTAGCCGAGCATCGCGATCGCGAGCACGAGCAGGGTGATGCACAACCCCGGGGGGATCACGTACCACCACGCCTCGGCGCTCGGCGCGCCGGCCTGGAACGCGTTCTCGAGCATCGACCCCCACGAGATCCGAGTCGGATCCCCGAGCCCGAGGAAGGCGAGCGCCGCCTCAGACAGGATCGCGATCGCGACGATCAGAACGGTGTTGGCGAAGATCAGCGGCAGCGTGTTGGGGAGGATGTGGGTGCGGAGGATGTACGTGTCGCTCGCCCCGAGCGCGCGAGCGCGCTCCACGAAGGGTCGCTCACGCAGGGTGAGCACCTGGGACCGGACGATCCGGCCCGTGCCCGCCCATGAGGTGATCCCGATCACGACGATCAGCACCCCGAGCGACGGGCTCAGCAGGCGGGCCAGCACGATCATCAGCGGCAGCGTCGGGATCACCAGGAACCAGTTCTCGACCGGGTCGAGGATCCGGTCGGTCCAGCCCCCGAAGTAGCCCGCGGCCAGCCCCACCGCCGAGCCGATCACCGCCGAGATCGCCGCCGCAGCGAACCCGACCACGATCGAGACCCGCGCCCCGACCAGGACCTGCGAGAACACGTCGGCGCCGCTCTCGGTGGTCCCGAGCGGATGGGCGAAGCTGGGCGGGGCGAGCACGGCGAGGCTGGAGGCGTTCGGGTCGTCGGGGGCGAGCGCGCTGCCGAAGATCGCCAGGAACACGAACAGCCCGATCACCCCAAGACCGAACCGGCCGCGCCACGTGCCGAGAACGAGCCGTCGCGCGCTGCGCTCGGTCACCGCGCCTGCACCCGCGGGTCGAGGTAGAAATAGAGGCAGTCCGCGAGCAGGTTGGCGAGGATCACGCCCGCGCTGAACACCAGGAAGACCCCCTGCAACACGGGGTAGTCCTTGTCGTTGATCGCGTTGAAGGTGAGCTCTCCCAGGCCGGGCCAGGAGAAGATCGTCTCGATCGTGATCGCGCCGCCGACCACGAGCCCGAACTGGATCGCCGACAGCGTGACGAGCGGGAGGATCGCGTTGGGCACCGCGTGGCGGCGGACGACCCGATCCCACGGCAGCCCGGTGGCCCGCTTCACCGTGATGAAGTCCTCGGTGAGCACGTCGACCATCGACGAGCGCATGATCAGGAAGTACTGGCCCAGCAGCACCAGCGTCAGCGCCGTCGCGGGCAGGATCAGGTGCTCGGCGACGTCGAGCACCTTCGAGATGAAGCTCGAGAACTCGGCGCCCGGCGTGATCTGCTGCCCCGCCGGCAGGATCGGCAGCCACACCGCGAACACCAGGATCAGGATGATCCCGATCCAGTACTCGGGGGCCGCATATGTGAACAGGCTGAACTCGAGTAATCGGCTGTCGGTGGGGCGGCCGCGGCGGGTCGCGGCGACCACCCCGAGCCACGTCCCGATCACGGTCGCGAGCACGGTGCCGGTCCCGACCAGGAGCAGCGTCCACGGAAGCGCCTTCCAGATCTCGGTCGAGACCGCCTCCCGGGAGCGGTAGCTGATCCCGAGGTCGAACTGGACGGTGTCACCCGCGTACACGACGAACTGCTCGGGGAGCGGCTTGTCGACTCCGTACTGGTCCCGGAGCGCCGCGAGCCGCGCCTCCGAGAAGTGCGGGACGCGGACGAGCTGCGAGGTCGGGTCGCCCATCACCCGGAACAGGAAGAAGTTGAAAACGACCACGAAGACGAGCGTGACCAGCGACCCGACCGCCCTCCCGGCGAGCCAACGTCCGCTCATCGAACCCGTCTCCGTGGTCGTCTCATCGCCGGACTACTCCTCCAGCTCGACCGGCTCCCGGCCGCGGCGGCGCCTGGAGCGAACCACGAAGAACGCTCCCACGCCCAGCACGATCGCCGCGGCGATGATGATCACGACGACTCCGGAGCTGCCCCCATCGCCGGAGCCGCCGTTGGCGGGCTCGATCGAGAGCAGCGGCTCGTATGAGGTCTGGGCGCAGATCAGGTCTCCGTCCTCGCCCTCCGGGCATACTCGCTCGATTCCCTTGATCCGGTCCGTGCGGTAGGCCTGCAGCTCCGGGTCGTAGGTGATCACCAGGTAGGGCAGGTCCTCCTGGGCGATCGCGACCATCTGCTGAATCGCGTCCTTGCGCTGCCCGACGTCGAACAGGCCGGCCTGCTTCTTGTACAGGGCGTCGTACTCGTCGTTCGCCCAGAAGCTATCCGACAGGCCTCCGAGCTCGCCGCCGGTGAGCACGCTCAGGATGAAGCTGGGGTCGTACGGATCCCCGCCCCAGCCCCAGATGAACGTGTCGAACTGCGGCGCCGGCTTCCCGTTCACGGTCCGGGTGGTTGCCTCGGTGAGCTTGTCGTCGCTGACCACCTGGACGTTGAACTCGATCCCGACGTCGGCGGCCTCCTCGGCGATCAGCTTCGCCGCCTGCTGGGTGTACGGGGACTCCGATCGCGCGAACAGATCGAACGAGAGCTGCTCGCCGCCCTTCGTCCGCGGACCGTCTCCGTTCTGCTTCCAGCCCGCGTCGTCGAGGATCTTCCGGGCGGTGTCGGGCTCGAACGGATAGTCCTGTTCCGGCTCCTCGTAGAACGACTTGTAGAAAGACGGCAGCACGCCGTGGCCCACGAACGACGTCCCGTGGGCGGCGATCTCGTTGATCCGGTTCCGGTCGACCGCGTATCCGACGGCCTGGCGGACGGCTTTGTCCTGAACCGCCGGGTTGAGCTCGGCGTCCGGGCAGTCCTGCTTCGAGCACAGGTTGAACGCGAGCTGCGTGTACGCCGGAGACGGCGCAGTGATCGCCTCGATGTTGTCGGCGTCCGTGAGCCGCTGATAGCTGGCCGCCTCGACCTCGAGGATCATGTCGATCTCGCCGAGCCGCAGCGCCCGCTCCACCGCGTCCTGGTTCCCGTACTTGATGTACTGGACCTCGTCGAAGGCGGGCTGCGGGCCCTTCCACTCCGGGTTGCGCTCCATCCGGATGATCCGGCCGCGGGTGAACTCGGTGACGATGTACGGCCCCGACCCGACCAGCGGCAGGTCGGGCTGGTAGGAGCCGGTCAGGTCCGAGACCTTCTGCTTGCCCCAGATGTGCTCCGGGATGATGTAGACGAACAGGCCGCCGACGAGCCGCGCATCCGGCTCCTTCGTCTTGATCACGACCGTCTCGTCGTTCGGGGTCGAGATCTTCTCGATGTTGTCGGTGTAGCCCGAGAACAGGTCGCCCTTGCTGCCGAGCACCTCGAGCGAGTACTTCACGTCCTTCGAGGTGACGGGCTTGCCGTCGGACCACACCTTGTCCGGATCGAGCTTGAAGGTGACGGTCTTCTTGTCGTCCGACACCTCCCAGCTCTCGGCGATCCCGGGCGAAGGCGACAGGTCCTTCGGCGAGAAGTTGACGAGCAGGTCGTAGTTCAACGACCACACGTTGTAGTTCTCCTCGTTCAGGCCGACGAACGGGTTCAGCGTCTGCGGATCCTGCGCCCACCCGATCCGGAGAACCTCGTTGCTCTTTCCGGAGTCCTGCGCCCCGGCCGGCATCGCCACCGCAACGACCACGGCGGCCGCGGCGAGCAGCGCCGCTCCAACCGCTCCCAATCTCCTCTTCATCGATCCCGTCACTGCTGATCCTCCCTCACTTGTCTGGGTTGGGCTCGACCGCCGGCTCGATCACCTCGAGCGTCTTCGCGTCGCCGTCGAGTCGGACGGTGGCGCCCAGCGGCATCGTCGCCATGTGCTTGCCGTGCCCGACCGGCACGTTTGCGATCGCCGGGATCCCCAGCGGGCCGATCAGCTCGTCGAGCATCTGCTCGACCGAGAGGGTCGACTCGGGTTCCTCCGGCACGGTCAGGTTCTTCAAGTTGACGTCGGTCCCGAACACGAACCCGGCGGCGTTCTGGAGCTTGCCGGCGCGGACCAGGTGATTGATCGCGGTGTCGACCAGGTACGGCTCGGTGTTCAGGTCCTCGACCATCACCACGCATCCGTCGGTGTCGAGCTCGTACGGGGTGCCGATGCTCGAGCACAGAAGCGTCAGGCAGCCGCCGACCAGCGGCGCCTCGGCCGACCCGGCCCCGACCGTCAGCACGTACGGGTTCTCGGGATCCTCGAACACCCTCCCGAGCGGCTCCGGCTGGAAAGCTCGGTGGAACCACTTCTCGGTCGGCTCCGTGAGCGGGTACTCGTCCTTGCGACGGGTGAACCGGAGCAGGTTCGGCCCGTAGAAGGACACCCAGCCGGCGTGCTTTGCGAGCGCCAGGTGAATCGCGGTGATGTCGCTGTATCCGCACACGATCCGTGGGGCGCCGAGCCGGTCCCACTCGACCAGGTCGTGCAGCCGCGCCGCTCCGTACCCACCGGTCATCGCGAGCACCATGTCGATCCCGTCCTCGGACAGGGCCCACTGCAGGTCGTCGGCGCGCTCCTCGTCGGTGCCGGCCAGGTAGCCGTGCACGTTGCGGCAGTTGGGCCCGAACACGAGCTCGTGGCCGCGGCCCGCGAAGTAGGCCGTCGCCTGCTCGATCTCGGACCTGGTCTGGGTGGGGCCGGACGGCGACACCACCGCGATTCGGGCGTTCGGCGGCAGCGCGGGTGGCTTGACCCGGGCCATCTACACCGCCTCCCGCTCGGCGGGATGACGCGAGACGGCCTCGATCGCCTCGGTGATCAGCTCGGCCGAGGCCTGCAGGGAGCCGAGCACTAGCTCCACGTGGATCTCGGCCACCTCCTCCAGCTTCAGCGGGCCGGCGGGGTCGAACCACAGCGCCACGCCGGTGCACTGGAGCAGGATCGCGTAGGTGGCAACGTGCGCGTCCGAGGAGCGCAGCGTCCCGTCCCGGATCCCGTCCCGGATCCACTCGTTGAACATCGCCTGGTAGTCGTCGCGCTTCGTGATCAGCGCCCGGCGGCGCTTCCCGGTCAGCGCCCGGATCTCGCTGTCGGTGACGAACGCCGCGCGCGGGTGAAGGCCGTGGAATACGACGTGCTCGCGGACGGCCGCGGCCAGCTTCAGAGCCGGGCGGTCGTGCAGGGCGACGGCGGCGAGCACCTGCTCGGTGAGCCGCTCCATGAACTCGTCCTGGAATGTGACCAGGATCTGCTCCTTGCTCGGGTACCAGTGGTAGATCGCAGCGGGGCGGACCTCAGCCGCAGAGGCGATAGCCCGCATCGAGGTGGCGTGGTAGCCACGCTGCGCGAACAGCTCCAGCGCCGCCCGGTCGATTGCCTCCCTGGCCGAACCAATCGCCGGACCTGCTCCGCTTCGCGTCCGCGCTCCGGCGGTCTGAGAGGACTCAACCAAGGCTCAAGAGCTCCGGCGTCTGCTCCTGGGTCGCGACCTCGCGGCCCAGCTTCCGGGTCAGGTCGACGGCCATCTCGCACAGCGCCCCGTTGGACGGGGCGTGCACGCCCTTAGCGATGTAGGCGACGTCCTCGAGCCCCGTCCGGATCCCCGGCGCCCCGTTCAGGATCGCGAGCGCCAGCATCCTGAAGTGGTGGCGGCCGATGCACGTCACGGTCCAGAACGCGTCCGGTGGCAGCGGCCGCAGCATCGCCACCAGCGCCTCGGGCGAGGCGTCGATCCCGCCGGGCACGCCGAACACGAGGTTGACCCGCAGCGGCGCGGGGAGGATCCCCTCGTCCAGCCACTGCACCGCGCTGACCACGTGACCGACGTCGAAGGCCTCCACCTCGAGCGCGATCCCCTGATCGAGCGCGCGAGCGATGATCCCGCGGCCGGCGGGCGGCGGCGTGATGAAGGTCTCGTCGCCGAAGTTCATCGAGCCCGACTCGACGCCGGAGATGTCCGGCTTCGCCTCCAGCCCCGTCGTCCGCTGCTCGATCGTCATGTCGTTGGCGCCGCCGGTGGAGACCATCGTGAGCAGGTCGCTGCCGGCGCGGATCCGGTCGATCACGTCCACGAACAGCTCCGGGCGGCCGCTCGGCGTCCCGTCGTCCTCGCGCACGTGCAGGTGGACGAGCGTCGCCCCCGCCTCCCCGGCGCCGATGCTCGACTCTGCGATCTCCTCCGTCGTGTACGGGATGTTCGGGTTGTTCTCGCGAAAGACGTCCGCGCCTGTGATCGCGCAGGTGAGCACGGCGGGGTCGCTGTTCCAAGCCATCAGTGAGCGACCCCCTCGGTCGGGGTGAGCGACGCACGCTCCTCGTCGGTGATCGGGCGGGAGCCGCGGCTGTCGCGGTCCCACAGGACGAGATCGAACTCCGCCTCCACGATCACGTTCCCCGCGTCGTCGAGGATCCGCTCCCGCGTCCCGACGCTGGAGGTGCCGAGCCCACGGACCGCGCATTCCACCGTGACCGCCTTGAAGGCCGGGTCGATCTCACCCAGGTAGCTCACCGCGCAGCGCCCGACCACGTACTGGTCGGGGCCGATCCCGCTCCGGGCCAGGAAGGCGTCGCGGCCCTCCTCGAGGTAGGTGAGCACGACGACGTGGTTGACGTGGCCGAGCCCGTCGATGTCCTGCCATCGGATCTGGACGTCGTGAGTGCACGCGCTCGTCATCCCGCGCCCCAGCCTGCGATCCCGAGTGCGGCCCGGAGCGGCTCGGATCGCCGCGCCAGCTCCAGCGCGTACGCGCCGTGATCGGGCGCGTACCCGCTGCCGACCACCATCCGGACCTCCCGCCCGATCCCGTCGGCGGCGAGCGCCGCGCCCGAGAAGCTCGTCGCCATCGAGAAGAACAGCACGGTGCCGCCGTCGGAGGTGAGCAGGATCGCGGTCGGCTCGCATCCGGTCGAGTTGACGACGACGACGGTCAGGTCGGCGGGCGGGGCGCCGGCGGCACGCACCGCCGCGGCCGCCGCGATCGGGTCGCGCAGGTCGGCGGTGACGGCGAGATCGCAAAGCTCCACCGCCGCGGCGCGCTCCACCGCGTCCGCGTCGAGGTCGACCGCGACCACCGTGCCGCCGTCCATCGCGTCCCGGGCGGCGGCCATCGCCACCTTTCCGGCGTGGCCGGCGCCGAGCACGCATACGGTGCCGCTCGCGGGCGCCAGCTCCCGGACCTGGGAGCCGGCCGAGCACACGTCGTACAGCTCCAGCACCACGTCCACCGGAAGGTCGTCCGGGACGGCACCCCAGGCGACGCTCCCGAACAGGTAGGCGGCTCCCTCCGCCTCGACCTGGGAGGAGCCGGGGTCGAGCCGGGTGATCGAGTCGATCCGGAGCGGGGTGAGGGTGAGCGAGGCGAGCGAGGCGATCCGCTCCCCGAGCTGAGGCGGGCGCTCGTAGCGATCGCCGACCGCGGCGACGGTCCCGAGCACGACGCCGCCCGAGTCGGTGGCGGGGTTGTGGAGCTTCCCGCGCGCGGTGGCGATCTCGACGATCCGGTCCGCCATCGCGGCGGGATCGCCGCCGGCCCGCTCCCGGATCTCGCGATAGGAGGTCGAGTCGAGGCAGAGGCGCTCGACGACGAGCTCGAGCTCGTCGGCGCGGACCGGGGGCGAGGGGTCGACCCGGTCGGCGCGCTGGGGCAGGGCGCCCGGCGGCTCGAGGACCCTGTCGGCCCCGAGCATCTCCGCGATGTCGACCGCTTCCCCCGTCTTCATGAACGATCGTTCGGGACCCTATGCTGACCGCTGTCGCTGTGTCAAGCCATTCACCGGGGTAGTAGGGTCAGACGCCCTCAGCGTTTGGACGATCGTTCAAGAGATCCCGGCGTGAGCATCTCGACCCCGGTCGTGTGGACGGACCGCCACCGGCTGCACGAGCCGGTCGAGGTGTGGCTCGGGGTGCAGGAGGCCGGGAACGAGGCGCCCCAGCGGGCGGAGCTGATCCGGGAGGCGCTCGTGGCCGCCGGCGCCCCGATCGTCGCGCCCAACGAGCACCCGATCGATCACGTGCTCCGGGTGCACGACGCCGACCTGATCGAGCACCTGTCGACCGCGGCGGAGCAATGGGACGCGAGCGGCCTGACCGAGGACGCGGGCCGGAGGCTGGTGGTTCCGTACCTCTTCCCCCACCCCGACCTGATCTCCGACCGTCCCCTCGCGACGCCCCTCGAGCTCACCGCGCGCGCCGGGTTCTTCGTCTACGACACGATGACGCTGCTCGGCCCCCGATCCTGGGAGGCGATCCGGGCGGCCGCCGACGTTGCGCTCACGGCTGCCGACCTGGTCGCCGGGGGAGCCGCGGCGGCGTATGCGTGCTGCCGCCCGCCCGGTCATCACGCCACGCGGCGGGCGGCCGGCGGCACCTGCTTCTTGAACAACTCCGCGATCGCCGCGGCCGGTCTGCGCGACTCGCTCGGCGAGCCGGTGGCGATCGTCGACATCGACGCCCACCACGGGAACGGGGCCCAGTCGATCTTCTACGAGGACCCGGGCGTGCTGACCGGGTCGGTGCACGCGGACCCCGCGCGGGGATGGTTCCCGCACATGCTCGGGTTCGCGGACGAGCTCGGCACCGGCGCCGGCGCCGGTGCCAACCGCAACCGCCCGCTCGCCCCCGGCACGGGCGACGGGCCATGGCTGGAGGCGGTCGCGGACCTCGCCGGGTGGGCCGGCGACGGTGGCGCCCGCGCCCTGGTCGTCGCGCTCGGCGTCGATGCCGGGGCCGGCGACCCGGAGGCGCCGTTCGAGGTGAGCGCGGACGGCTACCGCGCCGCGGGCCGAATGCTCGGCGAGCTGGGGCTTCCCACCGTGGTGGTCCAGGAGGGCGGGTACGACCTGGAGGCGATCGGGACGCTCGTCAGGGAGGCGCTGCTCGGGCTCGAACAGCGCCTTTGCGGAGGGCGAAGCTAGCCCTTCTCGTACAGACCCTTCGCGAACTCGTACAGCTCCACGTCCATCGCGTTGTCCGCCGCGATCCGATCGCGCAGCGCGCCCGGCACCGCGGCCGGCGCCGTCACGTTTGCCTGCCGCGGCGGGCCCAGGTCCCATCCGAAGCGGTCGGTGAGCCGCTCGCAGAACTCCTCGAACCGCTCCTGGAGCCCGAGCGCATCGATCGACGCGACCGCCCGCTTGGCGCGCTCCAGGCGCTCGGGTGTGAACTCGACGATCGTCATCCCCCAGCCCTCGGCCGCCTCCTCGGGCGTCAGCGAGAAGATCTTCACCATGTAGTTGTGGATCGCGGTGTCGAAGGCCCACGGGTCCTCGTAGATCCGCTCGAGCGGCGTGCGCGGACCCCCGTTCTGCTCGTCGCGCTGGTGGCGCAGGTAGGAGAGCGTCCGCTCCACCGGGTCCCGGAGCACGGTCAGCGTCGTGAACTCGGCGTCCAGGAACTCGGTGGTGCAGAACGGGAAATGGCCGGTGACGAACCGGATCTCGTCTCCGCGGACCCGGAACCGCTCCTGCAGCCGCGGGATCGACAGCACCGACTCCACCTCCGCGTTCCCGTCCGAGGCGTCCGGGTACACCGCTTTCGTCCCGAAGTGATGCTGGACGCGCTCGCGCAGGCTCGTCCCGGCGGTCTTCTGCACGTGGAAGTTGAAGAAGCGGTGCTCGTCCCCGACCTCGCGGCGGCGGCGGCGGCGGCGAAGCCTGTGCGCCAGCGACTGCGCTCCGCGCATATTGGGCCGTGAAGGACTCGAACCTTCAACCTTGGGCTTAAGAGGCCCCTGCTCTACCGATTGAGCTAACGGCCCGGCCGGCGGATGGTAGCTACGGAGTCGTCGGTGCAGCCGGGGCGCCGATCCCGCTCCCGCCGCTGAGCGGGTTCTGCAGCGGGTTCTGCCCCTGGGGCGCGTTCTTGGCTGCCTTCTCGATCGCCTTCTGCTGCTTGTGAGCCTGCTTCGCGATCTGGTCGAGCTGGCGCTTCAGGGACTTGCGCTGGCTGCTGTCGGCCTCGGCCACCGCCTTCTTGGCCGCGGCGTCCCCCGCTCCGAACTCGCCGCCCGCGTACAGGTACAGCGCCAGGTTCGCGTACGCGCCCTGGGACGGACGCGCGTCGGCGACGATCTGCTGGGTTGCCGCCGCTCCCTCCGCGTCGTTCAGGTAGACGTAGGACTGGACGACGAGGCCGGCGAGGTTGGCGTCCGGCTTCTTCTTCTGCTGCTTCAGGTACCGTTCCCAGGCCTTCACCGATTGGTCGAACTGGGTCTTCGCCTCGTCCGTGACCGTCGGCTGTCCCGACTGGTCGGTCTCCAGGGCGCTCTGACCCGCCAGGAAGTGGAGCCGGGCCAGGTCCTGCAGCGCCCGTTCGTCCTTCGCGTTGGTGGCGAGCTTCGCCTCCTGGGCGTCGATCTGGGACTGGTACTGCGGGTTCGACGAGCCGGAGTCGCCACCGCCGATCCCGAGCGCGTCGAAGATCCCGCCGGTGGCATTGCTGCCGATCCCGAAGCCGACGAAGCTGATCAGGAACAGCGCCGCCAGCACCGCGTACACGACCTGGACCACGCGGCGCCGCTTCCCCTGCAGGTCGAAGAGCATCGCCTCAGCCTAGCTTGCGCGGCTCGGCGCCGATCAGCCGGAGCCCTCGGCCGCGCGCGGCTCCGCCACCTCGTCCGGCGGTCGCCCGAACAGGCGGGCGAGCAGCAGGCTGACCTCGAACAGGACCAGCAGCGGCGCCATCGAGATCAGCATCGTCACCGGGTCGGTACCCGGTAGCAGCATCGCGACCACCGCGATAACCAGCACCCCGTAGCGGCGGTTGCGCGCGATCTGCTGCGGCGTCACGATCCCGAGGCGGGTGATCGCGAGCACGCCGACCGGGATCTGGTAGAGGATCCCGACGGCGATGCAGGTGATCGCGAAGAAGCTGTAGTAGTCGCGCGCTCGAACCTGGACGTTGAACTGCGCGTCGTTGAAGTTGAGCAGGAACTTGGCGGCGGCGGGGACGACGACGAAGTACGCGAACACGACTCCGGCCAAGAACAGGACCGGGACCGCGAGCAGGAAGGGCAGCACGGCGCGACGCTCGCGGCGCGAGAACGCGGGCAGCACGTACGCGTACAGCTGGTACAGGATCACCGGGAGCGCGATCAGCAGCCCCGCGTAGATCGACAGCGTCAGGGTCGTCATGAACGGCTCGGTGACGCCGAAGGTGATCGGGGTGAGGCCGTCGGGCAAGGGCCGGTTGGCGATGTCGAGCAGCAGGTTGTTCTGCCAGAAGCACAGGGCCGAGGCGACGACCAGCGCCGCGATCGAGACGATCAGCCGCGTGCGGAGCTCGTCGAGGTGCTCGACGAGGCTGAGCTGGTCGTCGTACTTGACAGCCCGGTAGCGGGCCACGGGGTCAGCCTCGGCGGTGGCCCACGACCTCGCCCTCGACCGACTCCTCGTCGGCCTTGGACGACTGCTGCTCCAGCTCGGCCCGCTTGGACTCGACGTCGTCGTCGTCGTCGTCGTCCCCGCTCAGCGAGCCCTTGAACTCGCGGATCCCCTTGCCCATGGAGCGACCCAGCTCCGGCAGCTTGCGGGGGCCGAAGACGATCAGCGCGATGATCAGGACGATCGCCAACTCGAATGGTCCTACGTTCGGCATCGGCACGAATGGTACCGGGGTGGCGTCCCCGGGGCGAACCTACTTGAAGTTGAGGTGGAACCGGCTCGGGGTCGGCTCGCGCTGGCCCTGGTACTTGCTGCCGGTCTCCTCGCTGCCGTACGGTCGCTCCACGGGCCGGTCCATCCGCATGAACGAGATCTGGCCGATCGGCATCGCGTGATAGATCGTGATCGGCAGGTTCGCGACGTTCGAGAGCTCCAGGGTGAGATTGCCCTCGAACCCCGCGTCGACGAAGCCCGCGGTGCTGTGGATCAGCAGCCCCATCCGGCCCAGGCTCGACTTCCCCTCGAGCCGAGCAACGAGGTCGTCGGGGATCGTCACCCGCTCCAGGGTCTGGCCGAGCACGAACTCGCCGGGGTGGAGGATGAACGGCGCGTCGCCGTCCACCGTGACCAGCTCGGTGAGCTCCTCCATCGGCTGGCGCACGTCGATGTACGGATAGCGGGCGTTGTGGAAGACCCGGAAGCGGCGGTCGACGCGGACGTCGACGCTGGACGGCTGTACGAGCCGCGGGTCGTAGGGGTCGAAGGCGAGCCGACCGGCCTCGATCTCCGCCCGGATCGTCCGATCGCTGAGCACCATGGGGTTTTCCAGTCTATTCCCGCGCCCGGGTGAGGGATCCGGGAGGGCGGGCCTGAGGGCGACGGGTCGCGTGATCTTGTGGCGACCCGCGGGTTCACTACTCTGACGCGCTCGGCGAAGCGGCCCGTCCCGGCACGCTCACAGAAGGGGTCCGTCTTGCAGAGCAAGCACAGCCGTCGTCGGTCGGTGCCCACCGCGCTCGCTGTCGCGGCGGCGCTCGCTGCCGCGTACGCGCCGGGCGCATCCGGCGCCCCGACGTGCTTCGGCGTCCCGGCCACGATTCAGGGCGACAGCCGCACGGACGACGTGATCGTCGGGACGCCGAGCAACGACGTGATCAATACCGGGAACGGCGACGACCGGATCGACGGGCGGGGCGGAAACGACCTGATCTGCGCGGGCAGCGGCAGCGACAGGATCCTCGGCGGCGCCGGCAACGACCGGATCCTCGGCGGCCCCGGGGCCGACGAGATGGTCGGCGACGTCGTCGACAGCGCCGCGGCGGGGACCGGCGACGACTACATGCGCGGCGGCAGCGCCAACGACGTGCTCGTCGGCGACTCGCTCTCGAACGTGTCGGACGCGTTCGGGTCCGGCGATGACGACCTGCACGGCGGAGGCGGCCGCGACATCGTGGTAGGCGACGCACTCTCGCCGCGGAACGCGTCGGGCACCGGGAACGACGAGGTGCACGGAGGCGGCGACGCGGACCAGGTGATCGGCGACGCCCGCGCCGGCCGGAACGCGACCGGCGCGGGGCGCGACTACATGCGCGGTGAGTACGGCCGCGACCTGATGGTCGGCGACGGGTACGCGGTCGGCGACGGGTACGCGGTCGGAGCCGCACCGGACACCGTGATCGGCGACGACGACCGCGACTACGTGATCGGGGACAACCGCTCGGTCGACGGCAACGCGGACGGCGCCGCCAACGACGAGGTCGGCGGCGGAAAGGGGCGCGACCGGATGGTCGGCGACAACACGGCTGGGGGCAAGGCATCAGG
Organism: uncultured Thermoleophilia bacterium; assembly: GCA_963803425.1. Classification (GTDB taxonomy): domain Bacteria; phylum Actinomycetota; class Thermoleophilia; order Solirubrobacterales; family 70-9; genus DASPWW01. Next base: position 340,820 of record CAWDMA010000002.1, read on the forward strand.
CGGGAACGGCCGCGACAAGATGCAAGGCGGTCACCAGGGGGACCTGATGTGGGGCGACCACGAGCGGCACGGCCACGGCGGGGGGCGCGACAAGATCCGCGGCGGTGCGGGACCCGACCGGCTGAAGGCGGGGCCGAAGCAGGACCTGTGCCAGGGCGGCGACGGCCACGATCGCGGACGGGAGTGCGAGACGACCACCAGCATCCCGTGACCGGAGCCGGGTGCAGGCTCGCCGGGAGGCCGGCGGCGGCGGTGATCGCGGTCGTCGCGGCCGCGATGTTGCTCACGGCCGCGACGCCGCCCCACGCCGCGGCGACGGGAAGCTGCAAGAAGGTCCGTACCGGAACGCTGAAAATCAAGAAGATCAGGGTGAGCGCAGCGGTCCGGTGCCAAGACGCCCGCTCGGTATCGAAGGCGTGGGTGGAGCGGGGCTACAACGACCTCAACGCGATCGCCCGCAGCGGCGACCTGTGGTTCTGCAGCTGGCGTCGCCGCGCGCCGGGGTCGACCACGACCGGGAGCGCAGAGTGCGACGCCGACCCCGGCGAGGAGGTCAGGTTCTCGGTCCGAAAGCGCCGCCGTTGAGCGCCGGGCCCGGCCGCGCAGCCTAGGAGTACCGCTCTACGACCCCGTCCGCGACCAGCGCGAGCAGGCGGCGCTCGTCCGCCGGCAGCCTCGCGTCTTCGAGGGCGCGCTTCGCGGCGACGACCATCCCGCGGGCCTGCCCGCGCACCTCGTCGAGCGCCCCCGTCGCCGCCACCCGGTCGCAGATCGCCTCCGCCTCCGCACCGTCGATCCCGCGGAGCTCCACCCCGGCGAGCGCCGGGTCCCGCTCGCGGGCGACGATCAGGGGGAGGTTGACGGTCCCGTCGAGCAGATCGGTCCCGCGCGCCTTCCCGGTCCGCTGCGGCGGCCCGCTCACGTCGAGGACGTCATCGAGGAGCTGGAAGGCGAGCCCGATCTCGTGCCCGAACCGGGCCAGCTCGGCAGCCACAGGGGTTCCGCCGCCCGCGCGGCCGATCCTGCAGGCGCACTCGAACAGGCGCGCCGTCTTCAGCGTGCACCGCATCATGTAGCGCTCCCGTGTGATCGCGACGTCGTACGCGTCGCGTCGCTGCGCGAGCTCGCCCAGCGCGAGCCCCACCGACGCGGCGGTGAGCAGCGCCACCTGCTCCCGGGCCCCGTCCACGGCGAGCTCAGCGAAGGCGCGCGAGAACAGCAGGTCGCCGGTCGCGACCGCGCGGTCGCGACCGGACCGCGCCGCGACGGTCGGCTGTCCGCGCCGCATCGGCGCCGCGTCGAGCACGTCGTCGTGGACGAGCGTCGCCATGTGGACCAGCTCGACCGCGGTCGCCGCACGGATCGCGCTCTCGCCGACGCCCGGGCCGGCGCACAGGATCACCAGCATCGGCCGCAGCCGCTTGCCGCCCGCGGACAGCGTCGCGCCGGCGTCCGCGGCGAGCGCGGCGCCGTGGCCCGCGGCCAGCTCCGCGAGCCGGCTCTCGACCGCGGCCATCCGCTCCGGGAGCCACGTCCCGGCCGCCTCGAGCACGGAGGTGACCGGCGGCGGAACGGCCGATGCACGCGGCATCCCGCCGTCACCCCGTCCCGGTCGGCGGCTCCCCGCCGGGAGCGAGGGCGCTGTGGATCGCGATGATCCCGCCGGCGAGCAGGGTCCACCGGATCCGCTCCAGCCCGGCGCCGTCCATGATCTCCGCGAGACCCACGGGTGAGGGGAAGCGCTTCACGGACTCGGGCAGATACGCATAGGCGGCACTGTCGCCGGCGAGCGCGCCGAGCCGCGGCACGATCCGGTCGAACCATACGGCGTGAAACCACGAAAGCGGCGGGCGCCTCGGCTGGGTGATCTCCAGGATCACGACACGCCCGCCGGGCTTCGCGACACGGGCCATCTCGGCGACGCCGCGCTCCAGGTCGGCGAGATTGCGCGCCCCGAACCCGACCGTGACGGCGTCGAACGAGGCGTCCGGGTGGGGCAGCTCCAGCGCGTCGGCCCACTCGAACGACAGCCCCGCGAGCGCCTCCCGCTCGGCCTTTTGCCGCGCCAGCTCAAGCATCTGCTCCGAGAAGTCGGATCCGATCACCGTCCCGGTCGGCCCGCAGCGGCGGGCCAGCTCGACCGCGAGATCGCCGGTCCCGCAGCAGCAGTCGAGCGCGCTGTCGCCGGGGCCGAGCTCGGCGCGGTCGACGGCGCGCGCTCGCCACCGGTGATGGAGGCCCGCGGTCATCGCCGTGTTCATCAGGTCGTAGACGCCGGAGATCCTGTCGAACATCCCGCGCACGTCCGTGGAGAACTCTTCCGAGTCCCGCCGCGGCGAGCACTCGCCGCGATCGGTTGCGCCGGAGGCGGCGGCCACGTCGCTCAGCGCAGCGAGGCGAGGAAGTCGACGAGGTCCTGCTTCTTCGCCGGCGGCAGGTCCGAGTAGGACGGCATGATCCCGGGCCCCACCTCGAGTGAGCGTTCGATCGCGGCGGCCGGGAGACGGCTCCCGATGTTCGTGAGCTCCGGCCCGGGCCCGGAATTTCCGTTGGTGCCGAACTTGTGGCAAGCGAGGCAGCCCGACTGCGCGGCGACCTGCTTGCCGGCCTCCTGCTCCTTCGAGACGGTCAACTCGATCTCGGTCGGAGAGCCGGCCTCGGCCCCGAGGAAGGTGAGGTAGGCGATCGCGACGATCACCATGATCCCCGCGGTGGTGGCGATCGGGCGGCGCTCCGGGCGGCGCTCCGGATTGCGGTCGTAGAACGGAAGCAGGAGCAACAGCACCATCGCAAGCGTCGGGATCCCGACGGTGGCGACGGGGACAAGCGCGGGCGGCTTCAACACCCGGAGCAGCTCGAACAGGAAGAAGAAGTACCACTCGGGCCTGGGCACGTAGGTGGTCGTGGTCGGATCAACCTTCGATCCCTGCTCGGCGCCGAGCACGATCGACATCGCCGCCACCACCGCCACCACCACCAGCGCCATCGCCGAGTCCTTCAGCACGGCGTACGGGAAGAAGGGCTTCCCCTTCTTCTTCAGCGCGTCGTACTCGCGCAGGTACTCCTCTTTGGAGCGCGCGTCCATCCGGCTACACCGTCTCCTTGCGGAGCGACTTCGGGCGGGCCTCGGCGCGCAGCCACGGCGGCGCCGTCGTCCCCAGCTTCACGACCAGGTAGAGGTGGGCGCCGATCAGGCCGATGATCAGGCCGGGGACGAGCAGCATGTGGATCGAGTAGAAGCGCTGGATCGTCGACCCGCCGACCTCGGGCCCGGCGCGCAGGAAGTCGGCCAGGTAGGGACCGAGGATCGGACCGGTCCCCGTGATGTTGTTGGCTACCACGGTCGCCCAGTAGGAGCGCTGGTCGAACGGGAGCAGGTACCCGGTCAGGCCCATCACGAGGGTGAGGATCAGCAACACCACGCCGATCACCCAGTTCAGCTCCCGCGGGTACTTGTAGGCACCGAAGAAGAAGGTGCGCCCCATGTGCAGGAAGACGAGGATGATCATCACGGTCGCGCCCCACTTGTGCATCCCGCGCACGAACTCGCCGAGGAAGACGTCGTTGGTGAGGTGGGTGATCGAGTCGTAGGCCTCGGTCGGCGAGGGCGTGTAGTACATCGCCAGGAAGACCCCGGTGAGCGCCTGGATCGTGAACGCGAACAGGGTCGCGGAGCCGAGCGTGTAGAACCAGTTCGTCCCCTTCGGGACCTTGCGGTACAGCATCCCGGTCAGGAACCCGGTCGCGCCGGTGCGCTCGTCCACCCATCCGACCAGGTCTGCGGGCGCGTCCTTGGCGCGATCGATCGGCCCGGCGCCGTTCCCGGGCGGTTTCTCGCCGGGCGCGTCGGGGCGCCGCAGCGGGGTGGGGATCAGGGCCTGGGGAAACCTCATGGGTGGCTCACGGCGGCGGCGGCACCGACGGCCGCGGCGGGTAGATGTAGTTCCAGGCGCCTCCCGTGAACTCGCCGGGGTCGCGGGCGCGGACCGGGTCGAGTTGGGAGGTGACGCTGAACCGAGGGCCGACCTCGATCTGGCCGTCCGCGATCCTGGTCTGGAACCGATCCAGCGGTCGCACCGGGGGCCCGCCGATCACCTTGCCCTGGAAGTCGTAGACGCCGCCGTGGCAGGGGCAGATGAAGTTCCCCGCGGCCTCCACGAACCGGACCGGGCAGCCGGCGTGCGCGCACCGGTTCGAGATCGCCACGTAATCCTGCGGGTCCTCGCCGAGCTTGGTGTTGCCCTTCCGAACGTACGCCGTGTTCTTGCCGGTCTCTCCGATGTCCTCGACGATCGTGATCACGACGGGCCTGTAGGTCTTGCGGTCGAAGTCCTCCGGACCGCCGACGGGCGTCCAGATCACGTCCTCCTCGGTGAGCACGGGGGCGAGCGCGAACCCGACTGCCGGCAGCACGACCGCAAGCCCCGCGACGCCGCCGAGCGCCTGCGCAGCCACGGTGAACGCCCGCCGCCTCGTCATCGACTCGCCCTCGAAGTAGCCGGGCGGGTCGGGCTGGCGAGGGGTGCCGTCGGTCTTGTCTTCGGCGCCGTCAGCCAAGGTCGGAGAGATCCTCAGGGATTTCCAAGCCTACCGAGTCGGCTGCCCTCTGAAGGGCCCCGGACGCGTCGGCGCGCTCCGCGCACGCACGCGCGGAGGCGATCAAGGCCTCCGCTGCGCCCCTGCCGCCGTCCCGCAGCGTCGCCTTTGCCTGCTCGTGGACCTCGCCGCCCCCGGCGGTCACCGAGCTCGTCGACGCCAGCCACAGCGCCGCAGCGGCACCGGCGTCTGGGACGGCGCCGGCGGCGTGCACCGCGGCCGAGAGGCTGATCAGGTCGGACAGCTCCCGAACCGCCTCCATGTCGCCCAGCGCGGCGAGCCGCTCCAAGCCGCGCGCGTACAGGTAGTCGCCGGCGAGCAGCGCCAGGTCGGCGTCCGCTCCCACCACGATCCGCGGCTCACCGTAGTGGAGCAGGTAGCCCTCGCGGATCGACTCGGTCAGCACCGCGTACTCGGCGGGCGCCTCCGCCGCGCGCGGGCCGGCTGCCGCGAGCATCCCGATCCCGGGGCGCTCGCCCGTGTCGTGGACGTGCTCGGAGATCACCGAGCCCTCGCCGCCGAGCTGGTCGGCGAGAGCGTGCAGGGCGTCTTCCGGGGCGGGCGACATGGGCGGGCGAGCCTATCGCGGCGCGACCGCGACGGCGGGCTCGCCTATAGCGCCTCCTCGAACGCCGCGGCCGCCGCCTCGATCGTGCGGTCGATCGCCGCCTCGTCGTGCGCGAGCGAGACGAACCAGGCCTCGAACTGGGAGGCGGGCGGGTACACCCCGCGCTCCAGGAGCGCGTTGCAGAACCGCGCGTACGCGTCCAGGTCGCAGCTCGACGCGGCTCCGAAGTCGCGAACCGGCTCGGCGCTGAAGAACACGGTGAGCAGCCCGCACAGGGAACTGACCTGGACCGGGCGGCCGGAGGCGGCCTCCCGGAGGCCGGCGGCGAGCCGTCCGGTCATCATCCCGAGTCGCCCGTACGCCCCCGCGTCGAGCTTCGCCAGCGTCGACAACCCCGCCGCGACCGCGAGCGGGTTGCCCGACAGCGTCCCCGCCTGGTACACGTCGCCGGCCGGCGCCACCCGCTCCATCAGCCCGCGAGGGCCACCGTACGCGGCGGCGGGCAGGCCGCCGCCGAGCACCTTCCCGGCGATCGTGAGGTCGGCATCGACGCCGTATATCTCCTGCGCGCCGCCACCCGCCACTCTGAACCCGGTGATCACCTCGTCGAGGACGAGCAGCGCGCCGTGCTCGTCCGCCTGCGCGCGGAGCAGGTCGAGGAACCCTTTATCCGGTGGGACCAGCCCCATGTTCGCCGGGACCGGCTCGGCGATGATCGCCGCAACCTCGCGCTCGCCGAGCGCGTGACGGAGCGCTGCCGGGTCGTTCCACGGGACCACGATCGTGTCCTCCGTCTGCGCTGCGGTCACCCCCGGGCTCGCCGGGATCCCGTGCGTCGCGAGCCCCGAGCCCGCTTCGGCGAGCAGGCCGTCGACGTGGCCGTGGTACGCGCCGGCGAACTTCAGGATCGCATCGCGGCCGGTGACCGCGCGAGCGAGCCGCACCGCGCTCATCGCCGCCTCGGTCCCGGAGCTGACCAGCCGCGCCATCTCGACCGATCGGAACCGCTCCGAGATCTCCCCCGCGAGCGCGATCTCCCCGCCCGTCGGCGCCCCGAAGCTGGTTCCGCGCCCGGCCGCGTCGCGAACCGCCGCGACGACGTCGGGATCGGCGTGGCCGAGGATCAGCGGCCCCCACGAGCACACGTAGTCGACATAGGAGTTGCCGTCGACGTCGAAGATCTCGCATCCCTCGCCGCGGGCGATGAAGATCGGGTCGCGCCCGATCGAGCGCATCGCCCGAACCGGGGAGTTCACCCCGCCCGGGAGCAGGCCCAGCGCGCGTGCGTACAGCTGCTCGGATCTGGGCGTGTCGAGCCCGGCATCGGACTCGGACCCGGTCAGCTTCCCGCCGCCTCCCGAAGCACGCCGCCGTGCTCGCGCTCCCACTCGGAGTAGTCCTCGACGAAGTAGCGCAGCCGGATCTTCTTGTACTCGGTCGACGAGTACAGGACGGCGCGATCGTCGCCGTGCAGGTCGTGCTCGTCGGCGATCGAGTCGAGGATCGCGTCGCATTCCTGCTTGGAGCGCCCGTGCGCCATCGTGAACACGCTGTAGGGCCAGTCGGCGTAGGTGGGTCGTTGATAGCAGTGCGAGATCCCCCGCACCGAGGCCATCCGACTGCCGGTCGCGAACACCTCGTCCTCGGGGACGCGCCACACCCCCATCCCGTTCGCGGAGAAGCCCGCGCGTCGGTGGTACAGGATCGCCGCGACGCGACGGAGCAGCTTCCGGTCGACCATCTGCTCGAGGTGCTCGAGGAAGCGGTCGGTCGTCATCCCGACCTCGGCGGCCGCCGCGTCATAGGGCCGCTCGGTGGCCTGCATCGGCCCCTGCAGGGCGCGGATCACGGCGACGTCGCGCTCGTCGTAGGGCTGCGCCTCGAGCTCGCGCGGCGGGCTGGCCTCGACCTCGGCGGCGAGCGCGTCCGTGCCGCGCTCCATCTCGAGGTTCATGTTGATCTTGAACAGGACGAGCGTGGGGAGCTTGCGAATCGACTCGGCTCCGGTGAGCCGCTGCAGGACGTCGAGCGTGCCGTCGACGCCAAGCTCGGAGTCGGGCGCGGTGGCGATCGTGAACCACAGGTTGAACTCGTGCGTGCGCAGGTAGTTGTGCGAGACGCCCGGGTGGGCGTTCACGATCCTGGCGGCCCGCTGCGGGTGGTCGGAGTCGACCTTCGCCGCAACCAGCATCGAGCTGTACCCGAGCGCCCTGGTGTCGAAGATCGGGGTGATCTCGCGGATGATCCGCTCGTCGAGCAGACGCTGGGTCCGGGCGATCACCTCGGCCGGCTCCAGCTCAGCCTCGGCCGCGATCAGCTCGAACGGGCGAGGGTCGAGCGCAAACCGCGACTGCAGCAGGTTCATCAGCCGCCGGTCGACCTCGTCGAGCGGGACTGCCGCTCCGCCCTTCCGCGACCGCAGCTTCGGCCGCGCTACAGCCACCCGGAGACCCGCTTCGCGAAGTAGGTGAGGATCACGTCGGCGCCCGCGCGGCGGATCCCCGCGAGCGTCTCCAGGGCGGCGGTGCGCTCGTCGATCCACCCGTTGGCGGCCGCCGACTTCAGCATCGAGTACTCCCCGGAGACCTGGTACGCGGCGACCGGGGCGCCGGTCGCGTCCTTCACTCGCCGGATCACGTCGAGGTACGGCGTCGCCGGCTTCACCATCACCATGTCGGCCCCCTCGTCCAGATCGAGCCGCGCCTCGCGGATCGCCTCGGCGGCGTTCGCGGGGTCCATCTGGTAGCCGCGGCGGTCGCCGCTCGCCGGGGTCGACCCGGCCGCCTCCCGGAAAGGGCCGTAGAACGCGGACGCGTACTTGGCGGAGTAGGCGACGATCGGGAGCTGAGTGTGGCCGAGCTCGTCGAGCTGGGAGCGGATCGCGCCGACCCGGCCGTCCATCATGTCGCTCGGCGCGACCGCGTCGGCGCCGGCCTCGGCGTGGGTGACGGCGGTTCGCGCCAGCAGCTCGAGCGTGACGTCGTTGTCGACCTCGCCGTCGCGCAGGGTTCCGCAGTGGCCGTGCGAGGTGTACTCGCACAGGCACACATCGGTGATCACGACCAGGTCCGGATGCGCCTCCTTCAGCGCCCGCACCGCCATCTGCACGACGCCCTCCTCGTCGTAGGCCCCGGACGCCGCTTCGTCCTTGGAGGCCGGGACGCCGAACAGGATCACGGCCGGTACCCCCGCGTCGACCACCGCGGCCGCCTCGCCGACGAGCTCCGAGATCGAGTACCGCTCGATCCCAGGCATCGAGCCGATCGGCTCGCGGATCCCCTCGCCTGCGACCACGAAGAGCGGCTGCACGAGGTGCGCGGGGGACAGGTCCGTCTCGCGGACCATGTCCCGCAGCGCGTTCGTGCGGCGAAGGCGCCGCATCCGCGTGGCCGGAAAGCTCACCGGGGGGATTCTAGGGCCGCGCGGCGCTCACGGAAGCAGGCGGTCGAACGCCGCTCGCGCCCGCTCGCACGCCCGCTCGTCCCCGAGCTGGTGGCGCTGGTTCGCCCCCTGCGCGATGCAATGCACCTCGAACGCGAGCTGCTCGGGGTCGGCGGCGCCGGCCTCGCGGGCGAGCCGCGCGAGAGTCGCCAGCCACAGGTCGACCGCGTCGCGGATCCGATCCCGGACGGGACCGGGCCGATCGTCGGACTCGATCGTCGCCGTCCTCAGAAGCACCCGCCCTCGAACACGGCGGTCTCCAGGTAGACGATGTAGCACTCGCACAGCTTTCGGAGGCGGGCCGGCCCCGGCGGAGCCTCGTGCGCCGGCGCCGCCACCGCGAGCGCGAACCGCTCCGCGGCGACGTCGATGGTGGCGAGCTGCAGCTCGCGCTTCGAGCCGAAGTGGCGGAACAGGCCGCTCTTGCTCATCCCGATCTCGGCTGAGCGCCTTCGGGATGGCCGTGATCGATCTGCCCCCGAACACGGACCGGTACCCGGAGCACTCGCACTCGGAGGACGGGCAGGAGGAGGTCCACATCGCGCTGGGCGGGTCCGGCGAGGTTGAGATCGAGGGCGACCGCCACCGGCTCGATACCGACACGATGGTGCGCGTCTCCCCCGGAGTCCCGCGGAAGGTGTGGACCGCGGATCAGCCGCTGCGGCTGCTGGTGATCGGCGGCTGCCCCGGGCAGGCGTACGAGGCGCCCGAGTTCAGCAAGCCGCAAAGCGGCGAGCGGATCCCCGGCGCCTAGCCGCTCACGCGAATCTCCGCAGCGCCAGCCGGGCGAGCGCCCCGTACGCGAGCGTGATCGCCGCCAGATGGAGCAGCGGCGCGCCCAGCGCGGGACCGGCCGAGTCGAGCGCTCCCGAGATCGCGTCCAGTGCCGGGGCGAACGGGAACAGCGCCGCGAGCACCTCGGTGACGTGGAACAGCCCCGGGCTGACCGCACCGGAGGGGATCAGCGACAGAAACGCGATCGGGAGCGCGACCATGAAGGCGAGCAGCGAGCTCGCCCTCACCTCGCGAGTGGCGGCGCCGATCGCGGCGCCGAAGGCCGCGAACCCGGCTCCGCCAGCGGCGATCGCCGGCACCCACAGCGCGAACCGTCCCCAGTCGAGGGAGACGAACAGCTCCAGGCCGGCGAGCATCACGAGGGTGACGGCAAGCGAGCACACCACCCCCAGGACGAGCTTCTCGGCCAGCAGCGCGGTCCGCCCGACCAGCCCCCGCGTGAGGCGCGCGTACGCGTTCTCCTCACGCTCCAGCGCAAGCGAGCCGGCGACCAGCAGCACCGTCACGAACATCAGGGTGACGGTGGCGGCGACCGCGATCGCGAAGGCGTCCAGCGACGGCGCGTCGCCCTCGACGACCTGCTTGTCCACCGCGATCGGCTCGGCGACGGCGCCGAGCAACGCCGGCGCCAGGTCGAGGTTCTGGAGCGCCAGCGAAGCGAACCGGATCACCCGGTCGAGCTCGTCCCGCTGGCTGCCGGCGGGGAGCTGCTTGCGGATCGCGCGCAGGATCTGCCCGGAGCGATCGAGCCCGAGGATCTCGATGCTCTGACCGAGGAAGTCGAAGTCCCCGCCGGTGACGAGCAGGTCGAGGTAGGACGCCGCCTGCTTCGAGACCTGCTTCGCGATCAGCAGGTTGGCCTGCGTGACCAAGGCCGTGATCCGGTCGTCGACGACCCGCGCCTTGATCGGGTCCTCCTCGTTGACGAGCACCTGCACGTGCGGCTGCTTCGGGTTGAGGCTCTGCAGGGACTGGAGCCGCTCGATCAGGTCGGGCGGGACGATCAGCGCCCCGAGCACCTCGCCGTCCTCGACCTTGGCGCGTGCCTCCTCCCGCGACGAGACCTTCACGCACTCCACCCGCGCGCACAGCTCCTCCTCGGCGGCGAGGTTCGACAGCCCGTCCTCGCCGCCGAGCGTGAGCCGCTGATCCTGGGGCACCTCGTTCAGGAACGCGATCCGCGGCTCGCCGCCCTGGCGCGACAGCGCGAACCCGATCAGCACCGCGATCAGGATCGGGTAGAGCACGAGCAGGGCCGTCACCAGCGGGGAGCGACGGAGGATCAGCAGGTCCTTGAGCAGCAGCCACCTCATCGGTGGATCACCGGGCACCCCGCAAAAGCAGACGCGAGAGTGAGCGAGCAAGGCTGCCAGTCATGCGAGTGCGAGCGAGCGGAAGCAGAGCATTTTGCGGGCATGTCCTAGTGCCCGTGGTGGTGGAGGAACGCGACGAACGCGGACTCGAAGTCCTCGCCGCTCGCCGCCGCCCCCCCGGCGGCCGCCTCGGCGATCACCGCGTCGTGGAGCCGGCGGGCGGTGCCGTCGAACAACCGCTCGCCGTCGGCGAGCACGAGCAGCCGGCCGCCGTAGCGCTCCGCCTCCTGGATGTTGTGGGTCGAGAAGATCACGTTCGCGCCGCCCTCGGCGAGCCCGAGCACGAACTCCCACACCCGCTCGCGCTGGCGCGGGTCGAGACCGGCGCTCGGCTCGTCGAGCAGCACCACGGCGGGACGCGCCAGCAGACCGATCGCGATGTTGACGCGCTGCTGATTGCCGCCCGAGAGCTTTCCGACGGCGTCGTCGCGGCGATCGCCGAGCCCGGTCAGCGCCAGCATCTCCTCGACTGCTGCGTCGACGTCGGCGACCCGCTCCAGGCGGGCGAACGTGCGGAGGTTCTCGGCGACGGTGAGGCGCCGGTACAGCGCCGCCTGCTGCGGGATCCACCCGATCTCGCCGGGCGGAAGGCTGACCGTGCCCTCCTCCGGAGCGATGATCCCGGCGAGGATCGAGAGCAGGGTCGTCTTCCCGGCGCCGTTCGGCCCGATCACCCCGAGCAGCTCGCCGCGACGGGCCTCGAAGCTCACCCCGCGCAGCGCGACGCGGTCGCCGTACCGCTTCACCAGCGCCCGCGCCTCGATCACCACCTCGTCGGTCCCGCTCATCGTCATCGAACGCTAGTGATCCGCAACCCCGACGCGCCCGGACGCGAAGCGGCGGATTTGTCGGGAATGTCATCCTCAGCGCGGTGAGAGTGCTGTTCATAGGGGACGTCGTCGGCAAGCCCGGGCGCGCCGGCCTCGAGCGGGCGCTGCCCGAGCTCCGCGAGCGCCATGCCCCGGACCTGGTGATCGCGAACGGGGAGAACACCGCGGGCGGGATCGGGCTGACCGAGAAGACCGCCACCGAGCTGCGCGGGATCGGCGTCGACGTCGTCACCTCGGGCAACCACGTCTTCAAGCACCGCGACGCGTACGAGTTCATCGACCGCACCGAGTGGGTGCTGCGGCCCGCCAACTACCCGACCTCGAACCCGGGGCGGGGACACACGATCGTCGACGTCGGCAGCCGCCGGGTGGCGGTGGTGAACCTGAGCGGGGCGCTGTACCTGCGCGTCGCGCGCTCGCCGTTCCCGGAGGCCGACGCGGTGCTGGCGCGACTGGACGGAGAGGCGGACGCGGTGATCGTCGACTTCCACTGCGAGCTGACCAGCGAGAAGGTGGCGATGGGCTGGTACCTGGACGGGCGTGTCGCCGCGGTGCTCGGCACCCACACCCACGTGCCGACCGCCGACGCCCGAGTGCTCGACGGCGGCACCGCGTACGTGTCCGACGTCGGGATGACCGGGTCCCGGGCCGGCGTGATCGGGGTCCGCCGCGAGCAGGCGCTGGAGGCGTTCACGACCCAGATGCCCGTTCGCTTCGACCCCGCGGACGATGACGTGTGGGTGAACGCGGCGCTCGTCACGGTTCGCGACGACGGCCTCGCCGAGGCGATCGAGCAGATCCTGGTTCCGGCTCCGCCGGGCTGAGCGAGCCCCGCGCCAGCGCCCCTCTTCAATCCGGCGCTGCTAATGTCGGCTGTGTCAGGCCGGGGTTGAGGACCCGGGAAAGAAGTGCAAGGCGAGTCGGAGGTCGTTGCCACGGGCAGTCTTCCGCGTTCGCAGCACTGAGACGTGGAAGGAATCAGATGCCAACTGGCACCGTGAAGTGGTTCAGCGATGACAAGGGCTTCGGCTTCATCTCGCCTGAGGATGGCTCGGGGGACGACGTGTTCGTCCACCACAGCGCCATCGTCAGCGAGGGCTTCCGGACGCTCGCCGAGGGCGCGACCGTGAGTTACGAGGTCGAGTCCTCCGACAAGGGCCCGCGCGCGGTCAACGTGCAGCAGACGGGCTGAGCTCGCCGACCAACTTCGAGTCACCGACGCCCGCCTCCTCGGCGGGCGTCGCGCTTTCCGGGCCCGTCTCCCGGGACGGGCCGAGCGCTCCGAGCGCGGCGATCGCCGGACCGAAGAACCACACGATGTACAGGTAGAACCAGTGCTCGACGGTGAGCTGCAGCGCGATCAGCACCGCGGCCGCCAGCGCGGCGATCTGGGGCACGGAGCGACGCCGGGGGACGAACGCGACCGCGACCGCCAGCAGGCCCGCGGCGACGATCAGCGCGATCCGCAGGTTCGCCAGCCCGCGCTCCTGACCCCAGATCGAGAACGGGGAGTCGCGATCGATCTGCATCGCCAGCGTCCGCTCCCAGAAGGTCTTCGGCCCGGGGTCGATCAGGGGCACCGCGAGCGCGACGGCGCCGACCACGATCAGCGCGACGGCGAACAGCCCGAGCGAGCGCAGCCGCGACCGCGACAGCGGGCCCTCGCCCGTCTCGGGATCGGGCGAGGCGAGCCCCGCCCTGGGCCCGGCCGCGAGCAGCGGCGCCAGCGCCAGCGGCGCGAACTTCGCCAGCCCGGCGAGCGCGGTCATCGCTCCCCGCCCTGCCGGAGAGGAGATCAGGACGAGCGCGGCGAGCACCAGCGCGGCCACCAGCGAGTCGTTGGCGTTCGACTGCAGCGCGAAGTCCGTGTACGGATAGCTCGCCCACGCGAACGCCAGCACGATCCCGAGTTTGCGGCCGGCGGGACCGGGCCGGATCCGGCGGCCGAGTGCGTACAGGAGCGCGACCGCGGCAAGGTCGAAGCACAGCGCCGCGGCGTGCGCGGCGGCGAGCTCATCCCACTCCCCCGACCACGGTAGGGCCAGCTCGAACGGGATGTACGCGTAGTAGTTCACGGGTCCGTACGCGTCGCCGAAGCGGTTGTCGCTGGGGTACTGGCCGTCCCCGTACAGGGGCTCTCCGGCGACGATCCGGTCCGCCCCGATCACACCCGAGTAGCCGACGTCGATCACGCCCGAGTCCGCCGCGTTCAGCGCAATCCTGAAACCGAGCAGGAAGGCGGCGGCGATCGCCAGCCACGCGATCGGGGCGGTCGGGTTCAGGCCCGCGCCGCGGCCTCGGAAGCCCACCCACAGCATCCGCGCCAGCAGGTAGACGAGCACCGGGTAGACAAGCGGCACCGAGACACCGATCTCGGCGCGGTTGAAGAAGAAGTGGGACGCCCCGAAGGCCAGCAGGACGAGCAGGTCGAGGTGAACGACCCGCCACGGCCGGCGCCAGTCGAGCAGCCCGAGCAGGAACAGCGCGCACAGCGGCAGCCACACGTACGGCGCGTTCAGCTTGTGCCCGAACGACCCCTCGTACCCGCGCGCCATCTGCCATGCGACCTGGTACCCGGTCCACGCCTCGCGCACGGTGCCCGTCGGGTCGTCGACGAGCACCTGCGCGAGCTCGGGGCCGCCGGCCGAGTAGCCCACCTCCCAGGTGGAGGGCCGCTCCACCGTGGCCGTCGCGTGCAGCTGCCCGTATCGCTCCCGGGTCTCGGCGACCTTCGGGTCGGCGTTCGCGATCCGGATCGCCTCGGTGGGACCGAGCTCGTAGGAGCGCGGCTTCGGAGGGAGGGTGTCGGAGATCTCGATCCCGGGCTCGGTCGAGCCGGGCGCCGACGCCGGCTGCGCCGCGGCCGCCGGGGCGCTCACCCCGGCGATCGCGAGCGCCGCGGTTGCCGCGCTCAGCCCCCTCCGAAGGTCCACAGCTTGTTGCCGACGAAGTTGAACGGCATCGCCACCGCTACCGCGATCGCCTGGGAAGGAAGATCGGGGGCGCCGGCGATGTCGACGAGCACCGCCAGCAGCACCAGGTTGATCCCGAGCGCCGCGAGACTGACCGTGAAGAAGCGAGCCGCCTGAAAGCCCGCGTGGCCGGCGGTGGCCTCGAAGGTCCAGTGCCGGTTCAGCATGAAGTTGTTCATCACGGCGACGGCGAACGCGCCGACCGCGGCGGCGATGTGGTGGACGCCGACCACCCCGACGAGCAGACCGAACACGACCAGGTTGACGAAGTACCCGCTCGCGCCGACGATCCCGAACTTGACGAGCTGCAGCCAGTTCGCCGGCTTTCGGGTGCCGAGGTGAACGCGGCGGACCAGCCGCCATGTCAACTCGGCTGCGCTCGCCGCCTCGCGGTCGGCGATCGTCGGCTCGGCTCCGTGCTCGGGCGGCGGCTCGACCCGCTTCGCCTCCTCGACCGGCTTCACGCGGCCGCGTCCATCCGGTCGGGCTCCGTACCGACGCCGAGCTCATCGAGGATCAGCCCGGCGACGTCGCGAAGCGCCCACTGCTCGCGGCGGCCGGCGATCTCCTGCTCAAGCCCCACGGCGGCGAGCGGAGCGACCGAGTCGCACCGGTGCAGGGAGCCGTGGCTGCCCCCGCCGATATGGGTCGCGCCGCCCCAGTCCACGCACTCGTACCCGGGCACCAGCGAGACGAGCACGTCGCCGGCGTGAGGAGCGACCAGCGCCGACCACAGCCGCGCGAGCGCGTCGGGATAGGTGTCGCTGACGACCCGCCCGTCGCGGAGCTCGCACTCGAGTGCGCTCAGATCGCCGTCCAGGTCCCAGCGCTCGCCGCGCAGATCGGATCGCGCAGACCCGGGGCGGAAGCGGAGCTCGGCGCCGTCGCGCACCACCACCGCCTCCAGGTCACTGTCCGGAGGCGGGCCCGCGCCATGGCGCTCGACCGGCAGGCCGCGCTCGCCCGCCAGCCACGTGACCAGGTCGATCCCGGCGAGCTCCGCGAGCCGGCGGCGGACCCGAGCGTGGGCGCGAGCGTGGCGGTCGCCCTCGGACAGCACGTACACGGCTCCGGCGCGGGCGCTGGGGCTGACCGCGAGCTCGGCGTCCTCCGGGGAGGTCGCGTTCGGCTGCAGCACCCGCCACTCCTCGGCGAGCGCGCCGGAGAGCGCCACCGGGTGCTCGACGTCGGACTGGGAGTGATCGGCGAGCAGGATCACGGCGTGACTGTCGCAGAACTCGTCGATCCCGCCGGCCGCGTCGACGATGGCGGCCAGGCTGCGATCGGCATGCGCGATCGAGTCCAGGGTGGCGCCGGGCCCGTACCGGTGGGAGTGGTAGTCGTTGTCGGGAAGCGAGAACAGCAGCAGGTCGTACAGGTCCTGCTCGACCAGCTCCACGCCGACGCACGCGGAGTACTCGTCGCGCGTCCCCGGCCGGGCCAGGGTGGGGCGGCACGGGACCTTGCGGCTCGCGTACAACTCGCCGTAGAACAGCTCGTCGGGGCCCCACACGGCGTGGTGGAACTTCGCGGCCTCCGCCATCCGCCGCAGCAGGCCCTCGAGCCCGAGCTCGTGCCGGGTGCGGCCGCGGTAGAGCAGGAACGGCGTCACCGCGCTCCGCACACCCGCGTCGCCGGCGCGCTCGAAGATCGTCTCTACCTCGGGCGAGAGGTGCGCCATGTTCATGTTGTAGACCGTGTCGTACAGCGTCCGGAACAGCCCGAACGCGCGGGTGGCCTCGAACGAGGTCCCGTACTCGACATAGCGGCGCTCGACCCGGTGATACCAGTTCATCCCGCTGATCCAGTGCCGGTCCGGGGCGACGCCGGTGGTGATCTCGGAGGTGGCGACAGGGGTCACGGAGGGAAACGTCGAGACGCACTCGCGGACCAGCGTGCCGCGGCGCAGGAGCCGGGCGAAGGTCGGCGCCATCTCCGCGTCGACCGTCCGCTGCAGCATCTCGGTGTCGAGCGCGTCGACCACGATCAGGACGAGCTTTCGCTGCGAGCTCATCGCAGTACGCGCAGGCCTTCGTGCTTGCGGGCGGCACGGCGGCGGCGGGCGATCGCGAGCCACCCGACGGCGAGCGCCGCCACCGGCCCGACCGGGGGGAGCACGAGCGAGAGCGCGGCGATCACCGCGGCGGCGGCGATCACGTACAGCGCCACGGCCGGGGCGGACCCGCCCTGAGGGCGAGCGGCCGCGCCGGCGACGATCTCCCGCGCGACGTAGGAGCCGAGCAGCGCCACCGCGGCGCCCACCGGCCATCCCGGCCACGCCGGATGGTCCTCGTGGGTAAGGAACTCGCCGAGCAGGAAGGCGCCCGTGATCGCCCCGATCGCGATCGCGATCGGGGCGGCCGACCGACCCGTCCCGAGCGCGCCGGCCACCGCGCCGGCCGCGAGACCCGCGGCGAGCGCCAGCCCGATCCCCTGGCAGGTGGCGAGGACGAGATCCATCCGCGCGGGAGGCTAAAGCAGCGCACCCGCGGGCCCATCCGCAACACTTCGGGGATGATCGAGGACCGTCACACGCCGGGCCGGGCCGCCCGCCGCTCGAACCCCGGTCCGCCCCCGCGCAGCGCGGCCGAGTCGCCGCGCCACCGCCGCGCACACACGAGCGCTCGCGACTTGGAGCGGTACGCCGGGCTGTTCGCGGCCCGAACCCGGGTGATGCGCTCCTCCGCGATGCGGGACCTGATGGCGATCACCGCGCGCCCCGAGGTGATCTCGCTGGCCGGCGGGCTTCCGGACACGACCACCTTCCCGCCGGCCTCCTTCGCCGCGAAGATGACCCGGATCGCCCAGGAGTCCTCGGCGGAGGCGCTCCAGTACGGACCGACGGAGGGGTTCGACCGCACCAAGGAGTGCATCGGGGAGCTGATGGCGGCGGAGGGCATGGATCCCGACCCCGACGACGTGATCGTCACCACCGGCGGCCAGCAGGCGATCGACCTGGTCTGCAAGACGCTCGTCGACCCGGGCGACCCGGTGATCTGCGAGGGCCCCACGTATCCGGGAGCGGTTCCCGTGTTCTGCTCGTACGAGGCCGACACCCGGCACGTCGAGATGGACGACGACGGGATGCGGATCGACCTGCTCGAGGAGCTGCTCGACGAGCTCGCCCGGGAGGGGCGGCGCCCGAAGTTCATCTACACCGTGCCCAGCTTCCACAACCCCGCCGGGGTGACGATGTCGACGGAGCGGCGGCGGCGACTGGTCGAGATCGCGCGCGAGCGGGAGCTGCTGGTCGTCGAGGACAACCCCTACGGGCTGCTCCGGTTCGAGGGCGACCCGCTGCCGCCGCTGTACCAGCTCGACGGGGGCGACTACGTGATCTACCTGGGGACATTCTCGAAGGTGCTGTCGCCGGGGATCCGGCTGGGATGGTGCGTCGCGCCGCCGCCGGTGATGGACAAGATGGTGCTCGGCAAGCAGGCCGCCGACCTGTGCACCTCGACGCTCACCCAGTACTTCGTCGCCGAGCACTTCGCCGAAGGCCGGTGGGCGGAGTACATCGCCAGCCTGTCCGGGATCTACCGGTCGCGGCGCGACGCGATGCTGTCCGCGCTGGAGCGCCACTTCCCCGCCCAGGCGGAATGGACCGAGCCCCGCGGCGGGATGTTCGTGTGGGCGACGCTGCCCTCCTACATCGACACCGGCGACCTGCTCGCGAAGGCACTGCGCGAGAACGTCGCGTTCGTCCCGGGGGCGGCCGCGTATGTCGACGGCGGCGGATCGAGCTCGATGCGGCTGAACTTCTCGGGCTCGGACGAGGAGGAGATCCGCGAGGGGATCCGCCGGATCGGCGCCGTCGTCGCCGAGCAGGTCGAGCTGTACGAGACGATCACATCCGAGCACCCAACATCGCCGCCTGCGGCGTCCTCCGCTTCGCGTCCGGGCGCCGCAGGGTCCCCGCAGGGACGAGCGCCGGATGGCTCAGGCGCCGTCGTGCCGATCAGGCGGCGCGAGGCGCGATGAAGGTGGCCGTGCTCGCCGGGGGGCGGTCGCTGGAGCGGGGCGTCTCGCTTCGATCCGGCGCTCGGGTCGAGGACGCGCTGCGCGCGCTCGGCCACCAGGTGGAGCCGGTCGACCCCGGCGCTGATCTGGTTCGACAGCTGAAGCGGGCCCGTCCAGACGTCGCGTTCATCGCGCTGCACGGGCCGGGCGGAGAGGACGGCACGGTGCAGGAGCTGCTTGCGATCCTGGGGATCCCGTTCACCGGGCCCGGCGTAGCCGCGTGCGTCCGGTGCATGGACAAGGTCGTCACCAAGCACGAGATCCGCGCGGCGGACCTCCCCACCCCGGACTGGGTCGCCTTCAACTCGACCGCGTTCCGGGAGCTCGGCGCCGCCGACGCGCTCGACGAGATCGAGGGGCGGCTGGGGTTCCCGCTGGTCGTGAAGCCGGCGCGGGGGGGGTCCTCGCTCGGGGTCGAGTTCGCCGCCGGGCGCGGTGCGGTCCCGGAGGCGCTCGTCGCCGCATTCAGCTACGACGACCGCGTCCTGCTGGAGCGGTACGCGCGCGGCCGCGAGCTCGCCGTCGGGATCCTCGACGGCGAGCCGCTCCCGATCGTCGAGGCGACCCCGAAGCAGGAGGACTTCTTCAACTTCGAGGCCCGCTACGAGATCGGGCGGACCGAGTACACCTGCCCCGCGAAGCTGGCGGGAAAGGACGCGGACGCGGTCCAGGAGGTGGCGGCGCGCACCTACGAGACGCTCGGCTGCTCTGGGTTCGCCCGCGTCGACCTGATCCTCGCCGACGACGGGCCCGAGGTGCTCGAGGTGAACGCGATCCCGGGGCTGACCGACACGAGCCTGCTCCCCCAGGCCGCGGAGGCGGCCGGCCTCACCTTCGAGCAGCTGTGCGGGCGGATCCTCGAGCTGGCGCTGGAGCGACCCCGCGAGCCGGCGGGATCGGGCTCGGCGACGTCTAGCTGACCGCGACCAGCGTCCGCGAGCGGTGCCGGCGGGGGCTCGGCGAAGCGTGGTCGACCTCGAACCACACCGCCTCGTAGCCGCGCTCGATCCCCCACTCCTCGGCGAGCCGGTCGAGCAGGTACGAGCGCGATCCGAACGGGCGCGGGTCGGGGTGGAGCAGGGAGAGCTCGTCGAGGCCGTCGGCGTCCGCCGGGAGGCTGAATCCGTCGCCCGCCCCGCTCACCTCGACCCGGATGATCTCGGGCCCGAGCAAGACGTCGACCCGGACGAGGCCGCCGCGGCCGCGCACGCAGGCGGCGACCGCCGCCCGGGTCAGCACGCCGACGGTCAGCCGCGCCCCCGGCTCGATCCCGTCGAGGGCGACGTCGACGGCCTCACGGGCGGCCGACGGAGCAGCGCCGTCAGCCGCGAACCGGAAGCAGTGCTCGCGCCCGCGATCGACGTCCGTGTCCCTGATCGCGACAGCCATGCCCCCGTAAGAACACGGGGAAACCCGAAAAGTCGCTGGTTACTCGGAGGCGAAGTCTTCCGGTGAGACCTCGTCGAGGAAGTCCTTGAACTTCTCGACGACCTCCTCGGTGTCCTCGACCTCGTGCTCGAACTCGATCGAGGACTCCTCGATCACGTCGTCGGCGGCAAAGATCGGGGCCGAGGTGCGCACCGCGAGCGCCAGCGCGTCCGACGGGCGCGAATCGATCTCGAGCTCCGAGCCGTTCACCGAGATCGTGATCGACGCGTAGAAGGTGTTGTCCTTGAGCTCGGTGACGGACACCCGCTCGCACTTCGCCTCGAGCTGATCCAGCATGTCGTTGAGCAGGTCGTGCGTCATCGGCCGCGGCGTCGACGCGCCCTGCAGCTTCATCAGGATCGCGGCCGCCTCCGGATGCCCGATCCAGATCGGAAGGAACCGGTTGCCGTCCACGGTCTTCAACAGCACGATCGGCTGCTTGCCGACCATGTCGAAGCTCACGCCGTAGATCTGCATTTGTTGCAAGCTCAACTCCGCTGCCCTCGGGGTCGGGGCCACGGCCATTATAGGTGCGGCCTCCCGGGGTCCCGACCATGTAACGCCCCGGCCCCGGAGCGCGACTGTACGGTCGATGAAGGCGATCGCCGTCCACCCCGGGGTCCCGAACTCGATGCACCTGCGCGAGGTGGATCGTCCCAGCGTCGCCGACGTGCCCGACGGCCGCGGGGTGCTGCTCGAGCCGCTCACCGTCGCCGAGAAGGCGATCAACCAAGCGTTCGAGGTCCAGCGCCGCCTGAAGGTGTGGCGACCGCGGCGCTGGGGTCGGGAACGCTCGGCCTGCCTGCTCACCACGCTGGCGCTGCGCCTGCGAGGGCTGGAGGTGACCTGCCTGTCGCTTCCGAAGCCGCCGTACCTGAACAGCGAGCTGATCGAGCAGCTCGGGGCGCGGTGCCCAGGCGGCGGAGCGGTTCGGGCCCTTCGACCTGATCATCGAGGAGACCGGATTCAGCCCGCTCACCTTGTTGCCGAGCCGAAACCCTGGTTGATCGCGTCCGCGTTCACCTCGGTCTTGCGGTCGCCGCCCGTGACGCTGACGAGCACCAGCGAGGCCGCCGAGGCGCTCGGCAGGAACGGGGTGCGCCGGTCGAGGGGCTCGGGAGCTACGCCCAGATGCTGCGCGAGCTGACCGACAACCCCGACGCGATCAAGGTGTTCGTGGAGGTCCGTCCGGTGTGATGGCGGCGGTTTCGCAGCCGATCTCCGAGTACGGGCTGCTGTCCGACTGCAACTCGGCGGCGCTCGTCGACCGCTCCGGCGCGATCGAGTGGCTGTGCATGCCGCGCTTCGACAGCGACGCCCTGTTCGCCCGCATCCTCGACCCGGGCGCAGGGCACTGGTCGATCCGGCCCGTTCCCGGGTTCGAGACCGAGCGCCGCTACCTCGGCGGGACGCTGGTGATCGAGACGACGTTCACCACGGGCGACGGCGTGGTCCGGCTCACCGACGCGCTCGCCTTCCCGGAGGGCCAGCGCGGCCACGAGCTCGGAATGGACGTGCCGCACGAGGTGCTGCGGCTGGTCGACGGAATCTCCGGCGAGGTCGAGCTGGGGATGGAGCTGGCGCCGCGTCCGGAGTACGGGCTGGTCAGGCCGCTGTTTCGCCACACCGAGCGCGGCGGGCGGACTTTCGGCGGCCCCAACCAGATCGCGGTCGCGGCGGGCGTTCCGGTGGAGATCGAGGAAGCGACGATGCGGGCGATGTTCACGGTCCGTGAGGGAGACCAGGTGGGCTTCGCGATGCGATGGGCTCCGGTGGAGGCGATCGAGCCCGCGGCGAGCGAGCCCGGGATCGTCGCGGCCCGAATCGAGGACGCCGTCGAGGGATGGCGCTCCTGGGAGCGCGAGCACGACATCTACGACGGCCCGCACCGTGACCAGATCATGGTCAGCTCCCGGGTGTTGAAGGGACTCAGCTATCGACCCACCGGAGCGATCGTCGCCGCCGCCACGACCTCGCTGCCGGAGGACGCCGGCGGCGAACGCAACTGGGACTACCGGTTCGCGTGGATCCGCGACTCCAGCCTGACGCTGGAGGCGCTGTACGTGGGCGCGTGCCCGCACGAGGCGGAGGACTTCGTCTCCTTCATGACCAGCGCGGCGGGCGGCCTCGCCGGCGCGGACGGCTCCCTCCAGATCATGTACGGGATCGGCGGGGAGCACGACCTCTCGGAGCGGGAGCTGCCCCACCTGCGTGGATGGCGGGACTCGCGACCGGTCAGGGTCGGCAACGGGGCGTGGGTGCAGACCCAGCTCGACGTGTACGGGGAGCTGCTCAGCTCGCTGCACCTGTACCGGGAGCGACTCGGGGATCTGCACCCCGAGATCCAGCGGTTTGCCGCCGACCTCGCCAGCACCGCCGCGGCCCTGTGGGAGCAGCCGGGTGCCGGCATCTGGGAGATGCGCGGCGAGCCGCAGCACCATGTCTCGTCGAAGGTGATGTGCTGGGTGGCGCTGGACCGCGCGATCGAGCTGGCGCCGCAGCTCGGTGAGCACGCCCGCACCGAGGAATGGTCCTCCGAGCGCGACCGGATCCGCGCCGACGTGCTGGAGCACGGATGGAGCGACAAGCAGCAGGCGTTCGCGCAGTCGTTCGGCTCGGACGAGCTGGACGCCAGCGTCCTCTTGATGGCCCTGTACGGGTTCCTGCCGGCCACCGACGAGCGGATGCGCTCCACGATCGACGCAGTCGACCGGGAGCTGACCGAGGACGGGATGGTGCTGCGCTACCGGAACGCGTCCGGCCTGAACGCGGACGGGCTCGCGGGGGAGGAGGGGACGTTCGTGATCTGCACGTACTGGCTGGTCTCCTGCCTGGCGAGGGCGGGCGAGCTGGAGCGGGCCGAGCGGCTGTTCGAGCGGCTGTCCGGATACAGCACCGACCTCGGCCTGCTCGCCGAGGAGGTCGACACGGACTCCGACGAGCTGCTGGGAAACTTCCCGCAGGCGTTCAGCCACATCGGGCTGATCAACGCCGCCGCGGACATCGACAAGGCGCGCGCAACCACCGAGACCGGGGGTCAGCGATGAGCGAGTACGACGTGATCGTGATCGGAGCCGGGCCCGCCGGCGAGCACTGCGCCGGCGGGCTCGCCGCCGGGGGCCTGCGGGTGGCGATCGTCGAGCGGGAGCGAGTCGGGGGGAGTGCGACTACTTTGCCTGCATCCCGTCGAAGACGCTGCTCCGCCCCGGTGAGGCGCTCCAGGAGGCACGGGAGGCGCCGGGTGCGCGGGAGGCGATCAGCGGTGAGCTCGACGTCGGTGAGGCGCTGAAGTGGCGCGACTTCATGGTTGGCGGCTACGACGACTCCGGCAAGACGGGCTGGCTCGAGGACGCCGGAATTGCGCTGATCCGCGGCGCCGGCCGGATCGCCGGGCCCGGCCGGGTCGAGGTCGACGGCGACGCTCACTCCGCCGAGCCACATCGTGGTCGCGACCGGCTCCGATCCGGTGCTTCCTCCGATCCCGGGGCTGGCGGAGCTGGGCGACGTGTGGACGAACCGCGAGGCGACCGGGCTGACCGAGCTGCCGCGGCGCCTGCTGGTGATGGGGGGCGGCCCGGTCGGCGTGGAGCTGTCGCAGGCCTTCCACCGGATGGGCGCCGACGTGGCGCTGATCGAGGGCGCCGACCGGCTGCTGGCACGGGAGCCCGAGCCGCTCGGCGCCGCGCTCGGCGCCGCGCTCGGCGCGGACGGGGTCGAGCTCCACCTCGGCCAGTTCGCAAGCTCGGTGGGTCGCGACGGCTACGAGTTCGTGGTCGAGTTCCCGACGGCAGCGGCTCACCGGGGAGCGACTGCTCGTCGCCACCGGGCGGACGCCGCGCAGCGCCGAGCTCGGACTGGACAGCGTCGGGGTCGAGCTAGGCAAGCGAGGCGATCCCGGTCGACGCGCGGATGTCCGCGGGGGACGGGCTGTGGGCGATCGGCGACGTGGCCGGGATCTGGCCGCTGACCTACGTCGGCAAGTACCAGGGACGGATCGCCGCCGCGAACATCCTCGGTCGGCAGGCCGAGGCGAACTACGACGCGGTCCCCCGGGTGGTGTTCACCGATCCGCAGGCCGCTTCGGTGGGCGAGTCCGAGGGTCCGCTGACCGCGACGGTCCCGATCGGCGGAGTGCCCGAGACCTCCACGTACATGCGCGACTACGACAAGACGCCGGGCTACATGACGCTGATCTCGGACGGGGAGCGGCTGACCGGGGCGCACGCGCTCGGCCCCGAGGCCGGGGAGTGGCTGCAGCAGGCGACCGTCGCGATCCGCGCGCGGGTGCCGCTCGAGGTGCTGCGCGACACGATCCAGCCCTTCCCGACCTTCTCGGAGATCTTCCTCCCCGCCTTCGAGCAGCTCGGCGCCGACACCCGATGACTCCCGGGGCCGGCGAGCTCACCTGCATCGAGCTCGTCGAGCTGGTCACCGAGTACGTCGAGGAGCGGCTGGACGGGCGCCAGGTGGCCCGGTTCGAGGCGCATATCGCGGGATGCGACGGGTGCCGCACCTACCTCGAGCAGATGCGCGAAACGATCGCGGCGCTCGGGCACCTCCCGGAGGAGTCGATCTCCGACGAGGCCCGGGAGCGGATGATCGCGGCGTTCACCGGATGGCGCCGCGGCGAGGCGCCCTGAGCCCGGATGCCCGAGCTCCACTTCACCAACCTGCTGCTCGTGTTCGCGGCGCCGTTCCTGCTCGGGCTGGCGCCGGCGGTGCGACTGCCGGCGATCGTGGTCGAGATATCCTCGCCGGGATAGTGATCGGCCCCGCCGTGCTCGGCTGGGTCGAGGTGGACGAGCCGATCGAGGTGATGAAAGTGATCGGGCTCGCCTTCCTGCTCTTCCTGGCCGGGCTCGAGATCGAGTTCGATCGGCTCCGCGGAGAGCTGCTCCGCACCTCGGCGATCGCGTTCGTGGTCTCGTTCGGGATCGGCTCGCCGTGTGCACCGGCCTGAAGGCGGCCGACCTGGTCCAGACCCCGCTGCTGGTCGCGATCATCCTGGCGTCGACCTCGCTCGGCGTGATCGTGCCGGTGCTGAAGGACGCCGGAGAGATCTCCTCCAAGTTCGGCCAGCTCGTGATCGCGGCGGCGGCGATCGCCGACTTCGCGTCGATCTTCCTGCTCTCGATCTTCTTCTCCGGGGAGGGCGGGACGAGCGCCACGATCCTGCTGCTTGTGAGCTTCGCCCTGCTCGGCGTGCTCGCCTTCCTGACGCTGCGCGGGGTGGAGCACTCCGCACGCGACGGCGGCACGCCCGACCGTCGAGCGGGCGCGGACACGGACGCACCGACAATGGCGATGTAAGGCGGAATCGGTAGAGAATGGGCCCCGTGGACGAGGCCGCCTTGGTCCAGGGGCTGCGCGACGGGGACGAGAACGCGTTCCGAGAGCTGATCGACGCCAACATCGGCTATCTGATGCGGGTGGCGCTCGGGTTGACCGGCAGCCGCGCGGTCGCCGAGGAGGTCATCCAGGAGACGTGGCTGGCAGTGCTCCGCGGGATCGACCGGTTCGAGGGCCGCTCCTCGCTTCGCACCTGGATCACCAAGATCCTCGCGAACACGGCGAAGACCCGCGCAGCGCGGGAGCGCCGCTCGATGCCCTTCTCCTCGCTCGGCGACGGAGACGAGGACGGGCCCGCGGTCGACCCGGACCGGTTCCTCGCCGGCGGCGCCCGGGCCGGCGAGTGGGCCCAGCCTCCGACCCAGTGGCCGACGCCGGAGGAGGGGATCCTGTCCGGCGAGGCCCGCGGCGTGATTCTCGACGCGATCGGCGAGCTCCCCCCGAACCAGCGCGCGGTCGTCACGCTCCGCGACGTCGAGGGGTGGCCGGCGAAGGAGGTGTGCAACGCGCTCGAGGTGTCGGAGGGCAACCAGCGCGTCCTCCTGCACCGGGGCCGGTCCAAGGTGCGCGCCGCCCTGGAGCGCTACTTCGACTCGTGACCACCCGGAGTTGCAGGAACCCGGTTGCGCGCGGACGCGAAGCCGAGCACGCAACCGGAAAAGCAATGGGCGATCCTGGATTCGAACCAGGGACCTCCGCCTTATCAGAGCGGCGCTCTAACCGACTGAGCTAATCGCCCGGGGGGCGGGATTGTAGTCGGCGCGCGAAGGCTCGCAGCTCGTCGAGGTCGTCGAACACCAGTTCGGCCTTCACTCCGTTGCGGGCGATCCGGATCGTCGCGTCGTGGCCGAGTCCCCGCTCCAGCTCCTGCTCCGCGCCGACGAGCGCAGCGTCGCGGTCGGCGGAGCCGCGCCCCTTGCCGCCGCGCTTCGCGGGCTGCTTCGCGCGCCGCTCGGTCTCGCGCACCGACCAGCCCTTCGGCGCCGCGTCGCGGGCGAGCCGGCGGCGCACGTCCGGGCCGCGGGCCTGCAGGATCGCGCGGCCGTGGCCCTCGCTGAGCTCGCCGGTGCGAGCAGGGCGAGCGCCTCGTCGGGCAGGTCGAGCAGCCGGATCAGGTTCGAGATCGCGGCGCGGCTGCGGCCCAGCCGGCGCGCAAGCTCCTCCTTGCTGAGCCGCAGGTCCTCGACCAGGGTCGCGCAGGCGCGCGCCTCATCGACCGGGTTGAGGTCCTCGCGCGCGACGTTCTCGACAGAGCCGTCTGCAGCCGGTGCGGCTCGTCCTCGTCGCGGACGACCGCGGGCACCTGGTCGAGCCCGGCCTCGCTGTGCCGCCCGCCAGCGCCGCTCGCCGGCGATCAGCTCGTAGGGCCGCGCGGCAGCGGGCGGACGATCAGCGGCTGCACGATCCCGGCTCGACGTCGAGCGATCGGCCAGCGCGGCGATCGTGTCCGGGTCGAAGCTCTGCCGCGGCTGGTCCGGGTTCGGGCGGATCAGCTCGATCGGGACCTCGCGCAGCTCCGCCGCGTCGGACGCCGTCTCCGGCAGGATCGCCGCCAGGCCGCGGCCCATCCCCCGCTTCTCAGCCACGCTCGGTCACCTCACCGGGCGAGCTGCCGCGGTAGGCCTCCGAGCCCCGCGCGAGCCCGGGGCATGGTCGAGCACGGGGACGCCGTAGCTCGGCGCCTCGGCGACCCGGACGCTGCGCGGGATCACGGTCTCGAAGACGAGCTCGGGGAAGTGCTCGCGGAGCTCGCGCTCGACGTCCTGGGCGAGCCGGGTGCGCTCGTCTGCCATGGTGATCAGCAGCCCGGCTGAGCGACGAGGCCGGGGTTGAGCTCGCGGCGGATCAGCTGCAGCGTGTCGAGGAACTGGACCAGCCCCTCCAGCGCCAGGTACTCGGCCTGGACCGGGACGATCACGCGGTCGGCGGCGGCCAGCGCGTTGACGGTCACGGGCCGAGCGACGGCGGGCAGTCGAGCAGGGTGCAGGCGAAGCGCTCGCGGACCGGGCCGAGGCTCTCGCGCAGCCGCGTCTCGGAGCCCTCGATGCCGGGGCAGCTCGACCGAGGCGCCGGCGAGGTCGCGGTGCGGCGGGGACGATCCACAGGTTGTCGGGGCCGGCCGGGCCGGGCCGCCTCGGCGACCGAGGTCTCGCCGCAGAGGCAGTCGTAGGAGGACGGGCTCGCAGGTCGCGGCCGAGGCCGAGCGCGACGGTCGCGTTGCACTGCGGGTCGAGGTCGACGAGCAGCGTCTGGCTGCCCGGCCGCGGCGACGCAGGCGCCCATGTTGACGGTGGTGGTCGTCTTCCCCACCCCGCCCTTCTGGTTCGCGATCGCGTAGACGGTTCCCATCGGTCAGCGCCTGTCGATGCCGGATCATGCCAATGGGCAGGCGTGACGTTCGGCCGCCGAACGGGCGCTTCTTCGCCATTCCCGGACGGCGCGGGAGCTCCTCGGGGGTCGGGCCCGACTTCCGGATCAGGTGCAGGTGGCGGTGCTCGACTGCCGGCGTAGGGCCCGCCGCGCGTCGACCTCGACCGGCTCCATCGCGAGCCGCGCTGCGGCGCCGGCCAGCTCCGCCTCCTCGTCCGGCGTCGCGGCGGCCCTTCCAAGCGACCAGCGTCGCCGCCCTCGCGAGCAGCGGCGAGGCGAGCTCGGCGAGCGTGGAGAGCCGGCCGACGGCGCGGGCGGTGACGGCGTCGTAGGTCTCGCGGCCCGTCGCCCGGCGGCCCAGGTCTCGGCGCGCTCGCACACGACGCGGGCGTTGGGGAGTCCGCGGCCGCTCGATCGCGGCGCGCGATGAACTCGCACTTGCGGCCGGTCGCCTCGATCAGGTCGACGCGCGCGCGCGGGCAGCGCCGCGGCGAGGACGAGGCCCGGGAAGCCGGCGCCGGCGCCGACGTCGGCGATCGCGCTCGGCCGCGCGAGCTCGGCCACGTCGAGGCCGGCGAGCGAGTCGGCGACGTGCACGCGCCAGGCCTCGGCCGGGTCGCGGACCGAGCTCGGGGCGCGCCGCTCCGGCCGAGCAGCTCGACGAGCGCCGCCAGCGCGCGGAGCCGGCGATCGGGTAGCGCGAGCGGGTAGCTGCGGGGATCTCGAGCCGGCGGGCGCCGCGGCCGTCACTCGCCGAGCAGCGGCGCGACGACGACGCGGCGCTCGGGCTCGTCGCCCTCGCTGTAGGTCTCGACGCCGGCGCGGTCCGCGAGGTGGCTCGTGGACGATCCGGCGCTCGGCTGGCGCACATCGGCTCGAGCTCGACCGGCGTTGCCGTCTGCGAGCGGCGCGCTCGGCGGCGCGTGTCGGCCTGGCGCTCGAGCGCCTCGCGCGGCGCTCGCGGTAGCCGGCGGCGTCGACCGTCACCCGCTTGCGCTCCGTCGATCCCCCGGAAGGCGGCGCGGTAGCAGATCAGCTGCACCGCGTCGATCGTCTGGCCGTGGCGGCCGATCAGGAAGCCCGAGGCGTCCTCGCCGTCGATCCGTGCCGGGATCGCTCGTCGTCCTCCTCTACGCGACGTCGGCGTCGAGCTCGAGCGCGGCGAGGGTCCGCTCCAGGATCGCCCGGACGCGCTCGGCGGGCTCCGGATCGGGGAGCTCCGCCCGAGGAGCTTGCCCGGAGGGCTCGCGCCATCTAGCGACGGCGGCGCTTTCTTCTTCCGCGGCGGCGGCGGCGGCGGCTTCGCGGCCTTGGCCGCGCGACCTCCTCCGGCGTCGCCTTCTGCGGCCGGCGGCAGAACTCTTGACGACGTACTGCTGGCCGATCGTCCAGACGTTGGTGGTGATCCAGTAGAGGATCAGGCCGGCCGGGAAGCTGATGATGAACGGGGTGAACACGATCGGCAGGCCGAACATGATCAGGCGCTGGTTGCGGTCGGCGCTGGCCGCGGCATGACCAGCCCCGAGCGCGAGCTGGGTGCCGAGAGTACAGGATGATCAGAGCGACCAGCATCCGCCGGTCGCCGCGGCGAGCAGGTCCGGGATGAACAGGAACGGGATCGGGTGGGCGTTCACGCACGCGTCGAAGCCTGGTCCCGTCCACGCAGCCGGTCGCCTCGGCCTGGAACTCGGTGCTCCTGAGCAGCGCGAACAGCGCGATGAAGACGGGGAGCTGCAGCAGCAGCGGGAAGCAGGAGGCCAGCGGGTTGATCTGGTTCTCCTTGTAGAAGTCCATCATCTCGCGCTGCTTGCGCTGCGGGTCGTCCTTGTACCTCTCCTGGATCTCCTTGAGCTGCGGCTGCGAACGCCTGCAGGGCGCGCATCGAGCGGATCTGGCTTGATCGACAGCGGCAGGATCACGATCCGGGTCACGAACGTCAGCGCGATGATCGCCAAGCCCCACTCGAGACCGACGTTGTCGTGGAAGAAGACGAGGACGTCGTTCGCGACATTGATGAGCGGCTGGAAGATGTGGGCGAGGGGAATCATGCCCGCGAAATGCTCCGCTCCCGCTCGCTCGCGCTTCCGGCGACTGGAAGCCTCGCTCGGCTCGCTCCCGCGTCCGCTTTCGCGGGGTTCCGGGCGGGACGGGGCATCGGTGGGTGCCGTACTCGGTCGCTCGCGAAGAGGCCTCCGGTCCTCGACCGGGTCGTAGCCGCCGTGGCTCAACGGGTTGCATCGCAGCAGCCGCCAGGCAGCGAGGACAGCGCCGCGGAGCACGCCCAGCTCCCTGATCGCATCGACGGCGTAGGCGGAGCAGGTCGGGTAGTACTTGCAGCGCTGCGGGAGCGCGGGCGAGATCACCCGCTGGTAGGCGACGATCGGGGCGAGCACGATGGCGCGAGCGGACCGTTTCACGTCAAACGGTCCTTCGCCGGATCCCGCTCTCGCGGATCACGCTCGTCGAGGCACGGCGACACCCCGTCGGTGCCCTCGCGCTCCACGAGCCCGCCGAGGTCCGGGCGGGCGACGAACACGAAGTCGTGGTGCTCGGGGAGCCGGCCGGCCACCGTCCATGAACGCCTCGCGCAAGCGCCCGCTTGACCCTGTTGCGCTGGACCGCGCTGCCGACCTCGCGGCCGACCGAGACAGCCCAGCCGGATCCGTCTGCCTCGGTCGGCGGGGCGTGGGAAGGCGTAGAGGACCAGGTAGCGGTTCGCGTGCGAGGGCCCTCGCGGTAGGCGCGGTCGAAGTCGCCGCTGCGCGTCAGCCGCCCCCGCCTGGGCGCTCCCGCCCGCGGCCGGCCATCTACGGGGCGAGCCGCTTGCGGCCCTTGCGCCGGCGGCGCTTCAGGATCTTGCGGCCGCCGCGCGTTCGCATCCGGGCGCGAAACCCGTGCGTCCTGGCGCGCTTGCGCTTCTTCGGCTGGTAGGTCCGCTTCATCTGAGGGTCCGGGAAGAGTGTCTCGGGGGCTCGAGAAGGCCGCCGTTCGGGGCGGCTCGATCCTCGGGCGGGGCCAGTATACGCACCGCGATCCGGGCGGCTCGGCTTTTCCCGCGAATTGCGGCCTGCCCGGATCCACCCCGGTTTCGGCGCTCAGACCCGGCGCTATAGTCGCCGCCTCGCTGGGCAGGAACGCCGAACCCGAGAGGAGCCGAAGCACCACAGTGGATCAGGCGCTGCCCGAGGATCTGACCAGGATCTGGCAGCGCGTCCGCGACGAGGTCCGGGCTTCGCTGCCGCCGTCGACGTACAAGCTGTGGCTGGAGCCGCTGCGGCCGTTGTCGATCGACGGCACCCGCCTGTACGTCACCGGGCCGGCTCGGGTCCGGACCTGGGTGGAGCGCCGCTACGCGCACCGGCTCGAGGCGGCGCTCCGCCAGCACACCGACTCGGTCCGCGCGGTCGTCTTCGTCGGCGACCGGCGACGCGCGGGCTCGCCCCGACCGGCCCCACACGTCGCGGCCGAATCCTGACCACACCTTCGAGCGGTTCGTCGTCGGGTCCGGCAACCGGCTCGCGCACGGCGCCGCGCTCGCGGTTGCCGAGCTTCCCGGCGACGCATACAACCCCCTCTTCCTGCACGGCTCGCCCGGGCTCGGGAAGACCCATCTGCTCGGCGCATGACGGCGTACGTGGAGCGGAACCACCCGGAGCTCGTCGGTCCGCTACACGACCGGGGAGAGGTTCACCTCCGAGTTCGTGAACGCGCTCCGCGGATCGGACCTCGACGGCTTCAAGCGTCGCCACCGCGAGCTCGACGTGCTGCTGATCGACGACGTCCAGTTCCTCCAGGACAAGTCCGCCACCGAGGAGGAGTTCTTCCACACGTTCGACGCCGTCCACGAGCGCGGCGGCCAGATCGTGCTCGCCAGCGATCAGCCCCCGCAGGCGCTGTCCCGGTTGGCGGCAGCGGCTGCGCGATCGGTTCGAATGGGGCCTGCTGGTCGAGCTCAGCGCGCCGGATCTGCCCACCAGGCTGACCGTGCTGGGGCGGCTTGCCACCGAAGCCCCGATCATCGTCGAGGCCGGCGCCACGCTGCGCGAGATCGCCGCCTCCGCTCCCGTCAACCTGCGCCAGCTCGAGGGCGCCCTAACCCGCGTGCTCGCGATCGCCTCGATCACCAGCCGCGAGCCGACCCCGGAGCTCGTTCGGGAGGCGCTCGGGCAGAATCCCGGCGGCTCGGAGAGCGCGGGCGGCGGGCGG
The DNA here is from genome assembly GCA_963803425.1 of uncultured Thermoleophilia bacterium. Classification (GTDB taxonomy): domain Bacteria; phylum Actinomycetota; class Thermoleophilia; order Solirubrobacterales; family 70-9; genus DASPWW01. The sequence continues at coordinate 372,768 of CAWDMA010000002.1, forward strand.
CGGTCCGGCGGCGAACCCCCAGCGTCGCGGCGATCCAGGACGCCGTGGGCGCGACCCTCGGGGTGAGCCGGGCGGATCTACTCTCCGGCTCGCGCACCCCGCCCGTCGTACGGGCCCGTCATATCGCGATGTACA
>CAWDMA010000003.1:0-677028 GCA_963803425.1 uncultured Thermoleophilia bacterium
TACGAGGGCTTGAACCTGGGACTTCTCATCGGCCGACAGCACGACCGCATGGGCCGGCGGATCGACGTAGAGCCCGACGATGTCCCGGAGCTTGGTGGCGAACGCCGGATCCTTCGACAGCTTACCGCCTCCGCCATGGCACGAACCGTCCAGTGGGTCGCCTCGCCGGGCGGCGGCTCGCCGGTCAAGGTGACCACCTAGTCGACGATCTCGGCTGGCGGCGGCGCGATCCCGGGCGGGCGCGACTTCTCCCGCACCAGCCCGGCGGCTGGTCGGCGAGCCAGGCGTGCTTCGAGCCGTCCTGGTGCAAGAGCATGCCGCGCATCGGCCGGCGGGGGCGCTTGCGCCTATGGGCGCCCCGCCTCGGCGCCGGCGGCACCGCACCGGTCTTTTGCAGGCAGAGTTGGGTCGTGGTGTAGCCGAGCTTGTAGCCGTGGCGCTGCTCCAGCTTCTCGTGTAAATGCTTGATCGTGAAGCCTCGATAGTCCTGCTGGTACAGCGTGCGCATGCGCTCGAGCTCGTCCTCGGGCGCGCGGCTGGGTGACGCCTGGCCGACCCGCCGGTCGACCAAGCCATCCGCACCCTCCTCCGCGTAGCGCTGCCGCCAGCGACGCAAGGTCGCTCACCCCCAGCGCCGCCGCCGCCTCGGCATGGCTCAGGCTCCCCTTCTCCCAACCTTCGAATAGCTCCTCGAAGCGCATGATCCCGATCCTCGCCAGCCTCTCCACACACCCCCCGTCCCAAGTCCCTTGGAACGGTTCCAGAACCGGACAGATCACGCGCTACCTAACCGGCCAACTCACGCGCTCCCTACACGCCGGCCTGTCAGCCTTGTTGCGGGCCTGCGCTGCTGCTACACTGCCTTGCCACACACCGGGAGGGGTGAACGGGCCGAAACCCTCAGAAATCCTAGCTTTTGTGGCGCTGGGGTCCGTCTCCTTGTGCGCCCACCAAGCAAAGCATCAGTCGGGCCGAAAGTGACGGCGCCTCAGCTGCTTGACGCCGCCATCGCGCGAGGAGGCTCAAGGGGCAATAGCGCCGCGCGTCCTGGCGTCAGAAAATAGCGGTCGCCGCCGCAATCAGCCGGTCGAAGCGCGGCCTGAACACCGTCTGCCCCGGTCTGCATGCGTGCGGACGCGGCCGCGGCAGCCGGGTTAGCCGCTGGGGTCTTTCGCGTCGCCCCGGTAGCCGATCGCGGCCTGGTAGTCCTTGAGCTGCTGGTTGCGGCCGAGCCGGTCCGTGATGGCGTCCCAGGCGGCAGCGGTGTCGTCGAGCGCGGACTTCGCGCTCTTCCTGCCGCCGAGCGCCGCGCCCACCTCGCTGTCGAGCTCCGACCAGTACTCCTGGGTGCCGCGGATGCGCAGGTAGGTCAGCATCGTCGGTGCCGTGTAGGTGCGGTAGAAGGCGTTCAGGTAGTCGGTGACGTCGGCCCGGTTCCAGCCGGCTTTGATGTAGTCGGCGAGCTTGGCATCGCCCTCGGGCTTCAGGAACTGGTAATAGAAGCCGGGGTCGACGCCGGTCCAGCCGTGCTGCCCGTTCCAGAGCGAGACCGGCTTGGTCGCCATCAGCGCCAGGAACGAGTAGGCGGCGTCCTGGTGCTTGGACAGCGCCGAGACGACGCCGTGCCAGGAGCCGCCCACGGTGTTGCCGACGAAGCGGGGCTCCTCGGCCTCGATCCAGGCCTTCTTCTCCATGTCCCAGTATTTGTCGGAGCCGGGCAGGATCGTGGCCGCGCAGTTGCCCTTAACGTTGGAGCGGGTCTCGTCCTGGCAGAGCGCGCCGAGGTCGCCCCAGGTGTACATGAAGACCGCCTTGCCGCGCAGGAAGTACTCCCAGGCCTGGGGCAGGCGCCAGCCGATCTGCTCGACCGGGCCGGTATCGTTCAGCTGCTGCAGGAACTCGAGGGCCGCGACGTGGCCGGGGCTGTTGATCAGCGGCCGCATGTCGGTCGGATCGAACCAGTAGACGTTATGATAGCGGTCGACCCGGTCGCCGGGCGTGATCGCGAACGATGCCGACAGCGACTGGAAGTGATAGTGGCCCTGCTCGCCGACCTTGAGGTGGAGCACGGTGCCCTCGTCGGGAAGGGAATCGTGGGTATCCCAGTTCTTGCCGGCGAAGAACTGCGAGATCTCGAGCAGCTGCTGCCAGGTCTTGGGCGGCACGGCCATGGCGTGGCCGGTCGCCTTCTGGAACGCCGTCTGCCATTTCGGATCGTTGAGGACGTCGCGGCGGTAGTAGAGGATCTGGCCGTCGGCGTCGTTGAGCACGCCGTAGCCGACGTCGCCCCAGTGGTACAGCGTCCTCAGCGCCGGCGGCATCGAATCGTAGCTCCATTGCGGATACTCGCCGCCCGCCATGAACTGGTCGACCGGCACGATGTACTTGCCGGCGATCAGGTCGCCGTAAAAGAACGCGCCGACCACCATGGCGTCGTAGCGGCCGGTGCCCTGCTCCAGGTCGAGCATGGTGGCGGCGTAGAGCTCGGTGACCGGCACCAGCGTCAGCTCGAGCTTGCCGCCGGTGAGCTCCTCCCAGACCGGCCGCAGCGCCTCGATCGGTCCGGAGATCGCGCCCTTGGGCCCGTCGTCCTGGGTCAGGATGGTGATCGTGACGCCGTCGAACGGCTTCTTGTCCGGGCCGAAGCGACTGCCGAGCTCGGCGCGTGAGGTCTCGAGCACGGCGTTGTCGTACTCCGGGCCGAGCTTCAGCAGCACGGTGCCATCGTCCAGCCAGTCGACATACTGGCCGGCCATCCCGACGCTCCCGGCACCGAGATAGACGGCGACCGCCACCACCGCCCGGGTCGCCTTCATTGCTCCGCCTCCCGATAAATTTGCCTCCGACGGTCGCCTGCGAGCTTATTTGCTTCTTTGACCAGGTCAAAGCATTCTTGTAGAGATTAGGTCTGGGCTGGACGGTAGCAAATAATGCACCGTGAATTAATTGGTAGGCCCGGGCTGGCCGATACTACGTAAATCAGCTTGGGCTTTTGGCAGGCTGCGAAAAAGTCGGCGACCCGACTGGGGGGCGGAGAGCAACGGCGGCAATGGCAAGCGCGTTCATCTGGGGACCGTCACCTGACCCGGCGAGAGCCTCGGTGCGCCGGGTCGCCCGCAGGCCCGCCGCGACTGGCATCTGCTGCCCACGCGGTCAGGCGCCCTTTCCGGCTCGTCAAACCCACACCGGGAACGGCGTCCGCAAAAGAGTAATTCATCGTGAATTAATTATTGACACGTCCTCCAACCCCTGGCATGTACGAGGTCGGCGCGGCACCGACGGCGCCGCCCAAGCGCTACCAGGGGAGGCCCCGACCGTGCAGGACGCGGCGATCGGCAAGGGCAGCAACTCGGTCAATCTGCGCCAGTTCAACGAGCGCGTGATCCTGACCGCCCTGCGCCGTCTGGGCAGCGCGTCCAAGGCCGATCTGGCCCGCTATGCCAACCTCACCAACAACACCGCCGGCGTGATCGTGCGCGAACTCGAAGCCCAGCGGCTCGTGCGCACCGAGGGCAAGCGCTCCGGCCAGCGCGGGCAGCCCGCGACCCTACTCAGCCTGAACGCCGAGGGCGCCTATTCGATCGGCGTCAAGGTCGGCCGGCGCTCGCTCGACACCCTGCTGGTCGACTTCTCCGGTCAGGTGCTGGAGCAACGGCGCAGCGAGCGCGCCTTCCCGCTGCCCGAAGAGGCCGTCGGCCTCCTGCTCGACGACATCGCGACGCTGCGCCGGCAGATCCCGGCCTCGTCGTCCGGACGCCTTGCCGGGCTCGGCGTCGCGACCCCCTACCACATGGGCAGCTGGCGGCGCGAGCTCGACATCCCGTCCGAGGCTTACCGCGCCTGGAACGAGTTCGACATCGCCCGGGCGCTGGCCGCCGGCACCGGCCTCGAGGTGTTCGCCGAGAACGACGGCACCGCCGCCGCCGTCGCCGAGCTGTTCCAGGGCCACGGTCGCCAACTCGACGATTTCGTCTACGTCTTCATCGGCAGCGCGATCGGCGGCGGCGTCATCCGGGCGGCCACTATCACCGCGGCGCCAGCGGCAATGCCGGCGACCTCGGCCTGATGCCGGTGCCGCCTCCCGGCTCGCCAGCGCGCCGCGGCCACGCGGCCGCTACGACATCCTCCTGACCCGCGCCTCGGTCAATTCGCTGATCCGCCACCTGCGCGCGTCGGGCGCCGCAATCGAAGGCCGCACGATCTCGACGCGGCGATCGCCGGTCATGGCGGGCTGGTTGCGGAGTGGCTCGAGGATTGCGCCGAGGGCCTGGTCCCGCCACTCCTGTCGGCCGCCTGCGTCCTCGACGTGCGAACCATCGTGCTGGATGGCGACCTGCCCAAGGCGGTGATCGAGGATCTGATCGCGCGGTTGGCGGCGGCGCTCGGCGAGGCGACCCCGGAAGCGCGCGACGTGCCGGAGGTGCGCATGGGCACGATCGGCCGCCGGGCGGCCGCGATCGGCGCCGCGATCCTGCCGCTGCACCTGAACTTCAGCCCGAACCGGGAGATCCTTTTAGGCCAATAGCTTGGGATCGGGCGACACGACGACCGCACTAGCAGGGAGGCTCGAGCCATGACCACTGCTGGCGCCAGCGCGCCGACCCTCGAGATGCGCGACATCTCGAAGACCTTTCCCGGCATCAAGGCGCTCAACAACGTCCAGCTCAAGGCCTGGAGCGGCGAGGTGCTGGCGCTGATGGGCGAGAACGGCGCCGGCAAGTGCACGCTGATGAAGGTGCTCTCGGGCGCCTATCAGGCCGATCCGGGCGGCGAGATCCTGATCGACGGCCAGAAGGTCGAGATCGCGAACCCGATCCACGCCCGCCACCTCGGCATCGCGATCATCTACCAGGAGCTGAGCCTCGCCCCGAACCTGACCGTCGCCGAGAACATCTTCCTGGGCGACGAGGTCTCGAGCCGGGGCATGGTCAACCGCAAGGCCATGCGCGACAGCTGCGCCGAGGTGCTGGAGCGGCTGGGCGCCACCTTCACGCCCTCGACCACGGTCGCGAGCCTTTCGATCGCCGAGCAGCAGCAGGTCGAGATCGCCCGCGCGCTGCACGCCAACTCCAAGATCCTGGTCATGGACGAGCCGACCACGGCGCTGTCCTCGCGCGAGACGGAGCAGCTGTTCGAGCTGATCCGCCAGTTCCGGCGCGAGGGCATGGCGATCATCTACATCAGCCACCGGATGGGCGAGGTCTACGAGCTCGCGGACCGGGTCTCGGTGCTGCGCGACGGCGCCTATGTCGGCACGCTCGACAGGCACGAGATCAGCGCCGAGGCGCTGGTCAAGATGATGGTCGGGCGCGACCTGAACACCTTCTACACGAAGGAGCACGACCCGCACGGCAGCCGCGGCCGGCCGGTCCTTGAGGTCAAGGAGCATCACCGACGGCGGCCGGCGGGTGCATCCCGCGAGCCTCACGGTGCACGAGGGCGAGGTGCTGGGGCTGGCGGGCCTGGTCGGCGCCGGCCGGACCGAGCTCGCGCGGCTGATCTACGGCGCCGATCCGCATACCGGGCGGCGAGGTCCTGCTCGACGGCCAGGCGGTCGACATCCGTTCGCCCCAGGACGCGCTCGACACCGGCGTCGCCTACCTGACCGAGGACCGCAAGGGCCAGGGCCTGTTCCTCGACATGTCGGTGCTCGAGAACATCAACCTCGGCGTGATCGGGCGCGACGCCCGCAAGGGCGGCATCCTCGACCTCGCCGCCGGCAAACGGCGCGCCGAGGAAGCGATCGAAGCCCTCAAGATCCGGGTCGCCAGCCCGAGCGTCGGCGTCGGCAGCCTCTCGGGCGGCAACCAGCAGAAGGTGCTTCTGTCGCGCTGGCTCGAGATCGAGCCCAAGGTCCTGATCCTGGACGAGCCGACCCGGGGCGTCGACATCGGCGCCAAGTCCGAGATCTACCGGATCATCGACGAGCTCGCGCGCAAGGGGCTCGGCATGCTGGTGATCTCGAGCGAGCTGCCGGAGGTGATCGGGATCTGCGACCGCGTGCTGGTGATGCGCGAGGGGCACATCGAGGGCGAGGTCGGCGGCCCCAGCGGGCGCCCGATCACCCAGGAGAACATCATGGCCTACGCGACCGGGGTCGCGGCGTGAACGGCCAGGGTTGGCTCGGGGAGGCGATCAATGAGTTCCACCAATCCAGCTGCCGCCACCAGCGGCACCGCGGTTCAGGGCGCCGGCGCCAGGAGCGCGCAGATCAACGGCATCATCCAGGCGGTCGGCATGCTGCCGGTGCTGATCCTGATCTGCATCGGCTTCCAGCTCGCGACCGGCAAGTTCATCAGCACGCGCAACCTCGCGATCGTCACCCAGCAGGCCTCGATCAACATCGTGCTCGCGGCCGGCATGACCTTCGTCATCCTGACCGGCGGCATCGACCTCTCGGTCGGCGCCGTGCTCGCGGTCGCCGCGGTGGTCGCGGTCTCGATGTCGCTCTCGGGCTCTCGCCTGGCTCGCGATCCCGCTGGCGCTGATCGCCGGCCTGGCGCTCGGCGCGCTCAACGGCTCGCTGATCGCCTTCCTGCGGCTGCCGCCCTTCATCGTCACGCTCGGCGCGATGACCGCGGTCCGCGGCGTCGCCCGCCTGATCGGCAACGACACGACGGTCTTCAATCCGCAGCTGCCGTTCGCCTGCATCGGCAACGCCCGGCTGTTCGGCGTGCCCTGGCTCGTGATCATCGCGCTGCTGGTGGTCGCGGTCAGCTGGTTCATCCTGCGGCGCACCGTGCTCGGCGTCTGGATCTATGCGGTCGGCGGCAACCCGGCCGCGGCCCGGCTGTCGGGCATCAAGGTCTGGATGATCCTGATGTTCGTCTACATGACCTCGGGCTTCCTCGCCGGGCTCGGCGGCATCATGTCGGCGGCGCGGACCTTCTCGGCCAACGGCGCCCAGCTCGGTCTCGCCTACGAGCTCGACGCGATCGCCGCGGTGATCCTGGGCGGCACCTCGTTCGTCGGCGGCATCGGCACGATCATCGGCACCCTGATCGGCGCCCTGATCATCGCGGTGCTCTCCAACGGCCTGATCCTGATGAACGTCAGCGAGATCTGGCAGTTCATCGTCAAGGGCCTGGTGATCATCGGCGCCGTCGCGCTCGACCGCTACCGGCTGCAGGGCAGCGCCCGGACCTGAGCCGCCATGCGAACGAGCTGCACGTCCGACGACCCGAGGTTCACCCGCCGCCCGGCCTCGCTGAGTCGCGCCCCCGGCGGCCCAACACGAAAGACCAGGAGAGCATCGCCATGTTGAAGAGAAGCCTGTTGATCGGGGGCCGCCCTCGCCCTGGCCGTGGCCGCGCCGCGCCGCCGCCAAGGACCTGACCGCGGTCGGCATCACGGTCGGCAACCTCGGCAACCCGTTCTTCGTCCAGGTCGCCAAGGGTGCCGAGGACAAGGCCAAGGAGATCGGCGGCGAGAACGTGACCGTGACCACGGTCTCGGCCGACTACGACCTCAACAAGCAGTACTCGCAGATCGACAACTTCATCGCCTCGGGCGTCGATCTGATCCTGGTCAACGCCGCCGATCCCGAGGCGATCGAGCCCGCGATCAAGCGGGCGCAGGCGGCCGGCATCGTCGTGGTCGCGGTCGACGTCTCGGCCAAGGGCGCGGATGCCACCGTCCAGACCAACAACATCGAGGCCGGCCAGAAGTCCTGCCAGTACATCGTCGACCACCTGAAGGACGGCGGCAACGTCGCGATCATGAACGGCCCGCCGGTCTCGGCCGTGATCGACCGGGTCAAGGGCTGCGAGGAGGTGCTGAAGAAGCCCGGCAACATCACGATCGCGTCCGACAACCAGAACGGCAAGGGCTCGCGCGAGGGCGGCCTCGAGATCATGGTCGGCCTGCTGACCGCGCTTCCCCGACCTGAACGCGGTGTTCACGATCAACGACCCGCAGGCGATCGGCGCCGATCTCGCCGCCAAGCAGCTCAACGTCACCGACCTGATGATCACCTCGGTCGACGGCGCGCCCGACATCGAGCAGGCGCTCAAGAGCGACACCCTGATCCAGGCCTCCGCGGCGCAGGATCCCTACAAGATGGCGCAGATGGCGGTCGAGATCGGCTACGACATCATGCAGGGCAAGAAGCCCGACCAGACCACGATCCTGATTCCTGCCCAGCTGATCACCCGCGACAACGTCGACCAGTACAAGGGCTGGACGTCGAAGTAGGCGGGCGTCTGCGTCGGCCGCCGCCTCCCCGGCCGGCGCAGGTTCTTTCCACCGGGGCGAAGCTGGATAGCGACGATGGCCGAAATCATCTGCCTGGGCGAGCTCCTGATCGACTTCGTGCCGACCGTGACCGGCACCTCGCTGATCGAGGCGCCCGCCTTCAAGAAGGCGCCGGGCGGCGCGCCCGCCAACGTCGCGGTCGGCCTCGCCCGCCTGGGCGTCTCCTCGGCCTTCATGGGCAAGGTCGGCGACGACCCGTTCGGCCAGTTCCTGGCGGAGACGCTGGCCGATGCCGGGGTCGACATCGGCCCGCTTCGCTTCACCGACCAGGCGCGCACCGCGCTCGCCTTCGTCTCGCTGCGCGCCGACGGCGAGCGCGAGTTCATGTTCTACCGCCATCCCAGCGCCGACATGCTGTTCACGCCCGACGAGGTCGATCGAGCGCGCGCTGCGCGCCGCCGAGGCCCTGCACTTCGGTTCGATCAGCCTGATCAGCGAGCCCGTCCCGCAGCGCCACCCTGCACGCGATCGGGACCGCGCGCGAGGCCGGCTGCCTGATCTCCTGCGACCCCAACCTGCGGCTCGCGCTGTGGCCGGATCCGGAAGCGGCCCGCGCCGGGCTGCGGCTCGCCATGCGCGAGGCCCAGCGTGATCAAGATCAGCGACGAGGAGCTGCGTTTTCTCACCGGGTCCGACGATCCGGCCGCGGCCCGCCGAGCAGCTCTGGCACGACCGGCTCCAGCTGATGGTCGTGACGCTGGGTGCTGCCGGCTGCATCTACTTCACCCCCGACCACGAGGGGGTCGTCGTCGGCTTCAGCGTTCAGGCGATCGACGCCACGGGTGCCGGGGACGGCTTCGTGGCCGGCCTGCTGCAGGGCCTGGTTCGCGACCGCGCGGCGATCCGCGATCCGCAGCGCCTGCGCGAGATCTGCCGGCTCGCCTGTGCCGTTGGCGCGCTCGCGACAACCCAGCGCGGCGCGATCCCGGCGCTGCCCACCTGGGAGCGGGTCCAGCATTTTCTGGACGAGCCGCCCCGGCCGGCGTCGGTCTGTCGGATCGCCGCCATGACCGCCCAGATCATCCCGGTCGACCCCTTCGACCTCGTGGTCTTCGGCGGCACCGGCGACCTCGCGCGCCGCAAGCTGCTGCCGGGCCTGTACTATCGCGACCGGGACGGCCAGCTGCCCGCTGCGAGCCGGATCATCGGCTGCGCCCGCAGCGAGCTCGGGCCGCGAGGCCTTCGTGGCGCAGATCGACGCCGCGCTCCGGCGACACGTGCCCGAGGCGGATCTGGACGAGCTCTGCCTCGGCCGCTTCCTCGACCGGCTGCGCTACGTCGCGATCGATGCCGCAGGCGGCGAGCGGCTTCGAGGCGCTGGCGGCGGAGCTGGCCGATCCCGAACGCGTACGCGTCTTCTATCTGGCGACCTCGCCGGACCTGTTCGGCCCGATCTGCGGCCACCTGGCGGCCGCGGGCCTGATCACGATGCAGGCGCGGGTGGTGCTGGAGAAGCCGATCGGCCACGACCTCGCCTCGGCGCGGGCGATCAACGACCAGGTCGGCGCGGTCCTGGCCGAGGACCAGATCTTCCGCATCGACCATTATCTGGGCAAGGAGACCGTCCAGAACCTGATGGCGCTGCGCTTTGCCAACTCGCTGTTCGAGCCGCTCTGGAACGCCGCCCACGTCGACCACGTGCAGATCACGGTCGCCGAGAGCCTCGGGATCGAGGGCCGCGGCGCCTATTACGACACCGCCGGCGCCTGCGCGACATGGTCCAGAACCACATGCGTGCAGCTGCTCTGCCTGGTCGCGATGGAGCCGCCGACCCGGCTCGAGGCCGACGCGGTCCGCGACGAGAAGCTGAAGGTGCTGCGCGCGCTGCGCCCGATCGCGCCCGACGAGGTCTCGATCAGGAGCGTGCGCGGCCAGTACCGCGCCGGCGCGATCGACGGCGACCCGGCGCCCGGCTACCTGCAGGAGATCGGCGCCGAGGCGAGCATGACCGAGACCTTCGTCGTCCTCAAGGCCGAGATCGAGGGCTGGCGCTGGGCAGGGGTGCCGTTCTACCTGCGCACCGGCAAGCGGCTGCCGCAGCGCGCCTCCGAGATCGTGATCCAGTTCCGTGCAATCCCGCACTCGATCTTCAGCCTGGACGCCGGTTCGATCACCGCCCAACCGCCTGATCGTCCGCCTGCAGCCCGACGAGGGCATCAAGCTGTTCCTGATGGCCAAGGACCCGGGGCCGGGCGGCATGCGCCTGCGCGAGGTGCCGCTCAATCTGAGCTTCGCCGAGACCTTCCGGGTGCGCAACCCGGACGCCTACGAGCGGCTGCTGATGGACGTCGTGCGCGGCAATCCGACGCTGTTCATGCGTCGCGACGAGGTCGAGGCCGCCTGGGCCTGGATCGAGCCGATCATCGAAGCCTGGCGCGAACGCGGCGAGCCGCCCAAGCCCTACACCGCCGGCAGCTGGGGGCCGTCGGCCGCGATCGCCCTGATCGAGCGCGACGGTCGCACCTGGCACGAGGATGGGGCATGATCGCCTCGGCGCCGATCGCCGCCGGCCCCACGTTCTGAAGAGCGAGAGCACGCCATGCATGCCCGCATCACCGAGGTCACCGAGCGCATTGCGGAGCGTAGCGCCGCCACGCGCCGGACTTACCTGGATCACATCCACGCCGCAGCTCAGAAGGGCCCGAAGCGGACCGCGCTGTCCTGCAGCAACCTCGCCCATGGCTTTGCCGCCTGCGACCTGCACGACAAGGAGGCGCTCAAGGGGCCGGCCAAGGCCAACATCGCGATCGTCTCCTCCTACAACGACATGCTCTCGGCCCATCAGCCGCTCGAGCGTTTTCCCGCCTTGATCAAGGAGGCGGTGCGCGAGGAGGGCGCGGTCGCGCAGTTCGCGGGCGGCGTGCCGGCGATGTGCGACGGCGTCACCCAGGGCCAGCCGGGCATGGAGCTGTCGCTGTTCTCGCGCGACGTGATCGCGCTGGCGACCGCCGTCGCGCTGTCGCACGACATGTTCGACGGCGCGCTCTATCCTCGGCATCTGCGACAAGATCGTGCCGGGCCTGGTGATGGCGGCGCTGAGCTTCGGCCATCTGCCCGCGATCTTCGTGCCCGGCGGCCCGATGCCGTCGGGCCTCTCGAACGCCGAGAAGGCCAAGATCCGCCAGCAGTACGCCGCCGGCGAGGTCGATCGCAACGCGCTGCTCGAGGCCGAGAGCGGCTCCTACCACTCGCCCGGCACCTGCACCTTCTACGGCACCGCCAACTCCAACCAGATGCTGATGGAGATCATGGGCCTGCACCTGCCGGGCGCGCTCGTTCGTCAACCCGAACACGCCGCTGCGCGACGCGCTCACCAAGGCCGCCGCCCGCGCGGATCACGCAGATCACGGCCCTTGGCAACGACTATACGCCGGTCGGCGAGGTGGTCGACGAGCGGGCGGTGGTCAACGCGGTGGTCGGGCTGCTCGCGACCGGCGGCTCGACCAACCACACGATCCACCTGATCGCGATGGCGCGCGCGGCCGGCATCCAGCTGACCTGGGAGGACTTCGCCGACCTCTCCGAGGTCGTGCCGCTGATCGCCCGGGTCTATCCCAACGGGCTGGCCGACGTGAACCACTTCCACGCGGCCGGCGGCATGCAGTTCCTGATCGGCGAGCTGCTCGATGCCGGGCTGCTGCACGAGGACGTCCGCACGGTCTCGGGCCAGGGCGGTCTCGAGCGTTACTCGAAGCGCCGGTCATCGAGGACGACCGGCTGGTCTGGCGGCGCGCGGCGCGCGCGAGCGGCGATCCGACGATGCTCGCGCCGGCCGACAAGCCGTTCAGCGCCAACGGCGGGCTCAGGCTCCTGCGCGGCAATCTCGGCCGGGCGGTGATCAAGGTCTCGGCGGTCAAGCCGGAGCGCCGGCTGATCGAGGCGCCGGCGCTGGTCTTCGACGACCAGTCCGAGCTCCAGGAGGCGTTCAGCGCGCGGCGAACTGGAGCGCGACTTCGTCGCCGTGGTCCGCTTCCAGGGGCCGAAAGCCAATGGCATGCCGGAGCTGCACAAGCTGACCCCGACGCTGGGCGTGCTCCAGGACCGGGGCTTCAAGGTCGCGCTGGTCACCGACGGCCGGATGTCGGGCGCCTCGGGCAAGGTCCCGGCCGCGATCCACGTCACGCCCGAGGCGGCCGAACGCGGGCCGCTCGCCAAGGTCCAGAACGGCGACCTGATCCGTCTCGATGCCGCCGCCGGCCGCCTGGAAGCGCTGGTCGACGAGGGCGAATGGGCCTGGCGCACGGCGGCCGAGCCCGACCTCTCCCCCTATACGCGCGGTCTTGGCCGGGAGCTGTTTGCGGCCTTCCGGGCTGTGGTCACCCGCGCCGATGCCGGCGCGGCGGCGATCTCGTTCCTGCCGGAGCCACGATCCCCGACGCGGGCCGAAGCCGATGCTGCATTCTGAACGGGTGCCTTCGGGCTGGACCGCCGGCAGCGGGTGAACGAAGAACCATCAGGACAGGGGGGACCGGACGATGACGACGAGGGAGGGGGATGTCCACGGGCTCGCGCGCAACGCCATGGCGTATGTGCTCGCCGGCGGCCGCGGCTCGAGGCTCCTGGAGCTGACCGACAAGCGCGCCAAGCCCGCGGTCTTCTTCGGCGGCAAGTCCCGGATCATCGACTTCGCGCTCTCGAATGCGATCAACTCCGGCATCCGCCGGATCGCGGTCGCCACGCAGTACAAGGCGCACAGCCTGATCCGCCACCTGCAGCGCGGCTGGGGCTTCTTCCGCCCCGAGCGCAACGAGAGCTTCGACATCCTGCCGGCATCGCCAGATGGTCTCCGAGCACCAGTGGTATCTCGGGACCGCCGATGCCGTGACCCAGAACATCCAGATCATCGCGAGCTACGACCCGGACTACATGGTGATCCTGGCCGGCGACCACATCTACAAGATGGACTACGCGCTGATGATCGGCCAGCACGTCAGCTCGGGCGCCGACGTCACGGTCGGCTGCCTGGAGGTGCCGCGGCTGGAGGCGACCGGCTTCGGCGTGATGCACATCGACGCCGAGGACCGGATCGTCGACTTCCTGGAGAAGCCGGCCGACCCGCCGGGCATGCCGGACAAGCCCGAGATGGCGCTCGCCAGCATGGGGATCTACGTGTTCGCGACCTGGTTCCTGTTCGAACAGCTCAAGCGGGACGCCGAGGACCCGAACTCCAGCCACGATTTCGGCAAGGACATCATCCCGTACCTGGTCAAGAACGGCAAAGCGGTGGCCCACCGCTTCCCGCGCTCCTGCGTGCGCAGCGAAATGGAGAAGGAGGCCTACTGGCGGGACGCCGGCACGGTCGACGCCTATTGGGAGGCGAACATCGACCTCACCGACTTCGTGCCGGCGCTCGACCTGTACGACCAGAGCTGGCCGATCTGGACCTACGCCGAGATCACGCCGCCGGCGAAGTTCGTGCACGACGAGGACGGCAGGCGGGGCATGGCGACGAGCTCGCTGGTTTCGGGCGGCTGCATCGTCTCGGGCGCCAGGATCGACAAGTCGCTGTTGTTCACGGGCGTGCACGCCCACTCCTACAGCGAGCTCGCCCACGTCGTGGCGCTGCCCTACGTCCATATCCATCGCGGGGCGCGGTTGCGCAAGGTGGTGATCGACCGCGGCGTCGAGATTCCGCCCAACCTGGTGGTCGGCGAAGACCCCACCCTCGACGCCAAGCGGTTCCGCCGCACCGACAAGGGCGTCTGCCTGATCACCCAGCCGATGATCGACCGGCTGCAGGATTGACCGCGCATGCGCCCGCGGCGCGACGGCCCGGAACACGAGGGTGCGGCGGACGCCGCGCGCGACGATGACGAAACCCGGGCGATCTCTGAGCGAAGGGAGGCCGGCAGTGGCAGACATCAAAAAGGCGGTGCTGTTCACCAACGAGTACCCGCCCAATGTCTATGGCGGCGCCGGCGTTCACGTCGAATATCTGAGCCGGGCGCTGGCCCGGCGGATCGCGGTCGAGGTGCGCTGCTTCGGCGACCAGCGGAGCGACGATCCGAGGCTCACCGTGCGCGGCTATCCGGCCTGGGCGGAAAGCAAGGAAAATACGGACCCGCGCTTTGGCGGCGCGCTCGATGCCTTCCACCGCTCACTGGCAATGGCCAAGGACACGATCGACGGCGACGTCGTCCACTGCCACACCTGGTACACGGACATGGGTGGCCTGCTCGCCGGCAAGCTCTGGGGCGTGCCCTATGTGCTGAGCATCCATTCGCTCGAGCCGCTCCGGCCCTGGAAGGTCGAGCAGCTGGGCAACGGCTATCATCTGAGCAGCTGGATCGAGCGGACCGCGATCGAGCAGGCGGACGCGATCATCGCGGTCTCCAAGGAGACCCGCGAGGACGTGCTGCGGCTGTTCGAGATCGATCCGGCACGGGTCCACGTGATCCACAACGGCATCGACCCCGAGGAGTACCGGCCGACCGGCAGGACCGATGCGCTCGAGCGTCATGGGATCGACCCGGCCCGGCCCTACGTGCTGTTCGTCGGCCGGATCACCCGCCAGAAGGGCATCATCCACCTGGTCGATGCGATCCCGGAAATCGATCCGGAACTCCAGATCGTGCTTGCCGCAGGCGCCCCGGACACCCCCGAGATCGGCCGCGAGATGACCGCACGGGTCGCCGAGGTGAGCGCCACGCGGCCGGGCTTGATCTGGGTCCGCGAAATGCTGCCGCGCCCGGAGGTGATCCAGCTGTACGAGCACGCGGCGGTGTTCTGCTGCCCCTCGGTCTACGAGCCGTTCGGCATCATCAATCTCGAGGCCATGGCCTGCGAGACCGCGGTGGTCGCCGCCAAGGTCGGCGGCATCCCCGAGGTCGTGGTGCCGGAGGAGACTGGCCTCCTGGTCGATCTGGCGCTCAAGCCCGGGACCTTCGAGCCGGCCGACCCCGTCGCGTTCTCGTCCGGGCTCGCCGCCGCGATCAACCGCCTCGGCCGGGAGCCCGGGCTGCGCGCGGGGATGGGCAAGCGCGGCCGCCAGCGGGTGCTCGATCACTTCAGCTGGGACGCGATCGCCGAGACCACGCTGGACCTCTATCGCACGCTCCGATGACGTCGCCTCGTCGCCCGCAGCGGAGGACCGCCCGATGCCCGTGAGAACGATCGCCACCACACCGTTCGAAGGCCAGCGCCCGGGCACCTCGGGCCTGCGCAAGAAGGTGCCGGTGTTCCAACAGCCGCACTACCTGGAGAACTTCGTCCAGGCGGTGTTCGACAGCCTCGAGGGCTTCCGGGGCCAGACGCTGGTGGTCGGCGGCGACGGCCGCTACCACAACCGCGAAGCCGTGCAGACCATCCTCAAGATGGCGGCGGCCAACGGCTTCGGGCGGGTCCTGGTCGGCCGGGGCGGCCTGCTCTCGACGCCCGCGGCCTCGGCCGTGATCCGCAAGCACCAGGCGTTCGGCGGCATCATCCTGTCGGCCAGCCACAATCCCGGCGGCCCGGACGGCGACTTCGGCATCAAATACAACGTCACCAACGGCGGCCCGGCGCCCGAGGGCGTGACCGAGGCGATCTACCGGCGCACGTGCGAAATCCACGAGTACCGGATTCTCGATGTGCCCGACCTGACGCTCGAGCGAGTGGGAACAACCCGGCTCGGCGAGGCCGTGGTCGAGGTCATCGATCCGGTCGCCGACTACCGGGAGCTGATGGCGAGCCTGTTCGACTTCGAGCGCATCCGGGCGCTGTTCGCGAGCGGCTTTCGGATCCGCTTCGATGCCATGTCCGCGATCACCGGCCCCTATGCCCGGGCGATCCTGGAGGAAACGCTGGGCGCGCCTGCGGGCTCGGTGATCAATGGCGAGCCGCTGCCGGATTTCGGCGGCCACCACCCGGACCCGAACCCGGCGCACGCCAAGGAGCTGATCGCGGCTGATGATGGGTCCGGACGCGCCCGATTTCGGCGCCGCCTCGGACGGCGACGGCGATCGCAACATGATCGTCGGCCGCGGGCATCTACGTCACGCCCTCAGACAGCCTCGCGATCCTCGCCGCCAACGCCCATCTGGCGCCGGGCTACGCCGGTGGCCTTGCTGGCATCGCGCGCTCGATGCCGACCTCGCAGGCCGCGGACCGGGTCGCCGAGGCGCTGGGCATCGGCTGCTACGAGACGCCGACGGGCTGGAAGTTCTTCGGCAATCTGCTCGATGCCGGGCTCGCGACCCTGTGCGGCGAAGAAAGCTTCGGCACCGGCTCCAACCACGTGCGCGAGAAGGACGGCCTCTGGGCGGTCCTGCTCTGGCTCGACATCCTGGCCGCGCGGCGCCAGCCGGTCGCCGAGATCGTGCGCGACCACTGGGCGCGCTACGGCCGCAACTACTATTCGCGCCACGACTACGAGGAGGTCGACGCCGACCGCTGCCGCCGGTCTGATGGACGACCTGCGCGCGCGCCTGCCCGACCTGCCCGGCGAGCGCTTCGGCGACCTCGTGGTCGAGCAGGCCGACGACTTCAGCTACACCGACCCGGTCGACGGCTCGGTCAGCACGCAGCAGGGCATCCGGCTGCTGTTCGCGGGCGGCGCGCGGATCGTCTACCGCCTGTCCGGCACCGGCACCGCCGGCGCCACCTTGCGGGTCTATCTCGAACGCTTCGAGCCCGACCCGGCCCGCCACGACCAGGACCCGCAGGCCGCGCTCCGGCCCCTGATCCGCCTTGCCGATCAGCTCGCCGGCATCCAATCCCGCACAGGCCGCCCGGAGCCTTCCGTCATCACCTGAACGATGGGGCGCGGCCCGCGCCAGGCAGACCGCACCACTGGATCACGCCCGATCCTCATGACGGCGGAGCGCCGACCCACCGTTGCAGGTCCTCGAGCCAGCGGGTCGCTCGGCGGCGGTTGACGCCGAAATCCCAACAGCCGAAGCGGGCGCGGCTGTCGAGGACCAGGCTGGAGCGCTCGGGTCCGAGCGCGATGATTTCGGCGCGCACCAGATCGGGAAAGCGGAACACCAGCGAGCCCTGGACATGCAGGCTGCGCCAGGCGCGCTCGACCCGTCCGCGCAGCACGGTGCGTGGCTGTTCGGAGGCAAGCGCGAGCCAAGCCTGCCACAGCTCGGCCGCAGCTGCGGCGAACACCGGGCTCGGGGCATCGGCGGGGCCGGGCCAGCCCGGGGGCGCGACGCGGAACCCACGCCGCCGGGACGCCGGCGCCAGCGCGCGAAGTGGCGGCAGTCGGTGATCGCTGACCCGGCGCGGCGCTCTCGGCACGTCCGTAACCGCAACCCTCAAGCCGGATAGACGCGACCGCGCCAGACGGCCGGGCGGCCGCGCCAGCCCGCGACCAAGGCGCTCCATTGCAGCGCCAGCAGGAGCATCATGCCGATGGGGTGGCCAAGCGCGCCCCGCCAGCTCTGCCGGAGACGGAGCACGAGCGCGATCCGCGTGCCATAGACGAGAGCACAGGCCAGCGCCGATGCCGCAAGCGCCGGCCCGCTGCCCCCCGCGAGCGCCGGCAGCAGCAGGCCGAACGGCAGGACGTGGCCGCCGCCGAGCAGTGCGCTCCAGACCGGCAGGCCCGACGGCGTCGCCATGCCTTCGGTGGCATTCTTGGCGAACCCGCGCCAGACCTGCCGTCCGCCCCGATACATCCGGCACTGCGCCAGGCCGGTCGCGTCGAACAGGTCGGTGGTGCAGCCCGCCCGGCGGAAGGCGCGCGGCAGCATCAGCCCGTCGTGGCGCGAACTCCTGATCGCGGCGTGACCGCCGGCCCGAAGGTAGGCGTCGCGGCGCACCGCAATCAGCTGGCCGCAGCCGGCCGCGAACGCCGGGCTGCGGCTCCGGCGCGCGCGCCAGATCGGCAGGTAGCCGAGCAGGAGCACGTGAATCAGCGGCACGATCAGCGCCTCGGCGAGCGTGCCGGTCCGTTGCCGGGGAAAGCCGCTCGCGAGGTCGAGCCCCTCGTGCTCGAGCCAGCCGGCGATGCGAGCCAGCGCGTCGGGGGCGAGGCGCACGTCGGCGTCGAGAAACACCATCAGCGGCTGGCGCGCTTCGCCGGCGAGCAGATGGCAGGCGTGCTGCTTGCCGCACCAGCCGGGCGGCAGCGGCGGCGCGCCGACCAGCCGCAGGCGGGCATCGTCCTGCATGTGCGCGGCCACGACCGCCGCCGTGCCATCGGTCGAGCCGTCGTCGAGCACGATCACTTCGAGCTCGACCCCCTCGCTGGCGAGACCGGCCCGGAGCGAGGCGCCGATGTCGGCCGCCTCGTCGCGCGCGGGGATCAGCAGCGACACCCGGTATCGTGAACCGGCCGGGCACCGCGGCGGCGCCCGGAGGACCCGGAGATTGACCACAGTCATGACCGTCGGCAGCAGGGCGAGCGCCAGAGCTGCATAGGCGAGGACGTCGAGCATCAGCGCTCCGGCCGCCCATGCCCGGGCGCGAGGCGCTCGCCGCGGGTCGCGGCGCGCGCCCGCCGGACGAAATCATAGATGCCCCCGGCGCCGCTGCGCCCGCGCAGCACGAGTTCGAAACGGCTCGGATCGCGGGTCATGGCGTCGGCCGCGAGCGCGTCCATGGTCGAGGTCAGATGCTGCTCGAGGCGGGCCTGCCAGCTCGCGACCGAGCCGCGATCACCGCCCGCGAGCGGCTCGCCGAAGCGACAGAGGGCCTCCGGCAGACGTTCGGCAAAGAACGGATATTCGAGCGCCAGCGGCAGCGCGACGATGCCCTCGCGATGCGCCATCAGGTGCGCGGTGCCGGGGCGCAGGCGCACCGGCCGGACCCGCGGGTCGGCGAACGCGCCTTCGGCGGTGACCCACAGCATGGCATCGGGCTCCGCGAGGATCGCCGCGCTCGTGCGCAGGAACGCGGCGGCACCACGGCGGCCGCCGGGCTCGATCCCGAACACGCCGATCCGGCGCATGAAGCGGTAGCGCTCGAGCGCGGCGGCGTCCATCGGGCCGTAGCCCTTGCGGCCGCGCAGCAGCGTGGTGGCGAGCACGATGAACAAGGCGGGGTCCCACCACGAGGGGTGATTGCTGTAGACAATCGCCGCCCGGCCCGGCGGCAGGCGCGGCAGGCCCGCCCTGGCGATCCGGACAGCGTGGAAATGCCGCCGCATGTGCCGTCGCATCACCGCGCCGAAGAAGCGGCAGAGCGTCGGCGAGCGAGCCCTGATGACCTCGGCGTCGGCCGTGCTGCCGCCCGTGCCGCGACCGGTGCCCATGCTCAGGCGGCCGCCTGGCCGTGCAGATCCCGATCGAGGGCGTCGGCTGCGATCCAGCCCGACATCAGCGCCATCGGCATGCCCGGCCCCGGGTGGGCCGCCCCGCCCGCCAGATACAACCCCCGGACCTCGGCGACTGCGGTTGCCCGGCTTGAACGCGCCGAGGAACCGGCCGTGGCTGGCGAGGCCGTAGATCGCGCCCTTGAGCACGCGGTAGCGCTCGTGGATGTCCTGCGGCGTCAGGGTCCGCTCGACCACGATCCGGCGCTCGAGGTCGTCGAGGCCGGCGGTGCGCGCGAGCTTGTCGAGGATGATCCGCCGGTAGCCGGGCAACATGCTCTCGCCAGTCGTGGCGCGGACGCAGATAGGGCGCGTGCACGAGCACATAGAGCGCCTCGCCGCCCGCGGGTGCGACCTCAGGCTCGGTCCGGGCGGGCGCGGCAACGTAGCAGGTCGGGTCGGGTGCCGGCTCGCCGCGCCGGTAGATCCAGTCGAACTCCTCCTCGGGGTCGCGCGAGAACACGAAATTGTGGTGCTGGAGGTGCTCGTAGGCGCGATCGAGGCCGAGATAGAGCACGACGCCCGAGCACGCCGGCTCGAGCTGCCACTGGCGGGCGAAGCGCGCCGCCGCCTCGCCGCCGACCAGCTCCCGATAGGTGCGGACGCAATCCATGTTCGAGACCACGGCGCCGAGCGCGATCCGCTCGCCATCGGCCATTTCGACGCCCTGCACCCGGCCGTTCGCGATCGTGAGGCGGCGCACGTCAGCCCCGATCCGGACCGTCGCGCCAAGCCGTTCAGCCAGCCGGGCAAGCGCCGCCGGCACCGCGCGCATGCCGCCTTTCGGATACCAGACGCCATCGCCGACCTGCATGTGCGCGATCGCGCACAGGACGGCTGGGGCGCCGTAGGGCGACGATCCGACGTACTGGATGAAGTGGTCGAGCATCTGGGCGACGCGCGCGTCATGCAGCTGGCGCCGGACGGTGGCGGCCACGGTCGCCCCCATGCGCAGGCTGAGGACGTCGGCGAGCGTGGCGGCGGATAGATTGCGCTTGATGTCGATGGTATCGCGCAGGCTCTCGACCGGCTTCCAGAAGAAGAACCGGTCGGAGACCTCATGCAGTCGCTGCGAGACCCGCAGGAACGCGGCATAGCCCTCGCCGGTGCCGTTGCCCGGTGCGAACGTCTCGAGATCCCGGCTCATCGCGGCGACGTCCTCTTTGAGGTCGAGCGTCGAGCCGTCCTCGAAGAAGCAACGCCATTGCGGATCGAGCCGGGCCAGATCGAGCTCGTCCTCGAGGTTTCGACCGGCTTCGCCCACGATGCGGGCGAGCACCCGCGGGACGGTGAGAATGGTCGGACCCATGTCGAAGCGGAAACCGCGCTCTTCGAAGCCCGCCGCCTTACCGCCGAGCCAGTCGTTCTTCTCGAACAGGACGACCTCGTGCCCGCGGGCGGCCAGCGTACAGGCGGCGGCGAGCCCGCCGAGGCCACCGCCGATCACGCCGATGGGCAGATCGCTCGCCATCAGGAAGCCCTCGCGAACTTAATCGGCGAGCAGTCCGGTTGCGCCGCCCCGACCGGCAGGGTGAGCCCGAGATCTTCCGCCAGCAGCCGGCTGGTGATGCGGGCCAACTCGAAGATGACCGGCAGGCCACTGCCCGGATGGGTGCCGCCACCGACCAGGTACACCTGATCGAGGTCCTCGAAACGGTTGCGAGGTCGGTTGTGCAGCATCTGCCCGATGTCGTGCGCGAGATTGAAGGTCGCGCCGCGATAGATCTGCATGTCGTGCTCCCAGTCGGCCGGCGTGACGATCTTCTCGAACCGGATGCGCCGCTCCAGATCGTCGATCCCCAACAGCGCCAGACGGCGCAGTACGAGCTGGCGATAGCGGGGCGCTTCCTGCTGCCAGTCGATGCCGAGGGCCTGGTTGCCGACCGGCACGAGCACGTAGAGCGCGCTGTGGCCGGGCGGCGCCTGCTCGGGGTCGGTGACGCAGGCGTTCTGGACGTAGAGCGATGGCTGCTCCGGCGGTGCGGTGCCGACCTCGATCGCCCGCACGTTGCGGCGGTAGTCCTCGGCCAACAGGATCGTGTGGTGTGCCAGGTGATCGAAGCGGCCCTCGATGCCCAGGTACATCATGAACGTCGAGCAGGAGTAACGCTTCTTGGCCAGGCTACGATCCGACCAGCGGCGCCGCAACCGATCCGGCACCAGGTTCGCCATGGACTGGGCGAAATCGGCGTTGATGACGAGTGCATCGCTCGGGTACTCGCCGCGCTCGGTCCGGACGCCCACTGCCTTGCGGCCTGTGAAGACGATCTCGGTGACCGGCTCGTTCAGCCGGATCTGCACGCCCCGCCGGGCGGCGGTCCTGGCCATGGCCGCCATCACGGCGCCGCATCCGCCCCGCGGATGGAACACCCCATGCTCGTATTCCATGAACGACAGGATGGTGAACAGGCTCGGGCATTTGAACGGCGACATGCCCAGATACTTGGACTGGAACGAGAAGGCGAGCCGTACCCGTGGGTCCGAGAAGTAGCGGGCGAGGTCGCGATCGACGCTGTGGAAAGGGCGCAGGCTCGGGAGCGCCCGCAACAGATCCGGCGTAAGGAGGTCCCGCCAGCCGCCGAAGGGGCGCTGGAGCACCGGGCGGAAAGCTTCGAATTTGGCGCGGTTGTCGCCGATGTAGCGGTCAACTGCGGCCGCGTCCGCGGGCGAGAGCCGGGCGATGTCCTGCGCCAGCCTGCCCAGATCGGCGGTCGCGCGGATCTCCCCGCCGGCTTCGAAGATCAGGTGGTACATGGGATCGAGGCGGAGCAGCTCCACCTCCTGCCCGAGGCGGTGCCCGCAGGCGGCGAAGATCTCATCCAGCACCTGCGGGTACAGGAAGAAGGTCGGTCCGAGATCGAATTTGAAGCCGCCGGCGTGCAAGGTCGCCGACCGGCCGCCGACCCGGTCCTTGCGCTCGAGCACGACCACCTCCGCGCCGGCATTCGCCAGGAGCATGGCCGCTGCGAGGCCGCCGGGTCCCGCGCCGGCAATCACCACCCGCGGGCGCGACCGGCGACCTGGAGCGACGCAGTGGAAGGGCGCCGGTGCGGTCTGCGCGCCGGCCGCGTTGGTGAGCGCGCGCCTCATCGGATCGCAGCGAGCAGCCGGCGCAGTTTGCCGAGCGCCAGCCGTTGACGGGACTTCACGGTGCCGAGCGGCAGATCGAGCTCGTCGGCCAGCGCGGTTTGCGACTTCTGGCCAAAGTAGCCTTGAGCAATCAGCCGGTTCTGCTCGCTCGGCAAGGACGCCACGGCCTGCCGCAGGTTTCGCTCGAGTTCGGTCAGATAGAAGCGATCCTCGGCGTCGTCGGCCGCCGCCAGAACGATCGATTGGGCATTGCACTCGGGCTCGGCCCGGCTGCGGCGGAAGGCGTCGATCAAACGGTTGCGCGCGATCGAAAAGATCCAGGTCGAGGCGGTCGCCCGGGTGGCGTCGAACTGCCCGGCGCGTTGCCAGAGCGCCAACATGACGTCCTGGGTCACATCTTCGGCGAGCGGCGCTGCAGCGCCGAGGCGGCGCAGCCAGGCCTCGAGCCGCGGCGCGAATTGTCCGAACAACTGCGCGAAGGCGGCGTGATCCCGGCCTTCGGCCACGGCGGTCAGCAGCCGGTCCGGGCTGGGCGCAGGACGCCCGGCGCCCGCCGTGCCCGCGTCGGGGTTCCGGTCCGTCCGCCGGGTGCCCGGCATGTCATCAGTCAGCACGGCGTTCTCCCAGTTTACGCTTGGTTTCGCGCAAGATTTCCGTCTGCTCCAGGAAGTCGTCGAAACTGCTCAAGCGGATGGACTTTTCAGGAAGACTGGATGTATCCAGGTCTTGAGCGGCGGATCCACCGAGCCAGAGATCGATTTCTGAGGGTAGCTGACAACGGAGCTGAGTGAGCTGAGTCCCGACTTCAGGGATGGCGTTGACGAGACTGAGGGCGACCACGGCGGCATGGCTGCGGACGGCCGCCTGTGCCAGCTCGGCCGGTGGCAGTTCGGCGCCGAGATAGATGCAGCGCATGCCCTGGCTCGCGGCGAGAAAAGCGGCCAGCAGGCTGCCGATGGCGTGCCGCTCGCCGGTCAGCGTGCCGAAGACCATGGCCGGACCGCGCGCGGCCTTCTGGAAAGTGTGCATCGTGGCCATGACCAGGCGCTCGACGCTGGCCGTCAGCAGGTGCTCCTGCGCTGCCATAAACTGGCCGGCATGCCAGCGCACCCCGGCTTCGACGAGGGCCGGCGCGAGCACAAAGCGCACGGCGCCGCGCGGCGATAGCGCGGCGATCGCGAGGCCGAGGATCTCGTCGCACAGGTCGGAGCGATAGCTTGCCGCCGCGTCGACCAGGGACGCGACCAGATCGCTGAAGCTCTGCGCCGGGTCGTGGGCGCGAGCTTCGCGCACCAGATCCTGCAGTTCCTCCAGCGACAGTCGGGCGGCCCGGTGGATCGGGTGGCCGAGATCGACCGCCTGGCGCAGCAGCCGCAGCTTGGCCAGATCCGCGGCGTCGTACAGCCGCCGTCCGCTCTCGTCGCGTCGCGGCTGCACCGCGGCGTACCGGCGCTCCCAGGCCCGCAACGTATCCGGTGTGAGGCCGGTCACCTGAGCCACGGTCTTCATCGAATGCACGATCGCTCCTCCCTGGTTGTCCATATTATGTCCATGGTGGTACCTTGACAAGGTATGGACATATCGAAACTTGGTCGGTGCGCGATATCCGTCAGTGGCACCAGGAGGAGAGCATGGCGCGCGCAACGGGCAGCATGGCTGAGTTCGGGACGCTGCCGCCGGTGACCGCCGCTCGAGGTCAGCTGCGGCGGGCGCGTCTGGCCCAGGCGGCGTGGGCGCAGAGCACGCTCGCGACCCGCCTGGGCATCGTGTGCCGGCTGCGTCAGCTGATCGCCCAGGAACCGGACATGCTGGTCGCGGCGGTCGGCGGCCGCCACGGCCCGGCCGAGACGTTGGCGACCGAGATCATCCCGCTCGCCGACGCCTGCCGCTTCCTTGAGCGCGAAGCGGCACGCCTGCTGCAGCCGCGACGCCTGGGGCGGCGTGGCCGGCCGCTCTGGCTGGCGGGCGCCGAGGCCGAGATCCGGCGCGAGCCGCTGGGCGTCGTCCTGATCCTGGCACCCGGCAACTACCCGCTGTTCCTGCCGGGTGTGCAGCTGCTGCAAGGGCTGGTCGCCGGCAACGCGGTGCTCCTGAAACCGGCGCCGGGCTGCACTGCTCCCCTCGTTGCGCTGAGCGGCCTTTTGAGCGCTGCAGGACTGCCGCCAGAGCTCCTGCAGCTGCTCGACGAAGAGGTCGCGAGCGCGCGCGCCATGATCGCGCAGGGCATCGACCACGTCGTGCTGACCGGTTCGGCGGACACCGGCCGAGCCGTGCTCGCGGACCTGGCGCCGCGGCTCACGCCGGCGACGCTCGAGCTGTCAGGCAATGATGCGGTCTTCGTCCTGCCCGGCGCTGATCTCGACTTGGTCGCCGATGCGCTTGCATTCGGGCTCCGGCTGAATGGCGGCGCCACCTGCATCGCTCCCCGGCGCGTGTTCGTGCCGCTGGCGCGATCGGCGGAGCTCGAGAACCGGCTCCAGGCGCGGCTCGCCGCGCTGCCGCCGGTGGCGATCGCGGCATCGACCCTGGAGCGGTTGGGTGCTCTGCTCGACGAAGCGCGACGCGCCGGCTGCCGGCTCGCGACCGGGGCGCCGCCGGCGGGCGCGCCGGCGATCAGCCCGGTCCTGATCGCCGACGCAAGCCCGGAGATCGGTCTGCTCAAGGTCGACATCTTCGCGCCGGTGCTCGCTCTCGTCCCGGTGCGCGATCTCGAGCAGGCACTCAACTTCGATGAGATGTGTCCCTATGCGCTCGGCGCCTCGGTGTTCGGGCCGGAGAGGCCGGCGCGCCGGCTGGCGCGCGCGGATCCGCGCCGGTGCGGTCACGATCAACGATCTGATCGTCCCGACCGCCGATCCACGCCTGCCCTTCGGCGGCCGCGGCCAGAGCGGCTTTGGGGTCACCCGCGGCGCCGAAGGCCTGCTCGAGCTCACCCGCCTCAAGACGGTCAGCCTGCGCCGCGGCCGGTTGAGGCCGCACTACCAGCCGGCGACAGCGGCCGGCCCGGCGTTGTTCAGCGACTATCTCCGCGCCGCCCACGGACCGGGCCGGATCGGGCGCATCCGCGCCTGGTTCGGTCTTTGCGCTGCGCTCGGGCGGCGCGCACGAGCCGGATCAGGCACGCTCACAGACGGCAGAAAAGCTGGACGTCAGCGGAGATAGCGGAGCCGCAGGCGGGTTGCGGCGCCGCCGGCGCCGATCTCGATCGCCGCATCCGCGAAGCGGGGCGGGCCGAAGCGCATCGGCGCATCGTTACTGAAGCCCATGCCTTCCTTCGGCCAGCCGAGGAAATTGCGATCGAGGTCGAGATTGTCGTTCTCGTCATGGAATGCCTGCACCGCGTAGACCCCGGGCTCGATGCCGCGGACCACGACCTCGGCCTCGCCGCTGACCGCCGCCACCCGGCCGGTATAGGGGCAGCCCCGGCGCAGAAAGGTCTCGGGTGTGCAGACCGCGACCAGAAGGTGCCCCGAGGCGGTCGCGACGTCTTCGAGCGTCACCTTGAGCTCGGCGGCCGCCGCACCCGAGACCGGCACGGTGAGCAGGAGCGGCAGCAACAGGAATTGGACGGTGCGCATGGTCGCGAACTCACGGTCGGCAGACTCGCCCCGATCCTGCCAGAGCGCGTCCCGCTTGCAAACGTCGAGCGGCGGCATTGATCCGGACGGGCAGCCTGATCGTAACAGCGGCGTTCAACCATCAAGGAGTTGAACGGTGGCAAGACTTGCATCGATCATCCGCGCGAGCTGCATCGCGCTCCCCTTGGCCTACGCGAGCGGCACCGCGGCAGCTGCGGACGTCGTGGAGACGGCATCGGAGGCCGGATCATTTCAGACCCTTCTGACCGCCGCGCAAGCGGCCGGTCTGGTCGAAACGCTGAAGAGCGAAGGGCCGTTCACGGTCTTTGCGCCCACCGACGAGGCGTTCGCGAAGCTGCCCGCAGGGACCGTCGACAATCTGCTCAAGCCCGAGAACCAGGATCAGCTGAAGGCGCTGCTCACCTACCACGTCGTGCCCGGCAAGGTGATGTCGAGCGACCTCGCCGGCAGGCAGATCGATGTCGCCAGCGTCGAAGGCGCGCCGATCATGATCGACGCCACCGGCGACCACGTCATGGTCGACGACGCGACGGTAACTAAGGCCGACATCGAGGCCGACAACGGCGTCATTCACGTGATCGACAGCGTCATTCAACCTTAGCGCGTGTTCGCCGCGGCGCGGAGGTCTCGGCAACCGGGGCCTCCGCACCCCCGTGTTGCGTTCGGCTGAGCCTCAGGTCAAAGCGGTCGCGCACCGATGCGGGGAAATCTGCCTGAGCGAATGACAATCAACTCATGATGGCGAGCGGTAAGACCAGCCGCTCCCGGGCAAGACATCTCGCCCCCTTGACCGCGCCGCGCCGCGGCGCACCACGTCGGTGCCTGCCGGCGACCAGGGTGTCGGCTTCGCAGAAGGAGCCGGCGTTCCCGCCAAGGCTGCCGCCAGCTGCGAACCGGCTGCCGGTCGCCGGGTTGGTGCGTCTTCCGGTTTCTGGTCACTTGCCGCTGCCCGCAACCGTGTCCGCGCCGCGGGTCAGATAGTAGGCGACCAGAATCGGCAGGAAGGTCACGGCGATCACGAAGACCGCGACGACGTTGGTGACCGGCCGCTGGCGCGGGCGGACCAGCTCGGTCAGCATCCAGATCGGCAGCGTCTTCTGCTGGCCGGCGGTGAAGGTGGTGACGATCACCTCGTCGAAGGAGAGCGCGAATGCCAGCATGCCGCCGGCCAGCAGCGCGGTCGCGATGTTGGGCAGCACGACGTAGCGGAAGGTCTGGAAGCCGTTGGCGCCGAGATCCATCGAGGCCTCGATCAGCGAGCCGGAGGTCGCGCCGCAGGCGCGCCAGCACGTTGTTGTAGACGACGACAATGCAGAAGGTGGCGTGCCCGATCACGATGGTCCAGAAGCTGAACGGGATGTCGGCGAGATCGATGGCCGCGCGCAGCGAGATGCCGGTGACGATGCCGGGCAGCGCGATCGGCAGGATGATCAGGAGCGTGATCGCCTCGCGGCCGAAGAAGCGGCCGCGGCAGAGCGCGGCCGCGGCGAGCGTGCCGAGCACGAGCGCGAGCGCGGTCGCGACGAGCGCGACCTGCAGCGAGAGCCCGAGCGCGTTCCAGATGTCCGCCGCTCCCAGGCGACCGCGAACCACCGCAGCGTCAGGCCGGGCGGCGGGAAGTGGTAGCTCTTGTCGTCGGTGGTGAAGGCGTAGAGCAGGATGAAGGCCAGCGGCACGTGCAGGATAGAGCAGGCCCGCCGGCGGCGGCGAGCTTGAGGCCCCAGCGGCGCGCACCCTGTTGCTATAGAGCGCATCGAACGCCCCCAGGCGCTTGGCGATCGTGAGATAGACCGCCATGATCACGATCGGCACGACCGAGAAGGCGGCGGCCAGCGGGATGTTGCCGGCGGTGCCCTGCTGCAGGTAGACCGCCTGGCCGATGAAGAAGCGCGATGAGCCGATGATGTAGGGAATGATGTAGTCGCCGAGCGTGAGCGAGAAGGTGAAGATCGAGCCGGCGGCCACGCCCGGGAAGGCCAGCGGCAGGATCACGGTGCGGAAGGTCTCGCGCGGCCGGCGCCGAGGTCGGCCGAGGCCTCGAGCAGCGCTTCGGCACCCGCTCGAGCGCCGCCTGGATCGGCAGGATCATGAACGGCAGCCAGATGTAGGTGAACACCAGGAACATGCCGATATAGGATACCGAGAGCGAGGGGCCGCCGATCACCGGCAGCGCCAGGACCGCGTCGAGCAGCCAGGCAGAGCCGGGCCTCGGCGAACGCCCAGCTGATGACGCCCTCCTTGGCCAGGATCAGCTTCCAGGCGTAGACCCGCACCAGATAGCTCGACCAGAGCGGCAGCATGACCGCGAGATAGAGCAGCGCCTTCGCGCGCCCGGTCGCGTAGCGCGCCATGTAGTAGGCGATCGGGAAGCCGATCAGCGCCGCGCCGACGGTGACCGCCGCCGCCATGCTGACGGTGCGCAGGATGATGTCGAGATTGGCGGGCTGGTCAGCAGCTCGGCGTAGGAGCGCAGCGTGAGCTCGTACACCACCTGGCCGGTGAAGTCGTCGAACGAGAAGAAGCTCTGCATCAGGAGCGCGAACAGCGAGCCGAGATAGATGATGCCGAGCCAGAGCAGCGGCGGCGCCAGCAGGAGCAGCGTCAGCAGTCCGGCATGGCGGTAGAGGAAGGTCGACAGCCGGCGCAGACGGGTCGGCTCCGGCACGCCGGCGGGCAGTCCGATCCCGGTCGCTGCGACGCTCACGCCGCGCGTCCTCGCGCAAGCGGCTGCATGGCGACCGCGGACCAGCCAGCCGGACCCGGCTGCCCGGCGCGAGCCTCGGAGCCGAAAGCGCGTCATTGGCGCGCTCGGCGATCAGGGTGCCGCCGCCGTCGAGTCTCGACGTCGACCCGCGTGCTCGCGCCGTGGTACTGCACGTCGACGACCGTCCCTTGGACCGCGAAGTCGGCCGCAGAGTCGGCACCGATCCGGATGCGCTCGGGGCGCAGCGAGAACGGCCGGCGGCGGCCGGTCAGGCGCTCCGCCGTCGGCGGATCGACGATGTTCGACGCGCCGACGAAGCCGGCGACGAAGGCCGTCGCCGGGTGCTCGTAGACCTCCTCGGGCGTGCCGATCTGCTCGATCCGGCCGTGGTTGAACACCGCCAGCCGGTCGCTCATGCCGAGCGCCTCCTCCTGGTCGTGGGTGACGTAGACGAAGGTGATGCCGACCTTGCGCTGCAGGGCTTTCAGCTCGGTCTGCATCTGCTGGCGGAGCTTGAGGTCGAGAGCGCCGAGCGGCTCGTCCAGCAGCAGCACCTCGGGCTGGTTGATCAGGGCGCGGGCGAGCGCCACGCGCTGGCGCTGGCCGCCGGAGAGCTCCGCCGGCCGGCGCCGGCCGAGGCCGCCGAGCGCCACGAGCTCGAGCATGGCCTCGGCGCGCGCATGACGCTCGGGCTCGCCACGCCGCCGGACCATCAGCCCGTAGGCGACATTGTCGCAGCACGCTCATGTGCGGGAACAGGGCGTAGTCCTGGAACACCGTGTTGACGTTGCGATCGTAGGGCGGCACGCCCGCCATGCTCCGGCCGTGGATCGCGATCGCGCCCGCGTCCGGCTCCTCGAAGCCGGCGATCAGGCGCAGGCAGGTGGTCTTGCCCGAGCCCGAGGGGCCGAGCATGGCGAAGAACTCGCCGTCCTCGACCTCGAAGCTGACATCGTCGACCGCGCGCACCGCGCCGAAATGGCGGCTCACCTGCTCGAAGCGGACTGCGGGCTCTCGCACGTGTATCATGTGCCACCCCGACCCGCTCGGACCATGCCCCCGCCTCCCGACGCGTCGAGGCGAGGCCGCGTCCTGTTCTGCATCGCCGCGGCCGTCGGAGGGCAGCGGTGCGCGCCGGCGGCGCGAGTCCCCCGGTCAGCGCCCGCCGAGCACCGCGATGTAGTCGGTGACCCAGCGGTAGTAGGGCACGCATTCGGTCTGCGAGGCGCATTTGGCGACCGGCGTGCGCCAGAAGTGGATCCGGTCGAAGTTCTCCTGCCCGTTGGTCTTGCAGCCGTCGGCCCCGAGCAGCTCGCTCTTGCCGCAGGCGGCCGGCACGACCGGGACCGAGCCGAACCAGGCGGCGAGATCGCCCTGCAGGTTCGAGCGACAGCGTCCACTCCATCCACATGTAGGCGCAGTTCGGATGCGGCGCCTCGGCGTGCATCATCGTCGTGTCGGCCCAGCCGGTCGCGCCCTCCTCTGGGATCACGCTGGCGACCGGCTGCTTCTTCGACTGCAGGAGGTTGACCTGGAACGGCCAGGACGAGCTCGCGACCACGCCCTCGTTGGTGAAGTCGTCGATCTGGACGAAGGCGTCGTGCCAGTAGCGGTTGACGATCGTGCGCTGCTGGCGCAGCAGCTCGAGCGCCGCCTGGTACTGGTCCTCGGTCAGCTCATAGGGATCCTTGATGCCGAGCTCGGGCTTGTGATGCATCAGGTAGAGTGCGGCATCGGCGATGTAGATCGGACCGTCGAACGCCTGCACGCGGCCCTTGTTCGACTTGCCGTCGGGCAGGGTCTGTCCTCGAACACCACGTTCCAGCTGGTCGGCGGCTGCTTGAAGACCTCGGTGTTGTACATCAGCACGTTCGAGCCCCACTGGTAGGGCACGCCGTAGTGCTTGCCGTCGACCGTGTGCCAGGGCGCGTTCTGCAGGCGCGGATCGATCTGGCTCCAGCTCGGGATCAGGCCGGTGTTGATCTCCTGGACGCGTTTGCCGGCGATCAGGCGCAGGCTGGCGTCACCCGAGGCGGTGACCAGGTCGAAGCCGCCCTCGTTCATCAGCGCCACCATCTCGTCCGAGGTGTTGGCGGTCTTGACGCGGACCTGGCAGCCGGTCTCCTTCTCGAAACCGGTGACCCAGTCGTAGGCCGGGTCGGTGTCGCCGCGCTCGATGTAGCCAGGCCAGGCGACGATGTCGACGAAGCCCTCGCCCTTCCCGATGGCCTGCAGCGGCTGAGCGGCGAGAGGCACCGCAACCGATGTGAAGACACAGGCAATGAAGAGCCAACGGGCGGCCTTGATGGACATGGATGCTGCCTCTTGGTTCGCTTTGGTGAGCATGCTCGGACGATCCCCGGTCTTTGGCAACGGGAAATGACGAGCGCACGCCGGCGCGGGCCCCGCGCAGGGTGTTGGAGGCGCTGTTGTCGGCATGGGCCTGCACGACCGCTCCGACTGCAGGCTCAGACGAGGGGTTGCGCGGGTTGCTCGTCAGGCGGCACGCAGCGATAGACCTCGATCTCGCCCTTGCCCTTCAGGCGGCACCCGACCGAGGCAGCGGCTCGGCAGCGGCCCTCGATCCGGCGCCATGCGGCGCCGCTCAGATAGACGGCATCTTCGGTGCCGAGCTCCGACAGCCGCGCCGCGGTATTCACGGTGTCGCCCCAGAGATCGAAGCTGAACTTGCTGCGCCCGATCACGCCCGCCACGACCGAGCCGATGTCGATGCCAAGCCGGATCTGCCAGCTGGCCGGGTTGCGCCCTGCGGCTGCGACCATCTCGAACCCGAAGCGCGGGCTCGCCATCACCGGGTCGTCGTGCGGCTCGAGCAGATTGGCGGTCACCATGAAGGCGTCGCCGATGGTCTTGATCTTCTCCAGCCCGTGGCGGGCGGCGGCCTGCTCGAGGTCGAAGGCCAGCCGGTCGAGGTTGGCCACCACCTCCTCGGCCGGATGACGCTCGCAGTAGCTCGTGAAGCCGACCAAGTCGCCGAAGACGACGACGACGTCCTCGAAGCGCCGGGGCGAGATCCGATCGGCGGTCTGCAGCTCGCGCACCGCCGGCGCCGGCAGGATCGCGTGCAGCAGCTGGTCGGCGCGCGCCCGCTGGCGCTCGATCTCGGCCAGATGCGCGGCTTCCCGGTCGTGCAGGCGCTTGCGCTCGAGCGAGGCGCCGATCCGCGCCCGCAGCAGCACCGAGTTGAACGGCTTCGGCAGATAGTCCTCGGCGCCGAGCTCGATGCACCGGACCACGCTGTCGAGCTCCGAGATCGCCGAGATCATGATCACCGGCATGTGCCGCAGCGCGTCGTCCGCCTTCAGGCGCTCGAGCACCTGGTAGCCGTTCATCTCCGGCATCATGATGTCGAGCAGGATCAGATCGAACGGTCGGCTGGCGATCAGGTCCAGCGCCTCGCGGCCGTTGCTCGCGACCGTGACCTCCTCATAGCCCTCCCGCCTGAGCCGCCGGGTCAGCGTGTAGCGGTTGTCATCGTTGTCGTCGACGACCAGGATTCGTGCGGGCTCGCTCACGGCTCCGCCCCGCGCGGCAGCAGAGCCTCGATCTTGGCCATCAGGCCCCGGAGGTCGACCGGCTTGGTATCGTAGTCGTCACAGCCCGCAGCCAGCGCCCGCTCGCGATCGCCGGTCATCGCGTGCGCGGAAAGCGCGATGATCGGGATCGCCCGGGTCTCGGGCGCGCTCTTGAGCCGCCGGGCCGCCTCCCAGCCGTCGATCACCGGCAGGCTGAGGTCCATCAGGATCAGGTCCGGGCGCTCGTGCCGGGCGGTCGCGATGCCCTGCCTCGCCATCGTTGGCGACGATCACCTCGATGCCTTTCCGCTCGAGGCGGTGGCGCAACATGTAGACGTTGTCCTCGTTGTCCTCGACGTAGAGGATCCTAGTCATCGCCGATCCCCTCGGGCTGGGCCAGCCGCCCGGGAACCGGCCGTCCGACCAGCTCCCGCAGCGCCCGCAAGCAGCTCCTCGCGACCGCACGCCTGCTTCAGCAGCACCTGCTCGACCGCGCCGTTCAGGCGGCGGTGGTCGTCCTCGGTCAGGTCGGCGGCGGTCACGACCACGACCGGCACGCGCGGGCCTTTGGCATCCGCCTGCAGCCGGGCCAGGAACTCGAAGCCGTCCATCTCCGGCATCAGCAGATCCAGCAGGATCAGGTCCGGCCGGCGCTCGCGCACGCGCGCCAGCGCCGCCTGCCCGTCCCCGGCCTCGCTCGCCTGCCAGCCCTCGGCGGTGAGCGCGCGCGCCAGCCAGCGCCGCGCCTCCGGATCGTCGTCGACGATCAGCACCTGCCGGCGCGCGGCATCGCGGCGGAAGCGGCCGAGCAACTCGCGCAGCCGCTCGCGTTGGATCGGCTTGGTCAGATAGTCGGCGGCGCCGAGGGCATAGCCGCGGTTCTGCTCGTCGACGATCGTCAGCATCACGACCGGGATCGGCGCGAGATCCGGGTCGGCCTTGAGCGCCTGCAGGACGCTCCAGCCGTCCATCCCGGGCATCAGGACATCGAGCGTGATCAGCGCCGGGTGCAGCTGCCGCGCGAGCTCGAGCCCTTCCTGGCCGTCACGGGCGGTGACCACGTCGAAGCCTTCCCGGGCGAGGAAACGACGCATCAGATCGCGCACGGTCTCCTCGTCGTCGACCACCAGCACCGTCGCGGCATCGGTCGGCGCCCAGCGTCGGACGGCGGCGTGGGGATCGGCGAGCCGCGCCTCGGGCTCGAGCGGCGGGGCGGCGCGCTCCGCCGGTTCGGCCGGCAGCCGGACCGTGAAGGTCGTGCCCTTGCCGGCTGCGCTCTCGACCGTGATGTCGCCGCCCATCAGCCGGGCGAGCTTGCGGCTGATCGCAAGGCCGAGCCCGGTGCCGCCGTAGCGGCGCGTGGTCGAGCTGTCGGCCTGGCTGAACTCCTGGAACAGCCTCGCGACCTGCTCGGGCGTCATGCCGATCCCGGTGTCGGCGACGCTGATCCGGAGCCAGTCCCGGTCGGCGCGCACGCCGAGCCGGACCTCGCCCTGTTCGGTGAACTTGCAGGCGTTGCTCAAAAGATTGAGGATGATCTGCCGCAGCCGGGTCGAATCCGAGCGGATGCTGCCGATGTCCTCGGGACAGTCGACGATCAGCCGATTGCGGTTCTTGGCCGCGAGCGGCTCAGCCGTGAGCGGCGACCTCGCGGATCGCGGCGGCGAGGTCGACCTCCTCGAGGTGCAGCTCCAGCTTGCCGGCCTCGATCTTGGAGAGGTCGAGGATCTCGTTGATCAGGTGCAGCAGATGGTCGCCCGCGCGGTGGATGCGCCCGAGCGGCTCGACCAGAGCCTCCTGGCCCTCGTCCTCGGCGTCCTCGCGCAGCATCTCGGCGATGCCGATGATCGCGTTCAGCGGGGTCCGGAGCTCGTGGCTCATGTTGGCCAGGAACTCGGACTTGTGCCGGCTGGCCGCCTCGAGCTCGCGCCCCTTCTGCTCGAGCTCCTCGAACAGTCGGGCGTTCTGGATCGCCAGCACCGACTGGTTGGCGAGCGTCTGTACGAGATCGACCGCCTCGGCGCGTGAAGCTGCCCGGCGTCTTCCGGCAGAGGACCAGGGCGCCGACCAGCTCATCCTCGCGCAGCAGCGGCACCGCGAGCAGCGCGCGGTAGCCCGGCTCGCGCATGATGTCGTAGAGAGCGTAGCCACGCTCGCAGATCGATGTCCGGGATCTGGACCGCAGCGCGCCGCAGCCCGGCGAGGCCGGTGGCGCCTTCGCCCAGCCGCACCGGCCGTTGCACGATCGCCTCTGATCACCTGCGGATCGATCTCGTGGGTCGCCTGGAGGCGGAACACCCGGGCGCTCTCGTCGTAGGCCTAGAACACGCCGGCATCCGCCTCGGCGAGCGCGACCGCATGGGCGGCGATCGCGCGCAGCACCGTCTGCAGCTCCAACGTGGAGCTGATCTCCCGGCTGACCTCGCCGAGCGCCCGCAGCTCCGCGACCGAGCGGGTCAGCTCGCGCGTGCGCGCCTGCACCTCGTCGAACAGCCGCGCGTTTTCGATCGCGATCACGGCCTGATCGGCGAACTGCTTCAGCAGCTCTTCCTGCGCCTTCGGCACGGGTCCAGCCTCGGCCCAGCCGACGACGATGACGCCGACCGGCTCGCCCTGGCGCAGCATCGGCACACCCAGCATTCGGCGCCAGCCCATGGCCGCGGGAAACTGCTGATCGTAGTCCGGATCGGCCAGCGCGTCCTCCAGGCGGACCATCGACCTGGTGAGCACGACTCGTCCGGAGACCTGGGACGAGTTGGGCGGCATCGGGTACTTGGCCCGCAGCAGCTCGACATAGCTCGGACCGACGTTGTGGCTGGCGACGAAATGGAGCCGCTCGCCATCGAAGCGGAACACGTTCGCAAACTGGCTGCCGCACAGAGCGACCGCGTTGCGCACGATCGTCTCGAACACCGGCTGCACCTCGGTCGGCGAGGTACTGATCACGCGCAGGATCGCGGAGGTCGCCGTCTGCTGCTCCAGTGCCTCCGTCAGGTCGCGGCTGCGCGCCTGCACCTCGTCGAACAGGCGCACGTTCTCGATCGCGATCACCGCCTGATCGGCGAAGGTCGTGACCAGCTCGATTTCGTTGTCCGTGAACGGCCGGACGATGTTCCGTGCCAGGACGATCACGCCGATCACCGTGTTCCCGCGCAGCAGCGGCACGCCGAGCATGGTGCGAAAACCTCCCTTCGCCTGCGCCTCGAACCAGGTGAACTCGGGGTCTTGGAGTGATGTCGGTAACGTGCACGGTCCTGCCCTTCGAGCGCGGCGCGGCCGGCTATTGTTCCCCGCCCGGGAGCGACGGGGTTCTCGGCGAAGTAGCGCAGAAACCCTCGTCTTTCCGGTAGGCGGCGGCCAGGTGATACGTGCCGTCCGAGTTCGAGCTTCCAAGATGGTCGCCCGATCCGAATGGCAGAGCCGCGCGGCGGTGGCGACGATCATGTCCAGCACCGGCTGCAGCTCGGTGGTCGACCGGCTGATGACGCTCAGCACCTCGCGGTCGCGGTCTGCCGCTCGAGCGCCTCGCTGCAGCTCCTGCGTCCGCTCCTCGATCTGCCCGTAGAGGCGCCCCAGCTCCTCGCAGGTCCGGTTGACGTCGGCGGCGAGCGCGCCGAGCTCGTCGCGGTTGCTGACCTGCACCCGTCTGCTCGAAGTCGCCGGATGCGATCTGGCGCAGCCGGGCGTCGATCTGGGTGAGCGGCCCGACGATCGACCACGAGAAGACGTAGCCGAGCCCCAGCGCCAGCACGATGCTGGCCAGCGCCAGGCCGACGACCACCTTGCGCGAGGTGTCGTAGGCCTGCTGGCTGGCCTCGATCCGCTCGAGCATGTCGGCCTCGGCGACGTTGACCAGCTGGTTGGTCAGCCGCTCGAGCCGGTCGGCGAGCGGCCGCGCCTGGCGCAGCTGCAGCTCGCGCGCCTCGGCGATCTGGCCGGCGCGGGCGCGCTCGACCGCCTGGGTCACGATCGCGATGAAGCGGTCGTACTCCTGCCGGACCTCGGTGCAGCAGCTCGACCTCGTCCTGGGCCACGTACTGCAGCCGGTCGAGGTCGTAGCCGAACTGGCTGAGCTGGCGCAGAGCGCTGTCGAGCGCCCGTTCGTCCTGGGACAGGAGCGCCGAGGAGACGCCATAGAGCTGGCGGGTGGTGTCGTGCTGCACCTGGCGGAAGGCCGCGATCTTGCGCTGCAGCCCGATCAGCTCGTCGGTGCGCTCGTTCATGCCGCTGAGCACGCGCAGGCCGACCGCGCCGAGCAGGATCAGGAGCGCCACCATCGCGAGAAAGGCGACCAGAAGCTTGGTCTGGACGCGCGCCGGCACGCGCGAGACCAGATCGACCGTAAGATTGCGGAGGCGCTTCAAGGCTCGTGCACGAGGCTGAGGAGGTCGTGGCGGAACTCCTCCTCGTCGAACCGATAGCCGAGATACTGCACGCGCATGGTCCCCTGCCGGTCGATCAGCGTGGTCAGCAGGGTGTGGTCGATCGCGCCGTCCGCCTGCTTGGCGACCGCGACCCCGTAGCGGTGCGCGACCTCGAGCACCGTCGCCGGCTCGCCGGTGAGGAAGCTCCAGCCGGCGAGGTCGGCCTTGAAGGCCTGGGCGTACTCCTTCAGCACCGCGGGCGTGTCCCGCTCCGGATCGATCGTGATCGAGACGAAGGCGACCTTGCTGCCGAAATCCTGCGCCCAGCTCGTTCTGCACCTGCGCCATCTTGTCGGTCAGCAGCGGGCAGATGTCGGGGCACCAGGTATAGATGAAAGTCACCGCGACGACCTTGCCGCGCAGCGAGGCGAGCGTCACCTCGGCGCCATCCTGCGAGGTCAGGGCGAAGCTCGGGCGCCGCCCCGATCGCCGGCAGCCGCTCTTCCTCGACATGGTGCGCGGCCTCATGCGCTGGCGCCGGCGTCGCGCCGACCAGCACGCCCAGAACGACAACCAGCGCCGTCCGCATAGTCTACGCCTTCAGCTCGAGCTCGTCGCTATTGCGCCTGGGCGAGCCGCATGCGCCCCTCCGCGGCCGCGCGCAGCAGCTCGTGGGCAATGGCGACACGGTAGTCGATCACGTCCTCCAGGTCCATCGCGTGCATCTGCGGCTGCCCGGCTTCGGCTTTCATCGTCACCTTGGGGCCGAGCTCCAGAGTCGTTCCCAACCCGGCATAGAGATAGCGATCGCCGAAGGTCTGCTTGAGAATCGCGAACGCCGGCTCGCCCGTGCAGTGCACCGGCGCGATCCACTCCACGTTCCACTTGTCACGCAGCGCGGTCGCGATCCGGGTGATCTCGTCGGGTTTCGCGGGCAACAGATGGGTGCCGCCGAAGACCAGATGGATCGGCTTGTCGATCACCGACGTCGCGGCCTCGACGACCTTCTCGATGGTCGGGTGGCTGCAGCCGACCACCAGCACGATGCCATCAGGGGTGTCGATCGCCAGGGAGATCTCCATGACGTCCAGGTCGACGCCCCAGGAGCCCTTCAACAGGATCAGATGAAACCCGGGGCCACCTCGGTGGTCTCGGTGATCCAGGTGAAGTTGCCCTGCGGCCACGGGGCTGCCGAAACGCAGGCGTCTCGGGCGGCTTGCCATCGAAATAGCGCATCTCCGGCGGCAGGGATTCGTCGCGCTTGTAGAAGGTGCCCGGGCAAAGCGGCTCCGAAGACCCCGAAATTCTCCTTGGGCACGTAGATCTTGACGCTCGGGATTGACGGTCATCAGGTAGTTCAGGCCGCTGGTATGGTCGCCATGGCGATGGGACACGACCGCGAAGTCGAGCTTGGTCAGGTCGATGCCCTTGGCCTTGACGTTGTGCGCGAAGATCTCGGCGTTATTGCCGGTGTCGAACAGGATGCGCTTGCCGCCATACTCGATGAAGGCGGCAAATCCCCAGTCCTTGGTCATCGTCGAGGTCTTGCCGAAGGCGTCGTAGAGGACGGTGATCTGGGCTTTGTCGGACTGGGCGAGCGCCGGGCGCGGCCGCCTCACGGCAGCCCAGCCACCGATGATCGCCAGACATTGCGAGCGCGAGGGCGCGCCAGGTGTATTTCCAGGTTGCTGGTCTCGCTGCTATTGTTCAAAGCCTGGCAATCCGCATCGTGCGTGCCAGTACGCGCGCCCCGCGGGCCGGTGCTCAGCACCGGCAAAAATGTCTCACGCCTTGCAGCTCGCGCTTGAGCTGGTCGACGAAGCGCCAGTCGGTGCCTTCGGCGAGGATCTGGTTCGGGTTCGCGCTGATCATGCCGACCTCATGGAGCCGCAGCGCATAGAAGCGCATCGTATCCTCCGAGTCGTATTCGTGCCATCGGTCGTACGGCACCTCCTCGATCGTCTGGAGCGCGAAGTCGTACGTCTCCGTGAATCCGCCATCCACCAGACGCCGGGCGGCCGCCTCCGGCTCGGCGCTGCAGAAGTCGGCGGCCTTGAAGAGCGCGCGCAGAAAGCGCTTGGTCGCCACCGGATGATCGCGCACCCAGGCGCGGTTGCCGTAGATCATGCAGCAGAAGTACTCCGACCAGGGCTTGTCGGTGGCCGTCTTGAGGATCACGCGGCCGATGCCGCGGGCGCGCAGCTCCTGCGGCTCGGGCGGGAAGCCAAGAAAGGCGTCGGTCTTGCCGTCGGCAAACTGCTCCATGGCCTTGCCGTCTGGCGGCACGACCCACTCGATGTCCTGCTTCGGGTCGAGGCCGACGTGCTTGGCCATGATCGACAGGTACAGATGTCCGCTCGAGGCCAGGGTCTGGATGCCGACGCGTCGGCCCTTCAGGTCGCCGATATTGCGGATCGGCTCGTGCGCGAACAGCTCGTAGCAGCCGACATGCAAGCCGCCGAGCGCGGTGATCGGCAGGCCCGCATCGATGTGATAGACGACCGTGCCGGCGAAGCTGGCGCCGAAGTCGACATCGCCGTCGGCGATCATCTGCGGCGCGGTGAAGCCTCCGGCCGCTCGTACGTACTGGATGTCCGTGAAGCCTTCCGCGCGCAGGAGCTCCTCGGTCACATCCAACGGAGCGAAGCAGATGGCCGGTGTAGAACGCCAGGCGGATCGTGGTCGTCTCCGGCGGCCCCTCGTCGGCGAGCGCTGCCCGCGGGCCGAGCACGCTCGCGGCCGCGGCCAACGACGCCTGGTCAGAAAATCGCGGCGATTTGGATGATCGGCATCAAAGTCTCCCGTGTTCGGCCCGGCGCCACTCGAACATCTTACCCCTTCAGCTCGCGCTTGAGCTCGTCGAGGAACCGCCAGTCGGTGCCCTCGGCGATGATCTCCTGCGGAGTCGAGCTGATCATACCGACCTCGCGGAGCCGCAGGGCGTAGAACCGCATCGAGTCCTCGAATCCCACTCGTGCCAAGCGTGGTAGGGCAGCTCGTCGGATCGTCTCGAGCCCGTAGTCGTAGCGGTCAGTGAACCCGCCATCGACCAGCCTTCGGGCCGCGACTTCAGGCTCGGCGCTGCAGAATTCGGCCGCCTTGAAGACCGCGCGCAGAAAGCGCTTGGTCGCCACCGGATGATCGCGGACCCAGGCGCGATTGCCGACACCATGCAGCAGAAGTACTGAGACCAGGGCTTGTCTGTGATGCGTGTTCAGGATCACCCGGTTGAAGCCGCGATCGCGCAGCTCCTGCGGCTCGGGCGGAAAGCCTAGAAAGGCGTCGGTCTTGCCCGCGGCGAAAAGTCCTCGGCATTGCCGTCCGGCGGCACACCCACTCGATGTCCTCCTTCGGGTCGAGGCCGACATGCGTGGCCATGATCGAGACGTAGAGATGGCCGCTCGACGGCCAGGGTCTGGATGCCGACACGCCGGCCCTTGAGGTCGCTGATGCGTGCGGATCGGCTCGCGCGCGAACAGCTCGTAGCAGCCCGGTGGAGACCGCCAGGGCGGTGATCGGCAGGCCCGCGTCCAGATGGTAGACGAGCCTGCCGGCGAAGTTCGCGCCAAAATCCAGATCGCCTCGTTCGATCATCTTGGCGCGGCTGACGCCTCGTCCTGTCGGTCACGTAGCTGGATCTCGGTGAAACCTTCGGCGCGCAGGAACGTTCGGTCACATCCAACGGGGCAAAGCAGATGGTCGTTGTATAACTCAAGGCGGATCGTGGTGGTCTCCGGCGGCCCCTCGTCGGCGAGCGGTGCCCGGGGCCGAGGACGCCGCGGCCGCGGCCAACGACACGTTGGCCAGGAAATCGCGGCGACTCTGCCTGATCGGCATCAAAGCCTCCTCCGCTCAGTTAGCGGCGCCGGCGCCACCCGAGACTGCTCAGGCCTTCAGCTCGCGCTTGAGCTCGTTGAGGAAGCGCCAGTCGGTGCCCTCGGCCAGAATCTCGTTGGGGCTCGACTTGATCATCCCGGCCTCATGCAGGCGCAGGGCATAGAAGCGCATGGTGTCCTCGGGATCGTAGTTCCGCCATTCCCGGTATTGGATCTCGGTCAGCGTCTGGAGCGCGTATTCGTAGCGCGAGCCGGCATCGACCAGCCGGCGCGCCGCCTGTTCGGGCTGGTCGGCGCAATAATCGGCGGACTTGAGGATCGCGCGCAGGTAACGCTTGGTCGCGACCGGATTGTCGCGCACGAACCGCCGGCTGCTGAACAGCACGCAGCAGAGGTACTGCGACCAGGGCTTGTCCTGGATCGTGCTGATGATCACGCGCCCGATGTTGCGGTCCCTGAGCTCCTGGGGCTCGGGCGGAAAGGCGAGGAAGGCGTCGGCCTGGTGCTCGGCGAACACCTCCATCGGGTTGCCGCCGGGGCTCGTGACCCACTCGAAGTCCTGCCGGGGGTCGAGCCCGACGTGGGCGGCCATGATCGCCATGTAGTAGTAGCCATCCGAATTCAGGTCCTGGATCGCGACCCGCTTGCCCCGCAGCTCGCTGATGGTGCGGAAAGGCTCGTGCGCGAACAGCTCGTAGCAGCCGGAATGGACGCCGGACAGCCCCGTGATCGGCAGGCCGTTGTCCATGTGCGAGACCAGGGTGCCCGCGAAGGTGTTGGCGAAGTTGACCTCGTCGCGGGCGACCAGCTGCGGGATCGTGAAGGACTCCGGCACCGCCACGTAGCGGATGTCGGTGAAGCCCTCCGCGCGCAGCAGGTCCTCGGCCACCAAGAGCGGCGCCAGGCAGTTGTTCGAGTAGTAGGCGAGCCGGATCGTCGTGGTCTCGAGCGGCCCGTCGGCGGCGAGCGATCCCCGCGGAGCTCAGGAGCCCTGCGGCGCCTGCCGCGGACAGCCCGGCCAGGAAATCACGGCGATTTGGCCTGATCTGCATGAAAGCCCCCTCTTTCAAAAGCCGGCGTCGGCGGGCAATCTTTTGCTTCCGCACGGACGCCTTGGCGCCGCCTTAACGGCGGCGCCTGAATCTCACTTTGTCTGGCTGTCAACGCGGCACGATGGCACAGGCTGGCGCCGAGCAAAGCCGTTTCTGCCGACAGGAACCCGACCGAACGTCTCCGCGCGCCCCGGGGCGCGATCGTCGGGGCGATGCGAGGCACTCGAGACGACGGCGACGCTCGAGCTCAGGTCGGCGGCATCTCGTATGTACGGCGTGCCCTGCCGGGGCCGCTCACGCCTTCAGCTCGCGCCTGAGCTCGTTGAGGAAGCGCCAGTCGGTGCCCTCGGCGAGGCGACCGAGAGAGCCCGGAGGCTTGGTCCGGAACGGCTCGTCGCGCTCGAATTCGATGACCAGGAGCGACCCGTCCAGACGATTCCCGGTCGCCCGAGACCCTCCCCTTCATTGGCAGTTGCCGCTCTGCCCCAGTCCCGGCGTGCAGCACTGGCCGGTCGACCTTTGACACATCTGAACGAAGTTCCCGCCGGCTGGCGTCGCGGTACAGTCTTGAGCGGTGCGGAAGACCTTATGACCGCTCACGTCCTGGCAGGTCTGGGCTAGATTACCGAGACAACGCTTCTCGACGTTGGCGAAATGCAGGGCGTCTCGTTCGGCATTCCTGCCGAAGCGCCACGCTCGTCGGCTGGCGAGAGATAGGTGTAGCTTGGCGGGAAGAACCGGGCAAGAGTCCGGATCGAGCGTGCCGGGCAGGTTCGCGAAATTGGCAACGAACACGTTGATCATGCCGCAGATCCCCATGTAATTCGTCGAGGAGTACGGCGGCGCCGGGTTGCTGGTCTGGGCGATGTTGCCCTCCCAGCCCGGGGTCGGGGCCACGGCGGTCATCAGATGGGTGACCATGAACGCCTTGAGCTCGAACCAGCTCCGGCCTTGGCCGTCGCTGAACGCCTGCTCGTAATCCATGTCGACGTCCAGCATCCAGTAATGCATGCCGAAGTCGTTCTCGTCAGCGATGCCATAGCCGGCGGTCCAAGCGTACGGCTGACCTTGCCCTTGGGCGAGGCTCGTCGTCCAGTCCAGCGGCGACCCGCCGCCGAGGTCGGGTGAGGGGCGCGCCTGGCTCAGTTCGCCGTCGGTCCAGTCGAGGTACGCATCGCCCCACCGGTAAACGGTGGTGTCCTCATTCAGCCAATTATGCTTCGACCTTCTCGATGCGCTCGAGCGGCTCGACGGAAGCGCAGCCGGGATCGAGGTCCGGATCGTCGGGGACGGCGAGCCGTCCGTCGTCAGCGAGCTGATGCGCCGGGCGGATGCCCTCGCCTCACGGGGGATCGCAGTGCGCTGCGACGGGACACTCACCGGCACCGACAAGGACGCGGCGCTCGCCTGGGCGCAGGTGTTCGTCTTCCCGACCCGCGCACCCGAGGGCCAGCCGCTTTCCCTGCTCGAGGCGATGTCGGCCGGCCTCCCCGTGATCTCGACGGATCACCCCGGGATCTCCTACACCGTGCGGAACGGCCGGGAGGGGCTGATCGTTCCCCCGGAGGAGCCCGAAGCGCTTGCCGGCGCGATCGCGCGCCTGGTCGACGACGTCGATCTCCGCCGGCAGTTGGGAATCGGAGCTCGCCGTCGCTTCGAGCAGGACTACCGCCGCGAGTCGTTCGACAGGGCCGTCTCGGAGCTCCTGGTGCCCGAGCCGCCTGCGAGCTGAGGCGGCCGCGCCCGCTCACGGGTCGGCGCAGCGCTGATCCGGTCTAACCTTTTCCAGGTTGCGGCGGCTGCACCCAGACAACTTCAGGTCCGCGCTGTGGGCGATGCGGGCGGCGCGGACAGTCCGGCGGCGGCTGG
This sequence comes from uncultured Thermoleophilia bacterium, assembly GCA_963803425.1. Classification (GTDB taxonomy): domain Bacteria; phylum Actinomycetota; class Thermoleophilia; order Solirubrobacterales; family 70-9; genus DASPWW01. Next base: position 43,543 of record CAWDMA010000003.1, read on the forward strand.
CGGCGGAGGGCCTCGACGGAGCGTTCGTGGTGCCCCCGCCACCGGATCTGCCTGCCGAGGCGGAGCGCGGCATGCGAGCGGCGCTCAGGCGCCGTGGGGAGACCTGCTTGGTGAGGGCGATCGTGCGCCAGGCGTGGGAGGTTGAACACGGGAGGCGCCGCGATCTCGTCATCGGGGTCACCGGCGCAGCCGACTTTCACGCTCACGCGTGGCTCGAGGGTGACCGGGTGCCGGCTCCGGGGGCGGACGACCTCGACCCGGCGCAGCTGGGGCTGGACTCGACGAACGCGAGAGGCGACGCCTCCGCCGCGTCCGACCCCGGGGCGTTCCACGAGCTCATGCGACGCCCCGCCCCCGCTGCCCCTCAAGCCGCGCGCTGAGCTCGGCGGGCGCCCACCCTCGAGCGCGCGTGGCGGATCAGCTGCTCGTCGTGTCCGGTGCCGACTTCTCCGACCGCGTCCGCGGCGCGTGAACATGAACGCGAGCGCGAGACCCGTCCACACGTAGGCGCCGACCAGGTAGTAGTCGAAGGTGTTGTCGGCGATCGCGGTGACCACATACAGCGTGATCAGCCCGATCGCCGCGGTCGCGGCGGCGCGCCCCATCGTCCGCTTCGGGGTGGCGAGGGCGAGGCGGATGAACCCGACCATCAGCGCCACGAACGCGGCCACGAGCAGGCCGACCCCGATCACCCCGGTCTCGTACAGGAAGCGCAAATACTCGCTGTGGAGTTGGGGGACGACGCCGCGTCGTCGAAACCCGGGTCCGGCTCTCTTGACGAGTTCGCGGGTACGCCCTCGTACACGGCGATCTCGTCCAGCTTGCCGTGGAAGGAGGAGCCGTCGGCGCCGCCGCCGGCCTGGAAGCCGCGGGGACGGAGACGGAAGCCCGTGCGCCGGACGACGCCATCGTGCGAGAGTCCGTCGATTAGGAGCTTGCTTAGTTCGGCGGCTCGCTTCGATATGTCAGCATCCAGTGCACCCACCGGCGCGGTCCCGGCCACGCCCGCTTCCAGATCGAGGGACCGGGCTCGGTGTCCGACCAGAACGCGACATCGTCGCTGTGCGGCTGGATCCGCAGCAGCACGTCGTGCTTTCCGGCCGCCTCGACCGAGCCGAACAGCGTGTCGGCGTTGCGGTTGGAGTCGCGCCACGCCCACCCCTCGAAGGTCCGGGTGGCGCCGTTGACGAACGGGTCGTAGTCCGTGGTCTGCACGGACTGGGTGCCGTCGAGATCGGCGGCGGTGTCCGCGTCGCCGGGGAGCGCGCCCGGCGCCCCGAGCTTCGGCTTGCCGCGGTAGGTCCCGTCGCGGCCGTTTCCGGTGTCGTCCTGGGCGACCCGGCCCGAGGTCTCGCCGAGGCGCCAGTAAAGCGCCGGAGAGTCGTTCTCGACCGCCTCCGGATAGGGCTGGGTCCCGCCCGCGAACCACGCGTTGATCCCGTGGCCGCGGACGTAGTCGTCGGGGCCCATCCGGTCGATCGCCTCCGACCACAGCCTGTCGCGGCCCTCGAAGCGAACAACGTTGACGACGTGGGCGGGGTCGTTGACGATCTTCTCGATCGCGGAGATCGAGTTGTCCTTGCCCGAGGCGTCGTCGGGGTAGACGTTGCGGCTGACGATCGGGGGGAAGAACAGGAACACGGCCGCGGTGGCGGCGAGCCCGGCCGGCGCCACCCAGCGATGCACGCCCGCGATCCCGATCATCCACAGGATCGCGACCGCGGTCGCCGCCAGCGCGATCCGGATCACGGCGAAGGGGAGCTGCACGAGCGCGAGCGCGGCCACCCACACGGTGTTGCGGACGAACCCGTTGTCGATCAGCGCGACCGCGAGCACCGCGACGATCCCGGCGAACATCGCGTAGCTGGCGATCCCGGCCCAGGTCCAGACGGCTTGAATCGGATGGCCGCGAGAGGATGTGGAGGAACCCGAAGACCGTCGCGAACGCGAGCGTCCCCGCGAGCAGCCACAGGACGCGCCACGTCATCTTCTCCGCCCCCCACCCGCGCGGGTCGGCGACGATCACCGCCGCGACGAGCATCGGGAAGGCGAGCTTCGTGACCGAGCGCAGCCCGTCGATCTTGTCCGGCGTCCACGCGACCGTGAGCAGCGCCCACACGAGCAGCGCCCCGTACAGGCACAGGCCGATCGCGAGCCACCGCGGCGGGCGCAGCGCCGCCAGCCTGCGGCGGTAGCCGAACGCCGCGATCAAGAGCCCGAGGAACGCGCCGACCAGCCGCAGCCCGGAGACGTTCACCCCGCCCGCGAAGCCGAGCAGCGTCGTGCTGCCAGCTCACCACCCACTCGACCGGGAACCACCCCGTCGCGAGGATCACGAACACCGTCTCCAGCGGCGCCCGCAGCGGCAGCAGCACGAGCGCGAAGAAGATCCCGAGGCCGAGGCCGAGCTCCGCGTTGCCCTGCGACGCGGCGGCGGCCAACGTGATCACCGCCGCGGCGGCCACCATTCCCCACCACAGGCGGGGGTCCATCTGCCACCCGTTCGAGCCGTCGCTCGAGATGGCCCAAGCTGATCTCTCCCGCCGCACGCCCACAGTGTTCGGCCTTGCCTTAAATGCCACCTATCGGTCCCCAGGCGCCGCGCCGGGCGCCGGTCGCTTGCCCCCTAATGGTCCAGGAACGTCCGCTGCCACAGCTCGAGCACGAGCAGCGCCCATATCCGCAGCGCGTTGTCCGCCGTCCCGGCGTCGTTGTCGCGGATCAGCCCCTGGACCGCGGCCGGATCGAACAGCCCGCGGTCGCGAATCGTCGCCGGGGACAGGCAGTCGTCGATCATCGGCCGCAACTCGCCGCCCATCCAGGCGCGCAGGGGCGCGCCGAATCCTGCCTTCGGGCGCCAGATGATCTCGTCCGGGAGGACGCCCTCCATCGCCCGCTTCAGCACGTACTTTCGCTGCGTGCGCCGCAACTTCAGCTGCGGCGGAATTCGGCCGGCGAGGTCGACCACCTCGTCGTCGAGGAACGGCACCCTGACCTCGGCTGAGGCAGCCATGCTCATCTTGTCGGTGTAGGCGAGGTTGAGGCAGGGCAGGAACGTCTTCATGTCGAGGTAGAGCAGCTGGTTCAGCCAATGCTCGTCCGATGCCCTGGCGGCGTAGCCCTCGTGCCTGAAGAAGGGGTCATGGTCGGCCTGTTCCACCCGCAGCTCCGCGCTGAACAACGACGGCAGCTCGTCACGGCGGTAGTACGAGCAATACGTGAGATAGCGCTGGACGGACGACTGGTCGATTCCCCGGAGCATCTTCATCAGGTTTCGACGCGGCCCTCGCAGCCGCCCGGGCCTTCCCATCGTCAGGCGGCCGTCGAGCGACTCTCGCAGCGCCCTGCGTGCCGACCGGGGAACGAAGTCGGCGGGCCGGGTGAGCTGCGCAGCGAGGTGGCGCGGGTAGCCCGCGAACACCTCGTCGCCTCCCATCCCGCTCAGGACCACGGTCAGCCTCTCCCGTGCAGCGGCGCAGATCAGGTAGGTCGATATCGCGGCGGGGTCGGCGATCGGCTCGTCGAGATGCCACACGAGCTTCGGGAGCAGGTCGACGATCTCGGGCGACAGCACCCGCTCGTGGTAGTCGATCCCTAGCTCCCGCCCCAGCTTGCGCGCGAACTTGAGGTCGTCGGGGACGATCTCGTGGGCGAGGTCCTCCTGGCTGAACCCCACCGTGTAGCTGGTCACGTCGCCGGCGGCGGCCTTCATCGTCGCTACGACCGCCCCGGAGTCGATGCCGCCGCTGAGGAAGCTTCCCAGCGGGACGTCGGAGACCATCTGGCGCCGGATCGCGCCCTGGACGGTTTCGCGAACCTCGCGCGCCCAGGTCGCCTCGTCGCCGTTTGCCTCCACAGGGAAGCGCGGGTCCCAGTACTGCCTCACGCGCAGGCGTCCGTCGGCGTACCGGGCGCAGTGGCCGGGAGGCAGCTTCAGGATCCCGTCGAACAGGGTTTCCGGATCCGGGACCCATAGGAACGTCAGGTACTCGCCGAGCGCGGCGTGCCGGAGCGAGGGGGACGGCAGGCCGGGGAGCAGCGCCTTGATCTCGGACGCGAAGTACAGCGCCCCGTCGTGCTCCGAGTAGTGCAACGGCTTTATCCCCAGCCTGTCCCTGGCCAGGAAGAGCTCGCTGCGCTCCTCGTCCCAGATCGCGAACGCGAACATCCCGTTCAGGCGCCCGAGCATCTCCTCGCCGTAGCGCGAGTACGCGGCGAGCAGCACCTCGGTGTCGGTGCGGGTCCGGAACTCGAGCCCGTCCTGCTCGAGGTCTCGGCGGAGCTCCGCGAAGTTGTACAGCTCGCCGTTGTAGGTGATCCAGTAGCGCTCGGAGGCATAGGACATCGGCTGGTTGCCGCGCTCGCCGCGATCGATGATGCTCAGCCGGCGGCTGCCCAGCGCGGCGGGAACGCCGCCGTCGGAGCCGGGGAACACCTCGACGCCGCCCCAGTCGGGTCCCCGGTGCACCTGGGCCGCGGTCATCGCCTCGACCAGGTCGCGATCGGCGCGTCCCACGGTGCCGCAGATGCCGCACATGCCGGCCAGCCTAGCCGCAGGCGCTCGCCGGTCTCAGGATGTCGATGCCGGCTGGCTGCTCAGCAGCCGCGCCAGGGCCCGGAACATCGGCGCGTTCGTCCACCGAACGAAGGCCCTTCGATTCAGGCCTCGTGCCGTTCGCTTGAACGCGAACCGGTCGGCTTCCGGCACCCACAGCTCGCGGACCGCGCCGTCGGCTACCCGCCGGGCGAGGTCGGTGTCTTCGGGGCGTTCGGGGTGGCCGGCCGGCGCGCACAGCAGGTCGATCGCGGACGCGTAGCAGTGCGCCTCGAGCGGGAACCGGCGATCGGGGAAATAGCGAGCCCAACCGTCCGGCCCGATGAACGCCCGGCGCCACGCGGCGACCCCGCGCGCGAACGCGGTCGCCCCGACCCCGAACGCGGCCTCCACGTGGCGCAGCCCGTCGAGCGTGTACGCGGTGTGGAAGTTGTCGATCCACCCGTAGTTGGGCGTCTCGCCGTACGGCCACAGGCCGTCGTCCCGCTGCAGGGCGATGGTCGTCCCCGCCGCGTCGGCGACCGCCTGGGCCGCTTCGGGGTGGGGTTCGATCGCGTCCAGTCGCGCCAGCGCCCCGCAGACAAGCAGGTTCGCGTTGTGGATCAGCGGCGAGCCAGCCGGGACGTAGGCGAAGTACGGCCCGTGTTCGGGGTCGCGCCGCAGCAGGGAGAGCAGGAACGGTCGGGCCGCGCGGGCGAGCTCGGCGAGCCGATCCCGGCCGGTCGCGCGATGAGCGTCGAGCAGCCCCTCGACGACGAAGCACGTCGCGATAGCGTTCGGGGTGGAGCGGCCGTACGAGATGTTTCGAGTGACGACGTCAAAGTGATATCCCCACGCCGAACCGTGCGTGCCAAGGTCGAGTCGCTCCAAGATCGGCGGAATGTGATCGAGCCACTCATCCGCTCCCCGCAGCACCCCGCCCGCGGGCGTCGCGTAGCCGGCCAGCGCCAGCGCCAGCGTCTTCGCGTTCGGCGCATGTCGGGCCCGAAGCGGCCATGGCGGTTGAACGGGAGAGCGCTTGAAGAGCTGGATCGTCGCCTGCCGGGCGCGCCGCGTCGGAGCGACCCGGCCCAGGGGGGTGTTGAGGCCCTCATAGGGATCGGGGCCGATCCACGCTCGCTTCGCCCCCCAGCGCTCGAGGCGACGGAGCACGCCGGGGAGATCGGAGTTCGCGGTGGCGAGTTGCACGATCGATATGAAACCCGATAGCCTGACGAAGCTTCCAAGGATGGAAGGCCACAGGGATGAAACAGCTCCAGGCAGCGGATTCATAAGGTGGGCCGGATGAGACAGTTCAATCTTGGTCTGATCGGCCTCGGATACTGGGGTCCGAACCTGCTTCGGGTGCTCAGTGACTTCGGCGACGCTCGGGTCACCTGGATCTGCGACATCGACGACGGGCGACTGCAGCAGTTCGCGCGCCGCTACCCGGGCGCCTCCGCGACGACCGAGCACGAGGACCTGCTCGAGGATCCGGCCCTCGACGCGGTCCTGATCGCGACACCCGTGTTCACGCACTTCGCGCTTGCGTCCGACGTCCTCCGGGCCGGCAAGCACACCTTCGTGGAGAAGCCGTGCGCGGCCTCAGCGGCGGAGGCCAAGGAGCTGTTCCAGCTCGCCGAGGCCCATGATCGGGTGCTGATGTGCGGCCACACGTTCCTGTACAGCCCGGCGGTGCAGGCCGTCAAGGGGCTGCTGGACAGGGGAGAGCTCGGCGAGCTCTACTTCATCTCCTCGAGTCGGGTCAACCTCGGCCTGCATCAACGGGACGTGAGCGTGCTCTGGGACCTCGGCCCGCACGACTTCTCCATCCTTCGCTACTGGCTCGGTGAGCTGCCGCAGTCGGTGTCGGCCGTCGGACGGGACTCGATCGTCGACGGCACGCTCGACGTCGCGTTCCTCACGCTTCGCTACCCCACGGGGACCCTGGTCAACCTGGAGATGAGCTGGCTCGCCCCGAGCAAGCTGCGGCGCACGGTCCTGGTCGGAAGCGAGAAGATGGTCGTGTACGAGGACGGGGCCCCCGAGCCCGTCCGCGTCTTCGATCACGGCGTCGAGTATCGCGATCCGGAGACCTTCGGCGAGTACCAGCTCTCCTACCGGACCGGCGACATCGTCTCTCCGCGGCTCGACGGGAGCGAGCCCCTCGCTCTAGAGATGCGCGAGTTCGTCGAGGCGGGTCGTCGCAATCGGCCCCCCGCGGGACATGGGGAGCTGTGCCAGGACGTCGTCCGCCTGATCGAGATGGCGGAGGCCTCGTTGGAGGACAGCCGGTCCGTGCCACCCTTGAGTGCCGTCTGAGATGGGGCGTTGGAGGTGAGCTCGGCGGGGGACGCGGCGGCCCGTCGCCCTGCGGCGGCGAACGCGCTCCTCGAGCCCGACGGTCCCGCCGAGTCCTCGCCTGCACGGTGGCAGGACACGGTCGCCTATCAGCACGGCCGACGCGACTACTTCCTGCGCCGGGCGCTGGCAGCAGGCGACGCCGTCGCGGTTCTATGCGCGCTCGTGATAGCGACGACGATCGCCGGGGTCCGGGGGCCGGGCGAGCTCGTCTGGGCGCTCCCTGCGCTCCCCGCGGCCGTGGCCCTGCTCGCCATCTACGGCCTCTATGACCGGGACGTGAAGCGGATCAACCGGAGCGTGCTCGACGAGCTCCCGTCCCTGTTCCACGCCCTCGTCATCGGAACTCTGCTGCTGTGGCTCTACTACCGGCTCGTGCCCCCGCACCAGCTCGTGCTCGCGGAGGTGCTGGCCTTCATTCCCGCGAGCATCGTCTGCATCAGCCTGCTTCGACTGCTGGTGCGCCGCGTCGCTGCGCGGATGCTGGGGCCGGAGCGGGTCCTGTTCGTCGGCGAGGCGCCGGTGTCGCAGGCGCTGATCAGGAAGATGCGCACGCATCCGGAGTTCGCGATCGAGCCGATCGGCGTGATCTGCAACCACGACGGCCGATCGAGCCTCCCGCTGCCGGTGCTGGGAAACGTTCACGCCTTCGACATGGGAGAGCTGGCCGCCCAGCACGACTTCGAGCGTGTGATCGTGGCCGAGGTCGACATCGAGGACGGGTTGATGGGCGATGTCGTCCAGGACTGCGCTCGATTCCAGATCAAGGTGACGGTTCTGCCGCGATACGTCGAGACGATCGGGCCGTCGGTGGAGGTCGACGACATCGAGGGGGTGACGGTGCTCGATCTCAACCCGCCGGTGCTCCCCCGCTCGTCGCGGTGGCGGAAGCGCTGCATGGACGTGCTCGGCGCCGGCTTCGGCCTGCTCGTGCTATCGCCGATGCTGGCGGTGATCGCGGTCGCGATCAAGCTCGACTCGAGGGGCCCCGTCTTCTTCAGGCAGACCCGGATCGGAAGGTGGGGGGAGCCGTTCACGGTGCTGAAGTTCAGGACGATGGTCGATGACGCGGAGGGGCAGGTCGCGGAGCTGATGGCGTCGAGCGAGGACCCCAACTGGCTGAAGCTGGAGCGGGACCCGCGGATCACCCGCGTGGGCCGGGTGACTCGGCTGACCAGCCTTGATGAGCTGCCGCAGCTGTGGAGCGTGCTCGTCGGGAAGATGAGCCTGGTCGGACCGCGGCCCCTGATCGCGGCGGAGGACAGGCTGGTCGAGGGCCGTGACCGGGCGCGACTCGACCTCGCGCCGGGGATCACCGGGCTGTGGCAGGTGATGGGGCGCACCAGCATCCCGTTCGAGGAGATGGTGAAGCTGGACTACACGTACGTGACGAACTGGTCCATGTGGACCGACATCAAGCTGCTCCTGAGGACATTGCCGACCGTCGTCGGCCGGCGCGGCGCCAACTGATCGATCACCGCGTCGCGGAGAAGCTCAGGGTCGCGTCCACGAACGCGGACAGGATCCGGCCCCCGGCCGCGCGCAGCTCCTCGACCGGACGCGGATCGTCGTTGCGTACGCCAATGCCCGCGATCTGATCCACGCGCTCCAGCCGCCCCATTGCTCCGTTCTGCTCCAGCCACAGGTCGACCGCGGGCCGGCGCCCGTGAAACAGCGACAGAGTGGGAACTCCCATCAGCGCGGCCTCGCGACTCATGGTGCCGCCGGCGCCGATCACCAGGTCCGCCTCGTACATCAGCGACCGGGCGTCGATCGCACCGTCGGGGATGACGAAGTTCGGGAGACCCAGTTCCTGAAGAGCGCTCCTCTGCTCCGGATACCGAGGCAGGATCGCCCCGCGGACCCGCGGCTGGTCGCCGAGCGTCGCCACGACCTGTCCGAACAGCGGGTTCTCGAGGCGGTGATAGAGCGCTCGGCTTGGGGGCGTGCGGACGACGACGAGCGCGTCATCGGGGCCCCGCTCGATTCCGAGCTTCTCGGCACTGCCGGGATCGGGCTCGAAGTCGCCGACGTACAGCGCCTCCTTGAGGCCGGGATACCGCCACACCTTGACGCCGCGTGCGCCCTGGCTTCGGGCCACCTCCTCCGGCAGGGCTTCGGGCAGAAGGATGAGGCTCGCAAGCCGGAACGCGACATGGTTGGCCGGCTGGTACTCGTAGTCCATCGCGGTCACAGCGGGAATCCCGGACGATCGCGCGGCGACGATCTGGGCGTAGGAGTTGTGCGAGAGGGCGACGTCGGGGCCGTGCCGTTCGGCCCAGGCGCGCAGAGCCCTCACCCGGGCGGCGACCGCGCGTGCCTTCCTGATGCGCCCCGAGGGACTGGGGCTCCCGAGCACGTCGAATCGCGACCACCGCCCGGCGGCAAGCTGAATCGTCTCCGCATGGTCGCGGGCGGTGATCAGGACCCGGTGACCGAGCTCCTCAAGCCGCCTCGAGACCGGCGCGAACAAGAGCGGGTGCGGAGGCGTGGCAAGGTCGATCCAGACCCTCATCGCCACCGATCGAGCAGATCGGCATCCGGGACCTCGCGGTGCTGTCGGGCGGGCACCCCCATCACCACGGCACGGGCCGGGACGCTGGCGACGACGACTGCGCCCGCGGCGACGAAGGCCTCCTCGCCGATCTCGACCCCGGGGCACAGGACCGCACTCGCTCCGATCCTGCACGCGCGCCGGAGCCGGGGGGCGTCCAGCGTGTCGGGCTCGCACCGGGCCATCGTGTTGTCATTCGCCATCGTCGCTCCCGGGCCGACGAAGACGTCGTCGTCGATCTCGGCGAATGCGGTCAGGTAGCAGTTCGACTGAACTCGCACGCGCTTCGCTATCGAGACGTCGTTGTCCACGGAGGAGCCTCTCCCGATCACCGAGCCCTCACCGATCACCGCTCTCTCCCGCACGTGCGATTGGTCTCCCGCGATCGCCCCTGAGCCGAGCTTCGCTCCCGCGAATATCACCGCCCCCGCCAAGACCGCGGCTCCGTCGCCGATCACCGCGGGGGATAGGCGCCCCCCCGGGCGGCCGAGTGCGGAGCGAAATGCGGCGCCTTTCCGATCACCGCACCGTCACCGATCACGGCGCCCGCGCCGACCCGAGTGCCGGCGTGGATGACGACGTTTGCGCCCAGCTCGACGCCGGCGCCGAGCTCCACGGCCTCACCGAGCACGAGACCCGGCGCGTCCTCCGATGCCACGAGTCCCGCGCTGTGTTTCACGATCGTTGTCCAGGCAGTCCGGTGGGGTGAGCTGCGAGCCTATCGAGCGCCGCACGAGCAACTCGCTGCCGCTCAGGGTGTTGGGGCAGTCAGGGTCTTCTATAGCCTCTCGATGCGTCGAGGGTCGAACCGAGTCTTCCTCATGCGCCAAGTCGCCCGCCGCCTCAAAGACGGGAACCTCGAGCTTGTAGAGGTTCCGGAGCCCGCCCCGTGGAAGGGGGCCGTCGCCGTCCGGCTGCAGGCCTCGGTGCTGAGCGCGGGGACTGAACGCGCCACGCTCGAGGTAGCCGGCAAGGGGTTGATCGCAAAGGCACGCGCGCGCCCCGACCAGGCCCGTCAGGTCGTGGATCGCGTTCGGCGCGAGGGTGCGCGCTCCACTCTCCGCCTCGTGCGCCAGAGGCTCGGCGAGCTCGGCCCGCTCGGATACAGCGCCGCCGGCGTGGTCGTCGAGGCCGGTCCCGAGGTGCGCGGGATGGCGCCGGGCGACCGCGTCGCGATCGCCGGGGGAGGATTCGCGAGCCACGCCGAGCTGGATGTCGTTCCCTCGCTTCTGTGTGCGCGGGTGCCGCAGGGCGTTTCTCCCGAGGAAGCGGCGTTCGCCACTCTCGGTGCGGTGGCGCTGAACGGGTTCCGGAGGGCCGAGGTTCAGGTCGGGTCCCGGCTCGCGGTGATCGGACTGGGACTGATCGGTCAGCTGGCCGTGCGGATCGCGCTGGCGGCGGGATGCCGCGTGCTTGGCGTGGACATGAAGCCCGAGCTGGCCCAGCTCGCGCGCGATGCGGGCGCGGAGGCTGTCACCCGCAACGAGATCGATCCGGGCGGAAGTCGGGAGGGCACGGCTGATGCCGTGCTCGTGTGCGCGACAGCGCAGTCCGCGGATCCGACCTCGCTGGCGGCGAGCCTGGCGCGGGATCGCGGCCGGGTGGTCGTCGTTGGAAACGTTCGCATGGACCTGCCGCGTACCCCCTTCTACGAGAAGGAGCTCGAGCTGCGGATGTCGCGGTCCTACGGGCCGGGGCGGTACGACTCGAACTACGAGCTTCATGGGCTCGACTACCCGATCGGGTACGTCCCATGGACCGAGCAGCGCAATATGGCGGCGTTCCTGGGCCTGGTCGCCGACGGCAAGCTGCAGCCGTCCGAGCTCGTCACGAACAGGTTCGGCTTCGACGAGGCCGAGCGGGCCTTCGAGTTGCTGCAATCCGGCGAGCCCGTCGTGGGAGTCGTCCTGCGCTATGGGGAGGACCGGAAGCCGTCCCGGGCCGCGGCCGATCAGGCGAGAAGCTCCCGTGTCGGACGCCCCGGTGCCGGCCGCCCCCGCCTCGGGCTGATCGGCGCGGGGTCCTTCGCAACCGGCACCCTGATCCCAGGGCTTCGGGAGGCGGGATTCGAGCCGGTGGCGATCGCGTCCGCCACGGGGCTCTCGGCGGAGAGCGCGCGGCGGCAATTCGGATTCGAGTCGGCGCACGCGGACGCCGTGGAGGTGATCGAACGCGAAGACGTGGACCTGGTCGCGATCGCGACCCGGCACGACTCCCACGCTGCGCTGGCGGCGACAGCGCTCGAGGCTGGAAAGCCCGTGTACGTCGAGAAGCCGCTCGCGCTGAGCTGGGAGGAGCTGGTCGCTGTGATGGAGGCGCAGCAGCGCTCGGGCGCTCCGCTGATGGTCGGCTTCAACCGCCGCTTCGCACCGCTTGCCGCCCCCCTTCGAATCCTGCCCGCCCCGCGGTTGATGGCGTATCGAGTCAACGCCGGCACGGTGCCGGTGGATCACTGGACCAACGATCTCGCCCGTGGGGGCGGTCGCCTCATGGGCGAGGGCTGTCATTTCATCGACTTCCTCTGCGACCAGGCGGGCGCCGATCCAACGACGGTCACCGCTCGCGGGTTTCCCTCACGCTCCGGCCTCCCGCTCGCGGCGACCGACAACTTCAGCGTCGAGGTCGGCTTCGCCAACGGGGGGGTCGGAACCCTGCACTACGCGGCCGATGCACCCGTGGGGCCCGGCAAGGAGCGCTTCGAGACGAGCTCCCCCGGTGTGTACGCCGTGATCGAGGATTTCCGTCGCGGCACGCTGTGGAGGGATCGACGAAAGCACCGGCTCGGCGGCAGGCGGCAGGACAAGGGCTTCGCGCGACAGTTCGAGTTCCTCGCGGAGGTGCTCGGCGGCCGCGCGGAGTGGCCGTCGCCAGAGCGGTACTGGCTGACCACGCTGACCACGCTGGCCGCTGCCCGGGCACTCGAAACGGGTAGGCCGGAGGCGGTGGTGGAGTCCGAAGCGACCGCCGCGCACGCGATCCCGGATGGGGAGCGGACGGCGTGAGGGAGGAGGGCGCCGACCGATTCGCGGACGCATACGAAGAGCACGTGTGGCGGGTGTACGGATTCTTCGGGTATCGCGTGGCCTCCCGAGAGGAAGCCGAGGACCTAACCCAGCAGACCTTCGAGCGCGCGCTGGCGGCGTGGGACCGGTTCGATGACCGCAGGGCCAGCGTCGGCACGTGGCTGATGGCGATCGCGCATAACGCACTGATCGATCACTACCGGCGCGGCCGCGCCAGGGCAGAAGGCTGGGTCTCCGTGCGCGATTCCATCGAGGAGCGCGTGGTCGATGAGCCGAGCCTGGGGCTGTCGCCCGACCTCGAGGCGGCGCTGCTCCGGCTCGGCCAGCGTGAGCGGGAGGTGATCGCGCTCAGGTTCGGAGGCGATCTCACCGGCGCCCAGATCGCCGAGCTCACCGGGCTCACAGTCGCCAACGTGCAGCAGATCCTCTCACGCTCCCTGCGCCGGCTGCGGGAGGAGCTGGACACGGCCTCCGGCGCCCGATCGCCCCGCTGACCGCGCTCCGGCTGCGGCGTTCAACCGGTGGCTAACGGCCCCGCGCCGATCACCCCGATCATCGCGATCGCCACCAGGGCGAACCCGGACCCGGCGTACGCGGCGATCACCAGGCGAAGCCGCCGGGGTCGGGCGCGTTCGCGATCGCGGACGCCGGCGAGCAGGTGCCTCCGGAGCGCCCCTCGAAACGAAGCCGAGGGCACCGGGCGCCCGGTCTCGAGCGCGATCGCCAGGCGACCGACATCCTCATCCTCCTCGGGCCCCGGGGCGGCGTGATCGGGCTGGCGCGGCTCGCCCGTCATTGCGCGAACAGCACCGAGCGCGGGTTCAGGGACCGCGCCGTGCGGTAGGCGGACACCGCTTCGGCAGCCCGGCCGCGCTCGGCCTCGATCCGGGAGCGCACGAACCAGGTCCGCCAGTTGGTCGGCTCGGCTCGGGTTGCGGCGTGGGCGGCGGTCGCAGCGCCGCCCAGGTCGCCCCGCAGCTCGAGCACGAGCGCCTGCTCCAGGTCGGGGGTGGCGGCATACGGCTGGACGTCTCGTGCGGTGTGGATCTCGTCGAGCGCCGCGCCGAGTCTCCCGGCTTGGACGTCCTGGTCGCTCTTGCGCACCGCCCCTGTGGCGGCCATCGGAATCGCGATTACGCCAAGGAACGCGATTGCGCCGATCGCGACTGCGATCCTGGCCGGCCACCGGAGAGCTCGTCCGTCTCCGTTGGGTCGCGGGTCGTCGTCCTGCCCCCGTTCCGCGCTCGGCCCCAGCACCGCGGCCGTCAGCAACAGGAAGGTGACTGGGAGGACCGTCAGCTGCCACGCCCAATCCACCGCCGCGGCGACCGCGAACGCCGCACAGGCTGCGGTGGCGGCGGCGATCAGCGCGCGACGCTCCGGTGGGCCGCGGAGCAGCGCTCGGGCGGCCCCGAGCGCGACCGCACCCAGGATCAGCCCAACTATCAGCACCAGTCCGAGGATGCCGGCCTCGCCGAGCGTCTGGAAATAGAGCGAGTGCGCATCGCGGACGAAGCCCGAAAGCGTTCCCTCTCTGGCCCACCAGTACTCGAACGTGCCCGGGCCGATCCCGGTCGCCGCGTCGGTTCGGTTGGCATCGACGGAAGATTGCCAATACTGGTAGCGCCCGTTTCCGCTCGAGCTCTGGAAGCGCTCCACTCCGCCGCTGGGTCCGCCAGGTTGCTTGAACTCGTCCCACCGATCCCCCAGTTCGCTCGGCAGGCCGGCCGCGAGCGCGATTGCCACGGCCGCCACCGCCACGCCCGCGAGCGACACTCCGACCGCCGGCCCATGGAGCTTCGGCCGTGGACCGAGCCCGTGGCGCGCGGCGAGGGCGATCGCCACCTGGATCAGTCCGATTCCGGCGCACACGACCAGGACCATGGCAAGCATCTCGTCACCCTGAGCGCGCGCGGTGCTGTTCAGCAACCCGTCCTGGAGCGCGTTGCGCTGGGCGGCGCCGGCGATCAGGATCGCGCTGCCCGCGCCCGTGGTAAGCAGGGTCGGCAGGATCGCGAGCCGTCGTGGATAGAGCGCCAGGAGGGCGATCAGCGCGACTGCGACCTCCAGCGCCCCGCCACGCGAGAAGGTGAAGAACGTGGTCAGGGCGATCGCCGGGATCGCCGCCGCCCCCAGTGCCTGGGACAGGAGGTGGCGCGAGCTCACGGCCACGAGCACGAGAAGCGGGATTCCCATCGCCATCAGCGCCGCGACTCCGTTCCAGTAGTTCAGCGGATACTTGAGCCGACTCGACGTCTCGTGTAGGAGGCGGCTCGCGTCGTCCGTCGGAAACCAGCTCGGATGCAGCCGCGAGAGCAGCGCCAGGACTCCCACCAGGGCGATTGCCGCGGCGACCGCATTGACGGTGCGGCGAATCCCGTCGCGTCCCTGCAGGGACAGCGCCAGCGCGAAGACGCCCAGGTAGACGCCGACCCGCCCCAGCTCGGCGACGCTGCGCTCGCTGCTCTCGGACCATCCGATGCCCAGGGCCGTCCACACGGCGAACGCGCCGAGCACGCCCACGAACACCCAGCCGGCCCTCGTGATCCGTGCCACGGGCACGACACCGGCGAGGGTTCCGAGCACCAGGATCCACCAGACTGCGATTCCGACCTCGCTGTACACGATCGTGTCGAAGCCACCGCCCTTCAGCGCCAGGTAGAAGACGAGCGCGAACGGGAGCACCGACCCGGACAGCGCGACACCGACCCGGCTCAGCGTCCACATCGGGTCCGCGTGCTGCTCATGGACCGCGGGGGCCGCTCGCCCCTGACCGCGGCCGGCGATGTCGACACGGCTTGCCATCAACGACCAGATACGCAGCGGGGTGCCGATTGCTGACGTCGCCTTGTCAGGTCCGGGGCGCCTCGTCCGTACACACAGATGTGACAAGGCTCTGGATCCTGATCATCTCCGCGCTGCTGGCGTGGCCCGCGTCCGCGG
Organism: uncultured Thermoleophilia bacterium; assembly: GCA_963803425.1. Taxonomy (GTDB): domain Bacteria; phylum Actinomycetota; class Thermoleophilia; order Solirubrobacterales; family 70-9; genus DASPWW01. Next base: position 58,958 of record CAWDMA010000003.1, read on the forward strand.
CGGCGGCGACCGACACGCTTCCCCCGGACAACTCGGCGGTCGGGCAGTACGTCGAGAGCGTGCCGGAAGCGGGCGGGGATCACCCCAGCGACAGCGTGAAGAACGGCAAGGGGGGCGGTGGAGCCCTGGCGCCGGATGCGGCGCGGGCCCTCCGGGCCCTGGGTGCGGACGGTGTCGCTGCGGCCGACCTCGCCGCATCCACCGCGCCGGTCAGTTCCGCGACGGATCGGGGCTCGGGCCACGGCGCAGGCGGTTCCGGCCGGGCCGGCGAGGGCGCAGGCTCCAAGGCGGGTGATCCATCCGGGATCGGGCGGGTGGTGGCCAGCGCGGTGGGGAGCTCGAATCCAGGCGGGATGGGCGTCGCGTTTCCGCTGATTCTCGGCGCCAGCCTTCTCTCGATCGCCCTGGTGGTGTTGCTACGCGTGCGCCAGCGCGGTCAAGGGCCGCCCCCGGGCGCGTGAGGGTCGCCCGGCCGGGCCCTCGGGCCGCGAGCGGTCTCGCGGGCGCTGCGCTGCTCCTGCTGATCGGCAGCCCGATCGCGGCGGCACCGCCGTCGGCGCAGGCGCGGGAGCTGACCACCGGTCTGTACGCCTCCGAGTACGAGTCGCCTCACGACGCCACCCGCAATCAGTGGTTCGACACCACCGTGCAGGCGGGGGCCGGGATCGTCCGGGCCAACGTCGTGTGGCGTCAGATCGCAGGATCGAGTCGCCCCGCCGATCCTGCGGATCCCGGCGATCCCGGATATGACTTCGCCGCCTTGGACCGTCTCGTGCGCGGCGCCCGGGAGCGCGGCCTGGACGTGATGTTCACGGTGTACAAGGCCCCCGATTGGGCGGAATCGCCCGGTCGCCCCGCGTCCGTGACGCCGGGCACGTGGGAGCCCGATCCCGACCAGTTCGCCGCGTTCGGGACCGCGCTCGCGACGCGCTACTCCGGCCGGTACCCCGACCCGGGCGGCCCGGGCGCGCTGCCCGCGGTGCGCTACTTCGAGGTCTGGAACGAGCCCAACCTGCGTGAGTACCTTGCGCCGCAGTGGGACGGAGACAGGCCGGTTGCCCCGGAGATCTACCGGCGACTGCTGAACTCGTTCTATTCGGCGGTGAAGGCGGTGCGCACGGAGAATCTTGTGATCGGCCCCGCCGCCGCTCCGTACGGAGACCCTCCCGGAGGCGGGCGGATGAGGCCGCTCAAGTTCCTCCGTGAACTGCTCTGCCTCTCCGGGCGGCACAAGCTGAAGCCGAGACCGTGTCCCGAGCGGGCCCAGCTCGACATCGTCTCCGATCACCCGATATCCGTCCTCGGAGGCCCGGAGAAGCATGCCGCCAACCCGGACGACACGGCCGGAGGCGATCTCGACAAGGTGAGGCGGATCGTGCACGGCGCCGAGAAGCGCGACACGCTGCTCCCCTCCGGCAAGCGACCGCTTTGGGTGACCGAGTTCTGGTGGCTCACCGACCATCCGCGCCCGCAGTTCGAGGTCTCGCCGGGACGGCAGGCGCGGTGGATCGAGCAGGAGTTGCACGAATTCTGGAGCGACGGCGCCCGGGTCGCGATCTACTACCTGATCCGTGATGCGCCCAACTTCGGCGCGGGGCTCTTCTTCGCCGATGGACGGGAGAAGCCCGCATTCCAGGCGTTCAGCTTCCCGTTCGTCACCGACCGGCGCTCGCGACAGAAGGTCGTCGCCTGGGGCAAGTCTCCCGCCGAGGGGAGGCTCACGATCCAGGTTCGAAAGGGCGGCGCGTGGAAGACCGTCAAGCGGCTCCGTGTCGGCGACGGAAGCGTGTTCAAGGCGAGGATCAGGGCGCGGGGCAAGGCCAGGCTCCGTGCGTCGGTGGGAGGCGAGACGAGCCTGGTTTGGAAGCAGCCGGGGTAGCTCAGCGGCGCAGGAGCCGCCGCTTGGCCGCTCTCAGGTTGCGGTGGACGACCCGCTTCAGCTCCACCGTGGTCTCCAGCCGGTAGCGGCGCGGCCCACCCGGGTTCTTCTGGGCCCATCCCCACTCGAAGCCCTCGAGATCGCGGAACTCCGCGAACGCGGGATGCTGCCTGACGACCAGGTCGTAGATCGAGCGCATGTGCGGCGCCTTCCGCTCCTCCTCGGACTGGGGGTGCATCCCCGAGTCCGACTCGGGGCCGGCCCCCGGCCCGTCCATCTCGTGCGTCCACTCCAGATCGTCCATCACCAGCCACCCACCCGGCCGCAGCAGCTTCTCGACCAGCATCGCCGCGAGCCCGTCGACGATGTAGTGGTGGCCGCCGTCGAGGAAGCAGAAGTCGTACAGCGGGGTGACATTGCCGTGCTCGTCGCTCTGCTCCTCGACCCGCTGCATCAGCCACCAGTCGTAGGAGCTGTCCGGAACGCGGATCACGGTGACGCGGTGCGAGAGGCCCAGCCGCTCGATCAGCTCCTCGGGCCTGGGATCGAGCGAGCTCGTCGATTCGTGGTCCACCGTCGTCAGGTGCCCGTCGCCGCCCTCGGCCTCCAGCGCCGCGGCCATGTACGCGGCCGAGACGCCGTGGAAGGTGCCGATCTCGAGCAGGTCACGCGCTCCCGTCTCGAGCACGTGGTCGTAGATGAAGCGACCCTTCCGTTGGGTCATCCACTTGACGTCCTTGACGGCCTCGGCGACGTCCTCGTATCGCATCGCGGCCAGTCTAGGGTCACCCCGAGCCGATCGCGCACGCGCGGGGACGAGACCCGCGCCACCACCGGGCCGCTGAAGCTGAAGTGAGCCCGGAGACCGGCGTCGGGCCGCTATTCTTCGTCCCGCCTCGAGAGTGTCCCGAGGTTTTTTTTCTGCTAACCGCCCCGCTCGGCGGCAGACCCGGCAACCGAGGAGCAAATGGCCCGCGGAGACGTGCGCATCGGAGTGACGCTCGCCTGCGAGGAGTGCAGGCGACGCAACTATGAGACGAACAAGTCGCGGCGAAACTCGCCCGACCGGATCGAGCTGCGCAAGTACTGCCGGTGGTGCGGTCGTCACACCGCCCACAAGGAGACGCGCTAGCCTCGGTCGTCGGGAGGCGAGGGGACACCACGTGGCGAAGACAAGAGCACAGCGCAAGGCGGAGCGGCGCGCGCGCCAGCAGCGCGCGGAGCAGCAGGACGGCGGAAACGGCGCCGGCGCGGAGGCCCAGCACCGCACCCAGGTGCCCGAGTCGGGCGAGGTCGCCGAGGTCGAGGCCGTGCTGCAGACGGGCGCCCAGCCCGAGGAGCTCGGCGAGCACGTCCACGGCGGCACCGAGATTGCCGAGCCGGAGGCCCCCGAGGTCGAGGCCGAGGTCGCCGATCCGCCTGAGGCACCGGCGCCTTCGCGCGCCGACGTCGGCGCCCCGCAGCAGGAGGACCGCGAGCAGCGCAAGGCGCGGCGCGAGCGCGAGAAGGAGCAGCGCCGCAAGCAGCGCACCAAGCAGCTTCAAAAGGACCGGAAGGCCCCCACGGAGCCGAAGCAGGAGCGCCGCCGCGGCGCGATCCTCTCCTTCCTGATCTCGTGCTGGGCCGAGCTGAAGCGGGTCCAGTGGCCCGACCGGGAGACGCTCGTCCAGGCGTCCGCCGTCACCGTGATCTTCATCTCCGTCGCCGCCGCCTACCTCGGCGCGCTCGACGCCTTGTTCAGCTGGCTCGTCAAACTGGTCCTGTGATGGCGACTCCCGAGACGAGATCGACGATGTTCCGCTGGTACGTGATCAACACGTACTCCGGGCACGAGAACAAGGTCAAGCACAACCTCGAGCACCGGGTGGAGACGATGGGCCTGAAGGCCCGGGTCCGCCAGGTCGTCGTCCCGACCGAGGTCGTCTCCGAACTCAAGGACGGCCAGAAGGTGCAGGTCGAGAAACGGACCATGCCGGGATACGTGCTGGTCAACATGGAGATGACCGACGACGCCTGGAACCTGGTCAAGAACACCCCGGGCGTGACCGGGTTCGTCGGCTCGCGCAACAAGCCTGTGCCGCTGTCGCCGTCCGAGGTCGACCGGCTGATGCATCGCGAGACGGCCGAGCGCCCGCGCAGCCGCGCCCAGTTCCAGCTCGGCGAGTCGGTGAAGGTGATCTCCGGCCCGCTGTCCGACTTCTCGGGCGAGATCGCCGAGATCAACGAGGACGCGGCGAAGCTGAAGGTGCTCGTCTCGATCTTCGGCCGGGAGACTCCGGTCGAGGTCGGCTACGACCAGGTCAAGAAGCTGTAGGCGGGCGGTCCGCGATGGCGAAGAAGGTGCTGACGATGATCAAGCTGCAGATCCCGGCCGGGGCGGCGAACCCTGCGCCTCCCGTGGGCCCCGCGCTGGGCCAGCACGGCGTCAACATCATGGAGTTCTGCAAGGCGTTCAACGCCCAGACCCAGGCGGACACCGGCACGATCATCCCGGTCGAGATCACGGTCTTCGAGGACCGCTCGTTCGAGTTCATCACGAAGACGCCGCCGGCGGCCGTGCTGATCAAGGAGGCCGCCGGGATCGAGAAGGGCTCCGGCGAGCCCAACCGGGAGAAGGTCGGCAGGATCACCGCCGACCAGGTCCGCCAGATCGCGGAGCGCAAGATGCCCGACCTGAACGCGAACGACCTCGACGCGGCGTCAAAGATCGTCGCCGGCACCGCCCGCTCGATGGGCGTCGAGGTGGAGGGGCTGGAGGTCTAGGTTGGCGCGCCGAGGAAAGCGGTACCGGAATGCCTACGAGGCGATCGACCGCGACCGGCGCTACCCGCCGGCGGAGGCCGTTGCGTTGCTGAAGCAGACCGCGAGCACGAAGTTCGACGAGACGGTCGAGCTGCACATCAAGCTCGGCCTCAACGTCCGGCACGCGGAGGAGCAGCTCCGCGGGACGCTGCCGCTGCCTCACGGGCTCGGCAAGGACGTCACGGTCGCCGTATTCGCGAAGGGCGATGCCGCCCGCGCCGCCGAGGCCGCCGGGGCGTCGTTCGTCGGCGCCGACGAGCTCGCCGACCGGGTCGAGGCCGGGTGGACCGACTTCGACGTCGCGATCGCGACACCGGACATGATGCCGACGGTGGGCAAGCTCGGCCGGATCCTCGGCCCGCAGGGGAAGATGCCGAACCCGAAGGTCGGCACGGTCACGGACGACGTCGGGAAGGCGGTCGAGGAGTCGAAGTCGGGCAAGGTCGAGTACCGCACGGACCGACAGGCGATCGTCCACCTGACGATCGGGAAGGCGAGCTTCTCCGAGGAGCATCTGCTCGCGAACTACGCCGCGGTGATCGAAGAGATCGCCCGGGCGCGCCCGGCGGCGGCGAAGGGTCGGTACCTGCTCTCGGTGACGCTGACCACGACGATGGGACCCGGGATCCGAGTCGACACGTCACAGACCCAGGCCCGCGAGATAGTCGGGACGGGCGCCGGAGACTCGGACGGCGCGCCGCAGCCGGAGCCGGCCGCGGCATGAGCCGTGCCCGCCTGCTCGCGGCGCTCGCCGCGGCGGCGGCGTTCGCGCTGGCGCTGTGGGGGGGAGCCGTGACGGTGCTCGGCGGGGTCGCCCCGGCGAAGTGCGCGGGCAAGCCGGTGACGGTCACCACGAACCAGGACGGGGACCCGATCTCGGACGCGAACGACGTGATCTTCGGCACCGGCGGGGACGACGTGATCGCGGGGCTCGGCGGCAAGGACGAGATCTCCGGGGGCGGGGGCGACGACCTCGTCTGCGGCGACGACGGCGATGACGACGTGAACGGCGACGGCGGCGACGACCGCCAGTTCGGGGGCGCCGGAGACGACGCGGTCGGCGTCACCGAGTCCGGCGCCGGCGACGACTGGATGGATGGCGGCGACGGCAAGGACGCCACCTACGGCGGGCCCGGGAAGGACAAGGTGAACGGCGGCGACGGCAACGACTGGAGCAAGGCGGGGTTCGCCGGCACCGGCCAGACGCGGGTGGTCGGCGGGGGCGGCAAGGACAAGCTCACCGGCGGCAAGGGACGCGACCGCCTCAACGGAAACTCCGGCGCGGACAAGATCCTCGGGGAACAGGGCAACGACGCGATGGACGGCGGCACGGCCCGGGACACGTGCGCCGGCGGCGCCGGCAAGGACACGGCGGTCGACTGCGAGCGCGTCAGGGGGCTGTAGGCGCGCCGAGCTCGCGGCCGGCGCCATCGGCTACCATCCGCGGCCGAAGCTGAGTTCGCCTAAGACCGCCGGCAGAGCCAAAGCTCGCAAGTCCGGTGCAGGTGGAGCGCGGAGATCCCTGGTCCCGAGCCCGCCTGCGTGCGGGCTCTTTCGATTTCAGGACCATGGACAAAGAGCAGAAAGCAGCCGTCGTAGAGGAGATCACCGCCCAGCTCGCGGCGGCCGGGTCGATATTCGCGGTCGACTACCGCGGGATCGGCGTGGCCGAGGCCGCCGAGCTGCGCGCCAAGCTCCGCGAGGCCGACGCCAGCTTCCGCGTCGTCAAGAACCGGCTCGCGAAGCGCGCAGCAGAGGACGCGGGCACGACGGAGCTCGGCGCGCTGCTCGAGGGTCCGACCGCGCTCACGCTGATCAACGGGGACGCGGTCGTGGCCGCGAAGACAATCGCCGATTTCGCCCGCGAGCACGACGTTCCCACCTACAAGGGCGGGATCATGGACGGCGCGGCGCTCGACCCGGACCAGTTCCAGCGGATCGCGCGGCTCCCCGGGGTCGAGGTGCTCCGCGGGCAGCTCGTCGGGACGATCGCGAGCCCGATCACCGGGGTCACCCGCGGCCTCAACCAGCTGCTCGCCGGGCTCGCCGGCCAGCTCGGCCAGATCCAGGACAAGGGCCTGGTAAGCGGCGAGGCGCCGGCCGAGGAGCCCGAGGCCGAGGCGCAGCCCGACGAGCCCGAGGCCGAACAGACTTCCGACGAACCTGAAGCTGAAACCGAGGCGGCAGAGCCCGAGGCGCAGCCCGGGGTCTCGACCGCAGACGAAGAGCAGGAGGAATAGTGGCGACGATGACAACAGAGGAGTGGATCGAGGAGCTGAAGGGGATCTCGGTCCTGGAGCTGTCAGAGCGGATCAAGGCGCTCGAGGAGGAGTTCGGCGTGTCGGCGACGGCGGTTGCGGCCGCGGCCCCGGCGGGTGCGGTTGCGGGCGACGATGGTGCCGGCGCCGAGGAGTCGAGCACCGTCGACGTCGTCCTGACGGGGGCCGGCGACAAGAAGATCCAGGTGATCAAGGCCGTCCGCGCGGCGACCGGCCTCGGACTGAAGGAGGCGAAGGCGCTCGTCGACGACGCTCCGAAGGCCGTCAAGGAGGGGATCGAGCGCGACGAGGCCGACAAGCTGAAGTCCGAGCTGGAGGAGGCCGGCGGCGAGGTCGAGGTCAAGTAGACCTCGTCCCGCCCGCGACCCGGCCGAACCGGACCCAGAGCGGAGGATTCGGCCGGATTGGTTCCCGTTCCGCCGGGCCGCGGTGGTACCGTGTAGCCCGGTTCTTTGGGCGCGTGCCTGTGACCTGGGGCCGCTGCGCTTGCGTGCGCAAGAGTGCGTGTGTTATCCTCTGCGGTCGCGCGCAAATTGAGGCATGAAGTGCCGAATCTCTCTCTCTCGCGCAGGATCTCGCCCCCCGACCAACCGAGGAGTCGCCGAGTTGGCCCGAGTCAACGCTGCCCCCGTTACCCGAAGGAGCTTTTCACGCCTTGAGAACCCGCTTGAAGTCCCCCATCTGATCGATATCCAGCGCCGCTCGTTTGAGGCGCTGACCGAGCCGAAGTCGGGACATCTGCGGGAGACGATCGACGACATCTCGCCGATCGAGGACTACACCGGAAACCTCGCCATCGTGTTCGGCGAGTTCAAGTTCGAGGATCCGCCGCACGACGTCGCCGAGTGCCGCGAGAAGGACATGACCTACTCGCGCCCGCTGACCGTGAAGGTCGCGTTCCAGAATCGCGAGACCGGCGAGATCCGCGAGCAGTCGGTGTTCATGGGCGACTTCCCGTGGATGACCGACCGCGGCACCTTCATCATCAACGGCACCGAGCGCGTCGTGGTCACGCAGCTCGTCCGCTCCCCGGGCGCCTACGTGATGCAGCCGAAGGACCGCGAGAAGCAGGTGTTCATCGCCAACCTGATGCCGGCGCGCGGCTCCTGGCTGGAGCTCGAGATCGACAAGAAGGGCCGCGTCTACGCGCGCATCGACCGGAAGCGGAAGCTCCCGGTGACCGTGCTGCTGCGGGCGATGGGCTACGTCGAGGACGAGCAGCTGCTCGAGATGTTCGACGGCTCGATCTACATCCGGAACACGATCGAGGCCGACACCGAGCAGACCAAGACCGAGGAGGGCGCGCTGATAGAGCTGTTCAAGAAGCAGCGCCCCGGCGAGCCGCCTTCGGTGGACGCCGCGAAGCAGCTCATGCAGCAGCTGTTCTTCGACTCGAAGCGCTACGACCTCACCCGGGTCGGCCGCTACAAGCTGAACGCCCGGCTCGACCTCGACATCGACCTCGACACCCGGGTCCTCACCCACGACGACATCACCGCCCTGATCAAGGAGCTGATCGGGCTCCCGAAGCTGCTCGGGATCCCCGAGGAGATCGACGAGGAGAACCCGATCAAGGACTACGCGGCGGAGGCCCAGTCCTACCCGTGGGATGCGATCCGCGACCACCTCGACGAGTACGAGCACTTCGGCAACCGCCGCCTGCGCACGGTCGGCGAGCTGATCCAGGAGGCGTTCCGGATCGGCCTGTACCGGATGGAGCGGGTTGTTCGGGAGCGGCTCACGACCGAGGACGCCGACGCGATCACCCCGCAGACGATCATCAACATCCGCCCGGTGGTGGCGGCGCTGAAGGAGTTCTTCGGCTCCTCGCAGCTGTCCCAGTTCATGGACCAGACCAACTCGCTGGCCGGGCTCACCCATCGGCGCCGGCTGTCCGCGCTGGGCGCGGGCGGCCTCACCCGTGAGCGCGCCCCGATCGAGGTCCGCGACGTGCACCCGACCCACTACGGCCGGATGTGCCCGATCGAGACCCCCGAGGGCCCCAACATCGGCCTGATCGGGTCGCTGTCCTCGTACGCGCAGGTCTCGGAGCACGGCTTCGTCACCACTCCCTACCGGGTGGTCGAAGACGGCGCCGTCACCACCGAGATCGTCAACCTGGACGCCACCCAGGAAGAGGAGATGGTGATCGCCCAGGCGAACGCCGAGATCGACCCGAAGACCAACAAGCTGAAGGGCCCGCGGGTGCTGTGCCGCGCCCGCGACGGCGAGGTGGTGTTCGTCTCGCCGAAGCAGGTCGACCTGATGGACGTCTCCCCGACCCAGATCTGGTCGGTGGCGACCTCGCTGATCCCGTTCCTCGAGCACGACGACGCGAACCGCGCTCTGATGGGCTCGAACATGCAGCGCCAGGCGGTCCCGCTGCTGAAGCCGGAGCCGCCGCTGATCGGGACGGGGATGGAGCGCCGTGCCGCGATCGACTCCGGCGACGTCGTCCTCGCGAACGCCGAGGGCGAGGTCACCTACGTCGACGCCGACCGGGTCACCGTCACCCGCGGCTCGCGCAAGGACGACTACGAGCTCGACAAGTTCATGCGCTCCAACCAGGGCACGATCATCCACCAGAGCCCGATCGTCTCGGTCGGGGACAAGGTGGGCGACGGGGAGGTGCTCGCCGACGGCTCATCGACCGCCGGCGGCGAGATCGCGCTCGGCAAGAACTGCCTGGTCGCCTTCATGTCCTGGGAGGGCTACAACTTCGAGGACGCGATCATCATCTCGCAGCGCCTCGTCAAGGACGACGAGCTCACGTCGGTCCACATCGAGGAGTACGAGATCGACGCCCGGACGACGAAGCTGGGCGACGAGGAGATCACCCGCGACATCCCGAACCGCTCCGAGGAGAGCCTGCGCAACCTCGACGAGCGCGGGATCGTCCGGGTCGGCGCAGAGGTGCAGTCCGGCGACCTGCTGGTCGGGAAGGTGACGCCGAAGGGCGAGACCGAGCTGACCGCCGAGGAGAAGCTGATCCGGGCGATCTTCAAGGAGAAGGCCCGCGAGGTCCGCGACACCTCGCTGAAGGTGCCGCACGGCGAGGGTGGTGTCGTGATCGACGTGCTCACCTTCAACCGCGAGGACGGCGACGACCTGCCCCCGGGCGTGAACGAGCTGGTCCGGGTGTACGTCGCGACGAAGCGGAAGATCGCAGAGGGCGACAAGCTCGCCGGCCGCCACGGGAACAAGGGCGTGATCTCGAAGATCGTCCCGGAGGAGGACATGCCGTTCCTCGAGGACGGCAGGCCGGTCGACGTGATCCTGAACCCGCTCGGCGTGCCGAGCCGGATGAACATCGGCCAGATCCTCGAGACGCACCTCGGGTGGGCGGCCGCGAACGGCTGGTACGCGGACGATACGAAGGCTTACCAGGAGGTCGACAGGACGGGTGGGCGCGTGTACGTCGCCTCGCCCGTATTCGACGGCGCCCGGGTGGAGGACGTCGACGAGGCGCTCGTGAGGTGGCAGGGCGACGACTCCGAGATCGATCTCGGGATCGATCCCAAGGCACGTCCCGGAAGCCGCTGCCAGGGTGCCGCGCAGCTGTACAACGGTCGCACCGGCGAGCCGTACGAGGCTCGGGTGACGGTGGGCTACATGTACATCCTGAAGCTGCTCCACCTCGTCGACGACAAGATCCACGCCCGCTCCACCGGCCCGTACTCGCTGGTCACCCAGCAGCCGCTGGGCGGCAAGGCGCAGTTCGGTGGGCAGCGGTTCGGCGAGATGGAGGTGTGGGCGCTGGAGGCATACGGCGCCGCGTTCACGCTCCAGGAGATGCTCACGGTGAAGTCCGACGACACGATCGGCCGCGTGAAGGCCTACGAGTCGATCGTGAAGGGCGAGAACATCCCGGAGCCGTCGATCCCGGAGTCCTTCAAGGTGCTGCTCAAGGAGATGCAGAGCCTGTCGCTGGACGCGAACCTGATCGCGGAGGAGGGCGAGGTGCCGCTCGAGGAGGAGGAGGACGATCTCCTCCGTGCCGCCGAGGAGCTCGGGATCGACCTCTCGGGCGTTCGCGCGGGGGGCGACGGCGACGGCAGCGGCAATGGGAAGGGGGCCGCGGACGAGCGGGAGGAGCAGGTGGTTGCAGAAGGAGGAGGCGGAAGCACCGAAGGTGCCGAGGCCTCGAAGACCGCGGAGGACAAGTAGATGAACAACTTTGACGCAATCGAGATCGGCCTCGCATCGAGCAAGAAGATCCGCGGCTGGAGCTCGGGTGAGGTGACCAAGCCCGAGACGATCAACTACAGGACGCTGAAGCCCGAGAAGGACGGGTTGTTCTGCGAGCGGATCTTCGGTCCGACCAAGGACTGGGAGTGCTACTGCGGGAAGTACAAGCGGGTCCGCTACAAGGGGATCGTGTGCGAGCGGTGCGGCGTCGAGGTGACCCGCTCCAAGGTGCGCCGGGAGCGGATGGGCCACATCGACCTGGCCGCGCCGGTCTCCCACATCTGGTTCTTCAAGGGCGTCCCGAGCCGGATCGGCTACCTGATCGACATGGCTCCGAAGGAGCTCGAGAAGGTCCTCTACTTCGCCGCCTCGATCATCACCTGGATCGACGAGGAGGCGCGCCAGAAGGACCTCGGGAAGCTCGAGAAGGAGGTCAACAAGGTGCTCGACGGCTACGAGTCCGAGCGCCAGACCCGGACCAAGGAGCTGAGCGCCTCGATGGAGCGCCGCCTCGCCTACATCGAGACCGGCGAGCAGTCCGAGTTCTCCGACGAGGACCACCTGTGGGCGGATGCAACCGGCAGCGTCAAGAAGCTGTCGAAGGCCGACAAGGAGAAGCTCACCAAGGAGACCCGGAAGGCGATCGAGAGTGAGATAGCCGACACCGAGGCCTATCTCGAGGACGCCTCGGAGCGGATGCGCGAGGTGTGGAAGACCTTCCAGGACATGAAGGTCAAGGACGTGATCAACGACGAGGCCGCGTTCCGCGAGCTCAAGGACCGGTTCGGCTCACCCTTCGGGTGGGGCGAGTACTTCAAGGGCGGGATGGGCGCCGAGTCCGTGCGCGAGCTGCTCGAGCAGGTCAACCTCGAGCACGAGTGCGAGGAGCTCGAGGAGGTGATCAACACCTCCAAGGGCCAGAAGCAGGCCCGCGCCGTGAAGCGGCTGAAGGTGGCGTCGGCCTTCCTGCACTCCACCAACCGGCCCGAGTGGATGGTGCTGGACGCCGTCCCGGTGATCCCGCCGGAGCTGCGTCCGATGGTGCAGCTCGACGGCGGCCGGTTCGCAACCTCGGACCTGAACGACCTGTACCGGCGCGTGATCAACCGCAACAACCGGCTGAAGCGCCTGCTCGACCTCGGTGCGCCCGAGATCATCGTCAACAACGAGAAGCGGATGCTGCAGGAGGCTGTCGACGCCCTGTTCGACAACGGTCGCCGCGGCCGGCCCGTTACCGGGCCGGGCAACCGACCGCTGAAGTCGCTCAGCGACATGCTGAAGGGCAAGCAGGGCCGGTTCCGCCAGAACCTGCTCGGAAAGCGGGTCGACTACTCGGGCCGCTCGGTGATCGTCTCCGGGCCGAGCCTGAGGATCCACCAGTGCGGGCTGCCGAAGCTGATGGCGCTGGAGCTGTTCAAGCCGTTCATCATGGCCCGGCTGGTCGAGCGCAAGGCGGTCCAGAACATCAAGGCCGCCAAGAAGATGGTGGACTCGATGATCCCCGAGGTGTGGGACGTGCTCGAGGAAGTGATCCACGAGCACCCCGTCCTGCTGAACCGGGCGCCGACCCTGCACCGGCTCGGGATCCAGGCGTTCGAGCCGGTCCTGGTCGAGGGCAAGGCGATCCAGGTCCACCCGCTCGTCTGCCACGCCTTCAACGCCGACTTCGACGGCGACCAGATGGCGGTCCACCTGCCGCTGTCGGCGGAGGCGCAGGCCGAGGCGCGGATCCTGATGCTGTCGGCGAACAACATCCTCTCCCCCGCGCACGGGGCGCCGCTGGCGACACCCACGCAGGACATGGTTCTGGGTCTGTACTTCCTGACCTACTCCTCGGAGGACGTCAATGAGCTCGATCCCGGCTCGCTCGATCCGAAGCCGCATCGCTTCCGGACCGCCCAGGAGGCCGAGCTGGCTTACGAGCGGGACGTGGTCGGGTTGCACGACTACGCCGAATACCGGCGCGAGGGCCACGAGCACTTCCTGACCACGGTCGGGCGGATCATCTTCAACGACCGCGTGCAGCGGGCGTTCGCGGGCGCGCTCGGGGACGAGTTCGACCCCGAGAGCTACGAGTTCGTCAACCACGGGCTCCGCAAGCGCGACGTGAACGAGATGGTCTCCAACCTCGTCGATCAGTTCGGGGCGCCGGCGGTGTCGCTGTCACTGGACGCGTTCAAGGACCTCGGCTTCCACTTCGCCACCCAGTCGGGAATCACGATCTCGAAGAACGACGTCGTCTCTCCTCCCGACAAGGAGGAGATCCTGGAGCGCTACGAGGCGCAGGTCCAGGAGATCCAGAACAAGTACGACGAGGGCTACATCACCGCCGAGGAGCGCAAGGAGGCAGTAACCGAGCGCTGGGACAAGGCGACCGACGAGGTCGCCCAGGCGATGGAGGACAACCTGGACGAGCTCAACCCGATCTTCGCGATGGCGAACTCGGGAGCCCGCGGCTCCTTCAAGCAGATCCGCCAGCTCGCCGGGATGCGGGGCCTGATGGCGAATCCGAAGGGCGAGATCATCGAGCGTCCGATCAAGGCGAACTTCATGGAGGGGCTGTCGGTGCTCGAGTACTTCATCTCCACCCACGGCGCCCGCAAGGGCCTCGCCGACACCGCGCTGCGGACCGCCGACTCGGGCTACCTGACCCGGCGGCTGGTCGACGTCGCCCAGGACGTGATCGTGCGGTCGGGCGACTGCAAGACGAAGGACTTCATCGAGATGCCGCTGCGTGGCCCCGCCGGGGAGCTGAACATGAACCTGGCCGGCCGCCGCTCGGCGAAGAAGTTCACGACGAAGCGCGGACGCGAGCTGCTCCGGCGAAACCAGGAGATCGACGTCCCGGAGATCGAGGAGATGGCCGAGGCGTTCGAAGACGAGCAGGTCACCGTTCCGGTTCGCTCGGCGCTCAAGTGCGAGGCCGAGACCGGCGTATGCCGCGAGTGCTACGGCCGCGCGATGGCGACCGGCGCCACGGTCGAGCTAGGCGACGCCGTCGGGATCATCGCCGCCCAGTCGATCGGTGAGCCCGGCACGCAGCTGACGATGCGGACGTTCCACACCGGCGGAGTCGCCGGCCAGGACATCACCCAGGGTCTCCCGCGGGTGGTCGAGCTGTTCGAGGCGCGCAAGCCGAAGGGCCTGGCGAAGATGGCCGAGGTCGGCGGCCGGGTCTCGGTCGAGCACGCGGAGAAGTCCTCGCGGGTCGTGATCACGGACGCGAAGGGCGAGGAGCACGCGTACTCGTTCCCGCCCCGGACGCAGCTGAACGTCGCCGACGGCGACCGGGTCGAGGCCGGCACCCAGCTCAACGAGGGCTCGCTTTACCCGGCGGAGCTGCTCGAGGTCCGGGGCCGAACCGAGACCGAGCTGTACCTCGTCGCCGAGGTGCAGCAGGTGTACCGCTCCCAGGGTGTCGACATCAACGACAAGCACATCGAGCTGATCGTCCGCCAGATGCTGAAGAAGGTGCGGATCGAGTCGAAGGGCTCCAGCACCCTGCTGCCCGGCCAGCTCGAGGACCGACACCGGCTGAAGCGGCTGAACAAGCAGCTCAAGGACGACGGTGGCACGCCCGCGAAGGCCGAAGAGGTGATCCTCGGGATCACCAAGGCATCGCTCGCGACCGAGTCGTTCCTGTCGGCGGCCTCCTTCCAGGAGACCACGAAGGTGCTCACCGACGCGGCGCTCGAGGGCAAGCGCGACCGTCTCCAGGGCCTGAAGGAGAACGTGATCATCGGGAAGCTGATCCCGGCCGCCACCGGCCTGCGCCACTACCGTGGGATCGAGATCGAGCCCGTCGAGCCGGCGCAGCCGCCGGAGGAAGCGCTGGTGGACGAGGATGAGCTCGCTGCGGAGCTCAACATCGCCGAGGACGGCGACTCCACCGATCTCGAGGGCTTCGGACCCTCGTTCGCCGAAGAGCTCGAGGAGCTCGCCTCCGAGATAGACGGCGGCTCAAGCGGCGACGGCGCCGCTTCCAGCAGCGACGACTCGTAGGGCCGGCGGGGCGGATGTCGCCCCGGAAGGGGCGAATCCAGTGGTTTGACGGGTTACTCCGGTATGCGGGAGGAATCCGTCAGCGCCGACGCCCGGCCGCCGCGTGTCTGAGCCAGCAGGGCAGGTGGACGGACGCCGTACTTGCCTGCGGGCCTCGGGCGGCTCTGAGCCATCGCTCGGCTGCTGAGCTCTGGCAGCTGTTGTCGCCGGGTGTCGGCCCGATCGGGATCACCGTGCCGGCCGGGAGCGGCGGTCGCGAAAAGCGCACCGGCCTGCGCATTCACCGCTCCTCGCTGCCCGGATCGGCCGTGACGACCCGCGACCGTATCCCGGTCACGACCCCGGCTCGCACCCTCGTCGACTTGAAGCTGAGCGTTCCCGCCGCAACGCTCCGCCGGGCGATTCGCGAGGCCGTGTACAACGGCCTGGATCTGGGACCGACCGGCACCGACCACGCCCGCTCCGAGCTGGAGCGCGCATTCCTGGCGCTGTGCCGCGCTCACCAGATCCCCGAGCCCGAGGAACGCAGCCCACCGCGGGCGGCAGGCCTTCGAGGACGACCGCGAGCGGGAGCTCGAGCTCGGGCTGCTCGGTCTCCATTTGCGCCGCTTCACGAGCCTCCAGGTTCACCGGCGCCCGGCGAGGGTCGCCCGAGCGGTCCGGGACGTCCTGCGGGACCGCGTCGGATCGTCGCGCGACTAGCGGCCGGTCGGCACTTCGTGGCGCTCGCGCGAGGCGCGCGCGTGCGCCGGCGGGGTGACCACCCGGACGCGGCCGCTGGGCGGGCAGTCAGGGAGCACCTCGGCCCCAGCGGGATGGGGGCCGCGACGCGGCCCTCGCGGCCGGCGCGGCTGCCGCCGCCACCGTCGGGGCCCGTGCTCGCCGTCGTCGGGAAGCTCCTCGACCTCGGGCTCGGCGCGAACCGCGTACCAGACCAGGTACAGAAGCGCCGCGATCGGGACCTTGAGGATCACCCCAAGGAAGAAGATCGGCCAGAACCCCTCCACGTCAGGCAGTGTAACCGTCCTCGACCCACCCGATCAACGCGTCGGTCTGCGCCTCCTCCAGGCCCCGGCTCGGCTCGACCGGGACGAGCAGGGTGGGGCCGGTGCGCATGTGCGCCCAGAACCTGCAGCTCTCGTCGATGCAGTCGTCTACCCACGCCAGCGGCCGGTCTCCGGCGTACTCGCCGAGCGCGTCGACCTTCCAGTGCGCCGAGCCGAACCGGGCGCGGCCGTCGAACGTGAGGTACGGGAGCTCGTCGGGCAGCCCCAGTATCGTGGGCAGGTAGTCGTTCGCCCGCTCCTCCCACCCGGTCGCCCACACCAGCTCGTACCAGTTCGCCAGCCTCCGGAGACGGTTCCCGACCGGGAGCGAGATGCAGTGCGCGACACCGTCGATCAGTTTGAACTCGCCTGGCGCGTCGGCTGGATCGTCGAACCCGAAGAGGCTGATCACCCCGTCGACGTCGACGGCGAGAATCGGGCGATCGGCGTCGGATCTCGGCATCGCCGTCAGGTTAGCGGCGCCCGATCCGGCGCCTGCAGGGCGACGTCTCGACCTCCCCTCTGTACCATTGCGCGCCGTGCCAAGCACCAACCAACTGGTTCGCAAGGGGCGCCGGCGCCCCAAGAAGAAGGTCGCGACCCCCGGCTTGAAGTCCGGGCAGGGCCGCAAGCGCCGGCTGGCGGCGCCGCAGCGCCGCGGCGTGTGCACGCGCGTGTACACGGCCACCCCTAAGAAGCCGAACTCCGCCCTCCGCAAGGTCGCCCGGGTGAGGCTCACGAACAACATGGAGGTGACCTGTTACATCCCCGGCGAGGGCCACAACCTTCAGGAGCACTCCGTGGTCCTGGTCCGCGGCGGGCGGGTGAAGGATCTTCCGGGCGTTCGCTACAAGGTCGTCCGCGGCACGCTCGACGCCGCCGGGGTCTCCGAGCGCAAGCAGTCCCGCTCCCAGTACGGAGTCAAGCGCTAGTGCCGCGTAGGGCCCGAGCCTCGATCCGGCCGGTCGAGCCCGACGCTCGCTACCGCAGCCGGCTCGTCCAGCAGGTCGTCAACAAGGTGATGCGCGGCGGCAAGAAGTCGCTCGCCGAGCGGATCACCTATGACGCGCTGGCGATCGTCGGGGAGCGCACGGGCCGTCCCCCGGTCGAGGTGCTCGAGGAGTCGATCAAGGAGCTCACGCCCGTGCTCGAGGTTCGCTCGCGCCGGGTCGGCGGCGCCACCTACCAGGTGCCCGTCGAGGTGCCGGCGCGCCGCGCCCGCACGCTCGCAGTCCGCTGGCTCGTCCAGTTCGCGAGCGCGCGCCGCGAGAAGTCGATGCAGGAGCGGCTCGCGAACGAGATCCTCGACGCCGGCCGTCAGCAGGGCGGGGCCTGGAAGCGGAAGGACGATATCTACCGCATGGCCCAGGCCAACAAGGCCTTCGCGCACTACCGCTGGTGAGAGTCCGAGCGGGCGGCGCCGCGGCGGCGGCGGTGCTCGCGACGCGGCCCGGTCCGCTCCCGTTCCGGGTCGACGGGCCCGGGCCGATCGCTGCGCTCGGCTCGCCCTCCGCGCCATAGGGCCTGGAGCTGGTCCGGACGCAGGGTGGCGAGAGCCGCCCCCGACGCGGCCAGCGCGACGCTCCCCACCAGCTCCAGCCAGAAGCCGCTTCCCGGCGTCGCCTCGGTGGCGAAGAACACCGCGGTGGGATCGTCGAACGTCCCCTGCTGGCCGACGTCGGGCAGGTCGACGACCAGGAAGAAGAGCAGCGCCAGCCCCCCGGTGACCGCGACCGCAACCGCCGCGGGCCGGGACCCCGCAATCACCGCGACCGCCACCGCGACCAGCGCGAACACGGCCAGCACGAGCAGGGCGTAGGAGTGGCGGTCGGCGGCCTCGATCGTGCGCTGCCCCCCACCCGGGCCGAGGTCGAACTCGAACGTTGCCATCAGCTCCGATGCCCCCACGCACAGCGCCGCGGCCGCGCACGCGAACGGCAGCACGTACTCGGCGCGCAGGCGCGAGAGCGCGCCGTTCATGCGCGCGCCCGGCGAACGTAGGCAGCCAGCAGCACCCCGCACACCAGCAGCACGGCAGATGCGGCGAGCTGCACCCAGAAGCCCTCGACGAGGCGCGCCTGCGCCCCCTCGAAACCGAGCGCGGTGGCGCCCTCGTCGAGCCCCTTCGGGAGGTCGACCAGGAGGCTGACAGCGATCCCGGCCGCGCCGGCCAGGGAGACGGCTCGGCCCGCCTGCCACCGGCCGCGTGCGGCGAACGCGAGCGCCGCGACCGCCAGCACCGCGCAGGGAATCAGCACGTACAGATGCGCGGAGCCGGCGGTGGCACGGTCGGTCTGCGGCGCCGGCGCGATCGACTCGACCCCCTTGTACAGCCCGGACCCGATCTCGACCCCCTTGTAGTCGACGAACTGCGACGCGATCAGCGCGATCGCGGCGGCGAGCACGACGACGCCGACGGCGCGCGCCGGCGTCACCACTCGCTCCGCGGCACGGACCGTCGCCCGCGCCCCCGCGGCGACCGCGAGCATCGGGCCTCGGAGCGAGCGGCTCAGCCGGTGCTCGGCCTGGCCCGCCCAGCCGCGGACGGCGATCAGGCCCTCGACGGCGCTCTCGGAGGTGCGACCCACCAGCCGCGCCGCCGCCAGCCCCGAGCTGTGCGGGGGGGCGGCGCTCGGCCGCACCGGCCCGGTCAGCTCGGCGCGCGCGCCGGCGAGCACCGCGCTCAGCCGCCGCGAGATCTCCCGCCGCGCCGCGGTTGCGGCGCGGGCGCCCCGTGCCAAGCTCCGAGTCGGCTTGCGGACCGTGCGTGTGCCACGCCTGAAGGCGGTCATCGCTCTGCTAAGATCGCCACTCGCTTACGCCCGCTTCGCGCGATGCGGACGGGCCGGCCAAATCCCTTGGAGAGCCGCAACACATAGGCAACTGATCGGGCCACTGATGTGTCGGCGCTGAGGCCCGCGAGGGCCTTTTTCATGCGCCGACATCGTTGCGGAAAAACCTCTCCTCCTAGTCTCGTCCGACCGCCGGACGGGTGATCACCGGACCACGACCAAGGCGACACTTTACGCACAAATGGCACGCAGCTTTCCACTAGATAAGACCCGGAACATCGGGATCATGGCCCACATCGACGCGGGCAAGACGACCACGACCGAGCGCATCCTCTACTACACCGGTCGCACCCACAAGATGGGCGAGGTGCACGAGGGCGCGGCGGTGATGGACTGGATGGAGCAGGAGCAGGAGCGGGGGATCACGATCACCTCCGCCGCCACCGCGTGCGAGTGGCTCGACCACCGGATCAACATCATCGACACCCCGGGCCACGTCGACTTCACCGTCGAGGTGGAACGCTCGCTCCGGATCCTGGACGGTGCGATCGCGATCTTCGACTCGGTCGCCGGCGTCGAGCCGCAGTCCGAGACCGTGTGGCGCCAGGCGGACAAGTACCGCGTGCCGCGGATTGCGTACGTGAACAAGATGGACCGCACCGGCGCCGACTACATGCAGGCGGTGGAGACGATGCGCGACCGGCTCGGGGCCCACCCGCTGCCGATCCAGCTCCCGATCGGCCAGGAGGACCAGTTCACCGGCGTCGTCGACCTGGTCGAGAACAAGGCGACGTACTGGCTCGACGACCTCGGCACCGAGGTGGAGCAGCGCGAGATCCCGGAGGAGCTCGCCGATCTCGCCCACGAGCACCGCACCCACCTGATCGAGGCGTGCGCGGACTACGACGACGAGCTGCTCGAGGCCTACCTGAACGACGATGACATTCCCCACGAGCGGATCGTGGCGTCCCTGCACCAGGCGACCCTTGACATCAAGGTCACCCCCGTGCTGTGCGGGTCGAGCTTCAAGAACAAGGGCGTGCAGCCGCTGCTCGACGCGATCGTCGAGCTCCTCCCCTCGCCGCTCGAGGTGCCCCCGGTGGAGGGGCTCGAGCCCCCGGCGAAGGGCAAGGAGGGCACGACCACCGCCACCCGGCCCCCCAGCGACGACCAGTCGTTCGCGGCGCTCGCGTTCAAGGTGATGGCCGATCCCTACGTCGGCAAGCTGACCTACTTCCGCGTCTACTCGGGCACGCTGTCGGCCGGCACCCGGGTCCTGAACGCCTCCAACGGGCGCACCGAGCGGATCGGGCGGCTGCTGATGCTGCACGCCAACCACCGCGAGGAGATCGAGGAGTGCTACGCGGGCGACATCTGCGCCGGTGTCGGCCTGAAGCAGACCTCGACCGGCGACACGCTTTGCGCCCCCGACGCCCCGATCGTGCTGGAGCAGATCGAGTTCCCCGACCCCGTGATCGCGGTCGCGATCGAGCCGAAGACGAAGGCCGACCAGGAGAAGCTGGCGACGAGCCTGGCGCGGCTCGCCGAGGAGGACCCGACGTTCCGGGTCGAGACCGACCAGGAGACCGGGCAGACGCTGATCCACGGGATGGGCGAGCTCCATCTCGAGGTGATCACCGACCGGCTGCTGCGCGAGTTCAGCGTCGACGCGAACGTCGGCCGCCCTCAGGTCGCCTACCGGGAGACGATCCGCGACCGGGTGGAGAAGATCGAGGGCCGGTTCGTGCGCCAGACCGGCGGCCGCGGCCAGTACGGCCACGCCGTGATCAACGTCGAGCCCGCCCCGGGGGAGGGATTCGACTTCCTGAACAAGATCAAGGGCGGCACGATCCCGAGCGAGTTCATCCCCGCGGTCGAGGAGGGCGTCGAGGAGGCGCTCCAGTCCGGCGTGAAGGCCGGCTACCCGATGGTCGACGTGCGGGTCGAGCTGGTCGATGGCTCCTCCCACGACGTCGACTCCTCGGAGATGGCCTTCAAGATCGCCGGGTCGATGGCGGTCCAGGACGCGGCCCGGCGCGCCAAGCCGGTCCTGCTGGAGCCGGTGATGGCGGTCGAGGTGGTCACCCCAGAGGAGTTCATCGGCGACGTGATCGGCGACCTGTCCCGCCGCCGGGGCAAGGTCGAGGGCCAGGAGAAGCGCGGCAACGCAGTCGCGGTCGCCGCGAAGGTCCCGCTCGGCGAGATGTTCGGCTACGCGACCGACCTGCGCTCCTCCACGCAGGGGCGAGCCACCTTCACGATGCAGTTCGAGCGCTACGAGGAGGTGCCGGCGAACGTCGCCGAGCAGATCACCGAGACCGGCACGGCGGAGCCCGTCGCCGCTGTGTCATGAGTAAGCTTCCTCGGTTCGAGGAAGCCCGGAAACAGCGACAGAATCAGCAGTCTTAGACCCAAAGGAGCAAGATGTCGAAGGAGAAGTTCGAGCGAGACAAGCCGCACGTCAACGTCGGCACGATCGGTCACATCGACCACGGCAAGACGACGCTGACAGCGGCGATCACCAAGGTGCTGGCCGAGAAGGGCGGGGCCGAGGCGAAGTCGTTCGAGGAGATCGACAACGCTCCCGAGGAGAAGGAGCGGGGGATCACGATCGCGACCTCGCACGTCGAGTACCAGACCGACAAGCGCCACTACGCGCACGTCGACTGCCCGGGTCACCACGACTACATCAAGAACATGATCACCGGCGCCGCCCAGATGGACGGCGCGATCCTGGTCGTGTCTGCCGCTGACGGCCCGATGCCGCAGACTCGCGAGCACGTGCTGCTGGCGCGGCAGGTGAACGTGCCGTCGATGGTCGTGTTCCTGAACAAGGTCGACATGGTCGACGACCCCGACCTGATCGAGCTGGTCGAGGAGGAGGTCCGCGACCTGCTCAACGAGTACGAGTTCCCGGGCGACGAGACCCCCGTGATCAAGGGCTCGGCGCTGAAGGCGCTGGAGGGAGACGAGGAGGCGAAGGCCGCGGTGCTGGAGCTGGCCGACGCCCTCGACAACTACATCCCGGAGCCGGAGCGGCCCCTGGATCAGCCCTTCCTGATGCCGATCGAGGACATCTTCTCGATCACAGGCCGGGGCACCGTCGCGACCGGGCGGATCGAGCAGGGGATCGTGCACACCAGCGACGAGGTGGAGATCGTCGGGATCAAGGACACCACGACGACCGTCGTCACCGGCGTCGAGATGTTCCGGAAGATCCTCGACGAGGGGCAGGCCGGCGACAACGTCGGCTGCCTGCTGCGCGGGACCAAGCGCGAGGAGATCGAGCGCGGCCAGGTCCTGTGCAAGCCCGGCTCGATCACCCCGCATACGAAGTTCGAAGCCGAGGTGTACTGCCTGAAGAAGGAGGAGGGTGGTCGTCACACCCCGTTCTTCAGTGGCTACCGGCCCCAGTTCTACTTCCGCACCACGGACGTGACCGGGGTCGCGAACCTGCCCGAAGGCACCGAGATGGTGATGCCGGGCGACAACGTGACGATGACGATCGAGTTGATCCAGCCGATCGCCATGGACGAGGGCCTGCGCTTCGCGATTCGCGAGGGCGGGCGCACCGTCGGCTCGGGGATCGTGACCAAGATCCTCGAGTAGTGGATCAGGGGCCGGCCCCGTTCATCTCGGGCCGGCCCTTTTCGCTGACGCAGAGAGACATACGACCGGGGCGGCGCCCCACAGGGGCGGCGCCCCAGGTGCGCGAAAGACGGCGCACGGAAAGAGCACGACAGACCGCAGACGCAGATGGCAACTATCGGAGCGACAAAGATCAGGATTCGCCTCAAGGCCTACGACCACGAGGCGATCGACCGCGCCGCGCGAGAGATCGTGGAGACGGCGCAGCGCACGGGTGCCCGGGTCTCCGGCCCGATCCCGCTGCCAACCTCGAAGAACGTCTACTGCGTGATCCGCTCGCCGTTCAAGGACAAGGACTCCCGCGAGCACTTCGAGATCCGCACCCACAAGCGACTTATCGACATCCACGAGCCGACCCCGAAGACGGTCGACGAGCTGCAGCGGATGGAGACGCTGCCGGCCGGCGTCGACGTCGAGATCAAGCTGTAGCCGAGGGTGGTCTGAGCATGGCTCCGGGAATCATCGGCACGAAGGTCGGGATGACGAAGGTGTTCGGCGAGGACGGCACCGCCGTCCCGGTCACCGTGATCGAGGCGGGGCCGTGTCCGGTGACGGCGATCCGCAACCCGGAGCGCGACGGGTACGCCGCCGTGCAGCTCGCATTCGGGAACACCGGCGAGGCGAAGCTGACCAAGGCCGAGCTCGGGCACCTGAAGAAGGCGAGCGCGCCCGCGATGCGCACCCTGGTCGAGTTCCGAACAAGGGCCGACGAGGAGCACCAGATCGGTGACGAGATCACCGTCGGCTCGTTCGAGCCGGGTCAGAAGGTGAAGGTCTCCGGTGTCTCGATCGGGAAGGGCTTCCAGGGGACGATCCGCCGCCACAACTTCGCGCGCGGGCCGGTCAGCCACGGCTCCCACAACGTCCGGCCCCCCGGGTCGGTCGGCGCCAGCGCCGACCCCGCGCGCGTGTTCAAGGGCACGCGCCTGCCCGGCCGGATGGGTGGGCGCCGGGTGACGCAGCGCCACTGCGAGATCGTCGAGGTTGACTCCGAGCGCAACCTGCTTCTGATCAAGGGTGCCGTCCCCGGGCCGAAGAACTCGACGGTCGAGGTGCGGAACGATGGCTAGCGCAAAGGCCGCGGTGCTGGGCGCGACGACGCAGGCCGATCTTCCGGACGTGTTCTCGGAGCCGTTCCACGAGTCGCTCGTGCACGAGGCCGCCCGGGCGGAGAGCTCCGCCCGCCGCCGCGGCACAGCGTCGGCGCAGACCCGCGGCGAGGTCTCGATGACCACCGCGAAGGCGTGGCGCCAGAAGGGGCTCGGCCGCGCCCGCGTCGGCGCGCTCAGCGCCCCGCAGCGGCGGGGCGGCGGGGCGGCATTCGGGCCGAAGCCGCGCCATTACACCGTGAAGGTGAATCGGAAGGCGCACCGCCGGGCGCTGCGGGCTGCTCTCTCGGTGCACGCCGAGCGCGCCACCGTCGCCACCGTCGACGGCTCCGGCTTCGACGAGCCCTCCACGAAGCGCGCCGCCGAGCTGCTCGACGAGTGGGGAGCGGCGCGGCCGACCGTGGTCGTCCTGGATGCGGAGGAGAGCGGCGCGGTGAAGAGCTTTCGGAACATCGACCGCGTCACGGTGCTCGGCGCCGACCAGGTCGGGGTCACCGACGTGGTCCGGGCCCGCTCGATCGTGATCTCGGACGCGGCGATGGAGACCGTCTCGAGGCGCGCCGCCGGGGGGAAGCGATGAACCCGAGACAGGTCGTGATCGAGCCGGTGATCTCCGAGAAGAGCTACGCGCTGATGGCGGATGGCAAGTACACGTTCCGGGTCCACGACCGCGCCCACAAGACCCAGATCGCGCACGCCGTCGAGCAGATCTTCGGCGTCGGCGTCGCCGGTGTGCGGACCTCGCGCGTGCGCGCGAAGCCGAAGCGCCGGGGGCTGACCCGCGGCAAGACGCGGGCGTGGAAGAAGGCGGTCGTGCAACTCGCCCCGGGCGACCGGATCGAGCTGTTCGAGGGCGCGGCGGTGGAGGGCTGATGGCCAACCGGAAGACGAAGCCGACCTCCCCGGGTCGTCGGTTCGGGACCTACCCGGACCGCGACGAGCTCACCGTTGCGCGCCCCCACAAGGCGCTCACCGAGGGGCGCCCGTCGACCGGCGGCCGCAACTCCGGCGGCCGGGTGACGAGCCGCCACCGCGGTGGGGGGGCGAAGCGCCGCTACCGCAGGATCGACTTCAAGCGCCTCAAGGACGGTGTCCCGGGCCGGGTCGCGACGATCGAGTACGACCCGAACCGGACCTGTTTCATCGCGCTGGTGCACTACGCCGACGGCGACAAGCGCTACATCCTCGCCCCACAGGGGCTCGAGGTGGGCGCAACCGTGGAGTCCGGCGAGGGAGCCGACATCCGGGCCGGCAACGCCCTCCCGTTGGAGCGGATCCCGACCGGCACGGTCGTCCACAACGTCGAGATGACCCCCGGCCAGGGCGGCCGCCTGGGGCGAGCGGCCGGCGGCGCGATCCAGGTCGTCGCGAAGGAGGGCGAGATGGTCAGCCTGCGGCTGCCCTCTTCGGAGGTGCGGATGGTGCGGGCCGGGTGCCGCGCCACGATCGGCTCGCTCTCCAACTCCGAGCACCAGAACGTGAAGCTCGGCAAGGCCGGGCGGAAGCGCCACATGGGCCAGCGCCCCCAGACCAGGGGCGTGGCGATGAACCCTGTCGACCACCCGCACGGTGGCGGCGAGGCGCACCACACTCCGGGCGGCCACCCCGTGACGCCGTGGGGCAAGCCGACGCTGGGCTACCGCACCCGGAAGAAGCGGAAGCGGTCCAGTGCGCTGATCGTGCGCGGCCGTCGGCGCGGGAAGAAGAAGGGGAGGTAGCGATGGGACGCTCCACGAAGAAGGGGCCCTTCGCCGAGGCCCGGCTGATGCAGCGGATCGAGCGGATGAACGAGTCGGGTCAGAAGGAGATGGTGAAGACCTGGTCTCGTAAGTCGACGATCTTCCCCGAGATGGTCGGCCATACGATCGCCGTCCACGACGGCCGCAAGCACGTGCCCGTGTTCGTCTCGGAGTCGATGGTCGGTCACAAGCTCGGCGAGTTCGCGCCGACCCGCACCTTCCGGGCGCACTCCGGCACCTCGCGGGAGGAGAGATAGTGGCGGCCGACGCAGCCACGGACCGCGCGGTCGTGCGCGCGAGCGCCCGGTACCTGCGGACGTCCCCGCGCAAGGTGCGCCTGGTATGCGACCAGGTCCGTGGGTTGCCGATCGAGGATGCGCGGGCGCTGCTCAACTTCTCGCCGCGGGGGGCGGCGCGCGACGTCTCGAAGCTGATCGAGTCGGCGGCCGCGAACGCCGAGAACAACCACGATCTGGTCGCCGACGACATGCGGATCGCCGAGATCTACGTGGACGAGGGACCCACACTGCGGCGGTGGCGCCCCCGGGCGCGCGGCCGCGCCACCAAGATCGACCGCCGCACCAGCCACCTGAGCGTGGCGCTAACCCCGATCGACTAGGAACGGACACAGAATGGGCCAGAAGATCAACCCAGAGGGCTTTCGCGTCGGCTACATCCACGACTGGAAGTCGAATTGGTTCAACGAGCGCGAGTTCGCGGACTACCTGCACGAGGACCTGCAGATCCGCGACCACATCCAGCAGCGCCTTTCGCACGCGGGGCTCTCGGACATCACGATCCGGAAGCAGCGCGGCGAGGTGACGGTGGACATCCACACGGCGCGGCCCGGGATCGTGATCGGGAAGTCGGGCGCCGAGGTCGACGCGCTGCGGCGCGACCTCCACAACCTGACGAAGAAGCCCGTGCGCGTCAACATCCGCGAGATCAAGCGCCCCGAGCTCGACGCGAAGCTGGTCGCGCAGTCGATCGGCGAGCAGCTCGAGAACCGGGTCGCGTTCCGGCGGGCGATGAAGCGGGCGCTGACCTCGGCGATGCGCTCCGGTGCCAAGGGCGTGAAGGTGCAGGTCTCCGGCCGGCTCGGTGGGGCGGAGATGGCGCGCACCGAGGGCTACTCGGACGGCCGCGTGCCGCTGCACACGCTCCGCGCCGACATCGACTACGGCTTCCACGAGGCGAAAACGACGACCGGCCGGATCGGCGTCAAGTGCTGGATCAACAACGGCGAGGTGATGCCCGAGGGCTACCGCACCGCTGAGGCCGGCGACGATGGCGGCCGGGGCGGCCGGGGCGGCCGCGATCGCGGCGGGCGCTCCAGCGACCGGGGCGGCAACGGAAGGGGGTCGCGGCGCTGATGCTGATGCCGAAGCGGGTCAAGTACCGCAAGCAGCAGCGGGGCCGGATGCGCGGCAACTCGAAGGGCGCGACCAAGGTGGCGTTCGGCGAGTACGGGCTGAAGGCGATGGAGCGCGGTTGGATCTCCAGCCGCCAGATCGAGGCCGCCCGAGTCGCGATGACGCGGAAGATCAAGCGCGGCGGGAAGGTGTGGATCACGGTCTTCCCCGACAAGCCGTACACCAAGAAGCCCGCCGAGACCCGGATGGGGTCCGGGAAGGGCAATCCGGAGGGCTGGGTTGCGGTGGTGAAGCCGGGCAGGGTGATGTTCGAGCTCGCCGGCGTCGACGAGGACCTCGCCAAGGATGCGATGCGGCTCGCCGGCCACAAGCTCCCGATCAAGACCAGGTTCGTGACGCGAGAGGGTGTCGAGCAATGACCGTGCGAGACCGACCGTGAAGGGCCCCGAGGTGCACGCGATGGACGACCATGAGATCGTCGTGAAGCTGAAGGACGCCCGCGAGGAGGAGTTCAACCTGCGGTTCAAGCACGCGACCGGCGAGCTCGAGAACACGGCGCGGCTGGCGGATACGCGGCGCGACATAGCTCGCCTGCTGACGGTCGCCGGCCAGCGCGGGATCGATCTCGAGGCGGAGCTGAGACGGTGATGGCAGAGGAAAACGAGAAGCAGGAAGAGACCTCAGAGGAGACTCCTGCCGCGGAGGCCTCCGAGCAGGCTCCCGAGGCCGCCGAGGAGGCTGCTTCGGAGGCCCCTGCCGCCGATCCGGAGCCCGCCGCGGAGGAGCTGTCCCCGAAGCAGCGCCGCAAGCTGGCGCGCTCCCGCGCCGACGGCTCTCCCGGGCCGTCGCGCAGCGCCGAGCAGCGAGCGAGCGAGCGCGCCGAGCGCCGCCGCAAGGCGTCGGCCGAGCGCGGCAGGCACCGCAAGCGCCTCCGCGACCGGCGTGACGGCGCCGGCACGGGAACCCCACCCACCGAGCGCCCTCCGGGCACGCGCAAGGTGCGCCAGGGCACTGTCGTCTCGAGCGCCGCGGCGAAGACGATCACCGTGCGGATCGAGCGCGCCCGCCGCGATCCCTCGTACGAGAAGGTGGTGCGCCGGTCGAGCACCGTGCACGCGCACGACGAGCGCGACGAGGCGAACGACGGCGACGTCGTCCGCGTCGTCGAGACCCGCCCGCTGTCGCGGACGAAGCGGTGGCGGCTGGTCGAGATAGTCGAGAGGGCCCGATGACGGAGCACACGAACCTCGCGGCGGCGGACGCGGGAGCGAGCGAGCGAGGCCTCCGGTTGTTCGAAACGCGAGCGAGCGGGAGCAGAGCACGCCGCGGGAGTGATTCATGATCCAGCAGGAGACCAGGCTGCGTGTCGCCGACAACTCCGGCGCGCGCGAGATCCTCTGCATCCGCGTGAAGGGCGGCTCGCATCGCCGCTACGCCGGGGTGGGGGACGTGATCACCGCGACCGTGAAGCAGGCGACGCCGCGGAGCGCGGTGCGGAAGGGCGAGGTCGTGCAGGCGGTCGTCGTCCGCACTCGGAAGCAGCTCGGCCGCCCGGACGGCACCTACATCTCGTTCGACGAGAACGCCGCCGTGCTGATCGACGGCACGAACAACCCGCGCGGGACCCGTATCTTCGGACCGGTGGCACGAGAGCTGCGAGAGCGCAACTTCATGAAGATCGTCTCGCTGGCCCCCGAGGTTCTGTGATGGGACGCGGGATGAAGATTCGCAAGGACGACCACGTCGTGATCACCGGCGGCAAGGACCGCGGCAAGACCGGCAGGGTGCTTCGCACCGAGCCGAAGCGACGACGCGTGTACGTCGAGAACCTGAACATCGTGAAGCGCCACCAGCGCCCGCAGTCGCTGAAGGACACCCAGCGCGGGGGCGAGGCCGGGGGCATCATCGAGAAGGAGGGTCCGATCGACATCTCCAACGTGATGCTGCTCGATCCCTCCGACAACAAGCCGACCCGTGTCGGCGTGAAGCGTGACCGCGGTCAGCGGACGCGGTTCGCGAAGCGCACGGGGAAGGAACTGGAGTGATGATGGAGGCCGCCACCGCTCAGCAGCAGGCCGCTCCGCCGCCCCGGCTGCGCGACCGGTACCGGAACGAGGTCGTCCCGGAGCTCGTGGAGCGCTTCAAGTACGAGACCCTGATGGAGGTGCCGCGGCTCGAGAAGATCACCCTGAACATGGGGATCGGCGAGGGCTCGCGGTCAGGCTCCCCGCTCGAGGCCGCCACCGAGCAGCTCGGCACGATCACCGGCCAGCGGCCGAGCGTCCGCCGCGCCCGCAAGTCGATCGCCGCCTTCAAGGTTCGCGAAGGGATGCCCGTCGGCGTCGCGGTGACGTTGCGCCGGGCGCGGATGTGGGAGTTCCTCGACCGGCTGATCTCGATCGCAATCCCCCGGATCCGCGACTTCCGCGGGCTCAACCCGCGCTCGTTCGACGGCCGCGGGAACTACTCGATGGGGATCCGCGAGCAGCTGATCTTCCCCGAGATCGACTACGACTCGATCGACGAGGTCCGCGGCCTGGACGTGACCATCACCACCACCGCGCACAGCGACATCGAGGCCTTCGAGCTGCTCCGCGCGCTCGGCCTGCCGTACTCGGCCGAGGGCCGTCCCGGCGAGGAGGACTCGGCCGCGGCCGCCGAGGAGGAGCAGCGCAAGGAGGAGGCGCGCCTGCGCGCCGAGGCCGAGCGGGCGGCGCTGGAGCAGCTCAAGGAGGAGAACCCCGAGGCCTACGAGACCAAGCCGCGGGAGGCCGAGGAGGGCGAGGACGCCGAGGGCGGCGAGCCGGAGGCGAGCGCGGACTCGAGCGACGACAGCGACAGCGAGAGCGAGGACAAGGAGTAGATGGCGAAGACCTCACAGGTCGTCAGGCAGAGGCGCAAGCCGAAGTACCGCAGTCGCGGCTACAACCGGTGCAACCGGTGCGGGCGCTCGCGGGCCTACTATCGGAAGTTCGGGCTGTGCCGCCTGTGCCTGCGCGACGCCGCGCACCAGGGCTACGTGCCCGGAATGACCAAGTCGAGCTGGTAGCCGAAGGACCACGATGCTGACCGATCCCGTATCCGATTACCTGACCCGAATCCGCAACGGGCTGATCTCCGAGCACGATCAGGTCGAGATCCCGGCGTCGAGCCTGAAGAAGGAGATGACCCGGATCCTCGAGGAGCAGGGCTACATCACCGGGTTCGCCGTGGAGCCGAACCCGGTCGGCGAGACGATCCGGGTCGAGCTCAAGTACACCGACGAGCGCCAGCCGGCGATCACCGGGATCGAGCGTGTGTCGCGCCCGGGCCGGCGCCGCTACGTCAACAAGAACGAGGTGCCGCGCGTGCTGGGCGGGATGGGGACGGCGATCGTCTCCACCTCGCGCGGGGTGATGACGGGGCACGAAGCGAAGGCGCAGCGGGTCGGCGGCGAGGTGCTCGCCTATGTGTGGTAGCCACGACCACCCGGCTGCGGCGGACGCGAGAGCGAGCGAGCGTCAGGACGTGTGCTTCGCGACCGAGCGGAGCGGGCGCGCAGCCGGAATTTGATCATGAGTCGGATCGGGAAAAGGCCAATCGATATCCCCGACGGCGTCACCGTCGACGTCGGCGCGGGCGCGGTGACCGTGAAGGGGCCGAAGGGCGAGCTCAGCCAGGTGATCAGCCCCGATATGAAGGTCGAGCGTGAGAACGGCTCCGTGACCGTGGAGCGGCCCACCGACCGCGGCGAGCACCGCTCCCTGCACGGGTTGACGCGGACGCTGATCGCGAACATGGTGCAGGGCGTCACCGAGGGATTCGAGCGACGGCTCGAGATCCAGGGCGTCGGGTACCGGGCGAAGCTCCAGGGCACGCAGCTCGAGCTGGCGCTGGGCTACTCGCACCCGGTCTCGATCACGCCCCCGGACGGGATCGAGTTCGAGGTCCCGCAGCCCACCGAGGTGGTGGTGCGCGGGATCGACAAGCAGAAGGTCGGCGAGGTGGCGGCGCAGGTCCGCAAGCAGCGCCCCCCGGAGCCATACAAGGGCAAGGGGATCCGGTACTCCGGCGAGCACGTTCGCCGCAAGGTGGGCAAGCGCGCATGAGCGTGATGACCAAGCAGCAGCAGCGCGCCCGGCGCCGCCGGCGGGTGCGGGCGAAGATCCGCGGCTCGGCAGACCGGCCGCGGCTCTCGGTGTATCGCTCCAACCGCGGGATCTTCGCGCAGCTGATCGACGACGATGCCGGCCGCACGCTGGCCGCCGTGAGCTGGACCGAGGGGGACCTTCGCGGGCTCGACTCGATGGAGCAGGCGAAGCGCGCCGGCGCCGTGCTGGCGGAGCGCGCCAAGTCCGCGGGGATCGAGACGTGCGTATTCGATCGGTCCGGCTACCGGTACCACGGTCGCGTCCAGGCGCTCGCAGAGGCCGCCCGCGAGGGAGGGCTGCAGATTTGAGTCGCTACCGTGGAGGGTCGGATGCAGAAGCCCGTTGAGACCGTCAGCCCGCAGGGGCTCGACCTCCAGGAGCGGGTGATCGAGATCAACCGCGTCGCCAAGGTCGTGAAGGGCGGCCGGCGGTTCTCGTTCACCGCGCTGGTCGCCGTCGGCGACGAGGACTCCGTGGTCGGGATCGGGTACGGGAAGGCCCGTGAGGTGCCGCTCGCGATCCAGAAGGGGGTCGAGGACGCCCGCAAGAGCCTGATCCGCGTCCCCAAGTACGGGCAGACGATTCCGCACAAGATCGTGGGGCGGTTCGGCGCCGGCCACGTGGTCCTCCGTCCCGCCAGTCCCGGGACAGGGGTGATCGCGGGCGGCGGCGTCCGCGCGGTGCTTGAGCTCGGCGGCGTCCGCGATGTGCTCTCGAAGAGCATCGGCACCCAGAACCCGGTCAACCTCGTGAAGGCGACGATGAACGGGCTCGTGAACCTGCGCCGGCCGCAGGAGGTCGCCAAGCTCCGCGGCCTGTCCGTGCGCCAGGTGCTCGGGATCCCCGAGCCCTCGGCGAGCACGAACGGTGGCAAGGTTGAGGGTGAGGCCAAGCCCGAGCCTGCCGCCGACGCCGCGGCGCCCGGACGCGAAGCGGAGGACGCCGCGGGCAGTGATGCGGAGGATTCGACCGGAAAATGACCATGACTGACCTCACCGTGATCCAGGTCCGCTCCGCGGTCGGGATCAGCCCGCGCCAGCGCGACACGCTTCGCTCGCTGAAGCTCGGCCGGATCGGGAAGTCATCGGTGCAGACCGACTCCCCTGCGCTGCGCGGGATGCTTGACAAGGTCGGGCACCTCGTCGAGGTGAAGGAGGGCGACGGCAGGTGAGCCGGCTCTCCCCCGAGGACATCGGTCTGCACACCGTCCGCCCCAAGCCCGGCTCGCGCCGACCCCGGAAGCGAGTAGGCCGCGGCGAGGGCTCCGGGCTCGGGAAGACCTCCGGCCGCGGCCACAAGGGCGCCGGAGCGCGCTCGGGCACCCGCCGCAAGCCCGGCTACGAGGGCGGCCAGAACCCGATCCACATGAGGATGCGAAAGCTGCGCGGCCCGAACAAGAAGATGTCGATGCCGTTCGAGCCGTTCCGGACCCGGACTCAGCCGGTGAACGTCTCCGACCTCGACGCGCGCTTCGACGCCGGCGCCGAAGTGTCGCCGGAGTCGCTGCGGGCGGCGGGCCTCGCGAAGCGCCGCGACCCGGTCAAGGTGCTGGGGCGGGGCGAGCTGGGCAAGAAGCTGACCGTCCGCGCGCACGGATTCAGCGCGACCGCGCGCGAGAAGATCGAAGCTGCCGGCGGCACGTGTGAGCTGATCACAAACCCGACCAAACCGGACGCGTAGCGGAGGATCTGGTCGGATGCTGAGGACCATCACCAACGCCTTCTCGGTCCCCGAGATCCAGCGGAAGCTGGCGTTCACGGCGGCGATGCTCGCCCTGTACCGGCTCGGCGCCTACATCCCGGCTCCCGGGATCGACATCCACACCGTCGAGCAGCTTGAGCAGAACTTCACCGGCTCGAACATCCTCGGTTTCCTGAACCTGTTCTCGGGCGGAAGCCTGTCGCGGCTGTCCCTGTTCGCGCTCGGGATCATGCCCTACATCACGGCCTCGATCATCCTGCAGCTGCTCACGGTCGTCGTCCCATCCCTGGAGCGGCTCCAGAAGGAGGGCGAGGTGGGGCAGCAGAAGATCACCCAGTACACGCGCTACCTGACCGTCGCGCTCGCGTTCGGCCAGTCGGTCGGCTACGTGTTCCTGTTCCGCTCCTTCCAGAACCAGGCCGGCACCAGCGTGGTCGGCGAGCTCACCTTCCCGAAGGTGTTCCTGATCGTGATCTCGCTGACCGCCGGCTGCACGGTGCTGATGTGGTTCGGGGAGCTGATCACGCAGCGCGGGATCGGGAACGGGATCTCGCTGATGATCTTCGCCTCGATCGCGTCCCGGATCCCCAGCGGGATCCAGGCGTGGTGGAACAACCCCGACCAGGTGTTCGTCGTGATGATGCCGTTCATCGCCCTGGCGGTGATCGTCGGGATCGTGTTCGTCCAGGAGGGCCAGCGGCGGATCCCGGTGCAGTACGCGAAGCGCGTCGTCGGCCGCCGGATGACGACCGGCGGGTCGACCTACCTGCCCCTGCGGGTGAACATGGCCGGGGTGATCCCGGTGATCTTCGCCGCGTCGATCATGGCCTTCCCGCCGACGATCGGCCAGCTCCTGAACACCCCCGCGGCGCTCGACTTCGCCGCCTTCTTCAGCCCCAACGGGTGGGCGTACGTGGTCGGCGAGGTGTTCTTCATCATCATCTTCACCTACTTCTACACCGCGGTCACGTTCAACCCCGTCGACCAGGCGGACAACCTGAAGAAGTACGGCGGCTTCATCCCCGGCGTCCGACCAGGTCGGCCGACCGCCGAGTACCTGGACCGGATCCTGTCGCGGCTCACCTTCCCCGGGGCGCTGTACCTGGGCGCGGTCGCGGCGCTCCCGACGATCCTGATCAGCCAGACCTCGGCGAACTTCTACTTCGGCGGCACCTCGATCCTGATCGTCGTCGGGGTCGCACTGGACACCGTCAAGCAGCTCGAGGCGCAGCTGATGATGCGCAACTACGAGGGCTTCCTGAAGTAGCGCCGCGATCGCGGCCGATCGCTGATGTCCGAGCTCAACCTGATCCTCCTTGGCCCGCCCGGCTCCGGCAAGGGCACCCAGGGCGAACGCCTGCAGACCGACCTGCGGCTGCCCTACTACGCCACTGGCGACATCCTCCGTGCCGCCGTTCGCGAGGGGACGGACCTCGGCAAGCAGGCGAAGGGGTTCATGGACAAGGGCGACCTCGTCCCCGACGACGTGATCATCGGGATGATCTCGGAGCGGATCGAGTCCCCCGAGGCCGCCGATGGGTTCATCCTCGACGGCTTCCCCCGTACCACCGGCCAGGCCGGGGCACTGGACGCCGCGATCGAGCGGCTGCACCGCGAGCTCACCGCGGCGATCCTGATCGAGGTCTCCGACGAGGAGGTCGTCAGGCGGCTGTCGGGGCGCCGCACCTGTGTCGACGGCGGCCACATCTTCCACGTCGACCACGATCCGCCCAAGAAGGAGGGCGTGTGCGACGTGTGCGGCGGCAAGCTCGTGATCCGCGACGACGACAAGCCCGACGTGGTCAGGCACCGGCTCGAGCAGTACCACTCGAAGACCGAGCCGCTTGTCGGGTACTACGACGGCGAGGGGATCCTGCGCCGCGTCGACGGCGACCGGGCGCCGGAGGAGGTTGCGGAGCGGATCCGGGGCCTGCTCGCGACGCTGCAGATGGAGGAGCGCATCTAGCGCGGCGCGGTGATGATCCTCACCAAGACGCCGGAGCAGATCGAGGAGATGGCCGTGGCCGGCGCGATCCAGGCCCGTTGCCTGAAGATGCTGCGAGGGAAGGTCCGACCCGGGGTGACCACCGCGGAGCTCGACGAGGCGGCCGAGAAGTTCATCGCGTCCCAGGGGGCGCAGGCGGCGTTCAAGGGCTACCGCGGGTTCCCGGGCTCGATCTGCGCGTCCCCCAACTCGATGGTCGTGCACGGGATCCCCGGGCCGTACGAGCTGAAGCTCGGTGACATCATCTCGCTGGACGTCGGGGTCGTCTACGGCGGGTGGGTCGCGGACGCGGCGATCACCCTCCCGATCGGGGAGATCAACTCGGGCACCGAGAAGCTGCTCGCCACGACCCGCGCCTCACTGTTCGACGCCGTCGAGGCGGCCCGGACGGGGAACCGGCTCAGCGATGTCTCCAACGCGGTGCAGCGGCGGGTCGAGTCCGACGGCCTCTCGATCATCCGCAGCCTGGTCGGCCACGGGATCGGCCGCGACATGCACGAGGACCCGCAGATCCCGAACTACGGCGAGCCCGGCCGCGGACCCGTGCTGGAGCCGGGGATGGTGCTCGCGATCGAGCCGATGGTGAACGCCGGATCGCCTCAGGTCCGGGTCGGCGACGACAACTGGGCGGTGTACTCGCAGGACGGCTCCCAGGCCGCCCATTTCGAGTTCACCGTCGCCGTCACCGAGAACGGGCCCCGCGTGCTGACGCCCTGGCACGAGGACGAGTAGGCCCGTCCGCGTCTAGCGCTTCTTCGCCACGTAGCTGTCGCCGGCCTTCACGGTGACGGTCTTGTCCTTGACGAAGTCCTTGAACCGGACCGTGCCCTCGGCCACCTTCAGCCAGGTGGAGCCGTCGGAGCGGTCCTCGGTCAGCCACTCTGTGCCGCGGACGCTGGCCGCGCCCTTCTTGCCCTTCGTCTTGAACTTGCCCTTGCCGCTTCCCCACAGCTTCCGCTTCTTCCTCCCCTTGGAGCTGTGGGCGCTCGGCCCGCCGGCGGCGCGGGGCGCGAGCTGCGCGCGCCTGAGCAGCGGGCCGGTCAGCTTCAGCGTGGTCGGGACCACCTTCGAGGCGCTGGCGCGGACCGCCGCGTCCGCCTGAAGCACCTTGAACCGGCCCGCCCAGAACAACGCCGTCTGAGTCTCGTCGCCGACGCCGGTCGCGGCGGTCAGCCGCACGGTCCCGTTGGTGGCGTCCACCTGGCACCCGACCTGGACCTGCTCCGGTCGGACCAGCGCCGCGAAGTCGGAGTCGCCCTTGCACTTCGTCGTCGGGGCGCCATCGACCGGTTCCAGGTTGAACGAGTCGCCGACCACCGGTGTCGGCAGCGGCGGCGTGGCCGGGGGCGGCGGCGGCGGGGGGGGCGGGGGCGGGGGCGTCACGGCCGGGACGGTGAACAGCGCGATCCCGGCCGGCTCGCTGCCGAGATCGAGGGCGATGTGCCCCGCGACCGAGTCGGTCGCGGCGTTGACGACCGAGACGTCGTCGGTGCCCTGGTCGGTGACGTATGCGCGCGAGCCGTCCGGCGTGAACGCGACGGCGGACGGCGCCGAGCCGGTGTCGAGCGAGATCGGCGTGCCGGTGCTGTCGTCGCCGAGGTCGATCGGGGTGACAGTGTCATCGACGTCGTCCGTCACGTATGCCTTCGTCCCGGCCGGGTTGATCGCGATCGCGGTCGGCTCGGAGCCGACAGTGATGTCAGGGTCGGTGTTCGTGGGGGGGTTGGTGGTCAGGTCCACGACCGAGACCACGCCGGCCGTATTGTTGACCACGTAGGCCTTGTTGCCGTCCGGCGTGACGGCAACTCCCGTGAGCTCATCGAAGTCGCCCCCGAGGGCGACGTCGTCCCCGGAGCTGCTGGTGTTGCCGGCCGTATCGATCACCGACATGTGCGAGTTGGTGTTGGCCGCGACCCCCACGTACGCCTCGGTGCGGTTGGGGCTGGCCGCGGCGCTCTCCGGAACGCCGCGCACGTCGATCTCGTCGATCGCCCGTGTCGCCGTGTTGATCGCGAGCGTACGGCTGGTGCCGGCGTTCGGCACGTACAGCTGGCTGCCGCTGGGGGTGATCGCGATCGCGACCGGCCCCTCGACCTGGGGGACGGGTGTGCCGAACTCGACCCTGGTCTGGGTGTTGAGGAAGGAGACGTCGCCGCTCAGGTTGTCGGGCGGGTGGCCGAGCCCGTTCGCCACGTAGGCGGTCTTGCCGTTCGGCGCTGCCGCGATCGGCCCGGGTTCGTCGCCGACCGGGATGTCGGTGCCGACCCTGGCGCCCACAGTCCCGAGCGTGGTGTTGATCACGGAGACGTCGTCGTTGCCCTTGTTCGTGACCCACCCGGTGTACGCGGCGGCGGGCGCCGCGGCGACGAGCGCGACGAGCGCGACCAGCGAGCCCGCGCCGGCGAACGGCCGCATCCTGGGTCGTCCCGCCGCCTTCCCGCTGTGCCTGCCTGTCAGACCGTCCTGCCTCACCATTCGTGCCTCCATCTCGCGCGGGCCCCGTTTTGTGCATCCATCGGCAGGTTTGCGCAGGCCCTTAGCGGTGTTGGACCCTCTGTTTGGCGGTTCCGACGATCGTCCACAGGGTGATCGCGGACTCCTTCCCACGCACCGCGCGCGCCCCGAGCGGCTCCAGGTCGGCGGCCGGCCCTCGCATCGCGGCGCGAGTGGCGTCGGCGATGAACACCTGCTGCTCGGACTCCTTCGTCATCTCCTCGAGCCGGGAGGCGGTGTTGGTGGTGTCGCCGAGCGCGGTGTACTCCAGCCGCCGGACCGAGCCGACCTGCCCCGACATCACCTCGCCGGTGTTGATCCCGACCCCGATCTGGAAGCCGTCGCCGTTGCCCGCCTCGCGTACCCGCGCGTTGAAGGCGGGCAGCCGCACCGCGACCATCTCCCGGGCGGCGGCGAGCGCGCGGTCGGCGTGATCGGGCTGCTCGATCGGCGCCCCGAACACGGCCATGATCCCGTCTCCCATGTACGCGACGAGGGTCCCGCCGTGGTCCATGATCGCGTCGGTCATCTCGCCGAGGTAGTCGTTCAGCACCTCGACCACCTCGTCGGGCGAGCGTGACTCGGAGAAGCTCGTGAAGCCGCGAAGGTCCGCGAACAGCACCGTCGACTCGGTCCGGACTCCGCCGAGCCGCACCTCGCCGCCCTCCGTCCGCGCCAGCACGGTGTCGACCACGTTCGAGGGAACGAACCTCGCGAACGTGTCGCGGATCCGCTGCCGCTCGAACCCGGCGAGCAGGTAGTACAGGCCGAGCGTCCCGATCGCCCCGATCGCGAGCGCGAGCAGGGGGTCGGCGACCGGGACGACCGCGCCGGCGTTGAAGGCGAGCTGCGCTCCGACCAGGTACGCGGCGGCGATCAGCAGCGCAAGCGCGAAGGTCGGCTCCGGGCGCAGCCTGATCCCGATCAACGGTGCGGCGAATCCGAGCAGCGCGATCAGCGCCACGTCGAGGGCGGCGGGGAGGGCCGCCAGCGGGACCCCGTCGAGCACCGTCGAGATCGCGTTCGCCTGGATCTCGGCGCCGCTCATCAGCTCGCCGTACGGGGTGGGGTGAACGTCCTGCAGGATCGGCGCGGTCGCGCCGACGACGACGATCGCGTCGTCGAAGATCGCCGGATCCGCTTTCCGCTTGATCACGTCGGAGAACGACACCGCCCTGTAGGTGTTCGTCGGCCCGCGGTAGTCGATGTACGCCTCGCCGTCGTCGAACTCGTCAGCCTGGACGGGCGCCGCTCCGGCCGCCTCCGCGGTGACGACGGAGAAGCTCTTCAATCCCTGCGACGCGAATGGGAACCGCCTGTACACGCCGTCCTCGTCGGGCGTGAAGACCGAGTTGCCCGATCGCGCCCCGACCTCCCGGACCACCCCCGGCCCGCCGAACACGGGGCTGCGCCCCCGCGAGTCGACCTCCGTGGTGGCGAGCACCACCCCGTCGGCGCGGTCGACCGCGCTGATCAGCGCGTTGTCCTGGGCGGGCGTGGTCTGCTCGGTGAACTGGACGTCGTACGCGATCACGCGTGCCCCCCAGTCGGTGAGCTGATCGATCAGCTCACCGTGCAGCGAGCGTGGAAACGGCCACTGCTGCCCGAGCTGATCGAAGGTGCGGTCGTCGACCGCCACGACGACGACGTCCCGGGGCGCCGGCTCGTCGGCGCGGATCTTGAACCGCGCGTCGAGCGCGTCTCGCTCGGCGTCGCCGAGCGCGGAGGTGGCGTACGCGATCACGCCGATGCCCGCGGCAAGGGCGCCCACGACGAGGAAGACGACCATCCTCAGGCGGGAGTGCCTCACAAGCACCCATCGGCGGGCAGCGGCGAAGCTTTAGCTGCGTTGGCCTCCCCGGCAGCGCGCGCACAGGCCGTGCACGACCACCTCGGCGTCGTCGGGGAGAAAGCCGCGATCGGCGGCGGCGTCGAGAGCCGATCCAAGCTCGATCCCGGCGTCGAGGTCCTCGACCGCCCCGCATCGCCGGCACACCATGTGGTGGTGGTCGGCGGGGCGCGCGTCGTACAGCGTGGCGCCGCGGCCGGCGGCGACCCGTCGCACCAGCCCGGCCTCCTCGAGCGCCTCGAGCGCCGAGTACACGGTCGGCAGCGACACATTCGGGAGCCGGCCGGAGACCGCGTCCAGCACCTCCTCGGCGCTCACGTGCCGGTCCAGGTCCAGGAGCCCCTCGTGGATCGCGAGCCGCTGCGGCGTCACCCTGAAGCCGCTGGCGCGAAGCGCGCCGGCAGCGTCCTCGGTGGGTGCGGGGCGGACGTTCACAGCTTTCATTTTAGGTGATCCTAATTCAAAAGTCTTAGGCAGACCTAATCTTAAATCTCTTGCTATTATCCCGGGATGGACTCCGTTGTGAGAGCGTGGCGAGGGGCCGACGATCGGGAGCGGCTGTTGCAGGTGGTGCAGCCGGGGCTGATCGGGCTGATCGACGGGACGATCTCGACGCTGGCTCCGATCTTCGCCGCCGCCTACCTGGCGGGCTCGCGGGCGGCGCTGCTCGTCGGGGTCGCCGCCGCCCTTGGCGCCGCGATCAGCATGGGTATGTCCGAGGCGCTCTCGGACGACGGCGCGCTGACGGGGCGCGGGAGCTCGCTGCCGCGCGGTCTGATCACCGGAGCGGCCACCTTCGTGGGCGGCTCCGTGCACGCGCTCCCGTTCTTGATCGGCGACGTCAACACCGCGCTTGCGATCGCGTACGGCGTCGTCGCGGTGGAGCTGTGCGCGATCGCATGGGTGCGGAAGCGCTACCTGAAGGTGTCCCTGAGCGGCTCGCTGGTCCAGGTAACGGCGGGCGGCGTGATCGTGGCCGTGGTCGGCGTCCTCGTCGGCCAGGCATAGGGTGATTCACGCGAAATGCTCCGCTTCCGCGGGGTCTGCGGCTATCCCGCGCCTCGCGCCCGCCTTCGCCGGTCCGCGGCTTGCCCGTTGCTAATATTCCCGGTCGGCCGAAAGGTCCTTTGGTCTTTTTGCGCCCGCCCGTGATCCAACTCCTGGGATCGACGGGCTTCCTTATCCAGATACGACCGTAACGACCGCGATTGGACGCGATGAAGGTTCGAGCCAGCGTGAAGCCGATGTGTGAGAGGTGCCGGATCGTCCGGCGCAACGGCGTCGTGCTCGTGATCTGCTCGAATCCGCGCCACAAGCAGAGGCAGGGCTAGTGGCCCGTATAGCCGGGGTCAATATCCCCGTCAACAAGCGGGTCGAGGTGGGGCTCACCTACGTGTTCGGGATAGGGCGCTCGACGGCGGTGAAGATCGTCCAGGAGGCGGGGGTCGATCCGGAGACCAAGGTCCAGGACCTGACCGAGGGCGAGGTCGTGAAGCTACGCGAGGCGGTCGAGTCGCGCGAGGTCGAGGGCGACCTGCGCCGGGAGCGCTCCCAGAACGTGAAGCGGCTGTCCGAGATCGGCTCCTATCGCGGGATCCGACACCGCCGCGGCCTCCCGACCCGGGGCCAGCGCAGCCACACGAACGCCCGCACCCGGAAGGGCCCGAAGAAGGCGAGCATCGCCGGCAAGCGCAAGCCGCCGACCAAGGGCTAGATCGGGGGGATTGGATGCCGCAGCCTAAGAAGGGCCGATCGCGCCGCAGGGTACGTAAGAACATCTCCTACGGGCAGGCGCATATCAAGACCTCCTTCAACAACACGATCGTCACCCTCACCGACACCGAGGGGAACGTGATCGCCTGGGAGTCCGCCGGCAGCGCAGGGTTCAAGGGCTCTCGCAAGTCGACGCCGTTCGCGGCCCAGGTGACCGCCGACTCCGCCGCCCGGAAGGGGATGGAGCACGGCCTGGAGCGGGTCGAGGTGCTCGCCAAGGGCGCGGGCTCGGGTCGCGAGACGGCGATCCGCTCGCTGCAGGCCGCCGGCCTCCAGATCACCACGGTCAAGGACGTCACCCCGCAGGCCCACAACGGCTGCCGCCCCCGCAAGCGGCGCCGAGTCTG
This sequence comes from uncultured Thermoleophilia bacterium, assembly GCA_963803425.1. Lineage (GTDB taxonomy): Bacteria > Actinomycetota > Thermoleophilia > Solirubrobacterales > 70-9 > DASPWW01. The sequence goes on from CAWDMA010000003.1 coordinate 100,113, forward strand.
AGGGTCGGCCCGGATGGCACGAGACACTTCACCGCAGTGCAAGCAGTGCCGGCGCGAGGGACAGAAGCTGTTCCTGAAGGGTCAGCGCTGCCTCACGGACAAGTGCGGCGTGGAGCGGCGCTCCTACCCGCCGGGCGAGCACGGCCGCGGCCGGGTGCGCCAGTCCGAGTACCGCCAGCAGCTTCGCGAGAAGCAGAAGGCGCGCCGCTACTACCAGCTGCTCGAGAAGCAGTTCCGAGGCTACTACGACCGGGCAAGCCGGCAGTCGGGCGTGACCGGCGAGAACCTGCTCCGGCTGCTCGAGACTCGGCTCGACAACGTGCTGGTCAGGCTCGGGTTCGCGGCCTCGCGCCGCCAGTCGCGACAGCTCGTCCGCCACGGCCACTGGCTGGTCAACGGGCGCCGCGTCGACATCCCCTCCTACCAGGTGAAGCCGGACGACGTGATTTCGATCAAGGCGGACTCGAGTGCGGGCGACGTCGTCCGCGCCGCAACCGAGCTGACTGCGGCGGTGCCGCCGTGGCTGCAGGCCGACCATGACTCGCTGACCGCAAAGGTCCTGCGCCTGCCGGAGCGCTCCGAGATCTCCACTCCGGTCCAGGAGCAGCTGATCGTCGAGCTCTATTCCAAATAACGCCCGCGACGTGCTCCGCTTCGCGTTCGCGCGTCACGGGGTGTCGACGGGACTGACACACGTAGATTTCGAGAGAGGTAATACCGAACATGGCAACGGCAATGAGCACAGCGTTGAGCGACTTCCAGCTCCCGCAGATCTCCAGCGAGAACGCGGACGACACCAGCGGCACGTTCGTGATCGAGCCCCTCGACAAGGGGTTCGGGTACACGTTCGGCAACAGCCTTCGCCGCGTGTTGCTCTCCTCGCTGGGAGGGGCGGCCATCAAGAGCGTCCGGATCGAGGGCGTCGCGCATGAGTTCTCCACGATCCCCGGGGTGAAGGAGGACGTCACCGACCTCGTCCTCAACCTGAAGGACATCGTGATCCGCATGCACACGGACGCCGACGAGGTCGAGGTTCCGCTGGTCGTCACCGGCCCCGGCACCGTCACGGCCAAGGACATCGACCTGCCGGCGGGCGTCGAGATCCTCAACCCCAACGCCCCGGTGGCGACGCTGGAGAAGCGCACCAAGCTGGAGCTCTACCTGACGGTTGGGCGCGGGCGCGGGTACGCGCCGGCTGAGGACAACAAGGCCGAGGACCAGGCGATCGGGGTGATCCCGATCGACTCGATCTTCTCGCCGATCCGCCGCGCCTCCTACGCGGTGGACTCCTCCCGGGTCGGCCAGCGGACCGACTTCGACAAGCTCACGCTCGAGATCGAGACCGACGGGTCGATCGAGCCCGGGTCGGCGCTCCGCGAGGCCGCCGAGATCCTGATCAAGAGCCTGGCGATCTTCACCGACGCCGATCGGGTCGAGGAGCTCACCAGCCGTGATGGCGTCGGTGCCCCCGAGGCAGCGGCGGCCGCCGCGGGCACGCCCGCAGCGGGCGACGACCGCCTGATCGAGGAGCTCGAGATCGGGGTCCGCGCCTACAACTGCCTGAAACGGGCCGGGATCCAGACGATCGGGGACCTGCTGCAGAAGTCGCAGTCGGAGCTGAAGGCGATCCCGAACTTCGGGGAGCGCTCCATTGACGAGGTGGTCGAGGCGCTCGCCGCGCTCGGGCTGTCGCTGCGCCAGGACTGAGCCGGGCCCATGCGCCACCGCCGCAAGCGCCACAAGCTCAGCCGGGACGCCTCGCACCGGAAGGCGATGCTCCGCAACCTCAGCCGCGAGGTGCTTGAGCACGAGCGGATCAAGACCAGCCAGGCGAAGGCGAAGGCCGTGAAGCCCGAGGTCGAGAAGCTGATCACGCTCGCCAAGCGCGGCGACCTCCACGCGCGCCGGCAGGCTCTGTCGGAGCTCGGACAGGACAAGTTCGTCGTCCACAAGCTGTTCGAGGAGGTCGGACCGCGTTACTCGGAGCGGCCGGGCGGGTACACGCGGATCGTGAAGCTCGGTCCGCGCCGCTCGGACTCGACCGAGATGGTCTTCCTCGAGCTGGTCTGACGCTCTGCGACTGAGGCTGACGCTCGCGTACGACGGGGGCGGCTTCAGCGGCTGGGCGGCGCAGCCGGGCATCCGCACCGTCGAGGGAGAGCTGACCGCGGCGCTGGAGCGAATCCTGCGCCAGCCGGTCGACCTCACTGCCGCCGGGCGAACGGACGCGGGCGTCCACGCGTGGGGGCAGGTGGCGAGCCTCGAGCTCGACGGCGACGCGCCGTGCGACCTGCGCCGCCGGGTGAACGCCGTGGCGCCGCCGGACCTCGCCGTGAGCGCGGTCGAGCGGGCGCCGGCCACCTTCGACGCGCGCCGAGACGCCCGGTCGCGCACGTACTGCTACCGGATCCTGACCGCCCCGACGCCGTCGCCGTTCGAGCGGGGGCGGTCGCTGTGGTGGCCGCACCCGATCGACCGAGATGCGCTCGAGGCGTGCGCGCGGGCGCTGCTCGGCACCCACGACTTCACCGCGTTCACCCCGACCGACACCGACCACGTCCGGTTCGAGCGCGAGATCATCCGAGCCGAGTGGGAATCAGGGCCGGCCGCCTCCTCCGCTTCGCGTACGACGGGGGCGGCCGGAACATGCTTCTGGATCGAAGCCGATGCCTTCATGCGCCACATGGTCCGGGCGCTGGTCGGGACGATGCTGGAGGTCGGCCGGCGGCGCTCGGTCGACGAGTTCGAGCGCCTGCTCGAGGGGGCGCCCCGGTCGGCCGCGGGGGAGACCGCCGAGCCGCACGGCCTCTACCTCGCCTCGGTCCGCTACTGATTCTCCCGCTCGGGGCCGAGCTCTACCTCGTCCAGCGTCGCCGGCTTGCCCGGCAGATACATGGACGACCCGGTCGCCAGCGCGACAGTCTTGCCCTCGTCGTTGACCAGCTCCGCCCGGGTGACGACGAGCGTCCGCCCGGCGTGGATCACCGCTGCGCGGGCGGTCAGGTCGCGGCCGTCGGGCATCACGGGGCGCAGGTAGTTGACCTTCAGGTCGAGGCCTGCGAAGGCCGTCGCCGGAGGGGTGGTCGTCTGCACCGCGATCGCCATCGCGGTGTCGGCGAGGGTCGCGATCACGCCGCCCTGGACCGTCCGTGCCGGGCTCGACAGCCACACCGTCGCCGGCAGCCTCACCGTCGCCGATCCTTCTCCGACCTCGGTCGGCTCGATCCCGGTCAGGAAGTGGATCGGGGGCGGAGGAAGCTCGCCGGCGAGCTGGCGCTCCAGCACCTCCCTGCCGGGGAGCTCGTCCCATACCGCCTGGGGCAGGATCGCCTCGGTCGGCCACGGCCGCCGGTAGGGGTCGGAGTCCAGATCGTCCGGCTGTGCGATGACCGGCAGGTCCTCGGAAAGCTCGGGTACGGGCTCGATCGGCGGCAGCACGGCGCACCGCGACGTGCCGTGAGCGATCAGACGGTCGGTGCCGGCCTCGATCAGGAACATCTCCGAGAGCGCCACCGAGCGGCCGACATGGATCGCCTGGCCGCCGGCGTGCAGGGTGCAGCCGAGCCGCGCCGGCCGCAGGAACGTGATCGACAGCTCCGCGGTCGTGTACGGCACGGCCGCCGGGAGCTCGGTCTGGATCGAGCAGCCCAAGGCGATGTCGGCGACTATCGCCAGCGTCCCGCCCCCGATCCACCCGGCCGAGTTCAGCAGCCACCCGGAGGCCGGCATCTCGGCGCCCGCGGTGCCTCCGCCGACCTCGGCGATCACCGCCCCGGTGAGACGGGAGAGCGGCGGCGCCGGCGCCCGGCCGCGCGCCCACGACTCGAGCCGCTGCCGCCCGCCCAGCGCCAGCAGGCCACGGTCCGGGTACCCACCCCGCGGCGCCAGCTCGAAGACCCGCTCCCCGGTCGGCACGCTCATGCCCGAGAACCTATATCCGGGGGCGCCCGGGGCGGCCCTAGAATCGACCCGATGAGGGTTCTGGTCACGAACGACGACGGGATCGGGGCGTCCGGCCTGCAGGCGCTGCGGCGCGCGCTCACCGAGATCCTGGAGCTCGACGTGCACGTGATCGCGCCGGACTCGAACCGCAGCGCGACCGCCCGCAGCATCACCACCCGCTCCCCGCTGTCAGTCGAGGAGGTGGAGTTCGCCGACGGCCGCAGCGGGTTCGCGACCGACGGGACGCCCGTCGACTGCGTCCGGTTCGCGGAGCTGGGCCTGCTCGGAGAGCGCCCCGAGCTGATCGTCTCCGGGATCAACCACGGCGCCAACCTCGGCGACGACATCACCTACTCCGGCACGGTCGCGGCGGCGCTCGAGGGGATCGTCCTCGGTCTGCCGGCGATCGCGATCTCCCAGCAGCCGGCGAGCGGCGAGCTCGACTTCCGGCTCGGGCGCAGCTTCGAGTTCGAGTTCGCCGCCGCGCTCGCCGCGCAGATCGTCCGTGCGCTCGCGAAGCGGTCGCTCCCGGCGGGGACCCTGCTGAACGTGAACTGCCCCGGCGCCGAGCCGACCGGGATCGAGGTGACGAAGCTGGGAAAGCGGCTCTACAACGACGAGCTCAGGCTCGTCGATGAGGACACAGAGGGTCGCCGCCGCTACCAGATCTACGGTTTCGAGCCGTCGTTCGAGGACGAGCGCGGAACGGACCTGGCCGCGGTCGCCCGCGGACGGGTGTCGATCACGCCCGTCCACTTCGACCTCACAGACCGCGACGGCCTGGAGGGCCTGCGCTCCTGGGACATGGAGGAGATGCTGCGCGCCTCGCTCGCCGGCGAGACGCCCGCCGCCCGATGAGCCGGAAGGCCACGGCGGCCGCCCGCGAGCGGGTTGCCGACCTGCGCCGCGAGATCGCCCGCCACGACCACCTCTACTACGTCCTCGACGACCCAGAGCTCTCCGACGAGCGCTACGACGCGCTGTTCGCGGAGCTCCGCGGGCTCGAGGAAGAGCACCCGAAGCTGCGCTCGCCCGAATCACCCACGCAGCGGGTCGGCGGAGCCCCGCTCGACAAGTTCGAGCAGGTCCGCCATCGCGAGCCGATGCTGTCGCTCGGCACGGTCCGCTCGCCCGAGGAGTTCGCGGGATGGGAGACGCGGCTGCACAACCGGCTCCGCCAGCTAGACATCGAGCCGGGCGAGCTGCGGTTCGTGTCCGAGCCGAAGATCGACGGGCTGGCGATCTCGCTCACCTACGAGCACGGCCGGTTCACCCGCGGCGCCACCCGCGGCGACGGCGTCGTCGGCGAGCAGGTGACGCAGAACCTCCGCACGATCAAGGCGATCCCGCTGCAGATCGAGGACGCCCCGGAGCTGGTCGAGGTGCGCGGGGAGGTGTACCTGCCGCGATCGGCGTTCGAGCGCCTCAACGAGGCGCGCGCGGCCGCCGGCGAGCCCGCCTTCGCGAACCCTCGCAACGCCGCCGCAGGGTCGCTCCGCCAGCTCGATCCGGAGATCACAGCGTCGCGGCCGCTGTCGATCTGGACCTACGGGATCGGCGCCCAACAGGGGCTCGACCTGGACACGCACTCCGACGAGCTGGAGTGGCTGCGGGAGCGTGGTTTCCGCGTGAACGGCGACACGGCGGCGCACGCGGAGGCCGTCGAGGTCGGCGAACGGGCGGCGTGGTGGGAGCAGCGCCGGGAGCGGCTGGACTTCGAGATCGACGGGGTCGTGATCAAGGTCGACCAGCGCGGACTGTGGCGGGAGCTCGGGGTCGCCGGCCGGGAGCCGCGGTGGGCGGTGGCGTGGAAGTTCCCGCCGATCACGGCGACCACGAAGCTGAACAGGATCGTGTGGAACGTCGGCCGCACCGGCCGGCTGCTCCCGTTCGCAATGCTCGAGCCGGTCCACGTCGGCGGGGTGACGGTGTCGACCGCGACCCTGCACAACGAGGCGGACCTCGCCCGAAAGGACGCCCGCGAGGGCGACGAGGTCGTCGTCACCCGGGCCGGTGACGTGATCCCGCAGGTGATCTCGCCGCTGGTCCAGAAGCGCAAGGGGAGGCGCCTGCGTCGCGCGAAGCCGCCCGCGAAGTGCCCGATGTGCGGGACGCCGACGGTGAAGCCACAGGACTCGGTATGGACGCTGTGCCCCAACCGCCGCGGCTGCCCGGGGCAGACGTTCCAGCTCGTAAAGCACTTCCGCGGCGCGATGGAGATCGAGGGGCTGGGTGAGAAGAACGCGGAGCGCTTCCTCGCCGAGGGCCTGATCTCCGATCCGGCCGGCATCTACGACCTCACCGTCGACCGGATCGCGGAGCTCGACGGGTTTGCGGAGATCTCCGCTCGCAACCTGATCGAGGAGATCGAGCGCTCCAAGCAGCACCCGTTCGGCCGAGTCCTGTTCGCGCTCGGTCTGCCCGGGATCGGATACGTGAACGCGAGTGCGCTGGCGGAGCACTTCGGGACGATCGACGCCCTGCTCGCCGCGGACCCGGACGCGATCACCGAGGTCGACGGGATCGGCCCAGTGCTCGCCGACCAGCTCACCGAGGAGCTCTCCGACGATGCCAACCTGGAGCTGATCCGCCGGCTCCGCGAGCGGGGGCTGCGGTTCGAGTTGTCCGAGGAGGAGCGCCGGGTCGAGGGCGGCCCGCTCGAGGGGAAGACGTTCGTGCTGACTGGGACGCTTCCCAACCTCACTCGCGAGGAGGCGACAGCGCTGATCAAGCGGGCTGGCGGGAAGGTGACGGGCTCGGTCTCGAAGAGCACCGACTACGTGGTCGCCGGCGACAACCCGGGGTCGAAGCTGGCCAAAGCCACTGAGCTCGACACCGAGGTGCTCGACGAGAGCGGGTTGACCGCGCTCGTAGGGTAGTGGTCAGCGGTATCTGGCGATCAGTGCCGCGGCGCGGTCCTGGATCGAGTGAGCGGTCTCCAACGCGACGCCCTGCATCAGGATCGAGAACACGACGGGATGGTCGCCCGACCCGCAGTACCCCGACAGCGCCGAGACCCCGGTGAGCGTGCCGGTCTTGGCGCCGCATCTGCCTTGCGCGGCGGTGCCGCGCATCCGGTTTCGGACCGTGCCCTCGCGACCGGCCACCGGGAGCGACTCGGTGAACGCCCGGCCGGCCCTGTGCTCGGCCATCCTCGCGAGCAGCGTCCCGACGTCGTGCGGGGTGGCGCGGTCGGATCGGCTCAGCCCGGAGCCATCGCGCTGGCGCACGCGGGCGCCGAGCCCGCGCGCGAACCGCCGCGAGCGCGCCGCGCCGCGCCGCGTCGTCCCGTGTCCGCTATCCCCGGCGGCGAGCCGCTTCAGCAGCATCTCAGCGAAGAAGTTGTTCGAGCTCTCGTTCGTCTCGCCGACGAGGCGGGCGATCGGGACCGATCGAACGGTGGCGATCGGGTCACGGTCGCGGACCTTGCCGGGGATGTGGCCGCGCGCCACCTTTCCGACCCGTACGCCGGCGCGGCGAAGGGCCCGCTTGAACGCGCGTCCTGCGGCACCGGCCGGGTCGTCCCGGCCCTCGCCGGAGTTGTAGGCGAGCCCGGAGAGCGGACCGACGTAGGTCCGCCACCCGCGCACCCCGGTCCCGCGGCGGCGGTCGAAGACCGTGGCGTCGACTCGGAGCTTGCCGTCCACCTGGCGGACCCCGGCCGCCCGGACCCGATCCGCGAGCGTCCTGAGCCGGGTCAGCGGCAGGTTGTGCCGGCTCGCGAAGGAGCGGCTCCCGAGCGCCGGGTCGCCGTCGCCGACCAGGTACAGGTCGCCGCGCACCACCCGTCCGGCTTCGTCCGGTGCCGTCGCATCCTCGTGCTGCTCCGGCACCGGTCCGCCGGCCCACACCCGTGTCTCCAGCCGGCCTCCGGCGCCGAGCCGGTCGAGCACGGTCGCGGTCGTGAACAGCTTCGTGTTCGACGCGAGGATGCGGCGGCGGTTCTGGTGCAGACCGAACAGGGCCCGCTGAGAGCCGGTGTCGTACACCCACGCCGCCGTCCCGGTGCCACCGCTTCCGAGCACGTCGGCGAGCCTCGAGTCGAGCCCCGCCCGGGAGATCGGTGTCGACGCGGCCGCCGCCGTGCCCGGACGGGCGACGGGCGTGCTCGCGCCCTCGTCGAGGCCACGCGCCGCAGCGGAGTGGACTGCGATCATCGCGATCGCGCACGGCGCCACCAGCGCGGCGATCCGCGCCGCTCGTGGGTGCCCTGCTCGCACCTGGCCACCTTAGAGCAGGGACCCTGGCTGGCCGTACGGCTTGGTATAACCCGGCCAAGGAGGGGCATGGACAACGTCGTTCCGCTCGACACGACACCGGACAAGCAGGCATCGCGCGGCCGGCGCGGGCGGCGTGCCTCGAAGACCGCCGTCGTCCTGGGAGGCGGGGGGTTCACCGGCGGTGTGTACGAGATCGGCGCGCTGCGGGCACTCGACCTGCTCGCCGTGAACCGGACGGTGAACGAGTTCGACGTCTACGTCGGGACCAGCGCCGGATCCTTCATCGCATCGATGCTCGCCAACGGGATCACCCCGGAGGAGATGATGCGGGCGCTGAACCAGGACCTCCCGTCGCCGATCCGCGAGGTTCGCCAGGGGACGCTGCTCCGCCCCAACTACCGCGGGTTCGTGGCCGGCGCCGCGCTGCTGCCGCTGCGGCTGGCGGGCGTTGCGCGCAAGCTCGCGGGCCGAATCGGCGACGTGTCGGTGATGGACGTGGTCGCGGAGCTGACCGCGGCGCTTCCGACCGGGATGTACGACGGCCGGGCGATCGAGCGTTACGTGGCCGAGGCGCTCTCCGACCCGGATCGCACCAACGACTTCCGTCTGCTCGAGCCGGAGCTGTATCTGACCGCGACCGATCTCGACACGACCGAGCGGGTGATTCTCGGTGAGGGCGAGTGGGCGGAGGTCCCGATCTCGACGGCGGTAGCCGCATCCTCCGCGCTGCCGATGGTGTACACGCCGGTCAGCATCGGCGAGCGCGAGTTCATCGACGGCGGGATCCGCTCCACCACCAACGTCGACGTCGCCGTGGACCGCGGCGCGAAGTTCATCATCGTCGTCAACCCGCTGGTCCCGTTCGTGAACGACTTCAACCGCCGCGTCCCGACCGTGCTCGGCGAGCGACCCCGGCACGTCTCGGACATGGGGTATGCGGCGATCGGCAATCAGGCGTTCCGGGTGATGTCCCACGACCGGCTGCACCGGGCCGTTGAGGGGTGGGAGCGCACCTACCCGGGCGTCGACTTCATCCTGATCGAGCCGGAGGAGGACGACGAGCTCATGTTCGAGACCTCGATCCTCGACTACTCGGCCCGGCTGAGGATCGCGAAGCACGGGTTCGAGTCGGTGACGCTGCGGCTGGCGCGCGAGTACGACCGCTACAAGGAGGTCGCCGGCCGGCACGGGATCGAGATCTCGGCGCGCCGGGTCCGCCACGTGGTCGACGAGGTGGAGCGGGAGGAGCGGGAGGAGCAGTCCGCTTGGCGGCGGCTGCTCGAGCAGACGACCGGGGCGCTGATTCGCCAGACCGGCTCCGAGTAGGCGCCGGCCCCGCGTGTGCGGGGCAGGCGGCACGACTCAGTCGGAGTACAGCCCGTCTATCTGCGGCTCGTACTTGTCGGCGACGTTGGCGCGCTTCACCTTCATCGTCGGGGTGAGCTCGCCCGTCTCCTGGGCGAAGTCGTGCGGGAGGATCTCGAACTTCTTGACCTGCTCCACCCGCGCGAACTTCTCGTTCGCAGCGTCCAGGTGCTGCTGGATCAGCTCCCGGATCCGCGCGTTGCCCGGCCATCCGGAGGGGTCCTCCGGCACCGCGTCGTCCTCAGCGGCCAGCTTCGCGACCTCCTCGGCGTCGAGCGTGACCAGCGCCACAAGGTAGGGGCGGCGGTCGCCGATCACGACGCACTGGGACACCCACTGGCTCTGCTTGATCTCGCCCTCGAGGTTGGCGGGGGTGATGTTCTTCCCGCCGGCCGTGATGATGATGTCCTTCTTCCGGCCGGTGATCTTCAGGTAGCCGTCCGGGTCGACCTCGCCGATGTCGCCGGTGTGCAGCCACCCGTCGACGAGCGTCTCGTTGGTCGCGTCCTCGTTCTTGTAGTAGCCCTGGAACACGTTCGGGCCCTTCACCAGGATCTCGCCGTCATCGGCGATCTTCACCTCACAGCCGGGGAACGGGCGCCCGATCGTGCCGAACTTGAACGCCTCGGGACGCGAGATCGTCGCCGCCGTCGAGGTCTCGGTCATCCCCCAGCCCTCCAGCACCAGCACCCCGGCGGCGTCGAAGAACCGCAGGATGGTGGGGTTGATCGGCGCCGCTCCTGTGACGGCCTCGACGATGTTGCCGCCGAACAGGTTGCGGATCTTGCTGAGCACGAGCCGATCCGCGAGCCCGTGCTGGCGCGCCAGCAGGAAGCCGGGCTTGCGGCCCTGCCGCTCCATCTCGCGCACCTTCGCGCCGACGCCGACTGCCCAATTGAAGATCCGCTTCTTCATCCCGCCCGCCTTCTCGGCGTCGGCCGTCGCGGCGGTGTAGATCTTCTCGAAGATTCGCGGCACCGACGGGAAGTAGTGCGGCTTCACCTCCGCCAGGTTGGGGAGGATCTTCAGGGGGTCACGCTCCCAGTACGCCAGCACCCCGCCGATGTCGAAGCTGAGCAGCTGGATCAAGAGAGCGAACGAGTGCGCCAGCGGCAGGAACAGGTAGGTGGTGCGGCCCTGCTCCAGCACGCTGGACTCCTCTGACATGTCCAGCATCGCGCGGTAGTTCCCGTGCGAGATCACACAGCCCTTGGGCGGGCCGGTGGTGCCGGACGTGTAGATGAATGTGCAGATGTCCTCCGGCGTGACGGAGCTCCACCGCTCCTCCCACTCGGTCTCGGTCCGGGAGGAGCCGCGCTCGACCAGCTCCTGCATCGAGATCGCGTCGTCGGAGGACCCGGTGATCCGGATCACGTGCTCGAGCTTCGGCACCTGGTCGCGGACCTTCCGGATCTTCTCCAGCTGGTCGTCGTCCTCGACCACGACCACCTTCGCGTCCGAGTTCTCGAGCACGTACCGGCACTCCTCGGGCGAGTTGGTCTGGTAGATCGGCACCACCGTCGCGCCGGCGGTGAGCGCCGCGAAGTCGAAGTACGTCCACTCAGGGCGGGTGTTGGAGAGGATCGAGACCTTGTCCCCCTTCTCGATGCCGAGCTCAATCAGGCCGAGCGAGAGGTCGCGGACCGTCTCGCCGACCTCCGCGTAGCTGCGCGAGACCCAGGTTCCGGTCCCGTCCTTGAAGCGGACCGCCGCGCTGTCGCCGAACCGCTCGGCGGCCCGCGGAAGCAGCTCGGCGACGGTCGTCTGCCGGGTCGCCGCGTCGCGGCCGGCTACCGTGGCTGTCTCCATCTCCTCCTCCTCTGCCCTGTCCCCCGCGCGCGTCCCCGTGCTCGCGACGGATGGGTCGGTTGCCTCGGGAAGGAGTGTATGTCAGGCGGGCGGCGGCGTCAGGCTCAGGCTGTCGCCTGCCGTTTCGCCCGCTGCTGGAGGTGGCGCAAAGAGGTCACGAACAGCGACTTGTCGATCCGGCCGTTGAAGATCGGCACTCCCATCTCCATGCACTTGGCGATCACCTCCCGCCGCTTCATGTCGACCTCGTCGGCAAGCTCGGTGGGCGTCAAGTGATTGGCCACTCTCTCCTCCGGTGTTCGTCCCTAGTGGAACCCCGCGAAAGCGCGCGAAGCGGAGCATTTCGCGGGCCTGAATATGTATATCGACTCGATGCGACGTGTCAACCGGTTTGTCCGCAAATTGCGCACCTCCGGGCGGGCCCCTGGACACCTATCTAGGATGTGCTGGTGAGCGAGCGCAGCGCCTTCCTCGAGTCGCTGACCGACACCGACCTGTACTCGATGGGAGCCTTCTTCTGCGACCGGCACCCCGACCTCGTCGAGGAGGTCGTGGAGCGCAGCGCCGCGATCGAGCGCGATGGCCTCGAGTCGTACTCATCCGCGAACGGCGTTCCGCTCGAGGAGAGCTTCGGGACACTGCTGACGGGCCTCGCCGTGCGCTACTACAAGGCCGTTGCGGGCTGAGCGCGGTTCGTCGATGCGCCACCGCTGGATACCGATCGTCACCCTGCTCGTGATCGGCGCGGCGATCCTCGCCTCGATCGTCTCGATCTCGATCGGCCAGCGGGGCCCCGCTCCCCCGCTGGAGGGGGCGGACGCGACCCAGCGCCTGTATGGCGGAATCGAGCAGTCCGGGAACAAGCTTGGATCGCCGGATGCGCCGGTGACGATCTCGATCTTCAACGACCTTCAGTGCACGGACTGCGCCGACTATCACGCCGCCACCGTCCCGCCGCTCGTCGACGATCTGGTCCGGGAGGGCGATGCCGCGCTGGAGCTCCGCCACCGACCGGTCGGGCAGACCCCGACCACGCTGGCGGCGATCGCGGCGACGGCCGCCGGCGAGCAGGGATTCGAGTGGCAGTTCGCCCATCTCGTCTTCCTGAACCAGGACGAGGCGCGCACCAGCGGGATCGACGACGAGTTCCTGGACAGGGTCGCGGCGGAGATCCCGGCGCCGACCTTCGACGTCGCTCAGTGGGAGCGCGACCGCGACGATCCGGAGATCGAGGACCGGGTCGCGTCCGACGACGAGCTCGGTGCGCAGCTCAGGGTCGCCTCGCCGGCGGTCGTCGTGGACGGGCCCGGGGGGATGCGCGTGCTGAAGGACTCGCCGTCGGTCGCGCAGATCGAGGCTGCGGTAAAGCAGGTCAGGGGCGGCTAGACTGGCCACCCTCGGGGCGTGGCGCAGCCTGGTAGCGCGCACCGTTCGGGTCGGTGAGGTCCCCGGTTCAAATCCGGGCGCCCCGATTGCCGCGGCCGTTGCGGCTCAGCTCGGCGGGCGCTTGGCGCCGCCGACGTAGATCGACCAGTGCGTGAGGCGCGGAAAGAGCCTCGCGCCGAGGTGGAACAACCGCCACATGAACGGCGCGTGCACCTCCCGCCGCTCGCGCTCTACGGCGCCGGCGATCACCTCTCCGGCCCGCTCGGGCGTCAGCGTCGGGATCAGCCGGTCGACCCAGGGGACGCGGTCCTCGGTCCCCGGGTTGTTCGACCAGTACTCGCTCGACACCTTAGTCATCACGACGTCGGTGACTGTGACGCCGGTGCCGCGCAGGTCGACCCTGAGCGCGCTCGAGAAGCCGCGCAGCGCCCACCTCGCGGAGGCGTAGGCGATCGAGCCGGGCCACGGAAACCACGCCCCGGGGCCGTTCACATTGCAGATCACGCCGCTGCCCCGCGCCGCCATTTGCGCGACGAACGCCTTCGTCACATAGAAGGCCGCGAAGTAGGGGACGGCCATGTCGGCGCGCATCTCCTCGGCGCTCGTCTCCTCGATGAACAGCCACCGGCCGATCCCGGCGTTGTTGACGATCACGTCCGGCGTGCCCACGTCCGCCGACACCGCGGCCGTCGTCGTCGCGACGGCGTCGTCGTCCGAGACGTCGACCGGATAGATGCGGGCCCGGCCGCCACGCGCCTCGATCGACGCGGCGACCTCGGCCAGCCGGTCCTCGCTCCGGGCCAGCAGCAGCACCTCGGCGCCGCGGGCGGCGATCGCGCGGGCGGTTGCGGCGCCGATCCCCTGCGAGGCCCCGGTGATCAGCGCGGTCTTTCCGGCCAGCTCCACCGCGGCCAAACCTACACCGGCGCGCGCCGGCGCGCCGTCAGTCGCGCCGCCACTCGCGCACGTACCCCGGCACGCTCAGGCCCGCCGACAGCTCCGGGTCGGGTACCGGAGCGCCGGCGCGTGCCGCGATCGGCACCTCCCCCGCCCACACCGGCAGCCCGTGGTCCTCGCGGTTGTCGACCGGAGGGCCCTCACGAACCTTCGCCGACACCCGCTCGAGCGGGAGGGCGAGCACGAAGGTCGCCTCCAGGTCGGCGTCGCTCGGGCCGCGCGCCTCGGCCGTCCGTCCGGGGACGATGTGCTCGACGATCACGTCGAGCGCAGCGCGCTTCTCGTCGAGGTCCGTCACCTCCCGGGCGGTCCCGAGCACGACCACGGAGCGGTAGTTGAGCGAGTGGTGCAGCGCCGCGCGGGCCAGCACCACGCCGTCGACCAGCGTCACCGTGACGCAGCACCGCGCCCCCCCTTCGAGCGACGTCAGCGCGCGGCTGGCCCGGGATCCGTGCAGGTACAGCAGCTCGCCGTCGCGGGCGTGAATCGTCGGGATCACGTAGGGCTGCCCGTCGACGGCGAACCCGAGGTGACATGAGAGCGCCTCGTCGAGGATCGAGTGAACGAGATCGCGGTCGTAGCTGGCGCGCGCCGGCTTGCGGCGGATGCGCGTCCGCTCGGTCACCTTGTATTGTTTGTTACCGTACATAACGATGCACGCACCAGCACAATATCACCTGAGTGGTGGGACCGCGAAGCAGATCGCCGCCACCGCGGAGCGGGCGATCTCCGCCGGGCAGCTTCGCCCCGGCGAGCGGCTGCCTCCGGTCCGGGCGCTGGCCGCGCGGCTCGGGACCAGCCCGGCGACCACCGCCGCCGCCTACCGAGAACTGGGGCGGCGGGGACTCGTACGCGGCGAGGGCCGCCGCGGGACGCGCGTGCTCCCGCGGCCGCCGCTGTCGCCCGTCTCGACCCAGGGCACGGAAGCCGAGCCGCCGGCCGGGGCCCGCGATCTCGGCACGGGCCTGCCGGACCCGGAGCTGCTGCCCGACCTCGGCCCCGTGCTGGCCGCGGTCGCCGCGGGCCCAGCGGTCCCGGCACGCTCCCAGAGCATGGACGATCCGGATCTGGTCGAGCGCGCCGTCCAGGGATTCGCCGGGGATGGGATCGAGGTTCCCGGTGTCGCCGTAGTCGGCGGTGCGCTGGACGGGATCGAGCGGATCGCGGGTGCCCGGCTTCGCCCCGGTGACGCCGTCGCGGTCGAGGACCCTGGCTTCCCGCCGCTGTTCGACCTGCTTGCCGCGCTCGGGCTGGAGCGGCGGCCGGTTCGGGTCGACGATCGCGGTCTCGACCCTGCGGAGCTCGACCGGGAGCTGGAGGGTGGGGCGCGGGCCGTCGTGCTCACTCCCAGGGCGCAGAATCCGACGGGTGCGGCGCTCGACCCCGACCGCGCCGACACGCTGCGTGCGGTGCTCGCCGCGCATCCGGGGGCGCTCGTGATCGAGGACGACCACGCCGGGCCGGTCGCGGGCACCCCGGCGCTGAGCGTGTGCGAGACGACCCGCGAGGCATGGGCGGTGGTCCGCTCCGTGTCGAAGTCACTCGGCCCCGACCTGCGCTTGGCCGTGGTCGGCGCGGACGAGCTCACGCTCGACCGCGTCCGCGGTCGCCAGCTCGTCGGCGCCGGCTGGGTGAGCCAGGTGCTGCAGCGCGCGGTCGCCGGAATGTGGAGCGATCCCGGGGTGGAGCGGCTGATCGGACGCGCGGCCGCGACCTACGCGCACCGCAGAGCCGCCCTGATCGAAGCGCTCCAGGCGCACGGACTCCCCGTGCACGGAGCTTCCGGGCTGAACGTGTGGGTGCCGGTCGCGGACGAGCCGGCCGCCGCCGCCACCCTGCTCGACGCGGGATGGGCGGCGAGCCGGGGGGCGCGCTACCGGATCGAGGCGGCGCCGGCGATCCGGGTGACGACCGCCTCGCTGGAACCCGCCGAGGCCTCGGGTGTCGCCGCCGCGGTCGTCCGCGCCGGGCTCGACCCGCGCCAGATCCGCGCCTACTAGTCAAGCCGAATGCCACTTTCGCCGATAGATGGACGGTGTCGAGCGTGACCACCGACCGGCCCGGCGAGACCTCCTCGACGGCCCGCGCTGCGTTCCGCGCGCTGGCCGTGCTTCCGCGCGGCGACACGCTCCCCGAGCAGGCGTGGCGCCAGCGCCATCGGGCGCTGCTGGCGCTGCTGTGGCTGCACGTTCCCGCCCTGATCGCCTATGGGACGCTCCGCGGCCACGGGCTGGGCCAGGCGACGCTGGAGGTCTCGGCGATCGCGGCCCTGGCAGCCGGCGCGACGGTTGCGGCCAACCGCCGCGTCGCATCGTCGCTGGTCGCGGTCGGCCTCACCGGCTGCTCGACGCTCGTCGTGCACATGTCGGGCGGGGCCCCTGAGGCGCACTTCTACTTCTTCGTGATGGTCGCGCTCGTGGCGCTGTACGAGGACTGGGTCCCGTTCCTGTTCGCGATCGCGTCGGTGCTGATCTACCACGTCGTCGTCGGCGCGCTCGCTCCCGATCTGATCTACGACCAACCCGAGGCGCTCGCGGACCCATGGCGGCGAACCGCGATCCACACCGGGTTCGTGCTCGCCGCTGCGGCGGCAGCGGCGATGGCGTGGTGGCTGAACGAGGACTCGCGCCGGGAGGCCCGCAACGCGTACCGACGCGCCCGCGACAGCCAGCGGTCGATGCGGGCAGCGCAGCAGCTCGCAAAGGTCGGTAGCTGGGAGCTGGACATCGAGACGGGACGGATCACCTGGTCCGACCAGATGTACCGGATCCTGGGCTTCGACCCGGCCCGGCACGAGCCAAGCGCGGACCTGTACGACACGCTACTGCGGGACGAGGACGTCCTCGAGGGGCGCAGCCGGCTGCAGCGCGCGATCGAGGCGGGCGGCTCGTTCAGCTACCAGCACCCGATCCACCTGGCGGACGGGATCCGCCACGTCCATGCTCACGGCGAGGTGATCGAGGAGTCGGGGCGGCGGCGGATCGTCGGGACGCTGCAGGACGTGACGGAGGGACGGCGCGTCCAGGCCGAGGCCACGCGCCGTGCAACCCAGCAGGCCAAGGTCGCCGCGCTCGGCGAGCGGGCGCTCGCGGGGGCGGCCACGAGCGACCTGGTGCACGACGCGGCTGCGGTGGTCGTCTCGGTCCTGGAGGTCGACACCGCGGCGGTGTCGCAGCTAGAGCCGGACGTCGCCGGGTTTGTGGTGCGCGCCGCCGTCGGATACCCGGAGGGGACGGTCGGTCGCGTCGTGCCGGCGGGCCGCGCTTCCCAGGCCGGCTTCACGGTGGAGCGCGGGGAGCCGGTGGTCGTCCCGGACTGGGCCGAGGAACGCCGCTTCGGGAAGTCGCCGCCGGTGCGCGACCTGGGCGCGGCGAGCGGCGCAACCGTTCCGATCCAGGCGGGCGGGGACACGTTCGGGACGCTCGGGGTGCAGTCGCTCGAGCCGCGCGAGTTCAGCGCGGAGGACGTCAGCTTCATGCAGTCGGTGGCGAACGTGCTCGCGAACGCGATCGAGCGGCAGGCCTCCGAGGAGCGGATTCGCCACCAGGCGCTGCACGACGGGCTCACCGGCCTCCCGAACCGGCACCTGTACATGGACAGGCTCGGCCACGCGCTCGCCAAGTCGGAGCGAGATGCCTCGTCGGTCGCCGTCCTGTTCTGCGACCTCGACCGGTTTAAGCTCGTCAACGACAGCCTCGGGCACGAGAGCGGGGACAGCCTGCTGCGGGCCGTGTCGCCGCGGCTTCGCGACGCGATGCGCCCCGGCGACACCGTGGCGCGGTTCGGCGGCGACGAGTTCGGGATCCTGGTCGAAGACGTGGATCGCGAGCTCGACGCAACCCACGTCGCTGAGCGGATCGCCGCTGCGCTCGCGCGCCCGTTCGTGCTCGGTGGGCGGGAGCACTTCGTGACGGCCAGCATCGGGATAGCGATCGGTGGCGCCGGCGAGATGCCGGAGGGGTTGATTCGGGACGCGGACGCTGCGATGTATCGAGCCAAGGAGCGAGGCGGCGCCGGATACGAGATCTTCGACGAGGTGATGCGGGCGCGGGCCGTCGACCACCTCGAGATCGAGAACGACCTGCGGCGTGCGGTCGAGCGGGGGGAGCTCAGGCTCCTCTATCAGCCGGTCGTCCGGTTGAGCGACGGGCGCGTCGTCGGGGTGGAGGCGCTGGTCCGGTGGCAGCACCCCACCCGCGGCTTGATCGGCCCCGAGAAGTTCGTTCCGATCGCCGAGGAGGGCGGCCTGATCGTCCCGGTCGGGCACTGGATCCTGGAGCACGCCTGCCGGCAGGCCGCGGAGTGGCAGGCGGCGCGCCCGGATCAGGCGCCGGTCAACGTCTCGGTCAACCTGTCGGCCCGCCAGGTCTCCCGCCCGGGGCTGGCCGGCGAGATAGGTGCGCTCCTGCGCGGAACCGGGGTCGACCCGCTCAGCCTCACCCTTGAGATCACCGAGAGCGCGTTGATCGAGGAGAGCGCGTCGATGTTCGAGACGGTGCACGCCCTCGACCATCTCGGCTGTCGCATCCTGCTCGACGACTTCGGTACGGGCTTCTCCTCGCTCGGCTATCTGAAGCGCTTTCCGCTCGACGGGATCAAGGTGGACCGCTCCTTCGTCGAGCGGCTCGGCTTGCAGTCGACCGACGCCGCGATCGTCCGGGCGATCGTGCGGATGGCGGAGGAGCTCGAGCTGAGCGTGGTCGCGGAGGGGGTCGAGACCGAGGAGCAGATGCGGGAGATCCGCTCGCTCGGATGCGAGTTCGCGCAGGGCTACTTCTTCACGCCCCCGGTCTCTGCGAGCGAGATCGGCGAGATCCTCGATCGGCCGTTGCAGCCCCGAACCGGAAGTAGTATCTGAGCGCGGTCGATCCATGTCTCGAAACAAGGAGAGCTGATGCCATACGAGGTTCCGCCACTTCCGTACGACTACGGCGCGCTCGAGCCGCACATCGACGAGCAGACGATGCACCTGCATCACGACAAGCACCATCAGGCCTACGTGGACAAGGCAAACGCCGCGCTGGAGGGAACCGAGTGGGCCGACGCCGATGTCAACGACGTCCTCAAGAGCCTCTCCGATCTGCCCGACGGCATCCGCAACGGGGTTCGCAACAACGCCGGCGGTCACGCCAACCACACGCTGTTCTGGGAGATCATGGGTCCGGACGGCGGCGGCGCTCCCCAGGGCGACCTCGCGGCCGCGATCGACGACGCGTTTGGGAGCTTCGACTCATTCAAGGACCAGGTCAGGACCGCCGGCGTGAACCGGTTCGGGAGCGGCTGGGCGTGGTTGATCCACGACGGCTCCGGCCTCGCGGTCACCTCGACCGCGAACCAGGACTCCCCCGTCTCGGACGGCCACACGCCGCTGCTCGGCGTAGACGTGTGGGAGCACGCCTACTACCTGAATTACCAGAACAAGCGCCCCGACTACATCGACGCGTGGTGGAACGTGGTCAACTGGGACGAGGTCGCCAGCAGGTTCTCGGGCGTGTAGCCGTGGCCTACTTCCAGGACGCCCAAGAGGTCTACGACACGCTCGGCAAGCTGTTCGTCGATCTCGCCGACGACGAGGAGCTCGGGCCCAAGTTCCGGAAGGCCGACGCAATCGTCCGGTACGAGTTCCGCGACCCCGAGTCCCAGATCACCGTGCGGCTGCAGCCCGACCAACCGGGCGACGTCGACTGCGGCGAGTCGGACATGGAGCCGGACGTGGTGATGAGCATGGACGCCGATACCGCGCACCGGTTCTGGCTCGGCGAGGTGAACGTGACGGTCGCGATGGCCCGCGGCCAGATCAAGGCCCGCGGTCCGGTGGCGAAGATCCTGAAGCTCGTCCCGATGACCAAGCCGGTGTTCCCGCGATACAAGAAGCAGCTGGAGAAGCAGGGCAAGGCCGACGTGATGAACGCCTAGTCAAGCGCCGCCTCCTCTGCTCCCGCTCGCTCGCACTCGGAATGACTGGAAGCCTCGCTCGCTCGCTCCCGCGTCCGGGGGCGGCTTGGTGATCGAATGACAGAGCACCAGATGCAAGGGCTGAAGCCCTTCTACACGTTCACCTCGCCGACCCGAGTGATCGCGGGGGAGGGGCTGATCGACTCGGCCGGGTTCGAGCTCACCAAGGAAGGCGCATCCCGGGTGATCGTGGTCACCGACGCGGTGATCCGGGGGACAGGGCTGGTCGACCGGGTCGCCGCCGGCATCGCCGACGGTGGGCTCGAGGTTGCCGCCACGTTCGACGAGGTCCCGCAGGACTCCGACACCGAGGTGGTCGACCGGTGCGCCGCGGCGGCGAAGCAGGCCGGCGCCGACTCCTTCCTCGCCGTCGGCGGAGGGTCGGTGATGGACACTGCGAAGGCGGCGAACGTCCTTTTCACGCACGGCGGGACGGTGCGAGAGTGGGAGGGGTTCCTCACCCTGCCGCGGGACGACGACGGGATGGGCCGGCCGCTGCCGCTCGCCCCGCTCGGCGCGATCCCGACCACGGCCGGGACAGGGTCGGAAGCGAGCTTCGCGGCGGTGGTGAAGGACAGCGCGGAGCGGATCAAGGTCGAGGTCGCCGACCTGCCGATGTTCCCCGATCTGGCGATCCTCGATCCGGTGGCGACCGAGACGCTCCCGGCTCCGATCGCGGCTGCGACCGGGATGGACGCGCTCACCCACGCGCTCGAGGGGTATGTGAGCTCGGAGTGGAACCAGCACTCGGACGCGTTCGCGCTGCACGCGATCCGGCTGATCCGCGACAACCTCCCGCGCGCGGTTGCGGACACCTCGGACGTGGAGGCTCGCGGGAGCATGCTGATCGCGGCCGACCTCGCGATCGCCCCGACGGGCTCCGGCGCGATCGGTATCACGCACTCGATGTCCCACCCCTGCGGCGGCCACTACGGCGTCGCGCACGGGGTCGCGAACGCGATCAACCTCCCCTGGGTGATCGAGTACAACGCGCGCGGCGGCGAGCCGATCGCGGATCGCTACCGGGCGATCGCGGAGCTGCTGGGAGTCGACGCGCGGGGCGACGCCGAGCACGCGGGGAAGGCGCTCGCCGACCACGTCCGCGCCCTGACCGGGGAGCTGGGGCTGCCGCGGCGGCTCTCCGAGGTCGGTGTCCCGGAGGCCGGCATCCCGGGATTGGTCGAGGGCGCGATGGGAGACGGCTGCACGCTCGTCAACCCGCGCGAGCCCACCGAGGACGACTTCGCCGAGCTCTACCGGCTAGCGCTGTAGGCGCGCGCGCCCGTCGAGCAGCGCCACGCGCGGATTTCGACGCGCGTCCTCGGCCTTCTTGGGATAGCCGAGCCCGGCGGTGACGTCGATCGTCGCCCCGCCGTCGCGGTAGTAGGGAGTGACCGGCCACGCGATCGGCTGGCCGCGCGAGTCGATCGTCGCGTGCTCGCAGGTGATGAAGCGCTCGAACGTCTCGCGGAGCTCCGCCGGCAGGCTCGCGGTCACCTCAGTCGTCCCCCGTGTAGCCGGGGTCGCCGGGCAGCAACACCCGCATCTCGTCCCCCTCGCCGACCACCTTGGGGAGCACCGGCTCGACCCGCTCGCCGACGGCATCGAGCACCTCGTCCGAGCTCCGGTACGGGAGCAGCGACTCGAGGTGCTTGATCGTCGGGAAGACGAGCTCGATCTCGCCGGCGCCGTGCAGCTCCAGCGCCCGCCGGGGGCTGAACCAGCCGGCGTCGACGGTCTCCTCGCCGTCGGGACGCGGGGGCGAGTGCGGGGGCGCGAGCGCGACGTAGAACCGGGTGTCGAACCGGATCGGGACCTGCTCGGGGGTGATCCACCGCGACCAGGGGCGAAGGTCGGCGTCGCGGGAAAGCTCGATCCCCGCCTCCTCGGCGAGCTCGCGGATCGCGCAGGCGCGGTGCGCCCGCTCGTCGTCCTCGGCCGACCGCTCCGCTCCGGCCTGCTCGATCCGCTCGCCGTCGTCGACCGCGCCGCCCGGGAAGACCCACACGCTCGGCATGAAGCGGGCGTTCGGGTTGCGCTGCACGAGCAGCACCTCGACGGCGCGCTCGGCGTGCTTGCCGCCGCGCCGCAGCAGGATGATCGTCGCCGCCGGTCTGGGCGTCGCCGGCTCTTCCGACCCCGTCACGGAGACCAATCTACTGGCACAGGGGCTTCGCTAACCTGGCGCGCGTGGCGGCCGAGACGGAGACCAAGCAGCTCTGGGTGTGCACCTCGTGCGGGTTCATCTACGACCCGGACGAGGGCGATCCCGATGGCGGGATCCCGGCCGGAACCGCCTTCAGCGACATCCCGGACACATGGTTCTGCCCCGTGTGCGGTGCCCGCAAGGCGGACTTCGAGCCCTACGAGGAGTAGATGCGCATCATCACCGGCGCCAGCTCCGGGATCGGCGGGGCAGCGGCGGTGGAGCTCGCGAAGCGGGGCGGGACCGTCGTCCTGGTCGGCCGCGATCGAGCCCGCCTGGGCGCGGTCGCGGAGCGGTGCGAGCGCGAAGGCGCGAGCGCGGTCCCGATCGCTGTGGATCTCGCATCGCTGGACGATGTCCGCCGGCTCGCCGCGGAGCTGCTCGCCCGCGACGAGCCGATCGAGGTGCTGGCCGCCAACGCCGGCATCTACCCGAACCGCCGTGAGCTGACCGCCGACGGTCACGAGCGCACGTTTGCGGTCAACCACCTGGCGCCGTTCCTGCTCACCGGCCTGTTGACCGAGCGGCTGCGGGAGTCGGCGCCGGCGCGGGTGGTGGTGACGAGCTCGGAGGCCCACCGCGGCGCGGTGCTCGACTTCGACGACCTCGAGCTGGAGCGCGGCTGGTCGGGGTGGCGCGCGTACTCGCGCTCCAAGCTCGCGAACGTGCTGTTCACGCGGGAGCTGGCGCGGCGCCTGGAGGGGTCCGGCGTCGTCGCCAACTGCCTCCATCCCGGCGTCGTAGCGACGCGGCTGGTGCGCGGAGGCCTGGCCTCGGTCGCGTGGGCGGGGGTGAGGGTCCTCGGTCGGCGTCCGCGATCCGGCGCCGAGACGCTCGTCTACCTGGCGACGGCGCCCGAGGCGGTGACGCTGTCCGGCGAGTATCTCGTAGACAAGCGCCCCATGAACCTGCTCGGCCAGGCTGACGACGACGACGCGGCGGCGGTCCTGTGGGAGCGGAGCGCGGCGATCGTCGAGCTCAGCTGATCCGGAACGCGACGTGCAGGAAGAGCGTCGCGTTCCCGCCTGTGATGCCCAGCGCCACGAGGTCGCCGGGCGACGGGTCCCCGGTGTGGTCCCGGTGTTGGAGCACACCGGGGATCCGGACGTGACGCTGCACGCGAGCGAAGTCGAACCCCCGTTGACTCGTAGAGTCACCGTCCGACACGGTGGTGCCGGTAGCGTCGACGCGGAGGTCGCGGGCCGTGCCCGCGACGGGAATCAGGTTCCGTCCCTCGATGGGTGGAGCCCGACCCCCGTCCCCTGGCTACGGTACTGCCGTCGCAGCCGGTGGCTTGAGCTCAGCCACCCAGGCTGGTCCGTTCGTCCAGCCCCGGCTCCCGCCGTCTGCGAGCGGCGGCGATCCCGTCGGGGGTTGCGTCAGGCTGCGAGCGCGGCCGGCGCTTGCGGCGCCTCGCCGTAGGCATCCGCGACCGCGACCCGGATCGACTCGGCGGTGATCCGGACAAGGCGGGTGAGGTCGGCCTTCGAGATCGCGAGGGCCGGCATCAGCACGATCACGTCTCCGAGGGGGCGAATGATCGCGCCCCGCTCCCGCGCCTCCACAGTCACCCGGTGCCCGAGCCGCAGCGCCGGGTCGTGCTTGCCGAGGTCGATCCCGACCATCATCCCGCGGCCGCGGACCTCGGCGACCTCGGGCATCGCGTCGATCGGCTCCAGCAGCTCGCGGAACAGGCGGATCTTCGGCTGCAGCCGAAGCAGCGTGCGCTCCTCGTCGAACGCCTCGAGGCTGGCGAGCGCCGCCGCGCACGCGAGCGGGTTGCCGGTGAAGGTGTGACCGTGGAAGAAGGTGCGGTACTCGTCGTACGCGCCGAGGAAGCCGGCGTGAACCCGCTCGGTGGTGAGCGTCGCCGCCAGCGGCAGGTAGCCGCCGGTCAGCCCCTTGCCGAGGCACAGGAAGTCGGGGACGACGCGCTCCTGCTCGGACGCGAACATCGTCCCCGTGCGCCCGAACCCGGTTGCGACCTCGTCGCAGATCAGGAACGTGCCGTGCCGGTCGCACGCGTCGCGCACCCGGCGCAGGAAGCCCGGAGGCTGTAGCCGGATCCCCGCCGCTCCCTGGACCAGCGGTTCGACGATCACAGCGGCGACCTCCTCGCTGCGGTGATCGAGCACCCGCTCGAGCTCGGCGGGGTCGGCGGGGTCGACCGCGTCGGCATCGAACAGGAGCGGGCCGTACGTCCCGTGGAACAGCTCGATCCCGCCGACGGAGACCGCCCCGAGCGTGTCCCCGTGGTACGCGTCGCGCAGGCACACGAACCGCGTGCGGCGGACGTGCTGGCCGCCGCGCTGCTGCCAGTGCTGGAAGGCCATCTTCAACGCGATCTCGGTCGCGGTGGAGCCCGAGTCCGAGTAGAAGACGCGGGTCAGCCCCGGGGGGGCGATCTCGACGAGGCGCGCCGCCAGCTCGGTGGCGGGCGCGTGCGTGAGCCCGAGAAGCGTGGAGTGGGCGAGGCGGTCGAGCTGGGAGCGGACCGCCCGGTCGATCTTCGGGTGGCGGTGGCCGTGGACGTTGCACCACAGCGATGAGACCCCGTCGATGTAGCGGCGCCCCTCGGAGTCGATCAGGTCCGTTCCCTCGCCGCGCTCGATCACCACCGGCTGCTCCCGCGCCCAGTCGCCCATCTGGGTGAAGGGGTGCCAGACGTGCCGATGATCCAGCTCGCCGGTCGTGGAAGGCATCGACCGACGATAGTTCGCGGCGCGGCGGCAAATGGCCCATGTGTGTGTGACGCACCTCACATAGTTACGGGTCTGAAATGCTTTCACGCCTGCAATAATTATGCGCATGGAAGCGACGGCCAAGGCACCGAAGACAGCCGTGGGCGACCGCGAGCTCGCGATCCGGCTCGGGGTGTTGATGCTGCACGCCCTCGGCTCGGACGGGGGAGCGGTGATGCGCGCGATCGACGAGACCGGGCTCGGGATGATCCCGTTCAAGGCGCTCGCCGCGCTCGCACGCACCGACGCAGACGGCGAGGCCAGCGTCAAGCTGGTCGCCGAGGAGCTCGGCGTGTCGGTGCCGTCCGCGAGCCGTGCCGTCGACGATCTCGTCAAGCGGGGTCTCGCGTCTCGGACCGAGGACCCTGAGGACCGTCGCGTCCGGCGGGTCGCGTTGACCGCTGCCGGGCGGAAGCTGGGCGATCGGGTGATGGAGGCCCGCGTCGCGGGGCTGGAGAGCTTCGTCGCCACCCTCACTCCGGCGGAGCGGCGAAAGCTCGACTCCGCGCTCGAGGTTCTGCTTGAGCGAGAGGAGCTCGACGAGCTGTACCGGACCCACGGAAGCAGGCTGCGATGACCCGCTACAGACACCTGATCACCGACGCCAACGCGAAGTGGTGGACGCTCGCCGCGATGTGCTTCGCGCTGTTCATGATCATGCTCGACAACACGGTCGTGAACGTCGCCCTGCCCTCGATCCAGCGCGACCTGGGGGCGTCGATCTCGGCGCTGGAGTGGACCGTGAACGGGTACACGCTGTCGTTCGCGGTGCTGCTCGCCACCGCCGGGCGGCTCGGGGACATCCTCGGGCGCCGCCGCATGTTCGTGTTCGGCGTGGTGGTCTTCGCCGCGTCCTCGGCGGCCGCCGGGCTCGCTCCCACCACCGCGGCGCTCGTCGTCAGCCGGATCGTCCAGGGCGTTGGTGCGGCGTTCATGATGCCGGCGACGCTGTCGATCATCACCGACGCCTTCCCGGCCGCCGAGCGCGGCCGCGCGATCGGGACCTGGGCCGGCGTGTCGGCGCTGGCGCTCGCGGTCGGCCCGGTGGTCGGCGGGCTGCTCACCGAGCAGGTCTCGTGGCGGGCGATCTTCTACCTGAACATCCCGGTTGCCGCCGGCGCCGTGCTCGCCGCCCTGTTCGCGGTGCGCGAGTCGCTCGATCCCACCGTGGAGCGCCGGATCGACTATCTCGGCGTGGGCGTGCTGACGGCGGGCCTGACGGCGCTCGTGCTCGCCCTGATCGAGGGCAACTCGTGGGGGTGGGGCAGTCCCGCGATCCTCACACTGCTCGCCGGCGCGGTCGTCCTGATCGGCGTCTTCGTCGCGGTCGAGGAACGCGTCCGGGTTCCGATGGTGGAGTTCGCGCTGTTCGCCGACCGCAGCTTCGTCGGCGCGGTCACGGTCGCGTTCATCGTCTCCTTCTCGATGCTGGGGATGTTCTTCTTCCTGGCGCTGTACATGCAGGGGATCCTGGGCTACTCGCCGCTGGAGGCCGGGGTCCGGTTCCTGCCCTCGACGCTGATGATCGTGCTGGTCGCGCCGATCGCCGGCCGGCTCACGGATCGGGTCGGCGCCCGGTGGCTGGTCACGGTGGGCCTCGCGCTCGTCGCGGTGGCTCTGTACCGGCTCACCCTGATCGACGCCGACACCGACTACGGGAACCTGCTGCCGTCGTTCGTTCTGATGGGGATCGGCGTCGCGATGACGATGTCGCCGATGTCGACTGCGGCGATGAACGCCGTATCCGCCGACAAGGCGGGGATCGCGTCGGGACTGCTCTCGATGATGCGGATGGTGGGCGGCACGTTCGGGGTAGCCGCCACCGGAGCGATCTTCCAGGCTCAGGTGGGCGGGCAGTTCGACCCGGGTGCCGGCGCGATCACCGCGGCGGCGCGGGCCGCCTTCGTCGACGGCCTCACCGAGTCGATGCGGCTGGCCGCCGCCGTCGCGCTGGCCGGCGCCGTGCTCGGCTGCGTGCTGATCCGGGGGCGCCACGGCGTCCGCCCGGCCGCGGCCGGGGCGGAGCTCGACACCGCCCCGTCGGTGGCCGAGGTGACCCCGGCCGAGCAGTCCGCCGCGTAGCCTCCCGCCGATGCCACCGCCGCCCGCCGCACGGCCGGAGACCCGGGTATGGGTCGCCGCGGCCGACGAGGCCGCGGACGTCGCTCGCCTGATGGGCGGCTTCCGCGACTGGTGGGAGCGGGACGTGCCCGGCGACGGGGCGCTCGCGGCCGGAGTCGAGCGGCTGCTCGACGACCCGGCGACGGAGTTCCTGCTCGCCGCCCCAGGCGAGTCCGCGGCGGCCGGCGTGTGTCAGCTCCGGTACCGGTACGGGCTGTGGTACGACGCGCCGGATTGCTGGCTGGAGGACCTGTACGTGGAGGAGGAAGCGCGGCGGCTCGGCCTCGGGCGGGCGCTGACCGAGGCGGCGATCGGGCGCGCCTCCGAGCGCGGATCCCGACGGATCCAGCTCGACGTGAACGAGCGCAACCCCGAGGCGCTGGCGCTGTACGAGGAGCTCGGGTTCGACTCGCTCCAGGATCCGCCCGGCGGGCGGCTGCTGCTGATGACGCGGTGGGTGTGAGCGACGCCTAGGAGAGCCACTCGTCGAGCGGCAGCGTCGCGCCCCCTTCGGCGAGCGCGGCGGGCTCGGTCGGCGCCAGCCCGGTGACCGCGACATCGCCGAGCCGGGCGATCGTGTCGCGGTTGGAGAGCTCGATCGGAGCGGGTTGGCGCGCCCACGGCGTCAGCACCACGCCCGCGACCCGCAGCCCCGCCGCGCGGGCCGCCTCGATCGTGAGCAGGGTGTGGTTGATCGTCCCCAGCCCGGTCGGGGCTGCGATCACGACCGGGAGCGCCAGCTCCGCTGCGAGGTCGCGGACCAGAAAGCCCGGCGCGAGCGGGACGAGCAGCCCCCCGACGCCCTCGACGAAGAGGGAGTCGGCGCCGTCCGCGGCGCGCCGGGCGGCGCCGACCAGCGCCCCCGGCTCGATCCGGATGCCGGCGAGCTCGGCGGCGTAGTGGGGAGAGAGCGGCGGTCCGAACCGGTACGGCGCCACGTCCTCAGGCGCCTGCCCGGCGCTCGCCGCCGCGGCGAGAAGCTCGTGGTCGTGCGGCCACTCGCCCGCGGGTTCGTCCAGCCCCGTGACGGCCGGCTTGAACGCGGCGACGCGGTCCCCGCGCGCCGCGGCCGCGGAGCAGATCGACGCCGCGAGCACGGACTTGCCGACCTCGGTGCCGGTTCCGGTGACGAACAGCCCGCGCAACTAGGCAGCGCGGTCCAGCTCGGCGCCGATCAAGCCGAGCTCGCGCGCCGCCTCCGCGATCACGGCGGCGGCGCGTCGCAGCTCGTCGGGGCGATGCGTCGCCATCACGGTCAGTCGCAGCCGCGAGGTCCCGTCGGGCACGGTTGGCGGCCGGATCGCCTGCGCGAACGCGCCGCGCTCGAGAGAGCGCTCGCACAGCTCCATCGCCGCGTCGGCATCTCCGACCAGCAGGGGCAGGATCTGGGTCCGCGACGCACCGGTCTCGAATCCGGCCGCGCCAAGCTCCGCGCGGATCAGCTCCGCGTTCGAGCGGAGCCGCTGCACCCGCTCGGGCTCGGCCGCGAGCAGCTCCAGCGCCGCCGTCGCCGCGCCGACCGAGGGGGGCGGCAGCGCGGTCGAGAAGATGAAGGGGCGGGCGGAGTTGACGAGCAGCTCGGTCAGCTCCGACGACGCGCACACGTAGGCGCCGTAGCTACCCAGCGCCTTACCAAGCGTGCCGACGATCACGTCCACCTCGCCCTCGACGCCCGCCTCGGCGACCGCGCCCCGGCCACCCGGGCCGAGCGATCCGGTTCCGTGCGCCTCGTCCACCAGCAGCCTGCACCGATGCCGCCGCGCCAGCCCCACCAGCTCCGCCACCGGGGCGACGTCGCCGTCCATCGAGAACACCCCGTCGGTGACGATCAGCGCCGCCCGTCCGCCCGCTCCC
This sequence comes from uncultured Thermoleophilia bacterium, assembly GCA_963803425.1. Classification (GTDB taxonomy): domain Bacteria; phylum Actinomycetota; class Thermoleophilia; order Solirubrobacterales; family 70-9; genus DASPWW01. Next base: position 128,669 of record CAWDMA010000003.1, read on the forward strand.
CGCAGCCCCCACTCGAGGTGCTCCAGATCGCCGTGCCGGTACACGAACCGCTCCGCCCGCGACAGCCGGCACCCGTCGATGATGCTGGCGTGGTTGAGCTCGTCAGAGAGCACCGTCTCGCCGCGCCCCGCGAGCGCCGCGATCGTCCCGGTGTTGGCGAGATACCCGGACCCGAACACGAGCGCCGACTCCGTGCGCTCGAACTCGGCGAGGCGTCGCTCCAGCTCGGCGTGCGGGGCCATGCTGCCGCTGATCAGGCGAGAGGCGCCGGCGCCGGCACCCCACCGGATCGCCGCCTCCGCTGCCGCCTCGCGAACCGCCTCGTGCTCGGCGAGGCCCAGGTAGTTGTTGGAGCACAGCAGCAGCACCTCGTCCCCGTCGACGCGGATGCGCGGCCCCTGCGCTCCCTCGACCGTCCGCAGCCGGCGGAGGAGCCCCGAGCGGCGAAGCTCCGCCAGCCGCCTCGCGGGGTCCACTAGTCGCCCCAGCCGGCGGGCTCCCCGCCCGCACCTGCGCGCTGCTCGCTCGGGTAGGGCGGCGGCTTGCGCTTCTTGCGCACCACGCGGAGCTGGGTGGCGGGATCCCAGAAGTTGGCCTCCGCCTGGCTGTCGATCAGCTCGTCGACCGGCGTCGCGGGCGTGTCGCCGTCGAGCCACCCGGACCGGTTGTCAGGCCGCGGGTTGGCGCCGTTGTCGGCCTGCCGCCCCACGTTCAGCCCCAGCTCCTCGAACATCGCGCGGTCGTCGGCGGGCTCTGCCCCGAGCGTGGTCAGGAAGTTCCCCATCATCACACCGTTCAGCCCCGCCTTCACCGCCAGCGGCTGCAGCTCGCCGAGGTTCTCGACCCGCCCGCCGCACAGCCGGAACAGCGCGTCCGGGAGGATCAGCCGGAAGATCGCCACCCACTTCACGACCTCCCACGGGTCCATCAGCTCGCGGTCGCCGAACTTGGTCCCGGGGCGCGGGTTGAGCAGGTTGATCGGCACCGAGGTCGGGTTCACCTCGGACAGCTCGAACGCCATCTCGACCCGCTGCCGCGGCGACTCGCCGAGGTTGAGGATCCCGCCGACGCAGGTCTCCAGCCCCGCGTCCTTGACCGCGTCGATCGTCCGCACCCGCCCCTCGTAGCGGACGGTCGTGGTCACCTCGTCGTAGTACGAGCGCGCGGTCTCGACGTTGTGGTGGACGCGCTGCACGCCGGCGTCGGCGAGCTCGCGGGCGCGGTCGGGCGACAGGTGGCCCACCGAGACGCATCGCTTCAGGTTCGTGTTCTCGGCGACCAAACGGGCGCCCTCGACGATCTTCGCGAAGTCGCCCCGGGACAGCCCCTGGCCCTGGGTGACCATGCAGAACCGGTGCGCACCGGCCGCCTCGGCGGCGCGGGCGTGCTCGAGGATCTGGTCGGCCTCCATCATCGCGTGCATCGGGGTGTCCGCCTCCGCGTACCGCGACTGCGCGCAGAATCCGCAGTCCTCCGCACACCCGCCCGACTTGGCGTTGACGAGCGAGCACATGTCGGTGGCGTCGTCGAACCGCTCCCGACGCACGGCCCAGGCGCGCTCGACGAGCTCCGTGATCTCGTCCCTGGTGTGGAGCTCTCCCAGGGCGAGCGCCTCGTCGAAGCTGACCACGGGCGGCATGCTGCGCAAGCTACGCGCCACGCCGGACGCAGCAGTGCGGCCGGCGCGACTTCTGCTGCCCACGCGTGTTCTAGGTAGCGATCGCAGGGGGATGCTGACGCGATCGATGCAGGGCAGGCGGGGCCGAGCGTGGCTGCCGGCGGGCACGGCTAGGCGGGCCGTCCCGCCGGCGGCCCTCCTCGGCCGCCTCCGCGCTCGCAGCGCCGCGCCCCCGTACCTGCTGAACTAGGTGGTGGCATGACGGCTCAAGGCTCAGCCACTGTCGACCGCGAGGACCCGCTCCGCGACGCTCACGGCCGGGCGATCGCCGACCTGCGCGTCTCGGTCACCGACCGGTGCAACTTCCGGTGCCAGTACTGCATGCCCGCCGATGGGCTGCCGTGGCTGGAGCGCGACGAGATCCTCCGGTTCGAGGAGATCGAGCGGCTGGTGCGCCTGATGGTCTCGCTCGGGATCGAGGACGTGCGGTTGACCGGCGGCGAGCCGCTCGTCCGGCGCGACTTCCCCTCCCTGGTCGGGATGCTGGCCCCGATCGCCGGCCTCAGGGACCTGTCGCTGACCACCAACGGGTACCTGCTGGAGCGGGACGCGGAGGCGCTGGTCGACGGCGGGATCGATCGCGTCAACGTCTCGATCGATTCGCTCGCGCGCGACCGCTTCTTCCAGATCACCCGCCGCGACGCGCTCCCCCAGGTGCTCCGCGGCCTCGAGGCGATCGCCGCCTTCCCCGAGGTGCGCCCGATCAAGGTGAACGCGATCGCGATGCGCGACTTCACCGAGGACGAGGTGCTGCGGTTCTGCGAGTTCGCGCGGACTACCGAGTACGAGGTGCGGTTCATCGAGTTCATGCCGCTCGACGCGGATCGGGCGTGGACGCCCGACGCGGTGTTGAGCGGCGAGGAGGTGCGCCGGATCGTCCAGTCGCGGTACCAGATCGAGGAGCTTCCGCGCGAGCCGTCCGCGACCGCGCGCCGGTACCGGTTCGCGGACGGCGCCGGCGAGCTCGGCTTCATCAACCCGGTCTCGGAGCCGTTCTGCGCGGACTGCAACCGGATCCGGCTGACCAGCGACGGCAAGCTCCGCACCTGCCTGTTCTCCGTGCACGAGACCGACCTGCGCGAGCCGCTCCGCAGCGACGCCACCGACGCGGAGCTCGCCACGATCGTCCGCGACGCGGTGTGGCGGAAGGAGCTCAAGCACCACGTCAACGAGCGCGGCTTCCGCCCCCCGCCGAGGAGCATGAGCCGAATCGGCGGCTAGGTTCCTACCTATGCAATGCTTAGGTAGGTGGCGAAGGGGGATCTGAGCCTCGGCGAGGCCGCGAAGGCGATCAGCGTCAGCGTCGACACGCTGCGGCGCTGGGATCGCGCCGGCCGGCTGAAGACCACACGCGACGCCCGCAATCGCCGTCGCGTCCCCGCCACCGAGGTGAAGCGGCTGTCCTCGGCGCCGCAGCGCCACCGAACCGGCGACACGCTCTCTGCCCGCAACCGGTTCGCCGGAACGATCGCATCGGTCGAGGTGGGCGACGTGATGGCGCTGGTCGAGATCGAGGCCGGACCGCACCGGGTGACGGCGGCGATCACGAAGGACTCGGTCGAGGAGCTGGGCCTGGCGAAGGGGGTGAGGGCGACGGCGACCGTGAAGGCGACCGACGTGATGGTCGAGCGCGGATGAGGCGAGCGCTGGTCCTCGCCGTCGCGCTCGCGTTCGTCGTGGCGGGGTGCGGGGACGACGACGGCTCCGACGAGCTCGTCGTCTCCGCGGCGGCCTCGCTCAGCAGCGCGTTCCCGCAGTACGCAGACGAGCAGGGCTACGACGCGAAGTTCTCGTTCGCCGGCTCCGACGAGCTCGCCGCGCAGATCCGCAAGGGCGCCGCGCCGGACGTGTACGCGGCGGCGAACACGGCTCTCCCGGCTCAGCTGCACGAGCAGGGTCTGCTCGACAAGCCCGTCACCTTTGCGACCAACCGTTTCATGCTCGCCGTCCCCGCCGGGAGCGAGATCGACTCGCTCCGGGACCTGACTCGGCCCGGGGTGAAGATCGCGATCGGCGACCCCGAGGTCCCGATCGGCGCCTACACGCGCGAGACGCTCGACGAGCTGCCGAGCTCGGAGTCGAGGGCGATCCTCGCCAACGTCGCGTCGGAGGAGCCGGACGTGCTCGGGATCGCGGCGAAGATCGACCAGGGCGCCGTCGACGCGGGCTTCCTGTACCGCTCCGACGTGGACGCGTCGAACGGAGGGATCGAGGGGATCCGGCTGCCCGCGAAGCTGCAGCCCGACGTCGCATACGGGGCGGCAGTCGTCGCCGACGCCGACCAGCCCGCCGAGGCGAAGCGGTTCGTCGCCGGGCTGCTCTCCGACGCGGGTCAGACGGCCCTGCGCGAGAACGGGTTCCTGCCGCCGCCATGACGGGCAACCTGGCCTTCCGGGCCGGGGCACTGCTCTCGGCGCTGCTCACCCTCGGCTTCCTGACCGTCCCGCTGGCGGCGCTGTTCACCGACGCAGGCCCAGGCGAGCTGATCGCCAGCCTCGGTGACCCGCAGGCGACCGAGGCGCTGTGGCTCAGCCTCCGAACCTCGCTCGCTGCGATCGCGATCATCGTGGTCGTCGGCACTCCGGCGGCGTACCTGATCGCGACCCGAACGTTCCCGGGCCGCCCCGTTGCGATCACGCTGATCGAGCTGCCGCTGGTGCTGCCGCCGGCCGCCGCCGGGATTGGGCTGCTCGCCTCGTTCGGCCCGCAGGGCCTGCTCGGTGGCGCGGTCGAGGATCTCGGGATCACGCTCGTGCTGGAGACCGCCGGGGTGGTCGTGGCGCTCACCTTCGTGTCGGCGCCGTTCTACGTCCGCAACGCGATCGCCGCGTTCGAGTCGGTCGACCCCGATCTGCTCGACGCCTCGCGCACCCTCGGCGTCGGCGAGGCGGGCACGTTCGCCAGGGTGGCGATCCCGACTGCGTTCGCGGGGCTCGGCTCCGGGCTCGCGCTCGCCTGGGGCCGGGCGCTGGGCGAGTTCGGCGCCACCCTGATGTTCGCGGGGTCGCTGCAGGGGATCACGCAGACGACCCCGCTGGCGATCTTCGAGTTCCTGAGCCGTGACTTCACCGCCGCGGTGGCGCTGTCCGCGGTGCTGGTGGTCGCCTCGACTGCGCTGCTGCTCGGCGTGAAGCTGCTCGTCCCCGACCCGACCAGCGGTGCTCGCCCTTAGCGTCCGCACGCCCCTGCGCGAGATCGAGCTCGACCTGGAGCTCGAGGCGCGGCCCGGGGCCCCCGTCGCGCTCGCCGGCCCGTCCGGGGCGGGGAAGACGAGCGTGCTCCGGGTCGTCGCGGGGCTGCTCCACCCCGACCGCGGCCGGGTGAGCGTGAGCGGGGAGCCGTGGACCGACACGGAGCGTGGCCTGAGCCTGCCTCCGGAGCGGCGCGGGTGCGGGTTCGTCTTCCAGGGCTACGCGCTGTTCCCGCACCTGCGCGCGTGGGAGAACGTCGCGTACGGCCTGGGGCACCGCCGCCGCGCCCACCGGGCCCGCGCGGTGGAGCTGCTGGACCGGTTCGGGATCGCGAGGCTCGCGGACGCGAAGCCGGCGCAGCTGTCCGGAGGCGAGCGCCAGCGGGTCGCGCTCGCCCGCACGGTGGCGCGCCGCCCGCGCGCGCTCCTGCTCGACGAGCCGCTCGCTGCGCTGGACGTGCAGACGCGCGCCGGCGCGGCGCGGGAGCTGTCCGGCGCGATCGCAGCGGCGGGAGTCCCGACCCTGATCGTCACCCACGACTTCGCCGAGGCGGCGCTGCTCGCCGATCGCGTCGCGGTGCTGGACCGGGGGAAGGTCGTGCAGCGCGGGACCCCGGCGGAGCTGGCCGACTCACCCGCCTCCGCGTTCGTCGCCGACCTCACCGGCGCAGTCGTGCTCCGGGGGGAGGCGCGCGCGGAGGGCGGCCTCACCGCGGTCGCGCTCGACGGCGGCGGCCGAATCACCAGCACCGACGCGGCGCGCGGTCGGGTCGCGGCGAGCGTGTATCCGTGGGAGATCGCGGTCGAGCCGCCCGGCGCGGCGGCGGCGGGATCGGCGCTGAACCGGCTCGACGCCGAGGTGTTGAACGTGACCACGGTCGGCAACCGCGCCCGGGTCGGGCTGTTCGCGGGGCAGCACCTGACGGCCGAGATCACCGCGGAGTCCGCATCCCGGCTGGGACTCGCCGCGGGCTCACGGGTGGCGGCGACGTGGAAGGCGACCGCGACCCGGCTGATCGAAAGATGATCCGGGCGGCGCTAGATTGGGCCGAACCGACGAGAGGAGCCCATGACAGCGCAGGAGTGGATCGAGAAGTTCGCCGCGGCCGTCGGCGCCGACCGGCCCACCGACGACGAGTTCAACGCGATGCTCGACCTCGCTGGCGTCGCGGCACACGCCTCGGAGCGGGTCGCCGCGCCGGTGGCGTGCTGGATCGGCGGGGCCTCCGGGCGATCGCTCGAGGAGCTGCAGCGGATCGCCGAGGGAATCGGCGGTGACTAGCGTCGCCGAGATCTGGCGCTACCCGATCAAGTCGCTGAAGGGCGAGCGGCTCGAGCGGGTGGAGCTGATCCCGGAGGGCGTGGCCGGGGACCGGGCCGCCCGGGTCGAGGACGATCGCGGCGTGATCACCGGGCGCCGCAAGCAGCGGATGGTGGGAGTCCCGGCACGGATCGGAGCCGACGGCGAGCCCGAGATCGACGGGGCGCGGTGGGACACCGATGCCGCCGCCGCCACGATCCGCGAGGTCAGCGGCGAAGGCGCCCATGTGATTCGCGCTCCGGCCGGCGAGGCGACGTTCGACGTCGCGCCGATCCTCGTCGTCACGGACGGCGCTCTCGACGCGCTCGGCTACGACCGGCGCCGGTTCCGGCCGAACATCGTGCTCGAGGGTGTCGACGGGCTCGCCGAGCGCGAATGGCTGGGGCGGAGGCTCGAGATCGGCGACGCGGTGCTCGCGGTCAGCGAGCCGTGCGAGAGGTGCGGGATGACGATCATCCACCCCGACACGATCGAGATCGACCCCGACGTCCTCCGTCGCGTCAAGTCCGAGCTCGGCGGGGTGATGGGCATGTACTGCACCGTCGAGCGCCCCGGCGAGATCGCGGTGGGCGATGCCGTCGACGTCATGTAGCGATCGGACTGGCCGACTGGCCAAAACAGACCACCAGCTGCAAGAATCACGCCATCGCCGAGCGGACGACCTACTGCCGGATCTGCGAGCCGCTGTGCGGCCTCAGGGTCACCGTCGAGGACGGCGCCGTGAGGAAGATCCGCCCCGACCCCGAGCACCCGCTGTCGAGGGGGTTCGCGTGCCCGAAGGGGATCGCGATGGCGGACGTCCACAACGACCCCGACCGCGTCCTGCATCCGCTCCGACGGACCGCCGACGGGGAGTTCGAGCGCGTTTCCTGGGACGCCGCCCTGGACGAGATCGGGACCCGGCTGCGGCGCGTGATCGATGCCCGCGGCGGCGGCTCGGTCGCCTGGTACATGGGCAACCCCGCCGCCTTCTCCTACTCGCACCCGCTGTGGGTGAAGGGGTTCCTCGACGGGGTCGGCTCTCCGCACTGGTACACGGCGTCGTCGCAGGACGTCAGCAACCGGTTCGCGGCGAGCAGCTTCCTGTACGGCTCCTCCTACGTGGTCCCGATCCCCGACCTCGCCCGCACCGACCTGCTGGTGATGGTGGGCGCCAACCCGCTCGTCTCCCATGGCAGCGTGATGTCGGCGCCGCGGATCAAGGACCAGCTGAATGCGATCGTCGAGCGCGGCGGCAGGGTGATCGTCGTCGACCCGCGCCGCTCGGAGACGGCGAGCGCATTCGAGCACGTCGCGGTGACGCCGGACTCCGACGCGTGGCTGCTTCTGTCGATCCTGAACGTGATCTTCGACGAGGGTCTCGCCGACGAGGGCGCGATCGCGCGCCAGGCGAGCGGGGTCGACGCGCTCCGAGCGCTCGCCGCCGAGCACCTGCCGGAGGCGACCGCGGAGCGGACCGGCGTCCCCGCCGCCGCGGTCCGGGCGCTGGCCCGCGACGTCGCGGCGGCGGAGCACGCCGCGGTGTACGGCCGCACAGGCTCCTGCCTGGGCCGGAACGCCACCCTGGTCGCCTTCCTGCTCGACGCGCTCAACCTCGTCACCGGCAACCTCGACCGCGAGGGCGGGGCGATGTTCGGCAATCCGCCGATCAAGTTCGACGAGGTCGTGGAGCGGCTCGGCGTCGGGGCGTACGGCAAGGTCCGCTCTCGGATCGGCGGCTTCCCCGAGGTGCTCGGAGCGCTCCCCGCGGCCCTGATGGCGAAGGAGATCACCACGCCCGGCGAGGGCCAGATCCGGGCGATGCTGATCTCCGCCGGCAACCCGGTGCTGTCGGTCCCGAACGGCGACGAGCTGTCGGAGGCGATCCGGGAGCTCGACCTGCTGGTCTCGATCGACTTCTACCGGACCGAGACGAACCGGGACGCCCACTTCATCCTGCCGGCGACGACGTTCCTGGAGCGCGAGGACTTCCCGCTCCCCTTCCTGCCTCTGTACACGACCCCGTTCGTGCAGTGGACCGAGCCGGTCGTCGAGCCCGCCGGCGAGGCGCGCCAGGAGTGGGAGATCATCGACGCCATCGCGAACCGGATCGGGGTCGTCCCGTCGAGCGCGCCGGTCGCGCGGCTGCTCGGCCGAGTCGGGATCAAGCTGTCGCCGCAGCGGCTGCTCGACCTGCTGCTGCGGACCGGCCCGAAGGGCGACTGGTTCGGGCTCCGGCGCGGTGGGCTCAGTCTGAGGAAGCTGCGCGAGAAGCCGAGCGGGATCGTGCTGGCCGAGTTCCTGGAGGCCGGGGTGCTGGAGGGGAAGGTGCGCCACCCCGACAGGCGCGTCCGCCTCGATGCCCCGGAGCTGATCGCCGACGCGGAGCGGCTCGCCGCCCGCAACGGCCACGACCCGGAGTTCCCGATGAGGCTGATCGGGCTGCGGGAGCTCCGCTCGCACAACTCGTGGATGCACAACGCGGCGCTGCTTATGCGCGGCGGCCGCGAGCACCTGGCCCGGGTGAACCCGGTGGACGCCGACCGCCACGGGATCGAGGAGGGCGAGCCGATCCGGATCACCTCCGCCCACGGGACGATCGAGATCCCGGCGAAGCTGACCGACGAGATCGTCGCCGGCACCGTCGCCGTCCCGCACGGCTGGGGCCACCAGAGGGGCGGCTGGAGCGTCGCACGCGCGGCCGGCGGCGCGAACGTGAACGCGCTGTCCTCGTCCGAGCCCGAGGACCTCGAGAAGCTCGCCGGGATGTCGCACCTGAACGGGATCCCGATCCGGATCGAGCCGGTGCGCGGGTCGGGGAACGGCGCCGCGCGCGCCCGCAAGCAGCCGGCGCCCGCGCCGGTCGGCTAGAGCGCTCCCGACCGGCCGCCGGCGACGCCCGCCGCCTCGAGCGCATCGGCGCGCTCGGAGAACCACTGGACACGGTGGATCCGGCCGTCGCGGAAGCCGGCGACCGTCCAGTAGTCGAACTCGGCGATCACGCCACTCGCCTTGCCTCGCATCTCCCGCGTCACCCGGACTACGAGCGTGTCGCTGTCGAGATCCAGAACCTCCATGTCGTAGTCGCCCTGCTCCCACGGCTCGTTCAGCTCGACGAAGAAGTCCCACACCGCATCGGCGCCGTGGATGGTCCCTGCTTCGGGCCACTCCACGGGAGGCGTCCACTCGATCTCGGGGTCGCAGACGGAGTCCCGACCGGACCTGTCGCCCGAGTTCGGGGCGACCAGAAACCGGCGCCCGACCTCCGCCTTGCCGACCGCCGTCACCCGGACACCCGCTCCGGCCGCGTGTACACGTTCACCTGCCCCCGGCGCGCGAACCCGCACAGGGTGATCCCGCGGTCGGCGGCGAGCTCGACCGCGAGTGAGGTGGGGGCGCCGACCCCGACCAGGATCGGCGCGCCTGCGACCGCCGCCTTCTGGACGAGTTCGAAAGCGAGCCGGCCGCTCACGCACAGGATCCGGCCGTGCAGCGGAATGAGTTCATCGAGGAGAGCGCGACCGATCACCTTGTCCATCGCGTTGTGGCGGCCGACGTCCTCGCGCGCCAGCACCAGCTCGCCGCCGGGGTCGAACAACCCGGTCGCGTGCAGGCCCCCGGTGCGCTCGAACGCGGGCTGGCGGAGGCGGTCGGGCAGCGCGGCGAGCAGCTCCCGCTCCACCACCGGACCGTCCGGCAGCGGCTCCGAGTGCACTGCAACCTCCTCCAGGGCGCCCTTCCCGCACACCCCGCACGACGACGTCGTGTAGAAGCGCCGCTCGGCGCCGAGCCCCCTCGCGAGCGGGCCCGCCACCTCGATCGCGTTCGCGGCGAGGTCCGGGGGCGGACCCGCCTCGCGCCGGCCGTCGATCAGCCCCTCGCCGAACAGGAACCCGAGCGCCAGCTCCTCGTCCGCGCCGGGGGTGCGCATCGTCACCGCGAGCGGCTCCCCCCGACGCGGATCTCGAGCGGCTCCTCGACGGCGACCTGGTCGGCAACGCCGTCGTGCTCGATCGCGGCCAGCATCCTGGGGTCGTCTGGCGCGCCGTGGCGGTCCGGTATTGCCTTCCCCGACACCATTCATAGAGTGACGCCTCCGGCGCGGCGCCGTCGCTACAGTGATCGTGAGTTGTCGCGGAACCTGACGGAGATCCTGACCCGGGAGGAGAGCGAGGCTCCCGCGACTGCGCTCGACGTGCTGAAGCAGGCCGTCGAGGACCACGGGGAGGTGACGGACGAGGACCGCCGCCGGGCGGCGGAGATCTCCGGCCTCCCGGAAGCAGCGGTGTACGGCGTCTCCAGCTTCTACGACGACCTGCTCCAGCCCCGGGGGAAGCGGCACATCTCCGTGTGCACGGGAACGGCGTGCTGGGCTGCGGACTTCGGCGCGCACGTCGACGAGGCCCGCTCCCGGCTCGGGCTCGAGCTGGGGCAGCGCTCCGAGGACGGTGAGGTCTCGCTCGGTCAGACCGTGTGCCTTGGGTTCTGCCACACCGGCTACGCCGTTCGCGACGAGGCCGTGGTCGACGCCGGCCATGGCTCGGTCGAGCGCGCGATCGTCGGCAGCTACGACGAGGCGGCCGAGCCGGAGGCGGGCAGCATGCTCGACGAGCCCGTGCTGATCGCGCAGGGCTCGTACGAGGGACTCACCCAGGCGCTCGGCAGGGGAGACCCGGAGGCGCTGCTCGCCGAGGTCAAGGAGGCCAACCTGCGCGGCCGCGGCGGCGCCGGGTTCCCGGCGGGGCTGAAGTGGGGGTTCGCCCGCAACGCCGCCGACGCCGACAAGGCGATCGTCGTCAACGGCGACGAGGGCGACCCGGGCTCCTACATCGACAAGTACCTGATGGAGCAGCGCCCCGAGCTCCTGATCGAGGGGATGGCGCTCGCCGGATACGCGGTCGGCGCCGCCCGCGGGTTCGTGTTCGTGCGCTCGGAGTACCCGCGCTCGATGCCGATCCTGCGCGAGGCGGTCGAGGCGGCCCGCAGCGACGGCCACCTCGGCGCCGACATCCACGGCAGCGGGTTCAGCTTCGACATCGAGGTCGCAGAGGGGGCGGGCTCCTACGTGGTCGGGGAGGAGACCGCGCTGCTCAACTCGCTGATGGGCTTCCGCGGGACCGTCACCGCGCGGCCGCCGTTCCCGGCAGAGCGCGGCTGGCACGGAAAGCCGACGGTTGTGAACAACGTCGAGACCCTCTGCAACGTCCCCTACATCGCCCGGCACGGCGCCGCCGCATACGACGCACTCAGCCCCCAGGGCACCTCCGGGACGAAGCTGATCTGCCTGAACGAGCGGTTTCGCAAACCCGGCGTGCACGAGGTCCGGTTCGGGACTCCGATCGAGGAGATCTGCAACGAGGTCGGTGGCGGGCTGGTCGATGATCGCGAGATCAAGGCGCTCCAGATCGGCGGCCCGCTGGGGGGGATCCTGCCCGGGACCATGCTCGACGTCCGGTTCGACTTCGACGACCTCGCCGAGCACGGCTGCATGGTCGGCCACGGCTCGATCCTCGCCTTCGACGACCGCACCGACGTGCGGGCGCTCGCCCGCCACCTGCTCGCGTTCGGCGCGCACGAGAGCTGCGGGAAATGCTTCCCGTGCCGGATCGGGCTGCAGCGGGGCCTGGAGATGGTTGAGCGGCCCGGGGAGATCGACCGGGCCAACCTAGAGAGCCTGCTGGAGACGCTCGAGCTCGGCTCGCTGTGCGCGCACGGCGGCGGGATGCCGGCGCCGATCCGGAGCCTGATCGCGCACTTCCCGGACGAGCTGGGGGTGAGCGCGGCGTGAAGGTGACCGTCGACGGGACCGAGGTCGAGGTGGAGCCGGGGACGACGGTGCTGGAGGCGGCCCGGAAGGCCGGCAGCTACGTCCCGACCCTGTGCTTCGACGACCGGCTGGCGCCGTTCGGCGCGTGTCGCGTGTGCATGGTCGGCGTCGAGGGCTCCGCCGCGCCGATCGCCTCATGCACCACGCCCTGCGCCGAGGACATGGCGATCGACACCACCGACGAGACCGCCCGCCGGATCGCGGGGGCGACGGTCGAGCTGGTCGTCTCCGAGCTCCCGAAGCCTCCCGCCGAGCACACCGAGCTCGCCGAGGTCGCACGGTTCTTCGAGATCGGCGAGCCTCGGTGGCAGGGCGAGCGGCACGAGGGCGCCCTCGACGAGCGCCACCCCTATCTGGTGATCGAGCACGAGCTGTGCATCTCGTGCGGGCGATGCATTCGCGCCTGCGACGAGGTGCAGGGCGCGTTCGCGCTGACCGCGACCGGGCGCGGCTTCGAGGCGAACATCACCGCGGGCCTGGACTCCGGGTTCGCCGAGTCGACGTGCGTGTCGTGCGGCGCGTGCGCGGACACCTGCCCCACCGACGCGATCACGGAGCACACGCTGCTGGAAGTGGCACAATCAGGTGCGGGAGAAGAAGGAGTGGCATGAGCGACCGTTTCGAGAAGACCACGAGCACGACCTGCGGGTACTGCGGCGTCGGCTGCCGGCTGGAGGCGCACCGGGCGGACGGGCACGTCGTCTCGATCAGCCCGTCGATGGACGGGCCCGCGAACAGGGGCCACACCTGCCTGAAGGGCCGCTTCGCGCATCAGTTCGCGCGCTCCCGCGACCGGCTCACCGCCCCGCTCGTCCGCGAGTCGGGCAGCTTCCGGCTCGCCTCCTGGGACGAGGCGCTCGCCCGGATCGCCGAGGCGCTCGGGCAGATCAAGGCCGAGCACGGGCCCGACGCGATCGCCGGTCTCGCCTCCTCCCGCGCCACCAACGAGGACTGCTACGCGATGCAGCGCATGATGCGCGCCGCGATCGGCACCCACAACATCGACAACTGCTCCCGCGTGTGCCACTCGCCGACCTCGTTCGCGCTCCGCAAGTCGTTCGGGCTGTCCGGCGCGACCGGCTCCTTCGACGACATCGAGGCCGCCGAGGTGGCGCTGCTGATCGGCGTCAACCCGACCCAGGGTCACCCGGTCGTCGGCGCGCGGATAAAGCAGGCGGCGCTCCGGGGCCTGAAGCTGATCACGGCCGACCCGCGCCGGATCGAGCTCGCCGACTACGGCGTCCTCCACCTCGCCAACCGGCCCGGGACGAACGCCGCGCTCGCGAACGGGCTCGGGCACGTCCTGATCCGCGACGGGATGCTCGACGAGGAGTTCATCGAGGCCCGCACCGAGGGGTTCGAGGCGACCGCGGAGCTGGTCGACGCGTACACGCCGGAGGCCGTCGAGGAGATCACCGGCGTGCCCGCCGCCGACGTGGAGCGCGCCGCGCACCTGTACGGCGAGACCGATCGCGCGTGCATCCTGTGGGGGCTCGGCGTCACCGAGCACAGCTACGGCTCCGAGGTCGTGCAGCTGCTCTGCAACATGGCGCTGATGACCGGCAAGGTGGGCCGGCCCGGCGCCGCGCTGCTGCCGCTGCGCGGCCAGAACAACGTGCAGGGCTCCTCCGACATGGGCGCTCTCCCCGACACCTTCACCGACTACCGGCCGGTAACCGACGACGAGGTCACCTCGAGCTTCGAGCGCCGCTGGGGCGTCCAGATGAAGCGGGAGAAGGGGATGAAGATCCCGGAGATGTTCGACGCCGCCGTCGCCGGCGAGCTGAAGGCGATGTACATCTTCGGCGAGGACGTCGCCCAGACCGATCCCGACACGGAGCACGTCCAGCACGCGCTCGAGTCGCTCGAGTTCCTGGTCTGCCAGGACATCTTCGAGAACGAGACGACCAAGTACGCGGACGTGATCCTGCCCGCGTCCTCGTTCCTGGAGAAGAGCGGCACGTTCACGAACGCGGAGCGGCGCGTGCAGATGGTCTCCGCCGCCGCGGACCCGCCCGGCTCGGCGCTCACCGACTTCGAGATCCTGTGCCGGGTGTCGAGCGCGCTCGGCCATGAGATGGGCTACGAGACGCCCGCCGACGTGATGGACGAGATCGCGGACCTGACCCCGCGGTACGCGGGGCTGCGGCACGAGAACATCGGCCGCGGCGGGCTGCAGTGGCCGGTCGCCGCCGACGGCACCGACTCGCCGATCCTGTACGAGGATCGGTTCGAGCTCCCAGGCGGCAAGGGCCGATTCGCCGCCCTGCCCTACAAGCCGCCTGGAGACGAGGCCGACGACGAGTTCCCGCTGATCCTCGTGACGGGGCGGCGGCTCGAGCACTACAACGCCGGCACGATGACCCGCCGTACGGGCAACCTCGATCTGATGCCGCACGATTGGCTCGAGGTGCATCCCGACGACGCGGCCGAGCTCGATGTGCGCGATGGCGAGGTGGTCGCCCTGCGCAGCCGCCGCGGCCGCGTGGAGCTGCCGGTGCAGATCACCGAGCGGATCGAGCCCGGGCACGTGTTCACCGCCTTCCACTTCCCGGACGTGCGCACGAACCTGCTCGTCGGGCAGGCGTCCGACGTGAACACGTCGTGCCCCGAGTACAAGGTGGTCGCGGTCGCTGTCGAGCGCACCGGCGCGTCGGCACCGGTCGGCGCCGGCGCCGGTCGCGAGCCGGTAGTCGCCTAGGCGGACGTCATCGCCGGCCCGGGTGCGAGCGCCACGTCTCGTGCAGGTCCGCCTTGCGCCCGCGGTCGCGGTGCGTAGGCGCCGGGCAGTCACGGCGGCTGCGGTGTAGCGACTCGAGGTCGAGCTCTGCGATCGCGACCTGCTCGACGTTCGCCTCGGTCTCGGCGATGACCCCGTTCGGGGCCCAGGACGAGTCGGACGGCCCGATCACGGAGCTTCGCGCAAACCCTCCGTTCGGCAGCGCGGGCGCCACGCCCGCGAGCCCGGCGTGGACCGCGAAGACCTGGTGCTCCACGCATCTCGCGTGCAGGCAGTGGCGCACGCGCCAGAAGCCGTGCTCGGTCTCGGTGAACGAGGGACACAGAAGGACCTCCGCACCCTGATGGACCAGCGCATGGGAGCACTCCGGAAACTCGGCCTCGTAGCAGACCAGCACGCCGACGGTTGCGATCGGAAGCTCGACGGCCGTCATCGTGTCGCCCTCCTCGACGCCGTCCGCAAGCTCGTCCGCCACGACGTGGGTCTTCGCGTGCGCGTGAAGATCCCCTCCGGCCGTGAACGTGTGGGACACGTTGAGACGGCGGCCGCCCTCGACGACAAGGTGCGATCCAGCCACGATGCACTGCTCCCGCCTCGCGGCCTCGGTGCGAAACAGGTCCCGGTAGGCGTCGGTGAGCCCCGCCGGGCGGTTGCCGGCCGCGCCGCCGGCAGCGCCCCGGCCGGCCCCAGCCAGCTCCAGCGTGACCAGCTCGGGCAGGACGACGAGGTCGGCACCCGACGCGCGGTCAAGCACCGAGCGCATGTGGTCCGCGAACTGCTCGAATCCGTCGACCTCGCGCGCCACGACGGTGCACGCGGCGACTGTCAGCGATCCCATCGAAGCCATTCTCAGCGCTCCGGCAGTCCGGGCGGGACCTCGATCGACGACGGCACCCCCACCGCCCGGCCAGGCCGCAGGCGCCCACCCGTGGCCAGCCACGACCCCGCGAGGATCAGCAGCAGCCCCGCGATCGCCCCGGCTCCGGGTCGCTCACCGAGGACCGCGACGCCGAGCGCGACGGCCACCACCGGGGCGACATAGGTGATCACCAGCGCTCGCCCGGCGCCGACCTCGGCGACGAGCGCGGCGTAGATCGCGAAGGCCGCCGCGGTGCAGAGGATGCCGAGCACGACGAGCGCCGTCACGGCGGAGGCCGATGGCACGGCCGAGGGCGGGTCGAGCGCCGCGACCGGTGTGAGCGCGATCGCGGCGATCCCGAGCGCCGCCGCCATCGACGCGCGAGGATCCAGGTCCGACAGGTGGCGCTTCAGGACCAGCGGGCCGATCGCATAGCAAAGCGCGGCGATCAGGATTGCGATCGCTCCGACGAGCTCATCGGTGTCGCCGGCGACGTCGATCCCGACCAGAGCGACCACACCCGCGAGCCCGATCACGAGCCCCGCAAGCCTCCGACCCGCGACGCGCTCGGTCGCGTCGAAACGCAGCGCGATCAGCGCGACGAACAGCGGCGCCGCGGCGATCAGGATCGCGGCGAGCGAGGAGGCGACGTGCTGCTCACCCGCGGCGATCAGCGGGAAGGGCAGCGTGATCTCGACTATTGCGAACACCGCGAGCCAGCCCCAGCGGCCGCGCAGCGAGGACACAAGACCCGCACGCGAGGCGAGTGCGAGCAGGACGGCGGCACCGAGCACGACGCGCACCCAGGCCACCCAGCCGGGCGGAACGCCGTCGTCGACTGCGATCTTGATGAACAGGTACGGGATCCCCCACAGGACCGAAACGGCTCCGAACGCCGCCCACGCTCGAGCGCTCATGCAGGGCAGGATGTCAGCAGTGCGGTCGGAGGCTGTATGTTCGAGAGGTGGGGAGCGCGGCGACCGCGAAGCGCAACTCGATCCGGACGACCTGCCCGCGGGACTGCTACGACGCCTGCGGCGTCCTCGTCACCACCCGTGAGGGTGGCGCGACTCAGGTCCGGGGAGACCCGGATCATCCGGTGAGCCGCGGAAAGCTGTGCCGCAAGTGCACGGTGGGCTACAACGGGGCCTTCCTCGACCCGGAGCTGCGGCTGGCCTCACCCCTGCGGCGGACGGGTCCGAAGGGCGCGGGCCGGTTCGAACCGGCCTCCTGGGATCAGGCCCTGGCCGAGATCGGCGAGCGGCTCAACCGGATCGTGGAGTCGCCTGGACCCGAGGCGATCCTGAACGCCCACTACACGGGCACCTTCTCGGTGATCGGCTACCACTTCGGGATCCGGCTCTTCAATCGGCTCGGGGCGACCGAGGTCGAGCCGGACACGATCTGCAACAACGCGGGCCACGTCGCGCTCGACTACCTGTACGGCACCTCCCAGGTCGGGTTCGACCCGCGCACGGCCGCGGACTCCTCTTGCATCGTGGTGTGGGGCGCGAACCCGTCGGCCTCCGCCCCGCACGCGCATGAGCAGTGGCTGCCGGAGAGCGACGCGCTGATCGTCGTCGTCGACCCCGTTCGGACCCCGACCGCCGAGGCCGCCGACCTCCACCTGCAGCCCTTCCCCGGCAGCGATGCGGCGCTGGCGTTCGGGCTGCTCAACGTCCTGCACCGCGATCGGCTGGTCGATCGGGAGTTCGTCGGCGCCCACACCGTCGGCTTCGAGGAGCTCGAGCCGACGATCGAGATGTGCACCCCCCGGTGGGCGGAGGAGAGGACCGGCGTCCCGGCGGGGCTGATCGAGGAGGCCGGGCGCGCGTACGCCGACGGGCCGTCGCTGCTGTGGCTCGGTCAGGGCTTCCAGCGCCAAGCGCGAGGAGGCAACGCGATGCGGAGCGCCGCGCTGCTGCCCGCCGTCACCGGCAACATCGGCCGGCCCGGCTCGGGCTTCCTGTACCTGAACGGGCTCGGCCAGCGCGGGATCGACGAGGACTACCTATCCGCGGAGCATCTCCGAACGCGGCCCGCGAGCTCGGTCAGCCACATGGACCTCGCCGCGCGGCTCGAGGACCGCGAGCGCGCCCGGGCGCTGGTGTGCTGGAACATCAACATCGCGGCCTCCAACCCCGAGCAGTCCCGCCTCCGTCGCGTCCTCGAGCGCGACGACCTCTTCACGGTGGCGATCGACCTGTTCGAGACGGACACGACCGACTTCGCCGACTTCGTGCTGCCCGCGGCGAGCTTCCTCGAGTTCGACGACCTGGTCGCCTCCTACTTCGACCTCTCGCTGTCCGCTCAGGTCGGGGCGATCCCGCCGATCGGCGATTCCCTCCCCAACCAGGAGATCTTCCGGCGGCTGGCGGCGAGCATGGGCCTCGACGACCCGGAGCTGTTCGAGAGCGATGACGAGATCATCTCGACCGTGCTGCGACAGACGGGACTGGGGGAGGACTTCGACTCGCTGGCCGCCAAGGGCACCGTGCCGATCTCGCCGCAGCCCGTCGTCCAGTTCGCCGACCGACGGTTTCCGACGCCGAGCGGCAGGATCGAGCTCGCATCGGACCGGGCAGAGAGCGCGGGCCAGCCCCGGGTTCCGCAGCCGCACGCCGACGCCCCTCCCGGGGGCGATCGGCTTCGCCTGCTCTCGCCGGCCTCGCCGTGGACGCTGAACGACACCTTCGCCAACGACGAGAAGATCACGCGGCGTCTCGGCGAGGCAACCGTCACCCTGAACCCGGTCGACGCCGCGGCGCGGGGACTGGGCGAGGGCGACGAGGTGGTGCTCGAGAACGAGAGCGGCCGCCTGCGGCTGGCCGTCGGCGTCGCCGAGACGGTGCCGCGCGGCGTCGCCCTCTGTCCCAAGGGACGGTGGCCGAGGCGGGAGCCGGCCGGCCTCAACGTGAACGCCCTGAACCCGGGGGTGAAGGCCGACATGGGCGAGAGCACGTCCGTTCACGGGGTCGAGGTGGAGGTGCGCCGGCCCGATGCGGTGTGATGGGCTTGGCCGCGGGGCGGCGCATCCCAATGACGCGTCGGTAGACCGAGTTCCCGGCGCCGGGCCGCCGTCCGCGGCGCCGCCGAGGCGGCCGGCGATCACCCGCGGCTGCGCCTGATCGCCCCCCACGATCACGCCGTGGCGCGGGGCGGGAAGCTGCGCGTGAAGCTCGGGCTGGGCCGGGGCGCGAAGCTGACTCGGTCCCTTCGGCGGCCCGCAGGGAGCCGGCCTCGACCTGGTGACGTGGTCGGCCGCCTACCTCGCCGCCGTGCTGGCGGTCGCGAGCGTCTCGTTCGCGCGCCTGGACCTCTGACGTCCGGCCGCCGCCGGTAGGCGCCATACGAGTGAGGATCGGGGACGCGCCCTCAGCGGTCCGACCCGAGCAGCGCCGCTGCGCGCTCGACGTCCTCGGGGGTGTTCACGTTGAAGGCGATCGTGTCCGGGTCCCCGAACCGGGTCAGGTCTGCGGGGCTCAGCACCCGCGGGTGGAGGGCCGCGACGGCGGCCGTGGTCGAGTCGCCGCGCTCGAGCGCCGCCCGCAGCGACGGCTCGGCGCGCGGTTCGTAGCGCGCCAGCAGCGGCTGCAGCCGGCCCGCCAGCTCGGGCACCGCCGCCGCCGCCTCGATCCCCGCCAGCGATTCGATCAGGGCGGGCGCGACGAGCGGCATGTCGCACCCGAGCGCGACCACGGGTCCGTCGGCCGCCTCCAGCGCCGCCACGATCCCGCACAGCGGATGATTGGGCTCGGCAGGCTCGAGAACGATCCGGCAATCGAGCGGCGGCAGCGGCGAGTCCGGCTTCGCGACCACGATCGGCTCCAGCCCGGCCTCGCCGACCGCGGCAAGGGGATACGAGATCAACGGCTGCCCGGCCAGCTCGACCAGCGGCTTCGGCGTACCCATCCGCGTGCTGCGTCCGCCCGCCAGCACCGCGCCCACGACCGCCCGATCGCCCACGCACGGAGTCTCCCACTTGACTGCCCCCGGCCGATCGGCTTAACTGATTCCGGCGGGGATCAGCGCCACTCGATTCGGAGGTGAGCCATGAGCCCCACACCGCGGCGCGCGTGCGGAGCAATGCAGGTCTACGAGCAGCTTGCGGAGGCCTACCCGTCGTACCGCGCAAATCAGGAGCGGATCAACGAGACGACGCTCCGCAGCATCGCCACCGGTTCCGTGCAGAAGGCGGTGCGGCGGCTGATCAAGATTCCGGTCGTCGTGCATGTGGTCCACAAGCGCGGCGTCCAGAACATCGCGAAGAGCCAGATCAACAGTCAGATCAAGGTCCTGAACCGCGACTTCCGGGGCACCAACCCGGACGTCGGCGAGGTTCCGGGCGTGTGGACGGGGCTGATCGGAGACTCGAAGGTCCAGTTCGCACTCGCCAGGAAGGATCCGAAGGGCAAGCCGACGAGCGGGATCACCAGGACCGAGACGAATCGCGACGCGTTTTCGGCGGTCGGTGACCCGGTGAAGAAGAGGTCGACCGGCGGCGCGCCCGCGTGGCCCACCGACCGGTACCTGAACATCTGGGTGTGCAATCTCGCCGACGGGCTGCTCGGCTACGCGCAGTTCCCGGGCGGGCCGGCCCGGACCGATGGCGTCGTGATCCTGTACTCGGCGTTCGGGACTCAGGGCGCGGCCCGGTCGCCGTTCGACAAGGGACGAACGGCGACTCACGAGATCGGTCACTGGCTCAACCTGCGGCACATCTGGGCCGACACGATGGGCTGCGGGGGCTCCGACCACGTCGCCGACACGCCCAACGCCGCCGGGCCGAACTACGGAAAGCCGACGTTCCCGAGCATCAGCTGCAACAACGGACCGAGCGGCGACATGTTCATGAACTACATGGACTACGTCGACGACGCGGCGATGGTCATGTTCACGGACGGGCAGGTGGCGCGGATGAACGCCGCCCTGCAGGGACCGCGGAGCAAGGTCGCCGGGCTGTAGCCGCGGGCGGATGATCGAGCGCGCCGCCCTCGCCCGTCGCTGGGTGCACTCCCATGAGGAGGATCGAGGCGACGAGATCGTGTTTCGCACGGATCGGTTCGACTTCCCGCCGTCGCGCGGACGCGCGGCGCTGGACCTGCGTGCCGACGGCACGTATGCCGGAACGCTTCCGGGGCCGACCGATGCCCCGGCGTCGGGAGAGGGTCGGTGGCAACTGGCGGACAACCGGCTTGTGATCGAAGGGGAGGGCGCTCCCGTGGCCGGGGGGACCGTCGTCAGCGTCGACGACGACCGCCTCGTGCTGAAGCGGTAGCGCCGAGATTGCGCCCGCGACCCGCCGCGCAGTGCGGCGAGCTACCCTCGGCTGGACCGTGCCCGGCGAGCTGATCGAGATCGAGCAGGCGAGGCGGCTGGTGCTGGAGCGGGTCGTGCCGCTCGCGGCCGAGGATGTGCCGCTGCGCGAGGCGCTCGGCCGGGTGCTCGCTGCGGAGGTGTCGGCGACCGATCCCGTTCCGGGATTCGACAACTCCGCGATGGACGGGTACGCCGTGCGCGCCGCCGACACCGCCGGCGCCACCGCCGACTCTCCGGCGAGCCTGGGTGTGGTCGACGAGTCCCGCGCCGGCACCCCCGCCGGCCGTGCGATGGGGGCGGGCGAGGCCGTCGCGATCTCGACCGGCGCGATGATCCCCGACGGGGCCGACGCGGTCGTCCGGGTCGAGGACACGAGCGCGGAGGACGGCCGCGTGGAGGTCGAGGTGGCGGTCGAGGCGGGCCGGAACGTGCGACGCGCGGGGGAGGACATCGGCGCGGGCGCGCGGGTGCTCGAGCCCGGCGTCACGATCGGCCCCGCCGAGGTCGGCGTGCTCGCATCCGTCGGCCGCACCGCCGCGCCCTGCGCGCGCCGGCCGCGCGCGTTCGTGCTGACCACGGGCGACGAGCTTTACGAGCCGGGCGAGCCGCTCCCCCCGGGCGGGATCCGGAACTCGAACACCTACTCCGTGCCGGCGCTGGTCGAACGGGCGGGAGCGGAGGTGGCGGGGGTGGAGATGGTCGCCGACGACGCGGAGGCGACCCGCGCCGCGATCGAGCGGGGCTTGGAGCACGACCTCGTCGTGCTGTCGGGCGGCGTCTCCGTCGGCGAGCACGACTACGTCCGCGACGCGCTCGCCGGGCTCGGCGTCGAGCAGGTGTTCTGGGGGGTGGCGCTGCGGCCGGGAAAGCCGACGTACTTCGGAACCCGTCCCGGCGGGGCGCTGGTGTTCGGGCTCCCGGGGAACCCGGTGTCGGCGATCGTCACCTTCATCCTGTTCGCGCGGCCGGCGATAGACGAGCTCCAGGGCCGGGACCCGGCGATCCGCCGTGCCACGGCGATCCTCGACCAGGACTACCCGAAGCCGCCCGGCCGGGGGCACGCGGTGCGCGTCAGCCTCCAGGCGCGCGATGACGGGTGGCACGCGCTCACCACCGGCGCGCAGGGCTCGCACGTGCTCACCTCGATGCTCGGCGCGGATGCGCTCGCGATCATCCCGACCGACAGCGAGGGCGTTCGCGCCGGCGAGCGGGTGGCGCTGGAGCTGCTGGAGCGGGGCTAGAGCAGGCACCACTACGATGACCCCCATGACCGTCACCGTGCGCCTGTTCGCGATCCTGCGCGAGCGCGCCGGGCGCGACTCGCTGGAGCTGGAGCTGGCGGACGGCGCCACGGTCGAGGACGCGCTCGCGGTGCTGCGGGTCGAGGATGGGATCGGCCCGGTGCTGGAGCGGATGCCGCTGCGTGCCGCGGTCAACCGCGAGTACGTCGACAACGACACTCGGCTGGCAGGCGGCGACGAGATCGCGCTGATCCCGCCCGTCAGCGGCGGAGCGGCCCAGGTCCACGCCCGGGTCACCGGCGATGCGCTGTCGCTGCCGGACGTGACCGGCAGGGTCGGCCGGCCCGGCGCCGGGGCGATCGTCACCTTCCAGGGCACGACGCGCGACGTCGACAGGCTGGAGTACGAGGCGTACGCCGAGATGGCCGAGACGCGGATCCGGGAGATCCTGGAGGCGTGTGTCTCCGACCACGGGCTCGAGGCGGCGGCAGCCGAGCACCGGGTCGGGACCGTTCCGCTCGGGGAACCGAGCGTGATCGTCGCGGTCGCGGCGGCCCACCGGGAGGAGGCGTTCGCCGGCGCCCGCGAGGCGATCGACCGGATCAAGGCGGAGGCCCCGATCTGGAAGCAGGAGGTCGAGGACACCGGCGGAGGCGAGGCGCGACGCTGGGTGGAGGGGTCGCTGCCGTGAGCGAGCTCACCCACCTGGACGAGTCGGGGAACGCCCGGATGGTCGACGTCGGCGACAAGCCGGAGACGCGGCGGACCGCCCGGGCGGAGGCGACCGTGCGGATTAGTCCCGAGACGGCGGCCGCCGTCGCGGCCGGCGACGCGCCGAAGGGGGACGTGCTGGGGACCGCGCGACTGGCCGGGATCCAGGCGGCGAAGCGGACCGCGGAGCTGATCCCGCTCGCCCACCCGCTGCCGCTCGACCGGGTCGATGTCGAGGCGGAGGTGGACCCCGATCGGGGCGTGGTCGTGCTCACCGCGGAGGCCAGCGTCACCGCCCGCACCGGGGTCGAGATGGAGGCGATGACCGCCTGCGCGGCCGCTGCCCTTACCGTGTACGACATGGTGAAGGGAATCGAGCGCGGCGTCACTATCGAGCGGGTCGAGCTGGTCGCGAAGAGCGGCGGGCGCAGCGGCGAGTGGACGAGGGACGCGTGATGCTGGGTCGTGCGGCGATCGTCACGATCTCGACCTCGAAGGCGCGCGGCGAGGGCGAGGACACTGCCAGCCCCCGCCTGCGGGCGCTGGCAGAGCGGATCGAGGCCGACGTGGTCGCCGAGGAGCTGATCCCCGACGACCGCGTCCTGATCGAGCGCACGCTGCGCTTCCTCGCCGACGATCAGCGCTGCGACCTCGTTCTGACCAGCGGCGGGACCGGGTTCAGCCCCTCCGACGTCACGCCGGAGGCGACCGCGAACATCACCGACCGGTGGATACCCGGGATCCCGGAGGCGATCCGGCTCGCCTCGCGCGAGCACACCGAGCACTGGATGCTGAGCCGCGCCACCGCCGGGATCCGGGGGTCGACGCTGATCATCAACCTGCCGGGCAACCCGGCGAGCATCGACCAGGCCGGCGAGGCGATCGCCGGCGCGCTCCGGCACGCCCTAGATCTGCTCGCCGACCGGCCGACGCAGCACTAGCCGCGGCTCAGGCGGTGTCGGGGGTGAGCTCTCCCGGGGCCGGGAACTCGATCGGTCCCTGCTTCGGCGTCCCGATCCGGAGCGGGTTGCCGAACGGGTCGCGCAGCCCGCAGTCGGTGCCGTAGAACCGCTCCGTCGGCTCCTCGGTGAACTCGACGCCGTTCGCCTTCAGCTCCGCATACGCACTGTGGACGTCGTCGACGGTGAAGATCCCGGCCATCCCCAGCGCCCCCTTGGAGACGAGCTCGCGGATCTGCTCCGCGGTCGCATCGTCGTGGGCGGGCGGGCCGGGGCGCTCCAGGAGCAGCTCGTGGTCGGGCTGTCCCGGGACGCCGACGGTGAGCCATCGCATGAAGCCGAGATCGGCGTCGGTGCGGACCTCCAGGCCGAGCTTGCCGACGTAGAAGTCGAGCGCCTCGTCCTGATCAAGCACGTAGACCTGTGAGTGTGTGTGGTGAGTGATCATGGCTCGAACCTAGCCCACGGCCCGCCGCCTCGCTTCTCCAAAACTGCTCGGTCTGGTCCACGCCCGCGCGAAGCACGCCGGGACCGCGCGCAGGTCGGCCGCCCCGGCCCTGTACGCCGTCGGAGAACGGCCGACGATCTCGCCGAACGTGCGGGTGAACGTGCCGAGGCTCGCGAACCCGACCGCGAGGCAGATCTCGGTGACGCTGAGATCGGTCTCGCGCAGCATGAACATCGCCCGCTCCACGCGGCGCCGCTGCAGGTAGCGGTGCGGGGTCTCGCCGAAGGTGGCCTTGAATGTTCGGATGAAATGCGCCTCCGAGACGTGCGCGATCCGGGCCAGCGCGGGCACATCGAGCGGCTCCGCGTAGTCGCGGTCCATCGCGTCGCGGGCGCGCAGCATGCGGCGGTTCGACTCCTCTACAGCGCGGCTGATCGTCAGATCGTGCCAAGCTCCGCAACCCGTCGCTCCAGGAAGCGCCGCTCCGGCTCGGAGCTGACCAGATCGAGCGCCCGCGCGTACGCCGCGCGGGCCTCCTCCGTGCGGTCGAGGCGGCGGAGCAGCTCGGCGCGGGTCGAGTGCAGATAGAGGTACGAGTCGAGGTCGAGGCGGTCGACCAGCGCCAGCGCTGCCTCCGTCTCGCCGGCCTCAGCGATCGCCGCCGCCCGGTTCAGCTCCACCACGGGAGAGCCCGTGTGGCGGCCGAGCTCGCCGTACAGGGCGGCGATCTGGGGCCAGTCCTGCGGGTCGGTCGCGTGCAGCACCGCGATCGCGGCCTGGATCACGTACGGGCCGCGCCCGCCGAGCGCGAGCGCTCGGTCGAGCGTGCGGCGGCCGGCTGCGATCTGCTCGAGGTCCCACAGCGACCGGTCCTGGTCGCCGAGCCGGACCATGTAGCCGTCGGCGAAGCGGGCGTCGCGGCGGGCGTCGTTGACGACCATCACAGCGAGCAGGCCGTGCACCTCGGGCTCGTCGGGCAACAGCTCGGCCAGCGCTCGCCCCAGCCGGATCGCCTCCGTGGACAGCTCCCCGCGCCCGGAGTAGCCCTCGTTGTAGATCAGGTAGACGACCGCGAGCACCGCGGCGAGCCGGTCGGCGAGCAGGTGCGGGGGCGGCACCCGGAACGGGATCCCTGCCGACTTGATCTTCCGCCGCGCCCGCACCAGCCGCTTCGCCATCGCCCCCTCCTCGATCAGGAAGGCGCGCGCGATCTCTTCGGTGGTGAGGCCGCCGAGCGTGCGCAGCGTCAGCGTCACCTGTGCCTCCAGCGCCAGCGCGGGATGGCAGCAGGTGAACACGAGCTCGAGCCGCTCGTCCGGGATCGCGGTCTCCTCATCCACGGGGTCCTCCCCGGCCTCGCGCAACTCCAGCTCCCGCACCTTCGCGGCGAGCGTGCGGTCGCGGCGGATCCTGTCGATGGCGCGGTTCCGGGCGGTGGTGACCAGCCACGCCCTCGGGTTGTCGGGAGCCCCTTCCCGGGGCCATCGCTCTGCCGCGATCGCGAATGCCTCCTGCGCGGCTTCCTCGGCGAGCTCGAACTCGCCGAGGAAGCCGATCAGGGCGGCCACGACGCGCCCCCATTCCTCGCGGAAGACCCGGTCGAGGATCGCTAACCCTCCTTCAGCGGGCGGATCTCGATCGCACCGCCGAGGCGGGCGGCCGGGATCCTCGCCGCGAGCTCGATCGCGGCGTCGAGGTCGGCCGCCTCGAGGAACAGGTAGCCGCCGAGCGCTTCCTTGATCGCCACGAACGGCCCATCGGTCGTGAGTGGCAGGCCGTTCTCGACCCGGATGGTGGTCGCCATCTCGGGCGGCTCCATCCACTCGCCGGGGGTGACGCCCGGCGTCTGGTTGATCGCCTGGTAGTCGGCGGCGACGGCGCTCTGCTCCTGGTCGGAGAGCCGCTCCCATTCCGGCGAGCCCGGCGTCGGGGTGTCGCCCTGGTGGATCAGCAGCATGTACCTCATCGCTACCTCCTTCGTTGGATTGTCGCCCTGGAGACGAACGAGGCGAGCCGAAGAGGACAGGATTCGGTGCGCCTCCTCCTCCGCTTCTCGTCCGGGGGCGGCTCCCCTCGGCGGCTCAGCGCCCCTTCCAGCGCGGTGCGCGCTTCTGCTCGAAGGCGCGGATCCCCTCGCGAAGGTCCTCGGAAGCGAAGCACGCGCGGCGCAGCTCGACCAGCTCCCGCTCCTGGTCGGCGGTCAGCCGCGGGAACGAGGCGAGCGTCTCGATCGCGCGCTTGTTTCCGCGCGTCGCGAGCGGGGCGTTGGCGGCGATCTCGGCCGCCAGCCCGACAGCCGTCCGCTCGATCTCGGCGTCGGGCACGACCTCGTTGACGAGCCCGATCTCGGCCGCCCGCGCCGCCGATATCTCGCGCCCCACCAGGAACAGCTCCCGGGTGCGCGCTGCGCCGACCACGTCGATGAACCGCGCCAGCCCGGTGTGCCCGTACACCAGCCCCAGCTTCCCGGCCGGCATCCCGAGCGTCGCGCCCTCGGCCGCGATCCGCACGTCGCACCGCACCGCCAGCTCCAGCCCCCCGCCCAGGCACGGCCCGGCGATCGCCGCCACCACCGGGTTCGGGTGCGAGCTGAGCCGCTCCATCGCGGCGTGGCCGGGGTGCGCGACGAGCGCCTCGGCGTCGTGCTCGAAAGACTGCTCCGGGATGTCGGCGATGTCGTACCCGGCCGAGAACGTCCCGCCCGCCCCCGTCAGGATCACGCACCGAACCTTGATCCCCTCGCCCAGCTCGGGGAGAACCTCGGCGAGCGCGTCGAGCACCTCGTGGTCGAGCGGGTTGCGCCGCTCCGGATCGCTCAGCGTCAGCCGCGCGACTGCCTCAACCGGGTGGTCGAGAAGCAGCCGACCGCCTGCCAGCCTCTCAGTCACGACCTCTCCGCTCGAATCCTCCGGTTCGCGTCCGGTTCGAGCGGGCTCGCGGCCACCTACTCCAGTACCACCAGGACGTCGCCCTCCGACACGGATTGGCCCTCTTCGCACTTGACCTCGGTCACCTTGCCGTCGTCCTCGGCCTCGACCGGCATCTCCATCTTCATCGACTCGAGGATGACGACCGTGTCGCCGTCGGAGACCTCGTCCCCGACCGCGACCTCGATCTTCCATACGGTCCCGGTTATGTGCGCCTCGATCTCGGCCATGCCGCTAGGCGCGGCAGAATACCCGCCGATGTCACCGGAAGGAACGCCGATCCGATGACGCTGGTCCTGATCGGGATCGCGGGCGGGTTCCTCGCCGGCCTGCTCGGGATCGGCGGCGGGGGGCTGATGGTCCCGATGATGGTCTCGTTCGAGGGGATCCGCCAGCGCCAGGCCCATGCGATCTCGCTCGGAGCGGTGGTGATCCTGGCGCTGTCGGCGGCGATCACCTATGGAACCTCGGACGAGGTTCGGCTGGGCACGGCCGCTGCCCTGTTCGCCGGTGGGGCGTTCGGCGCCCCGGTCGGGGCGCGGCTGCTGTCCGGCGTCAACGATGTGGTCGCGCGCCGCGCGTTCGGCGTGCTGCTGGTGTGCACCGCGATCTTCCTGGCCGTGACGTGATCGAGGTACTCGGCTTCGTGGCGCTCGGCTTCGTGGTCGGGGCGATGTCCTCCTTCTTCGGGATCGGCGGCGGCGTCACGCTGGTTGCGGTGATGGTGTCGGTCGCCGGATTCACCCAGCAGGAGGCTCAGGCGACGGCGCTCGCGTTCATGGTCCCGACCGCGACGGTCGGGGTGATCGCGACCCGGCGCCACGGCTTCGGGGACCTGCGGGCCTCGGCCGTGCTCGGGGCGAGCGGCGCGATCGCGGCCGTGGGCGGGGCGCTGGCCGCGCTGGCGCTCCCGGCCGAGACTCTCCGGTACGTGTTCGCGACCTTCATCTTCCTGCTCGGGCTGAACATGCTGCTGCGCCCGCTTCCCCCCGACCCGGAGGAGGAGTACCAGCCTTGACCGGGCCCGGCCCGCCGCTCGACAGCCTGCTCGTCGTCGACCTCTCCCGGGTGGTGACGGGGCCGTTCGCGGCAATGATGCTGGGCGACCTCGGCGCCCGCGTGATCAAGGTGGAGCGGCCCGAGGGCGACGACACCCGCCACTGGGGCCCCCCGTTCGCGGGGCCGACGGGCGCCCGGGAGTCCACCTACTTCCTCAGCATCAACCGAAACAAGGAGTCGATCGTGCTCGACCTGAAGCTCGAGCGCGACCTCGAGGTGCTGGAGCGGCTGGTGAGCCGCGCCGATGTCGTCGTCGAGAACTTCAAGGTCGGGGTGCTCGACCGGCTCGGGATCGGTCACGACCGGATGCTGGAGCTGAATCCGCGGCTGGTCGTGCTCTCCATCACCGGCTTCGGCCACGACGGCCCCGAGGCGAACCGGGCCGGATACGACCAGATCGTCCAGGGCGAGGCGGGCCTGATGGGGTTCACCGGCGCGCCCGGAGAGCCAACCAAGGTCGGGGTCCCGATCGCCGACCTGCTCGCCGGGATGTTCGGGGTGTCGGGCGTGCTGGCGGCCCTCCGCGAGCGCGACCGGGGCGGGTCGGGGCAGGTGGTTCGCACCTCCCTGCTCGCCGGCGTCGTCGCCACCCACTCCTACCAGGGCGGGCGCTACCTGATCGGGGGCGAGATCCCGGAGCCCGGGGGAAACCGCCATCCCAGCATCGCCCCGTATCGGCCCTACGAGTGCAGCGACGGGACGATCCAGGTCGCGGTCGGGAACGAGCCGATCTGGCGGCGGTTCGCTGCACTGGTAGGGGTCGACCCCGCGGACGCCAGATTTGCGACCAACGCCGACCGGCTCGCCAACTCGGAGGCGCTGGACGCCCTGATCTCGGCGCGGCTCGGCGCCGACACCTCGGCCGCGTGGCTGGGGCGGCTCGCCGAGGCCGGGGTTCCCGCGGGAGCCGTGAAATCGCTCGACCAGGTGTATGCCGATCCCCAGGTCCGCTCCCAGGGGCTCGCGCTCGAGACCGATCACCCCACGCTCGGCCCGATCCTGACGCCCGGCCCGCCGCTCCGATTCGACCTCAGCGGCCCGCGTCAGCACCGCGCCCCGCCGACGCTCGGCCAGCACACCGACGAGATCCGGGCGTGGCTCGACGCGGAGCCGTAGCGGGGGCGATGCGTTAGCGTCGCGCGGGTGATCCTCGCGATAGATCAGGGGACGACCGGCACGACCTGTCTTGTCTTCGATCGCGACGGAGCGATCCGGGGGCGAGCGTACAGCGAGTTCGAGCAGCACTTCCCCCGGCCCGGCTGGGTCGAGCACGACGCGGCGGAGATCTGGGACGTCACCCGCCGGGTCGCGGCTGAGGCGATCGCGGCAGCCGGGGCGAGCGGCGCCGACGTGCTCGGGATCGGGATCACGAACCAGCGCGAGACCGTCGTCGCCTGGGACCCGGACACGGGCGAGCCGGTTCACCGGGCGCTCGTGTGGCAGGACCGCCGCACAGCGGCGCGCTGCGATCAGCTCAAGGCGGCCGGCCACGAGCAGCTCGTCCGGGACCGGACGGGGCTGACGATCGACCCGTACTTCTCGGGGACGAAGATCGAGTGGCTGATCCAGAACGCCGACGTCGAAGGCGCCGTGTTCGGGACGATCGACTCGTGGCTCGTCTTCAAGCTCACCGGCGAGCACGTCACCGACTACTCGAACGCGTCGCGGACGATGCTGTTCGACATCCGCGAGCTGCGGTGGGACCGGGACCTGTGCGAGCTGCTCGGGGTCGACCCCGCCAGGCTGCCGCGGCCGGTCGTGTCCGCGCAGGTGTACGGGCGGACCGCGGCGCTCGGCGGCGACGTCCGCGTCGCCGGGATCGCCGGGGACCAGCAGGCTGCCCTGTTCGGCCAGGCCTGCATCCGTGCCGGAGATGCGAAGAACACCTACGGGACCGGCAGCTTCGTCCTCCTCAACACGGGGCCCGAGGCGCCCGACCCGGGCGACGGCCTGCTCACCACGGTCGCGTGGGGACTGGAGCGAGAGACCGACTACGCGCTGGAGGCGTCGGTGTTCGTCACCGGGGCCGCGGTGCAATGGCTTCGCGACGGGCTCGGGATCATCGAGGCGGCGGACGAGACGGAACGGCTCGCGGCGTCGATCGACTCGAACGACGGCGTGTACTTCGTGCCCGCGCTGACCGGGCTGGGATCGCCGCACTGGGACCCGTACGCGCGCGGGACGATCGTCGGCCTCACCCGCGGCACCGGCCGCGCCCAGATCGCCCGCGCTGCGCTCGAGGCGATCGCCTACCAGACGGTCGATGCCGTCCGCGCCCAGGAGGCGGCCTCCGGCGAGCGGCTCGCCTCCCTGAAGGCGGACGGCGGCGCCGCCGCGAACGGGTGGCTGATGCAGTTCCAGGCCGACGTGCTCGGCGTCCCCGTGATCGTCCCCGAGATCACCGAGACGACCGCGCTCGGCGCCGCCTACCTGGCCGGGATCGCGACCGGGGTGTGGGGTCTCGGCGAGGTGGCGGAGATGTGGCGAGAGGCGGCCCGATACGAGCCGCGGATGGGGGAGGACGAGCGCTCCACGCTGCTCGCCGAGTGGCACCGCGCCGTGGAGCGCGCCAAGGGGTGGGCGCGCGAGTGACGGCGCCGGTCCGGACGGCGGTCGTCTCCGACGTGCACGGCAACCTCGCCGCGCTGGAGGCGGTGGTCGCGGACCTGGAGCGCGATCCGCCCGACCTCGTCGTCCATGGCGGCGACCTGGCGCTGACGGGGCCGCGGCCGGCGGAGGTGGTCGACCTGGTTCGCGAGCTGGGCTGGGCTGGGGTGGTCGGGAACACGGACGAGGTCCTGTGGCGGCCGGAGCTGCGCGCCCCACTGCAGGAGGCGACGCCGGCGCTCGGGCCGATGCTGGAGCTGCTGTTCGAGGACTACGCGCCGGTGACGCGCGGCCGGCTCGGGGAGGCGCGGATCGAGTGGCTGCGCGGCCTGCCCGGCGAGTGGCGAGCGGACGACCGGATCGCGCTCCTGCACGCGACGCCGGGCGACCTGTGGCGGGCGCCACCGGCCGATGCCGACGACGAGGACCTTGCCGACGCGTACGGCGGGCTCGGCGCTGATCTGGTCGTGTACTGCCACATCCACGTCCCGTTCGTGCGCGCCGTCGACGATCCGCTCACGGTCGCGAACAGCGGCAGCGTCGGGATGCCGTTCGACGGCGACCCGCGGGCGGCCTACCTGGTCGTGGAGGACGGCGCCGCCTCGGTCCGCCGGGTGCCCTACGACGTCGAGCGCCACGTCGCGGATCTGTCCGATCCCGGATACCCGGACGCGGAGCGGCTCGCCGCGGTCGCCCGCGAGGCACGGTTCGTGGCGCCGGCGTAACCACGCGCCCTGCCCCGGGTAGGGGTGCGAGAGCCGGCGATGCCGGCTCGTTCCTTCAATCGCCTGCACATGACCGCCCTCAAGCCCCAGGTCTACAAGGATCCCCGACCGGCGGAGTACTTCACGCCGTTCCACGAGCGGGCCCGCACGCACCAGGCGGACTGGGTGTACGACCTCGCGCGGGTGATCCTCACCCCGCCGACGATGCTGATGTACCGGACGGCGGCGATCGGGACGATGAACGTGCCGATCAGCGGCCCCGTGATCCTGGCGCCGAACCACTTCAGCCAGTGGGACCACTTCTTCGCCGCCGTGTACCTGCGCCGCAAGGTGCGGTTCATGGCCAAATCCCAGCTGTTCAAGAACCCGTTCATCAAGTGGGTGTTCTTCCACGCCGGCGTGTTCCCGGTCCGCCGCGGGATGAAGGACGAGGAGACGTTCGTCAGCGCGCACGCGATCCTCGAGCACGGCGGGTGCATGCTGATGTACCCGGAGGGCGGCCGCTCCCGAAGCGGCGGGATCGGCGAGCCCCGCCCCGGCGTCGGGCGGCTGGCGCTGGAGACCGGCGTGCCCGTGATCCCCGTCGCGATCCACGGCTCGCAGGGAGTGCGCAGGTGGAAGCGGTTCAGCTTCCCGAAGGTGACGATCCAGTACGGCGAGCCGATGGTGTTCCCGGTGGTGGAGGACTCCACCCGCGAGCAGCAGCTCGACGTCGCCGCGGAGATCTTCACCGCGGTGCGCGCGATGTACACCGAGCTCGACGAGAAGGGCCGCCGCGGCGTGATCAAGGCGCTGCGCGAGGGGATCACCCCCGACTCGCCCACCGACGCCTCGGCGCGCTCGCACTCGCCGTAGCCGAAGCCCCCGACCCCGACGCCTCCTTCGTTACCCGCGACGAGCCGCGACTACCGCGATCTGAAGCTGACGCCGTCGAGCAGCACGGCGCAGCCGGCCTGCGGGCTGCAGACGCCGTTCACACCTCCGCCGTCACCGACATCGATCCGCTCCGTCTCGGTGCCGGGGCCGATCTTCAGGACCGGGACGCTCCAGCCGAACCCCTCGAGCGGCCGGTACCCGGGCGGCAGCGTGAACGCCTTCGGGACGGTTCCAGCATTGTTCGCGATCATCGCGCCCCCCAGATGGACGATCCCCAGCGGGTCCTTGTAGAACCGCACCGTCGGGATGCCGGCGTAGTCGGCCCAGTTGTTCTCGAACTGGGGCTGGCCGGGCGTCCCCACGATCCGCCAGGGCTCGCTCGCCGACGATGCGAAGCTGCCCGGCGACCGGCCGCCCAGCGCTGCGGCGTTCGCTGCGTCCGTCGCGTCTGCGGCGCTGGCGACCGACAGCCCCGGCGCGAGCTTCTCGATCTGCTTCCTCGCGATCTTCTTCGTCTGCCGCTTGCTCACGGAGATCCCCGCGTCCGGCCCGCCGAGGGCGGTGCCCGCCAGCGCCGCCACGATCGCCAGCGCAGCGACGACCACCCCCGTCGGCAGATGTGCGTGTGCGTGCTTGCTCGGTGGTTCCATGATCCCCCCTACCTTGACCCCGGCCGGGGCGAGTATATGACCCGTCGAGCACGACGAAGCGCCCGCCGCCTCACTCGTACCGCTTCTCCAGGGTCGGCCACAGAAAGGGGTCGTGGCTCGGGATGATCAGCGCCTGCGGATACTGGGCCCGGAACATGCGCAGCTCCCGCATCGAGCGCCGCCAGTTGTGGCGGTCGATCGGGCGGGGTGGCTCCGGCGCCCCCTCGAGCTGGCGCAGCGTGTAGACGGCGTCACCGGCGATCACCAGGTCGCGGTCGCGCAGCCGCGCGATCACGCTCTGGTGGCCCGGAGTGTGGCCGGGTGTGAACGCGAGCCGGACGCTGCCGTCGCCGAACAGGTCGAACGTGCGGCCGAAGCTCGCGTACGAGGCGATCGACTCGCCGCCGTAGTCGAGCATGCGATAGTCGAACGTGAAGTCGAACTGGGCCGGCCTGTAGCCGCGCAGAAACGGGCGCCGATCCGTCGTCGCGGCGATCCACTCGGCCTCCGAGACGACGATCAGGGCGCTCGGGAACTCCGAGATCGCGGAGATGTGGTCGAAGTGCATGTGCGTCATCACCACCACCGGGATCCGCTTCGAGTCCAGTCCCCGGGCGCGAAGCTGCGCGGGGACGTCGCCTCCCGGCTCCATCCTCGGCCGGCCGGCGTTCGCCATCACCCGGCCGATGTTCTCGCGCGGCTTCGCCGACACCGACGGGTGCAGGCCGGTGTCGACGACGACGTGGCCGGCAGAGGGGTGGGTGATCAGGAACGCGGGGGCGGGAACCCACCACCACTCCGAGCGCGGCGTCCCGATCCCGAACGTCTTCAGGGTCTCGAGCCGACCTCCGGCGCGCTCGAAGAACGCCGGCGGAGCCTGCATCTCGCCGCCTATCAGGGGCTCCACGGCCACGGTGGCGCCGGCGGAGCCTCCGCGGAGCGGCCCGGTGATCGGCTTCGGTTCTGCGTGGATCCTCATCAAGCAGGCCTCGTTGCGCCGCCTCCTCCGCTTCGCGTCCGGGGGCGGCTTGGTTGCAGGTTCGCCGCGCGCTTGAAGAATTCCTGCGGCATAGACTCGCGACGATGGCACAGCGCCGATCGAGGATCTTCGCACCGGGCCTGCTCGACGGGCAGGTATGCGTGGTGTCGGGCGCCGGCAGCGGGCTGGGACGAGCGACCGCGCTCGAGCTGGCGGCGCTAGGCGCGACGGTGGTCGGCTGCGGCCGGCGGGCCGAGCCGCTGCGGGAGACCGCCGCGATGATCGGGGACGGCGGCGGGAAGGCGGACGTGGTGGCGGCCGACATCCGCGACGAGGCGGCGGTGGGGGGGCTCGTCGACGGCGTCGTCGACCGGCACGGGCGGATCGACGTGCTCGTCAACAACGCCGGCGGCCAGTTCCTCAGCCCCGCCGAGGCGATCTCGCCGAAGGGCTTTCGGACCGTGATCGAGCTGAACGTGCAGGGGACGTGGCTGATGACGCACGCCGCCGCGACGAAGGCGTTCATCCCGCAGCGCTCCGGGAAGGTGGTCAGCGTGACGCTCTCTCCCCACCACGGGATGCCGGGGATGGTGCACTCGGGCGCCGCGCGAGCCGCGGTCGAGAACATGATGCGGACGCTGTCGATCGAGTGGTCCCGGTTCGGGATCAAGCTGTGCGCGATCGCCGCCGGCCAGTTCGACACCGAGACCCTCCGCACCAAGTACCCGAAGGAGGTGACCGAGAACGTCGCCTCCACCGTGCCCCTGGGCCGGCTCGGGACCGAGGAGGAGATGGCGTGGCTGGTCGCGTACCTCGCCTCACCTGCGGGGGACTTCTTCTCCGGGACGGTGCTGACGATCGACGGTGCCCGCGACAACTGGTTCGGAGGATGGCCGCCGCCGGGCGCCGCCGATGATGGCGGAGAGCCGCTCGCGGAGGAGCGCAGCCCATCGGGCTAGCGCCGCGTCACCGGGCGAGCGCGGCGCCGAGCGCATCGACCAGAGCCCTACCGCACCCGCCGCCCGGATCCTTCTCGGGGTTGTAGCAACCAAGCGAGATCCCGACGAGGCGCTCCGACGAGGCGATTGGTCCCAGCACGGGCGCCAGCTCCTCCCAGCTCATCCCGCCCGGCAGCAGGTAGTCGGTGGCGGGGAAGACCTCCTGGTCGAGCACGTCGACATCGAGGTGGAGCCAGTACGGGGTGCGGCCCGCGAGCACGGCCGCGACGCGCTCGCCGACCGCGGCCGGGCCATCGGCGCGGACCTCCTCGACCGCGAGGTCGGCGGCCCACTCGCCGAGCTCCTCCGGCTGGACCATGTCGTAGGTCCTTGACTCATCCTTGTCGCGGTAGCCGATCAGCGCCGCGTCGGCGACCGCGAGCGACGCGCCGCCCGCGGCGTCCACCCACGCATCGGGGCCGCGGCCGACCGCGACCGAGATCGGCATGTCCGCGGCCTCACCGGTCGGCGAGGTGTCGCCGTCGTACAGGTCGATGTGGCCGTCCAGGTACGCGAGCCCGACCCGGCCGAGCGAGTCGCGCGCGCCCGCCAGCGCTCCCGGGACCTCCGTGCAGCACCCGCCGGCGAGGAACGGCCGCTCCCCGCGGCCGATCCGCGCGGCGACCGCCTCCCTGATCGTCCGCGTCGTCGCCAGCACGTCGTCCGAGCCGACGATCCCGGTCCCGGGGTCGCGCTCCTCCCCGCGGATGCGGACGTCCAGGTCTCCGCCGTCGGTGCCGCCGAGCACGCTCGGCAGCCCCAGCTCGCGGAGCGCGTCGGGCGCGTGCTCCGTCCCGCCGGCGCGGCCGACGGAGTCGATCGGGACCCCTACGAAGGTGATGGATCCCGCGCTCACCGTGGAGATGCGCTCACCGCGCGACAGCGGCAGCGAAGCGGAGCATGTCGCGCGATTGATTCAAGTCGTCATCCCTCCGAATTGGCCGCCGGTCACGTTCAGGATCTGGCCGTGCACGTAGTTGGACAGCCCCGACGCAAGGAACAGCACCGGCTTCGCCGCCTCCTCGGGGGCGGCCGGGCGGCCGAGCGGGATGATCATCGCGGCCATCGCCCGGGTCTGCTCCGGGATCCCGAGCTCGACCTGCTCTCCCGAGGGGGCCTCGAGCGTCTCGCCCTTCTCCTTCGCCTGCGTCAGCCGGGTCTCGACGAACCCGAACGCGATCGCGTTCACGTTGATCTTGAGCTGGCCCCACTCCTTCGCCATCGTCTTCGTCAGCCCGACGACGCCCGACTTCGCGGCGGAGTAGTTGGCCTGGCCCGCGTTCCCCATCGTCCCCGAGATCGAGGTGATGTTGATCACCTTCCGGAACCGCTCCTCGCCCGCACCGGCCTCCTGCTTGGCCGCCTCGCGCCAGCTCGGCGCCAGCGCACGCATCATCCGGAACGGGACGACGGTGTGGATGTCGAGCATCGCCTGGAACTGCTCGTCGCCCATCTTGTGGAGGACGCCGTCCCAGGTGTAGCCGGCGTTGTTGACGAGCACGTCGACCCCGCCGAGCTCCTCGATCGCCTTCGCGACGAGCGCGCCAGGCACGTCCGGCTGCGTCAGGTCGCCGGCGAACACGGCGGTGTCGCCGTCGATCTCCGAGGCGGCCTGCTCGGCGACGTCACCGTCGATGTCGTTGATCAGCACCCGCGCTCCCTCGCTCACGAACAGCTCGGCCGTCGCCCGGCCGATCCCGCGCGCCGAGCCGGTGATGATCGCCGCCTTTCCGTCCAGCAGTCCCATGCGATTCAAGTCTCCTTGTGCGTGTTGAGCTTGGTTGATTGGCCAGTCAAGGCCGCCACTCTAGGGCCTCAGCCGATCAACTGACGGCCGAGGATCTCCTTCATCACCTCGTCCGTGCCGCCGCCGATCGGGCCGAGCCGGGCGTCGCGGAGGGCGCGCTCGATCCCGTACTCGCGCATGTATCCGTAGCCGCCGTGGATCTGCATGCACTCGTCGGCGATCTCGACCAGCGTCCGCTGCGTGTACAGCTTCGCCTTCGTCACGTCGGCGATCGCATCGTCCCCGGCCACGAACGTTCGGAGCGCGTGGTAGGTGAGCGCCCGTGACACCTCGGTCTTGGTGGCGATCTCGGCGAACTTGTGGCGGATCGCCTGGAACCGGCCGATCGGGCGGCCGAACGCGTGCCGCTCCTTCGCGTAGTCGAGCGTGGTCGCGAACACACGCTGCATCGCACCGACCGCGCCGAGCGCCATCGCAAGCCGCTCCCACCCGAAGTTGGCCATGATCAGGTAGAAGCCGCGGTTCTCCTCGCCGAGCAGGTTCTCGTCCGGGACCTCGACGTCGGTGAACGAGATCTCGCCGGTGTCGGAGGAGTGCCACCCGAGCTTCTCGAGCTTTCCGGTCACCTCGTAGCCGGGCATGTCGCGCTCCATCACCAGGAACGAGATCCCGTGGTGCCCGCCTTCGGGCGTCGTCTTCACCGCGCACACCAGGAAGTCGGCACGGACGCCGTTCGTGATGAAGGTCTTCTGCCCGTTCACGAGGTACCCACCGGCGACCTTGCTTGCAGTGGTCCGGATCGAGGCGACGTCCGACCCCGCCCCTGGCTCGGTGATCCCGAGCGCGCCGATCCGCTCGCCGGCGATCGCCGGACGCAGCCACCGCTCGTGCTGATCCGGCGTCCCGAACTTCCAGATCGGGGGCGTGGCGATCCCGGTCTGGGCGCCGAGCCCGGCGCCGACGCCGCCCGAGGCGCCGGCGCGGGCGAGCTCCTCGACCCAGACGGCGTCGTGGACGTAGTCGCCGCCCTGCCCGCCGAGCTCCTCCGGGTACTTGAGGCCGAGAAACCCGAGCTCGCCGCACCGCGCGAACAGCTCCCGCGGGAACTCCCGCGCCTCCTCCCACTCGTCGACGTGGGGAACGATCTCCTTGCCGACGAACCGGCCCACGGACTCGCGCAGCTGCTCGTGCTCGTCGGTGAACGGCGGCAGCGTCGCCCGCTCCCCCGAGTCCCTGATAACGGTCACAGGGTTGTGTGACCGCGCCCGGCGTGATCGAAACCGAGCAGGTCGCCCTGCGGGTTCTTGGAGTTGCCGTGGTGGTAGGCGCGCACCTCCGCGATCCGTCCGTCGCGGATCTGGAACCACTCCGTCCCCCGGTTGATCCGGCGCCCGCCCGAGTCGGGATCGCGCCACGTCATCGCCCACTCGATCACGACCTCGTCGCCGGACTCGATCCCGTGCTCGAGATGCCACCGGCCCTCCATGTTCTCCATCGCCCACTGTGCGTTGGCGCCGATCGCCTCCGCTCCTTCGTGCGGGCCGAGCCGCGTGTAGTAGTGCACCGCGTCGTCGGTGAAGTGCTCGGCGACGCTCGCCGCGTCGCCGGTGTTCAGCGCCTCGTAGTACGAGCGAATGTGGTCGAGATTCGACAGCCCGCGGGCGAGACTACCGCGCCTTCGCCCGCGCCTTCAGCTTCGTCTTCTCGCCGGTCACGTCGACGATCTTGATCGGGAACCGGAGCCGCTTTCCCTTCCTGATCGGCTTCACCCGGTTCAGGCCCCGCTTCCGGACCTTGAGCTTGAACTGGACCGTGCCGGTGTCCGAGCTCAGCTTCAGGTTCCGGCGCTTCCCGCTCAGCGCCAGGCTCGACGCCTTCGCGCCGCGGTCGAACCTGCGGCCGTTCGCGACCCGGAGCTGTCTCGGGAGCTTCAGCTTCATCTTCTTCAGCCCCGACACCCCGGCCTTCACCTTGGCCTTCAGCCGCGGGTGTTGCGAACGCGAGCGTCGCAGCTTCACCTTCGCGGTCGGCTTCGCCGCGCTCGAGCCGCATCCCTCGACGCCGACCGCCGCGTCCACGCTCCGCTTCGCGCCGTTGTGGCCGTCGAAGTCCCCGTGAATCACGGGTGGCGGCGGCTGGCACAGGTCGCGGGTCGTCGCGACCAGCTTGTCCGCGTCGAAGTCGAGCTCGAACCGCGTGATCGGCGTGTCCGGGAGCCCCTCGAACACGTTCCCCGGCCCGGGGACGAGCAGGAACTTGCCGCGAAGCTGGAGCGGGAGCGGTCCCTTCAGGTCGACTCCGAGGTTGGGGAGACCGCTGTCGCTCTCCACGATCGAGACCTGACCGCTGAGCGGCTCGTTCAGCAGCGGGGTGATCGCCGTAGCGCTGCCGATCACCGAGCTCGCCGGACAGGCGCTGGCCTCGAACTTCGCCGTCGGGCACCGCGCGCCGAGCGCCGCGGCGTCCGCCGTGACGCCGGGGGGCAGCAGGACCTGGGCCCGCTTCAGGCCGGCCTCGTCAGCGCTCTGCCTGATGATCGTCGTCAGCGGCGGCTTCGTCGCGGGGGCGGTGTGGCCCGGGGAGCCGATCGTCGCCGACAGCTTCGGGTCGAACTTGAGCTTGCCGCACCCCGTCGTCGTGAAGGACGCCTGGCCGGTGGCGCTCTCGTCGGTGTGATCGGTGGCCGCGAATCGGACCACCTGCTCCCTGCAGGACGTCGGGTTGCGCATGAAACCCCTGCCGCCGACCTTGCCGAACAGGGTCAGGCTCTGCGAGGTGATCTGGATCGGCAGGTTGACCCCGCCGATCAGCGTCGCGGTGTTCGGGATGTCCTCGAGCACCGTGTCGAGGCCGAGGTCGTCGCGGAGCTCGACCCCCGACTGCTGCTTGATCGGTGGCAGCACCACGTCGCCGAGAACGGGCAGATGGACCGGAAGCGACTCGAGCACGATTCCGAACCGCGCCGGCTCGCCGGGCTGCGGCTGCATGTTGTAGATCGTCCCGGTGATCGGGGTCGGCAGCGGGACCGGTACCCCGGCCACGATCGCGTTTGCGCCGACGCTCACGGTCCCGACCTGGCTTGCAGCCGGGCACGAGCTGGTGCTGCCCGCCTGGAACTCCGCCAGGGTGCACAGGGGCGTCGCGGTCGGATTGCCGATCAGGCCGGGCGGGAGGCTGACCCGGAGGTCGCGGACGCTGTCGGCCGACCCCGAGCCGGTGAACGGCATGCTGATGGTGAAGTCGCTGTTCGCGCCCGCCTGGGTGTCGGCGGGCTGCGCCGCCAGGCCGCCGCCGAACCCGATCGCGGCGCTCGCGCTCGGCGCCGCGACCAGCAGCGCCGCCGCGGCGACCACAGACACCAACCCGACTCGATCCCTCACTCGCCTCACTTGCCTATCGTCCTTTCGCTCGTAGTTTCAGGTTCGTCTCGAACCCGCCCGCGTCCTCGATCGTGGTCTGGAACCGGAGCCGGTTCGCGTGCCTGACCGGCTTCACCCGCTTCACGGCCTTCTTGCCCGCCTTCACGGTGAGCTTCCCGGCGCCCTGGTCCACGTCCAGCTTCAGCTTCCGCCGCCCGTGCTTGATCGAGGACTTGGGGAGCTTGCCGGCGTCACCCTTCGCCTTCGTGCCGCGCTTGAACTTCCGCTTGCCCGCGAACTTGAGCTGGCGGGGGAGCTTCAGCTTCGCCTTCTTCAGGGTGGAGCCGCCGCCGTCCACCTTCAACCGCAGCCGCGGGTGCCTCGAGCGCGCCCGCTTCAGCTTCACGGTGGCGCTCGGCCGGCAGCCGGCGACCTCCGCATCGACGCCGCCGCTGCGCTTCGCTCCGTTCCATCCGACGAACTCGGTGCTCACGATCGGCGTCGGCGGCTCGCACAGGTCACGCGTCGTCGCGACCAGCCGATCCTGCTCGAACTGGAGCTTGAAGCGCGAGATCGGGATGTCCGGAAGCCCCTCGAAGACGTTGCCCGGCCCCGGCACCAGGATGAACTTGCCGAGCAGCTGGATCGCCAGCGGTCCGCGCAGGTCGACCCCCAGGTTCGCGAGCCCGCCGCTGTCGTTCGCGACGATCGCAACGTCGCCGTGCAGCGGCTGGGCGAGCAGCGGCGACTCGGACTCGGCGGTGCCGACGATCGAGGCGGGCGGACACGCGCTCGCCCTGAAGCTCGCCACCGGGCACGTGTTCCCGAGCTTCGTGGCGTCGGCTCCGACTCCCGTGGGGAGGACAACCTGCGCGTTGCGCTGGCCCGCCTCGTCGTCCTTCTGCTCGATCACCGTCGTCAGCGGGGGGAGAGTCGCCGGGGTCGTCCTCCCCGGAGCCCCGATCACGGCGGTCAGCTTCGGGTCGAATGGGAGCCTCCCGCACCCCGCCAGGGTGAAGGTGGCCTTCCCGCTTGCGTCCTCGCCTCCGTGGGAGGTGGCCTCGAAGCCGGTCGTCTGCGTCCCGCACGAGGTCGGGTTGCGCAGGAACGCCTTCCCGGTCTTCGACTCGCCGTACAGGGTCAGCGTCTGGGAGTTGACGTGGATCGGGATCCCGCTCTGCTCGTTCGGGATGTCCGTCACCACCGAGTTCAGACCGAAGTCGTCCTTGCGGAGCACCGCCCCCGACTGCAGCACGATGTTCCCGAGCCCGAGCGGAAGCGCCCGCAGCACGATCCCGAACCGGGCCGGCTCACCCGGCTGCGGGACTAGGTTGTAGAGGCTGCCCTGCACCGTCTGCGGGACCAGCGCCCCGACCTTCACGTTCGAGCTGACGTCGCCGAGCTGCGTGTTGGCGGCGCACTTGTCGGCGCTCAGCTCGGCGAGCGGGCACTGCGGCGCCGCGCTCGGGTTCCCGACGAGGCCCGGCGGCAGCTCCACCGTCAGATCCTTGACGCTCTCGGCCTGGCTTCCGCCGCCGCCGAACTCCATCTCGACCGTGAAGTCGCTGTTCGCACCAGAGGTCGGGTCGGCCGGCGACGCGCTCCCCGACACGGTGAAGGCTGCATGCGCGGCCGGAGCGCCGATCATGCAGCTCAGCGCAACAGCCGAAACGACGATCGAAAGCCTTGGTCCCAATCCCGGTCTCGTCCTGCGAGATACCGGTACCAAGTTGTCTCTCCCCGCCCTCTTCCTGAGGGCCTGTGGAATTGAGCTCGGGACCGTAGCACGCCCCGGTCGGGGCCGGCAACCCCTCGCCCGTCCGTCTAGCCACGGAACCCCGTAGCCGCCCGCTCCAGGTCGTGGCGCTCCACCACGCCGTCTATCAGGCCGTACTCGACCGCCTCCGCGGCGGTGAAGAACCGGTCCCGCTCCATCTCGGTGTGCAGCTCGTCCACGTCGCGGCCGGTGTGGTGGGCGTAGATCTCGTCCAGCCGCCGGCGCTGCTCCAGCACCTCACGGGCGTGTACGTCGACGTCCGTCGACTTCCCCTGGAAGCCGGCGCTGGGCTGGTGGATCATCAGCTTCGCGTTCGGGAGCGCCATTCGCTTCCCGGCGGCGCCTCCTGTGAGCAGGAGCGACCCCATCGACATCGCGATCCCGAAGCAGATCGTCTGGACGTCCGGTCGCACGTACTGGACCGCGTCGTAGATCGCCAGCCCCGCGTACACCGAGCCGCCCGGCGAGTTCACGTAAAGGGAGATGTCCTTGTCCGGATCCTCGGACTCGAGGTGAATCAGCTGCGCGACCGCGAGGTTGGCGATCGTGTCGTCGATCTCCTGGCCGATGAACACGATCCGCTCTCCGAGCAGGCGCGAGTAGATGTCGAACGAGCGCTCGCCCCGGGCGGTCTGCTCTACCACCATCGGGATCATGGGAGTCATGGGGGTTGTGCTCCTTTCGCGTTGCTAGAGTGCAACTCAGAGGTTGCGCTTGTGAGAGAGCACCGTAGCAAGCGCAACCATCAAGTTGCATGTCAGAGCTTGCGGTCAGCGACGGAAGGAGCGGCGATGGGCGACGGCGAGCCGAGCGTGGAGCGCGAGGCCATCCTGGAGGCGTCCCCCGCGGAGGTGTGGGAGGCGCTCACCGACGAGCGGATGCTGTCCGAGTGGCTCGCCGAGGAGGCGGAGCTCGATCCGGTCGAGGGCGGCGACGCGGTGTTCAGGTTTGCCGGCGGCGAGGAGCGCCGCGGCACGGTCGTCCGGGTCGAGCAGGAGCGCTCGCTCAGCTTCACCTGGGCGCGCCCCGACGAGCCCGAGACCTACGTTGAGCTGACGCTCGAGCCCGCCGTCGCCGGGACCCGCCTGGTCGTCGTGGAGCGCGCCGCCTCCAGCCACCCGGTCGCCCTCGGCGCCGCCGGGTGGAGCGGCCGGCTCGCGTCGCTGCGGGCCGCGACCGCGCTGGTCGC
This sequence comes from uncultured Thermoleophilia bacterium, assembly GCA_963803425.1. GTDB lineage: Bacteria > Actinomycetota > Thermoleophilia > Solirubrobacterales > 70-9 > DASPWW01. The sequence goes on from CAWDMA010000003.1 coordinate 171,834, forward strand.
GGCCTGAGCGTGGTCGGCGGCGTCGACCCCGTCTTCACCGCGCTCGCCGACCCGACCCGGCGCGAGGTGATCGAGCGGCTCGCCTCTGGCTCGACCGTGACGGCGAGCGGGCTCGCCGCGCAGCTCCCGATCTCTCGCCAGGCGGTCTCCAAGCACCTCGCCGCGCTCACCCGGGCCCGGCTGGTGCGCCGAGCGCGGGTGGGGCGCGAGACGCGCTATAGCCTCGACCCGGCGCCGCTCGAGGACGCGGCGCGGTGGATCGGCGCGGTCGGCGGCGAGTGGGACGAGCGGCTCCGCGCCCTCGAACGAGCGCTCGAATAAATCACTTCCGCGGCGTGCCCCGCTTCGCGTCCGCGCGCCGCGGCGTTCTTAGAGGCCGTAGGAGCGGCCGATCACGTCGAGCATGATCTCGTCCGTGCCGGCGCCGATCCTGTTCAGCCGCATGTCGCGGTAGCTGCGCTCGATCTCGTACTCCTTCATGTAGCCGTACCCACCGTGGATCTGGAGGCACTCGTCCGCGACCTCGCAAGCGATCCGCGAGGTGAACAGCTTCGTCTCGGTGATCTCGCGGACCGGGTACTCGCCGTTCGCGAACCGCCACGCGGTCATGTGGGCCATCTGCTTCGCGGCCTCGATCTTCGTCGCCATCTCGGCGAACTTGTGCCGGATCGCCTGGAACCGGCCGATCGGGCGCCCGAACGCGTGCCGCTCCCTCGCATACTCGAGCGTCTTGTCGAAGATCCGCTCGGCGCCGTACACGCACCCGGCGGCGGCGACCAGCCGCTCCCCCTGGAGCTCCCAGGAGATGTGGTAGAAGCCCTTGCCGACCTCGCCGAGCACGTTCTCCGCCGGCACCCGGACGTCCTCGAACGCGAGCTCGCCGGTGTCCGAGGAGTGCATCCCCATCTTCTCGAGCTTGCGGGACACCGAGAACCCGGGTGTCGGGTTGCCGTCGTCGTCCTTCAGGTCGACGACGAGCAGGGTGATCCCGTCGTGCCCGCCGTCGGGATCGGTCTTCACGACCAGCACGATGAAGTCCGCCCGGGCGCCGTTCGTGATGAACGTCTTCGAGCCGTTCACGACGTACTCGTCGCCGTCCCGGATCGCGGTCGTGCGGATTCCGGCGACGTCCGACCCCGCGCCCGGCTCGGTGATCCCGAGCGCGCCGATCTTCTCGCCGGCGATCCCCGGCGGCAGGTAGCGCTGCTTCAGCTCCTCGGTGCCGAGCAGGTGGATCGGGGGCAGCACCATGTCGGTCTGCACCGCGAACCCCATCCCGAGCCCGCCGTTCCCGGCGTAGCTCATGCAGTCGGCGCGGACCAGCGAGTAGAAGTAGTCGCCGCCCTGGCCGCCGTACTCCTCCGGGAAGCACAGCCCCAGGTAGCCGAGCTCGCCGGCGCGGCGCATGGCGGAGTTTGGCCACCCGGTCTCCTCCCACCCGTTTCGGTGCGGGGTGAGCTCCTTCTGCACCCAGGCGCGCATCGACTCGCGCAGGTCCTCGTGCTCCTGGGTGAAGATGAAGTGGTCCCGCCTCGCCGCGTGGTCGGGCTTGATCACGGTGTCCGTCGCTGTCGCCAAGTCGGCCTCCAAGTCGTGTTTGCGACTCACCTTATAGCGAAAAGTGTCGAGTCGTACTTCCTACTTTTGACGCCCGGGGCGACCGTGTACCTTTCGTGGCGCATGAGCCTCCCAACTGATCGGTCTTCCGCTCAGATCGCCGTCTCCCGGGAGGACCTTCCGCCGGACGTGGAGCTGGTCGGCGTCGAGGAGGCGGTGCAGCCGGTCGTCGAGCGGGTTCGCCCGGACGCCGAGCTCGCCCTGCCCGCGGGCCCCAGGACCCCGCCGATGGCGCAGGCGCTGCAGTGGCTGACTCGACCGGTGCCGTTCATGGAGTCGAACCGGCGCCGGCACGGGCCGGTGTTCCTCGCCCGGCTCGGCCCGCAGGGGAGGGTCGTGTTCATCGCCGATCCGCGGCTCGCCGAGGCGGTCTTCACCGGCGACTCCGACCTGCTCCGGACCGGTGACATCAACGGAGTGTTCAGGCGAATCATCGGCCGCGACTCGATCCTGCTGCTCGACGGCGCGGAGCACATGCGACGTCGCCGCCTCCTGCTGCCCGCCTTCCACGGCGCCAACCTGGAGCGCCTCGAGGGTGCGATGAGAGAGGCGGCCGAGGCCGAGGTCGTCGCATGGCCCGTCGGAGAGCCGTTCGCGGCGCTTCCCCGGATCCATCGGATCTCCGGCGAGATCGTGATCCGGGCGATCTTCGGGCTCGACTGGGCCGAGCGACCGGAGAGGCTCGCCGAGGTTCTGTCGCGCTTTCTCGACCTCGCCCGGACCCCGGCGGTGTTCATGCCGTGGCTGCGCCGCGAGTTGGCCGGCACCACTCCCTGGGCCCGGCTGATGCGATCGATCGCGGAGCTGGACGAGATCCTGTTCGACCAGATCGAGAGGCGGCGGCGGAGCGACTGCCTCGAGTCCCGCCCCGACGTGCTCTCCTGCCTGGTCCGCGCCCGGGACGAGGACGGCGAGGGGCTCACGGACGGCCAGATTCGCGACGAGCTCGTCACCCTGCTCGTCGCCGGCCACGAGACCACGTCGGGCGCGCTTGCCTTTGCGGTCGAGCAGATCGTCCACCATCGGAACGTGCTCGACCGGCTCGAGGTCGAGGTGAGAGGCGCGGACGAGAGCTACCTCGAGGCGGTGATCAAGGAGAGCATGCGGCGGCGTCCTGTGCTTCCGATCGTCGGTCGCAAGCTTGCCGGCCGCGCCCGGGTCGGCGAGTACGTGCTCCCCGCCGGCACCGTGCTGCTCCCATGCGTGTACCTGATGCACCACGAGCCCTCGCTGTACCCGCACCCTGACGAGTTCGACCCGCGGCGGTTCCTCGACGGCGCCGGCACCACGTACACGTGGATCCCGTTCGGTGGCGGGATCCGCCGCTGCGTCGGGGCGGCGTTCGCGACCCTGGAGATGAAGGTGGTGCTCAGGGCGATCTTCGGACGGCTCAGCCTGCGGGCCCCCGGTCCGCCCGAGGCGCCTGTCCGCCGCAGCGTCTCGCTCGCGCCCGGCCACGGCGCCGAGATCGTGGCCGAGCCGCTCGAGGGCGGATTCGCGGCGTGACGCCGGCCGCTGCGCTGGCCCGGATCGCAGCGGAGGCTACGCCGGAGCAGGGGGACTCGATCGCGATCAGGCTGCTCGGGTGCGCCGCCGCACTCGGCAAGGGGGTGGAGCCCGATGCGGTTGGGCCCGCGGCGGAGGCGATCGGCGCGCTGCAGGGCTGGATTCGCCTCCACAGCGACGCGCTCGACCCGGATGCCGTGCACGGCCCGTCCCGAGCCGGCGCCGACCCGCCCTCCGGGGCGGTCGCAGGGGCGTGGCTGCTGGGGCGCGGGAGCGAGCGGATCGCGGCGTGCGGCGACGCGGCAACCGCCGCGTGGACCCGCGCCGCGCGGGCGGTGGCGAGCGCGCAGGTGATCGAGTTCGACGACCTGTACGACGCGGGCCGCGCGCCGCAGCGGGCGCTGGCTGCGGCGGAGGCCCGCTCCGGGGCGGTGCTGGGGCTGTGCGGCCGGCTCGGGGCGCTGCTCGCGGATGCCCCGGAGGGTTCGATCGAGGCGGCCGGGCGATTCGGCACCGAGCTCGGCGTCGCCGTGGAGATACACGACGAGCTCGCCGCCGTGAGGCGCGCGCGGGAGCAGGGCCACCCCCGGCCGGCGTTCGCGGCCGGCCGCTATCCGCTCGCCCTCCTGTACGCGCTCCAGAACGATCCCGGCATCGCGGCTCGTCTGGGCCGGCCGCTGGCCGACGAGGAGATCGCCGCGGCGGTGGATGCGATCGAGGCGGCGGGAGGGCTGCGGCGCGCGGAGCAGGAGCGCGGCGCCCGGATCGCCGCCGCGCGGGCCGCGCTCGAAGGGCTCGACGCCGAGCCGCTGCTGGAGCTCGCCGACGAAGCCGCCGGATGACCGCCGCGGCGGTCGCGGACCTCGCGTCCCGCGAGGAGGCCGAGGTAGTCGTGGTGGGGGGCGGCCCCGCCGGCTCGGTCGCCGCTGCGACGCTCGCCGACCTCGGGCGGGACGTGGTGATCGTGGACCAGAGCGAGTTCCCGCGAGAGAAGCCGTGCGGCGACGGGCTCACCCACGCTGCGGTGGACCTGCTCGAGCGGCTCGGGCTGGAGAGCCTCGCCGCAGAGGCGCAGCCGATCGAGGACTGCCGGATCGTGATCGCGCACGGCGCCGAGATGCAGGGCTGGTACCGGCCGCCGAGCGAGCTCCCCCGAACGCGGATGATGCGGACCGTTCCCCGGACGGTGCTGGACGCCGCCCTGCTCGATGCGGCGATTGCACGGGGTGCGCGGTTCGTCCGGGCGAGGGCCGACGCGCCGATCATCGAGGGGGAGCGCGCGGCGGGCGCCGTGGTCGGATCCGGGGAGGAACGGGGCCGGATCGACGCCGCCTGCGTGATCGCGGCCGATGGCGCTACCTCGCGGATCCGCCGCGTCGCCGGGATCGGGGGCGATCTTCCCGGGACCCCGGTGTACGCGCTGCGGCAGTACTTCACCACAGCCGAGCAGCTCGACCCGGTCTTCGACGTGTACGTCCCGCTCGCGGACGAGCACGGGATCCTGGCGGGGTACGGCTGGGTGTTCCCGGCCGGGCCACGACGAGCGAACGTCGGCGTCGCCTACTACTCGCCCCCCGCGGGCAGGGGGCGAGCGCGAATCCGCAGCGTCCTGAAGCGGTTCGTCGCCGAGCTCCGCGAGCGGCAGGGCGAGCGCTTCGGCGAGCTCACCGACCCGAGCCCGCCGATCGGCTCCCCGATCGCGGTCCGGTTCTCACCCGACAACTGCCAGCGCGGCAATCTGCTGCTCGCGGGCGAGGCGGCGATGGCCGCTGACCCGCTCACCGGTGAGGGGATCAGCTTCGCGATGCGCTCGGGGGAGATCGCCGCCGTCGCGGCCGACCGCCTGCTCCGCACCGGGACGGCGCCCGACCTGGGCCGCGAGCTGGGCAGGGCCTTCCCGCGGCTCGGCCAGGACCTGTCGCCGTTCGCGCGGGTCGCCGCCGCCGTCGACAGGTTCAGCCTGTTCGATCGCGAGCATCAGCCGTTCGTGCTCGCGGTGCGACGGGTCACCGGCAGCGCCCCCGACGAGCCGGGGCTCGGATCGACCGAGATCGGCGAGCTGCTCGCGGCGGACGCCGAGCATGCCGCGGCGCTCGATCGGGTCAACGAGCGGCTGCTCGACTCGCTGCGGACGAGCTTCCCGTTCGGGCTCGAGACCCTGCATCGGGAGGCGCGCGCACACGGCGGGCCGGTGGCCGCCGCCGCCGCGCTGGCGGTGGCGCGAGCCTGTGGCGAGGAGCTCGGCAGGGACGCCGTCGCCGTTGCGGCGGCGGCCGAGCTGCTCCGGATTGCCGATCGGTGCCTGCCGCGGGTCTCGCCGCAGGTCCGGTCCGACCTGGCATGGCTCAACAATGCGATGGCGGTGGCGCTCGCCGACCTGGCGATCACGGCGGCGCTCCCGGCCGGCGGGATGGGCGCCGCTCGGATCGCCGCCGAGGTGGGCGCCGCGATCCGGCGGATCGCCGAGGGCGAGGCGATCGAGCTGGAGGACCGGTTCGCGGCCGATCGCTCCGTGGCGCGCTGCCGCGAGGCGATCGACACCCGGTCGGGGACGCTGGTGGCGCTCGCGGCCCGTTTGGGGGCGATCGCAGCCGGCGCCGACCGCGCCCTCGACGGGTTCGAGGCGTTCGGGCGACCCCTCGGTGTCGCATTCGCGCTCAGCGAGGACGTTCGCGAGCTCACCCTCGGCGACTCGCTGACTCGGCGGCGGCCGGGAAGCGAGCTTCGCGAGGGCTCCTACTCACTGCCCGTGCTGCTTGCGCGCGACGCCGATCCCGAGGTTCGGGCCGCGCTCGGCGGCCACGTGCCGGGACGCGTCGCCGGCAACGTGGTGGCACGGGTGCGGCGCTCTGGTGCGCTGGAGGAGGCGGCCGCGGAGTGCCGCACCCATGTGCAGCGCGCGATCGACGCGATCGACGCAACCGGGCGCGAAAGCGCACCGCTGCGGGCGTTGGCGGAGCTCCCCGCACGCCGGCTTCGTGGCCTGACGGGTGAGGGTCGACAGGGTTCAGGACCGGATCCGGAGGTGCCGATGTAGGAATTGCGTAGCCTGGTCGTGAACCGGATCGCTGAGTTGCCCGAGAGTGTTCCGAGCCGAGACAAGGTCACCTGGACTGTTGAGCCCCGACGGGGAGGGGGGGCGCGGCTCGCGCTATCTGATCGCGAGCGGCCTCGATCCCGTCGCCCAGCGCCTCAGCCGTGCCCGGATCGAGGCCGCGCTCCTGATCGGCGCCGGCCTGCTCGGCTTTCTCGGCGTCGCAATCCCGCATCCAGCGGAGTTCAACGAGGTCGGTCTGGTCGCGATCCAGGCGCTCGCCGTGGTCGCCGGGATGCTGCTGTACGCGGGCGCGCGGCGGGCGCCCGGGTGGCTCGTCCGGGTGTTCCCCGTCCTGTCGGTGGTCGCGACCACGCTGGCGATCTACTTCTCGAACGACGCGACCAGCGCATACTCGCTGTTCTACCTGTGGCCGGCCGTCTACAGCTACTACTTCTTCACCCGGCTGGAGGCGTCGGTGACCGCCGCGTTCGCGGCCCTCAACTACGCCGCGGTGATCATCGTCCTCGGCGGGTTCGGGACCAACCCGGCGACGGCGCACCACTTGGTTCTGACGATCGGCACCCTGGTCGTGGTCGGTGGCTCGCTGGTCGCGCTCCGCGAGCGGGTGACCGCGCTGATCGGCCAGATCGCCGAGGCCGCCCGGACCGATCCCCTCACCGGACTGAGGAGCCGCCGCGGACTGCGCGAGGACCTCGAGGGTGAGCTGGAGCGGGCGCGCCCGGGGGAGCGCAGCGTCACTCTGCTGGTCGCCGACCTCGACCACTTCAGGAGGGTGAACGAGAGCTTCGGTCAGCAGGTCGGTGATCGCGTTCTCCGCCGCGTGGCGGCGCTGATCGGCGAGATGAAGCGCAGCCTCGACACCTCGGCCCGCACCGGGGGCGAGGAGTTCTCGCTGCTGATGCCCGAGCTCGACAAGCACGCCGCCTACATGGTTGCCGAGCGCCTCCGCAGCCGGATCCGAACGGCGTTCTCCGATGACCGCGCCTCGCTCACGGTCAGCATCGGGATCGCCGGCTATCCCGAGGACGGAGGAGCCGCGGACGAGATCCTCCGGATGGCGGACGAGGCGCTGTACGCGGCGAAGACGCTCGGCCGCGACCGGGCGGTCCTGTACCGCCGCGACGTCACCTCGATCATCGGCGACGCGGGCGAGAGCAGGCGCGGCGTCCGCTCCCAGGCCCACCTGGCGACGATGCTCAGCCTCGCCGAGGCGCTCGACCTGCGCGACAGCGGCACGGCGCGCCACTCGCAGATGGTGGGAAGGCTGAGCGAGCTCGTCGGTCGCGAGCTCGGCCTGCCGAAGGAGGGGGTGGAGCGAGTGCGGCTTGCCGGGATCCTGCACGACATCGGCAAGATCGGGATCCCGGACGCGATCCTCCGCAAGCCCGGGCCGCTCACCGATGCCGAGTGGGTGCAGATCCGGCGCCACCCGGAGGTCGGAGCGCGCCTGCTCGGCGCCGGCGAGCTCGAGGACATCCGCTCGTGGGTTCTGGCGCATCACGAACGCCCGGATGGGACCGGATACCCTTCCGGACTCGAGGGAGACGAGATCCCGATCGAGGCCGCGATCCTGGCGGTTGGCGACGCGTTCGAGGCGATGACCGCCGACCGCGTCTACCGTCCTGGAATGGGCGAGGCGGCCGCCCGCCGCGAGCTCCGGGATTGGACCGGCACCCAGTTCGATCGCCGCATCGTCGCAGCGCTCGAGTCGGTGCTCGACCGGGTCGGCCTCGACTCGGTCGTCGCGCAGTAGTAAGAAGTAAGACTTCGCACTTCACGCGGAGCGCGCAATCGGTACGCTCGGCCGCGGTGAGCTACGAGCAGATCATCTACGACGTCTCCGAGGGGGTGGGCACCGTCACCCTGAACCGGCCCGAGCAGCGAAACGCGCTCTCCGGTCAGATGCTCTCCGAGCTGGTCGACGCGATCGCCAGCGCGCGCCGCGACGACGACGTCCGGGCGGTGGTCCTGACCGGCGCCGGCGAGAAGGTGTTCTGTGCCGGCGCCGACCTCGGCGGGTTCGCGGCGGACGCGCCGCTGGTCGACAAGCACTTCGCCTCCGACCGGTTCATCGACTTCTTCAAGCTGATGCCGCGGCTCGGGAAGCCGTCCCTGTGCGCCGCCAACGGGCACGTGCTCGCCGGCGGGATGGGGCTGGCGCTGTCGTGCGACCTGGTGATCGCGAAGCAGGGCGCGACGTTCGGCACTCCGGAGATCAACGTCGGGGCGTTTCCCTACATGATCATGTCGCTGATCTACCGCAACGTCCCCCGCAAGAAGGTGAACGAGATGATGCTGCTCGGGGAGCGGCTCAGCACGGACGAAGCGGTCGCCTGCGGCCTCGCGAACAAGGCGGTGTCCTCCGCGGAGTTCGACGGCGCCGTCGCCGAGTGGGCCGGGAAGCTCGCCTCGAAGAGCCCGGTGCTGATGCGGCTCGGCCACGACGCGATCTATCGCCAGCAGGACATGGCGATCGAGGACGCGCTCGAGTTCCTGCGCTCGCAGCTCTCGCTCACGTTCACGACCGAGGACATCCAGGAGGGCGTGAAGGCGTTCTTCGAGAAGCGCGAGCCGGAGTGGAAGGGGCGGTGAGCGAGATGGACCTCCGTGAGATGGTCGAGGATCTGGAGCGCCGTCGCGAGCAGCTCAAGCTCGGCGGCGGCGAGGAGAAGATCGCGCGCCAGCACGAGCGCGGCAAGCTCACCGCACGGGAGCGGATCGACCTGCTCGTCGACGAGGGCACGTTCGTCGAGATCGGCGCCCACGCCGGGCCGCACTTCTCTCAACGCTCCATGGACGGCAGGGAAGCCCCGGCCGACGGGGTGATCACCGGGTGGGGCGACGTCGACGGTCGCCGCTGCTGCATCGCCGCGTACGACTTCACGGTGATGGCCGGGGCGATGGGGATGACCGGCGAGCTGAAGGTGAGCCGGTTGCGCGAGATGGCGCTGCAGAAGCGGATCCCGATGATCTGGCTGCTCGACTCCGCCGGCGCGCGGATCCAGGAGGCCGCCGGCTCGCTGTTCGCGGGCTCGGGCCATCTGTTCCGCGAGGAGGTGACGATGTCCGGCGTGATCCCGCTGGTCGCGGCGATGGTGGGGCCGTGCGCGGCGGGCACCGCGTACATCCCCGGGCTCGCGGACTTCGTCCCGATGGTCGTCGGCCAGGGCGCGATGGCGCTCGCCGGGCCCCACCTGGTCAAGGCCGTCACCGGGGAAGACATCTCTATGGAGGAGCTCGGAGGGGCGAAGGTGCACTGCCGGAAGTCGGGGGTCGGCGACATGGAGGTGAAGGACGATCGCGAGTGCATCGAGGTCGTCAAGCAGTACCTCTCCTACTTCCCGCCTCACTGCGACGAGCCGCCACCGACGCGCGACACCGACGATCCCGACGACCGGATGTCCGAGCGGCTGCTCGAGATCCTTCCGGAGTCCTCGCGCCAGCCCTACGACATGTACGAGCTGATCGGCGAGATCGTCGACGACGGCGAGATCCTCGATATCAAGCCGAGGTTCGCGCGCACGATCATCACCTGCCTGGCGCGCTTCGGCGGCCGGCCGGTCGGGATCGTGGCGAACCAGCCCAAGCACCTCGGCGGGATCCTCGACAACGACTCAGCGGACAAGGCGGCCCGGTTCATCAACCTGTGCGACGCGTTCGGGATCCCGCTGGTCTTTCTGCAGGACGTGCCCGGGTTCATGGTCGGCTCGAAGGTCGAGCACGCCGGGATCATCCGCCACGGCGCGAAGATGCTGTACGCGGTCTCCCGGGCGACCGTCCCGAAGATCACCGTCGTGGTCCGGAAGGCGTACGGCGCCGGCTACTACGTGATGTGCGGGAAGGCGTACGAGCCCGACCTGCTGGTCGCCTGGCCGACCGCCGAGATCTCGGTGATGGGCCCGGAGGGCGCCGTCAACATCATCGGCCGCTCCGCGATCGAGGCCTCCGACGACCCGGAGGCGACCCGCGAGGCGATGCTGGCCGAGATCAAGAAGAACATCGATCCCTATCTGGCCGCCCGAAACGACGTGATCGACGACGTGATCGACCCGCGCGAGACCCGCCCCAGGATCATCGAGGGGCTTCGGATGGCGGCGACCAAGCGGATCGAGCGTCCCCACCGCAAGCACGGGGTGATGCCGGTATGACCCGCTTCCAGGACCCCGTCATCCTCACCAACTCGATCTCCGGAGTGGTGGCGAACAAGGAGCAGTGCGCGGCGATTCCGTACACGCCGGAGGAGTACGCGGCCGAGGCGCGCCGGGTGGTCGACGAGGGCTGCGCGATGATCCACATCCACGCCCGCAAGCCGGACGGCTCGCCGTCGTACGAGGTCGAGGACTTCAAGGCGATCACCGAGTCGATCCTGGCCGAGGTCGGAGACGTGGTGATCAACTACTCGACGGGCGCGGTCGGGATCCCGATCGCGAAGCGGATCGCGTACCTGCGCGAGCTCCGGCCCGACGTCGCGGCGCTGAACATGGGCTCGATGAACTACGCGAAGTACTCGCGGCGGCGGAAGGACTTCGTGTTCAAGACCGTGTTCGAGAACAGCTTCGACACGATCCTCGAGTTCCTGGAGGCGATGAACGAGATCGGGATTCGGCCCGAGCACGAGTGCTTCGACCTCGGCCACGTCGCCTCCCTGAACGCGCTGATCGACATGGGGATCCTGCGCGAGCCGCTGCAGGTGTCGTGCGTGATGGGCGTCGTCGGCGGGGCCCCGGCGACCCCGGAGGCGCTCGAGTTCGTCTCCCGCCAGGTCCCCGACGGCCGCGACGGGCGCAACAACTGGGGCGTGATCGGGATCTCCCGGGAGCAGTGGCGGCTCGGCGGCGCGGCGCTCAGCCTCGGGGGCAATTTCCGGGTGGGGCTGGAGGACAACTTCTACCTCCCCGACGGGGAGATGGCGCGCTCCAACGGCGACCTGATGGCGCAGGCGAGGCAGATGGTGCACGCGGTCGGCCGCCGGGTCGCGAGCGTCGAAGAGGCGCGCGAGATGCTCGGCGCGCCAAAGCGGGCCGAGGCGTAGTGGGCGCGCTCTCCGACGTCCGCATCCTGGACCTGACCCGGCTGCTCCCGGGCGGGTTCTGCTCGCTGCTGCTCGCTGACTTCGGCGCCGAGGTGCTGAAGGTGGAGGACACCGGCGGCGGCGACTACGTGCGGTGGGCGCCGCCGTACTACGGCGACGAGGAGCACCAGGGGCTCGGCACTCGGTCCGCGTACTACCTGGCGCTGAACCGCGGCAAGCGCTCGATCCGGATCGACCTCAAGTCCGAGCAGGGGCGGGAGGCGTTCCTGCGGCTGGTGAAGGAGTACGACGTCGTCCTGGAGAGCTTTCGCCCCGGCGTGCTCGACCGACTCGGGGTCGGGTACGAGCGCCTCCGCGGCGTCAACCCCCGGATCGTGTACTGCGCGATCACCGGGTACGGCCAGACCGGACCGAACACCGCGCGCGCCGGCCACGACACCAACTACCTCGCCCTGAACGGGCTGCTGGGGCTGACCGGCGCCGCGGACGGCCCCCCGGTGCAGTCCGCCGGGCAGATCGCCGACATCGGCGGGGGCGGGCTGATGGCCGCGTTCGGGGTGATGGCGGCGCTGCACGAGCGGCGCGCCTCCGGCGAGGGCCAGCTCGTCGACGTGTCGATGACCGACGGCTCGCTGGCGTGGCTGGGGATGCTCGCGGGCAGGTACTTCTGCGACGAGGTGGTCCCGCGGCGCGGCGAGTTCGAGCTTGCGGGGCGGGTCGCCTGTTACCTGCCCTACGAGGCGGCGGACGGGTGGGTCTCGTGCGGGGCGCTGGAGCCGAAGTTCTGGCAGGCGTTCTGCCGGGGCGTCGGTCGCGAGGACCTGATCGAAAAGCAGTTCGAGCGCCCCGGGTCCGAGGCCTGGGCCGAGATCGCCGAGATCTTCCGGGCGCGGACGAAGGTGGAGTGGGCGGCGTTCAACGACGAGCACGACTGCTGCATCGAGCCCGTCCTCGAGCTCGACGAGGCGCTCGGCTCCGACCTGGTCCGGGAGCGGGAGATGGTCGTGGAGCTCGACCAGCCCGAGCTCGGGCCGGTCCGCCAGCTCGGCGTCCCCGTGAAGATGAGCCGCACCCCGGGCCGCGCCGACGTCCCCGCCCCCGCGCTGGGCGAGCACACCCGCGAGGTGCTCGGCGCGGTCGGGTACTCGGACGAGGAGATCGACGCGATGATGGAGGGCGGCGCCGTCGCCGGCCCCAGCGCCGGCGAGCACGCGACGTTCATGTCCTGATGGCCGACGCCGGGACCAAGGATCGCCTCAAGATCTCGGAGCTGGCGTCTGCCGCCGACGTGCCGGTCGCGACCGTCCGCCACTACCTGCGCGAGGGGCTGCTCCCCGAGCCCGAGAAGACCAGCCGCAACATGGCGTACTACCCGCCGGAGCTGGTCGACCGGATCAGGCTGATCAAGCAGCTCCAGGAGGAGCGGTTCATGCCGCTGCGGGTGATCCGGGAGCTGCTCGACTCGGGGAACGGCGACCCGGAGCGGCTCCGGGCGATGATCGAGCTCGAGGGGCGGATCCTGGAGCGCACCCTCGCGGGAGAGCGCGAGCGGACCCCGGCGAAGACGGTGCGGGAGCGCTACGAGATGCCGAAGGAGGTGCTCGACCGGCTCGCTGAGCTCGAGGTGCTCACCCCCGACTCGCGCGGCTACTCGGCCTCGGACGTGCGGATCATCGAGGCGATCAGCCGCTTTCGCGCGGGCGGCTACGACGAGGGGATCGGGTTCACGGTGTACGACACGCTGCGCTACAAGCGCGCCCTGCAGCCCCTGGTCGAGGAGGAGATCGGCGTGCTGGTCGAGCGGCTCGCCGACGAGACCGACCCGGACCGCGCGATGGAGATGATCGAGGCCGGCGCCGAGCCGCTCCAGGACCTGATCGCCGCTCTCCACACGAAGCTGCTCGCAGCGGAGCTGGAGCGGCACCGGGGCGGCTCTTGACAGGGCGCGCGGACTAGATTTCGTTCCATCGCTCCGCGCCGTGAACGAGCACGCCGCCCCCGCCGGGACCGATTCCGGATCCTGTCCGTCGACGGGGGCGGGATCCGCGGGCTGATCCCGGCGCTGGTCCTCGCCGAGCTCGAGCAGCGCGTTCGGGACCTGGCGGGGGAGGAGGTGGCGCTCTCGGACTGCTTCCACCTGGTCGCCGGGACCTCGACCGGCGGGCTGATCGCGCTGGGGCTGACCGTCCCGGATCGGCGCCGCCCGCCCCGCCCCCGGCTCGAAGCCGCCGACCTGGTCGAGCTGTACCGGGACGAGGGGCCGCGGATCTTCGCGCGCTCGCTGTGGCAGCGGCTCCGCACGCTCGGTGGCTGGATCGGGCCGAAGTACTCGCTGAGCGCACTGGAGCAGGTGGCGGGGGAGCGGTTCGGCGACGTGAAGCTGCGCCGCGCGCTCCGGGAGCTGGTCGTCACCTCGTACGACATGAAGCGGCGCGAGCCGCACTTCTTCAAGCGATGGCGGGCGGCGCAGTCGGCCGACCGCAATCCGACGATGGTCGAGGCAGCGCTGGCGACCTCGGCGGCGCCGACCTACTTCCCGTCGGTGGGGCTCGACGACCGGGCGCTCGTCGACGGCGGGGTGTTCGCGGCGAACCCGACGATCGCCGCGGTCGCCGAGGCGCTGAAGCGGGAGAGCTCCGAGCCGGCCCAGCTCACCCCGCGCGACCTGCTGGTGGTCTCGCTCGGGACAGGGGTGCGCGAGAGCGGGTACGAGCAGCGCCGGGTGAGCCGGTGGGGCAAGCTCGGATGGATCAAGCCGCGCGGCGGGGAGCTGCCGCTGGTCGGCGCGATGCTCGACGGGCAGTCCGACGCCGCCGACCACTGGGCGCACATGATCCTCAACCACGAGCCCGGCGACCCGTACCCGGCGCGGGAGCAGATCGGCACATCGGGCCCGCGCTACTTCCGTGTGCAGACGCAGCTCCCCGAGAGTCTCGAGATGGACGACGCCGGCCCCGGAGCGATCGCGACGATGGAGCGCGTCGCCGCCGATCTGATCTCCGAGCGCGACGCGCAGCTCACCGAGATCGCCCGCCGGATCGCCCGCGGCGCGCCGCTGCGGCGCGACCCCGCGTAAGCGGCCGGCGGCGGTTGGCCGGGCCCGCGCCAAATTCGATTTTCACGCATGCAGAAAAACGGTCGCGCAGCCGCTACCAAGAACTTTCCGCGACTTTCACAACAAGCTGGCGACTATTTCCCAACTACTGCTCAAAAGTGCCTGCAAAGACACCCGAGCTGCGATCGCCCGACCGGGGCCGAGCCGAAGCCAAGCATCGACCCCGGGGCGTCCTTACCCGCGAGGCGACGGAGCACAACGAGTGGGGCTTCTTGATCTGCGCCCACTGCGGCGGAGAGCCGTCTGTGCCGTGGATGACGCTGCGCGAAGCCCGTCAGGTCGCGGCCGAACACGGCGTCGAGCTGGAGGAGGCATGATCGACAAGGCCAGGCTGATGCAGGCCGAACTCCGAAGACCGGGCCAGGGTGGGCCGACGGCAAGACGCCTGAGTTGAGGACCTCCGGCGCTACGCCCTTCCCCTTGCCCCAGGCCTCAGCCCTTCTTCTTCCGCCTCACCTTGCCCGACCACTCGGCGGGGGATGAATCGGCGTTGCCCGCCGCGTCGACGGCGCGGACCGTGAAGGTGTGCTTCTTGGCCTTCTTCTTCGCCTTCACCTTGGTCTTGTAGGGACTCTCGCAGCCGAACTCCTTGCCGCCGTCGACGCTGCACAGGTAGGTCGAGTCCGCCTCCGACGATGAGAACTCGAACGCGAGCTTTGCCTTCTTCTTCTTGGTCTTCACCTGGTTGCCGGGGTCGGAGCTGAGCTCGGTCTCGGGCGGGGTCGTGTCCGCCGCCGGCCCGGACGGAGGCGTCGGCGAGGTGTCGACGGTGAAGTCGCGGCTCGCCGGCGTCGGGTCGGTGTTGCCGGCCCAGTCGGTTGCCCGGACCTGGAAACGATGCGGGCCGTCGGCCAGTGCGAAGGTGGTGAACGGACTCGCGCAATCGGTCCGGGCGCCGAAATCCACCTGGCACTCGAAGCTCGATCCGGGTGTGTCGGAGGCGAACGTGAACGTCGGTGTGTTGTCGGCGCTCGTCCCGGTCGGGCCAGAGCCGATCGACGTCACGGGCCCGACCTGGCGGTCGAAGACGGTGACGGCGTTGTCGGTGAAGGCGGTCGCATAGACGTTGTCGCCCTGGGGTGATACGGAGACTGCACGGGCGCCGGTGAGCGCCTTCCCGTCAATGCACTCTCCGCTCGTGCCGTCCTCGGAGAGGCAGCCGGCGGTCCCCGCCTTCTGGGTCAGCTCGCCGGTGTCGGGGTCGCGGTCGAAGACGGCGACGGCGTTGCTGCTTGCCGAGGCGACGTAGGCGCTCCCACCGTCGGGTGAGACGGCGACCGAGCCGGCTGTGTCGAGCGCCACCCCGTCAACACACGCTCCGCCAGTGCCGTCGTCGGATATGCAGCCGGCGGTGCCGGTCTTCTGCTTCAGCTTCCCGTTGTCGGGGTCGCGGTCGAGGACGGCGACGGCGTCGCTGCCGGTCGATGCGGCGTACGCACTTCCACCGTCAGGTGATACGGCGAGCGAGCTTGCCGTGATGAGCCCCTTCCCGTCGACGCACTCTCCGCCCGTGCCGTCCTCGGAGATGCAGCCGGCCGTCCCCGCCTTCTGGGTCAGCTCGCCGGTGCCCGGGTCGCGGTTGAAGATCGAGACGGCGCCGCTGGTCGTGGACGCCGTGTAGGCGTTCTCTCCGTCAGGCGAGACGGCGACCGAGCTCGCGCTGGTGAGCGCCACCCCGTCGGCGCAGCTCCCGCCCGAACCGGTTTCCGAGATGCACCCATCAGTTCCCGCCTTCTGGGTCAGCTCGCCGGTGTCCGGGTCGCGGTCGAAGACGGCGACGGCGTCGCCGGCAGCGACATAGACGCTCTCGCCGTCGGGCGAGATCGTCACGGCACGCGCCTGGTCGAGCGCCACGCCGTCGACGCAGACCCCGCCCGAACCGGTTTCCGAGACGCACGCCGCGGTCCCCGCCTTCTGGGCCAGCCCGCCGGTGTCCGGGTCGCGGTCGAAGATCGAGACGGCGTCGCTGTTGAAGGAGGCCGCATAGACGTTGTCGCCGTCGGGCGAGACCACAACCGACTCAATGCCATTGATCGCCGCCCCGTCGACGCAGCTCCCACCCGAGCCGGTGACCGAGACGCACCCTGCGGTGCCTGCCTTCTGGGCCAGCTCGCCCGTGTTCGGGTCGCGATCGAGGATCGCGACGGCATCGTCGACGAAGGAGGCCACGTAGGCGCTCTCGCCGTCAGGCGAGACGGCGACCGACTGCGGCCCCGTAAGTGCCTTTCCGTCGGCGCAGCTCCC
The DNA here is from genome assembly GCA_963803425.1 of uncultured Thermoleophilia bacterium. GTDB lineage: Bacteria > Actinomycetota > Thermoleophilia > Solirubrobacterales > 70-9 > DASPWW01. The sequence continues at coordinate 188,406 of CAWDMA010000003.1, forward strand.
GCCCGTACCCGTCTCCGAAACGCACCCTGCGGTGCCTGGCTTCTGGGCCAGCGCGCCGGTCGCAGCGTTCGCCGCGGGTGCGGCCAGCAGGACGGCGGCGAAGCCGGCCGCGACGAGGGCGGGCACCCGCACCGCCCAGTACTCGATCCGTCGACCCCCGCTCGACACCATGACGCTCCCGTGTCGCTTGCCGGTCGTGAAGCTCATCGGCAGCACCAGCGCCCGGAGTGAGACATCCGGAGGTAGTTCAAACCCGTGTCCAGTAAGCGCTACTCAGTGCTTCTTCTTTCGCTTCACCTTGCCCGACCACTCCTCGGGGGAGGAGTCGGCGTTGCCCGCGGCGTCGACCGCCGCGACCTCGAAGGTGTGCTTCTTGGCCTTCTTCTTCGCCTTCACCTTGGCCTTGTAGGGACTGTCGCAGCCGAACTCCTTGCCGCCGTCGAGGCTGCACAGGAAGGTCGAGCCGGGCTCCGAGGACTCGAAGCCGAACTCGATCTTGGCCTTCTTCTTCTTCGTCTTCACCTTCGCGCCGGGGTCCGAGGTCAGCTTGGTCTCGGGCGGCGTCGTGTCGGCCGCCGGGCCGGAGGGCGGAGGCGGTGTCGGCGAGGTGTCGACCGTGAAGTCGCGGCTTGCCGGGATCGGGTCGGCGTGGCCGAACTCGTCGACCGCGCGCACCCGGAAACGGTGCGGGCCGTCGGCGAGCGCGTAGGTCGTGAACGCGCTCGTGCAGTCGAAGAACGCGCCCACGTCGACCTCACACTCGAATGTCGAGCCGGGTGTGTCCGAGGAGAACGAGAAGGTCGGGGTGCTGTCCGACGTCGTCCCCGACGGACCCGCGGTCAGCGAGGTCTCGGGGGTCGCCGGCTCGCGGCTGAAACTCGCAACCCCGCTGTCCAGGAACAGGGCCGCGTACACCGACTCTCCGTCCGGGCTGGCCGCGAGGGCGACCGGGTAGCCGAGGCCGGAGCCAAACCCGCTCTGAGTCGCCTCCGGACTGTCCGAGCAGGCGCCCGTCCCCGCCGATCCGCCGATCACCGTGGATCCGGTGATGCAGCCGTCGTAGGTGAGGTTGCCGTCGGCGGCGCGGTCGAAGCTCGTCAGGGCTTGGTCCTCCCGAGCAGCCAGGTAGACCGATCTGCCATCCGGACTCGCAAGCACCCCGTACGGACCATTGAAGCCCGATCCGGCGCCCGACGCGGTGGCGCTGGCGCTGTCGTCGCACGCACCCGTGCCCGTCGATCCGGCGCCCCCCTTGTTTCCGGTGATGCATCCCTGCCAGGTCAGGGTGCCGTCGGCAGCGCGGTCGAAGCCCGCCACGGCCGCATCCAGCAGCGCCGGCAGATACACGGAGCCCCCATCGGGGCTGATCGTCAGTGACAGAGGCGCGTGCAGCCCCGATCCCGCGCCGTTCGCGGTGGCGCCGCCGCTGTCCTCGCACGCACCCGTGCCCGTCGATCCGGCGCCCCCCTTGTTCCCGGTGATGCAGCCTTGCCAGGTGAGGCTGCCGTCGGCGGCGCGTTCGAAGCCGGCGGCAGCGTCGTCGCCGCTCGCGGCGACGTACACGGACTCGTCGTCGGGGCTGACCTCGACCGCGAATCCACCGGCAAGACCCGATCCCGCGCCGTTCGCGGTCGCGCCGTCGCTGTCCTCGCAGGCCCCCGTGCCCGTCGATCCGGCGCTTGCCTTTTCTCCGGTGATGCAGCCGTCGTCGGTGAGGCTGCCGTCGGCGGCGCGGTCGAAGGTGGTGATTGCTGTGTCACTGACTGAGAAGGTGTAGACCGACTCGCCGTCTGGGCTGACGGCGACGCCGTTCAGGTTGCTGAGGCCCGATCCCGAGCCGTTCGCGGTGGCGCCGTCGCTGTCCTCGCACGCCCCCGTGCCGGCTGTTCCCGCGCCTCCCTGGTCGCCGGTGATGCAGCCCTGCCACGTCAGGGTGCCGGTCGAGGAGCGCTTGAAGCTCGCCACACCATCACCGGAGGTGACGACGTAGACGGACTTGCCGTCGGGACTGACCGTCATCAACGTCGGGCCATACAGGCCGGAGCCGGACCCCGTCGGGGTCGCTGAGGGGATGTCGCTGCACTCTGCGGTCCCATTCGACCCGGTGCCGTCCTGCCCGCCCGTGGCGCAGTGCTTCCAGCCCAGGCTGCCGTCAGGGTTCCGCGACAAGGTTGCGACCGACCCATTCCCGTTGCTCGCTGCGTACACCGACTTACCGTCGGGGCTGACCGCCACCGTTCCGGAGTTGGCCAGGCCTGACCCCCCGTCGACGGCCTCGGGCGTCTCCACGCAGGCGCCGGTGCCACTCGCACCGGGCCCGCTCTTGAGGCCGGTGATGCATCCCTGCCAGTCGAGATCGCCGACCGCCGCCCCGGCCGGGGCGGCGAGCGTGAGCGATGCCGCGAGGGCAGCCGAGACAAGAACGAGACCCGCAAGGCGGATCGTCAGCGGCCGTCCAGCCTGCGAATAAGCGAGTTGCCCTGCCCGTCCCTGCGCTTGGCCCATCTCCACCCGACCTCCCCGTTGCCGCTCCTGAAAGTGATCCTGCGCTCGCCGCATCCGGGTCGCGCGAGTTCTTATCGCCCCATATCGGCATGTCTCGCCGATATCTTGAGCGCAGGACGAAATGGGGGGCTCTGGTGGAAGCAACGGGGACGAGGACGCACGAGAAACCAGCCCGGGTCTCAGGGCATCCATAGTCTGGACCAGACAGTGGGACGTGGATCAAGAGCTAGACCAGGGTGTAGCCCCGAGTCACATCGACTGCCACGTGAGGCTGCCCCCGGCGGCCCGATCGAAGCTCGCCACGGCGGCGTCTATCCCCGCCGCCACATAGACGGACTTGCCGTCGGGGCTGACCGCGACCCACCGCGGTGAGTCAAGGCCCGAGCCGCCGCCGTCCGCGGTCGCGCCGTCGCTGTCGTCGCAGGCGTGCGTCCCAGTCGAGCCGGAGCCGCCCATGTTCCCAGTGATGCAGCCAGCGTCGGAAAGGCTGCCGTCGGCGGCCCGATCGAGACTCGTCACGGCCGCGTCTGCCTGCGCAGCGACGTACACGGACTCGTCGTCGGGGCTGACCGCGACCGCGATCGGGAGTTTGAGGCCGGAGTCGACGCCGTTCGCAGTCGCGCCGTCGCCGTCGTCGCATGCGTGCGTCCCCCCGGAGCCGGCGCCGTCGAGGTCGCCTGTGATGCAGCCTTGCCAGGTGAGCTTGCCGGCGGCGCGATCGAAGCTCGCCACGGCGTCGTCAAACAGCGAGGCCGCGTACACGGACTTGCCGTCGGGGCTGACCGCCACCGAGCCGAGGCTGCCGGCGCCCGAGTCCGCGCCGTTCGAGGTAGCGCCGCCGCTGTCGACACAGGCCTGCGTCCCCGCCGACCCGGCGCCACCCTGGTTGCCGGTGATGCAGCCCTGCCGAGTGAGGGTGCCGTCGGCTCCGCGCTCGAAGGTGGTGATGCCCTCCCCGGAGCCCACGTACACGGAGTCCCCGTCGGGGCTGACCGCCACGGTGGTGGGGCCGGCGAGTCCCGAACCCTCCCCTCCATCGACCGCTGTCGGGATGTTGGCGCAGGCGTCAGTGCCCGCGGAGCAGGCGTCAGTGCCCGCGGAGCCGGCGAAGATCTTGTTGCCGGTGACGCAGCCCTGCCAGGCGATGTCGCCGACGGCGGCGCTCGCCGAGGATGCCGCGAGCGCACAGGCGGTCAGGCTGAGCGCGGCGGCGCAGAGCAGCGCGGGGGGGCAGAGAACGGCCCCCGGACCTCCATCCGAGGCCCGGCGCTCGCTCCCCCGACGCAACCTCGTGTTCATCCCGCCCTCCCTCGTAGCGATGCTTGCACGCACATCGGCTGCGCTGGCCCACTCCAATAGGCGCCAGCCGGCCGGCCGCCCCGGGTCGCCCTATACTCCCCGCACGCGGGTGGATTGACTGGTCAGTCAACCAGCCCGGGGCTCACAACGGGAGCGAGAGGATGCGCGCCGCCGCCGTACAGCTGAACTCGACCGACGACAAGTCGCGGAACCTGGAATCCGCGGAGCGGCTCGTCCGCGCCGCGGCCGCCGACGGCGCCGAGCTGGTCGCGCTCCCGGAGAAGTGGAACCTGCTCGCGGCGGGCGAGGATCTGGCAGCGGGCGCGGAGCCGCTCGACGGGCCCGCGATCACCGCCGCGCGCGGCTGGGCGCGAGAGCTGGGGGTGCACCTCCTCGCGGGGAGCATCACGGCCACCGCTGCGGACGAAGAGAAGCCGGCCAACACCTCGGTTCTCGTCGACCCCGAGGGCGAGATCGAGGCCACCTACCGGAAGATCCACATGTTCGACGTCGACGTCGGCGGGGTCTCCTACCGTGAGTCGGCGTTCGAGCGGGCGGGCTCCGAGATCGTGACGGCCGATGCCGGCGACGTCTCGATCGGGATGACCGTGTGCTACGACCTCCGCTTCCCCGAGCTGTACCGGATCCTGGCGCTGCGCGGGGCGCGCCTGGTCGCCGTCCCCGCGGCCTTCACCCTCGCAACGGGCAAGGACCACTGGGATCCGCTGCTGCGCGCCCGCGCGGTCGAGAACGCCTGCTTCGTGATCGCCCCCAACCAGATCGGTGACGCGCCGCCGCACTACCGCTCCTACGGCCGCTCGATGATCGTCGACCCGTGGGGAGTGGCGCTCGCCACCGCCCCCGACGAGGAGTGCTTCGTCGCCGCGGAGCTCGACTTCGCGCAGCAGGACCGGGTCCGCGAGTCGCTCCCGGCGCTCGCGAACCGGCGGCCCGATGCCTACGAGTGGCCGGTCGAGGTGAACGCCTGATGGCGCAGGCGCCTGCGATCGACAAGCGCCGGATGATCCTCGACGCGGCGATCCGCGTGTTCGCTCGCCAGGGCTTCCACCGCTGCCGCGTGTCGGACATCGCCGACGAGGCCGGGGTGGCGTACGGGCTCGTCTACCACTACTTCAACTCCAAGGACCAGGTCCTGAACGAGCTGTTCACCGAGCGGTGGTCGCTGCTGCTCGCTGCGACCGAGGAGGTGGACGCCCAGGACCTCCCCGCCCGCGACAAGCTCGCCGCGGTCGCCTCCTTCATCGTCCAGTCCTACCGCCACGAGCCCGAGCTGATGAAGGTGATCATCGTCGAGGTGACCCGGGCGGCGAACTCGTTCGGGCGCACCCACCTGCCCGAGATCCGCCGCGCCTACGACATGATCGCCAAGATCGTCGCAGACGGCCAGGCGAAGGGCGAGTTCCGAAAGGACATCGACCCCGAGTACGCGGCGATGTGGTTCTACGGCGCGATCGAGCAGCTCCTGTCGGGCTGGGTGTTCGAGCTGATCCCGGCCTCGGAGGCCGACTACGAGAACGCCACCGCGATGGTGGTGGAGACGATCTGCGGCGGGCTCGAGCCGCGCACGGACGGCGCCCGGGGCTGACCGATGTGGGAGTCGCTCGCCACCACCCGGCGGCAGGACCGCGTCCTGCACGGGGCGGCGAAGCTGATCAACATCCTGGTAGGGATCGTGGTGACGCCGCTGTGGCTGATCGGCCAGCGGCTCGCCGGCCCGGCCCGCCGGCTGCTCGCCCGTCGCGGGCCTGAGCCCGGCCCGCTCCCGGTCCCCGCGCCCGTCGAGCGCTCCATGGACTCCCTGATGGGCGAGCTGGAGGCCCTTCCCCACCGCCTGCACCGCTCCGACACCGCCCAGCTCCGCAAGGGGCTCGCCGATTGGACCCCGTTCGTCGTCGCCCAGCACCGCCACACGGTCGGGTGGGGGTACTCGTATCCGAGCCAGTTCCGCCACGACCACTTCGCCGGCGCCGACGGGGAGCGGATCGCCGCGATGGTCGCCGTCCACGACCGGCCCCGCCCCGGACTCGTCGTCGTCCACGGGCTGTTCTCCAACCGCCTGTTCGACTACGTCCGGGAGATCGCCGTGCGCGCCTACTACGAGTGGGGATTCGACGTCGCCGCCGTCGACCTGCGCAGCTTCGGCGCCACCGAGCTGCTCAGCCACGCGCCGTCCACCGCCGGCTGGAAGGAGGGCGAGGACCTTATCGCCGCGGCGCGGCACCTGAAGCGGCTCGGCGCCACCAGCGTTGGCGCGCTCGGGATCTCCCTGGGCGGCGCCTCGGTGCTGAGCGCGTCCCGCGCGCCCGGCGCGGAGGACGCGCTGGACGGGGGGATCCTGGCGATCTGCGCGCCCGCCGACACCCGGCGGGCGGCCGAGCGGCTCTCCCGCCGTCTCCCGGTGACGCACCGCGCATACGCGATCAACCGGCTGTTCGCGGCGATGCTCACCTCGCGCGTCCGGGCGGGGCGGTGGCCTGAGCAGATCGACACGCTAATGGAGCCGGTCGAGGCGCTCGCGGCGCCCTACTACGGGGTGCCCGCCGCCGAGCTCTGGGAGCGCTCCTCGGCCGTCAACCACATCGCCGAGGCCCGGGTCCCGGTGCTCGTCCTGCACTCGGAGGACGACCTGATCGTCCCGGTCGAGCACGCCCGGATGCTGGACGAGGCGAAGGGCGACAACGAGCTGGTCCGGGTGTGGATCGTCCCCGGTGGCGCCCACGCCGCCTTCGACGTGCTCGACCCAGGATGGACCTACTCCGTGTACCGGCGCTTCTTCGAGCGCTGGGCCGCCTACGCCGAGGCCGGCCCGCCGCCTCGCGGCGCCCCGGACGCGGCCGAGGTGGTTTACTCCTCCGGCCGGTCGGGCAACGGGAATTCAGAGCCAGCGTGAGCGATAACTCGAGAGGCACGGAGAACGACATCTTCCGGCGGCTGCTGTGGAGCGGGCTCGTCGCAGGGGTCGGTGCGCTGGCGAGCATCGCCGCCCACCGGGTCTCGGCCGTGCTGTGGCGGCGCTTCTTCCGCGAGGATCCGCCGGAGTGAGCGAGCCGCCGCGCTCATCGAACGGCGACGAACGCACGGTCGGCGAGCTCGTCCTCGACATCTCCGAGCAGGCGTCGACGCTCGTTCGCGAGGAGATAGAGCTCGCCAAGGCGGAGGTCTCCGAGAAGTTCAACAAGATCCTCGCCGGCTCGGTCGCGGGGATCGCCGCCGGCGTGTTCGTGCTGATGGCGCTGGCGATGCTGATGCACGGGATCGCGTGGCTGCTCAACGATCTGTTCTTCGAGAACCACGTCTGGATCGGGTTCATGGTCGAGGCGCTGTTCTGGCTGCTGGTCGCCGCCGGCGCGGGCCTGTTCGCGTGGCGGTCGATGAAGGCCGGCGCCCCGCCCACCCCCGACATGGCGATCGAGGAGGCGAAGGCCGCGAAGGAGCAGTTCGAGGCGGAGACGAGCACGCCGATCGGGGGATCCGGGACGTGACCGCCCCGGCCGAGGGGGCCGCCGCCCCGAGCACAGCGGTGTCCGTGCAGCCCAAAGCGCCGGGCGCGCCGGGACGTTCCGCCGAGCAGATCCGGCGCGACGTGGAGACCCGGCGCGGCGAGCTCGCCGGCTCTGTCGAGCTGCTCCGCCGGCGCGTCGGGGAGCTCACCGACTGGCGCGGCCAGCTCCGCGAGCATCGCGACGAGCTGATCGCGGCGGCCGCGGTCGCGGGGTTCGTGGTCGGGGGACTGATCGCGCTGCGGCGGCGCCGGCGGGGCTAGCGGGTGGGCGCGGTCGGCGGCCGTCCCGCGCTTGCGGTGGCGGCCGCGGCGGTCGTGCTGGTCGCGGCCGTCCCGACGGGCGCCGGCGCGGCCCAGCCCGAGCCGGTGGCGGGCGCCGCCGGGCTCCGGATCGGCCGGATCCCGGAGTGTGACGACTCCTTCAGCATCCGCGGCCCCCTGAGCAAGCCCAGGAACCGCCGCAAGCTGAAGCGCGCGTTCCGGTGCCTGGACAGGCAGGTGCGCGCCGCGCAGCAGGTGCTGAACGAGTTCATGTTCGCGATCGAGACCAGCGACGGCGACACGGCATGCCGCCTGCTCTCCCCAGCGGAGTGGGAGAGGATCGGGGGCCGGCAGTGCCACCAGCGCGTCGCGGATGCCTCGGTCGCGTACGCGGGGCGGGATCCCTACGACGAGTTCAGCAGCTTCACTGGCGGCCGGGACCCGGAGGGCACGGTGATCGTCCGCTTCCAGCATCCGCGGGACGCGGTCCTGCTGGAGCTGGGCGCCTTCCACCGGCACTGGCGTCTCGTCGACACCAACAACTTCTTCCCGTAGCCGGCGGCTACTTCGGCAGCGGCGAGCCGGCGAAGAACGCGAACCACACGAGCATCGCCAGCCCGGCGGCGATCGCGGTCGCCACCAGGATCGTGTCGAGCGCGGACGTCGGCGCGTGCATGTTGCGCTCGTCGCGCATGCTCCGCCGCCACGGCGGCGGCACCGGCTTCGCCTCGCTGAGCGTGCCGGTCAGCGACTGGTGCGCGGCATCGACCCGACGCAGCAGCATGAACATCGCCAGCATCGTCGCCGGAATCCCGACCGCGATCAGGATGTACGCGCCGAAGTTGGGGTCGATCGACCGGTTCAGCTGCGACGCGATCCACAGCCACCCGATCGGTACGGCCAGCCACAGGAACAGGCTGCCGACAACCATCAGGAGGATCAGCCCTGTCGCTGCGACCGCTCTGCTGTGAACCGCCATGCGCTCCCTCTCCGGGACGAAGGTTAGCGGGGGGCTATTGGGGGCCGAGCAGGTCGAGCGTGACGCTCCCGACCCCGACCAGGCCGGGCCCGGTGTGGGCGCCGATCACGGGTCCGATCTCGGAAACGAACTGCGGGTCGCAACCGAAGATCGGCTTGCAGCTCTGCACCATCTCCTCCGCCGCGTCCGGTGCCTGGATGTGTTGCACCGCCCACCCGTCGTCCCCGTTCGCGTGCAGCTCGGCGGCGAACTCGACCAGCCGCTCGTGGGCGCGCTTCCGGGTCCGGACCCGCTCCACCGGGGCGATCTCCTCGCCGATCGTCAGGATCGGCTTGATCCTCAGGGTGGTGCCCACCCATGCCTGGGCACTGCCGATCCGGCCGCCGCGGCGCAGGTACTCGAGCGTGTCGAGCGCGAACCACAGCTCCAGCGAGTCACGCGCGGTGCGGGCGCGCTCCACCACCTGTGCTCCCGAGGCGCCCTCGCGGGCGGCGGCGGCGGCTGCAAGAGCGACCAGGCCGATCCCGGCGCATGCGGTGCGGCTGTCGTACACGTGCAGCCGCTCGCCGCCGGCGCCGTCGTCGGCGAGCCGCTCGCGCGCCTGGATCGCCGCCGCGTAGGTGCCCGAGATCCCGGCGGAGAGGTGGATCGAGACCACGTCCCGCCCGGCCGCGAGCAGCGGCTCGTATACGGCCAGGAAGTCGCCGACCGAGGGCTGCGACGTCGTCGCTCCCTCGTCGCTGGCGCGGAGCCGGTCGTAGAACTCGGTGTAGTCCCCGATCTCGAGCTCGGCCTGCTGGCGGCCCTCGAGCGTCACGTACAGGCTCACCTGCTCGATCCCGTTCGCGCCCACGAGCTCGCGCGGCAGGTAGGTAGTCGAGTCGCACACGATCGCGGTGGTGGTGTCGCCGCCCGGCATCGGGGCGGTTGTATCAGCCACGACTACCATGGCGCTGGATGGGCAAGACGCTGGTCACCGGCGGCACGGGCTTCCTTGGCCTGCACGTGACCCGCGCGCTGGCGGCCCGCGGCGACGATCTCCGCCTCCTCGTCCGACCGACCTCGCCGCTGGAGATGCTCGCCGGGGTCGAGTACGACCGCGCGGAGGGCGACGTCACCGACCGCGGCTCGGTGCGGGCCGCGGTGGACGGGGTGGAGCGGGTGTTCCACGTCGCCGGCGTCACCTCGCTGCGCCGCCGCGACCGCCAGCGCGTGCTCGACGTCAACATCGGCGGCACCCGGAACGTGCTCGAGGAGGCGCACCGCGCCGGGGTGAAGCGGGTGGTCCACACCTCTTCGGTGGCGGGGCTGGGGCCTTCAACGCGCGGCGCTCTCGCGGACGAGACCCAGGAGTACACCGGCGAGCGGCTCCGGAACGCGTACGTGGACTCCAAGCACGAGGCCGAGCTGGAGGTGCGCCGGCTGGTCGGCGAGGGGCTGGCGGTCGTGTGCGTCAACCCGACCTTCGTGCTCGGCCCCGACGATCCGAGCGGGACCTCGAACCAGCTCGTCCGCCGCTTCCTGCTCCGTCAGATCCCCGTGTACGTCGATGGGGCGCTCAACATCGTCGACGTGCGCGACGCCGCCGCCGGCCAGCTGCTCGCGGACGAGCGCGGCCGAGTCGGGGAGCGGTACGTCCTCGGCGGCCGGAACTACACGCTGACCCGCCTGTTCGCGGAGCTGTCCCGAGTCTCCGGCGTCCCACCGCCGGCCCTGAAGCTCCCCGGCCAGGTCGCACTCGCCGGGGTGGAGGCGCTGTCGCGGGCGGGGCTGCCGGTGCCGACCACGCCCGACGAGGTTCGCTCGGGGCTGGAGTGGTGGACCTACACGAGCGACAAGGCAAAGGGGGAGCTGGGATACACGAGCCGGCCCAGCGAGGAGACCCTCGAGGACACGGTGCTGTGGCAGCGGGAGCGGCTCGGCGACCGGGTCGGGCGGGGGAGCCTCGCCACCCTCCCGCTCGAGGTCGCCGGCCGCGTCGCGCGAATCGGCGGGAGGCTGATCGGCCGATGACCGAGCCGAGCGGCGCCGGCGAGCCCCGGGTCGTCCTGTACCGGTGCCCGACCCCGACCGACTTCCTGTGCCCGTGCGGCGCGGTGGCGCGGAGGCTGCGCAAGCTCGGCGTCGAACACGAGACCCGGCGGCTCCCGTACCGGCGCGCCGGGCGCGCCGAGATCGTCGAGCTCACGGGGCAGCGGCGGATCCCGGTGCTCGTCGACGGCGACGAGGTGATCCACGACTCGCGGCGGATCCTCGAGTACCTCGAGCACGCCCACGGCGATGCCGAGGACGAGGCCGCGTAGGCGGGGTCGGCGATGGCGTCTACAATTAGCCCCGTGGACACGCCCAATGATGCGATCACGCTCACCGACCACGCGTCGGAGAAGATCAACGAGCTCCTCTCCGCCCAGGAGAACGGCTCCGAGCAGGCCCTCCGGGTAGCCGTTCGCGGCGGCGGCTGCTCCGGGTTCCAGTACGCGCTCGCGTTCGACAAGCCCCGCGAGGACGACCACGTGTTCGAGAACAAGGGCGTCTCCGTGGTCGTCGACAAGGTCAGCATGCAGTTCGTGTTCGGCTCCGAGGTCGACTACGTCGACGGTCTCCAGGGCGCCGGCTTCGCGGTCAACAACCCGAACGTCGTCGCGGCCTGCGGTTGCGGCTCGTCGTTCCAGGTCCGCGAGGACGACGCCGCCGAGACGCCGGCAAGCGTCTAGCTCGCCGGCACCAGCTTGCGTCGCGCCGGGCCTCGCGCCGGGCCTCCGGCGCTACTCGATCTGCATCGGCGGGCTCTGCGTCGGCGGGCGGTCGCCGTTCGGCGCCGCCGCGGAGGCTGCCGCGGCCGCCTCGGGCTGGGACACCTCGAGCAGGCCGGCGAGCTCGCCGGAGTCGTACATCTCCTCGACGATGTCGGCGCCGCCGAGCAGCTCGCCGTTCACGTAGAGCTGTGGGAACGTGCGCCAGTCGGAGATCTCGCCGGTCACCTCGCGGAGCGGGTTGAGCGCGGGGAGCACGTCGATCGCGCCGTACTCGACGCCGAGCGAGTCGAGCACGCCGACGACGCGCATCGAGAACCCGCACTGCGGCGCGTCGGGCGTCCCCTTCATGAACAGCAGCACCGGGTTCTCCCGGATCAGCTCCTCCACCTTGTCGCGAAGCTCCGCGTCTGGCATCGGTCTCGACCTCCTACGTGGTCGGGGGTTCGGCGTCCATCTCAGAGGTTACGGGCTCGTCGTCCTCGACCACGACCGTCCTCACGGAAAGCGCGTGGATCGAGCCGTCGTCCATCCGCTCCTGGACCGCTCGCTTCACCAGCTTGTGCTGCTCGATCCGGCTCAGCCCGGCGAACTGGGCCGCCCGCACCACGGCGCTCAGGTGGTCGCCGCCGCCGGTGTCGTCGGTCACCTCGACCTCCGCACCCGGCAGCGCGGTCAGGATCAGCCCGCGAACCTCGTCCAGCTCGATCGCCACGAGCCAATACTACGAGCGCGCCGCCGCCGCCTCGCGCGAGGCGACCTCGATCATCTCCTCGATCGTGCAGATCTTCACCCGGGGGCGGCCGTGGGGCTTGCCTCGCTCGACCTCCGCGCGGTCGATCGCCTCCCACCCGGCGAAGCTGACGTGGTCGGGGCGACGCTCCGCGAGCAGCGCCTCGATCCCCGCCGGCTCGGCGCGGGGCGGCTCGGGCACCCGGCCGAGCTCGAGGTCCTCGAAAAGGCTGTCGGCGGTGTCCTGTGCGTCCTTCTTGTTCGTGCCGATCACGCCGCTCGGCCCGCGCTTGATCCACCCGACCGCGTAGTGGCCCTTGAGCTGGACGGCGCCGTCCATCACCCGGCCGGCCTCGTTGGGGATCACGCCGCGCCGCTCGTCGAACGGGACCCCCTCGACCGGGACGCCCTTGTAGCCGATCGAGCGCAGCACCAGCCCAGCGTCGATCGTCTCGCGCTCACCGGTGTCGCGGGGCCGGATCGCGCCGGTCTCGTCGCGGTGCAGCTCGTTGCGGCCCACGACCACACGCTCCACCCGGCCGTCGCCCTGGATCTCTATCGGAGAGGCGAGGAACCGGAGCACGATCCGCCGCGGCTTGCCCTCGGGCTGCTTCGCGGCGAACTCGGTGAGGATCTCGAAGTTCTTGCGCGAGGTGATGTCGGCCTCGGAGGTGAGGTACTCGCGGCTGAGCTCGTCGAGCTCGAGCTGGGCAGGGTCCACATGGATGTCGGCGTCCACCATCTCGCCGAGCTCGCGCAGCTCGGGATTCGTGAACGCGGCCTGCACCGGCCCTCGGCGGCCCAGCACGACGATCTCGCGCACCCGGCAGTCGGCGAGCCCCTCGATCGCGTGGTCGGCGGTGTCGGTGCCGGCAAGCTCGTCCTGGGTCAGCGCCAGCATCCGGGTGACGTCGGCGGCGACGTTGCCGTTCCCAATCACGATCGCGCGCTCGCAGGACAGGTCGAACTGGTGGCCCGCGTAGTCGGGGTGGCCGTTGTACCAGCCGACGAAAGCGGTCGCGGGTCCGCTCCCGGGCAGCGCCTCACCGGGGATCCCGAGGTGGCGGTCGGTCTCGGCGCCGTACGCGTAGATCACCGCGTGGTAGCGCTCCGCAAGCTCCGCCGCCGACAAGTCCCGCCCCAGCTCGACGTTCCCGAAGAACCGGTAGCCCTCCCGTGCCGCGGTCTTCTCGTACACCCTGATCACGGACTTGATCTTCGGATGGTCGGGCGCGACCCCGCCGCGGACCAGCCCGAACGGGGTGGGGAGCCGGTCGAGCATGTCGACCTCGACCGCGACCTCCTCGCGCCGCAGAAGGTGGTCCGCCGCGTAGAAGCCGGCCGGCCCCGAGCCGACGATCGCCACCCGGAGCGGGTGATCGGGGGAGCCGATCACGCGATCGCCGCCGCCCCGCGGGCCGTCGCGGCGCCGTCGAGGGCGTCCAGTGCCCGCGGCAGCGACATCGCCACGCAGGTGAAGATCGGGGTGTCGCGGAGGGTGTAGGCGCTCGACTCGGACGAGCGCAGCTCCTGGACGAGGTCGAGGAAGTCGCCGGGGTCGTCCGCCTCGAAGGACACCACGAACTCCTGGTCGTCGAGCCCGAACGAGTACGCCGTGTTGATCGCGATCTGCGGGTAGGTGCGGCCGATCTCGATGTGGTCGCGCATGATCCGGCCCCGCTCCCGCTCGGGCAGCCGGTACCAGTCGCGCTTCTTCCAGAACGGGTACACGAACATGTACTTGCGCTCGGACACGCAGATCTCCGGCCGGACCTCGGTGTCCGAGTAGGGGGAGCTCTTCGTCATCGCGAGGTAGGAGTGCGGGATCGTCGCCCACCGGGCCAGCCCGCTCTGCGCAAGCACGACATGGAAGGTGTGGATGTCCTCGAGGATCGGGCTCTGGGCCAGCAGCAGCAGGTCGACGTCGCCGCGCGTGCCGACGGTCGAGTAGGCCCGCACGGAGCGCTCCTGGGCGAAGTCCTCGCAGGCCGCGCGGAACTCGCGCTTGTCCTCGGCGCGCTCGTCCGGGTCCCGGCGCTGCCACGCGGGGTCGAGCTTGAAGAAGGTGAACTTCGCGTAGGTTCGATCGGGCACCGCAGGATCCCCAAGGGAATGAAAGCCGCCCTTCGTGGGCGGCGGTGCGCCGATTATAGGAGTGCGACCGACCCCCGCTCCGTTGTTACCATCGGTACGTGCGCATCGCGCTCGTAACCCCCTATTCCTGGACCTACGAGGGGGGCGTGAACCGGCACGTCCAGTCGCTTGCGGAGCAGTTGATCGCGTCCGGCGACGAGGTGCGGGTGCTCGCCCCCTGGGATCCACCCGATCGGCTCAGCAAGGCGATGCATCGCGCCTCCGCCTCCGATCGGCGACGTCCTGACTACCTGGTCCCGCTCGGTCGCACCGTCGGGATCAACGCGAACGGCGCGGTCTCCAACCTGGTCCCCTTCCCGGACTCGGTGCTGGCGATGCGCCGCGAGCTGCGCGGCGGCCGCTACGACGTGATCCACGTGCACGAGCCGGTCGCGCCGCTGATCGCGTGGGACGCGGCGTCGCTGTCGGGGACTCCGGTGGTCGGCACGTTCCACGCCTACTCGACCAAGGCGGTCCCGAACCGGATCGCCGCGGCGTTCGGGGTGCGCCGGAAGCTGAACCAGCTGAGCGCGCGGATCGCGGTCTCGCGCGCCGCGGCGTGGACCGGCGAGCGGTGGTTCGGCGGCTCGTACACGATCGTCCCCAACGGGGTCGACGTGGACGCTCCGCCGAGCGGACCGAACCCGCCCTCCGACCACCTCCGGCTGCTGTTCGTCGGCCGTCCCGAAGAGCGCAAGGGCCTGCCGATCCTGCTGCGGGCGTTCGAGGAGCTCGTTCGCCACCTCCCGTCCCGGCTCACCGTGATCGGGGCGGACGCTGACGATGCCACCCGCTACCTCGCCGACCCCGACGTGGCCGATCACATCGACGCGCTCGGCCGGATCTCCGGCGCGGAGCTGTGGCGGCGGATGCACGACGCCGATGTCCTGTGCGCGCCCTCGCTCGATGGGGAGAGCTTCGGGATGGTCCTGACCGAGGCGTTCGCCGCGGGCACGCCGGTGGTCGCCTCGGAGATCGCGGGATACGCCGACGTGGTCACAGACGGCCATGACGGCATCCTCGTCCCGCCCGCCGACCCGCAGCGGCTGGCGGAGGAGCTTCAGGCCCTCCACCACGACCCGGCCCGGCTCGACGCGATGGGCCGCGCCGCCCGCGGCTCCGCACAGCGGTACGCGTGGCCGCGGGTCGCCGACCAGGTGAAGCGGGTGTACGAGGGCGCGATCGAGGTCCCGGAGCCGCGCGGCGCCGCCGCTCGGCTGGCCAGGACGACCGGGCTCACCCCCGGCGACGGCGAGCCACCGAGGCCGCCGCGCCGCCTCCCCTCGCTGGAGCCGGCAGCCGCGCGCAGCGGCAGCCGCGCCGGCCGGGCCGCGCGCAGGACGGGGCTGGCGCTGGCCGGGGCGCTCGGGATCGGCCTGACCGCGCTCGCCGCCAGCAAGGTCGGCTTCGACAACGTGGTCACCAGCGCCGTCAACTCCGACGCCGCATGGGTGCTGATCGCGCTCGGCCTGATGATGACCTCCCTCTTCATGCGGGCCGGGTCCTGGTACGCGATCGCCCGATCCGCCCTTCCGAACAGCCCGGTCCGCCGCCGCGACGTCGCCTCCGCCACGATGATCGGGGTGCTGATGTCGGCGACGCTGCCGGCCCGGCTCGGCGAGCCCGCCAGGGCGCTGGTGCTGGCCCGCCGGATAGGACGCACCCGCGAGACGCTCCCGGTCCTGCTCGGCACGCTCGTCTCGCAGACGGTGCTCAACCTGATCGCGCTTGCCCTGCTCGGGGCGACGATCGTGCTCAGCACGGACCTCTTCCACTCGGCCCAGAAGCACCTGTTCGCGGCCAGCCTCGTGCCGCTCGTGCTGCTGGTCGCGGTGATCCTTGCCCCCGTCGTGATGCGGGGCGGCAACGGCTCCGGCCGGCTTGCCCGGGTGCGGGAGGCGGTCAGGGGCGCGCTGCTCCAGGTCCGCAGCGGGCTCGCCGTGTTTCGCGACCCCCGCCGGGGGCCGATCGCGGCCGCCGCCCAGCTCGCCGCATGGGGGATCCAGCTGCTCTCGTGCTACGCGCTCGCCACCGCGATGGGGCTCGACCACCAGGTCGGGATCGGCGCCTGCGCGGCCGTCCTGTTCGCCGTCAATGTGACCGCGGTGGTCCCGGCCACGCCCTCCAACGTCGGCGTGTTCCAGCTCGCCGTTATCAGCGTGCTGACCGCGGGCTTCGGCGTCTCCGCGCCCGATGCGCTCGCCTACGGCGTCATCCTGCAGGGGATCGAGATCGCCACGGCGGTGGCGCTGGGGGTGCCGGCGCTGGTTCGCGAGGGTGTCACCTGGAGCGACATGCGAGTCCGCGCGCTCGGCACCGCCCCTGTGCGGCTGTCGCCGCGCCCGAGGCGGGAGCGGGAGCGCGCCCGCTCCTACGGCGACGCGCTCACCGGCTGAGCCGCGGGCC
Organism: uncultured Thermoleophilia bacterium; assembly: GCA_963803425.1. Lineage (GTDB taxonomy): Bacteria > Actinomycetota > Thermoleophilia > Solirubrobacterales > 70-9 > DASPWW01. The sequence continues at coordinate 204,997 of CAWDMA010000003.1, forward strand.
GGCCCAAAAGCCTCGGGTACCCTCAACTCATGGCGCTCTCCAACGTCGCGGGGCTCCCCCGGATCGGACCCAACCGCGAGCTCAAGTTCGCCACCGAGGGCTTCTGGCGCGGCGAGGTCCCGGCCGACCAGCTGCTCGAGGTGGGGCGCCGGATCCGGCTCGACAACTGGCGCTTCATGCAGGAGGCCGGGATCGACCTGATCCCGTCGAACGACTTCTCGCTGTACGACCACGTGCTCGACGCGGTCTGCCTGGTCGGCGCGGTCCCGGAGCGCTACGGCCACTCCGGCGGCGAGGTCGACCTCGACACCTACTTCGCGATGGCGCGCGGTCGCCAGGGGGGCGGGGTGGACGTGACCGCGATGGAGATGACGAAGTGGTTCGACACGAACTACCACCACCTCGTCCCGGAGCTCGGCCCTGATACCCGCTTCTCGTTGAGCACCGACAAGCCGTTCGCGGAGCACGCCGAGGCGATGGAGGAGCTCGGGCTCGACACGGTCCCGGTGATGATCGGCCCGGTGTCGCTGCTGCTGCTCGCGAAGCCTGCGGACGGCGTCGACGAGAGCTTCGACAGGCTCTCCCTGATCGAGGACCTGATCGGCACGTACGGCGAGGTGGTTGAGCGGCTCGCCGAGCAGGGCGCGACCTGGGTTCAGTTCGACGAGCCGTGCTTCGCGCTCGACCGCACGGAGCGTGAGCTCGACGCACTGCGGCTCGCCTACGAGGAGCTCGCCAAGGTCCAGGAGCGCACCAGGATCTGCGTGAAGACATACTTCGACCACGCGGGCGACGCGTACGGCGTGCTCCGCGACCTCCCGGTGGAGGGCGTCGGGCTCGACCTCCACCGGGGCCGCCACAACGTCGAGCTGATCGCAGACCAGGGCGGCCTCACCGACCAGACGCTGTTCGCCGGGATCGTTGACGGACGCAACGTGTGGATTGCCGACCTCGAGCACAGCCTCGACCTGCTCGAGGGGCTGCGCGACCGCGCCGGCGAGATCGTCGTGTCGACCTCGTGCTCGCTGCTGCACACCCCGCTCGACCTGGACGCGGAGACCGGCCTCGACGACGAGCTGCGTTCGTGGATGGCGTTCGCGAAGCAGAAGGTCGGCGAGGTGAGGACGCTCGCCCGGGGCCTGGGCGAGGGGCGGCCGGCGATCGCCGCGGAGCTCGACGACAACGATCGCGCGCTCGAGGACCGCCGAAACTCCCACCGCACCCGCAACCCGGCCGTTCGGGAGCGGGTCGCGGCGCTCACCGAGGCGGACGCGCGCCGCGACAGCGGCTTCCCCGATCGTCGCGCCGCCCAGCGGGGCGGGATCGAGCTCCCCCTGTTCCCGACGACGACGATCGGCTCCTATCCGCAGACGGACGAGATCCGCCGGGCGCGCGCCCAGCTCGGCGCCGGGGAGATCGACCGGGCCGGCTACGAGCAGCGGATGAAGGACGAGATCGAGCGGGTGATCTCCTTCCAGGAGGAGATCGGGCTCGACGTGCTCGTCCACGGCGAGCCGGAGCGCAACGACATGGTCCAGTACTTCGCCGAGCAGATGGACGGCTACGCGTTCACCGAGAACGCATGGGTGCAGTCGTACGGCACCCGCTGCGTGCGGCCGCCGATCCTGTACGGGGACGTGAGCCGGCCCGACCCGATCACGGTCGCTTGGACGCTGTTCGCCCAATCGCTCACCGAGAAGCCGGTGAAGGGGATGCTGACCGGTCCGGTGACGATGCTGCAGTGGTCGTTTGCGCGCGACGACCAGCCTCGCTCGGAGACCTGCGAGCAGCTCGCGCTCGCGATTCGCGACGAGGTCACCGACCTCGAGCAGGCCGGAGTGAGCGTGATCCAGGTCGACGAGCCGGCGATCCGCGAGGGCCTGCCGCTGCGCCGCGACCACTGGGACGCGTACCTGGAGTGGGCCGTGTACTGCTTCCGGGTCGCGACCTCGTCGGTCTCCGACGCCACCCAGGTCCAGACCCACATGTGCTACTCGGACTTCGGCGACATCATGGAGCGGATCCAGGAGATGGACGCGGACGTGCTCCTGATCGAGGCGGCGCGCTCCAGGATGGAGCTGCTGCACGACTGGGAGCGGACCGGGTACGACAACGAGATCGGTCCCGGCGTGTACGACATCCACTCGCCGCGGGTGCCGCCCGCCGGCGAGATGGTGGAGCTGCTCCGCGCCGCCGCCGAGGTGCTTCCCGCGGAGCGGCTGTGGGTGAATCCCGACTGCGGGCTGAAGACCCGAGGCTGGGCCGAGGTCGACGCCAGCCTTCGCAACATGGTGCGGGCGGCGAAGCAGCTCCGCGAGGAGCTCGTCCCCGCGCGCTAGCGCGCTACTTCTTCTTCGCCTTCCACTGCGCGCTGCTGGAACATGAGACGCCCTCGATCGAGCCGAAGGTCTTGATCTTTCCCTTCCCCTTCTTCCCCTTCAGCTTCCCCTTGACAATGACCGACATCTGAACGGGCCCGCTGTTCTGGCCTGGCTCGAACCCCGTCTGGAACCGCTTGCCGTTCGTTATCGGCGCGGCCGCAGGCTTCTTGGGGTCCGTTGGGATCGACCACACGGAACCGTCATCGCACTCCGTGACGAACTCGAGCGTCACCTTCTTAACGCCGAGCTTGGTGGCCGTGAGCGTAATCGGGCACGCGTAATCGTCAGGCGGGGAGGTCGTGAAGCAGGTCTGCTCGCTTGCGCCCTTGTACTTCCCCGTTTTGTATCCCGCCGCCGCGATTCCCGCGACGATGAGCGACAGCACCAGCGTCGCCATCATCGCGATCAGGACCATCGACCGCCGCTTCGTCATCCTCGCCTCCCACCCGTAGCCGCCATTGCGACGGCAGTATCGCGCACCGGCATCGTGCCTGCGTCGTGCCCGAGATTTACGAGCTTGTTACAAAGCTGGCGTTAGCAAGCTCTAACATTCCGACAACCATGCCCGATCAGGCCCCACACCCCGAGTCGAACGGCGCCGAGCTCGCGAACGATCCGCGATGGGCCCGGCTCGTAGCCGAGTGGTTCGAGGAGCAGGCGGCGCTGTTCGTCTCGGAGCTGGAGCCGGCCGGCGAACCTAGCGGCGAAAGGCCCGAATCCGCTCCCGCAGACCACGGGCGTTGAGGGCGCGCATCAGTCCCCCGAGCAGACGCCCCTTCGTGGGGGTGTAGGGGAACCAGATCGGCTCCGCCTTGGTCGGGGTGAACCTGGTCACCACCAGCGACTCGGTGCGGCAGAACTTGCGAATCCCGCCCGGGCCCCAGCGGGCTCCCACCCCGGACTGCTTCCAACCCCCCATCGGGACGTCGTAGGCGAGGTAGTTGACGAGCACGTCGTTGACGTTCGCGGCGCCGACCTCGAGCCGGCGGGCGACCGCCTCGGCGTGGTCGCGCTGCCCGAACACCGCCGATGACAGCCCGTACTCCGAGTCATTCGCGAGCTGCACCGCCTCGTCCTCGTCGCGGACGCGCATCACCGGGATCACGGGGCCGAAGGTCTCCTCCCGCATCACCTTCATCGAATGGTCGACGTCGACGAGCACCGTCGGCTCGAAGTAGTCGCCGTGACCCTCGCGGCGGCCGCCTCCGGTCAGCACGCGGGCGCCCTTGTCGACCGCGTCACGGATGTGGTCCTCGACGATCTCGCTCTGCTTCGGCGAGGTCATCGCGCCGATGTCCTTGCTGAACGCCGGCACGTCCGGACCCTGGCGCAGGCCTCCCACCTTGTCGACCAGCGCGGCCACGAAAGCGTCGTAGATCGGCTCGGCCGCGTACACGCGCTCGGTCGACATGCAGACCTGTCCCGAGTTCGCGAGCCCGCCCCAGGCCGCGCCGTTCGCCGCCCGCTCCACGTCGGCGTCATCGAGCACGATCATCGGGTCCTTGCCGCCAAGCTCGAGGCTGACCGGCGTCAGCGTCTCCGCGGCGCGCGCCATCACCTTCTTGCCGGTGGCGACGGAGCCCGTGAAGTGGATGAAGTCGACCTCGTCGACCACCGCCGCTCCGGCGCCTCCGTGACCGGTGACTAGCTCGATCACGCGGGGCCCGCCGACCTCCTCGCGCCAGCCGCGGATGATCTCCATCACCGCGAGCGGCGTGAACTCGGACGGCTTCACGATCAGGGTGCAGCCGGCGGCCAGCGCGGGGATGCCGTCGCCGATCGCCATCAGCAGCGGGAAGTTCCAGGGCGCGATCACGCCGACCACCGGGAACGGTCGGTAGACGACCTTCAGCGCCTTCGCCTTGAAGGCCGGGTTGTGGGCGGCGACCTGCTCGTCGGCGAGGAAGCGGCCGGAGTTGGAGCCGTAGAAGTTGATCGCGTCGGCGAGCCCGGGAACCTCGTTATCGGCCTCCTGGCGAACCTTGCCCGTCTCCGCCTGGAGGATGTCGGCGAGGTGCGCGGAGTTGTCGAGCATCCAGTCGCGCCACCGGCCCAGCTCGCGATAGCGGCCGGCGTGTCCGAGCGCCTCCCAGGCGGGCTGGGACGCCCGCAGCCGGGCGACCGCGGACCGAACCTCGTCGGCTCCCTGATCGGGCGCCGTCCCGGCCACCGAGCCGTCGGCGGGGTTGTGGACCTCGAACAGCTCGCCGTCGGGCGCGGCGCCGTTGCCGGCAGCGCTGGGCGGGGACTGCGTGGTGGTGGGCTTGGTGCCGCTCTCCATCGGCGTACCGCTGCCGACCACTGTACCCGCCCCGTGGGCAGGCCGCCGGCTCAGTCGCGCTTCAGCGCGTACACCGGGCCGGCGTGGGAGGCGGCGTACAGCTTTCCGTGCCGTCCCTCCCCGAACGAGCTGAGCTGCTCGATCGTCTCGCCGAGGGGGCGGTCCTTGCGCGCACCGTTCAGCCCCGGGATCAGGCTGCGGAGCTCGCCGGTGCACAGGTCGCCGTACAGGTACCGCCCGTACAGCGACCTCAGCTTTTGGTCGCGGACCACGTACCCGCCTGTGATCGCGCATCTGCCCCCGTCGTGGTTGTACTCGTGGATCGGCGGCTCGTAGCCCGCCGGCTCGGGTCCGCCCGCGTACGGATGGTTCCCCTCGAAGATGCTCCACCCGAAGTTCGCGCCCGGCAGCGTGGACGGCTCCTCGTAGTCGATCTCCTCCCACTCGTTCTGGCCGACGTCCCCGATCACGATCCTGCCGGTGCGGCGGTCGAACGAGAACCGCCACGGGTTGCGGAGGCCGACCGAGAGGATCTCGTCGAGGCCGGGCTTGCGGCCGGCGAACGGGTTGCTCGCGGGGACTCCGTAGGCGCCCGCGTTGCCCGGGCGCGGGTCGATCCGGAGCAGCTTCCCGAGCCGCGTGTCGACGCTCTGGCCGGCCGCGAACGGATCGCCCCCTCCGCCGCCGTCGCCGGTCCCGATGTACAGCAGCCCGTCCGGCCCAAACTGGAGCTGGCCGCCGTTGTGGTTGGGGAACGTGGGGTGCGGGATGTCCATCACGGCGCGCTCGGACGCCGGGTCGGCGGTGGTCGGGCTCGATCGCCGGAACTCGGCCACCCGGTTCACGTCGCCGCCGCGTCGGGTGTAGTAGACGTAGAAGCGCCGGGTGTCGGCGTAGTCGCCGGGAAACGCGACGGAGAGCAGGCCCTGCTCGCCGCCGTACTCGACCCGATCCCGGATGTCCAGGAACGGCCGGTCCAGCACCCGGTTCTTGCGCAGCACCCGGATCACGCCCGGCTGCTCGACCACGAACAGGAGCTTCTTGTAGCCGGGGGCGTCATCGACGTGCACGGGCGCCTCGAACTCGCCGAGCTTGCGGAGCTCGACGCCACCGTTGCCCTTGCCGGTCCGCGGCTTCGCGGCCGCGGGCGCGACCGCCGTCGCCGCGAGCGCGCACGCGAAGGCCCCGGCGAGCGACGCGAGTCGCGTCAGCCGGCGGGGTCGGGCGGCGGATCGGGCGGCGGCGGTCATGGGCGGCGTCCTGAATTAACACGCGGGCGCCCGGAAGGATGCGGAGCGGGGCCTATGCACCCGCGGCGCGGAGCCGGTACACCGGGCCGTCCAGCGAGACGGCGTAGCCGCCCGGTGACCGAGCAGGCGCCGTCCTGCCGGTAGGCGAGCACCGGGGGGATCGCGCCGGGCGCACCGCCTGGTCGGCGTTGAGGTCCACCTCCTCGAACGAGTCCTGCCCTACGTCGCCGATCGCGTTCGACTCGGGGGTCCGGTAGGGGCCGCCGTCGCCGGGCCATATGTACAGCATGTCGTCCGGCCCTGTCGGTGTCGGCCGGAATCGCCGCACCGAGCGCCGCCGCCAGGACGCTCGCCGCTTGGACTCCGCTACTGGTCGATCTCGACCTTGCCTGCCTTGTTCACGGTGGCCCGCGGGGGCTTGCCCGAGATCGTCACCACGAACTCCCCGCCGGCGGGGCTGCCGTCGTCGGTGACCGCCTTCGCCTTCCCGCCCAGCCCCGCGGCGATCTGGTACTTGACCGTGTAGGTGCCGGGTTTCACCGGGGTGACGCGCCACACGATGTCCCTTGAGTCCCCGGGCTCGAGCGGGCCGAACGCGTACGTGTTCGACGAGCTGGTCGATCCGGGCGAGGAGCCGTGGGGTCGCGGCTCTCCCGCGAGCCGCGGGTAGGTCTCCTCCAGCACCCACACCGGGCGATTCGGGTTCGCCAGCCGGGGCTGCTCGAGCGGGACCGCGAAGGACTGGCCGCTGGCCTGGTCGATGAAGATCGTCACCGACAGGTTCGGGATCTTCTCGTCGCCGGTGTTCTCGACGCCGAGGCGGAGGTCGGTGACCCCCGCGAGCTGCTGGCGGTTCGGGAACTTCGCGGTGACGACGTCCACGGGATAGTCGGCGTCCGGCTCGCCCTCATCCTGGCGCTCGCCACCGCCGCCGCAGGCGGAGATCGCCAGCGCACCGATCGCGACCGCGACTCCGAGGGCGATCGTCTTCACCAAGGCGGGCGCAACATACCACGCGCCTGCGGCCCCTCGACGAGCATGGGTGGCGGTCCGTCAGCGGATCAAATACTCTTCGCGTCGCGTCCCCGGTTGGTCCGGGCGCGGAGGAGAGATGGTCAGAGGATTCGCCGACAGGGCATTCCTGCCCGCAAAGTCGCTGTTCGAGCAGGTCGGGAACATGATGATCCTGACCGGCAAGACCATGGTCGCAACCGTGCGGCCGCCATACCCCTACGGCGGGGAGTTCGTCGGCCAGTTCCTGTTCGCGCTCCAGCTCACCTGGTTCCCGATGCTGGTATCGACGGTCGCGTTCGGGTTCGGCGCCCCGGGCCTGCAGGCGGCGAACTTCCTGTCGCTGTTCGGCGCCCTCGACCGGCTCGGCGGCTTCTTCGTGCTCGCCTCGATCCGCGAGTTCGCGCCATTCGTGACCGCCGTCGTCGTCGCCGGCGTCGCCGGGACGGCGATCACGGCCGACCTCGGTGCGCGCAAGATCCGGGAGGAGCTCGACGCGCTGCAGGTGCTCGGCGTCGACCCGATCAAGAACCTCGTCGTTCCGCGCTTCCTGGCGCTGATGCTGATCACCGGGCTGCTCGATGTGTACGCCGTGCTGTTCGGGATCTTCGGCGGGATCCTCGCCGAGCTCCTGTACGGCCAGCCGCTGGGGGGCTTCTTCGCCACCCTGCTCACGAACGCGTCGACGACCGAGCTGTGGGGTTCCGTCCTGAAGACGACGCTGTTCGGAGCGATCATCGCGATCGTCTCCGCGTACAAGGGCATGAACGCGTCCGGTGGCGCCGAGGGTGTCGGCCGCGCCGTGAACGAGTCGGTCGTGATCAGCTTCCTCGGCGTGTTCGCGTTCAACTACATCTTCACCCAGACTCTGCTCGCGACCCATCCGGACCTACTCGTGATCAAGTGAACCAATTCCGCTCGAATCCTCCGCTCCCGCTCACTCGCACTCACCTCGCCGGCAGCCATGCTCGCTCGCTCCCGCGTCCGGTTCGAGCGGGTCTGGGGGGGGACGGGCTCTCGCCGGGACGGGCGGCTGTGTGATGGGTGGGTGGCTGGCGATACCGCGAGAGTGGCTGGCGTCGCTGGGCGACATCGCGCGGTTCTGCGCACGCGTCATGGGGCTCGTCTACTCGGGCCGCGTGTTCCAGTTCTTCGGCGAGACGCTGCGCCAGGCCGGGATCCTGATCCTCGGGTCGACGATCGTGATCTGGGGCCTCGTCTTCATCCTCGGCCTCACGTGCGGGATCGAGGGCGCGTACTTCAACCGCGCGGTCGGCGCGCCGGCGTACGCGGGGGTGTTCGCGGCGTGGTGCGACCTGCGCGAGGTGATCCCGTACGCGTTCGGGTACATGCTGTCGGCGAAGGTCGGGACAGGGATCGTCGCCGAGCTCGGCGCGATGCGGATCTCGGACGAGATCGACGCGCTCGAGGTGATGGGGGTGCCGCCGATCACGTTTCTTGCCGCCACCCGGTTGCTGGCGACGTGGCTGACGCTGCCGTTCATGTACCTGGCGGCGGTCGGCGTCGGCTACTTCGCCTCGTGGCTGGCGGTCGTGAAGCAGATCGCCGAGGTGTCCCAGGGCGGCTACTTCCTGATCTTCTGGATGTTCCAGAACCCGGGAGACCTCTTATTCAGCCTGATAAAGGGGATGGCGATGGCGACCGCCATCGTGCTCGTCGGCTGCTACTACGGCTACACGGCGTCCGGAGGCCCTGTCGGGGTGGGCACCGCAACCGCGAAGTCGATGGTGCTGAACATCGTCCTGGTTCACTTGATAGGCATGATGGGAACGCTTGTGTTCTGGGGCGCTAACCCGAGAGCACCGATCGGCGGGTAGCCGACCCAAGAAGAGGACAGGAGGCGATCGTTGGAATCCGAGCAGCGCGACGAGGAAATAGACCCGGAGCTGGACGACGAGCCGGCCGCCGCGGACCCCGAGCCCGAGGTGGCGACGACGACCGCGCCGCCGGAGTCCGGCGATCGCGGCGCCGCCAGCCGCGACTACCTGATCCCGGGGGTGGATCCCAACGACAGCGACCCCTACCGGTGGCACACCGGCGAGAAGCGCGACCCCGGCGGCGAGGCCGCGATCGAGGTCATCGACCTGGTCAAGCAGTTCGGCCGGATGCGGATCCTGAACAAGGTCAACCTGGACCTGCCCAACGATCAGATCTCGATGGTGCTGGGCCCGTCGGGGACGGGCAAGAGCGTGCTGATCAAGCACATCGTCGGGCTGCTCTATCCCGATGCGGGCGACGTGCTCGTGCACGGCGAGTCGATCCCGAACATGACCGACGACGAGCTGTTCGAGACCCGCAAGAAGTTCGGGCTGCTGTTCCAGGACGGGGCGCTGTTCGGGTCGATGAACGTGTTCGACAACACCGCCTTCCCGCTCCGCCAGCACACCGACAAGTCCGAGGAGGAGATCGGCGAGATCTGCAACCGACGGCTGAAGGAGGTGGGGCTCGCCGACGCGATCTACAAGATGCCGAACGAGCTCTCGGGCGGGATGCGGAAGCGGGCCGGGTTCGCGCGGGCGCTGGTGCTCGACCCCGACATCGTCATGTTCGACGAGCCGGACTCCGGGCTGGACCCGGTCCGGACCGCGCTCCTGTGCGAGCTGATCCGGGAGGTGCACGAGGAGAACGGCGGCTGCTATCTGGTGATCAGCCACGATCTCGGCACGGCGCGCCGGATCGCCGACTTCATCGCCGTGCTGTGGAAGGGCCGGATCGTCGAGAGTGGACCGCAGGAGGAGCTGTTCAACTCGGAGAACGAGTTCGTCAGCCAGTTCCTGAACGCGGAGACCCGCGGCCCCCTGGCAATGGACTGAGGCTGCTCCGGGAATCCGCCCGGTCCGCAGTGCACCCGCTCGAACCAGACGCGTGAGCGAGCGGGCCCCGAGCCATCACCTGCCATGTTCTCCGCTTCGCGTCCGGGCATGGCAGGGTTCCAGGTGGGCGAGTAAGCGGGAGCGGAGGCTTCGGGCGGAATGATCTTGGCGCGGTTGACGGCCTGGGCGGTGCGCCGTCCGCGACCGGTGGTGGCCGCGACCGTCTTCCTGTGCGTGCTGGGGACGGTCGGGGCGCTCCGGCTCAACACGGACGCCGGCGCCGGGGAGCTGCTCGACTCGGGATCGGACAGCTTCGCCGCCACCGAGGCGTTCAAGCGCCAGTTCGGCGACGACCCGGTCGCGGTGCTGGTCCGCGGCGACGTCCGCAAGCTGCTCGAGGGGCGCAACCTGCACCACCTGCTCGCGCTCGAGACATGCCTCTCGGGGCAGGTGCAGCAGGGGGCGCAGCCCGCCACGCCGACGTGCGGGCGGATCGCAGACCTGGACCCGAGCCAGGTCACGTTCGGTCCGACGACCTTCCTGAACCAGGCGGCCGTCCAGGCTCAGACGCTGCTCGGCTCGCAGGCGCAGAGCGCGCTCGCGCAGGCGCAGGAGGCGGGCGCGCGCGCGTCGCACGCCGCCGCCCGCCGTGGCGACCCGCCGGAGGTGCAGCAACAGGAGGGGCAGGCAGCCGCGCAGCGGGCATTCGGCCGATTCCAGTCGGGCGTCGTCCAGCTCGCCCAGCGGGCCGGCCTCGAGGGGCTCCCACGAATCGACGATCCGCAATTCGTGCGGCGGGTCGTGTGCGAGGAGGACCGCGCGGGGTGCATGCCGAAGCAGCGCTTCTCGTACCTGTTCCCGAGCGCACACTCGGCGCTGATCACGATCAGGCTCCGCCCCGAGCTCAGCGACAGCGATCGGGAGCGGGCGATCAGGCTGATCCAACGTGCTGTCCACGAGCCCCGGTTCGCGCTGGACGGGGGCAGCTACGTCGTCAGCGGGGCACCGGTGGTGGTCGCAGGGCTCGCCGAGGAGCTTCGCGGCGAGATCTTCCTGCTGGTGGCGGTGGCGGTGGCGGTGATGGCGCTCACGCTGCTGATCGTGTTCAGCCCGCCCCTGCGGCTGCTCCCGCTCGCGGTGGCGCTGGTCGCGGTCGCGATCGCGTTCGGAGGGCTGGCGCTGGCCGGGGGCTCGCTGACGCTGGCCTCGGTGGCGGTGCTGCCGGTCCTGATCGGCCTCTCGGTCGACTACGCGATCCAGTTCCAGGCTCGCTTCCGCGAGGCCGAGGCGGAGGGCTACACCCCGGCGGTGGCGGCGCGCCGGGCGGCTGCGATCGGCGGACCCGTGATCGCGACGGCGGGGACGGCGACCGCCGCCGGGTTTTTGGTGCTGCTGCTCTCGCCCGTCCCGATGGTTCGGGAGTTCGGGCTGCTGCTAGTGGTGGGGATCGCGATCGCGTTCGCCGTCGCGCTGACGGCCGGGTTCGCGGCGCTGATCCTCGCGCGTTCTCCGGCCACCGCCGCGAATGCAGGCCGCGGGCGGCGGCCGAGCCGGTGGCGGGGGGGCGCGGCGGGGGCCGCCGCCACCAGGGCGCTGGCGCTCGGGATCGCGGCCCCCGGCCGGGTGCTGGCGGTGGCGGTCTTGCTCGCGGTCGGCGGCTGGGCGGCCTCGTCGAGGACCGAGGTGGTGTCGGACATCACCGAGCTCGTCCCGGCGGACCTGCCCGCGCTCCGCAACCTCGACGCGCTCCAGGAGGAGACCGGGGTGTCGGGGGAGCTGAACGTCGTCGTTCGCGCCGACGACGTCACCGACCCCGAGGTGATCCGGTGGATGGCCAGGCTCAAGCAGCGGGTGCTGGAGCGGCACGGCTACAGAGGTCCGAACCCGCGGTGCGAGGACGCCGAGCTGTGCCCAGCGGTGGCGCTGTCGGACCTGTTCGAGGGCTCGGGGCGGCTGACGCGAGGCCAGATCGCGACGGTGCTGGCGGCGGTGCCCCCCTACTTCTCCCAGGCGGTGATCGGGTCGAGCGACGGGAACGCGCCCCCCGACACCGCCCACATCGGATTCGGGATCCCGGTGATGCCGCTCGACCGGCAGAAGCGGCTGATCGACGACATCCGCACCCAGATCGGACCGGACGGCGTCGGCGGGGGCCCGCCGCCCGGAGTGCGGGCCGAGGTGGCGGGGCTCCCGGTGCTCGCCGCCGAAGCGAACGACGCGCTCGCCGGGAGCCGGTACTGGCTGCCCGCGGTGGCGCTCGCCGTGGTCGGCCTCGTGCTGCTGTGCGTGTATCGGTCCGTCGGGCGGGCGCTCGTCCCGTTGATACCGATTGCGCTCGCGACAGGGTGGTCGGCGCTCGTCGTGTGGGCGATCGGGATCCCGCTGAACCCGATGTCGACGACGCTCGGAGCGCTGGTGATCGCGATCGCCACGGAGTTCAGCGTGCTGCTCTCGGCCCGGTTCCGGGAGGAGCGCGCCGCGGGCCTCTCGGTCGGCGAGGCGCTGCGGAGGACGTACGCCCGCACCGGCGCCGCGGTGGCGGCCTCGGGCGCCACCGCGATCGCGGGCTTCGCGGTCCTGATTGCGTCGGAGATCGCGATGCTGCGCGACTTCGGGATCGTCACGGTTGTCGATCTGGCGGTGGCGCTGGTCGGCGTGATGGTCGTCCTGCCGGCGGCGCTGGTGTGGGCCGAGAGCGGGTTCCAGCCGGTCGGGGGATGGGTCGCCGCCGCGCGGGCTCGACCGGCGCGCGCCGCGCGGCGCTGATGCGCCGCGGGCGCGCCTACTCCCTGTTCGTCGGCGCGGCGTTCGTGGCGCTGATCGTGTTCGCGCTCATCAACACCCTTCGCACCGAGGAGGGCGGGCTGCTCGGGGCCGGCGGCGATCGCGGCTCCCCGGCGCCCCAGTTCGCCGTCCCGGCGGTGCTGGGACCGTTGCAGGGCGACGCGAACGTGTACCAGGACGACTGCTCCACCTCCGAGCTGCCGTGTCCGGCCGACGCGCGCCGGACCCCGGCGTGCGAGGTGCGCGAGCGGGGGGCGATCAGGGTCTGCGACCTGTTCGACCGCCCGCTGGTGATCTCATTCTGGTTCAGTCGCGGCGGCGACTGCCTTCCCAGCCAGGACCTGGTGGATCGCGTCGCCGCGCGCTACCGCGGCCGCGTCAACTTCCTCAGCATCGACGTCCGCGACGACCGAGACGAGGTGAGGCGGATCGTCCGCGAGCGCGGATGGCGGGTGCCGGTCGGCTATGACGCCGACGGCGCCGTCAGCAACATCTACCGTGTGGGCGTCTGCCCAACCGTCGCCTTCGTGTACCCGGGCGGGATCATCCAGGGTGCGAGCGTGGGCAGCAAGGAGCTCGACGGCGGAGCCCTCGCCCGGGACGTCGACCGGCTCCTGCGCGATTCGAAGCGCAGGGCGGCCACATCTAGATGACTCAAATGCGGTCCGCGTCCTCCGCTTCGCGTCCGGGCGCGGGCCGGTTGGTGGCGGGACTCCCGTGAGCGACACCGCGCGTATCGATTCCGGGCTTCGCGAGGAGTTTCCCGGGCTTGCGATCCGGTCCGAGACGATCGAGCGCGGCTCGGGCCGCAGCCCCCGCGAGGTGAAGCAGCGGCTGGCGATCCTCAGCGACCGGTTCACGGGCGGCGACGCGATCAACATGCGGCACCGGCCGATCCCGTGGGCGTACAGGGTGTTCTTCCGCCACATCGGACTCGACCCCGACCGGACCAGGACGCCGGTGGAGCAGATCGTGCTCGATCGGGTCATGCACGGCGGGTTCAGGAGCGTCAGCCTGCTCGACGACGCGCTCACGATCGCGACGATCGAGACCGGCGGCGTGGCCGTGCGCGCGTTCGACGCGGACCGTGTCACGGGCGGCCTCGTCGTGCGCGGGACGCAGCCCGGCGAGGGGCTCGAGGGCCGTCCGGGCGAGCTCCCCCCGGGCACGCTCGCGATCGCCGACGAGCAGCGGCCGATCGCGCTGTTGTTCGGCGCGGTGGCGAGTGGACGGGGGTGCGCCCCAAGACCCGGCGCACGCTCGTTGTCGCGACCCAGGTTCAGGGCGTCCCGGACGCCGCGGTGGAGGAGGCGCTGTGGCTGGTCCGCGACGTGATTCAGGGGTAGACTCCGGTCCGACGAGGCGATCGATGGGAGCGATGCCCGAGTTGCTCGCGCAAAGCGTTTCGACCCGGCCCCGGGTCACCCGGGATGCCGAGCGTCGCGCGCGCGAGGACCTGCGGCGCCAGATCGGCCAGCTGGAGCGTGAGCTCGGAGAGCTGTTCGCAACCGCCTTCCCGCGCCGCGGGATCGAGTTCGGCGTCGGCGCGGAGGGCGGGCCGCGCGTGCTCGGGGTCGGGGAGCTGGAGCGAGTCCGGGACCGCCTCGCGGCCCGGCTGCACGAGGCCCGCGCCGAGCTGGGACGCCGGGTCGAGGTGGAGGAGCGTAACCGCGCGCTGGTCGAGGACATGGTCCGAGAGCCCGACCGCTACCGGTGGGTGCGTGTCTCCAACGACGACATCGGCGAGCGCGGCTGCCGCCACTGGCACTCCCGCCCCCGGTGGGGCCTGCTGGGGATGATCCTCGGCTGGTGGCGGGTGAAGCTCTCCTCGGGTTGCCCGTGACCTCAGGGGCGCGGCTCGCCGCGTCCCGCCCCGACAAGAGCTGACGTGTCGCAGGGCTCCCGCAAGCGCAAGCGGCGCCGCCCCCGTCCCGCGCCGGCCGTCTCCGCTGAGCCCGCCGGGGGCGAGCAGCGGCCCCCGCCGCGCCCCGCCCGCCGCCGCCCCGGCCCGGACGATCCGCCGGCCGCCCCGTGGGCGCCGTTCCCGCTCGTGGAGCTGACGGTCCTGCTCGCCCTCGTGATCCTCGTGATCGGGTTCGTCCTCGGCGGCACGCAGGGGGGCGTGATGATCGGGACGGCGCTGCTGCTCGGCTCGTTGGCCGGCTTGGAGCTGTCCGCCCGCGAGCACTTCTCGGGGTACCGCTCCCACACGACACTGCTCGCGGGAGCCGCCGCGATCGGCGTGCTCGCCGCGCTCGTGTTCCTCGCCGACGGCGTCCACCCAGCCGTCCGGATCGCGGTCGCCGCGGTCGTCTTCGCGGGCTCAGCGTGGCTGCTCGGCGCGGCGTTCAGGCGCCGCTCCGGCGGGCTGCGCTTCAAGGTGCGATAACGGCGTCGAGCCCGGGGCCTGAGTGCCCCGGGCTCGGTCACGCTTGGTGCTCCCCCGTCGAAATCGGGCTAGCGCCTCCGCATCGCCACGTGTTCCAGCCTCGCAGCGATCAGGTCTCGCTGCCGGATGGTCAACCTGCGCAGCTCACGGCTCTCGCTCACCCCTTCGAACTGGCCGAGGAACTTCTTGACGCGGGAGCGGCCCCATCGATCCTGACTGCGGAGGAGCTCGCTCACGGTCATCGTCTCGACCTCAAGAGGGCAGTCGCGCATGACGTCCGCCGCGGTAGCCGAACCCGTCTTGATCTCGCGCTTCAGCGCGGCCCGGGCCAGTCGGACCCGGTTGGCGTGCGCGAGCGCCTCCATGTGCTGTGGCGTCTCGACAGGTGCGACTGTCGACGCAGCTTCCATCCTCACTCCTCCTCGAGTGGTCGCGAGTTATCCCAGAGGGCTATCGGTGGACGACCCCGGTGGCTCCGAGCCGATGGAGGCCGGAAGAGGGCTTGGAATCCTCTCCTCGTGCGCTCCCTGCCCCGGGCGCGTCCGATCGCCCTGAACCTATGCCGCCCGGTCCCCCCAGTCAACCGCCTCGCCCCCACGGGTACTGACGACGTTCGCTACTAGCACCCTTTTCTTCGCCCGCCCGACTTGTGCACCGGCGAACAAGACGAAACTCCCCTCTATGGGGGAAGGAGAACCGTTAGGTCCGTGGCAGGTCCGAGAACTGCTTGATCACGTCGGCGAAGATCTCGAGGGCGCGGTCGAGTTGGTCGCGCTCGTGGGTCGCCATCAGGCTGGTGCGGAGCAGCGCCCCACCCGGCGGGACCGCAGGGTGGAGGGCGACGTTGGTGTACACGCCCGCGTCGAACAGCGCCTTCCACAGGGTGACCGCCTGCCAGTCCTCGCCGACGACGACGGGAACGACCGGGGTGATCACCTGGCGGCCGTCGGCGAGCGTGGTCGGCTCGACCACCCTCAGCCCCAGATCGCTCAGCCCGCGGTGCAGATAGGACGCGTTGTCGAGCAGCTTCGCGTAAAGCGGCCCCCCCTCGCGGCGGCAGATCCGGACCGCCTCCAGCGCTGCGCCGATCGCGGCGGGCACGGCGGCGGCCGTGAACAGGAAGGCGCGCGACTGGATCCTGAGGTACTCGACGACATCGGCGGGGCCGGCGATGAACCCCCCACACGAGGCGAGGCTCTTTGAGAAGGTCCCCATCCGCAGATCGACCCGGTCGGCGAGCCCGAACAGCTCGCTGGTCCCGGTCCCACGGTCGCCGAGCACCCCGACGGCGTGCGCCTCGTCGACCATCAGCCGCGCGCCGTGGTGCTCGCACAGCTCCACGATCTCCGGCAGCGGGGCGATGTCGCCCTCCATCGAGAACACCCCGTCGACGACGACCAGCACCCCGCCGCCGTCCTCGCTGGCGCGGGACAGCATCTTGTCCAGCTTCTCGGTGTTGTTGTGCCGGAACGGGCGCAGCCGCGCCCCGGAGAGCCGGCATCCGTCCAGGATCGAGGCATGGTCGCCGGAGTCGCACACGACGGTGTCGCCCGGCTCCAGGATCGTCCCGATCGCGCCAAGATTCGCCTGGTAGCCGGTCGTGTACACGATCGCGTCGTCGGCGCCCAGCCACTCGGCGATCTCACGCTCGAGCTCGGTGTGCAGGGGAATCGTCCCGTTCAGCAGCCGCGAGCCGGTCAGCGCCGTCCCGTAACGCTCCAGCGCCTCCCGGGCCGCGGCCTTCACCCGCTCGTCGCCGGTCAGGCCGAGGTAGTTGTTGGAGCCGAGCATGATCTTCTCGTGCCCCTCCATCTCGACCACCGGCCCGGCGGCGGACTCGAGCACCCTGAAGTAGGGGACGAGATCGGCCTCGCGCGCGGTGGCGAGCTGCTCGACCCGCTGGTGCGTGCGGGCCTTCTCGAAAACGTCGACGGGCGCTTGGGTTGCTTCGGCGGGCATCCGCCACGGAGTCTGGCACGTGATCCGATAGCTTGCGGCCGTGCCTGCCCGCACCGGCAACAGCGCGTCCACGGCCGAGCGGGCCCCGGCGCCGGGGAAGCTCACCGTCCGGCCGGTGCGGGGTCGCCGTGACCTGACCCGCTTCATCAGGGTCCCATTCCAGCTTCACCGTGATCAGCCGAGCTGGATCCCGCCCCTGATCTCGGAGCGAAAGCGGTTCCTGAACCGCAAACGCAACCCGTTCTTCGAGCACGCCGAGGCCGAGTACTTCCTGTGCGAGCGTGACGGGCGGCCCGTGGGGCGGATCACCGCGCAGCTCGATCGGCGCTGGGACGAGTTCCAGGGCGGCAACGACGGCATGTTCGGGTTCTTCGAGTGCGAGAACGACCTCGGCGCCGCCCGGGCGCTGGTCGGCGCCGCCGCCGAGTGGTTGCGCCAGCGCGGCCGCGAGCGCGCGCTCGGCCCGATGGACTTCACGATGAACGACGAGTGCGGGCTGCTGATCGAGGGCTATGAGCACAGGCCGATGATCCTGCAGCCGTGGCACCCGCCCTACTATCGCGAGTTGCTCGAGTCGCAGGGCCTGGTGAAGCGGATGGACCTGCTGATGTGGTGGATCGAGATGGGGGAGCTGACCGAGGGCACCCAGTTCCACCCGATGATCCACGCGGCCGCCGAGCAGGCGAAGGTGGAGCACGGCGTCACGATCCGCGGGATGCGGAAGCGCGACCTCGAGAACGAGGTGGCACGGTTCATGGACATTTACAACAAGGCGTGGGGCGACAACTGGGGGTTCGTCCCGATCACGCAGGACGAGGTCGCGTTCCAGGCCAAGAACCTGAAGCCGATCCTGCGCGAGGAGTGGGCGATGATGGCGGAGCGCGACGGCAAGGCGATCGGCGCGGCGCTGACGTTACCCGACGTCAACCAAGTGCTGGAGAAGATGGGAGGGAGGCTGCTTCCGATCGGGTGGCTGAGGTTCCTGCTCGGCGGGCGCAAGATCGACCGCGTCCGGGTGTTCGCGCTCGGCGTGCTCCCGGAGTACCAGCACATGGGGGCAGCCGCGGCGCTGTACGCCGCTCACCTCGACGCTTCCAACGCGACCGGGATCCCCGCTGCCGAGACCGGGTGGATCCTGGAGACGAACGAGCCGATGAACCGCGCGATGGAGGGGATGGGCAGCCACGTGATCAAGAGGTACCGGATCTACGAGCTCGGCCTGTGAACATGCGCGCGACGCGTCACGAAAGACTCGGCTCCGCAGAAACCGCGCGACGGCGGACGCGAAGCGGAGCACGTCGCGCGTAGTGACTTGGGGTTGACATAAACTCGGCGCGATGAGGGATCAGGTCGTGGACGCCGAGGCGGTCGAGGTCGAGTCTCCCGAGCAAGCGTCGGAGCCCGACGCCGACACCCGCGCTCTCCCCGCCCGCCGCCAGAGCTCCGAGCTCGACGCCTGGAGGGGCGAGGTGCGGACCGCGGCGATCGCCGCCGCGGGCGGCGTGGTCGCCGGGGTGGCGACCGTCGCCGTCGCGAAGGCGGCCCGGACGGCCGTCCGCCGCCCCCGGTCGCGCCGCCGCGCCAAGCGGGAGCGGGCGATCGACGTCGTCGCCAGCCGCTCCTTCCTGATCGACGTCCACGTGCTCGGCCGCTAGCTTGACCCTCGAGGCCGAGGTACGGCCGCGATGGCCGTACCGGCTGCCGCGAGGGCGGGGCCGAGACGGCGTGATCCAGTCGCGCGACGGGATCGTGGCTCGCCTCCTGCACGTCGAGGAGCGGCCGATCGTCGTGAACGCGTGGCAGCACCGCGACGGTCAGGTCGTGCTCCGTGCGACGGCGGCCGGCGAGGGCGCGAGCGAGGATCAGCTCGAGGTCGCGATCGGGCGGATCCGGTTCGCGCTCGGCCTCGATGACGACTTCAGGGAGCTCTACGACCGCTTCCGGGCCGATCGTCTGCTCGGCCCGGCTATCCGTCGCAATCCGGCGATCCGGCCCCGCCGCCGCCCGTGGCCGTGGGAGGCGCTGGCGTGGGCGGTCACCGAGCAGCTGATCGAGTCACCCCGGGCCGCCGCGATCCAGCGCCGGATCGTCCGCCGCTGGGGCCCCAAGCACGGTGGCCTCCAGGACGTTCCGAGTGCCACGACCCTTGCCGCCGTCGCCCCGGCCGAGCTCGCAGCGATGGACCTCGCCCCGAAGCGGGCGATCGCGTTGATCAAGGTCGCCCGCGAGGTAGCCGCGGGAAGGGCGGACCTCGACGACCCGGCGTGCGAGCGCCGCCTCCTGAGGATCTCCGAGATCGGGACGTGGACGGTGCGCTGCCTGGGGCTGTTCGGCCGCGGCGATCCCGACGCCCTACCCGCGGGGGACCTCGGCTACCTGAAGCTGATCGGCCGGCTGGCGGGGCTGGGCCGCCGCGCCGTTCCCGAGGAGGTCGAGGAGTTCTTCGCTCCTTACGAGCCGTATCGGGGCCTCGCGGGGACCTTCGTGCTGCGCGCCTATCACGGGATGGTCGCGAAGGGGCCGCCGCTGAAGCGGGTCGCCTGAGCGCGGCCGCGCGGGGCTACCCGGGGATCCTCCCCGGGAGCAGGTCGTTCGTGAGCAGCTCGTCGATCGCCGGCTGCGACGGGATCAGGTTCTCGTCGACCATGAAGCCGGCGAAATCGCGCCACTTGGCGGGGTCCATGAACCCGAACCGCTGCCGCTCGCCGCGGGGCAGCAGCACCGGCAGCGTCCGCCCCACCTGGCCCCGTGTGAGACCGGGCAAGAGATCGTCGTTGGCGCGAAGCAGCGCCTGGGTGGCGCCGCCGGGGTCCTTCGCCGCGTCGCGGGTGCCTCGCTCGAGCGCCGCCAGGAACAGCCGGATCGGCTCCGGGTCGTCGGCGACCCGTTGGCCGTTCGCGACCAGCACGAGCTCGTCGTAGGTCGGGATCCCGAGCTTGTCTACGGGGACGACCGTCGGGTGCTTGCCGTCGCGGGCGAGCTGGACCCCCTCGATGTTCCAGAACGGCCCCAAGGAGGCATCGACCTTGCCGGCGACCAGCGACGGGAGCAGGTTCAGGCCCACGTCGACCCGCTGCACGTCGCTGTCCTCGAGGCCGGCCTCCTTCAGGATCGCCCGCAGGAACGCCGCCTGGTAGGGGATTCCGGCGGTCGAGACCCGCTTTCCGGCGAGCTGGCGCCCGGAGTGGATGCCCCCCTTTCCGACCGAGACCAGCGAGGTGAGCGGCTCGGTGGCCAGCGCCCCGACCGCGACCACGTCGAGGCCCTGCTCGCGGGCGATCGCCACCTCGGGCTCGTAGGAGATCGCCAGATCGGCGCGGCCGGCGGCGACCTGCTTGATCGGCGCGGCCGGGTCGGACGGCACATGCGGCGCGATCTCGAGCCCGGCGTCGGCGAAGTACCCGCGGGTGAGCGCCATGTAGATCCCGACGTGATCGGGGTTCGGGTACCAGTCGAGGGCGAGGTCGAAATGCGCGGTCTGCCCGCGTGTGACCCGCTCCTCGCGCTCCCCGCACGCGCTCAGCACCGTGATCGCCGCAATCGCGAACGCGGCGGCCACGACCCTCCACGACGCCCTGCTGCTCCTCACCCTGCCTCCTTCTCCTGGGTTGACTGGATCCTCAATTCTGGCCCGTTCCCCACCATGCGACCCGCCGCTCGACCACGGACAGCATCCCGAACAACGCCATCGCGCAGGCCGCCAGCACGAACACCGCCGCGAACAGGAGCGCCGTCTCGAGCTGCGCCGACGCCTGCAGCATCAGGTGGCCGAGGCCCGCGTCGGATCCCGACCACTCCCCGAACACAGCCCCGATCACGGCCACCGCGATCGCGATCTTGGCGCCGCTGAACGCGTACGGGAGCGCCGTCGGCGCCTCCGCCCGGGTGAACGTTCGCAGCCGCGACGCATCGAGCGTTCGCATCAGCTTGATCAGGTCGGGGTCGACCGAGCGCAGCCCGTCGAGCGTGTTGACGGTGATCGGGAAGAAGCAGATCAGCGCGACGATCGCGAGCTTCGGGCCGATCCCGAACCCGAACCACACCACCAGGATCGGCGCGACCACGATGATCGGGATCGTCTGCGACCCGACCAGCAGCGGGTACAGGGCGCGGCGGAGGGTGTCGGAGAGATGCAGCGCGGCGGCGAACCCGAGGCCGGCGACGAGCGCGAGCAGGAAGCCGAGCACCACCTCCCGCAGCGTCACCCACGCGTCCTCGGCGAGCACCGCCCGGTCGTCCCACAGGGCCTGTGCGACCTCGCTCGGCGCGGGGATCAGGAACGGCTCGATGTGGAGGGCGTCGGCGACGACGCCCCATCGGGCTGCGAGCTCCCACGCGCCGACCAGCACCGCCAGCACCGCCACAGGCGCGATCAGCCGCGGGGCGCGAGCGCTCACCGCGATCCCTCCACGAGCGCCGCCAGCGCCCGGTGGCGGACGGTGGCGAACTCGGGGGTGGTGACCACGTCGGTGCGCGGGCGCAGCCGCGCCCCCGGCGCGGTCAGCTCCGCAACGGGCCGGCCCGGGCGGGCGGACAGCACCATCACCCGGTCGG
Organism: uncultured Thermoleophilia bacterium; assembly: GCA_963803425.1. GTDB lineage: Bacteria > Actinomycetota > Thermoleophilia > Solirubrobacterales > 70-9 > DASPWW01. Next base: position 226,440 of record CAWDMA010000003.1, read on the forward strand.
CCAGATAGAGCGCCTCCTCGACGTCATGAGTGACCAGCACGACGGCGCGCGACTCCTGCTCGAGCGCGGACGCCGTCCACTCCTGCATCTCGGCCCGGGTCAGCGCGTCGAGCGACGCGAACGGCTCGTCGAGCAGCAGCACGGGCTTTCCGGCGAGCAGCGTGCGCGCGAACGCGACTCGTTGGCGCATCCCGCCGGAGAGCTCGCCGGGGCCGGCATCCTCGAAGCCGGCGAGCCCGAATCGCTCGAACAGCGGCTCCGCCGCCCGCCGCGCGTCGGCGCGGCGGGCCCCCCGGTTGCGCGCGGCCAGCGAGGCGTTGTCGAGGGCCGACAGCCACGGCAGCAGCAGATCGCGCTGGGGCATGTACGCGCATCCGGCCAGCCGGTCCTCCGCGGCGGTCTCGCCGCCGACGGCAACCCGTCCGGCGCTCGGCTCGCGCAGGCCCGCGATCAGCTCCAGCAGCGTCGACTTCCCGCACCCGGAGGGTCCGACCAGGCCGATCACCTCGCGCGGCGCCAGCTCCAGGTCGAGTCCCTCGAGCACGCGCAGATCGCCGTAGGCGTGGGCGAGGCCCTCGGTCTTCACCGCCGGCCGGCTGTCGCCGCCCGGGCCCGACTCCGAAATCAGATGAGGCTCCGCCACGGGAGCCTCTGGTGTGGTCTGCATGCTCCCTCCGCGCGAATTACCGCACAGGTTCCACGGGTCAGCGCCGGGCGACGGATCCGGAGGCGCTATCTCAGCCCGCTCTCCCGCGAGCCCCCCGGTTTTCTCCAGTGGAGCGAAGTCTACGCGGCGCGGGGTCCGCCGGCGATCACGTTCACGAACGACTCCAGGTGCTTCGTCGTCCAGCACTCGAACGCCCCGTCGCAGTACTGCTCGTAGGCCGCCATCACCGAGTCGCCGTAGTTCCAGTACAGGCGCGGCTCGGGGTTGAGCCAGAAGGTGCGGCCGGAGCGCTGCGCGATCCGGGCGAAGATCTCGGCGTGCGGCTCGCGCCCGTTGGTGCGGGCGTCGCCGAGCACGATCACGGTGGAGCGGGGGTCGAGGTCCTCGGAGAGCTGGGCCTCGAACTCGAGCCACACCCGCCCGTAGTCGGTGTATCCGGAGACGTCAGCGACCCCGCCCTCGCTGGAGATCCGCTCCGAGATCCGGCGGAAGTCGCGCTCGCGCTCGAACACGTCGGTGATCTCGCTGATCCGCTCGATGAAGACGAAGCTGCGCAGCTTCCGAAACGAGTCGTGGAGTGCGTGCAGCACCGACAGGAAGAACACGCTCGCCGAGGTGACCGAGGTGGAGACGTCGCAGAGCACGTAGATCTCGGGGCGGCGCGGGCGACGCGGCCGATGCTTGAGGCGGAGCGGGACGCCGCCGGTCTCCAGCGACGCTCGCATCGTCCGCCGAACGTCGACGATCTGACCCCGGCGGCGGCCGCGCTGCTCGTGGCCGAGCGTCGCCAGGCGGCGCTTCAGCTGCGCCACCGCCCGGTGCACGGCGGCGAGATCCTGCGCCGCGCTGGTCGGCAGGGCGCGGTCAAGGTCGGCGAGCGGCCGGGACGCCGGAAGTCGCTCGGTGCGCTCGATCAGCGCTCGCTCCAGCTCGCGGCGGAGGTGGCGCTCGAACTGGTTCAGGCTCTCCCGGTCGAGGGTCGGTCCGTGCTCGCCGTCGGGACGGGGGCCGCCCTGGACCTGCAGCCCGAGAGTCCGCCTGATTCGCTGCACGTCGACCCCGACCACCCCGGACCCCTCGCCGTCGCGCCCGAACGCCGCGATCGCAAGCCGGGCCAGGTCGCGCATATCCCCGTCGCGGCCCTCCATGATCGCCTGCCTGACCGCCTCCCGGAGCTCGTCGAGGTCGAGTGCCTCGCCGCCGGAGCGCCGGTTCTGCTCGGAGATCCCGTGTACGAGCGCCTCCGCCTCGGCGGCGCGGAAGAAGTAGCGATCGAAGAGCAGGTCGAAGGCGCGCCGCTCTTCCTGCGACTTGGCCAGCGTCGTGGCGAGCGCCTCGCGAAAGTCCGCCGGCTCGGTCCAGGGCACGGTCTCGAGTGCCTCGAAGGCGTCCAGGATCTCCGAGGTGCCGACGCTCAGCCCCTCGCGACGGAGCTCGTCGCAGAACGCGACAAGCCGCGGGCCGAACCCGGTCGGGAGCTGCGGCGCGTCGGTCGGCTGCGGGGGCATGGGGCCGACTAGGAGCGCTGGCCGCCCGCCGCGCCGAGGTCCAGCTTGTCGTCGGTGCCGAGCTTGACGCCGACCCGCTCGGCGACCAGGTCGAGGTCGGTGCGGTGCTTGACGATGATGCTCATCGTTCGGGCGAACACGTCGCTGTCGATGTCGTCGGCTCCGAGCAGGAGCACGGCGCGCGCCCAGTCGATCGACTCCGAGATCGACGGCGGCTTCTTCAGGTCGAGCGCGCGGACCATGTGGACGACCTCGACCAGACGGCGGGCGAGCTGTTCGTCGAGGTCGGGCGCGTGCAGGCGGACGATCTCCACCTCGCGCTCCACCTCGGGGTAGTCGAGCCACAGGTACAGGCAGCGTCGCTTCAGCGCCTCTGTGAGCTCGCGCGAGTTGTTAGACGTGAGCACGACCAGCGGGTGGGTGCGGGCTTCGATCACCCCCAGCTCGGGAATCGATATCTGGAAGTCGGAGAGGACCTCGAGCAGCATCGCCTCGAACTCCTGGTCGGTCTTGTCGATCTCGTCGATCAGGAGCACCACCGGGTCCGCCGAGGAGATCGCCGTCAGCAGCGGTCGCGTCAGCACGAACTCATCGGAGAAGATCTCGTCGTGGACTCCCGACCAACCGGCCGCCTCCTCCGCTTCGCGTCCGGGCGCGGCCGGGTCGGCAACAGCTTCGGCCTGGATCCGGAGCAGCTGCTTGCGGTAGTTCCACTCGTACATCGCCTTCGCCTCGTCCAGGCCCTCGTAGCACTGCAGCCGGATCAGCTCTCGGCCGCTCGATCGGGACAGCGCCTTCGCCAGCTCGGTCTTCCCGACGCCGGCCGGGCCCTCGACCAGGATCGGCTTGCCGAGCCGCTGCGCGAGGTAGGAGACGAGCGCGGCCGGCTCGTCGGCGAGGTAGCCGACCTCGCCGAGGGAGGTCTTCACCTGGTCGACCGACTCCGGAGCCGGGATCTGGGACGAGTGCATGCGCCGATGATAATGAGGGGATGGTGATCGTCGGCGCCGTAGTGCCTGAGGAGATCGGCCCGTACGCGGCCCTGCTGATCGCCGGGTTCGCGGTCGGGATAACCGGGCACGTGTTCCGGGTCCGGTGGCTGATCGCGCTGGGGATCGCGCTGATCTTCCTCGCCACCCTGGTGCTTCCCGTGGTCGCCAACCTCGTCGGCGACCAGCCGAGTCGGCCCGGGCCCAGCATCCCGTCCCCGTACTGACGCCGCCGTCGGCTTGATTTCGCTCGGGCGTCGCTGAGAGGATGGCGCGATGGGCCGGCTGGACGAGCTCGACCTGACGAAGTCGCTGAGCCGAAAGCAGGAGGCCCGCGACCTGGAGCGCGCCTGGTGGCGGCTTGCGGAGCTACGCCTGGCGCTGGGCGGGCAGCTCGAGGGCTCGACCCTCGGGCCCCCGGTGTGCGTCCTGTTCGAGGGCTGGGATGCGTCCGGGAAGGGTGGCGCGATCAAGCGGTTGGTTGCCCAGATCGATCCTCGGCACGTGCGCGTCGTCCAGTTCGCTGCACCGACCCCGGACGAGCAGCGGCACCACTTCCTGTGGCGGTTCTGGCCCGTGCTGCCCGGGTGGGGCGGGATGGCCGTGTTCGACCGCTCCTGGTACGGGCGCGTGCTGGCCGAGCGGGTCGAGGGGTTCGCCCGGCGGGAGCAGTGGCTGCGGGCATACGAGGAGATCAACGCGTTCGAGCGGACGCTCGTCGACGAGGGGATGATCCTGATCAAGATCTGGCTGGAGATCTCGCCCGAGGAGCAGCTCCGCCGCTTCACGGCACGTGAGGCAAACCCGTTGAAGGGCTGGAAGCTGACCGACGAGGACTGGCGCAATCGGGAGAAGCGCGGCGAGTACGCGGAGGCCGTCGAGGACATGATCGCCCGCACCGACCAGCCCAGATCCCGCTGGCATCTGATTCCCGCCGAGTCCAAGCACTACGCACGGGTGACTGTGATGGAGACCGTGATCGCGGAGATCGAGAGCGGGATGCGCGAGTGGGGGATCGAGCCCCCTTCCGCCCAGGATTGAGCGACCCCGGGGCGCCCGCTGCGCTACCCTCGCTGCGCGCGCCCTGGGCACTCGGCAACCGAGGGGCGTGTGGAAGCTGGTCGCGTTGGACGATCGAGGATCTGAGAGCTCCGGCGACGGAGACGGCACGCGGATTCACCCGCGGCTTCGCGCGGTGGACGGCTCCGCGGCGCCCGCCGACGACGCGCTGGAGAGCGCCGAGGAGGCCCGCAGGGTGGCGGAGAGCGTCGGCACTGCCGCCGACGAGGCTCGTCGCGAGAGCGTCAGCGAGCTCGCCGACGAGGTCCGCCGCCTCAGCGCCGAGCTGACCGAAGCGCGCCGGGCGACCACCGAGGCCGAGGACGACGCCGGGGAGGCGCGTCGCGAGAGCGCCGCCCTGCGCGAGGAGCTCGACGCGGCCGAGGAGGGTGCCGAGCAGACCGACGAGTTGCGCGCCGCTCTGGAGCAGGCCGAGCGGGATCGCGACCAGGCGGTGCGCGACCTGGAGCAGGCACGCGCGCAGGGCGCCGCCGAGCTGGCCGAGCTTCGCAGCGAGGTCGAGCGCGAGGCCGCCGGCCTCCAGGACGCCGCGGCGCGCAAGGCCGCCGCCGAGGCGCAGGAGCGGTTGCGGATCGCGCGCGAGCAGCTCCGCGAGCAGGCCCAGGAGAAGCTCCGCGGCCTCGCCGACAAGCTCCGCATCCAGGCTGACGCCCGGGTGAAGGCGGGCGTGGCCGAGGCCGCCGAGGAGACGCGCGAGGCCGCCCGCAAGCAGGCGGTCGAGGAGCTCGAGAAGGCCAAGCAGGAGGCCCGCGAGCAGGCCGAGGCAGGAGTCCGCGAGGCGGAGGAGCGGCTGAAGCAGGAGATGGAGGGCCGCGCGATGGTCGAGGCGGAGCTGGCCCGAACCCGCGGGAAGCTGGAGGCGCTCGTCGACCGTGTCGCCCGCGAGGCCGAGCGCCGGGCCCGCGAAAGCGCCGAGGCGAGCAGGCACCGGGAGGTGGAGGCGCTGGAGCGGGAGATCGAGTCCGAGGCCGAGCGCGCCCAGGACGAGGCCCGGGCGCGCTCCCGTGCGACGCTCGAGATGCGGCTGCGCGAGGAGCAGGCGAGGCTCCGCCAGCAGGCCGAGGAGCGCGCCCGCGCCGAGGCGGAGCAGCGGATCCAGGCACTCGAGGCTCGGCTGGCCCGCGAGGTCGACAACGACGCGAAGACGGCCGGCGAGTCCGTCCGGCGAAGCGCCGACCAGCGCCGCGCGGCGCTCGAGGACAAGGCCGGCCGCGAGGTCGAGGAGCAGGCGCGGGCGGCCGCGGAGCAGGCCCGGCGCGAGGCGCTCGCCTCAGCGCGAGAGTCGGCTGAGTAGGCGCTCAGCCCGCGGCCAGCTCGCGCGCGGGGCCGAGCTCGACCTCGACGTTCTCGGCGGCCAGCTGGAGCTGCTCGGGCGAGCCGCCGGCGGCCTCCCAGCTACGGACCGCGCCGTCGAACAGCTCGTCGAGGAACTCGTCGTCGTGGAGCGGGTCGTGGTGGAAGAGCAGGACCCGATCCGTCTCGGTCAGCCTCCCGAACGTGAGCGCGTCGCCGACGGCGGAGTGCCCCCAGCCGACGTGCTCCGGGTACTCGGCGTCGGTGTACTGGCAGTCGTGGATCAGCAGCTGCGCCCCGTGGGCGAGGTCGAAGCCGGATATCCACTCCGGCTCCGTCTGCTCCAGCGCGGTTCCCAGGCCGGGCTCGTGGTCGGGGATGTAACACACGCTCGTGTCGCCCTCGGTGATCCGGTACCCGAGCGTCGGCCCGCGGTGGGTGACCGACTCGGCGCGGATCGTGGCGCCGCCGATCTCCCACTCGGTGGCCGGGGTGTCGCGGAACGACACGTCGCAGGGAAGCTCCCGCACCTCGACCGGCGAGAGCGGCGCCGAGATGTAGCGCGCCACCCGATGCTCGAGCGATGCCTCCCGCGATGACGGACCCCAGATCGTGATCCGCGACTCGGTCCGGAAGCACGGCGGGAAGAACATCAGCCCCTGGATGTGATCGAGGTGGAGGTGGGTGAGCAGGATGTTGATGTTCGGGATGCCGGCGGTCAGCGCCAGTCCCAGCGAGCGGATCCCGGTGCCCGCGTCGAGGATCAGCGTCTCGCCGTCGGAGAGGGCGAGCTGAACGCACGAGGTGTTGCCGCCGTAGCGATTCATCTCCGGCCCCGGGGCCGGTACGGAGCCGCGCGCTCCCCACACCTTCACCTTCACGTCGCGGCCTCCGCGCCATCCTCGACCGGCCAGAAGATCGCCATCGCGCCCGACGGCCCGCGCTCGGCCGTGATCGGGAGCGCGCTCACCTCAATCTCGACGACCTCCCCCTCGGCGCCGTGGATCAGCAGGTTGGCGTGGTGGGGGCGGCCCTTGCGAAGCGCGATCGTCAGCGGCAGGCTCTCGACCGGGATCGGATCGCCGTCGGCGTCAAGCGGGCCGAATCGGGCGCTCCACTCGGCAGGCTCCATCCGGCCCACCTCCTCGAAGGACATCCCCAGCATCGCCCCGGCCGCCTCGTTGTAGAAGATCAACACGCCGGTCTGGTCGACCAGGAAGGCAGGCGTCGCAATGCTGGTGAGCAGGTTGCGGGCCAGGATCAGCTCCAGCGGTTTCTGGGCGCCACCCTCCACAACCTACCCATTCTGGCATCGAACATGCGCTCCTTGCGACCTGCGTCACAGATCGCGGCGCGGATCGAGCCGTGCACGCGCGCGGCTCGCCGGTCGGGGCGAGCCGCGCGAGCGGCGCCCAGCCGCCCGCAGCCGGTGCGGCAGGCGCGAAGGGATAGTTCAGCGCGGCTCTACAGCTTGCCGATCTTGAAGATCTTCGTCCCGCAGTCGGGGCACAAGCCCTGGATCGCCGGACGACCGTTCTTCATCGTCACCTGCTGCGGGTCCTTGATCTCGACCTTCTTGCGTTCCTTCACGCAGTAACCCTCTGGCATCAGCGGCGTCTCCTTTCGATCGAGCGGCCCCGGGAGGGCGGAAAAATCGCCTCCACGCGACCGCGCCTAGGCGCGACCGTAGCGCACATCCAGGACGACCACAGGCGTGCTCGTGCGAAAACGCACGATTTCCCGTGCGTGTCAGGGCTACTTGCCGCTGCCGCCGCTGCCCAGGTCGGAGATCTGCGTGCGGAGGTCGTTGATGTCGTCCTGGACGACCGATAGCTCGTCGTCCGTGGTCGACTGATTGCGGCGGAGCTTGCCGACGTCGTCCTCGAGCGTGGACAGCCGTGAGCTCAGCGATTGCACGTCGTCCTGCGCGGCCTTGGAGGCGCTCTGCTCCACGCCGGTGAGCTCCTGGCGCAGGTTCTGGACGTCCGCGTCCGTGGCGGAGTCCTCGCGCGTGCCCTGAATCAGGACGATCGCGACGATCGCAGCCGCGAGCGCCACCGCGCCGACGGCGAGCGCCAGCCACGACCGGATCCTGAGCTTGCGCTCGAGCTGGCCGATCCAGGTGCTGAGCCCGTCGATCCGGTCGTGCGGGTTGAGCTCGTGCCCCGGCTTCGGCGGCCGCGGGGGTTGCGTGCCGGGCGGCTGCGCGCCGGGAGGCGGCTGCGGCGGCTTGGGCGCGCTCCCTTCCATCGGCGCAGCAATCTAGCGCCCTCAGGCGCCGTCGATGCGGCCCCCGTCGGGCTCCAGCGGGAGACCACTCTCCTGCCACGCCCTCAGGCCGCCGTCCATGTTGTAGGCGTCCCAGCCGGACTCGCGGAAAGCGGCGGCGACCATCTCGGAGCGAGATCCGCCGCGGCACTGGAAGACGACTGGCCGCGACCTGTCGATCGCGTTGGCGTTCAGCGACACCTGGTCGATCTCCATGTGACGGGCGCCCGGAACGCGGCCGTGCTCCCACTCCGAGGCCTCGCGGACGTCGATCACCTGCGCCTCTCCGGCCTCGACCATCTCCGCCACCCGCTCCGGGGTCAGGGAGACCGCCTCGCCCTGGGAGCCCAGGTCAGCCATCGCGACAAAGGGTAATGCGCCGCCCTACCATCCCGGGGGCCCGAGTGGTCCAACCCGCCCCAGGGAGGTCTCAATGCCGGAAGCCGTGATCGTCGACGCCGTCCGCACGCCGATCGGTCGTGCGTTCAAGGGCGCGCTCGCGGGGCTCCGCCCCGACGAGACGGGAGCGCTCGTGGTCGACCGGCTGCTCGAGCGCAACCTCGACCTCGACCCGGCCGACGTCGAGGAGGTGATGTGCGGGTGCGGGATGCCTCAGGGGCTGCAGGCGTTCAACATCGGCCGGATCATCGTGCTGCTGTCGGAGAAGCTCCCCGAGACCACGAACGGGGTGACGATCTCGCGCTACTGCGCGTCGAGCCTCGAGTCGATCCGGCAGGCGGCGAACTCCGTGCAGGCCGGCCAGGGAGACGCCTACATCGCCGCCGGCGTCGAGTGGGTGAGCCGGTACAACGAGCGCACGGAGCCGGCCGGCGAGGCGGACCAGAACGAGAACCTGCAGGGCAAGGACGGGCAGCCGGACGCCTACATCTCGATGGGGCTGACCGCGGAGAACGTCGCCGATCGCTACGAGGTCAGCCGCGCCGACATGGACAAGTACGCGCAGCGCTCGCAGGAGCTCGCGGTCGCCTCGCAGGAGTCCGGGTTCTTCGACCGCGAGATCACCCCGGTGCCGCTGCCCGACGGGTCCGAGGCCGCGGAGGACGACGGCCCCCGCGCGAGCTCGACGCTGGAGAAGCTGTCGCAGCTCGAGCCCGCGTTCAAGGAGGGCGGCAAGGTGACCGCCGGGAACTCCTGTCCGCTGAACGACGGCGCCGCCGCGGTGCTGGTGATGTCAGCCGACAGGGCGAAGGAGCTGGGCCTGCAGCCGCGGGCGCGGATCGTCACCGCCGCGACGATCGGGAACGAGCCCGAGTACATGGGCGTGGCGCCGATCGGCGCCGTGAAGAAGGTGCTCGACCGGGCCGGGATGAAGATCGGCGACGTCGACGCCGTCGAGCTGAACGAGGCGTTCGCCGCCCAGGTGATCCCGATCATGGACGAGTGCGACATCCCGCTGGAGAAGCTGAACACGCACGGCGGTGCGATCGCGCTCGGACACCCGTTCGGGATGACCGGGGCGCGGATCATGACCACGCTGCTGAACGTGATGGAGACGGACGATCACACCGTCGGCCTGGAGACGATGTGCGTCGCCGGCGGCCAGGGCGAGGCGATGCTCGTGGAGCGGGTCTAGCCGGCCGCCTCGGCGCTGCGCAAGCCGCCCCGCGCCCACAGCAGCAGCAGCGCAGCCAGCCCCGCCGCCGCGGCGAACGCGAGCAGCACGTGGAACGGGTCGCCGGCCATCAGGCTGCGTCCCGACTCGACGACCGCAGTCATCGGGTTGAACTTCGAGACCGTCGCGATCCAGCCGCCGAGCAGCTCCCGCGGCACGTACACCGGCGCCGTCATCAGGATCAGGAACACGGGCAGCTGCATCGCGGGCGCCGCCTGCAGCGTGCGCAGTCGCATCATCGTCCCCGCGGCGAACAGGAAGAAGGCGACGTTGATGATCAGCGCAAGCCCGACGAGCCCGAACAGGTCGACGCCGGTGGCGCCGACGTCCATCCCGGTGGCAAGCGCGACCACGAACACGACCACCCAGACCCCCGCGGCGCGGATGATCGCGGCGACCAGGAACCCTGCGATCACCGCCGAGCGGCTGTGCGCCGAGAGGAACAGCCTCCGGGTGAAGCCGGCGTCGAAGTCGGCGCCGATCGAGAACCCGATGAAGACGCCGCCGAAGGCCGCCGACTGGAGCAGCACGAACACGAACTGGAACGCGTTGTAGTCGTAGTAGTTGAACCCGGGGAGGTCGGAGACGGCCGACAGGCCGCCGGCGAACGCCATGTAGAAGAACAGCGGGAAGATCAGCGCAGGGAGCAGCAGCGCCGGGGAGCGCACCGCGTTGTGCAGGTTCCGCCACGCGACCGTGCGGACCACGGCGATGTACCGGTGGCGGGCGCTCACGTTCGCACCAGCCTCTCGCGGAGCGCCACCGTCGAAGCCCACAGGCCGACCGCGAAGATCGCGGCGGCGATCCCGAAGGCGAGCGCCAGCGCCTCGCCGTCCCAGCCCACGATCACGAGGCTGCGTAGCCCCTCGATCAGGTAGCTGACCGGGTTGATCGTGGCGACGATCCGGTACCAATCCTGCGCGATCAGGTCGCGCGGCAGCGACGCCGAGCTCAGGAAGAGCAGTATGAACATCAGCGGGAACAGCCCCTGGACCGCCTCGCCGGAGCCGGTCCGCAGCCCCGCGAACAGGCCGATCGTGCCGAACGCGGCGCAGATCGAGAGCGACAGCACGAACATCACCGCTGCGCCCGCGACGCCCGACTGGATCGACACACCGGCGGCGATGCCGGCTCCGAGGAACGCGACCGCCTGCAGCACCCCGATCAGGAGCACGCCGGTGAGCTGTCCGGCCAGCAGCGAGGGGCCGCCCATCGGGGTCAGCGCGAGCCTGTTGAAGAAGCCGCTGCCGATGTCCTGGGCGATGTTGGCGCCGGCGGTGTTGGTCGAGAACAGCGCCCCCTGCATGAACGGGAACGCGAGCGCGAAGGCGAGATAGGACTCGGCCGGGAACCCCGGGATCGAGGCGGCCGCGTCCAGGCCGGAGGCGTTGATCGCAAGCAGGAACAGCGGGAAGACGAGCGGCGGGACGATGATGATCGGCTGCCGCACGGTGCGCACCAGCGAGCGCCACGCGAGGTAGCGCGCCTGGGTCCCGAAGGTGGTCGCGGCGGCGTACATCTACGCCGTCACCGCCTCGCGTGCCTGCTCTTCGGTCTCTTCCTCTTCCTCCTCCGCTCCCTCCAGCGAGCGCCCCGTCTTCGCCAGGAATACGTCGTCGAGGCTGGGCGCGTGGAGTTGCAGGTCGGCAACCGCGATCCCCTCGCCGTCGAGCCCGCGGACGATCCCGGCGAGCTCCTCCGTGCCGTCAAAGAGACGGACCGCGGCGCCGCCGCGGGCGGCGGGGAGCGGCTCGCCGAACCGGCCGAGCACGGACTCGAGAGAGCCGATCTGGTCCGCGTCCGACGGAACGGCCTCGACCGTGGGCCGGCCGATCTGGGCCTTGAGCTGAGCCGGCGTGCCCTCCGCGACGATCTTCCCGTGGTCGATGATCGCGACCCGGTCGGCGAGCGTGTCCGCCTCCTCCAGGTACTGGGTGGTGAGGAACACCGTGACACCGTCGTCCCGGGCGAGCCGCGCCACCTCGTCCCATAGGGCGGCACGGCTCTGGATGTCGAGGCCGGTGGTCGGCTCGTCCAGGAACAGGATGGTCGGCTCGTGGACGAGGGCGAGGGCGAGGTCGAGGCGCCGCTTCATCCCGCCCGAGTAGCCGTGCACGCGCCGGTCGGCCGCCTCGGAGAGGCCGACGCGGCGGAGCAGCGAGTCGCCGCGGCGCTCGATCACGGCCGTCGAGAGCCCGTGCAGGCCGCCCTGCAGCTTCATGTGCTCGCGGCCGGTGAGCAGCGGGTCTAGCGCTGCGTCCTGGAGGGCGACCCCGATCGTGTCGCGGACCGCGGCGCCCTCGGTGACGATGTCGCGGCCCGCGACCGTCGCGGTCCCGGCCGTCGGGGGGAGGAGCGTCGTCAGCATGTGGACCGTGGTCGACTTGCCGGCGCCGTTGGGGCCGAGGAAGCCGTAGATCTCGCCCGGCGCGACGCTCAGCTCGATCCCGTCGACCGCCCGCGGCCCCCGCTTGAACTCCCGCACGAGCCCTTTCGCCTCGATCCCGTTGTGCCCATCGTGCTCAGCCGTCATATACGTTGATCCCCCACAAAGTTGATGTCATCAACTGTCGAGTCGATAGACTACCATGCACATCAAATGAGCGCGTCGCAGCAGACCCCGGTGACCCCGGCCCCCGAGGCCGAGCCCACGGCGCGCGCCGCGCAGCGCTCCGTCGCCGCCGCGCTCGACATCGCCGACTACACGGAGGGGACCGCCGGCGAGGCGTGGGCGCTGATGACCCGGCTGCTCTTCCGGCACGGGAAGCCGCGCTTCCCGATGATCGCTCGCCAGCTCGACCTCCACCCCGGGCAGGCGATCGCGTTGCGGTTGCTCGACGAGCCCCGGCCGATGGGGGAGATGGCCGAGGCGATGCACTGCGACAACTCCAACATCACCGGGATCGTCGACCGGCTCGAGGAGCGCGGATTCGTGGAGCGGCGCGCAGCTGAGCAGGACCGCCGCGTGAAGCTGATCGCGTTGACCAGCGCGGGCGCGCGTCTGCGCGAGCAGCTCAATCGGCGGATGGCAGAGCCGCCCGAGCCGCTTGCGAACCTCTCCGAGGCCGACCAGCTCGCCCTAAGCGAGATCCTCGCCCGGGCGCTGCGGACCACCGAGGACGACTGATCGCGGAGCTCGCCGTGCGGCTGCAGCCGCGCGCCAGTCGCGACGAGATCGCGGGCGAGCGAGACGGCCGCATCCTCGTCCGGGTGACGGCGGCTCCGCTCGAGGGACGCGCGAACGCGGCTCTGGTGAAGCTGATCGCGAAGCGGGCCGGGGTCCCGAAGCGAGCGGTCAGCGTTGTCCGAGGGGAGCGCACGCGGGACAAGCTCGTCCGTGTTCACGGTGTCGGCGACGCGGAGCTGCGCCGCGCGCTCCGACGTACCGCGTGAGGCCGAGCGCTTCGAGGGCGTCCGCCCGGTCCCGGTAGGCCTTGAAGCGAACCAGCAGGCCGTCGCGGATCGCGAACTCGATCGCGGGCTGCAGCCCGACCTCCACACCGCTGTCGCGGCCGGTGGCGCGGAGGCGAACGAAGGCGAGCACCCGCTCGGCGTCCACGTCGAGGAACTGCTCCGGCTCCATGTGGATCGGCGAGCCGCGCCACGGTCCCGTCGCTCGGAAGCGGCGCATCTGCTCGACTCCCGTCAGCACCGGTCTGTCGGGGTACATGTCCGTGAAGTCGAACTCCGCGGCTTCCGCGGCTCGTTCCGAGGCGGCGTCGATCAGCCCCCGTGGATCCTCGAACAGCCGGCGAACGATCTCGACGTTGTGCTCCGACACCGCCTCGGCAGTATCACGCCTGCGCCACCGGCTCGTGGACGAACCCGGCGATCGACCCGGCAAGCGCCTCGGGGTTGTCCTCCATCGAGAACGTGCGTGCATCCGGGATGAGCTCGAAGCGCGCGTTGGGGAGGTCGTCGGCGAGCTTGCGACCGTCCTCGGGTGGGAAGAATCGGTCGTCCGCCGACCACGCGATCAGCGCCGGGCGGTCGAACTCGCCAAGCCGGTCGGCGGCGGCGTTGGTCTGCGAGGTGTTCGAGCCCCGGACCATCGCGCGGGCGTCGCGGCGGGTCGCGGCGCTGGATATGGCCGGCCGGATGTAGCTGTCCTCGACCCGGCGATCGATCGGGCTGTGGACGAGCCACCCGAACGCCATCGGCGTGTGGCGAGTGAGCCGCACGCGCATCGGCTGCACCAGCGCCCACAGCAGACCGGGGACGACCGCGGACGCGTTGAAGTACCAGAACATCTTCGGCGGGAAGTTGTCCCGGTAGTCGCACGAGGTGAGCACGAGCCGACCGATCCGGTGGGGCCGGGTGGTGATCGCGATCTGGCAGATCGCACCGCCGGAGTCGTTCCCCACCAGCGTCACGTTGTCGAGCTGGAGCGCGTCGAGCGCGTCCGCGACCATGTTCGCGACCGCGGGGGCACCCTTCGGGGCGGACTCCGGGAGCGCGTGCTCGTGCGCGCCGAGCGGGAGATCGAGAGCGATGCAGCGGAAGTCGGACGACAACCGCTGGACGACCTTGCGCCACAGGTTGGCGTTGACGATGAACCCGTGCACGAACACGATTGGCGGGCCGGAGCCGGTCTCGAAGACCCGGAGCGGGCCGCCGGGAAGATCGAGGACGCGCGACTCGCCGAGCGCCGGGTCTCGCCAGAACGTGGTGTCGGTGCCTTCGGTCGCCATCTCGAGTCCTCCTCGTTTACATACAGCTTGTACGTGTCTGCCGGGCAACGTAGCATACGTACTGCATGTATGTGAGGAGGCCAGGTTGACGGCGCGCAGCCAGGCAGAGCGCTCGGAGGCGACCCGCGGGAGGCTGGTCCGCGCCGCTCGCGCCCTGTTCGCCCGGCATGGGTACGCGCGCGTGGGCACCGAGCAGATCGTCCGCCGGGCGCGGGTTACGCGGGGCGCGCTGTACCACCACTTCGCCGACAAGCGCGACCTGTTCCGAGCCGTGCACGAGCAGGTCGAGATCGATCTCACCGAGACGATCGCTGCGGAGCTCGAGGCGGCGGGCTCCGGGGACCCGGTCGACGCGCTGATCGACGCCGCCCGCATCTTCCTCGACGCGTGCGCGGATCCGGAGCTGGCGCGAATCGGGCTCGTCGACGCGCCGGCGGTGCTCGGGTGGGCGGAGTGGCGGCGGGTCGAGGAGCGCTACGGCCTCGGCCTGGTGATCGCCGCGCTGGAGATGGGCATGGAGGCGGGGGTGCTCGAGCGCAGGCCGGTCCGGCCCCTCGCCCACTTCCTGCTCGCCGGGATGATCGAGGCAGGACTCGTGATCGCGAACGCCGACGAACCGGCGCCCGCGCGCGAGGAGATGGAAGGGGCGCTGGTCGCGGTGCTCGACGGGCTGCGGGCCTGACGGCCGGCATCCCGGCGCCGTTACCCGGCCGGCGCCACCTCGACCGGGATCCCGTTCAGGACGGCGTTCCCCGACAGCGGGTCGACCTCGCTCGGTGCGAGCAGGTTCGAGTTCACCCCTGCGTGCTCGGAGGCGACCCCGAGCCGCACCCCGGGCGCGTCGTGGCCCCACCCGTGCGGGATCGATACGACGCCGGGCATGATCTCGGCGGTCACCTCGATCGGGGCGGTCAGCTCCCCGGCGGAGGACTTCACCCGCGCCCGGCCGCCGTCGGCGAGCCCGAGCCGCTCCGCGTCCTCGGGGTTCACCCACACCGTGCAGCGGTCCTTGCCCTTCACCAGGGCCGGCAGGTTGTGCATCCAGGAGTTGTTGGAGCGGAGCTGGCGGCGGCCGATCAGGACGATCCCGTTGGCGCCGTTGCCGTTCGCGCCGGCCGCGTCGAGCGCGGAGCGCAGCCGCGGCAGGTCGGCGACCACCTCCTCCGGGGTGAGCTCGATCTTCCCGGACGGGGTGCGGAGCACGTCGGGGACGCGGGGGCGCATCGGGCCGAGGTCGATCCCGTGCGGGTCCGCCTCCAGCCTGTCGAGCGTGAGCCCGTCCGGATCGGATCCGAACCCCTCTCCGAACGGCCCGGAGCGGAGCATGTAGTCGAGCATCCGCTCCGGCCCGCGCCGTGGCTCCAGCGCATCAAGCAGCTCACCGGGCTGTCGGCCCTCGACCCGGGAGCCCGGCAGCGACACGTCGCGGCGGATCAGGGTTTCGAGGACGAGCTTGTCCCACGCCTCGACGCTCGCGTCCGGCCCCTGGCCGGCGGCGATCGCTGCCAGGCGCACGATCACCTCCCACTCGTCGGGCTGGTCCGGCGCGCGCTCGGCGATCGGCGGCGAGTAGTTCGCGACGCTGCGGATCGCGAGCTGGTACAGCGCGAAGTCGTAGTGCCCCTTCGCGAGCGGCTCGGGGGCGGGCAGGATCACGTTTGCGTGCCGCGTCGTCTCGTTCACGTAGATGTCGACGCACACCATGAAGTCGAGCTCCTCGATCGCCGACTCGAGCGCTGCGGCATCCGGAGTCGAGATCACCGGGTTCCCGGCGACCGTGACCAGCGCCCGCACCCGGCCCTCCCCGGGCGTCGCGATCTCCTCGGCGAGCGTCGCCACCGGCAGCTCCCCGAAGGTCTCCGGCATCTCCCGCACCCGGCTCGCCCACCGGCCGAGCCTGGCGCCCTTGCCGTGCGGGCCGCGGCCGGAGGAGTTGCGCTGCGCGACCGCCGCCAGCGGGAACATCGCACCGCCCTCGCGGTCGAGGTTCCCGGTCAGGTAGTTGACGACCTCGACCGCCCAGCTCGCGAGCGTCCCGAACGCCTGGGTCGTGGTCCCGATCCGTCCGTACACGGCGGCGCTCTCGGCGGCCGCCAGCTCCCGCGCGAGCCGGTGGATCTCGCCCGCTTCGATCGCGCAAAGCGCCGCCACCGCCTCCGGGGCGAACGGCTCGACCAGCTCGCCGATCCGGTCCGCTCCGGCCGCGTGCTCGGCGAGCGCGCCGGGATCGGCGAGGTCCTCGGCGAGCAGCACATTGGCGATCGCGAGCAGCAGCGCGGCGTCGGTGCCGGGGCGGATGAAGTGATGCTCGGAGGCCTCGGTCGCGGTGCGGCTGCGGCGCGGGTCGACGACGACCACCTTGCCGCCGCGCTCACGGATCGCCCGGATCCGCCCCCGCATGTCGGGCGCGGTCAGCAGGGAGCCGTTCGAGACGAGCGGGTTGGCGCCGAGGATGAGCAGATGGTCGGTGCGGTCGACGTCCGGGACCGGGACGCTCAGCCCGCCACCGAACATCAGCCCGGCGGCGACCTGCTTCGGCATCTGGTCGACGGTCGAGGCCGAGTACAGGTTCTTCGATCCGAGCGCCTTCGAGAACGCGGGCCCGTACAGCATCGGCCCGAGGCTGTGCGCGGAGGGGTTGCCGAGGTAGACGGCGACGGCGTCGCGTCCCCCCGCCTCCAGCACCGAGCTCAGCCCGCGGTCGACCTCCGCGAATGCCTCCTCCCAGCTCGCCTCGACCAGCTCGCCGTCGCGGCGGACCAGCGGCCGGGTGAGCCGGTCGGGGTCATCGTGGAGCTGCTTGAGCCCCTGCGACTTGGGGCACAGGAAGCCGTGGCTGAAGACGTCCTCGTCGTCCCCGCGGACCGATACGACCTCGGTGCCGCGCATCGTCACCTCGAGGCCGCAGGTCGCCTCGCAGAACGGGCAGGTGCGGTAGTGGACCGTCTCAGCCGACACCGTAGCCGCAGGGTATCTCAGTCTTCGAACAGGGCGTAGCCGTACTCGCCGCGCTTGTAGCCGAGCTTCGCGATCGCCGACATCCGCTCGTCGTCGTTGTCGTCGATCTGGTCGAAGCGCCACCGGACCCGCTTCGCCGCGCGCGAGCAGAACGTCTCGGCTATGTAGCGCTCCTGGCCGGAGGGCTCCACCCCCTGGTGCTCGAAGATCGAGCTCACCCGCGACAGCACCGCGACCTGCGAGTAGATGTCGGCGAGCGCGTCCGCGAGCCGCTTGTGCTGGAAGCCGCGGTGGACGATCTCGCCTTTGTGCTCCCGGAGCAGCGACTCGCTCACCGATCGGAGCTGCTTGACCTGGTCGGAGACGGCGTCGGCGTGCGGCTTCAGCTCGGGGTGCGCCGTCGTGATCCGGTCCGGACGCACCTCACGCTGGATCCGCTCGCCGACGTACTCGATCAGCACCCCGACGGATCCGATCGGGTCGCCGAGGTCGAGGTCCCCCATCTCCGACAGCCGCTCGCCGAGCGGCTTGATCCCCGACAGCGCGATGAACGAGCGCAGCACGTCGTTCGCCCCCTCGAATATCGGGAAGATCCGGATGTCGCGGAGGATCTTCTCGTACGGCTCCGTCCGCATGTAGCCCTCGCCGCCCTTCAGCTGCATGACGCGATTCGCGGCGTACCACAGGAACTCGGTGCCCGAGACCTTGCACGCCGCCGACTCAAGCGAGTAGTCGGGGACGCCGGCGTCGACGAGCCCGCAGGTCAGATACGCCATCGACTCGAGCCCGAACAGGTAGGAGACCATCCATCCGATCTTGTCCTCGACCAGCTCCAGGTCGGCGAGCGGCGCGCCGAACTGGCGCCGCTCCTTGACGTGGTCGATCGCGCGGTCGAGCAGCCCCTTGGTGGCGCCGACCGACCCGGTCCCGAGCCCGATCCGGCCGTTGTTGAGGATCGCCATCGCGATCCGGAACCCCTCGCCGGGCTCGCCGAGCACCTTCTCGGGAGGCACCCGGACGTCCCTGAAGTACAGCCGCCGCAGGTCGTTGCCGCGCAGCCCCATCGTGTCGTAGCGCTCCCCGACCTCGAACCCCTTCATCCCCTTCTCCAGGATCAGCGCGATGTGGCGATCCCTCCCGTCCACCTCGCAGCGCGCGAAGGTGGTGAACACCGAGCCCACCTCGCCGTTTCCGATGTAGCGCTTCTCGCCGTTCAGCCGGTATGAGCCGTCCGGCTGCAGGACGGCGCGGGAGGTGATCTCGTAAGCGTCCGAGCCGGCGCCGGGCTCGGTCAGCGCGAACCCGGCCAGCCTCCGGCCCGCGGCGAGGTCGGGGAGGAAGCGCACCTTCTGCTCCTCGGTCCCGAACATCGTGATCCCCTTGAACCCGATCGACTGATGCACGCCCATCACGATCGACAGCGTCGCGTCGATCTGGGCGAACGCCTCGAACACGCGCGCGTACCCGGTCTGGGTGAGGCCCTGGCCGCCGTACTCCTCCGGCACGTGCAGCCCGCACAGGCCGCGCTCGCCGAGCTCGCGGACGAGGTCGTCTCCGATCCACCGCTGCTCCTCGATCCGGCGCGGGTCGATCGACTCGGCGAGCTCGCGAAGCGACGCGATCAGGCCCCGGACCCGATCCTGCTCGGCGGGGTCGGGCTGCGGCCACGGGAAGGTGAGCTCCTCGTGGATCTCGCCGAGGAAGAGCGACTTGGCGAACGACGACACCGCTTCGGTGGCGGGCGGCTCCGGGGTCGCGGTCTCCATCGGGTGCCTCAGCCGACTCCGGGATCGTCCTCGACCATGTCGGCGATTCTGGCACCAAGCGCGAGCGACGAGGTCGCCGCCGGGGACGGCGCGTTGCGGACGTGCAGGGCGCGCTCGGTGCGAGAGATGACGAAGTCGTCCACCAGAGCGCCATCGCGCCCGAGCGCCTGGGCGCGGACACCGGCGTGTCCGACGACGACATCTCCGGGGCGCAGCTCGGGGACGAAGCGGCGCAGCTCGGCGACGAAGCCGCGACGGCTGGCGGCGCGGTGGATCTCGCTCAGCCCGGCGCGCCAGTGGCGACGGGTCAGCCGCCACGTCCCGGGCCACGACAGGGTGGCGGCGAGGTCGCGCGGGACGACCCGGCGGAGGCGGTAGGCGTCGCGGGCGGCGACCATCATCGCCGAGGGGCCGGCCTCGACGGCGCCATCGAGCCCCCGGGTCAGGTGCATGCCGAGGAAGGGCAGCTCCGGATCCGGGACCGGGTAGATGCTGGTCCGGACGAGCCCGGCCCGCTCCGGGCGGAGTCGCACGTAAGCGCCGCGGAAGGGGACGATCCGGGGCTCCTGCGGGGCGCCGGCTGCTACGGCGAGCCGGTCCGACCACGCGCCCGCGCAGATCACGGCGGCCCGGGCGGTAGTCGACCCCCGCGCGTGGCCCAGCGCGATCCTCCCCGTGCGGGGCGTCAGCGTGCGTACGGCGCAGCCCGTCGACACCGTGCCGCCGGCCGCAGCGAGGTCGGCGGCGAACCCGCGGGCGACGGTGCCGAAGTCGACTGCGCCGGTGGCGGGGGAGTGGAGCGCCGCGATCCCGGCGGCGTGCGGCTCTATCTCTCGGATCTCGTCGGCCCCGATCCGCCGCAGCCCCTCGACCCCGTTCGCGGTCCCGCGCCGGAGCAGCTCCTCGAGCCCGCCCAGCTCGCGCTCCTGTGTCGCGACGATCAGCTTCCCCGGCCGCTGTGCGCGGATCCCGCGCTCGGCGCAGTACGCGAACAGCGCCCGCCGGCCCGCCACGCACAGCTCCGCCTTCAGCGAGTCCGGCCGGTAGTAGATCCCGGCGTGGATCACGCCGCTGGAGTGGCCGGTCTGGTGAGTCGCGATCGCGTCCGCCGCCTCCAGCACCGCCACCGAGGCGTCCGGGTGGCGGAGCGCCAGCTCGCGCGCGACCGCGAGCCCGACGATCCCGGCGCCGACGACGGCGATGTCGCACTCGCGGGGCGGCTCGGTCGGCTGCATCGGGGGCGATCGTACGGAGGCGGGGGCTAGGATCGCCGGCGTGGCGCTCCCCCTGAAGCCGCCCGTCGATCCGCAGCTGGCGCTCTCGCGGAAGACGCTCCCGGAGGGCGAGGAGTGGGTGTACGAGCCGAAGTACGACGGGTTCAGGGCGCTCGCGTTCGTGGACGGCGACGAGGTCTTCCTGCAGTCGCGCAACGGCCGTCCCCTGTTGCGCTACTTCCCGGAGCTCGAGTGGCCGCGGGGCCGCTACGTGCTCGACGGCGAGCTGGTGATTCTCGACGACGACGGCCGCGAGGTGTTCGACGCGCTCCAGAACCGGCTGCACCCGGCGGAGTCGCGGGTGAGGATGCTGGCCGAGCAGACCCCGGCGCTGTTCCGGGCGTTCGACCTGCTCGCCCGCGACCGCTCCAAGCTCGTCGCGAAGCCGTTCTCGGAGCGCCGCGAGGCGCTCCAGAAGCTGATCGGGAAGGGGAAGGGGTCGGTCGAGGTGACGCCGCTGACGGCCTCGGTCGACGAGGCGCAGCCGTGGCTGCAGGGCGGCGAGGGCGTGATCGCGAAGCAGCGCGAGGCGCGCTACCGCCCCGGCGAGCGCAAGGGGATGGTGAAGGTGAAGCGGGTGCGGACGATCGACGCCGTGGTCGCCGGGTGGCGCCCCGGGAAGGAGGAGGGGACGGTCGGGTCGCTGATGCTGGGTCTGTATGACAAGCACGGCGAGCTCCGGGTGATCGGCCACACCTCCGGCCTGAAGGCGGCCGAGAAGCGCGCGCTGCGTGCCGAGCTCGAGCCCTACGAGACCGGGGAGCGCGGCTCGGCGGACCCGAGCCGGTGGAGCGCCGACCGCGATCTGGAGTGGGTCAGCCTCCGCCCCGAGCTGGTCGTCGAGGTGAGCTTCGACCACGTCAGCGCCGGCCGGATCCGGCACGGGGCGAAGATCCTGCGGTGGCGCGAGGACCGCGATCCGCAGAGCTGCGCGCTGGACCAGCTTGTGTGAGATGATGCTTACCAACTGATGAGCATCGGTTGGTACAGGGGATATGGGAGCCGGGCCCGCAGGTTCGGGTTGGGTGCGTGCGCGGTCGGTGTGGCGCTCGCGGTCGCTCCAGCCGCCGCCAGCGCTGAGCTGACGGTGAGTATGAGCGGGCCTCACGGGCCGGTCCCGAAGGGGGATACGGCGACCTACACCGCCACGGTCACCAATACCAACGACCCATCGTCCCTCTTCCCGGAGGAGCATGGAGTCCTCCTCGAACTGAGCCAGCTAAGGGTTATCGGCGACCGGCCTGTACAGAATCCGTACGGGAAGTCCAGCACCACCAGGGGCACCTGTACGCCGATGGACTATCCGAGCAAGTTCGGCCCCTACCATGCCCTCGACTGCGCGCTCGGGACCCTGGCGCCCGGGGCGACGGCGAAGGTGACCGCGGGCGTCCAGATAAACGAGTCGATGAGACACAGCGCCTACTCGGTCAGCAACGGGGCCGAGGACACGGTTGTCACCTACGTCAGCGCCCCTCCCGAGATCTCGGGGTCGAAGAAGCTCAAGATCAAGGGCCTTCCTGATGGCTGCGCGAGCCAGCCGTTCAAGCTGAAGGTGCGCGCCAAGGGCGCGAAGAAGCTCACCGGCCGGATCGATGGACCCCGGAGCGCGGACGGCAAGCCCGTGGCGTTCGGTATCGGGGGGTCCGACAAGCTCAAGGGCGGCAAGGGCGGCAAGCTGAAGCACCGTGTCGCTACCGACGAGCTGGAGCCGGATCTGTACTACGAGATCGCGCTCAAGGCCAAGTACAAGCACGGCCCAAAGCAGAAGGCGACGGCGCTGTTCCAGGTCTGCGCGTAGCCGCCGCGGCCGCCGGCTGACGGGACCCGTCGAGGCTGGGCGGCGCGGGTCGCAATCCGGCCGTGGGGATCGCGCCACGGCGTCACCTACGTCGACAAGCGCCCCAGGCATGGCGATGACGGGCTCGCCGTTACCGGCACGCTGGGCCAGCTTGTGTGAGATGATGCTTGCGAGTGGGTATGAGCGTCGGTAGGTACAGGGGATATGGGAGCCGGGCCCGCAGGTTCGGGTTGGGTGCGTGCGCGGCCGGTTTGGCGCTCGCGGTCGCCCCAGCCGCCGCGAGCGCTGAGGTGTCCGTGAGCCTGAGCGGGCCGCAGGGGCCGATCCTGAAGGGCGAGACGGCCAAGTACACGGCCACGGTCACGAACGACGACCCGTTCGTGCAGCCCGACCTCAGACTGCTGCTCGGCTCGTACCGGGTCGGCACCGACCGGCCGGCGCCCAACCCCTACACGGAGTTCAGCTCGACCCCGGGCAGCTGCGCGCGGGAGGACTTCCCGTCGAAGTTCGGGACCTACTACAGCCTCAACTGCGGGATCGGGACGCTGGCGCCGGGGGCGAGCGCGCGGGTCACGGCGACCGCCCAGATCAACGAGTCGATGCGCCAGTGGGCGGATGTCGAGCCGGGCGACGGTCGCGACGAGCTCGTCACCTACGTGAGCGCGCCCCCGACGATCGAGGGGTCGACGAAGCTGAAGCTGAAGGGGTTGCCCGACGGTTGCGCGAGCGACGCGTTCAAGCTGAAGGTGAAGGCGAAGGGCGCGAAGAAGATCACCGGCCGTGTCGACGGCCCCCGGTTCGCCGACGGCAAGCCCGCCACCCAGTTCGTCGAGGAGGGCGGCTCCGACAAGCTGAAGCCGGCGAAGAAGGGCAAGCTGAAGGCCAAGATCGCCGTCGACGGGCTGGAGCCGGACCTGTACTACGAGATCGACCTGAAGGCCAAGTACAAGCACGGGCCGAAGCAGAAGACGACGATCCTGTTCCAGGTCTGCGCGTAGCCGCCGCGGCCGCCGGCTGACGCCACCCGTCGAGGCTGGGCGGCGCGCGCCACAATCCGGCCGTGGGGGATCTGCAGATCTTCATCGCGGCGCTGTTCGTCGCGGCGGCGGTCCTGAACGCGCTCGCCAACCGGATCCACGTGCCCTACCCGGTCCCGCTGGTGATCGGCGGGCTGCTGCTGGGGCTGGTCCCGGGCATCCCGACCGTCGAGCTCGACCCGGACCTGGTCCTGCTCGTGTTCCTGCCCCCGCTGCTGTACGCGGCCGCCTTCTTCGCGGACCTGCGGGCGCTGCGCGCAGATGCCCGGGTGATCTCCCTGTCCGCGATCGGGCTGGTGCTGGCGACGGCGGGGGTGGTGGCCGTGGTCGGGCACGCGCTGCTCGATCTGAGCTGGCCGATGTCTTTCGTGCTCGGTGCGATCGTCTCGCCGACCGACCCCGCGGCTGCCACCGCGATCCTGCGGAGGGTCGGCGCGCCGCGTCGGCTCGTCGACATCCTCGAGGGCGAGAGCCTGTTCAACGACGCGACCGCGCTGCTCGCGTACAAGGTGGCCCTCGCGGCGGCGGTCGGCGAGAGCGTGTCGGCCGAGCACACGGTGCTCGAGTTCGTCTGGGAAGCCGCCGGGGGAGTCGCGATCGGGCTCGCGGTCGGATGGGTGATCGCAGAGGTCAGGAAGCGCGTCGACGACGTCAACACCGAGCTGACGATCTCGCTGTTCAGCGCGTACGGCGCCTTCATCCCGGCCGACGAGCTCGGTGTGTCGGGGGTGCTCGCCGTGGTGACCGCGGGCGTCTACCTCGGCTTCCGCGCTCCCCAGATCGCCTCGATGGAGGCGCGGATGGAGGGCTACGCGCTGTGGTCGATCCTCACGTTCCTGCTCAACGCCACTCTCTTCATCCTGATCGGGCTGCAGCTCCCGGTGATCGTCGAGGGGCTGAGCGGGAGGCCCGCGGGCGAGGTGGTCGGATACGCGGCGGCCGTGTGCGCGGTGGTGATCGCGGTCCGGTTCCTGTGGAACTTCGGCGTCGCCGCGATCATCCGGACCGTCGATCGGAGGGAGTCGCAGCGGGCCAGGCGGGCGAGCTGGCGGGTCCGCGTGGTGGGGGGTTGGTCGGGGATGCGCGGCGCGGTCTCGCTGGCGGCGGCGCTGGCGCTGCCGCTGACCACCGACGCCGGCGCACCGCTGCCCGGACGCGACCTGATCCAGTTCATCACCTTCGCGCTGATCCTGGTCACCGTGGTCGGCCAGGGCCTCACGCTGCCGTGGCTGATTCGCCGACTGGGCGTGATCGACGACGGCGCCGACGAGCAGGGCGAGGAGATCCGCGCCCGGCTGGTGATCGCGGGCGCGGCGCTGGAGCGCGTCGACGAGCTCGCCGACGCCGACTGGACCCGCGATGGGACCGTCGAGCGGGTCCAGCGCCTGTACGAGTTCCGGCAGCAGCGCTTCAAGGTGCGGGCCGGGAAGATCGAGGACGATGACGGGATCGAGGAGCGCTCCCTCGTCTACCAGCGGCTCATGCACGAGGTGTTCGCGGCGCAGCGGGGCGAGCTGGTCAGGCTCCGCAACACCGGCGAGATCAGCTCGGGGGTGATGCGCCGGATCGAGCACGAGATCGACCTGGAGGAAGCGCGGCTGGAGGTGTAGCCGGCACCGTCGCCGGCCTCATGCGAGCCGCATCCTGGCGTGCCCCGCTGGTTGAATAGCGGTCGATGGAGGCGGGAGCGCCAACCGGGGGGACGCGATGGAGAAGCGGGCCGCTGTCCCTGTCGCTGGCGGTGGTCGGCGTCGTCTTCCTGCTGCTCGGCGGGATCGCCCTGTACGCGCGCGAGAACGTGTTCGACGCGACCGCGTTCGCGGACCACGCGAGCGAGGCGCTGCAGGACAAGCGCGTCGGCAAGGCGGTCGCCGACCCGATCGTCGACAGGGTGATCGAGGC
This sequence comes from uncultured Thermoleophilia bacterium, assembly GCA_963803425.1. Taxonomy (GTDB): domain Bacteria; phylum Actinomycetota; class Thermoleophilia; order Solirubrobacterales; family 70-9; genus DASPWW01. Next base: position 251,304 of record CAWDMA010000003.1, read on the forward strand.
CGGGCCGGACGAGCTGATCAACGCCCGGCCCCTGCTCGGGGCCGGGGTCCGAGGCGTGCTCGGCAGCGACCCCTTCGGCGACGCCTTCCACGAGGCGGCCGCCCGGGTCCACCGGCAGCTGTTCAGCCGCGACCGCGACCAGCTCGTCCTCAACATCGCCGACGCGGGCGGGTTCGTGATCGACGCCGTCAAGTCGATCTCGCCGGCGACCGCGAAGAAGATCCCGGACGACCTCCAGCCGGGCCTGATCAGGCTCACCCGGAGCGACTTCGCGATCAGCGCGGTGCGGGCGGCCGAGAGCGTCAGGTTCCTGGGCCTGGTGCTCCCCTTCCTCGGCCTCCTGATGGTGGTCGGCTCGGTCGCCGCCGCGCCGGACCGCCGCCGCGGGATCGTCACCGCCTCCTCCGGGATCGCGATCGGGTGCGCGGTCGGGTTCATCGCGCTGCTGGTGGGGCGGTCCGTGCTGCTCGCGCAGTTCGGCGGGGTCACCCACGGAGCGGTGGGCGCGACCTGGGACGCGTTCATGGGCGGGCTGTACGCATGGTTCCTGTGGGTCGGGATCGGGGCGATCGTGCTGGCGGCGGCGGCCTCGACCGTCGGCGAGGTCGACCCGGCGGCGCCGCTTCGCCGCACGTGGGATCGGATCTCCCGGAAGCCTGCCTCGACCGGGTGGCGCGCGGTTCGCGCCACGGTGCTGCTGCTCGTCAGCGTGTTCGTCGTCGCCAGCCCCCGGCTCGCCCTCAACGTCGCCGCGGTGATCGTCGGCGCCTACGGCCTGTTCCTCGCGGTCAGCGAGCTGCTCTTCCTGATCGCGCCGCCCCCCGCGGACCCGGCCGAGCGGGTGCCGCTCGCGCAGCGTCTGCGTCGGGGCCCCGCGATCGTGACCGCAGCGGTTGCGGTCGGCGCGGTCGTGCTCGCGATCGTCCTGATCGGTCGCGGCGGCGGCGAGGTGAAGCGCCCGGAGGGGCCGGTGCAGGCGTGCAACGGCTACCCCGAGCTGTGCGACCGGACGATCAACGAGGTCGCCTTCCCGGGCGCCCACAACGCGATGTCGGCCGCCGACGCCGACTACATAGCCCCGAACCAGGAGACCGGGATCCCGAAGCAGCTCGACGCCGGGATCCGGGTGCTGCTGATCGATGCCCACTACGGGATCAAGGTCAAGAACGGGCCGGTGCTCACGGACCTGGAGCGGGAGCGCGGCAGCAAGGCGCGGGAGGGGTTGCGCGACCAGTTCGGGCAGGCGGCGGTGAAGCGGGTGAAGGCGATCGACCGCCGGGTCGGCGACAGTGGGGGCGACAAGTCCAGGGGCGCCTACCTTTGCCACGTCGTGTGCGAGCTGGGATCGACGGAGCTGACCAAGGCGCTCACCGAGGTGCGCAAGTTCCTCGACACCCACCCGGACGAGTTCCTGATCATCGTGATCGAGGACTACGTGGCGCCGGCGGACGTCGAGAAGGCGTTCAAGGAGTCCGGCCTGGTCCGGTACACGTACGTGCACGATCGCGACGCGCCGTTCCCGACCCTGCGGGAGCTGATCGAGTCGGATCGGCGGGTGCTGGTGATGGCCGAGAACGACAACGGCGACGGCGCGATCCCGTGGTACCACGACGGGTTCGAGCTGATGCAGGAGACCCCGTACACCTTCGACTCGGAGGACGCGCTGGCCGATCCGAGGAGCTGCAGGCCGAACCGCGGCACCGGCTCCAGTCCGCTGTTCCAGTTCAACAACTGGGTCGAGAAGGTGCCCCGCTCGCCCTCGCTCGGTGAGAAGGTGAACTCGTACAGGTTCCTGATCAGGCGCGCTCGCGAGTGCCGCCGCCGCCGCGGGCTGCTCCCGAACCTGCTCGCGGTCGACTTCTACAACGAGGGCGACCTGTTCGCGGCGGCGCGCAAGCTCAACGGCCTGCCCCGGAATGAGCAGCCGCAGGTGAGGAAGACCAAGTGAGTCGCCACCCGCGATGAGCGGCGAGCTCACCACGCTCGCCTACGAGCGCGACGGCCGGGTCGCGCGGATCACCCTCGACCGGCCGGAGCGCGGGAACGGGATCACGCTGGAGATGCCGCGGGAGCTCGCCGCGTGCGTGGAGCGCGCCAACCTCGACCCCGAGGTGCACGCGATCGCGCTCGCGGGGAACGGGTCCGGCTTCTGCGGGGGGTACGACTTGGTGGCGTCGGCTGAATCGCTCGGCGAGCCCAGCAGTGACCCGGCCGAATCAAGACCGGCCGCGTCCTCCGCTTCGCGTCCGGGCGCGGCCGGGTTACTGGAGGGACGGTCGCCACTTGATCCGCTGGTCCAGGCGGCCAACCACGACCCGGACCGCACCTGGGACCCGGTCGTTGACTTCCAGATGATGAGCCGGAACGTGCGCGGGTTCATGAGCCTGTTCGAGTCCGACAAGCCGGTGCTGTGCAAGGTGCACGGGTTCTGCGTGGCGGGCGGGACCGACATGGCGCTGTGCTCCGACCTGCTGGTGATCGCCGCCGACGCGAAGATCGGGTATCCGCCGGCACGTGTGTGGGGCGTGCCGACCACGGCGCTGTGGGCGCACCGGGTCGGCGCCCAGCGAGCGATGCGGCTGCTGCTGACCGGCGACTCGCTGACCGGGGTGGAGGCCGCCGAGTGGGGCCTGGCGACAGAGGCGCCGCTCGCCTCGGAGCTCGACGACCGCTTCGAGGCGCTGCTGGAGCGGGTGACGCGGCTGCCGATCAACCAGCTCGTGATGATGAAGCTGACTGTGAACGCCCCGATCCGGGCACAGGGGCTGACCACGACCCAGGTGCTGTCCACCGTGCTCGACGGGATCGCCCGGCACACGCCCGAGGGCTATGAGTTCCAGCGCCGCGCCGCCGAGGCGGGGTTCAAGCAGGCGGTTCGGGAGCGGGACGAGCCGTTCGGCGACTTCGGGCTCCCGGGCGGGCGGGGCTGATGATGGACGTCAACCACGAGGTCACCGTCGAGGAGATCGCGGCGCGAATCGCAGACAGCTTCCCGGACGACCTCGCCGTGGAGCCGATCGAGGCGACCGACGAGGCCTTCGTCGGACGGATGCTCGTCGACAGACGCCACCTGCATCCGGGGGGGTTCGTGCACGGCGGCGCGTGGGTGGCGCTGGCCGACTCTGTCGGCGCGTGGCAGACCTTCCGCCGCCTCCCTCCAGATCACAACTTCACCACGATCGAGATGAAGCTGAACGTGTTCGGGTCTGCGACCGCGGGAGACGAGCTGATCGCGACCGCCGAGCACCTGCACGCGGGCCGCTCCACGCACGTGGTCGAGGTTCGGGTGACCAAGAACGGCGACCGTCCGGTCGCCAACCTGGTGATCACCCAGTTCGTGATCCCGCCGCGGGACTAGCTGCCCCGCCGCCGCGCCCAGTCGCGCTTCGCCTCGTCCTCCATCCGCTCCAACCGCTCGTAGTAGTCGGGGAACTCCTTCATGTGGGCGAGCGCGATCTTCCCGGTCACGATCGGATCGTCGCCCGTGACGTCCGTCTGCGGATCGTGCGAGCCGTGCTCGCGCTCCACGTCCATCCCGGCCCGGAACTGCTCCACGTCGAAGCGCTCCCAGTCCGCCCCGATCTCGTCGCCGACCTGGCGCGCCTCCTCGATCGTGGTCCGTCTCGTCTCGCTCATGTCGTGCTCCTTTCGTCTGTCGGTGGAGCCTCGCCGTCGGGGCTGGCCGGGACGACGGTGTAGCCGTCGGGGTCGCGGACCCAGACCTCGCGGTGGGCCGGGCCGCCGGGCTCTCCCTCGCGCGGGTTCGCGTCGACGTCCGTGACCGCGATCAGCGGCTGGGGCCTCATCACGGAACCCGGTGGACCTCGAACACGTTCGTGCCGAGTTCCTGGTTGGGGAGGCCGGCGGTCACTCCGATCAGGTCGCCCGAGCCCGCGACGCGGTGCTCCCGCGCCAGCCGAGCGCAGTCGTCGAGCATGTCGCGAAAGTCCTCGCGGGTGGGGCTCTGCACGCAGCGAACCCCGAACAGCAGGTTGAGGCGCCGCACCGTCTCGATCCGCTCCGAGACCGCCAGCACCGGAACCGAGGGTCGGTGGGCCGAGACGAGCCGCGCCGTGCGACCGCTCATGGTCGGCACGACCAGCGCGGACAGGCCGAGCGTGTAGGTGGAGCCGACGGCGGCTCGCGCGACGGAGGCGGCGACGTCGTCGTGGTCGGCGGCGACGCGGGTGAACACCCAATCCCCGAACGGCAGGTTGGGCTCCGTCTCTCTCGCGATCTCCTCCATCACCCGGACCGCCGCCACCGGATGCTCGCCGACCGCCGTCTCCTCGGAGAGCATCACGGCGTCGGTGCCGTCGTAGATTGCGTTGGCGACGTCGGTCACCTCGGCGCGGGTGGGGCGAGAGGCACCCACCATCGACGCCAGCATCTGGGTGGCGGTGATCGCCGGCTTCGAGTTGCGCCCGGCGAGCGCGATCAGGCGCTTCTGCAGCACCGGGACCTGCGCGATCGGGAGCTCGATCCCAAGGTCGCCACGGGCGATCATGATCCCGCTCAGCGCCGCCTTCGCGATCTCCTCGGCGTTGTTCGCCGCCTGCGGCTTCTCGATCTTCGCGATCAGCGGGATGTCGCTGCCGCGCTGCTCCAGTCGCCGCTCGACCGGCTCCAGGTCGGCGCGGGTGCGGACGAACGAGACCGCGAGCAGGTCGATCCCGTGGTCGACCGCGAAGTCGACCCACTCCAGGTCGTGCGAGCCCACCGCGGCGAGCCCGCGCTCGGCGCCCGGCAGGTTGACGCCCTGGTGTGAGGCGACCGGGCCGCCGACCTCCACGCGGCACTCCACGTCCCCGCCGTTCGTCCCGAGCACCGACAGCCGGATGCGCCCGTCCGCGAGGTAGATGGCGTCGCCGTCGGCGACCGCGGTCGCGAGGTCGGGGGCCGTCAGCGGGAGGCAGTCCGGGCGCCCGAGAACGTCGTCCCGGGTGAGTCGCAGCTCCGAGCCGGCGTGCAGTTCCACCACCCCTCCCTCGAGCTCGTCGAGCCGGAGCTTTGGGCCGGGGAGGTCGCCGAGCACGCCGACCTCCTTGCCGAGCGTCGCCGCCGCCTCCCGGATCCGCTCCAGCGTCTCGGCGTGCTCCGGCGGTGTCGCGTGCGAGAAGTTCAGGCGCATCACGTCGACCCCCGCGTCGATCAGCTCCCGCAGCATGTCGGGCTCCCGGCTCGCCGGGCCGATCGTTGCGACGATCTTGGTCCGCCGCCAGTCCGCCCGCCGGCCGGTGCCGATGCTCACCGACCCGGCTCCCGCGCCGGTCCACCGCTCACGGCCGGCCGCTCGAGGCGCTCCACGGCCGGCAACCGCCACACGACGCTCGCCAGCACCAGCCCGATCGCCGCCGAGATCAGCGCCAGGAACCACTGCGCCGAGGACATCAGGGCGAGGTCGAAGAAATCTCGGACCGGCTCAGCTGCGAGCGCCGCCGCGTACAGCGCCCCCAGGCCGGAGACCATCGCGAGCATGTAGCCCTGGATCGCGATGTGCTCGCGGCCCGGTCCGCGCTCCAGCAGCAGGATGAATCCCAGCCCCAGCACGATCAGCGTGGTCGTCGCCGCGGTTCGCCCCTCCTCGAGGCTGCCTCCGAAAACCGTGTCGACCATGAAGAAGGAGAGCAGCGAACCGACCCCGATCGCGAGCCCGGCCGGCACCGAGAACGCCGCCAGCGACCGGAGCAGGTGCCCCCGGTACAGCGGTCCCTCGCTGGGCGCGAGGGCGAGCACGAACGACGGGATCCCGATCGTCAGCAACGCGGCGATCGTGAGCTGGCGGGGCAGGAACGGGAACGTGAACCCGAACACTGCGGCGGCCAGGATCAGCACCGCCGCATAGATCGTCTTCGTCGTATACAGGCGGGCCAGCCGGTGGATGTTCCGCGCGATCCGGCGTCCCTCCGCGACCGCGCGCGGCAGCATCGAGAACTCGTCCTGGAGCAGGACGATGTCCGCCACCCCCTTCGTCACCTGGCTGCCGGAGCCCATCCCCACCGCGAGATCGGCCTGCTTCAGCGCCGGGACGTCGTTCACCCCGTCGCCGATCATCGCCGTGAACCGGCCGCTCGCGGCGAGCGCCGCGACCACCGTCTTCTTCTGCTCGGGCCGGATCCGGCAGAAGATCGTGTTCGCCTCGGCCGCCGCGGCGAGCTCGTCCGGGTCCTCGGGAAGCTCCGAGCCGTCGATCACGTGGGCCTCCTCCGGAACGCCGACCGCGCGCGCGACCGAGGTGACGGTCTGGCGCGCGTCACCCGAGATCAGCTTCAGGTCGACCCGCTGGTCGCGCATGAACTCGAGCGTCTCGGCGGCATCGGAGCGGAGCCTCTCCTCGAGCACGATCAGCGCCCGCGCCTCCAGCCGCGGCGGCGGCTCCGACGCCGGGTCGGCGGGAAGCGCACCGGCGGACTCGCCGAACGCCACCACTCGCCGCCCAGCGGCGGTCTGCTCCTCGAGTGCGGCCTGCAGAGCGGGCGGTAGCGCCAGCGCGCCGGCCCCGCTGAGCACGTCGGGCGCTCCCAGCACGTAGCTGCGCCGGGCCTCGCGCCCGTTCACGGTCAGCCCGCTCCACTTCCACTCCGAAGAGAACGGCACCTCGGCCTCGACGCCGGCCGGGGCGCCGGGATAGGAGTCCGCGATTGCCTCCAGCGTCCGGTTGCGCTCGCCCGCGCTCGCCGCGAACCTGGCCAGCGCCTCGTGTGCGACGTTCGGAGTCCCCGGGTCGGCGACCTCGACCGCGACCAGCTCCAGGGTGCCGTCCGTGAGCGTCCCGGTCTTGTCTATGCACACCGTGTCCACGGCTGCCAGCGACTCGGTCGCCGCCATCTGCTGGACGAGCGTGTTCATCCGCGCCAGCCGCACCGCGGCGACGGCCAGCGTCACGCTCATCAGCAGCACGAGCCCCTCGGGGATCAGGGTGATCAGGCCGGCGGTGGCGGTCTGCGCGGCCTCGGTGAAGCCGACGCTGCGGACGGCCAGCGCCGCGAGCAGCAGCACCGCCAACGGCACCATCAGGAGCGTGGTGGCGCCTAGGATCCTGTTCACCTCGAGTTGCAGCGGTGACGGTGCGTGGCGGAACTCGCGCGCCTCGCCGGCGAGCCGCGCTGCGTGGCTCTGCTCGCGAACCGCGTGGACCTCGTAGTAGCCGGAGCCGCTGATGCAGAACGCTCCCGACAGGACCCGGTCGCGCTCGGCCTTGCGGACTCCGTCGGACTCCCCGGTCAGCATCGACTCGTCCAGGGTGAGCCCGCGCGATGAGACGACGACGCCGTCCGCGACGAGCTGGTCTCCCGGCTCGACCCGGACGATGTCCTCGGGGACAACCTCGTCGGCGCCGAGCTCCGCCAGCGCCCCGTCCCGCGCCACCTTCGCCTTCGGCGCGACCAGCACCGCGAGCCGATCGAGCACCTCCTTGGCGCGAATCTCCTGGCGGATCCCGATCGCGCTGTTGATGATCGCGATCACCCCGAACGCCGCGTCCGCGAACAGCCCCAGCGCCAGGACCAGCACGAAGAACACGGCGATGATCGCATTGAACAGGGTGAAGACGTTCCCCGCGACGATGCTTGCCACTGAGCGACTCGAGGCCTGCTCCGCCGGCCCCAGCCGCCGCAGCCGCTTCGCGGCCTCGGCGCTCGAAAGGCCCTGGGGAAGTGCCTCGGCGCTCACGGACCCATCTATACAGAACCGGCGGCGGTGCGCTGTGACCCTGGCGTAGAGGGCCGACGGCCGGACGGATGAACGACTTTCGCGCCGATTGCCACAAATTAGGCAATTATTCGGATTGCCGCGGCGCTCTGTCAGGCATAGCCTCGCTGCCCTGACCAGACAGTGAAGTGGGGGACCCGGAAGGTCCGACATTGGGAGGTCGCTTGTCGCACGAAGAATCAGGAGCGGATGCCCTGACGACGCGAGAGACGCAGATCGTCGGACTGATCGTCGAGGGACGGACGAACGACGAGATCGCGGAGGAGCTGTCGCTGTCGCCGCGGACGGTCCACTCGCACATCTCGAGCACCTTCAAGAAGCTCGACGTCACCAACCGCACCCAGCTCGCCGTGTTCGCGCTCCAGAACGGGATCATCGGAGAGGGGCGCGGCGGCTCCTGACCATCCCGGCCGGGCCCGCGTGATCGGGTAGGGTTGGGCGCGGATGGCGGTGAAGCTCGGACTCAACCTCGGCTACTGGGGGATCGGCCCTCAAGGCGAGGAGGCGCTGGAGTTCGTCCGGGCGGCGGAGTCGGCCGGCTACGACTCGGTGTGGGTCGCGGAGTCCTACGGCTCCGACGTGGTGAGCGTGCTGGCATGGCTGGCGCCGCAGACCGAGACGATCAAGCTCGGTGCCGCGATCATGCAGGTTCCGGCCCGCCCGCCGGCCGCGGCCGCGATGGCCGGGTGCACGATCGACGCCCTCTCGGGCGGGCGGTTCGTCTTCGGGTTCGGCCCGTCCGGACCGCAGGTGTCCGAGGGCTGGTACGGGGTCCCGTACGCGAAGCCGTGGGGCCGGACCCGCGAGTACGTCGAGGTCGTCCGCAAGATCGTCGCCCGCGAGGACCGGCTCACCTACGACGGCCGGCACTACACCCTGCCGCTGCCCGGCGGCGAGGGGAAGGCGCTGAAGCTCAACATCCACCCGGTCCGCAACGAGATCCCGGTGTTCCTCGGCGCAATCGGTCGGAAGTCGGTCGAGCTGGCAGCGGAGATCGCGGACGGGTGGATCCCGATCTTCTCCAGCCCGGAGGCCTTCCAGACCACGTGGGCCGAGCACATCGAGGCCGGGCTCGCGAAGGGGGGGCGGTCCCGCGACCGCCTCGAGGTCTCGCCGACGCTGCAGGTCGCGATCGACGGCGACCTCGAGACCGCCAGGAACGTCGTCAAGGCCGGGCTGCTGCTCTACCTGGGGGGGATGGGGAGCCGCAACACCAACTTCTACGTCGATCTCGCCTGCCGGATCGGGTTCGAGAAGGAAGCGCTCGAGGTGCAGTCGCTGTACCTGGACGGGAAGCGCGACGATGCTTACAACGCGATCCCCGACGAGCTCGTCGACGAGACCTCACTGGTCGGGACCGAGGAGGAGGTGGCGGCGCGCGTGCAGCGGTACGACGCGGCGGGCGCCGACCGCCTGATCGTCTCCCCGATCCATCTCGACGCCGCCGAGCGCCGGCACACCCTGGACCGGCTCGCCGCGCTCACCGGCGTCGGCGTCCCTGCGTAGCCGCCCCGGCGGACCATCACGGTCAAGCGTCCCGCACTGCTGCTTACGCAGTTCTTCTGATTTCCCTGCATTTCCGCACTAATACGGATTGACGCGCGCTCGCAGCGCCGCTTACGGTCGGCGGCGACCGGACGGAGGGACCCCACGGACGTGGGCCGCCGTCGGCATCTGAACCCGGCGCCGGGATTGGCGCCGGACTTCCGGAAGGAGTGCAGATGAGCAAGCGCGTTGTGGCAGTGGCCGGTGTCGCCGTCGTCGGCGTCATGAGCGTCGTCTCACCGGCCCTCGGTGGGCCGTCCGTGGCGACGGTCGCGAAGTCGGTGAAGACCACGGCAGAGAAGGCCCTGAAGAAGGCGAAGAAGGCCAACAAGCAGGCGAACGCCAACAAGCAGGCGATCGAGGACCTGCGGCCCGGCCCGCAGGGACCGGCGGGACCGGTCGGACAGCGTGGGCCGGTGGGACCGCGGGGCCCGGCCGGGACGGCCGAGTACGCGGGGCCGCACTGGGGCATCATCGACCGCAACACGATCGGGTCCGCGGTGGGCGCGCTGCGCTCCGGGCCGTTCGTCCCGGGCTCCTCGCCGCCGTTCGGCGACGGCAGCCTCGGGCTGCAGACGAGCAACAACGCGATCAGCGGCACTCCCGCCCCGCCGGCGTCGGAGAAGATCTCGTTTGGAAACGAGGTCGACTTCATCGGCGACAAGGTGGGCGACCTCGCCGAGGTCGGGTTCCGCGTGTTCACGACTGGCGAGAACCTCGACGCGGGTGCGCCGATGCCGAACATCACGTTCGAGATCGATCCGAACCTGACCGGCGGCAATCACTACTCGTCGATGGTGTTCATTCCCGACACCCCCAGCGTGGGCGACGTCAACAAGTGGAGCGACTACATCGACGCGACCTCGAGCGGTGAGTGGTTCCTCACCGGCAGCGCGGGCGGGTCGACCGGCTGCAACACGACGACGACGTGCACGTTCGACGAGCTGCAGACCGCGCTCGCCGACGGCGGAGACGACGCGATCATCCTCACCGCCGCGGTGGCGAAGGGTCGCGACTCGACCTTCGCCGGAGCGGTGGACGGGCTGCGCATCAACGACACGGTGTACGACTTCGAGCCGTTCGGAGTGAACGAGCTCGACGCGTAGGACGATCGGGGGCGGGCTCCGGGTGATCCCAGAGCCCGCCCCGGTCGCATCCCCCCGGCCGCCGGGTCTATAACTCGGCCATGGCCGAACTGACGCCGGGCGTGGTGTTCGCCGGCCACAGGATCGAGGGGGTGGCCGGACGGGGTGGGATGGGCGTGGTCTACCGCGCCACCCACATCGCCCTCGACCATGTCGTCGCGCTGAAGGTGATCTCGTCGCGGCTTGCCGACGACGAGGCGTTCCGGCGCCGGTTCATCGCGGAGCAGCGCGCCGCCGTCCAGGTCCGGCACCCGAACGTCGTCCCGATCCACCACGCCGGTGAGGAGGACGGGGTGCTGTTCGTGACGATGGACCTGATCGAGGGGGTCGACCTGCGGGCCCTGCTCGACGAGCAGGGCCCGCTCGACCCCGGGTACGCGGCCCGCGTCGTCGCGGAGGTCGCGGCTGCGCTCGACGCCGCGCACGAGCGCGGGCTCGTCCACCGTGACATCAAGCCGGCCAACATCCTGATCGAGGGTCGCGACGGCGCCGAGCACGTCTACCTGACCGACTTCGGGCTGACCAAGCGAATGGACGCGCACTCCGGCGTGACCGCGACCGACGCGTTCGTCGGCACGATCGACTACGTGGCGCCGGAGCAGATCCGCGGGGAGCGCGCCGACGCCCGCACGGACGTGTACGCGCTCGGCTGCGTGCTGTACGAGATGCTCACCAGGCTCGCCCCCTACGGGGATCGCGACGAGAACGTCGCGAAGATGTACGCGCACCTGCAGGAGTCGGTGCCGCTGCCCTCCGAGCGCCGCCCGGGGCTGCCGCCCGCGCTCGACGATGTGACCGGCACCGCGATGGCGAAGGACCCGGCGGAGCGGTTCCAGTCCGCCGGCGCGCTGGCGCGCGCCGCGGCGGTCGCCGCGACGGCGTCGACGGTGGAGACCCCGGCGTCGGCCGCTCCCGCGCCGCCGCCGGAGCACGAGCCCGAGCCCGCCGAGACCTTGGTCGACGAGCCCTCGACGGTGGTCGCCGCGCCGCCGCCTCCGCCCCCGGGATCGCCCCGGCGGGGCGGCTCGCGACGGGGCGTCGTCGGCGGGGCGCTCGCCGCAGCCGCGCTCGCCGCGGCGGTTGTCGCCGTGATCGTGCTCGGCGGCGGGGACGGGGACGGCGGCGGCAGGGACGGCGGCGGCGGAGGCGGAGGTGGGGGCGGTGGCCGTGCGAAGCCGGTGAAGGCCTCGGTGGACAAGCAGACCCGGGTCGGGGGGATGCCGGTCGGGATCACGGCGAGCGAGGACGGTGTGTGGGTGGCTAGCCGGGAGGCCGGGACGGTGACGCCGCTCGACCCCCGGTCCGGGAAGCCCGGAGAGCCGATCGAGGTCGGCTCGAAGCCGGAGGGGATGGCGGCGGGCAGGGGCTCGATGTGGGTGGTGCTGGGCGGGGAGAACGAGGTGGTGGAGCTGGACGAGGGCGGCAACGAGCGGGGTCGTTTCGAGGTGGGGGACTTCCCCAGGGGGGTGGCGTACGGGGAGGGTCGCGCGTGGGTGACGAACGCGGGGTCGGACACCGTCACCCCGATCGCCGCCAACGGGCCCCAGGGCGAGATCCACACCGGGACGTTCCCGCACGGCGTCGCCCTCGGCGAGGGTTCCGTGTGGGTGGTCAACCGGGAGTCGGACGACGTCTCGCGGATCGACCCGGGTTCGTCCGATCCGCCCACGGAGATCGACGTCGGAGAGAAGCCGAAGGGGATCGCGCTCGCTGAGGGCAAGGCGTGGGTGGCGAACACGGGCGGCGGGACCGTGTCCGTCGTCGACGTCGGCGACAATCGGATGAAGGGGGTGGTTCGGGTCGACGGCGAGCCGCGAGGCGCGGTCGCCGCGTTCAACTCGGTCTGGGTTGCGAACGGCAACGGGTACGTGTCCCGGATCGACCCCGTCACCGAGAAGGAGACCGATCGGATCAGCACCGAGAAGTCGCCCGAGGAGATCGCGGCCGACGACGAGCACGTGTGGGTGACGCTCGGCACCGGCGAGAAGGTGGTCCGGATCGACCCCGGCTCGACCTGACCCGAACGCGGCGACGGGACCCCTCGACTGCAGTGGGGCCCCGTCACAGTCTTGCGCTCCGCCCCGTTACCGCCTCGGCTTGGGGTGCGCCAGAAGGATCCAGATCGACCGCATCGGAGTCTCCTTTCGATCGCCTACCCGATGGATCGAGTCTCGGACCGATCGGCCCCCGCGACCAGGGGCCCCAGGGCTGGCCCGCGGGCGCCCCGGGTGTGGTCCGACTCACCCCCGGGTGTGGTCGCACCGCGGAGTCGCTACAGGTCCTGCTCGCGGATCAGGCCGCTCTGCAGGGCCCGCTCCACCAGCGCCACCCGCTTCCGGTTCTGGGGCAGATCCGCGACCCCGAACCGCTCGAACAGCGCCCGCATGTGGGTCTTCACCGCGTCGACGCTCAGAAACAGCTCCTCGGCGATCTGCTGGTTGGTCGCCGGTGTGGCGAACGCCACCCCGTCCTTGTACGGCCTGCACAGCGCGACCAGCACCCGGCGCTGCGCCGGCGACACGCCGGCGGCGGTGAGCGCGTCGGCGGAAACGACCGTGGAGTCCATCCCCTCCTCCGCCGGCGCCCGGTACAGGACGGCGGTCTGCCCCACCCGGACGATGTCGCCGTCCCGCAGCAGCCGCCTCCCGCGGACGCGCTCGCCGTTCACGAACGACCCGTTCGTGGACAGGCCCTCGTCGACGAGCGTGCACTCCTCGCGGATCACCTCGAGCTGCGCGTGCAGCGCCGACACCTCGACGTCCCACTCGAGGTGGACGTCGGCCGACGGGCTCCGCCCGAGCCACAGCTCGGACGCCTCGGGCGGCACGGAGACGATCCGCTGCTCGCCGCCGCGATCGCGGTAGACGAGGAACGGCCGGCCCTCGCGCTCGGCCTCCACCTGCCGCTTCAGCTCGGCGGCGCTGGCGGCCCGGGGGCCGGCCGGGGCGGGGTCGGAAGTCCGGTTGCCGGGATCGGCGCCCATCCCCACCGCAAGATAGACCCGATGGCGGCGTGCTCGTGGGGTGGTGCGCGGCCGGGCTCGGATACGCTCCCCATCCCGAAATGAGGGTCGGGGTGCCAACAGAGTCAGCCGAGGGAGAGCGCCGCGTGGCGCTGATCCCGGATGCCGTGGGCGACCTGGTCGGGCGCGAGCTCGACGTGGTCGTCGAGTCCGGCGCCGGCGAGCGCTCCGGCCGTCCCGACGCCGAGTACGAGCAGGCCGGCGCCACGGTCGGATCGGCGGACGACGTGTGGGGCGCGGACGTCATCGTCAAGGTGGCGCCGCCGAGCGACGACGAGATCGGCCGGCTCAAGGACGGCCAGGTGCTGATCGGGCATCTGGCGCCGCTGACCTCGCCGCAGACCAACAAGGCCCTCGCCGACGCGCAGGTGACGAGCTTCGCGATGGAGGCGATCCCGCGGATCACCCGAGCGCAGGCGATGGACGCGCTCTCCTCGCAGGCGAACGTCGCCGGCTACGCCGCGGCGCTGCTCGCGGCGCGCGAAGCGGGCCGGTTCTTCCCGATGATGACCACAGCCGCCGGAACGGTCGCGCCGGCCCGCGTGCTCGTGCTGGGCGCGGGCGTCGCGGGCCTGCAGGCGATCGCGACCGCGAAGCGGCTGGGAGCGGTGGTCACCGGGTTCGACATCCGCCGCGCGGCGTGGGAGCAGATCGCCAGCCTCGGCGGCCGGCCGCTCGAGCTCGACTTCATCCCGGACGCCGAGGCCGAGGGAGGCTACGCGCGGCCGCTCACCGAGGAGGAGAACGAGCAGGTCCGCGAGGCGCTCGCCGAGAACGCGGCCCGGCAGGACGTGATCATCACCACCGCCCAGATCCCCGGCCGCCCGGCGCCGCTGCTGATCACCGCCGAGGCGGTGCGGGCGATGTCGCCGGGCTCGGTGATCGTCGACCTGGCCGGGGAGTCGGGCGGGAACTGCGAGCTGACGAAGGCCGGCGAGACGGTCGTCGAGGACGGGGTCAGGGTGATCGCCCCGACGAACCTGCCCAGCGAGATGGCCACGCACGCCTCGCAGCTGTACTCGAAGAACGTCGACAACCTCCTGCAGCTCCTGGTCGCGGAGGACGGCGGCCTGAACATCGACTTCGACGACGAGATCGTCGCCGGCGCCTGCATCACGCACGGCGGCGAGATCGTCAACGAACGCGCGCGAGAGGCGCAGGGAGCGAGCGCCTGATGGACCTGATCACCGAGATCACGATCTTCGTGCTGGCCGCGTTCGTCGGCTTCGAGGTGATCTCGAAGGTTCCGACCACGCTGCACACGCCGCTGATGTCGCAGACGAACGCTATCCACGGGATCGTGATGCTGGGCGGGCTGATCGTGATCGGGTACGCCGACGGCGGACTCGAGTACGTGATCGGCGTGATCGCGATCGCGTTCGGCGCGATCAACATCGTCGGCGGCTTCCTAGTAACCGACCGCATGCTGGGAATGTTCGCTCGCCGTCCCAAGCCGGAATCAAAGCCGGACGCGTCCTCCGCTTCGCGTCCGGGCGCGTCCGGGTCATCGGAGAGATGAGGTTGGCGCCGCTTCCTGCTGCCCTTGAGCCCGGCGGCGACCTCGCCACGGCGCTCTACATCGTCTCCTTCTCGCTGTTCATCCTCGGTGTCCGGCGGGGGACTCATCCGACGACGGCGAAGCAGGGCAACCTGATTGCCGCGGTGGGGATGGCGATCGCGATCGTCACCACGCTGCTGCTGGACGGCGTCGGGAACTGGGGCCTGCTGATCCTCGGGCTGGCGATCGGGACCGCGGTTGGCGTGATCGCATCGATGCGCGTGCAGATGACCGCGATGCCGCAGATGGTGGCCCTGTACAACGGCGTCGGTGGCGGCGCCGTGGCGCTGATCGCGTGGTCCGAGTTCCGCCACGAGCTCGCGCTCGGGATCGAGATCCCGCTCGACACGCTCGTTCCGATCCTGTTCTCGATGGTGATCGGATCGGTCTCGTTCTGGGGCTCGAACATCGCGTTCGGGAAGCTCCAGGGGCTGATCCCGAGCCAGCCGATCTCGGTTCCCGGCCAGCAGGTCCTGAACGCGGTGCTGCTGATCGGGATCGTCGTCGCGTGCGTCGTGCTCGGTGCCACCAACGACGATCCCTCGCAGGGGCTGTTCGTCGCCGTCTTGCTCGCGGCCGCCTTCCTCGGCGTGCTCGTCGTGCTCCCGATCGGCGGCGCCGACATGCCGGTCGTGATCTCGCTCCTGAACGCGTTCACCGGGCTCGCCGCCGCAGGTGCAGGGTTCGCGCTCGACAACGTGGCGCTGATCGTCGCCGGAACCCTGGTCGGCTCCTCCGGAACGATCCTGACGATGGAGATGGCGACCGCGATGAACCGGTCGGTCGCGAACATCCTTTTCGCCGGGTTCGGTGGTGCGCCGGCCGCGGGCGTCGGAACCGGCGAGGAGCGCCCGCACCGGTCGGTGTCGGCGCAGGACGCGGCAATCGCACTCGCTTACGCCGACAGCGTCGTGATCGTCCCCGGGTACGGGATGGCGGTCGCGCAGGCCCAGCACGCCGTGAAGGAGATGGCCGACGAGCTGGAGCAGCGCGGCGTCACGGTCAACTACGCGATCCACCCCGTCGCGGGGCGGATGCCCGGGCACATGAACGTGCTGCTCGCCGAGGCGGACGTCCCGTACGAGAAGCTGAAGGAGATGGACGAGATCAACCCGGAGCTGCCGCGCACCGACGTCGCGGTCGTGATCGGGGCGAACGACGTCACCAACCCCGCGGCCAAGGACGACCCCGACAGCCCGATCGCCGGGATGCCGATCATCGAGGTCGACGAGGCCCAGCAGGTGATCGTGATCAAGCGCAGCCTCAGCCCCGGCTTCGCCGGAATCGACAACGACCTCTTCTACAGGGAGAACACCTCGATGCTGTTCAGCGACGCGAAGGCGGCGGCGCAGGAGATCGGGGCGGAGGTGCAGGAGCTGTAGTCGGCCGGGATGCCGAAGCCCGAATCGGCCTGGCCGCTAGCCCCACCCAGGTGTGAACGGGTCGCCACCTCCGGTGGACGGAGCTGGCACCTTGGCCCTCTAGCTGCTGCGGCCGCTTCGCCCGAGACTAGGGGCATCGGGTGAAACGACATGAAGGAGGGACCCGATGCTCAGCACCAAGACGAAGTCCGGCCGCACGCACCGTCGATTCGGCGCCGCCCATGTGCTCGCCCTGGTCGCGCTGTTCGCGGCGCTCGGCGGCAGCGCCTACGCCGGCAGCAAGATCAACACCGGCGACATCGCGAAAAAGGCGGTGACGGCGAGCCGCCTCGCGAAGGAGGCGGTGAAGACGAACAAGGTCAAGGACGAGGCGATCACCACCGACAAGCTCGGTGAGCAGTCGGTGACCGGCACCAAGCTCGAGCATCCGAGCTACTGGGCGGTCGGCGGACCCGGTCCGAACCTGGTCCGCTCGAACGGCGCCACCGCCGTCCAGCGGATCGCGGCGGGCAACTACCGGGTCGAGTTCCCGTTCGACGTCAGCCAGTGCTCCTACCAGGTCACCGGCCTCGACGTGAACGAGAACCTGATCGGCCACGCGGATCGCGACGTCACCAACAACATGCGGGTGTTCGTCTCGCTCCGCAACACCGGCGGCGTCCGCACCAACGGCGAGTTCAACCTCGCGGTGCTCTGCTAGCGGGCGGTTCCCCGCCAACGCTTGAAGGGCCGGGCTGGTCCCGGCCCTTCGGCGTGTGCGCGGTCGATCTAGGGAATCACCCGGTGACTTCTCGTCCACGCCAGCCTACCGTCGCATGCCACGTGATCGGGCGGCCGGCAAGCGGTCGACCGATCCGATGTCGATGTCATCACCCACGAGGAGGAAAGCAATGCGGGAAGTTCTGCTCAGAAGGCCGTCGCCGGCGCTCGTCGTCGGTGTGGTCGCGCTGGTCGCCGCGTTCGGCGGAACCGCGGTCGCCGCGAACAAGATCGGCGGCAGCGACATCAAGGAGAACGCGATCAAGAAGAAGCACCTCAAGGACGGCGCCGTGAGGACGGACGCGATCAAGGACGGCGAGGTGACGCCGTCGAAGCTGTCCGACGACGCGCAGGCCTACGGCCGCGTCAACCAGGCCGGCACCGCGGTCAGCCAGTCGAAGGGCGTCGTCGGCGTGAACCGCGTCGCGGCGGGGCGGTACTGCCTCGATCTCAGCTTCGTCCCGAGCACGGCCGAGGCGTCGATCGATCAGTCGACGGCCGCTGGCGGGGCGACGCTCCAGACGCTCGTCCCGGCCCACGCGACGTGCCCGGCGCCGTTTGACGACGCGACCGTGTTCACGTTCGGACCGGCGAACAACGCCGCCAACAACGGCTTCTACGCCGGGTTCGACTGACGGCTCGACGGCTCGGGCCCGGCACTGGCGCCGGGCCCGAGCCGACCCGCGGCGGTCAGCGCTGCGAGCTCGGTTCGCGAGTGGATGCCGAGCTTGCGGTACACGCGTCCGAGGTGGAACTCGATCGTCTTCGGGCTCAGGAAGAGCTCCGCCGCCACGTCGCGGTTGGTCGCTCCGCGCGCGACGGCCTGGGCGACCCTGGCCTCCTGAGCCGTGAGCTCGTCGGGGTCGCCGACAGGGTCACGCTTGATTGCCCCCGCGGCGCGCAGCTCCGCGCGAGCACGCTCTGCCCAGGGCTCCGCTCGAAGGCGCTCGAAGGTTTCCAGCGCGACCCGCAGTCGCTCCCGTGCATCGACGCGTCGCCGCGCCCGGTGGAGACGCGTGCCGAGCGCGAGCAGCGTCCGCGCGCGCTCAAAGGGGACCGGCCGCGCATCGTGCAGCTCGAGGGCCTCCGCGAAGTGCGCGTCGAAGTCCCCGGGTGAGATGAGTCCGCGACACCGGGCGGCCAGCGCGCGCGCGACCGCCCCGTCGGAGCGCTTCGCCTGGGCGTCGAGCCGGGTCGCGATGCGGCGCGCGTCCTCGGCCCTGCCCGCCTGCGTGTACGCCTCGACGAGGTCAGGTGCCCACGGGATCACGGTCGGCTCCTCGAACCCCGCCCGGTCCGCCTGCGTCTCGAGCTGCTCCAGGGCGTCGATCACGGCGTCGACCCTTCCTAGGCCGAGCTCCAGGAACGCGAGCGCCCCGAGGGCGCCCGCGGTGATGCCCATCATCGAGGCACGCCCGGCAATCTCGATCGCCTGGGAGGTGGCCGCGCGTGCCCGTTCCTGCTCGCCGCGGGCGGCCGCCAGCCGAGCGAGGACCACGAGACCGAAGGACAGGGCCGCCCGCTGTCCGGTCTCCTCCGCGAGCCGGACGGATTCGCTCACCTCCTGATCCGCGGTGTCCCAATCGCCGTGTCTGTACGCGGTGTCAGCCGCCACCGCGAGTGGGAACGGGATCGTGCCGAGGAATCCGGCCTGGCGCGCCGCGCTGACGATCGCGCGGGAGTCGCGCCCGGCGCGCTCGTACTCCTCGGACGGGATCCGCGAGTTGATCGCGAAGGCGATCGACTGGGCTGCGGGCGAGCGGGGGTCGACCTCCGGAAGCAGGCGATCCACCTCCTTGACGACGGCGCGCGCGGCTCGGGAGTCTCCCCGCAGCGCCAGCGTCCATGCGTGCACAGCGAGCACGTGGGCGCGCTCCGTCGCATCGCCCCCGTCCCCAAGCAGCTCGCGCGCCCGCTCCGCCGTCTCGAGCGCAAGGGCGGCGTTCCCGCCCGACGATGCGGTCGACGCCGCGTCAGCGAGCATCGTCGCGGCGCGCAGCGGGTCCGCGGCCTCTATCCGATCGGCCTCGGCGAGCAAGGCGCGATGAGCCTCGACCACGTCGCCGGCCTCCCACGCCGAGACCATCGCCCTGCGGTGTACGGCCTCGCCCTTCAGATCGGGGTCGTCGGCGTCGGTCGCATCGGCGAGAACAGCCAGGGCGCGGCTGTGCTCCCCTCCCGCGGTCGCGGCTGCGCCTGCCGCGATCAGGCGTCTCGCCCGCGCGTCCCGCCCCTCGCTCAGCGCGGCCGCGCGCTCGAACGCATCGGCTGCGCCCGAGTTCGCGCCACGTGACCGCGCGTGTTCGCCGGCGTCGTCCAGCGCTGCCGCGGTCTCCTCGTCGGGGCCCAGCGCCGCCGCGGCAAGATGCCATCCGCGGTGCTCATCGCCCACAGCGGCGGCAAGTGCCCTGTGCGTGCGGCGGCGGCTCGCTGGGAGGCTCCCGTGGTAGACGGCGCCTCGTAGCAGCGGGTGGCTGAACTCGACCCGCTCCGCGGAAAGGCGGACGATGCGCTGCGTCTCGGCCTCCTGGAGCGCATCGGCGTCGAGCTCAAGCGCCTCGCATGCCTTGAGGATCGGACGCAGGGCTGAGGTGAACGCTGCGGCGGCCACGAGTGTGGCCTCACGTGCGTCGGCGGGCAGCTCAGCGACGCGGCGTTCGAACGCACGCTGCAGGCTGATCCCGGGCGGGAGTGGCTCGTCGAGCGCCGCCCGCCCGGCGCGCTGATCGGCGGTCAGCAGCGAGGGGAGCTCGATCAACGCCAGCGGGTTGCCGGCCGCCGCGCCGAGCAGCGAGTCGACCACCGGCGCAGGAAGCTCGGGATCGGCGTCGTCGAGCAGCGCGCGGGCTGCGGCGCGCTTCAGCGGGGATAGCCGGATCCGCTCCACGCCCGGGCCGTGGAAGGGGCCGTCCAGCTCGTCGCGAGCCGTGACGAGCACGGCGGCCGCCGCCGACGCGAGTCGGCGACCCGCGAAGGCGAGCGCCTCGGAGGACGCAGGGTCGAGCCACTGCGCGTCGTCGACGAGGACCAGGACCGGCTCGCGCTCGGCCGCGTGCAACAGCAGGCCGAGAAACCCGGTGCACACCGCGAATCGGTCGCCGGAGGCGGGAGGTCCGAGCGCCAGCGCACCCTCGATCGCCGCGGCCTGCGGCGGCGACAGGACCGAGATCCCGTCCAGCAGCCGCTCCGTGAGCTCTGCCAGCGCCGAGAACGGGAGACTCGACTCCGCCTCGAGCCCGACCGTTCTCAGCTGCCGCATCCCGGTCGCGCGGCGACGTCCGGCATCCAGCAGAGCCGTCTTGCCGACGCCCGCCTCCCCCTGCACCAGAAGCGTCCCACCCCGTCCCATACGGGCGGCCTGGATCAGCTCCACGATCCGCGTGAGCTCGGCCTCTCGCCCATACAGCATCCCGCGGCCCAGACTAGGGGACGCCGTGGCCTCGAGCGGCACGCTGGACATACGCCCGACCCTGGCTGGAACTAGGGAGCTACCCGGTGCTTTCTCTCGCCGGGCCACCTACCTTCGGCTGCGTCAACTCAACCACCAGGAGGAAGTCATGAGGCACGTATTCGCGGCGATGATCCATTCGGGGACGATCGAGCCCACGGATCCAGGCCGGTCGGTCCGCGTCAGGCCGCGAAGCGCGCGCGCGCGGCGGCGAGATCTTCGCGGAGTACGGCGTCTGGACGCGTGAGGCGCCGCGAGTCCGGCTTAATCGCGGCGCCGCACCCGCGGCGCCAGCCACCCGATCAGCGCCCCGAGCAGCGCCGAGATCACCAGCGCCCAGATCAGCGCGGTGTTGACGCTGCCGAAGAACAGGAACTTGATCTTCACGTCCTGCGAGTTCTGGATGATGAAGATCAGGAGCAGGACGAGCGCGGCGAGCAGTGCCCAGCCCCTCCACGTCGTCTGGCGCGGATCCTCCATCGGCGCGACTCTAACACCGCCCGGAGGACGTCACGTGGCGAGCGGGAGCGGCGCTACTCCGGCAGCCCGGCGGCCTCGAGCGCAGCGTTCTCGTCGTAGAACTCGCGGTAGCGGCGCAGCTTGCCGTCCTTGACCGTGAACACCTGGTAGATCCTCGCCCGGGTCGGGACCTCGCTGAGCGCGCCCGTACCCCGCTCGTTGGCGACGACGTAGACGTCATCGCCGCCGCAGTCGGTGATCCGCTCGATCTCGAAGCCGTACTCCCCGAATCCCTCCAGCCACCCGCGCCATGACTCGATCACGCCCGCATGACCTCTGTGCACGCGCCCATCGGCGCGCTGCGGATCCTCGATCCACTCGACCTCCGGATCGCACAGCTGGGGCACGAGGTCGGGCAGCGCCGCAAGCATCGCCTCCTTGTCCATGCCCCCGGCAGCCTGGAAGAGCCCGGTGACGAAGTCGACGTTCTGCTGAGACATCTGGTCACCAGTATGCCGCCAACGGGTCTCAGAAGTTTTGCCTTCGGTGGCAGATCGGCAACGTACGACGCACACGCATGAATCGAGCCCTCCTAGCGTGGCCGCGTGGGCGTCACGCGAGCCCGCCGGGGCGAGATCGGTCAGGGGACCGTCGAGTGGGTCGGGCTGATCGTGCTCGTCGCGGCCGTCGTGCTGGGGCTGGGCGCGGGGCTCGGAGCCCGGATCCCGGGGGGAGCGCTCGCCGGCGCGATCGGGAAGCGGCTGATCTGCGCCGTCCGGCTTGCCCGCTCGTGCGCGGTCGACTCGGAGCTCGACTCGGCCTACGGCGCCGAGATCGCCTCGCTGGTCGCCGAGCACGCGCCGCGGATCCGGTACGAGCCGGGGATGATCGCGCTCCCGGTCGACTACCGCCGTTGTCGCGCCGACGCGTGTGCCGCCGGCGCTGCGGTGGGCGAGGTGTGGCGCTCGCTCGCCGGCGAGCGGGTGTCCGCGTTCGTGCACGTGGTCGACTGCCGGTCTGGGTTCGCGGCCGTCGCTGCGGCGGCGTGCATAGCCGAGCGCCCTGACGCGGTGTATCTGCAGTACTGGCTGTACTACCCAGGGAGCGCCACCGCCGAGGGCAGGATCGCACCCGGCGTGGTCCGCGAGGTGAGCGCGGCGGTCGGCCACCCGAGCTTTCACCCCGACGACTGGGAGAGCTACCAGGTCCGGCTGCGCCCGGGGGCGGCCGACTCCCGATCGAGCTCCCACCACGGCTACGAGTACGACATCGACGGCGGGTCCGGATGGGGCGCCGAGACGGGGACCGTTTACGTCTCGGGCGGCAGTCACGCCGGCAACTCGCGCGCGCTCCGCGAGGTCGACCGGTTCACTCCCCGGGACCGGCTCCGGCTGATCCCGCTGGAGCCGATACTCACCCGCGGCCCGAGCGCGACGTTCGCCGATCCGGCGACCCCGCCGTGGTCGAAGCGGGTGTGGCGAGACCCGGAGTACGAGGGCACGGATTGAGCGACAATCCAGGGATCGCGGACCGCGACGACATCCTCCGGCGGTCGGTGGATGAGCTGCTCGACCGGCTGGCGGCGCCGGGACCGCCGGCGGGCGGGTCGGCGGCGGCGGTGGCGGTCGCGGCGGCGGCGGCGTTGGTCGCGATGTGTGCGCGAGCGTCGAGCGGGAGATGGGAGGCGGCCGACCGCGATCCGGGGGCGGCGGACGAGCTGTGCGCTCGCGCCGCCCCGATCGCGGATGCGGACGTCGCCGCCTACGGCGAGGTGATGGCGGCGATGCGGTCCGTCGGCGAGGATCGCGACCGGCGCGTCGCCGAGGCGCTCGAGCGCGCCGCCGAACCGCCGCTCGAGGTGGCGCGCACGGGCGCCGACGTGGCCGAGCTGGCGGCGCTCGTCGCTGAGCGGAGCTCCGCGATTCTGCGGCCGGATGCCGTGGCGGCGGCGCTGCTCGCGGCGGCCGGAGCGGATGCCGCTGCCGGACTGGTGACGGCGAACATCGCCCCCGACTCCGCCGACGCGCGCCACTCGCAGGCGCGGGAGGACGCCGAGCGAGCCCGAGCCGCCGCCGATCGCGCCCGCGGCATCGACTCCTGAGCCCGATCTACCGGGGCGGCATCCGGAGGGCGCCGTCGAGCCTGATCGTCTCGCCGTTCAGCATCGGGTTCTCGACGATGTGCGCGGCGAGGTCCGCGAACTCCGCCGGCAGGCCGAGCCGGCTCGGGAAAGGGATCTGCGCGGCGAGCGTGTCGCGGGCCTCGTCCGGCAGTGCCGCGAGCAGCGGCGTGTCGAAGGTGCCGGGGGCGATCGTGACGACGCGCACCCCGCGCCCGGCGAGATCGCGCGCCGCCGGCAGCGTCATCCCGACGATTCCGCCCTTCGAGGACGAGTACGCGACCTGGCCGATCTGCCCGTCGAACGCGGCCACCGAGGCGGTGTTCATGCACACGCCGCGCTCGCCGCCATCGTCGGGGTCGTTGCGGGACATCGCGGTGGACGCAAGCCGCAGCACGTTGAAGGTGCCGATCAGGTTGACCTTGATCACATTCTCGAAGATCGTCAGGTCGTGGGGCCCCTGCTTCCCCGAGGTCCGCTGTGCCCACCCGATCCCGGCGCAGCACACCGAGATCCGCAGCCCGCCGTCCGCGTCCGCGGCCGCGTCAACCGCGGCTTCGACCGCGTCCGCGTCGGTGACGTCGACCTCGTGAAACGACGCTCGATCCCCGAGCTCGTCAGCGAGCGCCCGGCCCTTGCCGGCGTTCAGGTCCGCGATCGCGACCACCGCACCGGCTCCGTGCAACCGCCGCACCGTCGCCTCGCCCAGCCCCGATGCCCCTCCGGCGACCACCGCGCTCGCTCCATCGATCCTCATCGCGCGCCAGCCTAGATCACCGCGGGCCGGTGCAGTCGGCACGCTACGCTTCACCGATCGCGGGCCCTCTCCAGCAGGAGACAACTCCGAAGGACGAGATCGCGGATCGCCTGGCCGAGGCCCGGCAGCGGACCCTCTTGCTGATCGAGCCGTTCTCGGAGGAGCAGCTCAACCGCGTCTACACGCCGATCCTCAGCCCGCTGGCCTGGGACCTGGGCCACATCGGCAACTTCGAGGAGCTGTGGCTGGTGCAGCGCGTCGGCGGCCGGGAGCCGCTGCGGGGCGAGCTCGGCCGGTTCTACGACGCGATCGAGAACCCCCGCTCGACCCGCGGAGAGCTGCCGATCCTGAAGGGGGAGGAGTGCATCTCGTACATGGCGCAGGTCCGGGAGCGGACGCTCGACGTGCTCGGGGGGGTGGACCTGGAATCGGGTGACGACCCGTTGCTCCGGGACGGGTTCATATACGAGATGCTGCTCGCCCACGAGCACCAGCACAACGAGACGATGCTGCAGCTGGTCCAGATGGTGGAGAGCTACGAGCCGGTGGAGCGCGATCCGGCTCCCGCGGCGGAGCCGGCCCCGGACGGCCCCGAGATGGTCGCCGTCGAGGGAGGCAACCTGGAGATCGGCGCCGGACCCGCCGGGTTCGCGTATGACAACGAGCGCCCCCGCCACTCCCGCGAGGTCGCCCCGTTCGCGATCGACCGCGCGCCCGTCACGAACGGCGCCTACGCAGAGTTCCTCGCCGACCCCGGAACCGACGCCGAGCCGCCGATGTACTGGGAGCGCGACGGCGAGGGCGGCTGGGTGTGCACGACGACGGGCCGGACCGAGCCCGTCGACGACGCACTGCCGGTGATCCACGTCTCCTGGCACGATGCCGATGCGTTCGCACGCTGGGCCGGAAAGCGGCTCCCGACGGAGTTCGAGTGGGAGGCTGCCGCGCGCGGTGCCGATCCCGATCGGGCCAACCTCGACCAGCTCGCGTTCGGGTGCGCGCCCGCCGGCGCTTACGCGGACGGCGCCGCGGAGTGCGGCGCGGTGCAGATGCTGGGCGACGTGTGGGAGTGGACCGCGTCCGACTTCCTCGGCTACCCGGGCTTTGAGCCGTTCCCGTACCCCGAGTACTCGCAGGTGTTCTTCGGCGACGAGCACAAGGTGCTCCGCGGCGGCGCCTGGGCGACGCGGCGGAACGTGATCCGCCCCACGTTCCGGAACTGGGACTTCCCGCAGCGCAAGCAGATCTTCGCGGGGTTCCGGTGCGCCCGGGACGGTTGATCCGTAACGGGGGAGGGTACGTATGGATCAGCCAATGGTGACCCAGACCGAAGGAATCACGATCGACGTCCACCTCCCCCAGGGCGGGCCGCTGTCCGGAATCGCCGCGGACGCCCGGATGGGGCTGTCGGCGCCGTTCAAAGAGCTCCCGCCGAAATACTTCTACGACGAGCGCGGCTCGCAGCTGTTCGAGCAGATCACCGAGCTGCCCGAGTACTACCCGACCCGGGCGGAGCGGGCGATTCTGGACAGCCGCGCCGTGGAGATCGCCTCCACCGCCGGGGCGACCACCCTGGTCGAGCTCGGCTCGGGATCGGCCGCCAAGACCCGTCACCTGCTCGACGCGATGCAGGACGCGGACTCGCTCGACGCGTACGTCCCGGTCGACATCTCCGAGGAGATCACTCGCGACACGGCGGTCCGGCTCACGGGCGAGTACCCCGGGTTGCGCGTGCACGGCGTCGTCTGCGACTACGAGACCCACCTGGAGCGGCTCCCGCGCGAGCCCGGCGCCCTGATCGCGTTCCTCGGCGGCACGATCGGGAACTTCCATCCCCAGGTCCGCCGCACGTTCCTGGCCCGGATCGCGTCCCTGATGTACCCGGAGGACCGCTTCCTGCTCGGCACCGACCTGGTCAAGGACCGCGCCCAGCTCGAGGCGGCCTACAACGACTCCGCCGGCGTCACCGCGCGGTTCAACAAGAACGTCCTGCTCGTCCTCAATCGTGAGCTCGGCGCCGACTTCGACCCGGAGGCGTTCGACCACGTCGCGTTCTGGGACGACGTCAACTCGTGGATAGACATCCGGCTGCGCTCGCTCGCCGACCAGACCGTGACGATCCCGGCGCTCGAGATGGAGATCGACTTTGCCGAATCCGAGGAGATGCGGACCGAGATCTCGTCCAAGTTCACGCGCGAGCAGCTCGAGGCGCTGTACCGCGAGGCCGGCCTGGAGCTCGTCGAGCTGTGGACGGACCCCGAGGACCTGTTCGCGCTGAGCCTGGCCCGCGCCCAGTAGCCTCCGGCACCATCCACCTACGCGGGCGGCGCCCGCGCCGGCTCGACGGTGGCACGATGGAGGAATGCATGGAGGCGTGGCGCTGACGCGGATCCGGCACCGACCCCGCTCGGTGGTGGTGCTGGCTGCGACGGTCGCCGTCGTCGCGCTGCCCGGGTCGGCGTACGCGGCGGGGGGCGATCCCGGCCCGGACTCCGGCGCGGTCGAGCATGAAGGACGACCGTTCGTCCCGGGCGAGCTCGTGGTGGGCTTCGACGCCGGAGTCGGGAGAAGCGCTCGTGCCGCGACGCTCGCGGACGCGGACGCGGAGCGCAAGCGCGCGCTCCCCCTGCCCCGGGTGGACCTGGTCCGGCTCCACGGGAACGACTCGGTCAGGGAGGCGGCCGCGACGCTTCAGCGCCGCCCCGGCGTGCGCTACGCCGAGCCCAACTTCCTTTACAGGATCGATGCGACCCCCGACGATCCCGGCTTCGGCCAGCTCTGGGGCCTCGACAACACCGGCCAGACGGTGAACGGCAGCGCCGGGACCGCGGACGCGGACATCGATGCCCCCGAGGCTTGGGAGCGGACCACCGGGAGCCCGGAGACTACGGTCGCCGTGGTCGACACAGGCGTCGCGTACGACCACCACGACCTGGCCCCGAACATGTGGACGAACCCCGGCGAGAGCGGCGGCGGCAAGCAGACGAACGGCGTCGACGACGACGGAGACGGGCTGGTCGACGACTGGCGCGGATGGGACTGGGTGGGCCACGACAACGACCCCCGCGACCTGAACGGTCACGGGACCCACGTCGCCGGCACGATCGGCGCGCGCGGCGACAACGGCCAGGGCGTCGTCGGAGTGAACTGGCAGGTCGGCCTGATGCCGCTGCGCGCGTGCGACCAGAACGGCTCCTGCACGAACGCCGACGTCGCCTCGGCGTTCGCGTACGCCGGCGCGAGGGGAGCCGCCGTCGTCAACGCCAGCCTGTCGGGCTCGGGGCTCTCGCAGGCGCAGTCGGACGCGATCGACGGCGCGCCCCACACGCTCTTCGTGGTCGCCGCCGGAAACGGTGGATCCGACGGCGTCGGCGACGACAACGACTCCGCGCCGCAGTATCCTTGCGCGCTGTCGCAGCAGAACGTCGTCTGCGTCGCCGCGACCACGCAAAGCGACGGGCTCGCCGGGTTCTCCAACTACGGCGCCGCGTCCGTCGACCTGGGGGCGCCGGGCGTGAACGTGTACAGCACCGCGCCCGCCTACTCCCACCTGCTCGACGAGGGCTTCGAGGGCGACATCGCCTCCACCTGGTCGACCGGAGGAACCAAGAACACCTGGGCCCGGACGACGGAGTCGGCTGGCAGCGGCGGCTACAGCCTCACCGACTCCCCCGGCGCGAACTACCTCAACAACACCGACAGCTACGCGCGCACCGTGAACGCCGTCAGCCTCGCCGGCAAGAAGGGGTGCCGGATCGACTATCGCCTCCTTATCTCGGTCGTGTCCGTGCCGTCGGGCGACTCACTCAGGGTCGAGGCCTCACCCGACGGCTCGAGCTGGACCGAGCTCTCCAGGAACCAGGGATCGAGCGGCGGCGCGTACTTCAGCTACAGCGACGACCTGTCGGCGCTCGAGGGCCAGCCGAGCGTCTTCGTCCGCTTCCGGCTGGTCACGAACGGCACCAGCGTCAGCGACGGCGTCCACGTCGACGACGTCGCCGTCAAGTGCGTGAGCACGACCTACTCGGGCGACGAGTACCGGTTCCTGAGCGGGACGTCGATGGCGACCCCGCACGTCGCCGGGACCGCGGCGCTGCTGGACTCGCAGCAGCCGGGCGCGTCGCCGAGCGCCGTCAAGTCCGTGCTGCTCGCCAACACCGACCCTCTGCCCGCGCTCGCCGGGAAGACGGTGAGCGGCGGCCGCCTCAACGCCGACATCGACTTCACCCCGCCCGACACCCAGATCGACGACGGTCCGACGGGGACGACCAACGACCCCACCCCGACGTTCGCGTTCTCCTCCTCGGAGGGCGGGTCGAGCTTCAAGTGCCGGGTGGACTCCGCGTCGTTCGCGTCCTGCACCTCGCCGCACACCACGGCGGCGCTCGGCGACGGCCAGCACACCTTCGAGGTCCGCGCCACCGACCCGGCCGGCAACACCGACCCCACGCCGGCGTCGCGGACGTTCACCGTCGACGCCCAGCCCCCGGCGGTGCCGACGATCGACGACACCGATCCCGACCCGCCGGCCAACGACAACCACCCCAGCGTGAAGGGCTCGGGGGCGGCGGCGAGCTCGACCGTGAAGGTCTACGGCGACGCGAGCTGCGCGGGCGCCCCGATCGGCTCCGGTCCGGCGACGGACTTCGAGGGGACGACCGGGATCGAGGTCTCGGTTCCCGACGACGAAACGACCGAGCTGCGCGCCACCGCAGCCGACGGCGGCGGCGAGTCGGCGTGCTCTGATCCGTTCCCGTACGTGGAGGACTCGACGCCGCCCGACACGCAGATCGATTCCGGCCCTGCGGAGGCGACGAACGGCCCCGCGCCGATCTTCGCGTTCCACTCCGCCGAGCCGGGCTCGAGCTTCGAGTGCCGGGTCGACTCGGCGCCCTTCGCGTCCTGCACCTCGCCGCACACGGCGGCGCCGCTCGGCGACGGCGAGCACACCTTCGAGGTTCGCGCCACCGACGCCGCCGGCAACACGGACCCCACGCCGGCGTCGCGGACGTTCACCGTCGACACCGTGCCCCCCGCGGAGCCGACCCTGGACGCCACCGTCCCCGCATCGCCGGCGAACGACAACACCCCTTTGATCGCCGGCAGCGCCGAGTCCACCGCGCAGCTCTACGTCACCGACTGCTCGGGCCCGCCCGTCGCGAGCGGTGAGCCCGCCGCGTTCTCGGACCCGGGGCTCGAGGTGACGGTCCCCGACGACTCCACCACCACCTTCCGTGCGAAGGCGACCGACGCCGCCGGAAACACGTCGCCGTGCTCAGGTGACTCGATCCAGTACGTCGAGGACTCGACTCCGCCGGGCACGCAGATCGACTCCGGTCCAACCGGCACCACGCGGGACCGCACGCCGAGCTTCGCCTTCTCCTCCGAGGATCCGTCGGCCAGCTTCGAGTGCGCCCTGGACGGCGGCGGCTTCGCGCCGTGCGGGTCTCCGTTCACCGCTCCGCCGCTCGCCGACGGCCCGCACGCGCTCCGGGTCCGAGCGATCGACGCCGCCGGGAACTCCGACACCACTCCTGCGCAGCGGACGTTCGCGGTCGACACCGCGCCGCCCGCCGCGGCTGCGGACACCGACCCGCCACAGACCACGATCACGAAGGCCCCGGAGAGGAAGACCCGGAGCAAGCGGGCGCAGCTCGAGTTCCTCTCGGACGAGTCAGGCTCCAGCTTCGAGTGCTCGCTCGACGGCGCGGCTTTCTCGCCGTGCTCCTCCCCCGACAGGGTGAAGGCGAGGCACAGGGGCAGACACAGCTTCGAGGTGCGAGCGACGGACCGGGCCGGGAACACGGATCCGACCCCCGACCGGGCGACCTGGAAGCGGAAGCGCAGGGGTAGCCGGTAGCGCCAAGCCGGTGCGGCCGTGCCTCAGGCTCGCGGCCCCAGCGCCTCGACCAGGTCGGCGGCCCGGTCGGGGGCGGTGACCGCCGTGACCACGGGCAGGGTGATCCCCGCGTCCACGAACTGCTGCAGCCGCTCCCGCATCTGCTTTGGCGTGCCGAGGATGAACACGTCCTCGATCAGGTCCCACGGCGCGGCCGCGAACGCCGCGTCGCGGTCCTTGCGGTTCCACGCATCGACCATCTCGTCGATCTGCTCCCCGTACCCGAGCCACCGGAAGAAGCTCTCGTACACGGGCACGGTCGCGTACGACGCGAACATGAACCTGGCCAGCGGCTCGACCTGCTCGCGCGGACCCTCGAGGCAGAAGAACCGGCAGACCAGCTCGAACCCCTCCGGGGCGCCCGCGACGGCCTCGACCACCTGCGGTACCCCGCCGAGCGGGAGGAAGTTGCTCATCGCGCCGTCGCCCTTCTCGACGGCGAGCTCGAGCATCTTCCCGCGGAGCGCGGCGAGCACGATCGGGACCGGCTGGGCGGGCGCCTGCTCCAGCTTGAAGCCGCCGGCGGTGGCGCGCTCCCCGGCGAGCACCTCGCGCAGGAAGTCCACCGTCTCCGAGACCTTGGTCAGCGGTCGCTCGAACGGGATCCCGTTCCAGCGCTCCACGATCCGGTCCGACGACGCCCCGATCCCGAGCACGAACCGGCCGCCGCTCGCGTCCGCGAGCGCCGCGGCCTGCTGGGCGAGCAGCGCCGGGCCGCGCTGGAACACCCCGACGACGCCCGTCGCGAGGCGGACGCTCTCGGTCCACTCGCAGCACAGCGCCAGCGGCGTGAACCCGTCGGGGCCGTTCGTCTCGCCGGTCCAGATGTCCGTGTAGCCGGCCGCCTCGGCCCGGCGCACCAGGTCCTCGTGCTCGCCCAGCGGCACCATCGGCACGGTCAACGTCAGTCCCCATCGCTGCATGGTCATTGGTTTCGTGCGCGGCCCAGGATCAAACTTCGCCGCCCGCCCTCACCCTTGTTCTGCCGCGCACTCACTGGCGCGCGACCCTACCAGCGAGCCCCGGGGTGGGCTAAGCTCGGCCCGGGATGGAGATCTCGCGCCTCGACCAGCGGCGGACGATCATCGGTGCGGTTGCGGCGATCCTGCTCGTGCTCAGCGTCCTGTTCATGCCCTGGTTCACGCTCACCGACGTCCCCGAGCGCGCGCAGCAGGGCGCGTGGCTGTGCGGGGCGAACGAGTTCAGCTGCACCGGGTTCGAGACCTTCCCGATTCTGCGCTGGCTCCTGCTCGCCGCGGCGCTGGCGCCGCTGATCCTCGCCTGGATCATCGTCCGCGGACACAAGCTCTCGTGGCAGCCCGGCGAGCTGACGATGGTGGTCGGGTTCGCCACCGCGTTCCTGATCCTCTTCAACGGGATCATCGACCGCCCATCGCCCGACCAGGGGCTCGAGTTCGGGATCGGTCTCGACTACGGCTACTGGGTGGCGCTGCTGTCGTCGATCACGATCGCGGTGGTGGCGTTCATGCGCTCGCTGGTCGGCGCGAACCGCCAGCGCAAGGCGCCGGGAACCGTCTGACTCGAATCGAATCATGGAAGGCGTGATCTCGCAGGACGTGCGCTCCGGCAGCAAGCCCGACCGGAACCTGGCGCTGGAACTGGTCAGGGTGACCGAGGCGGCGGCGCTCGCCGCGGCGCGGTGGGTGGGCCGCGGCGAGAAGGAGTCCGCCGACCAGGCGGCGGTCGACGCGATGCGGCTGATGCTGGACACGGTCCCGATGGACGGCGTCGTCGTGATCGGCGAGGGCGAGAAGGACGAGGCGCCGATGCTCTACAACGGCGAGCAGATCGGGGACGGCAGCCCGCCGCACGTCGACATCGCCGTCGACCCGCTGGAGGGGACGCGGCTGACCGCGCTCGGCCAGCCCGCGGCGCTGGCCGTGATCGCGCTGTCCGAGCGCGGCACGATGTTCGACCCCGGCCCGTGCGTGTACATGGAGAAGATCGCCGCAGCGCAGGAGGTCGCGGACTGCCTCAGCCTCGAGCAGCCGATCGGCGAGGTGATCCGCCGGGTCGCGGAGCGGAAGGGCACCGACACCGGCGACGTCACCGTGATCGTGCTGGATCGGCCGCGACACGAGCAGGGCGTGGAGGAGATCCGCGACGCGGGCGCGAGGATTCGGTTCATCACGGACGGCGATGTGTCGGCGGCGCTGCTCGCCGTCACCGACCGGCCCGGCGTCGACCTGCTGTGGGGGGTGGGAGGGACCCCCGAGGGCGTCCTCTCTGCCGCCTCGATCAAGTGCCTCGGCGGCCGCCTCCTCGGCCGCCTGTGGCCGCGGGACGAGGGTGAGCGGGAGGCGGCGATCGCGGCCGGTTACGACCTCGACAAGGTGCTCGAGGTCGACGACCTGGTCGGCGGCGACGACGTGTTCTTCGCCGCGACGGGCGTCACCGACGGCGACGTGATGGAGGGCGTCCGCTACCTCGGCGGAGGCGAGGCGACCACCGACTCCCTGGTGATGCGCTCCCGCTCCGGCACGGTCCGCGAGGTGCGAGCCCGCCACGACCGCGCGAAGCTCCGCGAGGTCACGGGTGGGCGCTACGGATAGTCAGGCGTCCGCGCACGGCGGCCCGGGGCCGGTTCCGGGCTGGCCTTGCTCCGGCCACTCGCGCAGCGTGGCGGTCGCGTGCAGCTCGAAGCGGAGCGCGTTGATCACCGCGCCGGCGAGCATCGCGAGGCTGAGCAGGTAGAACCACACCAGCGCGATCACGATGAACCCGATCGCGCCCCCGAACTCGTTGATCCCGGAGATCTCCTTGAAGTAGATCGGGAACACGATGTTGGCGATTCCGGCGGTTGTGGTCAGGAACAGCGCCCCGGGCCACACGCTGTGCCACGGCAGGTGCCCCTTCGGAACCAGCCAGTAGATCGCCGCGGAGAGCCCGAAGGTGACCGCGAGCAGGACCGCGAGCAGGATCACGTTCTCGATCCCGACGATCCGGTCGAGGCCGAACGGAAGCTCCTTGGCGCCGCTGATCAGGATGCCCTCGAGGGTGGGGAGCGCGATTGTCGCGGCCAGGAACAGGACCGACACGCCCAGCATCCCGACCGCCCACCGCTTCTGCTCCACCCAGCCGCGGCACTCGACGTGGTAGATCCGGCAGAAGGCGGTGTCCATCGCCCCCCAGAACGAGGTCCCCACCCACAGCGCGCCGACGATCGCCGCCACCCCGATCGTGGTCGAGCTGTCCCGGATGTTGGCGAGGATCCGGGACAGGGTCGCCTCCTCGGTGGCCGGGAAGATTCGCTGCAGGTCGAGCAGGATGCTCTGCTCCGCCTCGTGGCTCTGGATCACCTGGCCGACCACGAACAGGATCAGCAGCGCGAACGGGAACAGCGCGAACAGCAGGTTGTACGCGACCATGCCCGCCAGTCCAGTGACGTTCTCGCGGTAGGCCCGATGCCAGAAGGCCCGCAGGTACCGAAACCGGTGGTGCCGGTCGCGGCCGGTCGCAGCCGCGGCGGCCCCTGTGACGGCGGGCCTCACGCGGATGCGCCCTCCCGCAACGGATCCCGGACGGGGGTGTAGGAGCTCCCACCGCCGCGCACGATCTTGACTTCAAAAAATGTAGTGACTAACATCGGGCTAACATTCCGTAACACGCTTGAAGATGCCCTTAACGCTGGGCACGGTCCCGGCCAAGAGCGGAGCCGCGGACCTCGCCCGGTCCGCGTTTTTTGGTCCCGGGGACGTGCAGGGTCTCGGGCGGGACTCAAGTTATCGCGGGGCGCGGGCCGATAACGCATCTAGGACCTAGGACCCGATCGAGAGGAACGACGAGGAAAGCGATGCTAGTTGGAGAGCTGCAGGAGCTCGACGAGGTCAAGAACCTCCTGACCAAGGGCCAGCAGGTCGGCGTGCTGGCCTACGGCGAAGTCGCCTCGGCGCTGTCCGAGGTGGACGTCGACGAGGGAGACATCGAGGAGCTCTACGGACACTTCGAGCGCTCCGGGATCGAGCTGGTCGACGACGTCGATCCCGCCCAGAACGCGCAGCCCGACTCCGAGCCCGAGCCCACCGGCAAGCGGGGCCGCCGCCGCAAGCAGGCGACGGCGCTCGACCTGAAGCCGGACATGACGACCGACTCGCTGCAGCTCTTCCTGAAGGACATCGGGAAGGTGAGGCTGCTCACCGCGCAGGAGGAGGTTGACCTCGCGAAGCGGATCGAGCGCGGCGACCTCGACGCGAAGCAGAAGATGGTCGAGTCGAACCTGCGGCTTGTCGTCTCGATCGCGAAGAACTACCGCAACCAGGGACTCCCCTTCCTCGACCTGATCCAGGAGGGGACGCTGGGCCTGGTCCGGGCGGCCGAGAAGTTCGACTACCGGAAGGGCTTCAAGTTCTCGACGTACGCGACGTGGTGGATCCGCCAGGCGATCGCCCGGGCGCTCGCCGACAAGGCGCGCACAATCCGGATCCCGGTGCACGTGGTCGAGAAGCTCAACAAGATCGGCCGCGCGGAGCGCAAGCTCGTCACGGAGCTCGGCCGCGAGCCCACCCCCGAGGAGATCGCCGAGGTGACCGGGATCGAGCCCGACGAGGTCGACTCGATCAAGCGCTCCGCGCAGGCGCCGGTGTCGCTCGAGAAGCCGGTCGGCGACGAGGAGGAGTCGGAGTTCGGCCAGTTCATCGCCGACGAGAAGGCGGAGTCGCCGTACGAGCGCGCCGCCGACATCCTCACCAAGGAGGCACTCCGCGAGGCGCTCGAGAACCTCTCCTACCGGGAGCGCCGCGTGCTCGAGCTGCGATACGGGCTCGGCGGCGAGCACCCTCGCACGCTCGACGAGGTGGGGCGGACGTTCAACGTCACCCGCGAGCGGATCCGGCAGATCGAGAACCAGTCTTTGAAGAAGCTTCAGTCCCTGGCGGAAGCGCAGAAGCTCCGCGAAGTGGCGTAGCCGCCCCGGGGCTGGCAGATCGCTAAGCGCGCGGCAGCGCCTTTGCGCGCGCTCGCTGAACACGAAACACGAACGGAGGACCCCGATCAGCACCGCAACCAAGACCCGGACAGCGGAGTGGACCTGCACCCGCTGTGAGATGACGAGTAGGTGGGTGAACGGCCTCGTGGACGGCGCGTCGACGCCGCCGCACTGGTTCACCGACGACAACGGAGCCCACTTCTGCCTCGCCTGCCGGCGTGAGCGCGCCGTCGAGATCGCCCTGGAAGACGCGGGCGACGCCAGCACCGAGGATCGCGCCAAGCTGCGCTCGGCCGCAGTCGTCGAGTTCGAGCTCCTCCGCGATCCGGAGCGGACCGAGGGCGAGATCGCCCGCTCCGCCCGCACCTCGATCGGTGCGGTTCGCAAGGCCCGCAAGAAGCTCGGCGTCTGACCCACCCCGCACCTTTCGGCGCCCCCGCGGGTTGAAGCGGGCGATCAGCTCCGGCCGGGCACGCCACCCGCTGTCGGTCGCCGTCCGGGGGCGCGGCAGCGGCTGAGCCGGGCCGGCTCAGTGCGCCGAACGCCCTGCTCCCGCCTATTGCTTCAGTTCGTATAGCTTTGTCTATACTGATGGTGCGGCTTTCGGTGGTGGACCGGGAGCCGAACCGACTTACTGGAGACATGGATTCCGACTGTCCCGTATGCCGTTGCGCCGAGATCATCTCCGGGAAGTGGACGCTCCTGGTGATCCGCGACCTGGTCGGCGGTCCGCGTAGGTTCTGCGAGCTGGAGCGCTCGCTCGACGGGATCAGCCCCCGGACCCTGTCGCTGCGCCTGCGGGCGCTCGAGGACCACGGTGTCGTCGAGCGCCACACCTATCCCGAGGTTCCGCCCCGGGTCGAGTACGTGCTCACCGAGAAGGGGGACGCGCTCGTCCCGCTGATCGACGGGATGCGCCAATACGGGCGCGAGTGGCTGCGCGACGGCGCCTCGCCCGACTCGGGCAAGGTCGGCGCGGCGGCCTAGTCGCCCCCGCTACGAGCCGCCTGCGACGACGTCCGCCCCCCGGGTCTCCGGGAGGCCCCGCACGGCCAGGATCACCGGGGCGGCGGCGATCGCCCCGATCGTCATCACCAGCGAGGTGGAGACGGCGCCGGCGAGCGCTCCGACGACCAGCAGCCCGAGCGATCCGCACGCCACCTGGACGGCCACGACGACCGAGGTGAGGGTGGCGCGAAGCTCGGTCGGGAACAGCTCGGCGAGATACGCGTACACGACCGCGAGCAGGGCGGCGTTCGCCATCACCGCCAGGTAGAACCCCGGCGCGAACAGCGCCCGCACCTCGGTGAAGATCAGCAGCGTGGCGATCACGCCGCACCCGAGCCCGGCCGCCAGCACGGGGCGGCGGCCGAGCCGGTCGCTGCCCGGCCCGCCCGCCAGGAACCCGAGCAGCGCGAACGGCCCGGAGGTGAGCACGATCGCGGTATAGGCGGCCTCCCACCCGAAGTCGTCCTGGGCGAGCGCCGAGGAGTAGAAGAACGCCGCGGTCGAGATCGCTCCGGCGGCCCCCAGGATCGCGGCGATCCGGATCAGCCGGGCCCGGTACAGGGGAGGGATCCTTGGGACGATCGAGGGCTGGATCCGGTCCTCCTCGCGAGCGACGTCGAACGCCCTCGTCTCGCGCAGGGTGCGTCGCAGGTAGGCGACAACCAGCAGCGGCGGCAGCGCGGCGACGTAGAAGATCCGCCAGTTCAGCGCAGTCAGCGGCACGGCGAGCAGCGCCAGCGCGGCCATGCCCGGGCCGAGGAAGCTGACCATGCCGACCACCGAGATGCTCGCCCCACGCCGGTCCGGGCGCACCTCCTCCGCGATCACGAGCGAGGCGAGCGAGCTCTCGGTGGCGAGGAACGCCCGCGCGACGATCTGGATCGCGACGAACGCGACCAGCGACCATGCCAGCGCCGTCAACCCCGTGAAGGCGGTGAACACGGCGATCGAGACGAGCAGCATCGTCCGTCGCCCGACGCTGTCGGCGGCGCGCAGGATCGGGACGCTGCCGAGCGCCGCCAGCCGGATCACGGCGACGCCGAGCCCGAACAGCGCAATCGTCACCCCCAGCCCGTCGGCGATCTTCGGGGCGCCGATCGTGAGCACGGTCAGGTCGTACACGTCGAAGAACCCGACGAACATCAGCGGCGCCAGGATCTGCCACTCGTGCGGGTTGAACCTTCCCAGCGCCTGCAGCCCGCCGCGCACCCAGGCGAGACCGTTCGCGCCCAGCCCCCGGATGCCCAGCGACGACCGTGTGGCGCTCGTCGCCCCGGGATCTGATCCGCGCCGCGCCACGGTGCGGCACGGTAGCCGTCCGCGGACCCCGGCCCGGCGCACGTGCAAGCCCACCTGCATCCGCAGGAGCGGGTGGCGACCGGGAGAAACCCGCCACCCAGTGCGCGACCTCACACTCACCGACCGGCTCGAAGCTCTCGCCGCCGAGGCTCGAGAGCGCATGCGCGAGCTGGTCCGCTCGGGCGAGGAGGTCCCCTTCGAGGTGGTCGGACCCGGCCAGGGTTCGCCCTTCTGCCAGTACGCGCCGCAGACGGATCGCTTCGTGCGCGAGCACGCCGCGCTGATCGCCGCGCTGCCCGGCTTCGGGGCAGCGAGCAGCGCGATCAGGGAGGCGTCGCTCGCCGAGCCGTACCTGGAGCAGCTGGGCGAGCCGATACCCCCGGGAGCGAACCAGCGGTCGGAGGCCGCGGCCGTCTCGTTCCTGGCTCGCCTGTGGGAGGGCTGCTCAGACTTCTCGCTGGAGGGCGACCGCGTCCAGCGCGCGATCGCCGAGCTGGAGCAATCCGGTGAGTCCGCATCGGAGGGCGAGGCGGAGGTGGTCGCGCCGCTGATCGGCTTCCACATGCCGACCACGAAGCTGTCGATCGGCTCCGCGACCCTGATTCGCGCCGACGTCGTCGAGGTCCCCGACGAGGTTCGCCGTACGGAGGGGACCCGGCGCGGGGCGTGGGAGCCGCAGTTCCTGGCTGTCGTGCGAGCGCCCAATCCGGGCGTCGCGGCGGCGGAGCAGGGCGGCGGCGAGGTCTCGCCCGGGGCGGCGTTGCGCGAGCTGATCACGATCCTGCGTCTGTTCAAGCCGGGTGGCGTCGGGCTGGGGCCGTACGCGTGGGCCCGGACTCCTGGCGACCGGTGGCGCCGGCTCGCCACCGGGGCTGCGCAGCCGCGCCCCGGCGAGTACCGGCTCACCGACACGGAGCTCGGCGACCTGGCGGCGATGGCGCGAACCGTCGAGCTCGGCTCGGTCGGGGTGGCCGCGTCGAGGGCGATCTCCCGCTTTGAGGCGGGCCTGGAGCGGCCGGCCCTGCTCGAGGCGCTCAGCGACTACGTGCTGTCGCTGCGTTGCCTACTCGACGGCGGCGGGCCGGCGGGCGTCGGCCTGGCGATGCGGGCGGCGGCGCTCGCCGCCGAGCCGACCGAGCGCGATTCGGTTCGGACCGAGGTGGAGCGCGCCGTCGCCCTGGAGCAGAGCCTGATGCGCGGGGAGCTGCCCGCGGGCGGCGGTGGGGAGCAGCCGCTCGAGGTGGCGGCGGCGTTCGAGCAGCGGATCCGCGGGCTGCTCAGGGCGGCGGCCGCAGAGCGCCGCGGCGACGACCTTCGGGTCGCCGCCGACGAGGCGCTGCTCGACGAGGGGATGTCGGCCGGGGAGGGCTCGGTCGGGATCCGCGGCGAGACAGCCGAGTGGGGGGCGATCGACCCGGAGTCGTCTCCCGTCGAGGCCTTCGAGGTGCCCGAGATCAAGCTCGACGACACCCGCGTGACTACTAGCGAGGAGGAGACGATCGTGATCGAGCCGTCGCCGGAAATGCAGGAGATCGAGTCCGAGCAGCCAACCAGGGTGCTTATGGGACACGAAACCCCTGCAAAGCAGGACACTGAGGACGAGGACCGCGACCAGGCCCCGCCCGACTGGCTGACCGAGGTCGGCGGGCGCGGCGAGACGATCGAGTGGCCGGAGCGCCCGGAGGCGCTGCGCCTGCTCGACCAGCGGCCCGCTCAGCGCCAGGCGGCACGCCGCCGGGTCCGGCACCTGTTCCCACGGCCGGAGACGACCGAGTGGCGGGTGGCCGAGCTGCAGTACGACCGCCGCCGCGCCTCCGCCTGAACAAGTCCCGCGGCGTGCTCCGCTTCGCGTCCGCGCGCCGCGGGGTCGCCGCTTCGCGTCCGCGCGTCGCGGGGTCGCCGCTTCGCGTCCGCGCGTCGCGGGGTCGCCGGTGCTACCGGGATGCTGCGAGGGCCTCGCGCTCAGCGCCGGACGCGAACAGGTACTCGTTGATCTCCATCAGGCCGGCGAGGTCGTGCACGTCGTGGTCGAGGTACGGGACCTTGATCACGGGTCGGCCGCGGAGCTCGTTCCCGAGTCTGTCGATGTTGCGGCGGTCGCGCGCCGCGAGCGCCGCGTAGTCGCTCAGGTTGGCCGCCGCGCGGGCGGCGAGGTCGGCGTCCCGCAGCGGCCCCGCCAGCGCCGCCGTGATCCCGTCCTCGTCGCCCGGGTCGAGCTCCTCCTCGTAGTGGACCTTGTTCACGATCACTCCCCCGAACGGCATCTGCGCCTCGACCAGCCGCCGGTGGAAGTAGACGGCCTCCTCGATCGGCTCGCCCTGCGGCCCGCACACGACCAGGAACGAGGTGCCGGGATCGGTGAGCAGCTCGTTGACGCGCTTGGCGCGCTCCTGGAACCCGCCGACCATCCCGCTGAACGCCTGGAAGAACTCCGAGATGTCCTCGAGCAGGTCCACCCCCGTGATCCGGCGCAGGACCGAGAACATCATCGAGCTGCCCCTCCCCAGCAGCCGCATCCCGAGCCCCGTCGGCCGCATGAACAACTGCAGCGAGCGGCCCTCGATGAACTGCGTGAGCCGCTTCGGAGCGTCGAGGAAGTCGAGCGCGTTCCGCGTCGGAGGGGTGTCGAGCACGAGCAGGTCGTAGCGGGCCTCCTGGTGCAGCTCGAACAGGCGCTCCATCGCCATGTACTCCTGGGAGCCGGCGAGCGCGTTCGAGAGCTGCTTGTAGATCCGGTTGTCGAGGACCCGGTCACGCGTCTGGATGTCGGGCGCGTGCCGGGCGATCAGCTCGTCGAAGGTCGCCTTCGCATCCAGCATCATCGCCCACAGCTCGCCGCCGCCGGTGTCCAGCCCCTGCTCGGTGAACAGAGCGGGGTCGACCCGCCGCTCGGTGTTGCCGAGCTCGGGCAGCCCCAGCGAGTCCGCGAGCCGCTTTGCCGGATCGATCGTCAGCACCGCCACCTTCTTGCCCCGTGCAGCCATCCCCACCGCGATCGCCGCCGATGTCGTCGTCTTGCCGACCCCGCCCGAGCCCGCGCAGATGCACACACCCTTTCCCTGGAGCAGATCCGGGACGCTCGCCATCAGCTCGCCCCCACCCGCTCGGCGAGCTGCTCGATCGCGGCCTCGCCGAGCTCGGGGTCGAACACGAACGGGAGCGTCCTGACCGGGGCCGAGACCAGCCCGCGGAGCCGCTCCAGCTGCTCCCTGTGGGAGGACGCCCGGCGCCGCTCCGAGAGCGCCGCCCGGATCGCTGCCCGCGGCGGGCCGTGGACCGCATCGGCGGCGCGCTCCAGATGCTCCGCGTCCTCGGCCGAGAACCGCTCCGGGTAGACGGCGTTCATCAGCACCTCGTCCACCGCGACGCCGACCGCCCCGGTGAGCTCGCGCTCGAGCAGCTCGGCCTCGTTCACAGGCATCTCCTCGGGCAGCGAGACGATCACGGCGCCGGTCCGCCCGTGATCGGTGAAGTACCGGTCGAGCGCCTCCGCCTGGGAGCGGATCGGCCCGACCCGGGCGATCGACCCGAACGTGCGGGGCGTCTGCAGCAGCCCGATCCCGTGCCCGGTCGCCGGCGCGTCGACGATCACGAGGTCGTACTCGCGCCCTCCCTTCGTGCGGCGGTCGGGCTGGGCGAGCTCCCACACCTTCCCGATCGTGACCAGCTCCTTGAGGCCGGGGGTCGCGGCGGCGAGCAGCGTGAACACCCGGCTCCGGGACAGCATCTCGCCCATCGCCCGGACCGGCGCCTGGATCGTCAGGTACTCGCGCAGCGAGTGGTCGGGGTCGATCGAGATCGTCCACAGGCGCTCGCGCATCTCGACCTCGTGGAATCCGACCTCGGCGCGCCGGAACACGCGCGAGGTGTGCTCCTGGGAGGCGACCTCGGCGACGATCGTGCGCATTCCGCGGCGCGAGGCCGCCACCCCCAGCGCCAGCGCGACCGTGGAGCGGCCGACGCCGCCCTTGCCGGTGACGAACAGGAGTCGCTTCTGAAGCGGATCCGACATCGAGCCATTGAATCAATCGTGCAACGTGCTCCGCTTCGCGTCCGCAGTTGCGCGGTCACCGCCGGGACGGGCGTCCGATACGGGTGCAACCCTCTTGTACGCGGGAGGAAACCGCGGGCAGCCTGCGAATAGGCCCCCCTAGATGGGCATTTCTGCGTTCGCATCTGGCTCTGCATCCGGCGTCGCACAGGCGGCCGGGACGGTCGCGCGCGCCGCCGGGGTCGCCGTCGGCGACGCCGACCGGATCACCGCCGCCGAGGCGATCGCTCCGACCCGCGAGCGTCCGAAGTCCAAGGACTCGGCCAAGGGCAAGAAGGGGAAGGGCAAGAAGGGCAAGCGGACGGCGGAGAAGTCCGGCAAGGGCAAGACCGGGCGGAAGCGAAGCGGCGACGCGAACGTGATCGCGTTCGCGAACCAGAAGGGCGGCGTCGCGAAGACGACCACGACCCTGAACCTCGCGGTCGCCTTCAAGGAGGCCGGCTACAACGTGCTCGCGGTCGACCTCGACCCGCAGGGCAACCTGACGATGAGCCAGGGCGTCGACCCCGACAAGGTCCAGAAGAGCATGTACGACGTGCTGGTCGAGCGGACGCCGATCAGCGAGGTGATCCAGGCCCGCGAGATCGACCTCGCGGTCGCCTCGATCGACCTGGCCGGCGCCGAGATCGCGATGAGCACTCAGATCGGCCGGGAGCGCGCCCTGGAGAAGGCGCTGGCCGAGGTGATCGACGACTACGACTTCGTCTGCATCGACACGCCGCCCAGCCTCGGGCTGCTCACCGTGAACGCGCTCACCGCGGCCAACCGGGTGATCGTCCCGGTCCAATGCGAGTATCTCTCGATGCGCGGGCTGGTCCAGCTCCAGAACACGCTGGCGATGATTCGGGAGAACCTCAACCCCGGGGTGGAGCTGGAGGGGATCCTGCCGACGATGCTCGACTCCCGCACCGTGCACGCCACCGAGGCGGTCGAGATCCTCGAGGAGAACTTCGGCGACCTGGTGTTCAAGTCACGGATCCGGAAGGCGATCAAGTTCGCGGAGGCACCGGTGCGGGGGGCGTCGGTGCTCAAATACGATCCGAAGGGGAATGCGGCCAAGTACTACCGCGACTTGGCGAAGGAGGTGCTGAGCAATGGCGCGTCGTGACCGCGCCAGCATGCGGGAGGGCCCGCTCGCCGACCTTTTCCGGTCCACCGTCGACGACGAGACCACCGAGCCCGAGGCGCCCGCTCCGGAGGCCGAGGCCGAGACGGAGGATGCCGCCGAGCCGGGCGCCGTCGTGGAGCAGGACGCGAGCGAGCGGACCACCCCGCCGGAGCCCGAGGAGCTCACCGTGTACCGGCTCCAGGACGAGGACGAGCACCCCGAGATGCTCGACGGCGGCACCGCCGAACCCGTCGCCGAGAGCGAGCCGGCCGGGGACAGGGAGCGCTTGCGCGAGATCTTCGTCGAGGGCGAGGGCGGGCGCGAGCCCACCTACGGCCGCACGGAACCCGCGCCGTCGCGCGGGTTCGCCACCCAGGGCGCGCCGATCCCGGTGATCCGCGTCGTCGGCGTGGGCGGCGCCGGCGTCAACGCCGTCAACCGGATGGTCGACGCCGGGATCACCGGTGTCGAGTTCCTCGCGATCAACACCGACCTTCAGTCGCTGCAGCAGTCCACCGCCGACGTCACCGTCCACATCGGGGGCGAGGTGACCCGCGGGCTCGGCTCCGGGTCCGACTCGTCGCTCGGCTACCGGGCCGCGTTCGAGGAGCAGGACAAGATCAAGCGCCTGCTGAAGGGGTCCGACATGGTCTTCGTCACCGCCGGGGCGGGCGGCGGCACCGGCACCGGCGCCGCCCCGGTGGTCGCCCGGCTCGCGCAGACCGTCGGCGCGCTCACCGTCGGGATCGTCACCCGCCCGTTCGGGTTCGAGGGCACGCGCCGGGCGAGCCAGGCCGATGAGGGGATCGAGGCGCTCAGCGAGGAGGTCGACACGCTGATCGTGGTCCCGAACGAGCGACTGCTCTCGGTGCTGTCCCGGAACACCTCGATGATTGAGGCGTTCCGCGTCGCCGACGACGTGTTGCGCCAGGGCGTGCAGGGGATCGCCGATCTGGTCACCCTGCCGGCGCTGATCAACCTCGACTTCGCGGACGTGCGCACGATCATGCGCGAGGCCGGCCCCGCGATCCTCGGGATCGGGATGGGGACCGGCGACAGCCGGGCGGTGTTCGCCGCGGAGCGGGCCGTCTCCTCGCCGCTGCTCGACGCCTCGGTGGACGGCGCCCGGTCGATCCTGCTCTCGATCACGGGCGGCACGGACCTGTCGCTGATCGAGGTCTCAGAGGCGGCCCGGGTGATCCAGGAGGCCGCCCATCCCGACGCCAACATCATCTTCGGCGCAAACGTCGACGAGGAGCTCGGCGAGCAGGTGTGGGTGACGGTGATCGCGACCCGGTTCGACGCGCGCGGTCGCCGCGCCGACTTCGCCGGTCGCCGCGCCCGTCGCGAGCGCACCTCGGAGCTGCCGCCGTCTCGGCCGGTGCGCCGCTCCAGTAGCGCCGCCTCGCCCGGCGAGCCGCGTCCGCGCGACCTCGGGATCGAGGCGCCGGAGTTCGAGCCAAGCCGATAGCGAGCGCAGGGGCAATCGCAGCCGGCCATCCCGCCACCGCCGAGGCGGGGGCGCGAGCGCTGCGAGAGGGCGGCAACGCGGTCGACGCCGCGGTATCCGCGGTCCTCACCTCGTTCGCGGCGGAGAGCCCGCTGACCGGGCTCGGCGCCGGCGGGTTCATGCTCGTCCACACCGCCGAGCAGGACGTCCTTCTCGACTTCTTCGTAGAGGTCCCGGGGCGGGGAGGCGCCGAGCGCACCTCCGAGCTCGTCCCGCTGTCGGTGATCTTCGACGAGACCCCGCAGGTGTTCAACATCGGCGCGGCGTCGTGCGGCGTCCCCGGGACTGCGGCCGGGCTCGCCGAGGCGCTCCGACGGTTCGGCTCGATGCCGATGTCGGAGCTGGTCGGCCCGGCGGTCTCGTGCGCGCGCGACGGGGTCGTGCTCAACACCCAGCAGGCGTACCTGTTCGAGCTGCTCGAGCCGATCCTGACCGAGTACCCGGAGACGCGGGAGCTGTACGCGCCGGAGGGGAGGATCCTGCGTGAGGGGGAGACCTTCCGCTTCCCGGAGCTCGCCGACGCGCTGGAACGGTATGCCGCCGAG
Organism: uncultured Thermoleophilia bacterium; assembly: GCA_963803425.1. Taxonomy (GTDB): domain Bacteria; phylum Actinomycetota; class Thermoleophilia; order Solirubrobacterales; family 70-9; genus DASPWW01. The sequence continues at coordinate 295,573 of CAWDMA010000003.1, forward strand.
GGCCCGGAGCCGTTCTACACGGGCGAGATCGCCGCCGCTATCGCAGAGTGGGTCGGCGAGCGCGGCGGCACGCTCGGCGTCCAGGATCTCGCCGCGTACGAGCCCGTCGCCAGGGATCCGGTCGGCGCAGCCTTTCGGGCGCGCGAGGTGCTCACCAACCCGCCGCCGTCCTCGGGCGGGGTGCTGATCGCGCTGTGCCTGGAGCTGCTGGAGCGGCGCGGCGACGCGGGGGTCGAGGCGATCGTCGCGGCGATGGCCGAGGCCAACCGCGCCCGCACCGAGGCCTTCCACGGGGGCCTGTACGAGGACGGATTCGCGGACCGCTTCCTCGATCCCTCGCGGCTCGACCGGCTCGGCTCGACGACCCACATCACGGCGGTCGACTCGGACGGCCGGTGCGCCGCGGTCACCTGCTCGAACGGAACCGGGTCCGGGATGCTCGTCCCGGGGACGGGCGTCCACGTCAACAACATGCTCGGCGAGGAGGACCTCAACCCGCTCGGCTTCCATGCGCTCCCGGAGGGCCGGCGGATCACCTCGATGATGGCGCCGACGGTCGTGCTATCCGACGGAGAGCTCGTCGCCGGGCTGGGCAGCGGCGGGTCGAACCGGATCCGCTCCGCGATCCTGCAGGTGATCATCCGGCTGGTCGCCGACGGCCGGCCGGTGAGGGAGGCGGTCGAGGCCGCCCGAGTCCACTTCGAGGACGGGGTCGTACAGGCCGAGCCGGGGATCGACGACGCACCGCTCGCGGCGCTCGCAGCGGCCGGGTACGGCGTCGTCAGGTGGCAGCGCCCCAACCTGTTCTTCGGCGGCGTCCACGCCGTCGCCCGCGACCCCGCCACCGGCGCGCTGCAGGGCGGCGGCGACCCCCGCCGCGGCGGCGCCGTAGTCGTCCTCTGACATTCCCGCGACGTGCTCCGCTTCGCGTCCGCCGTCGCGGGCTCGGAAAACCGTCAGCGTCCGGGGTACGAGCCGTTCGACTGCGCTGCGTCGGCGATCTCCTCGGCGCGGCGGACCGCGTCGGAGGCGGTCCGCAGGGCGCGAGCGAGCAGCCGCATCCGGTCGTCCTCGTTGCGGAGCTCCAGCAGGCGCTGTTTGGTGTCCGCCGGCAGCTCGATCCGCCCGGCGATCTGGTACGCGTCCTGCTCGGCCACCTCCCCGACGGCCTCGGGCTCGACGGCGACCTGGTCGAGCAGCTCGGCGAAGGCGGCGTGCGCCTCGTCCGCGGCGGCGTCGTCGGCCGGCTCAGGCTCCGCGTCCACGTCGATCAGCTCCACGTCGCCGACCGGGTACTCGGGCGCGTCGCCGCGGTCCAGCACCCGGAACGGCGCCTCGCCGGTGACGAGGATGTTCATCCGCCCGTCTTCGTAGCGGTCGGTGACGTCGGTGACCCGCGCCGTGCAGCCGACGTTCCGCGCCGCGCCGGACTCGTCGCGGAACACGATCCCGAATGGCTCGCCGTCGTCGAGGGAGTTGCCGACCATCCGCTTGTAGCGCTCCTCGAAGATGTGCAGCGGGAGCAGCTCTCCCGGGAGCAGCACGATCGGGAGCTCGAAGATCGGAAGCGCGCTGTGCCTGTCTGCCGCCATCGCAGATCGATTCTAGGCAGGCGAGAATGGCGGTCGATGACGATCGACTTCGAGGCGGAGGGACTGCTCGCGGACACCGAGGGCGAGGAGCGCGCGGGCCGGCTTCGCCTGCTCGAGCAGCTCTCCGGGGAGGGCGTCCCCCTGGACGTCCTGCGGAAGGCCGTCGAGGATGACCGGCTCGCGCTGCTTCCGCTCGAGCAGGTGCTCGAGGGTGAGGGGCAGCGCTACACGATCGAGGAGGTGGCGGAGCGGGCCGGGATCGAGCTCGGGCTGCTGCAGCGGCTGCAGCAGGCGCTCGGCTTCCCCACCCCCGAGCCGGGCGAGCGTGCGTTTACGGAGGAGGACGTCGCTTCGGCGGAGCGGACCAGGGGCTTCCTGGACGCGGGCATCCCGGAGCAGGGGATCCTGGAGGTCTCCCGCGTGATCGGGATGGCGATGGGGCAGGTCGCCGCCACCACCCGGGACGTGGTCGGCGACGCGCTGCTGCAGCCCGGGGACACCGAGTTCGACGTGGGGCGGCGGTTCGCGGCCGTTGCGAAGGACCTGATCCCGGCCTTCGGGCCGACCCTGCAGTACGCGCTCAACCTCCACCTCCGGGAGCAGATCCGCCGCGAAGCGATCGGGCGCGCCGAGCTCGCGGCCGGCCGCCTCCCCGGCGCAGTCGAGCTCACGGTCGCGTTCGCCGACATGGTCGGGTTCACGAAGCTCGGCGAGGGCCTCCCCGCCGACGAGCTCGGTGGGGTCACCGGTCGCCTCTCCGAGCTCGCCCGCGCCGTCGCGGAACCGCCGGTGCGGCTCGTGAAGCTGATCGGGGACGCGGCGATGCTCGTCTCCCGGGACACGGACCCGCTGCTGGACGCGACCCTGTCGCTGGTCGAGGCGGCGGACGAGGAGGGGGAGGGCTTCCCGCGGCTGCGCGCCGGGATCGCCAGGGGGACGGCGCTGCCCCGCGGCGGCGACTGGTACGGGCATCCCGTCAACCTCGCCGATCGGCTCACCGAGACTGCCCGCCCCGGCAGCGTCCTGTGCGCGTCCGAGGTGCGCGACACCGCCGGGGAGGGGTTCATGTTCTCGAGCGCCGGGTCCCGCCGCCTGAAGGGGATCGGCCACCCGGTCCGGGTGCACCGGGCGCGGCGGTCCGCTTAAGCGACTCTTAACCACTTCCTGGAACGCTCGTCTCCGATGGTCCTGCTGATGGGGTTCGCTTTCGTGGCGGGTGCGGGCACGGCGCTGTCGCCGTGCGTGCTGCCCGTGCTCCCTGCGGTGCTCTCGGTCGGCGTCACCGGCGGCCGGCGGCGGCCGCTCGGCGTGGTCACCGGGCTCGTGGTCACGTTCACGTTCGCGGTCGTCGCGCTCGTGTACGTGATCGACGCGCTCGGGCTGCCCAACGGCCTGCTCCGCACGGTCGCGATCGTGGTCCTGCTCGGCTTCGGGATCTCACTGCTGGTGCCGTCGGTGTCGGCCCGGATCGAGGCGTGGCTGTCGCGGTTCACCGGCAACCGGGAGACGCCGAAGGGCGAGGGCTTCTGGTCGGGCTTCGCGCTCGGGGCGAGCCTGGGGCTGGTGTACGCGCCTTGCGCCGGGCCGATCCTGGCCGGCGTGATCACGGTCTCTGCGGCGCAGGACTTCACGGTCGGCAGGCTGACGGTCGCGCTCGCATACGGGCTCGGCTCGGCGGCCGTCCTGTATGCGCTGATGATCGGCGGCCGCGCGGTCTCGGATCGGCTCGGCGCCTACCGCGCCCAGATCCAGGTCGGGCTCGGCGTCGTGATGATCGCCGTCGCCGGGGTGATGCTCGCCAACCTCGACCTGCGCTTCCAGAACGCGGTCGCGAACGACCTGCCGTCGGTGCTGCGCAGCCCGGCCGAGTCGCTGGAGGGCACCGATGCGGTCGCGAACGAGCTGGCGGACCTCAACTCGACCCACGGGACCCCGTCGGAGGCCGGCGTGACCGAGGCCGAGGCCGGCGTGAAGCTGCCGGTGGTGGGGGCCGCCCCCGAGTTCTCGCAGCCCGGACAGTGGTTCAACACCACGGGCGGGAAGGCGCTGTCGATCGCCGGCCTCGCCGCCCAGCACAGGGTGACGCTGATCGACTTCTGGACCTACACCTGCATCAACTGCATCCGCACCCTCCCGCACCTGAACGCGTGGGACAAGGCGTACAGCGACAAGGGCCTGACGATCGTCGGCGTCCACACCCCGGAGTTCCCGTTCGAGCGCGACGCGGCGAACGTGCAGCGCGCGATCGACCAGTACGACATCTCGTATCCGGTCGTCCAGGACAACGAGCGGGGCACCTGGGACGCGTTCCACAACCAGTACTGGCCGGCGGAGTACCTGATCGACGCCCAGGGCCGGGTCCGGTACGTGCACTTCGGTGAGGGCGGCTACGACACCACCGACCGGGCGATCCGCTCGCTGCTCGCCGAGGCGGGCGCGAAGGGGCTCGGGAAGGGCGCGAAGGCGAGCGGTCAGGTTCCCGACCCGGGGATCACCACCCCCGAGACCTACCTCGGCTCGGCCCGCGCACGGGGGTTCGTGAACGGCCCGGCGATCCCGTCCGGGAGCCAGGACTTCGGCGGCGCCGGCGCGATCGGCCGGGTCGCGAATCGGCTGCCCCCGAACGCGCTCGCCTATCGCGGTCGGTGGAAGATCAGCAGGGAGGCTGGGACGGCCGGCAAGGGCGCCGCGATCGACGTCAACTTCGGGGCCCGCCGCGCCTTCCTCGTGCTCGGCTCGCCCGACCACCCCCGCCGGATGCGGGTCCTGCTGGACGGCAAGCCGATCCCGGCCCGGCTCGCGGGCGAAGACGTGCACGACTCCCGCGTAAGGGTCGACGAGCAGCGTCTGTACCGGCTCGTCGACCTCCCCCACGCGGAGCGGCACGTGCTCACGCTCGAGCCCCAGCCCGGGATCTCCGGGTACGCGTTCACATTCGGCTAGGCCGGCCGGGGCCGCCCCGGACCAGCGGCGCGCCGAACCACAGCCACGCGAGCAGCGCCGCGCCGGTCGCGGCGACGCCGATCGTCAGCGCCGTCCCGAACAGGAAGTCGGTGACGAGCGTCAGCGCGCACACCGTCCCTGCCCCGAGGAAGACGAGGCCGGCGATCGCGAGCCGGTTCGCGCTGCGCACCACCCATGCCTTGTCATCGGCTCGAAACCGGAGCCGCGTGCGGGCCGTCGGAGCGATCATCAGGATCGTCGCGACCGCGACGCACAGCAGGGTGACGATGTAGAGCTTCTCCTGGAACCCGGTCACATCGGGGAACCGGGACTGGAAGGGGAGCACGAGCAGGAACGCGAACAGCACCTGCACGCCGGGCAGCGCCACGCGGAGGCTGGACAGCAGCTCGTCGAGGTTCCGGTCGAGCCGCTCCAGCTCCGTCTCGTCGCGCTCGGCGCCCGAGGCCATCCGAGCGCGGATCAGTCGGCGGCGCGGACCGCGGCACGCCGCTCGATCGAGACCGAGTACGCGGGCGAGCGGGCGGCGAGGATCTCGTCCTCCGAGCACTCGATCCCGTCGGTGACCCGGGTCGGGTCGAACACCACGACGCCCCCGTCGGTCTCGCTCTCTGTGTCGAGCTCGGTCAGCTCCAGGGTGCCGAGGGTGACGTCCGGCCGGTCGTCGGGCCACGCCACGGTCGGGTCGGTGAGCGAGTCCTCGTGGGCGGCGAGCTGCGCGTGCAGGTCGAACCGCACCGGTCCGGCGGCGAGCCGCTCGGCGATCTCGGTCTGCAGGTAGTCGGGCGCGGCCGCCTCGATCTCGTCATCGGAGAGGTTCAGCTCGCCCGCCTCGGGGTCGAGCACGTAGCGGACGAACCGGCGCCCGCCCGCGGCGTCGAGGAGCCCGAACGCGTGCAGCCCGTAGTAGGTGCAGGTCGCGTAGCTGGCGGGAGGGGTGAGCGCGGGCAGGATCCTCTGCAGGGCTTCCGCGGTCTCCGGGTGCTCGCCGAGGAAGGCGCCGACCCGCTCCATGTCGAGCTCGCCGTCCGGGTTCGGCCGGCGGGCCTCGGTGAACGCGAGGAAGTCGTCCGCGTTGCGGACGAAGAACACCGGGATCGAGATCGCGACGATGTCCGTCTCACCGCCGTCGGGCAGGTGGAACTTGACGGCGAGGCCGCGGCCGTCGCGGCGGTCGGCGTCGGGCGCCTCCGGGTTGCCGCTGCCGTTCGAGAACCGCGCCGAGACCCGGACCGGCTCCCCCTGCAGGTGGGCGGCGCGGCTCAGCCCGCCCGCCTCGGCCGTGGCTGTGAAGCTGCCGCGGCAGAACAACCCCTTCGCGTGCGCGGCCCGGTATCCCGGGTGGACGCCGTGCATCTCACCGATCGCGTCGACGATCTGCTCGTGGAGCGTCGCCACGGCGGCAAGGGTATTACCCGGGCGACCGCCGCGCCGACAGCACCAGGTTGTAGAACAGCGACGCCGGCAGCCGAGGCTCGAGCAGGACCGCGTCCAGTCGCTGCAGGGCGAGATAGCTGCGGAATGCGAAGTTCCGCCACGCCCACGGGACGCCGTCGGGATCCGCGCTCGACTCCCAGGCGCGCACCACCCACCCGTACATGCTCGAGGCGAGCTCCTCGCCGCGAATCCGGACGTCGGCGAGGCCGGCGGCGGTGAGCTGGCGGCGCAGGGCGGCGGGATCGAAGGCGTGCACGTCCACCTCGCGCTCCAGCCCGCCGGTGGGGTCGGAGGCGCCGTTCCCGTGCTGGTCGCGGGCCGGCGCCCGCAGCGCCGCCCGCCACAGGGGCGCCAGCGCCTCTCCCGCCGACTTCGGGACGGCGGCGAGCAGGTGGCCGTACCGCGACGGCTCCCCGCAGAAGGCGAGCGTGCCGCCGGGCCGGAGCACCCGGCGAATCTCGCGGAATGCGCGCTCGGGGTCCGGGATGTGGTGCAGCACAGCGTGCCCGAAGACGAGGTCGAAGCTCTCGTCCTCGAACGGGAGCCGCTCAGCGTCGAGCTCGACCGTGCGCACCTCGAGTCCCAGCCCGGCGGCGTTCGAGTCGAGCGCGGCGAGCATCCCCGGCGAGATGTCGGTCGCGGTCGCCCGCTCGATCAGCCCCAGCTGCAGCAGGTTGAGCGTGAAGTAGCCGGTTCCGGCGCCGATCTCGAGCCCGTCTCCGAACGGCTCGCGCGGCCGCTCGCCGAGCGCCTTCACCAGCTTCGCTCGCACCTGCTCCCGCCCGGTCGGGCCGAAGTCGATCCCCCACTTCGAGTCGTACTCGGACGCGGCGGCGTCGTGGTAGCGGACGTTGACGTCCTTGATCCGCGGCGCGTCGGGCACCGGGGAACTGTAGTCGCGTACAACTGCCGGATGCCGATCCACCAGCAGGACCAGCCGCCGGGCGTTCCGCCGCTCGAGCTCACCGGTGAGCGCACGCTCCCCGACGTCCCCGACGAGAACTACTGGTTCCGTCGCCACCTCGTCGTGTACGAGTGGATCGCCGCGCGCTGCGCGGGGCTGAGGATGGTCGACCTGGCGTGCGGGGAGGGGTACGGCTCGGACGTGCTCGCCCGGACCGCCGCCGAGGTGGTCGGGGTCGACGCGAACCCCGAGGCGCATGAGCATGCCCGGCTCCGCTACCGGCGCGACAACCTCCGGTTCGAGCGGGGCCTGGTCGAGGATCTGGCCGGCTCGTGGGACGCGGTGGTGTTCCTGCAGACGATCGAGCACGTCCGGGACCCGGAGGCGCTGTGCCGGCGGATCGCCGCCGCCGCTCCGGTCGCCTACATCTCCACTCCGAACCGGCTCACCCTGGCGCCGCCCGGCGCGGAGCGGTCCGGCAACCCGTGGCATGTGCGCGAGTTCACGGCCGGCGAGTACCGGGCGCTGCTCGAGCCGTGCTTCGCCGAGGTCGACATCCTGGGGCTGTTCCACGCCCGGAAGCTCCGCGCCCACGAGATCGCGCTGAGGCTGGGCTGGGACAGGGCGCACGCGGCGCTCCGGATCACGAAGCCCTTCTACGACCGATTCGTGCCGGCGATCTCGGCGTCGGACTTCGCGCTCCGGGACGGGGACCTCGACCGGGCGCTGGACTTGATCGCGATCTGCCGTGTCTGAACCAAACGGGAACCCTGTCGCGCCCGGACGCGAAGCGGAGGACGCGACAGGCGATTTGGCACTGGTCGTCCACTCCCACATGCCGTACGTGGAGGGGTTCGGGACCTACCCGTTCGGGGAGGAGTGGCTGTTCGAGGCGTTCGCCCGCTCGCATCTGCCGGTGCTGGAGGCGGGGCGCGACCTGACCGTGACGGTGTCGCCGGTGCTCGCCGACCAGCTCGAGGCGCCCGGCGCGGCGGAGCGGATCCGCGCGTTCGTCCGCGACCACCGGATCGAGCGGGCGCGGCTGGACGCCGCGGCGGAGGGGCTGGGCGCCGCCGCCGGCGCCGAGGTGGAGCGCTACGGGCGCGCGCTGAGCTGGCTGCAGCGCCCTGAAGCCGATCCGCTGGACGCGTTTCGGGTCGCAGCCGCGGAGCGCGGCGTGCAGCTGATCCCGGCGACCGCGACCCACGCGGTGCTGCCCGTGCTCGCCACCGACGCGGGCCGGCGGCTGCAGATCGACGCGGGGCTGCGCTCCCACACGCGGCGGTTCGGGAGGCCGACGGCGATGTGGCTGCCGGAGTGTGCGTACGCGCCCGGCCTCGAGGCGCTGCTCGGGGAGCGCGGGCTGGGCGCGTTCTGCACCGACCAGAGCCCGCACGAGCCTCCGCTCGACTCGCTCGTCCCGGTCCGCACCCGTTCGGGTCCGGTCGCCCTCACGATCGAGTGGGAAACCGTCGCGGCGGTATGGGGGGAGGGTGGATACCCCTCCGCTCACCCCTACCTCGACTTCCACCGCCTCTCCCACAACGGGATCCGGCTGTGGTCGATCGGGGGGGCGCCGTACGACCCCGCGGCGGCGGCGGCCCGGGCCCGCGTCGACGCTGCCGACTTCGTCGAGCGCGTCGGCGCCCGCCTCGACGAGTTCGCGGCCCGCCGCGGCCGCCCCGGGCTGCTCACGTTCGCGGTCGACACCGAGCTGCTCGGACACTGGTGGACGGAGGGCCCCCTGTGGCTTGCCGAGGTGCTGCGGCTGTGCCCGGAGCGGGGTGTCCGGCCCGTCACCCTCGCGCAGGCCCGGCGCCGCCACCCCGCGGAGGATCGCCCCCTGCGCCGCTCCAGCTGGGGGGAGGGCAAGGACATGCGCACCTGGGACTCCCCACGCGTCGCCGACCTGGCGTGGGCCGCCCGCCGCCTCGAGCTGCGGCTGCTTCGCGCCCTCGCGGACGGGATCCCGGCGGCCGCGGCGGCCCGCGCTGCCCGCGAGCTGCTCGCCGTCCAGGCGAGCGATTGGGCGTTCCTGGACTACCGTCGCGAGGCCGGCGACTACCCGCACGATCGCGCCGTCGCGCACGCGGAAGCCCTGCTCGAGGCCATAGACTCCCCCGGGCCGCCCGACCCACGCATGCGAAATCTGGCCCCCGATCTCATCCTGGCGCCCCTGCTCGAGCCGTAGTGGGGCCTCCTAGCCGGCGCTTCGCAGGCGCAACCGAATGACCCGAGCGCTGATCCTCTCCTGGGAGTACCCGCCGCTGATCGAAGGGGGGCTCGCCCGCCACGTCCGGAAGCTGTCGGAGTCGCTCGCCGAGCTCGGCGCCGAGGTGCACGTGCTCACCCGGGGAGGCGAGGAATCGCCGCCGGAGGAGGAGGCGGGCGGGGTGGCGATACATCGCGTTCGCGAGCCCACCCGGCCCCGCGAGCTCGGCGAGTTCGTCACCTGGGTGGAGCGGATGAACGCCGACATGCTCGCCGCCGGGGTCGAGCTCGGCGACCGCGTCGACTTCGACCTCGTCCACGGGCACGACTGGCTCGTCGCGGCCGCCTGCGACCACCTCGCGCGCCGGTTCAACGCCCCGCTGGTGACGACGATCCACGCCACCGAGTACGGTCGCCACCAGGGCCACGTCGACGTCCACCCGCAGTCCTACATCCACGGCGTGGAGCGGTGGATCACGAACCGCTCCGACCGCGTGATCGCGTGCTCGGACTTCATGCGCGAGCAGATCGCCGAGATCTTCGGGGTCCCGGACGAGCGGATCACGGCGATCCCGAACGGGATCGACCCCGAGGACCTGCGACCCCACGACGCCCGCGGGCTGGAGCGGCTCCGAGCCAGGTTCGCCGCCCCGGAGGAGCGGCTCGTGCTGCTGGTCGGCCGACTCGTGTACGAGAAGGGCTTCCAGATCGCGCTGGAGGCGATGCCGGCGCTGGTCGAGCGGATGCCGGGAACGCGGTTCGTCGTCGCCGGCTCCGGCACCCACGAGGAGGAGCTGCGGCGGCAGGCGGCCGAGCTCGGGCTCGACGACCACGGCACCTTCCTGGGCTGGATCGGCGACGAGGTTCTGCACTCGCTGTATCCGATCGCCGACGTGTGCGTGGTCCCTTCGATCTACGAGCCCTTCGGCCTGGTCGCGCTGGAGGCGATGGCGTCGGGCTGCCCGTGCATCGTCGCCGACACGGGCGGGCTTCGCGAGGTCGTCCCCCACGACGAGGTCGGCCTCCGCTTCCGCGCCCGCGACCCCGACGAGCTCGTCGAGGTCGCGGTCCGTGTGCTCGGGGACGCCGAGCTCGGCAGCCGGCTGGTCGCGGAGGCGCGCGAGCACGTCCGGCAGTTCGACTGGCTCGACGTCGCGGAGCGGACCGCGGCCGAGTACGAGCAGGTGCTCGACCAGGCCCAGCTCACGGCCGAGGGGCTGTGAGCGAACCGCGCTTGTGACAACCCCGTAAACGAGGTTTCAGCCGCCTGATCTTTGGATAGGCTGCGGCCATCTTGGCCTTCATCGTTCAGGCCGCGGTGAACACACGGGAGGAGTTCGACGGGCTCGCCAGGATCTACCTGCCCGTCGGGATCGCGGTTGCCGCAATCATCTTCGGGGTCGTCGGCTTCGTCCTGATCCGGTACCGGCGTCGCGACGACAAGCTGCCGCGGCAGTGGGACTCGCTGACGTGGGCGGAGTCCTCCTACGCCGTCTTCCTCGTGTGCGTCGCCGGGGTGCTCCTGTTCTTCAGCTTCCGCGCAACCGATCACATCTCGGCTCTCGACCGCGGCCCGGGGAGGCGAATCGACGTGACCGCGTTCCAGTGGAACTGGCGGTTCACGTATCCGGGGCCCGGCAAGGACGTCACGGTTGTCGGCACCGACGATCGTCCCGCGTCGCTGGTCGTCCCGACCGACACCGCCGTCCGGTTCCACCTCACCTCACGGGACGTGATCCACGCCTTCTGGATCCCGGAGGAGCGGTTCAAGCGAGACGCGTTCCCGAAGCGCGACTCGGTGTTCGACCTCACGTTCGACGACCCCGGCGAGTTCACCGGGCGGTGCGCCGAGTTCTGCGGCCTCAGCCACGACCTGATGACGTTCGACGTCGTCGCGATGGCGCCGCAGGACTTCGAGTCCTGGCTCAGAACGCAGCGGAAGGGAGCCTGATGTCGCACCGGGCGTCGACACAGAGGAGGCGGCACTGATGGAGGCACACGCACAGCCCCGCGGACTGGTCGACCAGACTCCCTCCTCGGGGATTCTCGCCTGGATCGCGACGACGGACCACAAGCGGATCGCGCTCCGGATGACCGTGGTCTCGGGGATCTTCTTCCTGGTCGGCGGCGCGCTGGCGCTGATGATCCGAACCCAGCTCCTGGACCCGAACGGCGCGTTCCTGGAGCAGGACACCTACAACCAGGTCTTCACGATGCACGGGTCGACGATGATCTACCTCGTCGTCACCCCGCTGGCGGTGGCGCTGGCGCTGTACATCGTGCCGCTGCAGGTGGGCGCCGCCCAGGTCGCGGCTCCGCGGCTGGCTCTGGCCGGCCACTGGATGGTGCTCGCCGGCGGGCTGACGATGTACTCCGGCTTCCTTACCGACCACGGCGCCGGGAAGGCCGGATGGACCGCGTACGTGCCGCTCTCGGACGACTCGGCTACGCCCGGGACTGGGATGGACCTGTGGGTGATCGGCGTGATCATCGTCGGCGTCGGGCTCACCCTGCTCGCGGTCTGCCTGCTCGGAACGATCATCCGGCTGCGGGCGCCGGGGATGACGATGCTGCGCGTGCCGGTGTTCACCTGGACCGTGCTCGCCGCCGCGCTGATGATCTTGATGAGCGTGCCGGTGCTCGGCGTCGGGATGGCGCTGCTGCTGGCCGAGCGGCTGGGCGCCTCGATCTTCGAGGGCTCCGGGGGGCCGATCGCCTACCAGAACCTGTTCTGGTTCTTCGGGCACCCGGCGGTGTACATCATGTTCTTCCCATTCCTGGGGATCACCGCGGAGGTGGTCGCGACCTTCTCGCGGAAGCGGTTCTTCGGCTACAAGTTCCTGATCGGCGCCCTGCTCGCGTTCACGGGTCTGTCGATGAGCGTGTGGGCGCACCACATGTTCACCACCGACCAGGTCCCGAACAAGTACTTCTCGCTCACCTCCACCGCCCTGATCGCCCCCGCCGGGATGGAGTACCTGTCGATCACCGCGACGATGATCGGCGGCGCGATCCTGCTCCGCACCCCGATGCTGTTCGCGCTCGGGTTCTTCCTGCAGTTCCTGATCGGCGGGCTGACCGGGGTGTTCACCGCGGCTCCCGCGCTGGACTATCACGTCCACGACAGCTACTGGGTGGTCGGGCACTTCCACTACACGCTGTTCGCGGGCAGCATCTTCGCCGGCTTCGCGGCCGTCTACTACTGGTTCCCGAAATGGACCGGGGCGATGCTCCGCGACGGGCTCGGAAAGCTCCAGTTCGGGCTGATGGTGATCGGGACCAACATGACCTTCTTTCCGATGCTCCTGCTGGGGATCGACGGGATGCCGCGCCGGATCGCCGCATACCCGGTCGACGACGGGTTCCACGGGCTCAACATCGTCTCCTCGATCGGGTCGTACGTGATCGCGCTTGGGATTCTCGTCTTCCTGATCAACCTGTTCGTCTCGCTGCGGAATCGCGAGCCGGCCGGTGACGATCCATGGGAGGGCCAGACGCTCGAGTGGGCCACCACCTCGCCGCCGCCGCGCTACAACTTCACGAAGCTGCCGAAGATCACCTCGTACGCGCCGCTGATGGACAAGCGCGTCGCGGAGGCGGAGCGCAAGCGCGGTACGAAATCGAGAGCGAGGGCGCGCGCATGAGCGGGCTGCGGATCGGCGCGGTGTGGATGGCGGCGCTCGGCGTCTGGGTCGGCCTGCTCGCGCTGGTCCAGTGGCTGTGGAGCAGCGACGACCTCGGGCCGGCGCTGTCGACCGGGGCGGCGGGAGCGCTGCTACTGATGGCGCTGTTCGCGGCCGCCGTCAGCGTCGAGACATCGCGGCCGCGCCGGCTCGCCGAGTCGAGCCTCGCCACGGTCGCGGTCGTGATCGGCTTCGCGATGGCGGTGAACGGGCTCACCTTCGGGCTGTTCCTGATCCTGATCGGCGCTCAGGTGGCGGCGCTCGGCGTCGCCGGGCTCGTCCGGCAGCACATCGCCGACCGGCGGAGGAGCGGATGAGCGCCGGGCTGAGCGCCGCCCACATGGTCGAGCACTCGATCCTGTCGGGGATCGTGGCGCCGGCGATCGTGCTGGCGTGGCGGTCGCTGCCGCTGCCGCCGCTCCGGGCGCGACATCCCGCGGCGGCTTGGGCAGCGTTCGTGGTCACGCAGTGGGTGTTCCACCTCACCCCGCTGCTGGCGCTCTCGGACGACTATCCGCTCCTGCACGCCGGCGAGCACCTCGCGTTCGTCGCGATCGGGGTGTGGTTCTGGATCCCGATTCTGGCCGTCGGCAAGCGGGCGCTGGACGACCCCGGCAGATCGCTGTACCTGTTCTTCGCGGCGCCCGCCGTCGACCTCGTCGGTGTGATGCTGATCTCGCGCGGGGAGCTGGGCGCCGGCGTCGCGATGATCGCGGGCGGGCTGCCGATCGTGTTCGCCGCGGTGGCGGTGACGTGGTCGTGGATGGAGCGCGAGCAAAGGGAGGCGACCGCGATGGAGGCGCGCCATGTCGCGGCGGGCTAGGCGCTGGGCGATGGCCGCGCTCGCCGCCGCGTGCGCCGCGGGCGCCGTGTTCAGCTTCGCGGCCGGGTCGAGCGGCCAGGTGAACGCGGGCGGCGGTCCCAGCCAGCCGGGGGGTCCGGAGGGCGCCGGGCCCGCGCCGACCACCTACGACCCCGAGCAGGTCGCCCGCGGCCGGGAGCTGTACCTGGAGAGCTGCACGAGCTGCCACGGTCGAGACGCGCGCGGGATCGAGGGCAAGGCGCCGACGCTGGTCGGGGTCGGAGCCGCGGCCGCGGACTTCTACCTGTCCACCGGGCGGATGCCGCTCGACAAGCCGGGCGACGAGCCGATCCGGACGCAGCCACGGTATCCCGACGACCAGATCGACGACCTGGTCGCCTACGTCGGCTCGCTCGGCGGCCCGCCGATCCCGAAGGTGCATCCGGAGCGCGGGAAGGTGAACGAGGGCTTCGCGATCTTCAACGAGAACTGCGCCGGCTGCCACCAGGCGGTCGCCAGAGGCGGCGTGGTGACCGGAGCGTTCGCGCCCGACCTCGGCGAGGCGACCCCGACCCAGGTCGCCGAGGCGCTCCGGATCGGCCCGTTCGTGATGCCGAAGTTCGGCCATCAGCAGATCGACCACGACCAGATCGACTCCGTGGCGCGCTACGTGGAGCTGACCAAGGCGCCGGTGAACGAGGGCGGGTGGGGGATCGGCAACCTCGGGCCGGTGCCGGAGGGGATGATCGCGTGGCTGCTCGCGCTCGCCTCGATGCTCCTGGTGGCGCGGCTGATCGGCACGAGGGGGACCGAGTGAGGCGCGCCGAGGACATCGTCCTCGCCCTGATCGGCGTCGCGATCGCCGCGTCGCTGTTCTTCATCGTCGCCTACGCGCTGGAGTGGTCGACGCAGATCCTCGGGCTCGGGCTGGGGGCGGCGCTGCTCGCGATCGCCGCCGCCCTGATCCTCGCCGGGAAGCGCGTCTTCCCCGCCGAGACGGTGAAGGAGCAGCGGGCGAGATTCTCCAACCCGACCGAGCAGCGCGAGCTCGTAGAGGAGATCGAGGAGGGCGGCGAGGGTGTGTCGCGGCGCGGCGTCCTGCTCGGCGGTGCCGCCGCCGGGGCGACGGCGCTCGGCGGTGCGCTGGTGATCCCGCTCGCGTCGCTGGGTCCGAAGCCCGGCGACGAGATCGGCGCCTCTCCGTGGCAGAGGGGAACCAACGTGATCACCGAGGACGGCGTCCACCTCACCCCCGGCGACATCAAGACGGGCGGCTTCGTGACGGGTTTCCCCGAGGGGGCCGACCCGCGCCAGCTCGGCTCCCAGGTCCTGCTCGTGAAGCTGAAGGTGGACGAGCTCGACCTGCCGGCCGACCGCGCCGACTGGCACGTCGGCGGGATTCTCGCCTTCTCGAAGATCTGCACGCACGCGGGCTGCACCATCAACCTGTTCCGCTACCCCGTGTACAGGCCGACCTCGCCCGGGCCGGCGCTGGTCTGCCCGTGCCACTACTCGACCTTCGACGTCGCCACCGGCGGCAACCGGATCTTCGGCCCGGCCGGGCGCCCGCTCCCTCAGCTTCCGCTCGACGTCGACAGCCAGAACCGGCTGATCGCCGCCGGCGAGATGTCCGGTGCGATCGGTCCGTCGTGGTGGGGGGTGCGGAAAACTTGATCCGGGCCACGGTCAGGTTCGTCGACGAGCGCACCGGACAGCTCCCGATGGTGCGGAAGCTGCTCAGGTACGTGTTCCCCGATCACTGGGCGTTCCTGTTCGGGGAGATCGCGCTGTACTCGTTCGTCGTCCTGATCGCCACGGGCGTCTTCCTCGCCCTGTTCTTCGAGCCCAGCCTGGCGCGGACCACCTATGACGGCACGTATGAGCCGCTGCGCGGCACCGACGTCTCGGTCGCCTACGACTCCGCGGTGCGGATCTCGTTCGACGTGAACGGCGGGCTGCTGATCCGCCAGACGCACCACTGGGCCGCGCTCGTCTTCGTGGCCGCGATCGCGCTCCACCTGATGCGGGTGTTCTTCACCGGGGCCTTCCGCAAGCCCCGCGACCTGAACTACTTCATCGGGCTGACGATGCTGATCCTCGCGTTCATCGAGGGATACGCCGGCTACTCGATGGTCGACGACCTGCTCTCCGGGATGGGGCTGGTGATCGGGTACGCGACCGCGCTGTCGATCCCGGTGATCGGCGCCGACATCGCGTTCCTGATCTGGGGCGGGCAGTTCCCCGGAGCGGACGACTTCATATCGCGCCTGTACATCGCCCACGTGTTCATCTTCCCGGTGATCATCGGGGCGATGATCGCGGTCCATCTGCTGCTGATCATGCTGCCCCATCACTCCCAGTTCCGGGGTGGAGGGGCGACCGAGCGGAACGTGGTCGGGACGCCGATGTTCCCGAGCTACGCGCTCCGGGCACTGGGGCTGATGTTCGCGACCGCCGGGATCCTGTTCCTGCTCGGCGGGTTGATCCAGATCAACCCGATCTGGCAGTGGGGCCCGTTCGAGCTCACCGACGGCACGAACGGGGTGCAACCGGACTGGTACATGGGATGGCTGATCGGGGCGCTCCGGATCATGCCGCCGATCGAGGGGCCGGTGATCTTCGGGTACACCGTGTTCCCGAACCCCTTCTTCGGGGGGCTGCTCGTCCCGTCGGTGTTGTTCGGGCTGTTGTACATGTGGCCGTCCCTGGAGCGCCGCGTCACCGGCGACACCCGGATCCACCACCTGCTCGACCGGCCTCGCGACAATCCCGTGCGGACCGGGATCGGCGCGGCGCTGTTCACGTTCGTGACCCTGATCTTCCTGGCGGCGTCGGCAGACCGGGTGTTCGTCAGCTTCGGAATCGACTACTCGACCCAGGTGTGGTTCTTCCGGGTGGCTGTGTTCGTGCTGCCGGTGATCGTCTACTACCTGACGAAGCGGATCTGCGAGGAGCTCCGCGACACGAACTGGCACCCGCTGCGCGAGCCGCGCCCCGCGAACGTCGCCCGCAACCGCTCGGGCGGGTTCGGGCTCGTCCGCGAGACCCGCGCGAACAAACGCGATTAGCGCTGCCGCCGGCCCCCGCTGCCCAGTGCAGCATCGACCGGGCTATGGGCCGGTCGATCCAGCACTCGGTTCGTGGGGTCGCCTACTCCACGTCCGGATGCAGGCGCGGCAGCGTCGACTCAGGGTCGGTGCGGCGGTGCAGCTCGGCGGGCTGGTCGACGATGAAGATCTCGGCGGTGGGGCGGACCTCGGCCTCGATCACGTGTCCGGCGACAACCGAGCCATCCAGCCGGGAGAGGATGCAGTGGACGTGCAGGTGGGGGTCGGCCTGGCGCGGACCGCCCGGCTGCTCGCCCTCCGGCCGGGTGATCCGCCCCGTCAGCGAGGCGATCTCGACCTGCTCGTCGACCGGGATGTCGACGTAGCTCTTCGTCTCCCAGTCGAAGCAGGCGAGCTTCGCCCATGCCATCGCGCCGATCGCGGAGAACTCGGCGGCCGCGATCTCGTTCTCGGCCGAGAAGCCGCTCACCGACTCCATCAGCCTGTCGCCGGTCTCCAGCGCGACCGCGAAGGTGCGGGTGCCGTGATGGTCGGTGAGAAGGCGCGAGCGCACCCGGGCATCATGCCAGTGCGTCGAAGAACTTCGCCGCCAGCGCCTCGACCGTGCCCATCGTCCGCATCGTCGTTACGCCGAGCAGCTCATCGGCCGTCTTCACGTTCCACTCCGCCGTCTGAGTGCCGGCGGCCGGCAGCCAGTACAGCTCGCGTCCGGCTAGCGCCAGGCGGTCGGTTTCGGTCGCGGTCGCGAGCACCTTCCCGGCGACGGCGGCCGAGGGCTTTCGGGCCAGCAGGATCACCTGCAGGCGGCCTTCGGTGGAGTCGACCAGCTTGGGAGGAAACGGCTCGTGCGCGGCGATCGCGCGCACCTGGTCGGCCGATCGGACGAACACCGAGACCTCGAATCCCGTCGCGTCCGCGAGGGCCGCCTCGATCCGCTCGGTCAGCTTCGCCTCCGAGGCCCGTCCCGCCTCGAACACGACGTTCCCGCTGGTCCGGAACGGGGCGGCGTCCGCGAACCCGGCGCCCTCGAGGGCCCCGCGCAGCTCGGCGCCGGTCACCTTCCGCTTCGCGCCCAGGTTGACGCCGCGCAGGAACGCCGCGTGCGACGGCACCGGCTCAGAC
This sequence comes from uncultured Thermoleophilia bacterium, assembly GCA_963803425.1. Lineage (GTDB taxonomy): Bacteria > Actinomycetota > Thermoleophilia > Solirubrobacterales > 70-9 > DASPWW01. Next base: position 313,353 of record CAWDMA010000003.1, read on the forward strand.
GTCCTCCGCCACGGGATCGATCGGGTCGGGCCAGCTCAGGGTCCTCGGCGCGTCGCGCATCCGAATGATCCGCGCCGGGACCCCGGCGACGACCGCGTTCGCGGGGACGTCCCGGGTGACGACCGCGTTCGCGCCGACGATCGAGTTGTCGCCGACCCGCACCCCGCGCAGGATCGAGGCGTTGTATCCGATCCACACGTTCGAGCCGACGTCGACTTCGCGCTTGTAGATCCCCTGCTCCCGGATCGGGCGTTCCACGTCGACGACCCCGTGGTCGAAGTCGATGAACATCGCCCGGTCGGCGATCACGCACTGCTCGCCGATCCGCACATGCCGGTATGCCGAGATCGTGCACTCCTGACCCAGCACCGTCTTTGTCCCGATCTCGACCTCGCCCTCGTGACAGCGGATCTTCGTCCCGTCGCCCACCCACACGAACCGCCCGAACCGGACCACGCCGCGGCTTCCGATCTGGATCTGGAGCCCGCGGCCCAGGAACAGCAGACCGGCGGTCTCCCATCGCCATCCCGCCTGCGTGAACAGGCGGCGCCGCGCGTATCGCAGCGCCAGCCGCGCGTACTTCGGGTTCAGCATCCCGTTGCGCGCCGCGAACCGCAGCAGCCGCACCGGTCCGCCCCGCGTCGAGGGGGCGGCCGGCGCCGCTTCGCCCCTCGCCGCGGGCGTGCCCGGGGCCTCGCGCACGGTGCTCTCGGGAGGGCTGCCCACGCGGTGATCATAGGAGCCGCGGGGGCGGCCACCGCGCGTAGACTCAGCCGCGAATGGCATCGCGCGGCGCCACACCTACCTCCGGCACCGAGTCGCTCGCGGAGCGGCTGGTCGCCGGCGACAAGCGCGCCCTGGCGCGCGCGATCACGCTGATCGAGAACGGCGAGCCGGCCGGTTGGGAGCTGGTCAGCGAGGTTTTCCCCGGCACCGGCAACGCCCGGATCGTCGGCCTCACCGGCCCGCCCGGGGTCGGCAAGAGCACCCTGATCGGGGCGCTCACCGCCAAGCTCCGCGAGCAGCACCGCGAGGTGGGGGTGCTCTCCATCGACCCGTCCAGCCCGTTCACCCGCGGGGCGCTGCTCGGCGATCGGATCCGGCTCTCCGAGCACTTCCTCGACCCCGGAGTGTTCATCCGCTCGATGGCGAGCCGGGGCGCGCTCGGCGGCCTCGCGGAGGCGGCGCTGCAGGCGGCGCTGGTGATGGACGCCTCGGGCAAGGACGACATCCTGTTGGAGACCGTCGGGGTGGGCCAGGCCGAGATCGACGTCGTCGACCACGCCGACACGGTCGTGCTCGCGCTGATGCCCGGCTCGGGCGACTCGATCCAGGCGCTGAAGGCGGGGGTGATGGAGATCCCGGACGTGATCGTGATCAACAAGGCAGACCACCCGCTCACCGACACGATGGAGCGCGAGGTGCGCACGGTGCTCTCCCTGGGCCCGTCCGGGTCGTGGAAGGTGCCGGTGCTGCGAACCGAGGCCGCCCGCGGCGGGGGCGTGGCGGAGCTGCTCTCCAAGATCGACGAGCACCGCCGCCACATCGAGGCCGAGGGGACGCTGGAGCGGCGCCGCGCCCGCAACCTGCGCGCCGAGGTGCTCGGTATCGCGGCGGCCCGGCTCCGGCGCTCGCTGGAGAAGCGCGCCGAGGCCGACCCCGGGGTCGAGGGGCTGCTGGAGCGCGTCGTGCGGCGGGAGATCGACCCCGCGACGGCCGCCGCCGAGCTGCTGCGCACCGAAGCCGCGAAGTAGCCTGGACACCCCCGGAGCGGTGTGCTATCACCGGGGAAATTCGGGGGAGACTCGGGGGGTACAGGCTTGAAGGTATGGTGGTGGGCAGCGGGGGTGGCGGCGGCGGCGGCGATGCTCGCCGCCCCGGCACAGGCGAGCACCGGCGCCTTCCAGCGGGCGTGGGGCAAGGACGTGGTCGCGGGCGGCCCGACCGGGTTCGAGGTGTGCACGAGCGCCTCCGCGTGCAAGACGGGGGAGGAGGGGGCGTTCGGCGGTGAGCTGGGCGAATCGCAGGGCGTCGCCGTCGATGCCGCCGGGAACCTGTATTCGATCGACCGCACGCATCTGCGAGTCGACAAATACGGCCCTTCGGGGACGTGGCAGCGATCGTGGGGCAAGGATGTCGTCGGGGGCGGCACCACCGGCTTCGAGGTGTGCACCGCTGCGGCCGCCTGCAAGGAGGGCGAGCTCGGCGAGGCGGGCGGCGAGTTCAACTCCCCCGGCGGTATCGCCGTCGGCTCGGGCGGCCTGGTCTACGTCGCCGACTCCGGCAACAACCGGGTCCAGGTGTTCGACTCGTCGGGGGGCTTCGAGCGCACGTGGGGGAACGGGGTGGACGGCGGCTCCGGATTCGCGGTCTGCAGCCAGGCAGAGAGCTGCGTGGCAGGCGCCCCCGGGGGGCTGGGCGGCGAGATGAGCGGCCCGGTGGGGATCGCCACCGATGCAGCCGGGAACGTGTACGTCGGCGACGTCTACCGGATCCAGAAGTTCGCGTCCACCGGCGACTGGCAGCTCGCGTGGGGGAAGGACGTCGTCGCCGGGGCGCCCACCGATTTCGAGGTCTGCTACGACGCCACCGAGTGCCAGTCGGGGCTCTCCGGCGGGCTGGGCGGCGAGCTCAACTTCCCGAACGGGCTCGCCACCGATTCCTCGGACCGCGTGTACGTCGCCGAGCCGCTTAACCACCGGATCCAGCGCTATGACTCCGCCGGGGGCTGGCAACGGGCGTGGGGCAAGGACGTCGTCGCGGGTGGGTCCGCAGGGTTCGAGGTCTGCACCGCGGCGGCGAGCTGCAAGTCGGGGATCTCCGGAGGGCTGGGCGGCGAGCTCGACTTCCCCAAAAGCGTCACGGTCGACGGGTCGGGAAAGGTCTACGTCGCCGACACCAGCAACGACCGGGTCCAGAGGTTCGACGCCGCCGGGGGCTTCGAGCGGGCCTGGGGCGCGGACGTGGTCGCGGGCGGATCGGCCGGGTTCGAGATCTGCACCGCGGCGCCGCTTTGCCAGGCGGGGGGCTCCGATGCGGGCCTCGGCGGCCACCTCAACAACCCTAGCGGCGTGGGGGCGACCGCGGCGGGGATCCTGTTCGTCGCCGACTCCGACAACCACCGGGTGCAGCGGTTCGGCGATCCGCCACCGCCACCACCGCCGTCTCACCCGACCCGCGGGCCGGCGAGCAACGAGTTCCAGATCGGGAAGCTGAAGCGCAAGCTGCTCACCGTGACGGTGCCCGGCCCGGGCGTGGTCGCGGTGCTCGACGTGGCGGACCAAGCCGCCGCGGGCCGCGCGATCGCGCTCGCGGCGAAGAAGCGACTGAAGCCCTCGAGCGCGACGGCGACGGCCGCCGGGGACGTGAAGGTGAAGCTGAAGCTGACCAAGGCGGCGAAGCGGAAGCTGAAGCGCAAGGGCAAGGCGAAGGTGAACGCGGCCGTCACGTTCACGCCCGACGGCGGCACCGCCGGTACCCAGACCAAGAAGCTGAAAGTCAAGAAGTAGGCTTTCCGGGCGATGAGTGAGCGCCCGAGCGTCGCCGAGGCCAAGGGGTGGGTCGGGGCCCGCCTCGACGAGATGGGCGGCGCCGGCGTCGGCAAGATCGAGGGCGTGTACGTCGACGAGGAAAGCGGCGAGCCGGAGTGGCTGCTCGCCCGGCTCGGCCGGTTCGGGCGCTACTCGCTGGTCCCGGCCCGTGACGCGGTCGAGGGGGTCGGCCAGGTATGGGTCCCGTACGAACGCGAGATCCTCCGCGCCGCGCCTCGGTTCGAGCCGCGCCAGGAACTCGATCCCGAGAGCGAGGCCGAGTTGTCGGCCTACTACGAGACGGACCGCGCCGCCCGGATCGCGGAGCGCGGCCGCGTGACCGTCACCGCTCGCGCGGCGCCCTGAGCCTCACGCGCCGAGCTCGCGCGCGATCACCATCTGCTGCACCTCGTCGGTGCCCTCGCCGATCGTGAGGATCTTGGCATCGCGGTAGAACCGGCACACGGGGTACTCCTCGATGTAGCCGTACCCGCCGTGGATCTGGACCGCCTCCTCGGTGGCACGGACCGCGAGCCGGCCGGTCTTCAGCTTCGCCTGCGCCGCACACAGCGTGAACGACTCGCCACGGTCCTTCAGCACCGCCGCCTTGTAGGTGAGCAGCCGAGCCGCCTCGATCTCCGCCGACAGGTCCGCCAGCTTCGCCTGGATCGTCTGGAACTTCGAGATCGGCTGCCCGAACGCGCGCCGCTCCTTCGCGTACGCGAGCGCCTCGTCGAGCGCCCCCTGGGCGAGCCCGACGCCCATCGCGGAGACGCCGATCCGGCCTCCGTCGAGGATGTGCAGGAAGTTCTTGAACCCGTCTCCGCGCCTCCCCAGCAGGTTCGCCTCGGGGACGCGGCACCCGTCGAAGCTGAGAGGCCGCGTGTCGGAGGCGTTCCAGCCCATCTTCCGGTACGGCTCGCCCTGCTCGTAGCCGGGGGTGCCGTTCGGGACGATCAGGTTCGAGATCTCGCGTCGGTCGCCATTCCCGCTCGTCACCGCGGTGATCGAGACGCAACCCGAGATCTCGGTCCCGGAGTTGGTTATGAACTGCTTCGCGCCGTCGATCACCCACTCGCCGTCCTCGAGCCTCGCCCTGGTGCGGGTGTTGCCGGCGTCCGATCCGGCCTCCGGCTCTGTCAGCCCGAACGCTGCCAGCCGCCGGCCGCTGCACAGCTCCGGCATCCACTCGTCCTTCTGCTCCGCGGTCCCCCACAGGTGGATCGGCATCGTCCCGAGCGAGGTGTGGGCGGCTAGCGTGATCGCGACCGAGGAGTCCACCCGCGCCAGCTCCTCGACCGCGAGCGCGTAGGACAATGTGTCGGCGCCCCCACCCCCGTACTCGGGCGGGAACGGGATCCCCATCAGCCCCAGCTCGCCGAGCTTCGCGACGATCTCGTACGGGAAGGACTTGGTCCGGTCCAGCTCCTCCGCCGCCGGCGCGACCACGTCGCGCGCGAACTCGCGGACGGTCCGCTGCAGCAGCGCACGCTCGTCGCCGAGATCGAGGTCCACGCGGCGGGAGCTTACGATGCACGCGTGCCCCAGGCCGACAAGTCGCCGCCGACCGTTCGGCTGGGGAAAGCGCAGGGAAGGGGGGTGGCGCCGAGCATGTACGGGCTGCTCGAGCACGGAGTCGAGCGGCGTCCCGAGGTGGCGCGCTCGATGCGCGGCAGCGTGGTGCTCCGCTTCGACGAGGACTTCGCGCCGGTCCGGATCCGCTTCACGCCTCGCACGGTCACCGTCGAGGACGGCGATCTGCGCAAGCCCGACCTGGCGATCTCGGGCTCGCTTCCCGACATCGTCCATTTCGCGACGGCGCCGCACGTGCGCGGGGTTCCCAACCCGGCCCGCGTCCGCGGCCGCGCGGCCCTGGCGCGGGTCGCCAGCCGCCGCGTCCGGGTCAGCGGCGATACCGCGCTGGCGAGAAAGCTTCTGCGGCTCCTGGCCCTGTAGCCGGGTCGGCTAGCGCCGTTCGAGGCCCTGCGCCACGGCCACCAGCAGCCGGACGCCGTAGCCCGTCGCCCCCTTGCCGACGTACTCCCTGCCCACGTCCCAGGCCGTCCCCGCGATGTCGAGGTGGACCCACGGAATCTCGCTGACGAACTCCTCCAGGAACGAGCCCGCGTACAGGGAGCCGGCCTTGCGCTTGTCCGAGGAGTTGATCAGATCCGTGATCGTCCCCTTGGTCAGGTCCTTGTACTCCGGGTGCAGGGGCAGCCGCCACGCGAGCTCGCCGGTTCGCTCGCCGGCCTCGGCGACCCGCGCCGCCCACTCGTCGTCGTTCGAGATCAGCCCAGCGTAGGTCGACCCGAGCGCGACCACCACCGCGCCGGTGAGCGTGGCGAGGTCGACGATCCGCTCGGGGCCCTGCTCCGCGCACCAGCTCAGCGCGTCGGCCAGGATCAACCGGCCCTCGGCGTCGGTGTTGATCACCTCGACGGTCTTCCCGTTGTGCTGGGTGATCACGTCGCCGGGGCGGGTCGCGGTGCCGCTCGGCATGTTCTCGGTCGCGGGGACCGCGGCGAGCACGTTGATCGCGAGGCCGAGCTCTGCGATCGCGGCGACCGACTCCAGCACGGCGGCGCCTCCCGACATGTCCATCTTCATCTCCTGCATCCGCGCCGCCGGCTTGATCGAGATCCCGCCGGAGTCGAACGTGACCGCCTTCCCCACCAGGGCGAGCGGGGCGGCGTCGCCGCCGCCCTCGTAGCGGAGCACGATCAGGCACGGGGGAGCGGCGCTGCCCTGGGAGACGGCGATCAGCCCGCCCATCCCGAGCCGCTCGATCTCGTCCCGCTCCATCACCTCGACCGAGACACGGTCGTGGGCGGCGGCGATCTCCCGCGCCCGGTCGGCGAGAAAGGCGGGGTTCGCGACGTTTCCGGGCAGGTCCTGGAGCTCCCGGGCCCGGTTCTCGGCCTCGGACGCGATCCGGGCCGCCTCGACGGCGTCGCCGACCTTGCCGGCCTGCAGCAGGGCGAGCGACTCCACCGCGGCCGCGGGGTCGTCCTCGGAGTCCGAGTGCCTGTAGCGGTCGAACCGGTAGCTGGTCAGGATCGTCCCCTCGACCAGGGCCGCCGCGGTCGACGCGGCGTCGCCCTCGTCGGGCACGGCCCACGCGATCGTGGTCGCCTCCACCGACGCCGCCGCGCGGGCGGCGAGCGCGGCAGCGACACGGGCACGCTCCGGGTCGAACTCCTCCCGCCGGCCGAGCCCGACCGCCGCGACGCGATCGGGCCCTCCCGGCCTGAGCACGACCACCCTGCGAAGAGCGCCCTTCGCATCCGCAGCGCCGGGCGCGGCCGCGAACGGCTCGGGCAGGGGGTCTCCCTCGAACAGGCCGATGCAGACGAGCTCGGCGTCGGAGTCGGCGGGCGCGGTGTCGACCAGATCGATCCTCATCGGCGGTGTTCTAGCATTGGCCGCGCCCCCGACCACTGGAGCCAGGACACCTTGCCAACCACAGTAATCCTCGGAACAGCCCGGACGCCGTTCGGAAAGATGGGCGGCACGCTCGGATCTCTGGACGCCACCGAGCTCGGCGGGAAGGCGATCACGGCCGCGCTGGAGCGGGCCGAGGTCGAGCCCGGTCAGGTCGAGCAGGTCTCCTACGGTCAGGTCCTGCAGGCGGGCCAGGGCCAGATTCCCTCGCGCCAGGCGCAGGTGAAGGCCGAGATCCCGAATCAGGTTCCCTCCGAGACCGTCAACAAAGTGTGCGCGTCCGGAATGCGCAGCCTCGGGTTGATCGACCAGGCCGTCCGCGCGGGCGACCTCGAGGTCGCCGTGGCCGGCGGAATGGAGTCGATGAGCGGCGCGCCGTACCTGCTCCCGCAGGCGCGGTTCGGGTTTCGGATGGGAGACGTGAAGGCGATCGACTCGATGACCCACGACGGGCTCACGAACCCGTTCACGAACAAGGAGATGATCGCCGAGGCGAGCGAGGTCGCCGACGAGCTCGAGCTCACCCGCGCCGACATGGACCGGTGGGCGGAGCGCTCCCACCGGCTCGCCGCCGCGGCCACCGACGACGGGCGGATGGCGGAGGAGATCGTCGCGGTCACCGTGAAGTCCCGCAAGGACGAGAAGCTCGTCGAAACCGACGAGGCGATCCGGCCCGACACCACGGTCGAGGTGCTCGCGAAGCTCCGTCCGGTCGGCTCACCGGAGGGGTCGCACACGGCGGGCAACTCTCCCGGTGTGAACGACGGCGCCGCCGCGATCGTCGCCGCCTCCGAGGAGTGGGCGGAGCGCAACGATCGCAAGCCGCTCGCGAAGGTGCTCGCCTACGGGGCCGTCGCCGACGACTTCCCGTACCTGGCTCGGACGCCCGCGAAGGCGGCCAAGCAGGCGCTCGACAAGATCGGCAAGAGCCCCGCGGACGTCGACCTGTGGGAGATCAACGAGGCGTTCGCGTCGGTTGCGATCAACTCCGTGCGGATGCTCGACATCGACGAGGAGAAGGTGAACGTGAACGGCGGCGCGATCGCGCTCGGCCACCCGATCGGAGCGTCCGGCGCGCGGATCACCGGCGCCCTGATCCACGAGCTTCGCCGCCGCGGCGGCGGCCTCGGCGTCGCCGCGATCTGCTCGGGCGGCGGCCAGGGGGATGCGATCGTGGTCGAGGTGAACGGAAGCTAGCTGCGCCGTCCCGCCTCGGACCCCGCGAAAGCGGACGCGAAGCGGAGCATTTCGCGGGAGTTGATGGGGCCGGACGCGAAGCGGAGCATTTCGCGGGCCCTATGTCTGGCGCGGCCTTCTTCGACCTGGACCGGACCCTGATGGCGGGGTCGAGCGCGATGCACTTCGCGCGGGCCGCGTATCGCTCCGGGATGGTGTCGTGGGCGCGGACGCTGCGCTGGGGAATCGACCATCTCCGGTTCCGGATCCTGGGCGCGGACGAGTCCCGCACGCAGACCCTGCTCGCCGTCGTCGAGGAGCTGCTTGCCGGCGTCCCCGAGCGCGAGATCGCGCGGATGGCGCCCGACATGCTCGCCGGGATCCTGCCCCGGCTGTACCCGCAGATGATCGACGAGGTGCACGCCCATCAGGACGCGGGCCGTCCCGCGTTCATCGTCAGCGCCGCCGGCAACGGACTCGTCGGGCTGCTCGCCCAGGTGCTCGGGTTCGAGGGCGGAATCGGGACCCGGTACGAGGTCACCCCCGACGGGATCCTGACCGGGAAGATCCAGGAGCCGTTCATCTACGGAGAGGGGAAGGTCGCGGCGATGCGCGGGTTCGCCACGGAGCACGGGATCGAGCTCGAGGACTCGTGGGCATACTCGGACGCGGTCTCCGACCTCCCGATGCTGCGCTCGGTCGGCAACCCGGTCGCGGTCAACCCCGACGCCGAGCTGCGCGCGATCGCCCTCCAGGAGGGGTGGCGGGTGATGCGGTTCGAGAAGCTCGGCCGCCGGCTCGCGATCGCCGCCGCAACGCTTGTCGCCGCCGCTGTCGGCGGCAGCGGCACGGTGATCGCGTCGCGGCGACGGGCCGCGCGCCGGCGCCGGCTCCGGGCGCGTGCGCGGGTGCGGCGCCGCTAGCTCTCCCCCGCCGCCGGGTCCGGGTGCTCCCGGATCAGCTCCAGTGCGATCAGCACCAGCACGACCGCGTACGGCGGGTTGGTGATCACGTTCCCGACCGCCTCGGCGACCGCGTCGCTCGAGAGCACGTTCCCCAGCACAGAGTGCGCGAGCAGCTCGACCCCCCAAACGACCAGCTCGGTCGCCACCTCGAGCCCGCCCACCACCAGCAGGACGAGCCAGAACCTCCCGCGGGCGAGCTCGCGGCTGCGCTTGAACGCGCTCCACAGGGTGCGCTGCTCGATCTCGATCACCGGCGCGACGAACGCCAGCAGGGTGAACAGCACGATCCCGGGGACGATCAGCAGGATCAGGCCGATCACGACGATCACGGCAACCAGGAGGTCGGCCGCGAGCAGGCGGAGCAGCGGCAGCCGTCGCGCGAGCCCGCCGAGCGTGGGGAGCTCGCCGTCCCGGGACCTGACGATCACCCCGGCGACCGCGCCGCTGTAGAACACCTCCCCGATCAGGGAGGTGATCGCGACGCCGATCGCGGCCGCGATCACCGCGGCGTCGATCTTGCGATCGGAGAACACGTCGACCGCGCCCTGGACGAGGCCGATCGGCACGAAAACGATCACCGCGATCAGGAACAGGTAGACCCAGGTCGAGCGGTTCACCTGCCTCAGGTCCCGAAGGACGGCAGCGAGCAGCGCCCGAGAGCTTTGCCTGGCGGCGGCCTCCATCGGGGCGGTAGTCTCGCCGCTCCGATGGAAGCACGCGATCTCGCCTACGCGGGGATCGCCCGCCAGGCGGAGCTGATCCGGGACGGGCAGGTCTCCTCGCGCGAGCTCGTCGAGCTGTGCCTGGAGCGGATCGAGCGGCTCGATCCGGCGCTGAACGCGTTCGAGGCGACCTGGCCGGAGCGTGCGCTGGAGGCGGCCGACGAGGCCGACCGCCGCCGCGGATCGGGCCAGGGCGCCGCGCTGCTCGGCGTCCCGATCGCGATCAAGGACGTCACCGACGTGGCCGGCGAGGTGACCAGGTTCGGGACCGACGCCTTCGACCGTCCCGCCGCCGCCGACGCGGAGATCGTGCGACGGCTGCGGGAGGCGGGCGCCGTCCTGGTCGGCAGGACGACCACGCCGGAGCTCGCGATCTGCGGCTTCACCGAGTCGCGACGGTGGGGGATCACCCGCAACCCGTGGGCCACCTCGCGCACACCCGGGGGCTCCAGCGGCGGCAGCGGCGCCGCGGTCGCGGCGGGCCTGGTCGGAGGCGCGACCGCCTCGGACGGCGCCGGCTCGATCAGGATCCCGGCCGCCAACTGCGGCCTGTTCGGGCTGAAGCCGCAGCGGGGGCGGATCTCGTTCGCTCCCCTCCCGGAGCACTGGCACGGGATGTCGGTGCTCGGATGCGTGACGCGGACCGTTCGCGACACGGCGCTGTTCCTCGACGTGACCGCGGGCCCGGCGCCGGGCGACTCCGACGCGCCGCGGCCGCCTGATCGGCCGTACGTGGAGGCGGCCGGCTCGCCCCCGGGGCGGCTTCGGATCGCGGTGTCGACCCGCACCCTGCCGCTGGGGCCGCCGCCGATCGTCGACGACCTGGTCCTGGAGGCCGTCGCGGGCACCGCCGAGCTGCTCGGCGGGCTCGGCCACGACGTCCGCGACGCCGACCCGCGGTACGGGGCGGTCGGAAACCAGGTGGTCGCGCTGTATCTGGGCGGGATCCGCGAGGACGTCGCCGCCGTCCAGCATCCGGACCGGCTGGAGCCGCGCACCCGCGGCTTCGGCAGGCTCGGAACGGTGCTCGGGGGTCGCGGCGTCGTCCGTCGCGCCCGCAGGGCGATCCCGAAGCACGCGGCCCGGATCGGAGAGCTGTTTCGCGACCACGACGTCTTGATCTGCCCGGTGGTCGGCACGCCCCCGGTCGAGGCCGGCCGGTGGGAGGGCCGCGGCGCGCTTCGCACCCTGCTCGGGATGGGCCGCGTGTACCCGTTCACCGGCGTGTGGAACTACACGGGCCAACCTGCCGCCGCGATCCCGGCGGGCTTCACCCCGGACGAGCTGCCGCTCTCCGTGCAGCTCGTCGGGCGCCCAGGCGACGAGGCCACGCTGCTCGCTCTCGCCGCCCAGCTCGAGGCGGAGCGGCCGTGGGCGGACCGCCGCCCGCTCGAATAGCGGCCCGTCTTCTTACACTTCCCCCATGGCTACCGAGCCCCGGGCCCGCAGGCGCGCTCACGAGTGGCGGCAGGCGTACGCCGAGCACCGCGAGCGGGACGCCCTGTTCGAGTCGATCTCCGGCCAGCCGATCGAGCCCCTGTACACGGAGGAGGACCGCACCTCCGCCGACACCGAGCGCGACCTGGGCTTCCCCGGAGAGTTCCCCTACACCCGCGGGATCTATCCGTCGATGTACCGGGGCCGGCTGTGGACGATGCGCCAGTTCGCCGGCTTCGGCACCGCCGAGGAGACCAACGAGCGCTTCCACTACCTGCTCGGCCACGGCCAGACTGGGCTCTCCACCGCCTTCGACATGCCCACCCTGATGGGCCTCGACTCCGACCACGGGCGCAGCCTCGGCGAGGTCGGAGTCGAGGGGGTCGCGATCGACTCGCTCGAGGACATGCTCGACCTGTTCGAGGGGATCCCGCTCGCCGAGGTGACCACCTCGATGACCGTGAACGGCCCCGCCCCGATCCTGCTCGCGTTCTACGTGTGCGTGGGCGAGGCCCAGGGGGTCGGCCCGGAGCGGCTCGGCGGGACGATCCAGACCGACATCCTGAAGGAGTACATCGCCCAGAAGGAGTGGTGCTTCCCGATCGACCCGGCGATGCGGCTGGTCACCGACATGATCGAGTGGTGTGCCGGCAACATGCCGCGGTGGCACCCGATCTCGATCTCGGGGTACCACATCCGCGAGGCCGGCTCCACGGCCCATCAGGAGCTCGCCTTCACGCTCAAGGACGGGTTCACCTACGTCGAGGAGGCGCTCGCCCGGGGCCTCGACGTCGACGAGTTCGCTCCCCGCCTGAGCTTCTTCTTCAACGCGCACATCGACTTCTTCGAGGAGATCGCCAAGTACCGAGCCGCGCGCCGGATCTGGGCGCGCGAGATGCGCGACACCTACGGCGCCACCGACCCACGCTCGATGATGATGCGGTTCCACACCCAGACCGCGGGGGTGTCGCTGACAGCGCAGCAGCCGCTCGTCAACATCGCCCGGACCACGATCGAGGCGCTCGCCGGGGTGATCGGCGGGACCCAGTCGCTGCACACGAACTCCTACGACGAGGCGCTGGCGCTGCCGACCGAGGACGCGGTCCGGCTCGCGCTTCGCACCCAGCAGGTGATCGCGCACGAGTCCGGGGTACCGAACACGGTCGACCCGCTCGGCGGCTCGTACTTCATCGAGTCGCTCACCGACGAGATGGAGCGCGCCGCGTACGCGTACTTCGCCCGGATCGACGAGCTCGGCGGGATGGTGGAGGCGGTCAAGCAGAGCTTCCCGCAGCGCGAGATCGCCGACGCATCGTTCCGCTACCAGGAGGAGGTCGACGAGCGCAAGCGGATCGTCGTCGGCGTCAACGAGTACGTGAACGAGGACGACGAGGAGCCGCCGACGCTGAAGATCGACCCGGCGCTGGAGCGAAAGCAGGCCGGACGGCTCGAGGCGACCAAGGCCGGGCGCGACTCGGCCGCAGTCGAGTCCGCGCTCAGTGCGCTGAAGCGGGCCGCCGCCGACCCCGGCGAGAACCTGATGCCGCACTTCATCGAGGCCGCCCGCGCCCGCGCCACCGAGGGCGAGATGATCATCGCCCTGCAGGAAGTGTTCGGGACGTACACCGAGACGCCGGTGTACTAGGTCGGCCTACGCGGCCTTGCGCTCCGACTGGACGATCACGACCAGGTCGCGCTGCGGAGCGGGATCCGAGCCGGCCAGGAACATCCGCCCGACGTGCCGGCGGCGCGCCTCCGCGCGCGCCACGTCGACGGCCGATTCGCGGCCCAGCCCTGCTGCGATCAGTCTGTGGTGGTGTCCCTGGTCGAGGTAGAGGACGTCGTACACGGTTCCTCCTTGCTCGTTCCGGCGCAAGCATGGCGCTCACACCCCACCGGCGTGTGACTTACCTGTGACTCCCGAATTCGACGCTGAGCGGGGATTTCATGCCCGGTTTTCGCGCCCGTGAGCGCGGTTGGACGGCTGGCACTACATTTCCGCCCATGGAGGCAACCGCCGAGAGCGCCGCCGGGGCCGGCAGCGCCGAGCGCAAGATCCGCGTCGTCGTCGCCAAGCCCGGCCTCGACGGGCACGACCGCGGCGCCAAGATCATCGCCCGCGCGCTGCGCGACGCCGGGATGGAGGTGATCTACACGGGCCTGCACCAGACCCCGGAGCAGATCGCCGCCACCGTGATCCAGGAGGACGCCGATGCGGTCGGCCTGTCGATCCTGTCAGGGGCCCACATGACGCTCGTCCCGCGCGTCGTCGAGCTGCTCCGCGAGCAGGGCGCCGAGGACGTCGTCCTGACCGTCGGCGGGACGATCCCGAGCGACGACGTCCCCGAGCTGAAGAAGCTCGGGGTGGCCGAGATCTTCACCCCCGGCGCCTCCACCGACGAGATCGTCGAGTTCATCCGCGGCGCGGTCTCCTAGCGCGGAGGCATGGTCCGCGCCGTGAACGGGTATAAACTGCAAGGCGATTGACTGGTCAGTCAACCAGCGTGCTGCCGGTTACAATCGCGCGCCGCATCAACCGCCAGACCTGACCCCAAGGGAGTCCCGTTTTGAAGATTTGCTGCCTTTGCAAGGAGGTCCCGGACGCCTCGGTCCAGAAGAAGATCGACCCGGGCACGAAGCGCATCGACCGCAGCGGGGAAAAGAACCTGAACCCGTTCGACACGCACGCACTCGAGGCGGCGATGCAGATCAAGGAGGGCGAGGAGGACGTCGAGGAGATCGTCGCGGTGACGATGGGTCCCGAGTCCGCCGTCCGCGCGCTGCACAAGGCGGTGGCGCTGGGCGCCGACCGCTCCGTGCACCTCACGGACGACGCGCTCTCCGGCTCGGACGTGTGCGCGACCGGGTACGCGCTCGCCAAGGTGCTCGAGGCCGAGAGCCCGGACCTGGTCCTGCTCGGCCAGCAGTCCGATGACGGCGAGTGCTACACGATCGGCGCCGTCGTCGCCGACCACCTGAAGATGCCGTCGCTGACCCAGGTGATCAAGATGGACGTCGAGGGCGGCAAGCTCCGCTGCGAGCGCCAGGCCGAGTACGGCTACGACACCGTCGACGTCGAGATGCCGGCCGTGATCAGCGTCGGCGACGCGATCAACGAGCCCCGATACCCCTCGCTGAAGGCGATCATGGGGGCCAAGAAGAAGCCGCTCGACACGAAGTCCGCGTCCGATGCCGGGATCGAGGCCGACCGGGTCGGCGAGCCCGGGTCCCAGACCGCGGTGCTGTCGATCAGCCCGCCCCCCGCGAAGGAGGCGGGCGAGATCATCGAGGACGAGGACACCAACGAGACCGTTGAGAAGGTCGTCCTGTGGCTCGAGGAAAGGAAGCTGATCTAGTGCCTCCTTACGCCGATCAGACGCGCTGGCTCCTGCAAACCTTCGCGGATGCAGCGTCCTCCGCAGCACGAGGCTATTCGGCCTCCCTGCGTCCTCGCCCCGTTCGGTTTTCGCGGCCACAGGCACGCCTGACCGCCGAAAGGAGGCACTGATGGCCGGGATCCTCGTATACGCACTGCACTCGGACGACGGCGAGTTCAACAAGAACTCGCTCGGCGCCGTCTCGGAGGCCGCCAAGCTCGCCGGCGAGCTCGGCACCGAGGCCGCCGTGGTCACCGTCGGAGACGTCTCCGACGAGGCCTGCAAGGGCCTCGGCGCCTATGGGGCGGCGAAGGTGTGGCGGGCCAAGGACGTGCCGGAGGGCCTCGCGCAGCCGATCGTCGACGTGATGGCGAAGCTGATCTCCGAGGAGGGCTACTCCTACGCGCTGTTCGGCGGCGGGCTGCTCGGGTTCGAGATCGGCGCCGGCCTGACGGCGCGGCTTGGGGCCGGGGTGACTATGGAGGTGACCGAGGTGAAGGCGGCGGACGGCAAGCTGGTCTCGGTCCGGCCTGTGCTGCAGGACTCCGCGGTGGTCGACGTCGGATACGTCGACGAGCCCGGGATCATCATCGGCCGGCTGAACGCGTTCGACGTGGTGGAGCGAGACGGCGGCGAGGCCGCCCTGGCCGACGTCGACGTGGAGCTGTCCGAGTGGTCGACGAAGGCGACGATGGTGACCCGCGGCGAGTCCCGCGGCGAGGACGTCAACATCGAGGACGCGGAGCTGCTCGTCGGCGGCGGCCGTGGTCTCGGCGAGAAGGACAACTTCAAGCTCGCCGAGGACCTCGCCGACGCGCTCGGCGGGGCCGTCGCCGCGACCCGCGCGGTGGTCGACGCCGGGTGGTACCCGTACGCCGCCCAGATCGGCCAGACCGGGAAGACGGTCGCCCCGCGGCTGTACCTGGCGGCCGGGATCTCGGGCGCGATCCAGCACAAGGTCGGAATGCAGAGCTCCGAGAACATCCTCGCAATCAACAAGGACCCGAACGCGCCGATCTTCGAGTTCTGCGACCTCGGGGTGGTCGGGGACCTGCACAAGATCCTCCCGAAGCTGACCGAGGCCGTGAAGGCGAAGAAGGGCTCCTGATGCCCGCCGTCGCGCCGGAGGAGTTCCCTCCCCCGGTCAAGCCGGTCGAGGAGTTCATCGGCCCGCCGACCGACGCGGAGGACGAGCGGATCGAGGTCGGCGTCGCGATCGTCGGCGGCGGCCCTGCCGGGATGGCGTGCGCGATCCGCGTGATGCAGCTGCTCGAGGACGATCCCGAGCTCGCGGAGCGACTCGGCGAGGTCCCGGTGGCGGTGATCGAGAAGGGGAAGACGCCCGGCGCGCACCTTCTGTCGGGGGCGAACATGAAGCCTTCGGCGATGCGGGACCTGTTCCCGGACCTCGACCCCTCCGAGTGGCCCGTGTACCAGGAGGTGACCAAGGACGCCGTCTACCTGCTGACGCGGAAGCGGGCCGTGCCCCTGAAGCCGATGCCCCCGCCGTTCAAGAACCACGGCAACTACGTCACCTCGGTCGCGAAGCTGGGCCGGTTCCTCGGCGAGAAGGCCGAGGAGGCCGGCGTGTACGTGCTGTCGGAGACCTCCGGCGACAAGCTCCTGGTCGAGGACCGGATCGTGAAGGGCGTGCGCTCCGGCGACAAGGGCCGCGGGCGCGACGGCGAGGAGCTGTCGAACTTCGAGCCCGGCTCCGACGTGATCGCCCCTGCGACGGTGCTCGCCGAGGGGACGCTCGGACACCTGACGATGGCGGCGACCGAGTACTTCGACATCAAGGGCCGTGACCCGCAGCGCTGGGAGCTCGGCGTGAAGGAGGTGTGGAAGGTCCCTGAGCCGCTCGACCGCGTCATCCACACGATGGGATGGCCGCTCCGCAAGCGCGCCAAGTGGAACGAGTTCGGCGGCAGCTTCATCTACCCGATGGGGGAGGACCACGTCAGCCTCGGCCTCGTGGTCGGGCTCGACTACACGGACGCCACCTTCTCCGTCCACGACGCGCTCCAGGAGCTGAAGACGCACCCGTTCATCCGCAAGATCCTCGAGGGCGGCGAGCGTGTCGCGTGGGGGGCGAAGACGATCCCCTCCGGCGGGTACTGGTCGATGCCGTCGCGGCTCGCGGTTCCCGGGATGGTGATCGCCGGCGACGCGGCGGGGATGGTCAACGTGCCGACCCTGAAGGGGATCCACTACGCGATGCACGCGGGCATGTATGCCGCGGAGGCGATCGTCGACGCGATCAAGCAGGACTCGATCAACCTCGAGGCCTACGAGGAGAAGGTCAGGGCCAGCGTTATCGAGACGGACCTGTACCGGTCGCGCAACATGCGCCAGCCCTTCTCGCACGGCTTCTTCCTCGGCGGGGCGCTCGCGAGCGCGATGGAGGTCACCGGCGGCGGCTTCCCCGGCGGGCACTGGCGCAACAAGCCCGACGCCGAGGAGAAGATGGAGATCGACGGCGCCGCGAAGAGCTACCCGAAGCCGGACGGCAAGTACACCTTCGACAAGCTCTCGTCGGTGTTCGCGTCGGGCAACGCGACCCGCGACGACGCGCCGAACCACGTCAAGATCCAGACCACGGTGCCGCGCGAGATCGCCCAGACCTGGGTCTCGATGTGCCCGGCGCAGGTGTACGAGATCCCCGACGACCAGCTCGAGTCGGGAGCCGTCACGATCGAGCTCCAGGTGACGCCGTCGAACTGCGTCCAGTGCGGCGCGATCAACGCGAAGGGCGGCCGCCTCACCCTCCCCGAGGGCGGCGACGGTCCCACCTACCAGGAAACCTGAATCATTCCCGCCGCCTCCTCGGCTTCGCGTCCGGGGGCGGCGGGGTCAGCGGTGACTCAATCGTGGATCTGGTCATTCGCTCCCTCCACCTGATCGCCGCCGCGGTGTGGGCCGGAGGGCTGGTGTTCCTGGGGATCGCGGCGGGGGTTGCCCGATCGACGATCCCGGAGCGGGAGCGGGTGGAGTTCTTCCGGCGCCTCGGACGCCGGTTTCTCGTCGTGGCGCTGGCCGCTGCGGCGCTGCTCGCGTTGACCGGCGCCGAGATGGCCGCGGACCGGCTCGCGGACTGGGGCGCGCTCACGGGCACCGAGTGGGGTCGCCTGATCCTCGCGAAGACGATCCTGTTCGCGACGGCGCTCGCGCTCGCGCTCGCGCACAGCTTCGCGCTCGGCCCGCGGATCCGCCGCTGCCGCGAGGCCCTGCTGGCCGCACCCGACGACGCCTCCGCGGCGGCTCGGCTCCGGCGCACGAGCGCGATCTCGGGGCTCGTTCAGGTCGTGATCCTCGCCGAGACGGTCGTGATCCTCGTGCTCGCCGCCGACCTCGTCGCCTGAGCTCCGCGGGGCCGACTACCGCGCCCGGTAGCCGGGCAGCGCGAACCGGATCGTCGCCCCGGTGCCCGGCGCCGACTCGGCCCAGATCCGCCCGCCGTGGGCCTCCACGATCGCCTTCGCGATCGCCAGCCCCAGGCCGCTGCCGCCCTCGGTGGCGGCGCGACCTCCGTCGACGCGGTAGAAGCGGTCGAACAGGCGGTCGAGGTGCTGGGTCGGGATTCCCGGCCCCTCGTCCGAGACGGCGAACTCGATGTTGCCGTTCTCGGCGCTCGCAGCCACGGTGATCCGGTCGCCGCGGTCCGTGTGAGCGACCGCATTGCGGACCAGGTTGCGAAGCACCTGGGTGAGCCGATCCGGATCGGCGTCGAGCTCCCCACCGGCGGGCGTGACGCGGTACTCGCGCTCGCCGAACAGCGGCAGGTCTCGCTCCAGGTCGCTGAAGAAGTCGTCCAGGTCGACGTTGGTCACCGCGAGGCCGCCGGAGTCGGCCGCGGCGAGGGTGAGCATGTCCGAGACCAAGCGCTCCATGTGGTCCAGCTCGCGCAGCAGCTTCTCCGCCCGCTCGCGGTCCTCGCCGGAGGCCCCGTGGTTCCTCCTCAGCAGCTCGATCTCGCCCCGAAGCACGGTCAGAGGCGTTCGCAGCTCGTGTGACGCGTCGGCGACGAACTGTCGCTGGCGGCGGAAGGCCTGCTCCACCCGATCGAGCATGTTGTTGAACGAATCGGCGAGGATCCGGGCCTCGCCGGATCCCCCGACCCTCCGGACCCGCTGCGTCAGGTCGCCTGCGTCGACCGCCGACGCGAACTCAGCGATTCGTCGCAGCGGCCTCGTCAGCAGGCCCGCGATCCCGGCGGCCAGCACGATGGCGACGACCAGCGCCACCAGCCCGACCACGAGGAACGTGTTGCGGAGGCCCTCCTGCGCCTCCTCGACAGCTGTCAGCGGGTTGGCGGCCCGGAACTGCCCGAGCGTCCGACCGTCCCGAACGACCGGACGAGCGAAGACGCGAAGCCGCCCCGTCTCCCCGCTCGAGACCGTGCTGAAGCCTGACGGGGTGGAGATGATCGGTGCCCCATGCTCGCCGCGGGCGTCCGTCGAGGGCCCGGCTCCGCCGCCGGCCTGTGCCTCGTGCGATTCGCGCTTGACCTCGCGCTCGATCACCTCGGGCGCGTTCGTCACCTGAGTCTCCCGGCCGACCCTGATCGCAAAGATCAGGGACGCGGGGTGGTAGGTCTGGGAGTTGATGAAGCGCCTTGCCGCGGGCAGCAGCTCGGCCGACGTCTTGACTCCCTGAGTCTCCTGCTCGAACTCGGCGTACTGGACCCGCAGCTCGCGATCTATCTCGCTCTGGATGTCCGCTCCGATGCCCTCGTGGAGGGCAAAGAACGTTCCCATGAGCACGCCGAGGGTGATCAGGAAGATCGCGATGACGAGGCGGGCCCGGAGCCCGCTCGGGAAGAACCGGTCAGCCATCCTCGGTCACCAGCCGGTAGCCGGCGTTGCGCACGGTCTCGATCGGCGCCGGCCCCCCCGACGTCGCCAGCTTGCGTCTCAGGTAGCCGATGTACACCTCGAGCACGTTCGTGC
The DNA here is from genome assembly GCA_963803425.1 of uncultured Thermoleophilia bacterium. Lineage (GTDB taxonomy): Bacteria > Actinomycetota > Thermoleophilia > Solirubrobacterales > 70-9 > DASPWW01. The sequence continues at coordinate 332,953 of CAWDMA010000003.1, forward strand.
CCGGGTCGAAGTCGTAGCCCCACACGGCGCTCAGGATCTGGGTTCGCGACAGCACCTGGTCCGGATGGCGCATCAGGTAGACGAGCAGCTCGAACTCGCGTGCGGTGAGGCGAATCTCGTCGCCGTTGCGGATCACCTTGCGCGTTCGCAGGTCGACCTTCAGATCCCCGCTGCTCAGCTGCGCCGACTCGCTCTGGCCGGGCCGCCGCAGATGCGCCCGGACCCGCGCCAGGAGCTCGTCGAACGCGAATGGCTTGGTCACGTAGTCGTCTGCCCCGAGGTCGAGGCCCTCGACCACGTCCCTGGTGTCGCCGAGCGCCGTGAGCATCACGACCGGAAGGTCGGGGCGGCGCGTCCTGATCTCCTTCAGGATCGCGAACCCGCTCTTCCCGGGCAGCATCACGTCCAGCAGGACGAGATCGAAGTCGCCGGTGAGCGCCATCGCCTCCGCGGTGGGGCCGTCGGCCTCATGGCTGACGGCGTAACCCTCCGCCTCCAGACCGCGGGATATCAGCTCCGCTATACCAGGCTCATCCTCGACCACCAAGACGCGCATCGTGGGCGAATGCTACGGCGGAGGTGCGAGGGACCGTTGTAGATAAGAAAGCTCTCACCGGCCGCTTAGCTGTCGCTGACTGGGCGCGCGCATCCTCTTAGGATGAGCTCGGCAACCAGGCTCAGGATCGCGGCGGCCTCCGTCGCGCTCGCGCTGGCGGCGCTGACCGCGGCGGGGCTCGCACTGCGCGGTGGAGGTGCGGACTCCGCCGGTGTCCCGCCTCCGCAGGCCCAGCAGCCGACGGGCGCCGAGAGCTCCGGCGCGAATCGGGGTCGCGAGAGTGACGACGGCCGCGGCCGCGGCCGCAATCGCTCCTCCGGGCGCCCGGCCGCCAAGCAGACCGTGGTACCCGAGACGAATCCCGCCGTCGTGGTCGAACCCGACGAGGTCAGCGGCCAGCAGGCTCCGCCCGCGGGCGACGGTGAGGCGGCGTCCGAGGGCAAGGCCGAGGGGGAATAGGGGCCTCGGATGTCGGATGAGAGACGTCTAATCCCCCTCTTAGCGACCTCTGATCGTGACCGTGGAGCATGCCGGCCATGAGAAACGCATCACGCATCAAGTTCGCGGCCGTGGTGACGACGCTGTCGATCGGTGGATTGACGGCGCTGGGCATAGCGATGGGACGCAACGACTCCGCGACGGTAACCGCGGAGTCGCAGACCGTTCCGAAGGCCCGGGTGATCCACCGCCGCAAGGTTCGTACCGTGCCCGCGCACAAGCCGCCGAAGCCAAGCTCCTCTCCGCCGAGCGCCACGGCAGCCGCCGCACCGGCGGCCCCCGCGGCGGTTCCTGCCGCGACGACTCCGGTTTCCCAACCGGCGGCCGTTTCGGCGCCCCAGCCGGTGAGCACCAAGGTCTCTCCGGGCGGCGGCAGCGGAGGCGATGAGCACGAGGCCGATGACGCCGGGCATGAGGAAAATGGCGACTAGGCGCTATCCGTCGGCGCGGGGACTGACGGCTCGGGTCGCGGCGCTCGCATGCGCCGCGACCCTCGCCGTCGGCGGGGGACTCGCGTTGCAGATGTCCTCCGGCGCGGACCCGGCGCTGGGATCGAAGAACGCCGCCGCCAGCGGCCAGCAGCCGAAGCGGCCGCGGATCGTGAAGACGACGATCGTGCGCAAGATCCCGGCGCCCGGATCCTCGAGCGCCAGCGGCACGACGGCACCGACCGGCTCTAGCCCGAGCGCGAGCGCGACGAGCGCGACGAGCGCGCCGGCTCCCGCGCCGACCGCCCCCGCACCCGCGCCGGCCCCCGCCCCGGCGCCCGTGCAGACGGCGACCTCCTGAGCAGATGCCGAGCCCCGAGCACGAGATCCAATTCGACCTGTTCGGCAGCAGCGTGCGGCTGCTGATCGGAGCACCGGCGCGGGCGGACCTGCCTCCCGCCGAGCTCGCCGCGGTCCAGGCCGAGGTCTTCCTGCGCCTCCTGCATCGCAAGCTGACGCGCTTCGACCCTGACAGCGAGCTGTGCCGCCTGAACGCGGATCCCCGCGACGAGGTACCGGTCTCCTCGGTCCTCGCCGCTGCCGTGAGGGCCGGCGTCGCCGCCGCCGAGCAGACGGGCGGCCTGGTCGACCCCACGCTGGTCGGCGAGCTCGAGCGATCCGGCTACGCGCGTTCTCGCGTCGGCCTCCGACCCGCGCCGCTGCGCGAGGCGCTTGCGGCGGCGCCCGAGCGCGCGCCCGCCGCCCCCCATCCCGACCGCGGGTGGCGGGACGTCAGCGTGGACCTAAAGCAGTCGGTCGTCACGCGCCCCCCGGGGCTGCGACTCGACACGGGCGGGACCGGGAAGGGCCTGGCCGCGGATCTGGCGTCCGCTCGCCTTGACGGCTACGAGATGCACGTGGTGGACGCCGGCGGAGACCTTCGGATCGGCGGCACGATGCCGGCCGAGCGGCTGGTCGAGGTGGAGCACCCGCTCCGCCGCGAGCCGGCAGTGGGCTTCGGGCTCGAGGCGGGCGCGGTGGCCACCAGCGGCCTCAAGACTCGGATCTGGCGTCAGGACGGCGGGTTCTCGCATCACTTGCTCGATCCGGCCACCGGCAAGCCCGCGTGGACCGGCGTGATCCAGGCGACCGCGATCGCCGACACCGCGCTGCGCGCGGAGGCGCTCGCGAAGACTGCCGTCCTGCTCGGCCCGGATGGCGGGCGCGGGATCCTGCGCGAGGGCGGCGGGGTGCTGATCCTCGACGACGGCACGGTGGAGGTCCTCGGCGGGGTCGGCGAGCAGCGCCCTGAGCTGATCGGGAGCGCGGCGTGAACGGCTACACGGATCCGACCCAGCATCTGTTCTGGCTCGGCAGTCGCGCCTCCGGGATCGTCGCGATGCTGCTCGTCTCCGTCTCCGTCGGGATCGGGCTGGCGATGTCAAGCAGGCTGGTGCGGACGCCGGGGATGCCGGCTCGGATGAAGGCGCTGCACGAGGCGCTCGCGCTCAGCTCGCTCGGCGCGATCGCGGCACACGGGCTGCTTCTGCTGGGCGACTCCTACCTGCATCCGAGCCTGGCCGAGATCGCGCTTCCCTTCGCGATGCACGGCCAGCCGGTGTGGACGGGCCTCGGAGTGATCGGCGGCTGGCTGGCTGCGATCCTAGGGCTGAGCTTCTACGTGCGGCGGTGGATCGGGACCTCGGTGTGGAGGTGGCTGCACCGGTGGACCCTGCTCGTGTACGTGCTCGGGATCGCACACACGCTCGGTTCGGGCACCGACGCCGGTGCGGTGTGGCTGCTCGGCATCCTCGCCGCAACCGCGCTTCCGGTCGTCTTCCTCGCCACCTACCGGTATCTGCCCGGACGGGCGTCGCCGCCGCGTCCCGCGGCGCCGACGCCGCGTCCCGCGGCGCCCCTTCCGGGGACGCTGGAAGCCTGAAGGAGGTGAGGAGCGATGAGGTACCTGCCACAGGTTGACGAAGCGCACTGCCTTGGATACGGCGACTGCACCGCCGCGGCACCTGGAGTGTTCGCGGTGGACGAGGTCGCCCAGGTCGTCGGCGAGGGCGCGGACGACCTCGTTCTGGAGGCCGCCAAGGCATGCCCGGCCGACGCGATCAGCGTGATCGACGCCGACACCGGCAAGCAGGTGTATCCGTGAGGTGCGGGGGAGCGCGCCCCGTCTAGACTGCCGTCCGTGAGCCGGGCGCGAGGGATCGTCGCGACGCTGCGGTCGGCGACGGCGATCGCCGTCGGCGCGATCGTCGTCCACCAGCTTCGCTACGTCGTCGCGTACGGGGGCGGCGCCTCCGAGGCTCTGCACGCCCAGGGTCACGCCTATCTGGACGCGCTGCTCCCGGTGCTGGCGCTGCTCTCCGGCCTCACCGTGGTCGGGACGGTCGCCTGCGGGCTCGCCGGCGTTCGGTCGCCGACAGCGCACCGCGCGCCGGCGGTCACAGCGCTGCTGTACGCCGGCGCGATCCTGGTCGCGTTCGGGACGCAGGAGGTGCTAGAGGGCATCCTGTTCGCCGGCCATCCAGCCGGACTCGCCGCGGTCCTCGCCAACGGCGGCTTCGTCGCGATCCCGCTGGCCCTGGCCGCCGGATGGGGGGCGCTGACCGCGGTGCGCGGGCTCGAGCGCGCCGAGCGCCGGATCGCGGCTCCCGGGCACGCGCGCCGGCCCGGCCCGGCCCGCTCGCGACCTCGTCCGATCGACCGCCTTGCGCCGAGCCTGGCGACCCTGCCCGGCGCGATCGGTGCTCGGGCGCCTCCGCTCTGCCTCGGCTAGCTCGAGCTAACCGCAGGCACAAAAAGGAGGAAGAAATGCAGTCGAGAGCGATCGGCGGCGTGATTGCCGTCGGGCTCGTGGTCGTGGCGGTCGTCCTGTTCGTCGTCCTCCGCAACGACGGCGGCGGCGACGACAGCGCCGCGGCCACGGCAACCGCGACCACGGATCAGGCCGGAAAGCCGAACCCCGAGAAGCCGGCGACGATCGTAGTCAAGGGCGGCGAGCCGGTCGGCGGCGTCCACGACCTCAACTACGTGGTGGGCGACCGGGTCCGGCTCCAGGTCCAGGCCGACGCCCCCGCGGAGGTCCACGTGCACGGCTACGACATCATGAAGGACGTCGCGCCGGGCAAGGACGCGAAGTTCGACTTCGTCGCCGACATCGAGGGCGGCTTCGAGGTGGAGCTCGAGGAGACGGCGACCCAGATCGCCGAGCTCACGGTGGAGCCGAGCTAGCGATGGCGGCTGGACGCTTCCGGCGTGGGGTCGCGGCGGGAACGGGAGCGGCGCTGGCGGCGCCGCTCCTCGTCCCCGCCGTCGCCGATGCCCACGCCCTCGTCGGGCGCAAGGACCTGCCGATCCCGGCGTGGCTGTTCGCATGGGGGGCGTCGGTCGTCCTGATCGTCTCGTTCGCGGCGCTGGCGATGCTGTGGCGAACCGCGCGGCTCGAGGACGAGCAGTGGCGGCCGCTGCCGAGCTGGGTTTCGCGGCTGACGGTGAGCCGCGTCACGGAGGTCGCCGCGGGCGCGATCGGCGTCTTCCTGCTCGGCGTCGTCGTGTGGTCCGGGCTGGCCGGGACCGAGCAGCCGAACGCGAACTTCTCGCTCACGTTCGTGTTTGTCACCTTCTGGCTCGGGCTGGTGCTGGTCAGCGTCCTGCTCGGGGACGTCTTCCGCGCGCTCAATCCGTGGCGCGCGATTGCCCGTGTCGTCGGGGGCGCGTACGAGCTGATCGCGCGGCGCCCCCGACCGGAGCCGCTCCCCTATCCGGAGCGCCTGGGGCGGTGGCCCGCCGCGGCGGGCCTGGTTGGGTTCCTGTGGCTGGAGCTCGTGTTCGCGGCCGCCAGCGAGACGGGTGGGGTGGCACCGCGCGACGTCGCGTTGGCGACGATCGCCTACTCCGCGTTCACCCTGTTCATGATGTCCGCGTTCGGGACCGAGCGCTGGGTCGAGCGGGGCGAGACGTTCTCGGTCTACTTCGGGATGTTCTCGCGGCTGTCGATCTTCGAGCGGCGCGGCGATCTGGTCGGACGCCGCCGCTTCCTATCCGGCGCGGGCCGATGGACGCAGATCCCGGGATCGCTCGCGGTCGTCCTGGTCGCGATCGGCGGGACGAGCTTCGACGGCGCCCAGGAGGGCGCGCTCGCCGACCCGATCAAGAGCGTTTTCGACCGGTTCACCGAGCTCGGGCTCGGGTACGCAGGCGCACTGCGGATCACCGAGACGCTCTTCCTGGCGCTCACCCTGCTCGTGGTGTCGCTGCTGTTCGCGCTTGGGATTTGGGGGATGCGGACCGTGCCGGGCTCCCCGTCGGCGGAACGGCTCCGGCGTGCGTTCGCTCACACCCTGATCCCGATCGCGCTCGCCTACCTGGTCGCGCACTACTTCAGCCTGTTCATCTTCCAGGAGCAGGCGCAGTTCGGCTATCTGCTCTCGGACCCGCTCGGCCACGGCGCGGACTACTTCGGCACGGCCGGCGCGGGCATCGACTACGGGCTGATCAGCGCCAGCGGCGTCTGGTACGTGCAGGTCGCGGCGCTCGTGATCGGGCACGTCACCGGACTCGTCCTTGCGCACGACCGCGCCCTGGCGACGTACCGCGACCTGCGCGCGGCGACGCGCTCCCAGTACTGGATGCTCGCGGTGATGATCTGCTTCACGTGCCTCGGCCTGTTCCTGCTGTCCCAGGCGAACGCCTGACGGCGGCCCACTAGAATCGATCGCATGAAGACCGAGATCCACCCCGAGTACGTGATGTCGCACGTGCGCTGCTCGTGCGGGAACGAGTTCTACACCCGCTCGACCAAGCCGGAGCTCCACGTGGAGCTGTGCTCCGCCTGCCATCCCTTCTACACCGGCAAGCAGAAGCTGGTCGACACCGGCGGTCGCGTGGAGCGGTTCCGGCGACGCGCCGCCCGCCGCGCCAAGGGCTAGGCGCCGCCGATGAACTCCCCCGGCCCGAATGGCGGCCCGCCGCGGACCGGCACGGAGCTGGAGCCGATGCCGGACGGGATGCCGGTCGCCGATCATGACGCGCCGATCGGGGGCCAGGCGGTGCTCGAGGGAGTGATGATGCGCGGCGTCTCCACCTGGGCCGTAGCGGTCCGAAAGCCGGAGGGCGAGATCGAGGTCACCTCGGAGCCGCTCGTCTCCTGGGCGAAGCGCCATCGCATCCTCCGCCTCCCGGTGATCCGCGGCGTCGTTGCGCTCGCCGAGTCGCTGAAGATCGGCTTCCGGGCGCTCGGGATCTCCGCGAACGCGCAGCTGACGGAGGAGGACGGGGAGGAGCCGGAGCCGATCGGCGGCATCACCTGGGGGTTGACGATCGCGTTCTCGCTGGCGCTCGCCGTCGGGCTGTTCTTCGTGATCCCGGTCGGAGCGACCAGCCTGATCAAGGACCAGCTTGGCTCCGCGCTCCTGTTCTGGCTCGTGGAGGGAGTGCTGCGGACGGCGATCTTCATCGGGTACATCGCCGTGATCAGCCGGCTCCCCGACCTCCGGCGCGTGTTCGAGTACCACGGCGCCGAGCACAAGACGATCTCATGCTTCGAGGCCGGTGAGCAGCTCACTCCCGAGAACGCCGCCCGCTTCTCGCGCCTCCATCCGCGCTGCGGGACAAGCTTCCTGCTGATCGTGATGGTGCTCGCGATCTTCGTGTTCGCGCCGATCGGGCTTCCGGCGTGGTACTGGCTGCTCCTCTCCCGGATCCTCGGGATCCCGCTGATCGCCGGGCTCTCCTACGAGGTGATCAAGTGGGCCGGCAAGCACCGGCGCAAGCGCTGGGTGCGAGCCGTGATGTGGCCGGGGCTGATGCTCCAGAACCTCACCACCCGGGAGCCCGACCGCGACCAGCTCGAGGTCGCGATTCGCTCCCTCGAGGCCGTGCTTGCGGTCGAGACGCCAGGCGAGGCGCGGGAAGCCGACGTCGAGATCGTCGCGTAGCCGCCTGAGCGCTGCGTCGCTCCGCGGGGCCTGCACGGGCCGAGCGGTCACAATCAGGGTGTGATCGAGGGGCTCGTCGAGCAGATCGAGGGCCGCTTCGCGGAGCTGGAGCGGCAGATGTCCGATCCGGAGGTGATCGGTGACCGCGACCGCTACGCCGAGGTTGGCCGCGAGTACCGCGAGCTGCAGCCCGCGCACGAGCTCGCTGCCGAGCACCGGAGGCTGACCGACGACCTGGAGGGGGCGCGCGAGCTGCTCGACGAGGGCGGTGACGACCCCGAGCTTCGCAAGGTGGTCGACGAGGCGCCCGCTGAGCTGGACCGGCTCGAGGAGCGGATCCGGCTCGCGATGGTGGAGCGCGACCCGAACGACGACAAGAACGTGATCGTCGAGATCCGCGCCGGGACCGGCGGCGACGAGGCGGCCCTGTTCGCGGGCGACCTGTTCAAGATGCTGACCCGCTACGCGGAGCAGCGCGGGTTCTCCACCGAGGTGCTGTCGAGCTCACCGGCGGACGTGGGCGGGTTCAAGGAGGTGACGTTCGCGATCAAGGGCGACGGCGCCTACTCGGTGTTCAAGTACGAGGGCGGCACCCACCGCGTGCAGCGGGTACCGAAGACCGAGTCCCAGGGCCGGATCCACACCTCGACCGCGACTGTCGCGGTGCTCCCCGAGGCCGAGGACGTCGAGGTCGACGTCGCCGACGAGGACCTCCAGGTCGACGTGTACCGGAGCTCCGGTCCCGGCGGCCAGTCGGTGAACACGACCGACTCGGCGGTCCGGATCACCCACCTGCCGAGCGGGATCGTGGTCTCGATGCAGGACGAGAAGTCCCAGCTCCAGAACCGTCAGAAGGCGATGCGGGTGCTGCGGGCCCGCATCTATGAGCGCGCCCTGGAGGAGCAGCGCGCCGAGATCGAGTCCGAGCGCCGCGCCCAGGTCGGGACCGGTGAGCGCTCCGAGAAGATCCGCACCTACAACTTTCCCCAGGGCCGGGTCACCGACCACCGCGTGAAGCACACCTCGCACAACCTCGACGGGGTGCTGGACGGCGAGCTGCGGGAGTTCACCGACGCGCTCGCCGAGGAGGAGCGCCGCCGCCGGCTCGAGGCGCAGGCGGCCGAGGCCTGAGGCGCGCGGTGTCCGAATCAGACGTCGAGGCGATCGTGGCGATGTACGAGGCCTTCAACGACGGCGAGTACGACCGCGCTCAGGCGATGCTGCACCCGGAGGCCGAGCTCCACCAGGCGCCGGAGATGCCGGGGGGCGGGAGCTGGGTGGGGCGCGAGGGGTTCGGGCGCGGGATCGCGCTGTGGGCGTCGGGCTTCGAGCCGGGGTTCAAGTTCCGGATCACCGAGGCTGTCGATGCCGGTGACCGGGTGCTGACCCGGGTTCGGTACGAGGGCCGGGGGCGCTCCAGCGGGGTCGAGCTGGTCCAGGACTGGTTCAACGTGTGGGAGCTCCGAGACGGGAAGCCGTTTCGGTGCGTGATCCTCGAGGATGAGGACGACGCGCGCGAGGCCGCCGGGCTGCCGCCGCGATGAGCGCCGCGACCGCCTCGGCGACGACCCGGGATGCGCTCGCCGCGGCGCGGGATGGGCTCGTCGCGGCGGGCGTCGAGGACGCGCGACTCGACGCCGAGCTGCTGCTCGCCGCCGCCACCGGGCGCGACCGCGCCGCGCTCGCCGCCGACCCCGGCGCCGGCGTCGAGCCGGCCGCCGCGCGGGCCTTCGGGGCGATGGTGCGGCGCCGCATTCGCCGCGAGCCGGTCGCGTACATCCTGGGGCGGAAGGCGTTCCGACGGATCGAGCTGGAGGTGGACCCCCGCGTGCTGATCCCGCGGCCGGAGACGGAGCTGCTCGTCGAGGTCGCGGTCGAGCTTCTTCCCCGGACCGTGCTCGACGTCGGCACCGGTTCGGGCGCGGTCGCGCTCGCGATAGCGGACGAGCTCCCCGGGGTCCGCGTCACCGCGACCGACATCTTCGGACCGGCGCTCGACGTGGCGCGCGCCAACGCCGCCCGGCTCGGACTTGCCGACGCCGTCCGGTTCGAGCGCGGGTCGGTGCCGGAGGGAGCGGCGTACGACCTCACCGTCGCAAACCTGCCCTACGTGCGCGAGCGCGAGTGGGAGCGGCTCGCACCGGAGATCGCCGAGCACGAGCCGCGGGAGGCGCTGGTCGCCGGGTCGAGCGGCCTCGAGGCGATCGAGACCGTCGTCGCGAACGCTGGCCCGGGCGTGCTCGCGCTCGAGGTCGGGGCCGGCCAGGCGGCTGACGTCGAGGCGATCGCGCGAGCGGCCGGGTTCGACGGGGTCGAGGCCCGCCGCGACCTCGCCGGGATCGAGCGGGTGGTGACGTGCAGACGGTGAGCGTGGCGGCGGACGGCGCCGTGACGGTGCGCTCGGCGCTGGATCGGACCGTGCAGGCGGGCGGGGTGGTCGTGTTCCCGACCGACACGGTCTACGGGCTCGGGTGCGACCCGCTCGATGGCGCCGCGATCGAGCGGATCCACGCGCTCAAGGGGCGCGACGACCGCAAGCCCTCTGCGGTGATGTTCTTCTCGCCGCTGGCGATGCGTGAGCTGGTAGCGACGCTCGGCCCGGCCGCCCGGGACGCGCTCGGCGCGCTCCTCCCAGGTCCGGTGACGCTCGTCGTCCACAACTCCGAGCAGCGCTACCCGCTCGCCTGCCGCGAGGACCCTGCGCGTCTCGGCCTGCGGCTGATCGAGGGCCCGCTCGCCGGCGCGGCGTCCGCCCTGTTTCAGACCAGCGCCAACCTCAGCGGCGAGCCCGCGCCGCACCGGTTCGAGGAGATCGACCCGCGGATCCTCGCCGGCGTCGAGCTCGCGATCGACGGCGGTGAGCTCGGCGGGACTGCCTCCACCGTCGTCGATCTGACCACGATCGACCCCGGCGGGGGGTGGAGCATCCTCCGCGAAGGAGCGATGCCGGCGGCCGAGGTGGAGCGAGCCCTGGCACGCGCCGGTCGCATGTGATTCCGCTGGTATCGTCGGCGGCGATGGCCGACGGCGTCCAGGATCTGCACGACGCGCCTCTTTCCGAGGTCGATCCGGCGATCGCCGAGGTGCTCAACCGCGAGCTCGCCCGCCAGCAGGGCACGCTCGAGATGATCGCCTCCGAGAACTTCGTCCCCCAGGCGGTGCTCGAGGCCGCCGGTTCGGTGCTCACCAACAAGTACGCGGAGGGGTATCCCGGAAAGCGCTACTACGGCGGCTGCGAGGAGGTCGACGTCGCCGAGCAGCTCGCGATCGACCGGGCCAGGGCGCTGTTCGGCGCCGAGCACGCGAACGTGCAGCCGCACGCCGGCGCCCAGGCCAACAACGCCGTGTACATGGCGCTGCTCGATCCCGGCGACACGATCATGGGGCTGGCCTTGGATCACGGCGGGCATCTCACCCACGGGATGAAGCTGAACGTGTCGGGGAAGCTCTACGAGGTCGTCGCCTACCACGTCCGCCGCGAGGACGGGATCGTCGACATGGACGAGGTGGAGCGGCTCGCGCACGAGCACCGGCCGAAGGTGATCGTGGCCGGGTGGTCGGCGTACCCGCGCCACCTCGACTTCGCCGCCTTCCGCTCGATCGCGGATGCGGTCGGGGCGCGGCTGTTCGTCGACATGGCCCATTTCGCCGGCCTGGTCGCCGCGGGAGAGCACCCGAACCCGGTCGAGCATGCCGACGTCGTCTCGACCACGATCCACAAGACCCTGTGCGGGCCGCGCAGCGGGATGATCCTGTGCCGCGAGGAGCTGGCCGCCGACGTCAACCGCGCCGTCTTCCCGGGCCAGCAGGGCGGCCCGCTGATGCACGTGATCGCCGCGAAGGCCGTCGCGCTCGGGATCGCGGCGACCGACGGGTTCCGGGAGCGCCAGCGCCAGACGATCGCGAACGCGAAGGCCTTCGGCGAGGAGCTGCAGGCGGGCGGCGTCCCCGTGCTGACGGGCGGCACCGACGTGCACCTCGTGCTCGTCGACCTCACCCCGACCGGTCTCGACGGGAAGACCGCCGAGACGCGGCTGGAGCAGGTCGGGATCACCGTCAACCGGAACGCGATCCCGTTCGACGAGCGCCCCCCGATGAACCCGTCCGGCCTCCGGATCGGGACCCCGGCGCTGACCACCCGCGGCCTCCTCGAGGACGACCTGCGCGAGATCGCCCAGGTCGTTTGCGCGGCGCTCTCGGACCGCTTCGCCGATCAGCGCGAGGCCCTGCTGGAGCGCACCCGGGCGCTGATGGACCGCTATCCGCTGTACCCGGATCTCGCCGCGACTCCGGTGTAACGGCAGCCCGCTCGAACCGGACGCGAAGCGGAGGATTCGAGCGGAATTGAGAGTCTGGGTCGATTGCACGGCGGCGGCGCACCCGCTGGTGCTGCGACCGATCGTTGAGCGACTCCGCGCCGCTGGAAACGATGTGAACATCACCGCTCGCGAGTATGGCCAGACGCTCGGCGTGCTGGAGCGGCTCGGGCTTCCCTACACCTCGATCGGCCGCCACGCCGACGGAGGCACCCTCGCGAAGGGGGCGGCGGTCGTGCAGCGCAGCGGCGGCCTGGCGCGGTGGGCTCGGCGACGCCGCTTCGACCTGGCGCTCGCGCACGGCTCGGTCGACCTCGCCGTGGTGTCAGCGGGCCTGCGGATCCCGTCGGTGCAGATGCAGGACTACGAGTTCGCCGGCCTGCAGCGGCAGGTGAGCTGGCGCGCGGCGCGGCGGGTGATCGTTCCCGACGCGATCCCGGTCGAGCGGATGCGACGGGCCGGGGCGTCGGAGCGGAAGCTGTTCCGGTACCCGGGCCTGAAGGAGGACTACTACCTGGCCGAGTTCTCGCCCGACCCCGCCGTGCTCGACGCGCTCGGGATCGACCGGGGCCGGGTCCTTGTGACCGTCCGGCCGCCGCCCGATACCTCGGCCTACCATGCCGAAAACCCACTGTATGCAGGGGTTATCGACCGCCTGGCCGCGGCGCCCGAGGTGGTCGCGGTGGTCGTCGCCCGAACCGGGGCGCAGGCGGCGGCGATTCGCGCTCGCGCTGACGCCTCCCTGATCGTCCCCGATCGCGAGATCGACGCGCAGAGCCTGATCGCCCAGTCCGACGTCGTCGTCGGCGCCGGCGGGACGATGAACCGCGAGGCCGTCGCGCTCGGCGTTCCCGTATACACGATCTTCACCGGGCGGATGGGGGCGGTCGACGAGCGGCTGCTCGCCGAGGGGCTGCTCCGCCCGCTCGCCCGGCCTGACGATCTGCAGCTCCGCAAGCGCGAGCGGGACCCGGGACCGCGCCATCCGCGCGATCCCGACCTGCTCGTCTCCGGTGTGCTCGGCGCCGTGGAGTAGTCTCGCCGCCATCGGCATCGGATCCCCGGGCAACCGCGCACGCGCGCGTCCCCTCGTCACCACATGCCCCAGACGATCGACGCGCTATACGCATTCCTCGTAGCGGCGGTTCTGGCCTGGGCGCTGGTCCCGCTCACCGAGCGGCTCGCGGGACGGATCCACGCGATCGACGTCCCGATCGAGCGCAGCCTGCACAGCGTTCCCACGCCGAAGCTCGGAGGCCTGGCGATCCTGGGCGGGGTGCTGGGGGCCGGGCTCGGGGGCGCGCTCGCGTTCGACTGGCTGCCCTGGAACGACCAGACGCAGGCGATCCTCGCCGGTGCGGCCTTCATCGCAGCCGTCGGGGTGCTCGACGACGTCTTCGATCTCGCCCCGGGGTGGAAGCTGGCCGGGCAGATCGTGGCGGCGCTGATCCCGGTCGCCGAGGGGGTGAAGGTGCGTTCCTTCACGGTCCCGTTCCTGGGCGGGCTCCACCCCGGCGGCGTCGACCTGTTCAACCTGCCCCTGATCGGCCAGGTCGACCTGGGGACGATCCTGACCGTGCTCGGGATCGTCGCGGTCGTGAACGTGATCAACTTCATCGACGGGGTCGACGGCCTCGCCGCGGGCGTGTGCGTGATCGCGGCGACGACGATGGCGATCATCGCGCTGTCGCTGGATCGGAACGCCGCCGGGGTGCTGGCGGCGCTGACCGCGGGCGCATCGCTCGGCTTCCTCCGCCACGGCTTCCCGCCGGCGTCCTCGTTCATGGGCGACACCGGCTCCAACCTGCTCGGCTACATGCTCGGAGCGATCGCCGTCGAGGGAGCGCTGAAGACGAACGCGGTCGTCTCCCTGTTCTTCCCGCTGATCGTGCTCGCGGTCCCGATCCTCGACTCCGGATTCGTGGTCGCGAAGCGGCTCAAGTACCGGCGCCCGATCTACCAGGGCGACCGGTGGCACTTCCACCACCGGATGGCGAACATCGGGTTCTCCCAGCGCCGCACGCTCGCCTACCTGTACGGGTGGGCGCTGGTGATGGCGGGGCTGGCGCTGGCGCTGCGGTTCGTCCCCTACAGCGACGATCGCGGCAACTTCGACGCCGCCTGGACGGCGGTGATGATCGGCTGCGGCGTGCTGGCGCTCGCCGCCAGCGTCTACCTCGTGCTCGTGCTCGAGATCCTGAAGCTGCGCCGCTTCCGCCTCCACCAGCTCGTCGGCCTGCGCCAGACCGCAGGAGCGCCGCCGCCCGCCGACGACGAGGTCGACGACGCCGTAGCCCGCGAGCTCGAGACCGGGGAGTTCGCGGCCGCGGAGCCGGATCACGCGGCCGGCCCCGCCGGCGAAGGCTAGACCGGCGCAAAGCGCGCCGAGTCAGATATATTCGACCCAGGGTCCGGTGCCGCGATCGCCGCGGGCGTCGCTGTCTCCGGCCGCTCCGCTACGTACTCCATCGCCAGCCCCGACTTGGAAAACCCCTGTGACCGATACCCCTGGCCGGCAAGCCGGCGCCGCCGGCACGATCCTGGTCGGATCGATCGTGCTGTGTGCGGTCGTGGGGCTTGGCGCGGGCGCGCTCGTCGGGGCGCCGGCGCTGCTGGCGATCCTCGGTGGCGCGGTCGGGCTCGCCGTCGGCTTCTGGCTTGTCTATAGCCGCTTCCGGGATATCTGAGATGAGCCCCGTCCGTCACCTCGACCTGATCGCGCTCGCCGTCGCGCTCCCGGTGTTCCTGCTCGCCGGGCTTCCGCTCGCCGGGTGGGCGCTGGGGGCGGGGGTGTGGCTCGCGCAGCGGGCGCTGCAGCTGTACTTCGAGTCTCGCGTGCGCGCCTCCGACGACCCGCGCCGGGTGGTCGGCTACACGGCCGGCGGCGCGATTGCCCGCGGGTGGCTCGCGGCTGCGGCCGTGCTCGTGATCGGGATCCTCGCCGGCGACGCGGTCGGGCTGTCGGCGGTGGTGCTGCTCCTGGCGCTCTTCACCGTCTACTTCGCGGGCCGCCTGATCGAGCACGGCGCCAGCGGCCAGGAGACGAGCTGATGGAGGCGGCGACGGTTGCCCAGCAGGGTCCGCCCGCCTCCAAGGGCGGCGGCCTCGGCCCGCTGGCCAAGGTCGGGATCGCGCTCGCGGCCTACTTCGGGCTGATGGTCGCGCTGGTTGTGATCTTCGGCGCCAGCGGCCAGGAGAACAACGCCTACAAGCCGCAGGACGAGTTCAAGCTCGACCCCTGGATCTCGATCCACCTCGGCGGCATCGACCTGTCGATCAACAAGGCGGTGCTGTACCTGTTCCTCGCGTGCGGCGCCACGTGCTTCGCGATGGTGTGGGTCGCGAACCGGATGGCGACGAAGCCGAACCGGGTTCAGACGGCGGTCGAGGCCGCCTACGACCTGACCGCGAACACGATGACGCGCGACAACATCGGCGACCCGAAGCTCGCCGGGCGGTGGTTCGCGTTCATCGCGACCACGTTCTTCTTCATCTGGTTCTCGAACATCATCGGGTTCGTCCCGCTACCGATAAACAGCGAGGAGACGGTGGACATCTTCGGCGTCGCCGTCCCCTCGTTCGCGCTGTACGCCGCGACAGCCAACATCTCGGTCCCGCTCGTGCTCACCCTGGTTGTGTGGTTCAGCTACCACATCGAGGGGGTCCGCAAGAAGGGCGTGTTCGGCTACCTGAAGAGCTGGGTCCCCGCCGGGATCACCGGGATCGTCGCGATCCCGATCTTCATGATCGAGGCGCTCTCGCAGTTCGTCCGCCTGATCTCGCTCAGCGCCCGGCTTTTCGCCAACATGCTCGCCGGCCACCTGCTGATCCTGATCATGGGCGGCGGGATGGCCGTGCTGCTCGGGCTCGCCTACATCGGCGTCGCGACGCTGCCGATCGCCGTCGCCTTCTACATCTTCGAGGTCGGCCTGGTCGCCTCCCTGCAGGCGTTCATCTTTGCGATTCTGTCCGCGATCTACCTCGGCGGCGCCGTCGCCGACGAGCACTGACCCAAGGAGGTCCTGCCCCGAAATGGACGTGATCGTTCCCATCGCACAGGCATCCGCCGACACAGCAGGGCTCGACGCCGCGAAGGCGCTCGCGCTCGGACTCGGCACCGGGTTCGGGGCGATCGGCCCCGGGATCGGCGTCGGCTACATCTTCGGCAAGACGATCGAGTCGGTCACCCGCCAGCCGGAGATGCGCGGCGAGATCCAGAGCATCATGTGGCTCGGGTTCGCGCTCACCGAGGCGATCGTCTTCTACGCCCTGATGATGTCGCTGGTGGCGTTCTTCATCGCTTGACGGAGCGGCTGGACATACTGATCCCGATCGCCGCCGGGTCCGGCGGGGGCGGTGGCTCCGAGGGCGACTTCCTCGTCACCCCGAACATCGGGCTGATGATCTGGACGCTGATCGCGTTCGGGATCACGCTGGTGATCCTGAGCCGGCTCGCGTTCCCGCGGATCGGGCAGGCGCTCGACGAGCGGGCGGCGAAGATCCGGGAGAGCGTCGAGGCGGCCGAGCGCCAGCGCAAGGAGGCCGACGAGCTCCTCGACGAGTACCGCAAGCGCCTCACCGAGGCGCGCCAGCAGGCGGACGACATCGTCGCCCGAGCCCGGAAGGCAGCCGACACGGTGAAGAGCCAGGCGGAGGCGGACGGGAGTGCCCGGCGCGAGGAGCTGGTCGCCGCGGCGCGCAAGGACATCGAGGTCGAGACCCGGCGCTCCCTGGAGCAGATCCGCAAGGAGGTCGCCGACCTGACCCTGACCGCAACCGAGAAGGTGACGCGAAAGTCGCTGGACGCCCAGGACCACGAGCGCCTGATCCAGGAGGCCCTGGCCGACACGGACTTCTCGGCGCTCGTCGCGGAGGAGCGCAGCTAGTGGAGGAAATCGCGCGCGTATATGCCGACGCCCTGTTCGAGGCCGCCCAGGACAAGGGCAAGCTCGACTCGGTCCACGAGCAGCTCGGCGAGGTCGTCGACGCGATCGAGACGACTCGGGACCTGCAGGTGTTCTTCTTCAGCCCCTACGTCTCCACGGTCGACAAGCAGGACGGGATCAAGCGCGCGATCACCGGCGCGGAGCCGGAGCTGGTCAACTTCCTCGAGCTGCTGGTCGAGAAGCACCGGATGCCGGTGATCTTCCGGGTCCGCCGCCGGTTCGACGAGATGTGGGCGGAGGAGAACAAGCGGCTCGAGGTGACCCTGACCAGCGCGGTCGAGCTCGACCCGGAGGTCGTGCGGCGGGTCGGCGACGCGATCGCAAAGCAGACCGACCGCGAGGTCGAGGTCCGGGCCAGGGTCGACGAGGACACCCTCGGCGGGCTGGTCCTGCAGGTCGGCAACATGGTGCTCGACGCGAGCATCCGGAACCGCCTGGAGCGGTTGCGGAAGGAGGTCGCGCAGGCCGCATAGCCGCCGCGACCGGGAAGTACTTCGACGAACCACGACGGAGCCTAGGAGGCAGCAGAGCTGATGGAGATCAAGCCGGACGAGATAACCAAGATCCTGCGGGATCGGATCGAGGGGCTCGAGGCGGAGTCCGCCGACCTCGCGGAAGTCGGAACGGTGCTCTCCGTCGGCGACGGGATCGCGCGCATCCACGGGCTCGACAACTGCATGTCGCTGGAGATGCTCGATCTCCCGCACGACGTCGTCGCGCTCGCGCTCAACCTGGAGCAGGACAACGTCGGCGCGGTGCTGTTCGGCAACTGGGAGGAGGTGGTCGAGGGCGACACCGTGAAGCGGACCGGGAGGCTGCTCGAGATCCCGGTCGGCGACGCGCTCCTCGGCCGTCTCGTAGACCCGCTCGGTCGTCCGCTCGACGGCAAGGGCGAGGTTCACACAGACCAGACCCGCCCGGCCGAGTTCAAGGCCCCCGGCGTGGTCAAGCGCCAGCCGGTGAAGGCGCCGATGCAGACCGGGCTGAAGGCGATCGACGCGATGATCCCGATCGGCCGCGGCCAGCGCGAGCTGATCATCGGCGACCGCCAGACCGGGAAGACCGCGATCGCGCTCGACACGATCATCAACAACAAGGACAAGGACCTGGTCTGCATCTACGTCGCGATCGGCCAGCGGATGGCCACCGTCGTGCAGCTGATGGAGACGCTGGAGAAGGCGGGCGCGATGGACAACACGATCATCGTCGCGGCGGCCGCCGACGAGGCGGCGCCGATCAAGTACATGGCCCCGTACGCGGGATGCGCGATGGGCGAGCACTTCCTCTACAAGGGCAAGCATGCGCTGTGCGTGTACGACGACCTCTCCAAGCACGCCGCCGCGTACCGGCAGATGTCGCTGCTGCTCCGCCGCCCGCCCGGCCGCGAGGCGTACCCGGGCGACGTGTTCTACCTGCACTCCCGGCTGCTGGAGCGGTCGGTGAAGCTCAGCGACGAGCTCGGCGGCGGCTCCCACACCGCGCTGCCGATCATCGAGACCCAGGCCGGGGACGTCTCCGCGTACATCCCCACGAACGTGATCTCGATCACCGACGGCCAGATCTTCCTCGAGTCGGACCTGTTCCGGTCCGGGGTGCGGCCCGCGATCAACGTCGGGATCTCGGTCTCGCGGGTGGGCGGGAGCGCGCAGACGAAGGCGATGAAGCGGGTCGCCGGAAAGCTCCGCCTCGACCTCTCCCAGTACCGCGAGCTGGAGGCGTTCGCCCAGTTCGGCTCCGAGCTCGACCCCGAGACCCAGCGCAGCCTCGCCCGCGGCGAGCGGCTCGTCACCGCGCTGAACCAGAACGAGCGCAGCCCGCTGTCGGTCTCCGAGCAGGTCGTCTCGATCTACGCGGGCACGGGCGGCTTCCTCGACCGGATCAAGGTGGAGCGCGTGCAGCAGTTCCTCGACGACCTGCTCACCCGGGTGCACGCCGAGCACGGCGAGCTGATGACGCGGATCGAGGACACCGGCGAGCTGTCCGACGATGACGAGGAGGCGCTCGGCGCCGCGATCAAGGACATGATCGACGACTTCGGTCCCGATTTCGACACCGAGGGGAACCCGCTGGAGTCCGGCGAGTCCGACCGGATCACGTCCGAGTCGGAGCGCGAGGCGCCCGCCCGCACCGACGGCCAGCCCGCGTCGTCTGAGGACCCCGCCGAGGAGGTCCCGGCGTAGGTGGCGACGCAGAAGGACGTCAAGACGCGGATCGCCAGCGTCAAGAACATCCACAAGATCACGCGGGCGATGGAGATGGTCGCCGCGGCGAGGCTGCGGCGCGCCGAGCAGCGGATCGAGCATCTGCGGCCCTACGCCCAGTCGATCCGGCGGATGGCGCGGCGGGTCGCTGAGGCCGCCGAGGGGCTGCCGCGGATCCCGGTGCTCGAGGAGCGCGACCCCGAGCAGAGCACAGGGGTGCTGCTCGTCACCGGCGACCGCGGGCTGGCCGGGGCCTTCAACAGCAACATCGTCCGCGCCGGGATCAGGCTGCGGGGCGAGCTGGAGAGCGCGGGGACCGACGTCGGCTTCTATGTCGTCGGCCGCCGGGGCGCCTCCACGATGCGGTTCCGCGGCCAGCGCGTCGAGAGCTCCTACGTCGGGTTCACCGACCGCCCCGGGTTCGCGAACGCCCGCGAGATCGCCGGCGAGCTGACTTCCGCGTACGTGGACGGCCGGCTCGACCGGGTCGAGCTCGTCTACAACCGGTACGTGTCGCCGCTGACCCAGTATGTGCGGCGCCAGACGCTGCTGCCGCTGCAGCAGGCCGAGGTGTTCGGGACCGGGGTGACCGAGGTGGAGGAAGACCTCGATCCCGAGCTGGCCGAGGCGCACGCCCGCGCCCAGTGGGAGTACGAGCCCGATCCCGAGGAGCTGCTCCCGCAGCTGTTCGAGGAGTACGTGGACCTGTCGGTGTTCCGTGCCCTGCTCGAGTCGACCGCTTCCGAGCACGGCGCGCGGATGACCGCGATGCGAAACGCGGCGGAGAACGCCGAGGAGATGATCGACGACCTCACGCTCGAGATGAACCGCGTGCGTCAGGCCGAGATCACGCAGGAGATCCTTGAAGTAGTCGCCGGCGCCGAGGCGCTGGGGTGATCACAGACCCGCTCGAACCGGACGCAAAGCGGAGGATTCGAGCGGAATTTGATTAGGAGACAAGTTGACTGAGAACGGAAACGGAACCGGCAACGTCGGACGCGTCGAGGAGGTGCGTGGGGTCGTCGTCGACGTCGGCTTCCCGGACAGGCTCCCCGAGATCTTCCACGCCCTGCGGATCGACATCCCGCCCCAGGAGGGTCGCACCGAGGCGTCGCTCGTGTGCGAGGTGCAGCAGCACCTCGGCGACGACCGCGTCCGCACCATCGCGATGGACACGACGGACGGTCTCCGCCGCGGCGACAAGGTGGTCGACACGGGCAGCCCGATCACAGTCCCGGTGGGGGAGAAGACGCTCGGCCGCCTCTTCAACCTGCTCGGCGAGACGATCGACGAGGGCGAGGAGATCGAGACCGGGGAGCGGTGGCCGATCCACCGCTCGGCGCCGGACGCCGACGAGCTCACCCCGACCCAGGAGATCCTCGAGACCGGGATCAAGGTGATCGACCTGCTCGCCCCGTACGCGAAGGGCGGCAAGGTGGGGCTGTTCGGCGGCGCCGGCGTCGGCAAGACCGTTCTGATCCAGGAGCTGATCCGGAACATCGCCGAGGAGCACCAGGGTCTGTCGGCGTTCTGCGGGGTCGGTGAGCGCTCCCGCGAGGGCAACGACCTGTGGCTGGAGATGAAGGAGTCCGGGGTGCTCGAGAAGACGATGCTCGTCTTCGGCCAGATGAACGAGCCGCCCGGAGCCCGGCTCCGGGTCGGGCTGTCGGGCCTGACGATGGCGGAGTACTTCCGCGAGGCGGGCGGCCAGGACGTGCTCCTGTTCATCGACAACATCTTCCGGTTCGTGCAGGCCGGCTCGGAGGTGTCGGGTCTGCTGGGGCGGATGCCCTCCGCGGTCGGCTACCAGCCCACGCTGGAGACCGAGATGGGCGAGCTGCAGGAGCGGATCACCTCGACCTCGCGCGGCTCGGTCACCTCTGTGCAGGCGATCTTCGTCCCGGCCGACGACATCACCGATCCTGCGCCGGCGTCGGTGTTCGCCCACCTGAACGCGACCACGGTGCTGTCCCGGTCGATCTCGGAGAAGGGGATCTACCCCGCGGTCGACCCGCTCGACTCGACGTCGACGATCCTGAAGCCGGACATCCTCGGCCGGGAGCATTACGACACCGCCACCCAGGTCCAGGAGGTGCTGCAGCGCTACAAGGAGCTGCAGGACATCATCGCGATCCTCGGGATCGACGAGCTCTCCGACGAGGACAAGCAGACCGTGGCGCGGGCCCGGAAGATCGAGCGTTTCCTGTCCCAGCCTTTCTTCGTCGCGCAGGAGTTCACCGGCCGCGAGGGCGAGTACGTCCCGGTCGAGGAGACCGTGCGCGGGTTCAAGGAGATCGTCGACGGCAAGCACGACGACCTGCCCGAGCGCGCCTTCTACATGAAGGGCTCGATCGACCAGGCGGTCGAGGACGGGAGGGGGATGAGGGAGAGCCCCGAGCAGGCGGCCGAGCGCGCCCAGGAGGAGGCCGAGAAGGCCGCCGAGGACGAGGACGGCGAGGAGGAATAGGTCCGCATGGCGGAGCACGAGCACAAGCTCCACGCCGAGGTGGTGACGCCCGAGGGCGAGGTCTTCAACGGCGACGTCGTGCAGCTCTCGACCCGTACGGTCGTCGGGGAGATCGGCGTGCTCGCCAACCACGTCCCGTTCGTGGCGCGGCTGGTCCCCACCGATCTGCGCCTGCATATGTCGAGCACCGAGATCAGGCGCTGGGCGCAGGCCGAAGGATGGCTGGAGGTGTTCGCCAACCGCGCGCTCGTGCTCGTCGGCGAGGCGATCCCGCCCGATCAGCTCGATTCGGCGTCGCTGCAGCAGCGGCTCGACGACGCCGTGCACCGGATGGACGAGGCGGAGGAGGGGACCGCGGCTCACCGTCAGGCCGAGCAGGACCGCGACCGCGCCCGGGCGTTCCTCGAGGTCGCCCAGAGCGGTTGATCGATCCGTCGATGACCGAGTACGCCGGTTGAGCGCGTGGACGAGCGCGCGCTGACCGAGAAGCTGATCGCCTACGACACCTCCGAGCCGGAGCAGATCCGGCACGCGGCGGGGTTCGTGAAGGGATGGCTGGAGGCCCGCGAGATCGAGGCCCGCCAGCTCGACATCCGGGGGCTGCCGGTGACTGTCGCCGAGGTGGGACCGGCCGACGCGCCGACGGTGCTCCTGCTCGGGCACCTCGACGTCGTCCCCGGGCACCCGGGCCAGTTCGAGCCCCGGGTGGAGGGCGAGCGGCTGATGGGTCGTGGCGCGTACGACATGAAGGGGGCGCTGGCCGCGATGCTGCTCGCATTGCACGACCTCCGCGAGGCGACCACGGTCCGGGTGCGTCTTGCCGTGGTCCCCGACGAGGAGTCGGAGGAGGAGACCGAGCGCGGCGCGGAGCTGTTGGTCAGCGAGGGGTTCCTCGGCGACTTCGTGATCACCGGAGAGCCGACCGACATGCACATCGGGGTGCAGGCCAAGGGGGTGCTGGCGGTGCGGCTGAGGGTGAGCGGGCGGGCCGCACACGGGGCGACCCCGTGGCTCGGCGAGAACGCGATCCTGAAGGCCCTGGATGTGTTTCGATCAATCGAGTCGCTACCTTTTGCGCGGCAGAGTTCCGAGCTTTTCGACCGCCCATCGATCAACCTCGGGCGCATCCTCGGCGGCGATGCGCTCAACAAGGTTCCGGACACCTGCGTGATCGACGTGGACATTCGTCACCTACCCGAGCAAGATCCCTCCGCGATCCTGGACGAGGTCCGTGAGCTCGACGGCGCCGAGGTGGTCTCGACGTTCGTGCGCCCGCCCGCGATCGTCGACCAGGACTCGGTGTTCGTCCGCACCCTTTCCGAGGCCGCCGCCCCGCACACCGGAGGCGAGTCGCTGAGCGTCGGCCGCGACGGCGCCTCAGACGCGGTCTCGTTCCTGCGCGCCGGGATCCCGGCCGTCGAGTTCGGGCCCGCCGGCGGCGGCCACCACGGTCCGGAGGAGTGGGTCTCGATTCCGTCGCTCGCAAGCTACCGCCGGGCGCTCACCGAGTTCGCCGCGATGCTCGGAGAGCGGCTCCCGGCCGAGGGAACGCCGTGAGCTCGGACAAGGACAAGGACAAGAGCAAGGACAAGCCGGGCGAGGACGGCGGGAGCCAGGGCCCCGGCGACGGCCTCACCGAGGAGTTCGAGGCGCAGTTCGGCGAGGACTTCGGCGCCGACGTCGCCGACGAGATGGCGATCGAGCAGGCCGACGAGGAGGACGTCGACGAGGAGGAGGACGAAGAGGTGGAGGAGGACCTCGACGACGACGACGATGACGAGCTCGACGATGACGCCGAGGCCGACGAGGGTCCCGATTCGCTCGAGGTCCTGTCGCAGGAGACCGTCGAGGCCGACGTGGTCGAGCTCGCCGACGAGGAGGAGGCCCGCGAGAAGGCGGAGCGCGACGCGCGGGCGGCGCAGGAGGCGCTCGAGGCCGGGTCGGCGACGGGGACCCACGAGCACGTCGCGCAGGCCACCGGGGAGGCCCCGCTGACGGCGGAGGATGAGCTCGCCGAGGATGATCGACCTCCGAAGCCCGGGCTGTGGCCGCGGTTCCTGGCCGGGTCGATGGTCGTCGTGATCGCGATGGCGACCGCGACCTCGGTGACGATCCTGTTGTACTTCACGAAGATCGCGAAGGGGCTGGGAGGGCTGCCGGGCGTCGAGAAGCAACTCGAGGCGGTCGACCCCGGCAAGCCGCAGACGATCCTGATCATGGGCTCCGACATCCGCCCCGCGATCGAGGACAAGGGCCGCTCCGACACTACGATGCTGCTCCGGCTCGACCCCGATAACGAGGCGATCGCGCTGCTGTCGCTGCCCCGCGACCTCCGCGTGAACATCCCCGGATACGGTGTCGGGAAGCTGAACGAGGCCTACACGGACGGCGGCCCGAAGCTCACCACCCAAGTGGTGAAGCAGCTCACCGGGCTGCAGATCAACCACGTCGTCAACGTCGACTTCGCGGGCTTCGAGAAGGCGATCAACGCGATCGACTGCGTGTACGTCGACGTCGACCGCCAGTACTACCACTCGAACGAGGGTCTCGCGACCAGCGACTACTACTCGGAGATCAACATCAAGGCCGGCTACCAGCTCCTGTGCGGGGAGCGGGCGCTGCAGTACGTGCGCTACCGCCACACCGACAACGACCTCGTCCGCTCCGCCCGCCAGCAGGACTTCCTGCGCGAGGCGCGCCAGAAGATTGGCCCGGCGCGACTGTTCCGCGACCGCGACAAGCTGCTCGACATCTTCACCAAGTACACGACCTCCGACATCAACAGCGCGTTCGAGCTGAAGGACGTGCTGGAGCTGTTCCTGGCGTCGGCCCACAAGCCGGTGAAGCAGGTCCACTTCCAGGGCGAGCTCGGGAGCTCGTACGTGACGGCCTCGACGACGCAGATCAAGACCGCCGTGCAGCAGTTCCTCGGGATCAAGGACACGCCGGGCAGCCTCGGCGGAGCCGACAAGGGCAAACGGGACGGGAAGTCGAAGAAGAAGAAGAAGGACAGGAAGCAGGAGAAGAAGAAGGCCGACCACAAGCCGGTCGCCCCGGCGCTGATCGACGTCGACGCCTCCGGGCTGGCCGCCGCGTACGCGCCCAAGGTGAAGTTCCCCGTCTTCTACCCGACCAAGCTCGTCCCCGGATCGACCGTGGTCGAGGACGAGTCGCGCGAGTACAAGATCGCCGACGAGGACGACAACATCCACACCGCATACAAGATGGTGTTCTCGATCCCGGGCACCTCGGTCCCGCTCGAGTACTACGGGCTGATGGGCACCACCTGGACCGACCCGCCGATCCTCGACAACCCCTCGGAGACCCGCGAGATCGGCGGGCGCACCTACGACCTCTTCTACGACGGCGACCGGCTCCGGACGATCGCGTGGCACACCGACGACGCCGCCTACTGGCTCTCGAACACGCTCGTGCAGACGCTCGACGAGGACGAGATGATCGCGATCGCCGACTCGATGGCCGAGGTCGAGCCGCCGAAGAAGAAGAAGAAGAAGTGAGCGTGGCTCGGCCTGCCCCGGTGAACGGGCGCGGCGAACCGATCGGAGTGGTTGGGGCCGGCTGGGTCGGGCTGGTCACCGCGACCTGCTTCGCCGAGCTCGGACATACCGTGGTCGCCGTCGACATCGACGTGGACAAGGTCGAGGCGCTGCGCCGCGGGGACGTGCCGATGCACGAGCCCGGGATCGCAGAGCTGCTCGAGCGCAACCGGGAGCGGCTCACCTTCACGACCGAGATCGGCGATGCGCTGGGCGCCGCCCGGCTGCTGTTCGTGTGCGTGGACACGCCGCCGACCTACTCGGGCGACGCCGACCTCTCCCGGGTGCAGGCGGTCGTCTCGAAGCTTCGCGAGGACGGCGGCCACGCCCTCGTGATGAAGAGCACCGTCCCCGCCGGCACCGGCGACGCGATTCGTCGCGACCTCCCCGGCCTCGCCTACGTGTCCTGCCCGGAGTTCCTGAAGGAGGGAACCGCGATCGAGGACTTCATGCACCCCGATCGCGTCGTGATCGGCGCGGACCCGGGCGACGAGTGGGCGGCGGACGCCGTCGCGGACATCTACGGGCCGCTCGGGGGCGAGCTGGTCCGCACCGATGTCGCCAGCGCGGAGATGATCAAGCTCGCCGCGAACGCGTTCCTGGCGACGAAGATCTCCTTCATCAACGAGATCGCGAACGTGTCGGAGGAGGTCGGCGCCGACGTCGGCGAGGTGGCGCGCGGGATGGGGCTGGACAAGCGGATCGGCTCGTCGTTCCTGCGCGCCGGGATCGGCTACGGGGGGTCATGTTTCCCGAAGGACGTCAGCTCGCTGAAGCAGCTTGCAGGGAACACGGGCTACCACTTCCAGCTGCTCACGGCCGTGATCGAGGTGAACGAGCTGCAGAAGCGGCGGGTGCTGAAGAAGCTCGAGAAGCACCTCGGCTCCCTCGCGGGGAGGACGGTGGCGTTGCTCGGTCTCGCGTTCAAGCCGAACACAGACGACATGCGGGAGGCGTCAAGCCTCGTGCTGGCCTCGCGGCTGCGCGGGGAGGGCGCGGAGGTGCGCGCCTATGACCCGATCGCCGCCGAGGTGGCTCGCGAGATGCTTCCCGAGGTCGAGTTCTGCGATACCGCCGCGGAGGCGCTCGACGGTGCCGACGCCGCCGTGCTGGTCACCGAGTGGCCGGAGTTCGCGGAGCTCGACTGGGCGGCGCAGCGGGAGCGGATGGCGACGCCGCTCGTGATCGACGGGAGGAACTTCCTCGATCCGGAGGCTCTTCGCGACGCCGGGTTCACCTACGAGGGAATCGGTCGCGCCGGCGGCGCCGGGGACAGGGCCGGACAGGGCACGCGCTGATGCAGGCGCTGATCCTGGTCGGGGGGGAGGGGACCCGGCTCCGGCCCCTCACCCTGACGGTCCCGAAGCCGGTCGTGCCCCTGGTCGACCGGCCCTTCATCCGGTACATGATCGATTGGCTCGCCCGCCACGGAGTCGACGACATCGTGATGGCGTGCGGGTTCCTGGCCGCCGGCGTCCGCGACGTGCTCGGCGAGGGCGGCTACGGCGGCCCGCGGCTGCGCTACGTCGAGGAGCCGGATGCGCGCGGCACCGCGGGGGCGATCAAGTTCGCCGAGCCGTTCCTGGACGAGCGCTTCCTCGCCCTGAACGGAGACGTGCTCACCGACCTCGATCTGACCGCGCTGGTCGAGCTGCACGAGCAGCGCGGCGCCGAGGCGACCCTGGCGCTGTACCCGGTCGAGGACCCGTCGGCGTACGGGCTGGTCCGCCGCGAGCCGGACGGCGTGATCCGCGAGTTCCTCGAGAAGCCCGACGTGAGCGAGATCGACTCCGACGAGATCAACGCCGGCGCGTACGTGCTGGAGCGCTCCGTGCTCGAGCTGGTCCCCGAGGGCCGACAGGTCTCGATCGAGCGGGAGGTGTTCCCGAAGCTGGTCGGGAAGGGGCTGTACGGGCTGCGGCTCCCGGGCTACTGGATGGACATCGGTACGCCGGAGCGCTACCTGGAGGCGAGCTGGGACATCCTCGAGCGCCGGGTGGAGACCGACCTCGGCAACCGCCTCGGCGATCGCGGGCTGATGGTCGCGGACGGCGCCTCCGCCGCCGGCGCGGTGGTGGAGGCGCCCGCGTTCGTCGAGGAGCACGCGACGCTCGCCGCGGGCGCCAGGGTCGGCCCGCGGGCGGTGATCGGCCGCGGCTGCGAGGTCGCCGAGGACGCCGCGATCGAGAGCTCCGTCCTGCACCGCGGATGCGCGGTGGGCGCGGATGCGCGGATCGAGGGCGCGATCCTGGCGGCCGGGGTGCAGGTCGGCGAGGGCGCCGTGATCGGCGCCGGCGCCGTGGTCGGCGAGGGCACCCGGATCGAGCCGGGCGCCGAGGTCGATCCGGGCGAGCGGGTAGAGCCCGCCGCCACGGTCGGATGAGCGAGCCGGCGGACCTGTCCGCGCTCGACTCGGGCAACCAGCTCGACGCGGTGATGGCGGTGCCCGACCATCTCCGCGACGCGCTGTGGCGGGTCGACTCCGCCGGGATGGAGGAGTGGCCGAGCTCCGGGCTGGTCGTGTGCGGCGTCGGCGGCTCCGCGATCGGCGGCGATCTGGCCGCCGCAGCGCTCGGCGACCGGCTGACGCTGCCGCTCAGCACAGTCCGCGGGTACGGGATGCCGTCGTGGACGCCGCCCGACCGGACCGTCCTGTGCTGCTCGTACTCGGGCGAGACCGAGGAGACGCTGGCGTGCTACGAGGCGGCGGAGGCGCTCGGCGGCCGCCGCGTGGTGGCCACCACGAACGGGGAGCTCGCGGCCTCGGCGCGGCGCGACGGCGTCCCGGTGATCGGCCTACCGGCGGGCCTGCAGCCCCGCGCCGCGGTCGGGTACATGTTCGCCGTCACCGTCGAGGTCGCCGTGCTGTGCGGCGCGGCCGCGCCGATCAGGCCCGAGATCGACAGCTCCGCCGCCCACCTCGAGTCGCAGCGCGAGACGCTCGCCGACCGGGCAGCAAAGATCGCCGAGACGCTCGACGGGGCGGTCCCGGTGATCTACGGAGGCGGGTTGACCACCGCGGTCGCCTACCGGTGGAAGTGCGAGATCAACGAGAACGCGAAGCTGCCGGCGTTCTGGGGGGCGCTGCCCGAGCTCGACCACAACGAGATCGTCGGGTGGTCGGAGACCGCCCCCGAGCGCGGCCGGTTCGCGGCCGTCTTCCTCGAGGACGACGGCCAGCACCCGCGCGAGCGGCGCCGGTTCGAGGCGACCGCGCGCCTGATCGAGCCGAGCGCGGAGGCAGTGGTGCGGCTCGAGACCGAGGGAGAGAGCGCCACCGAGCGGATGCTGTGGGCGGTGATGCTCGGGGATCTCGTCTCGCTGCACCTGGCGGCGCGCCGCGGGGTCGACCCGACCCCGATCGAGGCTATCGACCGCCTCAAGGAGGAGCTCGGCCCGCGGTGACCCCCGCCGCGCGGAGCTCCAGGAGCGGAGCGGGCGGGAAGCGCAAGCCGTCCCGGCGAGCACCGGCCGCGATTCGCGCCCGGCGGCTGATGAAGGTGTATGGCGAGGGGGAGACCGCGGTACACGCGCTCGACGGCGTCGACCTGACCGTCTACCGGGGGGAGATGGTCGCGATCATGGGGCCCTCCGGCTCCGGCAAAAGCACCCTGCTCCACCTGCTCGGCGCGCTCGACACGCCGACGTCGGGAACCGTCTCGATCGGCCGCCGGCGCTTTGAGGGTCTCAGCGACGGCGAGCTCACCCTGCTCCGCCGCGACGGGATCGGGTTCGTGTTCCAGTTCTTCAACCTGCTGCCGGCGCTGAGCGCGCGCGAGAACGTCCTGCTCCCGGCGCTGATCGCGGGGGAGCGGGGGCGCGACCGCGTCGACCGGGCGGATGCGCTGCTGGAGCGGGTCGGGCTGGCGGGCCGTGCCGACCACCTTCCCGGGGAGCTGTCCGGGGGCGAGCAGCAGCGTGTCTCGATCGCCCGGGCGCTGCTGATGGAGCCGGCGCTGGTGCTCGCCGACGAGCCGACCGGGAACCTCGACTCGAACTCGAGCGCCGAGGTGCTGGCGCTGCTCCGCGAGCTGAACCGCTCCGAGGGGCACACGATCGTGATCGTCACGCACGACCCGGGCGCCGCCGCGATGGCGGGCCGTGTGGTCCTGCTCCGGGACGGGGTGGTCGCGGACGAGCTTCGGGGCGGCTCGGCGAAGCGGGTCAGCGAGCGGTTCGCGGCGCTGAAGTGATCCGCTCATTCGGCTCGGTGGCGCTGCGCCAGGTCAGGGCGAGGCGCTTCCGCGCGCTCTCCACCGCTGCCGGGATCGTGCTCGGCGTCGGGATGATCGTCGGCGTCCTGATCCTGGCGGCGACGATCCAGCGCACCTTCACCGACCTGTTCGACTCCGTCTACGGCCGCACCGACCTGGTCGTCTCGGGCACGGATCAGACCTCGCTGCCGCGCTCCGCGCTTCGGAAGGTGCGGGCGGCCCACGACGTCGAGAAGGCAGAGGGCCGGATCACGTCGGTGTTCAGCCTCGTCGACCGCTTCGGCCGGCCCGCCGAGGGCGCCCGCTCGGAGCTGAACGTCGCGGGGGAGCACCCCGACGCCGCCAATCTCACCGATGCCGAGACGGTCGCGGGCCGCCGGGCGAGCGGCGGCGGCGAGATCATGCTGCAGGAGAGCTGGGCCGACGCGAACGACCTCGAGGTGGGCGATCGCGTCCGGCTGGCGACGCCGGCGGGGCTGGCGCGTCTGCGGGTGGTCGGCCTGTTCCAGTTCTCCACCGGGCTCGACTTCGGCGGTGAGGGGTTCGCGACGTTGGCGCTGGGCCAGGCCCGGGAGCTGATGGAGAAGCCGCGCTCCTACGACGAGATCAACGTGGTCGTCGCCGGAGGGGGCACGCGCACGATCGGCGACGTTCGTCACCAGCTCGACGACGAGCTCCCGAAGGGGGTCCGCGTGCTCACCCCGTCGGCGAAATCGAACGAGATCGAGTCCCAGCTCCAGGGGTTCAACGCGATCCTCTACTTCTTCGCCGCGATGGCGCTGTTCGTGGGCGGGTTCTTGATCTTCAACTCGTTCAACATGACGGTGCTGCAGCGGATCCGGGAGATCGGGATGCTGCGGACGCTGGGGGCCACCCGCCGGATGGTGACCGGCTCGGTGCTCCGCGAGGCCGCGCTGGTGGGCGTGATCGGGGCGGTGATCGGGCTGGGGCTGGGGCTGCTGCTCGCGCTCGGGCTCGTGTGGCTGATGCGGGAGGTGCTCGAGTTCCCGGTCGGCGACCTGCGGGTCACCTGGGTCGCGCTGGTCGCGGGCGCCGTCACCGGGATCGGCACCGCGCTGCTCGGGGCGCTGTACCCGGCGCGCCGGGCCGGGCGCACGTCTCCGATCCGGGCCGTGCTCGGGACCGAGGGGCTGCGGGCCCGCCCCCGTGCCCGCCGCGCGGTGCTCGGCGTCATCCTGATCGTCGCCGGGCTGGCCGGCGCGTTCTGGCTCGGCGCCGCCGATGAGACCACCACGCTGGTCGCGGCGGCCGGGATGCTGGGCACGATCATGATCTTCTTCGGGATCGCGCTGCTCGCCCCGTTCGTGGTGCCGCCGATGGTCGGCGTCCTGTCTTGGCCGGTCCGCAAGGTCGCCCCGGTCGAAGGCCGGATCGCCGCCGACTCCGCCCGCTCGGACCCGGGGCGGACGGCCGCGACCGCGACCGGGCTGATGATCGGACTGGCGCTCGTCGTCGCGGTGAACAGCCTCGGCTCCAGCTTCCTGCGCTCGATCTCGGACGAGTTCGACCGCAGCTTCGCTCGCGACCTGACCGTGCAGCCGACCGGGTTCGCACCCGGGGAAGGCCCGCAGCAGACGATCGCGTCGGGGCTGCGGGACAGGCTCGCCCGGATCCCCGAGGCCGAGGTGGTTGCCCGGGAGCGGATCGTGTACGCGCCCGGGCTGCCCGGCCCGCACGGCAAGACCCATGCGCAGGGCCTCCTCTTCGGGTTCGACCCGCGGCAGTACGAGCGCGTCGACACCACGGACATCCAGGGCGCCTCCCGCGCTGACGCGTTCGACGGGATCGAGCGTGGCGGGGTGACCGTCGGGAAGGGGTACGCGGACGAGCAGCACCTCGACGTCGGCGACGAGATCCGGCTGCAGGGGCCGTCCGGCTCCCGCCGGGCGAAGGTCTCGGGGCTGGTCCAGACGGTGGTCTTCGGAGGCCAGACCGTGGCGATGTCGCTGCGCACGATGCGCGACGTGTACGGGGTGACCGCGGACTCGGAGCTCGCCCTGAAGGCGACCAGCGAGGACGCGCGGCCGGCGCTGGAGCGGAAGGTGGAGCGGGTCGTCGACCGCGACTACCCCAACCTCAGCGTGCTCTCCAACGAGGAGCTCAAATCCGACGTCGAGAGCCGGATCAACCAGCAGTTCGGGATCTTCTACGCGATCGTCGGCGTCGCGATCTTCGCCTCGCTGTTCGGGATCGTCAACACGCTGTCGATGTCGGTGATCGAGCGCACCCGGGAGATCGGGGTGCTGCGGGCGCTCGGCTCGACCCGGTGGCAGGTGCGCCGCCAGATCGCCAACGAGGCGCTCGTGATCGGACTGATCGGGGCCCTGCTCGGGATCGCGGTCGGGACGCTGCTCGGCCGCGCGCTGCTCGAGGGGCTGTCCTCGGGGGTCCCCGGCGTCCAGTACCGCCCCCCGCTCGTGACGATGGCGTGGGTGGCGCTCGCCGGGATCGTCCTGGGGCTGATCGCGTCGGTGGTGCCCGCGCGCCGCGCCGCCCGCCTCGACGTGATCCGGGCGCTCAGCTACGAGTAGCGGGCGCTCAATATCCTCGGCCCCGTGACCGACGATCCCCCTTCTGGAGGCGCGGACCCCGCGGCGGCGGACGCGACGCGGAGCACGCCGCGGGCCATGGTGATGGCGGCCGGCCTCGGCACGCGGCTGCGGCCGCTGACCTACGAGGTCCCGAAGCCGATGGTCCCGGTCGGGAACCGGCCGGTGGTCGAGCACGTCCTGCGCCTGCTCGCCAGGCACGGGTTCACCGAGGTGATCGCGAACCTGCACTGGTTCCCCGACGTGATCCGCGACCATCTCGGGGACGGCTCGGAGGCCGGTGTGGAGCTCACGTACAGCCACGAGCAGGAGCTGCTGAACACGGCCGGCGGCGTGTGGAACGTGCGCGAGTATCTCGCCGGCGACGGCGAGCCGTTCCTGGTGATGGCCGCGGATGCGCTCACCGACGTCGACCTGCGGGCCCTGTGGGACGCCCACGCCGCAAACGACGGGGTCGCGACGATGAGCGTGAAGCGGGTCCCGAACGTGAGCGAGTTCGGGGTCGTGCTGACCGACGAGGACGGCCGCGTCCAGGGCTTCCAGGAGAAGCCGGACCCGGCCGAGGCGCTCTCCGACCTCGCCAACTGCATGGTGTACGCGTTCTCCCCGGAGATCTTCGACTACTTCCCCGACCCGCCATACGTCGACTGGGCGCGGGACATGTTCCCGATCCTGCTTTCCAACGACGTCCCCTTCCACGTCCACGTCGTCGACCGCTACTGGGACGACGTCGGCTCGCTCCGCGAGCTGCTCACGGGCAACCTCGACGCCGTGCTCGGCGCCGTCGAGCTCGAGCTCGACGGTGAGATCGTCGAGGCGGAGGCCGACCGCGACGACCCGGCCGCCGCCGGGCTAGCAGAGCCGCGCGCCGGCCTTCCCGCCGGGACCGCGGTGGACGGCCGCGTCCTGGTCGGCGAGGGCGTCCAGGTGGGTGAGCGGGTCCGGATCGACGGGCCCGCGGTGATCGGCGACGGCGCCAGGATCGGCGACGACGCGATGCTCAAGGAGTCCCTGCTGCTGCCGGGCGCCGAGGTGCCGGCGGGCGCGATCCTGGCGAGCTCGATCGCGGGCCGCCGGGGCTGGTCGCAGTGACCGAGCGCCGCCGGCTGGTCCGGGTGCCGGCCTCCTCGGCGAATCTCGGTCCTGGGTACGACGTGCTCGCGGCCGCGCTCACGATGCACCTCGAGCTCGAGGTGACCGAGGCCGGCGCCTTCGAGGTCGATGCCGGAGGGATCGAGGTTCCCCTCGACCGCTCGAATCTGGTCGTCAGGGCGTTCGAGCGACTTCACCCGGCGGATGGGCTGCGGTTCCTAATCCGCAGCGAGATCCCGTCCACGGCGGGCCTCGGCTCCAGCGCGGCGGCGATCGTCGCCGGGCTGATCGCGGCCGAGCACATGTTCGAGCTCGCCCTCGGCCCGGAGCAGCTGCTTGCCCACGCCGTCGAGATCGAGGGCCACCCCGACAACGTCGCCGCGGCGCTGTACGGCGGGTTCGTCGTGTGCGCGATCGATGACGGTGTCCCGGTGACGACCAGGCTCGCCCCGCCCGAGGGAGTGGAGGCGGTGGTAGTCGTCCCGGGCGAGCAGGTCCCGACCGCCGAGGCGCGCGCCGCGATCCCCGACGAGGTCCCGGTCGCGGACGCGGTCGCGAACGTCGCCGCCGCGTCCCAGCTCGTGCTCGGGATCGAGCGCTCCGACCTCGCCCTGATCGAGCGCGGGCTCGCCGACCGCCTCCACCAGCCCAGCCGCGCGCGCCTGTACCCGCGCTCCATGGAGCTGGTCGAGCGCGCCACCGAGCTGGGTGCGATCGGGGCGACGATCTCCGGCGCCGGGCCGACGGTGCTGGTGTGGACGTTCTGGCAGGACACCGGCAAGGTCGTCGCCGCGCTCCGCGCCGAGGTCGAGGGGTGGGCCGAGGTGCGCCGCTGCCCGTTCTCGCCGATCGGGGCCGACGTCCCGGAGCTGTAGGGCGCTAGGGTCGCCGCATGGAGACGGTCGGGTTCACGCGGATGGAGGACGGCACGGCCGCCGACTTCGCGCTGCTGGAGCGGCTCGAGACCGACTACGTCGCGGAACTCCCGGACCGGCTCCTGGAGGCGGTGCGCGCGCTCGAGCACTCGTTCGGCGGCTACCAGGTGAGCCGGCTCGAGCACTCGCTGCAGTCGGCGAGCAGGGCGCTTCGCGACGGGCGCTCGGACGAGTACGTGGCGGCGGCGCTGATCCACGACATCGGCGACGAGCTCGCCCCGTACACCCACGGGGAGATGGTCGGCGCGATCCTGAAGCCCTACGTGGAGCCGCGGATCGCGTGGATCGTCAAGCACCACGGCGTCTTCCAGCAGTTCCACTGCGGCGGCGATCCGGACACCGACCCGAACGCCCGCGAGCGGTTTCGCGGGCACGAGTGGTTCGAGGACTGCGCCGAGTTCTGCGCCCGCTACGACCAGAACTGCTTCGACCCCGAGTACGACTCGCTCCCGCTCGAGCAGTTCGAGCCGATCGTGCGGCGGGTGTTCGCCGAGCCCCGCCACCTCGACGACCGTCGACCCCCGCCCGAATAACGGGCCTCACCCGCACTACGAGGGGGTAACGGCACACCCTTGCGCGCCCGCAGCGCGGGTGGAACAATCGCGATGGGAGGTTCTGATGCCTGCACCACTGGCGTCCAGGAGCGCGTATCGCGTAGTCGTGACGAGTGTGGTTGTTGCGATGGTCACAGCTGCGGGGGCGGGAGCGGGTCCCGCGCGGGGAGCTCAGGCGCGTTCGAGCGGACCTGGGGCAAGGACGTCGTAGCGGGCGGCGGAACCGGGTTCGAGGTGTGCACAATCGCGGCGAGCTGCCAGCAGGGCGCGTCCGGGTGGCT
Source organism: uncultured Thermoleophilia bacterium (assembly GCA_963803425.1). Lineage (GTDB taxonomy): Bacteria > Actinomycetota > Thermoleophilia > Solirubrobacterales > 70-9 > DASPWW01. The sequence continues at coordinate 367,519 of CAWDMA010000003.1, forward strand.
TGGTGGCGAGTTCCGCGATCCGTTTGGCGCCGCAGCCGCGGCGGGGCGCATCTATGTCGCGGACTTCATCAATCAGCGGATACAGAGGTTCGACGCCCTCGGGAACTTCCAGCGCGCCTGGGGCAAGGACGTCGTCGCGGGCGGCGGGACCGGGTTCGAGGTGTGCACCGCCAAGGCGAGCTGCAAGGCAGCGCCGAGCGGGGCGCTGGGCGGCGAGCTTCACGACCCCTATGACGTCGCCGCCGACGCGGCTGGAAACGTCTACGTGGCCGACACGGGCAACCACCGGATCCAGAAGTTCAACGCCTCCGGAACCTGGGAGCGCGCGTGGGGCAAGGACGTGGTCACGGGCGGCGGGACCGACTTCGAGATCTGCACCGTCGCGGCGAGCTGCAAGGCGGCCTCGACGTCGGCCGTGGGGCCGGGGGGTGAGCTCGACGGTCCCGAAGGGGTCGCCACCGACGCGGCCGGCAACGTCTACGTAGGGGATGCAGGTGGCAACCGGATTCAGAAGTTCAACGCCTCCGGAACCTGGGAGCGCGCGTGGGGCAAGGACGTGGTCACGGGCGGCGGGACCGACTTCGAGATCTGCACCGTCCCCGCGAGCTGCAAGGTGGGCGCCACCGGCGGGCTGGGAGGAGAGCTCGATTTTCCGCACGGTCTCGCAACCGACGCCGCGGGGAACGTGTACGCCGCCGACTTCGACAACGACCGGATCCAGGTGTTCGACGCCTCCGGAGCATGGCAGCGCGCCTGGGGCAAGGACGTGATCGCAGGCGGCGGGACCGGGTTCGAGGTGTGCACCGTCGCGGCGACCTGCAAGGCGGCGTCGACGCTCATGATCGGCCCCGGTGGCGACCTCAACCACCCGACCGGCACCGCGGTGGAGGGCACGAGCGTGTACGTCGCAGGGTTCAATGGTCGGATCGAGAAGTTCGACGCCTTCGGAAAATGGCAGCGCGCCTGGGGCAAGGACGTCGTCGCAGGCGGCGGGACCGGGTTCGAGGTGTGCACCGTCGCGGCGGCGTGCAAGGTCGGGGTCGACGGCGCACTGGCCGGCGAGTTTCATTTCCCGCTGGGCATCGCCACCGATGCCGCCGGGAAGGTCTACGTCGGCGACCGGGACAACGATCGGATCCAGAAGTTCTCGGATCCGATCGCGACACGCCCCCCGCCAAGCGGCGGTGCAGCGCCACCCTCGAACCAGTTCGAGATCGGCAGGCTGAAGGGCAGGAGGCTCACCGTGACCGTCTCCGGGCCGGGCCTCGTCGAGGTCATCGACGCCGCCGACACGAAGACCCGGCGTGCAACCCCCGCGAAGAGGCTGCTGAAGCCGTCGAGCGTGACGGCCACGGGTGCCGGCGAGGTGGCCGTGAAGCTGAAGCTTGCGAAGGCCGCGAAGCGGAAGCTGAAGCGGCGGGGCAAGGCGAAGGTCGAGGCGGCGGTCACGTTCACGCCTGCGGGCGGGAGCCCGAAGACGGCAAACCGGAAGCTGAAGCTGAAGAAGTAGGTCTCGGCGACCAGGCCGAGTAGCGGACCGCGGGACCGCTCAGTCGAGCAGTCCGACCTGGCGCAGGATCGAGACCGAGTCCGAGTACACGTCCTTGCGCTTGACGAGCCCGTCCTCGAACGGGATCACGTCGACCCCGCGCCACTCGACCCGCCTCCCGGTCGGCTCGGCGACGAGCTCGCCGCGGCGCATCGTGCTCGCGTGGGTTGCGGTCGCCGTCCACTCCTGCACGACCAGCCCGTCCGCGACGTAGGTGCGCCGCCCCTCGAACCGGATGTCCGGCCACGTCTCGAAGATCGCGGCGATCTGCTCCCGGACCGCCGCCCCCTCGGCGGCCTCCCCCGCGGTGTGGTTCTCGAACACCATGTCGGGGGCGTGCATCGCGACGATCGCGTCGAGGTCGTGAGCGTTCCAGGCGTCGTTGTAGCGAGCTATCGCATGCCTGAGCGCTTGTGCTGAGTTGTCACCGCTCACTCGATCGCTCTCAGAGCGTCAGGGTAACCGCCGGTGCGCCGGCGCGCGCTAGGGTGAGGGCGGGATGCCGTATGGGTTGAGCGCCGAGGAGATCAAGTGGGTCCGCGAGGGCTATCGCTTGTTTCGGGCCGGCGATCCCGCCTTCATGGACCGCTTCGCGCCGGACGCCAGGTTCAGCTTCCCCGCCACGCTGCCGGCGGGCGGCACCTACGACGGTCCCTTCGAGGCGATGGAGTACTTCAACACCATGGTGCGAGCTGTTCAAGGACCCGAACCCCGAGCCCGAGGAGTTCCTGCGGGTCGAGGATCGCGTGATCGTGTTCGGGACGTTTCGGGGCCGCGCGCGCGAGACCGGGGATGGAGATCGCGACGCCTTTCGTGCACGCGACTCGCGTCAGCGACGAGGGAGAGACGCTGATGGACCAGAGGTACGTCTCCTTCGAGGTCTTCATCGACACGGCTGTGGTCCTCCGGGCGCTGGGCCCCTCTGCCTCCGGCTAGCGGCGTGCGGTGACCGGAGGTGGAGCTGGAGATCGCCTACGCGAAGAGCCGGGGGCTCAACGTCGCCTATGCGTTGATCGGCGACGGCCCGATCGACCTCGTGCTCGTGCCGGGGTTCGTCTCGCACCTGGAGGCCGCGTTCGAGCAGCCCGCGATCGAGCGCGGCGTGCGGCGGCTCGCAAGGTTCGCGCGCGTGATCTCGTTCGACAAGCTCGGGACCGGGCTCTCGGATCCGATCGGGGGAGCCCAGACGCTCGAGCACCGGATGGAGGACCTGACGGCGGTCCTGGACGCCGCCGGGAGCCAGGCGGGCGGCGCTGTTCGGCATCTCCGAGGGCGCCCCGATGAGCGCCCTGTTCGCCGCGACCCACGCGAGCGGACCCAGGCCCTGATCATGTACGGCTCCTACGCGCGGGGGTCCGCGGCCGAGGACTATCCGTGGGCCCCCGAATGGGAGCAGGTCGAGGCGACCGGGGAGATGATCGACGCCGAGTGGGGCCGGGGCGCGTTGCTCGAGCTCTATGCCCCGAGCGCCGCAGACGACCCTGAGTTCGCCCGCTGGTGGACCCACTACACCCGGGTGGCGGCGAGTCCCGCAATGGCGAAGGCGGTGATCCGGCTGGCGGCCGAGATCGACATCCGGGACGTGCTGCCGGCGATCTCGGTGCCGACCCTGGTGCTCCACCGAAGCGGTGATCTCCTGTGGCCGGTCGAGGGCGCGCGGTTCGTCGCCGAGCGCATCCCCGGGGCGCGGATGGTCGAGCTCCCAGGGCAGGACCACTTCCCGTTCGCGGGCGAGGTGGACGCCCTCCTGGACGAGGTCGAGTCCTTCCTCACCGGAACGCGCCAGGCACCCGAGCTCGACCGCAAGCTGCTCACCGTTCTGTTCACGGACATCGCTGGCTCGACGGACGAGCTCGCGAGGCGCGGGGACCGAGGCTGGCGGGAGCTGCTGGGGCGACACGATGCTCTGGTTCGCGGCGAGCTCCAGCGCCACGGAGGGCGGGAGGTGAAGACCACCGGGGACGGCTTCCTAGCCACCTTCGATGGCCCGGCGCGCGGTATCCGGTGTGCCCAGGCCATCGTGGGCGCCGTGCGACCCCTCGGGATCGAGGTTCGAGCGGGCCTGCACACCGGCGAGTGCGAGGTCGTCGGGGATGACGTCGCCGGGATGGCCGTGCATATCGGCGCCCGGGTCGGCGCCCTGGCTGGCGCTGGCGAGGTTCGCGTCACGGGCACGGTCAAGGACCTCGTGGTCGGCTCGGGCATCACGTTCTCGCGTTGCGGCGTGCACGAGCTGAAGGGGGTTCCAGGCGAGTGGCCGATCTATCGAGTCGAGGGCGGTGAATAGAGCAGCGACGCCCGATCTACGTGCCCCGCCAGCGCCGCGCGTATAATGCCGCGTCCGTCGGTCCGTACCCGTCACGCGCCCGCTCGAAGAAGGCGTGGAACCCGGGAGGTCAAATGGAAGTCCGCCGCTACTCGCCTGAGCGCGCCTATCGCCCGCGCGTCTCGCCGCCGAGCGTCGAGGACAAGGACGCCTGCGCGCTGTTCGCCTCCATCCGCAGGGACGCCACCCCGAGCGCCGAGCTCGCCGCCCAGGGGCTCGAGTCGCTTCAGAAGATGCTCCACCGTGCCGGCAACGTCGACGGCGAGGGGGACGGGTGCGGGCTGCTCGTCGACATCCCCCGGAAGATCTGGGCGGAGGAGGTTCGCGCCGGCGGCCACAACCCGGCGCTCGCGCTCGGCCCCGCGTTCGCGGTCGGGCACCTGTTCGTCGACCGGACCGCCGACCTGGAGCGGACCACGCGCTCCGCCCGCGAGATCCTCGGCCGCGGCGGGTTCCGGATCCTCGCCGAGCGGCTCGGAGCCGTCGACTCGTCGGCGCTGACGCCGACCGCGCGCGAGGAGGAGCCGCACTTCTGGCAGCTCGGCGGCCTGCTCGCGGACGCCGGCCGCCGCGACCGAACCCTGTTCGACGTGATGCTCGAGCTCGAGCAGGAGCTCGACGGGATCCACATCTCCTCGCTGTCACCGACCACCTGCGTGTACAAGGTGATGGGCGCCCCGAAGGTGCTGGGCGCGTATTACGACGACCTCCGGGACGAGCGGTTCGAGACCGTCGCCTGCTTCGGCCACAACCGCTACTCGACGAACACGTGGCCCTCGTTCCGCCGGGTGCAGCCGTTCTCGGTGCTCGGCCACAACGGCGAGATCAACACGATCGCCCAGCTCCGCCAGGAGGCGGCGATGCTGGGCGCGCCGATCGAGGCCGACTCCTCCGACTCCCAGGACCTGAATCGCTCGATCGAGACGCTGGTTCGCCGCGACGGGCTCACCCTCGCCGAGGCGATGGAGATGCTGGTCCCGCCGATCGTGGACGAGATCCGCGGCCTCCGCCCGAGCTGCGCGGCTTCTACATGTACCTGCGCCAGACGATGGGCCCCTTCGCGCAGGGGCCGGTGGCGCTGATCTCCCGCCACCACGACGAGTGCGTGTTCTCGGCGGACGCGCTCGGCCTGCGCCCGCTGTGGCAGCTCGAGACGGACGACGCGTTCGTGTTCAGCTCCGAGCCCGGGGTGGTCTCGGTGACGGAGCTGGCCGCGGAGCCGAAGCCGCTCGCCCCCGGCGAGAAGGCTGCGGTCTCGATCGACGGCGACGCGCGGATGGCGACGCTCCACCCCCACGACGCGATCCTCCGGCTGGTGGCGCGGCGGTGGGCTGAGCGCACCGGCTGCACGGACTACGAGCCGTTCGCGCGGGCGCTGGAGACGGGCGGGCCGCTCCAGGGGGCGGAGATCCCCGGATACACGAGCGCCGGGCCCTCGGAGCCGGTGAAGGTCTCGGAGGAGCTGCTGGCGGCGTTCGGGTGGCAGCGCGAGGACGCGAAGCTCGTCCAGCAGATGGCGTCGAACGGCGCCGAGCCGATCGGCTCGCTCGGGTACGACGGGCCGCTCGCAGCGCTGTCGCCGGAGCGCCAGAACCTCGGCGACTACTTCAAGGAGACGGTGGCGGTGGTCACCAACCCGGCGATCGACCGCGAGCGCGAGATCGAGCACTTCTCGACTCGCGCCGTGTTCGGCCCCCGCCCCTCGCCCCACCGTCCCGCCGAGACCTCGATGATCGAGACCTCGTTCCCGGTGATCCTCGGGGGACACCACGAGCTCGCGCCGCTCTCGGACGGGACCTACCGGGAGATCGCGCGCGAGCACAAGACCTACCTGCTCGAGGACCTGTGGGAGGTGTTTCGCGGGAAGGCCGCGGCGGTCGACACCTCGCTGCTCGAGTCCGAGACGACGCAGGGGGCGATTGAGCGGATCAAGCAGGAGGCCGTCAAGCACGTCAGCGACGGCGCCGAGCTGGTCGTGCTCACCGATCGCACCGTCTACGACGGCGAGCGCCGCTACCTCGACCCGCTGCTCGCCACCTCCGCGATCGATCAGGCGCTGAAGCAGCATCGGGTGGACCCCGACGAGGACAACCTGCGACGGCGATGCTCGATCGTGCTGCGCTCGGGGGCGATCCGCAACGTCCACGACGTCGTGCTCGCGCTCGGGCTCGGCGCCGACGGGGTGTGCCCCTACGTGATGATCGAGGTGATCTGCGTCGACGACTACAAGCAGGACGTCGACAACATCTGCTCGGCGCTCCGGAAGGGGATCGAGAAGGTGATCTCCACGATCGGGATCCACGAGGTGCGCGGGTACGCGCGCCAGTTCTCGTCGATCGGGATCAAGCCGGAGCTCGCCGAGATCTTCCACACCGAGCACTACTGCGCCTCGGAGTCCGGTGGAGTCGGGTTCTCGGACCTCGACGCCGACGCCGACGAGCGCCATCGGATCCTCGCCGGCGATGACAGCGCCAAGCCCGCGAAGACGTTCCGCTTCTACCCGCGCGTCTACAAGGCGGCGGTCGCGGCCTCGAACGCGAGCGGCTCATACGCGGAGTACTCGGAGAGCGTCCGCGCGCTCGAGGCCGAGCGCCCGATCTCCATGCGCCACATCATGAAGCTGCGGTCGGATCGGGAGCCGATCAGCGCGGCCGACGTCGATCCGGGGGTCGGCGCGCACGACTACCCGTTGATCATCTCCTCGATGTCGTTCGGCTCGCAGTCGGAGCCGGCGTTTCGCGCCTACGCCGAGGCGGCGAAGGCGATCAACATCCTCTGCATCAACGGGGAGGGAGGGGAGATCCCCGACATGTACGGCGAGTACCGCAAGTGGCGCGGCCAGCAGGTCGCCTCGGGCCGGTTCGGCGTGTCGGCCGAGATGCTGAACTCGTCATACGTCGCCGAGATCAAGATCGGGCAGGGGGCGAAGCCCGGCGAGGGCGGGCACCTGCCCGGCAAGAAGGTGTCGGAGAAGGTCGCGGCCGCGAGAAACGCCGCCCCCGGCACGGACCTGATCTCGCCCTCCAACAACCACGACCTCTACTCGATCGAGGACCTCGCGGAGCTGATCGACGAGCTCAAGACCGTCAACCCGGACGTGAGGGTCTCGGTGAAGGTCCCGGTCGTCCCCAACATCGGGACGATCGGGCTGGGGATCGCGAAGGCCGGCGCGGACATCGTGACGCTGTCGGGGTTCGAGGGGGGCACCGGCGCCGCGCGCCAGCACGCGCTCCGCCATGTCGGTCTCCCGTCCGACATCGGCACCCGGGCGGTGCACCGGGCGCTGATGGAGGCCGGGATCCGGAACCGGGTGGAGATCTGGGCGGACGGGGGTTACCGGCACGCCTACGACGTCGTCAAGCTGCACTGCCTCGGCGCCAACCGGGTCGCGTTCGGGACCCTGGCGATGGTGTCGCTGGGATGCACGATATGCCGCGGGTGCCAGCTCGACACCTGCCACGTCGGGATCGCCACCCAGATCGAGACCACCGAGCAGGCCCAGCAGCACGGGCTGAAGAAGTTCACCCCCCAGGAGGTCGGCAGCGCAGCCGAGAACTGCGCTCGCTTCTTCGAGGCGATGGGCGAGGAGGTCCGCGAGGTCGTCGCCGGGCTCGGCTACGACCGCGCCCAGGCCCTGGTCGGGCGCTACGACCTGCTCGAGCAGGTCTCGCACGCCGATCGGCTCGACCTGACCGAGCTGATTACGCCGCTGGAGGAATACCTCGACCTGGAGCCGATCCTGGCGGAACCCCGCGGAAGCGGACGCGAAGCGGAGCATTTCGCGGGAGTTGTTTCTGAGGAGGACCAGCGCGGCGCTCCGGGGCTGGTGATGGCACGGCCGATCAGGATGGCGACGAAGCAGGCCTCCGCGCAGATCGCCGGCTTCGCGGGCCGGGTGCTGGCCGGGAGCGTCGTCCACGAGGAGTTCCCGCGCCCCACGGACGCCAACGACCGCGTCCTCGGCACCGAGCTCGCGGGGGCGATCTCGCGGGCCCGGATCTACGGCGACGCCGCGGCCGGGAGCGACGACGTGCTCGCCGAGCTCGAGTTCAACGGAGGCTCGGTCGCCGGCCAGGGGTTCGGCGCGTTCAACGCGTGGGGCCTCGTGGTCCGGGTCGAGGGCGGCGCCCAGGACGGGGTCGGCAAGGCGATGCTCGGCGGGACCGTCTCGATCATGAAGGGCCGCAACAAGGGCGGACGGCGCCTGAACGGCTCCGTCGGGAAGTCGTTCGCGTACGGCGCGCAGCGGGGGCGTCTGTTCGTGCAGGGCTCAGCCGACTCGCGCTTCTGCATCCGGTTGTCCGGCGCCGACGTCGTGCTCGCCGGGGAGCCGGAGGAGCCGCTGGACGACTCGCGCGGGTGCGTCGCCGACCGGGCGAACGCGAAGGGGTTCGCGTTCGAGTACATGACCTCGGGGCGCGCGGTGGTGATGGGCGACATCGGGCCGTGGGCATGCGCCGGGATGACCGGCGGGCGTGTCTACGTGCGGGTCAATCCGGACTGGAAACTCGACAGCGACGCGATCCAGCGCCGTCTCGGCGAGGGCGCCAAGGTGGAGCTCGCGGAGCTCGACGCCGAGGGCCTGCTCGACATCGACGACCTGCTCGGTCACTACGCGGAGGAGCTCACCACCACCGACCAGGACGAGGAGGCCGCGCGGGTTCGTGCGCTAGCCGCCGCCGGCAAGCAGCACTTCCTGATGATCGTGCCGCACAAGGTGCAGGCCGATCCATCGATCTCGACGGAATGAGGCGCAAAGTTCGGCGAGCGAACTTGGCGGTGGTCTTCCTCAACCCCGCTCGATCACGTGCAGCCGGTAGCGGCCGATCCCGAGCTCGTCGCCGTCTCTAAGCTCGCTCCACTCGACCCGCTCACCGTTCACGAAGACCCCGTACAGGCTGCGGTCGTCGAGCACGCTGAGCCGGGCGTCGGCGGACCTGACGAGCTGCGCGTGGCGGCGGGACACGGTCGCGTCGTCGAGCCGGATGTGGGCGGAGGCGCTCCGACCGATCCGGCTCCACCCGTCCGGGATCCGCATCACCGAGAACCCCTGATCCGCCTCGAACGCGATGAACGGACCGCGGCGATCCGAGTCGGCGAGCTGGTCCCGCGCGGCGGCCAGCCACTCCGGCTCGGTGCTGGGCTCGACCGCCGGGTCGACGACGGTCGGCTGCTCCACCGGCGGGAGCGCTCCGGTCGCTCGGCCCGACTCCTCGGTCCCCCTCGGTGCTCGGTCGTGCCGCAAGACTCTCCTTTGCTCCCCCTGTTTCCGAGGATAACGCGGGGGTCAAACCCAGCCCATAGACTGCCGGTCGCCGTGATGCCCGTGTCCGCAAAGGTTGCGATCGACGCCCCCCGCGAGCGGGTGTTCGGGTTCGTCGCGGAGCTCGCAAGTCGCCCCGCGTTCACCGACCACTTCATCGGTCCGTACCGGCTGGAGCGGATCCCGTCGAGCGGGGTCGGGGCCGCGGCGCGGTTTCGGACCGGGCCGCGGAGCTTTCGTGTGTGGATGGAGAGCGTGGTCGACGAGCTCGAGCCGCCGCACCGGATCGTGGAGCGCGGCCACGCGGGCCGCGAGGACCGGATCCCGGTTTTCTGCGCGTGGGAGCTGCTCGCGGGTGCGGGCTCGACCACCGAGGTCTCGGTCAGCTTCTGGTCCGAGCCCTCGCATCCGATCGACAAGGTCCGGGAGCGGCTCGGCGCGCGGGGCTGGTACCGGCGCCGGTGGGCGAGGGCGCTGCGCCGCCTCAAGCACGTGCTGGAGGGCGATCAGTCCCCGGCGCCGGTCGCGGTCGCCGGCGAGGATCGGATCCCCGTGCTGCCGAGCGCGGTCCGTCACTAGGGGTCTAGACTGCGCCGCCCGATGGCAGGTTCGAAGGGACGTTTGGCCGCGTTCGGCCTGGTCGTGGCGGTGCTGGCCGTCACCGGCGGCCTGCTCGCCGGATGCGGCAAGGACGAGAGCCTCGACGTGGACGAGGGCGAGCCGGTCGAGCTCGGCGACCTGCTCTACAACGTCCAGATCACGCGCTTTCTCAACGCCGGCGACCCGGAGGATCAGGCCTACCTCGTCGGCCAGCCCGAGGCCAAGCCCGCCCAGGACTATCTCGGCGTGTTCATGACCGTCGAGAACGAGGGCGATGCGGCGTCCACGGTCTCCGGCGACATGCGGATCGTCGACACCCGCGGGAACGAGTACGACCCCGTCGACAGCGACAGCGAGTACGCGCTCCCGCTCGGCACCCAGCTCGGGGGCGGGGACGAGCTGCCCGCACCCGACACGCCGGCGGCGAGTGGCCCGATCGGGGGCGGGATGATCCTCTTCCTGGTGGACCGAACCGTGACCGAGAACCGTCCGATCGAGCTCCACATCCCCTCGTCGACCTCCGACGAGGAGGCGACCGTCAAGCTCGACATCTGAGCCCCCGCCGCGCTACAGGAGCAGCGACGAGAGGATCTGGCTGACGATCGGGGCGGCCGCCGTGCCGCCGTCCTCGGTCGTGTTCGCGATCATCACGGCGACCGCGTACTTGGGGTTGTTCGCAGGCGCGAAGGCCGTGAACCATGCGTCCACCTTCTGCTGCTCCTCCTGCTCGCTCTGGGGGGTGACGGGCGCGGAGCCGAGCTCCGCGGTTCCGGTCTTGCCCGCGACCTGGATCCCGGGGACCGCGCCGGCGATCCCGGTGCCGCCCTCGACGACGCCCAGCATCAGCTCCCGCAGCGTGTTCGCGACCTTCCCCGAGGTGACGCGCTCCTGCTTGAACTCGGATCCCAGCGATGGCTTGGTGACGAGCGCGGTCGGCTTTCGCACCCCGCCCGAAGCGACAGTCTGGGAGACGGACGCCATCTGCAGCGGCGTCGCGAGCACCTCGCCCTGGCCGATCGCGCTCACCGCCAGGTCGGTTTCCCCGCCGACGTCCTTCGGGATCGTGCTCTCGCCGGGCTTGGTCGCGGCGGTCGCCTGCGCGTCGTATAGGGTCGGCTCCGAGTTCCACCCGTACGACTCGGCGGTGGCGACCAGCTTGTCGTTCCCGATCTTCGGCCCGAGCGGCGCGAACACCGTGTTGCAGGACTTCGCGAACGACTCCGAGAACGTGCCGCCGCACGGCTCGTCGTGGGCGTTCGCGATCTCCTTTCCGGCCACCACCGAGGTCTGCACCGGGAAGGTGTCGTCGAGGCTGACCGCGTCCGCCTCGAGCGCCGCCGTCGTGGTGATGATCTTGAAGGTGGAGCCCGGCGGCTGCGGCGAGGAGAACGCGATCCCGGCCAGCCCCAGCACCGAGCCGTCCTTCGCGTCGAGCACGGCGGCGCCGCCGAACGCGCTGCCCAGCGCCGTCACGGTCGCCTGCTGCGCGTCGGGGTCGATCGTGGACTTGACGGGCTTGCCGTCGACCGGATCGCCGGTTGCCAGCACCCGCTCGGACCCCGACCCGCCCTTGGCGCTGACCGCGAGCAGCTTCCCCCCGGGCTGGCCGGCGAGCCTCGTGTTGAAGGCCTGCTCCAGGCCCGACACCCCTGCCAGCTCGCCGGGCGGGAACCCGAGCCGTTCCAGCTCCGCCTCCGCGGCGGGCTTCGGCGTCCCCATCTCGCCCGCGACGCTGGTCGCGGCCGACCCCAGCGATGAGCTTCGCGAGGATCCCGATCCCCGCGCAAGCGGCGTTCCGTCCCTGGCCAGGATCGGAGCGCGATCGGGGACGTCCACGGTTCGGTCGAGCTCCTCGCCCTCGGCCAGGCCCGGGAAGACGAGCTCCGGAGTCCACGCGACGGCGCCGTTCTCGGTCGGGATCCCGAGCGTGCTGCTGACGTCCCCGAACGCGTGCGTGTGGATCGTCACCGGCACCGCCACCGCCTCCCGGCCGCCGACGCTCGTGGTGCCGTCGGGGTTGCCCGGGTCCACCGACTTCAGGGTCGCCGTCGCCTCCGCGGTCTCGTAGGCCTTCACGAAGTCGTCCTCGGGGTACTTGGCGGCCGCCTCCTGGGTGAGCTCGGCGTGCATCGCGTGGAAGTCCTGGTGAGCCCATGCCTGGACGAAACGCTGTGCGGTCTGCTCGTCGGGCGAGCTGCGTGCGACCAGGACGCCGGCGACGAAGGCGACGAGGCCGATCACCGCGACCGGCACCGCCCGGGTGAGGAGGCGGCGACGACGCTCCGCCTCGCGGCTGATCGGGCTCAACCGGTGATCGACCCGGTGGCGCCGTTCGCCCCGGTGCTAGCGGTCATCTCTGAGTCACCATCCTGCAATCCAGTAGCGTGCGAGACTGGCCGGACGGCCCCTCGCGCGCCCTCGGAAGGCTAACCGGTCGGGCCGCGACCCACTCACTCCATGCCGAGTTGACCGCGCCCGCCCGCACGCCCTGACTGCGATCGACTGGATCATCGTCGCGTTCTGCATCGCCCTGGCGGCGTGGGGCTACGGCCAGGGGCTGCTGGTCGGGGCGCTGTCGCTGCTCGGGTTTGCGGGCGGGGCGGCGCTCGGGGCGCGACTGGGGCCGGAGCTGCTGTCGGAGGGATCGCGCTCGCCGTACGCGCCGGTGACGGCGCTTGCGGGCGGGCTGCTGCTCGGCGCGATCCTGGCGGTGGCGATGGAGGGGATCGCCCGCGGCGCCCGCGCCCGGTGGGTGAGGGGCCCGATCGGGACGATCGACGGGATCGGCGGAGCGATCCTGCTCGGGGCGCTGGGGCTGGGGCTGGCGTGGGTGCTGGGTGCGGTCGCGCTGCACACGCCCGGCGTCCGCGAGCTTCGCCCCGCGGTGCAGCGCTCGCTGATCCTGGGCGAGCTGAACGGGCTGCTGCCGCCGTCGGGGCCGATCCTGCGGATCCTGAACAGGATCGATCCGACGCCGCGCGTGCAGGGCCCCGAGGCGCGGGTGCGGCCGCCCGACGTCGGAATCGCGCGCGATCCCGACGTGAACGCCGCCGGCGCCTCGGTGGTCCGCGTGCTCGGGACGGCCTGCGGACTGGGGGTGTCGGGCTCGGGCTGGGTGGTGGCGCCCGGCCTGGTCGTCACCAACGCGCACGTCGTCGCCGGGCAGGACGACACGGCGGTGGCGACGCAGGACGGCGCCCAGCTCGACGCCACGGTGGTCGCCTTCGAGGCCCGCAACGACCTCGCCGTGCTCAGCGTCGACGGGCTCGACCTGCCGTCGCTGCGGGTGTCGACGCGCACGCGGCAGGGGATCGCCGCCGCGGTGCTCGGCTATCCCCACAACGGCCCGTACACCGTCACCCCGGCGCGGCTGGGGCAGACGGCGCGGGTGGTCAGCGAGGACGCCTACGGGCGCGGCCCGATCACCCGCAGGATGACCTCGTTCCGCGGCCACGTCCGCGACGGCAACTCCGGCGGCCCGGTGGTCGACTCGAAGGGACGGGTGCTGACGACGGTGTTCGCGGCCACGATCGGGGAGAAGCCCCGCAGCGGGCTCGGGGTCCCCGACTCGATCGTGAAGCGGGCGGTCGGCAGCGCGAAGGCGCCTGTCGATACCGGCGCATGTGTAACCTGAAACGAGGTGGAAGGTGTGTCGAACGGCAGTCGCGCGGACCGCGTGTGCCCCGACTTCCATGTGGCGGTCGAGTTGATCGGGAAGCGCTGGTCGGGCGCGATCCTGTGCGTTTTGACGCAGCGCGAGATGTACTTCGCGGAGCTCTGCGACGCGATCCCGGGGCTGTCCGACAGGCTGCTATCGAACCGGCTCCGCGAGCTCGAGTCCGAGGGCCTCGTGCAGCGCTCCGTCCACGACGGCGTCCCCGCCCGGGTCTCCTACGCGCTCACCGAGAAGGGCCGGGCGCTGGAGCCCTCGATCAGCGAGCTGCAGACATGGGCGAAGCGGTGGAACGGGCGGTCGCCCGCCTCGGCGACCCGCGCGACCGCGCCCTGAGCCGCTACCACTCCCGTGGGTTCCCCGGCGGGATCCGATCCCGGACGAGCACCGCCTCGATCGGCTCGGCGCGTGGGGGCTCGGTGGTGTCCAGGTAGAGCCCGGCCTGCTCGGGGCCGAGCCGCTCGAACGCCGACAGCACCCGGCGCACGTACGCCTCCACGACCACCGCGCCGGCGGGCGGCTCGGCGGCGTGGTGGTCGGGCTTGGCGGTGTACGCGAACACTTGCTCGAACCCGGCTCGCGGCCGCACGTCCCGGGTCACCTCGACACGGTCGTAGCGCAGCTCGCGAACGTCGAGCCGCTCCAGCTCGGCGTCCGTGACCGCGAGCAGCGCGCCGTTCGGCGGTGGAGCGCCCTCGCATCGCTCGATGTTCAGCCCGAGCACGATTCGCGGCACCGCCCCGTCGTCGCGGCGCGCGAACGTCTTCTCGACGGCGTGGTTGTCGCGCCACTGCGACCATCGCCGCCGCCATCCGTGCAGGCGCGCCGCCGTCGGGGCGGGCACGGGGCGGCCGAGCGTCGTCGCCGCGCTGTCGGGGCTGACCAGGGAGCCGTACGCGAACAGCGCCGTCCCACCGGGCGGCCCCGCGCCGCTCACGTGAGCCGGCCTGCCGTCGCCTCTTTCGGGTGCGAGCACAGGTGCCGGCGGGCTGGGCAGTCGCCGCACAGCGTCCAGTGGGGGCGCTCGGTGACGTCGAACCGTCCGGCGTCGATCGCGCCGACGAGATCCTCGAGCCGGGCGCGGGCGCTGTGCAGCGCGGTCGCGTCGAACCGGTCGGTGACGATCTCGCCTCCCTCGTCGAGGAAGGCGTAGGCCGTCCGCACCGGCCCCGGGCCCCCGCCGGCCGCCGCGAGCGCGTAGACGCTGCGCTGCACGCCGTAGCGGTCGACCAGCTCCGCGGGGCTCGAGCTCCGCAGCGAATCGGTCTTGTAGTCGATAACCACCGGGCCGTCTGCCGTCTCGGCGAGCAGGTCGATCGCGCCGCGCACAACCGACCCGCCCAGTGGGAGCAGGAACGGCATCTCGGGCCGGGGGCGGGCGGAGTCGCGAAGCTCCGCGCACAGCGCCGACTCGAGCCACGAGCCGACCATCGCCGCGGCACTGGTGCGCTGATCGTCGCTCGCGTCGAGGCCCTCGCGCCGCAGCAGCTCGGCGCGGAGCTCCTCCGCCGGCTCCGCCCACCGGTGCCGGGCGCTCCACTCGAGCATCGCGTGCACCGCGTTTCCGAACCCGTATCGGCGTGAGGCAGGGGTCGGCTCCGCGCCCCCGGAGCGCTCCGGCTCGTCCGCGGACAGCCCCAGCACCCGCTCCGCGTAGAACCGGTACCCGCACCGCCCGTACTTCGCCAGCGCCGAGTACGACAAGTGGCCGGGCGAGGGCTCGGCCGGCGCCGGCTCGCGGGCGATCGGCGGCCCGCTCGGCGCGGCGGGGGCGGCTGCCGCGGCACCGCGGTCGGGCTTCAGCTCCGCGAACGCCGCCGGGTCGGGCCGGTTCACGCGGACCGCGATCCGCCCCGGCGGGAACGTCTCGTCGAGGCCGGGGCGGGGCTGCGGCGCCGCCACCGTCAGCTCGTTGTCCTCGGGCTCGTCGGACAGCTCCAGCGCCCGCATCAGCCGCTCGATCACGGGCGTCCCGGCCGGCAGCTCGTCGTCGGGTTTGACGACGCGCGCGCCCTTGAAGAGGCCGCTGAGGATCAGATGGTCCTGCGCCCGGGTCGCCGCGACGTACGCGAGCCGGCTGCTCTCCGCCACCTCGTCCTCCTCCGCCCGCTCGTGCAGGCGCTCGTACTCGTACATCGGGATCGCCTGCGCCCCGAGTCGGGCGAGCTTGATCCCGACGGAAACATCATCTCCGGCCGCCTCCTCCGCTTCGCGTCCGGAGACATCATCTCCGGCCGCCTCCTCCGCTTCGCGTCCGGGGGCGGCCGGGTCGGGAGAGGGGCGGCCGATCCGCACCGCCGGCTGGCGGAAGCCGGCGAACAGCTCCCGGCCGAGGTCGGCGACCGCGACCACCGGGAACTCGAGGCCCTTGGCGGCGTGCACGGTCATCACCCGCACGCCCTCGTGCTCCTCCGCCTCGGTGGCCGCCTCGCCCTCGCGGTCCGAGCGCGCGGCCCGCTCGTCCAGGAAGTCGAGGAACCCGCGGAGGTCGCGACCCTCTGCGGACTCGAACCCGCGCGCCATCCGCATCAGCTTCCGCACGTTCGCCATCCGCCTGGTCCCACGCGGCGTCATCAGGGTGGCGAGGTCGTAGCCGAGCCGGGTGACGACCTCGTCGACGAGCCGCTCCAGCCGCAGCTGCGGCGCCTCCGCGCGCAGCCCCGCCAGGGTCTCGCAGAACCGGCGGAGCCGGTCGGCGTCCCGATCCGAGATCTGGTCGAGCCACGACTCATCTCCGGCCGCCTCCTCCGCTTCGCGTCCGGGGGCATCATCTCCGGCCGCCTCCTCCGCTTCGCGTCCGGGGGCGGCCGGGTTGGGTGAGGGGCTGGCAAAGTGGCGCTCCACCGTCGGCCACAGATGCCGCTTCGGCCCCGCCGCCTGGCGCAGCAGCCACAGCGTGTCGGGGAGCACGCCGCAGGCGGGTGACGCGAGCGCGCCGAGCAGGGAGTGGTCGTCGAGCGGGTTCGCGACCACCCCCAGCAGCCGGCGGACGTCGTCCACCTGCTGCTGGGACCAGTACCCGCGGCCGCCGACCACGTACGGCGCCAGCCCCGCCCGCTCCAGCTCGTCCTCGATGCCGTCACGTGGGTCAGCGCCCGCAGCAGCACGACCATGCGGCCGGCGGGAACGCCGCGGCGCCGCAGGTCCGCCAGCCGCGCGGCCAGGAACCGGGCCTCGGCCACCCTGTCCGGCGGCGAGGGGTACTCGCCGCGCGCCTCGATCCCCAGCTCCTCGTCCTTCCACGGCTTCCCCCCCGGCGTCAGCAGCAGCTCCACCTCGGCGCCGTCGCCGAGCGGGTCGGGACGGGTCCGTCGCCGGGCCACGGTCAGCGGTCGGAACCCCTCCAGAAGCGCCCCGCCGAGGAAGTTCGCGGCCGCGATCACGCCCGGGACCGAGCGGAAGTTCCCGCTCAGCTGCATCAGCTCGGCGCGCTCGTCGGGTTCATTCCGGACCCGCTCGCGTTCGCGGCGGAACACCCGCAGGTCGGCGTGGCGGAAGCCGTAGATCGACTGAAACTCGTCGCCGACGGCGAAGGTGCGGGTGTCGGGGCCGGCGAGCTCGCGAATCAGGGACAGCTGCAGCTGATTCGTGTCCTGGAACTCGTCGACCATCAGGTGCTGAAACCGCTCCCGGTAGGTGTCGGCGATCCCCGGGCGCTCCCGCAGCAGCCGCACCGCCTCGTGCTGGAGGTCCTCGAAGTCGAGCCCCGAGCGCTCCTCCTTCAGCGCCGCGTACCGCTCGCCGAACAGCCGCACGAGCTCGGTCAGCTGGGAATAGCGGTCGGCGCTCTCGTGCTCGGCGACGACCCGGCGGGCGGTCGCCCACACCTCCCGGTAGCGCCGGCACGCCGGCCCCGCAAGCGCCTTCGCGCCCGAGTTCAGCTCCAGTCGCGCGACCGCCGCCTCCTGGTGCACCTCGTCCGGGTCGAGCTCCGCTGCCCGCTCGATCCTTCCCACCGCCTTCGCCGTGCAGCCCCCGGCCTCGTTCAGGGCCTCGCGGGCGGCGCCGACGAGATCCCGGATCGCGGCGGCGGGATCGGACGGCGGGGCGGGGGGGAGGACGGGATCGGCGAACCCCATGCTGCGGAGCTCGTCGTGGGCGGCGCGGACGACGCCGAGCAGCTGGCCGATCCCGACGGCCGCCGCCAGCGCGGCGGCCTCGGGATCGCCCGAGGCGACCAGCGCCCGCAGCGCCCCGTCGAACGCCCGTCGCGCCACCCGGTCCGCCTCCGGCGCGTCCAGCACCCGGAACCGGGGGTCGAGCCCCAGCGCCACCGGCTGCGCGGCGATCAGGCGGCGGCAGAACCCGTGGATCGTGGAGATCCACGCCCGCTCGCTGTCGCGGCTGATCGTCGCCAGCTTCGCCGCCCGCTCGGCCTCGCCGCGTGCCGCAGCCGCCCTGGAGCGGTCCGCGAGCTCCTCCCGGATCCGCCCCCGGAGCTCGGCTGCTGCCCGCTCGGTGAACGTGAACGCGAGGATCCCGTCGACCCCGGCGCCGGCCTCCGCCGCTGCGCAGTAGCGCTCCACCAGCACCAGCGTCTTCCCCGTCCCGGCGCCGGCCTCCAGCAGCACGTCGCGGTCGCGGGCGTCGATTGCGCGCCGCTGCTCGGGCGTCGGGGCCTCGCCGCTCTCCGGTGCGTCCGAGGCGAGCGTCAGCTGCACGCTCACTGCTCTTCCTCCTCCTCGTCTTCCTCGGGCGGTGTGGCGCCGCGCTCGCGGCGGCAGATCGATTGGAAGGTGCAGTACCGCGGGCACTCGTCCTCGGGCGGATCGCGCTTGATCACTCCGCCGCGCATCGCGGCGACGATCTCGGCAGCCCGCGTCGCGGCCGCGTCCAGCGTGCGCTCGAACTCCGCGTCGTCCACCAGGTCGCTCCCGACGAGCGCCAGCCCGTCGAGCGCGTCGTCCTTCTCGGACTTGCGGAGCAGCCCGCGCGGCCGCGGGTCCCTGGCCGCCCCGAGCGGCTCGTACATCGACCCAGCGGCTCGACCCCAAACTGGCGTCGCAGCGCCAGCGCGTACAGCTGCAGCTGCAGCTTCCCCTCCTTCTCCAGGTCCGACCGCTTGGTGACGCTCTTCGAGCTCTTGTAGTCGCGGATCAGGCCGGCGCCGCCCGGAGCGAGGTCGACGCGGTCGATCTTCCCGTGCAGGTGGAAGCCGCCGAGGTGGAGGGGCGGGCGCTGGTCGTCCTCCCGCTCGCCGAAGCTCGCCTCGGCGAGGCCGGGATCGGGCCGCAGCACGGTCGCGGTGTCCGCCTCGCGCTCCAGGAACCGCGCCACCAGCGCGTCCACTCGCGCCCGCGCCGCGACCGACCGGGGGTCGGCCCCGCCGAGGCCGAGTTCGGGGTCCGAGGCCTGCTCCGTGGTGAGCTCCGCGGCGCGCCGTCGCCACTCCGCGAGCGTCTCCGGAGTCGGGTCGGCCCGCGCCCCGGGGGATCCGCGTACAGGCGCTCGAGCACGGCGTGGAGCACGTTGCCCTGGACGAGCGGGTCGGGGTCGGGGTCCAACGGGCGCGGCCCGAGCTCGTGCTGGACGAACCACCGGTACGAGCACACCGCGTACTCCTCCAGCGTGGAGGCGCCGAAGGGGTCGCGCTCGCGCAGCGCCTCGATCACCGCCGGGACCGCCAGCGGACCGGGGAGGGCCCCGATCCGCTCCGCCGCGGAATCGAGCCGGGCCCGAAGCTCGGTCGCGGGCTCGGGGTCGAGCTCCAGCTCGGCGGGGATCTCGGCGCCCCCGCTCGGCCCCCGCGCCGCGACCGCCCGGGCGAGCTCCTGGGTGCTCGGCGCCGCCTCCGGCGGCAGCGTGATCTCCGACAGGCCGCGGCGGGCGACCCGCTCGCCGAGCGGGTCCGCCCCGGCCGCGGGTGCCGGTTCCAGCAGCTCACGGACGTCGTCGAGGAACGGCGAGCGCTCCGTCGCGGCGCCGTCGTCGTCGCAGCTCCGCCAGCACAGGTGCAGCCGGCGCACCGGCCGCGACAGGCACACGTAGAACAGGTAGCGCTCCTCGTCGACGACGTCGGCGCGCGGGCGCAGCCCCGCCTCGGCGCGGAGCTCGTCCCCGAGCAGCGGATCGCCGCCGTCGCGCCGGGGAACTCCCCCTCCTGCAGCGAGCCGACGAACAGGTGCGGGACTCGGCGGGCGCGGATCGAGTACGGGCTGGTTACGCGGACGTGGCCGTCGCTCGGCCCCGCCCACAGCGGCACCTCCAGCGCCTCGAGGCAGGCGATCGCCTCGGCGCGACCGTCCTCGATCCCGCCCAGCTCCGCGATCTGCTCCAGCGCATCGGCGGCGGCGGCGGCGGCTCGCAGCTCCAGCCGCTGCTCGCGCTCGGGGCGGGGGGCGAGCCGCTCGACCGGGTACTCGGCGAGCATCCGCGCCAGCCGCGCCACCTGCTTCAGCAGCTCGGCCGGACCCGCGGCCTCGCGGAGCGCGTCCAACTCGAACACCTCCCGCCCGTTCCATGCCTCCAGCGCCGCCTCGGCGCCGTCGATCCGCTCCCGTCGCACGGACCGCTCGAGCCAGTCCGCGCTCGACGGCAGCGCCCTCCCCGGCGTCCGCAGGAACGCCAGCACGTCCGCGGCCGTGCCCACCGGGGATTCCGCGCGAAGCAGCGCGATCAGCCCCCGCCCGACCGCCGTCCGCGCCGCAGGGACCCGCGCGTCCACCGCCACCGGGACTCCCATTCCAGCGAGCACGTCCTCGTACAGGGGCCCGTCGCGGTCGGGCGCCCGCAGCACGACGGCGATCTCGTCCGGGCTGGTTCCCTCGTGCAGCAGCCGAGCGACCGCGGCGGCGATCTGCTCCGCCTGGCCGCGCTCTCCCGCCGCCTCCATCAGCGCCACTCCGTCGTCGAGCGGGCTGCGGTCGGCGCCGTCCACCAGGAACGAGCGCTCCAGGTGGAAGAGCACTGCGCTTTCGGTGTTGGCCGGGTCGGGTGTCGGCTCGGCGACCACGACGCCGCCGCGCTCGCGGAGCTCCTCGCGAAGCGTCGCCCGCGCGGCGAGCGCGGCGCGGTCCTCGTATGTGACCGTCGCCGTCACCTCGGTCGCCGCGCCCAGCGCCGAGACCAGCTCGAGCTGCTCGACGGTCATGTCGTCGAACCCGTACAGGAGCACCGCGCGCCCGCCCCACGAGTCCGGCCGGGAGCGGAGCGCCGCCGTCGCCGCGGCCGCCGCCAGGTGGGTGTCGCCGCGGCCGAGCTCGTCGCGGAGCTCCGCATATGCCCGGTACACGGCCGCGATCTCGCCCAGGTACGCGCCCCCGGACTCGGCTTCGGCGGCACGGTCCGCGACCGTGTCCGGGTCGAGCGCGCCTCCCTGCAGCTCCTCGATCAGGCCGGCGAGCGCCGGCGCGAACCCGGGTCGACGAGCAGAGCGCGCCAGGATCCGGAGCTCGGCGGCGTCGATCGCGCGCCGGACCAGGTGGAGCTCCTGCGCCTTGGTCAGCCCGGGACGAAGCTCCGCCCCGGCGGCACGGGCGACCTCCTCGAACAGCCGCCCGAACGTGAGGATCGAGGCGCCCAGTACGACGCCGCCGCCGACCAGCTCGCGCTCGAACCGGGCGACGTCGTCGAGCGTCGGCACGACCAGCACGGGGTCGCGAGCCAGCCCGGCGACGACCCGCTCCCGGATCAGCCCGGTCCGGCCCGAGTTCGGCGGCCCGACGATCAGAGACAGGGGCATCGAGGCGCCTCACGGGTCCGTTGCAACATTCGTTTCAGCATAGGTCGGCTCCCGGCGCGGGGGCGATTTTGCCGTCGGATGCCACCTCTATGTTTGTCGCGCTCGATGGCCACTACCCGACGCAGGTGATCAAATGCCCCTCTGCTTCATCGATCCGGCCGACGCGATCCGCGCCGTTGCCGACTCCGTAGGACGTGAGGCGCGCCGCCAGCTGCTCGGCGAGGCGGTCCGAGCCTGGGTGGACGAGATCCCCGACGACGAGCTCGAGTCGCACTACGCGAAGGCGATCTCGGAGCTGGACGAGCACGACATCTCCATGCTGGCCGCGTGGCACGCGTCGCTTGACGTCGGCCACCCGGTGCCGAACCGCGACTTCCTGATGGGCGCGTTCCCGACCCTCGGCCAGCACCAGCGGGAGGCGCTGAAGCTGGCCGCCGGGTTCCGCGGCGAGGAGGCCGTCGACCGCGGCGTCACCGAGGAGCGCGCCCTTGAGACCGTGCTCGGGTGGCTGTCCGGCCCCCGGCTGATGGAGCTCGCCGTCGAGGCGGTCGAGCTCTACGTCTGGGACCGGGCCGGCTCCGACAACTAGCGGGGCGCGCCGCGCTGCGCCGCGCTCCCGGCGCCGACGACGATCCCGGACGTGTTCGCCTGATCGATCGGGACGATCTCGCGCCCGAACGGCCACAGCGCCACCGGGATCAGCTTCAGGTTTCCGAGCCCGAGCGGGATCCCGATGATCGTCAGGCAGAGCAGCACGCCGGTGATCAGATGGCTGAGCGCGAGCCACCAGCCGGCGAGCACCAGCCACAGGATGTTCCCGATCAGCGATGGCGCGCCGGCGTCGGGCCGCTCCACGACCGTCCGCCCGAACGGCCACAGCGCGAACATCGCCAGCTTCACCGCCTGCAGGGCGAACGGGATCGTGATGATCAGGATGAACATGATCAGAGCGGCGAACAGGTAGGTGATCGCGAGCCACAGGCCCGCGAACACGAACCAGATCACGTTCAGGATCACCCTCATCAGCGCAGCGCCGCCTCTATCTCGGGGATCGCCTGCTCGTTGTCCTTGAAGTGGACGGCGCCGATCCCCAGCTCGCGGGCGGCCTCGATGTTGCGGGCGACGTCGTCGACGAACAGGCACTGATCCGGGGCGGTACCGCCGAGCCGCTCCAGCGTCAGCTCGTAGATCTCCGGCTCGGGCTTGCGCATCCCGACGAACCCGGAGTCGACGATCAGCTCGAAGATCTCGTCCACCGGCAGCATCGAGCGCCACAGCGGCTCCCACTCCCGGACGTTGTTGGTGAGCAGCGCCATCCGGTAGCCGCGGCGCCTCAGGTCGGCCATCAGGTCGATCATCGGCTGGTTCGGGTGGAGCGCCTCGAAGTAGATCTCCTTGAAGCGGTGCATGTGGGGCCGATGTCCTAGCTCCGGCTCCAGGTGCTCCTGGAGCAGCTCCAGGAACTCCGCCTCGGTCAGGTTCCCCTTCTCGAGCTCGAACAGGGGGTGGGCGCCGTGGTTGCGGTCCGCGGCGCTCTGCATCGCCTTGCCGAGCAGCTCGGGCGAAATCCCGGTCTCGTCCTGGAACGCAGCGAACGAGCCGATCAGCGGCGTCGTCAGGACGCCCCCGAAGTCGGAGATCACGGTCGTGATCGCCATCAGGCCGCCGGGAGGATCTCGTAGCGACCGGTGCCGGCGCGTCCGTCGAGCCCGAACCGCAGGAATGCGACCGCCTCGCTGGAGGCGACCAGCGTGCCCGCGCCTCTGACCACGACCGCGTCCGGGTCCGACGGCCACAGCTCCACGCCGACGCGGCGCTGCTCCCCGCCGCGGTCGTACTCCGTGGAGACGAGCGGATCGTCGAAGCCGACGACGGATCCGTCGGCCTCGGCCAGCACCGCGCTGACCGCCTCGGCGTCGTGCCCGGCGCTCCCGGCCGGCCGCGCCGAGGCGACGACCAGCACCGAGCAGTCGTCGAGCGTCACCGTCAGCGATCGGAGCCGCTCCACCCGGTCCCAGTCCGGCGCCCCGGCGGTGCGAACCACCCGTCCCACGCACGCCGCCTCGCCAGGCTCGCCGCCGGCGCGCCACCGGGCCTCGGCCCGCGCGGCGAACGCCTCCCGGGTGATCCCGGTCGCGTCCGCGAACGCGGTGCCCGCGTCCACGGTCGCCCGGGTCAGCCGCGTGAACTCGGCATCGAGCGCGCCCGCCCCGGTCTCGACCGAGATCGAGGCGCGCGTTCCGTCGTCGTCGACGCTGATCTGCGAGCGCGTCGGGCCGGCGAGCAGCGTGGCGTCGGGCGTCAGCAGCACCGCCTGCGCGTCCGCGTCGTCGCCCTCGCGGGTGACCCGGACCAGCGCGCACGCGGGTGCTCCCGGATCGACGAAGTCGAAGCACAGCTCGTCGCCGGGCTCACCCCCGTTCTCCCGCGGCACCGTGCTCACGGCGGCAGCGCTCCGGGCCCACCGCCCGGGGCCGGGTCGTCGGGGACCTCCTGCGCCGTGCCCTCGACGTCATAGTCCCGGGAGCGGGGCGCGGATCCCGAGCCGCGGCGCCCGGTCGCGTCGGCGGCCCGCCCGGCGGTCCACATCACGCTCCGCGTGCCCCAGCTGAACCGGCTCAGCCCGAACCAGGTGAGGAGGCGGCGGGCCAGCGCGCGGGAGGGCGGGATCAGCAGCGCCAGCCCGAGCAGATCGGTGACGAAGCCCGGTGTCAGCAGGAGCGTGCCGCCGACGATCACGAGCCCGCCGTCGAACACCTCCCGGTGGGGCATTCGCCCCTCGTCCAGCGCGGCCCGGAAACGCCGCCACGCGCCGCGGCCCTGGGAGCGGAGCAGCGCCGCGCCCACCAGGCTGTCGATCAGAAGCAGCGCGATCGTCGGCCACACCCCGATCCAGTGGCCGACCTGGATGATCACGAACAGCTCCACCAGGGGGACGACGATGAACACGATCACGAGCGGGAGCATCCGGGACAGCGTAGCTACGATTGAGGGGTGCCCGATACGGTCACCGATACAGACGTGAACGAGGCGCTCGAGGAGGTCATCGACCCCGAGCTGGGGCTCGACTTCGTCTCCCTGGGGCTCGTCTACGACGTCGAGATCGAGGGCGGCGAGGTGTTCATCACCTTCACGCTGACCACCCCGGCGTGCCCGATCGGCCCCCAGGTCTCAGAGCAGATGCGCGAGTTCGTAGGCGAGCTCGACGGGGTCGAGAAGGTCCACCCGAAGATGGTCTTCGACCCGCCGTGGTCCCCGGAGATGATGTCCGAGGACGCGAAGTTCGCGCTGGGGTTCTGATTGGCTTTCTAGAGCGGTTTCCGGTGTACCTGGATCGGGTAAACCGGGCAGTTGCAAACGGATTGCAAACGCGGGGTTTCAGGCGTGGATCCGGGGCCCGGTAAGACAAGATGGCCCCTCACGATTGCCTCAGCCCAGGCCGTCAGGAAAATGGGCTAGCTGCCGACCAAGGGGGGGAAGAGGGTTCACTGTCCGGACAATGCCTGTACACTACTGAGCGTCGCGATGGCTACCAAGACCAGACAGAGCAATGCTTCCCCGAAGCCAAGCCGGCATACGCGCCAAGCGCGGCGGGATTTCCGTTGGGACCTTCGCGTAGCCAAGCACGAGAAGGCGCTGGTCGAGCTCGCCTCCGAGTGGAGGGATGAGAGCCTTACGAATTTCGTGCGCTCCGCCGCGTTGAGCGAGGCTCGACGGGTCCTCGCAGATCGAGCGAGCTTCGCGCTGGATCGCGCCGACTGGCAGCAGTTCATGGAGCTACTGGACCGTCCTGCCCAGGTGCCGGAGGGTCTTCGTAGGCTCTACTCGAAGCCAAGCGTCTTCGAGTAGGCATGGCATACACCCGTCCGGAGCCGCTTCGTCGAAAGCATTCGCTGAACGGCTTCAGGTCCGGGGAGGCCTCGCTGGACGAGTGGCTGGTCCGTTACGCCCGGCATGCCGAGTCCGCGGGGACGGCTCGCGTATTCGTCACCACGGAAGACGGAACGCTGGTGGCGGGCTATTACGCGCTCACTGTCAGTCAGGTCCTACCCGAGGACGCGACCGCTCGTCTCATGAAAGGTACGCCGGCTGAGACTCCGGTGCCCGTCGCGCTCCTCGCTCGCCTCGCGGTAGACGAACAACATCAGGGCCGCGGTCTCGGCCGCTCGCTGCTTCAGGACGCGCTGTTGAAATGCGCGACCGCGGCGGACTCCGTCGGCGTGCGAGCCGTCGCGGTCAACGCACTAACGGAGGTGGCGCGAGACTTCTATAGCTACTTCGGATTTGAGTGTTCGCCGACAGATCCCCTGCACTTGATTCTGCTGATGAAGGACCTCAAGAAGTTCTTGGCCGAAGTCGATACTTCGAGCGGGCGCGGCAGAACTGCTCGGAAACTCAGAGAGCTCGACTCAGTCGGCGATCAGCGCCGCCACCTTCGCCGCCGCGTCCTCCTGCATCGCCGGAATCGCACCCTTCGGGTGAACGCCGGCCGGCGAGCGCCAGGCTCGCATGGCTGTGTGTTAGGTCGTGCAGTCGAATCGCTGGGAGCTCGGCTGCCTTCAAGTGGGCAGAAGAGCTCCGCGAGAACGTGCGTGGCCAGATCGACGTGCCGTCCTCGCGCGGGAACACCAGGCCGCGGTCCTCGTGCTGATGAGCCAGCCCGGGCGGCACCCCCATATCTGATGACGGTTGACCCGGTGGTTCGAGGCGACTACTGTGGCCAGTAGTGGACGACGACGGGGGATGCAACTAGGTTGGCATGAGACGGGCTAGGCGGTGTCTGGGCTTCTAGATCTCCTACGACGACCGCTTGGCCCGCGTGCTCACAAGGCACAGAGCGCTGAGGCCAGTGCTCCCAGTCCGCCGGCTGACAAGGCAGGCGAGGTCATTCAGAATCTCGCCGTCAAGCTGGGAACGGTCGTCTTCGGGACCCTGGGGCTAGTTGGGTCAGTTGCATTTGTGGGTTCGATTGTCTTGTGGGAGCGGTTCCATGCCGCGGGTTTGCCGCCGACCCAATCGCTTGAGGTGGTCCCGCAGTCCGAGCGACTCGTAGAGGGCGCAAGTATTCTGGTCATCGCCTTGGTTCTTGGGTTGGTCGCCATGCTCGTCGTTTACTCGTTCAACCCCGAGGGCACGGCCACACTCGGATCCGCTGTCGCCTTGGCTCTGCTTTGGGCTTTCGGCACCGTCTATTCGATCACGACACGGATTGGATTCTGGGCCTGTGTCCTTCTGGCGCTGTTCGGGCTGATCTTGATCGTGGCAACCCTGGGCGTCGGGGCGGTAACGAAGGCACGCTTCCGCCCGTTTGCTGCCAGCGTGTTTGTCGCTGCAATCGCATACACGGGGGCGTTGAGCTTTCTCAAGGCCGAAAAGGACCACTACGCGCAGCCAGTTGCCGCGCTCAAGGCAGCATCCGGCCACGGTCTTCGGGGTATCTACGTTGCCGACAACGACGACTTCATTTACATCGGACTGATCCGTAAGGGACGACCCCACGAAAGCCCCAGCAACGGCGTGCCGTTGTATCGGCTACCGCGCATAGCCGAGAGCCGAACACTGATAGGGGACTCCGTCCGGTGGTGGGAGGCAAAGCGGCAGTCTCGGCTGCTTCTCAAGGAACTGAAGAGCATGCCGAGGGCTCAGCAGGCGAGAGCCCGTGCTGCCCAGCAGCGGTAATCGGGCTCTGTCAATGTCCTGAACTCGAGGTCTCGGTTGGTCAGTGACTATTGGACGCAGCGGGCTGAGTGCGCGCAAACGCGTGAGCGGGCAGCGCGACTCCGACCCGTCCTTCAGATCGGGCACCGTCACTGATCGGTCGGATTCAGGATGGCGATCTGGTCAGGATCGAGATGCCAGTTGGGCCCACGGATGCCTAGGGCCGGCGGGTGGTCGCCTCGGTCCCAGAACCGACAGAGCCGGTTCGAGATCTGGTGGACGGAGTACCGGTGGCTTCTCTGGGGGACAGCGGTTGCTGTGACCCTAGTGCTGGGCTATATCGGCTTCGATCGGCACTTCACCGAGGGTGGTCATTGGGCCTGACCCACCCCCTGACTTGCGAACCTACGTTCACATCGCGGACGACGAGCTTACGGAGTTCTTGGAGACGCAGTCCATCGGCAGAATTGGTGACACGACCAACTCGGTGGAGTTCTTCGACGTATTTGCCATCAGCGCCAACGCGATGTTGGACACGGAGCCCCGTTTCGTTGCAGCCGACTGGGGTGCCGACGAGAGGCTGCTCGTCGTTGGTTGCGGAGAGTTCGGCAAGCACCTGGTGGTAGAGGCCGCGCGGCGTTTCAGAGTTGACGAATGCCGGAGTCCCCTACAGATCACGATCCTGGATCGGGACGCCGACCGAAAGATCAACCAGTTGACCACAGAACATCCGGAACTCAACCGGTACTGGCAGCTTGAAGGGTGGAGTGGAGACCTCGCCGGTCCCGAGTTTGACCGGGGTGCCTACCTAGACGATCAATTCGCGCTGAAAGTGCGTGCAATCAGTACTTGCTTCGACGATGAGCACCTTGCCCTCACGACGTGCTTGACGCTGCAGAAACGTTTCGACGGGATACCGATCAAGGTCCGGATGCCACAGCAGGATGAGGGCCTGGCAACGCTCTTGCTCTCGCCCGCGAACATCAGACCCTTTGGTCTCTTCGAGGCCGCATGCACCCCGAAGCGCCTGTTCCGTCGAGAGCGGGAGGCGTAGGGCGAATCCATGAGCTCGCTGGCCGCAGCGCCACGAGCCGAGCTCTCCCAGCGTGGACACAGCTGGACGCGAAAAGGAGTCCAGAGACAAGCTCGAGGTCGAGCTCGCAGCGGACGCAACAGTCCGTTGGGCGACGCCGCGTTCTTGTTCCCTCGGAGATTTCATCCGGGGGTCGGCTGAGGGAGGCCGTCCGTTGCTCGTCCACGTCCGACGCGGAAAGCCGAGCGCGCTCACCACCGCAAACCGATTGCAAACGAACGCCACCGGACACGGCGGATCCAGCCGCACGCGGTATCAGGATGGTGCCGCCGAAGGCCGTCGATTTGCAGCGGATTCCGGACGGAGCGGTACGGAGCATCACGGCGGCGTCCGGAGATGATGTCCGAGGACGCGAAGTTCGCGCTGGGGTTCTAGGGCGAGCCACGTCATCGAAAGCCCCGGGCTGTGCTCGGCGGCGGGATGATCGCAGTGACTAGAACTGTCTGCGGGCGTAGTACGTCAGCGCGACCTGGATCGCGATCAGCGCCAGGACGACCACGGCGATCACCCAGCCGCGGGTGAAGAACTGGACGACGACCAACGCGAAGATCAGCGCGGTCAGGGCCAGGAGCCACCCTCGCCAGGGCTGCGGAAACCCCTTGAACATCCGTCGAGGTTATCCCGCGATGCCTGAGGACCACCGCCCCCGTGTGACAGGCTCGACAGTCGCCTGCCTCACGCCAGCGGCGCACCCGCGGTAGCCTCACGGCAGAAACAGCGGAGGGCGAATCGGCGGCTTGATCTCGCTCTTTCCCGCCAGAGCACGGGCTTCAGGCCGCGCGCCTCCCGCGTGAGAGACGGGAGGACCCATGGATAACGCGATCACCCGCCGGGGCCGGCTCCTCGGCGCGGCGGCGCTCCTCTGCCTGCTCGTCGTGCCGATCGCTGTCGCGAACGGATCGGGCGGTCCCGACGCGAGCGCGAGCGCGAGCCTCAAGAAACAGGTCAAGAAGCTGAAGAAGCAGGTCAAGCAGCTGACGCAGCAGGTGGACCAGGTGTCCAAGCAGCCCGGTCCGCAGGGGGCCCAGGGCGAAACCGGCGCTCAGGGGGCGCGAGGTCCCGAGGGTCCGCCCGGTGCGGCCACCGGACCTGCCGGCGGCGATCTGACCGGGAGCTACCCGGACCCGTCGATCGCGGGCGGGGCCGTCGACTCGGCCAAGGTCCAGAACGGTTCACTGGGCGCCGAAGAGCTCTCGAGCTCGATCCCGGCGGCGCGGGTGACCAACGGCGGCGGTGAGTTCGTCCCCGATGGGGCCTTCACGGTGCTCGACTTCGATCAGGAGCACTACGACACCGCGGGCATGCACGACAACGGAAGCCAGAGCTCGCGGCTCACCGCCCCGGTGAGCGGGGTCTACCAGCTGTCGGCGAGTATCGAGTGGGACGCGCCCCAGGCCACAGAGCAGCTGATTCTCGTGAAGAACGGGGTGGGCGGCTCAAGCGGCACCTGGTTGGGCGAGAACACCGGCGTGTTTCCCAACATCGACGCAGGCCAGGTGATCGGTGCCGTAGCGAGGTTGAACGCGGGCGACTACGTCGAGGTGATCGTCAGGCAGGTCAACGGCGGCGCGATCACCGCGAGCATCCGGCCCGATGCCGGCTCGATGGCGGAAAGCCTGGGGGCCACGGGCGACTACACGCCCGCCTTCTCGATGAGCTGGATTGCGCCGGGGCCGTAGGCGTCCTCGAAGGCAACGACGATTGGGGTTCTAGCTCGAGAGCCCCGCCGCCTCCAGGGCGGCATCCGGATCCGAGTACATCCGAGACTCGGTGATCCTCCCTTGCCGCACCTTCCCGACCACGCCGATCGGCACGTCGAGCTCGGCTCCGCTGGCGCGCCCACGCGCCTGAAACCGGCTCAGCAGCACCACGTCGTCGCCGAGATCGCGTATCTCATCGAGCGCGAAGCGCACCTCCGCCCACTCCTCGGTGAGGTCGTCGATGAACCGACGCAGGCCATCGTGGCCTCGATAGGGCTGGCCCTCGAGCTGGGCCCTCAATGGCCAGAAGCTGCAGTCCTCGGCGAAGCATTCCACCCACGCGTCGTAGTCGCCCCGGTTCCACATGTCGGTGGCGGCACGGGCGAGCTCGACGTTCTCCTCGGACATCGCCTAATCCGACATCCCGGCGGCTTCGAGGGCTTCGTCGTGCTCCCGGTACATGCAGATGCGCTGGATCGCCCCATCGCGGATCGTGAACGTCATGGATCCCCACTTCTCCGCGAACTCGGCGGCCAGGTGGCTGAACGCAGCGTCGATGTCGCGCTCGTTGAACGCATCGAGGCACGCGCGGACAATCCCGAGGTTCTGCCGCACCATCGCCCGCTCAGTATCGCGCGATATCGCCAGCTCGATCAGCTCGCGGCGGCGCACAGCGCCACGCCGGAGAGCTCGTAGCCGCCGTCGCTCGACCGGTCGGCGAGCGCCGCCGCGATGTCGTCCCTGACGCTTCCAAGCTCCTCCGGGCCGAGGCCGCGGAGGACGATCGCAAGCGGGCCGGCGGTGTCCTCGACGACCTGCAGGTACTCGTCGACGCCCGGCAGCGTGACGTGAACCCCCACCTCCTCGACCCGGGCCTCGCCGAAACCCGCCCCCTCGAGCAGGTCCCGGATCCGCTCCGGGCTCGACATGCTGAAGACGCCGGGACCCGTGGGGTCCGGGGGAGGTATGTGGCCTCCCTTGACCAGCGCCATCGCGGGGACGGTGAAGAACGGGTTGCGGTCGGGCGGGCCCCATACGCCAAGCGCCACCCTCCCGCCGGGGCGAAGCACCCGCCGCGTCTCCGCCAGGGCGGCTCCGGGATCGGGCATCAGCATGAATCCGAAGCGGCACAGGACGCCGTCGACCGAGTCGTCGCCGAGCTCGAGCCGCTCGGCGTCCATGGCGCGGTACTCGACGTTCTGGACTCCCCGCTCGGCTCCGCGTCGGCGCGCGACCTCGATCATGCTCGGCGACAGGTCGGTCGCCACCAGCCGGCCGCCCTCGCCGATCAGCGCGGCCGCCTCGAATCCCGTGTCGGCCGCTCCGCACGCAAGCTCGAGCACGGTGTCGCCGGGCTGCGGCGCGAGCGCCTCGATCAGCCACCGCTGAACCGGGGACGCGACGCCCTCGATGAACCCTCGCTGGCGCTCCCAGCCGGGCGCGATCGCCTCGGCGATCTCGTAGTTGTCGCGGTGCTGCTCGTCGGTCTCTTCGGCGCCCATGGAGCCTCCGCCATGCGAGTACCGGGGAACGCGGGCGATCAAACATCAAGCCGGCGTCGAACGCCCGCGGCGTACGTTCGAGCGGCCGATTCACCTCAACACATTCGGCCTCGCGAGTCGGCCGGGGGAGCGGGGTCGCTCTACAGAAAGGAGCTCGTTCATGAGAACGAGAACGGAGCCTGGGCGCAAGGGCTAGGCCGACGCCGGGACATACGTGGTCCTGTTCTAGCCGGGCGATCGAGCCGGGCGGCGCTTGGGGCCGCCCGGCTCGAGCTCGGCTGGCGAACGAACCGCCGAGCGTCGTGTGGAAGCGGGCGTCCTCGCCGAACTCTGCCCGCAGCTCCTCGCTCGGCTCGCCCCACACCGTGGTCACGCCCGGCTCGATCATCTCCAGGATCGGCTCGAGCCAGTCCCGCTCGAACCCGCGCAGATGTGAGAGCGCCGCGTCGGGTCCGCGTAGCGCTCTCTGGTCATCGCCGTGCCGTCGTCGCTGATAGACCACTCGTATCCGAGCGTCCCGGGCTCCCCCTCGGCGACCTTTACCAGCTCGGAGATCGTCCGCTCCACTCCGCGCGCCTGCCGGGCTTCACCCGGCACGCGAAGACCCACGAGACCTCAGTGCTCATCGGGCGGACCACATTATCCGGACCGGGGACATGGGCGTGCGGGTCCGCGGCCCGTCGCCGGCTTCGATCCGTAGATTGCCGCACACGCTGGGCGGGCTGCTCGCCGATCGGGGCGATCGAGCGTCGGGTAGCTTTGCCCCCCCAGATAAGCGACTTCTAATCCCACGGCGCGGATCGGCGAACAGCCCGGTTTTGCAGCCGTGATGCGGGCAACTACGGAGTCGCGGAGGGGTGGGTCCCGGCTGTCCGCGGGGCGGACTTCCGATGGCGGTGATCGCGCCGCTTCGTAGCGTCGGCGGCGATGATCG
The DNA here is from genome assembly GCA_963803425.1 of uncultured Thermoleophilia bacterium. Taxonomy (GTDB): domain Bacteria; phylum Actinomycetota; class Thermoleophilia; order Solirubrobacterales; family 70-9; genus DASPWW01. Next base: position 399,498 of record CAWDMA010000003.1, read on the forward strand.
TCCCGACGACAAGCGACGGGGGTGTCCGCCGGTGAGCCACGGCGTCGTGATCATCGGGGGCGGGCTCGTCGCACAGCGCTGCTGCCAGACGCTGCGCTCGAGCGGCTTCGACGGTGCGATCCGGGTCGTCGCCGAAGAGGAGCGTCCGCCGTACGATCGGCCGCCGCTCTCGAAGGCCGTGCTGTCCGGAGAGCGCGACCCCGACACGCTCGGGTTTCGGGATTCGGGCTGGTACCGCGAGCAGCGGGTCGAGCTGATGCTCGGCGAGCGAGCCGTTGCGCTCGATCCCGGGATCAGGACGCTGACGCTCGCGTCAGGTCCGACGCTTTCCTACGACTCCGCCGTGATCGCGACCGGGAGTCGCCCGCGGGTGCTGCCCGGGACCGAGGCGTTCGCCAACGCCCACACCCTGCGCACCGCGACCGACGCCGCGCGCCTGCGTCGCGCATTGCAGCGCGGCGGGCGCCTGATCATCGTCGGCGCCGGCTTCATCGGACTCGAGGTCGCCGCGACCGCCCGCCGCCTCGGCCTCGAGGTGACCGTGCTCGAGGCGGCGCCCGCGCCGCTTCTCAGGGTGCTCGGACCGGAGCTCGGAGGCTGGTTCGCCGAGCTGCATCGCGAGGAGGGCGTCGAGGTGCTGCTCTCCGCGCACGTCGCCAGGTTCGGTGAGGGGCCGGGCGGCGCCGAGTGGGTGCAGCTCACCGACGGCCGCAGGCTCGAGTGCGATGCGCTCGTGATCGGGATCGGGATCGAGCCGGCGACGGAGTGGCTCGAGGGAAGCGGGCTCGACCCGGCCGGCGTTCCCGTCGACGCCTCGGGGCGCACCGGTGCGCCGGGCGTGTACGCGGCCGGGGACGCGGCCCGCCCGCTCAGCGCGCTCACCGGCGCGCACGAGCGCAGCGAGCAGTGGGAGGCCGCGGCCCGCGGCGGCACCCAGGTCGCGCGGGCGATCGCGGGCGCGGACCCGCTGCCGCCCGCGCTGCCGTCCTTCTGGACCGACCAGTACGGCCTCCGGGCTCAGCTCGTGGGCGACGCGCGGGGCGCGGACCAGGTGCAGATCAGCGGCGATCCGCGGGCACGGGACTTCGAGGCGCAGATGCTTCGTGACGGCGCTCCGGTCGCCGGGATGGCGATCGGTCGGCCACGGGCGATACCCGCGATGCGAGCGCGAATCGAGTCGGCCATGCCAGCGATCGAGAGGAGCAGCGATGCGATACCTGCCACAAGTCGATGAGAGCGCGTGCGCGGCGCACGGCGACTGCGTCGATGTCGCGCCGACGGTGTTCGAGCTCGACGACACAGCGCATGTGATCGGTGACGGCCCGCCGGACCTGATCCTGCGCGCCGCCGAGGTCTGCCCATCGGTGGCGATCTCCGTCGTCGACGAGGAGACCGGGGAGCAGGTCTACCCGTAGGGGTCCGCGATCGTGGCTGCACGACCCGAGCTCAAGATCACGCTCGTCCTCGCGGCGACGCTCGCGACGCTCGCTGCAGGCTGCGGCGCCGAGCCGAACCGCGCGAACACGACGGCAGGCCGGACGACCGAGGGCACCCCCGCGGCACAACCGAGCTCCGCGGACGGCAAGCCGATCACGGCCAAGGTCGCCGACGCCCGGCGTCGTGCGTACATCGCGCGGGTCGACCGGATCTGCGCGACGCTCGATCCCGACCGCAATTCCGCTCAGCAGCGGGTCGCGGAGGCGGGCGGCGAGCGCGAGGCCGCGGCGGACTACGAGGACACGATCGCGCTCGGTGAGAAGCAGCTTCGACGGATTCAGCGGGTCCAGATCCCCGCCGATGACCGGCCGCTTGTGCGCGCGAACGTGATCGACGTGATCCAGCGCCAGCTCGCGATCCGCCGCCTGATCCGGAGACGCCTCGCGGCGGGTGAAGCCTCGGGCGTGCGCCGGCTGCGAGGCCGGCTCGACGACACCACCCGAACGCTGGTCGGGTTCGCGCGCGGGTACGGGTTCAGGGTGTGTGGGGAGGACTGACGCGATGAGCGAGGACCGCGATCGGCAGCCGCCGGCCGCTCGGCCGCGCCCCAGACCGCGCCCGAGCCCGCTCGCCGTGCTCACGACGGCCCTCGGCCTGTTCTTCGTCGTCCTCACACTGCTTGCGATCCAGGTGCGCAACGGTCGCGACCCGGCGCTCGGGCCGGGCCCGGCGGTGCGCGCGAGCCAGCCCGCGAGCCGCCACCCGAAGGCCACGGCGAAGGCCACGGCGCCGAGCCAGGTCGTCAGCCGCACCTCCCCGACTCCGCCATGAGCGCGGTGGCCGGGATCGAGAGCCGCGATCGCGGCGGCCCCAGCCTGAGGACGAGGATCGCTGCGGTGGCCGTGGTGGTGGCGCTGGCGGCGCTCGCGGCCTACGCGCTGTTCAGCGGGCCGACCACGGTGCCGGTCAGCGCCCCGAGCAAGGCGGCCCCGACCCGCCAGGCGCCGCCGCGCTTCCAGGGCGAGCCTGAGCGCGAGGGAGGCGAGCGGGGTGACTGAGCCCGATCCAGCCCACTACGGATGGTGGCTGGCGGCGCGCTCCGCGGGCGTCGTGGCGTTCCTGCTGATCGCTGCGTCGGTGATCCTGGGGCTGTTCCTGGCCTCCGGCCTGGCGCGCCGTCCGGGGTCGAAGCGCGACCTGGTGATCGTCCACCGGCAGATCGCGCTCGCGGCGCTGGCCGCGATCGGCGCGCACGGCGTCTTCCTGCTCGGCGACGCCTGGCTGAAGCCCGGGATCACCGGGATCGCGATCCCGTTCACGCTCGGGTTCCGGCCCCTGTGGACGGGGCTCGGCATCCTCGCCGGCTACCTCGCGGCGATCCTCGGCCCGACGTTCTACCTCCGACGCCGGATCGGCGCACGGCGGTGGCGCCAGATCCACCGGCTCACGATCGTGGTGTACGGACTCGCGGTGCTTCACTCGCTCGGATCGGGCACCGACGGAGCGAGCCTGTGGTTCACGGCGATCGTCGTCGTCACCGCGATCCCGATCGCGGCGCTGCTCGCGATCCGGTACGGGCGCTCGCAGCCGCAGCGGCGGGCTCCGGTGGCTAAGCCGGCTCCATCCTCGCGGCCCGCACGGGCGCGGGGGTGAGCGCCGCGGCGCCGATCACCATCGCGAACGCGAGCACGCGCAGCGCCAGCTCGACGGGGTTCGACGGGAGCGGCTCCTCGAACACGATCGAGCCGGCCGCGATCGTGAGGGTGTTCACGGTGACGCTCGTCACCGCGATCACCGGGACCGCCTTCCCCGCCTGGAGGCTGCGGGCGGAGACGAGCAGCCCGGCGAGTGACGCGACGAGGATCACGACCGCGAGCGGGTCAAGCAGCACCGCGGCTGCGCCGTCGCCGAGCTGGGCGCTAAGCGCCTTGATCGAGACGTCGGACGCGGTCCACAGCAATCCCGCGCCGACCGCGAGCGTGACACCGGCGCGCGTGCCGCGGCGGCCCGCGATCGCGACGGCGAGCCCGAGCGCAAGCGCGATCCCGATGTAGGCGGTGAGCACGGCCGGGTCGTAGGTGGAGTGGGCGTCGTCGCCCTCCCCGCCGAGCGTCGCCGCGAGAAAGGCGAGGCCCGCGGCCGCGAGGCCGACGCCGATCCACTCCCGCGCGGTCACCGAGTGCGCGAAGAAGCGGTCGGCGACCACTGTGAGCAGGACGAGGCCGCCCGCGATCACGGCCTGCACGAGCGATATCGGCGCGAGCGACAGCGCCGCGACGTGCAGGCCCCACGAGCCGAGCGCGATCGCGATCCCGAGCGAGTACCACAGCGACCGGAACAGCACGACCGAGCTCCACAGGGGCCGGCGGAAGGTCACAGGCGGCGCAGCGACGGCGCCGCGGTGCTTGTACAGGAAGCCGACCACGGAGGTCAGCGCCGTCGCGACCGCGAGCACCAGCCCGAGCTGGACCGTCGCGTCCATCGACGGTCAGGCTAGTGACGATCGGCTCCCGCTAGCATCCTCTGATCGCTTCATGCGTGCGCCGAACTGAGCGGGATCGGTCGGCGAGTCGGGGAGGGCCGCAGGGTCGCCTGGCCGCCGCACCGGTGGCCGCGCTCGCCGCGCTCGCCGCACTCGCGCTGCCGTCCGGCGCCACCGCGGTCTCGCACGAGCCCGCCGGCGGCGGCAAGCAGGCGGTGCTCGACTACTGGACCCCGGAGCGGATGCGAAACGCCGAGCCGCGCGACCTGCTCTCCGGCTCCGCGCCCGCGGGCGCGGGCGCCGCGGCGGCCCGCTCGAAGAAGAAGAAGGGACTGCCGGGGTCGATCCCGCCGAGCGACCCGACGGTGGGCGCCGCCGCCGCGGGCCCCCGCGCCGGCTCGCAGCCCGCGTCCACCCCGGGCGATGCCTTCGAAGTGGTCGACCCGGACCTCGCGCCGAACACCGTGCACGGGAAGGTGTTCGGGAAGGACCTAGTCGGCGAGTTCGAGTGCTCGGCTACCGCGGTCACATCGGAGAACCGAAGCGTCGTGTTCACGGCCGGCCATTGCGTGCGGCTGTTCCCGTTCGGGTGGGCAAGGAAGTTCGTGTTCGTCCCGTCCTACTCGCACGGCCGCCAGCCGTTCGGCGCGTGGGCCGCGCAGACCCTGCGGGCGCCGGCCCGGTGGGTGCGCCGCCAGCACGAGAACTTCGACGTCGCGGCGGTGACGCTGGCGCCACAGGCGGGCGTCCCCGTCCAGGACGCGGTCGGCGGCGCCGGGTTCGCGTGGAACCAGCCCCGCGGGCTGGGCTACAGCTCGTTCGGCTATCCCGCCAATTTCTTCAACGGGCAGCGGATGATGGGGTGCAGCTCGGGCGCCCGGCACCGTCGGATCGACTTCGGGCGCGGGCCGGCGATGGTCGCGATGACCTGCGACATGGGCGAGGGCTCGAGCGGCGGCGGATGGCTGCTGCCGGGCGGCCTGCTCAACTCCGTTCAGGCGCTCGGCGGGCGCCGCAGCCTCGCGGTCGGACCCTACTTCGGGAAGGCGGCGCGGCGGCTGCTGTTCAGGGCGCAGGCGGAGTAGCGCCGGTCCCGATGGCGGTCGCCTCCCTGTCGCCGCCCCCCGAGGCCTCCCTGAGCAGCTCACCGATCGAGGTCTCGATCCCGTCGGAGATCTGCTGTACGTCCTCCATCGAGTCGTAGTCGGCGAGCAGGCCGAAGTTCATGCCGCCGTGGTAGCTCATGATCGCGATCGCGAGCGCGTGACGGTTGGGCAGGAACGCGACCGGGAAGACGTCCTCGAGCTCCCGCCCCAGCACGTACAGGGGCATCTGCGGGCCGGGGACGTTGGTGACGATCAGGTTGAACAGCCGGGTCGAGAAGTTCAGCCGCGAGGCCTGCGCCAGCAGCGTCGGCGGGGCGAAGTCATTGAAGCGCGAGATCACCTCGGCCCCGAGCGCCTGCTTGGAGCCCTTCACGCCGTCCATCGCCTCGCGCACGGTGCGCAGCCGGCGAACGGGGTCCTCGATGTAAACGGGCAGCGGTCCGCGCATCGCCGCGATCCGGTTGCCGAGCTGGCCGTGCTCGTCCTCCGCCCGGATGCTCATCGGGACGAGCGCGCGCAGCTCCAGGCCCTCGGTGCGGACGCCACGCGAGTGCAGCCATCGCCGCAGGCCTCCCGCGACCACCGCGAGCACGACGTCGTTGACCGTCCCGCCGAGCGCGTCCTTGATCCGCTTCAGGTCGGCGAGGTCGGCGCGCACCCACGCGAACCGGCGGTGGGAGCCGATCGGGACGTTCAGGGGCACGTCGGGCGCCGGGTTGGCGAACGCCCACCCGACCTCGCTGAGTGCCTCGACCGCCTCGGTGGCCTGCTCGATCGCGGGCCCGGGGTGCTCGACCGCCGTCTCCAGCCGGCGCAGCATGTTTATCGGGGTCTTCGCCAGCTCCTCGACCCCCCGAACCACGAGGTCCGCGCCGCTCGGCGCCGGCTCGGGCACCCACTCGTGCTCGGGCTCGGCCGGCTCGGGCACCGGCGTCACGTCGAACAGCACGGTCGCGATGTCGACCCCGGCGACCCCGTCGACCAGCGCGTGATGGGTCTTCGAGAGCAGCGCGAACCGCTTCCGCTTCAGCCCCTGCACGAGCCACAGCTCCCACAGCGGCTTGCCGCGGTCGAGCTGCTGCGAGAACAGCCTCGAAGCCAGCCGCCGGAGCTGGTCCTCCGAGCCGGGCTGCGGGAGCGCGGAGTGGCGGACGTGGTACTCGAGGTTGAAGTTGGCGTCGTCGACCCAGAACGGGCGGCCCATCTGCAGCGGCGGGAACACGAGCCGCTGGCGGAACCGCGGGACGAGGTGGAGCCGGGAGCGGACGTGGTCGAGCAGGTCGCGATAGCTCGGCGGCGGCCCCTCGAAGATCAGCACCCCGCCGACGTGCATGTGGCTGGCGGATCCCTCCTGGGTCAGGAACGACGCGTCGATCGCGGTGAGCCTGTCCATGTGCTGTTGTCCCACGGATGAGACCCTACCGCCCGAGCTGGGGCGTGGCAAAGTCCGCAATCTGCGCAATTGCAGCGATCGCGCTGCTCGCCGCTGCGGGGTGCGGCTCCGACGATGATCATCCCCAGCCGAGTCCCGACCGGGCCGCCGAGCGGATCGCGGACCGGTTCGACGCGGGCCGCGCGTTCGCCGACCTCGCGGCGCAGGTGCGGCTCGGCCCGCGGCCGGCCGGCTCGGCGGCGAACCGGCGCCAGACCCGCCTGATCGCCCGCAGGCTGCGCCGCGCCGGCGCCCGGGACGTGCGGATCCAGCGCCCCTACCGCAACGTCGTCGGGACGATTCCGGGGAGCGAGCCGGGAGCGGTCGCGGTCGGCGCCCATCACGACACCGTCGGCGGCGTCCCCGGGTTCGTCGGCGCGAACGACGGCGCCTCCGGGGTGGCGGTCGTCCTGGAGCTGGCGCGGGCGCTCCCGGATCGGCTCGACGGGCCCTCGGTCCACCTCGTCCTGTTCGACGCCGAGGAGGCGCGGCCGGGGCGCTCGTTCGAGGCGGACGGGACGCGGGGAAGCCGTCAGTACATGCGCTACGCGAGCGCCGGCGGGCGCCAGGGCTCGCCGCGGGCATCCGAGCTCGAGGCGATGGTGCTGTTCGACCTGGTCGGCGACTGCGACCTGCGGATCCCGCTGGAGGCGAACTCCGACCCGCACCTGTACGGGCGATTCCATGATGCCGCCCTCGCCCTCGACCCAGAGGGGGGCGGGGCGCCGTTCCGGGGGGAGACCGACGGGGTGCTGGATGATCACACCCCGTTTTCGCTCGCGGGCGTCCCAGCACTCGACCTGATCGACTTCGACTTCGGTCCGGGGCGGGCCCCGGGCGGGTGGTGGCACACCCGCAGCGACGACCTCTCCCACGTGTGCCACTCGAGCCTCGCCGCGGTGGGGCGCCCGTCGCTCGTCGCGCTCACCGGGCTCGGCTAGCCGCTGCTCGGAAGCGAGTCCTTCAGCTCGACGATCCGCTTGAACGAGCGCTGCAGCCCGTCGCGGTCGAGCTCGCCCTTGCGGGCTGCCTGCCGGAGCGCCTTGGCGGGCTCCTTCGCATCGGCGGTCTGGGCGAACAGGAGCACGTCGATCCCGGCGCGTGCCGCGTCCACCGGCGCCTTCTCCGCGGAGGTCGCCTGGCGCACGGCGACGGCGCCGAGGTCGTCGCTGACCGCGACTCCGTCGAACCCGAGCTCGTTGCGGAGCAGCCCCTGGACGACGGCGCGCGACAGCGCCGCCGGGGCATTCTCGTCGAGAACCTTGTAGATCGCGTTGCCGACCATGATCATCGGCACGCCCGCCTTGATCGCGGCGCGGAACGGGAGAAGGTCGTCGTCGAGCGTCTTTCGCGACGCGTCGATCTGGCTGGCCTCGAAGTCGGTGTTCTGGGTCGCCTTGCCGAGGCCCGGGAAGTGCTTGCCGACCGGGAGCGCGCCGCCCTTCTGCAGCCCCCGCGCAAACGCCACGCCGACCTTCGCGACGGTCTCGGCTCGGCGCGAGAAGGCCCGCGACGAGACCGCGGACGAGTCCGATATGGGGACGTCGAGGACCGGGGCGAGATCGACGTTGATCCCCAGGCCGGCGAGGAACTTGCCGGTGGACCGCCCCGACTTGCGCGCCGTGGCGGGCTTCCCGTTCGCGCCGAGCTCCGCCGGCGTGGTGGCGGGCGGTCCCTCCGGGAAGCGCTTGATCTCCCCGCCCTCCTGGTCGGTGGAGACCAGCAGCGGCGGCAGTCCGGCGCGCTCGGTCGCCCGCTGCAGTCGATCCACCTGCTTGCCGACGTTCTTGGCCGCCTGCCCGAGCGCCGGGAACACGGTAACGCCGCCGATCTGCCCGCGCCTCGCCTGTCGCACGAGTCCCTTCGTGGCCACCCCGTCCATCCGCACCATCAGCCGCTGCCCGATCAGGGAGCGGTCCGGGACCGCGTCGAGGTAGTACTGCTCGATCCGTCCGGGGCCGGGCCCGTCACTGGTGCCGCCGAACGCCGCCTCCAGTCCCAGCAGGGCGAGCGAGACGAGCACGATCGCGACGACCCCCCCGACGATCCGTCGTCGCCTGTAGACACGCTCGTTCGGTCGTGTCACCGGTCCTGTCAGCGTAGCCCCGGGACCGGCGTCAGTACCCTTTAGCCCGATGGGCGCCGTCGCCACCAGCACGCCCGCGAGGGTGCTGCTAGCCGCGCCGCGCGGGTACTGCGCGGGCGTGGACAGGGCCGTGCAGACGGTCGAGCACGCGCTCGACCAGCACGGCCCGCCGGTGTACGTCCGCAAGGAGATCGTCCACAACAAGCACGTCGTCGAGCAGCTCACCAAGCGCGGCGCGATCTTTGTGGACCAGGAGACCGAGGTGCCCGAGGGCGAGCTGGTCGTGTTCTCAGCGCACGGGGTGGCGCCGAGCGTGCATGCGAACGCCGCCGCCCGCGAGCTTCGCACGATCGACGCCACCTGCCCGCTGGTCACCAAGGTTCACGTCGAGGCCCGCAAGTTCGCCGCGGAGGGCTACACGATCGTCCTGATCGGGCACGAGGGCCATGAGGAGGTCGAGGGGACGACGGGCGAGGCGCCCGACAGCATCGTGCTTGCGCAGACCGCCGAGGACGTCGAGGTGCTCGAGGTCCCGGATCCCTCCCGGGTCGCCTACATCACCCAGACGACCCTGTCGGTGGACGAGACGACGGAGATCATCGATCGGCTGAAGGCGAAGTTCCCGGAGATCGTCGGCCCGAAGACCGACGATATCTGCTACGCGACCACGAACCGCCAGCAGGCGGTGAAGCAGCTCGCCGCCCACTGCGAGCTCGTGCTCGTGATCGGCTCGACCAACTCCTCGAACTCCAACCGGCTGGTGGAGGTGGCGCGCGAGCACGGCGCCCGCTCGCACCTGATCGACAATGCCAGCCAGGTGCCGGACGAGTGGCTCGAGGGCGTCGAGACGGTTGGGATCACCTCCGGGGCGAGCGCTCCGGAGGAGCTCGTCGAGCAGCTCGTCGAGCTTTTCCGGGAGCGCGGGGTGGATGACGTCTCGGAGCTCCGCACGGTCGACGAGGACGTCCGCTTCATGCTCCCCGGGAAGATCCGGGAGCGGCTCGCGGCTACGGCGTCCCCGCCGCGAAGCTGACCGACCACACCCGGACGCCGTCGGTCGGCGTGACGACGAGGCGATGGCTCTCGTGGCGCTCGTGCGAGGCGAGCTCGTACAGCCCAGCGCCCGCCAGCGGCACCCGTCGCTCCTCGCCGCCGTCGAGGGAGACGGCCAGCTCGCCCTCTCCGTCGGCGGTCGCGTACGCCCCGCCCGCCTCGTAGGTGACCTCGAGCCGTGGATCCGAGCGGCTCGGCCGCCACGGCTCCGACTCCGATCCGCCGGGGAGGATCTCATCGCTCGGCGGGACGACGAGCGCGTCCGGCTCGTCCGTCGCTCGCAGCGGCTCCACGGGGTCGGGGAGGTGCTCCTCGGGTCGGACCTCGTGCACGAGCTCCTGGATCGCCTCCTCGGTGGCGGCGTACTCCCCCTCGCCGAAGTGGTACCAGCGCAGCGCTCCGCCCATCCCCCACAGGAACAGCGACGGCCATCGCTCGCACCCGTACGCGCGCCACACCCGGAACCGCGAGTCGACCGCGACCGGGTAGGAGACTCCGAGCCGGTCCGCGGCGGCCGCGACGGCCTCGGCGGGCGCCGTGCACGGGAACCGCGGCGAGTGGACGCCGAGCGCCGTCAGGCCGGTGCCGCGGTAGCGCCGGTCCCACTCCCGCACGTACGGAAGAGTGCGGACGCTGTTCAGCTGCGCGAAGTCGACGAAGTGGACGAGTACGGGCCCGAGAGCGACGATCCGGTCCACGTTCGGGGCCGCCTCGACGCCGGTCCACTCCAGCCTCTTCGGCATCGGAGGGATCGCGATGTTGGCGAGAGCAGGGCGCACCGGCGCGAGGATCGCAGCTATGCTGGCCCTCGGCAGCGTTTGTACAAATTTGTGAACGAAGAGGAGAGCACGCCGTGAGCACGATCTGGGAGCGCATCGAGAGCAGCCGCAGTCGCTGGAACGTCCTGGAGCATCCCTTCTACCAGCGCTGGTCCGAGGGAGAGCTGAGCCGCGAGGAGCTCGCCGACTACTCCGGCCAGTACCGCCACGCGGTCGAGGCGATCGCGCGGATGAGCGAGGCGGCTGCCGACGACGCGCCCGATCGCGGCGACCTGCGCGAGCACGCCGCCGAGGAGGCCGCGCACGTGGAGCTGTGGGACAGGTTCGTCGACGCCGTCGGCGGCAGCGCCGCGGCGCTGCCGACCGGCGAGACCGCGGAGTGCGTCGAGGAGTGGACCCGCGCTGACGGGCTGGTCCCGACGCTCGCCAGGCTGTACGCGATCGAGAGCGGCCAGCCGGCGATCTCCCGCACGAAGCGCCACGGGCTGGTGGAGCGCTACGGAGTCGCCGACGGCGCCGGCACGGACTACTTCCGCGTGCACGAGGGGCGCGACACCGAGCACGCGGCCGAGGTTCGGGCGCTGATCGAGGAGCGCGCGAACCCGGGTGACGCTGACGCGATCGTGGCGGCGGCCGAGGCGGCGTTCCGCGCCAACTGGAGACTGCTGGACGGAGTCTGAGCCGTTGAGCGCCTCCCGCACGAGGCGCGTAGACATCACGATCGGGATCGTGCTGGGGCTCGTGCTCGGGATCGTCGTGGTGGTCGTGTTCGTGTTTTTCAGCAGCCGGGACGCGATCGACGCTCCGTCGATCGACCAGCACCCCGCGGAGTCCGCGCGGTCGGCCGGCGACCGCTGACGGCCCGCGGCGCCGACGCACCCCTTCGGGCCATGTGCATGCAGTGCATGGCACCGCCGCGGTGCGCAACGGGTTGTCCGCTGCCAGTCACCCGCTCACCGGCGCGGCGCGTCGACGTCGCCCGGCCACAGCGCGATCAGCGCGATCGCGTGCCGGCTGCGAGCGCGACGATCAGGAGCTTGAACGTCCGCTCGGCGCTCACGGAGCCGTTCCAGGCCGAGTTCGTCCGCAACGGCGCGATCACCGCCGCGCTCGTCGGCGTCCTGTGCGGGGTGGTGGGCTGCCATATCGCGGCGGCGAGCGCCCCGATCGGGTTGCTGCTCTCGTGGCACCTCGACATCGCGGCGGGCGCCTCGATCGTGCTGGTCCCAGTTTCCGCGTTCGTCGTGGTGCTGATCGCCCGCCCGGCGTGAGTATCGTTTCCGCGCGATGACCGCCAGCGCCGCCCGCCCGTACCCGCCAATCGAGCTCGCCGACCGCGTGTTCACGGTCTCGGGCTGGAAGAGCGACCCGTACCGCGCGTACGAGAGCTCGGCGCCCAGACGCGGAAGGCGCTGCTCGGCCTGCTTCCCGACAGGCCCTCGCTGGAGGGCAAGCGGGTGCTGGACTTCGGGTGCGGGGCCGGCCGCACCCTGCGGCACTTCCTGCCCGAGGCCGAGTCGGGGGAGTTCTGGGGGACGGACATCGACGCGCCCAGCATCGACTGGATCCAGGAGAACCTGTGTCCGCCGCTGCACGCCTGGCGCTGTGAACCGACCCCGCCGCTGGGGCTGGAGCTCGACTCGTTCGACCTCGTGTACGCGATCTCGGTCTTCACCCACCTGACGACAGCGTCGTCCGCGTGGCTGCTGGAGTTGCATCGCCTGCTGAAGCCGGGCGGGATTCTGATCGCGACGTACATCGGGCGGTGGAGCTCCGAGTTCTTCGCCGGCGAGCCGTGGGACGAGGACCGGGTCGGCAAGAACGTGCTCTACCACACGCGCTCCTGGGAGGATGGGGGACCGGCCGTGCTGATGTCGGACTGGTGGGTGCGCGAGCACTGGGGGCGCGCGTTCGAGATCCTCGAGATCGCGCCCCAGATCCACAACATGAGCTGGGCGGTGATGCGGAAGAAGGGCGTGGAGCTGTCCGACGACGAGATCGATCGCCCTTCGAACGACCCCCGCGAGGTCGAGGCGATGCGCCACAACCTGCGCCAGGTGCAGCGTGAGGTGGAGCAGCTGACGGAGGAGCTGTCCACCGAGCGGAACCGCTGTGCGGCGCAGCAGCAGCAGGAGCGCGCCCAGCGCGAGGCGGAGGTGAGCCAGCTGCGGCGCCACTACGAGGGCTCGCGAAGCTGGAAGGTCACCCGTCCGATGCGCGCCGCGATCAAGGCCGTGCGGGGGCGGGGGCGGCCGGAGTAGCCGCGTACCTGGACTGATCCGGCCGCCCACGGGCTGCCCGACATCACGCAAGGAGAAGGCGGCGCCCGATCAGGGCTTCCAGATCGGCCGCTCGCCGAGCAGCCGCGAGACCGTCACCAGGTCGAATCCGCGGCCCTTCAGGTTGGAGATGATCCCGGGAAGCGCGGCGACCGTGCCGCTGCGGTTCCCGCCCCCGTCGTGCATCAGCACGATCGATCCGGCGCGGGCCGAGGTGGCGCGGCTCCGGATCGTCGCCGAGCCGGGGGGACCGTCCCAGTCGCGCGTGTCGACGTCCCAGATCACGGTGGTCATCCCGAGTGAGCGGGCTCCGCGGGCGACCGACAGGTTGATCGCGCCCCCGGGGGGCCGGAACGAGCACGGCGTGAACCCGGTGGCGCGGCGGATCACGCCGCTGGTGGCGCGGAGATCCGAGGTCGAGGGGAGCATGTCGTGGTGCATCGTGTGGTTGCCGATCTCGTTCCCCTGCTCCAGCGCCTTCCGCATCACGTCGGTGCGGCCCCCGACCTCCTGGCCGATCACGAAGAACGTCCCGTGCGCGTCGTGCTGGTCGAGGATCTTCAGCACGCTGGCGGTGTACGAGCTCGGCCCGTCGTCGAAGGTGAGCGCCACCTTCTTGCCCTTGGAGCTGCCGCGATCGCGAACCAGCGGGCCGCCGTGGGTGCAGCCGACGATCCGCGGCTGGCGCGCCCGGAACCGCATCGTCCCGCCCCCGTTCGGGACCCGGTCGGCGCAGTCGCCGCTCGGGGTCGGGGCCGGCTGCGGCGTAGGGGGAGGGGTCGGGGCCGCGTCGCCGGGCGCCTTCGTGTCGGGCTTGTGCTCTTCGGCGGCGGCGGCGGCGCGGGCTCGAGTCGGGGTCGAGCAGGCCGGCTCGTCCGAGCTGCTGATCACCCGCCACCCGAGCCGCCCGGCGCGCAGGCCGGCGTCTTCGAGCCGGAACGAGATCCGGACCGAGCGCCGCCCGCCCCGGCGGATCGCCGCGTCGATCGTGTCCGAGCCGTGCGTGGCGCCGCTTCCCTCGACCTGGATGTGGGTGACCCGGTTGCGGCCGCGCCGGCTGGCGGTGAGGCAGTTGCGCGAGCGCCGACCCCGCTGCACCAGCTCGAAGCACAGGTAGCGCTGCGGCTGCCCCGCGTCCAGGCGGGGATCGCCGACGAGATCGCGGGTGTTCCAGTGGCCGAACGTCTCCAGCCTCATCCGCAGCTTCGGGCCGGACTGGCTCAGGGAGACCCGGGAGATGTCGAGCGGGCCGGCGGCGTCGTGGGGGTCCCGCTTTCCGCGCGGCTTTGCGGCGCCGGGAGCGACCGCGAGCGAGAGCGCCAGGCAGCCGCTCAGGACAAGGGTCGCGCCCAGCTGTACCCGGCGGCGCGCGGAGGCGGTGCGGCCGGCGCCCGTCACAGCTCCTCGGCGACGCGTGGCGCGGCGCGGCGGAAATACCACACGCCGAGCACGCACACCGTCACGTAGATGCAGATCGCCGGCACCAGCACCCCCCACCCGCCGGCCGCGTCGACGGCGTTCGGGGCGGTCGGGTCGATCATCCAGTGGCGCATCTGCATGAAGATCGGCGAGAGCGGGTTGACCAGGATGATCTCGCGGAACTTGTCGGGCACGATCTCGAACGGGTACAGCACCGGCGTCCCGTAGAACAGCGCAGTCGCCGCCACCGACCAGATGATCGCGACGTCGCGGAAGCGCACGTACAGCGACGAGAGCAGCAGCGCCAGGCAGGTGGTGAACAAGAGCAGGACGAGGATGATCAGCGGGAAGAACAGCCACGTCCACATCGGCCGCAGTCCCAGGATCTCGAACAGGATCAGCACCGCAATCAGGTTCATGCCGAGGTTGAACAGGGCGGTGAGCACCGTCGACATCGGGATCACGAGGCGGGGGAACTGGGTCTTGCGGACGATCCCCTCCTGGCCGACCACCGACCCGACCGAGTTCAGCGACGCCTCCTGGAAGAACGAGAAGACGACGATCCCGAGCAGCAGCATCTCGGGGTAGTTCGGGACGCCGGACCCGGCCCGGAATATCTGCGTGAATACGAACAGCAGCACGGCGAACAGGACCAGCGGCCGGACCAGCGACCACAGGTAGCCGAGCACGGTCCCGAAGTAGGCCTTCTTGAACTCGGTGACCGAGATCAGGTACAGCAGCTCGAAGAACCGCTTCCACCCCCCGCCGAGGGCGGACGGACCGCGGACCTCCTCCAGCTCGACGGGGATCGCCGCGTCGCTCATTGGGCGCCTCCGTCCTCCGGCACGGCCTCGAGCTCGGCGTCTACGGAGATCAGCCCGCGCCTGTGCCTCGGGCCGTACACGAGGAAGTCGAGCACGTTGATGCTGTGCAGGGCGAGATCGCCGGGGTTTCGCTCCCGCGACACCCAGCACTTCACGAAGTAGCGCCCCGGGAGCAGCGGGTTCTGGACCGTGCCCTCGACTCGCGCCTGCTCGCCGGAGGCGAGCCGGTCGGGCTCGCCGTCCGCCCGGCTCAGCTTGGTGTTGACGACGAACACCTCGATCCCGTCCTGGTTCGTGAAGTGGAAGCTGAACTGGGGCCGGTCCAGGTCGCGCATCGCCTCGAACACGGCGCCGACCTTGATCGGTTCGCCCGCCTCGACGTTCTGGACCGGCTCGCCGGCCGCGTCGAGCAGCCACGAGTCGACCAGCCGCGCCTGGAACTCGGGCCTCACGTTGACGTCGCCGATCTTGCGGCGGCGCGCCGAGGCGTCGCCCGGACCCTCGAAGTTGATCCGCAGATAGAGGCGCTGCACCTCGTCGGGATCGCCGATGTAGGTGAGCTCGCCCTCGTGCAGCAGCATCGCCCGGTCGCAGAACGCGTCCACCGCGGACATGTCGTGCGTGACCAGGACGACGGTGCGGCCGGCGTCCCGCATCTCGTGGAACACGTCACGGCACTTCTGCTGGAACGCCGCGTCGCCGACCGCGAGCACCTCGTCGATCAGCAGGATCTCGGAGTCGGATTGCAGCATCACCGAGAACGCGAGCCGCACCTGCATCCCGGAGGAGTAGTTCTTCAGCTTCAGGTCGGCGAACTCGTGCAGCTCGGCGAAGTCGAGCACCGCGTCGACGCGGCTGCGCGCCTCGCGCTGGGACAGCCCCATCATCACCCCGTTCAGGATCACGTTCTCGCGGGCGCTGACGTCGGGGTTGAATCCGACCCCGAGCTCGATGAACGGGGCGGGGCGGTCGGCCATCATGATCCGCCCCGCGTCCGGGCGGTAGATGCTGGCGAGGATCTTCAGCAGCGTGCTCTTCCCCGACCCGTTCTGGCCGACGATCCCGAAGAACTCGCCCCGATGGACGTCGAATGAGACGTCGCGGAGCGCGTGCAGCTCGCGGTACTCGACCCGGGCGAACGGGTGCACGATCCGCTCCTTGAACGAGTCGATCCTGTGGCTCGGGATCCGGAAGCTCTTCTCGACCCCGCGCGCCTCGATCGCGACCGGGGCGGCGGGCGTCGCGCCCTCCCCGTCGGCCCCGGTCTCGATCTCTGTCGATGTGTTCGTAGCCACGCGTCGCCCCCTGCCGGGGGCACTCACTGTAGAGCGCGCCACCGCCGCAGTCGCTTCTGCTCGAATACGCCCGGAGGGGGGAGTCCGGCGTCGTGCCGGGAGCCGCGCGGGGTTGCGCGCCCATGGGTTCGGAGCGACACGATGTGCCGCCACAGCACCCCCTTCGCGAAGTACTCCTCGGCGCCGAGCGTCTCCCCGCGGCCGACCAGGGCGCGCGCGGGGCGGGTCATCAGCCACCCCAGCGCCACCGCGGAGCGCTCCGCGGCCGCGATCAGCGCCAGCGCCCGGCGCTTTCGCGGGGTGAGCGCGCCGCCGCACCGCAATCGCAGCACCTCGACCTGCACCCGGAGCGGGACGTAGCCGCGGAAGTAGCTCGTCCGCCACCCCGAGAGGAACTCGCGGATCGCGCGCCGCGCCCTCCTCAGTGCGCCGGCGCGGCCGCGGGCGCCCTCCTCGACGACCATCTTCCCCTGCACGGCGTCGACGTGCTGGACGTAGTCGTACAGCGGCCGCCGCACATACGCGAGATCGCCGCGCGCCATCGCGACGACGGCGAGCCAATGGTCGTGGAAGAGGTCGCCGGGCGCGTCCGGGAAGGGGAGCGCGGTCTCGACCACCTCGCGGCGGAGCAGCGAGGCCGCCCCCGGGACCGTGTTCGCGATCAGCATCGAGGCGAAGTTGGTGTGGTTGCTCCGCCGCCTCTCCCACAGGCTCGGCGCCAGCACCCGTCCGCCGTCGTCGACGAGCCGGGTGTCGCTGTACGCGAGCTGCGCGTCCCCGATCGCGGCCCGCAGGGTGGCGAGCTTGTCCGGGTACCAGCGGTCGTCCTGGTCGCACAGCGCGACCAGCTCCGCCTTGCGCGGAACCATCGTCAGAGCGCGCTCGAAGTTGCGGTAGAAGCCCACGTTCTCGCCAGAGCGCGACACCGTGAACCGCTCGTCGCCGCCGACGACCCGCTCGATCGTCTCGAGGTGCTCGGGGGCGGAGCAGTCGTCGCTGATCACGCACGTCCACCCGGTGTCGGTCTGCGCCCGCAGCGACTCGACCTGGACCTCGAACAGCGCCGCGTCCGGCTCGTAGGTGGCCATGCACACGGCGATCAGCCCGGATCCGGCACCCGTCCCCGGCTCGTACCCCGGCCCGGCGGGCTCCGTCACCTCGATCCGGCCCAGCTCGGCCTCCGTGGCGCCCCCGCCCGCGAGCCGGGCCCGGACCCCGAGCTCGACCGCGCTCCCCGGCTCGCCGGGGGTGACCGGGAGCGTCGCCCAGAACCCGCTGCGGTAGCTCCGCGGCCGCTCGCCGAGGCTGCGGTACAGGTCGAGTCTCGGCATCCGGGAGGCGGTCGGCCGGTGCGGCTCGCCGTCGACGAGCAGCTCCAGCGCGACGACGTCCGCCTCGGTGTGAAAGCAGCTCCCCAGCACGAATATCGCGGTGGCGCGGCCGGCCGGCAGCGCCGGCGGCGGGGGGATGTCCATTCGGAGCTCGAGCACGGCGGCCAAGTTACGGAATCGGGGCGCCCCGGTATGTTCTTCAACTCGGCAGCGGCCCACCTATGCCCACCAACCGAGCCACCTCCGAAGACGCCGCCGACGGCGAGGAGCGCGTCGACGTCGAGCATCCCGGCGAGGACGCGTTCCGCCGTGAGCACGCCCGCCGCGGGGCCGACCGCGAGATCCGCGCCGAGCGCCCCCGTCCCGAGGGGATGCGGTCCGCGTACCTGGAGCTGCTGAAGCTGACCCTGTGCGACCTCGCCGGGGCGGCGACGCTGTCGGTGACGAAGAGCGGCGACGACCGGGCGGCGCCCGAGCGGATCTACTCGCGCGAGCTCGGCGCCGACGAGCTCGCGCTCCGCGCCAACGGGGTCGACTGGCCGTGGGGCGGCCTGACGATGGTCGGCCTGTCGCGGCTCGACGACCTGCAGCGGTGCGTCGAGTCGATCGTCGCCGACGACGTACCCGGCGACCTGATCGAGGCGGGCGCGTGGCGCGGCGGGGCGTCGATCCTGATCCGCGCGACGCTCGACTCGCTGGGCGCCGACGACCGGACGCTGTGGGTGGCCGACTCCTTCCGCGGCCTGCCGCCGCCCGACGGGCGGCGCTTCCCGACCGACCGCGAGCTGGACCTGTCGAGCATGGACTACCTGTCCGCCCCTGTGGCCGAGGTGAAGTCGAACTTCGCCCGCTTCGGTCTCGGCGAGGGCGTCCGCTACGTCGAGGGGTTCTTTGCGGACACGCTGCCGCGGCTGCGGGGGACGCGGTGGTCGCTGGCGCGGCTGGACGGGGACAGCTACGAGGCGACCTGGCTCGGGCTCGAGGCGCTGTATCCGGGCCTGTCCGCCGGCGGGTACGTGATCGTGGACGACTACCTGCTGATCGAGGAGTGCCGGCGGGCGGTCGACGACTACCGCCGCGAGCACGGGATCGTCGAGCCGATCGAGGAGATCGACTGGAACAGCATCCGGTGGCGGCGCGAGACCGCGAACGAGTCGGCGCAGCGCAGCGACGCGGATCCGCCGCCGGACGCGGGCCGGGACGCCGCGCCGGCCGAGCGCGGTCGGGCCCGGATCCCGACCGAGCGCGAGCTGGAGCTGGAGCGCCAGGTGGGGGTGCTGCGCCGGGGCCGGTGGCCGATGCGATGGATCAGGCGGGCGCGGCGATCGGGCTCGGGACGCGGCGGTGGCTGACGGGGGGCTCCCGGATGGGAGCATCGACACGCCGGAGCCCGGATCGGTCGTCGAGCGGGGGACCGTGCTCGCGACCGGATGGGCGCTCGGCCCCGACGGCCCGCTCGACGACCGGCTGCTGCTCACCGTCGACGATCGCCGCGGAAGCGGGGTGCGGCGCTCGTTCAGCCCGATCGAGGTGGCCCTGAAGCACTCCGAGGTCCCCGACGCGGGGTTCGGCGGGTGGGACGCGCTCGTCGACCTGCGCGGGGTGCGGGGTCCGACGGTCGCGCTCGGCCTGCAGGCCCGGCGGGCGGACGGGGAGCTGGTCGAGCTCGGCCGAACCGAGCTCCGGGTGGAGCCGTTCCCGCGGCCTCCGGGAAGCCGGGCAGTGTTCACGATCGTCCAGAACGAGCCCGTGTTCCTGCCGCTGTGGCTGCGCCACTACTCGCGCCACTTCGAGCCGACCGACATCTACGTGCTCGACCACGACTCCGGGGACGGCAGCACCGACGGCCTCGAAGGGGCCTGCAACGTCGTCCGCGTGCACCGCGATCGCAGCTTCGATCACGCGTGGCTGAAGGGGGTCGTCGAGGACTTCCAGGCGTTCCTGCTGCGCTCCTACGACGCTGTGCTGTTCGCCGAGGCGGACGAGTTCGTGGTCCCGGACCCTGCCGCCTACGGCGGCCTCGGCGCGTACATCGACCGGCTCGACGGCGTCGCCGCGTGCTGCACGGGCTTCAACGTCGTCCACTACCCGGACGAGGAGGAGCCGCTGCGGTTCGATCAGCCGATCCTCGCCCAGCGCGGATACTGGCACGCGGCGGAGCGGTGGTACTCGAAGCGGCTGCTCAGCAGGGCGCCGCTGTCGTGGCACTTCGGCTTCCACGACGAGCTCAACGCCCCCTGGGTCGAGCCCGACCCGGAGCTCTTCCTCGTCCACCTGCACAGGGCCGACTACGAGTACTGCCTCGCTCGGCACAAGGGGGTCGCGGAGCGGCGCTGGTACGAGAAGGACCTGGAGCGCGACCTGGGCCGCCACTACCGCGCCGTGGAGGCGGACGAGTTCCGGGAGTGGTTCTTCGGCGGCTACGACCTCGAGGGCACCGATCGCGAGCCGATCCCGGACCGGCTCAAGCAGGCTCTGTGAGGGCGGAGTGCCTCGGTGTCCATCGGATGTTGAACGGCCACCCGCCGACCTGCTCGATGTGGCGGGCGAGCTCTTCGTCGGTGACCGGCACGATCTCTCCGCGGTGCTCGTCCACCAACTCCACCGGACCAGACTCTCGAAGGGTTGCGATCCACTCCAACGGAGCCGTCCCCGCCCGCGCCAGCGAGCTGGGGTGGCACTCGATGAACACCGTTGGCGCATTGGCGCGAGCGAGCGAGTCGCGCATCCCTGCCACGGCCTCCACCTCGGCCCCCTCGACGTCGAACTTCGCCACGTCCACGGACCGTCCGGCGAGCACGTCGTCCAGGGTCACGCACCGCACCTCGACCGAGGAGCGCAGCGCCTCGGACCCGGCTCTCGACTCCCGGGCGCCGTCGGGGAAGCCTCCCCTGGGGTCGACGGAGCTCGTCGCCCGCATCGAGACGTCCAGGTTCGAGTCCAAGTGGAGGCGGGCCGATCCGGGCCGGTCCGCCGCCGCGGCACCGACGATCTCCACCCTGTCGGCGACCCCGTTCGCCTCCACGTTCACCCGCAGCGCCTTCAGGTTCACCGGGTCGGGCTCCAGCGCGATCACGGTTCCCTCGGGCCCGACCCGCTTCGCCGCAACCACGGTGTGCATGCCGATGTGCGCTCCGCAGTCCACGACGAGCATGCCCTGCTCCACCGTGTCCTCGAACAGGCCGAGCTGGGACATCGTCGAGCCGAACCCGCCCTCCACCGCGAGCCGCAGGTAGCGCCCGTGGTGAACCAGCGATCCGGCGATCCTGATCCCGTCCAACTCGATCGCGTAACGATCGCCGCTGATCGCCGCGGCTGCGGCCCGGGTGCGGGCGGCAAGTGAGGACCTGCCGCGATCCTGGAGCCGCTCGGACGCCGTCAGCCCGGCGTTTGCGATCGCCACCCGCGGACCGCGGGCTCGGCTGGCGGTGCGCATCCCGATGCTCCTAGCCCGCCCGCTCTCGGCCCGCCATCGTGCGGAAGTCGGCGGTCGTGTTCACGTGCGGGAACGGCTCCGCCGGCGCCGCAACCCCCAGCGCCGCGCAGATCGGCTCCCAGCCGTCGGCCGGGCGCCACTCGACCAGCCGGTCGGCAGGGACCGACTCGCGGACGGCGTCGTTGTGCCGCGCGTAGGCACGCTTCGCCGGCCCCTCCTCGAACCACTCCGGCGTGAACCGCTGGTCGAAGGTGCGCACGGTCAGCTCCCGCGCGGGCGCCAGCGCCTGCTCCAGGGGGTCGCCCCGCTTCGGGTTCCGGAGCACCTCCGCGACCGTGCTCTCGAAGCTCCGCCACCACGAGTCCGGGTCGCGCAGCGACAGGACCACGATTGCGTTCGGGTACGCCGCGGCAAGCTCGCGGAACATCAGCGCAGCAGTCATGTCGACGACCGAGCTGTAGTCGGCGAACAGCGCGTCCCAGTCGGGCTCGCCGCCGTCTAACGCTTCGGACCAGA
Source organism: uncultured Thermoleophilia bacterium (assembly GCA_963803425.1). Classification (GTDB taxonomy): domain Bacteria; phylum Actinomycetota; class Thermoleophilia; order Solirubrobacterales; family 70-9; genus DASPWW01. The sequence continues at coordinate 420,973 of CAWDMA010000003.1, forward strand.
CGGCGACGTGGTCCGGGTTGCGGAGGATGTCGTTGTTGTCGTAGCAGGAGCCGCCCAGAAGCCGCTCCAGCGCCACCTTCAGGGACTGGGTGCCGGTGCGGCCCGCGCCGGCGCCGATCGCCTCTATCGACATCTGGCCAGCGTAGCCGCGGACCCGCTAGGCGGGGTTGCGCGCGAACGCCCACACCTGGATCGGGAAGTCGGGCTCGTTCCGCAGCGAGTGCCACGGCCGGTACGCGGCCCACCGGCTGAAGTTGGCCTCGATCACCTTCCGGTTCCCCCACCCCTCGACGGTCTCGACCTCGAGCCCGGCATCCTCCAGCAGCCTCCGCAGCCCGTTCGGCGTGAACCGCCAGAAGTCCCGCATCCCGAACATCAGCAGCTCGTGTACGCGGACGAGGAACGGCGTGGAGACGATCACGTGCCCGCCCGGCGCGCACAGGCCGCGCAGGTTCGCGACCGCCGCACGGAGGTCGGCGATGTGCTCGAGCACCTGCTCGCAGATCACGACGTCGTACGTGCCCGGCTGCTCCAGCGGCGCGGCAAGGTCGAACTCCGGGTACATCAGGCTCGAGTACTCGCGCCACGGCTTTCCGGAATGGGACTCGCCGCTGATCTCCGTCGCTGTGCACCGCTCCGGCGGCAGCTCCGCGATGTAGGCGTCGACGGCGCGGTTCAGCACGATCCGCTGCCAGTGGCGATCGGACTCGGCGCCGGCGTCCGGCGTGAGGATGTCGCGGCCGCGAAAGCCGCGGCTGGCGGGCTCGCGCTCTGGCACCCTCTCAGGCGCTGGCTCGTGCTCCAGCCGCTGCTGCAGATCCAGCACCTGGCCGATGTGGTCGTGCTCGCGCGCGATGTGGAAGACCCGGTTCGCCTCCAGCCGGGCGAGGATGGGGTTGCGGTCCAGCGGCTCCAGGATCCGCGCGACCTCGTCCGCCCACGGCGCCGCGGTCGGCCACAGCACCGCCACCCCGAAGAACGCGGGCACGATCGCGAGCGAGACGTCGTCGCGGTCCTCGAGGAAGTCGTCGATCGCCGTCATCACTCCGTTCCGGGGCCCGCCCTCGCGCTCGGCGACCGCCGGGTAGGGCAGCCCGCCGTCGGCGATCCCCTCCTCGCCGGGGAACAGCCGCGCGCTCTCGGCGACCGGGTTGCGGTGCTCGGCGGGGACCCGGTCCCGTGCCGCGTAGGCGTCCCGGCGCCCGTGAGGCCACAGCACGTCGTGGAGCACGATCAGCGGCAGAAACCGCCCTTCGGCGCGCTCGGCGATCAGCCGCAGCTCCTCGCTCACCGTGTAGTAGTTGTGGTCGCCGTCGACGATCACCGCGTCCGGCGCGGGGATCTCGGCCAGCGCCTCGTGGCTGGTCTGACGCAGCAGCGTCAGCGCGTCGTCCGGCTCGGCGAGCTCGGCCAGCGCCGGCTGGGGCTCCGGGTCGATCGCGGTCACCCGGGCGCCCGAGGCCTGTGCCCACGCAAGCAGCTCGGCGGTCAGATCGCCGGCGTACGACCCCACCTCGACCACCGACCGCGCCCCGGCCGCCTCCAGCAGTGCGACCAGCAGCTCCAGCATGTTCGCGAGCGAGTGGCCTACCCGGTCGGGGTCGCGTCCGCGCAGGTTCTGGTCCATGGGTCAGGGCCACCGCACCCTTGGCGGCGACGGGGCTACCTTACCGGCCGAGATGGCATTGGAAGCGATCGGAGCCGGCCTCGGTCGCACCGGGACGCAGTCATTGAGGTTTGCCCTTGAGCGGCTGCTCGGCGGCCCGTGCTACTTCATGCGCACGCTGCTGTTCCATCCGGAGCACCTTCGCGTGTGGGAGTCGGCGCTTGCCGGCGAGGCGGCCGACTGGGATGCCGTGTTCGGGGAGTGTCGCTCGACAGTGGATTGGACCGCCGCGCTGTACTTCAGGGAGCTCGCCGACGCGTATCCCGACGCGCTCGTCGTCCTCTCGCTGCGCGATCCGGACAGGTGGTGGCCGAGCGTGAACAGCACCGTGTTCGAGGCCCTGCGGGCGGACCGGCAGGACGATCCGCTGGCGCGTGCCCTCGAGCCGACCAGGCAGTTCACCCTGAGGACTCTGGAGACACGGTTCACGCCGGATTGGAACGACGAGGTGGAGGCGAAGGCAGCATTCGAACGCCACAACGACGCCGTCAGGACGGCGATCCCTCCGGATCGCCTGATCGAGTGGCGTCCCGCTGACGGCTGGGGGCCGATCTGTGCCGCCCTCGGCGTGCCGGCGCCTGCCGAGCCGTTTCCGCATGCCAACACCGCGGCGGAGTTCCAGGAGCGACATCGGCTGTAGCGCCGGTACCCCGGCGGCCCGCTATTTTCCCCGTCCCGGGCGCGCAGGGGCGCCACATCACGCGCTGATCATGATCATCTTCGGCACCGCCGTCACAGACCTGGAGGCCTACGACCGCTGGGCCGCGCCCGGCATCGGGCTGGTCGCGGAGCCGGACTCCGAGGTGATCGCGCACCAGAGCGCCGGGACGCTGTTCCGGAACTACAACCTGGTGCTCGACATCGCCCGCAGGCACGAGGACCTCGAGGCGCTCGTGCTCCTGCACCAGGACGCGGAGATCGTCGACCCCGAGTTCCCGACGAAGCTGCGGCGGGCGCTCGCCGACCCGGAGGTCGCGATCGTCGGCTGCGCCGGCGCGGTCGGGGTGCGCTCGATCGCGTGGTGGGAGGGGGCGGTCACCTGGGCGTCGTTCAGCCACCGCTACCGCGAGTACGGGGGCGGCGAGTTCCCGGCGGGGGCATGGAACACCGAGGCGCCGCCCTCGGTGGCGACGACCGGCGAGGTGGACACGATCGACGGGTTCGTGATGTGCCTGTCGCCGTGGGCGGTCCACAACCTCCGCTTCGACGAGACCCTCGGAAAGCTGCACGGCTACGACTTCGACTTCTGCATGCAGGCGAAGGTCGCCGGGAAGAAGGTGGTGACGGAGAGCTTCAAGGTCGTCCACCACCACTCGCTGGAGCTGATCAGCAATCCCGACGCGTGGATCGAGGCCTACATCCGGGTCGCCGAGAAGTGGGACGGGAAGCTGCCGACGGCCTCGAACGAGGACGTGAACTGGCGGATGCGCTCGCTGCGCTCCGAGGCGGAGGCCGCAGCGGCGAAGGGGGAGGCGGTGTCGGCGAAGATGAAGGCCGACGCGCTCCAGATGCAGCTCGACCGGGTGGAGCGCAGCGCCAGCTGGAAGCTGACCGCGCCGCTGCGTTGGCCGAAGGACCTGCGCCGCCGCCGCCGCAACCGGGCCGAGGGCGGCTAGGGCTTCAGCACCTCTTTGACCTGCTCGCGCCAGGACCGCAGCGCCCCGGGTCCGCGGTGGCGCACCGACGCGATCCGGTCGAGCGCCCTGAACGCGCTCGAGTCGAGCAGGTTGCGAAGCAGATGCTCCTGGCGGCGGTTTCGCTCCTGGAGTCGCTCCAGCTCCCCGCGGCGGACGTGCTCGTTGGCGAGCTGGAAGACCCGGTTCGCCTCCAGCCGCGCGAGGATCGGGTTGCGGTCCCACGGGTCGAGGATCTCCGCGACCGCGTCCGCCCACGGGCGCTCGCGCTGCCACACGGCGCCGAACCCGAAGAACGCCGGGACGAGCGCGAACCGGACGTCGTCGCGGCCGGAGACGAAGTCCTCGACAGCGGCTAGCACGCCGTTTCGCTCCCCGCCCTCGTGCTCGGAGACCCACCGGTACGGGAGCCCGCCGTCGTGCAGGCCCGCGTCGCCGGGGAACACGTACCCGCCCGGCGACACCGACTCGAGGTACTCCTCCGGGATCCGGTCGGGCGCGTAGAAGGTGTCGCGGCGGCCGTGCGGCCAGCCGACGTCGTGGAACATCAGCAGCGGGAGCTCGTCGGGGGCGCGCTCCTCGACCAGCCGCAGCTCCTCGCGGACCGTGAAGTAGTTGTGGTCGCCGTCGATCACGAGCACGTCGGGGAGCTCGATGTGGCGGAGCGCGTCGTGGCTCGTCTCGCGGACCAGCTCCAGCTCGCTGAACTCCTCGGCCAGCTCCAGCAGGGGAGGGGGCGGGGCCGGCTCGACCGCGGACACGGTGGCGCCGGACCCGCGCGCCCACCCGAGCAGCACCCGGGTGAGGTCGCCCTCGTAGGCGCCGACCTCGACCACCGAGCGCGCCTTCACCGCGTCCAGCAGCGGCAGCAGGATCTCCGCCAGGTTGGCGAGCGAGTGGCCCCACAGCCCGGGGTCGTGTCCGCGCAGATTCGTGTCCATTCCGGCCCCCAGGTCGGCGCAGTGTAGGTATTGAGCGAGGCTAAGGGGCCAGCACGGCTTCGAGGCGCTCTTCCAGCGCTCCGGAGAGCGCCTCGCGGATCGGGCCCTCGGCGGCGCGCTCGACGAGCTCCTGCATGAACCCGTCGATGATCAGCCGCCTCGCGATCGGCTCCGGGAGGCCGTGGGCGCGCAGGTAATGGAGCTGCTCGCGGTCGAGCTGCGCGATCGCGGCGGCGTGCGTGCACCGGACGTCGTCGGCCTCGATCTCTAGCCCCGGGATCGCGTCGGCGTGCGCCTTGTTTGAGAGCAGCAGGTTGCGGCTCTCCTGGAACGCGTCGGTGCGCTGCGCCCCGGGGTCGACCCGGATCATCCCGCGCCACACGGCGGTGCCGCGCTCGGCCAGCACCCCGCGGAACGCGAGGTCGGAGTTGGTGTCGGGCGCGGCGTGCTCCTGGGTCGTGTCGTAGTCGAGGTGCTGGGTGCCGCCGCCGACGTAGGCGCCGGTCACCTTCGCGGTGGCGCCGCGCCCGTCGAGCTTGGTCTCCATCCGCACCTTCCCGCGCGCCGACCCGAACCCGAGCGCGACCCACTCGAGCGAGGCGTCGCGCCCCACCTCGGCGCGCTGGGTCGCGAACACCCAGTTCTGCTCGGGGAGCTCCTGGCGGCACACGTAGCCCAGCCGCGCGCCCTCGCCGAGGACGATCTCCGTGACTCCGTTGAACAGCCCACCGCCGCCCCCCGGCCCGTACTGCTCCCACACCTCGGCCGAGGCGCCCGCCTCCAGCACGATCAGCGTCCGCCAGTCCACCCGCGTGCCCTCGGCGCCGGGCTCGACCGTGATCCGGATCGGCTCGTCGCGGGACTCGCCGGCGGGGACGTGGACGAGCGCGCCCCGGCTCCAGCCGGCCTCGTTGCGGGCGACGAACGGGTCCTCGGCCGACACCACCGTGCCGAGCCGCTCGGAGACGGGGTCGAGCGGCTCCGCGCCTTCGACCTCGACCGTGCCGGGCTCCGAGGCGAGCGCGTCGAGGTCGAGCCCGGTCAGATCCGTGAACTCCCACCCCTTCGTCTTCGCGTCCGGCAGCGGCGGGGGGGCCGCGGCGTTAGCCAATCGAGCCTTCCATCTGCAGCTCGATCAGGCGGTTCATCTCCACCGCGTACTCCATCGGAAGCTCCTTCGTGATCGGCTCGATGAACCCGTTCACGATCGCCTTCGCGGCCTCCTCCTCGGACAGGCCGTGCGACTGGAGGTAGAAGAGCTGCTCCTCGCCGATCTTCGAGACCGAGGCCTCGTGCCCGACGTCGGCGTCGTTCTCGTCGATCCGGATCGTCGGGTAGGTGTCCGAGCGCGAGTTCTCGTCGAGCAGCAGCGCGTCGCACACGACCTTGGACCGCGACTCGGTCGCGCCCTTGGCGATCTCGAGCAGCCCGCGGTAGGTGCCGCGGCCGCCGTCCTTCGAGATCGACTTCGCGAAGATCGAGGAGGTCGTCTTCGGTGCCGCGTGGATGATCTTCCCGCCGGCGTCCTGGTGCTGGCCGTCGCCCGCGAACGCAATCGAGAGGATCTCGCCGTGGGCCTCGGGGCCGAGCAGGTAGATCGACGGGTACTTCATCGTCAGCTTCGAGCCCAGGTTGCAGTCGACCCATTCCATCGTCGCGCCCTCCTGGGCGACGGCGCGCTTGGTGACGAGGTTGAAGACGTTGGTCGACCAGTTCTGGACCGTCGTGTAGCGGACCTTGGAGTGCGGCTTGGCGACGATCTCGACGACCGCCGAGTGCAGCGAGTCGGTCGAGTACACCGGGGCCGTGCAGCCCTCGATGTAGGTGACGTCCGAGCCCTCCTCGGCGATGATCAGCGTGCGCTCGAACTGGCCCATGTTCTCGGTGTTGATCCGGAAGTAGGCCTGCAGCGGCATCGCGACCTTGACTCCGGCCGGGACGTAGACGAACGACCCGCCGGACCACACGGCCGAGTTCAGCGCGGCGAGCTTGTTGTCGTTGGGCGGGATCACCGTCGCCCAGTGCTCCCGGACGAGATCCTCGTGCTCGCGCAGCGCGGTGTCCATGTCGGTGAAGATCACGCCCTGGGCCTCGAGCTTCTCGTTGACCTGGTGGTAGACGACCTCGGACTCGTACTGGGCGCCGACGCCCGCGAGGAACTTTCGCTCCGCCTCAGGGATCCCGAGCCGGTCGAAGGTGTTCTTGATGTCCTCGGGGACCTCATCCCAGCTGCGGCTGTTCTTCTCCGAGGCGCGGACGAAGTAGTGGATGTCGTCCCAGTCGATCTGGCCGAGGTTGCCGCCCCAGTCCGGGGTTGGGCGGGCGTAGAAGTGGTCGAGCGCTTTGAGGCGGAACTCGCGCATCCACTCGGGCTCCTGCTTGTACTCGGAGATCGACTCGACGACCTCGCGCGAGAGCCCCTTGGGGGCCTTGTAGGCGTAGCCGGTCTCGGGATCGTGGAAACCGAACTTCTCCGTGTAGTCGGAGCCGATCTCCTTCAGCCCGCGCTCCTCGTTGGTGAGCTGCTTGCCGGGTGGGGCGGTCGTCGTGTCGGGCGTAGCCATGTTCAGACCTCCAGCTTGACGTTGCCGTCCTCGACCCGGGTCTCGAACACATCGACCGGGGCGAAGGCGGGGAGGGTGCGCGGTCGACCGGTCTTCAGGTCGAACAGCGACCCGTGGCGGGGACACTCGACCGTGCACGCCGCGGGGTCGAACTCGCCCTCTGCGAGCGGGCCGTCGTCGTGCGAGCAGCGATCCTCGATCGCGTACAGCTCGCCGTCGGCCGCGTGGAAGACCCCGATCTTGCGCCCGTCGGCCGCGACGATGCGCGCAGCGCCCTCGGGCAACTCGTCGAGGGCGCAGACGGTGAGCGTGTTTGTGGTCGTCGTCACGTTATTCCTAGTTCCTAAGTCGGATTTTAGCGGGGCCCGGAGTCGGCGCGGGCACTGTAACCGTCAGTCCAGCGCCCCCTCGGACGGGTCTCCCCGCTCTCCCTCGTCCTCCCACTCGGCCGGCTGCCCGAGGCTGGCGCTCTTCACGACCTTCAGCCCCAGCAGCGCGCACTTCATCCGCGTCGCCGAGATCTCGATCCCGAGCAGGTCGAGCACGAACTCCTTCGGCAGCGTCAGGATGTCGTCGCGCGTCATCCCCTCGAGCTCATCGGTGAGCAACGAGGTCGCGGCGGTCGAGATCGCGCATCCCTTCCCCTCGAACATCACCGACTCGACCCGGTCGTCCCGGTCGAGCTTGATGAAGACGTGCTGCTCGTCCCCGCAGAACGGGTTCGTGTCCTCGAACTCGAGGTCGAACTCATCCGGCCGCCCGAAGTTCTGCGGCCGCTTGTAGTGGTCGAGGATCTGCTCCCGATACAGCTGATCAGACATGACAATTCCGCCCGAATCCTCTGCTCCCGCTCGGCCGCACCCACATCACCGGTCCTCTTGCGGCCTCGCTCCCGCGTCCGGTTCGGGCGGGCTTGGGATTGGTCATAGCTTGAAGACCCGCCGGACGTCGTGCAGGGCCGCAACCAGCCGATTGATCTCCTCCTCGGTCGAGTACGCGCCGAAGCTCGCCCGGGTGGTTGAGGGGACGCCGAGGTGGTCCATCAGCACCTGCGCGCAGTGGTGGCCGGCGCGCACGCAGACCGCGTGCCGGTCGAGGATCTCGGCGACGTCGTGGCCGTGCACCCCGTCCAGATCGAAGGAGACGATCCCGCCGCGGTCGGGGCCGGCCTCCGGGCCGAACACGCGCAGCCCGGGGACCTCGGCGAGCTGCTCCACCGCCCTCGTCGCGAGCGCGGCATCGCGGGCGTGCACGGCCTCGATCCCGAGCCCGTCGAGCCACTCGATCGCGGCGGCGAGGCCGATCGCCTCCGCGATCGGCGGGGTCCCGGCCTCGAACCGCGCCGGGACGTCGGCCCACGTGATCTCGTCTCGCCGCACCCGGCGGATCATCGAGCCGCCGCCCTGGAACGGCTCCATCGCGTCGAGCAGCTCGCGGCGCCCGCGCAGCACGCCGATCCCGGTCGGCCCGTAGGCCTTGTGGCCGGTGAACGCGTAGAAGTCGGCGCCCAGCTCGGCGACGTCGATCGCCAGCTTCGGCGCCGCCTGGGCGCCGTCGACGAGCACGACCGCGCCGGCGTCATGGGCCAGCCTGGCCATCTCGGCCACCGGATTGATCGTCCCCAGGACGTTGGAGACGTGCGCGATCGCGACCAGCTTCGGCCCCCGCTCGAGCAGCTCCCGGTACGCGTCCAGGTCGATCCTCCCCTCGCCGGTGAGCGGCGCCCACTCGAGCCGGGCGCCGCGCTCGCGCGCGATCAGGTACCAGGGCACGATGTTCGAGTGGTGCTCGAGGTCGGTGACCACGATCCGGTCGCCCTCGTCGAGGTTGGCGCGGCCCCACGAGCTTGCCACGAGGTTGATCGCCTCGGTGGCGTTGCGGGTGAAGACCACCTCGCGGGCGGCGGCGCCGAGGTGGCGCGCCACGGTCGCGCGAGCCGCCTCGTACTCGGCGGTCGCCTCCTCGGACAGCGTGTACACGCCGCGGTGCACGTTCGCGTTCCGGTGACGGTAGAAGGAGTCGACCGTCTCGATCACTGCGGCCGGCTTCTGCGCCGTCGCACCGGAGTCGAGGTAGGCGAGCGGCCGGCCGTGGATCTCTCGCTCGAGGATCGGGAACTCGCGCCGGATCTGCTCGACGCTGCGCGACAGCGCCGGGGACGGGGCTGTCGCCGTGCCCGCTTCCATCCCTACGCCGCCGCCTCCACCTCTTCGCGGATCCAGCCGTAGCCCTTCTGCTCGAGCTGCTCGACCAGCTCCGGGCCGCCCTCCTTCACGATTCGTCCCTCGAAGATCACGTGCACGAACCCGGGCTGGACCAGGTGCAGGATGCGCTGGTAGTGGGTGATGATCAGCGTCCCGAGCTCTGGGCCCGACAGCGAGTTGACGCCCTCCGCGACCGTCCGCAGGGCGTCGATGTCGAGCCCGGAGTCGGTCTCGTCGAGGATGGCGAGCTGCGGCTTGAACAGCGCCATCTGCAGCACCTCCATCCGCTTCTTCTCGCCGCCCGAGAAGCCGTCGTTCAGGTAGCGGCTCGAGAACTCCTTCGGGATGTTCATCATCTCCATCGCCGCCTCGGCCTGCTTGCGGAAGTCCTTCAGCTTGATCTGGTCCTCGCCGCGAGCCTCGCGGTGCGCGTTCAGCACCATCCGCAGGTACTTGGTGACGGTGACGCCGGGGATCGCGACCGGGTACTGGAAGGCCATGAACAGGCCCATCCGAGCCCGCTCGTCGGGGTCGAGCTCGGTGATGTCGGTGCCGCCGAGCAGGATCTCGCCCTCGGTCACCTCGAGCCCGGGATGGCCCATGATCGTGTTCGCGAGCGTCGACTTGCCGGAGCCGTTCGGCCCCATCAGCGCGTGCGTCTCGCCCTTGCCCACCTCGAGGTCGACGCCCTTGAGGATCTGCTTGTCCTCGGCGGTCACGTGCAGGTTGCGGATCTCGAGATCAGCCAATTCGTCTCCTTTGCCCGGCGCCGGCGCCGCTACGCGGCGGGCCCGGCGACGGTGCCCTTGGGTTCGTGCTGGCCGGCGAACCCGACCAGCTCGGCCAGCGTGGTCCCCGACAGCGCCTTCGTCACCCCGCCCTGGACCTTGGTCCACAGCACCTTGGTGGCGCACGCCCGGTCGCCGTCGGTCTCGTGCGAGCACAGCACCTTGCCCTCGCGGTGCTCGTGAAAGCACTCCATCGGGGCGACCGGCCCCTCCAGCGCCTGCACCACCTCCAGCATGTCGATCTCCTCGGGCGGGCGGGCGAGCTGGTAGCCGCCGTGCGCGCCGCGGGTCGAGGTGACCAGCCCCGCGCCGCGCAGCTTCGCGACGAGGTGCTCGAGGTAGGAGAGCGGGAGCAGCTCCGAGTCGGCGACCGACCCGAGCGAGACCGGGGCTCCGTCGGCGGTCCGACCGAGCTCGATCATCAGCCGGATCCCGTACTCGGCCTTCGTTGAGAACAGCATCGGATTAAATCCTACCGGAACGGTCGGTTATCGCTCCCCGCCGATCCGCTGACGGATCACCGACCACGGGTTCGCGATCAGCCGCCCCCGCGCCGCGGCCCGCAGCGCCCGCCCGAGTCGCGACTCGGCCGGTGACGCGCCCGGCTCGGGCAGCTCGATCACGAGCTCGGTGTGCCCCGAGGCGCTCCGCCGCTGCGCGGATCCGTCCGGCGCCATGCTGTCGAACATCCCGATCGCCTCGGTGTTCTCCTGCATGACCAGCGCCACGAAGTGCTCGATCCCCTCCTCGCGGGCGCGCTCCACGAGCCGGTCGAGCAGCGCGGTGGCGACGCCGCGCCCCTGCCACTCGTCGACGACGACCACAGCCACCTCCGCCTCGGTCGGCTCCGCGCCGCGCACGTAGCGGACGACGCCGACCGGCTCGCCGGTGGCGGCGTCGAAACCGATCATCGCCTCGTGGTCGTGGTGGTCGACCTCGGTCAGGTAGGCGAGATCCTGCGTCGAGAGCTCCCGAAGCGGCGCGAAGAAGCGGCGGTAGCGGCTCTCCGGGCTGAGCCGCGCGAACCCGGCGGCGATCGCCCCCTTGTCCTCGGCTCGGACCGGCCGGATCGTCACCTTGGAGCCGTCGCAAAGCTTCACCGTGCGGGACTCCGAGGGGCCGGCGACGGTGCTCATGGCGAGATCGTAATCACCGGGGTTGGGCATACTTATCTCCCCACCCCAGAGCTCCGAAGGAGGAGTGACCGGCCGTGATCACAACCACTCGAAGGTCCAACCTCGCCGCCACCCTGCGGACGACGATCCTGCTGGCCTCGCTGACCGGGCTGCTGGTCGTGATCGGCGCGCTGATCGGGGGTCCGCAGATGGCGCTGATCTTCCTCGGGATCGCGCTCGTCATCAATCTCGGCTCGTACTGGTTCAGCGACAAGCTCGCGCTTGGGATGTCGCGGGCGAAGCAGCTCCAGCGCGAGGACGCGCCGCGGCTGTTCGAGATCGTCGAGGAGCTGTGCTCGCGCGCCGACCTGCCGATGCCGCGCCTGTACATGATCCCGCAGGACCAGCCGAACGCGTTCGCCACCGGGCGCAACCCGAGTCACGCGGCGGTCGCGGTCACCCGCGGGATCGTGAAGCTGCTCCCCGAGGACGAGCTTCGCGGCGTGCTCGCACACGAGCTCGCGCACGTCCGCAACCACGACATCCTGATCACGTCGGTGGCGGCCGCGATCGGCGGCGCGATCACCTATCTGGGCTACATGCTGTTCTGGTTCGGCGAGGACGACGACTCCCCGCTGGGCCTGGTCGGGTCGCTGGCACTTGTGATCCTGTCGCCGATCGCGGCGGCGATCATCCAGCTCGCGATCTCGCGCCAGCGCGAGTACTCGGCCGATGCCACCGGCGCAGCCTTCACCGGAAACCCCGAGTCGCTGGCGAGCGCCCTGGAGCGGCTCGAGCAGGGCTCGGAGGCGATCCCGATGGAAGTGAACAACGCGACCGAGCCGCTGTACATCGTGAAGCCGTTCTCCGGCCGCGGGCTGGCGGGCCTGTTCTCGACCCACCCGCCGATCGAGGAGCGGGTGCGGCGGTTGCGCTCGATGCGCCCGGCGATGGTGTAGCGGCGGCGTTCGACCCTCGCTATACTTTCTGAAGTAATGGCAGCAGCGGAGCCGATCGAGCTGGTCAGGAGCAGGATCGAGGAGGTCGATCCGGCGGATGCCCGCGAGGAGATCGACAACGGCGTCCTGCTCGTGGACACGCGCGAGCCGCACGAGTACGAGGAGGCGCACCTGGAGGGCGGCAAGCTCGTCCGTCCGGAGGAGCTTGCAGAGCGGATCGGAGAGGTCGCTCCCGACCGCTCCCAGCGCGTCCTCCTGTACTGCCGCACCGGCGACCGCTCCGCCCGCGCCGCCGACCTGATGGAGTCCGAGCTCGGGTACGCGGACGTCGCCTCGATGGCCGGCGGGATCGTCGACTGGCAGGACGCCGGCTACCCGGTCGTCGCCGCCCAGGGGCTGACCAAGGACCAGCGGATGCGCTACTCGCGGCACACGCTGCTGCCCGAGGTCGGCGTCGAGGGCCAGCTCAAGCTGCTCAACGCGAAGGTGCTGATGGTCGGCGCCGGGGGGCTCGGCTCACCCGCCGCGCTGTACCTGGCGGCCGCCGGGATCGGCACGCTGGGGCTGGTCGACGACGACGTCGTCGACGAGTCCAACCTGCAGCGCCAGGTGATCCACACCACCGACCGGGTGGGGCTGCCGAAGACCGAGTCGGCGAAGGTCACGATCAACAACCTGAACCCCGACGTGGACGTGGTCGAGCACCGTACCCGGCTCGACGCCGACAACATCCTCGAGATCATCGAGGACTACGACATGATCGTCGACGGGGCCGACAACTTCCCCACCCGCTACCTGCTCAACGACGCCTCGGTCCGCACCCGCAAGCCGGTCGTCTCCGCGTCGATCCTCGCCTTCGACGGCCAGATCTCGACCTTCGTCCCGTTCGAGGGCCCCTGCTACCGGTGCCTGTATCCGACCCCGCCGCCGCCCGAGCTCGCTCCGAGCTGCGGCGCCGCCGGCGTGCTCGGCGTGATGGCCGGCGTGATGGGCCTGCTGCAGGCGAACGAGGTGATCAAGCTGGCCGCCGGGATCGGCGAGCCGCTGATCGGCCGCCTGCTCCTGTACGACTCGCTCGGCACCCGGTTCACGGAGCTGAAGGTGAAGCGCGATCCCGAGTGCCCGATCTGCGGCCCCGACGCGCCGGAGGTCCCCGAGTCCGAGATGGGCAAGTTCCCCGACTACGACGCCTTCTGCGCCGGCGCCGCGGTCGGCTGAGCGTTAGCTACGCTCTCGCCCTCATGCCGACCGTGAAGATCCCGCCCGTGCTGCGGGCACAGACCGACGGCGCCGCCGAGGTCCCCGCCGACGGCGCCACCGTCGGCGAGGTGCTGCGCGCCTTCGCTGCCACCCACCCCGACACCGAGGGCCAGCTGTTCGGCTCGGACGGCTCCCTGAACCGCTACGTCAACGTCTACCTGAACGACGAGGACGTGCGCGTGCTCGACGGCCTCGACACTCCGGCGGGCGAGTCGGACACGGTCGTGATCCTCCCGGCGATGGCCGGGGGCGGGCGCAAGTAGCGGCGGGCCGGCGACGCCCCCTTCTTCGCCGCCTCGACGGTTCTCCCCTCACACGGAAGCAAGAGCGAGCGAGGACCTCGGCGACTTCTGCTTCTCGTTTGGAGCGGGTCCAACATGGCCGAGAGCGAGACGCCCGAGACCGCGCGGCAGCGGCAGCGGTTTGGCGCTTTCCTTTCGGTATGCGAGAGGAACGCGTCAACGAGGAGGGACGCTTTGCTCACGCATGGCGGGAGGAACCCGTCGACGCGCCCGAATCGCGCGAGACCGGAGCGTCTCTATGGGTCCAGCCAGAGGCGCCCGCCGCGGACGAAAGGAGCGGTTTGCCTGGAAAGCTGCCCATTTGGCGAGATACTCCGTGGGCGATGTCGGAGGAGAACGTCGAGGCCTTCAAACGGTGGGTGGAGGCCTGGAACCGTGGGGACTTTGACGCGTGGATCGACCAGCTCGATCCTGAGGTCCAATGGTTCACCCTCGTGGAGGTGTATCGCGGGCATGCCGGAGCCCGGCAGGCTTGGGGGGGCCTCAAGGGCACCCAACAACCCACAGTGCGGATTGACGACTTTCGTGATCTCGGAGAATCCGTGCTCACCCTGGGGGAAATCATGACCGTGGGACAGAGAACCCGGTTGAGCTTCAGTGGTGAATTCGCACAGCTGGTCCGGTTTCGCGATGGCAAGATCGCCAATCTCCGCGATTTCTCCAGTCATGTCGAGGCCCTCGAAGCCGCCGGGCTGTCGGAGTAGACCCTTGGACGACCCTCGAGTGTGGGATCGCTTCTCGCGCGCACTCCCGCATCCGCTTCCGAATGCGGGAGTCCTCGGCGTGCCCGCCGAGACAGCTCCAGCTCGTCCGGAGCGGGCGCGTTCGATCCGCTGCGGAAATGGTCGCCTTGCATGGAAAGCGAAATGGATCGGGCCTCGATTACCTCGGTGACCTCGGTCTCGATCTTCTCCGTGTTCCACGCAGAGCAGCATTCTCGGCACCGCGGTGTGAGGCTTTCGCTCTGGACGAAGCGCAAGAGCGACGCGTTCGCGATCACTTGCTCCTGATTCGCGCGGCAGGCAGCACGCGAGCCGCGAGGGTTGACGCAGCAGAGCCGCGGAGCGATCATGACGAGGTGCGATGAAAGCTGCGCTCGTAGTCACATCGGTTCTGGCAGCCACGGCAATGTTCGTGCCCTCGTCATCCGCCGGCGCTCAAACCAAGGTGTTCTGTGCGGGCGACTCCCCGCACACCAACCGCGACGTGACGCGCGTCAAGCCCAAGCACTGCATCCTTCAGAAGCGCAATGCCCCCGATGCTGAGGCCTTCTACGTGCGGACCAAGCACATGCGCTGGAAGCGGTGGGCCAGCGGTCAGGCCAAGGGGATTGGATCGAGCGTCGCCAGCATGACCGGCCGCGTTCCCGTTCGCGTCAGGCTCTCCCATCCGGTCACGAGTTGCGGGCAGCGGGTGTTCTCGAAGGCGCGTGTTCGCTTTCCCGGATTGGGGCACTCCAAGCTCAACCTGAACACCTGCGCCTAGCCGCGGTTACCCCATGTCGTCAGCGCAGCGGCCAATCGGGAGCGATCCAGCGCATAGGCAAGAGCGGTCGCATCGATCTCTGGACGAGTCCGATCCCGGGTACGGCCGCTGGTGCCCCGCTACCGCGGGTACCGCACGTAGCCCTTGCCGCGCGCCCGGTCGAGCCGGCGGCGCAGGGTGACCAGGCGCGACCGCAGCGGCAGGCGCACCCCGCCGCTGGGCTTGAGCTTGCCCGTGGAGACGTCCGTGATCTGGCGGAAGTAGATCTTGCCGCGGGCGAAGTCGGAGCGGTGGGGGGTGTTGTACGTGCAGTTCTCGAAGTAGTAGTGGGTGACCTGGCTGCGGCGGGTGGTGTCGGGGTCGGCGACCGGCTCACCGCCGTGCAGGAGGTTCGCCGACCACACCAGCGCCTGGCCGCGCTTCAGGTAGCCCTTCTCCTTGCGGAGGTCGTACGCCTCGATCACCTGGCTCACGAACGGGCCGAGCTCGTCCTCGCGGTCGGGGCAGAAGGCGTCGTAGGTGGGGAGGAGGTGGGAGCCCGGGTAATAGTGCAGCGGGCCGTTGTCATCGGAGATGTCCTCGAACGCGACCCACACCCCGCACATGAAGTGCTTCGGGTAGCTGTGGAAGTGGTAGCTGTCGCTGTGGGTGGGCTGCTCGGAGCCGCGGAAGAAGTTCAGCGTCTGGAACGGGATCGGCGTGCGGCCGTAGATCGTCTCCAGCAGGCCCACCACCTTGGGGCAGGTGGCGACCGAGCGGATCGCGTCCGACACCGTCCACGCGTCCATCACCCGGTTGTAGGCGCCGTCCTCGTGCAGCGCGGCTGCGTCGGCGATCGCCTCGTCCGCGACGGCGTCGAAGTCCTCGAAGCCGAGGTCGTCGATCACGATGTACCCGTTCGTCGCGAACGAGCGGACCAGCGCCTCGGTGTCCGGGTCGAGCCCCTTCTCCGCCAGGTCGCGCTCGAAGAACGGCGACATGAACCATGGACCGCCGAAGTCCGGGACCTGGCCGGCTGTTGTTGGTGCTGCGGCTTCCACTGGGTCGCGGATACCCCCCTCGCGAGCGCGAAATCATAGAGGAGGGTGGCTAGAGTCCCCGCGAGTGTTGCGGCGCCTCGTTCGGTGGTCGGACTCGCGCCCGGGGCTGCGCCGGGCGAGGCGGGCCCTGAGCAGGGCGCCGCTCGTCTCGCGTGCGATCCGGGCCCGCGACGAGCGCCGCGCCCGCCGGCTCGAGCACGAGGGCGATGCGCGAGGCCGCTCGAAGCGGCGGTGGTCCTCGGTCGAGCCGGGCCCGGGGCTGACCTGGGGGGAGGAGCTCTCCGGCCAGCCGGCGATCCACGTGTGCGAGCGGCACGGCGCGTTCGGCCCGGGCCGCACGATCCTCGAGATCGGTCCGGGGTACGGGCGGATCGTCGGCGCGGCGCTCGCCGCCGCGGCCGAGTTCGAGCGCTACGTCGGGCTGGAGCTGTCCGAGCGCAACGTCGAGCACCTGCGCGGCGCGATCGACGACCCCCGGGTCGAGATCGTCCAGGGTGACGCCGAGTCGGCGCAGCTCGGCGAGCCGGTCGACGCGGTGATCTCCTTCCTCACCTTCAAGCACATCTACCCCTCGTTCGAGGGGGCGCTCGCCAACCTCCGCCCCCAGCTTCGCGACGGGGCGGTCGTGATCTTCGACCTGATCGAGGGGTCGCGGACCTACTTCCAGCGCGACGAGACCACCTACGTGCACGAGTACACACGCGACGAGGCGGAGCGGATCGTCCGCGCCGTCGGGCTCCGGCCGGAGGCATTCGACGCGGTCGAGCACGCTCCCGGCCGCGCCCGGATGGTCGTCGTCGCCCGCGCCTAGGCGCGAGCGCTCAGCTCAGGAGCCCTTCGTGAACTTGACGAAGCTCTTCCAGGCCTTCTTGGGGTCGTTCCCGGTCTTCGGGAACAGCCCCGCCGAGGCGCACCAGTCGCAATCGGTGTCGGCGTTGCTGGTGTCGCGCCACGTGTACCACAGCACGCCGCCGATCTTGTACTTGCCGCGCTTCTTCTTGAAGAGCTTGAACGACTGCTTCAGCAGCTTCGCCTGCTTCTTCGCGCCGACGCCGAGCCGGCCGGCCTTGTCGGAGCCCCACCCGATCTCGGTGATCCACAGCTTCGTGCTCTTGTCCTTCTTCTGCTTCAGGACCTTCCGGAGCTTGTCGATCTGCTTCACGATCCCGTCCACGTCGGGCGAGTACGGGTGCAGCGAGACCCCCTCGAAGTCGCTCTTCGCGCCGGGCTCGCCGTAGATCTTCTTCAGGAAGGTCCACGCCTTCACGCCGCCCTTGCCCGTCGGCTTCCCGAACATCCCGCCCAGCACGATCTTGATATCGGGCGCGACGGTCGCGAGCGCCGTGTTGGTCGACTTCAGCACCTTTGCGTACACCGCCGGGTTGACCGGGTTCGTGTACTTGGGCGCGTTCTGCTCGTTCCACACCTGCACCGTCTTGAACGGCTTCGGGCTGGCGCCCGGGTGCTGCAACGGATAGACGGTGTTCCAGTAGGTGCCGCCCTGGCCGTAGCGCGCCCCGATCGCGCGCACGAACTGCTCCCACTCCGCGAGCTGGGTCGCGGACTGGGGCAGGTTGCCGACGTTCCCGCTCACGAACGGAGCGGACCCGTACACGTACGGGAACGGCTGGATCCCGGACGCGGCGAGGTTGCCGATGTACGAGTCCAGCGCGTCGAACTTGAAGTTGTTGTTGGACGGCTCGATCGCGGCCCAGTTGACCAGCACTCGAGCCGAGCCCACCTTGCCCTGGCCCATTCGCTTCACGTCGGAGGCGGAGGGCGTCCCCTGGGGGACGAGACCGTAGAAGTCCGCGGGAATCGCCATCGCCGGCGAGGCGGTGACGAACGCGCCGATGGTGAGCGTGGCCGCGAGGGCCGCGAGGTGCTTCGCCCGCCGCCGCATCAGCCAGTCGCTCCGGTCAGGGTGCGGCGGCGCGTCCGCAGCAGCCTCCACAGGCCGCCCGCGGTGATCAGCGCCAGCGCGCCGAGGATCGGGAGCATCGCCGAGTTGGTGAGCGAGTCGGCGACCACCTCGGGCGCCGACCGGGAGGTGGTCGGGAGGGCCGCTTGTCCGGAGCCCTCCTGAAGCGAAGCGAGGTTGACGCCCGCGGCGGCCAGGCCGGTGCTGTCGGTCGTGCCCGAGGTGACGCCGGTGCCCGACTCGCCGCTGCCCTTGCCGGAGCCGCCCTTGCCGCCCTGGCCGCCGCCCTTGTTGCCGGCCGCCGACGCGCTCGTCGGCGCGGTCGGGTCGCCGGGGTTCGTCCCGGAGCCGCCCGGGATGTTGAGCGTGTACTCGTCGACCGCGGACTGGGCGACTGCGGTGGCCGGCGCCGCGACGGCGACCGCGGCGAGCGCGCACAGCAGCGGGCCGCCGATCCGCATGATGAGTCCCCCTCGGATCATTGAGCGGGGCACCTTAGCGAATGTGAGGTTCTGCTTGCAAGAGTGGGCGGCCGGTGCCCCTCGTGTCGCTCCTGCCGGCACGGTCAGCCTCCCTTCGCGATTTTGCGGTAGACGTTGAACGAGGGCTTCGGGTTGAGGTCCTCGTCGAGCAGGCCTGCGGACGCGCACCACGTACACGTTACGCCGACGGGATCCTCGGGCTTGCCGGTGTCGCGCCAGGTGAACCACATCACGCGGCGGATCTTCCACTTCCCCTTGTTGTCGAGGAGCAGCTTGAACGACTTCTGCAACAGCTTCTTCTGGCCCGAGCGGGTCTTGATCAGCTCGTGCTCGCCGGTCCCGGCCGAGCCCCACCCGATCTCGGTGATCCAGATCGGGGTGCGCTTGTCCTTCCCCTTCTTCATCGCCTTCCGGACGAGCCTGATCTGCGCCTTGATCCCCTTCAGGTTCGGCGAGTAGGGGTGGAGCGCGACCGCGTCGAAGTGCTTCTTGATCCCCTTCACCTTGTACAGCTTCTTCAGGTACTTCCAGGAGTAGATCGCGTCGTGGCGGCCGGGGGTGCCGAACATCCCACCGAGCACGACGTCGGCGCGGTGATCGACGGCGGCGATCGCCTTGTCGGCGATCTCCACCACCGTCGCGTAATCCTTCACCGACGGCTTTGGCTCGTAGTAGCTCGGTGAGTTCTGCTCGTTGAGGATCTGGTACGCCTGGATCGGTCGCGGCTGCACGCCGGGGTTGGCGGCCGCGAACTCGGTCCAGAACTCCCCGCCCGGCCCGTACCGCTCCACGACCGCGGTCACGAACTGCCGCCACGCTTCCCGGTCCTCCGGGGTGTCGACCGCGGGGTGACGGGTGCTGCCGCCGATCCAGTCGGGCGACCCGTACAGGAACGGGAACGGCTGCAGTCCGGCCCGGGCCGCGTCGCCGACGAGCGCGTCGGAGTATGAGAAGTCGTAGGGGCCGTCCTCGGTGCGCTGGATCGTCGCCCAGTGGAGCTGGAACCTGTAGGTTCCCGCGCCGGCCTCGGCCATCGTCTCGAACTCCCCGGCCGTCGGGTTCGCGACCGGGTCGATCCCGAAGAAATCGCGACTCGCGGCGCTCGCCGGGGTTGCAGCGATCAGCATGACCGTGACCATCGCGACGCCGGCCACCGCCGCCCCCACCGCCGCGGCGGTGGAGCGGGGGGCGCACCTAGACTTGGCGTGATCTTGGTTCATCTTCTCGATCGAAAGCAGGTTCCGGAATCGGCTGCCGCAGAGGGCCACTCATCGCGGGCCCCGAGCGGGCTGGACGAGTTGCGAATGGGCGAGCGCTCGCCGTTGAAACACGTCCTCGTCGCGGCAGTTGCGGTCGCCTACGTGGTCGTGTCCCTGGCGGATGGAGGGTACGCACCCGAGGCGATAGCCGCCGGGACGCTGTTGATCTGGTGGGCGGTGATAGTAGGGCTCGCCGTGGGAGCGTGGCCGAGGGCCGGGATCCCCCGCCCTGCGATCTCCGCCGGAGTGTGCATCGGCGGGCTCGCCGCCTTCACTGGGTTGTCGCTGGCGTGGGCGAGCGACGACGGCAAGACCTTCATCGAGCTGGTCAGGGTGGCGGGCTACGCGGGGCTGTTCACCCTCGTTGTGCTCGCTTCCGCGCGGGCGACCGCGCGGAGCTGGCTCACCGGGCTCGCGATCGGGCTGGTCGCGGTGGCGGTGCTGGCGCTCGGGAGCAGGTTCGAGCCATCGCTGCTGCCCGGTGACGACGATCAGATCGCTGCGGCGCTCGCCGGAGCCGAGGGGAGGCTGAGCTATCCGATCGGGTACTGGAACGGTCTCGCGGCGTGCATGGCGGTGGCGGCGGTGCTGCTCACGTGGCTCGGGGCGAGCGCGCAGACCCGAGGCGGCCGCGCGGCGGCGATCGCCGCCCTCCCCGCGGTTCTGCTGACCGTCTACCTGACGTCCTCGCGGGGCGGGGTCGGGGCCGGCGTCGGGGGCCTGCTCGTGCTGATCGCGCTCGGCCCGCGGCGCCCGCGCCTGATCGGCGGCCTGGCGCTGGCCGCGGCGGGGGGCGTGCTGCTGGTCGCGATCACCGGCCTGCGCTCGCCGTTCGTCGACGAGCCCGGGAGCGCGGTGGCGCGGTTCGCCGGCGACGAGCTGTTGCTCGCGACATTGATCACGTGCGCGGCGGCGGGTCTGATCCGGCATCTGCTCGACGAGTGGATGCAGCGGCTGAGCGTCTCGCGCACCGTGGCTCGCGCTGCGCTGATCGCCTCCGCTGTGATCGCGGTGGCCGCGATCATCACCGTCAACCCGCCGGAGCGCTTCGACCAGTTCAAGCAGGCCCCGGCCGAGTTCCAGCAGGGCGGCACCGAGCACCTCGCCAGCGCCAGCGGGAGCGGGCGCTACCAGTTCTGGTCGACCGCCGTGGACGCATTCACCTCGCACCCGGTCGGCGGGATCGGGGCCGGCGGCTACGGCACCTACTGGAACCAGCATGGGACGCTGGTGCGGGTG
This sequence comes from uncultured Thermoleophilia bacterium, assembly GCA_963803425.1. Classification (GTDB taxonomy): domain Bacteria; phylum Actinomycetota; class Thermoleophilia; order Solirubrobacterales; family 70-9; genus DASPWW01. Next base: position 441,832 of record CAWDMA010000003.1, read on the forward strand.
GTGCGCGACGCCCATTCGCTGCTGTTCGAGATGGCGGCCGAGCTTGGGATCGTGGGGCTGGGACTGCTGGTCGCGTTCCTCGCGATCGCGACGGTGCAGGGGTTGCGCCGGCGTGTCAGCGGCGCCCCCGGCGGGGTGGTCGAGACCGCCGTCGCCGTGCTCGCGGTGGGCGTGTTGTCGGCCGCGATCGACTGGACCTGGGAGCTGGCGGCGGCGTTCGGGCCCGTCGTGCTCGCGGCCGGGCTGCTGGTCGGCCCCGCCACTCTGCGGGCGGCGGGAAGCGGGAACGGCGGCGGCCAGGAGGGGAGGCGCCCGTTCGGATGGGGCGTTGCGACGCTGCTCGCCGGCTGGGTCGCGGTGTGGGCCGCCGGGATCATGCTGCTCACCGAGGTGAAGCTCGACGACAGCCGCGCCGCCGAGGATCGCGGCGAGCTGTCCGCCGCCGCCCAGGACGCCGACGACGCGATCACGCTGCAGCCATGGGCGGCGGAGCCGAGGCTGCAGATGGCGCTGGTCCAGGAGCGCGCGGGGAATCTGCGGGCGGCTCGCCGGGAGATTGCCGAGGCGATCGACCGGGCTCCCGACGATTGGTCCCTTTGGTTCGTGGCGAGCCGAGTCGAGGGCAGCATCGGCGACCGGGGGGCGTCGCTGGAGGCACTGCAGCGGGCGAGGGAGCTGAACCCGCTCTCACCGCTGTTCAACCGGAACGGATCGCCGCCGCAGTCCCCCGGGGAGCGGGCGCCCACGCGATGACGGCTCCGATCGCAAACCGCTCCATCTTGCATATCCTCGGGTTGCAGGGGAAGACCCGACACGGGTGAGTTGATGGAATCTTCGGACGCGCTCAGGAAGCACCGAGACTCGCCTGGTGACGAGGGGACCGGGCAGGCGGGCCGGATCGAGCCGCCCGTGCCGAGCCGAGCCGCGGGCCGGCATCCGAGCGAGGCCCATCACCTGCGGTGGTGGCGGGACGCGCTTCGCCGCCGCATGCTCGCGGTCGCCGACACGGTCGCCGCAGCGATCGCGGGCGCGGGCGCGGGGCTGTCGGTGGCAGAGGCGCCGTACGCGTTCGTGCTGCTGCCCGTGTGGCTGCTGCTCGCGAAGCTGCTCGGCATGTACGACCGCGACCACAGGGCGATCCGACACCTCACCGTCGACGAGGTTCCCGGGATCGTCGCGTGGGCGGCGGGCGGCACCGCGATCATCGCGATAGTGCTGCCGCTGACGCCGGCCGAGTCGCTGACCAGCGCGGGAGCCGCCCGGATGTTCCTGCTCGCGGCGATCTCAGCGTTCGTGCTGCGCGGGACCGCGCGGTGGCTGTGGCGGCGGATGACGCCCGCGGAGCGGACCGCCGTGGTCGGCGACGGCGAGCCCGCCGAGGCGATCGCCCGGAAGGCGGAGCTGTTCCGCGACATGCACCTCCAGGTCACCGCCGGCCCCCGCCGGGCGCCCGAATCCGACGCGCCCCCGGAGGCGTTCGACAACCTCACCGCCGGGGTGGATCGGATCGTGGTCGCCTCGGAGGGCGTCGACCCGGACCTGATCGGCCGGCTCGTCGTGCTATGCCGGGCCCGCCAGATCAAGCTCAGCGTGGTCTCGCCGCTGCGGGGCCGGGCGCTGCCCGTGCTGCGGATCTCGCAGGTCGCCGACCTGCCGCTGTTCGACTACGAGACCTGGGACGTGTCCCGCTCCACCCAGATGCTGAAGCGGATCTTCGACGTGGTCGTTTCGGGCGCGATGCTGGTCGTGCTCGCGCCGCTGCTGCCGCTGGTCGCGGTGGCGATCAAGCTGGACAGCCGCGGTCCGGTGTTCTTCTCCCAGCTTCGCGCCGGCGTCGGGGGCCGCCCGTTTCGGATGTACAAGCTCCGCACGATGCGCGAGGACGCCGAGGACTCGCTCTCGGAGATCGTCCGCCTGGAGGAGCTCCGCGAGCCGATGTTCAAGCTTCGCAACGACCCCCGGGTGACGCGGATGGGAAGGCTGCTGCGCCGTTTCAGCCTCGACGAGCTCCCCCAGCTTTTGAACGTGCTGCGCGCCGAGATGAGCATCGTCGGCCCGCGGCCGGAGCAGGTAGACCTGGTGGACCGCTACGAGCCCGAGCATCGCTTCCGGCTGGAGGTGCGGCCGGGGATGACCGGTCCGATGCAGGTGTTCGGCCGCGGCGAGCTCACCTTCGGTGAGCGGCTCGCCGTCGAGCTCGACTACGTCGAGAACCTGTCGCTGGGTCGCGACCTGCGGATCCTGTTCCAGACAGTGCCGACGATCGTCCGCGGCACCGGCGCCTTCTGACCCGGCCCTCCACACGATCCCCGCGGAGCGCGGAGGACGGCGAGTTCGCCCGCCGCGACATCGAGTACCACGCCGCCACCGCAGCCGAGTACGACCACGCGGTCACCCGCGAGCACCGGATCTACCACGAGCTGCTGCTGGCGCCGTTCATGGACCGGGCGGCCGCCGCGACCGGCGGCGGGCTCGCGGTCGACCTCGGGTGCGGCACGGGTGTGGCGACGGTCGAGCTGGCGCGACGCGGGTTTCGGGTGATCGGGGTGGACCACTCCCCGGAGATGCTGGGGCTTGCGCGGGCGAAGCTGGCCGCGGAGGGGCTGGAGGATCGGGTCGAGCTGCGCCGGCAGGACCTCGCCGATGGGGGGCTGCCGGAGGCTGAGGCCGACGTCGTCACCTGCCAGGGAGTGCTTCACCATCTCCCCGAGATCCAGCCATGCGTCGATCTGATCGCGCGCACCCTGCGCCCGGGGGGGACCTTCTACATCTCGGAGCCGTGCGCGGATGCGACGCCGCTGGGGAGGCTGCTGCAGGCGTTCGTGGCGGGGCTGATCGCGCTCCGGAGACGCCTGCGCAGACGGCCCGCGGACCGGCACCCCGAGTCTGTCGAGGCGCCGATCCGCTCCGCGGAGCTGACCGAGGCGCTGCGGCGTGCCGGGCTCGAGTTCGAGACCGAGTACCTCACCCACGTCCCGCTGGTCGACCGGTTTCTGCCGGACCGGGCCCGGCGGACGGTCGGGACGGCGATCTCGCGCCCGTGGCGGCGCACACGCGGGGACATCGTGTTCGTCATGGGGACCAGGGCGCGCCCGGAGCCGGGCTCGTAGGGACACCGGCGGTGAGCTCGGTCTCGGTCGTCGTCCCCTCGCTGCGGGGCGGGGCGCGGCTTCGCGACGTACTCGACTCGCTCGCCGGCCAGACCGCCGAGCACGAGACGATCGTGGTCGACAACGGCTCCGGGGGCGCGGTGGCGGACGCGGTCGCGGGACGGAGCGGCGTCGAGATCCTGGCGCTGAACCGGAACGCCGGGTTCTCGCGAGCGGTGAACCTGGGGGCGCGGCACGCGGGCGGCGACGCGCTCGTGCTCGTCAACGACGACTGCGTGTGCGATCCCGGGTTCGTCGCGACGCTCACCGGGGCGCTCGCCCCGAGCCGCGGCGTGACGATGGCGGCGGGCGTGCTGCGGGACGAGCGCGACCCGTCCCTGATCGAGACCGCGGGGGTGGAGCTCGATCGGACGCTGCTCGCGTTCGACTACCTGAACGGCGAGCCGGTCGGGATGCTCGAGGGGGGCGTCGGCGACCCGGTCGGACCGAGCGGAGGCGCCGCGGCGTACGACCGATCCGCGTTCCTCGAGATCGGCGGGTTCGACGAGCGGCTGTTCGCGTACCTGGAGGACGTCGACCTGGCGCTGCGGATGCGGGAGCGGGGATGGCGGTGCGTGCTCGCGGCCGGCGCGCGCGGCACCCATGCCCACTCGGCGACGCTGGGGGCCGGGTCGGCGCGCAAGAACTACCTGATGGGCTTCGGGCGCGGGTACCTGCTGCGGAAGTGGGGGGTGCTGCGCAGCCCCGGCCGGGCGGCGGCGGCGCTCGCCCGAGACGCCGTGATCTGCGCCGGACAAATCGCCTTCGATCGGAACGCGGCGGGGCTGCGCGGCCGGGCGCGGGGGTTCCGGGCCGCGGCCCCGGGCCACTATCCGGAAGGGATCGAGCTCGGCGCGGCCCGGGGGGTGGCGGCCGACCTCCGGCGCAGGGCGGCGCGCCGCCGCCGGATCCGGCGCGGGGCCGCGCCCTCGCAGTGAGCGGCGCGCCGCGGACAGTGTGCGTGCTGCATGCCGCCGATCCCGGCGGGCCCGCGACGGACCTCGGAGCGCACCTCGGATGGATCGCCGAGCAGGGGCGGCTGGACGTGCTCGTCCCCGGGCCGGGCCGGGCGGCGGCGGCGGCGTTCGGGGGGATGGCGCGGGTGGGCGAGGCCCCGTATGAGGCGCTCGTCACCCCGCGGGCGCCGGCCGCGCTCGCCCGGTTGGGGCCGCGGCTGCGCCGCGAGACGAGGATGTTCCGTGCCCGGATCCGGGCGGTCGCGCCGGACCTCGTCGTGGTTGCGACGACGACGCTGCCGCCGGCGCTGCTCGCGGCGCGGCTCGAGGGGGTGCCGGCGCTGGTGTACGCGGCGGAGCTGCTCGCCGGCGAGGCGTCCGGGCGCTCGGGCGCGGGGGCGGCGGTCGGGCGGGGGCTGCTGTCGGCCAATCACCGGCTCGCCGCCGGGACCGTCGCCTGCTCGGAGGCGGTCGCGGCCCAATTCGCCGCCAGGCCGGACGTGACCACGGTCCACCCCCCGATCGCCGATTCCTACGGGGACGGCGACCGGGAGCGATTCAGGGCCGCGCACGGGATCGGCTCCGACGAGCCGTGCGTGCTGACGGTGGGGAGCATCAGCCGGGGGAGGGGCCAGGACGTGATGATCCGGGCCCTGGCGAGCGTGCGACGCTCGGTCCCGGGCGCGCGGCTGGTGATCGTCGGCGCGCCGTTCCCGCGCACCCCGGACCTCGAGTTCCGCGCGGAGCTGACGCGCGTGGGGCGCGACGCGGGCGTCGCCGATGCGGTCGGCTTCGTTCCCGACGTGGAGCGGATCGCGGACGCGTACGCGGCCGCCGACGTGTTCGTGAACCCGACCCGCTACCCGGAGGCGTTCGGCCGGGCGGCTTGCGAGGCCCTGGTCGCGGGCAGGCCGGTGGTCTCGTCGGCGATCGGCGCGACCCGCGAGGTGCTCCGCGACGGGGAGACGTCGGTGCTCGTCGCTCCCGATGACGCCGCGGCGCTCGCCGCCGCCGTCGCCGGCCTGCTCGGCGACCCCGATCGGGCGCGGTCGCTCGCGGACGCCGGTCGCCGCGACGTGCTGGAGCGGTTCGATCCCGGCCGGGCGCGGGTACGGTTCGCGGCCGCGATCGAGCGGCTCACCGGCTAGGCCTCGAACCCGAGCGCTCGCAGCTCGGGGCGGAGCTCGTCCGTGAGTCGCTCCGCGATCGCGGGGTCGAGATCGGTTCGCCACCGCGCCTCGGAGCGCAGCTCGGTGGACGAGCCGTGGCGCTCGGCGAGCGCGTCGAGCCGGGGCGAGGATGGGTCGATCTCGACCTCCAGCACGGCGGCGAGCCGGGCGGCGACGGCCGCGGGGTCGCGGGCGAGCTCGGCGGAGCGGACGACCGGCGCCGCGCCGGTCTCGATCAGCTCGGCGATCCATCGCATCCGGGTGCGGTGGCGGTCGATGATCCCCGCGAGCCGGTCGCCGCCGGCGCGCGCCTCGGCGATCGAGAAGCTGGTGATCGGCTCCTTTGCCTCGAACGCGAGGATCGACGCGTGCACGTCGCGAGGGTCGCGGAGCAGCGCGATCACCCGCACCGGCGGCAGCTCGGAGAGCTCGACCGCCCAGGTGTTCGAGTGCTTCTCGGCGTAGAAGCGCGGGGGCTGGGAGCCGCCGAGCCGGGCTCGCTCGATCGCCTCCGCCGAGAGAGTCGCCCACGCGTGCTCGAAGCAGCGGCGCGCGAACCCGGCGCCGTCCCCGTCCGCACCGAGCAGCTCCCGCGGCAGCCACGGGATCGGGCCGAGCAGCGCCCACTCGCGCTCCTGGGAGATCGAGACCGCGTCGTCGTTCGACCACAGCGCCCCCGGCCAGTCGGTGCGGGCGGGCAGTCGCGACCACCGCCACAGGTACGTGAAGTAGCGGCGCTCGAACGGGTAGCGCTCGTCCACCGCGATCGACGGCGAGGCGGCGAGCATCGTCATCAGCGCGGTGCTCCCGTCCCGCCCGAAGCCGTCGACGAGGATCGGGGTGAGCCACCCGTCGGCCGCCGCCGCTGGGGCCGCGGGCGCGACCCCGCGGCGGCGCCCCGGCCGCAGCCGGCGGCGGGCGAGCCAGGCGAGCTCGCTGCCGGACAGCCGCGGCGGCAGCCGCCGCCGTCCGCCGCGCAGGCGCCGCAGACGCCGCTCCGCGATCGCGCGCAGCGTGCGGCCGGGCCCGATCAGCGGGCCGAGCGGGGAGCGCTCGATCTGCTCGAGCTCGGAGCGCAGCCGCACCCGCTCGCGCTCGGACGCCTCGAGCTCGCCGCGGAGGCGGTCGATCTCGCCGTTCCCGGCCACCCGGGGGAGGCTACCCGCGGGCGGCGGGCTCGGCCGCGGGGGTGGCGGAGCGAGTCGCGGCGAGCTCGGCACGCTCGCGGGCGGCGTCGCGGCGGAGCGCGCCCTTCGCGATCACCCGCAGTCGCAGGTTGAGGCGGAGCGCCCGCCATGCGGCCCGCTCCCGTGGGGCGCCGTACGCGCGGCACAGCACCGCGCGGCGGTTCGCCGCCACCACCTCCTGCACCCCGGTGGGGTACCCGACCGCGGCCGAGGAGCCGCCGAGGTGGACGACGCTGCACAGGTCGGGGCGGAACCATGACTCGACCCCGGTGCGCGCCGCCCTCAGCCCCAGGTCCATGTCCTCGGCGAACAGGTGGATCCGCGGGTCGAACGGGCCCAGCGTCCGGAGCACGTCGCGCGGCCCGGCCACGCACGCTCCGGTCAGCCACGCGACGCGGGCCGGGCCGTGCAGCCGCCACGGCTCGGTGCGGCGGCGCACTGGCGCGGGGGCGAGCGCGCCGGGGACGACCGCTCCCACCCACGGCCACGGCCCGACGGGCGGCCCGCTCGCCGAGGGCTGGGGCGAGCCGTCCTCGTTCAGGAGCCGGGGGCCGACCAGGGCCCCGCGGCGGACGGCCTCCCGGGCGAGCTCGAGCAGCCCCGCGTCGACGAGCACCGTGTCGGGGTTGAGCATGACGACGCCGGCGCCGCCCGCGGCCTCGACGCCGGCGTTGGTGGCGGCCCCGAACCCGGCGTTCGTGCCCATCTGGATGAACCGGGTCTCGCCCCGCCGCCCGCGCGCCGCTGCCTCGGGGTCGTCCGAGGACGCGTTGTCGACCACGATCAGCTCGGGTCCGTCCCCGAGCCTCGAGTCCATCGACTCGACGAGCGCGCGGAGCCGGTCCGCGCACTCCCACGTGACGACGACGATCGAGCAGCTCAAGCCGGAGGTGGCGGGTCGGCGGCGGCGGTGTCGGCGCCGCCGCGGGGCGGCAGGCTCGCGTCCCTGTCGAACCTCGGGGGCGGATCGTGGCGCCGCCAGGTGAGAGCGGTCAGGATCCGCCGCCACGCCAGCCCGTTGAGGAGCAGCACCTCACCATCGAGGGTCTCGTCGCGCCCGGCGAGCCGGCGCAGCCGACGCGCCGACAGCCACGCATAGCCGAGCGGGGTCGAGTCGATCCTCCGAAACCGTCGCAGCGCGCGGCGGCTGCGGCCGTGCAGCCGATCTCCGCACCTCAGCTCCAGGACCTGCGCGATCAGCAGCATCTTGCAGACGCCGTAGAAGTACTTGCGGCACCACCCGCCGACCGCCTCGCGCCAGTCCGACCCGAGCATCCGTACCCGCCCCCCGAGGCTGCGCCGGGGGCTGCCGGGGTTGGCGACGTCGTGGCCGACGACGGCGTTGCGGTGCTGGACGTAGTCGTAAAGCGGCCGGTCGACGTAGCGCACCTCGCCGCCCGCGACCGCGCACAGCGCGATCCAGTGGTCGTGCCACTGCGCCCCGATCCGGGGCGGGAACGGAAGCGCCCGGTCGAGCAGGTCGCGGCGCAGCAGCGAGGCCGCGCCGGTGATCGTGTTCGTGATCAGCAGCGAGGCGAGGTTGGTGTGGTTGTGCCGGCGCCGGCTCCAGTAGGTGTCGAAGATCACGTTGCCGGCCTCGTCGACGACCCGGGCGTCGCTGTAGGCGAGGTCGGCGTCGCCGATCGCGGCGAGCAGCGCCTCGAGCTTGTCCGGATGCCACGCGTCGTCCTGGTCGGCGAGCGCGACGTGGGTGGCCGCGACCGGGGCCAGCGAGACCGCCCGCTCGAAGTTCGCGTAGAACCCGAGCCGCTGGGGCGAGCGCGACAGGACGAACCGCGGGTCGTCCCCGACCTCGCGCTCCAGGCCCGCGAACGCCTCCGTGTCGGAGCAGTCGTCCGAGATCACGCACATCCAACGCTCGTGGGTCTGGGCGCGGATCGAGTCGAGCTGGCGACGGAGCAGCTCCGGCGGCGGGTTGTATGCGGCCATGCAGATCGCGACCGGCGCGCCCCTCCCGGCGGGCCCGGTCCATTCGACCGGCGCCGTCGGCCCCGCGGGGACGAGCTCCAGCTCCCCCAACGGGGCGACAGCCTCGGTCCCGTCGTCGAGCTCCGCCGCGAGGTCGATCGTGGCGGAGCGCGGCGCCGCGACCGGCCCGAACGGGACGATCCCCCAGAACGCGCTGCGGTACTCGGGGAGGTCGCGGCGCGGCATTCGCTGCGCGAGCGGCTCGATCGAGCGACCGTCGGCGAGGATCCGGACGCGCCGCACTCGACGGCCGAGCCGGTAGCAGTGGCCGTAGACGAACACCGCGTTGCCGCGGCCCACGGCGAGCCGACCGGGCAGCGTCAGCTCGAGCTCGGCGACGAGGCCCGCGCGGCCCCGGTGCGGCCGCGCGCCGGCTAGGGCCGTCGCTTGCGCTTCAGCTTCCACCGGTACTTCGCGGGGCTAGGGTCGGTGCCGCCCACGTCGGTCGCGCGGACGAGCAGGACGTGCTTCTTGAAGCGCTTGCGATGCGCACGCACCCAGGGACGGTACGGAGTCGAGCAGGGCTCGAACTCGCGCTTGTCGCGCTTGCACTCGAACTCGGCCCCGGGATGGGACGCCTGCAGCGAGAAGGAGTAGCGCTTGCGCTTGCGGCGGGTCGTGAGCTTGTGCCGGGGCCCGTCCGTGATCGTCGTCTCGGGCGCGCCCTGTGCACTCGTCCCCGCGTACCGCACGCGCAGGAGCTTCGCGCCGGCGGATGTCGGCGAACTCGCTCCGTCGTCGTACAGGTCGGTGAAGTAGAGACCTCCCGGCCCCGCCGCGAGCCCCGATGCGGTCGCGCGGCCCGTCCCCGTGTACTCGACCAGCGGGCGAGGGGCCTGGAAGCCCGAGCCCTGCGGCGCGAGCTCGCTGATCCGCTTCCCGAACCGTGACGGGCCGGCGACGTACGTGGGGCCGCTCTCGGTGACGAACGCATCCCCCATCGCTGCCGCGGGGAAGCCGCTGCCGGAGAAGGTGGCGGGCTGGACGAAGGCGAGGTTGACCGGCGCGGTCGAGGGGTCCCAGTTGTACAGCGCTCCGGTGCGCATGCTCGCGTTGGTGCCGTCCCATCCGTAGTCGACTCCGCTGTCGATTCGCGCGAACCGGTCGACATCGGGGCCGTTCTCGACCTCGTAGTGGGCCCCGTCGGCGGCCCGCCAGGCGCCGCCGAACGGGTTTCGGAACCCGTAAGCGAACACGTAGTCGCGCGGATCCGGGAGCCCGTCTCCGCCTGCGTCGGCAGGCGAGTAGAACGGATTGGTCGGCACCGGGTCGCCGTCCGGCTGCATCCGAAGCACCTTCCCGCGCCAGTCGTCGATGTTGCGCGCGGCGTCGGTTTGGAAGCCGTCGCCGGTGTGCACGTACAGGTTCCCGTCGGGACCGATCGTCACGTTCGAGATCTGGTGCGAGGGGCCCTGGGCCCCGCCGCTGAGCTCGAGCACCGTGTGCTGGCTCGATCCGGTCAGTCCGCCGTCGGTGCTGTGGAAGCGGATCACCTTCCCGTAGTGGGGCTTCGGATCCTCGAGCGAGGCGCCGTCCTCGTACATCGTGGTGACGAACAGGTCGTCGCTGCCGGGATCGACGGCTATCCCGGCGGTGCCCTGCTCGCCGCTGCCCGGGAACGGGCCCTCCGGGTCGAAGTTGAGAAGCCCGTGCGCGTACTCGCGGATCTCGCCGTTGTTGGTGACGGTCTGGATCGACCCGTACAGCTCGACGACGTACGCAAGCGGGTCGGTGGGGGCGTCTCCGGGGTTCGGCACCATCGCGACGTTCACCGGGAGGCGGAAGCCGCTCGCGACCACGTCGACCACGTAGCCAGGCTGGCGCACCGCCCACGGGTCGGCCGCCGCCTGCCCGGGCGGCCCGGCGGCCGAGGTCGTGAACCGGCGAACGGCGGCGGGGCTGAGCTCGCCGGTCGAGTCCTCGAACCGCGCCCGCAGCTCGTACTCGGTGTCGTACTCGAGCTGTGTATCGCCAGCGAGGGACCCCTCGAAGGTGCCGTCTCCGAGGTGGATGTGGACCTTGAGCACGTCGATCGCGCACGGCGAGGACCACACCCGCTCCTCCGGCTGCACTGCCCAGATCTCCCACCGGGTGCACTGGTGGATGTCGCCGTCGGGATCGTGGAAGCCGGTTGCCTCCATGTGCACGTCCGCTGGGTGCGGTTTGCGGTCCACGCCCGGCTCGGTGATCGTCGGCGCGTCCGGGGGGTCCGCAAGCGCCGCCGCGGGGAACCCGAGCGCGGTGACGGCGATCAGAAGCACGATCGGGCGCGGCAAACGCCACAATGCTACCCGTGCGCAAGGCGATTGTCACCGGCTCCGGCGGCCTGATCGGCTCGGAGTCCGTCACCAGGCTGATCGAGTCCGGGTACGACGTGATCGGGCTCGAGAACGACATGCGGGCCCGATTCTTCGGCCCCGACGCCTCCACCGCTCATACGACCCGCCGGCTGGTGGAGCGCTACCCCGAGTTCCGCTCGATCGAGCTCGACATCCGCGACGCGAGCGCGATCGACTCGCTGTGGGAACGCGAGGCCGGGGAGCTGGAGCTGATCGTGCACACGGCCGCGCAACCCTCCCACGACTGGGCGGCGTCCGATCCGCAGACCGATTTCGGGGTGAACGCGAACGGGACGCTCAACCTCCTGCAGGCGACGCGAGACCATGCGCCTGACGCGACGTTCGTGTTCATCTCGACCAACAAGGTGTACGGCGACCGTCCGAACTCGCTGCCCCTGGTCGAGCGGGAGACGAGGCTGGAGCTGCCCGAAGAGCACCGCTTCCACCGCGGGATCGACACCTCGATGTCGATCGACGCGACGATGCACTCCCTGTTCGGCGCCTCGAAGGCAGCAGCCGACCTGCTCGTGCAGGAGTACGGGCGCTACTTCGGGATGCCGACCGCGTGCCTTCGGGGCGGCTGCCTGACCGGGCCCAACCACGCCGGCACGATGCTGCACGGCTTCCTCTCCTATCTGATGAAATGCACGGTCACCGGCGAGCGCTACACGGTGTTCGGCTACGGGGCGAAGCAGGTCCGCGACAACATCCACAGCGCCGACCTGGTCGAGGTGTGCCTCGCGTTCCACGGCAACCCGCGTGAGGCGGCCGTCTACAACATCGGGGGCGGCCGGGACAGCAACTGCTCGATGCTGGAGGCGATCGACGCGTGCCAGCGGATCGCGGGCCGGGAGCTCTCGTGGGAGCTCTCGGACGACGCCCGCCGCGGAGACCACAAGTGGTGGATCTCGGACCTGGGCGAGTTCCGCGCCGACTACCCTGATTGGAGCCTGCGGTACGGGATCGAGGAGATCCTGCGCGAGATCTACGAGCTCAACGTCGAGCGGTGGGCCTCGCCGGTGCGGTGATGCTCGACCTGGGCGCGGCGCCGTCGGTCCCGATCGAGCGCGAGGACGGAAGCGTCGACCGGGTGGTCGCGATCGGGGCGTTCCGGCGCTTTCCGGGCGGCCCGGCGGAGCTGCTCGCCGAGGTGCACAGGGTGCTGCGCGAGGACGGCCTGCTGATCGCCACGCTGGACTCGGAGTGGTGGGCGGAGTCCGGTTGGGGGCGCGGCTTCGAGCTGGTCGATCTCGATCCCGGCCCGGACCAGATCAGCCGAGCGACGCTCCGCAGACGGCCCGGGTCGCCGACCGCAGCCGAGCTCGAAGCCCCGGACCCCGACGAGCCTGCGGAGCACGCGGCGATCCGGCGCGCGCTCGTCCGGCTCACCCGCGCGGTCGACGAGATCCGCGAGTCCTTCCACGGCGAGCTCGGCCGCAAGAGCGCCCGGATCGCGGATCTCGAGCAGCTCGTGCACGAGATCGACAGCGGCTACCGCAGCACCCTGAGCTGGCGGGCGACGGCGCCGCTGCGGCGGGCGGGCGAGGCGGCGCGCTCGGCGCGGCGCCGCTCCTGAGCGCCGGCCGGGGCTTCCCGATGAGCGGGCGGAGCACCATCAAGGACGGCCAGCCCCTGATCTCGGTCGCGATGCCTGCCTTCGAGACGCGGCCCCGCCACCTGCGGGCGGCGATCGAGTCGGTTCGCGCGCAGACCTATCCGCGGTGGGAGCTGCGGGTGGTGGACGACGGCTCCCGCTCCGAGCGGGTGCGCGAGCTGGTCGGCGGGATGGCGGCGGCGGACCCTCGGATCCGGCTCGAGGTGATCTCTGGGAACTCGGGGATCTCCGTCGCCACCAACCGGGCGGTGGAGCTGTGCAGCGGCGAGTTCGTCGCCTTCCTCGACCACGACGACAAGCTCGCGCCGGACGCGCTGGAGCAGGTGGCGGGCGCAATCGTCGCCGACCCCGGGATCGACGTCCTGTACACGGACCAGGACAAGCTCAGCCCCCGCCGGGGGCGCCGCGTGGCGCCCTTCCGGAAGCCGGACTTCTCGCCCGTGTACGCGCTCGGGGCGATGTACGTCGGCCACCTGCTGGTCGTCCGCCGCACCCTGCTCGACGCGGTCGGCGGGCTCGACCCGGCCTACGACACGATCCAGGACTTCGAGCTGTTGCTGCGGCTCTCGGAGCACACCGACGCGATCCACCATCTGCCCCGGATCCTGTACCACTGGCGGGCGGCGCCGGGGAGCATCGCCGCGGGCGCCGACGAGAAGTCCGGGGTGCCCGAGCTGCAGGCCCGCGCTGTCACCGAGCACCTCCGCCGCCGCGGAGTCCCGGTGTCGGCCGAGCCTCACCCCGAGATCCCGCACCGGACCAGGCTCGTCCGCGACGCTTCCGCGCCCTCGCCCCAGGTGAGCGTGATCGCCGCTCCCGCCGCCGGGGTGCAGTACCCCGGCGCCGCGCTGAACCGGGCGGCCGCCGGGGCACCCGGCGAGTACGTCGTCTTCGTCGGCGCCGGCGTCGACACCCCCGACTCCGGCTGGATCCAGGTGCTGCTCGCCTGCGCGGCGCTTCCCGCTGTCGGGATCGTCGGCCCGCTCCTGCTCGATCCCGGCCGGCGGGTGCTCGGCGCGGGGCTGGGGGTGCGGCGCTGGGAGGGCGCCGGCCGGGTGGCGAGCTGGTGGCACGGACGCGCCCCGGCGGAGCCGCTGATGCGCGGCGCTCCCGCCGACGCCGACGGCTACTACGGGTCGCTGTCGTGCGCCCGCGAGGTGGGGGCGGTGTCGGCGGCGTGCATGCTGGTATCGGCGGATCTGCTCCGCGAGCTGGGCGGCTTCGACGAGGGGTACCGGACCGCGTACCACGACGTCGACCTGTGCCTGCGGGCGCACGAGCTGGGAGCGTCGGTCGTGTACTCGCCGTGGCCGCGGCTCGTCCACCACCGGCCCGCGCCCCAGCCCGAGGACGAGATTGACCGGGCGCTGTTCATCGACAACTGGTTCGACCGCCTCGACAGCGGCGATCCCTACCTGCACCGGATGCTGACCCCGGCGATGCAGCCGCTGGGAGCGCGCGGATGAGGGTGCTGTTCGTGCACTACGGGACGTTCGACTCGAACAGCGCGATCCAGACGTTCCACTTCGCCAACGCGCTCACCGAGCAGGGGCTGGACGTGGCGGTGTGCGGGCGGGCCGCGGACAGGCTCGCGGGAGTGGGCGAGCCGCGGTTCGAGGCGTTCGAGTACCCGGAGCTGGGGGCGAGGGTGGCCGCGTACAGGCGGGCGGGCGACGAGCTGGTCGTGCACGCGTGGACTCCGCGGGAGCGGGTCCGCGAGGCGACCTCGAGGGCCGTCACCCGGCTCGGGGCGCCGTACGTCGTCCACCTCGAGGACAACGAGGAGCACCTGATCGAGGCGATGCGGGGGCGTCCGTTCGCCTCGATGCGCGACGAGCCGATCGATCGCCAGGACTCGCTCGCCGGGCTCGAGCACGTGCACCCGACCCGCTATCCCGAGTTCATGCGGGACGCCGCCGGGGTGACCGTGATCACCGCGGAGCTGAACGAGTTCAACTTCGGCGACCGGCCCTCGCACCTGATGCGCCCCGGCGTGGACACCGACCGGTTCAGCCCCGATGTCGAGCCCGCCGTGGCGCGGGAGCGGCTCGGGATCGGGCCCAACACGTTCCTGCTCGTCTATCAGGGGGCGATGCACTTCGCGAACCAGCGCGAGATGCTCAGCCTCTATCTCGCGGTCAGCCTGCTCCGCCGCCGCGGCCGCGACGTGACGCTGCTGCGGCTGGGCGAGAACTGGACCCACGGGGTCGATCCCAGCCACGGTGCGCTCCGGGACCGCGGCGCGATCGAGCTCGGCGCGGCGCCGTGGACGGAGGTGCCCGGCTACCTGGCGCTCGCCGACGCGTTCGTGCAGCCGGGCGCACCGAACGAGTTCAACCGCTACCGGCTTCCCTCGAAGCTGCCCGAGTTCCTGGCGATGGGGCGGCCGGTGGTGCTGCCGCGGTGCAACCTCGGGGCGGAGCTGCGCGAGGGCGAGCAGGCCCTCCCGCTCGACCTGGGCACCGGAGCGGAGATCGCAGACAGGGTCGAGTCGCTGATCGCCGACCCGGCCCTGGCGCGGAGGCTGGGGCGGGCGGCGCGCGAGTACGCGCTCGCCAGCCTCGACTGGGACGCGAACGCGGCTAGACTCGCCGAGTTCTACCGGCGGATCATGGGCACGCGGCGGGACGGCGAACGGGAGGTGGACTCGGATGGCTGAGCGCTCTGTGCGGCGCCGCGCGCGGGCCCGTGCGGCGGCCGTCGTGCGCGCGGTCCGGGACCGGAACCTGGGCGCCGCGGCGGACCCGATCCCGGCGGGGCTGTGGGACGATCGCAGCCGCGCTCTCGTCCCGGACGAGGCGCTATCGGCGATCGCGGAGCGCTACCGGGACGGCTTTGCGCCAGAGCCGATCTCCTACGGGACCGTGCGCGACTACGTCGACAGCACCGAGACGATGCCGCGGCTGGTCGCCGGCAGCCTTGGGAGCACCGGGGTGCTCGACATGAAGAACCTGCAACGGTGCTGGGCGCTGAAGGCGATCGTCGGCAGCGTCGATCCAGGCGGCAGGGTGGTGGAGGTCGGGGCGGGCGAGCCGCTGGTCGCCGGCTTGCTGGCGCGGCTCGGATACGAGGTGGTCGTCGTCGACCCCTACGACGGAAGCGGCAACGGCCCGATCGAGTTCCGAAGCTTCAAGCGCGCCTACCCGGCGATCAGCTTCGTGCGCGACACGTTCCCGCCCCCGGAGCCGATCGCGGGCCGGGTCTCGTGCGTGTACTCGATCTCCGTCCTCGAGCATCTCCCCGCCGAGGGCGCCGCCCGCGCCGCCGCGGCGGCGCGGGCGCTGGTCGGCGAGGGCGGGGTGTGCGTGCACGCCGTCGACCACGTGCTGCGCGGGTGGGGGGCGGACGAGCACGTCGAGCGGCTGCGGCGGGTCACGGCCACGGCCGGGGTGCCGGATGCGAAGCTGGACGATGTGCTGGCCGAGATGGACCGCGACCCCGACGCGTACCTCGTCTCCGCGGAGGCGCACAACACGTGGCGCGGCCAGCTTCCCTACGAGGAGTACCCGATGCGCCGGATCGGATCGGTGCAGATCGTCGACCGGGTGGAGGGGTGATCCCGATCGAGCTGTCGCTGGTGATCCCGGTCCACAACGAGCGCGACGCGCTCCCGGGCCTGCTGGAGGAGATCCGCGCGGTGTGCGCCGGGATCGACGGCGAGCACGAGATCGTCGTCGTCGATGACGGCTCCACCGACGGGACAGCAGCGCTGCTCGAGGCCGAGGCGCGCGGGCACCGCGACCTGAAGATGGTGCGGCTGCGCCGGAACTTCGGCAAGTCCGCCGCCCTCGACGCCGGGTTCGAGCGCACCGCGGGCGCGATCGTGATCACGATGGACGGTGACGGCCAGGACGACCCGGCCGAGATCCCGGCGATGATCGCGAGCCTCCGCGAGGGCTACGACGTGGTCTCGGGCTGGAAGCGGGAGCGCCGCGACCCGGCGCTGAAGCGGTGGCCGTCGAAGCTGTTCAACTGGGTGACGGCGCGGCTCTCCGGGCTCGACCTGCACGATTTCAACTGCGGGTTCAAGGCCTACCGGGGCGAGTGCGCCCGCTCGCTCGAGGTGTACGGGGAGCTGCACCGCTACATACCGGTGCTGGCGGCAGACCAGGGATGGCGGGTGACGGAGCTGGCGGTGGAGCACCGTCCCCGGGTCCACGGCCAATCGAAGTTCGGGAGCGAGCGGTACGCGCGCGGGCTGTTCGACCTGATGACGGTGCTGTTCATCGGCCGCTACCAGCAGCGCCCGCTGCACCTGTTCGGCGGGATCGGGCTGCTGATGATCCTCGTCGGGGTGCTGATCCTGAGCTATCTGACGGTGCTCCGGATCGAGGGCGAGGGGATCGGCGACAGGCCGCTGCTGCTGCTCGGGGTGCTGCTGGTCGTGGTCGGGATCCAGTTCCTCACCTTCGGGCTGCTCGGACAGCTGCTCGCCGCGATGTCCTACGAGCGCGGCGGCGCCAGAGCCCAGCATCAGGTGGAGCGCGTCGTCGACGGGACCGGGCCGGTGGAGGCGCGGGACGCTTGAGGTTGATGTGGCTCGGCACGTACGAGCGGAGCTACTCGCGGACCAGGGTGCTGGTCGAGGGGCTGCGCGAGCTCGGCGTCGAGGTAGTCCAGTGCCACCGCCCGCTGTGGGAGCTGACCCGGCACAAGGCCGGCGGCTTCCTGTCCCCGCGGCGGCTGCCGCGAACGGGGGCCCGGTTCGCGCTCGCGTGGGCTGAGCTGCTCCGCGAGCAGCGCCGGCTCGGCCCGGTGGACGCGATCGTCGCCGGCTACCCGGCCCAGCCCGACGTGCCGCTCGCTGCGCTGTGCGCCCGCGCCCGCGGAGTGCCGCTGGTGGTCGACGCGATGATCTCGCTCGGCGACACGCTGTCGGGGGATCGCGCCCGGGTCGGGTCCGCGGCGTCGGCCGCTCTGGCGTGGCTCGACGCGGCCGCCGCGCGGCGCGCGGACGTGCTGATCACCGACACCGACGCCCATGCCGAGTACTTCGCCGCGGCGTACGGCCTCGGCGCGGACGCGATCGGCGTCGTCCCGGTCGGCGCGGAGCCGGAGCTGTTCGCGCCCGCGCCGCCGCCCGGCGGGGAGGTGCGAGCGCTCTTCTATGGCAAGCTCTCGCCTCTGCATGGACTCGAGACGATCATCTCCGCGGCGCGGATGCCGGGGGTCCCTCCGGTGCGCCTGATCGGCGACGGGCAGCTCGGCCCGTGGCTCGACGGCGAGCTCGCCCGCGGCCGGCCGGAGGGCCTGGAGCGCGAGGACTGGGTCCCGTACGAGCGGCTCGGCGAGGAGCTCGCGGCCGGCGCGATCTGCCTGGGGATCTTCGGGACGAGTGAGAAGGCGCGGCGCGTGGTCCCGAACAAGGTGTTCCAGGCGATGTCGGTCGGACGGCCCATCGTCACCGCCGACACGCCCGCCGTGCGCGAGGTGCTGACCGACGGGAAAGACGCGATGCTCGTTCCCGCCGCGGACGCGGACGCGCTCGCGGACGCGTTGCGGCGGCTGGCGGCCGACCCGGAGCTGCGGACGCGGCTGGGAGAGGCGGCGCACAGGCGCTTCACGGACGTCGGCACCCCGGGGGCCGTCGCCGGGCGGTTCCTGGACGCGGTCGGGCGGCCGCAGCCCGAGCGGGTGACGGCGTGAGCCCGGAGCCGCTCGAGCAGCGACTGGCACCGCGCTCCTGGGCCGAGCAGGTCGACATGACCGGCCCGCGCGAGGTGTGCGAGGGCTCCGACCAGTGGGGCCCTCGGCACACATACCGCGAGTCGCTGATGATCCGGACACTGAAGAAGCGGCTCGACGGCCGCCGGGTGCTGAACGCCGGGTGCGGCGGGGGCAGCCTCACGATGCGGTTGCTCGAGGAGGGTCTCGAGGTGAGCTCGCTGGACGCCTCCGAGCCGTTCATCGAGAGGCTTGCGGCGCGGGTGGGGGAGCAGCACCCCGGCGCCGACGCCCCGGTGCTCGTCGGCGACATCACGGACATGCCCTTCGAGCCCGACTCCTTCGACGGGGTCACCTGCGGCGAGGTGCTCGAGCACCTCGACGACGACTACGCGGCCGTCCGCGAGATGGCCCGGGTGCTGCGACCGGGCGGCGTCCTGATCGCGTCGGTGCCCGCGAACCCGTGGCGCTACGACTGGGCCGACCACTGGGCGGGGCACCGGCGCCGCTACACCGAGGAGGGGTTCGAGGAGCTGTTCACCGGCTCCGGCCTCGAGGGCGTCGAGGTGCTTTCCTGGGGATTCCCGCTCAGCGGCCTGTACCACCGGGTGGTGTACGAGCGGATGGTGAAGCGGCGGATCGAGAGCCCCGTGCCGGGCAAGCTGACCACTGGGGCGGGCTCCTCGAAGCTGCTCCGGCGGCTGACCCGGGCCGCGCTCGAGCTCGACACGCTCTTCCTCGGCCGCTTCCCCGGGTACTTCGGCTTGCTGGCGGCCGCCCGCAAGCCCGGCGCACCCTCCGGCGCGCCCAGATGAGCGCTCCCACATCGGCACCCGCGGACGCCGATCGGGCGGCCGTGCGGCGCGCCCGGCTCCGCCGGATCGGCGGCCTCTTCGCCGGCCTTCTGATCGTCGGCTTCCTGGTCGTGAACATCGCCGGCGGGTGGAGCCAGGTCACCGAGTACGACTGGTCCCTCGACCCCGGGCTGTTGGTCGCGGGGGTGACGGTGCTTTTCGGGTTCTACCTCGTCGCCGGTCTCGGGTACGTCGGCGTCGTGGAGCGGCTCGGCGTGCAGCCGCTCGACCGGCTCGAGCTGCTCGCCGTGTGGGCGAAGTCGCTGCTCGGCCGGTACGTGCCGGGGAACGTGCTGATGGTCACCGGGCGGGTTGTGCTGGGGCGCGAGGCCGGGGTCCCGGCACGGGTCACCCTTGCCGCGACGGTGTACGAGCAGACGATCGTGCTCGCGACGGCCGCGATCGCGTCGCTGGTCTTCCTGGCCGGGTACCAGGGGCCGTCGGGGGCGCCGTGGGTGGCGCTCGCCGCCGGCACCGTTGCCGGCCTGGCGCTGCTCCACCCGCGGATCTTCCGGCCGCTGACGACATGGCTGCTCCGCAAGGCGGGCCGTGAGCCGCTCCAGGAGTTCCTCTCCGAGCGCCAGCTCGCCGGCCTGTTCGGCTACTACCTGGTCGCCAACGCGCTGCTCGGCACCGGGGTGTGGCTGCTGGTGCGCTCCTCGGCGGGCGCGGAGGCGGGCGATCTCGGCTACGTCGGGCTCGCCTACCTGCTCTCGTTCGTGATCTCGATGGTCGCGTTCATCTTCCCGTCGGGGCTGGGGATCAGGGAGGCCGGGTTCGCGGTGGCGCTCGGCCGCAACCTGCCGGAGGACGTCGCGTTCGCGGTGTCCGTCGGGGTGCGGCTCGTGATCACGGTGGTCGAGCTCGCGTTCGTGGGGGCCGTCGTGGCCGCGGCGCGGGCGCTACGCCGGCCTGCACACCTGCACTGAGCGCGCACCGGAGATCTCGGCCCGCCACGGCAGCTCCGAGGAGTCGGTGGGGATCCGCAGCCTGCCCCACTCCCCCGGCTGCAGCTCCCCGGCGAACACGGACTCGCCGTCCCCGAACCTGCCGAGAAAGACCTTCGCGGGCTCGTCCGACCGCGCCCGCAGCAGGGCGCCGCCGCGGGGGAGCGTCAGCACGACCGGTCCACCCTCGGCGGCGGGGCGGGCCGCCTCACAGCTCTGAGCCGGCTCCCTGCGGCCGGGGGTGATCGCGAGCATCAGCGCCTTGACGAGGATCAGATCGCCGAAGTCGCGGGTGCCGGGGTCGCGGGTCTGGAGCTCCGCCGGCGTGTAGCCGAGCTTGCCGTACCTGTCCGCGGACTCGAAGTAGACCTCGGCGCGCGCGCCGACCGGCGCCTCCCCGGCCGTGGCGTAGTCGGTGTTGAACCGCGGCGAGATCACATCCCGTGCGAGCTCCATCGCGCCGAACTGTGCGCGCGTGGTCGAGGAGTACCCCCGGAACGTGAGCGCCCCCTCGCTGAGCTTCACCACGTTGCCGATCACCGCCGCCGCGGTGATCGCGAACAGCGCCACGAGGCCGAGGCGCGAGAACCGGATCCCGCGGGCCGCCTCGGCGGCGACCAGCAGCAGCATCACCGCGCCCGGGTACATGTACCGGAGCGAGGCCGGCGCCCGTCCGGCCGATCCTGCCGCCAACCCGCCGAGGCACCAGTAGCTGATCAGGATCCCGAGCGCGACCCACAGGGTCGGCGGAAGGTTGCCGCGGTACAGCCGCAGCGCGAACACGGCCAGCACGATCACGGCGAGCACGCGGCCCCATCCCAGCGATCCGAACAGCCACGCCCCGGCGGCGTCGTACTGGATCCCCGCGATCGAGTTGGTGACGGCGGCCAGCGAGTCGAAGATCCAGCTCGGGATCTGGGTCACGTTCGAGAGCGAGGTCTCCTCAGCGGACGAGGCGGGCTGCGACTGCGACCACACCCACCAGATCGCGTACAGGACGCCGGGGACCGCGAAGATCCAGGCCCGGCGCCACCTGTCGTCCCGGAGCAGCACCGAGATCGCGATCCCGACAAGGAACGCGAGCCCGATCGAGAAGGTGGCGATCGCGGCGATGATCAGGAGGCACGCGGCCACGTCGCCGCGGCGGTCGCCGCGCTCGAGCGCGAGCAGGGCGCCGAGCGAGGCGCCGACGCACACGAAGATCCCGATCCCGATCGGGATCACGACGTGCGAGTAGGCCGACCCGAAGAACAGCAGCACCACCGTCGGGGCGAGCGCCGGGAGCGCCCCGATCCGGCGCTTGACGAGCGCGTAGAACGCGGCGGCGGCGACGCACTCGACGATTACGTGCAGCACCCGGAAGTACACGTAGTCGTCCCCGATCGTCTCCAGCACGACCTTGTAGAGCAGCTTCGATGTGATCCCGAGGTGGCCGTTGACCGGCTCGAACACGTACTTCAGGTCGAGCCGGGGGCTGTTGTAGACGTGGACGAGCTCGTCCAGGAAGAAGGTCGTGCCCCGGTTCAGGTACAGGATCAGCGCCGACGCGGCGACCATCGCCACGCCGAGCAGCGCCCAGCACACGCGATCGGTGAGCTCCACGCTGCGGCTGCCGCCGATCGGCAGCGCGATCCGCGGGACCGTCGTCCGCTGCTCCGCCCAGGCGTCGGTGCCGGGTGCCGTCACCGCAGCGCACACACCTCGACCGAGCGCGCGCCGCCGATCGACGCGACCCATGGGGTGCGCTCGTCGTCGATCGGGATCCGGAGGCGCTCCGGCCGACCGGCGGGCAGGCTCCCGAGCCCGACCGACGGCTCCGACCCGAACCGGCCCACGCTGATCGCCGCCGCCGCGGCTCCGTTCGCGCTCAGGGTGGCGCCGCCGCGGGGAAGCTCGAGCACGATCGGCGCGCCTCGGTTCGCAGCCGGTGTGGTGCGGCAATCGGCGCCGGCAGTGCGCCTCGACTCCGGCTCCAGCCGCAGGCCGAGGGCCGCCGCCAGGGTCGCATCCGCATGCCTGCGCACCCCGTCGCCGGCGCGGGAGAGCTGGTCGATGGTGAACGCGGGCGATCCGTACCGATCCACCGTCGCAAGGTAGGCGCCCGCGCTCGGCTGCACGAGGCTGAGCGGCGATCCGGTCGGGAGGTCGGTCCCCAGGTTGAAGTCGGGCGGCACCCGGTCGCCGCCGAGCTCGATCATCGCGAGCTCGGCCCGGGACAGCGCCGAGTACAGGTTCCGGAACGACGTGCCCGCGTCGCGAAGCATCGCAACGTTGGTCGCGAGGCTGATCGCGCAGGCGACGAACAGGAGGGTGAGCCCGCGCCTCGAGAGCCGGATCCCCTCCGCGGCGCCCGCACCGACGAGCAGCACGCCGACCGCACCCGCGTACACGTAGCGGGTCGTCTCCGGGACTCGGTCGGGCCCGAAGCTGAGCGCGCCGAGCGCCCAGAACGTCAGCACGAACCCGAGCGCGGCCCACATCGGCGCCGGCACGCCCCCCCGTCTCACCCTGAGCGCGACGGCGGTCACCGCGATCACGGCGATCACGTATCCCCACCCGGGGTCGACCTGGGGCTCGAGCGGGCCGCCGAAGTCGTACCCGAGCCCGGCGACCGCGGCGGCGACGACGGCGAGCGAGTCCGCGATCCAGTTCGGGATCAGGAGGACGTTCGAGAGCGCGGTCTCCTCGCCCGACGAGCCCGGCTGCGACTGCGACCACACCCACCAGATCGCGTACAGGGCGACGGGGATGACGAACACCCACGCGCGCCGCCACCCCCGGTCGCGGCTCAGGGTCGCGATCGCGACGGCCACCGCGAAGGCGAGTCCCGTGGTGAACGTCGCCACCGACACGATCAGCAGGCCGCAGGCGGCGAGGTCGCCCCGCCGGTCGTTGCGCTCCAGCACGAGCAGGGCACCGAGCCCGGCGGCGACGCACAGCATGATCCCGAACCCGATCGGGACCAGCACGTGCGACCAGGCCGAGCCCAGGAACAGCAGGACGAGCGCCGGCGCGAGCGCGGGCAGGGCGCCGATCCGCCGCTTCACCAGCGCATAGAACACGCCGGTTGCGACCAGCGTCATCGCGACGTGCGCGATCCGGAACGCGACGTAGTCGGCCCCGCACAGATCGAGCGTGCCCTGGAAGGCGAGCCGGGTGGTGGCGCCGAGATGGCCCTCGTGCGGCTCGATCGCGTCCCGAAGGTCGAATCCGGGGCTCTGCAGGAGGAGCGTGAACTGGTCGAAATAGAACGTCGTCCCGCGAGTCAGGTACATGATCAGCCCGGCCCACGCGACCATCGCCGCGCCCAGCGCGCCCCAGCAGGCGCGGTCGCTGATCCCGACGCCCCGATTCCTGGACGGGAGCGGGATCGACGGCGCCATCGCCCCCTGTCCGAGCCTGTCAGACCCGCTCGCCAAGGCGGGACACGTTAGCGGGGCGGTTCCCGCCGCCGCCGGTCTCGGACGGCGTACATTCCCGGTCCGATGAGAAGCCCCGCCGGACTGCAGCGCCAACGTCGCGACTGGGAGGAGCTCGCCGGCTTCAATCCGGAATGGGCCGTGCTGTCCGACCCCGAGACGCGATTCGGGCGGTGGGACATGGACGAGTTCTTCGCGACGGGCGAGGCGCGGGTCGGCGCGGCGATGCGCGTCGGGGCCGAGCTCGACCGTCCCCGCCGCGCCGGTTCAGTGCTCGATTTCGGGTGTGGCGTCGGACGGCTGTCGCGGGCGCTCTCCGCGCGCTTCGAGCGCTACGTAGGGGCCGACATCTCGGCGGGGATGATCGAACGGGCGCGTCAGCT
This sequence comes from uncultured Thermoleophilia bacterium, assembly GCA_963803425.1. GTDB lineage: Bacteria > Actinomycetota > Thermoleophilia > Solirubrobacterales > 70-9 > DASPWW01. The sequence continues at coordinate 465,503 of CAWDMA010000003.1, forward strand.
CGGCGGGGACGATCCAGGCCGCACGTTCGTCCTCAACGACGCACCGGACCTCGCCCGGTTCGAGGATCGCGAGTTCGACGCCGTGTTCAGCTTCCTGGTTCTCCAGCACGTCCCGGACAGGGCCCAGATCGGCCGCTACCTGTCGGAGTTCGCACGCGTGCTCGCGCCGGGTGGCCTGATCGCGATCCAGGTTCCGAGCCGGCTCCCGCTGGTCTACCGGGTGGGATGGCGGCGGCACGCGTACCGGGTCGTGCGCAGGCTCGGGATCACGGTGGAGCGGGCTCACCGGCTCGGGCTCCACAACGTGGCCCTGCAGGCGCTTCCCGAGCCGGATGCCAGGGCCGCCCTGGAGCGTGGGGGGGCCGAGGTCCTGCGGGCGGTGAGCGAGCGCGGCAGGCACGGCGACGTGCCCCTGCACGGCTCGGTAAGCACCGTGTACTACGCGACCAGGCGCTAGCCGCGCAGCCTGTCGCGCGCCCTCCCGGCGCGCTCGCGGAGGCGGGTGAGCTCGGCCTCGACCCGCTCCCGCGCGTCGAGCGCCCGCAGCTGCATTCCGAGGCGGCGCTCGTACTCCGCCGCGAAGGCATCCACCTGTGCCGGGCTGGGGTCCCACTCGGCTGGGGGGCGGCCGCGCTCGAGCAGCGACTCGCACAGGCGCTCGAGCTGGCGGGCGAGATCCGCCGGGGTGAGGTGGCGGTCCACGGTCGCGGCAGCCGCCCGTCCCAGCCGCTCGCGAAGCTCGCGGTCCCGCGCGAGCAGCGCCACCGCTTCGCCGAACGGCCGCGGATGGTTCGCGACCAGCCCGTTCACCCCGTGCTGCACGAACTCGATCTGGGCGTTGTCCGCCCACGGCGTGGAGCACGTCACCACCGGCACCCCGAGCGACATCGCCTCCAGGTTCGCGATCCCCTGCGACTCCCCGATCTGGGAGGCGCTGGCGAGCACGTCCGTGGCGCCGAGGATCGTCGCGAGGCGGTTCTCGTCGGAGGTCGGCTCGATCAGGGTGCAGCGCTCCAGCACGCCGCGGCGGGCGAGCCGGCGCCGCTTCGCCGGGGTCGCCCCGACCAGCACGATCTGCGCGTCCGGGGTGATCCGGAGCAGCTCCGGGACCATGTCGACCAGCATGTCGCGCCATTTCCAGTCGGCGGCCCGGCCGAGTCGCGTCACAACGGGGCGGTCGGGATCGAGGCCGAGCGCGAGCTTCGCCTGACGCCGCTCCGGGGCGCGCTCCCGGATCCCGGGATCGACGGCATGGTGGTGGACCCGGTGGCGGTCCCCGAACCGAGCCGAGGCGTCGCCGATCCGGCGGCGGTAGCGCAGCGCGATCATCTTGCTGACAAACAGGTGGCAGGCGAACCGGCTCCGGTCGGATGAGCGGTCGACGTGGCCGAACTGGCTCCACTCGACCAGGTGCGGGACCTCGGCGTCGGCCGCGGCGGCGGGGAGCAGCGGCTCGGCCTTTCCCTGGCGGGCGACGATCACGACGTCTGCGCCGCGAAGCGCGTCCGCGAGCCGGCCCCGATCTCCTGACGCGACGTCGACCCGGAGCCCGGCCGATTCCAGGCCCGCCTTCCTGACGCCGCCCTCGCGGATCCCGACCACCCGCGCCCGGACCCGGTCGGGGTCGAGCGCGAGCGCCTGCGTCGCCAGTCCCTTCTCGGTGCCGCCGATCCCGAGCGCGTTCGAGGCGAGGACGAGCTCCAGGCTAGGGCTCATCCGGGGCGGGGACCGGGTCGGAGCGGCGCCTGCGCAGGGCGTCGAACACCTCGGGCGGGACCGCCCGCGTCGCCAGGATCACGCCGGCGAACAGGAGGCCGGCGATCCCAGCCAGGAGCCAGGGGGGCCAGGCGGAGAGCGCCACGGCGGCGGCCAGCCCGACGATCGCTCCAACTCCGATCTTCGGCACGACCCCGAGCTGGAGGCGCCAGTCGGGGCGCGCGCGTCGGACGAAGAAGTACGACGAGGCGACCAGCACGGCCTCGGCGGCCACCGTCGCGATTGCGGCGCCCTCGGCCCCGAGCGGCGGCGCCAGCGCGAGCGTGCCGACGATCGCGGCTGCGGCGGCGATCAGGTTGCCGATCAGGATCTGGCGGAAGTGCTTCAGGGAGAGCAGGGCGAACAGCCACGTCGCCACCAGGAAGCCGGTGATCAGCGCGATCGCCTGGATCCGGAGCACGGGCACCGAGTCCCCGAACCCGGGGCCGGCGACCACGTCGATTGCGAACTGCGCACCGACGACGAGCATCAGGGTGAGCCCGGTGCCGACGATCAGGGACACGTCGAAGATCTTCTGCAGCCCGTAATCGAGCCGGGCGTGGTCGTCGCGAGCGGCGCGGGCGAGGATCGGGAACAGCGACGACACCAGCAGCCACGGGATCACCGCGATCACCTCCGCGATTCGGAACGCCGCCGAGAAGATCCCGGTCTCGTGCGCGGTCGACACGTACGACATCAGGATCACCGCGATCCGGAAATAGATCAGGCCGACCGCGGCCGCGATCGCGTAGGGGAGGGTCTCGCGCACGATTCGCTTCCACACGGCGAGATCGATGCGGGGCACCGACGGCGCCTGGCGGTACACGAGCAGGAGCGTCACCGCGACCGCGATCACGCTGGCGACGACGTTCGCCCAGAAGAAGCTCGCCAGACCCGCTCCCACGACGACGAGGGCGATGAAGATCCCGTTCAGGATCCCGTGGCTGAGCAGCGACAGCCCGCTCACCGTCCCCAGCCTGAGCTGGGCCTGCAGCGGGATCACGAAGGTCTGCTGGGCGAGGCCGATCATCAACCCGAAGCCGACGATCGCGGTGCCGGCGACCACCTCCGGCGCGGCGCCCGTCGCCCAGGTGACAGCGACACCGATCGAGACGCCCGCCGCGGTCAGCGCCAGCCGCAGCCCGACGAGATTGCGGAGGAAGTGCTCGTGGTGGTGGGGCTCCAGTACCGCAAGCTCGCGGATCCCGAAGTTGGTCAGCCCCCCCTCGGTGACCCCGCCGATGATGAACACGATCGACGACACGGTCACGTACATCCCGTAATCCACCGGCCCCAGGTGCCTGATCATGAACGGCACCGCGACCAGGCTGACGAGCAGGTTGGCGACGAACGCGCCGGTGCGGACCACGCTTCCCCGAATCGCCTTCGGGGTCGCGTCCGGCGTGTCGAGGATGTCGATCGCCGCCGGGTCCGCCAGGCCTATCCGGCCCGGCGTGTCGGCCGTCATGCCGGCGCCCGCACGCCCACCGGATGCCCCACCGCCGCGAGGAAGTCGATCGCGCGCTGCCGGGTGGTGTTGGCGCGCGCCCACCGCATCGCGCCGTCGCGGAGGCGCTCGTACTCGGCGTCGTCGATCTGCTCCAGCCTGCGGAGCAGGTCGCGGGCGCCGCTGTAAGGGACGCAATTCGTCTCGTCCAGCCCGAACGGGCCGGCAAGCGCGGGCTTGCGGTGCAGATCGCGGAAGCAGGGCACGCATCCGCTGGCCGCGAGCTCGTAGTGGCGCATGCAGTCCCACCCGGCCTTCTTGGTCGTGATCCCGAACCGTGACTCCCGCAGGTCGGCGTAATAGTCGGCCTCGCGGTCGAATGCGTAGCCCCGGCTCGAGCCCGGCACCAGGGCGGCCACCTCCGGGTCGACCACGTGGGTCGCGAGCAGCTTCGTCTTCCGTTCGTCCCCGGAGACGAGGTGGCCCTCCGGGATCGAGAAGGCGATCGGGTTCACGTTCCGGGCGAGCAGCCGCACCCCGAGCCGCCCCGGTACCACCCCCATGTACCGGATCCAGGCCGTCATGGGCTGGAGCTCGCGCTTGAAGAAGGTCGCCCGGCCGTGGGCGCGGGGGAGGGGCCACGGCCGCATCTGCCGCCACCACGCCGGCCCGTACGGGTACATCGTGGGGCTGTCGCTGCCGTCTATCACCACCACCTCGCTGCCCTGGCGGCGCAGGCGTCGCGCGTGGGGACGGAAGGTCGCCCACGTCCCCCACTCGCGGTGGACCTCGGCGATCACGACGAGGTCGAACAGCCCGCGGATCGCGCTAGAGATCGCCCAGGTCCGGTCGATCTCGATCTCGGGCAGCCGCCCGTACAGCGTGAACCCGCGTCCGTACGCCCGACCGAGCTGCTCCTCGGTGAGGTCGTCGTACATGTTGTCGCGGCGGGGGAAGTCGACGACGTCGGCGCCAAGCACCGTTCGGAGCCCGTGCAGGAGCGAGTCGACGAGGTAGTCCTGGGAGTTGGCGTGCAGGTACAGGACGCGCGGAGACATCGGCGACAGCGTAAGGTGAGCAACTCGCGAATGCGCGTCCCGAAGGTCAGCATCCTGATGGCTGTCCACAACGAGGAGCCGTTCCTTCCCGAGGCGATCGAGAGCGTGCTCGCGCAGGACTATCCGGACCTCGAGGTGGTCGTCTCCGATGACGGATCCACCGACCGGACCGGCGAGATCGCGCGCCGGTTCGCGGACCGCGAGCCCGAGCGGGTGCTAGTCGTGCGCGGGGAGCGCAACGAGGGGAAGGCGGTGGCCGCGAACCGCGCCCTGGACGCCGCCACCGGGGAGTTGATCGCGTGGCTGGACGGCGACGACGTGATGCTGCCCGGCAAGATCTCGACCCAGGTGGCGATGCTCGACCGGCGCCCGGACGCCGCCGGGTGCACGCACGATGCGGAGGTCTTCGACTCCGCCACCGGCGAGACCCTCGGGAGCTTCACCTGGATCTACAACGGCCGCCCCCTGCGCGAGGGCGGAGTCGAGCTGTGGTTCGATCCCACCTACCGGATGCTCCCCTCGGCGACGATGTTTCGAGCCTCGGCGCGCCCTGAGCACGGGCTCGAGCCATCGCTGCCGAGAGTGATGGACTGGCTGTTCGACATCGAGGTGTTCCGGAACGGAGCCTGCCTCGTCTCCCAGGAGCAGCTTGTCCGCTACCGCCGCCATCCCGGCCAGCTCACCGACCCCGAGAACGAGCAGGCCGGTTTCGAAGCGGGGCTGAACGTGATGGAGATCGTCGAGAGCCGCTACCCGGAGCTGCGGCGGCGGGCGCGGTCGAGCCGCGCGGCGCTGCTGCTCGGCGAGTCCAGGCGGCTGGCTCGCGCGGGCGCGTACCAAGACTCGCTTCGAACCGCCTCGGATGCGATCCGCGCCGGCGGGCCGCTCGGCCTCGCACGGCTCGTGGGACAGGTCGGGCGGGCCGCCTACGATCGGCGCCGTCCGCGGCGGGAACCCCGTCCGATCAGCTGAACGATGCTCGAGGTGAACCGCTACAAGGGCGCGCGCTACTACTCTGCCGAGCGCGACGACCTGGTGGAGCTGCTCCCGCGCCCTGTCGGGCGGGTCCTCGACGTGGGGTGCGGGGCGGGCGCGGTGGCGCGCCAGGTGCGACGGCTGGGAGCGACGCGGGTGGTGGGAATCGAGCCGCAGCAGCAGGCCGCGGTCGCAGCCCGGAGTACCTGCGACGAGGTGATCGCCACCACGGTGGAGCGGGCGCTTGACGGCGTCGCGGGTCCGTTCGACACCGTGCTCTGCTACGACGTCCTCGAGCACTTGGTCGATCCATGGGCGGTGCTGCGGCGGCTGCACGATGCGGCGGCGCCCGGCGGGCGACTGCAGGTGTCGGTGCCGAACGCGCGGCACCTGTCGCTTGCGGCCGACCTGTTCGTGCGGGGGACCTTCGGATACTCGTCCTCTGGCCACAGGGACAACACTCATCTGCGCTGGTTCACGCGCCGCGACATCGTCGCGGCGATCCGGGAGGCCGGCTGGCGTGTGGAGTCGGTGGCGCACACGCGCCTCTCGCTTCCCCGGCGGGCGCTCGAGCGGGTCACCTTCGGTCGCTCCAGCGAGTTCCTCGTGTTCCAGTGGTATGTGCTCGCGACGCGCGCCAGGTAGCCGAGCGCCTTGAGCGAGCCGACCTGGCACGCGATCGTTCTGTCGTGGAACGGTCGGGACCACACCCTTCGGTGCCTCGAATCGCTGGCGCGAGTGAGCGAGCCGCCGATCAGGATCGTGTGCGTGGACAACGCGTCGAATGACGGCTCCGCCGCCGCGGTCCGCGAGCTTCACCCCGGGGTTCACCTGATCGAGAACGAGCGCAACCTCGGGTTCTCGGGCGGCCACAACGCCGGGATCCGGTGGGCGCTCGAGCACGGCGCCGAGTGGGTCGTGCTGGTCAACAACGACGTCGTCGTCGCCCCTGATGCCGTCGCCGGGTTCGCGGCGGCGTCCCGCCGGCATCCCCGCGCCGGGATCCTGGCTGGAAAGCTGTACGCCGCCGACGACCGCGACCGGATCTCGTTCGCGGGCCAGGGCTATCGGCCGTGGCTCGGATACTCGGGGCGGCATCGTGGCGAGGGCCGATTGGACGGGGAGCGATACCGCCGCGAGCGGGAGACCGATCGCGCGTCCGGCGCCCTGATGGCGGCATCGCGCGCGGCGATCGACGCGATCGGGCCGCTCGACGAGGAGCTTTTCGCCTACGTCGAAGACGTCGACTGGTCCCTGCGTGCCCGCGAGGCCGGGTTCGAGGTCGTGTTCGTGCCCGGCGCGCGCGGGTGGCACGAGGTAGCGGCCTCGACGGGGGGACCCGCGTCCACGCACAACCTGTACTACGGGGCGCGGAACACGATCGTGGTGTGCGAGCGGCACCGGCCCCTTCCGCCGCCGCTCGCGTGGCTGCGGCGGCAGGTGGTGCGGACGACGTTCGCCGTGCACGCGCTGCGCCGGCCCAACCGGGGCGAGGCGCTGCACGCGGTGCTCGACGGGTATCGCGATGGGCGCGCGCGCAGGCTCGGCCCCGACCGTCGCCCGGGGGCGGCGTGATCGCCTCGGCCCCGGAGGCCACGGTCGTGATCCCGACCCGGAACCGGCCGGACGACCTCGCCCGGTGCCTGGAGTCGGTTCGCGCCCAGGCCACCGATCGCGAGTACGAGGTGATCGTCGTCGATGACGGCAGCGCGCCTCCCGTCTCCGTGCCCGAGGGGGTCAGGGTCGTCCGCCGCGGGGGGGCGGGAATCAGCGCGGCCCGCAACGCGGGGATCGAGGCGGCCGCCGGTGCCGTGATCGCGTTCGCCGACGACGACGTCGAGGCCGACCCCGGCTGGCTCGACTCGGTGCTCGGCTTCCTGGAGCGCCATCCGGACCGGGTCGGCGTCGAGGGTCCGGTCACGACGCCCCCGTTCGACCCGTTGCGGGCGAAGAGCGTCGACGTCCGCGGGCCCGGCACGTACCGGGCCTGCAACGTCGCATATCGGCGCGCGACGCTGGAGGCGCTCGGCGGCTTCTCGGCGGAGATCCCGAGGCAGGGAGAGGATCTCGATCTCGGGTTCAGGGCGCTGGAGCTGGGGCCGATCGGGTGGGAGCCGCGAATGCGGGTCAGCCACCGCCCCCGCTCCCTGTCGCTGCGAGAGATCGTCGGGCGCGCCGGGGACGCCCCGATGGAGGTGCTGCTGCTGCGCCGCCATCGCTCCCGGCTGGGGGGCGCGGCGTGGATTCCCGCCTACCTGTTCCCGTACGTGAACATCGTCAGCGTGTGGACCGGCGTCGGGCGCGCCGAGCTGCCCGGGATCCTGCTCCGTCCCGGCCGGCTGGCGCGGCTCGCCGCGATCATGGTCGGGCAGGCGGCGGTGGCGACCCGGGCGCTCGTCCGGTTCGCGCTGGCGCGTGGGCGCCGCGACCCGTATCGCGCTCCCGCCGGGCCGCCGAGATGAGCGTGATCGGATGAGAGCTCTTCGAGCGAACCCGATCCGGTCGAGCGCGGCGCGGGTGGCCGCCGCGATCGACGATGGAGCGCGGGTGCGCGACCTGCGGTTCGAGCTCTCCGTCCCCGCCGCCGCGACCGGGGACTTCGCCCTCCCGCTCGGCCTGCTGCCGGCGATGGCCCTGCGTGCGCCGCTGCAGGTCGATAGTCCGGTGGACGCCGGCCTGCTCGACCGCCAGGAGCGGATCCAGGCGCAGGTCGCGACGTGGGACTCGATGTTCAGGCCGGTCGCGGTGAGCGCGTCGGAGCGCCTCGGGCCGGAAGCGACGCCGGCCGGCATCGGCCTCTTCTTCAGCGGCGGGCTCGACTCGTTCTGCACGCTCGAAACCCGTCGGGATGAGATCACCCACCTGATCCTGGTCCACGGGTTCGACGTGCCGCTCGACGATCTCGTTACGCGGGAGCGGATCACGCGGATGGCCCGCGACGTGGCCGAGGAGCGCGGCCTGGAGCTGATCGAGGTGGTCACGGACGCGAAGCTGCAGATGATCCGGCTGGTGCCGTGGCACTGGTACCACGGGGGGCTGCTCGCCGCGATCGCCCACGCCCTCGAGGAGCATCTCTCGCGGGCGCTGATCTCGAGCACGTTCGCCGCCCGGTTTCAGTTTCCGTGGGGACAGGACCCAGCCATCGATCCCCTGTGGAGCACCTCGCGGGTGCTGATCGAGACCACGGATCCCGACCTCGTCCGCCTCGAGAAGTGCGAGATCATCGCCGACTCGGAGCTCGCGATGCGGTGGCTTCGGGTCTGCTTCCAGAGGCCGGCGGAATGGAACTGCGGCCGGTGCATGAAGTGCCTGCGGACGATGATCGACCTCGCGGTGTGCGACAGGCTGGTGGCGTGCCGGACCCTTCCCGACGAGATCGACCTCGACGCGGTCAGGTCGATGGTGATCCCGTATGAGGCCACCAGGGGCGCGGCCCGCCTTACCGTCGAGGCGGCGCGACGGGACCCGCGGCACCGCGAGCTCGCGGACGCGCTCGAGTTTGCGATCCGGCGCTCCCGCGCTCGCGTCGCCCGGAGCCGCGTCAGGCGGATCCCCGCAGGCCTCGTGCACCGCGCCCAACGACGCGGCAGGAGGCTGCGAAAGCGGATCTAGCCGCCGATCGCGCGGCGATAGGAAACGACCGTCCCCTGCGCGGTGCGGTTCCAGCTGAACTCGGCGGCGCGGCGCCGACCGGCCTCGGCGAGGCGCTCCCGGAGCCCCGCGTCGCGGAGCAGCGAGCGGATCGCGGCGGCGATCGCGGCCGGGTCGTCGTGATCGAAGCGGAGCGCCGCGTCGCCGGCCACCTCGACGACCGCCTTCGCCTGCCCGCACGCGACCGGGACCCCGCGCGCCATCGCCTCGAGGATCGGAAGCCCGAATCCCTCGTAGCGCGACGGGAAAACGAACAGCGTCGCGGCCCGATACAGGCCCTCGAGCTGGGCTCGCGGCAGCCACCCCGGGAAGCGGACGTCGTCCGCGATGCCGAGCTCCGCCGCGCGCGCACGAAGCTCGTCCTCGTGCGGCGTGTGGTACCCGGGCAGCACGAGCATCGGTCGCTCGCCAGCGGATATCAGCGCATGCGCGTCGAGCAGCCGGGGGAGGTTCTTGTGCGCACGCTTCGTCGAGACGCTCAGCGCGATCGGGCGGCCGCCGAGATCCAGCTCACGACGCAGCTCCGGCTCCCCCACCACCCGGCCCGAGAACGTCGCGCCGATCCCGCTCGGGACCACGTCGATCCGCTCCTCCGGGATGCCGAGCCGCGCCACCAGATCGTCCCTCGTGCTGCGTGAGATCGCGATCACGCGGTCGGAGCGCCGCGCCGCGGCGGGGACCAGCCTGCGCAGGCCCCAGGCGCGCAGCCCCCCGTGCGACTCGGGCTCCAGCAGGAAGATCAGGTCGTGCATGGTGGTGACGCGGCGGGCGCGACCCCACACGGGCCCGGTGTGGGCGACGTTGTGGATCAGGTCCACTCCGCGCCTGTTGGCGAGCCGCGGAAGCAGTGTCTGCTCCCCGCGCACCCACTCGACCCGGTTGCGGGCGTGCACCGGGACCACGATCGGCTCGACCTGCTCCAGCCACGGCCCCTCGCCGGCGGCCTCGGCCTCCCGATTCACGAATGCGCTCAGCCGGATCTCCGGGGCGACCTCCCGAAGCGCCCGGATCAGCTCGCGCGCGTACGTCTCGGCGCCGCCGGTCTCGCCGGGGACCAGGAAGAGGAGGTTGAGCCCGACGTGGATCGAGCTCACCCGACCAGGCCGCGGGCGCGATCGATTGCAACGCCCAGGCCGGCCGCGCCGTCGACGATCGGCGTCCCGGTCCCCCATGTCGCGTGGAAGGAGGCCACCTTCCCGAATCGATCGGGCACGACGACGTGCGGGATCGCGAGCAGCAGGCACAGGATGTGGCCGTGGAGGCGATCGGTGACGACCGCCTCGCCGCGGGACAGCAGCCGCACCCCGGAGCGCAGCAGCCGTCGGGAGACGAGCTCGTAGCCGCGCCACGCGCCCGTCCTCTGGAGGAGGGAGAGCACGATCCGGGTCGGGGTGGCGTCGCGCCGGGGCCAGTCGGCGACGCCGACGTCGGGCGCGGTCGGAGGCGCGCCGGGCAGGGCGGACTCGAAGTCCTCCCGCGCCAGCACGAGCACCGGGGTCGCCGGCCGCTCTGTCCGCTCCAGGGCGCCGAGCGCGAAGGCGGCGTCGGGACAGAGGGCGGTCCGGGAGCCGAGCCGCTCCGCGACCAGCCGCTCGCTGGGTCCGTCCCGGCACAGCACGGTCAGGTCGGGATGTGCAGCAAAGATCGGCGCCGCTCGCTCGATCGCCGGCTCGTGCCGGAAGCAGGCGGTCTGGGGAAGTTGCACAATGCGCCTGTCGCGCAGCTCGGACAGTACCCGAAGGCGGAGGTGCTGGTGCGCCGGATAGAGATCGCCGAGATTGCCGCCGCCGTGCAGCAGCACGGTCCCGTCCGGGCCGATCCGCTCCCGAATCCGCGCCGCGTCGTAGCCGTCCTCGGTGCACGCGTAGGCGAGCTCCCAGCCCCCCTTGCGCAGCGCCGCCAGCTCGCCGAGCCAGATCGCGGCGTCCCCGACGTTTCGGTGCGCCGGGTAGTCGATCAGGGCGACCGGGCCCGAGCGCGGCACGTGACGAGCGAGGATGTCCATCAGCTCACGGCGGAGGCGGTCCGCCGATGGCAGATCGTCCCGCACTAGGCTGCGACGGATGAGACGCATCGAGGTGACGCCGGTCCAATCGGCCCCGGCGAGGGCAGTGGTCGGGATCGAGGGCGGCGCAAGGTCCCGCAGCCTGACCTTCGAGCTCTCGGTTCCGATCGCCGCGACGGGCGACCTCGCTGTGCCTTTGACCTTGCTGCCATCGATGGCGCTGGGTGCGCCGCTGCATGTTGACAGTCCGGTGGACGCCGGCCTGCTCGAGCGTCAGGAGCGGATCCAGGACCGGTTCGCCGAGTGGAGCTCGAGGCTGGCGCCGGTCCCGGTGGATGCGCCGAGCCGCCCGCCTCCCGACGCGGTCGCCGACGGCGTCGGCGCATTCTTCAGCGGCGGGCTCGACTCCTTCTACACCGTGCTCACCCGCCGCGACGAGATCACCCACCTGATCCTGATCCACGGGTTCGACTACTCGCTCACCGACTGGGACATCCGCGGGCGGGTGGCGGAGATGGCCCGCAGCGTGGCGGGTGCCATGGACCTGGAGGTGATCGAGGTCGCGACCGACGCGAAGCTGCAGATGATCCCGCTGGTGCCGTGGCGGTGGTACCACGGTGGGCTGCTCGCGGGGATCGCGCACTCCCTCGAGCGGCACATCTCGCGGGTGCTGATCCCGGCCACCTTCCCGCGCCGCTACCCGGCCGCGTGGGGCCTGCATCCGGATGTCGACCACCTGTGGAGCACCGCCCGCGTCGCGGTGGAGACGGCGGAGACCGACGTCACCCGCCCGGAGAAGCTCGAGGCGATCGTCGAGTCGGAGCTGGCGATGCGGTGGCTGCGGGTGTGCTGGAAGAGGCCCGGCGAGTGGAACTGCGGCCGCTGCGTGAAGTGCGTCCGGACGATGGTCGAGCTGCACGCCTGCGGCGCGCTGGAGCAGTGCCGGACCTTCCCCGACACGATCGATCTCGACCGGGTCCGGGGGATCCCGATCGAGGACTTCGAGGGGAACCGGGGACTCGTCCGCGCCACGGTCGAGTGGCTGGAGGAGAGGGACGCGGATCCGGAGCTCGCCGGCGCGCTCGAGTACGCGCTCGGCCGCTCCCGTAGCCGGGCCCGGCAGGCGTGGCTCAGGCGGCTTCCGGTCGGCGTGATCCGCCGTGCCCGGCACGAGATGGAGAAGGCGCGATTGCGGCTGGGATGAGCGGGATGCGCGTGAAGCCTGTGCAGTTGAGCCCGACGCGGACAGCGGTTGAGGCCGGCGACGGGTTCCGCGGCCGCCCCCTCGCCGACGGCGTCGGCGCATTCTTCAGCGGCGGGCTCGACTCCTTCTACACCGTGCTCACCCGCCGCGAGAAGATCCGGATCGGCCTGGGGCGATCGACGCCGCGATGACCCCGCACTCTGCGTCCACTCGCCTCAGGCTGGCGATGCTCGCCGCCGTCGATTCGGTGCTGCTGGCGCGGCGGATGGCCGGATGGCGGGAGCGGCTGCGGATGCTGCGGATGGCGGCGCTCGCGTTCCTGACGATCGCCTCTCGCCAGCCCTTCGTGGGCAGGGTGGTGCCGACCCCGCGCACGCGCGAGTACGAGCTGCAGCCTGGCCCAGGCGCCCCGGTGCTGAGGCTGCGGACAAACGATCTGGTCGCGACCGAGGTCTACGGCGGGCGGCCGTACGCGCTCGACTACTCCCCGCTCGGCGCCGTCCAGACGGTGCTGGACCTGGGCGCGAACGCAGGCGTCGCCTCCGCGTTCCTCTCGGCGCGCTTCCCGGACGCGCGGATCGTCGCGGTGGAGCCGAGCCCCGCGACGTTCGAGCTGCTCGCCGAGAACCTGGGACGGATCTCCCCCGGCTCGGTCGCCGTCCGGGCCGCGGTCGTCTCGAGGGCCGGCCGGTACCGGCTCGAGCGCGGGACCGCCCCGGCCAACGACCGGGTCGTCGCCGCTGAGAGCGCCCCCGCGAGCGGCACGGAGGAGCTCGACGCGCTCACCCTGACCGAGCTGCTCGACCGGCACCTGCCCCGCGGCGTCGACCTGATGAAGGTCGACATCGAGGGGGGAGAGCGGGAGCTGTTCGAGACGGCGGCCGAATGGGCGCCGCGCGTCCGCGCGATCGTCGCCGAGGTGCACGCCCCGCTGACCAGGGAGGTCGCGCAGCGCGAGCTTCGGTCCGCGGGCTACGAAGCGCTCCCGGTGCCGCACCGCCGCGCCCAGCGCGAGATCGTGTTCTGCGCCCGCAGTCCCTTCCCCGACCGCGCCGTCAGCGCTTCCTGATCTTCAGCGCCAGGTGATAGGCGGGCGCCCCCCACGGGATCAGGTAGTCGGCCTCCTTGGCGCGCTCGGCGGCTCGCCCGACCGGCGTTCCGGCCGCGATCCCAGCGACGTACTGGGCGAGCGGGTTGATCAGCAGCCCCCCGCGGAAGCGTCGAACCACCTCGTAGCGCCCCGCCCACGGCGAGGCATCGAGCAGCGCCTGCACGTCGCGCTCCCGGTAGTGGCGGTGGACGGACTCCGCCTCGGCCTCCCACCACGGGCGGCCGTCGGGGGCCTTCGTGGCGCGCTCGGTGATCCACTCGAGCGCTGATGGCGCGACCCGGGCGAGCATCGCAGCGGACCTCTTCGTCACGTTCACGGGGTCGAGGAAGCCGAACGCCCCCCGGTGGGGGGTGGTGAGGATCAGCGTCCCGCCGGGGCGCAGCACCCGGAACAGCTCGCTGGCGCCGGCCCGCTCGTCCTCGACGTGCTCGAGCACGTCGAGGCACACGACCACGTCGAACGCCTCGTCGGGATGGGGGATCCGCTCCAGCGGCGCGACATCGAACTCGATCTCCGGATACCGCTCTCGGGCACGGGCGATCGCGGTCGCGTCCAGGTCGAATCCCGCCGCTCTCCCGACGAGCTTCGCGTAGTGGAACGTGCCGCTTCCATCCGAGCACCCGGCGTCGAGCAGGGCCGGGGCGCCGCGCGGGATCCACCGCAGCGCCAGCCGGCCGCGGCCGCGCGGCGGAGGCGGCGCCTGGGGCATGGGGCGGGACGATAGTCGGTGGCCGCCCGGGAGAGTCGCCAGAATCACCCGGCGTGATCTCGGTGATCATCCCGGTTCGGAACGGGGGCGACGCGCTCCGTCGCTGCCTCGCGGCGATCGAGGCCCAGGACGTCGATCGCGAGGTGGAGGTCGTCGTCGTCGACTCGAGCTCGACCGACGGAAGCGCCCAGCTTGCCCGGGCGCGCGGAGCGCGGGTGCACACGATCGCGCTCGGGGAGTTCAACCACGGAGCGACCCGAAACCTCGGCGCGGAGCTCGCCCGCGGCGAGATCCTCGTGTTCACGACCCAGGACGCGGAGGCGGTCGGAAGCCGGTGGCTGGCGGAGCTGATCACCCCGCTCGCGGACGACCGCGTCGCCGGGGTGTACGGACGGCAGCTCCCGAACGACGGCGCCGCCCCGGCGGAGCGCTACTTCCTCGACTTCCTGTACGGGGGGAGCGGCCGCACCCAGGAAGCCGCGGACAGCTCCGAGCTGAGCATGGAGACGACGTTGTTCTCGAACGTGAGCTCGGCGATCCCCCGCCGGGTCTGGGAGCGGTTCCCCTTCGTCGACGACATCATCATGAGCGAGGACCAGGAGTGGGCCTGCCGGGTCCTGCTCGCCGGCTTCAGGCTCGTGTACGAGCCGGGCGCCGCGGTTCGGCACTCCCACGCCTACACGCTGCGATCGGCGTTCAAGCGCTTCTTCGACTCGGGCGCGTCGGCCGAGAGGGCGTACCTGGCGGGGGCGCGCCCCTCGGGGCGCGCCCTGCGGCGCAACGCGGTCAGCTATGCGCGAGGCGAGCTCGCATGGCTGTGGCGGACCCGGCAGCGACGCTCGATTCCCTATGCGGTCCTGTACGAGGCGACCAAGTACTGCGGGCTGCAGCTCGGCGCGCGCCACCGGTGGCTGCCGGTGACGCTCAAGGCCAGGCTCAGCGCGCTGCCGAGCTACTGGACCTCCTGAGCCCGTGATCTCGGAAGCCGACGAGCCGCGAGCGCGCCCGGCGAACGTGTCTCATCCTGAGCGCGTGTCTGATCGCACGCTAGACCTCCGCGTTCCCGCCGCCTCGGACCGCGGCGAGCGTCTCGCGTGCAGCCAAGACCGTGTTCGTCTCTAGAAGCGGCATCCGACGAAGATCCTCCACTGGGAGCCGATCGGGGAGGGTCGAGCACCGCTCCAGCGCGCCGAGCGAGTCGAGGATGGCCATCGCCCGCACGCACTTCCCACACTCCCCGCAGTTGTAGGCCCCGTGGCGATTCTCCCAGCAGATCCGCAGCCATCTCAGCACCAGGTCCTCGTCCTTCAGGAAGCGGATCTTCTCGGTTCGCGACGGGTCGTCGCCATCGTGCGTGATCGTCACGCCGTCGGCACTCCACAGGGGATCGAGTCCCGGGTGGGACCCCAAAGGGACCAACTCGCGCGTCGGCCCCGGCTCGAGGCAAAAATCGCCGTGTGCCCACGCCCATGGCACCCCGCAGACACCGAAAAGGGCTTTCACATTCGTGTCGACCTCGATCAGGTCCTTGCCCACCTCGTCGGCGACCGATCGCGCCATCGACGAGGTCTGTCTGCGCAGCTGCGCGTCCTCGAGCGCGATGTCGAATCCGTGCACCAGCACGAGGTGGGTCACCTCGGCCCTCTTCGTCAGCAGCGAGTAGAAGGAGTCCACCCCGCCGCTGAAGAAGCACCCCACGCCGCGTGCCGGGGTGTGCCCGATGCGGCGCTGTGTGCTGAATCGTCGAAAGGGAGGTGGCCAGCTGGGGTCCAATCGGGTCGGCGATTCGCAGACGCGCCCGGGATCGCATCGCCGATAGCAGCGTCGCGGCCAGGAGCGCGTTCCCCGGAGCCCCGAGTGGATGAGTACTGCCGAACCTGATCGTCGAGCGCCGGCCGGCGACCGAGACGCCTGCTTCGATCGCGTGATCCCGCCCGCCCGCCCGACCTCCATCGGTCTGCGCGTTCGAAGCGCCGTGGGCCTCAGCGGCGACATCAAACGCGGCTCCCGGCTACACGCGCTCGGGCACCCACAGATCGGCCTCCACGCTCTGCACGCTGTGGCCGCACACGAACAGGCGGCACCAGATCTCCGCGGTCCACAACAGCAACCGGCGGCGCGGCGACCCCTCCTCGATGTACTGCTGCCACCGATCCACGCGGGACCCGAGCAGCTCGCGGAGCATCCCGTGCCCGAGGAACGCGGGTTGGGCGGCCTGCTCGATCTGTTCCGGCCCGACTATCATGCCCCACTGCTTGGGGCGGCGCACGATCGGTCGCGGCAGGTGGCGGCTTGCCACGTCCCGCAGCACTCCCTTCGAGTCCGGCTCGACCCGCGCCTCCAGCGGAAGGTTGAGCGCCAGCGACAGCACCTCGGACTCCAGGAAGGGAAGCCTGGTCTCGATCGAATGCGCCATCGGACTTATGTCCTGTCGGTGCAGGAGGAACGGAAACTCCCTCAGGGACAGGTCGGAGAGAAGCGATGCCTCGAGGCGGCCGCGGGGGCCGGGGTGGTGGGCGTAAGCCCTCCTCGCGTCGGCGAGAATCGCTTCTCGAACGCCGTCCGGACGTGCGGCCGGTGGGTCGGCACGGTTGGCGAGGCGCCGCAGTCGTCGCCGGACCATGCCCCGGATCACCCATCCCGGACCATGCGTCCGAGTCAGCTGCGCAACCCGCAGACCCATCGCGCGCCGCGACAGGAAGTCGCGGAACTCCGGGAAGTGGCTGGTGAGGTAGCCGCCGAACAGCTCATCCGCCGCCTCGCCTGTGAGCAGCACCTTTATCCCGCGGCGCCGAGCCGCCTCGGCCATCAGCCCGATTGGGACCGAGCCGGAGACGATCAGCGGATACTCGTGATGCCGTACGGCTCCGACCAGCCCGGCCCGCCATGCGCTGTTGGAGACGGTGACGGTCTCCAGCTCCACCCCGACCGAGCTCGCCGCCATCTCGGCCCACCGGAGCTCGTTGTCCCTCCCCTCGTCGGGCTGCGAGATGGTGAACGCGACGGTGGAGGGGTCCTGGTCGTGCGCGAGCGCGGTGATCAGCGAGGAGTCCAGCCCGCCGGAGCACATCGTCCCGACCGGCACGTCCGCCATCAGGCGGTTGCTCACCCCGGTGCGCAGTGCGCCCTCCAGCCGATCGCTGAGCTGCTTCCGGTCGAGAGCGGCGAGCTCTCGCGCCGGCTCCGGCTCGACCGCGTGCTGGGGCTTCCACCACTCCCGCTCGGTGATCCGCAGGGTGTCGAGGTCGATCTCCACGCCCGTCCCCGGGAGCATCCGCTCGATCCCCTCGAGCAACGTGGTGCGGCCGTACGGCGGCTCCACGTCGATCGCGTCCCACAGGGCGTCGCGGCTGGCGTGCGCCGGGACTCCGGCGCGCAGCAGCGCGGCGAGCTCGCTCGCGAACCAGACCGTGTCACCGTGTCGTGCGAGGTAGAGGGGCTTGACCCCGAGCCTGTCCCTGACCAGGTGGAGCTTGCGCCTCTCGGAGTCGAGCGCGGCGAAGGCAAAGAACCCGTGGGAGCGCGTCGCAGCTTCGATCGGTCCCCACCGCGCCACCGCGTGCAGCAGGGTCTCGGTGTCGCTGCCTCCCCGGAACGCGACCGGCGACAGCTCGCGCCTCAGCGCCCGGTGGTTGAAGATCTCGCCGTTGTAGGTGAGTATCCACCGTCCGGCTGGGTCGACCATCGGCTGGTGACCTGCCGGGCTCGTGTCGATGATCGCGAGGCGTGCATTGACGAGCCCGACGTTGCCCCTGACCTCGGTACCGGAGTCGTCCGGCCCTCGATGGTGGATCGCCCGGAGGACCTGCTCGAGGGCGCCGCTGTCCGGGTGTGCCCCGGACGGCACCGCGCACCCCCCGATTCCGCACATCGAGCGCCGAGGCTAGCCGATCAACCCATCGGCGGGCGCCGCAGCCCGAGAATCGACAGGAAGAACGCCCCGAAGATGATCTGCGTGCCGAGCACCATCAGCGTAAGCCCGAGCAGGGCGAGCTGCTCCTCGGCGAGGCTCCCGAAGCCGCGGTGAATCCACTGCGCAAGGATCACCGCCTCGATCACCAGGCCGGCGAGCCCCAGGAGCCCTCCCAGCAGCAGCCCGTGCTCGAGCCGGACGCGGCCGTGCGCCGCCTCGATCAGCGCGTCCCGCTCGCCCAGGTAGTAGAAGGCGTACGCGCGCGCGAAAGCGCCGAGCTGCAGGATCTGCACCCCGGCGATGCACAGGGTTGTCGATGCGATCAGGGTGTGGGCTCCCACCCGCGCCCGAACAGCTCGATCCCCGACAGCACGACAGCGAAGCCGAGCGCCCCGAGGATCAGCATTAGCATCGCGGGAATGACGAACAGCCACGTTGGAGAGTGCACGAGCAGGAAGCGGAGATGGCGCCAGCCGTCGGAGAACGACGACAGGTTCGACCTCCCCCTGCGGGGGTGGTACGTGATGTCGAGCTCGCGGATGTCCAGACCGAGCCGGGAGGCGCTGATGATCTGCTCGGATGCGAACTCCATCCCGGTCGTGTTCAGGTCGAGCGCCGGCAGCAGATCGCGCCTGAACGAGCGCAGCCCGCAGTGGGCGTCCCTCACCCCGGTCTTGAAGAAGAGGTTGAGGAGCCCGGTCAGAACGGGGTTTCCGACGTGCCGATGAAGCCATGGCATCGAGCCCGGCTCGAGGCCGTCCATCCGATTCCCGATCACCATGTCCGCGCCGTCGCGAAGCGGCTGCACGAAGCGCTCGATCTCGGTGAAGTCGTAGCTGGCGTCGCCGTCGCCCATCACGATGAACCTGCCGTCCGCGGCCGAGAACCCGGCCAGGTAGGCGGCGCCGTAGCCGCGCTGGGACTCGTGGATCACCCGCGCACCGGCGTTCCGGGCGAGCTCCGCGAGCCGTCGGTGGAGCCGTTGTCGACGACGATCACCTCGCCCCGGATCCGGCACCGCTCGATCTCGCCTCGCGCGGTGTCGACGACGGCCCCGATCGCCTCCGCCTCGTTCAGGCACGGGATCACCACCGAGAGCTCGAGGCCCGTCGGCGCGGGCTCGGCGTTCGGTCGCGCCCCCTGGATTGCCGTCTGCGGTGCGGCCACGGCTCGGGAAGTTTAGGCCCGGCGTGAGCGAAGCCCCGGGCTCGGCGGGCGCCCCGACGGAGAAGTGGCTCCGCTACCTCGCGATCGCAGTGCTGGTCCTGGTCGGGATCGTGCTGGCGTGGAGCCGCCTGATCCACCTCGACAACAGCGTGTGGCACGACGAGGCCGAGTCGATCCTCACCTACAACCAGTTCGACACGCTGATCGACGCCAAGTCGAGCCACGTCCTGTTCAACGTCCTGTCGTGGCTGACGACGAAGGCGCTCGGGGGGTCCGAGGCCGTGCAGCGGCTGTGGAGTGTGGTTCCCGCGCTCGCCGCCGTGGCGCTCGCGACATGGTGGGCGTGGCGTCGAATCGGGATCCTCACCGCGGTGGTGTTTGCGGTGCTCGCGATGGCGTCGCCGATGCACCTCGACCTGGCGGCCCAGGCTCGCGGGTACGGGCTCGCCCTGCTGGCCGCGACGGCGATGCTGGTCGCCGCGGACGCGCTCACGCGCGAGCGCACGAAGGCGACCGTGCTCGCGTTCCTCGGCGCCGGCCTGGTGGGGACGTGGACGCTGATCTTCTTTGCGTTCGCCTTCGTCGGGCAGGCCCTGTCGCTGCTGTGGTGGCCGCAGCTGCGCCGCACCGCCGCGGTGGTGCTTGCGGCGGTGGTCGTGCTCTCGATCGTCTTCTACATCCCGGTGCTCGACTCGGGCGACAACCTCGTCGACACCTGGAACGCGGTGATACCGGGCCAGCGGATCTCGCTCGGCGCAGCGGTGTTCCTGGAGCGGTCGCTGGAGTGGCTCGTGATACCGACGGTGACGCTGCTGAGCGGGCCGCCGACCGGCGATGCGGTCGGCCACCGGCTCGCGGCCGGCTGGGTCGACACGGTCGCGCTGCTTGCCCTGCTCGGCGGGCTGGTGGCGCTGTGGCGCCGCGGACAGTCCGGCCTCGCCCTGCTGCTCGTCGTCCCGCCGCTGTTCTTCAACCTCGCGTTCAGCGTGCTCGGGCTGAACACCGAGCCTCGCCACCAGCTCCTGCTGATGCCCTACGTGCTGATCCCGGTCGCGACGGGGATCGCCGCGCTCGGGACGCTGCTGGCACGCCCGCGCTGGCTCCGCCCGATCGTGATCGCGATCGGGGTGGTGGCGGTGCTGGTGCTGGCCCGGGAGACGATCAAGGAGGAGGAGGTGATGGCGCTCCCGCGCGAGAACTTCAAGGCGGTCGCCGAGATCGTCCGGGGGACGGGGATCGACACGGTGGTCACGGACAGCATCCGCCCCGCCGGGCTGCAGTACTACCTCGGCGACGATCTCGAGGTTGTGCCCCGCTCTCGGATCGAGGACCTGCTTTGCGACCGGCGGCGAGACGTCGTCTACATCGAGCATCTCCCGCTGCCGCCCTGGTTCAACGGGTACCGCAAGCCGGCCGACGTGCGGTGCGCGATCGAGCGGGGCGCGTCGCGTGTCCGCGTTCCCCAGCGCGGGCGCGGATTCGCGATCGACGTGTGGATCGCGCCGGGGCGGCATTCCCGGCAGGCCGAGGAGCCGCTCCCGTACGCGCCGCGGTGAGGATCAGCCCGGCTTGCAGACCGTGGCCGAGCGGGCCCTGACGGCGGCCCGCCACGGGGTCTGGGAGGCGTCGGTCGGGATCGACAGCCGCGTCCACGCGCGCGGTGCGATCGAGCCGACCCGATCCGACGGCACGGTGCCGAACCGGCCGATCCGTACGGGGGCCGGAGCGTCGTCTGGAACCCGGAGGTCGGCCCCGCCGGGTGGGAGCTCGAACACCGTGGTCGCGCCGCCGGCGCCGTCGGGCCGCACCGTCATGCAGCCGGTGCGGGAGCCTCCCGGCGCCGGGGAGAGCCGCGCCCCGAGCGCGCTGGCGAGGAACGCGTCCGCGCCCTCCCGAACTCCCTCCGGCTGCGCGGCGACCTGCGCCGGCGTGAAGGCGGGGGAGCCGTACCTGTCGACCGCGTCCAGATAGGCGCCCGCGGTGAACGGGTTGTAGATCATCTGCGGGATGTCTCTGACCGGGTTGAGCTCGGGGTCGATCCGGTCCCGGGCAAGCTCCACCATCGCCAGGGTCGTGCGCACGTTCGCCGAGTAGTCCAGCCGGAAGGCGTGCGATCCCTGACGGAGCAGCGCGACGTTGGCCGCCAGCGCGACCGCGGCGACCGCAAACAGCGCCGCGAGCCCGGCCGTCGAGAAGCGAACGCCGCGCGCCGCGGCGGTCGCCAGCAACAGCACGCCGACCACGCCCGGGAACACGTAGCGGCTCGCCTCCGGCGCCCGCCCCGGGCCGAAGGCGAGCGCGCCGAGCGCCCACAGCGTGATCAGGATCCCGGCCGCCACCCAGAAGGACCGCGGCATGCTGCCCCTGCGCAGCCTGATCACGAGCGCGATCAAGCCGAGCGCCGCCAGCGGCCGGCCGATCGCGAACCAGTCCCCCGACCCCGGGTCGAACGCGTACCCGAGGCCGGTCACCGCCGCGACCGCCACCGCACCGGAGTCGGCGCCGTAGTTTGGGAGCAGCAGGATGTTCGAGATCCGGGTGGCGCTCTCGGAGGAGGACGGCTCCGACAGCGCCCACAGCCACCACGCTGCGTACAGCCCCAGCGGGACCAGGAAGATCCACGCCCGCGACCATCGATCTCGCGAAAGCAGCACGGTGATCGCGACGCCGACCAGGAAGGCGAGCCAGTTGCTGAACGTGGCCGCAGCGATGCACAGCAGCACGCACGCGGTGACGTCGCCGGCGCGGTCGTCGCGCTCCAGCGCCAGCAGCGCGCCCAGGCCCATCGCCACCGCGAACAGCGAGCTGATCCCGAGCGGGGTGAGCACGTGCGTCCACGCCGAGCCGAGGAAGAGCAGGATCAGCGCCGGCGCCAGCGCGGGCAGCGCCCCGATCGCACGCTTGATCAGCGCGTAGAACAGGCCCACCGCGAGCAGCAGAACGGCGAGGTGGAGGATCTTGAACGGGAGATAGTCGGCGCCGAACGCCTCGAGCAGCGCGCGGAAGTAGATGTGGGAGGTGGCGCCGAGGTGGCCGTTGACGGGCTCGATCACCTCCCTCGGAGTGAGGGTCGGGATCTCGGTGAACCGCTGCAGCTCGTCGATGAAGAAGACGGTGCCGCGGCTCAGGTACAGGATCAGCGCGCTGCTGACCGCCATCCCGACCCCGAGCAGGCCCCAGCACAGCCGATCGCTGACCTCGAACCGGGCGCCGCTCACAGGGCGCACACCTGCACGGAGCCCGCGGCGGGAACGGTGATCGTCCACGGCTGCGGGTCCGCATCCGGCTTGATCGACAGGGTCGCGGGCCGATCCCCCCGAAGGCGTCCGACCGTCTCCGACGGCGGCGCGAACCTGCCGAGGTTGACCGATGCGGGGCTCGAGTCCTTCGCGATCAGCGTCGCGCCGCCGCTCGGAAGCTCGATCCCGGCGGACGCCTCGGCGGCCGTGTGGTCGCGGCACGAGCCGGTTGCCGCGTCGTCCGGCGTCGGGGCCAGCTCGAGCTGCTTGGCGCCGACCAGGGTGCGATCCGCGAACTCCCGAACGGGCAGGCTCGCCGTGCCGAGCTCGGCCAGCGGGAGCCCGAACGAGCCGTACCGGTCCGCCGCGGCCAGGTACCGGGCCGCCCCGTACGCAGGCGGGTTGAGCCGGAAGGCCGGCAGCGGGGGCACGTACGTCGGCGGTACCTCGTCCGCGGCGAGCTCGAGCATCGTGAAGCCGGCGCGGGCCTTCGCCGAGTAGACCTCACGTTGCGCCGCAGCCGCCTGGCGCAGCAGCTCCAGGTTCGTAGCGAGGCTGACCGCGGTCGCCGCGAACAGCACCACGAGCACCGGCTTCGTGAACCGCACCCGGGTCGCGGCCGCAGAGGCGACCAGGATCACCCCGATCGCCCCCATGTACAGGTACCGCGGCGCGTCCGGAGGCCGCAGGTCGCTGACCACCAGTCCCCCCAGGATCCAGACCGAGAGCACGATCGCGAGCGAGGCCCACAGTGACGTGGGCACCTTCCCCCGGATGATCCGGACGGTCAGCGCAGCGACGGCGAGGACGGCGAGCACGTAGCCCCATCCGCCGCCACCCAGTGCCGACGGGCCGAATCCGTAGCTCAGCCCGGTCACCGCCGCCAGGCTGGCCGCGAGCGCGTCCACGACGTAGCTCGGGACCAGGAGGATGTTGGAGAGATGGAACTCGTTCACCGACGACTGCGTCGCTCCGACCGTCGACAGCCACCAAGCGCCGTACAGCGCCCCCGGGACGGCGACGATCCAGAGGCGCGAGAGACGACCGCGGAGCAGCAGGATCGAGATTGTCACGCCGACCACAAACCCGAGCCCTACGCTGAACGTCGCGATCGAGACGGTCAGGAGGAGGCAGGCGGCGACGTCTCCGAGTGTGTCCTCGCGCTCCAGCGCCAGCAGCGCGGCGAGTCCCGCCGCGACCGCGAACATCGCGATGAACCCGATCGCGCCGGTGAAGTACGTGATCGCCGAGCCGAAGAGCAGCATCAGCACGGCCGGTGCCAGTGCCGGGGCCGCGCCGATCCGTCGCTTCACCACCGCGAACAGGAAGCCCGCGCTGAGGAGGGCCGAGCCGACCCAGATCAGTCGAAAGGCGAGGTAGTCCGCGCCGACGGCCTCGAGCACCACCTTGTAGAGAATTCTGGTGGTGACGGCGAGGGCCTGGTTGTAGGGGTCGAGCACGTCGCCCGGTCCCAGGGTGGGCGACTCGTACACCCACACGAGCTCGTCGATGCCGAACGTCGTGCCCCGACTGAGGTACAGCAGCAGCGCAGCCGAGGCCGCCATCGCCGCGCCGAGAAGCGCCCAGCAGGCCCGGTCAGTGAGCTCGATCCCCCGGCTCGTCGCCGGCAGGACGACCCGGGGCGCCGGCTCCCGGTCGCCGATCCGCTGTCTCGCCTCGGCCAAGGCGGGGACGATAGCGGCGGCTTTGGGGCCTACCGGCTGGAGCGGGCCGCCGCCAGCGTGCGACGCGCGGCCGTGGCGAGCACCGACACCGCCAGCTTCGCGGCGATCCCCACGTACACGAGCGCGTTCAGCGCCGCGCTCCGGTGTGGCGCGTAGTGCTTGCGGTAGAACCGGTACATCCCGTAGTGGAAGGCGGCGTTCAGGCGGGGCCCGCGAAGCGGGCCGGTGGTGCCCGCCTTCGCGTGGACCACCGTCACGCTCGGCTCGTACCACGACGGCCACCCGGCCGCGGCGAACCGGTAGGAGAGGTCGAGGTCCTCCATGTACATCCAGAACCCCTCGTCGAACCCGCCGACCTCGTCGAGCGCGCGCCGCCGGATCAGCATGAAGGCGCCGTTCACAGCGTCGACCCGCCCCGACTCCACCTGCGGCGCCCGGTACGCGGCCAACGTCCCCGACTCCCGCCGCAGGCCCACCCCGGTGAAGTGTCCGAGCGCGCTCAGCGGAGTGGGGAACGAGCGGCGCGCGGCATGGTCGAAGCTGCCGTCCTCGCGCTCCAGCCTGGGGCCGCACATGCCGAGCTCGGGGTGCGACTCCATCACCGCGATCAGCGCGTCGAGTGCGCCCGGCGTGATCCGGGTGTCCGGGTTGAGGACGAGCACGTACGGGGCGTCGCCGTCCACGATCGCCTGGTTGTTGGCCGTCCCGAAGCCGAGGTTGCGATCGTTGCGGCGCAGCCGCACCTCGCCGAACTCGCGCGCGACCATCTCCGCGGTCCCGTCCCCGGAGGCGTTGTCGACGACGTGCACCCTGAGCGGCCCCCGCGGGGGGTTGTCGCGGAGCGAGCGCAGGCAATCTCGCAGGAGCGCCGCGCACCGGTAGGAGACGATCGAGACGTCGAGGGCGGGCGCCTCAGGATCCGCGGGTGAACCTGGTGAACTCACGCCAGGCGGGCTTCGCGTCGCCGTTCCGGGTGATCAGCCCTGCCTCGCTGCACCACTCGCAGATGTCGGCTTCGAAGTCCCGCCACGCGAACCACACCACCCTGTCGATTCCCCACCGAAGCCGGTTCTTGGCGAGCATCTTGAACGCCCCGCCGAGCTTCTTCGCCTGGCCCTGCTCGGAGGTGACGATCGGCCACCCCGGCGGCCCGTCGGTCGACCACCCGATCTCCGAGACCAAAATCTTCGCCTTCCGATCGCCGGCGCGATTCATGATCCGCCGCGCCGCCTTCACCTGGTAGCGCATCAGCCTGATCGTGCCGCCGTACGGGTGCACCGAGACCGCGTCGAACTCGCGCTTCACTCCCTTCACCTGGTACAGCTGCTTCAGGTAGTCGCCCGCGTAGATCGAGGCCTCCCCCTTCGGGTACCCGTACATGCCCCCGAGCGCGATCGTCGCCTTCGGGATCACCCGCCGCACCGCCGTCCTGGTGAGGCGGAGCAGCGCCGCGTAGCGCTCCGGCGAGGGCGACTCCCAGAACGCGGACGCGTTCTGCTCGTTCCACACCTGCAGCACCCGAACCGGCTGCGGCCGCAGCCCCGGATGCCGCCGCCAGAACTCGCCCCGGGGGCCGTAGCGGCGCGCCACCTCGGTGACGAATGCCTGCCACCCGGACCTCGCCGCCGGCGAGTCGAGCGGGGCCGCCTGCGGGGTGGGTGCGGCGAACCCCGGCGACCCGTACACGTACGGGAGCAGCCGGAGCCGGTTGCGGGCGGCCGCGGCGATCTCCGCGTCGGGCCCGCTCCAGTCGTACGGCCGACCCTGCTCCGGCTGGATCGAGGCCCAGTTCAAGAGCAGCCGGTAGGTCCCGACCCTGCCGCTCGCCATCCGTTGGAAGTCGCTCGGCTCCGGGTCCACCGCGGACACCCCGAAGAACTTCCGGGGTGTCTTCGCCCCGGCCGGTCCGGGCGCCGCCGCGACGGCGATCGCGAGCAACGCCACAGCAAGGCCGACCGCGCGCCACCGCGCCGCACCCGTTACCGGGCGATAGATGCTCGAGCTCCGCGCCGCCATGCCCCGCGGCCCAGAGGCTACCGGCCGCGCCCCTCAGTGCTCGAGGACGAGGCCGAGGAAGCGGCGAGTGCGCTCGTTGGTGGGCGAGTCGATCACCCGTGCCGGGGCGCCCTCCTCGACGATCGCGCCCTCGTCCATGAACACGATCCGGTCGCCGACGTCGCGCGCGAAGCCCATCTCGTGCGTGACCACGACCATCGTCATCCCCTCGGTCGCGAGCCCCTTCATCACGTCAAGCACCTCCTTGACCAGCTCAGGGTCGAGCGCGCTCGTCACCTCGTCGAACAGCATCACGTGCGGGTCCATCGCCAGCGCCCGCGCGATCGCGACCCGCTGCTGCTGCCCCCCCGAGAGCCGCTCCGGGTACTCGTCCACCTTGTCGGAGAGGCCGACCCGGTCCATCAGGCCCCGCGTCTTGTCGCGGGCCTCCTTGGAGGAGCGTCCGAGCACCTTCTCCTGGGCGAGGCTGACGTTCTCGATCGCGCTCTTGTGCGGGAACAGGTTGAACTGCTGGAAAACCATCCCGACCCGCTGGCGCACGAAGTTGACGCCGTCGCGCGATCCCGCGCCCGTGATCTCCTTGCCCTCGAGCAGGATGGTGCCCTCATCGGGCGGCTCGAGCAGGTTGATGCACCGCAGCAGCGTGCTCTTTCCCGATCCGCTCGGGCCGATCACGCACACGACCGAGCCGCGGGGGACGTCGAGGTCGATCCCGCGCAGGACGTGCAGCTCGCCGAAGCTCTTGTGAACGCCCTGCAGTGCCAGCATCGAGCCGTTCGAGGCCATTCGTTGCCGCAGGCTACCGTTCGGCGTTCATGGCCGCGATCTCCATTGCCGAGAGCTCCCGGTGAGCGCTGTCTCGTTCGTCGACCTGCGCGCGGCGCATGCCGAGATCGGGAACCGGATCGAGGCGGCGACCCTACGGGTTGCGCGCTCCGGCCGTTACCTCGCGGGTCCCGAGCTGGACGCGTTCGAGACCGAGTTCGCTCGGTACTGCGGGACCCGACACTGCGTCGGCGTCGCCAGCGGGATGTCGGCGCTGGAGCTGACGATGCGCGCCGCGGGGATCGGCACCGGCGACGAGGTTGTGGTACCCGCATACACGTTTGCGGCGACCTGGTTCGCGGTCACCACTGCGGGCGCCCGGCCGGTTGGCGTCGATGTCCGCGAGACGACCTACAACATGGACCCGAACCTGGTCGAGGCGGCGATCACTCCTCGCACCGCCGCGATCGTGCCGGTCCACCTCCGCGGCGAACCCGCTGAGATGGACCGCATACGCGAGATCGCACGCGCCAACGGCCTGTTCGTGCTCGAGGACGCCGCCCAGGCTCACGGCGCGCGACTCGGCGGGACGAGGGCCGGCGCCCTCGGCGACGCGGCGGCGTTCTCGTTCTATCCCACCAAGAACCTCGGCGCGCTCGCAGACGGCGGCGGCGTCACCACGGATGATCCGCAGCTCGCAGAGCGGGTGCGGATGTGGGGAAGCGTGGGCGCGAGGCGAAAGCACGATCACGAGGTGGTTGGGTTCAACTCGCGGCTCCCGGAGATCCAAGCCGCGGTCCTGCGCGAGAAGCTCGGCGTCCTCGACGAGTGGAACCGCCGCCGGGCCGCCCTCGCCGCCGCCTACGAGGACGCGCTCGACGACGACCCGGGGTCGATCGAGCTCCCTCATCCCGCGCCGGAAACGGACCCCGTGTGGCACCTGATGCTCGCCCGCCATCCCCGCCGTGACATCGTTCGCGAGGCGCTCTCGAAGGAGCGAATCCAGACCGGGCTGCACTACCCGGTTCCGCCGCACCTGACTCCGGCGTACGGCGGGGAGAGCCGGCGAGGCGAGTTCCCGGTCACGGAACGGCTCGCGGATACCTCGCTCAGCCTCCCGATGTACCCGCAACTCGAGCCGCAGGCGTGCACGCGGGTCGCCTCCGTCCTTCGCCGCGTTCGATGAGCCTCGCTAGTTGGCGGCGAGGCGCGCGAACCGCGACCACGCCGGCTTCGGCTTTCCCGATCGGGTCAGCAGTCCGGAGCCGCCGCACCACCGGCACTGGCGGTCACGATGGTCCCGCCACGAGAACCACACGACGGCGCGGAGGCGGTAGCGGTGGCGGCGCGCGATCAGCTTCCGCAGTGAGCTGTCCAGCTTCCGGGCCTGGCCGCCCTTCGAGGTGACCAGCGCCCATCCGGGCGGCCCCTTGGTCGACCACCCCAGCTCCGTCACCCAGATCGGCTTGGCGCGATCGCCGGCGCCGTCCATCACCGTCCGGATCCCGCGCACCTGGCGGATCACGCCGCTCACCCTCCCGTCGTAGGGGTGCGCTGCGACCCCGTCGAACCGCGATGCCACCCCGGTCCGGTACAGGCGGCTCAGGAAGGTCTTGCCTCGGATCGACCCGCGCGCAAGCGGCTTCCGGTGCATCCCCCCGACCAGCACCTCGGCGCCCGGGTCTGCCTCGGAGACAGCGGCGTCGGTGAGCCGGAGCAGCTTCGCGTACCGCTTCGGCGAGGGATCGCGGCCGCGCCAGAAGAACGAGTTGTTCTGCTCCTGCCACGTCTCCCAGGCGCGCACCGGCGTGTACGGGAGCTCCGGATGCGCGCTCCACAGCTCGCCGCCGGGCCCGTACCGGGCCACCGCCGCCGCGACGAAGCTCTTCCAGCCGCGCTGCGCGGCCGAGGTCCCGATCGGGGCGACGCGCGGGTCGCGAGACACGAACCGCGCCGACCCGTACAGGGTGACGAGCGGCTGGATCCCGTTCGCGGCGGCGGCGCTCACGTCGCGGTCGACGTCGCGCCAGTCGTAGGCGCCGCCCGGGGTCCCCTGCACCGCCCCCCAGCTTGCGAGCAGGCGGTACGTGCCGACTCCACCCGCCGCCATCGCGGTGAAATCGGCCGGCGTCGCGCGCGGCGCCGACATTCCCAGGAAGCCGGCCGGGGTTGCCGCGGCGGCCGGTGCGGCGCACGCCAGCGCGGCCACCGCGACGAGCGTCGCGACGATTTCGCGGCGCGGGATCACGCCAGCCCGGTCTGCCTCTCGTAGCGCGCCTGCTGGCGCGCGATCTGGCGGTCCACAACGCGGGCCAGCGGCAGCGTGAAGACAAGGAACAGGATCGCGCCCAGCGTCAGCGCCGAGCTGTTGTATGTGTTCGTGTACCAGTCCTCCCCTGCCTGCACGACCTCTACCAGGCCGAGGAAGCTGACCAGCGAGGTGTCCTTCATCAGCGCGACGAAGTCGTTCAGCAGCGGCGGGATCACGGTCCGGACGGCCTGCGGGACGATCACGTACCGCATCGCCTGCCCGTGCGACATCCCCAGCGAGCGCGCCGCCTCGAGCTGGCCGCCTGAAACCGACTCGATCCCGGCGCGGTACACCTCGGCCATGTACGCGCCGTACGTGATCGTCAGCGCGATCACGCCGTACCAGAACGGGTCCGGGAGCCCGAACCACCGCGGGATCGCGATCGCGTCCGGCAGGGTGCCGTCCTGGGCCGCTGCGCCGAGACCTCCGTTGACGAGGAGCAGGATCAGCAACAGCGGGATCCCCCGGAAGACGTCGATGTAGGCGATCGTCACGAACCGCACCGGGGCGAACGCCCTCCCGGGCAGCTGCCGCAGCACCGCCAGCAGCAGCGCCCACGTCAGCGAGCAGGCACCGCCGAGCGCCGACAGGAGCAGCGTGTACTTGAAGCCGGCGATGACGCTGGGGAAGGCGTCGGCCATCTGGCTGAAGTCGAAGTACTGCTGGAAGAAGAACTGCATCGGCCCTCCTCGTTGGGTGGTCCCTTTATACGGCGAAGGGGCGCCGGATGGCGCCCCTTCGCGGTCTCTCTCTCCCCGAGCGTTGCCGGGGCCCCGTCGTCTAGTCCGTCGGCTTCTGGGTGCCGTTCAGGACGGACTTCGGCGCGTCGGTGTTGAAGTACTTCTGGTAGATGTCGTTCAGGGTCCCGTCGCTCTTCATGTCGCTGAGCTGCTTGTTGACGTCCTCGCGGAGCTTGTCGTTGTCGGGCGCGAACGCGAACCCGTACAGCTCCCCGGTCGGGATGTTCTGGGCGATCTTGATTCCGCCCTCCTTCTTCTCGGCGTCGACAGCGACCGGGTAGTCGATGATCGTCGCGTCGACCTGGCCGTTGCGGACCGCGGCGATCGAGTCCGGACCCTGCGGGTATCCGCGCACCTCCGAGGCGTCCGTCTGGTTGTTGCCGTAGTCCTCGCCCGTGGTCCCGTCCTGCGCCCCGACCACCTTCCCGGCGAGGTCGTCGGTCGACTTGATGTCGGAGTCTGGCGTGACGACGAGTGCCTGCGAGGCTTCGTAGTACGGATCCGAGAAGTCGACGGTCTTCTCGCGGCCCGCGGTGATCGTCGACGCGGCCACGACCACGTCGAACTTGCCCGCGGCGACGTCGCCGAAGATCTTGTTGAACGAGGTGTCCTGGTACTTCACGTCGAGGCCGAGCCGCTTCCCGACCTCGTTGAACACGTCGATGTCGTAGCCCTTGATGTCGGGCGGCGTCCCGATCTCGAACGGCGGGTACGGGGCGTCGGTCCCGGCGAGGATCTCGCCCTGCGTGATCGTGTCGCCGCTCGTCCCGTTGTCGCTGCCGCCGCAGCCGGCGGCGAAGATCGCGCCCGCGACCAGCGCGGCCACCGCGAGGACGATCCAAGTCTTGCTCTTGCTCATCGTGCTCCCTTTCCTCTCGTCAGCCGTGCAGGCCTCCCAAGTAAACGCAGGGGCGCACGATACCCGCCCGCGCTCCACCGGGCGGGCCTCATTACTACACTTTGGATAGCGATGACTGAGGAGACGCTCCTCAACCGTCCGTGCGGCGGCCGCTTCTCGAACCTGCTCGAGGCGATCGGCAACACGCCCCTGGTGGAGCTGCCGCGGCTCGCGCCGAAGCCGGAGGTGCGGATCTTCGCGAAGCTCGAGGGCCGCAACCCGACGGGCTCGGTGAAGGACCGGATCGCCCGCGCGATGATCGAGGACGCCGAGGAGCGCGGCCTGATCGCGCCGGGGCAGTCGATCCTGGAGCCGACCTCGGGCAACACCGGGATCGCGCTGGCGATGGTGTGCCGCCGCAAGGGCTACCCGCTGAAGGTCGTGCTTCCCGACAACGTCACCGAGGAGCGCATCCAGCTGCTCCGTATGTACGGGGCCGAGATCGTGTACTCCGAGGGTGCCAAGGGCTCCAACGGGGCGGTCGAGATGGCGCTCGACATGGCGCAGAAGGACGCCTCCTACTACATGCCCTATCAGTACGGGAACGAGGCCAACCCGCGCGCCCATTACGAGGGCACTGCACCCGAGATCCTCGACGAGCTCGACGGGGTCGCCGCCTTCGCGGCCGGGCTGGGCACCGGCGGCACCCTGATGGGGAACGGCAGGCGGCTGAAGGAGGAGAACCCCGAGACGCTGATCGTCGCCGCGGAGCCGATGCAGGGGGAGCTGGTCCAGGGACTGCGCTCTCTGGACGACGGGTTCATCCCGCCGATCCTCGACCTGGCGCTGCTCGACCGCAAGATCATGGTCGAGAACCGCGAGGCGATCGCGTGGACACAGCGCCTCCTGCACGAGGAGGGGGTGTTCGCCGGCGTCTCGTCGGGCGCGATCGCGTCGGTGGCGGTCCGGATCGGCTCCGAGCTCGACGGCGGCAACGTCGTCTTCCTGATCCCCGACGACGGGTGGAAGTACCTCTCCTCGGGCGTGTACACGCAGCCGCTGGAGCAGATCGAGGGGGTCGAGACGACCTTCTGGTGGTAGGCGGAGCGCCGCCTGCCGCGCTGTCGGACGCGGCCCCACGAGTCCGGCAGCTCGCTCGGACCTACTCGCCGCCGGACTACGCCGAGGTTCCGCACTCCGACGCGGCGCTGTTCCTGTGCGCGATCGACCACCGCACCGGGTATCGGGGCGCCTACCGGGTCGACGGCGAGGGCCCGTTCCACGGCAGCGCGCTGATGTGGGCGCTGGGGCTGGCGGCCGAGCGCGCCGCTCCCGGGACGCTGGGCGCCGCCGGCCTCGCCCGGATCGATGCGGACGGCGTCGCGGAGCTGTTCAGGATCGAGGGCGAGACGGTGTCCGGACCGAGGGCGAGGGCGGAGCTGTGGCGGGAGCTGGCCGCGGGTCTGACCGGGGGATACGGCGGCGAGGCGACGGCGCTGCTCGGCGCCGCCGGGAGCAGGCTCGGGGGCCGGGACGGGCTGCTCGACCGGCTCGCCCGGTTCGAGGCGTACGCGGACCCGCTCCGGAAGAAGAGCTTCCTTTTCGCGAAGATTGCGGAGCGGCGCGGATGGCTCCAGGTGACCGATCCCGAGGCGTGGGAGGTGTGTGCCGACAGCGTCCTGATGCGGGTAGCGCTGCGGGCCGGGCTGGTCCGAAGCGCGCCGGTGGAGCAGCTCCGCCACACGACCAGGACGGCGATGAAGGCGCTTGCGCTCGAGGCCGGGGTCGCCCCGCCGCTGCTCGACGACCTGCTGTGGGAGCTGGGGCGCGAGGACGCGGACCTGCTCGGGACCGCCGGGGGACGGATCGCGGAGCCGCCCCGCCCGCCCGGGAGCACCTGGTATTGAGCGGCCTCCGCCATTGCTAGCCTGACCCGGCCTGTGCGGATCGCGCGTCAGATGGTCGACCAGATCGTGGCTCACGCTCGCGCGGAGGCGCCGAACGAGTGCTGCGGGATGATCGGGGCTCGCGACGGCGACGCGACCAGCCTGTACCGGGCCACGAACGCCGAGCACAGCCCGCTCCGCTATGTCGTCGACCCGCTCGACCAGCTCCGGATCATGGAGGAGATCGAGTCGCGGGACGAACAGCTCGGCGCGATCTACCACTCGCACACGGCCAGCGAGGCATACCCCTCGCAGACCGACATCAACCTGGCCGAGAACTGGCCCGACCCGCTGTACGTGATCTGCTCGATCGCCGACGCCGACGACCCGGTGGTGCGGGGCTTCGAGATCCGCGACGGCGCGGTGGTCGAGCGCGATCTGGAGGTCGACCCGGCGTGAGGCTGTCGGTTGTGATCCCCGCCCACAACGAGGCGGGCTCCGTGGGGGAGACGATCGACGGCGCCGTCGAGGCGCTCGACCGGGCCGGGATCGAGCACGAGATCATCGTCGTCGACGACGGCTCGACCGACGGAACCGGGCGGGTGGTCGAGGGGCGCGCGGAGCGGTACCCGGCGGTCCGGTCCGTGCGCTCGCGCTACCCCCGCGGGTTCGGGTTCTCCGTCCGGGCCGGGCTGGACGAGTTCGAGGGCGACGCGGTCGCGATCATGATGGCCGACTGCTCCGACGATCCCGACGACCTGGTCCGCTATCACGGGGTGCTCGAGGATGGGTACGACTGCGCCTTCGGGTCGCGCTTCATGCCCGGCTCGACGGTGGTCGACTACCCGCGACCGAAGCTGGTCCTGAACCGGCTCGCCAACTGGCTGATCCGGCTGATGTTCCGGCACGGCTACAACGACACCACCAATGCGTTCAAGGCGTACAGGCGCGAGGTGATCGAGACGCTCCAGCCGCTGTTCTCGAACCACTTCAACCTGACGGTTGAGATGCCGCTGAAGGCGGTCGTCCGCGGCCACACCTACAGGATCACGCCGATCTCCTGGACCAACCGCGCCACGGGCACCTCGAAGCTTGCGATCAAGGAGATGGGGAGCCGGTACGTGTTCATCGTCCTGTACGTGTTCCTCGAGCGACACCTCAGCCGGGGGGACTACCGGCGCACGGACGTCTCCGCGCCCACCGCGACGGGCTAACTTCTGGGGCGTGAGCGACGGGCCCCTCGCCTGCCCGCGATGCGCGACCACCCACGCGCTCGACGAGCGCTTCTGCCCGGAGTGCGGGATGCCGCTGATCTACTCGGGCAAGGGCGAGCAGGAGCCGATCACGGACGCCCACGGGCGTGCCCGGAAGATCAAGCCGCAGTACACCCAGGGCGAGCTGGTCCGGGTGGCGGGGGGGCGGAACCAGGCGGAGGCCGAGATGATCCAGGGCATGCTGCTCGAGGAAGGGATCCCGAGCATGCTGCGTCGCTCCCGCGGGTTCGACGTCCCGGACTTCCTCGCGGCGGGTCCGCGCGACGTGATGGTCGCCGCGGCGGCCGCGCCCCCCGCCCGGGAGATCCTGCTCGAAGCCGAGATCGTCTCCGACCGCGACCCAGCCGGCAGGATCCCCGGAATCGGCACCCCGGCGCGGCTGCTCGCGGGGATCGTCGCCGCCGTTATCCTCGCGGCGGCACTCGTGTGGCTGCTGTATCGCGTCAGCGCATGATCATCTGAGCTCGCGGGCGCGGCCGGCGCCGCGCACGTGCTCGCGCCACTCGCGCTCGATCTCGGCGAAGGGCGCGTCGAACGCGAGCTCCAGGTTGCCCCGGGCCCCGTCCTTGCGGAGCCGCGAGACGATCAGCTCGCACGCCCCGGGGCCCACCTCGCGGTCGAGCAGCTCGAAGATCGTCCCGCCGAGGATGATCGCGTCCCGGGCGGAGGGCGGGAACGCCGGCGACCCCCCCTCTCGGAGCCGGCGCACGACCGCGGCCCGGAACAGCGGAACCTGCCCGGTGAAGTACTGGGCGGCGCCCTCGATCAGCCACGCCCACCGCAGGTAGCGCCCGAACCGGCCCGGGCCCCACGGTGGCGGCAGCCGCTCGTTGTTCTCGCTCAGCACGATCTGGGCGTACAGGCGCTCCGCGGTTCCGCGCAGCGCCCGGCGCGAGTCCTCCCCTGCGGCCCGCCGGTCGAGGTAGTGGTCGTTGAGCACATGCAGCTCGGTCGCCATCGCCCACCCGGCCAGGTATCGACGCGCGGCCGGGGCGGCGGCCCACCGTGCCAGCGGCAGGAAGGGATGCGCCGCGGAGAGCCACCCGGGCGCGGGATGGACGATCACCGTCACCCCGCCGGGGACCCGCTCGAACCGCTCCTCGAGCCGCAGCCGGAGCTCCTCGAGCCGATCGAGCACGCCCTGCGCGCAATCCTCGTCGCCGGCCTCGTGCCTGGCGACGAAGCTGAGCGACTCAGTCTCCACCCAGGGCATCCAGCGAGCCTACGGGAGAGCGGCCCGCCCGGCGTCGGGGCCGAGCGCGCTCGTCGCGGCGGCGCGGAAGGTCGCGATCTGGAGCTCGATCAGCTCGCCCCGTGTGACCGTGTTGTCGACGACCCACGCCGCCGTGGTGGAGCGAACGAACTCGATCCAGGCGACCACGGCGTGACGGAGGCGGGGCGTCGAGGAGACCCCCATCCGGGAGATCACCCGGTCGGCGATCGCCTCGTAGGTCGCCTCGACGAAGCCGTCGGCGTCCGGGTCGCGGCCGAGGGCGGGGAGCAGGTGGGGCCTGGTCGAGACGACGGTGACGAAGTGCTCCAGCCCCGTCCGGAACCGTTCCGGCGCCGACAGCCGCGGGTCGGGGTCGGTGGCGAGGTCGGCGCGGCCGGCCGCCTCCCGGAGCACCTCCCTGAACAGGTCGCTCTTGCTGCCGAAGTAGTTGAACACGAGCCCCTTCGAGACGCCGGCGGCGGCGGCAACGTCGGCGATCGTCACCTCCTCGTACGGCCGCACCCCGAACGCCGCGATCGCGGCCTCGAGCAGCTGCTCGCGCCGCGTGCCCGGTGCGAGCCGCGTCCGCCGGCGCGCGTCGACCTCCCTCGATGGCGTGCTCTGGTCCACTATTGACCCTTCGGTCAATAGATGCTATCGTCGCGCCAGGTCGTCAGGGATATGACGGAGTCGAGCGGAGGAGATGGTTGACGTGAGCTTCACTGCGCAGGGACGGGCGGCGGCATGCCGCAGAATCGGCGCGGCCGCGGCGGCGACGGTTGCGGCGCTGGCCGTGGTGGCGGTCGGAGGCGCGTCCGGTGCGCATGCGTCGCGCTGCAAGGGCAAGCCTGCAAAGTTCGACCCGCCGTGCAACCGGGCTCTCCCGAACTCGCCGTGGGGGACCTCGCACCGCTCCAGCTACGCGCAGGGCTCGGCCGCGCTCCCGGGGATCGACCCGAAGCGCAAGGTGAAGGCCGAGCACGTCCAGCTGCTCGGCGCGCCGATCATCCTCGAGTTCTCCGGCAAGTACAGGGACGGAGGCCGCGCCGTGTGGGGATCGCTGATCAACTCGCCGGACCGTCGCGGCGTGTTCAAGCTCGACCACGACAGCGGCGAGCTGGTCGACGTGTACTTCCCCGACGAGCGTGAGCCGAACCCGCCGGAGCCGGGCGCCACCGGCCTCACCGGCGCCTACAACCTGCTCACCCGTGAGAACAACTTCGTCGTCCCCCGCCAGCAGGACATCGAGGTGTACTCGGACAGCGACGTCGGCGCGAAGGGCTCGAAGAAGCGGCGGATGTCGCCGATCGAGCTCGCGAAGCGCTTCCAGGTCCCCGACTCGGTCTTCTGCCGCTCGTCGGATTCGTTCGTGGGCGCGACGATGACCTACGACGGCAAGATCGTGCTCGCGACGGCGCAGGGCCAGATCGTCGTGATCCCGCGCAAGCCGGAGCGGATGACTCCCGACCGGATCCACGTGCTGTCGCTGAACGGCGCCGCCTGCGACAACCCTGCGGTCCCGCTCAGCCACCTGGAGCAGGTCTCGAACAGCATCGCGGCCGACGAGAAGGGCGGGATCTACGTGGTCACCTCGAAGATGATGCGGAAGGTGAAGTGGGACGGCGACGCGAACGAGCTGTCGGCTCGGTGGAGCGCCGGCTACAAGACCGGCGGAGGCGCGGACGCGATCCGTCTCGGCGAGGGCTCCGGCGCCACCCCGAGCGTGATGGGTACCGCGAAGGACCCGAAGCGCAACCGGATGGTCGTGATCACCGACGGTGAGGACGTGATGAACCTCGACGTGTTCTATCGCGACGGGATCCCGCGGTCGGCCCGCTCGGCCGGCACGGACAACCCGCGGCTCGCGTGCGAGCACCGGATCGACTTCGGCGACCCCGACGCGACGGCCGCCAACTCGGAGCAGTCGGTGCTGGTTCGCGGCCCTGCGATGGCCGTCGTCAACAACGTCCTGAACAACGCCCCGATCGGCAAGGATGTGCCGGGGGTGCTGCGGAACGCACTGGCGGCGCTGTACGGCGGCGATCCGGCCTATGCGCCGCACGGCGTCGAGCGGGTCGACTGGGTGCCCCGGAAGAGCAAGTGCAAGACCCGGTGGACGAGCGACGTCAGCATCCCGAACGGGGTGCCGACGATGAGCCAGGCGTCGCAGCTCTTCTACGGGATCGGCCTGGAGGGCGATCACTTCGGCGTCCGCGCGCTCGACTGGAACACCGGTCGCAGCCGGATGTTCGCGGAGGCGCCGACTGGCACGTGCCCCGAGGGTGAGCTGGACCCGGTGGTGCGGCAGTTCCTGGAGCCGGCGCTCGAGGCGACGCCGAACTACTGCGAGAACTCGTTCTACGCGGCGACCGAGGTAGGCCCCAACCGGACGGTCTACACGGGCACGTTCGGCGGGCTGACGATCTATCGCGCAAAGGGGAGATAGCCGCCCCGGACCCGGCGAAAGCCGACGCGAACCGGAGCATTTCGCCAGCCCGTCTATCGTTGGCGCGGTGAGCGGCACCGAGGGGCGGTTCTTCTTCGTCCACCTCCAGAAGACGGCAGGCGTCGCCCTTCGGATGCGGCTGCAGCATCAGTTCGGTGAGGCCGCGGTCTACCCGAGCGGCGCCGACAGCTCGGGCTCGATCGAGGCGGCGGTCGAATCGGTCGCGTCGATCAAGCAGCTCAGGCGGCGGTACGCCGCCCGCCGCGACGAGATCCGGGTGATCACCGGGCACTTCCCGCTGTTCGTCGCCGACGTGCTCGGCGGCGGGTTCACTACGGTGACGGTGGTCCGCGAGCCGGTCGAGCGGACGCTCTCCCTGCTGCGGCACACGCAGGCGCTGGAACCGCACCATGCCGGCGCGAGCCTCGAGCAGCTGTACGCGGACCCGGACCGCTTCCGCCGGCTCGCGCACAATCACATGGTGAAGATGTTCTCGCTCACCGGCGAGGAGGCGGACGCCTGGATGTCGACGCGGGTCGAGTTCACGCCGGAGCGACTGGAGCTCGCCAAGCGCCGCCTCGCCACGGTGGACGCGATCGGCCTGCAGGAGCGTTTCGAGGAGTTCTGCGAGGGGCTGGAGCGTCGCTTCGGGTGGGATCTGGGCCCGGCCCAGCGCGTCAACGAGACCCGGCACGTCGAGGTCTCGGACGATTTCCGGGCGCGGATCGCCGCGGACAACGCGATGGACGTCGAGCTGTACGAGTTCGCGCGCGAGCTCTACGAGGAGCGACTCTCGGAGGCCTCGCCCGCGCGCTCGCGCTCGTAGTCGAGCTCGGTCCGGATCCCGATCTCCGCGAGCGCGTCGCGGCTTGCCTCCAGGTCCTCGGCGGCCTCCACCGCCTGGGTCAGCGGCAGCACCGGGATCGCCAGCTCCAGTTCGAAGAAGAAGCTGAGGGCGCCGACCGGCGAGAGGTGGGCGCGGCGCCGTCCTCCGCGGATCTCGACGTCGCCGGTCTCTCCGCGGGCGCACCGCACCGCCATCAGGCTCGCCTCGGTCGGGACGGTGGCGGCGGCGGCCTCGAGCTCGTCGGCGACCGCGGGCGTCAGCCCCCAGGCGCCGGACCATGCGCCCTCGGCGCCGAGCCGGGCGACACGCTCCAGCACCTCGTCCGGGGTGAGCTCGGCGTCGCAGCCGGCGCCGAACACGACCCCGAGCGGCGCGATCCGCCCCGCGGCGCGTCGCGCCGCGGCGAGCATCACGGCGTCGCACAGGGGGCTGGCGAGGCCGGGCTCGTCTCCGCCCGCGAGCGCGTCGCCGCCGACGTCGACGCACACCGCCAGGTCGCATTCGAGCTCGACGGCGGCTGCGGCGATTCCCTCCGCCGCGGCCCGCGGGCCGCCGGTGACGTCGACGAGCACCGTCGCCCGATCGAGGAACGCCGCCATCCGCGACTCGCAGAACGGGACGCCCTCCGCGGTGGTCGTGGACGGGTCGGCGAGCACGGCCGCCTCGCCGAGTCGCGTGCCGCCGCGGATCTCAGCGATCGGGGTGGGGCCAGGCGTGGGATCGATCGCGAATCGCTCCCAGGCGACGCCGCCGAGCGCGAACGGAGTCCCCAGCGACTCGCACAGCCGCGCCACCGCGAGCGCCCCGACCACGTCGCCACCCCCGCCGATCCCCAGCACGAGCGCGCGGTCGGCCTGTCGAATGACGTCAAGCGCGGACATCGTCCCGCCGGGAACTCCGCGACGACGGACGCGAAGCGGAGCTCATCCCTGCAGCGACCGCGCGACGCGCGGACGCGAAACGGAGCACGTCGCGCGCCTGACTCAGGCGGGGACTGGCTCGGGCTGGCCGGCGAGCATCCCGATCGCGGCGGCGGCGCGGGAGAACTCCTCGTCCGCCATCACCGGCGTGCCCTCGAACGGCAGCTCCCGGTCGATCTCCACCCAGGAGCGGCAGCCGTGGTACTCGTCCTTCACCCTGACGGTGACCGGGCGCGGGATCCTGTGCACTCGGAGCAGCAGCACGTGTAGTGGGTGGCGCGGCTTCCACTTCAGCCGCTTCGTCGCGTAGTCCGCCGTCCACACGTGGTACGGGGACAGCGCCTCGACGACCCTCGGATCCTCGGTCGTGTAGTGGCCCGCCACCTCGGCCCAGGCGCGAATCCGGACCCGGTCGGGCTGCGGGATCCCGCCGTCCTGGAGCAGCGCCCGCGGGGGCGGCTCCTCGTCGGGCCACACGCCCTCCTCGAGCGCACGGCGCAGCTCCGGGTGGTGCGACTCGCGGACGAGGTCGTTGCGCTGGTGGTCGAAGGTCGGGTACAGGAAGAACTGCTCGTGCTCGAGCTCGAAGTGCTTGTTCTCCTCGCCGATGCCGCCCTTCCGCAGGGTGACGAGCTGCTCACCCTCGGACAGGGCCCGCACCGTCACGGCCCACTCTTTGAAGGCAATCGGCATAGATCCAGTCGTTCGTTGCTTGAAACTCGAAGAAAGTGAACGTTTTCGGCGCCCGCCAGGGCTCCGAGGGGCGCTCAAGCCCGCTTGAGGGCGGGAATTGTAGACGAGGCCCGCAGAAATCCCAAATTTGTGTGAGTTGTTGCTAACGAGGGCGGCTGGCCGGTCAGCCAGGGCTCCCCAGCCCGCCTCCCCCGGGGGTCTCGATCCGCAGGCGGTCGCCCGGGCGGAGCTCCCCGGCGGCCTTCGAGGGCAGCTCCTCGCCGTTCAGCAGGTTGCGCCCCGGGAGGCCGTCGGCACCGCCGTCGCGCCCCCGGGGGGCGAACCGGCGGCGCTCCGAGATCACCGTGAACCGCGCCTGGGCGAGCGCCTCGACCTCGCGCACGACCCCGTCGCCGCCCACCTGCGCGCCCTCGCCGCCGCTTCCCCTGCGCACGGACAGCTCTCGGGCGCGGAGCGGGTATTCGGTCTCCAGCGCCTCAACCGGCGTGTTCAGGGTGTTCGACATCGCCACGTGGATCGCGCTGGGGCCGTCGCGCTCCGGGCACGCGCCCTGGCCGCCGCCGATCGTCTCGTAGTAGAGGAAGGCCTCGCCGGTGAGGATCAGGTTGTTCATCGTCCCCTGACCCTGCGCGAGGGCGGGGACGGCGCCGCCGAGCGCGTCGAGGACGAGGTCGGCCACCCGGCTCGAGGTCTCCACGTTCCCGGCCGCGACGGCAGCTGGGAACCGCGCGTTCAGGAGGCAGCCCGGCGGCGCGATCACCTCGATCGGCCGGTGGGCGCCCGCCGACGGAGGGGCGTCCGGGTCGGTCAGCACCCTGACGGCGAAGAAGCTCGCCGACTTCGTCACAGACAGCGGGCAGTTCAGGTTGCCCTCCGTCTCCGGGTCGGTCCCGGAGAAGTCGAGCCGGAGCCGGTCGCCCTCGATCTCGGCGCACACGGCGAGCCGTAGCTCGCCGCCGTGGCGGTCGTCCTCGAGCACGTCGCTCGCCTGGTGGCGGCCGTCCGGGAGATCCGAGATCGCGGCTCGCGTGCGCCGCTCGGTGTAGTCGAGGATCTCGCCCATCCCGGCGACCACCGGCTCCACGCCCTGCCGGGCGGCGAGCTCACCGAGCCTCCTCGCTCCGATCAGGTTCGCGGCCCGCTGCGCGAGCAGGTCGGCGCGCCGCTCGGCCGGCTTGCGCATCCGCGCCGCGAACGCGTCGAGCTCGTCGGGTCCGTCGATTGGCGTGGGCGGGATCACGATTCCCTCCTGCGCGAGCCTGGTCGAGTCGACGGGCATCCCGCCCGGCGTGGGGCCGCCGATGTCGGCGTGATGGGCGCGGCTCGCCGCGAAACCGATCGGCGCGCCCGCCCCGGACGCGAACACCGGGGTGATCAGGGTGACGTCCGGGAGGTGGGTGCCGCCGCGATACGGGTCGTTCAGGATCCAGTGGCGCTCGGGGCGATGCTGCTCGTCGACCACCGCCTGCACCGCGTCGGGCATCGAGCCGAGGTGCACGGGGATGTGCTCCGCCTGCATGACGAGCTCGCCGCCGGCGTCGAACAGCGCCGTGGAGCAGTCGTGGCGCTCCTTGATGTTCACCGAGTGGGCGGCGCGGATCAGCACCGCGCCCATCTCGTCGCATGCGGCTCGCAGGGCGCCGACCAGGACCTGCAGCGTGACCGGGTCGAGCGGCTCGCTCACCTCGGTTCCCCCCACGCCGCGATCGTCCCGTGCTCGTCTACCTCGGCCGCCCACCCCGGCGGCACCACGAGCGTCGCCTCAGGGAGCTCGAACACGCACGGCCCGGCGGCGGCCGCCCCGGCAGCCGGCTCGCCCCGGAGGACCCGGGTCTCCACCCACTCGCCGCCGAACCGGGCGCGTCGCTTCCCCTCGTCGAGGCGGCCGGACGGCGCCGCCACCGGGTGGGGCTCGCTCCCCGCGACCACCAGCGCCAGTCGGATGTTGACGAGCTCGACCGTGCCGCCCGGCTCCCTGTACCCGTACCGCGCCTCGTGCGCGGCACCGAATCGACCGGCGAGCTCGGCGGGATCGGGATCGGAGGGACCGGGGATCGAGAGCTCGAAGGACTGGCCGCGGTAGCGGAGGTCGTATGTGATCACCGGCTCCGCCTGATCGAGCCCCGCCCCGAGCGAGTCGCGCAGCGCGTCGACCTCGCCCGCAATTCGGTCCGCGGTCAGCTCCGGGCCGGCAAGCAGCACGGTTCGCGCGGTGTCCCGGCGGCGCTCGGAGGCGATCATCCCGAGCGCCGACAGCACGCCGCTCGCTCGCGGGCACAGGATCCGGTCGATCTCGAGCTCCTCGGCGAGCGCCGCGGCGTGCATCGGGCCGGCGCCGCCGAACGGGAGCAGCGCGAACCCGCGCGGGTCGACGCCTCTCTCCACGGTCATCACGCGCAGCGCCCGAATCATCTCCTGGTTCGCCACCCGGACGATCCCCTCGGCGGTCGCAAGCTCGTCGAGTTCGAGCTCGGCGGCGAGGCGGGCGACCGCGGCCCGGGCGGCGTCGAGGTCCAGCTCGACACCGCCGGCGAGGGTCGAGTCCGCGGCGAGGTACCCGAGCACGAGGTTGGCGTCGGTGACGGTCGGCTCGGAGCCGCCGCGCCCGTAGCAGGCAGGGCCGGGGTCGGCGCCGGCGGACCGCGGCCCGGCCCGCAGCGCGCCGCCGGAGTCGCGCCAGCCGACCGAGCCTCCGCCGGCCCCGACCGTGTGCACGTCGACCATCGGCAGCTGCAGCACGCGTCCCTCGATCTCGCGGGAGGCCGTTCGCCGCAGCTCACCGCCCTCGACGACGCACACATCGCACGAGGTCCCGCCCATGTCGAATCCGAGCGCGTTCCCGTCTCCGCACACCCGCGCCAGCAGGCCCGCGCCGACCGCGCCG
Source organism: uncultured Thermoleophilia bacterium (assembly GCA_963803425.1). GTDB lineage: Bacteria > Actinomycetota > Thermoleophilia > Solirubrobacterales > 70-9 > DASPWW01. Next base: position 508,255 of record CAWDMA010000003.1, read on the forward strand.
CCGGCCGGCCCGGAGAGTACGCTCCATGCGCCGCCCCGCGCCGCCTCCTGCAGCGGCGCCACCCCGCCCGACGACTGCATCACGAGCGGATCCGGCAGCCCCCGCTCGCGCGCCGCCTCCGCGAGTCGGCCCAGGTAGCGGCCGAGCAGCGGCGACAGGTAGGCGTCGATCACCGTCGTCGAGCACCGCTCGTACTCGCGGAACTGCGGCAGCACCTCGTGCGACGCGGACACGTGCACGCCGGGCAGCTCCTCACGCACCCGGGCGGCGATCGCGGCCTCGTGGGCGGGGTTCAGGTAGGAGAACAGCAGGCAGATCGCGACCGACTCGACCCCGGCCTCCCGTGTCCCCGCCACCACCTCGGCGAGCGAATCCTCGTCGAGCGGCTCGATCTCCCCCTCCGGGCCGATCCGCTCGCGCGCCCCGAAGCACAGCTCGGGGGGCGCGAGCGGCGCCGGCTTCGGCTGGCACGGGTGGTACAGGCTCGGTCGGCTCTGGCGACCGATCTCGAGCAGGTCGGTGAACCCCTCGGTCCCGATCAGCGCGGTCCGGGCGCCACGCTCCTCGAGCAGCGCGTTCGTGCCCACCGTCATCCCGTGCGCGAACGCGTCGAGCCGGGTCGGATCGGTGCCCGCACGAGCGAGCACCTCGTCCACCGCGGCGATCACGCCGCGCGACTGGTCGTCCGGAGTCGTCGGCGCCTTCGCCGTGTGGACGCGGTCGCCGTCGTACACGACCGCATCCGTGAACGTGCCTCCGACGTCGACCCCGAGCAGCATCGCCGATCCGCTCATTGGCGGATGTCGCGCCGCTGCAGCCCGGCGCACGCCGCGGCGGCGAGCATAGCGGCGAGCCCGGCGAGCAGCGCCCACGAGCCCCACGGCGGGCCGTCCGTGAGCGGATGGGTTCCAAGTGCCTGGTAGTACGGGGACAGCGGCCGCCACGGCTCCAGCGCGTGGACGGCCTGGCCGAGCCCGTCCAGCATCCACGCCGCAATCGCGATCCCGGCCGCCACCGCGATCGCGCGTGCGCGTCCCGGCCACCATGCGCCGACCGCCAGCGCCACCATCCCGAGCGGCAGACCGAGCAGCCCCACGCTCGCCGACCCGGCCGCGAGGTCGCCGAGGCTGATCTGCAGGTCGACCAGCTCCGATCCGACCGCGACCGCGACGAACAGGACGGCGGTCAGCACGGCGACGAGCGCGGTCAGCGAGACCGCGCGGGCGAGCACGAACTCGACCCTCCCCAGCGGCTGGGCGAGCAGCAGGTCGAGGGTGCCGCGCTCCTCCTCGCCGGCGATCCCTGCGGCGCCGATCCCGATCGCGAAGATCAGCATGATCACCGGCGCGATCAGCGCGAAGATCTGGCTGTTCAGATACCCGGGAGCGCTGACGAGGTCGGTCTCGCCGCCCGCGAACAGCCCCCGCAGCGCATCGGGCAGATCCTTCGAGTAGTCCGACAGGGCCGTGTCGTCGCGGATCGAGGGATAGAACGCCACCGTCACGGCTACGAGCGCCGTCAGACCGAGCGCCCACCAGACGATCGAGCGCCGCCTCTCGCGGAGCGTCTCGGCGATCACCTCAGCGCGCATCCGACTCCCCGTAGTAGCCCAGGAAGATCTCGTCCAGGTCGGGCGTCTCGCTGGTCAGCGTCTCGACGGGGTGACGGGCGAGCTCCTTCACGAGCGCGTCCATCCGGCCCTCCACGCGGAGCCGGACGACGCCCTCACCGGTCTCGACGTGGGTGACGCCTTCGACGCGGTCCAGGCCCTCGATCGCAGACCCCTGCGCCAGCCGGACCTCCACCCGGCGCACGGCGCGGCGCTGCAACGCGGCGATCTCCTCGACCGCGATCAGCCGGCCGTCCTTGATGATCGCCACGCGGTCCGCGACCTGCTCGACCTGATCCAGCTCGTGCGAGGACAGGAAGACCGTCCGGCCGGCGGCGGCGCGCTCGCGGATCATCTCGCGGACGTCTCGCTGGCGGAGCGGGTCGAGGCCGCTGGTGGGCTCGTCCAGGATCAGCAGCTCGGGGTCGTGCATGAAGGCCGCGACCACCCCGATCTTCTCCTTGTTGCCCTTCGAGAGCTCGTCGATCCGGCGCTCCAGATCGAGCCCGAGCCGCTCCGCGAGCCGATCGGCCTCCCGGGCGTCGGGCATCTCGCGGAGCCTCGCGATGTAGGACAGCCACCGGCGCCCGGTGTGCTTCGGCGGCAGATTGAGCTCGCCGGGGAGATACCCGGACCGGCGGCGAACCTCGAGCCCGTCACGGCGGGCGTCGAGGTCCGCGATCAGGGCGCGGCCGCGGGTGGGACGGATCAGGTCGAGCAGGAGCCGGATCGTGGTCGTCTTCCCGGCTCCGTTCGGACCCAGGAAGCCGAACACCTCGCCACGCCCCACCTCCAGATCAAGCGCCTCGATCCCGCGCGCGGCGCCGTAGAACTTGGTCAGATCCTCGGTCTTGAAGGCCGCCGGGGGCATCCGTCGGTCAACCTATCGGAGCGGTACGGTCCGCCGGCATGGACGTGAACGCGGAGCTGGGGCGGGTCGGGCTGCCCGCGCCGATCTCGGAGCTCGCGGGGCGCGAGTGGGACGCGATCGTGGTCGGGGCCGGGCACAACGGCCTCACCGCGGCCGCCTACCTGGCGCGGGCCGGATGGTCGGTGCTGGTGCTGGAGCGACGGGAGCGGGTCGGCGGCGCGTGCACGCTGGAGCAGCCTTTCGACGACCCCAGGTACATCGTCAGCCCGTGCGCGTACGTGGTCGGCCTGCTCGACGGCGTGGTGGTCGAGGAGCTCGGTTTGCGCCGTCGCGGCTACGAGGTCGTGATCCCGGACCCGAACTCATGGTGCCCGTTCCCGGACGGGACCTCCTACGCCGCGTTCGGCGATCCCGACCGGACCGCCGCCCACATGCGGGAGAACGGGTTCGCCCAGGACGACATCCGCGGAGCGCTCGCGTACGACGATCTGTTTGACCGGATCCGGCGGCGGCTTCGCCACGGGCCGCGCGGCGACCTGTGGAAGCAACCCTCCCCGAGCCGCGACGAGATAGAGCAGCTGCTCGGCGACGACGAGATGATCTCGGTGGTGTTCGAGGAGCCGATCGCGGAGACGATCGACCGCTACGTGTCCGACCCGCGGCTCAAGGACGCCCTCTGCGGCCAGGGGGTGATCGGGGCCTACGCCGGCCCACGCGATCCCGGGACCGCGGCGATCAGGCTGATGCACGCGCAGGGCGATCTCGACGGGCACGGCTCGGACTGGGGCTTTGTGATCGGGGGAATGGGCCGGATCTCGTTCGCGATCGCGGAGGCGGCGAGCGAGGCGGGCGCGACGATCGCGGCCGGCGTCCCGGTCGCCCGAATCCTCCCCGGCGAGGGAGTCGAGACGGAGGCGGGGGACAGGCTGTCGGCGCCGGTGGTGCTCTGCAACGCCGACCCGAAGCGTGCTCTCGAGATGCTCGATCCTGAGTCGGTGCCCGCCGCGTACCGCGAGCGGATCGACCAGTGGCGGGTCCGATCGCCGGTCGTGAAGGTGAACATGGGATTGACCCGGCTGCCGACGTTCACCGCGGCGGGCGAGCTCGACGTGACGCGGTCGATGATCGCGATCTCCGCGGGCGTCGATGCGCTTCAGGACGCGTTCGAGGCGTGCGCGCGGGGTGAGCCGGCGATCGGATTCTGCGAGCTGTACTTCCAGACCCCGCACGACTCCTCCGTGGCGCCGCCCGGCAGGCACACGATGAGCGCCTTCTGCCAGTACGGGCCGTACGAGCTAGCCGACGGGGACTGGGACGGCCGCCGCGGGGAGATCGGGGGGCTGGTGCTCGACGCGATCGCCGAGTTCGCGCCGGACGTGCACGAGTGCGTCGAGCAGATCGACGTGCTCGGCTCGCCGGACATCGAGGCGCGGATCGGGATGACCGGCGGCAACATCTTCCACGGCGAGGCGACGCCCGACCAGATGTGGGACCGGCGGCTGGAGTGGCGGACGCCGATCGAGGGTTTCTACATGTGCGGTGCGTCCACCCATCCCGGCGCCTCGGTGATCGCTCTGAACGGGCGCGGCGCGGCGATCGCCGCGCTCGAGGACGCGGACTAGGGATGCGCGTCGAGATCGAGCGGAAGTTCCTCGTCGCCGGGCGGCCGGATCAGCTCGACGAGGCACGCCGGGAGGAGATCGAGCAGGGCTACGTGGCGATCGGCGAGGACGTCGAGGTCCGCGTGCGGCGCAAGGGCGGCGGGCCGGTGCTCACCGCGAAGCGCGGCAGCGGCCTACAGCGCGACGAGGTCGAGGTCGATCTCACCGACGAGCAGTTCGCGGAGCTGTGGCCGCTTACCGAGGGCCGCCGGGTCGAGAAGGTGCGCCACTACCTGGACGTCGGCGGGCCAACGATCGAGGTCGACGTGTACGCGGGTGATCTCGACGGCCTCGTCACCGCCGAGGTCGAGTTCCCCTCCGAGCAAGAGAGCCGGGACTTCGACTCACCGGAGTGGTTCGGGCCGGAGGTGACCGGCGACCGGCGGTACTCGAACGCGGCACTCGCGGTGGACGGCGCTCCCGGCTAGCGGGCCGGCGCCAGGCTCTATCCTGCCTGCGGGTGAAGCTCGAGGGCATCCACCACATCACCTGCATCACGGCGGAAGCGCAGCGCAACGTCGACTTCTACGCCGGGCTGCTGGGGCTGCGGCTGGTGAAGAAGACGGTGAACCAGGACCAGCCCTCCGTCTACCACCTGTTCTACGCCGACGAGGACGGCGACCCGGGCTCGGACCTGACCTTCTTCGAGTTTCCGGGCACGCCGAAGGGCCGCCCCGGGACGGGGATGGTGCACCGGATCGTGTGGCGCGTCGCCTCGGAGGAGGCGCTCGAGTTCTGGGCCGAGCGGCTGAAGGGCGCCGGATACGAGTCAGAGCGCGACGGCGACTCGCTCCGGTTCTCCGACTTCGAGGGCCTCGACCACGAGCTGATCGTGTCCACGGTCGCCGACCAGGCGCTGATCGCCGACCACCCCGAGATCCCGTCGGAGGTGGCGCTGCAGGGCTTTGACGCAGTCCGCGCATTCACCGCCGACCCGGAGCGGAGCCGGGAGCCGTTCGAGCAGGCGCTCGAGTTCGAGCCGGTCGAGGGGGGGTGGGAGGCGCGTGGCGGCTCGCGCGGGGGCCTGTACCTGTACGACGCCGCACCGTCGGCGCCGGGCCTGCAGGGCGCCGGCAGCGTCCACCACGTCGCATGGGCGTCGATCGCCGACGAGCACGAGGCGTGGCGCGAGCGCGCTGCGGGCGCCGGGCTCGACCCGACCCCGGTCATCGACCGGTTCTACTTCCGCTCGATCTACTTCCGCGAGCCGTCCGGCGTCCTGTTCGAGATCGCCACTATCGGTCCCGGGTTCGCGGTCGACGAGGACCCCGGCAGGCTCGGGGAGGAGCTGGCGCTGCCCCCCTTCCTGGAGCACATGCGCGACCAGATCGAGCCGATCCTGACTCCGATCACCAATCCGCGCGACGCCGCCGCGCGGAGCTAGCACCTCGATGCCGCTCGACCACCTCGTCCGCGAGCCGGCGGGCGAGCCCGAAGGTGCGCTGATCCTGAACCACGGTCGCGGCACCGACGAGCGCGACCTGTACGACCTGCTCGACGTGCTCGACCCGGAGCGGCGACTGCTGGGCCTGACGCCCGGAGCGCCGTTGACCGGGATACCGCCGGGAGGACGGCACTGGTACGTCGTCCCCCGGGTCGGCTTTCCCGACCCCGCCACGTTCCGCGACAGCTACCGGCTGCTCACCGAGTTCGCCGACGGCGCGCTTGCCGACCGCGGGATCGGGTGGGACGGGACCGTGCTCGGGGGCTTCTCGATGGGCGCCGTGATGTCGTACGCCGTCGGGCTCGGCGAGGGCCGGCCGTCACCGGCGGCGATCATCGCGCTGAGCGGGTTCGTCCCGACGGTCGAGGGATGGAGCCCGGCGCTAGGCGGCCGGGGGGAGCTTCCGGTGCTGATTCACCACGGCGCCTCGGACCCGATCATCGAGGTTGGGTTCGGGCGGGCCGCCGCGGAGCTGCTCCGCGACGGCGGCCTCGACGTCACCTATGTCGAGACCGACGCCGGGCATTGGCTTCCGCCCGAGATCGTGCCACGGGCGGCGGAGCTGGTCGCGCGGGTCACGGGGGGCGAGCCGGAGGGCATCGAAGCCGAGTAGAAGTAGACTCGCGTCCCGTGCGCGGCGGCATCGACTTGGGCGGGACGAAGATCCAGGCGGCTGTGATCGGCGACGGCGCGGACGTCGTCGGCGAGTCCCGCCACCCGACCCCGACCGAGGGCGGCCCCAGCGACGTGGCGGCGGCGATGGCGAAGGCGATGCAGGAGGCTGCCGCCGCCGCGAACCTGGAGACTGGGAAGCTGGATGGGATCGGCGTCGGCTCCCCCGGAGACGTGGACGAGGGAACCGGAGCCGTCGCCAGCGCCCGCAACCTGCCCGGGTGGGAGGGCTCCTTCCCGCTCGCCGAAAGCCTCTCGAACGTGCTCGGTGCGCCGGTGAAGGTGGGCAACGACGTGTCGGTCGCGGTCAACGCCGAGTTCAAGCTCGGCGCCGGGAAGCCCTACGACTCCCTGCTCGGGGTGTGGTGGGGAACCGGCGTCGGCGGCGGCGTCATCCTCGACGACAGGCAGTGGGACGGGCGCGGCGCCGCCGGCGAGATCGGGCACATGGTCGTCCGCCGCGGCGGCGCTCGGTGCACCTGCGGGCGCCGCGGGTGCCTGGAGGCCTATTCCGGCCGCGCCGCGATGGAGATTGAGGCCCGCAAGCGACAGAAGAAGGGCGAGAAGACGGACCTGTTCAAGATCATGAGGAAGAAGGACCGCGACCGGCTCACCAGCGGGATCTGGGCGCGGGCGATCGAGCACGAGGACAAGATGGCCGAGCAGCTGATCGACCGCGCGATCAAGGCGCTCGCTGCCGGGATCGCCTCGGCGGTCAATCTGCTCGACGTGGAGGCCGTCGTGATCGGCGGAGGCCTGGGGTCGCGGTTCGGCGCCCCGTACGTGGAGCGGATCGCGGAGCGGATGCGCAAGCACCTGTTCGTCGACGACAACCCGCCGGCGATGCACGTCGCCGCGCTCGGGGACTACGGCGGCGCCGTGGGGGCGTCGCTTCTGTTCGATTCGCAGTAGGTCTCGCCGGCGCGGCGCGGGCGTACCTGCACCCGCTCTACCGCTCTGCCGGCCCGCTCTGGCAACCCCTCCCCTCGGCGCGGAGGATTCGAGCGGAATTGACGTCGACCGCAGCCGTGACGCACGTGTGGCTGCCGCCGGCTACCCGGGTGATCCGGATCACGTGGCGGCAGACATTCAGTAGCTCGGCGGCGCTGGTTGCCCGCCTCGCCACCGCAGCTCGCGCGTGAACGGCGGCAGGTGGTCGGGCTGGTCGAGACCGCGCCGGTGCAGGGCCCGCGGATCGACGCCGAGCCGGCGGCGGTAGGCCAGGTATCCGATCAGGCCGACCGCCATCCACCCGATCCCCACGTAGCGGGCGGGCGCGTGCAGCACGATCAGCGACACCCACGCCCCGAATGTGCCGATCGCGCCGACGATCGCGGTCAGCGACACCCGACGGCCCCGGATCCGCACGTTCAGCGGCGCCCGATAGGGCCGCTCACGGTCGGGTTGGCGGTATCGCAGCGCCACCAGCGAGACGTGCGCGATCGTGAATGAGAGCAGCGCGCCGAAGCTGTACAGGTTGCCTAGGAAGGTCGCCTGTCCCGGCAGGATCAGGATGCTCGCCAGGATCCCGAAGAAGACGATCGCCACCATCGGCGTCCGCCCCGACCCGTACAGCCGCGCGAACGCTCCCGGAAGCTGGTGGTGGTCCGCGAGCGACCACGACAGCCGCGAGATCCCGATCAGACCCGCGTTCGCCGCGATGAACAGAATCGTCCCGGCGAGGATCCCGACGTACGCCTTCGCGACCGGCGCGAAGAACCCGAGGTCGAGCGCCGACACGATCCCGAGTATCGGGTCGTCCTCGAACTTCGTCCCGAGCTGCGTCACGTACTCGCCGTTCGCGTGCTCGGTCACCGGGAGCGCCGAGAGCGAGATCACCGTGATCCCGAGGTAGAGCCCGATCACCGCCGCGACGACGCCGTTCGCCGCCCGCGGGACGTCGCGGCCGGGGTCGCGCTCCTCCTGGGCCATGTTCGCGATCGTCTCGATCCCGGTGTAGGCGACCATCGAGATCGAGATCGCGAAGATCAGCTCCGACCACGTCGGCGCCACGCCGAGGTGGACCTGGTCGACGAGCTGGTCGGGGCTAAGCGCCATGACCGCGCCCAGCCCGATGATCGCCGCCTGGGTGGCGATGTCGAGCAGGGCCAGCCCGGCGTTGATCGCGGCCGACCGGCCCAGGCCCTTGACGTTGATCGCCGCCAGCACTGCCACGACCGCCACGCCGGTGATCACGTCGTACGGGGACTCGGCGAGGAAGTCGATCGCGGCCACGCCTCCCAGGTAGTGGGGGACGAAGAAGGCGCTGATCGCGATCGTGATCACGTAATCGAGCATCAGCGCCCAACCCGCGACGAACGAGACCACCTCGTTGAACGCGTGGCGCGCGAACGAGGAGGAACCGCCGGCCTCGGGGAACATCGTCGCCCCCTCGGCATACGTCTTCGCGGTCAGCAGGAACAGGCCCCCGGCGAACAGGAAGACGAGCGGCGTCAGTCCGAGTGCGTGGGCCGCGACCAGCCCGAGCGCGTAGTAGATCGACGACCCGACGTTTCCATACGCCGTAGCGAACAGCGACATGACGCCGACCGAGCGCTTCAGCTCAGGGCCTCTGCGTGGCTCGTTCAGCGCCGGCTACTTGGGCAGCCAGGGCTCACGCCAGCCGCCGTGGCCGTGCAGCATGTGGCTGGCCCGCTCCGGTCCCCATGTCCCTTGTTCGTACGGGTGCACCTCGCCCGGGTCGTCGAGCAGCGGCTGCACGATCCTCCACGTCTCCTCGATCGCCTCCTGGGTCGGGAACAGCTCGGGGTTGCCCGTCAGCGCGTCCCGAAGCAGGCGCTCGTACGGCTCCGGCTGGTCGCCGACCTGTTGCCCGAACAGCAGGTCGAGGTGGACACGGTGGAGCGCGTCCTCCCCGCCTTTCTTGGCGAGCAATCCGAACAGGGCGCCGGCATCGGGCTCGATCCGGAGCACGAACTCGTTCGGGTCCGGCCTGATCCCGCCCCCGATCCCGAGCCGGGGCGGCTCCTTGAACACCACACGCACCTCGCCAGCCTTCTCCGGCAGCGCCTTGCCGGCCCGGATGAAGAACGGGACCCCGGACCATCGCCAGTTGTCGATCTCGAGCCGGAGCGCCACGTACGTCTCCGTGGTGGAGTCCTTCGCCACGCCCTCGACGTCGCGGTAGCCGTCGTACTGCCCCCGGACGTACAGGCTCGGATCGGCGTCCGGGATCGAGCGGAAGAGGTCGATCTTGCGGCTGCGGATCGCGTCGACATGCGAGCCGCCCGAGGGCGGCTCCATCGCGACCAGCGCAAGCACCTGCATCAGGTGGTTCTGGACCACGTCGCGGAGCGCCCCGACCGGGTCGTAGAACGAGCCGCGATCGGAGACGTCCAGGTCCTCGGCCAGCGTGATCAGCACCGAGTCGACGTAGGCCCGGTTCCAGATCGGCTCCATCACCGAGTTCGCGAACCGGAGGTAGGTGATGTCCATCACCGGCTCCTTGCCGAGGAAGTGGTCGATCCGCATCATCTGCGACTCGTCCAGGACCTGGTGGAGGTCGTCGTTGAGCGCCTTCGCCGACGCCAGGTCGTGGCCGAAGGGCTTCTCGATCACCACCCTCGCCCCGTCGGCCAGGCTCGCCTTGCCGAGCTGGTGGATCACTAGCGAGAACAGGGAGGGCGGGATCTCCAGATAGAAGACGGGGCTCTTGGCGTCACCCATCTTCCCCTTCACGGCCTCGTAGGTCTCGTCCTTCGAGTAGTCCCCCGCAACGTACGAGAGCCGCGCCAGCAGCCGGTCGAGGATCTTCTCGTCGACGTCGTCGATCTCGTTGCGGATCGACTCGGTGGCGTGGTTGCGGAGGTCCTCGTCGCTCCAGTCGTTGATCGCGACGCCCACGATCGAGCAGGAGACCTCCTCGCGCCGCTCCATCCGGTAGAGCGACTTGAAGGTCATCTTCTTGGCGAGGTCGCCGCTGATCCCGAAGATGACGAGGATGTCCGCGGTCGCCGCCACTTTCGGGTCGGGAGACTAACTCCTAAGTCGATTGGGTATTAGGATGCCGCGCGATGCAGCTCGGAATGGTCGGACTCGGACGGATGGGCGCCAACATGGTGAGGCGCCTGATGCGCGACGGGCACGATTGCGTCGTGTACGACGTCGACCCCGACGCCGTCAAGGAGCTCGCCGGCGAGGGCGCCACCGGGGCGGACTCTTTCGATGACTTCGTCTCCAAGCTCGATGCCCCCCGGGCAGCGTGGATGATGGTGCCTGCCGGCGAGATCACCGAGAGCACCGTGAAGGAGCTCTCCAGCCGGCTCGCGAAGGGCGACGCGATCATCGATGGCGGCAACTCCTACTACCGGGACGACATGCGCCGCTCGGCGGCGGTGGGGGAGAAGGGGATCGACTACATCGACTGCGGGACCAGCGGCGGCGTCCACGGCCTCGACCGCGGGTACTGCCTGATGATCGGAGGCCCGACGGCTCCGTGCAGCGGCTCGATCCGATCTTCGCGACGCTCGCCCCCGGCGTGGACCAGGCTGAGCGCACGCCCGGCCGCACCGGCGACCCGACGCCGTCCGAGAACGGGTACCTGCACTGCGGCCCAGCGGCGCCGGCCACTTCGTGAAGATGGTCCACAACGGGATCGAGTACGGAGTGATGGCTGCGTACGCCGAGGGGCTGAACGTGCTCGCGAGCGCCGACGTCGGCGAGCACACGCGCGAGGCCGACGCCGAGACGGCGCCGCTCGAGCAGCCCGAGTACTACATGTACGACCTCGACATCCCCGAGGTCGCCGAGGTGTGGCGGCGCGGGAGCGTGATCGGCTCGTGGCTGCTCGACCTGACCGCGCAGGCGTTGCAGCAGTCGCCCGACCTGTCCGACTTCGAGGGCCGCGTATCCGACTCCGGCGAGGGCCGGTGGACGTCGATCGCGGCGATCGACGAGGGCGTCCCTGTGCCCGTGCTGAGCTCGGCCCTGTACTCGCGGTTCAGCTCTCGCGGCCTCGACGACTTCGCCGACAAGGCGCTGTCCGCGATGCGCTACCAGTTCGGCGGCCACGAGGAGAAGAAGGACTGAGGGAGAGAGGCGTCGCGGACGCCGAGGCGGCCGCGCTCGCGGGTGCCGAGATGATCGCGGACGCCGCGCGCACGGCGATCGCGGAGACCGGTCGCTTCTCGCTGGCGATCAGCGGCGGCCACACGCCTTACCCGATGTTCAGGGCGCTCGACGACCACGACCTCGACTGGGACCACATCGACCTGTTCCAGGTCGACGAGCGAGTCGCGCCCGACGGCGACGACGACCGCAACCTGACCCACATGCGCGAAAGCCTCCCGGCGGCCGCTTCGGAGCGCATGCGGCCGATGCCCGTCACCGAGCACGACCTGGAGGCTGCGGCGGTCCGGTACGAGGCCGTGCTTCCGAAGCCGCATCGACGTTCGCCCACCTCGGGATCGGGCCCGACGGGCACACGGCCTCCCTCGTACCCGGTGACCCGGTGCTGGAGGTGACCGACAGGCTCGTCGCGCTCACCGGCGGTGAGTACCAGGGACGCCGCCGGATGACGCTCACCTATCCGGCGCTAGCCGATGTCCGCCAGATCATGTATCTGGTTGCGGGTGAGGACAAGAAGGTCCCCGTCGAGGAGCTGCTCGCGGGCGACCCCTCGATCCCGGCGGGCCGGGTCGACGCTCCGAACGCGATCGTCGTCACCGACCGGGCCGCGGCCGGTTAGCCCCTAGGGCTTGATCTCCTCGACCACCTCGTAGACACCCTCGAGCGGGATGTCCGAGATGAACTGGGCCATCGCGTCCTGGCGCTTCAGCTCGTCCGGCTCCTCGCCGCGGACGGCGTCGAGCTGGTCGGGGCCGATGTCGAAGATCCCGAACGAGATCACCTCGTTCTCGTCCTTCACGTTGCGGGCGTGGTAGATCGTCACGGTTCCCTCGGGGAGCTTCTCGCCCTCGGGCATCCACGCCTCCCGGAACTGGTCGAATGTTCCCGGCCTGAGCCGGCGGCCGCTGAAGAAGACGAGCATCGTGGACCTCCTCCTGCACCGGTGGCCGGTGCGCTAGTAGGACAGCCGCTCGACCATATCGCCACGCGCGATCAGCGCCTCGGCGGTGAGCGCCGGTGGGAACAGGCCGTGCTGCGCCACCCCGGGTACCGACTCGAACCGCTCCGCAAGCTCTGCCGGGTCGCCGACCTCCCCCATGTAGTCGGCGATCACCCCGCCGTCAGGGGAGGGGGGCCAGTCGCGGATCCGGACCTCGCCGAGCGCCCGCAGGGTGGACCGCAGCCCGAACGGCTGCAGCTCCAGCGGCACCGGGGGGTGCAGGGCGTCGACCGGCTTCGTCGAGTCGGCGATCACCACGAACCGGTCGGCGGCGGCGGCGACGATCTTCTCGCGGGTGTGGGCCCCGCCGCCTCCTTTCACGAGCCAACCGCCGGGCGCCACCTGGTCGGCGCCGTCGATCCCGATCTCGAACCGGTCGATCGTCCCGAACGGCTCCAGCTCGATCCCGAGCCCGCACGCCGCCTCCTCCGTGCGCGGCGAGGTCGCAACGCACCGGATCGACAGCTTCCGAGCGGCCAGCGCCGGGAGCAGGTGGGCAACGGTCGAGCCGGTCCCGAGCCCGACCAGGGTCCCGTCCTCGACCAGCGCCGCCGCCGCCTTCGCGGCCGCCGCCTTCTCGGCTTCGAGTTCGGGTCCTCCACAGCGGGGAATCTATGGCCACACGGCGTTAACGGCTAGCGTGGAGCGGAGGTTAGGATGCGATCGCGAGGGATATGGCAGTAGAAGCGGCACCCAAGACCGACCTCGACACGCTCTGCGTGACGACGATTCGCACGCTCAGCATCGACGCGATCGAGAAGGCCCAGTCGGGCCACCCGGGCGCGGTGATGGGGATGGCGCCGGCCGCCTACACGCTGTGGCAGCGCTTCCTGCGGTTCGATCCCCGCAACCCGATCTGGCCCAACCGCGACCGGTTCGTGCTCTCCAACGGGCACGCCTCGATGCTGCTGTACTCGCTGCTCCACCTCACCAAGGTGCAGGCGGTCGACCCCGACTATGAGACGGTCGGAGACGCCGCGGTCCCGCTCGAGGACGTCGAGCGCTTTCGCCAGCTCGGCTCGCGCACCCCCGGGCACCCGGAGTACCGGTGGACCTCCGGCGTCGAGACGACCACCGGGCCGCTCGGCCAGGGCGTCGCCACCTCGGTTGGGATGGCGATCGCGAGCAAGTGGATGGGCGCGCACTTCAACCGCCCCGGGTTCGAGATGTTCGACTTCAACGTGTACGCGATCTGCGGCGACGGGTGCCTGATGGAGGGGGTGTCCAACGAGGCGGCCTCGATCGCAGGGCACCAGCGGCTCGACAACCTGTGCTGGATCTACGACAACAACCACATCACGATCGACGGAGAGACAGCACTCGCCTATGACGACGACGTGGCGGCCCGGTTCATGGGGTACGGCTGGGACGTCACCCGAGTCGGGGACGCGAACGACATGGACCTGCTCACCCGCGCCTACGAGAAGTTCCACGACGAGCACGACGCCCCGACCCTGATCATCGTCGACAGCCACATCGGATACGGCTCGCCCCACCTCCAGGACACCGCCAAGGTGCACGGCTCGCCGCTCGGCGCCGAGGAGGTGAAGGAGACCAAGCGCGCCTACGGGTGGCCCGAGGACGCGCAGTTCCTCGTCCCCGACGGCGTCTACGACCACTTTGCGGACGGGATCGGCGCCCGCGGCGACCGGGCCCGGGGCGAGTGGGAGACCCTGCTCGAGGCCTACCGGTCCGAGCCCCGGAGCTGCCGCCCAGATCGAGCAGATGCAGAAGCGGGGGCTGCCCGACGGGTGGGACGCCGACCTCCCCAGCTTCGACCCGGCCGACGGCGGGGCTCGCCACGCGGAAGGCCTCGAACGAGGCGCAGAACGCGGTCGCGGCCCGGATCCCGTGGATGATCGCCGGCTCCGCTGATCTCACCGACTCGACCAACGTGCGGCTGAAGGGGGAATCGGACGGCGACTTCGAGCCGGGGATGCGGAACGGGCGCCAGCTCCACCTCGGGATCCGCGAGCACGAGTCGGCGGCGATCTCGAACGGGCTCTCGCTCTCGAAGCTGCGACCGCTGTGGTCGACCTACCTCACCTTCTCGGACTACGCGAAGCCCGCGATCCGGCTGTCCGCCCTGATGGAGCTGCCGGTGATCCACATCTTCACGCACGACTCGATCGGGCTCGGCGAGGATGGCCCCACGCACCAGCCGGTCGAGCATCTCGTCGGGCTGCGGGCGATCCCCGGGCTGAACGTGATCCGTCCGGCCGACGCGAACGAGGCGACCGAGGCGTGGCGTCTCGCGGTCGACCGCACCCACGGGCCGGTGGCGCTCGTGCTCACCCGCCAGGGCGTCCCGATCATCGATCGCTCCACGTACGCGCCCGCCGAGGGCCTGCTGAAGGGCGGCTACGTGATCGCCGACGCCGAGGGCTCGCAGCCGGAGCTGATCCTGATCGCCACCGGCAGCGAGGTGTCGCTGGCGCTGCAGGCACACGAGACTCTGACCTCGGACGGCGTCAAGGCGCGCGTCGTCAGCCTCCCGTCCTGGTACCTGTTCGACCAGCAGAGCGAGGCGTACCGAGAGAGCGTGCTCCCCTCGAGCGTCGTCGCGCGGGTATCGATCGAGGAGGGCTCTACGATCGGCTGGGACCGCTACGTCGGGCCGCAGGGCGCCGCGATCGGGATGCACACGTTCGGCTCCTCGGCGCCGCTGAAGGACGTAATGACCAAGTTCGGGTTCACGCCGGAGAAGGTGGTCGAGACCGCCCGCGAGGTGCTCGAGCGAACACGAGGAGGCGACTGATGACCCCGACCGGCGATCTCCACGAGCTCGGCCAGAGCCTGTGGATCGACAACATCACCAGGACGATGCTCGACGACGGCACCCTGCAGCGCTACATCGACGAGCTCGACGTCACCGGCCTCACCTCGAACCCGACGATCTTCGACAACGCGATCGGCTCGGGGAGCGCGTACGACGATCAGATCACCGAGCTGCAGGGCAAGGGGATGGCGGGCGAGCAGCTCTTCTTCGAGCTCGCGCTCGCCGACCTGCGCCGCGCCGCGGAGATGTTCGGGCCGATCAACCAGCGCACCGGCGGCGTCGACGGCCGGGTCTCGCTCGAGGTCTCGCCGCTGCTGGCCGATGACGCGCCGAAGACGATCGAGCAGGTCGCCGATCTGTGGTCGCGGTCGGCCGACAACATGCTGATCAAGATCCCCGGGACCGACGCCGGGCGGACCGCGATCGAGGAGTCGATCTACTCCGGGACGCCGGTGAACGTGACGCTGCTGTTCTCGGCCGAGCACTACCTCGGCGCCGCCGAGGCGTACCTGCGCGGGCTCGAGCGGCGGATCGCCGACGGCAAGGATCCGGCGGTGCACTCGGTCGCGTCGCTGTTCGTGAGCCGCTGGGACAAGGCCGTGATCGACCGGGCCCCCGACGAGCTCCGCGACAAGCTCGGGATCGCGATCGGGATGCGGACATATCGCGAGTACCGGAACCTGCTCGACTCGGAGCGGTGGCAGCGGCTCGCGAACGAGGGTGCGCAGCCGCAGCGGCTTCTGTTCGCGAGCACGGGCACCAAGGACCCCGACGCCTCCGACGTCCTGTACGTGGAGGCGCTCGCGGCGCCGCAGACCGTCAACACGATGCCCGACAAGACGCTCGCCGCGTTCGCCGAGCACGGCCGGGTCCGCGACCCGCTGCCGGCCGACGGCGGCGACTGCGAGCAGGTGCTGTCGAGCTTCGGTGACGCCGGGGTCGACGTCGATGAGCTCGCGGCGCAGCTCCAGGAGGAGGGAAAGAAGTCGTTCGACGACTCCTGGAGCGAGCTGCTCGGGACGATCTCCTCGAAGAGCGAGAAGCTGGCGGCGTAGGGGCGTGGCGGTCTCCCAGGTCGTCCCGCTTCGCCAGCGCTCCGCCTGGGCGGAGCTGGAGGCCCACTACAGGCAGGTCGAGGGGCAGCACCTCCGAGACCTCTTCAGCGCCGATCCGAGCCGCGGTGAGAAGCTCACCGCAGAGGGAGCGGGGCTGTACCTCGACTACTCCAAGAACCGGATCACGGACGAGACGATCGCCCTGCTCGTCAAGCTCGCGGAGGAGTCGGGGCTGGCGGAGCGCCGCGAGGCGATGTTCCGCGGCGAGCACATCAACCTGTCCGAGGACCGCGCAGTGCTGCACGTGGCGCTGCGGATGCCGCGCGACCGCTCCCTCGTCGTCGACGGCGAGGACGTCGTCAAGCAGGTGCACGAGGTGCTCGACCGGATGGGCGCGTTCGCGGACAAGGTGCGTGGCGGCGAGTGGAAGGGGCACACCGGGAAGCCGATCCGGAACGTGATCAACATCGGGATCGGGGGCTCGGACCTCGGCCCGGTGATGGCCTACGAGGCGCTCAAGCACTACTCCCAGCGCGAGATGACGTTCAGGTTCGTCTCCAACGTGGACGCGACCGACTTCGTCGAGTGCACGCGCGACCTGTCGCCGGAGGAGACCCTGTTCATCGTCTCCTCGAAGACGTTCACGACGCTGGAGACGATGACCAACGCCCACACGGCCCGCCAGTGGGCGCTGGACGGGCTCGGCGGCGACACCTCCGCGATCGCGAAGCACTTCGTCGCGGTGTCGACGAACGCGGACGGGGTCTCGGAGTTCGGGATCGACACGGACAACATGTTCGGGTTCTGGGAGTGGGTCGGGGGCCGGTACTCGATGGACTCAGCGATCGGGCTGTCGACGATGCTCGCGATCGGGCCCAAGGCGTTCGGCGAGATGCTGGCCGGTTTCCACGCGATCGACGAGCACTTCCTGCACACGCCGACGGCGACCAACCTGCCGGGGCTGATGGGGCTGCTCGCCGTCTGGTACGGGGACTTCTTCGGCGCCCAGACCGTCGCGGTGCTGCCCTACGACCAGTACCTGAAGCGCTTCCCCGCCTACCTGCAGCAGCTCACGATGGAGTCGAACGGCAAGCACGTCACCCGCGACGGCACCCACGTCGACTACGACACCGGGGCGATCTACTGGGGCGAACCCGGAACCAACGGCCAGCACTCCTTCTACCAGCTGATCCACCAGGGGACGCGGCTGATCCCGTGCGACTTCATCGGCTTCAACAAGGGGCTGAACCCGCTCGGAGAGCACCATGACCTGCTGATGTCGAACGTGTTCGCCCAGACCGAGGCGCTCGCATTCGGGAAGACGCCGGAGCAGGTGCGCGAGGAGGGAACGCCCGACGACGTCGTCCCGCACCGGGTGATGGAGGGGAACCGGCCCTCGAACACGATCCTCGCCGACATCCTCACCCCCCGCACGCTCGGGAGCCTCGTCGCGCTGTACGAGCACAGCGTCTTCACCCAGGGCACCGTGTGGGGGATCGACTCCTTCGACCAGTGGGGGGTGGAGCTGGGCAAGGTGCTGGCGAAGCGGATCATCCCCCAGCTCGAGGCCGACGACGAGCCGGAGCTCGATCACGACTCATCCACGAACGCGCTGATCCGCCGCTACCGGTCAGGTCGCGCGCCGGCGAAGTAGCGGTGGGTGTGCCAGCAGTGACCCCGCGACGGCGGACGCGAAGCGGAGCACGTCGCGGGCAATGATCTTGGCTGGTGACGTGGGTGGGACCCACGCCCGCCTGGCGCTGTTCGACGAGGGACAGCGTGACCCGGTCGCGGTCGAGATCTACCCGAGCGCCGACCGCGACGGGCTGCCCGAGGTGGTAGGCGCATTCCGCGCGGCGCACCCCGAGCCGGTGAGCGCGGCCTCGATCGGCGTCGCGGGGCCTGTCGAGGACGGCCGCACCGAGGCGGTCAACCTCGCCTGGCCGGTCGACGCCCGAGAGCTCGCTGGGGCGCTGCAGCTCGATCCGGCGAGGGTGTCGGTGATCAACGACCTGGTCGCCAACGCGTGGGGGATCGGTGCGCTCGGCGACGACGACCTCGTAACCCTGAACGACGCGAAGGCGGAGCCGGGTGCGAACGTGGCGCTGATCTCGGCCGGGACGGGGCTCGGCGACGCGGTGGTGACGTTCGGGGTCGGCGGGCAGCAGGTCCACGCGAGCGAGGGCGGCCACGCCGACTTCGCGGCCCAGTCCGAGCTCGAGTGGGGGCTGCGGGGATGGGTCGCCGTGAAGCACGGGCACGTGAGCGTGGAGCGTGTGTGCTCCGGGATGGCGCTGCCGGAGGTGTACGCGTTCATGCGCGATCGCTCCGGCGAGCCCGAGCCCGAGTGGCTCGCGGACGAGATCGCCGCGGCCGGAGGGGCGGCGATCTCCCGGGCGGGTCTGGATCGTCGCGATGCGGTGTGCTCCGATGCGCTCGACCTGATGGTTGCGATCTACGGCGCCCAGGCCGGCAACCTGGCGGTGACGGTGCTGGCGCTGGGCGGCGTGTACCTGGGCGGCGGGATCCCCCCGCACATCCTCGATCGGCTCCGGGAGGGCGGGTTCATGCGCGCCTTCCTGGCCAAGGGCCGGATGTCGGAGATGCTCGCGGAGGTACCGGTGCACGTGATCACGAACGAGCTCACGGCGCTGCTAGGCGCCGGGCTGCACGCACGCGCTGCTACGAAAGCTGCTTCGGGGTGACGAACGACGCCAGCTCGGCGTCGTCCGGCCCCAGCTCCGCCCAGCTTCCGTAGAAGGTGAGCGTGGCGAGCGCGGCCGTCGGGTACTTGCGAGCGAGCCGCTCCAGGCCGGCGCCGTCCCCTCCCCGGGCGAGGGTGATCGCGAGCCGCTCGATCCCGGGGTTGTGGCCGATCAGCATCACCGACTCGATCCCGGGCGTGACGCCGTGCAGGACCTCGACGAGCTCGCCCGCAGTCGCCTCGTAGATCGCGTCCTCGAAGCGAATCTCCGACTCGTCCAGCCCGATCCGGTCGAGCGTCTCCCGGGTGCGCACGGACGGGGAGCACAGGATCAGCTCCGGCGCGACGCCGTGCTTGCGGAGGTGCTTGCCGATCGCCGCCGAAGCCTTCTCGCCGCGGGGGGCGAGCGGCCGCTCGACGTCGGACAGCCCCTCGTCGTCCCAGCTCGACTTCGCGTGCCGGAGCAGGTAGAGGTGCTTCATCGCTCGTGCATCATCGCGTGCCGGTCCGTCTCTCGTCGAGCCGATTCCGGCGAGTTAGCGCTCCCGCGACTCCGCGATCGTGAACTGCGCCGCGATCACGAGCAGGTAGATGCTCGTCGCGGCGAACCCGACCAGCGGCCACACGAGAACGTCGTGGACGAGGGCGGTGACGATCGCGACGGCTCCGATCGCGAAGCCGACCGAGGGAACGTGGAACCCGCCCCACAGGCGCACGCGAACGTCCTCGGGGGCGTGCAGGAGCTGGGCCGGGCTGCCGTGCGCAGCGGCGCCGACGGCCGCGAACCCGGCCACCGCACCCGCGAGGAAGAGCAGCGCGTCGACGGTGGTGGGGATCCCGTGGGCGTGGATCGTGACCGCCCCCGACGTCCAGATCGTCAGGGTGTAGCCGTACGGCGCGGCGCTCCTCGCGACCGCGGCGCGCAGGTGGTCTCGGTACCTGTTCGAGGCGTCGCTCACTCCCACGTTTCCTCCCGCACCCCGCCGTCGGGGTCGCACAGGAAGTGGACTCCGTCGAGTCCCTGGTCGGTCTCGGGGAAGTCCGTGCGGCGGTGCACGCCGCGGCTCTCGCGACGGGCCAGCGCGGACGCGGCGATCAGGCGAGTGAGCGGGTAAGGGTCGTCGAGCAGGCGCTCCAGCTCGTCGGCCTCGCGCCGGGGCCCTCCGTTCAGCCACAGCGCGGCGCGGGTCTCCACCGTGGGGGGCTGGAAGCGCACGTCGGGGATCGGGATCGAGTCGGGCTGGGGCGGCGCGCCGGCGGCTGCCACGGCGGCACGAGCGCCGAACACGAAGCACTCGCTGAGCGAGTTCGACGCGAGCCGGTTGGCGCCATGCAGTCCGGTGCACGCGCACTCCCCGACGGCGTACAGCCCGGCGACGTCGGTGCGCCCGTCGAGGTCGGTGGCGACGCCGCCGACCAGGTAGTGGGCTGCGGGGGCGACCGGTACGGGCTCGCGGGTCGGGTCGATCCCGGCCTCGGCGAGCATCGCGACCACGTTCGGGAACCCGTCCGGGTCGACTTCGCGCATGTCGAGCCGGACGAACCCGGTGCCGTCGGCGTCGATCCGGTCGAGAATCGCCGCGGTCACCTGGTCGCGCGGGGCGAGCTCGTCCGTGAACCGCTCCCCTGACGCGTCGAGCAGGGTCGCCCCCTCGCCGCGAATCGCCTCGGTGAGCAGCGCCCCGTCGCGGGGGTGGCCGGGCATCGCCAGCGCGGTGGGGTGGAACTGGCACAGCTCCAGGTCGGCGAGCTTCGCACCCGCCTCATGGGCGAGCACCGAGCCTGCGCCGATCGCTCCGCGCGGGTTGGTGGTCCGCTCCCACAGCGCGGCGGCGCCGCCGGTGGCGAGCACGGTCGCGCCCGCCCTCAGGCCCCCCCGGTCGGTGAGCATCCCGATGCAGCGGGCGCCATCGCTCCACAGCGCCACCGCAGAGGTCTCCTCGATCGCCTCCACCCCCGGGTGGGCGTCGACCAGCTCCGCGAGCCGGCGGGTGAGCGCGACGCCGGTCTGGCTGCCGCCGGCGTGCACGATCCGCCGCGCCGAGTGGCCGCCCTCGAGCCCCAGCGCCAGCTCGCCGTCGGGATCGCGATCGAACTGAACGCCGAGCCGCTCCAGATCGGCAACGGCCCCCGGCGACTCTCGGGCCAGCACCTCGACCGCGGAGCGCCTGCATGCGGCGCGGCCGGCGTCGAGCGTGTCCTCGACGTGTCGTTCCACCGAGTCGTCCGGGGCGAGCGCCGCGGCCAGCCCGCCCTGGGCCCAGAAGCTGGCGCTGCCGGACAGCGGCTTGCGGGACGCGACCGCCACCGCCGCGCCGCGATCGGCCGCGACGAGCGCCGTGTACAGGCCGGCCGCGCCCCCACCGATTATCGCGACGTCGTACCCGCCGATCTGAGTAGTCGCGCCCACGGCGCGGTTACGGTACAGGCGTGGGCCTGTACCTTCGCCATCCCTCGTCGTTCCTGCACGACACGGGCGGCCATCCGGAGAACGCCGGGAGGCTTCGGGCGATCGAGACGGAGCTGGACGCGGACGGCTGGCCGGGACTCGAGGTGGTCGAGGCGCCGGCCGCCTCGCGTGAGCAGATCGAGCGGGTTCACAGCCCCGCCCACGTGCTCGCGATCGAGGAGCTGTGCAAGCGCGGCGGCGGGATGATCGACATGGACACGGTCGTGGTCGAGGCTTCGTGGGACGCCGCGCTGCACGCGGCCGGGGGAGCCGTCCACGGTGTCGACCTGCTCGCGGCCGACGGCGAGCGATTCGCGTTCTGCGGGACGCGGCCGCCGGGCCACCACGCCGAGACCGCCCGCGCGATGGGCTTCTGCCTGTTCAACAATGCGGCCGTCGCCGCGGCGCACGCGATCGACTCGGGCGCGGCGGAGCGAGCGCTGATCCTCGACTGGGACGTCCACCACGGCAACGGGACCGAGGAGATCTTCGCGGCCTCGGCGGAGGTCGTCTACGTCAGCATCCACCAGAGCCCGCTGTACCCGGGCAGTGGCGATCCCGACGACGTCGGCACGGAGGAGGGGGAGGGCTACACCGTCAACCTCCCGGTTCCGCCCGGCGCCGGCCCGGACGAGTTCCTCTCCCTGGTCCAGCACGTGGTCGCGCCGATCGCTCGCTCGCATGCACCCGGCCTGATCCTGATCTCGGCGGGCTACGACGCGCACCGCGCCGACCCGCTCGCACAGTGCATGCTCGACGAGGGAGCGTACGCGGACATGTCCGCAACGATCCGCGACCTCGGCGCGGAGCTGGGCGCGCCGGTGCTCGTCTGCCTCGAGGGCGGCTACGCGCCCGACGCGCTCGCCGGCTCTGTCGCCGCGACCCTCCGGGCCCTGGCGGACTCGCGGCCGCCCCGCGCGGCCCCCCGCGAGCCGGCGGACCGGCACCTGGAGCGGGTCCGCGGGTACTGGTCGATCTGAGCGAGGTTAGGGATCCACCCGCGCCTGCAGGTCCGCGACCTGGGCGGGCGGGAAGCCGGGCAGCGTGGCGAGCTCGTCGAGTGACGCGAAGCCCCCGGTGCGCTCCCGGTACTCGATCACCCGCTTCACCTGGCTCACCGACAGGCCGGCCTCGCGCAGCTCCACGAACGACGCCTCGCCGAGGCTGAGCCGCGTTCGCGCGGGGCCCTCCGAGACCTCGATCTCGAGCTCCTCGCGCTCCACCTCGATCTCGGCCTTCTGGGCCGGGTCGGACTCGACGGCGCTCCACTCGTGGGTGTCCGAGATCGCGGTCGTGCGGGCGCTGTGCTCGGCGCCGGCGGCCCGCTCCGTCACGGCACCGATCCGTCCCTCGATCTCGCGGAACCGAGACTCGCGCTCGCGCTCCAGCTCCCGGCGCGCAGCCTCCTCGACCTCGGCGACCCGGCGGGCGGCGGCGTCAGATTGCTGCACCGCCTCCTGCAGCTGCCGCCTGGTCGCCTCCAGCTCGGCCTCGAGCTCGGTGGCGCGCGCCGCTGCGGCTCGCTCGCGCTCGCTCGCGCTCGCTGCGGCCGCCTGCCCGGCCTGCTTCACGGCCTCCGTGAGCTCGCGCCGGTGACGGCTCTCCTCCTCCGCTCTGACCTGCGCGACCTGCGCTTCGTGGCGGCGCTCCACCGAGGTCGCGGCACGCTCCTCCGCCTGGTGCACGGCGCCGCGGATCTCCTGGCGGATCTCGCGCTCGGCCTCGCGGCGAATCGCGCTGGTCTGGTTGCGAAGCCACTCCGCTGCCTTGGATCGCGCCTCCGCGCGGCCGGCGGCGAGTGCCGCCTGTGCGGCGCGAGCGCGCTCCTCGGCACCCTGCGCGCGCTGCTCGGCGGCGGCGAGCGCCGCGGAGCGGTCCGCGCGTTCGCTGCGCAGCTCGGTCGCGAGCTCGGATGATGCCTGCTCCGCCTCCGAGCGGGCTGCATCCACAGCCTCGCGCTGGCGCCGCGCGGCCTCCGCTCCGAGCCGCTCGGACGCTTCCCGCATCCGCTCCAGCTCGGCCCGGAGCTCGGCCTCCGTCTCGGCGGCGGTGCGCTCCGCGTCGGCTCGAGCCTGCTCGGTCTTGCGATGCACGCGTTGATCGGCATCGGCGCGAAGCCGCTCGGTCTCCCCGGCGAGCAGGTGCTCTGCCACGCCCACTCGCTCCGCTGCCGCCTTCGCCTGCGCCTCGATCTCGGCCAGCCGGCGGTCCGAGCTCTCGATCAGCTCGGTCTTGGCGAGGCGCTGCTTCTCGAGCTCGCGATCGCGAGCCTCGAGCTCGGAGGCATACCGCTCCTCGACCGCCGATCGGGCGGCCTCGATCTCCCGCGTCGCCCGCTGGTCGGCGGCGGCGCGAGCCTGCTCGACCTCGTCGGCCCGCTCCGCGTCGAGCTCGGCGCGGACGCGCTCGGTGACCTGCTGGAGGGTCGTGCCGGCCGATTGCAGGGCACGCTCTTCGAGCGCCGCCCGCTCCTGCTCGGTGCCGGCTTTGACCCGCTGCTCGATCTCCGCCCGGTCACGCTGCTCGGCGGCGACCCGGCCCCGGTCCTCCGCCTCGCGGACACGATCCTCGACGTCGGCCCGCAGCATCTCGAGCTCGCGTCGAAGCTCCTCGGTCTCCTCCGCGACCCGGCGATCGGCCTCCGCTCGGAGCTGCTGCTCGGCCTCGGCCTGGGCTCGCTTCGCCGCGGTCGCCCGGATCTCCGCGTCCTCGATCCGGCGCAGGGCATCGTCGAGCCCCTCGATCGGGCCGGCGGCCTCGATCGCCTCTCTGGCTTCGCCCTCGACTGCAGGGTCGTGCTCCGCCCGGCCGGTGCGCGCCTCGGCGTTCGCCGCCGCGATCTGCCGCTCCGCCTCGCGGCGGGCCTCGATCAGCTCGGCTCGGGCCTCCTCCTCCGCTTCGGCTCGGATCGCGTTCATCTGCCCCCGCAGCCAGCTCGCCGCGGCGGCCCTGGGGTCTTCGGCCGCGGTTCCCGGTTCGACCGCGGGGCGCTCGGCCGTCGTCGCGTCGGCATCGGCGCCGCGTCGCTCAGCTGTCGCGAGCTGCTTCCGAAGCCCGTCTGCCTCGGCCCGCGCCCGCTCCACGTCCTTCTCGAGCGCGAGGATCTCCTCCATCGAGCGCTCCTCGGCGGCCTGCGCGGCGGACTCGGCCGCCAGGGAGATCCGCTCCTTGGTGTCCGACCGCGGCACGTCCGACGAGGAGCCGTTTCCGGGCGTCGCCATCGTCTCGCACCTTACGAAAAACCAGCCGGCGACCCGAGCGCGGCGATCGTCCGCGGGCGGCCTATGCGGCGCCCGGCGGCCCGGAGAGGCCCGGACCGCGAGGGTTGTCCTCGTCGTCGGGCGCGCGGCCGTCGCGGCCGACGTAGCCGTCCTTGCCGCCGACGACGAAGTACACCGCATCGCCCTCGCCCACGTTCTTCATCTTGCGCACGGTGCCGGGGTCGACGCGCGCCATCCCGCCCTCACCGAGCACGTGCGTGGCCCCGTCCCCGAACTCGAACTCGATCCTGCCGCGGTGGACGAGGTAGAGCTCCTCCTGCTCGTCGTGGAAGTGGCGCCCCGACTCGTACCCGGGCGGTAGCACCACCGCGTTCACGCCGAACGCCGTCACCCCAAGCTCTCGCCGCACCTTCCGGAACCCGTAGCCCTCGCCGATCCCGTCGATGCTGGCGACCGCGTACCCGTCGGCCTCGATCGCGGCTGTCACCTCGTCGGCGCCCATCACCCCGACAGGATCTTCGCCTTCTCGCGCTCGAACTCCTTCTCCGTGATCACGCCGTTGTCGCGAAGCTGCTGCAGCCGCTCCAGCTGAGAGATCGAGGCTCCGGTCCCGCGGCCGCTCTGGACCGAGCCTGCCCCTGCGGCCCAGGTGAGGCCGCTGCCGGCGTTCGAGAGGGCGGATGGCGAGTAGCCGCCGAGGCCGCCGGTCGACCCGGTTGCGGGTGCGGGACCCTCGTCACGGTCGGCGATGTTGGTCGCGACCATCCACGCCGCGAAAAGCAGGGCGGGCACGCCCATCACCACGAAGGTGATTCCGACGATCGTCCCCCCGAGCTTGCCGTCGCTCGGGAGCGAGTCGTCGGTGAGCGAGTCGAGCAGGATCACCGCGCCGCTGCCCGCGAAGAAGATCCCCCACGCGAGCGTGCCCCACGAGAAGCCGCCGAGCACGTTGTCTCGTCCGCTCGCCCAGGGCGGGTCGCCGCGAAACGCGAACAGCGCCGCTCCGAACAGCCCGCCGATGATCGCCGCCGACATCAGCAGGATGTCCGTGCCGATGCCCGACGGGCACTCTCGGGCGACCACGAACGGCTGGTTGCCCGATGCGCAGGTCCCGACCTCGAGCAGCCCGATCAGCTTCACGTTGAAGAGCACGACGCCGCCGATGAACAGCGCCGCGCCCAGGATCGCCTTGATCAAGTACCCCACGTGCCCTCCGGAGCCGCAGGGTACTGGAACGGGCTGGCCCCGTTGGTCCCAGGCTTCTCACAGGGAACTCAAAGCTTGCTCGCCTAGGCTGGCGGCCGATGAACGAGTCCGACACCGCCGTTCGCCGCCCCGACGGTGGGCCGGCGCGACTGCTCGTCGTCGACGACGAGCAGTCGCTGGTCGACCTGCTGAAGGAGGCGCTGCGGTTCGCCGGGTACGACGTGGAGGCCGCCCGCAACGGCGCCGACGCGCTCCGGATCGCGACAGACACCGAGCCCGACCTGCTCGTCCTCGACGTCAACCTGCCGGACCTGGACGGCTTCGAGGTGTGCAGGCGGCTCCGTCGCGACGGCGTCGAGGTGCCGGTGGTCTTCCTGACGGCGCGCGACGATCCCGCCGACCTGCGAACGGGGTTCACCCGCGGCGGCGACGACTACATGACGAAGCCGTTCAGCCTCGAGGAGCTCAACTTCCGGATCCAGGCGATCCTCCGCCGCAGCCTGGGGCGGGCGGACCGCGACGGGGTGCTGCGCTGCGCCGACCTCGCGATGGACGTCGAGGCGCACCGCGTGTGGCGGGGCGATCGCGAGGTGGAGCTGTCACCGACCGAGTTCAGGCTGCTTCGCTACCTGCTCGTCAACGAGGGGATCGTGATGTCGAAGGCCCAGATCCTCGAGCACGTGTGGCAGTACGACTTCGGCGGCGACGGCTCGGTGGTGGAGACATACATCAGCTATCTGCGCCGCAAGCTCGACGCTGCCGACCCGAAGCTGATCCACACCGTCCGCGGGGTCGGATACGCGGTGCGCGCCCCCGGGAGCTGAGCCGATGACGATCAAGGCGCGGCTGGCGCTCGCGGTGGTGGCGCTGCTCGCCGTCGCAACCGCCGTGCTCGGGACGGTCGCGGTGACCGCGGCGCGGGACTCGATGGTGAGCCGGATCGACGATCGCGTCCGGGCGATCGCGGATCGGCCGCCGGTCCCGCTTCCGCCCGGCTCCGCCGCGGTCCCGCCCGGTGCGCCGCACCCTCCGGATGCAGCTCTCGCGGACGGTCGGCAGGCGCCCTACAGGGATACCGCCGAGCTGCTGGTGTCGCGGCGGGGACAGGTCAGGGACGCCGTGCCGGCCGGCTTTCCGGACGATCCCGAGCCGCTTCCCGAGGTCCCCGCCCCCGACAGCCCCGACGGGAGAGAGCTTCTCACCGGGATCGTCGACCTCCCGGCGACCAACGGCTCGCTCGAGTATCGGGCCACCGCCAGGCCCGTCGAGGGGGGACGGACCAGGATCGTCGCCGGCTCGCTCGCCGACGTCCAGGACTCGACCTCGCGCCTGCTCACGATCGTGCTGATCACCGCGGCGGCGGTGCTGGCCGCGGGGGGCGTCGCCTCGTGGCTCTTGATCCGCCGCGGGTTGCGCCCCGTGGATCGGATGATCGACACGGCGGGGGAGATCGCCGCCGGCGATCTATCGCGCCGGGTGGAGCATGCCGACGACGAGACAGAGCTCGGTCGGCTCGCCCGCGCCCTGAACGAGATGCTCGGCCGGCTGGAGCAGGCTTTCGCGGCCCGCGAGGCGAGCCAGGCGCGGCTGAAGCGGTTCGTTGCCGACGCCTCCCACGAGCTCCGCACCCCGGTGGCGGCGATCCGCGGGTACGCGGAGCTGTACCGGAAGGGCGGCCTGCCCGCCGGCCCCTCGCTCGACCGCGCGATCGGCCGGATCGAGGCCGAGTCAGAGCGGGTCGGGAGGCTGGTCGAGGACCTGTTGACGCTCGCCCGGCTCGACCAGCAGCAGCCGCTGCAGCGCGCCGAGGTCGACATCACCCGGATCGTGCGGGACACCGCCGATGACGCTCGGGCGATCGAGCCCGACCGCCCGATCGCGGTCGAGGCCGACGGGCCGGCGGTGCTCGTCGGCGACGAGGCGAAACTGCGCCAGGCGGTCGGCAACCTGCTCGCCAACGCGCGGGTGCACACTCCGGCCGGGGCGCCGGTGGAGGTGAGGGTGAGGGAGGATGCCGGCGAGGTGCGGGTCGCGGTCGTCGACAGCGGGCCCGGGATCCAGCCCGCCGACCGTGACCGCGTGTTCGAGCGCTTCTTCCGTACGGACCCGTCGCGCTCGCGCGAGGCGGGCGGCGCCGGCCTCGGCCTCGCGATCGTCGCAGCTGTGGCCGAGGCGCACGGCGGCAGGGTCGAGCTGGACTCGCGGGCGGGAGAGGGCGCCACCTTTACGCTGCGGCTCCCGCGGGCGCCTCGACCGGGCTAGGCGGCTCGCATGCAGCTCCCAGCCCGCTCCCAGCCCGCTCCCAGGTTGCGCGCCTACGGTCGCCCTCAGATCAACACCCCGAGGGGGTTGCCAAGGATGGAGGAGCCGATGAGACACAACAGCAAGGCACGACTCCGAACCCGGCGCGGTCCCCGCGTGCAGCGTCGCTTGCCGGCGCGGTGGCGCTGGTCGGGAGCGCGGGGGGGAACACGTCGGGATCGGGCGGTCTCGATCTCACCAACCTGAAGCTCGGCGACGGCCATACGACGACCAGCGGGCCGCGCCGCGGGTACGTGTACGCGTGCCAGCAGTTCAATGGGAGCTCCCCGGTGACCGGACCGTGGATCAGCGGCGAGCGCTGGGACATGACGGCGAAGCCGACCGTCGACGGCGAGGTCGAGTGGCCGAACGCCCGCGTTTCGGTGAAGCGAGTCGGGAAGGAGCGACTGCTGAGCGGGAACGGGCTTCCCAGCCACGCGACCGGCAAGTTCCCCGTGCAGCAGAGCGACGACGCGGCCCGCTACGACCCGAACCCGAACTCGATCGGCGAGCACGAGTACTCGATCGAGCTCCCGGCGCAGCCGAGGAAGGCGAGTCATGCCTCGTGCGCGAACATGGGCCCGGTTGGCGTGCTCGACTCGGGCGTGGCGCTGTACAACGCGGTCGATGCCACCGGCGACGACGCCGCGGCGCACGAGATTCAGGACAGCTGCGGGGGACACCCCGACCGGAGCAGCACCTACCACTATCACGCGCTGCCCTCGTGCCTCGACACCGGGCCCGAGGACCATTCGTCGAAGCGGATCGGGTGGGCGCTGGACGGCTTCCCGATCTACGGCCCGCGGGGCAAGGGCGGCAAGTACCTCCGAGACAGCGACCTGGACGCCTGCCACGGGACGACCAGCAAGGTGAAGATCGGCGGGAAGCGGAAGCGGATCTACCACTACGTCGCCACGGACGAGTTCCCGTACACGATCGGGTGCTACCGCGGCACGCCGGTGACCTAGAGACCGACTCCCAGGGAGCTCCCAGACTCCCATCAGCGGGCTCTGAGCGCGGTGCCGTTTGATCGAGCGTGCTCCGCACAACGCGAGCCACGACACACCATGGAAGGAGAACAGAGGATGGATCGATTCAGGATCGGACGCGGCACGGTTGCGACCCTCGCCGTGGTCGCCGTCGGCGTCGTCGGTGGGGGCGTCGCGTACGCGGCGACCCAGGGCGACGAGGGCAACTCGTCGCAGGCCGCCCCGGGGGTCGCACCCGGCGCCGCCGCGCAGGGCGGGACCCCGCAGGGCCAGATGTCTCCTGGCGGCCCGGGTGGGCCGGACGGCCGCTGTGGCCCCGGCGGCCCGCCGCTCGAGGCGGCGGCCGACTACATCGGGATCAGCGTGGACGATCTCCAGACCGAGCTCGAGGACGGCTCCACGCCCGGCGAGGTCGCCGAGGCCGAGGGCAAGTCAGCGGACGGCCTCCGCAAGGCGCTGGTCGACGACGCGACCGGCAAGCTCGACCAGGCGGTCGAGGACGGCAAGCTCGACGACGCGCAGCGCGACGAGATCCTCGACTCGCTCGAGGAGCACGTGAAGGCGTTCGTGAACGGCGAGCGGCCGCCGATGCCGGGCGGTGCGCCCCAGGGTGCGCCGATGCCGGGCGGTGCGCCCCAGGGTGCGCCGATGCCGGGCGCGCCCCAGCAGGGCGGCTCCGGTCAGGGCGGCAACCAGGGATCGAGCGTCCCCGAGGCCCCGAGCGGGTCTGCCCCCGTGACGCTGGAGAACCTGTAGCGAGACGGTGGGAGCGGCGGCGGGCCTGCTCAGCAGGCCTGCCGCCCGTTCTCGTCCTGGCGCAGCGGCGCCTGCGGCCCACCGACCGCGTAGTGCAGGACCTCGGACGCCGCGCTCGGACCGCGCTGGCCGAACCTGCCCGGCCAGCACGACCACGGCACCGTGTCGAGGTCGACCAGCGGGGTGCCCGGCGCCGCGAAGGTGAACAGGCCGGGCTCGCATGCGGTCCAATCCGGGAGCGGGCGGCGTGCGATCCGGACGCAGGCGTGCTCATAGGTGGCGTGGCTGCCGAGCGCGGCGTCCACGATCGGGTGCTCCCCGTCCCAGCTCACCCGCGGGTCTCCCCACCGGAAGGTGGCGGCCTCCCCGGCGCCGTGCCGCGCCATCCGCAGGTACTGCGGCTGACCTGTGCGCGGGTCGAGCAGCACCGAGACGTGCTCGAAGTCTCCCTCGTGGAAGCCGGCCGCCGCCCTCACCGCTCCCAGCGGGTCGGTCGCGATCCGGTCGCGATCGACGACCGCCGGCAGGTAGTTGAACGGGTAGAAGAACCAGTACTGGAGGCTGGTCCACCGGCCCGGCAGGCCGGGGTAGCCGATCCCGTCCGCGCGATGCACGTAGATCTGCGCCGACGCGTACGGGTTCAGCCCGGCCGGAAGCGACGCCCACCGGGCGACTGCGTCGGGCGGGATCCCGAGCGCCGCGGCGACGTCGCAGAACTGCTGCTGCGTGCGGTCGACGGCGGCGGGGTAGTCGACGTAGTCGTCACCCGAGCCCGACCGCAGTCGCGCCAGGTCGAGGTCGCGGGCGCTGCCCCCGGCGAACAGCTGAGTGCGTCGCTGCTGCTCGTGGAGCGCGGCGAGCACGGACACCGACACCGGCCAGAACCGGTCCAGGCTCGATACCCGGAGCACGGGTTGGTAGCGGAGCGCGTCCTCCGCGAGCCCGGGGCTGGTCTCGACCACCGTCGGCTCTCCGCCGGCGGCCCGCCCCAGCACCTGGGAGACGGCGGGCACGCTCGCGGTCGGATCGGAACCGGCCGAGGCAGGCACCAGCGCCGGGACCAGCGCCGGGGTCGACGCGCGGACCGCCTCCCCACAGGCCCGGTCCATCCCGCGGAACTTCTCGGTCTCGGAGCGGAGCACGCGATCGACCACGACGAAGCCGAGCGCCACCGCGAGCCCCCCGGCGAGGGCCGCCGCGATCACTAGCTTGGCGCGCTTGGAGATCGAGATCGCATCACGATCTCACGTCGCACGTTCTCATTTCCAGCTCATCGGGCGGCGCTATCCACCGGGCTCGATCGCAAAGCAACGGAGGTGAATGCGAGTGAACCGGACCCAGAAGCTGATCGGTGCCGCGGTCCTCGCGATCGTGGTCGTGGCCGCCGGGATCGGCGTCGCCTACGCGGTCGGGGGCGACCCCGAGGAGCAGATCACCGGCCCCGACGCCGAGAAGGCGAAGCAGAGCGCGATCGACGCCGCTGGTGGCGGCACCGTTCAGGAGGCCGAGCGGGCCGACGGCGGCAACGGCGCCTACGAGGTCGAGGTGAAGCGGCCTGACGGATCGGTGGTCGATGTGAAGGTCGGCGCCGACTTCAAGTCGCTCGGAACGGCCGGCGACGACGATCAGGGCGGCAAGCCCGACGACGGGGACTCCGAGGGCAGCGAGGACGGCTGAGCCGGCGCGGCTCAGGCTTCCGGAACCCGAAGGCGGACGGCGGTCGCGGGCTCCTCTGAGCTTGCGATCGTCGCCTCGCCGCCGTGCGCGGCTGCGATTGCGCTGACGATCGCGAGCCCGAGGCCGGCACCCTCGGTGGTGCGCCCGTCCTCGGCCCGCGTGAACCGCTCGAAGGCCTGGTGCTCGAAGCCGCCGGGAAAGCCGGACCCCTGGTCGGCGACCTCCAGGACGAGCGCGCCGTCCTCGCTGCGGGCGGAGACCCGCACCTCCCCCGCCCCGTAGCGAAGGGCGTTGTCGACGAGGTTCCCGAGCGCCTGCTCGACCCGGAGCACGTCCAGCTCTGCGGTCAGCCCGGCCGGCGCGTCTACAACGATCCCCCGGCCGTGCTCGCCGGCGCGCCGCTCGAAGCGCTCACCGACCCTGCCGGCCAGCTCGCCGACGGCCACCCGCTCCCTGCGGATCGGCAGCCGCCCCTGATCGGAGCGGGCGACGACGAGCAGGTCGTCGGCGAGCCGCGACAGCCGCTCCACCTCCTCCGCGGCGGATCGCAGCGCCGCCGCGAGCTGCTCGCGGGAGCGGCCGGGGCGGTCGGCGAGCTCCAGCTCGGTGCGCAGGACGGCGAGCGGAGTGCGGAGCTCGTGGCTGGCGTCGGCGACGAACACCCGCTGCCGCTCCAGCGAGGCCTCGATCCGATCGAGCATCCTGTTCAGCGTCTCGGCGAGGCGATGCAGCTCGTCCTCGGCCCGAGGCAGCGGCAGCCGATCGCCGCTGCGCTCCAGCGTTATCCCGTCGGCCCGCCGCCGCATCGCCTCGACCGGCGCCAGCGCTCGGGTGGCCAGCAGGTAGCCGAGCCCCGACGCGATCAGCAGTGCCAGCGGCGCGCCGATCGCGAAGGCGGCGACGATTCCGGCCAGCGCCTCGTTGCGATCCCCGGTCGAGGCCCCGGAGACGATCACGTAAGAGCCGCTCGAGGTGTTCGCCGGTTCCGCGAACACCTGCGCCTCGGCGTCGAGGCCGGGGACGTCGCGGGTCACGAGCAGGTGCGACTCGGAGGCCTTGCGGACCTGCGCCGCGTCGATCGCCGGGCCCACCCCGGGCTTCAGCGTCGAGGCGACGACCTTTCCCTCAGGGGTGAGCACCTGCGCGAACCCCTCCTCGCCCGCGAACAGCCCCCCCGACAGCTCCGGCCGCTCGTCGTCGTGGCGCTGCAGGAGGTCCTCGACGTCGCGGGCGCGCGCCCTGACCGCGTCGTTGAGCGTGTCGGTCAAGCCGTTCGACACCCGCAGGTAGACGAACAGCCCGGCCAGGGCGAGCACGCAGAACAGCGCCGCCGCGAACGCGATCGTGAGCCTGGCGCGGATCGAGAGCCGCCCCATCGTCAGTCCGCGCTCCGCATCCGGTATCCGGCGCCGCGCACCGTCTCGATGCTGTTCGCGCCGAACGGCCGGTCGATCTTCTCGCGCAGGTAGCGGACGTACACGTCGACGACGTTCGACCGGTTCTCGTACGCGTAGTCCCACGCATGCTCGAGCAGCTGCAGGCGGCTGAGCACCTCGCCGGGCCGGCGCATGAACACCTCGAGCAGCGCGAACTCCTTCGCCGACAACGAGATCTCGGCGCCGCCGCGCCACACCTGGCGGGTCGCGGGGCTCAGCTTCAGGTCGCCGACCTCGAGCAGCACGGGCCGCTCCACCGCGCCGCGCCGGGCGAGCGCCCGCAGCCGCGCCCGCAGCTCCGCGAACGAGAACGGCTTGGTCAGGTAGTCGTCGGCGCCGCCGTCCAAGCCTGCGACGCGGTCCTCGACGGCGTCCCGCGCGGTCAGCATCAGCACCGGGGCCCACACTCCGTCGGCGCGCAACCGCCGGCAGGTCTCGAATCCGTCGATCCCGGGCAGCATCACGTCCAGGACGACCGCGTCGTACTCGGTCGAGCCGGCCATCCACAG
Source organism: uncultured Thermoleophilia bacterium (assembly GCA_963803425.1). Lineage (GTDB taxonomy): Bacteria > Actinomycetota > Thermoleophilia > Solirubrobacterales > 70-9 > DASPWW01. The sequence continues at coordinate 541,682 of CAWDMA010000003.1, forward strand.
CGCGTCCTCGCCGCGCTCGGTGACGTCGACCGAGATCCCATCCTCGCGCAGCCCGCGCTGGATCAGCGCGGCCATCTTCACCTCGTCCTCGACCACCAGCACCCTCATGAGATGAGGATGACCAGCGTAGATGAGAGTTTGATGAGGGAGGCCTAGCTCCCGGGCTTCGGCAGCCTCCCGCCCGCCTCGCGGCAGTCCCGGCCGCTGCATTTCGTGAGCGCTTCGAGCTTGCTGCCGAGGATCGCCTGGATCCGCGCGTAGCGCGGATCGCCGTCGACGCTGTCCATCTCCCAGGGATCCCGCTTCAGGTCGTACAAGCCGGCCTGCCCGTCGTCCTGGAGGTCGAACCGGTAGCGACGTGTGCGGATCGACTTGTATGTCGCCAGGCCGCGCGGGTTGTCGCCGGTCTCGAGCAGCACCCCGCGACGCTTCAGCGCGTCGGGATGGCGCGCCGCGTTGCGGAGGGAGATCCCATCCTGGGGAAGCGTCGGGTGCGCGCCGGTGATCTTCTCGATCGTGGGCGCCAGGTCGGCGTTCACCGTCACACCCTTGACGTGGCGACCCGCCGGGAAGCCAGGCCCCGCGATCATCAGCGGGACGCGCGAGGACCCCTCGAACGGGACGTACTTGACGCCCGCCGGCTTCCCGTCCTCCGTGAACGGGTCGCGAAGGCGGTGCTCGCCCAGGATCCAGCCGTTGTCTGAGGTGAACACGATCACGGTGTTGTGGAGCTGCCCGGTCTGCCTGAGCGTGTGGACGACGCCCTTGACGAGGTCGTCGACCGCGAGCAGCGAGCCCATCCGCCCCCGGTAGTGCTCGGTCAGCGACGCGATCTCCGAGTCGCTCAGCTGCGTCGGGAAGTAGGACTGCAGAGTGGTCGTCTTGTCGCTGAAGTCCTCCTCGTTGAAGTCCGGGTACCGGGGCAGCTCCGCGTCGGCGAACGCGTCGGCGTCGCGCGGCGCGGGCACCGCCGGGGAGCCCTCGTTCAGCGCTCGCTCCCTGACCGCGACCGTGTGCGGGGCGTTCGGCGCGACGTTCATGAAGAACGGCTTGCCCTTCCGGTCCGCCTTCCGGATCTCCTGCTTGGCGAGCCGCGCGTACACGTCGGTCGAGTAGTCCTTCGGCTTCCGCCCGTATGTCTTCAAGCGGCCGTTGTTGTTGATCGTCTGGCCGAAGTAGTCGTACGTCGTCGGATCGACGCTCCCGCGCCACTCGTCCCAGCCGGGCGGGACCTCGTACGGGTCTCGCTCCCCGTACTCGTTCAGGTACTTGCCGATGTGGATCGTCCGGTACCCGTCCCGCTGCAGCCACACCGGCAAGGTCTCCGAGCCGTCGAACTTGTAGTAGCCGCCCTGTGGCCAGTTGTTCCACAGGACGCCGTGGTTGTGCGCGTACTCGCCGGTCAGGAAGGTGGCGCGCGAGGGGCAGCAAAGCGGGTAGTTGACGACGCTCGTGTCGAAGGTCGTCCCGCGGCGCCCGATCAGGCGGCGGGTCTGAGGCATCACGGGCATCGAGCGGAAGTCCTGGTCGTCGGTCATCACGACGACGACGTTCGGGTCCTGCTCGGACTGACTGGCCTTCGCGTGCGCGGCCCCCACGGGGGCCAGCGTCAGAGCCGCCGCGGTGATCGCCGCGAGCGCGATACGGGTGGGTCTCATCTCTCCTCCTTGATTCCCGCTTCCGACGGCGCGACAGCGTACTATCTTGTTGGCACCATGTCAACAAGCCACGAAGAGGACGTGCGGCCGCGGTTCTCCCGGCTGCAGCCGGACGAGCGTCGGGCGGCGATCCTGGCCGCCGCGCGGGCGGTCGTGGTCAGGGACGGCCTCGCCGGGGCCTCGACGACGGCGGTCGCCGCCGAGGCCGGGGTGACCCGGGGGCTCGTCCACCACTACTTCGGCTCGCGGCACGAGCTCTTCCTCGCCGTGCTCTCGGAGCTGACGTCGACGCTCCCTGGGGCGATCCACACGGATCTCGGCGACCTTTCGCTCGACGAGGTGATGGCGATCAACTGCCGCGCCTTCCTGGACGCCTTCGAGCGCGACGTCGACGTGTGGCGGGCGCTGTTCGAGGCCGGCGCCGGTGGCGACCCCGACGCCGCCGCGATCGTCGACGCGATGTGGGACCGGATCGTCGGCCGGATGGCCGCCAACCAGGCCCGCGGCGAACGGCCCTCGGATGAGCTCCGCCTCGTCCTGCGCGTCTTCCTCGGTGCCGGCGAGACCCTCGCCCGCGAGTGGGTGCTGCGCGGCCGCGCCACCCGCGCCCAGGCCGAGACACTCCTGCTCGGGACGCTGCGAGCGCTGGCTCGCGACGTGCTGCCCGAGCTCAGGGCCGCTTCAGCCTGATCGCGGCGGACCGGGTCAGCGGGTCGCCGCCCACCGGCTCGTAGGTGACCTCGGGCGCGACCTTCGCGGCGCCCCTGTGCTTGTTGCGGTCCGGCTCGGTCCGATACGCACTCATCGAGCGGTCAGCGCGGGGCCCCCGACGGCGGCGTCCCCGGCGGCGGCTCGGGCCCCCAGCTCGCCCGCGCATCGCCGGTGATCGGCACGGGCGGCCCCAGCACCACGCCGGAGTCGAGCGTGGCGTCGGCCACAGCCTTCACACGCGAGGCGACCTCGCGCACCTCGCTGCGCGCGAGCTGGCGACCGTATGGCTGCAGCTCGGAGGTGACCCCGGTCGCGTCGAGCCCGGCGCGGTCGGCCAGGTACAGGGCGCGGGGCATGTGGAAGCCCTGGGTGACGACGATCGCGTCGCGAACGGGACGATGAGCAACATGCTCGCCGACCGCGTCGAGCGGGCGGTCGGCGCTGACGAGCGCCCCCGAGACCAGCGCGACCTGGGCGTGGGGCGCGTCAACGACCTCGTCTGTGGCCTCGTCGCTGGTGCTCAGCACGACGTACGCGTTCGCCGCCCCGACCGCCGCGACAGTAGGCCGGCGCACCCCGCGACGGCCCATACGACCCGCGGGTGCCGTCTCAGCGGCGCAAAGTCCGCCGCACCCGCTCCGCGGCCCCGGCCACGCGTCCAAGGTAGCAGCGCCCCGAGCGGCCGCCGCTACCGCGCCCGGAGCACCGGCTTCAGGTCGACCACGGGCGTGCCGTCGACCGCCTCGAGGCCGCTCACCCGGATCCGGTCTCCCTCCAGCTCGAGCACCTCGACGTCGTGCAGCCCGATCGGGTTGGGGCGGTCCGCGGAGCGGGTTGCGAACACGCCGCGCAGCGGGTTGGTCGCGTCGTCGCGAGGGTGGACCTCGAGCACCTCGCGGTCGGCGAGGTGGAGCCACGTCAGCACGAGCACCCGGTCCCCCGTCTCGATCCCGTCGAGCGCCGGCCGAAATGCGGCGTCGAGCGCGAGCCATGCGTCCGGTGCTCCTTCGCGGCCCTGCTTGGGCGCGCCCGCCGGGTCGCCCAGCGGCGACTCGACCCGCCCGATCGGCTTGATCTCGAACCTGCTCGGCATCGCGGCCTCCTCGTGCAGGTGATCTTGACGCCGATCGCCTCCCGGCCGCTTTCCGGCACAGACTCGATCCGATCCGGTGTGGACCCGTGCGCCGGTGCGGCGGAGGATCCGCTCGTCAACGCCGGGAACCGAAGGAGGGGAAGATGATCTACGCGCTGTTCGGTTGGGTGCACGCCGCCGCGGAGCGCCGCGCCCGCGCGATCGTCGCCGGGCTGCAGGGCGAGCGCGGTCAGGGAACGGTCGAGTACGTCGGCCTGATCCTGCTCGTGTCGCTGCTGATGGTCGGGATGGTCGCCGCGATGCGGGGGTTCAACGGCAAGCAGGGGACAGAGCTCGCCGACGTGATCGTCACCAAGATCAAGTCAGCGGTGAACGCGATCACTTTCAAGTGACTCCGCGCTGAGAGGACTTCCGTCTGCCGCGACCCCGCCCCGGCGAGAGGTGGGGGAAGAGCGGGCGGACAGGCGCCGCCGCGCCGGTCGGTACAGGGCCGGCGCGGCGCGTCGCGTCGCTCGCCATCTTGCATGCCGCGCTCCGAGCGGAGAAGGTATGGGGCGTGGCCGGGGAGCCGATCAACATCGCCGACCTGGAGCGGCTCGCGGCCGACGCGCTCGATCCGGCGGTTCACGCGTACTTCGCCGGCGGGGCGGGGGACGAGCGCACGCTGCGCGCGAACGTGGACGCGTTCGGCGATTGGCAGCTCCTCCCCCGGGTACTGGTCGATGTCGCGGAGGTCTCGACCGCGACGTCGGTGCTCGGCCGCGAGGTGGCGACGCCGGTGCTGGTCGCCCCCGTCGCCCTGCAGCGGCTCGCTCACCCGGACGGCGAGCCCGCGACCGCGCGGGCGGCGGGAGACGCCGGAACGGTGATGTGCGTGTCGACGCTCGCCACGGCTCGGCCGGCGGACGTTGCGGCCGCCGCCCCCGACGGTCGAAGGTGGCTGCAGCTGTACTGCTTCCGCGACCCGGGCGTCACCCGCGCACTGATCGACGAGGCCGCCGCGAGCGGGTACGAGGCGATCGCGCTGACGGTCGACGCCCCGTACGCCGGCGCGCGGGAGCGTGACGTTCGCGCCGGATTCGAGATCCCCGCCGACCTCCGTACGCCCGCGATCGACGCCGCCGTCGGCTCGCAGGATCTCACCACCCGCGAGATGTTCGAGCTGATCGACCCGTCGCTGACGTGGTCGGACCTGGAGGCGCTCGTCGGCGACGTCGACCTCCCGATCCTGGTCAAGGGCGTGATGCGCGGCGACGACGCGCGGCTCGCCGCCGAGCACGGCGCCGCCGCGATTGTGGTCTCGAACCACGGCGGCCGCCAGCTCGACGGCGTCCCCGCGTCGGTCGAGATGCTCCCCGAGGTGGTCGAGGCGGTCGCCGGCCGGGTCGAGGTGCTGCTCGACGGCGGGGTCCGGCGCGGGACCGACGTCGCGGTCGCGGTGGCGCTCGGCGCACGCGCCGTGCTGGTCGGACGGCCGGTGCTGTGGGGCCTGGTCGTCGATGGAGAGGCCGGTGCGCGCCGCGCGCTCGAGATCCTCACCCGGGAGCTGGAGCTGGCGCTGGCCCTGCTCGGGTGTCCGTCACCGGCCGAGCTCGGCGCCGGCTCGGTGCGCCGCCGCCGTCCGGCTTAACGACTCCGCAACGCGCGGACGGCGCTCGCGCGTGAGCCCTGACCGGTGAGTTGGGAGGCCGTTCGGGACGGCAGCCTCCACGCGCCCGTCGTCGCCGACGTGGCGATGTTCTACGGCGAGCGCAGCGGAGGCATCCGCGCCTGTCTGAACGAGAAGGCGCGTCGCCGTCGCCACCACCACCCCGTCGACCGCCCTCGCCGACGCCGAGCTGGACGCGCTGCGGAGGCTGCCGCGGGGGTAGCGTCGCCTCCGATCCGGGCGGGTGGTGCCGCCTACTCGCTGAACACCTCGACCCGGATCCCGTCCGGGTCGAACGCGAAGAACGCGTAGTACCCGTCGACGTCCCTGTCCTCCTCGGGCGGGAAATGGATCCTCGCGCCCATCTCCACGCATCGCCGGTGGGCCGCCTCCACCTCCTCACGGGTGTCGACCTGGAACGCGATGTGCTCGAGGCCGACGTCGTAGTAGCGATGCTCGCCGCCGTCGGCGGGCCGCAGCCCCAGCCACTCGTCCCCGAACCCGAGGTAGACGGCCTCCTCGGTGCCCCGGTAGGACGGGAATCGCCCCTGCTCCGTAAGACCCAGCGGTCCGAGCAGCGCGCGGTAGAACCCGAGCGAGCGCCGCACGTCTCCAACGGTCAGCTCGATGTGCTGGATTCCGCGGGCGGGCATCCGTGCCCGCATCTTGCCGGAATCCGGCGCCGACCTACTACCCCGGGCGGACGCGCATCTGCCACGGCGCGACCTTCACCTGGCCGCCCCCGTCGACTGGCCGATCTCGGTCGCGGTGCGTTGGGACGCACGCTCGTTGGGCTCGCCGACGGCCTGGCCGACCTCCGTCGCCGAGCGCACGGCGGCGGTCGTCGGCGAGGACCCGTCAGAGGCGCCCGCGAGCGCGACCGCCGCGGCCGCGATCACGACCACGAGCGTCGCCGTCCATATCAGCGCGCTTCTTGTGCGACTCATGGTGCTCCTTTCGGTCCGAAGCCGCCCGATGCGGCTCGCGAGAGGAGCGTCCCGGGTGCCGGTAGCCGTCGGGGTCAGCGTCCGGTAAACGCGCTGAGGTGCGTGGCCGGCGCCGGGTTTACCGGCCGAGATACCGAACGGCTACCGCCCTCACCAAGGGTTCACCCCGACAGCGGCCATGTCGGGTGGCCCGAAAACGGAAGGAAGCGATCAATGCGAGTGGTTCTGATCACGCTGACCCTGGGGCTGGCCGCCGGAGCGATCCCGGCCGGTTGCGGTGGGGACGACGACGGCGGCGACGCCCCGACGCCGGCTGAGTTCATCGGCCAGGCGGACAAGATCTGCGCGGCGAGCAACGCGAGGATCGACAAGCAGGCCGCCAAGGTCTTCGACTCCGGACGGCCGTCGAAGGCAGAGCAGCGGGCGTTTGCCGAGGACGTCGTCATCCCCGAGACCCGGGGGCAGGTCGACGGCGTCCGCGACCTCACACCGCCCGAAGGTGACGAGGATCGGATCACCGAGATCATCGATTCGGCGGACGAAGGAATCGCGACGATCCAGAGCGACCCGACCGTGCTCACCCAGGGGCGCGACCCGCTCGCCGAAGCGACGAAGCTCGCGGCAGAGTACGGGATGAAGGACTGCGGCCGTGGGTAGACCTGGTTTTCCCGGTCAACGCGACAGCGCGCGGTCGAGGCTCTCCGCCTCGACCGCGTACGCGTCCATTCCCATCTGGCGGTAGCCGTCGCGAGCCGCCCGGATCAGATCGCGCCCCCGCGTTCGATCCGCGCGCCGGCCGCGCGCCGACAGCATCCGCGCGTAGTCGCGCCGGGTGTGAGCGAGCCAGGGGCGCGCGCCGAGCCGCTCGTTCGTCTGCAGGCCCGCTTCGAAGTGCGATTCGGATGCATCCCACCGCTCCGCGGTCGCCGCGAGCATGCCCAGATACCCGGCGACGGCCCCGGCGCTCAGCTCCGGATAGGCGACCGCGACGCGATCGGCGTACGGCGACAACAGCTCATAGAGCACGTCCGCGGCGCTTGCATCGCCCAGTCGCGCCGCCGCGTCGCCGAGCAGGCCGATTGCGACGTACCACGCGTCCTCGGTGAACGGAACCGCCTTGAACCGGTCGGCGGCCAGCGTCTCGAGCGCCTCGCGGGCTTCATCCTCCTCCCCGAGCAGCGCCAGGACATGGGCTCGGCTGCACGCCCACATCTCGTGATCCGGGAACTCGGCCGCGGCCCGATCGACGATCTCGCGCGCCTCGTCGAACCTCCCCTGCTGCAGGCGGAGCATGAACATCTGCACCAGGTAGCCGGCGCCGGCGTTCCAGCTCAGCGCCCCGATGCCCACCTCGCGTGCCTCGCCGATCGCGCCCTCGGCCTCCTCGAACCGCCCCGCCTCCAGCAGCAGTCGCGCTCCGATCACCGCGACGAGCCATCGCTGCGCCGGCTGCCGAAGCTCCTCCGCGATCGCCGTCATCCGCTCCAGCTCCGCGATGCCCCTGCTTGCCTCGCCGATCTCGAAGAACCGCTCCAGGCGATGCTCGTGCGCCTGGAACACGCGCTCCAGATCGCCCACCTCGGTCGAGACTCGGAGTGCCTCCTCGGCCACAGTTCGCAGCTCGACCGCGTTCTCGGGAGACTCGAACGTCGCGATGTAGCTGTCGAGCGCGTACGCCAGCGATGCGGGGTCGTTCATCCGTCGCGCCATCGCCACCGCCTCAGCGCCCAGCTCCAGCCTTCGCTCGCGGGGGAAGCGAGCGGCGCGCAGCGGCCCGGAGCAGAACCGCGCCAGCAGCCTCACTCGGAGCGGGCTGTCGTCCTGTCCGAGCTCGCCGATCGCACGCTCGAACAGGGGAACGATGTGCTCGTCGTCGAGGTGCCGTTCCCAATTGATCCGGCCCGCATACCCGAGGGCGGCACGAGCCAGCAGCTCGGGCCGCCCCTCCGCCTCCGCGAGCCCCGCCGCCTCCCGAAAGACGCGCTTCGCGGATGCGGAGCTCCCGGCTCTTGCATGCGTTTCTCCGAGAGCCAGCAACAGCTCGCCGCGCTCCGCCGGCTCGTCGACCCGGGCGAGCGCGATCTCGTACAGGCGCGCGGCCTCCTCGAACGCGAGCTGTGAGGCTGCGAGATCGGCTGCTCGTCGCGCGTACTCGGCCGCCTTTCCCCCGACCTCCGACGCGGCTGCCGCGTCGAAATGATGGGCGAGCTCGGACAGGTGCGGGGTGAGATCGTTCCGATGGACCTGCTCCAGCGCTTCACCCGCATCACGATGTAGCTGTCTCAGGCGCAGTGGCGACAGCTCCTCGTACAGGCTGTCCCTGATCAGCGCGTGGCCGAACCGAACGCTGTCCGGCGAGCCCGGAACGTCCATGAGGATCCGCTCCGCCATCGCCTCCTCCAGCGCTTCGTGGAGCTCCGCCGCGCTCACGTCGCTGAGCTGCGCAAGGACGTCGAGCTCGACCTCGCGGCCGAGCACCGACGCGCTAGTCAACAGGCGCCGGCATCCGTCGCCGAGGCGCCCGACCCGCTGATCGATCACCGCTCGAACCCCCGTCGGAATATGGACCTCGGCGTCGGGTGCGGCGATCTGCCCCTCGGCGTCGAACAGCCGCACCGTCTCTCCGACGAACAGCGGATTTCCCCCGGTCTCGGCGTGCACCGCTTCGACGAGTCGCGCCGCGGGCTGGGCGCCGCTCGACATCTCGATGTACTCGGCCACATCGTCGCGGGCCAGCCCCCCGAGTGGGATCTGGCGCGCGTGTGGCTCTCTGACCAGCTCCGCCAGCGTGCTCGCAACGGCGCCGCGGATCGTCGGGTCGACGTCCCGCAGCGCGCCCACCAGCAGCACTCGGGCGTCCGCGATCTCCCGCGCCAGGAAGCGCAGCAGCAACAGCGACGACTCGTCGGCAGCGTGGAGATCGTCCAGCATCAACGCGATCGGTCGCGCCCGCGCGGCCTCGCGGACGAACGCGCCCACGCACTCGAACAGCCGGAACCGCGCCCCCTCGGACTCGACCGTCGCGGGCTCCGGGAGGTCCGGAAACAGCTCGCGCAGCTCCGGGACGAGCTGTGCCAGGTCCGGAGCCCCGGCCCCGAGCTGGGCGCGGAGCGCGGTCGGCTCGGTCTCCCGGACGTGGGAGCGAAAAGCCTGGACCCACGGCCAGTACGGCGGGGCGCCGCCGGCCTCCCACGATCGGCCGACGATCACCTCCGCGCCGCGCACTCGTGCCCGAGCCATCAGCTCCTCGGCCAGCGCGCTCTTGCCGATCCCCGGCTCCCCGACGATCAGCGCCACTCGCCCGCTCCCCGCGAGCGCGTCGTCGAGCGCCTCCGAGAGCAGAGCCTGCTCCCGGGCGCGCCCTACGAACAGGCCTCGCGAAGCCGCCGGCAGGGGTCTGGGCGGGGGCGCCGAGTCGAGGTCAGGGTCCTGGCGCAGGATCGCCCCGTGCAGATCACGCAGCGCACGGCTCGGCTCGATCCCGAGCTCCTCCGTCAGCGTCTCGCGGGCTCGCTGATAGGCATCGAGCGCGTCGGCCTGGCGCCCGCTGCGATACAGGGCGAGCATCAGCTGCCCCCTGAGCCGTTCCCGCAGGGGATGCTCGGCGATCAACGCCTCGAGCTCGCCGATCACCTCCGTGTCGCGCCCGAGCTCCAGCTCGGCGCTGAGCCGATCCTCGGCCGTTGCCAGCCGCAGCTCCTCGAGGCGGCCGATCTCGGCCTGCGCGAAGCTGTCATACGCGAGGTCGGCGAGCGGCGGCCCCCGCCACAGCGATGAGGCGTCCTCGAGCAACCCGACCGCTCTTGAGGGGTCATCGCTGGAAAGGGCATCGCGGCCCTCGCTGGTGAGCCGCTCGAACCTGACCGCGTCGATCTGGTCCGGCGCAACGACGAGCGCATACCCGGGAGAGCGGGTGACCAGGATCCGGGCGTCCTCGCCCGTGGCTCGATCCGGCTCCAGCACCTTCCGGAGGCGCGACACGTACACCTGGATCTGCTTTGCAGCCGTTGCCGGCGGCCGGCTCCACAGCTCGTCGACGATCCGGTCGCGGGAGACGACCTCGTTGGCGTTCAGGAGCAGCAGCGCAAGCAGCGCTCGTTGTTGAGGCGAGCCGAGCTCGACCTGGACGCCGTCGGCCAACACCTCGACAGGGCCGAGCAGCTTGAACTCGATCTTGCCTTCGGTGGCGATTTGCTCCCCCGCACAACTGTAAACCTCGGGTTCGCTAGCTTCACCGCGATGGCCGAGACGCGGCCCGCCGACCAGATCACCCCCGAGGAGCTGCAGCTCGCGGCCCGCAACCACGGGATGCCGCTGGAGGCGCTGGAAAGCGAGATCACCCCGGCGGGGCTGCACTACCAGCTCACCCACTACGACGTCCCGTCGATCGACTCGGCCGCGTGGCGGCTCAGGGTCGGGGGCGCGGTGCAGCGCGAGCTGGAGCTGTCGCTCGACGAGCTCCGGGCGCGCCCGGCGCGCACCGTCGCGGTGACGATGGAGTGCGCGGGCAACGGACGCGCGCATCTCGACCCACGGCCGATGAGCCAGCCGTGGCTGCTCGAGGCGGTCGGCACCGCCGAGTGGACGGGCACCCCGCTCGCGGCGCTGCTCGACGACGCCGGGATCGATTCGGAGGCGGTAGAGGTGCTGCTGTCGGGGGCCGACCGCGGGGTCGAGGGGGGCGTCTCGCAGGCCTACGAGCGCAGCCTCGCGCTCGCCGACGCGCTCGCCGACGACGTGCTGCTCGCCTACGAGATGAACGGCGATCCGCTCCCGGCGCAGCACGGGTTCCCGGTCAGGGTCGTCGTCCCGGGCTGGTACGGGATGACGAGTGTGAAGTGGCTCGGCCAGATCACCGCGCTCGCCGAGCCGTTCGACGGCTACCAGAACGCGCGCGCCTACCGGGTCCGCCAGATCGAGGACGACGCCGGCGAGCCCGTCACCCGGATCCAGCCGAGGGCGCTGATGGTCCCACCCGGGATCCCGGACTTCATGTCGCGTCAGCGCCACCTGGAGCCGGGCGAGCACGAGCTTCGCGGCCGGGCCTGGTCCGGGTGGGCGCCGATCGAGCGGGTCGAGGTGAGCGTCGACGGTGGGACGAGCTGGGCGGACGCCGAGCTCGGCGATCCGCTCGGCCCCGCGGCGTGGCGGCCGTGGTCATGGGAGTGGAGCGCGGACGAGCCGGGCACGTTCGAGCTGTGCTGCCGCGCGTCCGACTCCGCCGGGAACGTGCAGCCGCTCGAGGTCCCGTGGAACCTCGGCGGGTACGCGAACAATGCCGTTCAGCGCGTCGTCGTCCACGTCGGGTCCGAGCCGGCCGGACCTACTTCCTGACGGGCGGCCCGAAGAAGGGCGTCTTCAACGGAGCCGCCGCGCCCACGTACGCGACGATCTCGTGGCCGCCCGGGTTGGACTGAATCGGGCGCAGCAGCCAGTTGTTCGTCAGCCACACGTTGCCGGATGGGTCGACCGCGACGCCGGTGTTGCGGGTCAGGCCGTCGAAGCCGTACCCGGTATCGGGCGCGATCGGATCGCCGGTGCCGACGCCCTTCGGACAGTGCTTGGGGCGCGTGCCGCACAGGTTGCCGACCGCCTGGTCCTGGAAGTTGGCCACCCACACGTTGTCGTTTCCGTCCACAGCGATCCCCCACGGCATCAGCGTGCCGCCGCCCACATAAGGCGAACCGGACGTCGGCTCTCCGGTATCGGCGTCGAGCAGGCTCACCGAGCCGTCCCCGAGGTAGGGGGGCTCGGGCGGCGCGCACGGGAACAGCACCTGGCCGGAGTTGGCGACCCACACGTTTCCGCGGCTATCCGTCGCCAGCCCCATCGGGCGCCGGATCGTGTCCGAGATCGGCGAGTTCGCCGCCGGCGTCCCGTCGGGGTTGACGATCGCGACCCGGCTGTTCTGGTTCCCGGACACGAACGCCTGCCCGCGGGAGTTGATCGCGACCCCGAACGGGCTCTCGATCCCCAGCGGGTCCGACTGGAAGGCGCGCGATGGATCACCGTCGGGATAGATCGTCACCGTGTCGCCGCCGCAGTTCGCGAGCCAGATGTTGCCGTCGCGGTCGGAGAGCGTTGCCTGAGGCTCGTCGATCGGGCCGGCGACGTAGCCGCCCCCGAACGTCGAGGTGCGGGGCGCGGACAGGGGCTCGCCCTTGGCGGTGAACTCGGAGACGCTGTTTCGAGGCGGCGGGTCCGTGCACCCGATGCCCTGGAACCCGTAGTTCCCGACCCATACGTGCCCGTCGGGGTCGAGGCCGATCCCGAAGCCGGCGCCGCTCAGGCCGCCGCCGGTGAACGGCGAGCCCTTCGCGAACCGGCCGTCGGGCTTGAACTTGAACACCTCGTCGCTCGCGCACTGCGGCACCCGCGGGTCGGCGCCGTAGTTGTAGTTGTTGTTGACCCACAGGTTGCCCTTGCCGTCGATCGCGAACGCGCCGGGGCCGTCGAGGCTGATCCCGTCGCCGTCGAAGCGCAGCCCCAGCGTCCAGCCGTCGGGGCGCTCGTCCTGGGGGAGCGCCGGCCGGTAGGGCGTCGGGACCGAGCCCGCGAGCTGGAACAGGCGCTTCACGTGGTTCCACGGGTTCCGGGCGATCAGCGCGATCGCATCCAGCGTGCCCTTCGGGCGCGGCTCCCCGGCGACCCGCGCCGTCCGGAGCAGCGACGAGCAGCGGCGGGCCGAGCGCGCGCACCGCGGAAGCATGTTGGCGAGCGAGTTGAAGGTCTCGATCGTCGAGGTCGCCTCGCCGTTTGGCGGCTGGCGCAGCACCTTGCCGATCCGCCCGGTGCGGACGTTCGCGAGGTTCGCGGCCATCGCCGCGGCGTTCGGCAGTCCCGGCGATGAGCCGGCGATGTCCCCGCCACTGATGAACTGCGCCAAACCAAATCCTGCGGCGACGGTGGTGCGGTCGTTGACGACAATCCGGGCGGGGAACGGTCGCGTCCCGAGCATCGCCGCGAGGCGGACGGCATCGGGGCGGCCGACGATCAGGTACAGGGGAGCCTTCGAGTGCCTCGGCGCCCGGTAGCCGATCTCGAACGACCCGTTGCCCCGTGTGCGTCCCCTGGCGAGCCTGACGGGCTTCGAGGCGGCGGATCCGGCCCGGTACAGCTGCACCCGCTTCGAGCCGAGCCGCTGGCTGCCGCTGACCGCATCGCCGCGGAGCTTTGCCGCCCCGGCCTGGTCGGCGAGCGCCAAGGATGTCGCGGCGAGCGCCGCCGCGGCGCACAGGACCGCCGCAACCCGCCGTCGGCTCGCAGACTCACGGGCTCTCGGACCGGCCATCCTTCACTCCCAGCTTCGTCAGCTCGAGTTCCCCTGCGGCCTCGGAACCTATCGCAGGCACCGGCGCCGGGGTCTGAAACACTCACCCGATGCCGCGCAGCCGCAGCTACGACCGCGCGCCGGGGGACGTGCGGCCGGTGAAGATCGAGCCCGACTTCGTCCGGACGGCGTCGGGGTCGGTGCTGTACTCGCAGGGGGAGACGCGGATCATCTGCACCGCCTCCGTGACCGACTCCGTGCCGCGGTGGATGGAGGGCCGCGGCCGCGGGTGGGTGACAGCCGAGTACGCGATGCTGCCCGCCTCGACGGGAGAGCGAAAGCAGCGCGACGTCAGCCGCGGCCGCCAGGACGGGCGCGGGGTCGAGATCCAGCGCCTGATCGGCCGCTCCCTGCGCGGCGTCGTCGACATGGGCGCGCTCGGGGAGCGGAGCGTGTACGTCGACTGCGACGTGCTCCAGGCCGACGGGGGGACGCGGTGCGCCTCGATCACAGGCGGGTTCGTAGCGCTGCAGCTGGCGCTCGCGAAGCCCGTCTCCGACGGGACGCTGGAGCGGCTTCCGCTGACCGGGTCGGTGGCGGCGGTCAGCGTCGGGATGGTCGACGGGTCGCCGCTGTGCGACCTCGACTACTCCGAGGACTCCGGAGCGGAGGTGGATGCGAACGTGGTGATGACCGGGTCCGGGGGCCTGGTCGAGGTGCAGGCGACCGCCGAGCGCACCCCGCTGGAGCGCGCATCGCTCGACGAGCTGCTGGCGCTGGCCGAGGGTGGGATCGCGCGCCTGCGCGAGGCGCAGGAGCGGGTGCTCGGCGAGCTCCCGTCCTGATGCCGGGGCCCCGGCTGGTGGTGGCTACCCGCAACGATCACAAGCTTCGCGAGCTCGCCGAGGTGCTCACCGGGTTCGAGCTGGAGCCGCTTCCGGACGACGTCGAGCTGCCGCCGGAGGGCACCGAGAGCTTCGCCGACAACGCGCTCGTCAAGGCCCGCACCGCGCACGGGGCCACCGGGATCGCCGCGATCGCGGACGACTCCGGGATCGAGGCGCGGGCGCTGGGCGGCGCCCCGGGGGTGCGCTCGGCGCGGTACGCGGGCCCCGACGCGACCGACGAGCAGAACCTGGGGCTGCTGCTGCGCGCGCTCGACAGGTCGGCCGACCGCCGCGTCGCCTACGTGTGCGCGCTCGCGTACGTCGGCGACGAGGAGATCGTGGTCGAGGGTCGCTGCGAAGGAGCACTGGCGCCCGAGCCGCGCGGATCCGGCGGGTTCGGCTACGACCCGGCGTTCGTCCCGGTCGACACCGGCGCCGGGGACGAGCGGACGATGGCGGAGCTGAGCGCGGAGGAGAAGCATGCGATCAGCCACCGGGGTCGGGCGGCGCGGAAGCTGGCGGGGCGGCTCGGACCATGATCCGCTCCAAGTCGGGAGCGGCCGGGGTCTCGATCGCGTCGAACTCGGTTCTGATCGCGCTGAAGATCGCGGCGGGGGCGATCACCGGGTCGATCGCGATCATCACCGAGGCGCTGCACTCGTCGATCGACCTGCTCGCCTCCGTCGTCGCGTTCATCTCGGTCCGGAAGGCGGCCGAGCCCGCCGACGCGGACCACCCCTACGGCCACGAGAAGGTCGAGAGCCTCGCGGCCGTGATCGAAGGGATGCTGATCGTCGTCGGCGCGGCCGTGATCGTGTTCGAGGCCACCCGGAGGCTGGTCCACCCTCCCGCGGCGATCGACGCGATCGGGGTGGGGATCGCGGTCGCCGGTGTGTCGACGGTCGCCAACCTCGGGGTGTCGACGTTCCTGTACAGGCGGGCGAAAGCGCTTCGATCGCCGGCGCTGGAGGGGGACGCCGCGCACCTGCGTACGGACGCGATCACCTCGCTGGGGCTGCTGGTCGGGCTGGCGCTCGTCGAGGTGACCGGGGTGGTCTCGTTCGACTCGATCACCGCCCTCTTGATCGCGGTCGCGATCGTGGTTGCGGGCATCCGGATCCTGACCCGCTCCTCGCGCGCGCTCGTCGACGAGGCGCCGCCGCCGGAGGAGCTCGACCTGATCGAGCAGGCGATCGCCGCTGCGCGGACGCCCGAGGTGGCCGGCTACCACAAGCTGCGGGCGCGCAGCTCGGGCGGCCACCGCCATATCGACCTGCACGTGCAGTTCCGCTCGGGAACGACGCTGGAGCGCGCCCACGAGGTGGCGCATGAGCTGCGCGCCGCGATCGAGGCGGCGCTCCCGCAGTCCGACGTGCTGATCCACGTCGAGCCCGAGGGCTCGGTGACGCCCGAGGGCGAGGAGCAGCCGCTTCGCCACCGGCGGCTGTAGCAGCGGGCCGGGGGCTACAGCAGGTTGACCGAGGCGGCCGCCCCGACCGCCCCGGCCGTGATCGCGTACCCGGTGTAGCCGTTGATCGCCAGCAGGATCACCGCGATCGCACACAGCGCGATTATCGTCAGCCACGAGGTCCGTGCGGCGGGCACGCCAATATCTTCCCTGATGATGCGAACGGAAGGTGGAGCTCCGAGTGCGACCCGGGCGGCGCCGAGCACGGCGGCCGCCGAGGCCGCCGTGTCGCGGATCCGCGACATGTCGGGCGACCTGCGCGGGTGCGCGGTGCTCGGCCCGGACGGGGAGGCGCTCGCGGCGAGCGGCGACCGGGAGCGCTGGCACGAGGCCGCCGCGGTGCTGCTTGGTGCGGCCGACCTGGCCGGGGACGGGCCGGTCGACTCACTCCATATCGCGACCGAGGACGGCGAGGTGTTCGCGGTTCGCGACGGCGATATGGCAATGGTCGCCGTCACCGCCCGGTTCGCGCTCGCCTCGTTGACCATGTTCGACATGCGCGCCGTGCTTCGCGATCTCGCCTCCGGCCGCTCCGCCGCCTCGAACCGCCGCGGAGGGGGGAGCGCTGATGGACAAGCCGCACCGAGTGCTGCTGGACCGGATCGCCGGGTACGCGGACGAGGCCGCCGCCTACCTGCGTCGCCGCCGGCTCAGCCGGCAGCCGTTCGCGCGGCTGTACTGGTCAGGCGGCCGCTCGCGCGAGTTTCCCGCCGCGACGAAGACGGGGCGGTCGCTGTTCCTGGCGGCATCACGGGTTATTGAAGTCGGCGTCGAGCGCGAAGCGCGAGGCGACTAGCTGGTGGGGTCTCAGTGATGACGAAGCCGCACAACGCGTCCCCACTGGTCGAGCCCGACCTCGCGCAGCGCGTCGTCGCACGCGCGCTGCACAACGGCGGCGATTTCGCGGAGCTGTTCTGCGAGCAGCGCTCCGGGTTCTCGGTCTCGATCGACGAGTCGCGGATCGAGCGCGCCCAGAGCGGCACCGAGCGCGGCGCCGGCGTCCGCGTCGTCAGCGGCGACACCACCTACTTCTCGCATGTCGACGGGCTCGCCGAGCCCGACCTGTTGCGGGCGGCAGACGCCGCCGCCGCAGCGCTATCAGGCGAGCGCGCCGAGCCGCGGCCGCTGTCCGCCGGCGAGCCGTCGCCTCCGCAGGAGGTCGAGGTGTCGCCCGAGGGCGTCCCGGCGGACCGCAAGGCGGAGATCCTGCGGGCGATGGACGAGCGCGCCCGTGGCGCGGGCGCCGAGATCTCCCAGGTGCAGGCCTCCTACGCCGAGAACCGCCGCCGCGTCGCGGTCGCGAACTCGGACGGCGTCAACGCGAGCGACGACCGCACCCGGGTCCGAGTGGGAGCCCAGGTCGTCGCCCGACGCGGCGACGTCGTCGAGACGGGGTTCGAGACGCTCGGCGCCCACCGCGGGTTCGAGCTGCTCGCGGACGGCGCGGCGGAGGCGATCGGCGACCAGGCCGCCGCGCAGGCGCTCACCTTGCTCGGCGCCGACCCGGCGCCGGCTGGGACGATGCCGGTCGTGGTCGGGAAGGGCTTCGGCGGAGTCCTGTTCCACGAGATGACCGGCCACGGGCTCGAGTCGGACGCGATCCAGAAGGGCGCCAGCGTGTACGCGGGGAAGCTCGGCGAGAAGGTCGCCGAGCCGCTGGTCACCGCGTACGACGACGGCCGCCTCCCGGGCGCCTGGGGCACCGGCGGGATCGACGACGAGGGGACGCCGTCGCGGAAGACCCCGGTGATCGAGCAGGGCGAAATCACGTCCTACCTATACGACCTCGTCCGGGCGCGCCGCGACGGCGCCGGGTCGACCTCGAACGGGCGGCGCGAGAGCTTCCGCCACCTGCCGATCCCGCGGATGACCAACACCTACATCGCCCCGGGCGACCCCGAGCCCGAGGACCTGATCGCCGGCGTCACGAGCGGCTTCTACGCCGTCTCGTTCGCGGGCGGCCAGGTCGACCCCGCGACCGGCGACTTCGTGTTCGGGGTGTCGGAGGGCTACCTGATCGAGGCCGGGAAGGTGACCAGGCCGTGCCGCGGGGCGACCCTGATCGGGAACTGCCTCGAGGCGCTCGGCCGGATCGACGGTGTGGCGAACGACTTCGAGATCAAGACCGGGTTCTGCGGGAAGGACGGTCAGCGCGTCCCGGTCGGCACCGGCCAGGGCCATGTCCGGATCGCCGAGCTGACGGTGGGGGGGACGGCGGTGTGATGACGGCGAAGCCGGATCTCGAGTCGCTGGCGGCGAGTGCGCTCGACGCCTCGCTCGCGGCCGGCGCCTCGAACGCCGAGGCGTACGCCCAGGAGGGCGCGGGGATCGAGGTGCGGGTGTACGAGGGCGAGGTCGAGGCGCTCACCGAGGCCGCGGAGCGCGGGCTCGGCGTGCGGGCGTGGATCGACGGGCGGACCGGGTATGCGTACGGCACCGACCTGAGCGACGACGGGGTGCGCGGGATCGCGGCGGCCGCGGTCGAGGCGGCCCGCGTCTCCGACCCGGACGAGTTCGCCGGCCCCGCTGACGCCGGCACGGAGCCGAGCCGGATCCCGGGGCTGACCGACCCGGACCTTGCGGAGTGGGACACGGAGCGGAAGGTGGAGCTGGCGCGCGAGGTGGAGGGGGCTGCGCGGCGGGATCCCCGTGTCGTCGCGATCGAGGACACCGTGTACGTCGATGAGTCGCAGCGGGTGGCGATCGCCTCGTCGGCGGGCGCGCGCGGCGGATACGAGTCGACCAGCTGTTACGCGTACGCACGTGCGATCGCCGCCGAGGGGGACGGCGACCGCGAGACCGGCCTCGGGTTCGGGATCGGTCGCGGGCCGGGCACGCTCGATCCCGGCGCGATCGGCGCCGAGGCCGCCGATCGCGCTACCGCCCTGCTCGGCGCCACCAAGCCCGGCTCGCGGAGCTGCCCGGTCGTCCTCGACGAGACCGTCGCGGCGAGCTTCCTCGGGTTCATCGGCGGCGTCCTGTCGGCCGCCGCCGTGCAGAGGGGTCGCTCCCCGTTCGCCGACCGGATCGGAGATCAGATCGGATCCTCGGCGCTGACGCTGACCGACGACGGGCTCGACCCCGAGGGCCCCGGCTCGGCTCCGTTCGACGGCGAGGGCACGCCGCGGCGCCGCACTCCCCTGATCGACGCCGGGCGCCTCACCACCTATCTGCACGACTCCTACACCGCCCGCCGGGCGGGCGACGGCCAGGCCTCGACCGGGAACGCCTCCCGCTCCGGCTACCGGTCCGCGCCCTCGGTGTCCACCTCGAACCTGATCGTATCCGCGGGCGAGCACACGGTCGAGGAGCTGATCGCCGAGGCCGCCGACGGCGTGTACGTGACCGACGTCGCCGGGCTGCACTCGGGTGTGAACCCGGTCTCCGGCATGTTCTCGGTCGGCGCCTCGGGACGCCTGATCGAGGCGGGCACGCTGGCCGCGCCGGTGAGCGAGTTCACGATCGCCTCCGACCTGACGAAGATGCTCGCGGCGGTCCGTGCCGCCGCTCACCCCGCCCGCTGGGTCCCGTTCGGCGGCTCGGTGAAGGCGGCCCCGCTGCTGATCGGCGAGATGGCGATCGGCGGCGCTTAGCCGAGCTGCCCGGATATCGCCGCCGGCGCCCGCAGCGCCACCTCCAGCTCGAACCGGACGTCCGGGTCGTTAAGGCCGTCCCCGTACAGCTCCCGGAGCCGGGCGACTCGGTAGCGCGCCGTCTGGGGGTGGACGTGCATCGCCCGCGCCATCGCGGCGGCGTTCCCGCGCTCGCGCAGGTACGCGAGCGCGGTCTCCCGCATCCGCTCGCGGGCCCGGGGCGTGAGCCCTTCGAGCGGGGCGAGCCGCCGCGCCGCGATCAGGCCGGCGAGCTCGGCGCCCTCGAACAGGAGCAGCTCGGCGAGCCGCTCCGTCGCCCGGACCGGGTTCGCACCCTCGATCGCGCCCGCCTCGAGGGCGCGGATCGCGGTCTTCGCCAACGACCACGACCGCCCCAGTCTGGACCGGTTCCCGGCCGGTCCGATCGCGGCGGGAAGCTCGTCGAGCGCCGCGGTCAGCTCGGCGGCATGCCGCGGCCCCTCCGGATCCGGGACGAGCACGCACCCGTATCCGTCCAGCTCGCACGCGAGCGCATCGCCCGGCGCCCGGCGGGCGAGCCGCACCAAGTCGGGCTCCGCGCACGCGATCGCCGCAACCGAGATCGGCACCGCCCACCCGGCCGCGCGGGACGCGGCACGGACATCCGTGCGGTCGGCCGACGGCTCTCGGACCAGCAGCTCGACGAGCTCGCGGCGGCGGCGCTCGCGCGCTCCCTCCAGCTCGGATTGCGCCTGCGTGTAGCCCTCCACCGAGTCGGCGGAGAGCTCGTCGATGTACGCGAACACGGACTCCGCGAGCCGCGCCATCACGTCCTCGCCGAGCTCCGCCTCGCGGGCCGCGACGGCGATGTGCCGCCACGCGGCCCGGGCGCCGACGCGGTACGCCGCCTGCAGGGAGTCGAGCGTGCGGCCCTGGCGAAGCTCGCCCCGCCCCAGGTCCACGTACACCTCGCGCCCCGCCTCGCGGCCGGCGTCCGGGTCGCGGACCAGCGCGACGAACTGGCGCAGCGCCTCGTCCACCCCGGTGCGCAGGCCGCGCCCGAACGAGCCCTCCAGCGGGCGGGCGTACTCGGGCACCTCGCGCGCGATCGCTGCGAGGATCTCGCGGGTGGCGGCGGGCATCGCGGGCTCGATCGCATCGGCGACCTCACCGGGCAGCTCTCGCCACGGCTGCTCTGGGCGCGAATTTGTTATTTGTCTTATAAGAACCGTCAGCCGGAACGTGTGACCGGACAGTGGTTTCGTGTGCAGGCCATAGCCTATCTTGCAACCATGACGAGAATTGAGAAGGCGGTCAACCTGGGCGCCGTGATCGTCCCGTTCTGCGCCGTGATCGCCGCCGTCCCGCTGCTCTGGAACCGGCTCGTGGCGCCGGTCGACCTCGCGATCTTCGGGGTGATGTACGTGGCGACCGCGACCGGGATCACGGTCGGCTTCCACCGCCTGCTCACCCATCGCGCCTTCCAGACATCGAAGCCCGTCCAGTACGCGTTCGCGGTGCTCGGCTCGATGGCGGTGCAGGGGCCGGTGACCGGGTGGGTCGCCGACCACCGCAAGCACCATGCCCACACCGACCGGGAGGGCGACCCGCACAGCCCCCACGTCGGGCACGGCGACGGCGTCCGCGGCGTGCTCGCCGGCCTGTGGCACGCTCACGTCGGGTGGCTGCTCGTCTCGCAGGGCCGCGCCGATTGGCCGCGCCACGCGCCTGACCTGTGCGAGGACCCCGGGATGCGCACGATCAGCCGCCGCTTCAACCTGCTCGTCCTGCTCGGACTGGTGCTCCCTGCCGCCGCCGGGCTCGCGATCACCGGGACGTGGTGGGGAGCCCTGACCGGCTTCCTGTGGGGCGGTCTGGTCCGGGTCTTCTTCGTCCACCACATCACCTGGAGCATCAACTCCGTGTGCCACTTCATGGGCACCCGTCGGTTCGAGGTCGACGACGAGTCGCGCAACGTGTTCTGGCTCGCGCTGCCCACGCTCGGCGAGTCGTGGCATCACAACCACCACGCCTTCCCGCGCTCGGCGGAGCACGGGCTGCGCCGCTGGGAGCTCGACCCCGGCGCCCTCGTGATCCGGGCGATGGAGCGGCTGGGGCTGGCCTGGAACGTGATCCGGATCACGCCGGAGCGCCAGGCCGCCCGGACGCGAACAGCGATTCGCTAAGGATTCCCCGCCCGGCGGCCGACGTTACGGGTATGTCCCCCGAAACGGGACGACCCGTGGAGCCGGTGCCGGGCGCGATCGCGTTCCGGCGGCTCGCCGGAGGGCGCCGCGACATCGCGGTCCGGATCGGCGCCTTCCTGTTCGTCGGCGGCGCCGCGATCACGGCGATGGCGCTCGTGCTCCCGCATCCGCCACAGCTCGACGAGCGCGTGTACGCGGCGGACGCGCTGCTGCAGCTCGCAGCCGCCGGCATGATCGTGGCGCTCCCGCGCGAGTGGTGGAGGAAGGCCTGGGCGCCTGTTCCGATCGTCGTCGTCGGGATCGTCGCCGTCACCGTGGCCCTGTACTGGAACGGCGAGCGGGCCGGTGGGACGCCCGTGTTCGGCGAGGTCTTCTACGTGTGGCCGGCGCTGTACATCGGGTACTTCTTCGGCCGCCGCGGGATGGTTGCGCTGCTGGCGCTGATCGCCGTCACCTACGCGGCGGTGCTCGCTGCGATCGACCAGGGCGGCGACTCCGCGGTCGCCCGCTACCTGGTCACGATCGTCGTCGTGATCGGAGCGGCGGTCGTCATGCACGCGCTCCGACTCAACGTCGACCGGCTGCTCGACCGGCTCCGGGCTGCGGCGCGGACCGACCCGCTGACGATGCTGCTGAACCGGCGCGGCTTCGACGAGCGGCTACAGCTGGAGCTCGATCGGGCCCGCCGCAGCGGTGAGCCGTTCGCGCTCCTGGTCGGGGATCTCGACCGCTTCAAGGAGCTCAACGACCGCTTCGGCCACCCGGCCGGCGACACCGCCCTGGCGCTGGTCGCCCAGGCCCTGACGATCGCAAGCCGCGCCGTCGACACGGTGGCGCGGATGGGCGGCGAGGAGTTCGCGCTGCTGCTCCCGGGGGCGGACGCGACCGGCGGGCTGGAGGCGGCGGAGCGACTGCGGGCCGAGATTGCGGCGATCGGCGAGGAGCGCTCCCCGACGATCTCTTTCGGGGTGGTCGAGTGCCCTCCGGCCGGGGAGGCGCCCGAGTCGCTGCTCGACGCCGCCGACGAGGCTATGTACGCGGCGAAGGCGGCCGGCGGCGACCGCTCCGTGGTCGGCGAGCTCGGAGGCGTCGCGGGGCGCGGCGAGCGGACAGAGCGAGCTTAGGGATGCAGGGCGGGCGCCGCACCGTGCTGCTCGCGCCGGACTCGTTCAAGGGAACCCTCACTGCGGCGGAGGTCGCCGACGCGCTCGGACGCGGGTTTCAGGCGCAGGGATGGGCGGTCGACCCCTGCCCGCTGGCCGACGGGGGTGAGGGGACGGCCGACGCACTGCTGTCGACGAGCGGCGGCGCCACCGTCGCCGCCGCCGCGCACGACCCGCTCGGACGGGCGATCACGGCCGGCTACGCCCTGGTCGACGGGCTCGGCGCGGTGGTCGAGGTCGCGGCCGCGAGCGGCCTGGTGCTGATCCAGGAGTCGGAGCGCGACCCGGAGCGGACCACGACCGCCGGCACGGGGGAGCTGATCCTGGCCGCCGCGAAGCGCGCCGATCGGGTCCTGGTGGGGGTCGGCGGAAGCGCCACGAACGACGGGGGCGCCGGCGCGATCGACGCGATCGCGGCGCGGGGTGGGCTGGGCGGCGCCCAGCTGGTGTGCCTGTGTGACGCGCGCACCACCTGGGAGCGGGCCGCGACCGTGTTCGCGCCGCAGAAGGGGGCCGGCCCCGCGATGGTGGCGCGGCTGGAGCGACGGATGGACGAGCTCGCCGCGGAGCTCCCGCGCGACCGCGCGGGGTCCCGATGACCGGCGCCGCCGGGGGGCTCTCCGGCGGACTGTGGGCGTGCTTCGATGCCGAGCTGGCGAGCGGCGCAGGGTATGTGTGCGACCTCGTCGAGCTCGATCGCCGCGCTCGAGCCGCCGACCTCGTCGTCACCGGGGAGGGGCGGCTCGACGAGACCACGATCGAGGGCAAGGTCGTCGCCGAGGTGGCGCGTCGGGCCGGGTCCGCCGGGACGCCGGTGCACGCGGTGGTCGGAGCCGACGCCTCCACCTCCGAGCTGCTGGCGCGAATCGGGCTCGGCTCGGTGCGCGCCGGCTCCAGCCCGGCCGAGATCGCGGCCGCGGCGGCCGAGTTGGCGGCTAAGTCCCGGTAAGGTTCACGGCGGCAGGCGGGGGCAGAAGCGGAGGAGGAAGAGGAGGCAGATGCAGGTGCACGCATGGAAGCCGAGGATCGCGCTCGTGATCGCCGCTCTCGCGGTGGGCGGGCTGGCGCTCGCATCGCCCGCCGCGGCCGCCACCAAGTTCAAGGTGATCGACGGTTACGACGAGCCCTCCACTCCCGCCAACCTCGACAAGGTCGGGATCCTCAAGGTCGGGTCGAAGAAGGCCAATAACGTGCTCGTGCTCAACCCCGGCACCTCCGCGAGCGCCGCCTACTTCCGTCCCCTGGCCAGCTTCATCGCCCGCGAGAAGAAGGGGTGGCAGGTATGGGCGATCGAGCGGCGCGAGAACTTCCTCGAGGACCAGTCCGTCTTCAACAAGGCGAAGAAGGGCCAGGCCACCGAGCAGGAGATGTTCGACTACTACCTCGGCTACATCACCGACCCGAGCATCAGCCCGCACTTCCAGCCGATCCCCGACTCCAGCGTCGAGTTCGCGAAGCAGTGGGGGATGAAGGTCGCGGTCGAGGACGCGCGGCGGGTCGTCACCAAGGCGGAGCACCGTGGCGGCAAGGTCGTGCTCGGCGGCCACTCGCTGGGCGGATCGATCACCACGGCGTATGCGACCTGGGACTTCGACGGCAAGCCGGGCGCCAAGGGGCTGTCCGGCCTCGTCTACATCGACGGCGGCAGCGGTCCCGCCCCGATCTCGGCCGCAGACGCGCAGGACGATCTCGACGAGCTTGACGGCGGGTCGCCCTGGCTCGTCTTCGGCGGGATCCCGTCGCCCTTCACCGGCCTGTTCAACGAGGTCGGCTCGATCGGCGTCACGCTCGACCCGAACGGCGTCGGCGCGCTGCAGGGCTGGCCGCTGCTCCCCGCCGACCTGAAGCCTCCGGTGACCGCGACGAACGAGGGCTCCTACGGGTACGCCCTCGACGTGAACACCTCGCCTCCGGGCTTGGTCGCAGCGCAGGCGCACCTCGGCCGGCTCGCCGCCACCGGCGATCCGCGGCCGTGGGAGAGGGCCGGGGCGCTGACGCCGGTGCGGCGGTACGCGAAGATGTTCGCCGGCGCCGGGCTGAAGAGCCTCGACGGGACCGGCTGGTATCACCCGCAGCGGCTCACCGATGACGCGGGCGCGGTCGCGGACGGGAACGCGAACGCGGCCCAGCAGGTGCTCGACGTGCACTCGACCCACGGCGCCGACCTGGGCCGTGGGATGCGGATCTACGCGTTCGGCGCCGCGCTCGGCGGCGAGCGGGTGCTGACCGCGGCCGAGACGCTCGCCGAGCAGTCCGGGATCCCGGGCGGGCACGTGAAGCTGGTGGACCGGTCGGCGACCTACGCCCACAACGACCCGAACTCGGCCTACCCGAAGAACGCGTTCGTGAGCAAGCTGCTCCGGTTCCTGGGCAAGGTGTAGGAGCCGCAAATTGCGGACATCTGCGGCGGACCCCGGGGGCGGGGTCCGCGCCGGCGGGGTCAACCCGGGTGAGGTCCGTTGCCGCCACGCAGCTCGACAGCCCCACCCGTCCGCCGCTGCGATGACGCGGACTGGGGCCGACGGTGCTCGCGGCTTTACGAGGACCTGCGGCGTCCCGCAGCGGCGATGGTGCGACGGGCCTTCGGCCCCACCTTCGCGGACGCGGAGATCGAGGATCTGTACGGCGCCGCGTGGCTCGGAACGCTGCGGGCGCTCGATCGCCGCCGCGCGGAGCTGGACGACGAGGCGCTCCGCCGCTACGTGCTGACCGCGGTCGCGAACCAGGCGAGCAAGGAGCTCCGCCGACGCGGGCGCAGACCGACCGTCGACCTGGAGCAGGCCGGCGAGGTCGCGGACCGCTCTCCGACGCCCGACGAGCGCGCCGCCGCCACCGAGCAGGCGCGCCTCACGCGCGACGCGCTCCGCGCCCTCCCGCCCCGGCGGCGGGCGGTGATCATGCTCCGGTACGGCTGGGGGCTCGACCCGCGCCACGTGTGCGGGCTGATCGAGGGGCTGTCGCCACGCGCCTACCGCAGGGAGATCACGAAGGGGGTGGAGGAGCTCAGCGCCAGGCTGGGTGATGCCGTCACAGACGAGACCGGCGTCGAGCGGCGCCTGCACCCGCTCGGCGCAGCGGTCTCGTGGCCTGCGCTCGCCGATGTGGTCGGGACCCACTCGCCCCGTCCTTTCGAGCGGGCCCTGCAGCTCTTCGAGCGGGCGCGCGAGTCGGTGGCGGGGCTGCTCGGGCGCGGCGAGCCCGCGGATGCCGCGTCCGGGGTCGGGGCGGCGGGGATCGCGAAGCTGGCGGGCGCAGGCGCGCCGAAGCTCGCCGCTGCATGCCTCGGGACCGGCGCCGCGGCGACCGCGTGCGTCGCGGCCGGGCTCGGGTCGGCGCCGATCGTCGACGTCCCCGCGAGGATCGACGCGGAGCGGGCCCGCCCGCACGCCGGGCGCGCCCCGCACCCGGTGGCGGCCGCGACCCCCGCGCCGCCCGACCCAGCGGCCGAGGATCCGGCCCCCGGGGGCGCCGACCCGCGCCCGTCCGAGGAGCCGACGCCATTCGCACCCGCGGCCGCGCCGGCGGTCGAGCCGACGCCGCCGGCGGACCGCGAGTTCGGGCTGGCCGCGAGCGGCGTCGCCAACGGCGGCGGGGGAGGGGCGGGGGCCGGTGGGAACGGCGGCTCCGGCGCCCGCGAGTTCGGCCCCTAGCGGCGGCGGGCGTTCTCGAGCGCGCCGATGTCGGCGAGGTCCTCCGGCAGCGCCGATGCGCGCTTGATCCGGATCAGGTCGTCGTAGCCGATCACCTCGACCTCGAGATCGTCGAGCTCGACCGCGAGCGCGCGGCGGGCGAGCTCCTCGTAGTCGGCCCGCGGCCCGGCGACGGCGCGATGGACGCGGAGCACGCCGTACCGGGTCCGGAACGCCGTCGCGTCGCCGGACCGCCACGCATCCGCGGCCACCGGCCGGTCTGAGTGCAGCGATCCGATCGCCTCGGCGAGCCGGACGTGGTTCCGCTCCCCGGGGCGGGCGAGGATGTCGACGTCGTGGGCGAGGCGCGGATAGCCGTGGGCGTTCACGGCGAAGCTTCCGATCAGCAGGTAGGCGACCTCGTGGCGGGAGAGTCGGGCGAGGATCCGACGCGCGTCCGGCGCCGGCTCCCCGGGCCCGTAGAAGCCGCTCATCGTTCGCCGGCGGCGCCACGGTGGCGCAGGTCGCGGGCGATCTCAGCGTCCCGGAGCGCGCCGGCGAGGCGCTCCTCGGGGGTGCGCCGGAGCTGCTCGCGCCCCAGCTCGGGATCGCCCCGGTACGGCAGCGGCCGCAGCTCGACCGTCGGCTTCAGCCCCAGGCACGAGACGAGCACCGAGAACCGCTCGAACGAAGGCGACTCGGCCCCTCGCTCGATCCTGCTGATCGCCGGCTGCGCGATCCCGGAGCGCCGCGCCAGCGCGCGCTGGCTGACGCCGCGGGTCCGGCGCGCCTCCCTGAGGATGTCTCCGAGCTCGGTCAACGCGATCGCGGCGGGCCGATCCGGGTGCCGGCTGCGGCCCGCCGAGGGCGGAAACGCTATCAGGCCGCCTCGGGCGCGGGGAAGCGTGGTTTGACCAGAACTTGCTATGGCACGACTTAGGTTTTATACTACCGTGTGAAGCGATTCTCAGAACGAATCCAAGACGAACCGAACTAACCACTACGGAGGTCTGACATGGCTCTAGTTCGTTGGGACTCCGGCCGCGAGCTCGACACGCTGCAGTCGGAGATGAACCGCGTGTTCGACACGTTCTTCGGCAACCGCCCCGGCAACGGGATCGCGTCGCGGCGCTGGGTGCCCGCGATGGACCTGGTCGAGGACGACAGCAGCCTCGTGCTTCGCGCCGATCTTCCCGGGATCAGCGAGGACGACGTCGAGATCGAGGTCAAGGACCGGGTGCTGACCGTGTCCGGTGAGCGCAAGGCCGAGGAGAAGAAGGAGGGCGAGGGCTACTACCGCGTGGAGCGGTCGTTCGGAAGCTTCTCCCGCTCCCTGACGCTCCCCGAGGGCGTCGAGGCCGAGCAGGTCGAGGCAGCGTTCGACAACGGCGTGCTCGAGGTCCGGATCCCGAGGCCGAAGGAGCAGAAGCCGCACCGCGTCGAGATCGGCAAGGGGAGCGTCGAGGGAAAGGGCACCGAGAAGGAGTAGGCCCGGCCCACATCGCGCGCATCGATCGAGCCCGCCACACGGCGGGCTCGATCGCCTGCGGCTACCGCCGCCCGGCCGGCCGGCGCGAGCGCGCCTCCAGCCGGCCGCGGCTCGACTCGTTCGCGCTGACCCGGCGCACGCGGCGCAGATCTCGGAGCAGGTTCTCCTCGGCGCAGCGCCGGTGCCAGTGATGGTGGTCGCCGCCGCCGACCCGGCGCACGTAGTGGACGACGACGTGGTCGGCGCCGATCTCGACATCGGCGTGGCAGCCGGGGCAGCGGTACAGCTTCCGCGCGATGTCGCGGATCAGCCACGCCTCGTCGCCCTCGTCGGTGAGCCCGACGAGGCTGTGGCGGGAGTCGGGCAGCCCGTGCAGATCGTCCATCGGTGCCAGTCTAGGCTGGGCGTGTGAGGTTGGACCCGAATCGACTCCGGTTCGAGCTCGGCGCCGCCGACGGCCCCGCCAGGACAGGCGTGCTGCACACCGGCCACGGCCCGGTGCCGACGCCTGCGTTCATCCCGCTCGCCACGCGGGCGACGGTGCGCACGATGGAGCCGGGCGAGGTGGCCGACCTCGGGTACCGGATGGTGCTCGGCAACACGTTCCATCTGCTGCTGGCGCCGGGGCCGGACAGGATCGCGGAGCTCGGTGGGCTGCACGAGTTCATGGGATGGCGCCACGCGATCATCACCGACTCGGGCGGGTTCCAGATCTTCTCGCTGGCGCACGGCAACGTCGCCGACGAGATCAAGGGGCGCCGCGGCGGCCGTGACAGCGCCGGCGCGGTGCTCGAGGTGAGCGAGGACGGCGTCCGGTTCCGCTCGTACGTGGACGGCTCCGAGCACATGCTCGGCCCGGAGCGGTCGATGCAGGTGCAGGCGGCGCTCGGCTCCGACATCGCCCTGGTGCTCGACGAGTGCACGCCCTTCCACGCCGACCGCGAGTACACCGCGCGCTCGACCGAGCGCACGCACCGGTGGCTGGACCGGTGCGTGGCGTGGCACGAGCGCGAGGGCCCGTCCCGTCAGGCGGTGTTCGGGATCGTCCAGGGCGGGGTGCACGAGGACCTGCGGCGCGCCTCCGCCGAGCGGGTCTCGGCGGCGGCGGTCGACGGGCTCGCGATCGGCGGGACGTTGGGGCGGGACAAGCCGGAGATGTACGGGGTGCTGGACATGACGATCCCGCTGCTTCCGGTCGAGGCGCCCAAGCACCTGCTCGGGATCGGCGAGCCCGACGACCTGATCGAGGGGATCGGGCGGGGGATCGACGTGTTCGACTGCGCGGTGCCCACCCGTCTGGGCCGTCACGGGATGGCGCTGGCGCCGCTTCCGGGCGAGCGGTTCCGGTTCGACGTGCGCCGCTCCCAGTTCGCGCGCGACCCCCGGCCGCTCGTCGAGGGGTGCCCGTGCACGACCTGTGCCGAGCACACCCGCGCATACCTGCATTACCTGTCGCGCGCCGAGGAGCTCACCGGGGCGAAGCTGATCACCCGCCACAACCTCGTCTTCGTCGAGCGCCTCGTCGCGGAGGCCCGGGAGGCGATCTCGGCGGGCCGGTTCGGTGCCTACTCGACCGCGGTGCTGGCGGGGCGGGCTCCGTGGGACGCGGCGGAGGCGGTGGCCGCGGGCTGAGCCGGCGCCGGGCCGCTACTGCGTGTTGTCCCGGATGAACTGCTCGAGCTTGTCGATCTGCTGGCCGATGTCCTGCTGCACGACGTCGTTGGCGTCGACGCTCTGCGAGGAGCTGTTCGCAAGCGCCACCAGCCCGACGATCACCGCTATCACCAGCGCGATCACGATCGCGGCCGCGACCCATCGCGCGGTCCGACCGGCCGGGGGGCGGCGCGCCGCCGGCTGGATCACGGGACGCGGAGGACGCTGCGGGGGCCTGCGGCGCTGCTGGGGCGAGACCGGGGTGGCGGGCTCGTGCCGGGTGCTGGGCAGGGTCCGAGTCGCGTCGGTCGGTCCGGCGTAGGCCGTCGGGGCCTCGGACGGGTCGAGGTCGTAGTCCTGGCCGGCGAGCCCTGCGCGGAGCGCGTCGGAAAGGGCCCGCGCCGTCCGGAATCGGGCGGTCGGGTCGCCCTGGAGCGACTCCAGCACGGCTGCGGACAGCGACTCGGGCACGTCCGGGTTGTACGCGGAGGGCGACAGCGGTCGCTCGCTCTCACGCCGCACGGCGAGCTCCGCGAGGCTGGACCCCTCGTACGGGAGGCGGCCGGTGAGAAGCTGGTAGATCACGACGCCGAGCGCGTACACGTCGGACGCCGGGCCCGCCTCCTCTCCGCGCGCCTGCTCGGGGGCGAGGTAAGCGGCGGTCCCGACCACGGAGCCGACCTGGGTGAGGCGGGTCTGCTCCCCGGCGCGCGCGATCCCGAAGTCGGTCAGCTTCACCGTCATCTCGCCGTTCGGCCCGCCGCCGTCGGCGGCCGGCCCGCCGATCACCATCAGGTTGCCCGGCTTCACGTCGCGGTGGATGATCCCGAGCCGGTGCGCGTACTCGAGCCCGGCACACGCCTGGGTGCCGATGCTGACCGCCTCCTCGGCGCCCAGCAGACGGTTGCTCGACAGCAGCTGGGCTCCGGACCGGCCCTCGACGTACTCCATCACGATGTAGTGGCGGTCGTCGTCGACCCCGGTGTCGAACACCTGGACGATGTTGGGGTGGATCAGCTTCGCGACCGCGAGCGCCTCGCGGCGAAAGCGGGCGACGAACTTCTCGTCGTCGGAGAGGTGATCGGCGAGCACCTTCACGGCGACGGTCCGCTCCAGCACGTGGTCGGTCGCCTTGTACACGCTCGACATCCCGCCCGAGCCGAGCCGGCCCTCGAGCTCGTAGCGGTCCGAGATCACCCCCCCGCGCATTGCTCCGCGATCCGCCATCAGCCCGAGGTGCCGCCGGATCCGTTCTTCGGCGGCGTGCCGCCGGAGTTGCCCCCGCCCAGGTTGCCGCCCTCGCTCGGGGGCTGCGTCGGCGTGGTGGTCGTCGGCGTCGTGGTGGTGGTCGTCGGCGTCGAGCTTGTGCTCGACGTGCTCGTGGTCGAGGTCGTCTTGGTCGTCTTCTTGCCGCCGCCGCCGCTGCTGCTGCTCTCGCACACCCCGTCGGGGCCGGCGAGCTTGAAGAGCTGCTCGGCGCCGCCGATGATCGCGCTCTTGACCTTCGGGTCGACCGTCGTCGGAAGCCCCGCCGCCTCATCGGCCACCGCGCTGGCGTTCTCCTGGATCGCCCCGCAGTCGCCCGAGGAGTCGGCCGCGCTCGCCGCGGAGAGCGCGGCGAGCATCGAGTCGGCGTTCGCCGCGGGGATCGTCCCGTCGTTGCTCGAACCGCACGCTACGAGGGCGGCCGCGCTAATCGCCCCAAGCGCCAGCGCCGCCAACAGCAAGGGTGGTCTCGGCATCTGCGGCGAGTCTAGCGACGGCTCTCGGCGCCGAAGAGAACCGTGAAACACGCTCACTGACCCACGTGCAGCCGGGTCGCCAGGTGTTCCGGGAGCCCCGCCTCGACGATTGCCGCAGCGGCGCGCCCGATGTCGTACTCGGTGCGCCGGTAGGTGGCGGTCCAGGCGCCCGTGTCGAGCTCCAGCCATGCCGCGCGGGGATCTGCGTCACGGGGCTGGCCGACGCTGCCCGGGTTGAGCAGCCACCGGCCCTCGCCGAGCTCGAGCTGTGTGCCCGCCTCGACGTGGGCGCCGCGGACCTCGGCGTCGTTCCCAGGGTCGACGAAGAACAGGGTGACGTGCGAGTGACCTATCAGGCTGACGCGGCCGGATTGCAGCGGCAGGCACTCGGCCGCCTGGTCGACCGAGAG
Organism: uncultured Thermoleophilia bacterium; assembly: GCA_963803425.1. GTDB lineage: Bacteria > Actinomycetota > Thermoleophilia > Solirubrobacterales > 70-9 > DASPWW01. Next base: position 573,229 of record CAWDMA010000003.1, read on the forward strand.
CACGTACTCCCACACCGGGTCGCGCGGCGAGGCGTGGTACAGCCCCACCTCACGTCCCTCGTCCGCGGCGCTGAGGCCGCGCAGGAAGTCCAGCGTCGCGTCGGCGGCGTTCCGCCTGGTCCAGGTGACCGCGTCCGCGGCCGCAGGGGAGAAGGCGTCGACCTCGATCTCGCCGAGCACCGCCAGGTCGTGGTTGCCGACCAGCGAGAGCGCGCACCGCTCCGACGCAAGCCGTGTGCACTCGTCCGGGTCGGCGCCGTATCCGACCAGGTCGCCGAGGCACCACACCTGCTCCGCTCCGGAGTCCTCGATCGCGGACAGGACCGCCTCGAAGGCGGGGAGGTTGCTGTGGATGTCGCTGACGATCGCGAGGCGCATCGAGAAGCGGTCTATCGTAGGTGGATGCGTGCAGGGAGCCTGTGGCGGGTGGGGGTCGCCGCGCTCGCCGCGGTGATCGTCGCCGAGGCCGGCGTGTGGGTGCTCCGCCCCCGCGAGCCGGCGCTCGACCCGGTCCCGGTGCGGGAGAGCGACTACTTCACGCGGGCGCAGCTAGAGCGCGCCCGCGACTACCGCTCGGACCAGCTCCGCCTGCTGGCGGTGACGATCGCACTGCAGGGGGGACTGCTGCTGATCCTGGCGAGCGGGCGCCCCAGGTTCGTCCGCAACCGGCTGATCGCGCTCGGGGGGCGCCCCGCGCTCGGCGCCGCAGCCGCCGGCGCGACGCTCTCTCTCGCGCTCGCGGCCGTCGCGCTCCCCGTCGGAGCGATCGCGCACCAACACTCCGTGGACGTGGGGCTGTCCACGCAGACGACCGGCGCGTGGCTCGGCGATCAGGCTCGCTCCGCCACGATCGGAGCCGCGCTCGCGGCCCTCGCCGCCGCCGCCTTCCTGGCGCTGATCCGGCGCTTCGGCCGGTTGTGGTGGGTGCCCGCGACGGCGGCGGTGGTGCTGATCGAGGTCGTGTTCGTGTGGCTGGCGCCGGTTCTGCTGGCGCCGACGTTCAACCACTTCGACCGGCTTCCACAGGGGCGGGCCCGCGACGACGTACTCGAGCTCGGCAGGCGCGCCGGCGTCGAGATCGGAGAGGTGTACAGCATCGACGCGAGCCGCCGCTCGACGGCGCTGAACGCCTACGTGGATGGGATCGGCTCGACGAAGCGCGTCGTTCTGTACGACAACCTGCTCGCCGGGGTGGAGCGCCCCACGCTGCGCTCCGTGGTCGCCCACGAGCTCGGCCACGTCAAGCACCACGACATCCTCCGCGGGATGGCGTTCGTGGCGCTGGTCGCGCCGGTGGCGCTGCTGTTCGTCGGCGCGCTCGGGTTCAGGCTGGCGCGCCGCTCCGGCGCCGAGCCCGGCTCACCCGCCTCGCTGCCGGCGCTGGCGCTGGCGCTGGCGATCGCGGTCACCGTGCTGGGCGTGATCGGGAACCAGCTGTCGCGCCGGATCGAGGCTTCGGCCGACCAGTTCGCGCTGCAGCTCACCGATGACCCGGCGGCGCTGATCGACCTGCAGCGGCGGCTCGCGATCGCGAACGTCTCGGACCCCGACCCCCGTGGGCGGTGCGGGCCCTGCTCCGCACCCATCCCACCACGGTCGAGCGGATCGGCGCCGCCAAAGCCTGGCGCCGCGAGAACCCGTAGTCGCGCAATACCGGTTACCACGCGGAAGCGGACGCGAAGCGGAGCATTCCGCGGGATTGATGACGGACGCGAAGCGGAGCATTCCGCGGGATTGATGACGGACGCGAAGCGGAGCATGGCGCGGGAGTGGTTCCCCGCGGGATTGCTACTCCTCCTCCCGCCCTTCCCACTCGGGGAGGCTCTTGATCCCCTCCCGGGTCTGCCACTTCGAGTAGTTGTCCTCCATCGCGTCGATCAGCTCCCGCAGGAAGCGCGGCGACACGGCGATCCGGCGACACGACGATTCCGGGCACCTCCTCATCCTCGACCTCGTGGTCGACGCGCGCGAACGTGAGCGTGAACTCGTAGTCGGAGTGGCTCACGTTGGCGAAGTTCGCGTACACGCCCGCCATCGCCTCGGGCGAGGTGTGGATGTTGATCTGACGCTCCGGCTGCTCGTCCTCGGGCATGCGCGTGCCTCGCCTTCCTCGTCGGGTTCCGCAGCCTAGTATCGCAACCGATGCCCGATCCGCTGCTCGAGCTTCGTATCGTGGTACAGGAGGCGACCGTCGCGCTCCGCGACGGGGCCGGCGGCGGCGCGCCGCCCGCCACCGCCCGGCTCGAGCGCCCGCCGAAGCCCGAGCTGGGCGACTACTCGACCAACGCCGCGATGCTGCTGGCGCCGCTCGCGCGGGCGAGCCGCCGCGCGAGGTCGCCGAGCGGCTGCGCGAGGAGCTCGGCGGACCGGCTTCGGCGCGAGCGCGGAGCGGATCGAGGTCGCCGGCCCCGGCTTCCTGAACGTCTTTCTCGGCCGACCGCTGGCACCGCCAGGCGGTGGCGGCGCTGCTCGCGGCCGGCGACGCGTTCGGCGCCGGCGTCGCCGCCGAGCTCGGAGCGGGTCCTGGTCGAGTTCGTGTCGCGCCAACCCGACCGGGCCGGTGACCGCCGCCAGCGGCCGCGGCGCCGCCTACGGCGACGCGCTCGCGCGGATCCTCGACGCGCGCGGGCCACGCGGTCGAGCGCGAGTACTACCTCAACGACGCCGGCGCCCAGGTGCGCGCTGTTCGCGGAGTCGATCGCGGCGCGGATGCGCGGGTGACGAGCCGCCCGAGGACGGCTACGAGGGCGAGTACGTCGGCCGAGCTCGCCGGCGGAGCTCGCCGCCGAGGGCGCCGAGCCCGGACGACCTCGACGGGCTCGAGCGCGCGGGCGTCGCGGCGATGCGGGCGGCGGATCGAGGCGACGCTGGAGCGCTTCGGCGTCGAGTTCGACACCTGGTCGTCGGAGCGGGCCGCTGCGCGAGTCGGGCGCGGTCGAGGCGGCGCTCGAGGGGCTGCGCGAGCGCGGCCACGTCTACGAGCAGCGACGGGCGCGGTCTGGCTGCGGACCACGGAGTTCGGCGACGACAAGGACCGGGTCCTGATCCGCTCCGACGGCGAGCCGACCTACTTCGCGTCCCGACATCGCCTACCACCTCGACAAGCTCGAGCGCGGGTTCGACCGCGCTGATCGACGTCCTCGGCGCCGACCACCACGGCTACGTCGCCCGGATGCGCGCGGCGCTCGCGGCGCTCGGCTTCGACCCCGAGCGGTTCGAGGCGCTGATCATGCAGCTCGTCAACATCGTCGAGGGCGGCGAGCGGGCGCAGATGTCGCAAGCGCAGCGGCGACTTCGTCACCCTCGACGAGCTGATCGACGACATCGGCGTCGACGCGGCGCGCTTCTTCATGCTGCAGCGCAGCCACGACACGCCGATCGACATCGACCTCGAGCTGGCCCGCTCGCCGTCGCAGGACAACCCCGTCTACTACGTCCAGTACGCGCACGCGCGGATCGCGAGCATCCTGCGCAAGGCGGACGAGGGGGTCGCGGCCGGACGAGGCGCGCGTCGGCGGCGATCCGAGACCGCGCTCGACGCCGCCGCCGAGCCGAGCCGAGCGGGCCCTGGTCGGCGGCTGCTCGAGCTGCCCGCCGAGGTCGCGAGCCGCGGCCGAGCGCCGGGCGCCGCACCGGCTCTGCGCGTACGCGACGGCGACCGCCGCCGACTTCCACGCCTTCTACCGCGACTGCCAGGTGGTCGGCGTCGAGGACGACGGGGCGGCGCCGGGCACCGAGGCGGGCGGCTCGCGCTCTGCGTCGCCACCAAGCGGACGATCGCCACGACGCTCGGCCTGCTCGGGGTGAGCGCTCCGGAGCGGATGTGAGCCTCGTGGTTGCCGCCCTGGCCGGTGTTAGATTCAGACGCCCAGAACGGACGAGGGGAGAGTGAGCGTGACCAAAGCCGAATTCATCGAGCGACTCGCCGCCGACGATCGGGTGGGGAGCAAGAAGCAGGCCGCAGAGCTCGTCGAGGCGATCATCGACGGGATCACCGACGCACTCGTTGCCGGCGACGCGGTCAACCTGACAGGGTTCGGGAAGTTCCAGGTGGCCGAGCGGGGACCGCGGCAGGGCGTCAACCCGCGAACCGGGGAGCGGATCACGATCCCGGGCGGCCGAGTGCCGCGCTTCTCCGCCGGGGCGGGGCTGAAATCGCGCGTAAAGGCCAGCGGCTGAGCGTCCCGTTCGCCGACCGCCTCTCGGCGCTGGTCGCCGAACGCCGCAGTCAGATCTGCCTCGGCCTCGATCCCGACCCCGCGAAGCTGGCGCCCGGCGACGGTGCGCAGTCCGCCGACGCCGCGCGGCTCGCCGCGGACGCGGTCGCGGCGCACTGCCGGAAGCTGATCGAGTGGGCCGGTCCGGCGTGCGTCGCGGTGAAGCCGCAGCTCGCCTGCTTCGAGCGGCTCGGGCCGGCCGGCGCCGAGGCGCTCGAAGCCGCGATCGCGGCTGCGAGGGAGGCCGGCCTCGCAGTGATCGCCGACGGCAAGCGCGGCGATGTCCCGGTCACGGCCGCGGCGTACGGCCAGGCCCTGGTCGGCGAGACGCCGACTCCGTGGGGCCCCGTCCAGGGGCTCGGTGCGGACGCGTTCACCGCCAACCCGCTGCTCGGGACGGACTCGCTCGAGCCCCTCGTGGCCGCGGCGGAGGCCGCCGGCGCCGGGATATTCGTGCTCGTCCGCACCTCCAATCCGGGCGCTGCCGAGCTGCTCGACCTCGACACCGGCGACGGCCCGGTGCACGAGCGGATCGCCGCGATCGTCGCGGCACAGGCGGGACGCCTCGCCGGGGCGGACGGGCTGTCGGGGGTGGGGGCGGTCGTCGGCGCGACCGAGCCGGCCTTCCTCGGCCGGCTCCGGGAGCTGATGCCCGCCTCGGTCTTCCTGCTCCCCGGGGTGGGGGCGCAGGGCGGCCGGGTCGCCGAGCTCGCACCGGCGTGGGGCGAGCACCCGGCCTCGGCGCTGGTGGCGGCCTCACGCGGGATCTCGCAGGCGGAGGATCCCGGCGCCGCGGCGGAGCAGCTCCGGGCCCAGGCATGGACGGTCGCGGGTGCGTGATCGTCCCCCACCGCGCCGGTACGATGCCCCGGCGCCGCGGATGAGCTTCCCAGGATGAACTCTGTGAACCCAGGACGGAGTCCGATCCTGCGCCTGATTGTCCCGGTGGGTGTGGTCGTGCTCGCGGTCGTGGTGCTGTTCGTGATCGCGACCTCGCTCGGCGGCTCGGGCTCGGACGAGGGCGGAAAGGGCCGCCACGGCCACAACAAGGCGAGCAAGCAGAAGCCGAAGGAGAAGACCTACACCGTCGAGCCCGGCGACACGCTGACGACGATCTCCGACAAGACCGGTGTGTCCGTCGACAAGCTCACCCGACTGAACCCGAAGATCGATCCGCAGGCCCTCGGATCCGGCCAGGAGCTGAGGCTGCGCTAGCCGTGGGAGGCGGGCGGGCGGTGTGGACCGCGATTGCGGTCGCGGTGGCTGTGGCATTCGGCGCGGCCGCCCCCGGCGCGCCGGCGGCCCCCGACAAGCAGAAGCAGAAGCAGGAGAAGCGGGCCGGGCCGGAGCGGGGCGGCGCCCCCCAGCTCGACGCGAAGGCATGGGTGCTGGTCGACGCGAGCACCGGCGACAGGCTGGCGGGGCACGCGATCACGAGCCGGCGCTCGATCGCGAGCACCACGAAGCTGATGACGGCGTACCTGGCGCTGACCAAGCTGCCACTCCACAAGCGGATCCCGGCGCCGGCGTACAAGCCGACGAGCTCGCTGGAGACGCTGGCCGGCCTCGCTCCGGGCGAGCGGCTCACGGTCGAGGACCTCCTGTACGCGATGCTGCTGGAGAGCGCGAACGACGCCGCGGTCGACCTCGCCGACGGGGTCTCCGGCTCGGTCCCGAAGTTCGTCCGGGAGATGAACCGGACCGCCGCCGCGCTGGGGCTGGTCGGGACGAGCTACGAGAACCCGATCGGGCTCGACTCCTCGACCAACTACTCGACGGCGGCTGACCTCGCCGCGCTCACCCTGCGACTGCGCCGCGACAAGGTGTTCCGGCGGATCGTCTCGACCAAGCAGAAGACGCTCCAGAGCGGCGACGCGCAGCGCACGGTCACCAACCGGAACACGCTGTTGCAGCAGTACCCGTGGGTGAACGGGGTGAAGACGGGCCACACCGAGGACGCCGGCTACGTGCTGGTCACGTCCGGGACGCAACGGGGGGCGACGCTGGTCTCGGTAGTGCTCGGCGCCCCGAGCGAGTCGGCCCGTGACGCGGCGTCTCTGAAGCTGCTCGACTACGGCTTCTCGCAGTACAAGACGCGGCGGATCGCCCGCAAGGGGGAGCGCGTGGCGGCGGCCGACGTGCGCTACCAAGGCGAGACGCTGCCGCTGGTCGCGGCCCGCGACGCCGAGGTCGGCGTCCGCGAGGGCCAGCACCTCGACACCGTCACCCGCGCTCCGGTCGAGGTCGAGGGCCCGATCAAGCGGGGCGAGCGGCTCGGGAAGGTGGTCGTGACCGTGGACGGGCGCAACGTCCGCACCGTCCCACTGCTCGCAGGCCACGCGGTCCCGGCCGCGACCACGCTCGACAAGCTCCGCAGCCAGGCGTCCCCGTGGGGGATCTTCATCGCGTTCGTCGCGGCCGTCATACTGGTTGCGGTCGCGGTGATCCGCCGTTCGAGAAGGCGGCGTCCGAGGAGTTTGGAGGAGCGGATGCAGAGCCACGAGGAGCGCAGACGGCGACGGGAGCGGGGGGGCGTCGGCCCCCGCGACGGAGGCGCGCCGTGATCCTCACCGTCACCCTGAACACGGCGATCGACCGCACCGTCGCGGTCCCCAATTCCGTCTCGGCCGCCGCCACCGCGCGGTGGAGCGCCAGAACGTGGCGGGAGGAAAGGGCGTCAACGTCGCTCGCGCGCTGAAGCTGCTCGGCCGGCCCGTGATCGCCACCGGGCTCGCGCGGCGGCCCGACCGGCGCGCGGATCCTGCGAGCAGCTCACCGATGAGTCGATCCTGAACGCGTTCACCAGGATCGCGGACGAGTCGCGCACCAACCTCGCGGTGATCGATCCCACCTCCGGCGAGCAGACCGAGATCAACGAGCGCGGCCCGGCGGTGGCGCCGGACGAGGTCGATCGGTTCGTAGAGGGCCTTCTGTACCTGGCGCAGGGCGCGGCGTTCTGCGTGATCGCCGGAAGCGTGCCGCCGGGGATCGGTCCCGAGGTGTACGCGCGCCTGGTCACCGCGCTGCGCAGCGCTCGCACGCCGGTCCTGCTCGACAGCGACGGCGAGCCGATGCGCGCCGGTCTGCGCGCCGGGCCGGCGGTCGTGGTCCCGAACATCGCGCGAGGCCGAGGAGGCGGTCGGGTACGAGTTCGCGGAGCCCGAGGACCTCCTGCTCGGGCTGCAGAGCCTGATCGAGATGGGCGCGGCCGAGGCGATCATCACCAGGGAGGCCGGGTGCGTGGCGATCCTCGGAGAGCCCAGCGCCCGGCGCCGCTACGAGGTCGACGATCGAGCCGCTCGGGCCGGTCGCGACGCGTCGGATCCGGCGACGCCTTCCTGGCCGGATACGTGGCCGCCCGCTACGACGGCAGGACGCCGGCCGAGTGCCTCGCCTACGGCGTCGCCTGCGGCGCCGACTCGACCCAGCACTTCGGCGCCGGATCGCTCGACCGCGCAGCGAGGTCGAGCGCCTGCGTCCCGGGTCGAGGTGCGCGAGCTCGACGTTCCGGCCGCGGTCGCGTGAGCGCGGCGCTCGATCCGAGCGCTATGATCGGAGAGGCGTTGGATCTGGCTCCGGCAAGCCCGCAAGATGCGCCGTTTCGGCCCCGCCACGACGGGGTTTTCTCGTCCGCGGATCGACTTAGGGTGGACTGATGGAAGTCGAGATCGGTCGGGGGAAGAAGGGCAGGCGGGGGTACGGCTTCGACGACATCGCGATCGTGCCCTCGCGCCGCACCCGCGACCCCGACGACATCGACATCAGCTGGACGCTCGGTCCATACCGGTTCGAGCTCCCGCTTCTCGCCTCCGCGATGGACGGCGTCGTCAGCCCGGCGACCGCGGTCGAGGTCGGCCGCCTCGGCGGGCTCGCCGTCCTCAACCTCGAGGGGATCTGGACCCGGTACGAGGACGCCGACGAGCAGCTCGCGCGGATCGCCGGCGCCCCGCCGGAGGTCGCGACCCAGACCATGCAGGAGATCTACGCCGAGCCCGTGAAGCCGGAGCTGATCGCCGAGCGGATCGAGGAGCTGAAGGCCCAGAGCGTCGTCGCCTGCGGCTCGCTCACCCCGCAGCGGGTCCGCGACTACCACGAGGTCGCGATCGAGGCGGGGCTCGACATGCTCGTCGTCCAGGGCACGGTGATCTCCGCCGAGCACGTCTCGCAGTCGACGGAGCCCCTCAACCTGAAGGAGTTCATCGCCGAGCTCTCGATCCCGTGCGTGGTCGGCGGGTGCGCCTCCTACTCGACCGGGCTCCATCTGATGCGGACCGGCGCAGTCGGCGTGCTGGTCGGTGTGGGGCCGGGAGCGGCGTGCACGACCCGCGGCGTGCTCGGCCTCGGGGTCCCGCAGGCGACCGCGATCGCCGACGTGTACGCGGCCCGCTCCCAGCACATGCTCGAGACCGGCAACTACTGCAACGTGATCGCCGACGGCGGAATGCGGACGGGGGGGGACGTCGCGAAGGCGGTCGCCTGCGGTGCCGACGCGGTGATGATCGGCTCGCCGCTCGCCCGCGCCACCGAGGCGCCCGGCCGCGGCTTCCACTGGGGGATGGCGACCTTCCACCCGTCGCTGCCGCGTGGGACCCGGGTCGCGACGGTCCAGGACGGGACCCTGGAGCAGATCCTGATGGGCCCGGCGCGCGAGAACGACGGCACCTTCAACCTGATGGGGGCGCTTCGCACCTCGATGGCGACGTGCGGGTACGAGGACATCCCCTCCTTCCACCGCGCCGAGGTGATGGTCGCCCCGGCGCTGCAGACCGAGGGCAAGCAGCTGCAGCGCGAGCAGTCGGTCGGCATGGGCTCGAACGGCCGCGCCGCGGTCTCCGCAGGAGTCGCCGTCTCGGATGACTGAGCCGACCACGGCCCCGCAAAGGGCCGCGGTCGTCCCGCACGACGCGCGTCCCGCCAGCGACCCTGCCGCCCCCGGACGCGCAGCGGAGGAGGCGGCAGGCCATGAGGAGGTTCTGGTGCTGGACTTCGGGGGGCAGTACTCGCAGCTGATCGCGCGCCGGATCCGCGAGTGCGGAGTGTTCGCGGAGCTGCTCCCACACGACGTCGACCTCGACTCGATCCGGGTCCGCAGCCCGGCCGCGCTCGTCCTCTCCGGAGGGCCGGCGTCCGTGTACGCGGAGGGGGCGCCAGAGCTGCGCCGGGAGCTGCTCGAGCTCGGCATCCCCGTGCTCGGCATCTGTTACGGGATGCAGTCCATGGTCCAGTCGCTGGGCGGCCGCGTCGAGGGGGCGCCGACGGGCGAGTTCGGCCGGACGCCGCTGAACGTCGTCGACGGGGGCGGCCGGCTGCTCGCCGGCACCCCGCTCGAGCAGCAGTGCTGGATGAGCCACCGAGACACGGTGTTCGAGCCGCCGCCCGGGTTCGCCGCGCTCGCCTCGACGCCCGAGTCGCCGGTGGCGGCTTGCGAGGACCCCGACCGGGGCCTGTACGGGATCCAGTTCCATCCCGAGGTCGTCCACACGCCGTACGGGACCGAGATCCTGACCAGGTTCCTGCGGGAGATCGCGGGCTGCGAGGAGCGGTGGTCGCCGGCCTCGGTGATCGACGAGCAGGTGGAGCGGATCCGCGCCCAGGTCGGCGAGGGCCGGGCGATCTGCGGCCTGTCTGGGGGCGTCGACTCGGCGACCGCCGCGCTGCTGGTCCACCGCGCAATCGGCGACCGACTCACCTGCGTCCTGGTCGACCACGGGCTGCTCCGCAAGAACGAGGCCGACCAGGTAGTGGAGGCGTTCCGCGACCGGCTCGGCGTCCCGCTGATCGCCGTCGATGCGGAGGACCGCTTCCTCGACCGGCTCGCCGGCGTAACCGACCCGGAGCGGAAGCGGAAGATCATCGGCGAGGAGTTCATCCGCGTGTTCGAGGAGGAGGCGGCGAAGGTCGACGACGCCCGCTTCCTGGTCCAGGGGACGCTGTACTCGGACCTGATCGAGTCGGGCGGCGACGGCCGCGAGGCGGCGACGATCAAGTCCCACCACAACGTCGGCGGCCTCCCCGACGACCTCGACCTCGACCTGGTCGAGCCGCTTCGGATGCTGTTCAAGGACGAGGTCCGCGCGGTCGCCGAGCAGCTCGGCCTGCCGGAGCGGTTCGTGTGGCGCCAGCCGTTCCCGGGCCCCGGGCTGGCGATCCGCGTGGTCGGCGGCGAGGTGACCCGGGAGCGGCTCGACGTCCTCCGCGACGCGGACGCGATCCTGCAGGAGGAGATCCGCGCCGCGGAGCTGTACCGGGAGCTGTGGCAGTCGTTCTGCGTGCTGCCGGCGGTGCGCTCGGTCGGGGTGCAGGGAGACGAGCGCACCTACGCGTACCCGATCGTGATCCGCGCGGTCACCTCCGAGGACGCGATGACCGCCGACTGGGCGCGGCTCCCCTACGACCTGCTGGAGCGTGTGTCGGGCCGGATCATCAACGAGATCCGCCACGTCAACCGGGTCGCGCTAGACATCTCCTCGAAGCCGCCGTCGACGATCGAGTGGGAGTAGGCAACAGGCGTCCAGAGGCGGCCTGATCGCTCAAGAGCGCGGCGAACCCGCCGATGGGATCGGTGATGGAGCTCGCGGCAGGCAGGGCAAAGAGGCGTTCGCGGGCATCGGTGCGGGCGATTGCGACCGTGGGAGCGGGCCTGTCGCTCCTCTTCGCGTGTGCCGGCCAAGCGCATGCCGCCGCGCCGACCTGGGAGCGCGCCTGGGGCGAGGACGTCGTCACCGGCGGCGGCACCGGGGCCGAGATCTGCACCGTGGCGGCCGAGTGCAAGGCGGGGTTGTCGACGGGCGGCCTCGGCGGTGAGCTGAACGCACCTCGGGGGATCGCGATCGGCCCGGATGGAGACGTGTACGTGACCGAGGACGCCCGCAACCGGGTGCAGAAGTTCGATGCCGACGGCAACTTCGAGCGCGCCTGGGGCAAGGACGTCGTCACCGGCGGTGGCACAGGGTTCGAGATCTGCACGGTGGCGGCGGACTGCAAGACAGGTGTCGCCGGCGGGCTCGGCGGGGAGCTCAACAGCCCCTTCGGGGTCGCGGTCGACGCGACCGGGAACGTGTACGTCGTCGATCAGCTCAACAACCGCATCCAGAGGTTCGACTCCGACGGCAACTTCCAGCGCACATGGGGCAAGAACGTCTCGATAAGCAGCGGCGACCCCAACTTCGAGATCTGCACGATCGCGCTCGACTGCAAGGCGGGCGACACAGGCTCTCTCGGGGGTGACCTGAGCAGCCCAAGAGCGGTGGCCGCCGACGCCGCCGGAAACGTGTACGTCGTCGACATCGGCAACGGACGCATCCAGAAGTACAACTCCAGCGGGGTCTTCCAGCGCGCCTGGGGCCGCGACGTGGTCACGGGCGGCGGCACCGGGGCCGAGATCTGCACGGTTCAGGCGGCCTGCAAGAGCGGTGTCATCGGCTCTCTCGGGGGCGAGCTGAACAATCCGCGGACCGTCGCGACCGACGGCGACGCCGTGTACGTCCCCGAGGCCGGCAACTTTCGAATCGACAAGTTCGACCCTTCTGGCAACTTCGAGCGCGCCTGGGGCAAGGACGTCGTCACCGGCGGTGGCACCGGGGCCGAGATCTGCACGGTGGCGGCGGACTGCAAGCCCGGGTCCTCCGGCGGGCTCGGCGGGGAGCTGAACGATGTCCTGGGCATCGGGATCGACGCTGCGGGTGACGTGCACGCCGCGGACGCCGACAACGACCGCGTGCAGCAGTTCGACGCGGACGGCAACTTCCTGCGCGCCTGGGGCCGCGACGTGGTCACCGGCGGGGGCACCGGATATGAGGTCTGCACCGCGGCGGCCGAGTGCAAAGCGGGTGTGAACGGGTCGGCTGGGGGCGAGCTCTCAACACCGACCGGCGTCGCGTCGGACGGCGCCGATCACGTCTATGTCACCGATCGCAGCAACCACAGGGTCCAGAGCTTCTCGTTCGACACGACGCCGCCCGACACCCAGATCGACTCCGGACCCGACGATCCGACCAACGACCCGACGCCGACCTTCACCTTCTCCTCGCCCGACGACCCCGGCTCGACATTCGAGTGCCAGATCGACGGCGGCGGTTGGAGCGCGTGCGGCTCGCCGCATACCACCGCGCCGCTCGTCGACGGCTTCCGCACCTTCGAGGTGCGGGCGATCGACGCGGTCGGCAACGTCGATCCCTCCCCGGCGACCGCGACGTTCACCCTCGACACCGACGCGCCGGACACGATCCTGCTCTCGGGCCCCGACGAGCTCACCAACGACACGGCCCCGACCTTCACCTTCGACACCAACGAGCCCGGCTCGACGTTCGAGTGTCGGGTCGACACCGCTGCCTTCGCACCCTGCACCTCGCCTCATACCACCGCCGGCCTCGACGAGGGGGAGCACGCATTCGAGGTCCGCGCGATCGACGAGGCCGGCAACGTGGATCCCAGCCCCGCGAGCAATACGTTCGTCGTTGATGTGACGCCGCCCGACACCCAGATCGACTCCGGACCCGACGATCCGGGCAACGACGACACGCCGACCTTCACCTTCTCCTCGCCCGACGGCGGGATCGATTTCGAGTGCCGGGTGGACGGCGGCGGCTTCTCCCCGTGCACCTCGCCGCACACGACCGCGTCGCTCGCAGACGGCGAGCGCACCTTCGAGGTCCGCGCCGCCGACGCCGCCGGGAATGTCGATCCCAGCCCCGCGAGCGACACGTTCGAGGTGGACGCGACCCCGCCCACGACGACGATCGACTCCGGCCCCGGCGGCCCCACCAGCAACACCACCCCGATCTTCACCTTCTCGGCCGATGAGAGCTCGGAGTTCGAGTGCCGGGTCGATGCCGCGGCCTTCGCTCCCTGCATCTCCCCGTTCGTCGCCGACCCGCTCGGCGAGGGCCAGCACAGCTTCGAGGTCAGGGCCACCGACGTCGCCGGGAACACCGATCCCGCGCCCCCGAGCCGCGACTTCACCGTCGATCTGACCCCGCCGGGCACGCAGATCGACTCCGGCCCCCGCGATCTGAGCAACGACACGACGCCGACCTTCACCTTCTCGGCCGACGAGGGCGGCTCAAGCTTTGCGTGCCGGGTCGATGCCGAGAGCTTTGCCCCATGCGCCTCCCCCCACACGACCGACCCGCTGGGCGAGGGAGAGCACACCTTCGAGGTCAGGGCCACCGACGCCGCCGGCAACACCGATCCCGACGCCGCGACCCAGACCTTCACCCTCGACCTGACCCCGCCGGACACGCAGATCGACTCCGGGCCGAGTGGGGCAACGGACGACAGCACGCCGACCTTCGCCTTCTCCTCGCCCGACGCCGGTGCGACCTTCGAGTGCCAGCTCAAGGGCGCCGGCTTCAAGCCATGCAACTCTCCCCACACGACCGCCGCGCTCGCAGACGGCCCCTACACCTTCGAGGTCAGGGCCACCGACGCCGCCGGCAACACCGATCACACCCCCGCGAGCCGTGGCTTCACGCTCGACACGACGAGCGAGCCCCCACCGTCGGGCGGCGGGGGCGGCCCAAAGCCCGACATCGACACGACACCGCCCGTCGCCGTCCTGGACGCGAAGTCGAAGCAGAAGGCGGGCGCCGCGATCAAGGTCGAGGTGGGCTGCGACGAGGACTGCACCGCGAGCGCGACCGGCACGGCGACGGCCAAGCGCGGCAAGGCGCGACGCTCGGCGGCCGGCGCGGCGAAGAAGATGGGCAAGTTCAAGCTGGCTCCGGCGAGCGCGGAGATCCCGGCCGGCCACAGCGCGACCCTGACGCTGAAGCCGAAGGGCAAGGCGAAGAAGGGCCTGAAGAAGGCGGTGAAGGGCGGCGCGAAGGCGAAGGCCCAGATCGGGGTCGAGTTCGTCGACCGGGCCGGGAACTCGACGGAAGACAGCCTCGTCGTGAAGCTGAAGTAGTCGCGCGGCTCCAGCGGCGGGATCACCGCCAGCCGGACGACGAGCGCTACTTCGCCGGCGTGAACCGCACCGGCAGCGTCTTCAGCTGATTCAGGAACAGCGACCGGGCGCGGGTGGGCTCGCCGGCGAGCTCGATGTCGGGGAAGCGGCGCAGGGTCTCCTCGAGCAGCGTCTTCAGCTCCAGTCGCGCCAGCGACGCGCCGAGGCAGAAGTGGCGACCGCCGGCGCCGAGCGCCTGGTGGTCGCGGCTGCGAGTGAGGTCGAGGCGGTACGGGTCCTCGTACACATCCTCGTCGCGGTTCGACGCCACGTACCACAGCAGCACCTTGTCGCCCTTGGCGATCCTCTGGCCGCGGATCTCCGTGTCGGACGTCGCCGTCCGGCGGAAGTGCGAGAAGGCCGGGTAGTAGCGGAGCATCTCCTCGACCGCGCCCTCGATCAGCGACGGATCGTCGAGCAGCAGCCGCTTCTGGTCGGGGTGCTCGAACAGGCCCAGCATTCCGCTAGTGAACACCGCACGGGTGCTGTCGTTGCCCGCCGCGCCGAGCAGTCCAAGCCCCATGAAGATCTCGCTCTCGTTGAGCTGCTCGCCGTCGACCTCGGCGTGGACGAGGACGCTGATCAGGTCGTCGCCGGGCTGCGCGCGGCGCTCCGCGATCATCTCCATCGTCTCGTCCCATGCCTGGGCCATCATCTGCGCCATCGCCTCCTCGGAGGGACGGAGGTCCTCGTCGCCGAACCCGAGCGCGATGTTGGTCTGCTCGATGTGGCGCTGGTCGTCCTCCTCGGGCGTCCCCATGAACGACCCGATCACCCGGGCGACGACAGGGCCGGCGACGTCGTGGACGAGGTCGCACTCGCCGCGCGCCGCGACGCGGTCGAGCACCCGGTTGACGATCCCGCGGATCCGCTCGGTGTGCTCCGCGATCCGCTTCGGCGTGAACCCGCGCTGGAACAGAGCCTTGAGCCGGTCGTGGCGCGGAGGGTCCATCGAGATCATCATCTGGCGCTGCGCCTCGAGCGGGACCCCGAAGTCGTCGAGGAACATGATCCCGCCGACCTCGGAGGAGTAGGTCTTCCAGTCGAGGCTGACCTCGCGCACGTCGACGGCCTTGGTCAAAGACCAGAACCCCGCCTCGTCGGGATGATCAGCGAGCGGGCTCCAGTGCACCGGCGCCTCGTTCCGAAGCCGCGTGAAGAGGTCGTGTGGCGGCCCTTCCTCCCACAGCGACAGGTCGCCGAGGTCGATCTGGTCGAGCTGCTGCGGGGCGATCACGGACATCTGAGCCTCCGTCTGGTTGCGCTGGCCAGCGTGCGTCCGTCATACTACAGATGTAGTGAGCATGGTGCAGGCCGAGACCACCGACCGTCGCACGCTCGTCGCAGACGCGGCCCTGAGCGTGCTGGAGCGCGAGGGCGGGCGCGGCCTCACGCATCGCCGCGTCGACCGCGAGGCGGGCCTCCCGGAGGGGTCGACCAGCAACTACTTCGGAACCCGCGAGGCTCTGCTGACCGGCGCGCTGCACCGGCTCGTCGATCTCGAGGAGCCGATGATGCAGGCGCTGGAGGCGCTCGTCCCGTACGGGCCCTACGACGCGCACCAGGCGGCAGAGCTGGTCGCGGAGCAGATCGCGGGCTGGCTCCGACCCGAGCGGCGGGGGTTGGAGGTGGCGCGGTACGAGCTGTCGCTTGAGGCGCGGCGGCGTCCCGAGTTCCTCGCGGCGCTGATCGAGGTGCGGGCGGAGTTTCTGCTCCGCACCGAGGAGCTGCTCCCGGCTGCGGGGTGCGCGACCCCCCGCGAGCACGCCCCGCCGATGCTGGCGGCGCTGGACGGGCTGATGGTCAACCAGCTCTTCCATCCGCGCACGGCGCTGTCGCGCGAGCAGATCGTCGCGTTCCTGGAGCGTCTGTTCGAGACCTGCTGACGGGCGATACGATGGCGTCGATGCCGCCCGACACGACCCCCGCGGACGCGACGAACGCCAGGGCCGTCGTGCAGGCCTACTTCGACGCGGTCGCCGCGCGCGACGTTGACGCGATGGCGGCATGCTGGGAGCCCGGGGGCGAGGACCGGCTGGTCGGGATGGTGGAGCTCGAGGTTCCCGACGGCCTCCGGACGTGGTTCACGTCGATGTTCGAGGCGATCCCCGACTTTCGGTTCGAGGTCGTCGACATGGTCGTGGACGGCGATCGCGCCGCGGTCCGCTGGCGGGCGCGCGGAACCTTCGACGGGACCGGGAGGTTCGAGGGCGTCGCTCCCACCGGAGCCTCACTCGACGTCGAGGGCTGCGACGTGCTCACCGTCCGCGACGGCAAGCTCGTCGCCAACCACGCGTACACCAACGGGATGGACCTGGCTCGCCAGATGGGCGTGATGCCGCCGGCCGGCTCGGCCGCCGAGCGGGCGATGCTGGCGGCGACCAACGCCAAGACCGCGGCCCGCGACCGGATCCGCGGTCTGCTCGACCGCTAGCCGCTCACGACCAGCCGTCCCAGCGGCGCAGCTCCGCAAGCGGGTCGCGGGGGTGGCCGTCGTGCCACCCCGAGGGCCACAGCTCGAAATGGAGCTGGCAGCCCTCGCCGCGCGCGTTCCCGGTTCGCCCCACCGCGCCGATCCCCTCGCCCGTGCGGACCCGCTCGCCCCGCCTCACGGGCGGGGGATGGATCAGGTGCGCGTACATGTAGTCGGCCTCCGTCTGGCGCCCGTCGATCACCAGGTAGTTCCCGTACAGCGCGCCGCTGTATCCCTTGAACTGGACCGTGCCCCCGCGGGCGGCCTCGAGTCGCGTCCCGCAGCCGGCCCACACGTCCTGCCCCTCGTGGGTGCGGCCGCCCGAGCGCGGCACGCCGAACCGGTCCCCGTACGAGTGCGGGCCGCGCACCGGGAAGCGGTGGTCGTAGAACCGGAACCGGCCGGCGACGCGGCCGCCTCGCCCCGCGGCCGCCACCCTGAACCGATACCGGCCGGGATCGCCGGCATTCCCCGACCCGGTCAGCCCGTTCCACCGCACGGTGTGGGTGGCGAACGGCGTCCGCTCGCGCTGATCCCACCTCCGGACCAGCTTCCCGCCCCGGTGCAGCTCGAGGCTCACGTCGGCGGCGCCGTAGGCCCTGAACCGGTACCGCAGGCGCGGTTTGCTGCGGGCGTCGAAGAACGCGACCCGGGGGCGGGTGCGGGCCCGCTTCAGCTCGAAGCTGCCGTCCGCTGGCAGCTCGGTGTCGGGGACCACTCGCAGCCTGGGCGCAGCGGCGGACCGGCCGTCGGCGTCGACGATCCGGGGGCGGCCGCCGGTCGCGCCCGCGGGCACGGTCACGTCGAGCGCGTGCGTGGAGACACGCGAGGGCGCGGCGCCGGTCTGCCCCGCGGCGGAGGGGAACCGAACCTCCACCGCGCCGGCGAGGCGCCGGCCGGTGATCCGGACGCTCGCGCCGGCGCCCGCCGCACGGGCGCCCGCGCACCGCTCCAGGCACGCGACGCCGGTCGGCTTCGGCGGGCGGGGCGCAGCGCCGGCGGCGCCGGCCGCGATCGAGACTGCGGCCGCGAGCGCGGCGGCCGCCGCCGCGACCCTCAGATTCGCTCCCGCGCCGGGCGGGGGGGGATCAGCTCCACTTGTCCCACTTCTTGAGCTGCTTGGTGACAGAGCGCAGGAAGTGGCCGCCCTCGTACCAGCCCGGCGCCGACCACAGCTCGAAGTGGAGATGGCAGCCGGTCGCGTCGCCGGTCTGGCCGACGAGCCCGATCTGCGCGCCGGTCTTCACCTTGTCCCCGCGCTTGAACTTGGAGCGCTTCTTCATGTGGGCGTACATGTAGTCGCGCTGGGTGCCCTTGCCGTCGATCACCAGGTAGTTGCCGGCGGCGCTCTGGCTGCCGTTGAACTGCACCTTGCCTCCGCGGGCCGCCACCAGCGGGGTGCCGCAGTCCGCGAACACGTCCTGCCCCTGGTGGGTGTGGCCGGCGCGCGGAGCCCCGACCCCGTCGCCGTAGTAGTGCTTGCCGCGGATCGGGAACTTGTGGTCGTAGAACCCGAAGGTGGTCCCGCTGGCGTCCTTGAGCTGGTCGCCCAGCCCGCCGATCCGGAACCGGTACTCGCCGCTCTTCGCGGTCTTGCCCTTCGCCTTCCCGTTCCATCGGATCGTCTGGTCGGAGTTCGGGTCGACCTTCTCCTCCACCCAGCTGTCGACGGTCTCGCCCCCCTTCCGCCGGACCAGGTCGACGCGGACGTCGGTGGGGCCGTCTCCGTTGAAGATATAGTGCAGCGTCGGCTTGCCCCCCTCTCCGAAGTAGTACGCCTTGTCGGGGCTGACGCTGGAGCTCGCGAGGCGGAAGCTGCCGGGCGCCGGGAGCTGATCGGCGGGGACGACGTCGAGCCGCTTCGGCGACTTCGCGACCTGACCGAAGTCGTCCACGACACGCGGCTTCCCGTCCTTGGCGCCGTCGGGAACCTTCGCCTCGACCACGCGCGAGTCGACGTCGGTCGGCTTCACGGTGGCGCCGCTATGCCCCGGGAACCGGACCTTGTCGGTGTTCTCCAGGTGGCGCCCGGAGAGCTCTACCTTGGCGCCGTCGGCCGCCTTCCGGATCCCGGCGCACCTGTCCAAGCAGCTCACGTCGGTGAGAGCGGGCGGCTTCGGGACCCTGACGGCGCCCCCGGAGCCGTCCGAGCGGGGCTTCCCGGCCAGGGCGGTGCCGGCGACCAGCGTCAGCGCCGCGACCGCAAGTGCGAGTACGAGTATGAAGTTGCGTCGGGGACTTCGCGCCCACGACTCCCAGGCCACGAACGACCACCTCTTTCTCGGGCCTACGGGGTTAGCTGTCGGGCTCGCGCTGAAAGAGCGGCGCTACGGTCCGTGCGGGACCGATTCGCCCCCGGGGCATCTGCCCCTCCGGTTCCCCCGCTCCCTCGCGGCAGGCCGCAAGGGATTCGGCAGGTCCACCTGAAGGGCGCGAGTATATAGATGTGCGCGGCGCCGGCCCGAGCCTGAGCCGGTACCATCGTGCGCGCCGCGCCTGGCGTCGGTCGCCGGGGCGCGGTTTTCAGCGTGAAGACCTACGTCGCCACACCCGAGACCCGCCAGCGTGACTGGTACGTCGTCGACGCCGAGGGCCAGACCCTGGGTCGGCTAGCCACGCAGATCGCGGACACGCTCCGCGGGAAGCGCAAGCCCCAGTACACGCCCCACGTAGACACCGGCGACTTCGTGGTCGTGGTGAACGCCGAGAAGATCCGCGTCACCGGGAACAAGCGCGACACAAAGCTATACCGGCGCCACAGCGGGTATCCTGGGGGGCTGCGCTCGCGCAGCCTCGGCGAGATGCTGGAGCGGCGCCCCGAGGAGGTGATCCGGCTCGCGGTCCGCGGGATGCTGCCCCGCAACCGGCTCGCCCGAAAGCAGATCGGCAAGCTGAAGGTGTACGCGGGCCCCGACCATCCGCATGCGGCGCAGCAGCCGCAGCGATTGGAGGACTGATGGGCGAGGACGAGCGCCGAGACGACGTGCCAGAGCAGGAGCCGCAGGCAGAGCAGCCTCCGGCGGAGCAGCCACCCGCCGAGGAGCCCGCCGCCGACCCCGCCGCACCCGGACCCGAAGCGGAGGAGGCTGCCCCAGACCCCGCCGCACCCGGACCCGAAGCGGAGGAGGCTGCCCCAGACCCCGCCGCGCCCGGACCCGCCGAGGAGCCCGCCGCCGACCCCGCCGCGCCCGGACCCGAAGCGGAGGACGCTGCCGCCGACCCCGCCGCGCCCGGACCCGAAGCGGAGCAGCCCGCCGTCGACCCCGCCGCGCCCGGACGCGAAGCGGAGGACGCGGCAGGCCCTGACAAGAAGTCCGACCTGCCTCCCGGCGCCGAGCTCGAGCCGATCGCGATCGAGGAGGAGCGCGAGCTGAGCGCAGAGGAGCGCGCCCGGCGCGAGGCGGAGGCCGAGGAGCACGCCCGGCGCGAGGCGGAGGCGACGGCCGAGGCCGGCGAGGAGCCCACCCTGAGCAAGGCGACCATCTCGCTCGAGGGCGACGCGCGGGTTCGCGCCACCGGGAAGCGGAAGAGCTCGGTCGCCCGGGTGATCCTGCTTCCGGGCAAGGGAAAGTTCGAGGTCAACAACAGGGAGCTCGACAAGTACTTCCCCCGGCCCCTGCACCAGACGATCGCGCGCCAGGCGCTCGTCACCGCCGGGTACGAGGAGACTGTCGACGTTCGCGTCCGCGTGCACGGCGGCGGCGTCTCCGGTCAGGCGGGTGCGGTCCGGCACGGGGTGGCGAGGGCCCTGTGCGAGATCGACCCGGAGCTCCGCAAGGAGCTGAAGCGGCGCGGGATGCTGACCCGGGACGCGCGTCGCAAGGAGCGTCGCAAGGCGGGGCTGAAGAAGGCCCGCAAGCGACCCCAGTTCAGCAAGCGCTGACTCGCAAGCTTTTCGGCACCGACGGCGTCCGCGGCAGGGTCGGCGATCTGCTCGACTCGGAGCTGGCGGTGGCGCTGGGCCGGGCCGCTGCCGCCGAGATCGGGCGCTCGCATGCGACGCGCCCTCAGGTCCTGATCGTCCGTGACACGCGTGAGTCGGGACCGATGCTGGAGGCGGCGCTCGCCTCGGGGGTCGCCGCCGCCGGGGGAGATGTCTACCTCGGCGGAGTCCTGCCGACCCCCGCCGCGTCGATCCTGGCGCGCCGCCACGGGCTCGATCTCGCCGCCGTCGTGTCGGCCTCGCACAACCCCTGGCACGACAACGGGATCAAGTTCTTCGGCTCGACCGGGGTGAAGCTGGACGACGAGCTCGAGTCGCGGATCGAGCAACGCGTCACGGGCGCCTCGCTCCCCGCCACCGCGCAGGTGGGGCGGATCCGCACCCTCGAGGGCGCTCTGGAGGACTACCTGCGCGAGCTTGGAACCGCTTTCCCGCTCGACCTGTCCGGGCGCCGGGTGCTGCTCGACTGCGCCAACGGGGCGACCTTCCGGGCCGCGCCGATCGCGTTCGAGCGGCTCGGCGCCGAGGTCGTCGCCCACGGCGACCAGCCCGACGGGCGCAACATCAACGACAGATGCGGCGCAGTCCATCCGGAGCTGGCGGCAGCCCGGATCGAGCAGTCCGGAGCCGAGATCGGGTTCGCCTTCGACGGCGACGGAGACCGGGTGATCGCGATCGACCGCCGCGGCCGGGTCCGCGACGGCGACGAGATCGTCGCCCTGTGCGCCGCTTACCTGCGTCGGTCGGGCCGGCTCTCGGGGGGCGTCGCGGTGACGGTGATGACGAACTACGGCTTCCACGCCGCGATGCGCCGGTCCGGGGTCGAGGTGGCGGTCACCCGGGTCGGGGATCGTCACGTGATCGACGCGCTGATCGAGCGCGAGTGGGAGCTCGGCGGCGAGCAGTCGGGGCACGTGATCTGGACCGAGTTCGCCCCGACCGGAGACGGGATCGCCGCGGCGCTGCTGCTCGCCCAGGCGCTCGAGGGCGTCGACCTAGCCGACGCGGTCGCGTTCGAGCGACTCCCACAGGCGCTCGTCAGCGTCGAGCTCACCGATCCCGACGCGCTCGAGGGCGCCGCCGGGCTGTGGCGGGCGGTGGAGGCCGAGGAGGCGGCGCTCCAGGGTCGCGGCCGGGTGCTGGTCAGGCCCTCCGGCACGGAGCCGGTGGTCCGCTTGATGGTCGAGGCTCCCGACGAGCGCGAATGCGAGCAGGTTCTCGCCCGGCTGGTCGAGGTCGCCGGGCGGGAGTTGCGCTAGCTATCGTCTTTCCCTTCCCATGTGCGGCATCGTCGGATACGTGGGGGGGCGCCCCTGCCGGGACCTGCTGATCGCCGGCCTCGAGAAGCTCGAGTACCGAGGCTACGACTCGGCCGGCATCTCGCTGCTCGTCGACGGGCGGATCGAGACGGTGCGGGCGGTCGGCAACCTCGCCAACCTCCGCGACGCGGTCAACAGCCCGAACGGGAAGGGGGCGGTCGCTGTCGCACAGACGCCCGCGCGGATCGGCCTCGCCCACACGCGCTGGGCCACCCACGGCCGGGTCACCGAGGAGAACGCCCACCCGCACGGCGACTGCGACGACAACGTCCACATCGTCCTGAACGGGATCGTCGAGAACCACGCGGAGCTCCATCGCGAGCTCGAGGGCGAGGGTCACGCGTTCAGCTCCGAGACCGACGCCGAGATCGTCGCCCATCTGATCGAGCGCCAATACGACGGCGATCTGACCGACGCAGTCCGGCGCGCGTTCAACGACCTCCGCGGTCACTACGCGTTCGTCGCGATGCACGCGCAGCACCCCGGTGTGATCGTCGCCGCGCGCCGCGAGTGCCCCCTGGTGATCGGGCTCGGCGACGGAGAGACCTTCGTCGCCTCCGCGATCCCGGCCTTCCTCGCGCAGACCCGCAGGGTGGTGCTGATCGAGAACGGCGAGATCGTCACGATGGACTCCGAGGGAGCATCGATCACCGACGTCGAGGGAAGGCCTGTCGCGCGGGAGACCGAGGAGGTCACCTGGGACGAGGACGCGGCGGAGAAGTCCGGCTACCCGACCTTCATGCTGAAGGAGATCCACGAGCAGCCCGACGCCGTCGCGGAGACGATCGCGGACCGGCTCCCGGAGCTCGATCGCGTCGACCTCGACGAGCTGGAGCTCGATCCGGGCTGGCTCGCGGGGGTGCGGCGGATCGTGATCGTGGCCTGCGGGACCTCCTACCACGCCGGCCTGGTCGGCCGGTACGCGATCGAGCAGTGGGCCCGGATCCCGGTCGAGATGGACATCGCGTCTGAGTACCGCTACCGGGACCCGGTCGTCGGGTCGGACGACCTCGTGATCGGGATCACCCAGTCGGGTGAGACCGCGGACACGCTCGCCGCGATGCGGCTCGCCCGCGAACGCGGCGCGAAGGTGCTCGCGATCACGAACATCATGGGCAGTCAGGCGACCCGCGACGCCGACAGCGTCCTGTACACCCGCGCCGGCCTCGAGATCGGGGTCGCGGCGACGAAGACGTTCATCAGCCAGGTGGCGGCGATGTACGTGTTCGGGCTGTGGCTGGCGGGGCTGCGCGGGGCGCTCGACAGCAGCGAGCTGGAGCGCCTGATCGGCGAGCTGAAGCGGATCCCGTCGCAGATCGACGAGGTGCTCGAGTCGGCCGACGAGCGCGTCCGCGCGATCGCCCGCAGCCACCACGAGCAGCGGTTCTTCCTGTACCTGGGGCGCAACATCGGCCTGCCGGTGTGCCTCGAGGGTGCGCTGAAGCTGAAGGAGATCTCCTACATCCCCACTGACGCGTACGCGGCCGGGGAGATGAAGCACGGCCCGATCGCGCTGCTCGACGAGTCGACTCCGGTCGTGTGCGTCGCCACCGACAGCCCGGTGCTCGAGAAGATGCTCTCCAACGTCGCCGAGGTGCGCGCCCGCGGCGCCGACGTGATCGCCGTGGCGACCGAGGGATCCGAGGTCGTGCCGGAGGTCGCCGACCAGACGATCTTCGTCCCCCGCACCGACTGGATCCTGCAGCCGATCCTCGCGATTGTCCCGCTGCAGCTGCTCGCGTACCACATCGCCCGCCTGAACGGGCTCAACGTCGACCAGCCGCGCAACCTGGCGAAGACCGTCACGGTCGAATGAGGCCGGCGATCGAGGCGGCGGAGAGCCCGCAGCGATGAGCGCCGGCGTCGGGATCGACCTGATCGAAGTGGACCGGATCGAGCGGGCGCTGCAGCGCTACCCGAGGCTCGCCGGCCGCCTGTTCAGCGACGACGAGCTCGCCTACTGCAGCCGCCACGGCCGGCCCGCGCGCCACCTCGCCGCCAGATTCGCCGCGAAGGAGGCGGCGGTGAAGGCGCTCGGGCTCGACCACTTCACACCCCGCTCGATCGAGGTCGTCGAGGGCCGTCCGCCGACCCTGCGGCTGCACGGCCGCGCCGCCGAGCTCGCGCGCGAGCGTCGCGTGGAGCTGAGCCTGTCGCTCACACACGCGCGCGAGATCGCCGCAGCGGTCGTCGTCGCCGACGCGGCGTAGGCTGGTCGCCGTACCGATGTTGGAGCCGTGGCTCGAGGGCGTGTACGACGCCGCCAGGATGCGCGAGACCGATCGCTGGGCGATCGAGGATCAGGGGGTCCCATCCCTCGAGCTGATGGAGGCCGCCGGCGCCGCGACCGCGGCAGCCGCTGGCGAGGCGGCTCGCTCGGGCCCCGTCCGGGTCGTGTGCGGGAAGGGCAACAACGCCGGGGACGGGCTGGTCGCGGCGCGGCGCCTGGCCGAGACGGGGTACGACGTGGAGGTCCTGCTGCTGTGGCCGGGGGCGGAGCTGTCGGGGGACGCCGCCGCCAACCTGGAGCGCTGCCCGGCACCGGTCCTCGAGGTCTCCGCGGATGCGATCGGCGGCGCCGTGGACGGCTCCGGCGTGGTGGTCGACGCGATCTTCGGGACCGGGTTCAGCGGCGCGCCGCGCCCGCCCGCGGACGCCGCGATCGACGCGATCAACGTCACCGGGGCGCCGGTGGTGGCCGCGGACATCGCCTCGGGGGTGGATGCGTCCACCGGCGAGACGGGCGGGGCCGCCGTCCGCGCCGCCCTCACGGTCAGCTTCCACGCCGCCAAGCTCGGCCACTGGATCGCGCCCGGGAAAACCCACACCGGAGCGCTGCGGGTGGTCGAGATCGGGATCCCGCCGGGCGCCCCCGCTGAGCCCGCGGCCGGGTTGATCGCGCCGGAGGTGCTCGCGCTCGCCCCCCGCCGTGGCGCCTCCTCGACCAAGTTCAGCTCCGGCCAGGTGCTCGTCGCCGGCGGATCCCGCGGCCTCACAGGCGCGGTCTGCATGTGCTCGGAGGCGGCGATCCGGGCGGGCGCGGGGTACGCGACGGCGGCCGTGCCGAGCGCCGTCCAGGACGTCGTCGCCGCAAAGCTGACCGAGGTGATGACGAGGGGGTGCGCGGGCGCCGGCGGCAGCCTCGGCTCCGAGGCGGCCGGCGAGATCCTGGAGCTCGCCGGGCGGGCCGCGGCGGTGGCGCTGGGTCCCGGCCTGGGCCGCACGGACGATGCGCTCGAGCTTGCGCGCTCGCTCGCCCAGGCGGTGACCGCGCCGCTCTTGCTCGACGCCGACGGGCTCAACGCGCACGCCGGGCGGCTCGAGTCGCTCGCCGCGCGCGCGGCGCCGACGGTGCTCACCCCCCACGCGGGGGAGCTCGCCCGGCTGCTCGAGTCCGATTCGGACGAGGTCTCCGCGCACCGCCTTCGCGACGCGCGCGAGGCCTCGCGGCGGAGCGGCGCGGTCGTCGTGCTGAAGGGCGACGACACGATCGTCGCCGACGGCGACCGGGTCGCGATCAACCGGGTCTCGTGCCCGGCGCTCGCCACCGCCGGCACCGGCGACGTGCTCTCGGGCGTGATCTCGGCGCTGCTCGCCCGCGGGATGGAGCCGTTCGCGGCCGCATCGGCCGGCGTGCTCGCGCACGCCCGCGCGGGACGGGCGGCGGCGGAGCGGGTCGGCGCCGAGTCCGTGATCGCCACCGACGTGATCGAGGCCGTCCCCGCCGGTCTGGCGGCGGCGTGAGCGCCGCGCCCGGCGGGCGCGCGCCGGTATACCGCGCGATCGCCAACATCAGCCCCACCGCGATCACCCGGAACGCCCGCCGCCTGCTCGGCGAGCTGGACGCGGGCGCCACCCTGTGCGCGGTCGTGAAGGCCGACGGGTACGGGCACGGCGCCGCGGAGGCCGCGTGGGCGGCGCTCGAGGGCGGTGCCGGATGGCTCGCCGTCGCCACCCCCGCGGAGGCGGCGCCGCTCCGGATCGAGCATCCCAACACCCCGATCCTGGTGATGGGAGCGCTGACCACCGGCGGCGCATCGCCCAACGACCTCGAGGCGGCGCTCGCCGCCCGCGCCGACGTCGCCGTGTGGCACCCCGAGTTCCTCGACCGGGTGGCGGAGCTGGGCGGGAGCGCGGTGGCGCGACCGCGGGTGCACGTCAAGTACGACACCGGGATGGGCAGGCTCGGCCAGTCGGACCCAGCCGCGGTGCGCGAGATGGTCGCAAGCGCGGCTGCCGACGATCGGATCGAGCTGGTCGGGCTGTGGACCCACTTCGCGACCGCGGACGAGCGGGACTCGACCTACTTCGACGAGCAGCTCGCCCGCTTCCGGGAGCTCGCCGTGCCGCTGAAGGAGGAGTACCCGCTGCTGATGCTGCACGCGGCGAACAGCGCTGCGACGCTGCGCGACCGCGAGTCGCACTTCGACATGGTCCGGTGCGGGGTGGCGCTGTACGGGCTCGACCCGTTCCAGTCCGATCCCACCGCGCTCGGTCTGCAGCCGGCCCTGGAGCTGCACACGCACGTCGCCGCCGTGAAGCGGTTCCGGGAGGGCGCGAGCGCGGGCTACGGTCGCACGTGGCGGGCGCCGCGGGACACGTGGGTGGGCGTGCTCCCGATCGGGTACGGCGACGGCGTCCGGCGCGCGCTCGGCAACAACGCCGACGCGCTGGTCGGCGGGAGGCGTTACCCGCTGGTCGGGACGATCTCGATGGACAACGTCACGATCGACCTAGGACCCGAGACGGACGTCGAGCCCGGTGCCCGGGCCATGTTGATCGGCGCGCAGGGTGACGAGCGGATCCTCGCCGAGGAGCTCGCCCGCCGGCTCGGCACGATCAACTACGAGATCACCACCGGCCTGACCGCGCGGGTCGACCGCGCCACCGTCGACGAGCCCACCGACGAGCGCGAGCCGGGGTGAGCCGCGCGGCCGAGGTCGGCGAGCGTCTGGCCGCGTCCCCTGCGGCGGCGGCGCGGGAGGCGCTCGGGGGGATCGATGCGTGGATCGTCGGCGGCGCCGTCCGGGACGCGCTGATGGGCCGCGACGTGATGGACGTCGACATCGCGGTCCGGGGCGACGCGGCGGAGGCGGCCCGGGCGGTGGCGAGATCCGCTCGGGCGCGCGCGTTCGAGCTCTCCGGGGAGCGGGGGATGTGGCGGATCCAGTCCCGGGACGGCGCCTGGCACCTGGACGTGATCGCGCTCCGCGGCGACACGATCGAGGCCGACCTCGGCGCCCGCGACTTCACCCTGAACTCGATCGCGATCCCGCTCGGCGGCGGCGAGCTGATCGACACCCACGGCGGGATCGCCGACCTCGGCCGGAGGCTGCTCCGGTCGGTCGGCGAGCGCAGCTTCGAGGACGACCCGCTCCGCATCCTGCGCGCCGCGAGGCTGGGCGCGGCGCTCAGTCTCGAGATCGACCCGGCCACGGCGGAGCTCGCCCGGGCGTCCGCCCCGCGCGCCGCCGAGCCGGCGGGGGAGCGCCAGCTCGGCGAGCTGCGGCAGCTCATCGCCGGCCCGGATCCGCTCCGAGGGCTGGAGCTGATGGACGAGCTCGGCGCAACAGCCGCGGTGCTCCCCGAGCTCGACGCGCTCCACGGCGTGGAGCAGAACCCCTACCACCAGTTCGACGTCCACGGGCACACGCTCGAGGTGCTGCGCCAGGCGATCCAGTTGGAGGGGGACCTGGACGAGCGGTTCGGCGACCGGGCGGCGGAGATCGCGGCCCTGCTCGACGAGCCGCTCGGCGATGAGCTCACCCGGGCAGAAGGGCTCCGGTTCGGGGCCCTGTTCCACGACCTCGGCAAGCCCGAGACCCGCGCGGTGGCGCCCAACGGCCGCGTTCTGTTCATCGGGCACGACGAGGTGGGGGTGCGGATGATCGGGGAGATCTGCGAGCGGCTGCGCGCCGGACGTCGGCTCACCTCCTTCCTGCAATCGCTTACCAGCAACCACCTGCTGCTCGGCTTCCTCGTCCACGAGCGGCCGCTGTCGCGCCGGCAGGTGTACGAGTACCTGGTCGCCACCGAGCCGGAGTCCGTCGATGTCACCCTGCTCACGGTCGCCGACCGGCTCGCCACCCAGGGCCCGCGGACCCGGCCCGAGGCGATCTCGTCCCACCTCGACCTGGCGCGGGAGATGGTCGGCGCGGCGCTCGATTGGCGGCGGGCCGGGCCCCCGGCCCCCGCGATCCGGGGGGACGAGCTCGCCGCCGAGCTCGGGATCGAGCCGGGGCCCGAGCTCGGTCGCGTGCTCGAGGAGATCCGGGCGGCGCAGTTCGCCGGCGAGATCACAGGCCGCGAGGGCGCGGTGGCGCTCGCCCGACGGCTCGTCCAATAGTGTCCGCCTCCGTGGCGGACGAGTGCATCTTCTGCGGGATCGTCGCCGGCGACCTCCCGGCCGAGGTCGTCGACTCCGACGAGCACACGGTCGCGTTCATGGACATCAACCCGGCGACGACCGGTCACGCGCTGGTGATCCCGCGCTCGCACGCCGCCGACCTGATCGAGACTCCCGACGAGGACCTGGAGCGGACGATGCTCGCGGCGCGGCGGCTGGCCCGGCAGATGGACGAGACGCTCGAGCCGGCGGGGTTCAACATCCTGAACGCGTGCCGCTCCGCGGCGTGGCAGACCGTGTTCCACTACCACCTGCATGTGATCCCGCGCTACGAGGGCGACCCGCTGAAGTTGCCGTGGATCCCGCGCGGCGCCGAGGGCGACGAGATCGCCGCGACGGCGAGGAGGATCAGAGGCGAATGAGCGGACCGGTCCGAGTTGAGCGCGACGGCAATGTCGCGGCGATGGTGCTCGACAACCCGCCCCTGAACCTGTTCGGGGCGGAGGTGTGGGCGGCGCTCGTCGACGCCGTCGACGAGATCGAGGCCTCGGACGCGCGGGCGATGGTGTGGCGCGCCGAGAGCGAGTTGTTCACCGGTGGCGCGGACGTGAACGGCTTCAAGCAGGCGGTGGAGGAGGGGACGGCCGCCGAGTCGTTCGGGGCCCTGATCGCCACCGCGAGGCGGATCGAGCAGCTCCAGATCCCCACCCTGGCGCTGGTCCACGGTCTGTGCCTGACCGCCGGCCTGGAGGTGTCGCTCGCCTGCGACATGCTGTGGGCGACAGAGTCCGCGCGGTTCGGCCTGGTCGAGGCGGTCGTCGGGCTGACGCCCGGGGCGGGTGGGACCCAGCGGATGGCGGAGCGGGCGGGGCCCGCCCGCGCGGCGGAGTTCGTGATGTCCGCGGGGCTCTACGACGCGGCGACCCTGGAGCGATGGAACGTGGTCAACCGGGTCGTCGGAGACGACGATCTGCTCGAGAAGGGGATGCGGTTCGCTCACCGGCTCGCCGACGGCCCCACGGTCGCGCACGGCGCGACCAAGCGGATCATCAGGGCGTTCCGGGCGGGCGGGGTCGACGCGGCGGACGGGATCACCCCGGACCAGTTCGCGGAGCTGTTCGCGTCCGAGGACCTGCAGAACGCGGTCGAGTCCTTCCTCACCGACGGCCCCGGCAAGGCGACGTTCGAGGGGCGCTGAGCGCCGATCGGCGCCTGCGAGCCCCTACATGGGGGCTTCGCCCCCTCGCCGCCGCTCCGCGGCGGCTCCCGTATTCCTGGGGACGAGTGGCCGACCCGCTTGGGTAACCTGCCCGTTGATGGGCAAGGAAGAGAAGATCGAGATGGAGGGCGAGGTCACCGAGGCCCTGCCCAACACGATGTTCAAGGTGAAGCTCGACAACGACCACGAGGTGCTCGGCCACATCTCCGGAAAGATGCGCCGCCACTACATCCGGATCCTGCCGGGCGACCGGGTGAAGATCGAGCTGTCGCCCTACGACCTCGATCGCGGGCGGATCACCTACCGATACAAGTAGGAACCCGCTGCCGATTCGGCCGGGTCGGTGATCTCGACGAGCAGCGCCGACCATGCGAACCGGCTGGCGCCGTGCCCCGTGCCGGTGCGCGGGTCGTAGTACTCCCACAGGCCCTCGCGCAGCGCCGCCTCGCGGAGCGCGTTCGCGATCGTCTCGGCCTCCTCGTCGTAGCCCAGCCTGAGCAGGCCGAGCCAGATCAGCCACGCCGCGTTCACCCAGGTCGGGCCGCGCCAGTACCGGCGGACGAGCCCGTGCCGGCCGCTTCCCGGATCGAAGCTCGGCTCGGTGGCGGCGACCGACGGTGGCGGGACCGGGAGCCAGAACCGGAAGCGGTCGAGCAGGTGCTCCTCGACGAGGCGGCGGCCGATCCGCTCGGGGAGGTCGGGGAGCGCCAGCGGCGCCAGCGCCGCCCAGGTCTGGATCCGGGGCCGCAGCCCTCCGGGCTGCGCCTCGTCCCAGAACAGGCCGGCGCGCTCGTCGTACAGGCGGTCGACGATCGCGGGTGTGATCGACGGCCGCCCCAGCGCGATCTGTGCCAGGCACCACAGCACGTTCACGACCACCTCGCACAGGACCGGGCCGCCCGCTTCGCGGATCGCGCGGGCGTCCCAGCCGAGCTTTCGGTTGCGCCTGACCAGCAGCGGGAACCCGAGCCGCGCATGGGCGCGCCCACCCCACACCGGGTCGAACTTCGAGCACGAGTCGAGCCCCGACTCGTCCGGCTGCACGATCCAAAGCAGCCCGTCCCCCTCCAGGTCGCGGTTGGCGGCGAGCCACTCGTGGTGCGCGGCGATCGCCGGCTCCGCGGCGGGGTCTCCGACCGCGATCCGCCACGCCCACGCCAGCAGCGGCGGCTGGATCGTCTCGGTCGACGGCGACGAGCGCGCGGGGACGTTGTAGAACAGCCGCCGGGTCCAGCTCACCGGGCGGTGCCAGAAGATCGTGTGGCCGATGAACCCGTCCTCGCGGCCGCCGCGGATCAGCGACTCGAGCTCGGTCCGCGCCCGCGCCGGGTCGAAGCGCCGCCACACGATCGCGGCGAAGCACGAGTCCCAGTACCACTGCCACGGGTAGCGCCCCGGGCTCGGCATCGTGTAGCCGTACGGGACGCCGTCCCGCTCGCCGACAGTCCAGTTCGCATCCAGGGCCCCCCGCGCCAGCCCCGCCACCCGGTCCGCGGGCGGACCCGCCTCGTTGGTCAATAGGTGGCCCGGCGCATCCCGCGCAGCGCCGCAGCGGTCAGGAGCGCGATCAGGCCGAACAGGGCGATCAGCCCCGGCCACGTGTCCGCCCAGGTCACACCGCCGACGAAGCCCTGTCGCGCCGCCTCCAGCACCTGGGTGACCGGGTTGTACTTGGCGACGGTGTGCAGCCACCCGGTCAGCAGCGCCAGCGGCGCGTACGCGGTCGTGGTCAGGACGAGCACCAGCATCCCGGCCTGCATCAGCGGCGCCGCGGACTGGCTCTTGTAGCGGAGCGCCAGCGCCACCCCCCACGAGGCCGCCACCACCGCCATCCCCATCACCACGAACAGCGTGATCGCGAGCCCGCCGATACCCGGCCAGTGGGCGCCGAGCGCGAACGCAACCACGAGCAGGAAGGTGGCCGGGATCAACACCCGGAAGCTCGCCGACAGCACCAGCCCGGCGAGCAGCGAAGGTCGCGAGGCGGGGGAGGCGAGCAGCCTGTCGAACCACCCCGCCTCGATGTCGCGGGCGAGGTTGACGCCGGTCGCGGCGCCGGTGAACCCCGCCGCCTGCAGGAGGCTGACGGGGATCAGGAAGCTCTGGTAGCTCTCGGTCGTGAACCCCGGCAGCAGCGCCAGGTTCCCGAAAACGGCGGTCAGCCCGAGGAAGAAGATCGTCGGCGCCAGCACGCCCGGGATCGCGGCGCCGGGGACCCTGAGGATCTCGTTCAGGCCCCGCCGGACCAGGGCCCCGACCGTGGCGAGCTGCGCGGTCTCGCTCACCGCCGCGTCACCCGCCGGTCCGCAGCCTGGCGCGGAGCGCCAGCGCGCTCAGCCCCAGCCCGATCAGTGCCACGAGTCCGAGCGCGAGCAGCGTCTTCGCGACCACCTCCGGCGACAGCGACGAGATCACCGGGTCGCGGACCCCGGCGACGATGAAGCTGAGCGGGTTCCACTCGGCGACGGAGCCGGCCGGCTCCAGCAGCAAGTCGCGCGGGAAGAACGCGGTCGACAGGAACAGGATCACGAACACGATCGGGAACAGTCCCTGGACCACAGAGGCCTTCCCGGAGCGGATCGCGATCGCCGCCCCGAGCCCGCCGAAGGCGACGGCCGAGACCGTCACGATCAGCACCATGAAGATCGCCCCGGGGACCCCCTCCTCGAAGCGGACCCCGAACAGCAGCCCGATCGCGATGAACCAGATCGCCGTCATCGCGCCCAGCACCGCGGTCCCGGCGAGCCGCCCCAGCACGATCGTGTAGCGCGCGATCGGCGCGGCGAACAGCCGGTCCGTGAACCCCATCTCGATGTCCAGGGCGAGCGCGATCCCGCCCGTGTTTCCGGCCAGCAGCGTCGCCTGAATCATCGCCCCGGCGAGCATGAAGTCGAGGAACCCGTTCACCTCGGGGAACTGGGGCAGGTCGACTGCTCGGCCCGCCCCGCCGACCTGGATCGCCAGCAGGATCGTCGGGAACACCAGGATCGGCGACAGCAGCTGGGGGCGGCGGAAGGTCTGCTTGATCGAGCGCGCGCCGAGCGCGCCGACCACCCGCATGTTCGTGGCGAGATCGGTCACGGTTCGCCCTCCTCGCCCTCGGCGCCCTCGAGGTGGTAGCCGGTCTTCTCGACGAACACGTCGTCGAGGCTGGGCTCGACCAGGTCGAGCCTTTCCACCAGCAGCCCGGCGTCGTCGAGCGCCCGCACCACCGGGGCGACCCCGGCGGCGCCCTCCTCCAGCTCAACCATCGCCATCCCGTCCCTGGACGGGAGCGCCTTCCCGAACCGGGCGAGGACGTCGGCTGCGCGCTCGGTCGTGCCGTCGGCGAGCACCACCTCGAGATGAGGGTGGCCGACCTCGGCTTTCAGGGAAGTGGGCGTTCCCCCGGCGACGAGCTTGCCGTCGTCGATGATCCCCACCCGGTCGGCGAGCTTGTCCGCCTCCTCCAGGTACTGGGTGGTGAGGAACACCGTCGTCCCCTCCCGGTTCAGGCCCTCGACCTCCTCCCAGATCGCCTTCCGGCTGACCGGGTCGAGCCCGGTGGTCGGCTCGTCCAGGAACAGCACGTGCGGCTCGTGGACGAGCGCCGAGGCGAGGTCGACTCGCCGCCGCATCCCGCCGGAGTAGGTGCCGACGCGGCGGTCGGCTGCCTGGGTGAGCCCCACTCGCGACAGCAGCGAGGTGGCGCGGCGGTTCCCCTCGGCGCGGGGGATCCCGTGCAGGGTCGCCTGCAGCTGGATCAGCTCGCGCCCCGTCATCAGCGGGTCGAGCGCCGCCTCCTGGAGCGCGACGCCGATCGAACGGCGGACGGCGGACGCGTCCTCGACCACGTCGTGCCCGGCCACCCATGCCGAGCCCGCGGTGGGGCGCAGCAGCGTCGTCAGCATCCGCACGGTGGTCGTCTTGCCGGCGCCGTTGGGGCCGAGGAAGGCGTAGATCTCGCCCTCGGCGACCTCGAGGTCCACTCCTGCAACCGCTACGACGTCGCCGGAGAAGACTCGCTCGAGAGCCCGGGTCTCGATCGCGGGCATGACTCGATTCTATGGACCGGCGCAGGGCGTTCTGTGACGCCGCCACGTCGGCGGGAGCGGCCGATGCCCGTCTACACACCCGCCACCGGCGGTTGCGCGTCGACGTGGCGGCGGTCGGTGGCGCGCTCCAGCGCCTCGGCGGCATCGAGCAGCAGCGCGTCGCACCCCCACGCGGCCTGCAGCTGCAGCCCGATCGGCATTCCGCCGTCGCCGAATCCGACCGGGACGCTGATCGCCGGGATCCCGGCGAGATTGGCCAGCCCGCCGAACCGGGGGTTGGCGTAGTCCGCGGGCCACGTCCCCGAGGGCAGCTCCACCGTCGGGTTGTCGAGCGGGGGCGCCACCGCCGGCACCGTCGGCCACGCGATCACGTCGACCCGCTCGAATGCGGAGGCCAGCGCACGACGGACGAGGCTGCGGACGCGGCCGGCGCGCGCAAGCGCTCCGGCCGGGATCAACATCCGGTACTTCATCAGCGCCCTCCCGACGAGGCTGACCTGCTCGCCGAGCCCGTTCAGCTTCGCCGGGGTCAGCTCCGACAGGTCCTCCCGCTGCCCGATCAGGATCGAGGCGATCAGGACGTGCTCGAGGCCGTCGATCGCGACCTCTTTCACCTCGCCGCCGGTCGCAGCCCGCAGATCCTCGACCGCGGCCTCGCAGGCGGCCTTCACCTGGGGCTGGCAGTCGTCCCACGGCACCCCCGGGACAATTCCGATCCGCAGCCCCTCGGGTGCGCCGGCCTGCAGCGGCTCGCCGAACAGCGCCCCCGCGAGCCGGCGGCAGTCGGCGGCGTCCACGCACAGCGGCCCCGACACGATCACCTCCGTGTCCGCGACGTGGTGGCCGTCCATCGCCGAGCGCCCGAAGGTCGGCTTCAGCCCGGTGACGCCGCAGCACGCGGCCGGGTAGCGGATCGAGCCGATCCCGTCGGCCCCGATCGCGCCCCCGACCAGTCGCGCGGCGACGGCGGCGCCCGAGCCGCTCGACGACCCCCCGGGACAGCGCTGCACGTCCCAGGGGTTGCGCGCCGGGCCGTACGCCGAGACGTGGCCGGTGCTCCCGGCGCCGTACTCGTGCATGTTTGCGACGCCGACGATCACGGCGCCCACGTCGCGCAGCGCCCGGTACGGTCCCGACTCGCCGGCGCGGGCGGGCGCGAGCCGTGCGGCGCCGCCGAGCCGCTCCGCCCGCCACGGAAGCGCCCACTCGTCCTTGATCGCGATCGGGACGCCGTGCAGCGGCCCCGGCGGCGCCTCGGCCAGCATCCGCCGCGACTCGTCGGGGAACGTCGCGACGATCGCGTTCAGCTCCGGATTTCGCCGCTCGATCCGCTCCAGCGCCTCCTCGAGCAGGGTGGCGGGGTCGGCATCGCCGGCCTCGATCGCGGCCGCCTGCTCGCGCAGCATCATCCCGGCGCGTCCTCCGCTTCGCGTCGGGTTGGGCCGGGGCCGGGGCCGGGGCCGGGGGCGGGGCCGGGGCCGGGGGCGGGACCTGCGCCGGGATTGATCTGCGGCTCGGGCACGACGTCGTCGAGGTCGGCGGCGAGCAGGGACTCGATGTGCGGGAGGTAGATCCGGCCGACGACCGCGATCACGGCCAGCTCGGCCTCGTCAGCCTCGATCCCGAGCGCCTCGAGGCCGGCCGCCGTGAAGCGCTCGAACGGGTCGCCTCCTTGCATCGAGGGGGGACCCTAGCGGCCGCCCGCCGGACGATGCGCAACCATTGAAGCCAGGCTGTGTTTGGAGCTACCAGTGGGCAATAACGCTTGTAACGAAAGCCACGGGCGTCGAGCCGTCCGCGTTGTGACGGCACTCGGCGTGCTGCTCGCGCTGTGCGCGGCGGCCGTCGTCGCGGCCGCCGGGTCCGAGAACGCCCGCGCGGCGCGCGCCTCGACGCTCGGGAAGACCAAGAACACGCCGGCGCCGCAGTGCCCCGGGGGGAAGGGCAACGCCGCGGCCAACTGCCAGGCGGTGGGCAGGTTGACCGCATTCCAGACCAAGGCCGATGGGAAGAAGGATCCCTTCGTGGTCCCGAAGTCCGGCCACCTGGTCGGGTGGAGCATCGACCTGACCGGCAAGCCGACCAAGGCCGAGAACGACGTGTTCGGCTCCCTGTACAAGCACAAGCCGTTCGGCGAGGCCCAGAGCGCTCGAATCGCCGTGCTGTCGCAGCGCAAGGGCACGGACTACAAGCTGAGGTCGCAGGGGCCCGCGACCAAGCTCACCGACTACGTCGGCGAGAAGCCGCTGTTCACGCTGAACGACCCGCTCAAGGTCGACAAGGGCGACGTGGTCGCGATCACGCTCCCGACGTGGACCGGCGCGTTCACGATCTGCAGGAAGGCGTCGAAGCGGAAGACGGCGCAGTGCCCGCTGCTCGGCGGGAAGAGCAACTCGTGGCGCGCCAGCCGCAGCAAGAAGCGGTGCAGGGTGGGGACCTCGGGCAAGCAGCTCCAGAACCTGAAGAAGAGCAAGCCGCACGAGAAGGAGGGGTCGACGAAGTCCTACGGCTGTGCCTACGACGGCGCCCGCCTCCTGTACTGGGGCTACCTGACGAAGTAGCCGGTGCCGCGGCGCGCGTGATCGCGCGCCCCCGCCCGATATCGTTCCCGCCGTGCCGGGACGGCAGACATACCGGATGCGGGCTCCCGCGTCGGGGCGGGAGGCGGTCGTGAAGGCCGACCCCGACGGCGTGTACGTCGATCGCGAGACCGGCGAGGAGCTGCAGCCGGTGAGCCGGCTGATCCCGCTGCAGCCGTCGGCCTCGGCGCTCCCGCGCGCCCCGGAGAACCTCCGGATCTGCCGTCGCTGCGACGAGCTGATCGGTCTCGACGTCAGCGACTGCCCCTGTTGCGGGCTGCGCCAGCCGGCGCTCGACGGGGAGGCGTGAGGGCTCGGCGCGAGTCCTGATCTTCCACGGCTACCTGCTGCGCGGGACCGGCAGCAACGTGTACAACGCGAGCCTCGCCGCAGCGTTCGCCCGGCTTGGGCACGACGTCCACCTGCTGTGCCAGGACCGCGGAGCCGCGGCGCTGCCGTGGCCGTCGGGCTCCGGCAGCGTGACCACATACGTCCCGGACGTCGGCGGGCTGCTGCCCGTATATGTCCGCGACCGCTACGAGGGCTTCGAGGTGAAGACGTTCCCCGAGCTCACGGACGCCGAGCTCGACGCGTATCTGGCGGCGAACGTGGCGGCGGTTCGCGACGTGGTCGAGACGGTCGGCGGGGTGGACGCGGCGCTCGCCAACCATCTGGTGATGGGTCCGGCGATCCTCGCCCGCGCCGGGGTCGGATTCGCGGCGAAGGTGCACGGCTCGGCGCTCGAGTTCACGGTCCGGCCGAATCCGCGCTTCCTGCCCTACGCGGTGGAGGGCGCCGCCGCCGCGGCGGCGATCCTGGTCGGCTCGCGGCACACCGCGGAGAGCCTGTGGGCGACGCTGCCCGGGCTCGATCTGGACCGCAAGACGCGGCTGGGGCCGCCCGGAGTCGACACAGAGCTGTTCGCGCCCAGGCCGCGCGGCGAGGCGGTCGCGGAGGTGCGCGGCCTCGCCGCCGATCTCGACCGGCGCAGCGGCGGCGGGTGGGGCGAGGACCCGGCGGCCGCTTCGGCTGCGCTGCGGTGGTGGGCCGAAGCGGACGGCCCCCGCGTCGCGTTCGTCGGCAAGCTGATCGGGTCGAAGGGCCTCGACCTGCTGCTCGCGGCGTGGCCGGTGGTGGTCGGCTCGCACCCCGGCGCCCGCCTGCTCGTGGTCGCGTTCGGCGAGGGGCGGCCGACGATCGAGGCGCTCGGCGCGGCCCTGGACGCCGGCGATCTCGACGCGGCCCGGGCCGTTGCCGAGGAAGGGATGGCGACCGTGGGCGCCGACGCGGTGCCGCTGCGGATGGTGGCGTCCTTCCTCGAGCGGGCACCGGATCGGTACGCGGCGGCGTGCCGCGACGCTGCCGGGAGCGTCGCGTTCGCGGGCCGGCTCGAGCACGGCGAGGTGGCGCGGGCGCTGCCGGCGGCCGACGCGCTCGTCTTCCCGAGCACCTTCCCGGAGGCGTTCGGGATGGTCGCCGCGGAGGCCGCCGCGTCCGGTGTGCTGCCGATCTCCGCCGACCACTCGGGCGCCGCCGAGGTGAGTCGTGATTTGGCGCCGGCGCTGCCGCCGGCGGCGCGGGAGCTGATCGCGTTCCCGCTCGGCGACGGGGCGGTCGACGCGATCGCCGATCGGCTCGACCGGTGGCTGGCGCTCGACGCCGACGATCGCGCCCGCACCGGCGCGGCGCTCGCCGCCCGCAGCCGGGAGCTGTGGAGCTGGGAGAGCGTCGCCGAGGGCGTGCTCGCCGCTTGTGCGGGACGCCTCGATCAGCTTGCGCCCGTGCAGCAATAGAATCGCGCCAGCCATATGACACGGACGACCATTCTCAGGCTCGGCGCCGCCGTCATCCTGCTGACGGCCGTGATCTCCGTGGTGATGGTCCAGATCAACTGGAACGGCACCGCGGGGTCGACCGAGGCGGACAAGATCGACACGCTGCTGGACGTGATGATCGTGCTGTCCGCGCTCGTGTACTCGGTTGTGCTGGTCGCTCTCGGGTACGCGATCTGGCGGTGGCGGGCGAAGCCCGGCGACGAGTCCGACGGCGAGCCGATCCACGGCAACACCCGGCTCGAGATCGCATGGACGGTGATCCCGACCGTGATCGTCCTGTTCGGCGCCGTGTACAGCTGGATCGTCCTGGACGACATCGAGGCGCGCGACGCCTCCCGGCTGACCGTGGACGTCACCGCGCAGCAGTTCGCGTGGAGCTTCGAGTACCCGAAGGAGGGGATCACCTCGACCGAGCTGCACGTGCCGGTCGATCGGCAGGTCGAGATCAAGCTGAAGGCGCTCGACGTGATCCACTCGTTCTGGGTGCCCGAGTGGCGGGTGAAGAAGGACGCCGTCCCGGGCCAGCCCACGAACGTGGTCGCCACCCCGGACCGCGAGGGCTCCTACCAGCTGGTCTGCACCGAGCTGTGCGGGATCGGGCACTCCACGATGCGGGCGCCGGTGGTCGTCGAGTCGCCCGAGGAGTTCGCGAAATGGGTCGACAAGCAGAGCGGGGACCAGGGCGGTGGGGCCGCCTCCGGCGGAGGTGGTGGGGCCTCCGCCGGCGGTGCCACCGCCGCGGACGGCGAGCAGCTGTTCACCGACCAGGGGTGCGTAAGCTGCCACACGTTCGCCGCAGCCGGCGCCACCGGGACGATCGGCCCCAACCTCGACGATGCGGTTCCGAAGCTGAGCCCCGACGACCTCCACACCTCGATCGTCGACCCGAGTGCGAAGGTCGCGAAGGGCTATCCGGACGGGACGATGCCCGACAACTTCGGGGACGCGATGTCGGACAAGCAGCTCGCTTCGCTCGAGAAGTACCTGCGGGCGGAGGCGAAGGGGGGCCAGTGAGACGGAGCCGACCAATAAGATCGGGGGTCCTGTGCCGGTAGCGCTGAAGCAGCCTGGTCAGCCAAGGGCGTTCTTCGGGGCGCTGCTCGGCGCCGCGTTCGGGTTCACGCTCGTCGTCGTCCTCCGCAAGGTCTCCGGGCTGCCCGCCTTCCAGACCGTGCCGAACGGATATCCGCAGGTGATCGTGCCCGCGATCACCGCGCCGCTCGCGTACCTGATCGGGCTGGGGTGCTTCGACTACTGGTTCCGGTGGGCGTCCGGGGCGCCGACAAGGCCCGACGACCACGCCCAGCACGGTGCGAAGAGCTGGCGCGACTACTTCAAGTTCAACACCGACCACAAGGTGATCGGGATCCAGTACACGGTCACGAGCTTCTTCTTCTTCTTCGTCGGCGGCTCGCTGGCGATGGTGATGCGGGCCGAGCTCGCCCAGCCCGGCACCCAGATCGTCGACCCGAACGTCTTCAACGGGCTGTTCTCGACGCACGCCGCGCTGATGATCTTCGTGTTCGTGATCCCGGTGTTCGCCGGGCTCGCGAACTACGTCCTGCCGCTGATGATCGGGGCGCCGGACATGGCGTTCCCGCGCCTGAACGGGCTCAGCTTCTGGCTGCTCCCGATCGCGGGGGTGCTGTTCTGCTCGAGCTTCTTCGTCCCCGGTGGGGCGTTCGACGCCGGCTGGACCGGGTACGCCCCGCTGTCGACCGGAGCCCCCCTGGGGCAGTCATTCTTCAACCTGGGCGTGCAGTTCGCCGGGGCCTCGTCCGTCGCTACCGCGCTCAACTTCCTGGTCACGATCATCACGATGCGGGCACCGGGGATGAACTTCTGGCGCCTCCCGCTGCTCGTGTGGGCGAACCTGTCGACCTCGCTGCTGGTCGTCGCCGCGACGCCGTTCATCGCGGGCGTCCAGTTCATGGTCCTGTTCGACCGCGCCCTCGGCACGAACTTCTTCCAGGCGACCTCCGGCGGCGACGTGATCAGCTACCAGCACATCTTCTGGTTCTACTCGCACCCGGCCGTCTACATCATGATGCTGCCGGGGTTCGGGATCATCTCGGAGGTGATCGCCACCCACTCCCGGAAGCCGATCTTCGGCTACCGGCTGATGGCGCTGGCGTTGATCGGGATCGTCGTGCTGTCGTACACCGTGTGGGCGCACCACATGTTCGTCTCCGGGATGTTCAGCTGGCTGCGCGTGCCGATGATGATCACGACGCTGCTGATCGCGGTCCCAACCGGGATCAAGATCTTCTCGTGGCTCGGGACCCTCTTCCACGGCGTGATCCACCTGTACTCGACCTCGATGCTGTTCGCGCTCGGGTTCATCGTCACGTTCACGATCGGCGGGATCAGCGGCGTGATGCTGGGCATGGTCCCGCTCGACATCCACGTGTCCGACACCTACTTCGTCGTCGCCCACCTTCACTTCGTGCTGTTCGGCGGCTCCGTGTTCACGATCTTCGCCGGCGTCTACCACTGGTTCCCGAAGATGACCGGGCGGATGTACGACGAGCGGCTCGGCCGGCTCCACTTCTGGCTCACCTTCGTCGGGATGATGGGCGCCTTCCTCCCGATGCACTGGATCGGGATGGAGGGGATGCCGCGCCGGGTGGCCGACTACTCCGCCCAGTTCGGGGACTGGAACCTGCTGATCTCCTGCTTCGCGTTCCTGCTCGGCGTCGCCCAGCTGATCTTCCTCTACAACATGGTGGTGAGCTGGCGGTGGGGCCCGCGGGCGACCGCGAACCCGTGGCGGGCGAAGACGATCGAGTGGCAGGTCTCCTCGCCGCCTCCGATCTTCAACTTCGACGAGATCCCGCGTGTGGTCGGAGGCCCATATGAGTTCGGCGTGCCCGGCGCCCGGCACGCGATCATGCACGCCGACGAGGCGAGGGTGCCCGATCCCGAGCCCGCGACTGTCGGAGGAGGCCGCGAGTGAGCGACGGCGGCACCGTCCTCGCGTTCATGCACGAGGTCGCCGGCGGCCGCAGGCTGCTGGGGGCGCTCCGCGACCGGATCGCGGACGGCGCCTCCTCGGTTGCAGTGGTGGCGCCGCAGAACCAGCCGGCGGCGGGCCAGATCGTCGACCGGGACGAGATTCGCGACGCTGCCCGGAGCCGGGTCGAGGTGACCCAGGCGGTGCTCGCGGAGTTCGGGATTGACGCCGTCGGCGCGGTGATGGATCCCGACCCTCCGCTGGCGCTCGACGACGCCGTGCGCGCGTTCGAGCCCGGCGAGATCCTGATCTCGTGCCTGTCGGAGACGCGCTTCGGGCTGCTTCGCCGGGACCTGGTCGAGTGGGCCCGGAAGCGCTACGAGGCCCCGGTCACCCACATCCCGGTCCGGATCGAGCTCGACGCCGTGCACTGGGACGTCGTTCACACGCTGGTCGTCGCCACCCAGACCGTCGACAGTCCCGACCTCCTGAAGCGGATGAAAGCCCGCGCCGAGGAGCGCCCGCACCGCTACACGATCATCTCGCCGCGGTCCGGCGATATTTCCCGCGAGGAGGTGTGCGACCGACTCGCCCGTACGCTTGCGGAGCTGTACAAGGCCGAGATCGACGCGACCGGGCAGCCGATGAGCCCCGAGCCGGTGGCGGCCGTCCAGAACGCGATCGAGCACTACCGGATCAACGAGATCCTCGTCTCGACGCTCTCCGGAAAGCAGTCCAGGTGGCTCGACGACGGTCTGCTCGAGAAGATCGGCGAGATGACCAAGGACCCGGTGGAGCACGTCGAGTCAAAGCGCGCAGCCTCCTCCGCTTCGCGTCCGGGGGCGGCGCGGTCCCAGACGGCAGCGGTGGGGGCGTAGCGTGGAAAGCGCGTCGGTAGCAGTCGACCAGCATCACCACGGGCCGCCCGAGGCTCACCAGAGCTCGCGGATCGACCGCCAGACCCTCGGGATCCTGCTCTTCATCGTCTCCGAGGTGATGCTGTTCGGCGCCTTCTTCGCCTCCTACTTCTTTCTCCGGGTCGTCGCCAACGACGGCCCGTGGCCGCCTGACCAGTTCGAGCTCCCGGTCTCGGTCGCGGGGGTGAACACCGCGATCCTGGTCAGCTCCAGCCTCACCGTGCACTGGGCGCTGGAGTCGGTGAAGCGCGGGCAGCGCTTCGGCCTGATCGTCGGCCTCGGCGCCACATGGCTGCTCGGCTTCACCTTCCTGTTCATCCAGATCAACGAGTACGTCCACATCGGGTTCAGCGCCCGCGACGGCGCCTTCGGCTCGATCTTCTACGGACTCACCGGCCTGCACGGCGCCCACGTCTTCGTCGGTCTGTGCCTGCTCAGCTTCGCCAACATCCGCGCGTGGCGGGGCCACTTCGGCCCGAAGACGAAGGACCACCTCGGCGTCGAGGTGCCAGGGATCTACTGGCACTTCGTCGACGTGATGTGGATCATCGTGTTCACGGCCATCTACATCCTGTAGCCGGGGTGCGCCTCCCGACCTCGGCCTGGGCTTGGTCCGGGACCGGCTGCCCGATCGTGTGACGATTGTCCGGTCGCCGGGCCCATCCTCCGGCGGCACTGGGCCGTAAGACGTGACATGCGACCCGATTCGACGCTCGTCGTTCCGCGGCCGGGACCGAGACAGCGCGGCCGCGCGATCCGGCTGATCGCACCCGTCGCGGCGGTGCTCGCGGCTCTTGCCGGAGCCGCCGTGGCCCGCAGCGGAGGCTCGGATGGGTTCCGGTATCCGCCGGGCCACTCGCACGCGTTCGCCTGGCTGCGCCCCTCGACGCCGTCCCATGGGTGGCGAACCGCTCGCTTGCCCGCCGGCACCGCCCGGCTCTCATTTCCGCGGCAGTGGCGCTCGATCAAGTCCGACCCCGGCGCCGTGTCCGCGGCCGTTCGTGGCGGTCGGGGTGAGATCCAGGGCTACCTGAATGCAACACCGCAGCAGGCGACAGAGACGCTCTCGAACTGGAGCAGCTTCCGACTGGAGCACAACCAGGACGAGGGCGACGTAGAGGTGACCCCGATCGCGACGGCCCGGGGCCTCCGGTTCCGCGGTGGGCACGGGTCCTGCGTGATCGATGCGTACACGTCCTCCGGCGGGAACCGGTACCGCGAGATCGCCTGCATCGTCAGCGGGCGCACCGCCACGACGGTGGTCGTCGGCGCTGCCCCGCCGGCGCTGTGGACGAAACAGGGGCCGGCGATCGAGCGGGCCGTGTCGAGCTTCCTGACTTGAGCGAGCCAACCACCAACAAGGAGCGAGCGATGTTCACGTCCATGAAGGCCAAGATCGGAGTGGTGCTCTCCGTGATCGGGATCGCCGGTGCCGTCGGGCTACCGGCGGCGATCGCGGGGCACCATCACCACCACAAGGGTCACCACGGGATCCCGCAGCACAACGGCGGCGACCACGATGCCGACAACCGCGGTGGACCCAGCGACGGCGACGGGCGAGTCTAGCGTCCCGGAAGCCGGGTGAGCGCCGCCGCCTCGCATCCCCGCGGGCGCGGCGGCGCTGCCTTCCCTACTCGTCGCGCGGCGTGATCCTGAAGACCGAGACGACCTCCGCCTGGTGCGCCTCGGGATGGGCGACGTAGGCGCTGGGGCCGCCACCGAACCACCCCGCGGCCTCGTTGTCGCCGACGAACACCCCGGGGTGGCGGCGACCGTCGCCGTCCTCCACCCAAACCGGTTGACCCTCCTTGAACCCGTGCTCGATCTCGTCGCTCACGCCCGCACCCTACCTCGTACTAGGGTCTAGGGGTGCCCAACCCGTTCCGCTCCGAGGCCGACGCCTTCCGGCTGGTGATGATCATCGTCGCCGGAGCGGCGGCGGTGATCGTGGTGGCGCTGCTGGCCGGCTCGGTGGCGGGGGTGGTGGTCGCCGCGGGTCTGATCGGCTTCGGGCTCGGGGTGAGCTGGCGGATGATCAGGGACGCGCTCGGCGCGCCCCCGGAGGACGACGCTACTTCCCCTTCCCGGCGACCTTGACGAGGTAGTCGGCCAGGTCCTGGAGCTCCTTCGGCGACAGCACGTCGCCGTAGTTCTGGGGCATCACCCCGGAGGGGAAGCCCTTCTCGATCGTCGCGTTCGGGTCGACGATCGAGTTCTGCACGTCCTTCGGCGTCTGCCCCGGCAGCACCTCGTCCAGGTTCGGCCCGACGTTGCCGATCGCGACGTCTGGGAGCGCCGCGAGGGTGTGGCAGCTCCCGCATCCCTGGGCCAGGAACACCTGCGCTCCCGGAGGCGAGTTTGCAGGGATCGGCGGCTTCACGCCGGGGACGCCGGCGTACTGGGCGACGTAGGCGGCCACATCGTCCGCGTCCGTGCCGGTGACCAGGTTCGCGG
Organism: uncultured Thermoleophilia bacterium; assembly: GCA_963803425.1. Taxonomy (GTDB): domain Bacteria; phylum Actinomycetota; class Thermoleophilia; order Solirubrobacterales; family 70-9; genus DASPWW01. The sequence continues at coordinate 617,464 of CAWDMA010000003.1, forward strand.
GCATGTAGCTGGGGCTGTCCTCGTCGGTCACCCGCGGGTTCTCGATCTGGGCCGAGACCACGCCCTCGACCGTGTCCTTGTCCATCCCGGTCTCGCGGGCCGCCTTGAAAGCCGAGTCGAGGTTGGGGCCGATCATCGCGGTCGTTCCCGCCTGCGTCAGCGAGTGGCACCGCCCGCAGTTCTCGACGAACAGCATCCGGCCGTTGTCGACGTCGGCGTTCTCCTGCAGATCGCAGCCGGGCATCACCGCGAGCGCGGCAGCGGCCGCGGTGGCGCCGAGGACGGCGGGCAGCTTCGTTCCGGTGATACGCACGGGGCCGCGAATCCTATTCGACCGGACTGCGCCCATCGCGGCTCGAGCCCCGCGTTCCCATTCGATAGGGTTAGCGCCAATCAGCACTAGCCGAGGGGGTGTGATGCAGGTCCGCGAAGGCATGTCGAGCGTCGTCCTGGCGATCGGGCCGGGCCACTCGCTGCGCGACGCGGCGCGGCAGATGACCGAGAAGCGGGTCGGTGCGGCGATCGTGATCGACGAGGATTCGCCGGGTCCGGGGATCATCAGCGAGCGGGACATCCTCAACTCGCTCGGCCGCGGCGAGGACCCGGACGCGGAGCTGGTCGCCACGCACATGCGCGGCACGGTGATCACCGCAGCACCCGACTGGAGCCTGGAGCGGGCAGCGGCCGAGATGGCGAAGCGCGGGATCAGGCACCTGGTGATCGTGGAGGAGGGGCACCCGGCCGGGGTGCTCTCGATGCGCGACATCATGCGCGTGTGGACCTCAGAGGGCGCCACCTCCGCGATGACGCCGCCCGAGCAGGAGGCCGTCGGCTAGCTGGAGGTGCGCCGGGGCGTGGCGGCCGGAAGCACCGCGGTCGCCGGGTGCTGCTCGATCGGGAGCTCGGAGTTCTCCCGGCTCGCGCGCCTGATCCAGGAGATCAGCGCCAGCAGGGCGACCGCGCCCCCGATCGCGGCGTACGGCCACCACACGAACAGCCCCACGATCACGAAGGCAATCCCGGCGGCGATCAGCGCCGGCATCCACGAGGGCCGCGGCAGGAACACGAGCTCGCTCGGCTGGGAGGGCGTCTCGGCCATCAGGCGATGTAGAAGACCGCGAACACGAAGCTCAGCCCGAACGCGAGGATCGCGAGCGCGCCGAGCCACAGCCCCGAGCCGATGCTGCTGTTCGCGCCCCTTCGATCCACGCTGCGCGTAACCCTACAAGGCCCGGTCGAGCGCCATCGCGACGAACAGCAGCGCCAGGTAGGCGAGCGAGGCCAGGTACACGCGCCGGGCGCCGCCCCGTGAGGGGTGCAGGCTGAGCGCCGCCGCGAGCCAGATCATCCCGGCACCGAGGACGGCCGCGGCAGCCAGGTACGGGAGGCCGAAGAACCCAGTCGCGGCGGGGATCAGCGTGACCGCGACCAGCACGACCGTGTAGGCGAGGATCTGATGGCGGGTGGCGGCGTCGCCGCGGACCACGGGCAGCATCGGTACCCCGGTGCGGGCGTAGTCGTCCTTGATCAGCAGCGCCAGCGCCCAGAAGTGCGGCGGGGTCCACAGGAACACGACCCCGAACAGGGCCAGCGCTCCGAGCTCCAGCGTCCCGGTCGCCGCCGCCCATCCGACGAGCGGTGGGATCGCGCCCGCGGCACCTCCGATCACGATGTTCTGTGGCGTCAGCGGCTTCAGCCACAGGGTGTACCCGAACGCGTACCCGAGCAGGCCGGCGAGGGCGAGCGCCGCGGCGAGCGCGTTCACCGTCGTCGCCAGCAGCACGATCGCGATCGCTCCGAGCGCGATCCCGAACACCAGCCCGTGCCACGGCACGATCCGACCGCTTGCCAGCGGGCGGGCGCGGGTGCGGGCCATCCGAGCATCCGCGTCGCGCTCCAGATAGTGGTTGATCGCGCCGGCGCCGCCCGCAGCGAGGTATCCGCCGATCGCGGTGAGCAGGATGGTGCTCAGCGCCGGGCCCGCCGGATCGGCCACGAACATCGCCGCCACGGTCGTCAGCAGCAGCAGCGAGATGATCCGCGGCTTCGTCAGCGTCACGTAGTCGCGCGCCACCGAGGCGACGGACCTGTGCGCGCCCGCGGTCGCGCCGGCCGGCACGGGGCGGCCGACGGGTGGGCGGGCGGGCTCGTGGCGCCCGACCTCCCCCGGGCGGTGCGCGGCCTCGGCTCGACCCTCCATCACGGGGCCTCCGTCATGCCGGTGCGCTCGACGGCTCGGTGTCGGGCCGACGGACCTTGGCGCCGCTGGTCTCGGGCACGGGGACGAGCTCCAGGGTCGCGTACAGGACGGTGCTCCACAGCGCCGTCGCCACCGTGAGATGGGCGACGATCAGCTCGCCGCGCTCGGCCAGCCATACGTTCAGCGCCCCGAGCAGGACCTGACAGGCGAGCAGGGCGATCGCCACTCCGAACGCGGGCGAGCGAACCCGGCGTCTGTAGGCCACCACCACCGTCGCCACCACGGCGATCACGGACAGGTACATGAAGGCGCGGTGGGTGAGGTGCACGTCGACCATCTCGCCGACGCCGAACGGCATGAAGCGGCCGAGGCAGGTCGGGAACTCGTTCCCGCACGCGAAGTGCGCGCCCGACGGCGGGACGCCGGCTATCCCCTGGCCCTCGGTGCCGGCCATGTACCCACCGGCCACGATCGTCGCGAACAGCAGCACGACCGACGTGATGGCGAGCGAGCGCAGCGCGCCGGCCGGCGCCGATATCGCCGGCGCCCCCTCGAATGTTGCGCGCCGCAGCGAGAGCAGTGTCGCGAGCAGCAGCATCGCCAGCCCCAGGTGAGCCGCGACCAGCGCCTCGTTCAGGTTGTTCTCGACGGTCAGCCCACCGAGTGTCGCCTGAGCGAAGACAAGCACGAGCGCGACGACCGAGCCGCGCATGATCCACCTGTGGTCGCGCAGGGTGCGCCACGCACGCCACACGAGCAGCGCGATCAGCACGCCGACGACAGCGGCGACGACCCGGTGGGAGAACTCGATCACGGCATTCGTCTCCAGGAACGGCACCACCCGCCCCCCGCACAGCGGCCAGCCCTCGGCTCCGCTGCCGGCCGGGCCGCACCCGAGCCCCGAGTCGCTGACGCGGACGATCCCCCCGATCACGACGAGCAGGAAGGTCGCTGCGAAGGTGGCGGTGACGAGGCGACGGAACCGCGCGAGGTCGCCACCCTGGGCCGGGGCGCTGTCCATCACGCTCAGGCTACGACATCAACAATCCCGCGACATGCTCCGCATGCCCCCCGCTACGTGCTCCGGTTCGCGTCCGCAGTAGCGCGGTCGCTGGAGGGACTGGCAGGGGTCCAGCTCTCGGTGCGGCTGCGGACCGCGTCGCGGATGTCGCGGAGCGGCTCCTCGCTGCGGACATCGGGGACGAGGTCGAAGTTGTGCGGCGGTGGCGGGGAGAGCGCGAACCACTCGAGCGTCGAGCCGCCCCATGGATCCGCGCCCACCTCGACTCCGTGGTGGGCGCTGCGGGCGACGTTCACGAGCGTCAGCACGGCGCCGAGCGCGAGCACGAACATCCCGATGCTCGCGATCAGGTTGTAGGTGTCGAGCGAGCCGACGTCGTAGTACTTGTAGATGTCCACCGGCTGGCCGTCGAGCCCCGCCAGCGCCAGCGGGATCGCGGTCGCCTGCACGCCAAGCAGCATCAGCCAGAACGATGCGCGGGCGAGACCGTCGCTCATGATCCGCCCGGTCAGCTTCGGGAACCAGTAGTACAGGGCGGCGAATCCGCCGAACAGCCCCGCGCCGACCACGGCGTACAGCGTGTCGGCCTGAGCGGAGGTCGTGTTGTCGAGCATCCACCCGACCGGGATCACCGCGTGGCCGAGCCGGCCCGCGAGCCCGAAGCTGATCGTGCTGATCGCCCCGAGCGCGAACAGCAGCGGCGGCCGCATCCGCAGCGAGCCCCCCCACAGGGTCGCGAGCCAGTTCAGGATCAGCAGCCCGACGGGGACCACCAGCGCCACCGCGACCGCCATCGCAAAGATCGCCCACCCGATCGGGAGCGGGGCGCTGTACATGTTCTCCATCCAGGCGAGCGGGCCGAGCACCCCGACCGCGACCAGGCACGCGGCGATCGTCCGGTGGCTGAACGACGGCTTGCCAGAGAACGTCGGGAGGATCTCCGAGATCGTCCCGAACGCGAACAGGAGCAGGACGGTGTAGGCGCCGGTGAAGAACGCCCAGCTCAGGTGCTGCCACAGGATCGGGGAGCCGCCCTCGCCGGGGTCGAAGAACACCCCTGAGAAGTTGCGGTCGATGAACAGCATCGTGCAGGCGGCGATCATCACTGGTCCCAGGACCAGCAGGACCCAGCTGCTGACGGCCGCCGCCCACGAGAACAGCGGCATCCTCCGCCACGCCATCCCTGGAGCCCGCGCGGTGCGCAGCGTGGCCAGCATGCTGATCGCGAACAGGGCGAACCCGATCGAGGCCAGGCCGACGCCCATGATCCAGGCGTCGACGCCGTGGGTGGGGGCGAACACGATGTCGGAGAGCGGCGGCAGCGAGTTGAAGCCGGCGTCCGGTGGTCGGTACAGGAAGCTTGCGTACAGACCGACGCCCCCGGCGATGTACATCCAGAAGCCGAGCGCCGCGACGTGGGGGAGGGCGAGGCCGCGCGCGCCGATCTGAAGCGGGACCAGGTAGGTGAACAGCCCGATCGCGAGCGGGATCCCGAACAGCACGATTGCGGCCACCCCCGACGTGCTCATCAGCTGGTTGAAGATCTCGGCCGGGATCAGCGTGTTCTCCGGGACGATCAGCTGCACGCGCATCAGAACGAGCTCTGTCAGCGCTATCACGAGGAAGCTCAGCGCCGCGCCGATGTACAGCACGCCGACCGACTTGTGATCACCGCTGGCGGCTCGCTCGAACCACCCCGGGCGCGCCTTCGGGAAGCCGTCCGTGACCACCTCCGGTCGGGCGGGGCCGATCGTGCGGCCGGGCATCGTGCTCACGGTTGGGTCACCTCCGCCGCATCAACCGAACGGGTCGCTTTCGCCCCGGCGAGCTTGTCGACCCGCTTCTGGACCGCGTCCTGCGCGGCGCCGATGTCGGTCGCCTGCTGGTCGAGCCAGGCCTCGTACTCCGGCACGCTCACGACCCGGACCCGGGCGCGCATGGTCGCGTACCCGGCGCCGGAGAACGTCGATGCCTGGCCGTCGTAGACGCCCTCCTCGTCGGCCTTGAACCACGTCTGGTTCTGATGACCGGGGTCGGCGTCGAACCGGCCGCCCAGCGCCGGGATCGACCACCGGTGCACGACGTCGGTGGAGTCGAGGGTGAGCAGCACCGTCGTGTCGACCGGCACGACCATCTCGTAGTAGCTGAAGGTCCCGTCCGGATACTCGTAGCGCCACACCCACTGCTGTCCCGAGACCAGGATGCGCAGCGGCTTCGCGTCGCCCTCGGGCGGCTCGACGCCGAGCTGCGCGGTCCGCTCGGTGGCGGCCTGCAGGCCGTCGGGCCCGGACGGCTCCACGTCGCGGACCTTGGAGGTCATCACGACGCCCACCACGAACACGGCGGCGGCGAGCAGCCCGAGCGCCGCAGCGGCGCGCGGCTGCACCCGCCGACCGGCGCGGGTGCGGGCGGGGCGGGCGCCCCGGCGGGCCCGGAACCTGACCACGGCCGCGATCAGCGCCCCGTTGATCGCGACGATGATCACCGCGCCGACCACGAACGTCATCCAGTAGGTCGTGATCGAGTCGTCGGCGTTCGGGGAGTGCCCGGACTCGGGGCTGAACGGCACCGCCCACGCACCCGCCGGCAGTGCCAGCGCGAGCGCGGCGAGCGCCACAAGTGTCAGTCCGAGTCGGTTCCGCATCGGGCGGGCGCATTCTATTCGCGTCGGAACTGGCTGACTGCCAGGGTCGGCGATGTCAGGGGGTGCGCCGCTCAGGCACAAGCTGGTGGCGGAGTCTGTACCTGCGCTCGCCGTACGTGGAGGTCTCGTATCCGACCATCGCCCAGATCAGGACGTTCACGATCGCGAGCGTGATCAGGGAGTCGATCTCAGTTGCGAGCGGCAGCAGCGCGACCAGCACGATCGCGAGTCCCAGCCGCGTGTAGCTGATCGAATGCGCGTTCCGCAGTCGCAGCCCGACATGTCCGAGCAGGTACAGCGATACGCCGCCGAGCAGTCCGAACGCCGGCACCGTCTGCAGCGGCTCGTGGACGTGGGCGAGAGTCTGCTCGAGCCCGAAGGCCGACATGATGATCCCGACCACCATCGGCAGGTGGAGATAGGAGTACGAGTCGCGGGCGAGCGCGTTCTGCTGCGGACCCACCTCGGCGTCGGAGAGCCGCTGCTGCGTGATCAGCGCGACGACGTCGAAGTACGTCCACCACAGCGCCGAGGCCAGGCCGACCCCGAGCGCCGCCGTGGCGACCACGTCCGCGGTGATCCCGACCTGCGCCCCGGCGCCGAGCGCGACTATCGACTCGCCGAGCGCCAGGATGATCACGAGCCCGTACCGCTCGGCGAAGTGGGAGGGGACGAGCTTCCATCCCGCGAGCCCGAAGATCGCCGGGCCGCCGTAGTCGATCGAGATCGCCGCAACCCAGATCGCGCCCTGGGCGATGCCGTCGAGGGCGGAGGCACACACCAGCAGCGCCACCCCGACGGCGGTGCTCACCCCCAAAGTGGTCACCGAGTGCCGGAGCCCGGGATCGTCGCGGCTGGCGAGCACGAACAGCGCAATGTGTCCGAGCCGGACCGCGCCGTAGGCGATCGCGAACGCGAGCGCTCGGTCGCCGAACGCCTCCGGGACGCACAGCGCGACGACCAGCAGCGCCGCCATCGAGACGAACAGCGCGATCCGGACCATCCCCTCCTCGGGGTCGACGACGCTGGTCAGCCACGCGAACCCGCCCCATGACCACCACAGCAGGGTGAGCACCAGCACCCCCTGACCGAGGCCCTCCCAGGTCGGGTGATGGACCATCAGCGCCGTGCACTGGGTGAACCCGAGCACGAAGACGAGGTCGAAGAACAGCTCGAGCGGCTTCACCTGCGCCTCGCCCTCGCGCAGCGCGGGGGTCAGCCTCCGGCGCCGCGGGCTCGCGGCCGTGTCCGCGCTCGCCGTCACACCACACCCTCCTCGCGAGCCCACCGCTCCACCCTCCGCATCCCCTCGTCGAGGTCGACGCGCGGCTCCCACCCGAGCTCATCGCGAAGGCGGCGGTTCGACGCGGTGCCGCGGCGGTCGATGAACGTGATCGCGTTGCGGGAGAAGCGCGGCGCCTGCCCACGGACCTTGGCGGCGAGCTCGAAGGCGGCGGCGAGCGCGGCAGCGGCCGCGCGCGGCACCCGTCGCGGAGGCCGCCCGCCGGCGATCGTCGCGATCCGCCCGAAGTAGTCCTCGAAGGTGACGGGTTGTCCGTCCCACGCCGTGTAGGCGCGCCCGGGCTCGCCGTTCGCGAGCGCGAGCAGGATCGCATCGACCAGGTCGTCGACGTAGGTGGGCAGCATCATCCCGTCGGCGTCCCCGGGGACGAGCAGCTCGCCGGCCTTCGCCAGCTCCAGCGGCCGCACCACCCACGGCACCGAGTGCGGCCCGTACACGTCGCCGGGGCGGACCACGACCGCTCCCCGCCGCAGCGCCAGCGCGTCCGATGCGCTCTTCGTGTCGATGTAGGGGATCCCGTAGGTGCGGTGGTAGGTCGCCTCGTCGAGCTCGCCGGGCGCGTCGTAGCCATACACGACGACCGAGCTCACGTGCAGGACCCGATCGGCGCCTGCCCGCTCCGCCGCACCGAGCACCTTGCGGGTGCCGCCGACGTTCACGCGGATGAACTCCTCCATCGAGCCCCACTCGCGGACGTGGGCCGCCGTGTGAACGACCAGCTCCACCCCGTCCAGCGCCCGGTCCAGCGCGTCCTCGTCGGTGACGTCACACGCCTGGAACGTCGCCCCCGCCTCGATCACCCGCGCGGCGCTCTCGGGCCGCAGCTCCAGCCCCACCACCTCGGCGCCGCGTTCGGCCAGCTCCCGGCACGTCGCGTTCCCGATGAACCCGCCGGCCCCGGTGACCGCCGCCTTGCGTCCGTCAAAGCTGAGTGGATGGGCCATTCCCGGGCGAACATATACTCGCCGCGCCTTGCGCTGGCCGACCCGCAAACGCCGACGGCAGCCCTCGGCCGCCGCGACCGTGGTGCGCGGGGCGGCTGCCGCCGCGCTCGCCGCCGCTGCGATCGTGCCGCTGGTCCGGAAGCGCTATCGCGTCCATCCCGCGGTCACCTCTGCGGCGGTGGCGGCGGGGCCGTTCGCGCTCGCGATGCTCCAGCCGCGGACGCGCAAGCGCGACGCCGCGGTGTTCGCGCTGCAGATGTGGGCGTTCACGGTCATGCACGAGCTTCCCTACGACGATCCGGAGCGGCTCCGCGACCGCCTCTACATCCGCTACCCGATCGCGGTCGACAGCAGGATCGGGCTCGGCGATCTTCCGACCCACCGGCTGCAGCGTGCCTTCTCGCGGCCGGGCCAGCCGCGCGCCCACGACGTCGTCCTCGCGGTGATCCACTGGGTGTGGTTCTTCGTCCCGCACATGGCGCTCACCTGGATCCTCGTCCGCGACGAGGCCCGGTTCGCTCGCTCCGCCCGCCAGATGGCGTTCGCGTACGACCTTGGCTGCCTGATCTACGCGCTCGTCCCGACCGCGCCGCCGTGGTGGGCGGGCGACAACGGCTACACGCCGGAGCCCGTCCGCCGGATCATGGTCGAGGTCGGAAAGCCGATGTGGGGGCGCGCGTGGGACCGGATGTACGACTCGCTCGGCGGCAATCCGTGGGCGGCGATGCCCTCGCTCCACTTCGCGACCTCGCTGCTCGCTGCGATCCTGCTCGCCGAGACCGGGCGCGCGCCGGGCGCGGTCGGGTGGGTGTACGCGCTGAAGCTCGGGTTCGCGCTCGTCTACCTCGGCGAGCACTACGTCGTCGATCTTGCGGTCGGGACCGCCCTCGTCGTGGCGATCCGGGGGGGCGAGCCGGCCGTCGGCCCCGTGGCCACGCGGATCGGAGACGGAATCCAGCGCTTGCAGCTGCTCGCAGCGGGATAGACGCCCACTGCGCGTGCGACGATAGGAGGCCATGTCCGGGACGAGAGATCTCGAACCGAAGCAGGCCGCCGAGGACCGGGTCGACGAGGAGAACTCGGAGCTCGACGGCGAGACCGAGCCGTCCTTCTTCGCCCAGCCGCGGCGGATCGTCCAGACGGTCCTGATCGTCCTGATCCTGATCGCGGCGATCTACGTACTCCTGCCGAAGATCATCGGCTTCGAGGACGTGCTGGCCACGCTCGACCAGGGCAACCCGTGGTGGATCCTGCTCGCGGTCCTCTTCAACGTGCTCGCCTTCGCCGCCTACGTCGCGCTCTTTCGCGGCGTCGTCGGCGAGTCGGTCGTCCATCTCGGATGGAAGGACAGCTACGACATCACGATGGCGGGGCTGGCGGCGACCCGGCTGTTCTCGGCGGGCGGCGCCGGCGGGATCGTGCTCACCTACTGGGCGCTCCGAAAGGCGGGGATGGAGCGCCGCCAGACCGCGTGCCGGATGGTCGCCTTCCTGGTCCTGCTGTACGCGGTCTACCTGTGCGCGCTGGTGCTGTTCGGGAACCTGCTCCGAACCCACGTGCTGCCTGGCCGGGCGCCGGTCGCGTTGACGATCATCCCCGCCGCGATCGCGGGTGCCGTGATCGCCGTCTTCCTTCTGATCGCGTTGATCCCCGAGGACGCGGAGCGCCGGATGGCGCGCTTCACCCAGGGGTTTCGCTTCCAGCAGCTCGCGCAGCGGCTCGCCACCGCACCGGCGACGCTCGCATCCGGAACGCGGACCGCGATCGCGTTCGTGCGACAGCCGCGCCGGGGCGGGCTCGCGATCGCCGGCGCGATCGGGTTCTGGGCGGCCAACATCGCGATCCTGTGGGCGAGCTTCGAGGCCTTCTCGGTCGCCCCCAGCCTCGGAGTGCTGGTCCAGGGCTTCTTCGTCGGGATGGTCGCCAACCTGTTCCCGTTCGCGCCGGGCGGGGTGGGAGCCGTCGACGCGGGGATGATCGGGGCCTTCGCCCTGTTCGGCCTCCCCGAGGCCCAGGTGTTCGCGGCGGTGCTCGTGTACCGGGTGATCGCGTTCTGGCTCCCGATCCCGCCCGGGATCGTCGCATTCCTGCACCTCCGCAAGACCACGGCGAGGTGGGACGAGGCGCGCGAGCGGGGGGTGCTGCCGGACCCGGTGGCGGCCGGTGCCGGCGCCGGCAAGGCCGCCCCCGCCAGCGCAATACTTCAGAAAGTAAAGTAATATGTATTCACGACTTGCTACAAGTCCTGAACGGAGGAACCAGTGAGCGAGAACGGGATGGAGCGAGTGATCATCATCGGAGGCGCGGCCGCCGGCTACACCGCTGCGGTCTATGCCGCCCGCGCCAATCTCGAGCCGCTCGTTATCGAGGGCTTCCAGTGGGGCGGCCAGCTCCAGAACACGACCGACGTCGAGAACTACCCCGGCTTCCCCGACGGCGGGATCATGGGCCCCGAGCTGATGGTGAAGTTCCGCGAGCAGGCTGAGCGGTTCGGGACCCGGTTCATCACCGACGACGCCATCCGCGTCGAGCTCTCCGACGGCGGCATGCAGCGCGTCTGGGTCGGGGACGACGAGTACCACGCCAAGGCCGTGATCCTGGCGATGGGGGCGGAGCCGAAGCGACTCGGGGTCCCCGGCGAGATGGAGCTGGGCGGCCGCGGCGTGTCGACGTGCGGCGTCTGCGACGGCGCCTTCTTCAAGGGCGAGGACGTGATCGTGGCCGGCGGTGGCGACTCCGCGATGGAGGACTCGATCTTCATCTCAAAGTTCGCCGAGCGGCTGATGATCGTTCACCGCCGGAATGAGTTCCGCGCCTCGAAGATCATGCTCGAGCGCGCCCGCGAGCGCGACAACGTCGAGTTCAAGACCCCGTTCACGGTCGAGGAGTTCGTCGCCGGGGACGACGGCAAGCTCGCCTCGGCCCGGCTTCGGAACACGGAGACGGGGAACACCGAGGAGCTCGAGGTCGGCGGCGCGTTCGTCGCGATCGGCCACACCCCGCGCTCGGAGCTCGTCGTCGGCCAGGTCGACACCGACGAGAACGGGTACGTGGTGACGCTCGACGGCTCCACGAAGACGAAGCTCGCCGGGGTGTTCGCCGCCGGCGACCTCGTCGACCACACCTACCGCCAGGCGATCACGGCGGCGGGCACCGGGTGCATGTCGGCGCTCGACGCGGAGTGGTACCTGCGCGACACCCCGCCCTCCCCCGAGGCGCACTGGGCCGGCAAGGCCGGGGTCGCACAGGAGGGCGAGGCGGACGCCGCCGAGCGGGTCCGGGCCTAGCGCGTCGCGACCTCGCCCCACTGCGCTCGCAGCTCGCCGACGAGCAGCTCCCGGAGCTGCGCCAGGAACTCGGCGTAGGAGGCGCGGAGCGCCTCGCCGGGCCACTCGGCGGGGAGCAGCTCGGCCGGGAGCAGCGGGTCGGAGAGGAGGTGGCGGGCGATCGCGGCCGCGATCGTGATCCGCTCGGCGGGGTCCGGCGCCGCCTTGATCCCGTCGATCAGCGGCCTGGCGGCCGCCGCCCAACCCCGCAGGTCCCACAGCGATGCGGCCAGCTCGCCCGGATCGCGCTCCATCTCTCCAGTGGCGAGCGTGCACTGGCCGGTCACCGATCGCGAAATCTTCCGCCGCAGGTTGGCCGGCCGCACCCACACGCCCTCGCGGAGCTGCGCGAGCCGGAGCTCGCCCATCTCGCCGCGCAGCGCCGCCCGGTCGGCCGCGCTGCGGCCCTCAGCCGTGACGATCGCGATCTCCCACCGCCCGCGCCACTGGCGGGTGCGGGGCGAGCGGCTCTCGTCCTGGCGGCGCTGGCGCTCCAGCAGCCGTGCGGTGAGCCGGTAGCGGCCGCTGTCCATGGTGAGCTCGCCGGCGGCGACGAGACGGGAGAGCGCGACCCGGACGGTCCCCTCCACGATCCCGAACATCTCGCCGAACCGGACCAGGGCGCTGACCGGGAGCTCGGGCGGGTGGGCGCCGAGCAGCGTGCTGAGCACGACCGAGCGTGCCGTCAGCGGCCGCAGTCCCGCGATTGCATTACGGTCTTGTGACATACGACGAACTAGTGTAATGTGATCGGGGATGGACTCCTACCTCGCCGAGCAGTTCGACGACCTGCCGTTCGGCTCGGCCGAGAAGGCGCGGCGCTACGCGACCGAGCGCTACGAGGGAGCGGTGGGGCTGAACTGGTACGCGTGCGACCCGGTGCTCCGCTCCCACCTGCGCCGCCACCTCGGCGACGAAGGCCTCGAGTGGGCGGCGCCGCACCTGGACCGGCTCGGAGCGCTGATCGGGGGGCCGATCGCGGCCCGGGCGGAGGACACGGACCGCAACCCGCCGCGCCTCGAGAAGCACGACCGGTGGGGCCGCGACATCAGCCGGGTCGTGATGCCGGACGGCTTCGAGGCGTCCAAGCGCGACCTGATCGAGCGCGGGTTCGGCACCTCGGAGTTCGCCGAGCAGGCGACCCGCGCGGGCGTGCGACTCGATCTGCTCCGCGCCGCCTCCCAGTACATGCTCGACCAGGCCGAGATCGGGATGGCGTGCGCGCTCGCGACCGGCGCCGACATGGTTCTGCTGAGTGCGGAGCAGTTCGCCCCCGAGGACGTCAAGCACAGGGTCAGGGAGCTGCTCGGCGACGGCTCGTTTGGTGGTGAGACGGCGCAGATGTTCACCGAGCGCACCGGCGGCTCCGACCTGGCGGCGCTGGAGACGACCGCGACTCCCGCGGGCGACGCGTGGCGGCTGAACGGGCTGAAGTGGTTCGTCTCGAACGCGAATGGGTCCGCGTACGTCGTGCTCGCGAAGCCGGAGGGCGCCGCCGACGGCACCCGGGGCGTCGCCCCCTTCCTCGTCCTCCGCGAGCGCCGGGACGGGACCCGGAATGGGGTTCGGATCCGGCGGCTGAAGGACAAGCTCGGGACGAAGGCGGTTGCGTCGGCCGAGGTCGAGCTCGTCGACGCGGAGGCGTTCCTACTGGCGCCGACCGGCCCCGAGGACGCCGGCGAGGGCGCCGCGGGCGACGGCAAGGGGCTCGGCCGGATGATGGAGCTGACCAACCAGATGCGGCTGGGCACCGCGATGATGGGCCTCGGGTGCGCGCGCCGCGCCCTGGTCGAGGCGCTCTGCTACGCGCGAGCGCGCGAGGCGTTCGGCCGCTCGCTCGCCGACCAGCCGCTGATGCGCCGCAAGCTCGCCGAGATGATCGTCGAGGTGGAGGCCGCGACCGCGCTCTTGTTCGACGGCTTCGTCCACCCCGAGCTGCGGCTCGCTCCGCCGCTGATCAAGCTGCGCGCCGCCCGGCTCGGGATCACCGCCGCCAGCGACGCGATCGAGGTGCACGGCGGCAACGGATACATCGAGGACTGGCCGGTGGCGAGGATCCTCCGCGACGCGCAGGTGAACACGATCTGGGAGGGACCCGACAACATCCTGTGCCTCGACGTGCGCCGCGCGATCGAGCGCACCGACGCACACCTGCCGCTGCTGGACAGGATGCGCGCTGCCTGCGATGCGGCGGGCGCGGTCGACCCGGCAACGGTCGAGCTTGCCAGACGGCGGGTGGACGAGGCCGGGACCGCCGTGGAGCGGTGGTCCCGGCTCGACCCCGCCACCGCCGAGGCGCGCCTTTTCCCGCTCGCCCAGCTGCTCGTCGACGCCTACGCCGGCGCGGTGCTGGTCGAGCACGCGGCCTGGGAGGCGGACGAGCTCGGCGGTGAGCGGGGCGCGCTGGTCGCCAGGCTGTACGGGCGGGCCCACCTCGCCGACCGGGATCCGCTCGGCGGGGTCGAGCTGCCGGCCGAGGAGCTGGAGCGGTTCGAGCAGCTCTGGGACGGAGCGCTCGTCGACGACCGGCACGCCGCCGCGCTCGGCGCTCCCGCGGCCGCTACTTCTTAGCGGCGATCGTCAGCTGCCAGCACCCGAGAGTGCCGGCATCGCGCGGGTCGTCGTCGACGATCATGAGCTGCCACTGCCCCTTCGCCTTCGTACCCTTCAGCGCCGCCAGGGGCTGCTGCGGCTTGAAGGCGCCGGCGAACGGCGCCGCACCGGCGGTGATCGCGGTGGCGGCGGAGTCGGCAAAGGTCGTGAAGGTGCCGGTGCAGTCGGCGGGGCCGCTTCCGTAGTCGTTCCCGGTGCCGCCGTTGTCCGCGGACAGCTGCACGAACCGGGCCCGCGGCGAGACGAGGTAGATGTCGAGGTCGGAGTCGAACGGGTGGGTGATCCGAACCGCGGCCGTCACCTTCTTCACCTGCTTGCCCTTCGCCGAGATCGGGAACAGGCTCACGCCCGAGTCCGCGATCGGAGCCGCGATCGGACCGCTCGAGTAGGTCTTCGTCTTCGTCTTCGCACCGGCCGGCGCGGCGACGAGGGCGCAGGCCAGCACTGCGAGCGCGGTTGACGCGCTCGCCCGGGCGAGCTTCGCCCCGATCACTTGATGATCGCCTGGATCAGGAGCTCGCAGCGGTCGGAGGCCGCAGACGCGACGAATCCGCCTCCCAGCCCCAGCGGGGGCTGGAACAGCGCCTGGTTCACCGTCGTCGGGGTGCACTCGAGCGCGCTCGTCTTCCGCGCCTTGATCGCCAGGTACTCGCCCGGCTCCACGCGCAGCCCGGGCTTCAGCTGGAAGTGCTCGATCGGCTTCGCGGTGAAGCCGGTGCCCGCGTAGGAGATCCGCGGACCCTTCCGCGCCAGCTTCGCCTGCGCGGTCCCGGTGCCGAGGTCGACGTTCCGCATCTTCGCCAGGAACAGCCGGAAGTTGCCCGGCGCGCCGGCGATTAGCCGGATCCGCTTGATCCTGCCGGCGGAGGGTGAGGTGATCTGGCCCTGCACGGCGCCGGTCGCCGTGTAGTTGACGGCGGCCCGGGTGCAGCCGCCGGAAGCGGGCAGGCACTTGTGCGGTGGGGTGGAGCCGTTCGGGTCGACGACGGCGGTCAGCTTCGCGCCGAACTTCGCGCCCATCGCCGGCGCGGCGGTGATCGCCAGCGCCACGGCGGCCCCTGCCACCAGGATCGCCACCTTCCTGCATCGTCCCGTCCTCGATCGCATCGTCAGCTCCCCTCTCGCGTTGCCTCGCCTGACGGCCCGGAGGATAGACGGACCTCACCGAGCGCGACGGCGCGGCGGAGCAGGGGGGAGGCGCGGTAGGCCTCCTCGTGGCGGTCCGCCCACAGCCCGTCGAGGACCTCGAGCACGTGGTCCAGTCCGATCGACTCGCCCCACGCGATCGGTCCCTGCGGAAAGTTGTACCCGAGCCGCATCGCGGTGTCGAGATCCTCAGCGGAGCCGACCCGCGCCTCGAGCGCGAAAGCGGCCTCGTTGACGAGCTGGCACGCCATCCGGCCGAGCACGAGCCCGGGAGTGTCGCCGACCCACTCGATGTGCTTTCCGAGCCGCTCGAAGTGGCGCTCCGCCGCCTCGGCGGCCGCGTCGGACGTCCGACGGGTGCGGGTGAGCTCGACGAGTGGTGCAGAGGCGATCGGAGGGAGCGCGTAGTAGCCGACGGTCGCCTCGTCCGGATCGAAGCTGGCGAGGCTGGCGCCGGCGACCGGCACCGCGCGGAACCGAGTGCCGTCGACAGTCGCGCCGTCGCCGGGCGGCGGGTCGTCCGTGACCGCCTCCGGCGGCTCGGGGTCCTCGGGGCGGTGGGGCCCCTCGCCGTATACGTAGTACCCGCGGCCGATCTTGCGGCCGTGGAGCCCGCCGGCGACCATCCGCGCCTGGATCGGGTGCGGGCGCCACCGAGGCTCGTAGAAGCTCTGGCCGTAGAACGATTTCGCGACCTCGAACCCGACATCGACCCCGACCAGGTCCATCAGCTCGAACGGGCCCATCCGGAACCCGGCCCCGATCCGGATGATCCGGTCGATTCGCTCGACCCCCGCGACGCCCTCGCCCGCGAGCCGCAGCCCCTCCAAGAAGAAGGGTCTCGAACACCGGTTGCCGAGGAACCCGATCCCGTCGGCGGCCCGGACCGGCTCGCGCGCCATCCGCCGTCCCACCTCGGTGGCGAGCTCGAGCGCCTCGGCGCTGCTCTGCTCGCCCGCGACGATCTCGACCAGCTTCATCAGCGGCGGTGGGTTGAAGAAGTGCATCCCGACGACGCGCTCGGGGTGGGGGACCTCCGCGGCGATCGCCGTCACCTGCAGCGACGAGGTGTTCGTCGCCAGCACCGCCCGCTCGTCGCACACCGCGGCGAGCCGGTCGAACAGCTCGTGCTTCAGGGTGAGGTCCTCGGGCGCCGCCTCGATCACCAGCTCGCACCGCTTCAGGTCCTCGAGCAGGCGGCTGGGACGGAGCCTGGTCGCCGCGAGCTCCGCGTCTGACTCGCTCCACCTCCCGCGCTCGGCGCCCTTCGCGAGCGCACCGCGGAGCCGCTCGACTCCCGCGTCGAGAGCCTGGGGGATCGGGTCGTGGAGGTGGGTCTCGAGACCGCCGAGACACGCGATCTGGGCGATCCCGGCGCCCATCGTCCCCGCCCCGATCACGCCGATCCGCTCTACCTCCGGGCTCACTGGTCGTCCTCCGACGGCGGCGACTCGCCGTCCCAGTAGTCGACCTCGTCGCCGAGCCGGAACGTCCCGAACAGGTAGTCCCCGTCGGCCGGCCGGCCGCCGGGGGCGCGGTCGCCGGCCAGGAACTTCCCCGAGTCCGGGTAGAACCCGATCTCCGGGGCGTTCATCTCGCTGATCATCAGCACCCGGACGGCTTCGTCGGTGCGGTTGTGGAGCTGGTGGGAGCCGCGCTCGCCGGTCGGGCAGGAGACCAGCTCGCCCTCGTCGAGCTGGCGCCAGCCGTCCGGCGTGCGCAGATGCGGCCGGCCGCGGAGCGCGATGATCATCTCCTCGTTGGCGAGCTGGAAGTGGTACGGGAACGCGGACTCGCCCGGCGGGATCTCGTAAAGGCTGGCGCCGAGGCGGTCCGCTCCGGCCTGCCGCCCCACCCGGGCGCGCCGGTAGCTGAACCCGGGCTGCTCGGTGGGCGGGTCGAACTCCGGCTCGAACACATTCGCGCTCATCGCTTCGGCGGCGGAGGCTCCTCCCCCTCCCAGAAGCGGACGGCGTCCCGCTCGTGGAACACGAGGTGCATGCCGTCGCCGCCCGACCCGGGGGCGCGGCCGAACACGCTCAGCTTTCCGGACTCCGGTCGGACGACCACATCGGGCACCCGCATCTCGCTCACGATCAGCACCCGGACGGTCTGATCAGTTCGGTTGACGATCTGGAACGCGCCGCGCTCATCCGCGGGACGGGTGACGAGGGCGCCCTCGTCGAGCTCGCGCTCGTCGTTCTCAGTCCTGATGCTGGGTCGCCCGCTCAGCACGACGAGCATCTCCTCGTTCGCGAGGTGGTAGTGGATCGGCCACGGCGCCTCTCCGGGCGGCAGCTCGTACAGGGTCGCGCCGAGACGCTCCGCGCCTGCCGCCCGCCCCAGCGTCGCGGAGCGGTAGCGATACACGGGCCCCTCGCGCTCGGTGTCGAACTCCGGGTCGAAGACGTTCGCGCGGCCCACGTTCGCTACCGGCCCTTGAACTCAGGTCGGCGCTTCTCCAGGAACGCCTGCAGGCCCTCGACGCGGTCCTCGGTAGCCATTGCGAGCTCGTACAGGCGTCGCTCGGTCTCCATCCCGGCTGACAGCGGCGTCTCCCAAGCCGCCTGCACCGCCTGCTTCGCGAGCCGTACCGCGATCGGCGGGCGGCGCGCGATCGTCTCCGCCAGCTCGGTCGCCCGGTCGAGCCACTCGCGCTTGCCGCACACTTCGTTCACCAGACCGAACCCGAGCGCTTCGCCCGCGTCGATCCGCCGCCCGGTCAGGATCAGCTCCATCGCGCGCTGCTTTCCCGCGATCCGGGCGACACGCTGCGTGCCGCCGCCCCCCGGGATGATCCCCAGGGTCACCTCGGGGAGGCCGAACACCGCCGTCTCCGAGGCGACCACCATGTCGCAGCACAGCGCCAGCTCGCAGCCCCCGCCGAGCGCCCACCCCGAGACGGCCGCGATCAGCGGTGTCCGGCAGCTGGCGATCCGTCCCCAGAACGCCGCGGAGGGGTGAACGAGCGCCTCGGCGAACGTGCGGTCCCGAAGCGCCGAGATGTCCGCCCCGGAGGCGAACACCTCGTCCGTTCCCGCGATCACCACGCAGCGGGCGTCGGGGTCCTCGTCGAAGCCCTCGAGCGCGCCCGCGAGCTCGTCCATCACCTCCGGCGACAGCGCGTTGCGCGTCTCGGGCCGGTCCAGCCGGCAGGTAGCGACGTTGCCGTCGAGCGAGCTCTCGACCACCGTGCCCAACGGGCCTCAGTCGCGACCGGCCTCGAGCGGCGTCATCGCGTTGATCCCGGTCGCGTCGCGGCCGATGATCAGCTTCTGGATCTGCGAGGTCCCCTCGTACAGCGTCGTCACACGGGCGTCGCGCAGGTAGCGCTCCACCGGGTGGTCGTCGACGTACCCGGACCCGCCGTGCACCTGGATCGCAGCGTTGGCGCACTCGACGGCGGACTCGGTCGCGTACAGCTTCGCGATCGAGGTCTCGACCGTGTTCGGTTTGCCCTCGTCCTTCAGGATCCCGGCCCGGCGGACCAGCATCCGCGCCGCGTCGCGCTTCACGATCATCTCCGCGATCAGCTCCTGGACGAGCTGGAAGCGCGCGATCGGGACGCCGAACTGGTGGCGCTCGGTCGAGTAGGAGACCGAGGCATCCACGCACCCGTCGCAGATCCCGACGCATCCGGAGGCGACGCTGTACCGGCCGCTGTCCAGCGCGCTCATCGCGACCTTGAACCCGTCACCGATCTCGCCCATCATCGCCTCGCCCGGGACCTCGACGCCGTCCAGCGAGATCTCCGCGGTGTCCGAGGCGCGCAGCCCCAGCTTTCCGTGCACCTCCTGGGTCGTGAAACCGTCCGAGTCGGTAGGGACCAGGAAGCAGGCGAGCCCTCGGTAGCCCTTTTCGGGGTCGGTCTGCGCGAAGATCAGCGCCACCTCGGCGACGTTCCCGAGCGAGATCCACATCTTCTGACCGGAGATCGTCCAGCCGCCGTTCCCGTTTCGGGTCGCGCGGGTGCGAAGCGACGCCGCGTCCGAGCCCGTGTCGGGCTCGGTCAGGCCGAAACAGCCCAGTGTCTCGCCCGAGCACATGCGCGGCAGCCACTGTCGCTTCTGCTCCTCGGTGCCCCACCGCTCGATCGAGCCGCACACGAGCGAGGTCTGCACGGACACGACCGTTCGCATCGCCGAGTCGCCGCGGCCGATCTGCTCAACGATCAGTCCGTAGGTGACGTAGTCGAGCCCGCGACCGCCGTACTCCTCCGCCACCGGCGCGCCCAGGTAGCCCATCTCGCCGAGCTTGCGCGCCAGCTCCGCGTCGAAGCGCGCCGCCCGGTCGCTGTCGCGAGCGCGCGGGACGATCTCGCGGTCGGTGAACTCACGCGCGGTCTCCTCGATCAGGCGCTGCTCGTCGGTCAGGTTCAGATCCATCGGCGGGAGCCTAGCCCTGTGCAGCCGTGAGCTCGGTCTCGATCGCCTCGGCGAACGCGGCGATCGCCTCCTCGGTGCGCGGTCCCGGCGCCTCGGGAAGCGGCCGGCCGTCGATCGCCGAGACCGGCTGGATCTCGCGCGTGGTGGAGGCCAGGAACGCCTCCGCCGCACCGCGCAGGTCGTCCGCGGTCCACTCGCCCTCCTCCACGTGCAGCGCGGTCGCGATCCGCGCGCGCGTGATCGACTCGAGGATCCCGGCGTCGATCGACGGGGTTCGCAGGCCGCCCTCGGGGGACACCCAGAACACCGACGAGGTGGGCGCCTCCAGCACGATACCGTCGGGGCGGACCAGCACTGCCTCGTCGGCGCCGCGGGCCTGCGCCAGCCTGGTCGCCTGCATGTTGGCGGCGTATGAGATCGACTTCACCCCGGTCAGGAGCACGGTGGGCGCGTAGGTGACGGCGCTGAGCGAGACGGAGTCGCCGTGCGTCGGCAGCTCCTCGGTCGCCGCCAGCCGCCGCCCGCCCCGCGTGACGATGATCCGGAGGGCGGCGTCGCCCTCGCCGAAGTGCTCCAGCAGTCCCGCGATCTCCCTCCGAAGCGCGCCGGCGTCGTAGGGGAGGTGGAGCGCCGCGGCGGACCGTCCCAGCCGCTCCAGGTGCTCGCCCAGCGCAAAAGGACGGCCCGCGTACAGGCGGACGACCTCGAACACCCCGTCGCCGCGATACAGGCCGTCGTCGGCGCTCGGGATCGTTGCCTCGGGGGTGGGGGAGATC
Organism: uncultured Thermoleophilia bacterium; assembly: GCA_963803425.1. Classification (GTDB taxonomy): domain Bacteria; phylum Actinomycetota; class Thermoleophilia; order Solirubrobacterales; family 70-9; genus DASPWW01. The sequence continues at coordinate 637,822 of CAWDMA010000003.1, forward strand.
GCCCCGTCGACGCTGGTGAGCTGCTTGATCGGCATCGGCGGGCGAGGCTACCCGAAGCGGCCGGCGCTACTCGAACTCGTGCGCGTGCACGGTCAGCACGAAGATCAGGATCAGCTGCAGCGCCATCACGCTCACCGACCAGATCGGGAACGCCGCGACGAACGCCACGTGCAGGACCATTCCCGTCATCGCCAGCAGGATCCCGAGCAGCATCCCGCCCAGGCGGCGGGCGAGGATCCCGACCCCCGTGCCGAGCTGGAGCAGGCCGAGCAGCAGGATCGCCCAGCCCCAGGCCTGGATCGAGGCGAACAGCGTGTTGTCCGTGAAGTAGTCCGGGTTGAGGATCCCGACCAGCCCGACGATCGCGTTGAAGATCCCGGCGAGGACGAACACCAGACCCGCGAACGTGACGATCCCGGAGCGGTCGACGGAGGGATTGGGCTCCGCCGCGCTCACGCTGCCGGAGCCTCTACCACGGTCGCTACTCCCTGGCCCACGCCAACGCACAGCGACGCGATTCCGTACCGGGCCCCGCGGCGGCGCATCTCCCACACGAGCGTCGTCATCAGGCGGGCCCCGGAGCAGCCGAGCGGGTGGCCGAGCGCGATCGCGCCGCCATTCACGTTGAGGCGATCCTCGTCGATCCCGAGCTCGCCGACGCAGGCCAGCACCTGTGACGCGAACGCCTCGTTGATCTCGATCAGGTCGATCGCGTCGAGCTCCAGGCCGGCGGCCTCGAGCGCCTGCGGGATCGCGATCGCCGGGCCGATTCCCATATGTGCGGGGTCGACGCCGGCCACTCCGATAGAGACGATCCGGGCGAGCGGCTCGGCGCCCAGCTCGGCGGCCTTCGCGTCGGACGCGACCACGAGGCAGGCGGCGCCGTCGTTCAGCGTGGAGGCATTTCCGGCGGTGACGGTGCCGCCCTCGCGAAACGCGGGGCGCAGCTTTCCGAGCCGCTCCAGCGAGGTGTCGGGGCGGGGGCCCTCGTCGACCGAGACGGTCGCGGGGTCGCCGCCGTTCCGGGAGGTCTCGATCGGGATGATCTCGTTCGCGAATCGGCCGGACTCGGTCGCCACGACCGCCCGCCGATGGCTGCGGAGGGCGAACCGGTCCTGCGCGTCACGGCCGATCCCGTAGCGCTCCGCGACGTTCTCGCCCGTCTCGCCCATTGACTCGGTCGAGTGGAGCTCCGCCATCCGCGGGTTCACGAGCCGCCACCCGAGCGCGGTGTCGTGCATCGTCTGCGGCCCCCGGGGAAGCGGCGCGTCGGGTTTCGAGACCACCCACGGGGCGCGGCTCATCGACTCGACGCCGCCCGCCAGGTACAGGTCCCCCTCGCCCAGTCGCACCGCTCGGGACGCCTGGTTCACCGCCTCCAGCCCCGACGCGCACAGGCGGTTCACCGTCACCCCGGGGACGTCGACCGGGAGCCCGGCGAGCAGCGCCGCCATCCGGGCGACGTCGCGGTTGTCCTCGCCGGCCTGGTTGGCGGCCCCGAAGTACACGTCGCGGATCCCGGCGGGGTCGATCCCGGAACGCTCCACCGCGGCCTCGACCACGCGCGCGGCGAGATCGTCCGGCCGCACCGTGGCGAGCGCGCCGCGATAGCGGCCCATCGGCGTGCGCACGGCATCGATGATCATCGCCTCACCCATCAAGCCACCAGCCTGTCACCTCGCAGTCGGGCGCTGAGCGCCCGATGCTCCGTGCCAAACGTCACTGGCGTATCCTCGCACCAACCCGATGGAGTTCATCTTCATCACCGTGGTGGTGCTCGGGGTGATCATCCTCGCGCTGATCCTCGTCGCCCGCGCGTATCCCGGCAGCGGCGCCGACCTGCTCGACTGGCAGCCGACCCGCTCGCCCGAGCTCGAGGCGCAGCTGGAGGTCGACGACGTGCAGCAGATGATCGAGGCGCAGAACGAGTACCGGCGCCGCCGCGGGGCGGATGAGCTCACCGAGGATCAGGTCCGCGACTGGGCGGCCGCGGACGAGAAGGTCCGGGTGACGGCGCGGGAGTCCTACGAGCGAAAGCTCGACGAGCTCCGCGACGAGCTGGGGACTTAGACCCGGCGGGTGGCGCGGGCGCTGCTGGTCGGGTGCGGGTGCAGGGCGCGCCTGCTCGGGAGCGAGCTGCTCGCCGACGGGTGGCAGGTGCGGGGAACCTCCCGCGCCCGGGCCGGGCTGGAGCCGATCGCGGCGGCCGGGATCGAGCCTGCGCTCGCCGACCCGGACCGGGTCGGGACGGTGCTCGACCATCTCGACGGCGTCACCGCGGTGGCGTGGCTGCTCGGCTCGGCCCGCGGCAACCCGGCGATGGTGTCCGCGCTGCACGGCCCGCGACTCGAGCGGCTTCTCGAGCAGCTCGTCGACACGCCGGTGCGCGGGTTCGTGTACGAGTCGCGCGGGACCGCGGAGCGGGTGGCGCTCGCACAGGGTGTGCGGTTGGTGCGAGACGCCGCGGAGCGATGGCGTGTCCCGGTCGCCTTCGTCGACGCCGATCCGGCCGGGTGGCGGGCGTGGGCGGGGTCCGCTCGCGAGGCGTTCCGGGCGGCGGTCGGCGTGTGAGGCCAATCACCTAATATCGGATTGGTTTTAGAGACTTCCGATTTCGCACCTGGAGGTGGCTGCCGTGGCCGACTACGCGAAGGACGTACTCGTCGAGACCGACTGGGTCGCCGATCACCTCGACGACGACTCGATCCGGATCGTCGAGGTTGACGAGAACCCCGCCCTGTACGCCGAGGCGCACATACCGGGGGCGATCGGGTTCGATTGGAAGAAGGACCTCCAGGACCAGCTGAAGCGCGACTTCCTCACCCCGGACGAGTTTGGCGCGTTGATGGGCAGTCGTGGGATCTCCAACGATCACACCGTCGTCCTGTACGGGGACCGCAACAACTGGTTCGCTGCGTACACCTACTGGTACTTCCTGTACTACGGCCACGACAACGTGAAGCTGATCAACGGCCCCCGCGAGAAGTGGATCGGCGAGGACCGGCCGACCGAGACCGACCCGCCGAGCTATCCCGCCGCGACGTTCGAGGCGAAGGCGCCGGACGAGGACATCCGCGCCCGCCGCGACGAGGTGGAAGCGGCGCTCGAGGGCGCCAAGAACCTCGTCGACGTCCGCAGCCCGCAGGAGTTCTCGGGCGAGCTGATCGCGATGGCCGGGTACGAGCAGGAGGGCGCGCAGCGGGCCGGGCACATCCCGGGCGCGATCTCCGTCCCGTGGGCGCAGGCCGTGAACGAGAACGGCACCTTCAAGTCCGCCGACGAGCTCAACGAGCTGTACAGCTCGAAGGGCGTGCTCGAGGACGGCAAGCCGGTGATCGCGTACTGCCGGATCGGGGAGCGCTCCGCGCACACCTGGTTCGTCCTGCACGAGCTGCTCGGTCGCGACGACGTCGAGAACTACGACGGCTCGTGGACCGAGTGGGGGAACCTGGTGGACGTCCCGATCGAGAAGGACGCCTAGCCGGAGCGCTCGCCGACGAGCTCGAACAGCGACCGCAGGATGCGCGCGGTCGCACCCCATACGAGGTGGTCGCCGACGACGTAGGTCGCGGTTCGCACCGGGACCCCGCGGCGGATCAGCCTGCGCATCCCGAACCCGTCGCGGAGCTCGTCGAGGTCGAGGAGGAGGACGGCGGCGACCTCGTCGGGGTTGGGCTCGAACGGAAGGCCGGCCGGGATCGTGCCGACGAACGGATGGATCATGTACCCGGTGACGACGGTGGAGACCGGCGGGAGCACGCCCAGCACATCGACCTCGCCCGGGGCGAGCGCGATCTCCTCCTCGGCCTCCCGCAGCGCGGTGGTGAGCAGGCCCTCGTCGGGCTCGGGCCGCCCGCCCGGGAAGGAGATCTCCCCGGCGTGGCGGCGCATGTCCTCGCGGCGCTGGGTGAGCACCACGCCGGGGCGGTCCTCGGTGCCGAAGATCGGGACGAGCACCGCCGCGTCGACGCTGCCGCGCCGCTCCACGGGCTTCGCTTCGCCCGAGTCCATCAGCGCGGTCCGGATCTCCTCTGGCGCCAGCCTCACGGGAGCAGCTGCTAGATGATCACCTGGACCGTGCCGCCGTCCACGCCCCACGCGGCTCCGGCGACGTAGGAGGCGCGCTCCGAGCACAGGAACGCGATCGCGCTCGCCACCTCCTCCACCTCGGCTAGCCGGCCGATCGGCCGCTTCGCCCCCACCGCTTCGAGCGCGCCCTCACGCGTGTCGTGGCCGGCGAGCGCCTGGGACTGGTCCAGCAATCCACCCTCGTCCATCCACAGCTCGGACTTCACAGGACCGGGGCAGATCGCGTTGACCAGCACCCCCCTGCCCGCGTAGCGGTCCGCGTACAGGCGAGAGAGCGACAGCTCGGCGGCCTTCGCCACCGAGTACTCCGCCATGTTCGCGGAGGGGCGCTTGCCCGCCGTGCTCGACACGTTCACGATCCGCCCCCAGCCGCGCTCGACCATCCCTGGCACGGCCGCCCGCATCGCCCGCAGCGGCGCCATCACGTTCAGCTCCCACGCCGCCTGCCAGTCCTCGTCGGGAACCTCGTCCAGATCGCGCCACCTCGACGTGCCCGCGTTGTTGACGAGCACGTCGAGCCTCCCGAACCGGTCGGCCGCCTCGGCGACGATCCGCTCTCCCGCGTCGGGATCGGTCACGTCAAGCGCCACCGGGGCGGCGTTGCCCTGCTCGGCCGCGGCGGCGCGACCGCATTCCTCGGCGGCCTCGGTGAGTGCGTCAGCGGAGCGCGCCACCAGCAGCACGCTGGCGCCCTCGGCGCACAGCAGCCGCGCGGTCTCGCGGCCGATTCCGCGGCTGGCGCCGGTCACCGCGCACGCCCTTCCGCGAAGGCCCAGGTCCATGCTCAGGACGGCTCGCCCGGCGCGCCGATGCCGGCCTCGACGTGGTCGTCGATCTCGACCTCGCCGGCCAGGGCGCGGTGGACGGGGCAGCGCGCGGCGATCGCGGCCACCCGCTCCACCTGCTCCGCGGACAGTGGCTCGGGGATCCTCACCTGGACCGATGCCCGGATCGGCTCGCCGGGCTGGAGCGGCTGCATCTCGGCCTCCGCCTCGACGGAGCCCAGCTCCCAGCCCTTGCGCTGCGCGTACATCTCGACCGTGGTCGCGGTGCAGGATGCGAGGCTCGCGATGAGCAGCCGGGTCGGGGAGGGGCCCTCGTCGTTGCCGCCGACGTCGGCGGGCTCGTCGGTGATCACGTGATGGCCGTCCACCTCGATCTCGTGCGTGTAGCCGCTGACGCGGCGCGCGATCGCCTTCATCCGCGGCCCTCGAACAGCTCCGGGTCGCTGGTGTCGGTGAACCGCGCCATCGCGTAGACCAGGTCCGAGGCCCGGTTCAGGTAGCGCAGCACGGCGTCGGATGCGAGGCTCTCCGCCTCGCGCAGCGCAACCACCCGGCGCTCGGCGCGGCGCACGGTCGCCCGGGCGAGATCGAGCTGGGCCGACAGGGTGGTCCCGCCCGGGATCACGAACTTCGGGGGCAGATCGACCCGGTCCATGTACCGATCGATCAGCTCGTCGAGCGCGTCGACCATCTCGTCGGTCACTCGGCTGACCCCGTCCTCGAGCCGGTCGGCGGCCTCCGGAGCGGTCGCCAGCTCGGCGCCGGCGACGAACAGCTCGTTCTGGACGCGGAGCACGTCGCCGCCCACCTCGGCGCTGGCGTCGCCGTCCCCGCACAGCGAGCGGGCCACGCCCAGCGCGGAGCCCGCCTCGTCGATCGCCCCGTAGGCCTCGGTGCGGGGGTCGGACTTCTGGACCCGCCCTCCGTACCACAGCGATGTGGTCCCGTCGTCGCCCTTCTTCGTGTAGATCTTGACCACGCGGCCATCCTATGTAGTCGCAGGCGTCAGCTCAGCGGATTGAAGACGATCCCGGTCGGGACCTTCGGGAAGAAATAGGTCGACTTCGGCGGCATCGTCTCGCCGGCCGCCGCCACCTCGCGGACCTGCTCGATCGGGGTGGGGCGGAGCACGAAGGCGGCGTCGGCGTCGCCCGAGGAGACCGCCGCGCGGGCGCCGTCCATGTTGCTGACGTAGGCGAGTCCCCGCTTCGCGGCGATGTCGTCTTCGCTCATCCCGAGGATCCCGTGGAGGACGAGCTGCTCGAGGATGACGGCGTCGAGGCGGCGGTACGAGGGCGAGCGGTCGGGAATCCTGCGGGCGACGGCCTCCGGGTCGCGGAGACGGAGCCGATGGGCGTTGCCGTCGGCGTCCAGGAAGCCGAACACGCCGACTCCCTCGGCGCCGCCGGGGTCGAGATCGCCGTCGGCGACAGCGTCGAGCTCGAACCGCTCCCGGACGCCCGCGTCGAGCGCCTCGCGGCCGGCGGCGTCGAGATCCGTGATCAGCCGGTGGGTGGGAAACACGGTCAGACCCGGATCGGCGAGCGAGACCAGGCACATCAGCGTGTATCGGTGTGCGCCCTCACCGCCGATCCGATCGGCATACGTGCGGGCCGTCTCGTAGCGGTGGTGGCCGTCGGCGATCAGCAGCTCCGCGTCCGCGAGCGCCGCGGTGACGCCCTCGTGCACGGCCGGGTCGTCGACTCGCCACACTCGGCTGCGATTCCCGTCGAGATCGGTCGCCACCCCCCACGGCTCGGAGTCGAGCGCGGCCTCGACCGGCGACCAGGCGTCCCCCGGGTGCAGGGTGAAGATCGGCGACAGGTTGCAGCGGGTCGCCTCCATCAGGCGGAGCCGGTCCTGCTTCGGGCCCGGCTGGGTGCGCTCGTGGGGCCGGATCGTGCCGGGGCCGTACTCGGTGGCGCGGACGCGGGCGAGCACGCCGGCGCGGGTGCGCTGCGCACCGTCGGGGCCGGTGTACTCCTGGGTCAGCGCCCAGATCGACGGCTCGCGGTCAGCGGTGACGATCCCCTGCAGCGTCCACGCCTGCAGCGTCTCGGCCGCATGCTCGTAGCGGTCGCCGTCGCCGGGTGCGTTGGGGAGGTCGATCTCGACGACGTTGAACGGGGAGCGGGCGAGCAGCTTGCGCCGCGTCTCGGCGTCGATCACGTCGTAGGGCGGCGCCAGCACGGCCTCCAGCGACGGAACCGCGCCGAGGTCGTAGTGGATCGCGTGCAGCGGCAGCACCTCGGCCATCGGCGCAACCCTAGCGGCGGGCGGCACCGGTCTGGTCCGAAACGAGACACGGCAACCAACTGGCGGGGCGGACGTGGCGGTCCCGGCACGGAGTCCTTAAGGCCGAGACCAGCGACACCTACCTCCGCGCGAGGCTGCGGGCCTGGATTGACTGCATCCGGGACGAGTGGGAGGACGCAGATACACTCGCCGCACCGGGGCGTAGCTCAGTCTGGTAGAGCATCCGGCCTGGGACCGGAAGGTTCGCTGGTTCAAATCCAGTCGCCCCGATTCGGCAGGCGTTCGCCTGTCAGCCGTAGCCACTGGCGTAGCTCCCACGCGCCTGCGAGAGCGCCGGCACACGCACACTTCTCCTTCTCGTCCGGAGCGAGCGCCTCGGTTCGGCGATCGGGCGGCCCGCAAGCACGCGAAGGGGGAAGCCCCGGGTAAGGGAGATCGACGGACCGCCGGTCACCCGGCCAGCACCCACATCTCCTTGAACGGAAGGGTGAGATGCCAGGTCGTCACCGCCCCCTTTGGCAGGCACGCCATGTCGCCGGCCTTCAGCTCCAACACGGGTCCATCCTCAATTTCGATCCGCGCCTCACCTTCGAGCACGACGAGCACCTGGGTGGCGGGCAGCGCCCAGACCGGCGGCTGCTGATCGGCGTCCTTCGTGAACCGTGACAACCCTGCTCGCATGGTTCCGGTGTCGAAGAGCACATGCTCCTCGGCGCCCCCTCCGATCTCGGGGTCGGCCTGCCACTCCTCCGTCGCGATGTTGGAAACGAACACCCCCGGGTGCACTTCCATCTCAGCCTCCTCGCTTTGCCGATCACCGAGGGCGATTGTCCCAGTAATCCCTGCATGATCAGCGACTTCCGCTTTGCGCGAGACGTGAGCGTTTCGATCGGTCCAGCCAGATGCTGGCCTTGGACGAGATCCGCCGCTTCCCGCTTGTCCATGGTGTTTGGCGCGGTGCGGTGAAGCGCGCCCGACCGGATTCGAACCTGTGACCTCTGGTTTCGTAGCGTGTGACATCGGGATGTCTCGACACCCCGGACAGGGGGGCCATTCTCGTCTGATACCGGAGCGCTGTGTCCAACTCGTAGTCGGGGAAATCGCTGCCGATCACCCAGTGGGTCCCATCGGGGCGAACTCGAAAACGGACCGTCTCCGACGCTGTCCGCCGTGGCCACGACCTCACCGCCGTGCGCCAGTGAGATCACCCCCTCGGTCGCATTGACCACGGCACCGAACCAGTCGCCCTTGCGCTCGGTGGCCTCGCCGGTGTGGAGTCCGATCCGCCGCTGGATGGCGACCACTCTCGTTTTACGTGTCGCTATCCATGCCTTGCGAGCTCTCAGCACCAGTCTCGAGGCCCTTCTTCGTAGAGACGATAAGCAGGAGTCGCGGATCTCTGCGCTTGCCCCTGAAACGGAATCACCCCTGGGGCAGCCTCGGCAGGTCCTCTTGACTCCCTCGACTAAGCTGGCCGCTTGGGGACCGCGACCGGCACCGAGCTCGCCGCACGGACGCTGTGGCCGCATTTCGCGGCCCTCTCGGATCCCGCCACGACGATCGTGCGCGGCGAGGGGTGCTACGTCGAAGACGATCGCGGGCGCCGGTACCTCGATGCTCTGTCGGGGCTGTACTGCGTGCAGATCGGGTACTCGTTCGGCGAGGAGCTCGGCGCGGCGGCCGCGGCGCAGATGGGCGAGCTCCCCTACTTCCCGATCTGGGGGTTCGCACACCCGCCGGCGCAGCGGCTCGCCGACGCGATCGCGGAGCGGGCGCCGGGCGAGCTGAATCGGGTCTTCTTCGGCTCCGGTGGAGCCGACGCGGTCGAGTCCGCGTGGAAGCTGGCCCGCCAGTTCCACGCCTCGCGCGGTGAGCGCCGCTGGAAGGTTGTCGCCCGTCGCGACGCCTGGCACGGGACCTCGCTGGGCGCGCTCTCGATCAACGGCCTCGCCGCCTCCAGGACCCCATTCGAGCCGCTCGTTCCCGACGTCGTCCGGATCCGGAACACGGCGTCGTTCCGGCGCCCGGACGCGGAGTCGGAGGAGGAGCTCACAGCCTTTCTGCTCGACGAGGTTCGCAGCGCGATAGAGGGGGCCGGCCCCGACACGATCGCAATGGTGATCGCCGAGCCGGTTCAGAACGCGGGCGGCTCGCTGACGCCGCCGCGCGGGTACTGGCCGGGCCTGCGCGCGCTGTGCGACGAGTTCGGGGTCCTGCTGTGCGCGGACGAGGTGATCACCGGGTTCGGCCGGCTCGGGGAGTGGTTCGCGTCCCCGCTGTTCGAGATCGAGCCGGACATGATCACCTGCGCGAAGGGGCTTTCGTCCGGGTACGTCCCGATCGGCGCTCTGGTCGCCAGCGAGCGCGTCGTGGAGCCCTTCCTCGCCGACGATGCCGTCTTCAACCACGGCCTCACCTTCGGCGGGCATCCGGTGACGGCGGCGGTCGCGCTCAAGAACATCGAGGTGATGGAGCGGGAGGGCGTGCTCGCCAACGTCCGGGAGCAGGCTCCGGCGCTGCGCGCCGCGCTGGAGCCGCTGCTGGAGCTGCCGATCGTCGGCGAGCTGCGCGGCGCCGGGTTCTTCCTCGCCCTCGAGCTGGTCGCCGATCCTGCCACGAAGCGCTCCTTCGCGGACGCGGAGGCCGAGCATATCCTCGGCGACGTGATCTCCGAGCAGCTCTTCGAGCGGGGCCTGCTGTGCCGCACGGACGACCGGGTCGGCTCGGTGATCTCGATCGCTCCGCCGCTGATCGCGGGCGAGGCGGAGTTCAGCCGGATCGCGGCCACGCTCCGAGACGTGCTGGCCGACGCCTGGACAGCCCACACCGCCTAGGGTGGGACGATGCTGAGGGGCTTCAAGGACTTCGTCATGCGCGGCAACCTGATCGAGGTCGCGGTCGGCCTCGTGATGGCGCTTGCCACGTACGCCCTCGTGCAGGCGCTGATCGCCGACCTGATCACGCCCCTGATCGGCGCGGCCGTGGGCGAGCCGAGCTTCACCGACCTCACCTTCACGATCAACGGCAGCGAGTTCCGCTACGGCGACTTCCTGAACCGTGTGATCACGTTCGTATCGATCGCGGCCGCCGTCTACGTCTTCATCGTCCGGCCGTACGAGCTGTACCAGCAGCGCCGCGGGATCGGCCCGGACACGCGCCCGTGCCCCGAGTGCACGACCGAGATCCCGGTGGCGGCGACGCGGTGCCCCGCCTGCACGGCGCAGATCGGTTCCGCCACCGAGGCCGGCTGAGCCGATCGTGAGAGCATCGATCGCAGCGATCTGTGCGGCCGCGGTGGCGGCGCTGCTCGCGGCGCCCGCCGGCGCCCAGGTCGCGGCGAGCCCGGTCACCGTCCAGGGAGCGGAGGCGCCGGGTCCGAAGGCATACGACAAGGTGTTCGTGAACAAGTTCGGGCCGCGCGGCGCCGACCGCGTGCTCGTGCTCGCACCCGGCACGATCGCCGGCGCCGGTGACTTCACGCTGCTCGCCGAGGAGCTCGTGAAGCGGGTGCCGGACCTGCAGGTGTGGGCGGTCGACCGGCGCAGCCAGGCGCTCGAGGACACGAGCCTGTTCGCGGACGCGCTCGCCGGCCGCGCCACACCCGACCAGGCGTTCGACTACTACCTCGGGTGGCTGCTCGATCCCTCGATCAAGCCTCACTACCAGCCGCTCGACGACGAGCAGTTCGGGTTCGTCCGCGACTGGGGGCTGAAGGTGTCGATCAACGACCTCCACAGGGTCGTCCGCAAGGCCGGGAAGCGGGGCCGCCAGGTGGTGCTGGGCGGCCACTCGCTGGGCGCGTCGACCGCGGTCGCGTACGCCGCGTGGGATTTCAAGCACCGGCCCGGCTTTCGCGACCTGGACGGGCTGGTGCTGATCGACGGCGGCCTGCTCGGATCCTTCGACGGCTCCACCCGGAGCGAGGCGGCGCAGGACCTGGCCGAGCTGGACCAGGGCTCCCCGTTCACCGACCTGCTCGGGATCGGGCTGCCGTGGACGGCCGGGGTGTTCGTCGAGACGGGCGCCGTGTATGCGCTGCGCGACCCGACCGGGCCGTCCGCCGTTCAGCAGTTCCCGCTGCTGCCGCCGCAGTTCGACCCCGGGCTCGACGTCACCAACCGTGCCCTGCTCGGGTACGCGCTCGACTCGGACACCTCGCCGCCGGAGCTGTCGCTGATCCACGCGCGTATGGGGTACTTGGCAGCATCGGGCGATCCCCGAGACTGGGAGGACGGCGAGGTGAGCACGGTCGAGCGGCTCGCCCAGACGTTCGGGCAGGAGCCGGTGAACGGGGTCGAGTGGTACTACCCCCGCCGCCTCAACATCGACGTCGACGGCGCGGACAAGCTGAAGCGGAACGGCGCGACGAAGCTGCTCGGGCTGCGGACGTGGCACTCGCGCCAGATCAAGCTGCCGCTTTACGCGCTGCAGACCTCGCTCGCCGGCGCCGACGTGCTCGGCGGGGCGCGCCGGCTCGTGCACCGCTCGCGCGTGAAGCCCCGGCAGGCGACGCTCGTCGACGCCTCCGCGACCCACAGCCACCTCGATCCGCTCACCGCCCGCCCCGAGGCGAGCAAGCTGCTGCAGACGGTTGTCCCGTTCCTGAAGCGCGCTTTCCGGTAGGGCTGCCGCGCTACGCGGCGACCGGGATCGCTGGCCGGCGCGCCGCCGGCTCGACCAACGAGGCGAGGATCTCCCGGGAGTGGCTTCGGAAGAAGAAGTGGCCGCCGCGTCCCTCCACCGCGGGGATGCCGGCCGGGAGCGCCGCTGCGAGTCTGAGCGCGTGCCCGACCGGGACGAGCCGGTCTCGGCGCGCGTGCCACAGGGTGACCGGCCCCGGGACTTCCTCCGGCTCGAACCCCCACGGCCGGCAGCACACCTCGTAGTCCTCGACCATCGCCCCAGGCGGGGTCAGCCTGCGCAGCCCCATCGCGCCCAGTCCGGCGGCCGCCAGCGCCGGTCCGAGGACCGGAGTCCCGAACGCGAGGTGGGGGACCCGGTAGCGGAGCCGGAACCGGCCCGAGCGCGCCGCGCGCGGAGGGGGCAGCGTGCTAACCGCGGCGACGGCGCTAACCCGCTCCGGCATCGCCCACGCGCATGCGAGCGCGTACGGGGCGCCGGCCGAGACCCCGACGACCGCGAAGCGCCGCCATCCGAGCTCGTCGGCGAGGTCCTCGACGTCCGCGGCGTACCCGGCGACGGTCCGGCCCGGGTGCGGATCGGATCCGCCGAAGCCGGGGCGCTCCAGCGCGACGTAGCGGAGGCCGAGCGCCGCGATCGCCGCGTCGAGAATCGGAGTCCGCCATCGCGGCGAGCCGATCGCCCCGTGCAGGTAGAGGACCGGGTACCCGTCAGCCGCGCCAACCGCCGAATACGCCGCCCGCCGCCCGTCCCGAAGGCGGATCTCGGCCTTGAGGTGAAGGTGTCCGTTGCGCATCTCGCGCCAGATTCGCCTGCTAACCGGAACTTAGCTGCGACCCGCGGCGAGGTTGTCACGAATCGGTGATCGGCCCGAGACGGTCGAGCAGCCTGTCGATCGCGGCGGCGACCGCGGCCGCCACCGAGCTCGGACCCGGTCCGCCTAGCGGGCGCTGATGCGGGACAGGCCGACGCGGATCCGGTTGCGATCGACTCTGCCGTCGATCCCTTCCACCCGACCGGAGCTCGTGTACTGCCACACCGACCACCCCTCGCTGTCCCAGTTGTCGGCGGGGACGCTCGGCTTCTTCACGCCCCAGTTGGCGACCCACAGCGGGTGACCCTTGCGGGCGAACCTCTTCGTGTCCCCCGTCGCCCTCCAGCTCGATGTGTTCGTGTAGATGATCGCCTTCTCCCCGAGCTTGTGCTCGACACGATCGAGCCACACCCGCACCCACCGGCGGAGCTGCTTCGGCGAGAGCCCGCCGAACGGGGCCTCGAGGTCGAGCGCGGGGAGCAGATCGTCGCCGCGCATGGCGCCGACCGACTTCACGAACACGCGCGCCTCCCTGCGCGCGTCCCGCTGCGTGCGCTTCTTGCCGCCCCCGCCGGCGAACGCGCGGTGGTAAGCGCCGACGCGGATCCCGGCGTCACGGGCGGCCTCGTAGTTTCGGTCGTACCACCCGTCGGCCCCGCACTCGTCTGCGGCCACGCTGCAGTCCGAGCCGCTGCCGCGGCTTGCCTGCACGAAGGCGAAGTCGATCCCCGCGTCGGCGACCCGCGCCCACCTGATCTTCCCCTGGAACCGGGAGACGTCGATCCCCTGCTCGGGTCGCGCCGCCGCGGCGGGCGCGGCGAGCGCGAGGGCCGCGGCGAGCGCGGTCAGGGCCGCGGTGAGCAGGCGCGTCATTCGGCCGCGGCGGCGAGCGCGAACGGACTTCCCTCGGAGTCGCGGCACACGGCCCACCGCTCACCCGGGTGGACCACGGAGCCGCCAAGATCGAGCACCCGATCGAGCGCCGCGGGGAGGTCGGCGACGTCGAAGTAGGGCAGCGACGCGGTGTCGCCCGGCCCCGGCCCCCGCTCGTGGACGCCGAGCCGGAGACCGTCGCCGTCGGCCTCCCATCCCGCGCCGGACTCGGGGCCGCGCGGCGCCAGCTCGGCGCCGAGCAGCCCGTTCCAGAAGCGGCGGGCGCGTTCGGGGTCGTCGGCCGGGAACTCGATCAGCGGGGTGGCCACGCCCCGAGTATTGCGCGATCGCGCGGCCCGTCTCGCAAGCGCCGGTTCAGGCCCTGGTCGCCCGGCGGGGCCGTCCTCCACTCGCCGCTTCGGGGCTCGTGAACCGGGTGACGTCGTCGCCGTCAGGCTCCAGCCGATACGTGCGCACCCCCTTGAACAGCCCCAGCGGCATCCCGCCGGCCCAACTCATCCCCGGTCCCGGGTCGATCTGCGCGACCTTGACCGCAAACGCCCGGTCGGGGTTCGCCTCATCGATCCTCGCCTTCCTCGGCGGCCAGCATCCGGTACGAGCCGACCACCTCGGCGTCCTGGACGACGGGTCCCTCCATGCACCGGTCGGTGATCTCGCGCTGGAACTCCCGGAAGGCGGCGGTCTCGGCGAGCGGGTTGGAGCCGTCCTCACCGTCCGTGAAGGCGACGTGCACGAAGCTGACGCCGTCCGCGAGCCGGAAGGTCGCGTAGCGCACGCCCCCCGGATCGCTCTCGGCGAGCTCCGCGAACACCCGATCCACGAGCCGGGCGTTCTCGTCGGCGAGCTCGGGCTTGGTTCGGTACCGGACGACGACCCTTCTCATGGTCGGCTCCTCTCGACGTGTGGTTAATGGTAACTCGTACGTTACCGTAGCCGCAGCGTTACCATGCGACGGATGGCGCACACCGAGCCGGCCGGAGACCCGTTCGAGGCGCTCGGCGATCCAAACCGCAGAGCGATCGTGGAGCTGCTCGGCAGGGGGGAGGGCTCGGTGCGCGAGCTCGCGGACGAGCTTCCGATCAGCCGCCCCGCGGTGTCGCGCCACCTGCGGCTGCTGAAGGAGGCGGGCCTGGTCGTCGATCGGGCCGAGGGGGCCCGGCGGCTGTACCGCCTCCACGACGAGGGGATCGACGCCGTCCGCGCCTACCTGGAGCAGGTGTGGGGCGAGGGCGCGGCCCGGTTCAAGCTGGTCGCCGAGAACACCGCGGAGTCGGGGCGGCTGGGGAGGCGCTGATCGAACCGCTCGAGCTCTCGTTCGACGTCGCGTGCTCGCCCGAGCACGCGTTCGAGGTGTGGGCGACGAAGATCTCGATGTGGTGGCCGAAGCGGCACTCGGTCTCCGGCGATCCCGACCTGACGGTGACGATCGAGCCGCGCCAGGGGGGACGGATCTACGAGCGGAGCGGGGACGGCGCCGAGCACGACTGGGGCAGGGTGACCGAGTGGGCGCCGCCGCGCCGGCTCGCCTACCTGTGGCACATCGCGTGGGACCCGGCCGAGGCCACCCAGGTGGAGATCACGTTCACGCCCGCGGGCGCCGAGGGCACCCGGGTCGGGATCGTCCATCGGGGATGGGAGAGGTTCGGCGCCGACGCGCCGGCGATGCGCGATCGCAACCGGGCTGGGTGGTCGGCCCTGATCGTTCCGTTCTCGTCCGCCTGCGCCAGCTAGCCCTCCCCGCCGGACATCGCGGTCGACTGGCCGACCTCGATCAGGTGGCCGTCCGGATCGCGCACATAGCACCGGATCTCGGTGGCGCGCTGGATCGGCGGCGTCACGAACTCGGCCCCGCGCGAGCTCCACTGCTCATGCACCCGCCTTATGTCCGCGACCCTGATGTTCAGGAAGCTCGACACCCTGTTCGGGTCGGACGGGGCCTCCAGAACCACCTCGGGCTTGTCGTCGGTCGGCCCGCCGCCGATGTTGATGATGATCCAGGCGTTGGCGAGCTTCACCATCGACGGCTCGCCCTCCATCACAACCTCTCCGCCGAGCACCTCCGAGTAGAACCTTCGGGAGCGCGCGACGTCGTCGGAGACGACGAAGTGGGTGAGTAGGATGCCCTCGGCAGGGGCTGGCAGCGGCATGGGTCTCTCCTCGATTGTCGGGATGGCCGTGAGGGACGCTACGGGACAAGCAGCTCGGACGACCGCGCTCTGCGCGCTGGTGCTGCTGGCGCTGTTGGCGCTCGCGGGGGCCTCGCGGGCGGCCGCGACCCCGCTCGACGACACGGTCGACGCCGACCTCGAGTACGCCCGTGACCAGCTCACCGCCGCCGCGGCCTCGGTCCCCGTGGATCGGTACCCGTCCCTGACCGGAGCGGACGGGACCTGGGAGACGACCGGGCCCGCGGAGTGGACGAGCGGCTTCTTCCCGGGCTCGCTGTGGCTCGGCTTCGAGGCGACCGGCGACCCGTTCCTGCGCGCGCAGGCCGAGGCGCGGCTCGCCTCGCTCCAGGGCGAGCGGCTCGACCGGACCGGCAACGACCAGGGCTTCAAGCTGCTGACCAGCTTCGGCAACGCGTACCGGCTCACCGGGGTGGACCGCTACCGCCGGATCGCGGTCCGGGGAGCCCGCTCGCTCGCGTCGCGGTTCGACCCCGTCGCCGGGGCGACGCGGTCGTGGGGGCGGCGCGGGTCGCCGACCTTCACCGTGATCGTCGACAATTTGATGAACCTGGAGCTGCTGTTCTGGGGGGCCCGGAACGGCGGGGACCCGGCATGGCACGCGATCGCGCTGTCGCACGCGCTCCGCACCGCCCGCACCCACGTCCGCCCCGACGGCAGCACGTTCCACGTCGTGGAGCTCGACCCGCGGACGGGTTCGGTGAAGCGAAAGCGGACCCAGCAGGGATACGCGCGGGGCTCGACGTGGGCGCGCGGCCAGGCGTGGGCGATCCACGGCTTCGCGATGGCCTACCGGGAGACCGGCGCGGCCCGGCTGCTGGCGGCGGCGCGGCGCACCGCCGGGTGGTATCTGGACCACCTGCCGCCGGACCAGATCCCGTACTGGGACTTCGACGCGCCGGGGATCCCCGCCGCGCCGCGCGACTCGTCCGCGGCGGCGATCGCCGCGGCGGGGCTGTTCGAGCTCGCCGAGCTCGACCCGGACCCGGCGAGCGGCGCCCGGTGGCGCGCCGCCGCGGAGCGGACGATCGCGTCGCTGTCGACGCCGGCCTACCTGGCGCGCGACACCTCCTCGGACTCGATCCTCCTGCACGGCACGCAGGACCTGCCGCGGGGCAGCTCCGACACCGGAATATCGTTCGGGGACTACTACTTCCTGGAGGCGCTGCTGCGCGATCGGACGCCGCCGCAGGCCGAGCCGGGCGCGCGCCTGCAGATCCACCCCGGCCGCCGGACGCTGCGGGCTCGCGTGGTCTCGGGCGTGCCGGGCAGGGTGCGCGCGGCGGTGGTCGCGAAGCGACCGCTGGCGAGGCGCCTCGATCTGCACCGGCGCCGGGAGGCGGTGCTTGCCCGCGGCACGGCGAAGGTGGGGGAGAGCGGGTCGGCCGAGCTCCGTCTCCGGATCCGCTCCGCCGCGCGCCGCGCGCTCGGTGGACGCGACCCCTCCCCGGCGTTCCTGAGCGCCGTGCTCACCCCGGCCGGGGGCGCGGCGAGCGCGGCCACGGTCGCGGTCCCTCGAAGGCCGGGGCGTTGACGGCGGGTGGGGAGGCTCGCTGTACGCTGGCCGTCGGCCCCCGTAGCTCAGTGGACAGAGCGTCGGACTTCTAATCCGAGGGTCGCAGGTTCGAATCCTGCCGGGGGCGCTGCGTCCACGTCGTGCGGCCTACCTGCGAGTCGGGGCGCCTACCCCTGGCGGGTCTGGACAGCGCTCACAGCTTTGCTGATCTCGTCGCAGGCCTCCTGGAGGGCGGCGCCGCTTCCAAGCATCGCAACGATCCCGTCCCCGGCGAACTTGAACTTCTCGTCATTGCCTCCGGACCGGGAGACGAGAAGACTGTCCCTGGTCGGCCACGGCCGCTTCGGCTTCGGGACCACCTCGACCCCCTCGATCTGGTCCAGCGCAACCTCCCAGCGGCGACCGCGCATTGTCCCGATCATGCGAAGCGGCTCGAACATCAGCCTCCGGTTGGTGAGCACCACCTGGCCGAGCGAGTCGCGGAGGTCGGCCCGCTTGTTCGAGCTCCACAGGACCTCCTCCCCGTCGGCGAGATCGTGCCCACCGTACAGGGGACCCCACTTCTCGCTCCCTCTGCGCCGCTTCGGCACGCGTCTCCCTGAAGCTCAGCTCACCTTGACCGAGCCCGAGGTCTCCTTGATGCAGACCCGGTCCTGACCGGTGTCGGCCGGCGACAGGCTCTTCTTCGTGATCACACCCCAGTACTTCCCGTTCTTGGCCGAGGAGGAGTGGATCTTGAACTTGCCCTTATCGTTGGTCTTGTCGGAGCCGAGCGTCTTTTTCTTTCCGTTGCGCTTGCGGATCAGCTTCACCTTGCGGCCCCCGACGCACTCGGACTCGGTCGAGTCGACCTTGCCGCTCGCTTTCACCCCATTCTTCGTCGAAACCGAGACCTTGAAGCTGTCGAAGCCGGTCACGTACTCGATCGCGGGCCCGCCCGCGCTGGCGATGCCGGCCCCGAGAGCGGCGGTCACGAGCACGCCGGCGAGGGCTGCGACGATCAGCCTCGTCTCTTGGCGAAGCCTCGCGGTGATGGGATCGGCATTGACGATCGACACTCGTTCCTCCCCGGGTCGCGCCGCTGGCCCCTGTACCGGCGTATGTATCGGCGCTCAGCCTCGCGGCCTTTAGCGGGCGGCCCAAACCTGGACACCCTGGGCCCCGTCCCCGATCGCTCGCATAGGGTGGGCGTCGTGGATGAACGTACGGGCGTCGAGCGCTCAGCATGCGAGCTGATCGCTGAGCGGGAGGACGATCTCGTTGAGCTGGCCTCGAAGCTGATCTCCTTCGACACGACGGCGCGGGAGCGCGACGACCCGCCTCGGGACGAGACAGCGCTGCAGGCGATGCTGGGGGAGCGGCTCCGCGCTGCCGGTGCCGAGGTGGAGATCTGGGAGCCGAGCGGCGCCGAGGTCGACCAGCGCCAGGTTCCCGGCGAGATCGGGTTCGAGGGTCGCCCCCAGCTGGCCGCCAGGTTCGACGGCGCCGCGGACGGCCCCAGCATGCTGTTCAACGGCCACATCGACGCCGTCTCGTTCGAGCCGCGCGACCGATGGAGCTCCGATCCGCTGGCGCCCCGGGTCCGGGACGGCAACCTGTACGGCCGCGGCGCGTGCGACATGAAGGGCCCCGTCGCGGCGATGGTGGTCGCGGCGGAGGCGCTCGCAGAGCTCGGGGCGCCGCTCGGCGGGAGCCTGATCGTGAGCACGGTCACCGACGAGGAGTCCTCGGGGGCGGGAGCGCTTGCCTCGGTGGCGCACGGGATTGCCGCCGACGCCGGCGTCGTGCCGGAGCCGACCGGGTTCGACGTGTGGGTCGCGTGCCGGGGCACGCTCAGCCCCACGATCACCGTCCCGGGCCGCCCCGGCCACGCCGAGATCCCGCAGCCGGACTGGCGGGAGGGCGGCGCGGTGAACGCGATCGAGAAGGCGACGATCGTGCTCGATGCGCTGCGGGGGCTGCGGGAGCGGTGGCGCACCTCCCCGGCTCACCGCGACCCGTTCACGAGCCCCGGCGACCTCGTCCCGACGATGATCGCGGGCGGGGAGTGGGGCGTCTCCTACCCCTCCAGGTGCGATCTCGGGGTCGAGATCATGTTCCCGCCCAGCGCGGCCGACCCGGACGGGTGGGGGGATCGGGTCCGCGACGAGGTCACGGAGGTGGTCGAGGAGGTAGCCGCCGCCGACGACTGGCTCGCCGAGCACCGGCCCTCGCTCAGATGGACCGAGGAGTGCCCCGCGGCGTCTGTCGATCCCGACTCCGAGATCGCCCGGGTCGCGCTCGCCGCCGGCGCGGATGTCGGTCGCCCCGGCCGGCTGGCCGGGCTCGACTCGTGGCACGACGGCGCCACCTTCACCCGCGCGGGCACTCCGTGCGTGTGCCTGGGGCCGCCGGGCATCCACGTCGCCCACACGATTGACGAGTACGTCCCGGTCGCGGACCTCGTTAAGACGGCGCAGGCGCTGGCGCTGGTCGCGATCCGGTTCAGGGGCGCGGCGTGATCCGGCGGTCGGACTCGTCGATCCGATAGTCGTTGATGCTGGCGTCGCGCCGGCGCATCAGCCCGCTGTCCTCGTCGAACTCCCACTGCTCGTTGCCGTGGCTTCGCCACCACTGGCCGGAGGGGTCGTGGGACTCGTACTCGAACCTGACCGAGATCCTGTTGCCGGCAAACGCCCACAGCTCCTTGCGGAGCAGGTACTCGAGCTCGCGCTCCCACTTCTGCGTCAGGAAGCCCTTGATCGCCTCGCGGCCGCTGAAGAACCGGTCGCGGTTGCGCCACTCCGAGTCCGGCGTGTAGCCGAGCACGACACGTCCCGGGTCCCGGCTGTTCCACGCGTCCTCGGCGAGCTGGACCCGGCGGCGGGCGCTCTCCTCGGTGAACGGCGGCAGGATGACGGGCGGCGGCTCGACCAAGCTCACGGATGCTTCGGCAGCTTCGAGAGGTCGAACGTCGCCTGCTGGATGTCCGTCGCCACTCTTCGCACGGTTCGCGCGATTCTTGCACCTCGGCTGAGCTCCGCGTGCGACCCCGCCGCGCGCGGCGCCGGCCCGAACGCCTCGCCACCGCGGACGCGGCGGTTGGTCTTCTCACCCCTGAGGCGGGAACCGGATCGCATCCGGTGAAAGCCGCCGGGATTCGGGCCGGCTGCCGCGTTGGGTAGCGACTACCCGGGTTGCGCGAGATTCACTCGTCAGCGACGGCGGCCGTTCACCGCAGGATCTCGACCAGCAGCACCCAGGCATTGAGCACGCCGCCGAGCAGCGCGAACACCGTCCCGGCGAGGACCCAGTACAGGCCCCCGCCCGTCTCGACGATCAGGCTGAGGCCCGCGATCGCGAACGGCGCCGAGCCCACCGTCGAGAGCCCGATCCGCGCCGGAAGCGAGCCCCGGGGGCCCCTGTCGTTGCCGACACCACGGCGGATCAGCAGCAGGATCACGACCAGAAACCCGAGGCCCGACACCATCAGCTCGATCCCGAGCGCCACGTTCGACTGACCGGGTGCGAGCACGATCACCGAGGTGACGAGCACCCCGAGCAGCAGCAGGATCGTCTCCAGCGCCCGCTCCGGGAGCCCCTCGCCCTTGATGATCCGCTCGACGTTGATCGAGATCGCGACGAAGACCAGCCCGCTGAGCGCGGCGGCGGCGCCGGCGACCGCGACGAAGTAGTCGCTCCACTCGGATGCGTCGTAGGCGAACATCGGTCGGCGGCGAGCCTATCCCCAGCCGCTACATTGGAGCCGCGCGGTGAGCGTAGCTCAGTTGGTAGAGCTCCTGGTTGTGGTCCAGGTGGTCGCCGGTTCGAGTCCGGTCGCTCACCTTCCTAGGGTTGATCTCGGCAGCGACGAGATCCTCCTCTAGCTACGCCGAGGGCAGGGTGATCCGGAGCGCTGTTCACACCGACCGCGATCATTCACCTCCCCGTCGCTCCCGACTGGAACCCGTCGCCGTTTCGCTCCCGCCCCGAGCGGAGCCCACCGACCGACCCGCTACTTCACGACGCGGATCAACTTCTTGTTGACGAACTCGTCCATCCCGTACGGGCCGAGCTCGCGTCCGAAGCCGGAACGCTTAACGCCCCCGAACGGCAACTCGGCGCCGTCAAGGAGGACGCCGTTCACGAAGACCATGCCGGCCTCGATGTCGTTGGCGACGCGGTCGCCCTGCTCGGGGTCGGTCGTGAAGACGTAGGAGCCGAGGCCGAACGGCGTGTCGTTGGCGACCCGGATCGCCTCCTCCTCGGACGAGACCCTGTAAACGCTCGCGACGGGCCCGAAGAACTCCTCCCGGTAGGCGTCGCTCTCGGGGCTGATACCGGTGAGGACCGTCGTGCCGAAGAAGTTGTCCTTCCGGTCGCCGTCGAGAACGGCCTCGGCGCCGTCGGCCTTCGCGCGGTCGATCTGGTCCTGAAGGCGCTCCGCCGCGGTCGACGACGAGAGTGGCCCCATCGCCGAGTTCTGGGTCGGATCCCCGGGCTCCACCTCCTTCATCTTCTCGGTGAACTTCGCGAGGAAGTCGTCGTAGAGCTCGTCGACGACGATGAACCGTTTCGCGGCGTTACACGACTGGCCCGTGTTGTCGAGGCGCGCCTCCACCGCGGCGTCGACGACCTCGTCGAGGTTCTGGGTCGCGAGCACGATGAACGGGTCGGAGCCTCCCATCTCGAGGACCACCTTCTTCAGGTTCCGTCCGGCGACCTCGGCGACGGCGGCGCCGGCTCGCTCGGAGCCGGTGACCGAGACACCGCGCACGCGCGGGTCCGGGATCACCTTCTCGGCGATCTGCTCGTGGGTCGCGAGGATCGTCTGGTACGCGCCCTCCGGGAGGCCGACGTCGTCGTACACCTTCTGGATCGCCTCGGCCGACTCCGGGCACTGGGGCGCTGGCTTCAGCAGGATCGGGTTGCCGGCGATCAGGTTCGGTCCCGCGAAGCGGGCCACCTGGTAGTAGGGGAAGTTCCAGGGCATGATTCCGAGCAGCGGCCCCATCGCCGAGCGGCGGATCACCGCCGTGCCCTCGCCCGCAAGCAGCTCGAGCGGCTCGTCCCTGAGGAAGTCCGCCGCGCGGTCGGCGTAGTACGCGTAGATGTCGCCGCAGAAGTCGATCTCGCCGAGGGCCTGCTCCATCGGCTTGCCCATCTCCTTCACCGCGATTGCGGCAAGCGTCTCACGTCGCTCGAGGTGAAGCTCGCCGAGGCGCTTGATCTTCTCGGCGCGCTCAGCCGCAGAGAGCGAGGTGAGCGCTTCACGCGCCTCCCAAGCCCTGGCGATGGCGGCGTCGAGCTGGTCGTCTGAGATCTCTGGGTACCCGTCGAGCTTCTCGCCGGTGGCCGGGTTAACGATTGCGTACATGCTCACCTTGATCCACTCCTTGTCTGCTCGGTCACTCTCTTGTCACTGCTCGCTCCCCCACGGACTACAACCCGGGGACCCTGCGGCGCCTACTCTACGCCGACACCCTCGGCGACGGCGGGACGGGTCACGTGCGCTCGCGCAACGCTGGTGCCCATCCCGAGGCCCGGGGCGCGCAGCGGCCGATGAGTCCCTTCATGGTTGACTCGCACGATTCTGGCCCATGCGGAACCTTGCGTAGCGTCTGCGCGGACCGTCACCAGCGGCTCAGGGCCCCCCGCCTTCCCACGGGCACCAGCGGTGGTACCAAACCGAGCGAGGCGGAGCGAACGCAGATCAGTCGCCGGTTCGAGTCCGGTCGCTCGCCCTCGTGAGGTTGCTTGCCTGGCCGGGCGCCGGTCGCGCCATCGCCAAGCTCTGGATCCAGGACGGTCCTGGTGAGGAGGCCGCCAAGCGCGCATTTGCTTCTTCACTTGAGCGCCTCGGCCTGGACTACGTGGATCTCTACCCGACCCATCAGCCCCTGGGCGACTACCGAGATGGCACGTCCTAAGGCGACGGATCGCCCGAACGGGACGACCAGCGTCCCTTCGCCGTTATGGGTGGTTTCGGCCGCGTAGATCATCAGCCCGCGCCTCTGCGGGCGGGAAGCCCGAATGCGCGCAGACGACGCCACCCCGTATTTGCAGCGAACATCCGACCCTATGCTCCGCGGGAATGACGATTCTGCGGATGGACAACGTCCTCATCGTTGTCGACGACCTCGAGGCTGCCAAAGCGTTCTTCGCCGAACTCGGTATGGAGCTGGAAGGCGAGACGACGGTCGAGGGGCCCTGGGTGGACCAGACCGTCGGGCTCAACGACGTCCGTGCCGACATAGCCATGATGCGGACCCCTGACGGCCACAGCCGGGTTGAGCTGTCGAAGTTCCACGCGCCGCCGGCGGTCAGAGCCGAGCCGGAAAGCGCGCCGGCGAACACGCTGGGCATGCGCCGCATGATGTTCGCTGTCGACGACATCGACGACGTCGTTTCCCGCCTGCGCAGCCACGGTGCCGAGCTCGTCGGCGAGATCGCCCAGTACGAGGACATCTACCGGCTCTGCTTCCTGCGCGGCCCTGAGGGCATCATCATCGGACTGGCCGAGCAGCTCAGCTGAAACCTTTATGGGTGTGCAGCCGCGGGGGTGGCCCCGGACGGCAAGCTCGCCGGCGCCGGCGTCACCATAGGATTGCGGCCGTGCCGTTCACGCTCAGGAACATCAAGGAGGACCCGCCGGACGTCGGGTCCAACTTCGATGGGGCTCCGGACCTGGAGTTCCGCTTGGCGACGGAGGCGCTCGAGCTTGAGCGATCCGGCCTGGGCTTCCAGCGCGTCTCACCCGGGCATCGCTTTCCGTACGGCCACACGCACGGCAAGTAGGAGGAGGTGCACGTGCTCGTGCGCGCGAGCGGGCGCCCGGTACGTGGCGAGGCT
Organism: uncultured Thermoleophilia bacterium; assembly: GCA_963803425.1. GTDB lineage: Bacteria > Actinomycetota > Thermoleophilia > Solirubrobacterales > 70-9 > DASPWW01. The sequence goes on from CAWDMA010000003.1 coordinate 661,834, forward strand.
ACGAGGCCGGGCCGGATGGCCTCGAGATCCTCTTCATCGGCGCGCCCACCTCGGCCAGGCTCGGCGCAAAGATGTCGATGGACAGCGCGACTGGTGGGCTGACCAGCGCCGGTTCGGCTGCTCTGAGATGCCCCGATCTGTGGTTCAATCACGATTCATTCCCCTTCGCGAGTTGGCAAGAAAGCGGGCATGATCGGGCAGGCCACGCGCGGCCGGCCGATGGGTGTCCTCCTGCTCGCCGCGGGGTTGCTCATCCTCGCGTCGGCGCCCGCGGCGCTCGGCGCGGATCGCGTCTACTGGGGCAACGGCAACGACACGATCTCCTACGCCAACCTCGACGGATCGGGCGGCGGCGGCCAGCTCGACCTTTCCGGAGCGACCCCAAGCGGCCCCCGGGGCGTGGCGATCGACCCCGCGGCGGGGCGGATCTACTGGGCCAACCAGGGCAACGACACGATCTCCTACGCCAACCTCGACGGATCGGGCGGCGGCGACCAGCTCAACATCTCCGGGGCGACGGCAACCAAGCCCCACGGCCTGGCGATCGACCCCGCGGCGGGGAGGATCTACTGGGCCAACGACGACGACACGATCGCCTACGCCAACCTCGACGGATCGGGTGGCGGCCCGCTCGACATCTCCGGGGCAACCCCGGACGAGCCCTACGGCCTGGCGATCGACCCCGCGGCGGGGAGGATCTATTGGGCCAACCGCGTCACGAACACGATCTCCTACGCCAACCTCGACGGATCGGGCGGCGGCGACGAGCTCAACATCTCCGGGGCGACGGCAAACAAACCCCACGGCGTGGTGATCGATCGCGCGGGGGGGAGGATCTACTGGACAAATCTCGCCAACACGATCTCGTTCGCCAACCTCGACGGATCGGGCGGCGGCGGCCTGCTCAACCTCTCCGGGGCGACCCAGAGCGGCGGCATCGGCATGGCGATCGACCCCGCGGAGGGGCGGATCTACTGGGGCAACCTCGGCTTCGACTCGATCTCCTACGTCAACCTCGACGGATCGGGCGGCGGCGGCCTGCTCAACATATCCGGGGCGACCCCGAGCGACCCCCGCTTTGTGGCCCTGCTTCGCGCACCGAGCGGCGCCGGCGCCCCGGCGATCTCGGCCGGCGATCAGCTCGAGGGCGGTCTCTCGTGCACCCGCGGCGAGTGGGCGCCGAACCTGCTCGGCGCGTTCCTCTACCGCGCTCCGCGCTCGTTCGCCTACCAGTGGCTGCTCGACGGCGCCGACGTGCCAGGCGCCAACAAGGCCACCTTCACGCCGGTCGAGTCCGGCTCGTATGCCTGCCGGGTGACCGCCTCGAACCACGCGGGCTCGGGCTCGCAGACCAGCGCGGCTCACCCGGTCGTGTTGGCGAGCGAGTTGGGCTTCGGCGACGTCAAGCGGCTGAAGCGCAAGGGCAAGGCGCGGATTGAGGTCGAGGTTCCCTTCGCGGGGGTGGTCGAGCTCGCCGGCTCCGGCAACGGCTCCGCGGGTTCCGCCTCTGCCGCGAAAGTGAAGCCACGCCGAAAGTCCGCCGATGCGCCCGGAGTGGTGAAGATGAATGTCGCCCCGCAGGGCACGACGAAGCAAAAGCTCCGCCGCAAGGGGAAGGCGACGGTGCGCGTCGAGGCGACCTTCAGCTCCGACGGCAGTGTGCTCGCGACGAAGAGCACCACGGTCAAGCTGAAGCTGAAGTAGGTGCTGGAGCTTCCCGTCGCTCACGCCGCGGTCAGCTCCTCGCCGAGTCGCAAGCTCGCGCGGACAGCCGTTCGGTTCGAAAGCCATCCCATCAGGACTCCCCTAAGCGCCCCGGGCATGGCGACGACCGCCGCGGGACATCGTCCTCGCGCAAGACTCTCCGCGAAGCCCTGGCGCGGACCCCCATCGCCCATCGGGCGACGACCTCCGGGGCGCTCCTAGCTGGAGCCGAGGATCTCGGCTTTCTGAGCCTCGAACTCGGCGTCGGTTATCGCGCCCTTCTTTCTCAGGGCAGCGAGGCGCTCGATGCGATCGTGGGGATCCTCGGCGGCGGGACGGCTGATCTGCTCGGCCGCAGAATTGAGCTTTGCGAGGACCTCCGGGTCGAGCTCGGAGGGGGTTGCGCCGGCCTTCTCGGCCTCTTCGATCTGCGCGCCGGCCTCGAGTAGGTCGTCGAGCTTCCCGGAGTCATATCCGAGGCCCTCGAACACGGCGTCTCTCTTGGCGATCCCCTCGGGGGTGACCCGGGTCTCGGTGGCCCTGTCCCAGACGATCCTCGAGGTGTCCTCGGGGTCGTAGATGATGAGGATTTCCTCGCGCTCCTTCGGCAGCCAGGTGGGGAAGATCATCTTCGTGGTCAGCTCGAAGGCGGGCTCGGCCTCGGGCTCGACGCGGAGGGTGAGCTTCCACTTGAATGGCGGTTGGGGGCTGTCATCCGTGCCCGAGGAGGTGCCCCGCTTGCCTATCTTCACCACGGTCGCCGGCGCCCGCCTCCCGTTCTGGTCGAGGTCCTTGACGAGTCGCTTGTAGAGGGGTCCCAGCACGCACGCCTCCGCATCGTGTGGCGGGCTCAGCCTACTGTGCCCGGGGCATGCATGTAGCCTTTGCCGCGGACGCTGCACCTTGACGGCGCGCAGGTGTGCGGATAGCGTGCCTGCAGGAGCATCGCGTTGCGCGGGCCGAAAGCGACCGCGCTGGGGCCCGCCCTGCAACCGGCCCCGGAGGCTGCGATCGGAGTCACCTCGCAAGACGTCACGTCTGGTTTTCCGCTGATCAAGTGGGGCGCTCGGATCGCGATCGCAGTCGCTGCGGTCGGGATGGCGCTGTGGATCTACGGCTGCAGCAAGGCGGGCCAGGAGACACGTTCGGAGTTCGGCTCGGTGTCGATCCCGGGCAAGGCGACGGTCCACCTGCCCGCCGATGCGGTGCAGATCTCCTTTCAGGAGAGCGACCTCGGCCCCGGCGTTCAAATCCCCGAGTCCGCGCACGCGCCGAAGGACCTCAGCTACTCGATTCGGCCGGCGCTCGGAGGCGCGCCGCTCGAGATCACGCCCAGGAGTGGCGCCGCTACAACCGTCGACCGGACCGGCAGCGAGCCGATCGGCCAGGTCAAGATCGCTGCAGCGGGCGACTACTTGGTCGCCTCGCCCACAGTGATCGATCGCTCCGAGGCGGTCGATCCGAAGCTGCTGCTCGGCGAGTCGAAGAGCTCCTTCTCCGATCGGCGCGTGCAGCTCGGGATCGCGTTGCTCCTCGGCGGGCCCCTCGTGGGATTGCTGCTAGTCGCGATCGGGATTCGCCGGGGCGCGCGCGTCAACCGTGAGCAGAGGTGGCCCGTTGCCAGATGAGTTGCCAGTCGCGTCATGTTCCGACCGGCGGCAGCTCCGTCTCCGGAGACCGAGAGGGCCGCGAGGCGGTCTTCGAGCGGTTCGGCCGCTACGGAGGCGAGACCGGAGGCACCTTCATGGCGAGCCTGGAGCGTTGGGTGTCCGGGCCGGGCCGTATAGGGTCCCTCCACACAAGTCACAATGGAAGGAAGTCATGGGAGCCAGTGAGAGCGCCGACCTGATTCGCCGCGGATACGAGGCATTCAACTCGGCCGACATGGAGACGCTCACTGAGCTGTTCGACGAGAACGCCTCGTGGCACACACCGGGGCGCAGCTCGATCGGCGGCGACTTCGTCGGCCGGGACGCCGCCTTCCAGCAGTTCGGCCGATACGGGGGCGACACGGGTGGGACCTTCAACGCTGAGTTGCGGGCCGTGATCGCGGATGACGAAGGCCGCGTGGTCGGAATCCATCACAACAGCGGTGAGCGGAACGGCAAGCAGCTCGACGTCGACTGCGCGCTCGTGTTCGAGGTGAAGGACGGCAAGGTCGTCGACGGTCGCGAGCACTTCTTCGATGTGTACGCGTGGGACGAGTTCTGGTCGTAGGCCGGTAACCGGCCGCTCGATGCTGCTTGCGGGCCCGGCGAGCGCCCGACGATCTCGCTGGCGATCTCTCCGGGTGAGGTGGACGTCGGCGCGCGCACCTGCTTCGAGGGCCGGGTGCGAAACGGCAACGGGCGGCGGGTCGCCGGCGCCAAGGTGCTGCTTGGAACCGTGAAGGGCCGAACCAACCGCCGCGCAAGGGTCCGGCTCTGCGACTCCCTGGAGTGGCCGGGCGTGCACACGGCGCAGGCCTTCAAGAGGAGCCGGGACGACCTGGCGCGGATCCGGGTGCACTCCGGCGGGGCCGCCGCGACCGGAACTGGACCCCGATCGAGATCAGGCTGCTCGCCTACGACTACTGGGGCGGCGGATGCCCGCGGCGGGGCGGGTTTCAAGACGTGTGGGGGGTGGGGAGAGGCAGCTGCAAGGGCCGTGCGCGGGACGGTCCGCCGGGGCCCTTCTCCGGGAACGACATCACCGTGCTGTGGGACCAGGGCGCATCGTTGGTCGGCGTCAAGACCCACTACCAGAGCAACCCGAGCTGGTACATCAACGGCGACGTGCCGAGCCGATCCTCGGGTCTGTACACGGTGCGGGAGGGCTACCTGCGTCCCTACTACGTCCGCGGCGGCACCGATCCGGCGAAGTGCGGGCCAGCCCGAGGGCCCGCTGCTGATCAACGTCACGACCCACACCAGCGGCGGGAGCCACGACGGATACACGATCCACATCGCGGGCTCCGTCTGGTACCAGGACAGTCCCTAGCCCACGGCCGCCTCGGAGGCAATACCTTGAGGACGTGCCCCCGACGCGCGAGGACCGCGACCCGTGATCGGATCCGAGGCGATCTCGCCGACGGCCCACTACACGGGTGAGACCTGGGTTCGCAACGACCTCTCGCACCCCGAGCTGGCGACGTGGCAGGGCAGGGTGCTGCACGGGGCACTCGCCGTGCCGAACGCGCTCAGCAAGACGCTCGGCGGCCCCACCCTCGACGGTCTGCTGGTCGCTCGCCACTCGATCATCGACTCGATCCTGGACGAGGCGATCCGGACCGGGTCCGTCACCCAGGTGGTCGAGGCGGCCTGCGGGATGTCGCCGCGCGGGTGGCGGTTCGCCCAGCGCTACGGCGATGCGATCACCTACGTGGAGGCCGACCTGGCGGCGATGGCGGAGCGCAAGCGGGAGGCGCTGGCGCGGATCGGGTCGCTCGGAGAGCACCACCGCGTCGCCGAGGTCGACGTGCTCCGAGACGACGGTCCAAACAGCCTTGCGGAGCTGGCCCGGAGCCTCGACCCGGCCGGAGGGGTCGTGCTGATCACAGAGGGGCTGCTCACCTACTTCGACCAGCGCACGGTGGAGGCGCTGTGGACGCGGATCGCGACCGCGCTCGCCCCGTTCCGGCGAGGGGTGTACGTCGCCGACCTCCGCTACGGCGGCGCCGCCCGCGGGGTTGCCGAGCGCGCCTTCGACGTCGTCCTGTCGGCGTTCGTGCGCGGCAGGGTTGAGACCTACGGCGGTGGAGACGGCGACGCCGAGGCAGCGCTCCGGGCCGTCGGCTTCGAGCGGGTCCGGCTCCACCGCGGCGACACCCACCCGGCGGCCGCGCAGGTCCGTGGCGACCCGGGCGCGGGCGCCGTCCGCGTGATCGAGGCCGAGACCGCGCGATGACCGCGGACATCGAGATCGCCGGCGTCCGGGTGCCCCGGATAGGGCTCGGGACAAATCGGCTCACGAACACGCCCGAGAACGTCGCGTTCCTGAGGGAGGCGGTCTCGGCCGGCGTCGGGATGATCGACACCGCCCACCTGTACACGGGAGGGGAGAGCGAGGCGACAATCGGGTCGGCGCTCACCCCGATCCCCGAGGGGTGCGTGGTGGCCACCAAAGGCGGGTACCGGCCCGGCGAGGGCCGCCCCGAGGTGCTGCGGAGCCAGGTCGAGGAGAGCCTGCGCCGGTTGCGGACCGAGACGATCGGTCTCTACTACCTGCACCGGGTCGACCCGCAGACGCCGCTCGAGGAGACCCTCGGGGCGCTCGCCGAGCACAGGTCCCGCGGCGAGATCCGGGAGGTGGGCCTGTCAGCGGTCGGCGTCGAGCAGCTCGAACGGGCCCGCGGCGTGGTGCCGGTCGCGGCGGTCCAGAACGAGTACAGCCTCACCGAGCGCGAGCACGAGGACGTGGTCGAGTACTGTGCCGATCAGGGGATCGCGTTCGTCCCGTACTTCCCGCTCCGCGGCGGCGCCGACGGCGCGCTCCAGGGGATCGCAGCGGCCCACGACGCGGCGCAGGAGCAGATCGCGCTGGCGTGGCTGTTGCGGCGCTCCCCGACGATGCTCCCGATCCCGGGGACGCTGTCGCTCGAGCACCTCCGCGACAACCTCGCCGCGCTCCAGATCGAGCTCACCGACGCCGAGCTCGACGAGCTGCGCTAGCTCGCCGGAGCGCGGCAGCCGTGATCGCACCCGGCGCCCGCCTCCGCTAGCGGCGGGCCGGCACAGCAGCCTTCGCCGCGCCACGTCTCCGCTCCCTCCCGGACCGCGACCGCGGCGATCACCAGCGCGGCGATCGGATCGAGCCACCACCACCCGAACAGCGCGTTGCCGGCGAGCCCGAGGAACACCGCCGCGGCCAGATACGCGCACAGTAGGTTCTGCGTACCCTCGCCATGGGTCGCGACCGACCCGAGCCTGCGTGCCACCCTCTGCTTCGCCACTCCCAGTACGGGCATCCCGATCACGCTGGTGGCCGTGAGCGCCATCCCGACCACGCTCACCTCGGCCTGCTCGCCACCGAGCAGGTGGCGGCCCGCCTCGAACACGACCACCGGGGCGAGCAGGAAGAACTGGAACGCGACCAGCTTCTGGGCTCGGGTCTCCGCCCGGATCGAGTGGAGGCGGCTGCCGGTGAACCGCCACACGATCACGAGGCTCGCGAAGCCCTCGATCGCCGAGTCGAGGCCGAAGCCGACCAGTGCGACGGAGCCGGCCGCAAGGCCTGCCGCGATCGCAATCGCGCCCTCCGCTCCCATCCACACGAGACTCAGCCACGAGAGCGCCCGCGCCCGACGAGCCGCCCAGTGCCAGTCGACAGCGCGTGGCGGCGGGGTCGACGGCGTCGGCGGGCGATGTGTAACGGCCAGCTCGGTCACGCGGCTAACCGCCGAGCCGGTCCGCGAGGCGCTCGCACAGCCACATGTCGTACACGTAGCCCTGCGAGTGCGCCTTCACCGGCCGGCGGGCGACGATCCCGTCGGGGCCGCCCTCGACCACGACGTCGTTCCACACGTCCTTGGAGGGCGCCAGCTCGCCGAGCAGCTGCTCGACCTCGGCAGGGGCGCCCGGGTCGGCAACCAGCCGGCCGCCGTCGGCGCTCACCCGGAAGGGCGCCACCGGCCCGCCCACCTCGACCTCGTTCAGGGCGCGGTCGCGCCATCCGGCCGCGATCACACCGATCCGCAGCGCCACCGGACGCCCGTGCCGGGTACCGCTGAACTCGGTCCCGGGAAGATCGGCTCCGGGCCGGCGCACCTCGTGCTCCTCGCCGAGGCTGTGCTCCCCGGTGAGCGTGCCGGCACCCTCGCCCGGCGGCTCGGTCTTCAGCGCCTCCCACACGACCTCCCAGCCCAGCGCTCCCGGATCCTCGATCTCGGCGGCGCGTCCCCGCATCTCCTCGGGGGGCGGGCCGGCGGGCATCGAGCCCTTCGATCTGCGGCTGAAAAGCGACACTGCGGGCCGATTCTAGGCGCGGACCGCCTAGCTCGCGAGCCACTCCTTTGCGTCCTCGATCTGGTCGAGGTCGAACACCTTCGCCTCGCCCGGGACCATCCACCCGAACAGGTGCATCCCGTCGCGGATCCACCCGGCGTCGGTGACGATCGCGGATCTCTTCCAGGCGGCGTGGTGGCGGAGCGCCTCGAACCCTGTCTTCGCGTCCTCGAGCATCGCCCCGGCCTCCATCCCCTCGAACCCGGGCCCGAGCGCGTACAGCATCCGCACCTCGCCGGCCTCGGCCGCGTCGCGGATCGCGGGGATCAGCCGCTCCAGGTAGTCCTCGCGGGTGAGCTTCCCGGTCGCCCGGAACCCGATCGTCCCCGGCGGCATCGACTCGATCTGCTCGACCATCGGCCCTCAGGCACTCGTTGTCGGTGGCGCGGCGCCGTACTCGTCGTCGGTGACGTGTTCGGCCCACGTCGCCGGGGTGCCGTCGTCGTCCACGTCCTGGATCGCTACGTGCGTCATGAACCGATCGGGCGCCGCGCCGTGCCAATGGCTCTCTCCCGGCCCGAAGAAGACGGTGTCGCCGGCGCGGATCACCTCGATCGGGCCACCCTCGCCCTGCGCGAGGCCGATTCCCTCGGTGACGTGGATCGTCTGGCCGTTGGGGTGCGTGTGCCATGCGGTGCGCGCGCCCGGCGCGAAGTGGACGCTCGCGGCGAATACCCGCGACGGCTCGGCCGGCGTGGCGATCGCGTCCAGGTGGACCGTGCCCGTGAACCACTCGGCGGGCCCCGCCACGGTCCCGTGCGAGTTCCGGGTGACCTCCATCGCGCTCGCAGTATCCCACTCGCCGAAGGCGCGATACTGCGCGCATGTCGGAGGAGAACCTGGAGAGGGTCCGGGCGGGGTTCGACGCGCACAACCGCGGCGACCTCGACGCGCTGATCGAGATGTACCACCCCGACGCGGTGTTCGAGACGCTCCTGCTCGGCACGCACCGCGGCCGCGAGGCGCTCCGCGAGATCTACGGCGAGAACCAGCGCACGCTGGAGGGGTACGAGATCCAGCCGGTCGAGTTGATCGAGGCCGGCGACAAGGTGGTGGCCGTCGCTCGCACCGCCGGCGCCGGAGGCGCCAGCCGGGTCGCGGTCGACGACAGCTTCGCGTTCGTGTTCACGATCGAGGACGGGCTGATCGTTCGCGAGCAGGCGTTCCGGAACCGGGAGGAGGCGGTCGCGGCCGCCGGGCTGGTCCCGCCGAAGCAGGACGGGTAGGGTCCGGGGACGCGACAGAGGAGGAGGACGGATATGGGAGCCGCAGAGGACGCCGCGCTGGTGAGACGCGGATACGAGGCCTTCAACTCGGGTGACATGGCGACGCTCACCGAGCTGTTCGACGAGAACGCCTCGTGGCACACGCCCGGGAGCGCGATCGGCGGCGACTTCGACGGCCGGGACGCCGCCTTCACGCAGTTCGGCCGGTACGGAGGCGACACGGGTGGGACGTTCAAGGCCGAGCTGCGAGAGGTCGTCGCGGACGACCAGGGCCACGTGGTCGGGATCCACCACAACAGCGCGGAGCGAAACGGCAAGCAGCTCGACGTCGACTGCTGCCTGTCGTTCGAGATCAGGGACGGCAAGGTCGCCGAGGGTCGTGAGCACTTCTTCGACCTGTACGCATGGGACGAGTTCTGGTCGTAGCTCGCGGCACAGCGCGGCCGGGTTCGGCGCTGCTCGCGAAAGCTTCAGTGGCGGCAGCGGCGCTGCTGCTCGCCGGTCTCACCGGGGCGGCGCCGACGGAGGCCGCCTCGAGGCCGTTCAGCACGCCCGGGTCGTCCTCCTTCACGGTGCCCGCCGGCGTCACCAGCCTGCACGTGCTCGCGCTGGGGGCCAGCGGGACAGCCGGTGACGGGGGCGGCGCCGGTGGCCGCGGCGCCAGGGTCGCCGGTGACCTGGCGGTCACCCCGGGGCAGATCCTGCGAATCGACGTCGGCGCCGCCGGCGGCGGAGGAGGCGGTGGCGACACGTCGTCGGCCGGCGGCGACGGCGGGGGCGCCTCCAGCGTTCGCACTGCCGCCAGCCTCGCGTCGCGCGTGATCGTCGCCGGCGGAGGGGGCGGAGGCGGCGGTGACCTCGGCGGCGGCGCGGGGGGCGCTGCCGGTACGAATGGAACCGCGGGCGTCGGCGATCCCGGCGGGCCCGGCCTGGCGGGAGGTGCCGCCAGCGGCGGCGCCGGCGGGGCCTCCGAGGGGGCTGGCGAGAGCGGCGACGGCGGTGGCTTCGGCGCGGGCGGAGATGGTGGCGGAGACATGTTCAGCGGCGGCGGTGGGGGCGGCGGCGACGGCTGGTACGGCGGCGGCGGAGGCGGCGAGGGGTCGACCTCCGGCGGTGGTGGCGGGGGCGGCTCGAATCACGCAGGCGCCGGGGTGACCGGCTTCACGCAGGCGACCGCCGCCGCGACCGGGAACGGCTCCGTGGTGCTCTCCTGGGAGCCCTCGAACGAGTTCACGTTCGCGGTTGCGAGCAAGAACAAGAAGAAGGGGACCGCCAAGGTGGCGGTCGAGGTGCCGGCGCCGGGCGCCGTCGCGCTCGCCGGCACCGGCAAGGTGAAGGGCGCGGCCGCGGACGCGGCGGCGTCCGGCGAGGTGATCCTCCATGTGAAGCCGAAGGGGAAGGCGCGGAAGCGGCTGAAGCGGAAGGGCAAGGCGAAGGTCGGCCTCGAGGTCACCTACACGCCCACGGGCGGCGAGCCGAACACCGAGATCCAATCGCTGAAGCTGGTCAGGAAGGGCTGAGGCCGAGCGCGCGGCGCATCGAGCGCCGGGCGCGCTCGAACACCTCGGGGTCGCGCCACAGGTGGTACCCGTAGCTCGCCGCGGCGGCTAGCGCGTTCAGCTCGAAGGCGAGTTCGGCCGGCTCCGCGTCCGCGGGCAGGTCGCCCGCCTCGATCGCGGTCCGGGCCTCCCGCTCCAGCACTCCCAGCCACCGCCGCATCCTCGCGGCGACCGCGTCCCGGATCGGGCCGGGCCGCGCGTCGAACTCGACCGTCGCGGTGGTCAGGAAGCACCCGCCGGGGAGCACCTCCCGCTCGTGGTAGGAGAGCCAGCTCTCGCACAGCGCCGCGAGCCGCTCGATCCCCGCGGGGTGGTCCGCGACGGGCGTCCACACCTCGTCGACGAACTGCTCGACGGCCGCCTCGAGCGCGGCGAGCTGGAGCTCGCGCTTGCTCCCGAACAGGCTGAACACGCTGCTCTTCCGCATCTCGACCCGGTCTGCGACGGCGCCGATCGTGAGGCCCTCGAGCCCCTCGACCGAGGCGCGCTCGACAGCGGCGCCGGTGACGGCGGCGCGTGTGGCGGCGACGGCTGCCTCGGTGCGGCGCGGCATCTCCGGGATGATACCGTACGATCGTCCGATAAAGGAGGAAGCAGATGAACGTGCGGTGGCTCGGATGGGCCGGGGTCGAGATCGAGGTGGACGGCGCGGCGGTCGTGATCGACCCGCTCGCCGACCCGGGGGCGACGTTCGCGCCGCTCGGGGACGGCGCCGGGGACGCACGGCTGCCGTCCGTGGTCGCGCCGCGGGCGGAGGCGACCGCGCTCGCCGGGCTGGTCACGCACCTGCACCGAGACCACGCCGACGCCGCCGCGCTCGCCGCCGCGCTCGCCCCCGACGCGTCCGTGCACGAGCCGGCTTGGCCTGGAGGGGAGGACGTCGAGAACCTCGGCCTTGCGCAGGCGAACCACGAGCTCGACGCCGCCGGCCTGTCTCGGCGCACCGTCGTCCCGTGGGAGCGGATCGAGGCGGGTCCGTTCACGCTCACCGCGCTGCCCGCGGTCGACGGCCTCGGCGACCCGCAGGTGTCGTGGCTGGTCGAGGCCGGCGGGCGCCGCGCGGTGCATCTCGGCGACACGATCCTCCACGGTTCGTGGTGGCGGGTCGCCCGCCGCCACGGTCCCTTCGACGTCGTGCTCGCGCCGATCAACGGCGCCGTCGTCGACTTCCCGCACCTGCAGCCGCCCAGCCCGCTGCCGGCGGCGATGGACCCCAAGCAGGCGGCGCTCGCCGCGGAACTGCTCGGAGCCCGGATCGTCGTCCCGATCCACCACGACGGGTACGCGGTCGAGCCGTGGTACCGGCCGGTCCCCGACGCGGCGCGCAGGTTCGCCGCCGCCGCCGCGCCGCGGCCCTACGAGGTGCGCGAGCTCGAGCCCGGCGAGGACCTCGACCTCGCGGCGCTGCCAGCGGCGTAGGGATCGTCGTCCAGCAGCCGCGCGGCGCGGGCTCGCTCGACCGCCTCGGCGCGCGAGGTCGCCTCGAGCTTCCGGTAGATCGCGCGCGCCTGCGTCTTCACGGTGTTCGGCGAGACGTGGATCCGCTCCGCGATCTCCGGGAAGGAGAGATGGCTCGGCAGGTACTGGAGCGTGCGCAGCTCCGCGGTCGTCAGCGCAAACTCGCCACGTCGGCTGTCGGTCGCCGCCGACTCGAGCGCCCCGCGCGCGTCCGCGAGCCATTCCCGCAGCACGACCGCATCCGGCGTCAGCTCCAGGCCGCGACCCGCTTCGTCCACCAGCTCCGCTCCTGCCGCCGCGTCGTCGAGCCTCGCCGACGCGATGAACAGGGCGAGTCGCGCCTCGACCTCGTACCACGGGATGAACGCGTCGATCGCGGTGAGCAGACGGGTCGCGTGCTCGATGTCGGCGCGGGCCGCGTCGACCTCCCCGCTGTGCGCCCGGACCGCCGCCGAGGTCGCGGAGATCAGCGCGATGCTCGGGTACTCGACGAGCCCGCACCGGCGCACCTGCTCGCGGGCGAGCGCGATCACACGCGAAGCCTCGCCCCAGTCCTCGTCCTCGATCGCGATCAGGCTGAGCTGCGAGAGCGCGATCGTCTCGATGATCGAGGAGGCGACCGCGCCCCGCCGGACCGCCTCCCGCAGCTGCGGCACCGCGCCGTCCCGGTCTCCCAGGAGATGCAGGGAGACCCCGCGGTACAGACAGCACGGCGACTGCCACGGGCTGTCCGTCGAGAAGATCCGGGCCGCGGCGGCCGCGTCGCTCCCCATCCGGGCGACCCCGTCCGCCGCGAGCGTCGCCTTCACCAGGTGCACGTGCGCACGGACCGGGTCGGGGGACGCGGCCGGCGCGTCCGCGCCCACTTCCGCAACCCGCGCCCAGTGCGCGGCATCCTCACCCCGCCCGAGAGCGAGGTGACGGTGCGCCGACGCCACCGCGAAAGCCGGCGAGCGGCCGCCGCGCCCATCGACGTCGTCCAGCCACCGCTCCAGCGAGGCGATCCTGCCCCGGCCGGACAGCGCCGGGAATGCGAGCAGGAGCAGCTCGCCGGCCCGGTCGAGCTCTCCGGCGGCGATCGCGTGCTCGGTGGCGCGATCGAGATCTCCGTCGGCCTCGTACCAGCGGCTCGCGCGGCTGTGCAGCTCCGGCTCCAGCTCCGGCTCGCGTCGCCGCAGCTCGGCGAGCAGGTGGTCGGCGAGCAGGCGGTGGTAGCGGTAGCGGCTGTCGGCGCGGTCGAGCGGGACGACGAGCGCGTTCGACCGCGCAAGCTCGCGCAGGACCCGCGCCGACCCGGACCGCTCCAGGACGGCGTCGCAGACCGGCCCGGAGAGCTCGTCGAGCACCGCCGTCCGGGTCATGAAGGTGAGCCTGGTCGGCGTCAGCGTCGAGAGCAGCTCGTCGCGCAGGTAGTCCGAGACGATCCGATCGTCGCCCGCGAACTCGGCGATCGCGGCGGCCATGTCCGGCGCCTCGGCGAGCGCCAGGCCCGCCAGATAGAGCGCCGCCGGCCACCCCTCGGTGCGCTGCACGAGCAGCTCGAGCTTGTCCCGGTCGAGCTCGACCCCGATCCGCTCGAGCAGCTCGCCGCTCTCCGCCGGCGTCATCGCCAGGTCCCCCTTGTCGAGCTCCACCAGCTCCCGGTTCGCGCGCATCCGCGCCAGCGCGATCTGCGGCTCGGCGCGCGAGGCGAGCGCGATCTGGGAGCCGGCCGGAAGCGCGTCGATCACGATCTGGAGCGACTTCACGGCGCGCGGAGAGGTGAGCTCGTGGGCGTCGTCGATGACGAGCACGAACGGCCGGCGGATCGCGCGAACCGTCCGGTCGAGCCGGGGGAGCACGACCTTCGAGATGCTCGGCCGCGGTGTCGCGAGCGCGTCGAGGACGTCGGCGTCGATCGGCCCGATCCCGTCGAGCGCCTCGACGATCGATGCGATCAGCAGCGCCGGGTCGTCGTGCAGGTGGCTGGCCGAGATCCACGCGAACGGGCGCGGGTCGGCAGCGCTCCACTCGGCGAGGCAGGTGGTCTTGGAGAACCCGGCCGGGGCGGTGAGCAGCGCGACGCGGGCGTGGGCCGACCGGAGCAGGCGCTCCGCGAGCCGGGGCCGCGAGACGTAGCTCGAATCGACTCCCGAAACCTGCCCCGGCACCCCTACGGCGACCATTCGGCCAGAAGCTATCGCTTCGGGCGGGGCGGCAGTCCCGGAAATCACCCAATCCGGGTGAGGACAGGCGGCGAGGTCGGGAATACGGTGGATTCGGTCGCGCGAGAATCTCTCGCGCACCCTCGAGCGCAGCAGCGCCCGAGTACCGAAAGGAGCGATACGTGAGAGGTGCTGGACGGACCGCGTTCGCCGCGGTCATGCTGTTGATCGTCGGCGTGCTCAACATCCTCTACGGGATCGGGGCGCTCGACGATGCGAACATCTTCACCAACGACACGAGGTTCATCCTCAGCAACCTGAACACCCTCGGGTGGGTGCTGATCATCCTCGGGTTGATCCAGCTCAGCGGAGGGTTCTCGCTGATGGCCGGCAACACCTACGGCCGCGTGATCGGGATCATCGGCGGCAGCCTCGGGGCGATCGGCGCCCTGCTGTCGATCGGCGGTGCGTACCCGTGGTGGTCGCTCGGGATCTTCGTCCTGTGCGTGTGGATCGTGTTCGGGATCATCGAGTACGGCGAGGAGCCCGCCGCGCGGGCCTGACCTGCGGTCGCGGGAGCCCGTCGGGAGGCGGGCTCCCGCGCGCTATCCGTCGGGGTTCTCGAAGGCGGCTTCGACGTCGTGGCCGATCGCGAGCCCCAACGTCGGCGCCGCGGCGGTGACCCGCGCCAGCCCCACCACCGGCCCGATCGCCGCAAGCAGCCCGACCAGCTCCTCCTCGCTCGCGCCGGCGTCCCGGGCAGCCTCGACGCTGCACTGGCAGGCGCTCGCGGTCGACCCGACGGCGAGCAGCGCCGCGACGCGGGCAAGTGCGAACGTCTTCGGGTCGAGCCCCGAGGAGACCAGCCCCGCCGGCCCAGTGTCGAGCACGCTGCGAACCGTCTGCTCGTCGCTGAGCGCGAGCCGGCGCAGGGTTTGATCGAGCTCGGACACCCGCGACGCAAGCTAGACCGACAACGGCGCCGCGCGCATCACACGCTTGGGGTGAAATCAGATCACCCGATCGGGGTGAGGCACGGCGGCGCTCGCACCGATACGGTCACATCCTGAGCCAGCCCGACCGTCCAACCCGTGCCTGAGGAACCCAACACGAGCCTGCTCCG